>CP168152.1:370000-2770000 GCA_041545745.1 Stenotrophomonas indicatrix
GGAGCCTCGCAAGGGGTGACTGCGTACCTTTTGTATAATGGGTCAGCGACTTACTGTTCGTGGCAAGCTTAACCGTATAGGGGAGGCGAAGGGAAACCGAGTCTGATAAGGGCGCATAGTCGCGGGCAGTAGACCCGAAACCGGGTGATCTAGTCATGGCCAGGGTGAAGGTGCCGTAACAGGTACTGGAGGCCCGAACCCACGTCTGTTGCAAAAGACGGGGATGAGCTGTGATTAGGAGTGAAAAGCTAATCGAACCCGGAGATAGCTGGTTCTCCTCGAAAGCTATTTAGGTAGCGCCTCATATGTATCCTCTCGGGGGTAGAGCACTGTTATGGCTAGGGGGTCATCGCGACTTACCAAACCATTGCAAACTCCGAATACCGAGACGGACTGTATGGGAGACACACGGCGGGTGCTAACGTCCGTCGTGAAAAGGGAAACAACCCAGACCCACAGCTAAGGTCCCAAATTCACTGCTAAGTGGAAAACCATGTGGAAAGGCACAGACAGCCAGGAGGTTGGCTTAGAAGCAGCCACCCTTTAAAGAAAGCGTAATAGCTCACTGGTCGAGTCGGTCTGCGGGGAAGATTTAACGGGGCTAAGCAGTGAACCGAAGCTTGGGGTGTGCATATTTATATGTACGCGGTAGAGGAGCGTTCCGTAAGCCGTTGAAGGTGGATTGAGAAGTCTGCTGGAGGTATCGGAAGTGCGAATGCTGACATGAGTAACGATAATGCGGGTGAAAAACCCGCACGCCGAAAGCCCAAGGTTTCCTTGCGCAACGTTAATCGGCGCAGGGTGAGTCGGCCCCTAAGGCGAGGACGAAAGTCGTAGTCGATGGGAAGCAGGTTAATATTCCTGCACCTCGCGTAAGTGCGATGGAGGGACGGAGAAGGTTAGGCATACCGGGCGTTGGTTGTCCCGGGGAAAGGCGGTAGGTTTGGATCTTTGGCAAATCCGGGATCCTTCAAGACCGAGCACCGAGACGAGCCTTTATGGCGAAGTTGCTGATACCACGCTTCCAGGAAAAGCTCCTAAGCTTCAGCTTACGCAGACCGTACCGTAAACCGACACAGGTGGGTAGGATGAGAATTCTCAGGCGCTTGAGAGAACTCGGGTGAAGGAACTAGGCAACATGGCACCGTAACTTCGGGAGAAGGTGCACCCTTTTTGGTGGCTCGTGCGAGCTATAGCTGAAGAGGGTCGCAGTAACCAGGCCGCTGCGACTGTTTATCAAAAACACAGCACTCTGCAAACACGAAAGTGGACGTATAGGGTGTGACGCCTGCCCGGTGCTGGAAGGTTAATTGATGGGGTCAGCCGCAAGGCGAAGCTCTTGATCGAAGCCCCAGTAAACGGCGGCCGTAACTATAACGGTCCTAAGGTAGCGAAATTCCTTGTCGGGTAAGTTCCGACCTGCACGAATGGCGTAACGACAGCGGCGCTGTCTCCACCCGAGACTCAGTGAAATTGAAATCGCTGTGAAGATGCAGCGTTCCCGTGGCAAGACGGAAAGACCCCGTGAACCTTTACTATAGCTTTACACTGAACGTTGAGTTCGTCTGTGTAGGATAGGTGGGAGGCTATGAAACTGTGGCGCTAGCTGCAGTGGAGCCATCCTTGAAATACCACCCTGTCGTGCTTGACGTTCTAACCTGGGTCCATTATCTGGATCGGGGACCGTGTATGGTGGGTAGTTTGACTGGGGCGGTCTCCTCCTAAAGAGTAACGGAGGAGCTCGAAGGTACGCTCAGCGCGGTCGGACATCGCGCACTGTGTGCAAAGGCATAAGCGTGCTTGACTGCAAGATCGACGGATCAAGCAGGTAGGAAACTAGGACTTAGTGATCCGGTGGTTCTGTATGGAAGGGCCATCGCTCAACGGATAAAAGGTACTCCGGGGATAACAGGCTGATACCGCCCAAGAGTTCATATCGACGGCGGTGTTTGGCACCTCGATGTCGGCTCATCACATCCTGGGGCTGTAGTCGGTCCCAAGGGTATGGCTGTTCGCCATTTAAAGTGGTACGCGAGCTGGGTTCAGAACGTCGTGAGACAGTTCGGTCCCTATCTGCCATGGGCGTTGGAGATTTGAGAGGGGCTGCTCCTAGTACGAGAGGACCGGAGTGGACGAACCTCTGGTGTTCCGGTTGTCACGCCAGTGGCATTGCCGGGTAGCTATGTTCGGAAGCGATAACCGCTGAAAGCATCTAAGCGGGAAGCGCGCCTCAAGATGAGATCTCCCGGGGCACAAGCCCCCTGAAGGAACCATGTAGACTACGTGGTTGATAGGTCAGGTGTGTAAGTACAGCAATGTATTGAGCTAACTGATACTAATGATCCGAGAGGCTTGACCATATAACCTCAAGTTGCCTTGGCCGACATGACATGTCGATAGATCCAGGTGCACGCTACGTCACAAGACCAAACGAGAGGCAGGCGCTCAGGCGCGTCTCTTTGCAATGCCGGCATCACCATGCCCGCTCCCTGCAAAGACACGACGTCCAAGCGACACTCCAACCGCCTCCCTGGTGAAATTAGCGCTATGGAACCACCCGATCCCATCCCGAACTCGGAAGTGAAACGTAGCTGCGCCGATGGTAGTGTGGCCTAAGCCATGCGAGAGTAGGTCATCGCCAGGGTTTATACCCCGAAAACCCCGCTGCTCATGCAGCGGGGTTTTTCTCTATTAAGTGAAGGCTCTGCTTTTTTGAGTTCCTTCCGCCCCAAGGGCAAGTACGCGAGCTGGCGCTGCAAGCGCTGCTGCAACCGTCTCCCTGGTGAAATTAGCGCTATGGAACCACCCGATCCCATCCCGAACTCGGAAGTGAAACGTAGCTGCGCCGATGGTAGTGTGGCCTAAGCCATGCGAGAGTAGGTCATCGCCAGGGTTCATACCCAAAAACCCCGCTGCTCATGCAGCGGGGTTTTTCTTTGTGCGCGAGAAAGCAAGGGTAGTGCCGGCCGCTGGCCGGCAACCTCATGAACATCACGCGGCTGCACGTGGTTGCCGGCCAGCGGCCGGCACTACCGGCGCCCAGCATCACGCAGATGGTCTGCACCCGAACATAAAAAAGCGGCGCCCCAAGGGGCGCCGCTTTGTGTACAGCTCAACGGCAGGGGGACTTACTTCGCCGCAGCGGCCGGTACCTTGGCCTTCATCATCGTGTCGCGGGCAGCCTTGAACGGATTGCCTTCGTACCAGTTGGGCCAACGATCGCCGCCGGCCAGTTCCTTGCCGACGCCGTACATCAGCTGCAGGTCCTCGACCGTGCCATCCAGCTTCCAGGTGGCCGGGTCATACTCATCCTTCGGGCCGTGGTAGCGGGTGGAACCGTAGTCGGCGGCCGCCTTGCGGCCCGCCTCGACGCCGCCGTCGCGCAGGTCCTCGCCGCCGTCGGCATACAGCGCCGGCACACCTGCCTTGGCGAAGTTGAAGTGATCCGAACGGAAGTAGAAGCCGCTCTGCACCGAGGTCTCGCCGTGCAGGGTGCGCTCCTGGGCTGCGGCCAGCGGCTTGAGGATGTCTTCCAGCTCGGAACTGCCGAAGCCGGTCACCGTCACGTCCTTGGCACGACCGGCCACCGACATCGCGTCGATGTTGATGACACCGGCGATCTTGTCCAGCGGGAAGGTCGGGTGGGCGACGTAGTACTTCGAACCCAACAGGCCGGATTCTTCCAGGGTCACCGCCAGGAACACCACCGAACGTTCCGGCTTCGGTTCCTGATGGGCCATCGCTTCGGCCACCTCAAGAATGCCGGCCACGCCGGTCGCGTTGTCGACGGCACCGTTGTAGATGTTGTCGCCCCGTTCGCCCTCGTGCTTGCCGAGGTGGTCCCAGTGCGCCATGTACAGCACGGCCTCATCGGCGCGCTTGCTGCCAGGCAGCACACCCACCACGTTGCGCGACTGCTTCTGCGCGACCTTGCTCTTCAGGTCCACCGACGCGGTTGCCTTCAGTGGTACCGGTTTGAAACCGGGCTTGCTGGCGTCCTTGTAGGCCTGGTCCAGATCCAGCCCGGCGCCGGCGAACAGGGCCTTGGCCGCGTCGGCGCTCAACCAGCCCTGTACCGGCAGGCGCGGCTCTGCATCGTCCTTGGCCGGCAGGTCGTACTGCGGGCCGGCCCAGGAATTCTTCACCACGTCCCAGCCGTACGAAGCGCCCGCGGTGTCATGGACGATCAGCGCGGCAGCAGCTCCCTTGCGCGCAGCTTCCTCGAACTTGTAGGTCCAGCGGCCGTAGTAGGTCATGCGCTTGCCGTCGAACAGCTTTTCATCATCGACATGGAAGCCCGGGTCGTTGACGAACATGACCACCGTCTTGCCCTTCCAGTCCTGGCCGGCGTAATCATTCCACTTCTGCTCCGGTGCATCCACGCCGTAGCCGACGAAGACGAGGTCGCTGGCATCGACCTTCACTTCTGTCTGGCCGGTACGGGTGCCCACCACCATGTCGGTGCCGAACTTCAGCTCGCGGGTCTTGCCGCCCTGGGTGAGGGTGAGCACGGTCGATTCATCGGCCGTGGTCTCGGTCATCGGCACGTCCTGGAACCAGCTGTCGCCGTTGCCGGGTTGCAGGCCGATGCGTTGCATCTGGTCGCGGATGTAGTTGATGGTCAGTTCTTCACCCTTGCTGCCGGGCGAGCGGCCTTCGAACTCGTCAGAGGCCAGGGTCTTCACCATCTCGGCGAAGTCGGCCGTGTTGATCGCGGCTGAGAAGGTATGCGTGGCCGGCTTGGCGGCGCTGTCGGCGCCGGGCGCCGGAGCCGGGGTGTCTTCGCCTTTGCAGGCACTGAGTGCGGCCGCGGCGGCCAGGCACAGGAGGAGTTTGCGGGGCATCATCGGTTCCTGGAAACACAAGGGACGACCGCGCAGCAAGCGCGACCGGTATCGGTGAGTATCGCCCAAGCCGCAGGCTCAGTCGGCCGGGGCGGTATCGGTATCGAAGGGAATTGGATCGGCGCCGGTGACCGGGCCGATGCGTGCACTGCGGTGGACGTACAGCACCACTTCACGCTCGAACAGCAGGCTGCCGTTGACCACGGCATTCGGGCCGATGATGACCCGCGGCTTGCGACTGGCCGTCAGCGAGACACTGAAGTTCGGCTTGCGCACATGCACGCCGCCGCCGACCTGCGAGCCGATGCCGATGGTGATGTCACCGTTGACCGTCTCCACGTCCTTGCGCACACGGCTGCCGACCAGGCCGATGCCACCATTGACGGTTTCCACGCCGCCTTCGATCTGGCTGCCCTGGTCGGCGAAGATGCTGCCGTTGACTGTGCTGACATTGCCGTGGGCCGTCACTTCGCGACCCAGGCGGACGCCGCCGTTGACGGTCTCGATGCTGCCGGTGCGGGCACGATCGGCGACCTTGACGCCGCCGTTGACGGTGTCGATGCTGCCGGTTTCCACGCCTTCTCCGACACGGATGCCGCCATTGACGGTGTCCAGCTTGCCGTAGCGCTGGCCCGGATCGGCGCTGATGCTGCCATTGACCTTGCTGACGTCTGCCTGGGCCCAGGCCGGGCCACTGGCCAGCGCAATGCCCAACAGCAGCGGAATGGAGAGAGCTTTCATGGGAACCTCGTTGTTGTGCGGCTGGCAGGCCGCGTGCGGAGATGTCACCATTCCCCGAACGTCTCCGCATCTGCCTGAAGTCACTGGAAAGCCCTTGCGTAACAACGTCTTCCCCTCACGCCGGCATCACATCGCCACCCTGCGCGGTGGACGTTGCCTGTTGCTGGGCATGGCGCTTGCCCTTGCGTTGCCCATGCCGGGTGTGGCGCAGACCTCTTCGGCCCGTGAGGCCGAGCGCAAGCTGCAGAAGCTGCGCACCGAACTGAAGGGCGTGGCGCAGGAGCGCCGGCAGATCGAGGGCCAGCGCGGACAGGCGTCGCAGCAGTTGCGCGAGGCCGATGAAAAAGTCGCGCGCAGTGGTCGTACGTTGGCCCAGACCGAGGCGGCACTGCGTGAGCAGACCCAGGCGCTGGCGCAGGCCGAACAGCGGCGCAATGCACTGCAATCCAACCTGGCCAAACAGAATCATGAGTTGGCAGGCCTGTTGCGCGCGGCCTACCAGCTCGGCAATCACGCCCCGCTGAAGCTGCTGCTTTCGCAGGACACGGTGGCCGATGCCAACCGTGCGCTGGCCTATCACCGCTACCTGCAGCGCGAGCGTGCACAGCGCATCACCACGTTGACGGCCGACCTGAAGGAACTGGAGACACTGCAGGCGCAGATCGCTCAGCGTCAACAGCAGCTGCAGGGCGTCCATCGCGACCAGAAACAGCAGATCGCCACACTCGCGTCGGACCGTCGCGAGCGCGCGCAGACCGTGGCTTCGCTGGAAGAACGCTTCAAGGACAAGCGCGAGAAGGAACAGGCACTGGGCCAGGATGCCAAGGCGCTGGAAACCCTGCTGGCCAACCTGCGCGCTGCTGCGGCCCGTGCCGAGGCCGAGCGCCGTGCCGCCGCACGCAAGGCCGCCGCCGAAAAAGCCGCCGCCGAGCGCGCGGCCCGTCAGGCGGCTGCGGCTGGCCGGCCACCGCCGCCACCGACCAAGGTTCCCCCGGCCGTTGCCTCGGCGCCAGCGCCGAAGGTCGGTGGCCTGGGTTGGCCACTGTCGGGCAATCTGCTGGCCCGCTATGGCGGCAAGCTGCCGGATGGCCGCACCAGCAGCGGCGTGTTGATCGGCGCACCTGCCGGAAGCACCGTCACCGCCGTGGCCGACGGCACCGTGGTGTTCTCCGATTGGATGACCGGCTACGGCATGATCCTGATCGTCGACCATGGCAATGGCTACATGAGCCTGTACGCCCACAATGACACCCTGCTGAAGGACGCCGGCGCGCGGGTCAGCCGTGGCGACGCGGTGGCCAAGGTCGGCAACTCCGGTGGCCAGGGCGTGACGGCGCTGTACTTCGAGCTGCGCCGTGGTGGGCAACCGGTCAATCCGGACAGCTGGCTGCAGCGGCGCTGAATTCCGGCTGGCCGCACGAGGCCGGATTCAACGGGAATTTAGCCACGCTTCGCGCATAATCGGTGCATGTGCCTTGGGCACGATGCCATCGTCGACAGGAGTGATCCATGCGCGCAGCCCGTACCGCCACCCTCTTGCTGGCTCTGTTGCCGGCCCTGTCCTGGGCTCAGCAGACCGCCCCCATCCCGTTGAAGGAAACTCCCGGGAAGGCGGCGAGCAGCGAGGAGGCGGTGACCTCGAAGGTGCCGCTGGATGACATCCGGCGCTTCGTGGCCGTCTACAACGCGGTGCGTGCGGCCTACGTCGATCCGGTCGATGACAACAAGCTGATGCAGTCGGCTGTGCGCGGCCTGCTGCTCGACCTCGATCCGCACAGCACCTACTTCAACAAGGAAGATGCCGAGGCGTTCGACGAACAGGCCAATGGCGCCTACGAAGGCATCGGCGTGGAGCTGCAGCAGCAGCCGGACAACGCCAGCATGAAGGTGATCTCGCCGATCGACGACACTCCGGCGGCAAAGGCCGGCATCCTCGCCGGCGACCTGATCATCGCCATCGATGGCAAGCCGATCAGCGCGATCGATGCCAGCGAACCGCTGCGTGGCCCGGCCGGCAGCAAGGTGGTGCTGACCATCGTCCGCGACGGCAAGCCCAAGCCCTTCGACGTCAGCCTGACCCGGCAGACGATCCGCGTGACCAGCGTGCGCAGCCGCCTGCTGGAGCCGGGTTACGGCTACATCCGTCTGAGCACGTTCCAGGCCGACACCGGCTCTGATTTCCAGAAGCACCTGCAGCAGCTGCAGAAGCAGTCCGGCGGCAACCTGAAGGGGCTGGTGCTGGATCTTCGCAGCAATCCGGGTGGTCTGCTGACCGCTGCCGTGCAGGTGGCCGATGATCTGCTCGACAAGGGCAACATCGTCAGCACCCGCGGCCGCATCAGCATCAGCGATGCACGCTTCGACGCAACCCCGGGCGACCTGCTGAAGGGCGCGCCGGTGGTGGTGCTGGTCGATGCCGGTTCGGCCAGTGCATCGGAAGTGCTGGCCGGCGCACTGCGCGACAACAAGCGCGCGCGCGTGATCGGCAGTCGCACCTTCGGCAAGGGCTCGGTGCAGACCGTGCTGCCGCTGGACAACGGCGATTCGGTGAAGCTGACCACGGCGCGCTACTACACACCCAGCGGTAAATCGATCCAGGCCACCGGTATCGTGCCGGAAGTGGAACTGAAGGCAGCGCCGCGCCCGGAAGATGAGGCATTGCCGGCCAGCCTGAGTGATTACAGCGAAGCGACCCTGCCGGGCCACCTGCGCGGTGACGAGGAAGGCACCGAGGGCTACCACGCAGGCGCCGTGTTGCCGGGCGATGGCCCGATCAACGATGCACTGGCCGAACTGAAGAACCCGGGTTCGGTGGCGGCGCGCTTGAAGGCAGAAGCCGCGAAGGCCGCAGCGGACAAGGCAGCAAAGGCCGCCGCCAAGCCTGCACCGAAGGCGGAGCCCAAGGCTGAAGCAAAGCCAGAAGCAAAGCCGGAAGCGAAGCCTGTCCCAGCCCCAGCCAAGCCCTGACCGTAGCGCCGGGCCATGCCCGGCGAAGCTACGTACATCAGGGAGGCGGCACGGCCACATGTGTCGCCCGATAGAATCGATCGATGGACGATTCGACCCTCGCCACCGCGATCAGCGATCTGCTTGAACGCGGACCATTTCCGACGGATCGGGCTGCCCTCCTGCTGAACTCTCTGGCCGTACGCCATGGGATCGATTCCCGCCGCATCTTCTGATGGGCGGGTGCGCCCTTGATGGATCGTGAGATTCAATATGAGGGCAGTGAAGAAGGCCTTTCCCGCCTCAGCGTGCTGTTGGCGGACGTGCGCGGGGAAATCTGTTTGGTGGCGTCAGACGAACGTGCATCGCCTTGGCCGGTGTGGGCACTGCGGCCTGGCGAGGTGATTCCTTTGCTCAGCGAGCTACCGTTCTTCGAGTACTTCCTGGTGCTGGATGGCGGCGCTACGCTGCTGTTTGATACCCACCACAACACCCTGGTGGTCAGTCGCGAGTGACGTTTCCGGCATCATCGCGGACGGAGCAGATCCATATCAATGAAGCCGTCGAGCGCGCTCGACGCTACGGACGAGCGGGTGAGCGTGAAGCCGGCCAGCGGCCGGCACTACCCGGGACTCAGAACCCGTGCCGCTTGCGTAGTCGCCGTGCGATCGCCGCGCGCACGTACATGCCGTACACCACGCCGAACACGAAGCCGCCGATGTGCGCCCACCAGGCGACCATGCCGAAGGTCGGGCCGATGTAGGCGAAAACCACCTGCAGCGCCGCCCACACACCGATCAGCAGATAGGCCGGGGCGCGTACGAACTCCAGGAACAGCCCCAGCGGAATCACCACGCCCAGGCGCGCGCCCGGGAACAGCGCCAGATAGGCGCCGATCATTGCCGACACCGCGCCACTGGCGCCGATGATGATCTGGTCCGGGCTGCCCATGGTGTAGATCGCGACCAGGTTCGAGATCGCCCCGCCCACCAGGAACAGCAGCAGCAACCGCCACGGGCCCAGCACCCGCTCGGCCGGCAGGCCGAAGATCAGCAGGAACACCAGGTTGCCCAGCAGGTGCGACCAGTCGGCGTGCAGGAACAGGGCGGTGAACAGGCGCAGCACGCTGCCGTCCTGCAGCGTCGCCCACCAGTCCAGCGGGTGGGTCAGGCCCGTGGACAGGGCGCCCCAGTCCAGCCACAGGCTTCCGCGGGCGTCGTCCGGGCGCGAGATCGACCACAGGAATGCCAGCCACAGTGCCGCAAACAGCACGGGTGTCGCCCAGCGAAGAGTCGCCTTCTTGCGTGATGGGAGGGAGACGAACATGGCACTAGCCTAGCGTGCGGGCGCTTTTGGCGGGGAGGGAGCCTGTTCAGCTTTTGCGACGAAGAAAGCCCCAGCGCTGTTATTGTTTCATTAACGGCTCTGGGTAATACTCGCATACGGCGTCGTATGTCGGGAGGGGAATCCGGCGCGCTTCGAAGGGCCATCCGGCCTGACGGGCGCAGGCGCACTTAGAGCACCATCACCGCTTACCGGAGAGAGAACTACGATGCAAACCGCTTCCACCATTGCACGACTGACCCTGCTGGCCGTCGGCGTTGCCGGTGCGCTGGCCGCCGCCGACGCCAATGCCGCCGCCTTCCAGCTGAAGGAAAACAGCGCCAAGGGTCTGGGCCGCGCTTTCGCCGGTTCCACCTCGACCGAAGGCGACGCCTCGGTCATCGCCACCAACCCGGCCTCCATGCGCCTGCTCGACGGCACCATGGTGCAGGGCGATGTCAGTGCCATCAGCTTCGGTGCCAAGTTCCGCGGCGAAGGCCGTTACGGCAACGGCGCACCGATTTCGGGCGGCAACGGCGGCGATGCCGGCATGATCGCCCCGGTTCCGGCAGCCTACTTCCACGTCCCGTTCGGCGAAAACGACAACATGCATTTCGGCGTATCGCTGACCGTGCCGTTCGGCTTCAAGACCGAATACGACCGCGACTGGGTTGGCCGCTACAACGGCGTCAAGACCGAACTGCAGGCCGTCGACCTGGGTGCTGCGTTCTCCTATGACGTCAACCCGTACCTGTCGTTCGGTGCGTCGGTGTTCGCCGAACGCCTGAATGTCGACCTGACCAGCGCCGTCGATACCGGCACCGCCATCAATGCAACCGCCCAGCGTACCGCTGCCGCGCGCGTGCTGGCGGCCGGTGGCACACAGGCCCAGGCTGCTGCCGCTTCGCAGGCCGCTGCCCGGCAGGCCGCCCAGCTCGGCTTCTCGCCGGGTACCGCCGATGGCTACCTGCGCATCAAGGGTGACGAAGTGTCCTTCGGCTACACCCTGGGCATGACCGTCACCCCGGTGGAAGGCACCAACATCGCCTTCAGCTACCGCTCGGAAGTCGAGCACAAGATCAATGACGGCAAGGCTGACTTCACCATCCCGCAGAACGCGGCCGCCTTCCTGGCGGGTGCCGCTCCGGGCACCTTCATCGACAGCAACGGTCGCGCCACCATCACCCTGCCGGCCAGTGCCACTGTCGGCTTCACCCACCGTGTGAACGACCAGTGGCAGATCATGGCCGAAGTCACGCGCACGGCGTGGAGCAAGTTCGACCAGGTCGTCGTCGATTACGACTCCAACCAGCCGGACAGCGTGCTGCCGTTCCACTACCGCGACACCACTTTCGTGTCGATCGGTACCGATTACCGTTTGAACGAGAAGCTGACCCTGCGCGGTGGCCTCGCCTATGACCAGACCCCGACCACCGATGCCCACCGCGATGTGCGCGTGCCGGATACCACCCGCAAGTGGCTGTCGCTGGGCCTGACCTACGCCGCATCGGACAAGATGGAATACAGCGTGGGCTATACCCATCTGTTTACCACGGATCCGGATGTCTCCTCGACCTCGGCTACGGCCAACACCGTGACCGGCAAGTACAAGGTCACCGGCGACGTGTTGGCTGCGTCGATGCAGTACAAGTTCTGATTCCGGCGATTGCCTGAAGCAGTACGAAGGAGGCCCCGCGTAAGCGGGGCTTCTTTTTTCCGGGGATCTGCATCCACGCATGGCGTGGATCTACTGCGACAATGGTCTCATGGCCGATCGCCGATACCTGAAGAAGATGACCCGCTATTGGGCTGCGGAAGAGGTCAAGGCGAACGCAATTCTGGATCGCGTGCTGGCGTCGGAATGGTTCGACTACTGGCACACGCATCTTGACTGGATGGGGCGCGGCAATCGCCATGTCAGCGATCGCATCGCCGTTGCCGCAGGACTGCTGCGGCTGCTCGAGCGGGCTGTGACGAGCGAGCGGGAGGATGTGCAGTGTTGGGTGACGCTGGCGCCGGATACCGGTCAGAGTGCGCTGTTCCTGCATTCGCCGAATCCCCAGGGAACACCATGGCCGTATCCGTTCGATGGTGTGATCTGGGACATCGTCCCGCCTGACTGGCTCGCGCCGTTGCTCTCTTCAACCGGCCTGCAGCCAGGACGCTGGGGAAGCGGAGAGAGCCAGCGGCTGCTGGTGCGCGTGCGGCCTTGATTTCCATCCACGCATGGCGTGGATCTACTGGCGCAATCCCGCAGGGCGCGGATCTACGCGACAATAGCGCGATGAACCTGTCCGACCCGAACTTCCAGCTGGAGTTGGCCGCCAACATCGCCGTTGCCGGCTCGATCCTGCTGGCCGGCCGCAACAACGTGCATACGTGGTGGCTGGGTATCGTCGGCTGTGCGCTGTTCGCTGCCGTGTTCGAGCGCTCGCACCTGTACGCGGACATGGTGCTGCAGTTCTTCTTCATGGTCATCAGCGTGTTCGGCTGGTGGCAATGGCTGCGTGGCGACCATGGCGCGCCGCTGCCGATCAGCCGCTTGCCTGCACGCGCGTGGGGCTGGCTGCTGCCGTTGGCGGTGCTGGCGACCTTCGGCTACGGCTGGATGCTGACCCGGCTGACAAACGCCTATGCGCCGTATATCGATTCGGCGGTGCTGGTGCTGAGTGTGATCGCGCAGATCCTGATGATGCGGCGCAAGCTGGAATCGTGGTGGGTGTGGCTGCTGGTCAACACCATCGCGGTGCCGCTGTACTACAGCCGTGGCCTGCATCTGACGTCGATCCTGTACGTGGGCTTCTGGATCAACGCACTGGTGGCTTTGCGCCACTGGCGGCACCTGATGCGGGATGAGGCCAGGGCGGCCGACGTTGTTGTCTGAGCGCGCTGCGCGGGGCCTGGTGGTCGGCAAGTTCTGCCCGCTGCACCTCGGCCACGAGCGCCTGATCGAATTTGCCTCTACCCGCTGCACGCAACTGCTGGTGATCGGCTGGTCGCAACCGGGCTTCCCCGGCTACAGCGCAGAGCGCCGCGAGCGCTGGCTGCGCGAGCGCTTCCCGCAGGCGACGGTGGCGGTGCTGGATGATGCACGGCTGGCGGCGTTGTGCAGGCAACAGAGCGTACTCGTACGTGCGCTGCCGCAGGACAAGGACGACGAGCAGCTGCAGCGCGCGTTCACCGCATGGCTGTGCATGACGCTGTTCGGCGGACCGGTGCAGGCGGTGTTTACCGGTGAAGACTATGGTGACGGCTTCGCGCAGGCACTGGCTGCACACTTCGGCACGCCGGTACGCCATGAGCGCCTGGATCGCACCCTCGATATCGAGCAGGCCTGCGGTACCCAGTTGCGCGCCGATCCGCATGTGCATCGGCACAGCCTGAGTCCGGCGGTGTATGCCGAACATGTGCAACGCGTGGCGTTCATCGGCGGTGAGTCGACTGGCAAGAGCACCTTGGCGCGGGTGCTGGCCGAACGCCAGGGCACGGCATGGGTGCCGGAGTTCGGGCGCACGTTGTGGGAGCAGCAGGGCGGCGAGCTGCAGGCGCAGGATCTGCTGCTTATCGCTGCGACCCAGCCGCAGCACGAGGACCAGGCCGCGCAGCACGCGCATCGTTGGCTGTTCTGCGATACCACGCCGTTGGTGACGCTGGGCTACAGCGGTTGGATGTTCGACACAGCGCCCGAACCGCTGCAGCGGGCCGCCGCGCGTGCGTACGACCTGCTGTTCCTGTGTGCGCCGGATATCCCGTTCGAGCAGGATGGGACGCGGGTAGGGCAGGAATTCCGCATACAGCAGCACGCGTGGCATCTGCAGCAGTTGCAGGCGCATGGGATGGCCTATGTGCTGCTGGAAGGCGATCTGGAAACGCGGATTGCGCGGGTGCGGAGTGAGCTGGTGAAGCGGGCGGACAACCGGTTCAGCGTGGCGGCGTGATCGTCGCCGGGCATGGCCCGGCGCTACCGGCAATGCACAAAAAAACCCCGCTTTCGCGGGGTTTTTCGTTTACCGCATGACGCCTGGAATCAGTCGCCCAGGGTCAGCAGCGAGGCGTTGCCGCCGGCGGCGGTGGTGTTCACCGTCACCGTCTTCTCGGTGGCGAAGCGCAGCAGGTAGTGCGGGCCGCCGGCCTTGGGGCCGGTGCCGGACAGGCCCTGGCCGCCGAACGGCTGCACGCCGACCACCGCACCGATCTGGTTGCGGTTGACGTAGACGTTGCCGACATGGACGCCATTGCTGATGCGGTCCACGGTCTCGTCGATGCGCGAATGCACGCCCAGGGTCAGGCCGTAGCCGGTGGCGTTGATCTGGTCGATCACCGCATCGAGCTGGTCGCCCTTCCAGCGGATCACGTGCAGCACCGGCCCGAAGATTTCCTTCTGCAGCTGGCCCAGATCCTTCAGTTCGTACGCACGCGGTGCGAAGAAGGTGCCGTTGGCCGCTTCGGCGGACAGTTCGGCCGCAGCGATCAGGCGCGCTTCGCGGTCCATGCGCACGGCGTGGTCCTGCAGGATCTTCAGTGCATCGGCGTCGATCACCGGGCCGACGTCGGTGGACAGCAGGCCGGAGTTGCCGACCTTCAGTTCCTTCATCGCACCGGCCAGCATTGTCATCACCTTGTCGGCGATGTCGTCCTGCACGAACAGCACGCGCGCGGCCGAGCAGCGCTGGCCGGCGGAGGTGAAGGCCGAACCGATCGCGTCCTTGACCAGCTGTTCCGGCAGCGCCGAGGAGTCGGCGATGAAGGCGTTCTGGCCGCCGGTCTCGGCGATCAGCACGCCGATGGCGGCATCGCGTGCAGCCATCGCGCGGTTGATCGCACGGGCGGTGTCGGTGGAGCCGGTGAAGGCCACACCGGCCACGCGCGGGTCGGCGGTCAGCGCGGCACCGACGGTGGCGCCATCGCCCGGCAGGTACTGCACCACGTCAGCCGGCACGCCGGCATCGTGCAGCAGCTTCACTGCGTAGTAGCCGATCAGGTTGGTCTGCTCGGCCGGCTTGGCGATCACGCTGTTGCCGGCGGCCAGTGCGGCAGCCACCTGGCCCAGGAAGATCGCCAGCGGGAAGTTCCACGGACTGATGCAGACGAACACGCCGCGGCCATGCAGCTGCAGTTCGTTGGATTCACCGGTCGGGCTGGGCAGCTTCTCGGCGTGGCTGAACTGCTCGCGCGCCTGCTTGGCGTAATAGCGCAGGAAGTCCACCGCTTCGCGTACTTCGGCGATGCCGTCGGGCAGGCTCTTGCCGGCTTCCTTCACGCACAGCGCCATGAATTCGGGCATGCGCACTTCCAGCTGGTCGGCGGCGTGCTCGAGGATGGCGGCGCGGCTGGCGGCCGGGGTGCGGTTCCAGGCCGGCTGCGCGGCCACGGCATTGGCCAGCGCCTTCTGCACGGTGGCGGCATCGGCGGCCTGCCACTGGCCGACCACTTCGCGGGTGTCGGCCGGGTTGGTCACCGGCAGCGAGGCGCCGGTCGGGTTCGCGCCCGGCACCAGCGGCGCGGCCTGCCAGGGCTTCACTGCAGCGTTGAGCTGCTCGGCCAGGGCGCGCAGTTCGTTGTCGTTGGCGAGGTTGGCGCCCATGGAGTTCTTCCTGTCGTGGTTCTGGCTGCGCAGCAGGTCAACCGGCAGCGGGATCTTGGGATGCGCGATTGCAGAGTGAGTGCCCGATTCGAACGAGGACACCATCTCGACCGGATCGCGGACCAGGTCGGCGATCGGCACGCGCTCGTCGGTGATGCGGTTGACGAAGCTGGAGTTGGCGCCGTTTTCCAGCAGGCGACGCACCAGGTACGGCAGCAGGTCCTCATGCGAGCCGACCGGGGCGTACACGCGGCAGGGCAGGCCAAGGCGATCGGCCGGCACCACTTCGGCATACAGGTCGTCGCCCATGCCGTGCAGCTTCTGGTGCTCGTACACGCCGCCGTTGGCGATGCTGCGCACTGCGGCGATGGTGTGCGCGTTGTGCGTGGCGAACATCGGGTAGATCGCGTCGGCATGGGTAAACAGACGCTTGGCACAGGCCAGGTAGGACACGTCGGTGTTCTGCTTGCGGGTGAACACCGGGTAGCCCGGGTAGCCTTCGATCTGTGCGCGCTTGATCTCGGCGTCCCAGTAGGCGCCCTTGACCAGGCGCACCTGCAGGCGGCGACCGGCGCGGCGCGCCATGTCGGCCAGGTGGTCGATCGTGTACGGCGTACGCTTCTGGTAGGCCTGCACGACCACGCCGAAGCCATCCCAGCCGGACAGCGAGGCGTCGCCGAACACCTGCTCGATGATGTCCAGCGACAGCTCCAGGCGATCGGACTCTTCGGCGTCGACGGTGCAGCCGATGCCGTAGCTCTTGGCCAGCTGCGCCAGTTCCAGCACGCCGGGCACTAGGTCCTTCAGCACGCGCGCGCGCTTGGCGTGCTCGTAACGCGGGTACAGCGCCGACAGCTTGATCGAGATGCCCGGCGCGTTGTTGACGTCGCCATCGGCACGGCCGCCACGCGCCTTGTGGTCACCACCGATAGCGTGGATCGCACGACGATAGTCTTCCAGGTAACGCAGGGCGTCCTTCATGGTCAGCGCGCCTTCGCCGAGCATGTCGAACGAGTAGCGGTAGCTGGCGCTGTCGCCCTTGTGCGAGCGTGCCAGCGCTTCGCTGATGGTGCGGCCCATGACGAACTGGTGGCCCATGATCTTCATCGCCTGGCGCACGGCCAGGCGTACCACCGGCTCACCGACGCGGCCGACCAGGCGCTTGAACGCGCTGGGCGCATCGGCGCGGGTGGCGTCATTCATCTGCACCAGCTTGCCGGTCAGCATCAGGCCCCAGGTGGAGGCGTTGACCAGCACCGAGTCGCTGCCGCCCAAGTGCTTTTCCCAGTCGGCATCGGCCAGCTTGTCGCGGATCAGCTTGTCGGCGGTCTCCTGGTCCGGAATGCGCAGCAGCGCCTCAGCCACGCACATCAGCAGCACGCCTTCCTCGCTGCCCAGGTCGTACTGGCGCATGAAGGCTTCGATCGCGCCCTGGTCCTTGGCGCGCACGCGCACGCGGGCGACCAGGTCGGCGGCCAGCGCCTGCACCTTGGCCTGCTCGTCGGCCGGCAGGCGTGCCTGCTCCAGCAGTTCGCGCACATGGCTGGCCTCGTCCTTCAGCCAGGCATCGGTGATGGCCTGGCGGAACGGGTTGGGGGGCGCCGGCAGTTCCGGCGACAGCAGCGCCGAGGGACGCGGAGCGTCGCTAGCGGCAATGGGAGAGGAAGGTGCGTTCATGCCGGTCCGGCCAGTGGAAAACTTGGCGATTTTAATCATTTTTTCGACTTCAGGAAGGCCCGCGCAGCCACCTTCATGAATGCTGATAGCCCCTAGCAGTGGTGGATTCAGCGTGTTCAGCAAAGTTGAGGCAATTTGTGCCGAATTCGTCATTCGTGCCGTTGGGCTCATGCTGTGTTGCAGCATCGGAAAAAGTGTGAATGCACCCTTGCTACCGGTGAGAGGGCAGGGCTACCATCAAGACGTTTCCCGCGGCAGGAACGCGGTTGCGACATGATCGAGGTGCTTACAGCTCCGGATGGGTCAGGTACGCAGCTGCGACTGCGTCCCCCACGGGCGCTCGATGCCCGGCAGTTCGTCCTGTTGTTTGCTGTGTTGTCGGGAGTGATGTGGCTGGTGTCCGCCTTCGGGTGGGTGGCCGGGAACGCATTCGCCCCCCTGTTCGCGCTGCTGTACAGCCTGTTGCTGGCAGCTGCGTTGCGCGCGTTGTGGCGCAGCGGTGAACGGCAGGAGGAGATCCGGGTAGTGCCGGCGTGCGTGGAGGTCATCCCCGTGCCCGGTGGATCGCCGGTGTTCCGGGCTCATCCGCATTGGGTGCGCCTGCTCACCGACGACCAGAGGGTCCGGCTGGCATCCAGCGGCCGGCAGGTGGAGGTGGGGAGTTTTCTCGCGCCGGCCGAACGTCAAACGCTTGTTGAAACGCTTGAAGATTTGCTCGCCGCCAGCGATGGCGGCAACCGACGACGCTAAGGGTCTAGGCAATGAAGCAAAGCAGAGGGTGGGGCACGAAGTGCGTTGCAATGGCCGCCGCGATGGGGGCCCTGCTGTCGATGCCGGGGACGGCGCTGGCCCAGGCGGCCGATCCAAAGCCGTGGCAGTTGAACATGGGCAAGGGGGTGACCCAGACCTCACGCCTGGCCTGGGAATCGAACAACCTCTCGCTGATCGTCTGTACGGTGATCGGCGTGATCGTGTTCGGCGCCATGGCCTACGCGATGTTCAAGTTCCGCAAGTCCAAGGGCGCGGTCGCCGCTACCTTCAGCCACAACACCAAGGCCGAGGTCATCTGGACCGTGATCCCGGTGATCATCCTGGTGGTGATGGCGTGGCCGGCCACGGCCAACCTGATCAAGATGTACGACACCCGCGATGCCGAGATGACGGTGAAGGTCACCGGCTACCAGTGGATGTGGAAGTACGAGTACCTGGGCGAGAACGTGACCTTCACCAGCCGCCTGGACCGTGAGTCCGACCGCATGCGGCAGAGTGGCAAGGTGCCGACCCGCGAGAGCCATCCGCACTACCTGCTGGATGTCGACAACCGGCTGGTACTGCCGGTGGACACCAAGGTGCGCTTCGTCATCACCTCCGACGATGTGATCCACGCCTGGTGGGTGCCGGCGCTGGGCTGGAAGCAGGACGCGATTCCCGGCTTCATCAACGAAGCCTGGACCAGCATCGAGCAGCCCGGTGTCTACCGCGGCCAGTGCGCGGAGCTGTGCGGCAAGGACCATGGCTTCATGCCGATCGTGGTCGAGGCGGTGTCCAAGGAAGAGTTCAAGCAGTGGCTGGCGCAGCGCAAACCGGCGCCTGCACCCGCGACGCCTGCCGCGCCCGCCGAACCCACCGCGCCTGCCAGTGAATCGCCGGCGCAGCCGGCAGCACCGGCCGCCGCCGAGGCCGGCAACGCGCCTGCCGCGGCGGCCAGCGGAGCCTGATGTAACTGTCCGCGGCCGTGTCGCGGCCGCGGCGACAACCGATCCTGAGAGGTGTTTTGCAATGGCGCACTCGGCAGTTGGGCACGACGATCACCATCACCCGCAGAGCTTCTTCGAGCGTTGGTTCTTCTCGACCAACCACAAGGACATCGGCACGCTGTACCTGGGTTTCAGCTTCATCATGTTCGTCATCGGCGCGTTCATGAGCGTGCTGATCCGGCTGGAACTGGCCCAGCCCGGCATC
Source organism: Stenotrophomonas indicatrix (assembly GCA_041545745.1). Taxonomy (NCBI): domain Bacteria; kingdom Pseudomonadati; phylum Pseudomonadota; class Gammaproteobacteria; order Lysobacterales; family Lysobacteraceae; genus Stenotrophomonas; species Stenotrophomonas indicatrix. The sequence continues at coordinate 389,078 of CP168152.1, forward strand.
CAGTACATCCGTCCGGAAATCTTCAACCAGCTGACCACCGTGCATGCGCTGGTGATGATCTTCGGCGGGGTGATGCCGGCCTTCGTCGGCCTGGCCAACTGGATGATCCCGCTGCAGATCGGCGCGCCGGACATGGCGCTGCCGCGCATGAACAACTGGTCGTTCTGGCTGTTGCCGGTGGCCTTCAGCCTGCTGCTGCTGACCTTCCTGCTGCCCGGTGGTGCGCCGGCCGGTGGCTGGACGCTGTACCCGCCGCTGTCGCTGCAGGGCGGCTACAACGTGGCGTTCACCGTGTTCGCCATCCACGTGGCCGGCATCAGTTCGATCATGGGCGCGATCAACATCATCGCTACGGTGCTGAACATGCGCGCGCCCGGCATCGACCTGCTGAAGATGCCGATCTTCTGCTGGGCCTGGCTGATCACTGCGTTCCTGCTGATCGCGGTGATGCCGGTGCTGGCAGGTGCGGTGACGATGCTGCTGACCGACAAGTTCTTCGGCACCAGCTTCTTCAATGCGGCCGGTGGTGGTGACCCGGTGATGTTCCAGCACATCTTCTGGTTCTTCGGCCATCCCGAGGTCTACATCATGATCCTGCCCGCCTTCGGCGTGGTCAGCGAGATCATTCCGACCTTCAGCCGCAAGCCGCTGTTCGGCTACCAGGCGATGGTCTACGCCACCGCGGCGATCGCGTTCCTGTCATTCATCGTCTGGGCCCACCACATGTTCACCGTGGGCATGCCGCTGGGTGGTGAGATCTACTTCATGTTCGCCACCATGCTGATCTCGATCCCGACCGGGGTGAAGGTGTTCAACTGGGTCAGCACGATGTGGCGCGGTTCGCTCACCTTCGAAGCCCCCATGCTGTGGTCGGTGGCGTTCGTCATCCTGTTCACCATCGGCGGGTTCTCCGGCCTGATGCTGGCGATCGTGGCCGCCGACTTCCAGTACCACGACACCTACTTCGTGGTCGCCCACTTCCACTACGTGCTGGTGACCGGCGCGGTGTTCGCGCTGATCGCGGCGGTGTACTACTGGTGGCCGAAGTGGACCGGGCGCATGTACAGCGAGAAGTGGGCCAAGGTGCACTTCTGGTGGTCGATCGTGTTCGTCAACCTGCTGTTCTTCCCGCAGCACTTCCTCGGCCTGGCCGGCATGCCGCGGCGCATCCCCGATTACTCGGTGGCGTTCGCCGACTGGAACCTGATCAGTTCGATCGGTGCGTTCGGCATGTTCGCCACGCCGTTCATGATGGCCGCGATCCTGCTGTCCTCGCTGCGCAATGGCGAGAAGGCCGAGGCGCGCTCCTGGGAAGGTGCGCGTGGCCTGGAGTGGACGCTGCCGTCGCCGGCACCGGCGCACACCTTCACCACGCCGCCGACCATACGCCCGGGTGACCTGGCCCACGACGATATCGGTCATTGAGGTGGTGCATGCATAACGAGAGCCCGATCATTGCCGCCAGAGCCGAGCCACGCTCGGCTGACAGCGTGTCGTCCGGTCAAGCGCAGCCGACCAGCGATCGGCTCTACCAGAGCGACAGCCAGATCCACGGCATCGAGCAGCAGCGTCAGCGCGCCAAGCGCACCGCGCTGTGGGTGGGCGCGATCGCCGTGCTGGTCTACGTCGGCTTCATCCTCAGCGGCGTGATCGGTCGATGAGCGAAACGCCGGCCACCACTCCGTCACGCAGCGCCGGCCTGCCGCGCCTGATCGGCGTTGCGGTGGTGGTGTTCCTGCTGACGTTTTCGCTGGTGCCGCTGTATCGCATCGCCTGCGAGAAGGTATTCGGCGTGCGCCTGGAGCGTGGCCCGGGCAGCGAAGCCAGTACCGGTGCCGCCAGTGGCAAGCGCACCGTGCGGGTGGAGTTCGATGGCGGGGTCAATTCGCGGCTGCCGTGGTCGTTCCATCCCGAGCAGCTGACCATGGATGTGGTGCCTGGCGAGCTCAACGAGGCGCTGTACTTCGCCCGCAACGACAGCCAGCAGGCGGTGGTCGGCAGCGCGGTGCCTTCAGTGGCACCGGCGCGCGCGTCCGGATTCTTCAGCAAGACCGAGTGCTTCTGCTTCACCGCGCAGACCCTGCAGGCCGGCGAGACGCGCGACATGCCGGTGCGCTTCATCGTCGATCCGGACCTGCCGCCGGAAATCCGGACGATCACCTTGTCCTACACCTTCTACCGCAACGATGCGTTGTCCGATCGGCTGGCTCCGGCCGCCACCTCGGAAGGCGCCCACGCTGCTCCCTGACCCGGATACCGACCATGGCCCAGACACCTACCGACGCCAACGTGTACTTCGTCCCGGCCCAGAGCAAATGGCCGTTCGTCGGTTCCATCGCGATGATGGTGACCATGGTCGGCGTGGCCAGCTGGCTCAACGACGCCAGCTGGGGCCGCTGGACCTTCCACATCGGCGTGGCGATGCTGGTGCTGACCCTGTTCTGGTGGTTCAGCGACGTGGTGCGCGAGTCGCAGGCCGGCAACTACAACCGGCAGGTGGACGGTTCGTTCCGGATGGGGATGGTCTGGTTCATCTTCTCCGAAGTGATGTTCTTCGGTGCCTTCTTCGGTGCGCTGTTCTACACGCGCCACCTCGGCCTGTCGTGGTTGAGCGGCGAAGGGCGCGGGGTGATGACCAACGAGCTGCTGTGGCAGGGCTACTCGGCCGGCTGGCCGACCAATGGCCCGGCAGCGATCGGTGGCGCGTTCCAGACGATCCCGGCCTGGGGCCTGCCGCTGATCAATACGCTGATCCTGTTGACCTCGGGCGTGACCCTGACCATCGCCCATCATGCGCTGAAGGCGGGCAACCGCCGCCAGCTGCTGATCTGGCTGGGCCTGACCGTACTGCTCGGCCTCGGCTTTCTCACCCTGCAGGCCGAGGAGTACATCCACGCCTACAAGGAACTGAACCTGACGCTCGGCTCGGGCATCTACGGTTCCACCTTCTTCATGCTGACCGGCTTCCACGGCGCACACGTGCTGCTGGGAACAATCATGCTGATCGTGATGTGGCTGCGGTCGGCGAAGGGACACTTCACCCGCGACAACCATTTCGCTTTCGAAGCGGCCGCGTGGTACTGGCACTTCGTCGACGTGGTGTGGCTGATGCTGTTCCTGTTCGTCTACGTGCTTTGACCGCGCAGGCGTCGGCAGCCTCAGCCGCCGGCGCTGCCTGGTCTGATGTGGCGTCAGTTGCCGATGCCGTGCGGTTTGATCCAGCCCATGTAGATGCACACCATCACCAGTACGATCAACGCCACCGACACTCCGATGCGGCGGGTCAGTGCATTGACCGTGCGCTTGGTCTGGCCGCGGTCCACCAGCAGGTAATACAGGCCGGCGCCCAGATTCCAGACGATGACGATCAGAAACGCGATTACCAGCAGGGTCTTCAGCGAATCACTCATGCGCGGCTCGAGGGCAGGGTGGATGTGCCTATCTGACCGCGTTTGCGCTGACTTGTCATGATGCGCCAGCACACGCGCCTGATCGGGTGGCTGATGACGTTGCTGGCAATGGCCGGATTCACTGTGCTTGGCCTGTGGCAGCTGCAGCGGATGCACGCCAAACAGGCGTTGCTGGATGCACAGGGCCCGGCCGTGGCGCAGGCGATGCCGCTGGCGCAGGCGCTGGCCGCACAGGGGGCGCTGCATGGCGTGGTCGATCACGGTCGCTTCCTGCCCGGTGTGGTGCTGCTGGACAACCAGACCCGCCACGGCCGCGCTGGAGTGAAGATCTATCGTCCATTCCGCAGCGATGCGGGCAGCGTGTTGCTGGTGGACCTGGGCTGGCGCGCACTGCCACCGGACCGCACGTTGCCGGTGGTGCCAGTACCGCCGTCGCCGGTGGACGTGCGTGGCCTGTTGGCGCCGCCCCCCTCGGCCGGGCTGGCGCTGGGGCCGGCGTTCACCTCCACCGATGTTGCAGGGCGCTGGCTGGCCAGTCGCCTTCCCGCCGATGGCCTGGCCGCCGCGCTGGGCCTGCCGTCGTTGCCCGAGCGCGTGCTGCGGCTGGATCCGGCGTTGCCGTTCGGCGATGAGCGCGATCTCGACCTGCTGCCGAACACGCTGCCGCCGCAGCGCCACCTGGGTTACGCCGTGCAGTGGTTCGGGCTGGCGCTGACCGTGCTGATGGTGGCGCTGGTATTGGAATGGCGCAGGAAGCGGCCCGTTGCCCGGTAGTACCGGCCGCTGGCCGGCATCCCTTTCCCAACCATGAGAAAATGCCCCGCATGAACACTGCTACCTCCCCGCAGGCGCGCGGCAATGGCCGCCGGACCCTGGTGCTGCTGTTCGCCGTTTTCTTCGGGGCGATGGCGCTGGCCGCCATCCTGCGTTTCTCCGGCTGGCAGCCGACCGCGCATCGCAACAGTGGTCAATTGCTGAAGCCGCCGGTGGATCTGCGCCAGCAACCGCCGACGCTGGCCAATGGCGCGTCCTACCCTTGGAACCCCGACGCACGCACATGGCGCCTGCTGGTGGCACCGGCTGGTGCCTGCGACGCGCAGTGCGTCACTTTGTCGCAGGGACTGGGCAAGGTGTGGCAGCTGTTCGGCCATAACGCCGATAATGTCGAAATCCTGTGGCTGGGAACACCACCGGCGTCGATCGCCTCGCTGCCCGCGCTGCGGCCGCTGGCCCCGTCGCCAGCCCTGCGCGCGGCGCTGCCCGACGTCGATGATCCGGCGGGTCTGCCGGTCTACGTGATCGATCCGAACGGCTTCGTGATCATGCGTCATGCCCCCGGGAGCGATCTCGGAGGCCTGCGCAAGGACATGGCCACGTTGCTGAAACTGAAGTGAGTCCCGTTTGATGAGCCTTTCCGCGCGTCCGGCGCTGCACCGCAATTTCCACCGCCTGGCGTGGTTCGCCATGATCATGACCGCGAGCACGATCATGTTCGGCGCCTTCGTGCGCCTGTCCGATGCCGGCCTGAGCTGCCCGGACTGGCCGACCTGCTATGGGCAGGCCACCTGGCCGCAGCACGTGGAAGAGACCATCGGGCATCCGGCGGCGGAAATCCGTCCGCTGGAAACGCACAAGGCCTGGCGTGAGCAGGTGCACCGCTTCCTGGCGGGTGCGCTCGGCATCGAGATCCTGACCCTGGCGCTGTTGGCCACGCGCAAGCGTCGTTTCGGAAGCACGGCGGTGGTCACCGCCTGCGTGCTGGTGGCCGCGGGCATACCGCTGTACATGATGGGTTGGCATGGAACCGCCAGCGCGCTGGCGCTGATCGGCGAGGCCATCCTGCTGATCGCGGCGCTGCGCTGGAGCAACATCGACCTGGCGCGCGCTGCGCTGCTGACGCTGGCGGTGGTGATCTTCCAGGCCCTGCTGGGCATGTGGACGGTGACCCTGCTGCTCAAGCCGATCGTGGTGATGGGCCATCTGCTGGGCGGCATGCTGATGTTCGGCCTGCTGGTGTGGATGGCCTGGCGTGCCACGCATATGCCGATCACCTTGGCCGAGGCGCCGAAGCTGAAGTGGCTGCTGCGCATCGGTGTGGCGGTGCTGGTCACCCAGATCGCGCTCGGCGGCTGGGTCAGTGCCAACTATGCGGCACTGGCCTGCGGCGGTGGCAGCGCCTCGCTGGACAACTTCCCGCGCTGCGCCAACCAGTGGTGGCCGCAGCACAACTTCGCCGAGGGCTTCACCCTGTGGCGCGGCATTGGTGTGGACTACGAAGGCGGCGTGCTCGACGGTGCCTCGCGCATCGCCATCCAGATGGCCCATCGCCTGTTCGCGATTGTCGTTGCCGTCTACATGCTGTGGCTGGGCCTGCGCCTGTTCCGGCTGCCGAGCATGCGTGGCTGGGCCTCGGCCCTGGTCGCGCTGCTGGTGCTGCAGGTCACCCTCGGCATCCTCAATGTGAAGCTTGCACTGCCGCTGGAAGTGGCAGTGGCGCACAACGGCGTTGCCGTTGCCCTGTTGTTTGTATTGGTCAGCCTGCTGGCCCGCCTGCGTGCCCCGGACTGATTCCATGTTTTCCAACTATCGCCAGTATTGGGACCTGACCAAACCCAAGGTCGTCGCTCTCATCGTCTTCACCGCCCTGGTCGGCATGGTCCTGGCCATCCCGGGCGTGCCCAGCTGGGAGCAGGTGCGTGCCGGCGTGCTCGGCTTCCTCGGCATCTGGCTTGCGGCGTCGGCAGCTGCGGCCATCAACCAGCTGCTGGATGCGCACATCGACGCGCAGATGGCGCGCACCTCGTGGCGACCGTTGGTGGTGGGCAAGGTCAAGCCATGGCAGGTGCTGGTGTTCGCCAGCGTGCTGATCGTGCTGTCGATGGCGATCCTGGTGGTATGGGTGAACTGGATCACCGCGGTGCTGACCTTCGCTTCGCTGATCGGTTATGCGGTGATCTACACCGTCTACCTGAAACGAGCGACCTCGCAGAACATCGTCATCGGTGGTCTGGCCGGTGCGATGCCGCCGATGCTGGGGTGGGCGGCGGTGACCGGCATGCAGGGTTCGTCGGACTGGGCGTACTCGTCGCTGCTGGTGCTGATCATCTTCATCTGGACGCCGCCGCACTTCTGGGCACTGGCGATCTTCCGTCGCGAGGACTACGCCAAGGCGGAAATCCCGATGCTGCCGGTCACCCATGGCGTGGTGCACACGCGCAAGCAGATCATGGCGTACTCGGTGGTGCTGGCACTGGTCTGCCTGCTGCCTTACCTGGTCGGCATGAGCGGCGCGTTCTACCTGGGCGGGGCGATCGTGCTCAACGCCGTGTTCCTCTGGTACGCCTGGCGCATGCTCAACCCGCCCGATGAACTGTTCTCGATGAAGATGTTCAGCTACTCCATCGTCTACCTGATGGCGCTGTTCGCCTTCCTGCTGGTGGATCACTGGATCCTGCCCTGGTTGTGATGGGCTGAGGCATCCACGCATGGCGTGGATCTACTTGAACTGCCGTTGCCGCGTCGCCATTGCTGTTCCTGACCCCAAGGAAAGGAAGGAGCACGGATGCATTCGATCTTCCGCTGGACCGCCGCGCTGCTGCTGGCGCTGGGCATGGCGACGAGCGCGCGCGCCGACGACGCTGTCATGCAGATCCGCCAGCATGCCGGAGACCACCGCGTTCTGGTGCTGGGCGAATTCCATGGTACCCGCGAGATACCGCTGCTGGTGCGCCGACTGGTGGACGACTACAGCCGTAACGGCCCGGTCGTGCTGGCGTTGGAGCTGCCGCGCGGTGAGAACACCACACTGCGTGACTATCTGGATTCCGATGGCGGGGCGATGGCACGCCAACACGTGCACGGCCGTGCGTTCTGGACCGTGCGCGATGATCAGCACGATGGCCGCCGCAGTCGCGACATGCTGTCGCTGATCGAAGGCCTGCGCGCGCTGAAGGCGCAGGGTCGCGCCATCGAGGTGGTCGGCTATGACGTCAACAACAGTGATGGCGGTAGCCAAGCGCGCGACGATCGCATGGCGGCGGAGCTGCGGCGCCTGTACCGGCGCCTGCCGGATGACGCACGCATGGTCGTCCTGACTGGCAATGTCCACGCCATGCTGCAGCGGCCGGCCGATGCGCCGCCGGAAATGCAGACGCAACCGATGGCGTCGGCGCTGCGTGACCTGGACATTTACAGCGTGCGGCTGGAAGCCCTGCGCGGCCATTTCTGGGGGTGCATGGACCGTTGCAAGGCGTTGGCTCTGCTCGAGCGACCTGCGCGTGCACCGGAGGTCGATACCGATGCCGGGCGGCAGTACGACCTGTGGGTGTGGATGCCGCAGCTGAGCGTCGGCACGTTGGTGGATCGGTGAATACACGCATGGCGTGGATCTACTTTTGTAGGCTCAGCGCCACAGTAGATCCACGCCATGCGTGGATGGTTGTTCCGCAGGTCAGGGCGCGCGCTTGGCGTAGCGCTGGGCGATCACGCCGCAGACGATCAGCTGGATCTGGTGGTAGATCATCACCGGCAGCACGATCGCGCCGAGACTGCCGCCAGCGAACAGCACCTTGGCGATCGGAACGCCGGTGGCCAGGCTCTTCTTCGAGCCGCAGAACACGATGGCGATCTCGTCTTCGCGGTTGAAGCGCAGGCGGCGCGCGATGAAGGTGATCAGCGGCATGGCGATGCCCAGCAGTACCGCTGCCACCACCGCTACCGCGAACAGCGAGAGCAGGGGGGTCTTGCTCCACAGTCCTTCAGTGACCGCTTCGCCGAACGCGGAGTACACCACCAGCAGGATGGTGGCCTGGTCGGTGTAGCGCAGCAGCGCGCGCTGCTTCTCCACCCAGCCGGCGATCCATGGGCGCAGCAGGTGGCCGGCCACGAACGGCACCAGCAGCTGCAGCATGATGCCGCCGATGGCATGCAGCGGGTCGTGCACGCCGCCGGAGGTACCGGCCAGCGCGGTCAGCAACAGGGGCGTCAGGAACACACCGAGGATGCTCGACAGCGAGGCACTGCACACGGCCGCCGGCACGTTGCCGCGCGCCATCGAGGTGAACGCGATGGACGACTGCACGGTGGACGGCAGGGTGCACAGGAACAGCACGCCCAGGTACAGCTCGGGCGTCAGCAGCCAGCCCGACAACGGCTTGAACAACAGCCCCAGCAGCGGGAACAGGATGAAGGTGCAGGCGAGGATCGTCAGGTGCAGGCGCCAGTGCAGCATGCCGCCGATGATCGATTCGCGCGGCAGGCGTGCGCCGTGCAGGAAGAACAGCGCGGCGATGGCGACGGTGGTGACATCGTCGAGCACCAGGGCGGCGGCGCCTTTCATCGGCAGCAGCGACGCCAGGCCGACGGTGCACAGCAGGGCGAGGGTGAAGTTGTCCGGTCGCAGGCGCGACCACCAGCGGGTCATGGTGGATAGGCTCCTCGGTGCGGGGGGATTACCCCGGGAATCAGGGGGTGGGAGAAGGAATCGCCAGACGCTCGCGGGTGGCCGCTTCCAGCGACTTCAGGCCGGCGCGCTGGCCCAGTTGCAGTGCCTGTTCCGGGCTGGCGTGTTCGTAGTGTGCGTTGACCAGACCGAGCACGGCACCGGCGCGGTTGCCGGAGGCGCAGTGCAGCAGCACCGGCCCCTGGCTCTGCCGCAGGGCCTGGTGCACGGCGCGCACGTTGGCAGCATCCAGGCCCTCGGCGCCGGCCACCGGAATGCGTACATAGCGCAGGCCCAGCGCTTCGGCCTCGCGTGTTTCATCGAAGCCGCGGTCTTCATCGGGCTGGCGCAGGTCGATCACCGTGCGCACGCCCTGTGCAGCCAGTTCGCGCAGTTGCGCGGCCGTGGGCTGGCCGCCGGCATACAGGCCAGGGCGGACTTCAGCAAGGGCGGGGTCTGCAGCCCAGGCCGGCAGAACCGGGCAGAGCGACAACAACAGCAGGCAGGTCAGGCGCAGCAGCATGGTCTCTCCGGGGCTGTGTTCTGCCGCTACAGGCGCAGATTGGCGCGTGCCTTCAGCAGCTCGCGCATCTCGTACTTGTCAGTATCGTCCAGACCCTGTTGTCGCTGCTTGGCGTTAAGGTCGTCGATCCGCTGGAACAGCAGCTGCTTCTCCAGCTGCCCGACAGCGTCATGCAGTTCCACCGTCCACATCGCTTCATCGCCTGCCAGCGTCTGCGCGGCCAAGGTGTGCAGCGAGGCCTGTTCCTCGCGACCGTCGAAATGCTCCAGCAGGGCGCCGGTACTGATGTCCGGGCGTTGTTCGACCAGCCCCAGCAGTTCCAGCAGCAACTCCACGCCCGGCAGGCGCAGGCCCTGGAAGTGATGCTTTCCACCCAGGGTCAGGGCCAGTGACGGCTGCTGCAGCAGCACGGCGATCGCGCCGCGCACCAGGCTGCGCTTGGCCGCCGGCTGGATCATGCGCGTTGCGGCGCGTTGCGGCATCGATGGTCGCCCCGCCTGCGCGTTGCCGCCCAGGCCAGTCAGCTGTCCCAGCTGCTGTTTCATCAGGTCGCCGAACGCGCCGTCGGGAATCTGCGCGAGCATCGGCTTGGCGCGCTCGGCCAGCCGTGCCTTGCCGTCCAGCGTGCCCAGGTTGATCTCGCGGGTCAGCTCGTCGAAGAAGAACTGCGACAGCGGCGTGGCCTGCTTCAGGCGCTCGTCGAAAGCCTCGGCGCCTTCCTTGCGCACGATGCTGTCCGGGTCTTCGCCATCGGGCAGGAACAGGAAGAAGGCCTGGCGGCCGTCCTTCATGCGTGGCAGCACCGATTCCAGCGCCTTCCAGCCGGCGCGGCGGCCGGCGGCGTCGCCATCGAAGCAGAAGAACACGTCCGGCGCGTTGCGGAACAGCAGCTCGGCATGGTCCGGCGTGGTCGCCGTGCCCAGCGTCGCCACCGCTTGGGTGACGCCGAACTGGAACAACGAGACCACGTCCATGTAGCCCTCGACCACGATCAAGCGCTCGATCTTCTGGTTGGCCTGGCGCACCTGCCACAGGCCGTACAGCTCGCGGCCCTTGTGGAACAGCGCGGTCTCGGGCGAGTTGAGGTATTTGGGGCCGTCGTCCTTCTCGAACACGCGCCCGCCGAAGGCGATCACCCGGCCACGGCGGTCGAAGATCGGGAACATCACCCGATCGCGGAACTTGTCGTAGACGTGGCCGCGGTCGTTCTTGGAGAACAGGCCGGCGCGGTCGAGCAGCTTCATCCGCCGCTCGTCCTTGCCCAGCGCATCGCGCAGGCCACTGTAGCCATCAGGCGCATAGCCGATCTGGAAGCGCGCGCGGTTCTCTTCGTCCACGCCGCGGCCGTCGAGATAGCTGCGGGCCTTCTCGCTGCCTTCCAGGTTTTTCTGGAAGAACTTGGTTGCCGCGTCCAGCGCCGAGTACAGCTCGCGGCTGTCATCCTGCTGCTGCGCACTGCGCGGGTTCTCGCTGCGCGGCACTTCCATGCCGGCGCGCTTGGCCAGTTCATCCACCGCGTCGAGGAACTCGAGGCGGTCGTAGTTCATCAGGAAGCTGATCGCGGTGCCGTGCGCGCCGCAGCCAAAGCAGTGATAGAACTGCTTGGTCGGCGAGACGGTGAACGAGGCAGAGCGTTCGTCATGGAACGGGCAGCGTGCGGCGTACTCCTTGCCCTGGCGCTTCAGCGGCACGCGGCTGCCCACCACCTCGACGATGTCGGAGCGGGCCAGCAGGTCGTCGATGAATGCGTCGGGGATACGGGCCATGGGCAACAGGACAGGGCGCGGCCGCCAGGGCGCGCTGCGGGGGCGGCAGGTCCCCTAGTTTACTCGCTGGCGGCGGCCGGGCCGGTTTCCTGTGGGGCCACATCGGCGCTGGCCAGGCGTGCACGTGCGTACTGGCGTTCGTCGATCACCGCGGTCATCAAGGCACCGACGAAGAACACGGCAGTGGCGTAGTAGATCCAGACCAGCGAAATCACCAGTGCACCCATCGAGCCGTAGGCGCTGCCGGGGGCAACGGTGCTGATGTAGACGCCGATGCCATAACGGCCGAGGGTAAACAGCAACGAGGTGATGGCGCCGCCGATGAATGCCTGGCGCCAGGCCACGCGCCGATCGGGCAGGTAGTGGTACAGGAAGGCGAAGGCCAGCGTGTACAGCAGCAGCGATGTCAGATAACCGATTGCGGGCAGCACCGAGGGCAGCTGCGCGAACACCACCTGCAGTGCGGTGGTGGCGGTCATCGACAGGATCAGCAGGAAGCCCAGTGCCAGCACCACGCCGAAAGAGAACACGCGCTTGCGCAACCAGGCCTTGATTCCGTCCAGGCGTTGCCCGCTGGTATGGAAGATCCGGTTCAGCGCGTTCTGCAGCTGCGCGAACACGGCGGTGGCGCCGACGAACAACAGCAACGTGCTCCAGACCCCGGCCAGCGAACCAACGCTGGGCTGGCTGTTGGCGTTGTGCAGCACGGTGTCGGCGACGCTGGCCACGCTGCTGCCGGCCACCGAGCCGATCTGCCCGATCAGTGCCTGCTGCGCTGGTGGATACAACGAGGCGGTCAGCCACAGCAGCAGTACCAGCAGCGGCGCCATCGACAGCAATGCATAGAAAGAGACCGAAGCGGCCTGGGTCAGCACGTCGATCTCGACGAAGCGCTTGGCCACCGCCATCGGGAAGCTGTCCTGCAGACGATCGGCGTAGTGACGAAGCCGTGCGGGGATGCCGTGGGGACGCGTGTCGGTGGGGGCGTTGGATTGCTCGACCATGGGAATGTTGTAGCAGCCGGAGGTCGAAGGAGTAGTGAAACGCCGGTGTGCTGCGATGGGGGCAGAGCCCTTCCGCGATGCGGAAGGGATCAGACCCCAGGTGCCGGCTTACGCCAGCTGCTGCTTGACCAGCTTGGACACCAGGCCCATGTCGGCCTGGCCGGCGAGCTTGGGCTTCAGCGCGCCCATCAGCTTGCCCATGTCGGCCGCGCTGCTGGCGCCGGTTTCGACAATGGCCGCCTGGATCGCCGCGACGATCTCGGCTTCGCCCATCTTGGCCGGCAGGTAGGCTTCGATCACCACGATTTCGGCGCGCTCGATTGCCGCCAGGTCTTCGCGGCTGGCCGCTTCAAACTGGCTGACCGAATCCTTGCGCTGCTTGACCATCTTGTCGAGCACGGCGATCACGGCGGTGTCGTCGAGCTCGATGCGCTCGTCGACTTCCTTCTGCTTGATGGCCGCGTTGATCAGGCGGATGACGCCCAGCTTGTGCTTCTCGCCGCCCTTCATGGCGGCCTTCATGTCTTCGGTGAGCTGCTGCTTCATGCTCATGACGAACCTCGTGGTGGTAGTGGGGCTGGGCGGATGCCCGGGCCCGGAAACGCAAAAAGCCGGCGACGCTCGCGCGTGCCGGCTTCGACTCCATCGCGGCAGGGAATGCCCACCGCAATGAAGATGCGTCCGATCAGTACAGGCGCTGACGCTTGGTGACGTCGCGCGACGAGCGGCGCAGCTGACGCTTCACAGCAGCGGCGGCTTTGCGCTTGCGCTCCTGGGTCGGCTTTTCGTAGAACTCGCGCTTGCGGGTTTCGGCCAGCACACCGGCCTTTTCGCAAGTGCGCTTGAAGCGGCGAAGAGCAAACTCAAAGGGTTCGTTCTCGCGGACTTTGACGCTGGGCATGGAATCTCCGGGACACAGTAGAACCGGGTCACGCCCGGCGAGCCGCACATTATAGTGGCGAATAAACAAACTGCAAGCCGCAAATCCTGAATAGGGGCAGGTTATTGGATTGCAGTGAGACCTGCCAGTTCCCCCGAGGGGTTGGCAGGGGCGTCATAATAGCAGGCATGCGAGTCCTTGGCATCGAATCTTCCTGTGATGAGACCGGCGTGGCGGTGTATGACACCGACCTGTCCGGCAGCGCGGCCCTGCGCGCCCATGCGGTCTACAGCCAGATCGCCCTGCACGCCGAGTACGGCGGTGTGGTGCCTGAGCTGGCCAGCCGTGACCACGTGCGCAAGCTGCTGCCGCTGGTGCGGCAGACGCTGGCCGAGGCCGGGCTCGGCGTGAATGACATTGATGGAGTGGCCTATACCGCCGGTCCCGGCCTGGTTGGGGCACTGCTGGTGGGCGCCGGCGTGGCCCGGTCGCTGGCCTGGGCGCTGGAGGTTCCCGCCGTGGGCGTGCACCACATGGAAGGCCATCTGCTGGCGCCGCTGATGGAAGACGACCCGCCGCAGGCCCCGTTCGTGGCCCTGCTGGTGTCCGGCGGCCATACCCAGCTGGTGGCCGTCGATGCCATCGGCCAGTACCGCCTGCTGGGCGAAACCCTGGACGACGCGGCCGGTGAAGCCTTCGACAAGACCGCCAAGATGATGGGCCTGCCGTACCCGGGCGGGCCGCAGTTGGCCGCGCTGGCTGAGCAGGGCACGCCGGGCGTCTACCGCTTCACGCGGCCGATGACCGATCGCCCGGGCCTGGATTTCAGCTTCTCCGGCCTGAAGACCCAGGTCCTGATGGCTTGGCGCGACAGTGACCAGAGCGAGCAGACCCGCGCCGACATCGCCCGTGGCTTTGAAGACGCCGTGGTCGAGACCCTGTCCATCAAGTGCGAGCGCGCGCTGGAAGCGGCTGGCACCAATGTGATCGTGGTGGCCGGCGGCGTCGGCGCCAACAAGCGCCTGCGCGCACGCCTGCAGCAGATGGCCGAGCGCCTCGGCGGGCGGGCCTGTTTCCCACGGCCGGCGCTGTGCACCGACAACGGCGCGATGATCGCTTTCGCCGGCGCGCTGCGCCTGCTGGCCGGTCAGCACAGCCCGCCGAAGGTGGACGTCACCCCGCGCTGGGACATGGCGACGCTGCCGGCCGTCTGAGCCGGGCCTGTTCCTGTGATGCCGGCCGCTGGCCGGCAACGTCATGAGCGTTTGCCAACCAGTGGCGAGGCCGCCAGCACCGTCGTCGCCCGTTCATGGCGCTGCAGCCAGCCCAGGGTGTGCGGGCAACGCGCGTGGATCAGCCGTCCGATCGCGGCCAGGTCGGCACCGATGTCGCGTTCAAGGATCGGTTCGTGGTGGGCGATGCGGTTGCGCAGGTGGCGGATGCGGTCGAGGTCGGCATGGATGGTGGTGCGGACGATGCCGACAGTGTTCTGTGGAGCATTGGGCAGAGCGATCTTCAGGCTTCGCGTCCACAGGGGCCCCTCAAAGCGTCGTGTAAAGAGGTGCTGCCAGAATGCGAATCGAAGGTTGGCGATGATCTCTGGCGTGTTCATCTGCTGATTCGATCGCCTGTGCAGGTCCTGCAGCGCCGACAGCGCGCCATCGGCGGGCATGCGCTGCAGCAATGCTGGATGCCATGGCCAGCGAGGACCATAGGCATGCGCCAGTGCTGCGGCGACTGCGTTGCGGATGACGATTTCACAGATGTGAAGCGGCGATAGCAAAGCGCCACACATCTGCATGTTCCAGACATACAGCGAGGTCGCATCCAGGGAATGACGGTCTGCGATGCGTTTGTAGGTTGCCCAGCGTGGTCGGGATAGTGCTGCTTGCAGAATCCTCTGCTCTTTCATTGGCGGCGGCATCACGTTGTGGATCACCAGCGTGCGCCGGAAGCCGAACAGGTGATATCGGGCAATGCCATCCGCTTGCCTGGCAGAAATCCCAACGGCATTCGGACTTTCCCGGAATGTCGTGAATGCCTCTGGACGACTGGGGGAATGACCTTCATCCTTCGCAGCGTGTGCTTCGGGACTCGCGGCTGGATTCCAGCTCCCCCCGAGGACGTTGAGAGGTACCAAAGGGCCCCGCTAGCAGGGCCCTTTGTCTTTTCCAGCCCTTGTGAATGCCCGGCGACCCGTCGCCCGTTCCGGGCAGGCTCACCGCCGTCCCGTTACCATGACCGCCTGTTTTCCGGCTGGTAACCGCAATGGACAAGGTTTTCATCGAGGGGCTGATGATCGACGCCCTGATCGGCATCTACGATTGGGAGCGGCGGATCCGCCAGGACCTGGTGTTCGATCTGGAGATGGGCTTCGACAACCGTCGTCCGGCGGCCAGCGATGACATTGCCCATACCCTGAACTACAAGGCGGTCAGCAAGCGCCTGGAGCAGTTCGTGCGCGAATCGGAGTTCGGCCTGGTGGAGACGCTGGCCGAGCGCTGCGCGCAGATCGTGCTGGACGAGTTCGACGTGAAGTGGCTGCGCCTGAAGCTGAGCAAGCCCGGTGCGGTGCGCGGCGCGCGCGCGGTCGGCGTGATCATCGAACGCTCGCGGGACTGACCCAGTAGTGCCGGCCGCTGGCCGGCAACCTCAACTGCAATGAAGAAGGAGACAACCGATGGTGGACGCAGTGGTGGCGGTACAGTGGCTGGAACAGCTGCAGAACACACTGGAACCCTATCCTGGCGCCTACCTGGCGTTGATGATCTCGGCTCTGCTGATCGCAGCCGGGCTGGCCAACTGGGTGACCAAGCGCATCCTGGTGCGCGGCCTGCGACGCCTGCTGCAGCGCCTGCCGGGCGCCGAGTCCGGGCGTGGCAGCCACCTGATGCGGGTCATCGCGCGCCTGTCCAACGTGGTGCCCAGCCAGGTGATCGCCTCGGGCATCGCCCTAATCCCTGATCTGCCGCCAGGCCTGGTCAACGTCATCATCAAGCTGTGCATCGTGTGGGCGGTACTGACTGTGTCGATGGCGTTCTCGCATGCGCTGGATGCGGCCAACAGCCTGTACGAGCGCAAGCCCGATGCACGCAACAAGCCGATCAAGGGCTACCTGCAGGTGGTCAAGATCGTGGTGTTCGTGGCCGCGGGCCTGTCCATCGTCGCCACCCTGCTGGGAGTCGCGCTGGGACCACTGGTCACCGGCCTCGGCGCGGCAACCGCGGTGCTGATGCTGATCTTCCAGGACACCATCCTGTCACTGGTGGCCAGCGTGCAGATCAGTGGCGATGGCCGCGTGCGCATCGGCGACTGGATCGAGATGCCGAGCCAGAACGCCGACGGCGATGTCATCGATATCGCCCTGCATACCGTCACCGTGCAGAACTTCGACAAGACCATCACCACCATCCCGACCAAGAAGCTGGTGACCGAGTCGTTCAAGAACTGGCGGGGCATGCAGGAAGCGGGGGGCCGCCGGATCAAGCGCGCGCTGTACCTGGACCAGCACAGCGTGCGCTTCATGGAAGAGGACGACTTGGCCTTCCTTGGCCAGTTCGCTCTGCTGGGCGACTACCTGCGCGGGAAGCAGCAGGAGCTGGGCCAGTGGAACGGACGCCTGCGCGAGCAGGGCGTGGCCGAGGTCAACAGCCGCCGGGTGACCAACCTGGGCACGTTCCGGGCGTACGTGGAGCGCTACCTGGCCAGCCACCCGGGCATCCACACCGACATGACCCTGCTGGTGCGCCAGCTGCAGCCGACCACCGAAGGCCTGCCGCTGGAGCTGTACTGCTTCACCCGCAGCACAGCCTGGGGCGAGTACGAGGCGGTGCAGTCGGACATCTTCGACCACCTGCTGGCGATCCTGCCGGCCTTTGGCCTGCGGGTGTTCCAAGCGTCCAGCGACGCCATGTTGATGGCCGGGCAGCGCCGGTTGGCCGGCTCGGAGTAAGCTGCGATGCCCCCGGCCGGACTGTACGGATCCGGCTGGTGGCTGAAACTGAATGACGAAACCTCTCGCCAAATCGTCCGGGATCGCTAGAATGCCGGGCTTGTAAACGTTTTCATCAAGGACTGCCGGTGGCCTCCGATCGCATCGAATCCCTCATTGCCCAGATGACCGTCGAGGAAAAAGTCGGCCAGCTGGGTGTCTTCGCGGACATGGTCCGCCCGTTCGCCCCGGACGTGAACCCGGAAGCCAACGTGCGCAATGCCGACCAGGTGCTGCAGCAGGTGCGCGAGGGCAAGGTCGGCTCGCTGTTCAACGGTGTCGGCGCCGAGCTCGGCCGCCGCATCCAGCAGGTCGCCACCGAGGAGAGCCGCCTCGGCATCCCGGTGATCCTTGCTGCCGACGTCATCCACGGCATGCGCACCGTGTTCCCGATTCCGCTGGGCGAAGCAGCCAGCTTCGAGCCGGACCTGGCCGAGCGCACCGCGCGCGCCACCGCGGTTGAAGCCACCGCTGCCGGCCTGCACTGGACCTATGCGCCTGCCGTGGACATCGCCCGCGACCAGCGCTGGGGCCGTGGCGCCGAAGGTGCCGGTGAGGACGTGGTGCTGGGCTGTGCGTTCGCCGCCGCCCGCGTGCGTGGCTTCCAGGGCAGCGACCTGCGCGCGGCCGATTCGCTGCTGGCCACGCCCAAGCACTTCGCCGCCTACGGCGCGGTGATGGCCGGCATGGAATACAACATGGTGGACATCTCGCCGCAGACCCTGCGCGACGTGCACCTGCCGCCGTTCAAGGCCGCCTTCGACGCTGGCGCGATCACCGTGATGTCCTCGTTCAACGACATCAACGGCGTGCCGGCCAGCGCCAACGCCGAGCTGCTGACCGACATCCTGCGCGGTGAATGGAACTTCCCGGGCGTGGTGATTTCCGATTACACCGCCGACATGGAGCTGGTCGCGCACGGCTATGCCGCCGACGACCGCGACGCCACCGCCAAGGCATTCACCGCCGGGCTGGACCTGAGCATGCAGAGCGGTTTCTACGCTGAGCACCTGCCGGGCCTGGTGGAGAGTGGCGACGTGCCGATGAGCGTGCTGGATGAAGGCGTGCGCCGCATCCTGTGGGTGAAGGAAGCCATCGGCCTGTTCGACGACCCGTACCGTTCGCTGGACCCGGCGCGCGAAGCCGACACCTCGCATATCGCCGCGCATGACGCATTGTCGCGCGACGCCGCACGCCGTTCGATCGTGCTGTTGAACAACCGCGACAACGTGCTGCCGCTGCAGAAGTGCGGGCAGAAGATCGCGCTGATCGGCCCGTTCGTGCAGGACCGCGACAACATTGAAGGCTGCTGGACGCTGTTCGGCGACAAGCAGCGTTATGTGGACCTGGAAACCGGCGTGCGCGCGGCCATCGGCGACGAGTCGCTGCTGGAAGTGGTGCCGGGTTGCGAACTGGAAGCCGCCATTGCTGGCGGCACCGAAGCGGCCGTGGCGGCTGCGCTGCGTGCCGACGTGGTGGTGCTGGCGCTGGGCGAGCCGCAGCGTTACAGCGGTGAGGCGCAGTCGCGCGTGGAGATCACCCTGCCGCCGGCACAGCAGGCGCTGGCCGAAGCGGTGGCGATGACCGGCAAGCCGCTGGTGGTGCTGCTGCGCAATGGTCGCGCGCTGGCACTGCAGGGCGCAGTGCGCAATGCGCATGCCGTGGCCATCACCTGGTACCTGGGCACGCAGACCGGCCATGCCGTGGCTGATGTGCTGTTCGGCGACTACAGCCCGTCCGGCCGCCTGCCGGTCAGCTTCCCGCAGGTGTCCGGCCAGCAGCCGTATTTCTACAACCACCCGCGTACCGGTCGGCCGGAACTGCCGACGATGTCGGAATTCAAGGCCCGCTGGCGCGAGATTCCGAACGAGCCGTTGTACCCGTTCGGCCATGGCATCGGCTACACCACCTTCGCCTACGGCGTGCCGCAGCTGAGCAGTGCGCGCGTCGGCTGGGACGACACCCTGACCCTGACCACCACGCTGACCAACACCGGCAACGTGGCTGGCGAGGAAGTGGTGCAGCTGTACATCCACGACCGCGTGGCCAGTCGCGTGCGACCGGTGCGCGAGCTGAAGGACTTCCGCAAGGTGGCCCTGCAGCCGGGCGAATCGGCCGAGGTGGTGTTCACCCTGACCCGCGAGCAGCTGGCATTCACCGGCCGCGACGGCGTGCTGCGTGCCGAGCCGGGCCTGTTCGACGTGTGGGTGTGTGCCTCGTCGATGGCCGGTGAGGCGGTGCAGTTCGAGCTGCTGAACGCCTGATCGCAGAAAAAGGGGACGGAGGGGATTAAGTCGTTTATGACACAAACGACTTAATCCCCTCCGTCCCCTTTTTTTGTTGTCCTCACTGGCCCGGGGCTACCATCGGCGTTCCTGTTTCGATGGAGACCGCGCATGCGCACGATGGCTTACCTTGTTCCTGTCCTGTTGCTGGCAGCGTGCTCGCAGCCGGCATCGCCGCCCGAGCCCGCTGCCGATGCGCCACCGCCGATGACCGGTGCGACGCCGGCCGAGGCGGCCGCCAGCACCACGCCCGATGCCGTTGCCGCGCCACAGGCTGCGGCGGAGCACGCCAAGGATGCGGCTGCGACGCCGGCTGATGCTGCCAACCCCGCAGCACCTGTGGCAGCAGACGACGCCCGCGCGCGCATCGAGACGCTGCTCGGCGATGCGGCGCAGTATGAAAAGGTATTCAACGCCTTCAAGACCGCTGTGGTCGCCGGCGATCGTCCAGCCGTGGTTGAAGAAGTGCGCTTCCCACTGAACATCAGTGGCGGCAAGAAGATCACCGGGCCCGGTGAATTCCAGCGCAACTACGAAAAGATCATCACCCCGGCGGTGGTCAAGGCGGTGTCCGCGCAGGACTTCGGCACGGTGTTCGTCAACCAGCAGGGCGTGATGATCGGCGATGGCCAGGTCTGGTTGAACGGCCAGTGCCTGGACAAGGCCTGCACGCGCACCGAAGTGAAGGTCATCACCATCCAATGAAAGCAGACGGCCCCGCATGCGGGGCCGTTGCAGTTCGGTAGTGCCGGCCGCTGGCCGGCAACCCGGCCAATCAGGCCTTCGGCGTGAGCTTCAGCAGCCGTGCCTTGCTGCCGTCTTCCAGCAGCCACAGCGCGCCGTCCGGGCCCTGTTCCACTTCGCGGATACGCTCGCCCATGTTGAAGCGTTCGGCCTCGCGCGCGCTGTCGCCGTCGAAGGCAACCCGCACCAGCGAGGTGGACGACAGGCCGCCGATGAAGGCGCTGCCCTTCCATTGCGGGAACAGGTTGCCGCTGTAGAACATCAGGCCGGCCGGGGAAATCACCGGGTTCCAGGTCACCTTCGGAGCAGCGAATTCCGGTCGGGTGTCGTGGTCGGGAATCGGACGGCCATCGTAGTGGTCGCCGTTGGACACGATCGGGTAGCCGTAGTTGGCACCGCGCACGATCAGGTTCAGCTCGTCGCCGCCGGCCGGTCCCATTTCCTGCGCCCACAGCTTGCCGTTGGCATCGAAGGCGATGCCCAGCACATTGCGGTGCCCCAGCGACCATACCTGTGCGGCCACACCGCCCTGCGAGGCGAAAGGATTGTCGGCCGGCAGGCTGCCGTCGTCGTTGAGACGGATGATCTTGCCCAGGTTGCCGCTCATGTCCTGCGCCGGGTCGAACTTCTGCCGTTCGCTGGAACTGATCCACAGCTTGCCGTCCGGGCCGAAGGCCAGGCGGTGGCCGTAGTGGCCTTCGCCACTGACCTTCGGCGTCTGCCGCCAGATCACCTTCAGGTCTTTCAGCTGGCCGCCGCCGTTGGCGTCGAGGGCAAGGGTGGCACGGGCCACGGCCGCGCCGCGCGTATCCAGCGTGCCTTCCTCGGCGTAGCTGACGTAGACCAGGTGGTTGCGGGCGAAATCCGGATGCAGGATCACGTCACCGAAACCGCCCTGGCCGCCGTAAGCGACCTTGGGGACACCGGTGATCTCATGCTTCTGGCCACTGGCCAGGTCGAGGTGCTGCAGCTTGCCGCGCTTTTCGGTCACCAGCAGGCTGCCGTCGGGCAGGAAGGTCATCGCCCACGGCTGGTTGAAACGGCTGACCTCGATGGCGGTGAAAGGGCGTTGGTCGTTGGCGGTCGCGGCGGTTGCCGGGGCCTTCTGACCTGTCGCATCAGGACCGGCCGCATTGCAGGCGGTGGTGGCGAGGATCGGCAGCAGGCCGAGTGCGAGCAGCAGGGGTGTGCGGGTCATGGGTATCTCCAGCGGAAGGGGATGCGGATGGCCAGGCTCTCCCTTGTATACCACCGGCGGGGTGACGGTCGTGGCCCGAAGGTCCTGCTACCCCCTGTGCGGCATGGCGCGGATCGTCTAGGGTGTTCTCGCCCGGGCAAAGCATGCCCGCCTGTCTGCCAAGGAACTGCAATGAACGCACCCCTCATCCATCGACCCTCGCCCGCCTTCATCGCCGCCTCGTGGGTGGCCCTGCTGCTGGGCGCGGTGGCCTACCTTGTAGGCCTGTTCAATGCCGAAATGCCGCTGAACGAAAAGGGCTATTACCTGACCCTGCTGCTGTTCGGCCTGTTCGCGGCGGTATCGCTGCAGAAGAGTGTGCGCGACCGCGTCGAGAGCATTCCGGTGAGCGGCCTGTACTACGCACTGTGCTGGTTCGCGCTGCTGTCGGCGCTGTTGCTGCTGCTGGTCGGTCTGTGGAACGCCACCCTGGTGCTGAGCGAAAAGGGCTTCTATGGCATGGCGTTCGCGCTGTCGTTGTTTGGCGCGGTGGCGGTGCAGAAGAATACCCGCGACCTGATTGCCGCGAATGCGGCCGAGCCCAAGCGCGCTTCGTCGATTCCGCCGCTGCCGGAACAGGATTGACGGACAGAGGTAGAGCCGAGCATGTGCTCGGCTCTACAGGACGCTGTTATGCGCTGCGATCCCGGCGCGGGTCCAGGTTGACCGCTTCTTCCCAGCCGCGACGCACGGCCTTGCGCGCCTGCGCCCATTCCAGGCGGCTCTTGCCGCGTTCTTTCGCCCACCGCGTTTCCAGCTCGCCTTCCACCTCCTCGTACGCGCGGATCATGTCCTGCGCGCGCGCGGTGTGGCCGATCTGGTAGGCCGGCTCGTAATCGTCGAAGAACAGCTGGTTGTCGTAGTACGGTTCGCTGGTATAGCGGTCGCGCCAATAGTCCGAAACGGCCTGGCGGGGTGTGCCGTCTTCCGGCACGCGGCCGGGGATCTGGTAATCAGGGCTCATGGGCAGGAGGCTCCGTAGTGACGAAGCCTGATCGTGCCCATTTGCCGGTTAACGCATCGGGCCGGCAGCGTGATCGGCAGGTCAATCGGCGCCGGCGTCCCTGCGCGGCAGCTTGTAGATGACCGCGCCAACAGCGAAGGCGACCAGCGCCGCAGCGATGTTCTGCCAGCTGGCACTGGCGAACAGGGCCACGCACAGCAGCAGGGCCAGCACCGGAATCAACGGGCCACCGGGCAGCTTCAGCGCACCGGGGCGGTCCGCATAGCGCTTGGCCAGCACCAGCACCGCTGCTGCAGTACCGATGTAGGCGAACAGGCGCGTGGTCATCGACAACAGCGCCAGCTGCACGAACGACCCGGACAGCGCCAGGCCAAGGGCGATCAGGCCCTGGCAGAAGATCGCTGCAGCCGGGGTGCGGAAGCGCGGGTGCACCTGCGCCAGCACCTTCGGGCCGTAGCCATCGCGTGCCAGGGCGAACAGGAAGCGCGGGCCCATCATCATCGTGTTGCTGTTGGTGCCGAGGATGGAGATGGTCGCGCCCACGGTGAGGATCAGCGCCAGCGCCTCGCCGCCGAAGCTGGAGGCGGCGTCAGCCAGCGGTGTGGCCGAGCTGGCCAGGCCGGGCAACGTGCCCTGCGCCACGATCTGCACCGCCGCGTAGATCACGGTGACGGTGACGATCATGGTGATCAGTGCGAAGGGAATGTCGCGGCGTGGGTTGCGGTATTCACCGGCTGCGGCCGGGATGTTCTCGAAGCCGGCATAGGCATACAACAGCAACAGCGCTGCCTCGCCCATGCGCTGCAGGTCGTGCGGGTCCGGGCGCTGGCCGGAGAAGGCGAGCTGCGGGTCGATATAGAACGCGCCGATGGCCACGAACAACAGCAGCGGCAGCATCTTGCCGATCACCAGCACGATGCCGGTACGGGCGGCCGAACGGACGCCGATGATGTTCACCCCGGTCAGGAAAGCGAGCGAGACCACGATGATCGCGATGCGGCCCATGCCGGCACCTGCCCATGGCCAGAACCGCGCCACGGCATCGGCCAGCGCATTGCTGAGCGCTGCGGCAGAGCTGATGCGGGTCAGCCAGATCATCCAGCCGATCTCGAAACCGGCAAAGCGGCCGAAGGCTTCGCGCGCGTACAGGTAGCTGCCACCGGGTTCATCGAAATAGCTGGCCGCCTGCGCGTAGCACAGCACCAGCAGGGCGACGACGATGCCGGCGGCGACTACGCCCCACAGGCTGAAGGGCCCGAGCAGGGCGACCGTGGCCGCCGGCAGCAGGTAGATGCCGCTGCCGACCACATCGTTGATCGACAGTCCGACGATCTGCCAGCGGCTGACCGCGCGTTGCAGTTGTGGTTCGTCGGCGGTGCTCAACGTGCGGCTCCTTCAAGCGCGGGCAGTTTCCACTGCGCCTGCAGGCGTTGGTATTCGGCGCGTGGCAACAGCACGAAACGCGGCGTGTCCTGCGGGCGCAGCCAGTCCAGCAATGCCTGCATGCGCGCCTGTGGCATCGCGGTACAGCCAGCGGTGGCCTCGCCGGGCTGGCGCCACAGATGGGCAAAGATGCAGCTGCCCTTGCCGGGCTGGTTATCCGGGTTGTGCGCGATCACGAAGCCTTCCTGGTAACGCACGTCGCCCTTGTTGTGCAGGTCCAGCCGCATCGGTTCGGTGGAGCCGGTGATGGCGGCACTGCCAACCTTCTTTGCATCGACGATGCGGTTGTAGAACGGCGATGCCGGTACGTCCATGCAGTAGCTGGTGCTGCTCATCGGCTGGTAGGTCATCGCCGTTCCGGGCCGGGTGACGGCATAACCGAACGCGCTGCCCAGCGCGAACACACCGGCCGGACTGCGGCCGTCGCCTTCCTGTTTCTGCGGGCCATCGGCCTGGGCAGTATGCAGGCCCAGGCCCCAGGCACTACCGGTGCGGCCCAGCGCCACCGGGAAGGCCTGGCCGTGCTTGCGCCATTGCTTGCCGTCGCGCACGAAGGCCTGCAGCTGCCCCTGCGTGCTGTCCCAGTTTTCGCTGGTGACGACGATCAGTTGGCGAGCCTCATCCAACGGGGCGGCATGGACAGTGACGGCCGCCACGAGCAGCAGCGCGGCGGATGCAAGGCGGGCCAGCAGCAGGTTCATCGGGCGCTCCGGTCAGGAATCCAGCAGATGATCGATCCGTTCCAGGTTCACCGCCAGCTGCTGCTGGCGATCCGGATTGGCGTGGCAGAGGAGCACGAACAGGAAATCGAGCAGGGCGTGCATGGCGCTACGGTACAGCAGCTGCGCCACCTGCGGCGCGCGATCGTGCGCGCATACCACCAGCGCCGCATCGGCGTGCGCGCGCAGGGGATTGGCGGTGTGACGGGTGATCGACACCACCTTGCCGCCCATGTCCTGGAACTGGCGCGACAGCTGCGAAAGCTGCGGCAACTTGCCGAACTCGGAGAACATCAGCAGCACGTCGCCCGGGCGTGCGGCGGACAGGTTGGCCAGCATCAGGATCGGATCGGTATGCGGCACCACCAGCAGGCCGAGCAGCGACAGCCGCATGGCGAATTCGCGTGCGTACAGACCGTCGTCACCCAGGCCGTGGACAAACAGCTTGGGCGCGCCGTCGAGCAGCTGCACGATGCGCTCGATCTCCTCGCGCGGGTTGGCCTGGCGGGTCTCTTCCTCGGCCTGCGCCTTGCTGCGGCGCAGGGCGTCACCCAGGCGCAGGTAGTCATCGTTGATGTCCGGTGCGGCCGGCGCCTGCTGCGGGTCGGCACCGGCGCGGGCGACGTCCTCGCCGATGGAGTACTTCAGGTCCGGGTAGCCCTTGAAGCCGAGCTTCTGGCTGAACTTGACCACGCTGGACTGGCTGATGCCCAGGGCACTGGCCAGCTGCTGCGAGGAGTAATCGCGCAGCAGGTGGGCGTTGTCGAGGATGAAGTCGGCGATGCGGCGTTCGATGGCCGACATCTGCCCGCGCTCGGTGCGGATTTTCAGCAGGGGCGGCATGCGGGGCGTCCGGGCATGTGTAGGCGCGTTGCGTTTGGTCGCGTAGAGCTTGTCATGGAGTGGGGCGGGCGGGTGGGATTTGCGGCGGACGCAGCAAGTACGTCCGTGTAGGCTTGGCCGCCGCATCCATGCGGCGGACACCCCAGCAAACCCCACCCGCCCGACCCCGGACAGATCGCGCGCGCGCCAGCCGCGAAGGGGGTGCGGGGTAGGGCAAAAGCAAGGGCAAGGGCATCCACGCATGGCGTGGATCTACTGATGGCGGCGATCGTTGTTTCAACGATCAACCGAGCATCTCCAACCCCCGCACTTCGGTGATACCCAGCCCCGGCACGTCGCTGATGCTGATCTCCGACTCGTTGAAGCGCACCCCGCCGCTGACCGGATCGAACTGCCCCAACGATGGGCCATCCAGGTCGACCTTGGTGATCACATCGCTCTTGGCTACCGCCAGATGTACTGCCGCGGCCACGCTGATGCTCGACTCGATCATGCAGCCGATCATGCACGGCACGCCGTAGATGCCGGCGATGTCGGCAATGCGGATCGCGTTGGACAGGCCGCCGGTCTTCATCAGCTTGATGTTGATGATGTCGGCGGCGCGCTGCTGGATCAGGTCCATCACCTGGCTGGGGCTGAACACGCTCTCGTCGGCCATCACCGGAGTGTTGACCCGGTCGGTGACATACTTCAGGCCGCTGATGTCGGCGGCCTTGACTGGTTGTTCCAGCAGCTCCAGCACCACGCCTGCTTCTTCCAGCGTGCGCATCGCATGCACGGCCTGCTTGGCGGTCCAGCCCTGGTTGGCGTCCAGGCGCAGCAGTGCACGGCCCTCCACGGCGGCATGGATCGCCTTGACCCGCTCGATGTCCACGCCGATGTCCTTGCCGACCTTGATCTTCAGCGACTCGAAGCCGCGTTCGATCGCCGACAGCGAATCGGCCACCATCTTGTCGATGTAGTCCACGCTGATGGTGATGTCGGTGGTGATCACCGGGTCGCCGCCACCCAGCATCTGGTACAGCGGCGCGCCATGCAGCTGCGCCCACAGATCGTAGAGCGCGATTTCCACCGCCGCCTTGGCGCTGGTGTTGCGCTCCATCGCGGTCTGCACCAGCGTGCACAGGCGGTTGAGGTTGACCACCTCCTGACCGATCAGGCGCGGGGCGATGAAGTGGCGGATCGCTTCGATGATAGAGCCGTGGGTGTCACCGGTGATCACCGCAGTGGCCGGTGCCTCGCCGTAGCCGGTGTGGCCGGTGTCGGTGCGGATCAGCACCACCACGTCTTCCACGGTCTCCACGGTACGCAACGCGGTCTTGAACGGTGTTTTCAGCGGCACGCGCAGCATGCCGAGTTCGATGGCGGTGATCTTCATTCAGGGATTCTTGGCACGCAGGCGTTGGATGTTGGTGATGCGGTCGATGTAGCGGACGCTGTCGCTGGCCATCATCGGCTCCAGCGGCGTGACCGATACGCCATTGAGATGGGCCTGCACACGCTTGCCGTCGGCGCCGAACCAGCTGCCGCCCGCGGTATCGTGGATCACCCAGGTGCGACCGTCGACGTGGCCGATGGCCATCATCACGTGGCCGGGGATGTAGACCAGATCGCCCACCTGCAGATCGGTGACGGCACGGTCGCGCACGGCCTTGCCGTCCTTGCTGGTGAACGGCAGGCGGTCCAGCGCCGGGCTGATCGCCTGTGCGCTGGTATTGCGCGGCAACAGTACGCCGAAGCTGCGATAGATCTCCGATACGAATCCACTGCAATCGCGGGTGTCGTAGTCGTGGCCCCAACCGTAGCGCTCGCCGAGGAACTTGAACGATTGCTGCAACAGCAGGCGCGGGGTCAGTGGCAGGTAGTCGGCGGCGGTGTCCTGCGAGCGCGGCAGCAGCGCCGGCATCAGCTTCAGGCGGCCATCGGCCTCGCGCACCGGCAGCTGCACCACCCACGAGGCGTGCGCCTGTTGCCCGTTCACCGGTTCGGCGGAGGGCCAGTCGGCCAACACCGGCAGGCGCACGCCCATGTCCAGCTGCAGGCGCGATACGCGCGGTTCTTCGGGTGTGTAGGCGGTGTGCGCTGTGGCAGCGGTGACGATGCGGTACGGGCCCTTCGCGCCGTAGCCGAGCACCGTGGCCTTGTCACCGCTGGCCACCGCATCGGCTTCGATCCATGCGCTGTAGCGCTCGCTGTGCACGAACAGCCAGCGGCCGTCGGTGCTGCGGTGGACGACGGCAACCTTGTCACCCGGGAACAGTGCCGACTCCTGGAAGCGGTCGATGTCGGTGTCGCCGACCGTGCTGAAAACACGCTGGCGGGTGGGGAAGGTGCGCAGCGCAGCGCGCTTCACCACCAGCCCGTACGACGGTGCGACCTGCGCAGGAACCGCGTCGAGGCCGAGGTTGGCTTCGATTGCAGCCCGCAGGCCGGGGGCGATGGCTTGGCCCTTCTGGTCATACAGCGCCCGCTTGGGCCAGCTCGAAAGCGCGACGATGCTGTCGCGCACCTGCGTGGCGCTGAGCTGTGCGGGCAGCGTGGCGATGTCCTGGATGTGGCTGTCCTGGGCGCGCATCCGCGCGTTCTGCGCATTGATCTGCGCGCGGTCCAGGATCGGTGCGTCGGCGTTGTCCAGCCGTGCGCCCCAGTAGTCCGGGGTGAGGTAGGCCTCATGCAGGCCGATCACGTAGGGCAGCGGGGCGCCGGGGTCGGGTGCTGGCGTGGCCGCCTGGGTGAATGCGGATGCGCCCAGCAGGCCCAGGGCCAGTGCCAAGGTCAACCGGTGCGGCCAGTGCCGACGCGGTTCGCGGGAAGCCAGGATCATGCGCTGCACACCCTCCTCGAATGCCTGTTGGAATATTTATTCCTTTTGGCTTCGAAAGCAAGAATAAATTATTGACCGGTCCCCCGGCCCGTGTTACACAGCCGTTACCACCCGCGCTTGGGAAGTGTCGCTGTGGATCCTGCCGTTCGCAAACCGTCTCTGCCTGCCGCTGCCGGCCTTGGTGCCGCGCTGCTGCTGTGGGCGTGCTCGGCAGGGGCTGCAGATCAGCGCAGTGCCATCGATCGTGAGCAGGAAACGCGGCTGATCGATCTGGTCGACAGCGGTCATTTCAGGGATGTCGATGCGACGTTCGCCGCAGACGGCGTGCCTCCGCCCGCCGACTTCCAGTACGAGCGCATGCGCCGCATCCAACTGGATTTCAGCCTCGACGAAGCCGCAGCCAAGGCCGCCGTTCGCCGCTGGATTCCCGACCTGACCGACGAGGAATTCGCACGCTGGGACCAGCAGGGCCTGATCGAGCACTACGATATCGACGGCACACGCTGGTACTTCAAGCGCGCGCCCTCCAACCTGTTCCTGCTCAGCGACGAGGCGCGTGCGCGGCGCCGAGCCGATGCACCGATGCCACCGCCCGGCCCGAATGAAGTGCTCAATGCACATCACACGCGTGTGGTTGCTGCCGCCGAACAGAGCGGCAAGGCATCCGTGTTGCCGCAGCGCATCGAATTCACCCAGTCGCTGACGGTGAAAGCGGATGCCGTGCCGGCCGGCGAAACCGTACGTGCATGGATTCCGTACCCGCGCGAGATTGCCGGCCAGCAGGAGCGCGTGCAGTGGATTGCCAGTTCGCCGGGCAAGGCGCGCATCGCCCCGGCCAGCACCCAGCAGCGCACCGCCTACCTGGAAGCCAAGGCGGTGGCTGGGCAGCCGACGCACTTTGAAATCCGCTATGCAGTGACGATCTTCGCGCGCCACATCGCCATCGATCCGACGAAGGTGCAGGCTACGCCGAATGATCCCGCACTGAAGCCCTATCTGGCCGAGCAGCTTCCGCACGTGCGCTTCACCCCGGCGTTGAAGCTGTTCTCCGATCAGGTGCTGCAGGGCGAGATACGCCCATATGAAGTGGTACGCAAGCTGTTCGCCGCCGTCGACCGCATTCCGTGGGCTGGTGCACGCGAGTACTCGACCCTCAGCAACATCAGTGACTACGCGCTGCGCGCCGGTCACGCTGATTGCGGGCAGCAGACCCTGCTGCTGATCGCCCTGCTGCGCATGAACGGCATTCCCGCGCGCTGGCAGTCGGGCATGGTGTTCTCCGACGATGGCAGCGGCTACAACAACCTGCACGACTGGGGCCAGGTCTACCTGGCGCCGTATGGCTGGCTGCCGATGGATGTTACCACCGGCGCGCTGGCCAGCGACACGCCCGCGCTGCGTGACTTCTACCTGGGTGGCCTCGATGGCTACCGCATCGCCTTCAACGACGATTTCGGCTTGGCGTTCGTGCCGGCCAAACAGCACTACCGCTCGGAAACGGTCGACTCGCAGCGTGGCGAGGCCGAGTGGTCAGGCGGCAACCTGTACTTCGACCAATGGAGCTATGACTTCCAGTGGCGGGTACTGCCAGCCGGGCAACGCTAGCGCGACACACCACCCCACCACCATTCAATTCTTGCAGGAGAGAGCAGGGGATGAAGGCTTACATCATCAAGCGGGCGGCCTTGTGCGTCGCCCTCGGTACGTGTCTGGCAACGCTGGCACCCAGCGCATTCGCACAGGACGGCGCGGTCGTCGGTCGCCTGACCAGCGATGCGGGGCAGGTGCCTGCCGGCGCCACGGTCACGGTCCGCAATCCCGCCACCGGTTTCGTGCGATCGGTACAGGCCGACAGCAAGGGCAGCTATCGCATCCCGTTGCTGCCGGTCGGCACCTATGACATGGAGGTAAGCCTGCCAGGCGGTGCTGCCAGCCGCGTCGGCCAGGTCACGGTCAGCCTGGGCAGCGCAACCACGGTGAACGTGCCGCTGGGAGCGGTCAGCACGCTGGGCACCGTGGAAGTGCGCGCGCCGCAGGTGGTGTCGATGGTGGACGTGAAGTCCACCGAGTCGGCCACCAACATCACCCGCGAAGAACTGTCGCGACTGCCGGTGGACCGTGACATCACCGCAGTGGCGCTGCTGGCGCCGGGTGCGGTGAAAGGCAAGGGCTCGCTGGGCGGACAGGGCATTTCCTTCGGTGGCTCGTCGGTGGCCGAAAACACCGTCTACATCAATGGCCTGAACGTCACCGATTTCTATAATCGGGTTGGCTTCTCGTCGGTGCCGTTCGCGTTCTACCAGGAATTCCAGGTCAAGACCGGCGGCTACTCGGTGGAGTTCGGGCGCAGCACCGGTGGTGTCATCAATGCGGTCACCCGCTCGGGCAGCAACGACTTCAAGGCCGGTGCGGAACTGGTGTTCGAGCCGCGTGCTTGGCAGTCGCAGGCGCGCGATCGCTATGACGGCAAAGGCAGCCGCTACATCTCCGCCCGTCGCGACGACTATTCGCGCAGTGCACTGAATGTGTTCGCTTCCGGTGCGCTGGTGCAGGACAAGCTGTTCTTCTTCGGCATGTACGAGGCACGCGACTATCGTCCGACCTCGACCAATGACGCCGGCACGTTCCTCAGCCAGGGCAAGGCCGATGAGCCCTTCTGGGGCGGCAAGCTGGATTGGCAGATCACCGACAACCAGATGCTGTCGCTGTTCGGCTTCTCCGACAAGAACAAGACCCTCACAGACGTCTACCGCTACGACTACGACGGCGGCGACATCGATGGCGAACGCAGCAACCAGATCGTCAACACGGTGGGCGGAAAGAACTGGTCTGGTACCTACAGCTGGCAGGTCAACAACGATCTGACCATGAAGCTGATGTACGGTGAGAACAAGCGCAACCGCGTGCAGAGCTCTCTGATGGACGAGAACTGCAACCGCGTGTTCGACAACCGTACCGCGGCCCAGGGCGTGCCACCGAACCTTCAGGGTGACCGCAGCTGCACCAGCAGTTCGCAGCTGGAAGCGGCGCTGGATACGCGCAAGGCTGCACGCGCCGACTTCGAATGGTCGCTCGGCAACCACCTGCTGCGCTTCGGCCTGGACCGCGAAGAGAACACCTCCGACTACGAGCGTGCCTATCCCGGTCCCGGTGGGCTGCGTTATGACATCTATTACCGGAATCCGGGCAGCCCGCTCAATGGCGGTACCGTACCTGCCAGTGGCCTGGTGGCACGCACCCGCCGCTATGAAGTGGCTGGCTCGTTCGAAACCATCAACTCGGCGTACTACCTGGAAGACAATTGGCAGGTCACCCCGAACTTCCTGCTCAACATCGGCGCACGCGTGGAGAGCTTCGACAACAAGGGCGGCGACGGCGACAGCTACATCAAGATCGACAACATGATCGCCCCGCGCCTGGGCTTCTCATGGGACGTGCGCGGTGACGGCACCACCAAGGTGTTCGGCAACCTGGGCCGCTACTACCTGCCGGTGGCCAATGTCATCAACATCAAACAGGCTGGCGGCTTCCTCGATGAGCGCACCTGGTACGAATTCCTGGGCTACACCGGGGCCGCCAACAACATCCCGAACCTGGGTGGGCAGATCGGCCCGGTCGACAATTCGCAGGGCGATGGCAGCGTGCCGGACCTGCGCGCCGAGGTGAACCGGGACATGGACCCGGTCTACCAGGATGAGGCGATCCTCGGCTTCCAGCACATGCTGAGTGAATCGTGGTCGGTCGCCGCCAGCGTTACGTACCGGCGCCTGAGCAATGCCATCGATGACATGAACATCACCGCCACCGGCCAGTGCGGTGCGATTGACGGCGTGTGGATCATGGGCAATCCGGGGCGCACCAACACGGTGTGGGGCGATACCAATTGCGATGGCAGCAACGATGGCTGGATCGACATCGACACCTCAAAGGAAGGCTGGGCGCTGTATGACGACGACGGCAATTACGTGGGCCAACGCGGCTGGGTGAAGCCCAAGCGCGACTACAAGGCGCTGGAACTGCAGGTCGACCGTGCGTGGGATGGCAAGTGGGGCTTCAATGCCTCGTATACGCTGGCTTACGGCCGCGGCAATGCGGAAGGTCCGGTCAACTCCGATACCGACTTTGCCGACGCCGGCCGCACCGAGAACTTCGACAATCCTTGGGTCAACTACCGCGGTTATGGCTACCTGGCCAATGATCGCCGCCATCAGTTCAAGTTCCGCGGCAGCTACGCGCTGACCGAGAACCTCAGCGTGGCGGCCACCCTGGGCGTGCAGTCGGGCAGCCCGATCACCCGCTTCGGCGCCGGCAATCCGTTCGACGATACCGATTTCCACAGCTACTACGTGTGCGTGTCCAACTGCCAGTCGACGGTGCCCTCTGAACGTGTGTTCGTGCATTCGCCGCGCGGTGGCGATGGCCGTACGCCGTGGACCTACGACCTGGACGTGAGCGTTTCCTACAAGGTGCCGATTCCCACCGACCTGCGCCTGAAGCTGGCGGTATACAACGTGCTCAACCAGCAGCGCGTGGTCACCGTGGACCAGGACTACGAACCGCAGGACAGCATCGGCACGCCGAACACGATGTATGGCTACGGCACCGGTTTCCAGTCGCCGCGCTATGCGCAGCTGACGGTGACCTGGAACTATTGAGGACGCATCTGCGCGCCGCCCTGCGGGGCGGCGTGGTTTGATGACTGCCGACGCCTGACGGAGACTGCCTTGCATCGTCTGTTGCTACTGACCGCAGCACTGGTCGGTCCCGCTGCGCATGCGGTGGACACCGCACGCCTGGACGCCGATGCCGCCTTTGTGGTCCAGCACGAGCACCTGCCGGGGATGGCGATGGCGGTGGTCGAGGATGGCCAGGTGGTCTATCGCCATACCGAAGGTGCACGCGGTGACGGCGGCCGCATCGACGAGGACACGCTGTTCAAGATCGCCTCCAACAGCAAGGCGATGACCGCCGCGCTGCTGGCCACGCTGGTGGAGCAGGGAAAGCTGCGCTGGGATGATCCGGTGCAGCGCCATCTGCCGGCGTTCCGCATGCATGACCCATGGGTGGGCGAACACCTGCAGGTACGCGATCTGCTGATCCACAACAGCGGCCTCGGCCTGGGTGCCGGCGACCTGATGCTATGGCCCGAACCCAATGCCTTCACCCGCGCCGATGTCATCGCCGGGCTGGCACACCTGAAGCCGGTCACCAGCTTCCGCAGCGGCTACGCCTACGACAACCTGATGTACGTGGTGGCCGGTGAGGTGGCTGCGGCCGCCGGTGGCAAGCCCTATGACCAGCTGATGCGCGAGCAGGTGTTTGAACCGCTGGGGATGACCCGTTGCCAGGTAGGCGCGTGGTCGGTGAAGCAGGTCGGCAATGTCGCCCAACCGCATGCGTGGCGCGATGGCCGCAACGTGGTGGTCGGTGGTGATGGAACGCAAAGCCCCGATCTGACGTCGATGGCGGCCGGTGGCATCCGCTGTTCGCTGCGCGACATGACGCGCTGGATGCAGGTGCTGCTGGACCCGTCGCTGGCACCGGCGTGGTTGGGCGCCGAGCAACGCCGCATGCTGTGGACGCTGCACATGCCGATGCCGTGGGGCGAACGCCAACGCGACTGGGAGAACGCCCGTTTCTACGGCTATGGGCTGGGGTGGCGGGTGTCGGACATGGACGGGCAGTGGAAGGTTGCACATACCGGTACGTTGTCGGGCATGTATTCCTCGCTGGCGCTGCTGCCGGATCGCAAGGCCGGTGTGGTGATGCTGATCAACGGCGAGGGCGAAGAGGCCCGTACCGCGTTGATGCAGTCGACGCTGAAACAGTTCACCGCGCCGGAAGACGCACACCCTGCCGCGTACTACCTGGCGGAGCTGGCGGCCGATCGAGCCATGCGTGCTGCCACGGGGAGTCGTGCGCCCTCCACCAGGGCTGCGCAACCGGCGGCTGCCACCGATCTGGCGCAATGGCAGGGACGCTACCGCGATCCCTGGCTGGGCCCTGCCTCGCTGTGTCCCACCGCGAACGGCCTGCGCTTCAGCGTGGACAAGTCGCCCGCGTTGCACGCAACAGTGAAGCAGCTGGAAGGGCGCTGGCTGTTGCAGTGGGATACGCTGGAACCCTCGGCGCAGGCGTGGCTGAATCCCGGTGCAGACACGCCGACGCTGGAGCTGCGCGCCATCGATCCGGAGATCGACTTCAGCTATGACTTCCAGGACCTGCATTTCACTCGTACTGGCGATTGCCCTGGCACCGGCGGCCCACGCCGCTGAGCCGCCACGCATTTCGCCCGCCACCGACGCCGCTGCGGCGGGATTGGTGGAGATCCGCACGTTGTCGCCGCGCATCGAGATGGACATCCGCTATGCCGGTGGCAACAACTTCACCGCTGCGCCCGTGCCCGGCTATGAGGCGCCTGCATGCTACCTGCTGGCGCCGGTGGCAAAGGCCTTGGCCGATGTGGAGGCCGACCTGCGCGCGCAGGGTTTTGCGCTGCGCCTCTACGATTGCTATCGCCCGGTGCGCGCGGTGCAGGCGTTCATGGCTTGGGTGAACGATCCGCAGGAACAGTCGCGCAAGCCACTGCAGTATCCGGATCTGGACAAGCCGCAGCTGCTGAGCGACGGCTACATCGCCGAGCGTTCCGGCCACAGCCGCGGTGCCACCGTGGATCTCGGCCTGCTGGATTGTCGCAGCGGACGCTGTACGCCGACGGACATGGGCACCGACTTCGATTTCTTCGGCCCACGCGCGCATACGCAGGCGCCGGGTTTGAGTGATGCACAGAACGCCAACCGCCAGCAGCTGGTGCAGGCGATGGCACGACGTGGTTTCACCAACTATGCGCAGGAGTGGTGGCACTACACGATGCAACCCGAGCCGGATGCCGGTACCGCCTACGACGTGCCAGTGCGGTAGGGGGTGTCGGCAGGGCTGCGCCCTGCACCCGCCGAGGCCACTGCGCGAGCAACAGCAACAGCAGAAGCTGGCATTCCGTGGGATGGCGGGGTGGGTCCGGTTGCGGGGGACGCCGTAAATACGTCCCTGTAGGCTTGGCCGCGGCATCCATGCCGCGGACACCCCCGCAACCGGACCCACCCCGCCTTCGACAGATTTTCGCGATCTGTCGGGATGGCATGGCCTGCTGTTGGTGGGTGTCGGCCTTGTGGTGGGTGTCGACCTTGGTCGACACGTAGATCCACGCCATGCGTGGATGATCTTCGTTCAATTGTCGAAATATTCGATTTCGATGGAGATCCATCCACGCATGGCGTGGATCTATTGAAGCCGCCGGTACTCGTCTGGGGCAGAGCCCCCTGAGTCAGGGGGCGGCCGCGAAGCGGCGGGAGTCTGGGAGCTGGCAAGTGGGGCCCGCGGTTCGCGCAGCGAAGCGTGGGAGCGACAGCGCGCATGCGATGGCGCGTTCCAGGGCGCAGCCCTGCCGATACCCTTACACTGGCCGCCTTCTCCTGCGTCCCCACCCGATGAACCTTCCCCTGCATTTCGGCCTGCTCGGTACGCTCGAAGCGGGCCTCATCGCCTTGCTGGTCGGCCTGCTGGTGTATTTCCTGTGGCACCACCTGTGCCGGCTGCTGCACTGGACCGTGGGCCATGCGATCGGCTGGTCGTGCGTCATCGCGGTGATCATCTCCGCCGGCATCGATGCCTGGAAGCTGTTCTACATGGGCATCGTGCGGCTGGAGTCGCCGCTGTATGCGCGCCTGTTCCTGTCCACCATCCACGATCCGAACGAACTGGGCAGTCGCGTGGTGCTGGAGATTGCCGGTGCGCTCTCCGGTGTTGCATTGGGATGGGTGTTGTTCAGTTCGCGGTCATCGGAAAAAACCGTCGACTGACGCAGGTTTTTCGTTTGCTGCCGGTTAAATCAGGTAGCGCTGAATGCTCGTCTTACTCCCTGCTCACTTCGCACTAACCACCGCGCTAAAGCATGCGTCTGCGTGAGTGGTTAACCGTGCGTGTTCGCGTCGATCGCGGCGCAAAATCGATTCAGAAATGCGGTGGCAGGGTAGGTGCCGTGCGGAAACAACGACCGCGCACTACCACCCTTCAGGAGACACCC
The DNA here is from genome assembly GCA_041545745.1 of Stenotrophomonas indicatrix. Lineage (NCBI taxonomy): Bacteria > Pseudomonadati > Pseudomonadota > Gammaproteobacteria > Lysobacterales > Lysobacteraceae > Stenotrophomonas > Stenotrophomonas indicatrix. The sequence goes on from CP168152.1 coordinate 425,234, forward strand.
CAGATGACTATTCGCAACCGCAAGCCCCTGATCGCCCTGATCGTCGCCGCCGGCAGCGTGTTGGCCATCCCGGCGATGGCACAGACGGCCAAGCAGCAGGCCGCGCATGCACAGAACGAAGCGGCGCAGGCCCAGCAGGCGGCGACACAGGCAGGCCAGGCGGCCGACCAGGCGACCGGTGCGGCCGCAGCGGCGTCGGCGCAGGCCAACGGCGGTGGCCAGACCTGGGCCAGCATCGATACCGATGGCAACGGCACCATCAGCAAGAGCGAGTCGCAGGTGAATGCGGGCCTTGCACAGGTGTTCGACCAGGCTGACAGCAACAAGGACGGCGAACTGAGCGCCGATGAGTACAAGGCCTACGTGGCTGCCCAGCAGGCCGGTGCCGGCGCGGGTGGCACGGCCGCAGGCCAGGGCCGCTGATCCACGGTTGATTCGGGACAACCGGTGCATGGGCAACCCGGGTGGCTTCGGCCACCCGGGTTTTTTTCGTCATCTCCGCGCCTGTATCCTAGGGCGATGAACACCTCCACGCCTGCGCCCTCGCGCGCCATCGGCCTGGTCGGTTTTGACGGTGACGATACGCTGTGGAAGAGCGAGGACTACTACCGCAAGGCCGAGCAGGATTACCTGGACCTGCTGTCGCGCTACATCGACGTCCATGACACCCAGACCGCCCGCCACCTGCTGGAAGTGCAGCAGCGCCACCTCGGCGTGTTCGGCTACGGGGTGAAGAGCATGACGCTGTCGATGATCGAAGCGGCCATCGAGATCACCTCGCAGCGTATCGAGGCCAAGGACATCCAGCGCATCCTTGATATTGGCCACGACACCCTGCGCCATCCGGTTGAACTGATCGACGGCGTACGCGAGTCGGTGGCGGCCATCGCCGCGCAGTACCCGGTGGTGCTGATCACCAAGGGCGACCTGTTCCACCAGGAAGCCAAGATCAAGGTGGCGGCGCTGTCCGACCTGTTTCCGCGCATCGAGATCGTGTCCGAGAAGGACCCGGAAACGTATGCCCGCGTGCTGGCCGAGTTCGACCTGCCGATGCAGCAGTTCGTGATGGTCGGCAATTCGCTGCGCTCGGACATCGAACCGGTGATCACCCTCGGCGGCTGGGGTATCCACACCCCATACGCGGTGACCTGGGCGCATGAGACCCAGCACGGCGTGGCCGACGACGAACCGCGCATGGTCAACGCCGATACCGCCTGGGACTGGCCGGCCGCGCTGGCGACGATCGAAGCCAAGGCCGCTGCCGCGACCTGACAGGGCGCGGCGGCTGCGGCAGAATCGGGTCATGAAACTGCCACTGCGCGCGCTGCTGTTGTCCCTGCTGCTGGCGCCGGCCATCGTGCTGGCCCAGCAGACCGCCGAACGTTCGGCGACCTACGAGGTGGATACCGGCGATGCCTGGGTCGACACCCAGCTGGCCGATATCAACCACTACGCCGAGCGCTACCCCGATGCCTTCCTCGACGAGGTATCGCGCTACGCCGGTGTACCGCGCGGCTACATCGCCGCGCTGGCTACCACCCACCAGTGGCAGGCCGGCGACATCTACTTCGCCTGCTTCTGGGCCAAGGCCAGTGGCCAGACCTGCCGCGACAGCGTGCGCGCCTTCAGCCAGGACCCCGAGGGCGGCTGGGAGGCGGTGGTGAAGCGGATGCCGGCCAAGCCGCAGAACCTGCACTACCGCGCCGTGCGCCACGCCATCGTGGCCAGTTACGAGCACTGGGACAGGCCGATCACCCTGGATGCCACGCTGAAGCGCCAGTTGAAACGGTAGCGCCGGCCGCTGGCCGGCAACTGCACATCGCCGATGCACAGAGGTTGCCGGCCAGCGGCCGGCACTACCGATTCCAGGTCATGCTGCTCTGCGTATCGCCGCGGCCGCGCACTCCGGCGACAATACGGCTTCTCGCCGTTCCCCGTTCCCCGTTCCCGTAATCGAGTGACTGATGAGCGCCTCTTTCGTTTCGCCTGATGTGATCCGCCGCCTGTTCGCCCAGGCCATGTCCCGCATGTACCGCACCGAAGTGCCGCTGTACGGCACGCTGGTGGAGCTGGTGGAGCGGATCAACACGCAGGTCCTGGCGCAGGACCCGGCGCTGGCCGCGCAGTTGCTGCGCAATGACGAGCGTGCCCGCCTGGATGAAGAACGCCATGGCGCGATCCGCGTCGGCACCCCGCAGGAACTGGCGACCCTGCGCCGCCTGTTCGCGGTGATGGGCATGTACCCGGTGGGCTACTACGATCTGTCGGTGGCCGGCGTGCCGGTGCATTCCACCGCGTTCCGCCCGCTGACCGGCGCTGCGCTGGCGTTGAACCCGTTCCGCGTGTTCACCTCGCTGCTGCGCCTGGAGCTGATCGAAGACGAGGTGCTGCGTGCGCAGTCGGCCGAGATCCTCGCTCGTCGCCGCATCTTCACCGACGACGCGCTGGCGCTGATCGACCAGGCCGAGCGCGAGGGTGGCCTGACCCAAGCCGATGCCGAGCGCTTCGTCGAACAGTCACTGGAAACCTTCCGCTGGCATGGCGACGCCACCGTCGATCTGCCGACCTACCACGCCCTGCACAAGGCGCACCGGCTGGTGGCCGACGTGGTCAGCTTCCGTGGCCCGCACATCAACCACCTGACCCCGCGCACGCTGGACATCGACGCTGCACAGGCGGCGATGATCGAGCACGGCATGGCCGCCAAGGCGGTGATCGAGGGCCCACCGCGTCGCGCCTGCCCGATCCTGCTGCGGCAGACCAGCTTCAAGGCATTGGAAGAGGCCGTGCACTTCCCGGACAACGAGGGTGGCGACGCCGGCACCCATACCGCGCGCTTCGGCGAGATCGAGCAGCGCGGCCTGGCACTGACCGCCAAGGGCCGCGCGCTGTACGACCAGCTGCTGACGCAGGCGCGCGATGCCGGCGGCGCCGGCAGCACCGGTGGTGACTACGGCCAGCGCCTGCAGGCGGTGTTCGCCAGCTTCCCGGATGACCACGACACCCTGCGCCAGGAAGGCCTGGGCTACTACCGCTACCAGCTGACCGACGCGGGCCGCGCCGCGCCGGAGCGCGTGGCCGACCTGCCAGCCGAAGTGCTGGTTGCAGCGGGCCTGGCCACGGCCGATCCGATCGTCTACGAGGACTTCCTGCCGGTCAGCGCCGCGGGCATCTTCCAGTCGAACCTGGGCGGTGGCGAGCAGCGCGCGTACGCCGCACATGCCAATCGCGAAGCCTTCGAGCAGGCGATGGGCGCGGCGGTGAATGATGAGTTCGAGATCTACGAGCGCCTCCAGGCCGAATCGCTGGCGGCGCTGCGCAGCTGATACGCCACATCCGCCGGGCCATGCCCGGCGAACCGATGTCCGTACCTGGGGTCAGAGCCCTTTTCGGCCGAAAAGGGCTCTGACCCCGAACGCAATCAGCCCTTCATCGTGCCGGTATCCAGCCACCGCTGGTGCCACGACAGCGCCTCCGGCAGCAGGTGTGGAGTGTGCTTGCCGTAACTCTCGCGGCTGGCGCGGTCGAAGTAGTCCTGCAGCTGCGCGCGGAAATCCGGGTGCGCGCAGTTGTCGATCAGCACCTGCGCGCGCTTGCGCGGGGTCAGGCCACGCAGATCGGCCAGGCCCTGTTCGGTCACGATCACCGACACGTCGTGCTCGGTGTGGTCGACGTGGCTGGCCATCGGCACGATCGCCGAAATGGTGCCGTTCTTCGCTGTCGACGGGCTGAGGAACGCGGACAGGAAACCATTGCGCGCGAAGTCGCCCGAACCGCCGATGCCGTTCATGATCCGCGTGCCCATCACGTGCGTCGAATTGACGTTGCCGTAGAGGTCCACTTCGATCATGCCGTTCATGCCGATGCAGCCGAGGCGGCGCACCAGCTCGGGATGGTTGGAGATTTCCTGCGTGCGCATGATGATGCGCTCGCGGTAGAAATCGATGTTTTCCTTGAACGTCTCGTTGGCCTGCGGGCTCAGCGCGAAACCGGTGCATGAGGCATAGCTCAGCACGCCGTCGCGCAGCAGGTCGAGCATGCCGTCCTGGATCACCTCGGTGAACGCCGCCAGATCGCGGAAACCACTTTTGGCCAGGCCGGCCAGCACCGCGTTGGGGATGTTGCCCACGCCCGACTGCAGCGGCAGCAGGTTGGCCGGCAGGCGGCCACGCTTCACTTCGTGCTGCAGGAACTCGATCAGGTGCGCGGCGATCTGTTCGCTGGTCGCATCGATCGGGCTGAACGGGCTGTTGCGGTCCGGGCCATTGGTGCGCACCACGGCCACGATCTTGTCCGGGTCGCAGCGTAGCGCGTTCTCGCCGATGCGGTCGTTGGCATTGACCAGCGGAATCGGCTTGCGGTGCGGCGGCAGCGCGGTGCCGTAGTAGATGTCATGCATGCCGTCGACGCCGGCCGGCTGCCACTCGTTGACCTCGATGATCACCTTCTTGGCCAGGTCCAGCCAGGTCTTGTTGTTGCCCACCGAGGTGGACGGCACCAGCGAGCCATCCTCGCGGATGGCCGAGACCTCGACCACGGCGGTATCGATCTCGCCGTAGAAGCCGAACCAGACGTGCTGGGCGACGTGGCTGAGGTGGATGTCGATGTAATCCAGCTTGCCCTCGTTGATGCGGTTGCGCGCATCCGGGTCGCTCTGGAACGGCATGCGCATGGCGATGCCATCGGCCTTGGCCAGCGCGCCATCGAGTTCCGGCGCAGTGGAGGCACCGGTCATCAGGCTGATCTGGAAGGGCAGGCCCTGGGCATGCACCGATTCGATGCGGCGGGCCAGTTCAACGGGAACGGCCTTGGGGTAACCGGAGCCGGTAAAGCCGCTCATGGCCACGGTTTCACCGGGCTGGATCAGCGCGGCTGCGGCCTCGGCGGAGACCACGCGGTCACGAAGACGCGCGTTGGCGATGCGATCAACAGTCATGACGACAGCGTTTCTGGGGGGAATCCCGATTATCGGCCATCCCCTGCCGTACGGGGGGTTCTACCTTCGTGGAATGGTGTTTCCGGCAACGCCTCTCCCATACCCACCGGTTTTGTTTTGCAGTGCAGCGTGCAAAGTACTTTCGTACACCGCACGATGGCCCTGCATCCCGACGTGGGGGAGGGAGCAGAGCCCGCTGGCAGTTCGCTGCAAGCGGGCTTTTTTATTGCCTGCCGCCCAAGATGAATGCGCGGTGCCGGGGTCGGATCCTTTCGCCAAGGGCAAAAGGCTCTGACCCCACAGGCCACGGCAACGGGTCAGAGCCCTTCGCCGTTGGCAAAGGGATCCGACCCCGCGAGAATCAGGGCATGACCTTCGCCCCCGCCGAATTGCCCGCCCCTCTGCAGCCCCTCGTCGACCGCGCACTGGCGCGCCTGGCCCAGGCCGTGCCCGAGCCCATTCCGGTCGAGCTGCAGCCGCTGCTGGTGCAGCTGGCGGTCAGCAGCGACTTCGCCATGGACACCCTGGTGCGCCAGCCCGGCCTGTTGGCGCAGTTGTCCGCGCCGGGCTGTCCGCCGCTGCCGGCGCCTGTGCTCGATCCGCTGCAGCCCAGCGACTGGCCGGCACAACTGCGGCGCTGGCGCACGGCAATGTCGACCCGCTTGATCTGGCGCGACCTGGCCGGGCTGGACGACGTGCCACAGACCCTCGCCGGTGCCACCGCGCTGGCCGAGGATTGCCTGCGGCTGGCGCTGGACGCCCTGCAGCAGGAGTTCGCCCTGCGCCATGGAGTGATCCTCGATGACCACGGCCAACCGCAGCAGCTGGTGGTGTTCGGGCTGGGCAAGCTGGGTGGTGGCGAGCTCAACTTCAGTTCCGATGTCGATCTGGTCTACGCCTACGTGCAGGGCGGTGAATCCGACGGCCCGCGCGCGCTGGCGGCCGAGGAGTATTTCGCCCGGCTCGGCCAGCGCCTGGCCAAGCTGCTGGATGAAACCACCGTCGACGGCTTCAGCCATCGCGTCGACCTGCGCCTGCGTCCGTTCGGCAGCGCCGGCCGTGTGGCGCTGTCATTGGCGGCAATGGATCAGTACTTCCAGCGCGAAGGCCGCGACTGGGAGCGCTATGCGTGGTTGAAGGCGCGCGCGGTGGCTGGCGATATCGCCGCTGGCGAGGCCTGGCTGCAGACCCTGCGACCGTTCGTGTACCGCCGCTACCTGGACTTCACCGCGCTTGATGGCCTGCGCGAAATGAAAGCGGCGATCACCGCCGAAGTCGCGCGCCGCGAGATGCACGACGACATCAAGCGTGGCGCCGGTGGCATCCGCGAAATCGAATTCCTGTGCCAGGCGCTGCAGCTCATTCGTGGTGGCCGCGAGCCGGCGCTGCGTGAGCGGCGGTTGCTGGTCGCGCTGGATGCGCTGGTCGCTGCCGGGCAGATCGCCAGCGATGATGGCGCCGCACTGCGCGAGGCCTATCTGTTCCTGCGCCGGCTGGAAAACCGCCTGCAGATGCTGCGCGATGCACAGACCCATGTGCTGCCCAGCGATGTGCTGGATCGCGAACGCATTGCCGTCGGCCTCGGCTATGCCGATTGGGATGCGCTGCGCGCTGCATTGGCCGTGCAGCAGCAGCGCGTCAGTACCGAGTTCGCCGCATTGCTGGCCCCACGCAAGGGCCAGGCAGCACCGGATGCGCTGGCCAACTACTGGCGCAGCCTGCCCGAGGGCAGCAATGCACCGCTGCTGGCCGAGGCCGGTTTCCTCGACGCCAATGGTGCCGACCAGTCACTGCGTGATTTCGCCCAGGGCACAGGGGTGAAGTCGCTGTCCGATGCCGCGCGCGCGCGCCTGGATCGCGTACTGCCGGCACTGCTGCACGCCGCCACCCGTTCACCGCAGCCCGACGCCGCACTCAAGCGCGTGCTCGGCCTGCTGCAGGCAGTACTGCGCCGTACCAGCTACCTGGCGCTGCTGGACGAACAACCCAGCGCGCTCGCGCGCCTGGTCGACGTGCTTGCACGCAGCGCGCTGCTGGCCGAACGCCTGGCCGCGTATCCGCTGCTGCTGGACGAGCTGCTGGACGTGCGCGTGTCCGGGCCGATGCCCGATGCGGCCGGCATGCTGGCCGAATGCCAGCAGGTGCTGACGGTTGAAGATCCCGAATCGGCGCTGCGCTGGCTCAACGAAACGCGCCTCGCCCTCAGTTTCCGTATGGCGATGGCCACGCTGGACGGGCGCCAGGGCGCGGTCGACAGCACTCGGCAACTGGCCGAACTGGCGCAGGCGGTGGTGGTCACCGTGCTGGCGATGGCCGAGGCTGATATGCAGGCCGCACACGGCGTGATTGCCGGCGGTCGCTTTGCAATCATCGGGTACGGCAGCCTGGGCGGCCTGGAGCTGGGCTTCGGCTCGGATCTGGACCTGGTGTTCCTGCACGATCACCCGCCGGGCGTGGAAGCCAGCGATGGCGCGCGCCCGCTGGAGCCGGGCCGCTGGTATGCGCGCCTGGCCCAGAAGGTGATGGCGCTGCTGGCTGCGGTCACCGCCGCCGGCCGCCTGTACGACATCGACGTGCGGCTGCGTCCGGATGGTGGCAAGGGCTCGCTGGTGTCTTCGCTGACCAGTTACACCGAGTACCAGCGCGATCGTGCATGGACCTGGGAACACCAGGCGCTGGTGCGCGCGCGCGGCGTGGCCGGCGATTCCAGCCTGCTGCAGGATTTCGAACAGGTACGTGCGCAGACGCTGGGCCGCGAACGTGATCGCGCAACGCTGTATGCCGATGTACTGAAGATGCGCGGGCGCATGCGCACCGAACTGGACCGCAGCGATGCCGCCCGGCTCGACCTGAAGCAGGGCGCAGGCGGCGTGGTCGACCTGGAATTCCTGCTGCAGACCGGTGTGCTGGCATGCAGTGCGCAGATACCTGCATTGCTGCAGCCGCGTGCCACGCCGGCGTTGATCGACGCGTTGGCAGCGGCGGGGTTCCTGCCGGAAGCTACCGCACAGGCGCTGCATGGCGCGCATGCGACGCTGCTGGAAGTAGGGCTGGCCTGCACACTGGATCGAAGGCCGCGGTTGGCGCCAACGACGCCGGCCATCGAAGATGCGTGTGCGGCGGTCAGCGCCGCGTGCATCGCCGCGGACCTGCCGTTCGCCTGAATGCAGGTGGTGTGGATGCCAACCAAGGTTGGCAACTACCGGGCGAAGGTTTGCTGTTGGCATTCACCGTGCGATGGCTTGCTGTTGGTAGGTGCCAACCTTGGTTGGCACGCTGTTGCCGGCGCCATGAACGCTGACGGATCGTGCCAACCAAGGTTGGCACCTACCAGGACAACGGCGGTCAGCCCGCTGTACGCAGCGGCGCCATCTTCCACAGCAGCGCGCGGAACGGGGCCAGCAGGCACACACCGATCGCCAGCTTCACCGCCAGGTCGCCCGCCGCCCAGCTCAGCCACGGCAGGGTGGAGCCGGCGAAGGCGATCGACCAGAAGATGGTGGTATCCACCGTGGCGCTGCAGGTGGTGGCCACCATCGGCGCGCGCCACCAACTGCCACGGCGCAGGCGGTCGAACACGGTGATGTCCAGCAGCTGGGCAACGATGAAGGCCGAGCACGAGGCGATCGCAATGCGCGGCGTGGCCACCCACACCGACAGCAGCACCGCCACCGCAAAACCGATCCACGCCACGCGGCGGGCCGGGCCCGGGCCGAAGCGGCGGTTGATCAGGTTGCTGACCAGAAACGCCACCGGGTAGCTGAAAGCACCCCAGGTCAGCCAGTCATTGATGGGGTACTGCACCAGCACGTTGGACAGCAGCACCACCGCGCCCATGGCCAGCACCGCCAGCACCAGGGCGCGGGCGGTCAACGGGGCAAAAACAGGCGCAGGACGCACGGACATGGCGAGCCGGGGAAAAAGGGGATCGCCCATTATCCGCCCGGCCCGCCGCAGCGCCAAAAACGGCCGTTCAGCTTTACAGCAGTTCGCTCAGCGCGTCGCCGGCGGCATAGGCCGTGGGCACATAGGCCAGAGCCTTGCCGTCGCTGTTCTTCACTGTCCAACCGGCACCTGCATCGGTCGGATCGAAGCGCACCTGCTGGCCGACCACGAAGCCGGCCACCGGGTCTTCACCCTCAATCGCGGGCCACTGCAGGGTGGCGGTCTGGTCGGCCTTGTCCGGTACCTGCAGATGCACCTGGCGCTCGCCGGCGGCGGTGGTCGCCACCTGCTTCACTTCCATCGGCGGCAGCGGCACCGCCGGGGTGCGCTCGGCAACCTTGCCATTGCGCTCGCTGGCCTTGAACGGCGCCTTGGACAGCGCAGCCAGGCCCATCGAGGTGGCCAGCGGAACCGATACCACGATCAACGAAGTGACCAGCACGCTGGCCTGCCCACTGTTGAGGTGCGGGGCGGCACCGGCGTGCACGGTCGGCACCGTCAGGGCAGACAACAGCAGGGCGGCGGCGGGGACGCGCAGGGAACGAAGCATGGTGACCTCCTGGTCGGGAAGAGAAGCAGCGGCTCAGCGCTGCGTATCGAAAATGTCGCGCGGGCCGGTGGCCTCGGGCAGGTATTCCAGCGGCCGGCCCTGGTTGTCGTTCACCCGCCAGCCGTTGCCCGATTCGGCGGGTTCGAAATTCACCGTCTGGCCCACGTTGAACTGCACGGCCGGGTCACCGGGGCGCTTGGGCCATTGCATGGACGCGGTGTTCTGCGGGTTGTTGGCATCCTGCAGCAGCACCTCGCGGCGGCCATCGACGGTGGTGGAGATGGCGCTGACCTGCATCTGCGGCAGCTTCACCGGTGCGCCCTGGCCCGGCGGCAGGCCGGCATCTGCGGTTTCCTTGGCCGCCGCTGCGCGGGCCAGTTCCACCATCGGTGCAGACATCTCCAGGCTCGGCCCTTCGGGCACGCTGTTCTGGATGATCACGATGCGGCGCTCGGCATGTGCCGGCGCTGCGGACAACAGGCTGCCGCACAGAAGCACGGCCAACGCGGAAAACTGCAGGTTGCGCATCATCTTCTCCTTGCCGGGTCAGGGCGCAGCGGCGGCAGTGCTTTCGCCTGTCGCGTGCGCAATGGTCAGTTCCTGCTGCAGCTGGCTGCGCTGGTGCAGGAAGTCGAATACCGATTCCACCGTCACCACCGAGTAGTTGCCGGAAACGCGTTCGCTGGCGGGGTGGTCGGTGGTGGTGGCGTTGGCCACGAACAAGCGCGCACCCACGCGCTTGCCCAGGCCGATATGCAGCACGCTGGGCTGGTACTTCTGCGCGCGCAGCCACTGCTGCGCCTGTTCGCGCTTGACGATGACCGGGCCGCCTTCGGCCTGCGCCATCGCGGCGGCCAGTACTTCCAGGATCCACTGATTGGAATTCTGGAAGTCGGTGGCGAACGGATAGGCCACGACGTTGTAGTTCGATTCGTGCAGTGCCTTGGGCTGGATCGCCGGCGCTGCCAGCATCCGTTTAAGTGCCAACTGCAACGCCGGCGGCGGCACGCCGATGCGCAGATCGGTATGGGTGCCGCTTTCACCGACGAAATTGCCCAGGCCCTCGCGGTACAGCTGCGAGCTGTCGGTCTTGCAGCGGTTGAGCAGGTGCATCGCACGCCAGCGGCCGTCGTCCTCGCGCAGCAGGAAGGCCAGGTGGCTGTGGCGCAGGCCGTAGCGGCTCAGGTCCTGGCCGCCACGCGCGGCAATCACCACGTCCACGTCGGGCAGCGCATCCAGGCGCTCGGCGGTGGTCCAGGCCACATCGAACATCGCCGCCTGTGCGGCCACGCTGGGGTAGCGCTCTACGCAGGTGCCGCTGTCGGCCCATGCCGGCGTGGTGGCCAGCAGGCTCATCAACGGCAGCAGGGCGCAGCGCAGGCGATGCAGACGTTCCATGTATACCGCTCCAGAGGCGGGCAGGCCCGCGCGCCGATCATACCCGCATCGCTGGAATCAGCGCTCCACGGGGAGTGGGTCGTGCCGGCCGCTGGCCGGTAACCACATGATCTTCGGCCACGTGCACCTGGTTGCCGGCCGTTGGCCGGCACTACCCCAAGGTGAGGCGTGCTTTGACCTCGGCAGCAATCCGCGTGGTCTCGCGCAGTGGTTCGGTGCGGTCGTACTGCCAGTCCAGCCAGCGTGGCTGCAGGCGCCCGCGCTCGCGCAGCTGCTGTTGGAAGCGCGCCAGCCGTCCCTGCGCGGTATCGGCCAGGGCCACCATCACCGGCATGCGCGTGGCGCTGGCCTCGGACAGCAGGTTCACCGAATCGGGCGACACCACCACCCGGTTGGCCCAGCCGAGCAGACCGGCATACGGGTTCACGCCATCGCCGCCATCGCCCCAGATCACATGTGGCAGGTCGGCGAACTTCGCCCTCAGGATCTCGGCCAGCGCCGGCGGCGTGCGTCGCGAAGTGGTTGCCAGCAGGCTGCCACCCTCGCTGCGGATCTGTTCGGCCAACGCCTGGAACACGTGGACCATCGCGGTCTCATCCCACGGTGCCAGCGGCGTCGGGCCGCCCACCAGCAGCGCGGTGCGCGGGCCGGGCAGGGTGCTGAAGCTGGCGAACGCGGCGCGGCCCCAGGCCAGCCAGTCATCGTCCACCGGGTTCAGGCTGCCGATCAGGGTCAGCACGTTGCTGCCGCGCAGGGCGTCATGCTCGGGCACCACCACCACGTCCCAGTGGCGGGAGCCGATGCGCGGGTCGAGGATCTGCACCACCTGGCTGCCGCGCGCGCGCAGCACGCGCAGCGCGCCGGCGGCTTGGCGGCCACAGCCGATCGCCAGCGCGGGCGCCTCGACAGCGAGGGACGCGAACGCCTCGCCGTAGCCATTCACATCTCCGGGCAAGCGCCGCGGTGACAGCCAGCGCCACGGGGCGCGGGGTTGCAGAACCAGGGGCCGGTGGCTGCCCAGGCGCAGCGCCGTCGCCAGCGCGACCGCCTGGCGGACATTACCGGCACGGCCATCGGTGACCGTCCATGGCGTGCTCGATCGTTTCACCATTGGCATTAATTCGTTTCAATCCTGCTGGGTGTTGCAACAGTCGCGACACTCTACACTGCGGATCGACGTTTCGCCCCGCGCCGCCCGCGGGCACTGACCTTAGCCGCCCTGGAGATCCACGATGTCCCACGCGCTCGACGCTGCTGCACTGGACCAGTTGTTCCGCACTGCCCGTACCCAGAACGCCTTCCTCGACAAGCCGGTCGAAGACGCCCAGCTGCACGCCCTGTACGACCTGCTGAAGTGGGGCCCGACCGCCGCCAACGGCAGCCCGGCGCGCTTCGTGTTCGTGAAGTCGGCCGAAGCCAAGGCCAAGCTGGCACCGGCCCTGTCCGAAGGCAACCACAACAAGACCCTGGCCGCCCCGGTCACCGTCATCGTGGCCTTCGACCAGGATTTCCACGAGAAGCTGCCGTACCTGTTCCCGCACACCGACGCCAAGGCCTGGTTCGACGGCCCGCGCGAAGGCCGCCACGAAGGCGCGTTCCGCAACGGCAGCCTGCAGGGCGCCTACCTGATCCTGGCCGCACGCGCGCTGGGCCTGGATGCCGGCCCGATGTCCGGCTTCGACAACGCCAAGGTCGATGAAGCCTTCTTCGCCGGCACCAGCATCAAGTCGAATTTCCTGGTCAACCTGGGGTACGGTGACGATTCGGGCCTGTTCCCCCGTCTGCCGCGTCTGTCCTTCGACGAAGCGGCGCGCATCGCGTAAGTCGCTGTATCGGTTTCGGGCCCGCCCGCCGTGGCGGGCCATTGCTGCACTGTGTTCCCACCCTACGATCCGGAGAGTTCCTGAGATGAGCGCCACCCGTAAACTGCTGCTGCCGCTGGCCCTGACCCTGGCCATCGCCGCCTGCTCCAAGCCGGCCGACACCGCCGCCCCGGCGGCTGATGCTGCTGCCCCGGCCACCACCGAGCAGGCTGCCACCACCCCGGCTGCCGATGCCGCTGCTGCCGCCCCGGCCGCTGCCGCCATCACCATCGCCTCGGGCACCTACAAGCTCGACCCGACCCACACCGACGTGCTGGCGCAGTGGAGCCACTTCGGCTTCTCCAACCCGAGCGCGCACTTCGGCAACGCCGAAGGCACCCTGGTGTACGACGCCACCGACGTGACCAAGTCCACCGTGGAAGTGAAGCTGCCGCTGAGCGGCCTGAACAGCTTCACCGCCAAGTTCGACGAGCATCTGAAGAGCGCCGACTTCTTCGACGCTGCCAAGTTCCCGGCTGCCAGCTTCAAGAGCACCAAGGTCGAATCGGCCGGCACCAACAAGCTGACTGTCACCGGCGATCTGACCATCAAGGACATCACCAAGCCGGTGACCCTGGATGTGACCGTCAACGGCGGCGGCGAGCACCCGATGGCCAAGGTTCCGGCCGCCGGCTTCGATGCCACCACCACCATCAAGCGCAGCGATTTCGGCGTCGGCGCCTACGCCCCGAACGTCAGCGATGAAGTGAAGATCCGCATCACCACCGAAGCCACCGGCGAGAAGCCGGCTGCTTGATGCAACATCCCGCTCACTCGTCGTGAGAAGGCAGAAGGCCCGCTGAAAAGCGGGCCTTCTTTTTTGGGCGGCATCCACGCCCGGTTGCCGGGTTGCCCGATCGTTCAACCGCCGGGTCGCCCGATCGCCCCGGTCACCTGGTAGTGCCGGCCGCTGGCCGGCAACTGCATGCATCCAACTACCCGAGGTTGCCGGCCAGCGGCCGGCACTACCCGGTAGGTGCCAACCTCGGTTGGCGCACGAGCACTCCGCAGGCCAACCAAGGTTGGCCACTACCGGGCACGCGCGCTCAGCGCAGCGTACCCAGCCACGCGGCTGACGCTTCGCTCGGGCTCTGCTTGGCTTTCACCACCAACCCGCTCGCACGCACGAACGTCTGCGCGGCCTGTGCCACCACCTGGCGGGCGATCAGTGCCGCCTGCCTGGTGGACGCCTGCTGCTTGCGCAGCTGCACGATATGCACCGACGGGCGACCGACCGGCGCGTACTTCTGGTCGCGGCGCAGGATGTCGGCCACCTGTGCCACTTCGTGTTCGGCCTGCAGGTAGCGGTGCTGTGCCTCGACCAGCTCACGCAGCGGTACGCGCGCCGCTGCCGGGTCGGCGAAGGCGGACAGCACTGCGTCGCAGGCGCTGTCGTCGGCCAGGCGGGTACGCAGCGTGTCCACGCCGCTCAGGGTCAGTTTGCCCACGTGGGGCCTCGTTGGTGCAGGAAAGGAGCGCGATTGTCGCATGGGGTCGCGGTTACCATGGCGGCCGCACTGAACCACGGAAGGCAGCACCATGCAGGAAGCGCAGTACTGGCTTGGCGAATTCTGGACCGGCCTGAGCGTGCTCGATCTGATCGGCGGCAGCGTGCTGGGCACCCTGCTGGGGCTGGCGCTGGGCATCCTCGGCTGGCGCTGGCTGCATCGACGCGGTTGGCTGCGGCGGCAGCGGCGTTGGCACCATGGGCTGCTGGCCTCGTATGTGGTGCTGCTGCCGTTGCTGGTCGCGTTCTTCGGCCTGCAGCTGGGCGTCACCGCCGGTGCGCACCGCGCGCTGTTCAAGCAGCTCGATCACTTCCAGCCGCACCTGCAGACGATGGTGGAAGGCTGGAGCAGTGGCTTCACCGCCTCGCTGGAAGACGAGCGCATGCGTGCCGCACTGCAGAGCCAGGGCACGGTGGGTGATGTTGCCGATTCGCTTGCCGCGATCTACCTGCGCGAGCATCCGCTGCCCGGCGTGGAGCGGCTGGGTGACGGGCCGATGGCGCGCGGCGTGGGCTGGGTGATCGGCAAAGTGCGCGCCGGGATGCTGCGCGCGATGGTGGAAGACACGCTGATCGACAAGGCCGGCACGGTCGGCTTGGAGCCGAAGATGGTGCGCGAGGCGTTGACCATGCGCATCGACGAGCTGCTGCATACGCGCGGCGTGTTGCGGCTGGTGAAGGCGCAGATCAACGGCATGATGCCGGGTGTGTACCTGGGGTTGCTGCTGCCGCTGGCGCTCATCGTGCTGCTGGTGGCGCTGGAGATATGGGCCGCGCACCGGTTCGGGTGGAAGGGTGGGGCTGCGCCCGGCGTGGTAGTGCCGGCCGCTGGCCGGCAACTGCAGGATGCTGCCGAAGGGTCATGAGGTTGCCGGCCAGCGGCCGGCACTACCAGATGTGGTCATTGCAGCGGCCGGCATTGCCCGCGCGTGGTCGGTAGGTTCATGAGGTTGCCGGCCAGCGGCCGGCACTACCCGTAGAAGAGCGTGCGGACCAACGGTCCGCACCTACCGTTTTGCGGTCAATCGCCGTCCTGTTCGTCCGGGTGCGCCTTCCAGTAACCGGTCGAGCGGATCCAGTCGCGCGGCACGCCCAGGTGGCCTTCGATGAACTTGCGCATCATCCGTGCGCGGCGCGATTCGGTGGCGATCCAGTAGAACGTATCGCCGTCCGGCGCCTCGAAGTCGGTCAGCATGTCTTCCAGCAGCGTGCTGCTGGCCGCCGGGAAGCCGTTGCGCTCCAGCCAGTGGATGCGCACGTTCTCGTACTGCGGCAGATCCTGGCGCTCGTCCTCGTCGGCCACTTCGATGTAGGCCTGCACCTGCGCGCCTTCGGGCAGCACGTCCAGCCAGCGGGCGATGGCCGGCAGCGCGGTCTCATCGCCAATCAGCACGTAGGCGTCATAGCTGTCGGCCACCACGAACGAGCCGCGTGGGCCGCCGATCACCAGCGTGTCGCCGGCCTGTGCGCGCTCGGCCCACGGCCCGGCGATGCCCTGGTCGTGCAGTACGAAGTCGATGGCCAGTTCGCCGGTTTCGTGGTCCCACCAGCGTGGGGTGTAGTCGCGTGCCGGCGAAGGCTGCTTGCCATCCGGGTAGCTGCGCCCTTCGGCGGTCAGCACCGGCAGCACCATTTCACCGCTGGCGTTGGGGAAGAACAGCTTGATGTGGTCGTCGGCGCCGGGCGAATCGAAGCCGGCCAGGTCGTCGCCGCCCAGCACGATGCGGCGCATGTGCGGGGTGACAGTCTCGGTGCGGAGCACGGTCAGTTCACGGAAGCGCACATCCAGGCGCAGGCGCGAGTTGTGATGTTCGGTCATGGGGGTACCTGTCAGAAGGTCGCGCGGAGGCGCGCGGCATGGGGGAAGACCTGGCTGGATTCAGTCTGGCTGGGTCGTAGAAAAGGGAGGGGACACGTTGCCGGCCTGGCCGTTCATCAGCGCCGACGCGCGCGACAGCAGCGCGGCCACCTGCTCGGCTTCGCCCTCGGCCCAGCGTCCGTGGTGGTGCACCAGCGCCAGCTTGAACTCGCGCAGCGCAGCGGCCAGCGGTGCCGGCAGCGAGGCCTTGGTGATCTCGCGGGCGCGGTCGAACGCGCGTCGCTGCGCCAATCGCACCTGGGTGCGCTGCACCTTCAGCTCGAACTCGCCCGCAGTGGTGATGCGGAACACACGGCGGCCGTCCACCTCTTCCGACGCCACCCAGCCAGCCTGCTCGAAGCTGGCCAGCAGCGGGTACATGGTGCCGGCGCTGGGCGTGTAGGCCTGCATGAACATGGTGCTGATGTGCTGCATCAATTCGTAGCCGTGGCGCGGCTGCTCGCCGATCAGCGCCAGCACCAATAGGCGCAGGTCGCCACGGCTGAGCACGCGCGGCTGGCCGTTGCGGCGGGGTACCGCGGCATCGTCGGTGCGGTTCCTGGGGGAGGGGGATCGGCCCATTTCGATATATCGGTAACGTGTGCCGCAAACGATATATCGATAAGCCGGACCCGACAAGCATGGTTTCGGCCAGAATGCTTGCCCGATCGGGCCACGCAGCAAGCTACCGCAAGGGATCAGCGCAGGGCTACGCGCAGCGCAAGCCACCGTTGCGCGGCCTGACATCCGTATCGGGCCACGCAACGGCACTGCGGGTTTCCGCCCCGGCAGGGGCGCAGCAGACGAGCGGCGAACCGCGGGAAGGGGCCTGCTCGCCGCCAACCGTGCGCAGCTGCCCCGTCCGCGTCGAGAGGCGCGCGCGACACGTTGTCGCGGGTTCAGCGGCGCCCCGTCAGACAACGCCGACACGGCGCCGGCCTTGCCCCACAACGGTCATCCATGGCAGTAACACTGCGTCCTGCGCATGGGCGCAGCAGGCCAATGGCGACAGCTGGCGCAGCCCTTGCAGGCAGCCACAGCGGCCTGCAGCAGCGCTTTGTCCCGCTGGTGGACGTCCCGGGACAGGCCTTGCAGACATGGGTGGCCTGCCTCCATACGCCAGCGTAGCCAAGTGACGAAAGCCCTTGGTGCGCTACACTTTGCGGTCTAGAAATCTATCAACAGTCGCGCGCGTGCGTGCGGTAATGGGAGCGCTAATGAACTGGTTGAACGAGGTGCTGAACAACGACCCGAATCCTGTGGAAACCCAGGAGTGGATCGAGTCGTTGAAGGCCGTTATTGATGTCGAGGGCCCCGAGCGCGCGCATCAGCTGCTGGAAGGCATGGTGGAACTGACCCGTCGTTCGGGTGCCTATCTGCCGTTCTCTCCCACTACCGAATACGTCAACACCATCGAGCCGCAGCTGGAGGCCAAGAGCCCGGGCAACGCCGAACTGGAATGGCGCATCCGTTCGATCATCCGCTGGAACGCGATGGCCACCGTGGTGCGCGCCAACCGCAAGCCGGGTGACCTGGGCGGCCACATCGCCTCGTTCGCCTCCGGCGCAACGCTGTACGACGTGGGCTTCAACCACTTCTGGCGCGCCCCCAGCGAAAACCACCCGGGCGACCTGCTGTTCATCCAGGGCCACAGCGCCCCAGGCATCTACGCGCGTTCCTTCCTGGAAGGCCGCATCAGCGAAGAGCAGCTGGACAAGTTCCGCATGGAAGTGGACGGCGGCGGCCTGTCGTCGTACCCGCACCCGTGGCTGATGCCGGAATACTGGCAGACCCCGACCGTGTCGATGGGCCTGGGCCCGCTGGCCGCCATCTACCAGGCGCAGTTCATGCGCTACCTGGAAAACCGTGGCCTGATCGAGAAGTCCGACCGCAAGGTGTGGTGCTTCATCGGCGACGGCGAGAGCGACGAGCCGGAAACCCTGGGTGCCATCGCGCTTGCCGGCCGTGAAGGCCTGGACAACCTGATCTTCGTGGTGAACTGCAACCTGCAGCGCCTGGACGGCCCGGTGCGCGGCAACGGCAAGATCATCCAGGAACTGGAAGGCGTGTTCCGTGGCGGCGGCTGGAATGTCATCAAGCTGCTGTGGGGCGGTTACTGGGATGCCCTGCTGGCCAAGGACACCAATGGCGTCCTGAAGAAGCTGATGATGGAAACCGTCGACGGCGAATACCAGAACTGCAAGGCCTTCGGCGGTGCGTATACCCGCGAGCATTTCTTCGGCAAGTACCCGGAAACCGCTGCGATGGTGGCCGGTCTGTCCGACGACGACATCTGGCGCCTCAACCGTGGCGGCCACGACCCGCACAAGGTGTACGCCGCCTACCACCAGGCCGTGAACACCAAGGGCATGCCGACCGTGATCCTGGCCAAGACGGTCAAGGGCTACGGTATGGGCAGCGCCGGTGAGGCACTGAACCCGACCCACCAGACCAAGAAGCTGGACGACGAAGCGGTGCGCCACTTCCGCGACCGCTTCAACATTCCGGTGACCGACGCGCAGCTGGCCGACGGCCAGGTGCCGTTCTACCACCCGGGCCCGGATTCGCCGGAAGTGCAGTACCTGCAGGAACGCCGTGCGTCGCTGGGTGGTTACCTGCCGCAGCGCCGCCGCAAGGCCGAAAAGAGCTTCAATGCACCGAAGCTGGAAAGCTACGAGCGCCTGCTGAAGAGCAGCGGCGAGCGCAGCTACTCCACCACCATGGCCTTCGTGCAGAGCCTGAACATCACCCTGCGCGACAAGGAACTGGGCCCGCACATCGTGCCGATCGTGGCCGACGAAGCCCGTACCTTCGGTATGGAAGGCCTGTTCCGCCAGATCGGCATCTACGCGCCGTTCGGCCAGAAGTACAAGCCGGTCGACGCCGACCAGCTGATGTTCTACCGCGAAGACCAGAGCGGCCAGGTGCTGCAGCAGGGCATCAGCGAGCCGGGTGCGATCAGCTCGTGGATGGCCGCCGGTACCAGCTACTCGGTCAGCAACGTGCCGATGCTGCCGTTCTACATCTACTACTCGATGTTCGGCTTCCAGCGCGTGGGCGACATCGCCTGGCAGGCTGCCGACATGCGTACCCGCGGCTTCCTGCTGGGTGGTACCGCCGGCCGCACCACGCTGAACGGTGAAGGCCTGCAGCACGAAGATGGCTTCAGCCATCTGGTGGCCGGTGGCATTCCGAACGTGCGCAGCTACGACCCGACCTTCGGCTTCGAAGTGACGGTGATCCTGCAGCACGGCACCAAGGCGATGATGGAAGATCAGATTGACGAGTACTACTACGTCACCCTGATGAACGAGAACTACACCCACCCGGAAATGCCGGAAGGCGCGGCCGAAGGCATCGTCAAGGGCATGTACCTGCTGACCGACGCCGGCAAGCCGAAGAAGGGCGAGCTGCGCGTGCAGCTGCTGGGTTCGGGCACCATCCTGCGCGAAGCCATTGCCGCAGCCGAGCTGTTGGACAAGGACTTCGGCGTGACCGCCGATATCTGGAGCTGCCCGAGCTTCAACGAACTGCGTCGCGATGGTTTCGACGTGGAACGTGCCAACCGCCTGCATCCGGAAGGTGAGCAGCGCAAGGCCTATGTGACCGAGCTGCTGGAAGGCCGCCAGGGCCCGGCAATTGCCGCCACCGACTATGTGCGTGCGTATGCGGACCAGATCCGCGCGTTCGTGCCGATGTCGTACACGGTGCTGGGTACCGATGGTTTCGGTCGTTCGGATACGCGTGCGAACCTGCGTCGGTTCTTCGAGGTTGACCGGTACTACATCGCGCATGCCGCGATTGCGGCGCTGGCGAAGGACGGGAAGATGACGGCTAAGGATGTGGCCCGGGCGATCAAGCAGTACAAGATTGATCCGGAGAAGGCTAATCCTGTTGGGGTTTGATTAAATAGCGTTGAAGAAGAGGGGCGGCTTGACCGCCCCTTTTTTATTGATGACTCTCTATGTTGTCCGTTGCGCTGTGGAGGGCCCGAGCAATGGTAGACATAGTAGATGCCGCCATTCGTTCTAAGATGATGTCAGGGATCAAGGGAAAGAACACAAAGCCCGAATTGGTGGTTCGAAGATACTTACATCGGAGTGGCTTTCGGTACGTGCTCCACAGGCGCGATCTGCCTGGAAGACCCGACCTGACATTGCCTAAATACCGGGCGGTCATCTTCGTTCATGGCTGCTTTTGGCATATGCATCAGGGATGCCGCTTTGCCACTTTGCCAACCACGCGACCTGAGTTCTGGCTACATAAGCTTGAAGAAAATCGTGCAAGAGACGAGCGCCAAGCCCAAGTGCTTATGAGGGATGGCTGGCGAATTGCGGTGGTGTGGGAATGCAGCCTCAGGCTACAGCCTGGGCCGACTCTAGCCGGGCTTTCGACATTTCTGAAGTCTTGTGTGAGGCGCGCAGAGTTCTCGGCAGATCAGTGTCCCAAAATCGAGTAAACCACATCCGCAATCTGGTTCGCCATCCATGGTGGAACAGCGTTGCCGACTTGGCGGAACTGTGCTCCCCGCGCACCCTCAAAGAAGTAATTGTCCGGGAAGGTCTGTAGTCTCGCCGCCTCTCGGACAGAGATGCTTCTGAGTTGTGTGGGATCCGGATGAATGAAGTAATGTCCATCCTTCTGCAGGTGGCTAGTCACCGTCGAGCTCGGAGCATCCCACCTCTGAACCTTGAAACGATCTACAAATTTTCCTGTCATCCAGTTCGCGTGATCCGGATGGATGGACTCTGGGAATTCGGATGAGCCTCGCGGTGACCGCTCGTGGGCTAACGTGAACGCTGATGCATAACCATATCGAACGAGATCCATCCACATATGCTGTCGAACCTCGTGGTTCAGCAAGTGGCCGAGTCTCGGATCAATGAGCCAGTTCTCCAAGTGAGAAGGCACTTTGTTGCACCCCGCGGTTCTCGGCATCGATCTTCCGCCGGACCCGAAATCAGTCCTAGGTACGCGCAGGGCTTGCTGACGAAGCTCTCCTGAGACACGGATGTCATCTGTAAGGGAGGCCGCATGTAGAAGGATCTCCTTAGCCTCAGATGACCAGTCGTCTACGTCGACATCAGTCACGCCGCTTCTCAATCTTGGTAAGCCTTTAATGACCGAATCAAGGTGCACCTCGTCGTTAGATGCAATCATCCACCTTGCGCGAGTGAGGTTGATGTCTTCGGCCACGCCAAGCAGTACAACCCTGTGGCGAGCCTGAGGTACCCCCAGCTCTTCCGCCCTGAGAATGTACTTGCGCCCATCCTCATCGTCGAAAAGATCAGTGTCGCCGCTCTTTACCAGCGGAATGACGTTATATCGGGGGCCGTTCTTCCCGCCGGGAGCGCGGAGATCATCGAGAATCTTCGGGAACATCAGCTCGCCCCCGACCCTTGACGAAAGGATGCCCTTCACGTTCTCCATAACAAACGCTGCGGGGCGATGATCCTTGATGATCTTGAGATAATGCTTGTAGAGGAAGTGTCGGTGGTCATCTTCGGCCCTATAGCCAGCAACGCCACGATTGCGCGCACGGCCCACCAAAGAATATGCTTGGCAAGGAGGGCCTCCAATTAGAATCCAAGGATCGGGCCCAGTCGCCACCTTGCGAATATGGTCATGCAGCACGCGGTCATCTTCAGCAACTCCGAGCTGAAGTTGCTTGGCCTCCTCGCCAGCAGCAAGCCACTCATGCCTAGTCTTTTCGGTCCATGGTTGGGCTACCCGGCCGGCCACGTAGTCGTAATAGCTGATGGGGGCCTTCCCCACAGGGAATTGGCGATAGAACGCTCGCAGACGAAGAGTTCTCGCTGCGTTCGCTTCCATCTCAGCAGAGATCGCAATCTTGAAGGGCTGGTGTCTCGGTCTGCCCTTGGCCATGTAGGCGGAGAAGCCCTCGCCCAAGCCGCCAGGGCCCGCAAACACATCTACAACAGGGATCCGCATGCTGGTTCACAATGTAATTGGCGGTGCATCTTGCACCGCTTCTGCGGTGCCAGGATCGCATGCAATCACGAGTTTTTCAAGTTCTGAAGCGGGGAAATCGAAGCAACTCAGGAGCTTGCGATGGGAAGCTCATGCTCCGTTAGAGCTGACGAATTGACCCGGCTCTGTCTGCAGAGTCGAGTTCCCATCTTGCCGTTCCCGGTAAGAGTCAATAATCCGACGCAGCGAGCGACGTAGGAATAATCGAATTTGGCCACGAATGGTGCAGGAAGCGTCATGGCATAGGCTATAGTCTGACTGCTGTTGGATGGCCGCAGCTGCTAGGTCAGACGCTAAGTGTGCGCAGGCAGGATTGCTAAGGACGGGTAATGAATGATTTGCTTCCGGGGCACATATGGGTGGAGCCCAGTGCAGCGAGACTATTGGAATCAATGCGGGATATCGGGTACTCGTTCGAGAGTGCCCTTGCGGATATCGTTGATAATAGTATCTCCGCTGGCGCGAGGATAGTTGAGATATTCAACGATATTCATGCTGACGGATCGCCATTCCTGGCGATATTGGACGACGGCCGTGGAATGCGGTCTTCTGAGTTGACAGCTGCCATGCAGCATGGCAGTAGAAGCCCCCGCGATGTCAGGGCAGCAACAGACTTGGGGCGCTTTGGTCTTGGGCTGAAGACCGCATCCTTCAGCCAGTGCAGGCGACTTACCGTAGCCTCAAGAGTGGACGGCGATCTCGCTGCTCGGAGTTGGGACCTCGACTTGGTGCTTAAGAAGGATCAGTGGCTTCTGAAGGTGTTGGAGCCAGAGGAGATTGAAGCGATCCCAATGATCAACTTGCTCCCCTCGACAGGAACCTTGGTGGTCTGGCAGGGTCTGGACCGCCTCGATCCATTCGAAAACAGCTCTGATGATGCTCTTGTTGCCTTGAACGATCTGTTCGCAAATGCGAGATCGCACTTGGCACTTACGTTCCACCGATTCCTCGCACAGCAGAAGGAGGGGGCAGTGTCTGGCGCAGTGTCACTGCGTCTCAATGGTTCGCCTGTCCTGGCTGCCGATCCCTTTGCGCAGCACATATCTCCTTCATCTGACGCGCATGAAACCGAGATAATCAGAATGGCTGGCTCCGCCGTGACCGTTCAAGCGTTCACACTGCCTCATCATCAGCATCTCAGCCCTGAGCAGATGAGCGCGATTGAGCTAGGATCGAGTCTAACTGAAACGCAGGGCCTTTACGTCTATCGCGCTGGGCGCCTAATAGCTGGCGGGACGTGGTTAGGTCTTGTGCGTAAATCCGAGCTTACAAAGCTGCTCCGGGTCCAAGTGGACGTGCCTACATCGCTTGACTCGGAGTGGAGCATAGACGTTCGGAAATCGCGGATGCGGCTCCCATCGGTCGTTCGGCGGCGTTTAAGGCCGTTGATAGAGCGCATGACTGAGACTGCCCGAAGGCCATACACGTATAGAGGACGTCGTCAGGCAGCTGGTTCGGGTCTACCTTTGTGGCAAAGAGTGGAAGAAAGAGGTGCTGTGCGATACGAAGTTCGTCGCGACCACCCCATCATCGAAGCTCTTCGTCAGGCGGCTGGCTCACGGGGTGATGTCGACACTGCACTGCTTGCCATTGAAGCGACGCTTCCGTTGGAATCTGTTTTCTCTGACATTGCGTCCTCTCCCAAGGCTATAAGTCAGCAAGTGCTTAGCGATGCGGAACTTGCGCAGCTATTGGCGACCTATGTAGAGGCGATCGTTCCCGGGAAGAACACCCTTCCGCGCTCAATCGCGGAAGTCATTCTGGCGACTCCGGTCTTCGCAGGTCAGCGAGATGCCCGGCGCGCGCTAGGGCTGTTGCGAATAATCGAAGACTAAGGACAGGGCTATGAGTTACGACCAAGTTTTGACGCTTTCTCGGGCGGCGATGGCGCAGCGCGCGGCGCGCAGTCCACCTGAAATTCTTGAGGTTGTTAGCGGGATTGCCGCGCTTCCGTTCATATCACCAAGCCTCTCCGAGGCGGAGGTAGTCCAGATCTCCAAGCAGATCGAACGAGAGTTTGAGGTAGTACTTGGACCCTCACATACGATCCAAGCCCCTGGACACAAGCCGTGGTTGCTTGGTCGCGCCCATCAGATTGATTTCCGATACTGGAAGCGCTATCGGGACTACCTGATTGCCGGCGGCATGTCGGAGACTGTCGTTAATGCAATTGCAGGCGTAACAGACACAATTGTTGACTTGGCCGGTGACCCCAAGATTGATGGCACTTGGTCTCGTCGAGGCTTGGTGGTTGGTCATGTGCAGAGCGGAAAGACGGCCAACTACCTTGGAGTGATCAATAAGGCGGCAGATGCCGGGTATAGGGTCATCGTACTAATCGCCGGTGTCCATAATAATCTTCGATCTCAGACACAGGAGCGCGTCGATTCAGGATTTGTCGGGCGAGACAGCGATCAGATACTCAGTCGCCAAGTCAATGCCGACCGCGTTGGAGTTGGTAACTTCAATCCTAGCTTTACCGCAAGCGCCTTCACAAGTCGTGCGCACGATTTCAGTCGGGCTAGGGCGGACGGCTGGGGGAATCCACTTCAGAATAGTAGCGAGCCTGTCATTCTTGTCATTAAGAAGCATCCCTCCATTCTGAACAACTTGATCGACTGGATCCGCGGTACAAGTGCTTCTCAGGGCGGCCTCACGCTTCCGATGCTCGTGATTGATGACGAGGCCGACAATGCGTCTGTAGATACTTCGAAGGACCCCAATGCGCCCAAGACGATCAATCGTCTTATCCGAGACCTATTAGGCTTGTCGACCCGAAATGCGTATGTTGGCTATACGGCTACTCCGTTCGCCAATATCTTCATTGATCCTGATGTTGAGAGCGCTCTTCAAGGCAAGGACCTTTTCCCGCGAGATTTTGTTGTGGGGCTGGAGGCGGCAACTAACTATGTTGGCCCCCACTCCTTCTTTGGCGAAGGTTCCGCTGGACTGACCGTAGACTTGGAAAGGACCGACGAATGGCTGCCTCTATCCCACAAGATTGACTGGCGCGTTGAAGGGCTGCACCCGAGTCTGATCGAGGCTATCGGTTGCTTTGTGCTGTCAAAGGCGATTCGGGTTCTCCGGGGGCAGGCCAGTAAGCACCACTCGATGCTTGTGAATGTGTCGCGCTTCACAGGAGTTCAGAGTGAAGTGGCAAGAAATATATCGAGCTATCTGATCGAGCTGCAGTCCGCCATTCAAAACCGTTTCGCCTTGCCAGAAACTTCTGCCCTCAGAGATCCCTTCATCCGCTCGCTTCATGCTACTTGGAGGAAGTTCTATGCTGGTGGGGATGAGGACTGGACCGGCGTGCAGGCGCAGCTGCATAAGGCTGCCGCCGGCATGGTGGTGATCGAGGTTAATGCCTCCAAGTCATCCGGAAAGCTCGATTACCGAGCGCATGGCGAGAGCGGGCTCAACGTCATTGCAGTGGGTGGAAACTCGCTCTCCCGTGGATTCACCTTGGAAGGTCTTACGATCAGCTACTTCCTTCGAAATACCCAGATGTACGACACACTTTTGCAGATGGGGCGATGGTTCGGCTATCGAGATGGATACAAGGACCTTTGCCGTCTGTTTCTCAAGAAGGAAGCTGCGGACTGGTACGGATTCATCGCAGATGCGACTGAGGAACTGAGGGACGAGATTAGAAGGATGGAGCTCAATGGGCTGACTCCGATGGACTTCGGTTTTGCAGTTCGCAGCCATCCTGGAACGCTAATGGTGACAGCGCGAAACAAGATGCAAAATACCGAGCAGATTGTCCGTGAGGTGTCACTTTCTGGAAAGATGGTTGAGACCTCAGTCATTATTGCGACGGATTCAGCGCGAACGGCGAACGTCGCTGCAGTTGAAGATGCCATTGCGAAAATGATGTCGGACGGTTGCGTTCCACTGCCCCATGGCAGAGGCGCGCTTCCTAGTCATCTATTCACTGGCGTGAGATCCGAGCGTGTCTTGGACTTCATATCGAGCTTTGGCGTACATCCAGGTCAGCTGGATATGCAGCGCGCCCCTCTGATCGAGTACATACGAGAGAGAGATCTTTCTAGCTGGGACGTCGTTCTGGTTTCAAGTTCTAAGTCCGAAGCATCAGAAGTTGAAGTTCACGGTCTGACAATTGGGCTTCAAAGCCGTGCCGTGACGATAGGTAAAACCCAGCGGTTCGAGAGGGCGTTGCTTGTATCTGGAACGAAGCGACGAGTTGCCTCGCGAGGTATTGAGCGAGCTGGACTGAGTGACCCACAAGTGGCAGCGGCGCTGGAAGCGCATCAGGGGAAGTCGAGCAACGTACCGGACCACATCTACAGGGCGCAGCGATCACGGCCCCTTCTTATCCTCCATCTCTTTAAAGCTGTGGAAGATGGTGATCAGATTCACGCCGCCTACGGACTAAGCTTCCCGGGTTTGGCCGTGGGTGAGAGAGATAAGTTGGTGTTCTACACCGCCAACTTGATTGCGTACAGGGAGCTGTTCGGGTCGCCGGAAGATGAGTATGAAGATGAAGAGGTTCTAGTAGATGATTGAGAATCCTTGGTCTTCGCTCAGCGGAACTTCTGACAGAATTGTAGGTAGGCGCATTGCCCAAGAGCATCCTCTAGACTACTACTGGGCTCGTGCCCAAGGAGGGGCGCTTGGCTTGGTTCTCCGGGGCGTGGCACCTGCTTGGATGCCAAGGGACTTGCCTAGCCTACGGGGCGTGGATATTTCCACTGCGTCCGATGATGACATTCCAGAGGTCCGCATGTTTCTCAGACGGCCGGGTGACCAAGATGTCTTTCTGACGCTGTGCAGGGATGTCATTGCCTACTCATGTATCGGCGGCTCGCAAGACGATGCAGCACGGCGCTTCTTCCGACGTTTGGAGCACTGGCACCTACTGATGAGCCGGGCGCGGACCGATGCGATGGACGCGCATGAAGTCAGGGGACTGATAGGAGAGCTAGTGATGCTTGAACGTTTGATGCTCTCGGTTGGTGTAGAGGCGGCAATCTCTTCGTGGGTGGCGCCCGATGATCACCCGCAAGACTTCGCACTAGAACGAATGATCCTTGAGATCAAGACAAGATCATCCGGGTCCCGCCCACACGTGCAAATATCATCACTAGAGCAACTACAAGCTAGCCAACTGGCTTTGTTCTTGGTGACTATCGAGCTGGCTGAGGCGCATGGTGAGTCTGCGAGATCCCTTAATGAGGTGTGCGCTGACGTTTTGGGTGTGGCAAGAGCTCATAGCTTGACCATGGAGGATCGCTTGGAGGTCGCGCTACTCAAGCGCGGCTACCTGCGAAACGATGTATACAATGCTATCAAATACCGTGTTTCGGGGATCTCTAGCTACTCAGTTGGAGAGGGATTCCCGAGAATTCTGAGGTCGGAAATCGACTCGCGAGTAGTGAGGGCTAGCTACGTTCTAGATCTGTCGTCACTAACTTCCTTCGTCGTACCTATTGAGACAATTTTGCACTAGATGGGAGACGGACAATGGTGATCATGGATGAAGAGGTGACTTCATTTCGCTCTGCGCTGCTTGGCGAGATTGGCGCTGAGCAAGCCGCTGGGATGGGCTACACCTCGACGAGGTTTGTCGATCGCGCTTGCGCGATCTTAGAAGTTGGGGAGGAGTTCACTGAGTACAACGTCTGCCGGGTATCGGGAAAGATGTCTCGTGGTTCGGCTGTGCAGTTGGATGCCTACAGCTTCTCCCCGGTTGATGGGGTTCTCAATCTCGTCGTAGCCATCTTCTCCGGTGACGAAGTGCCGGAGCCGATTCTCACTGATGAAGCAAGGCGGGCAGTTACGGCTGCCTTCAAGTTCTTGGAGGGGAGTGCACATGAAGCCCTCGCAAGCTCTTGGGATGAAAGTCATGCAGCTCACGCCGTATGTAATGAGATCTTCTCCTTTACGACAACTGGAGAGATGACCAAGGCTTGCATCTACTTGATATCGGATCGTCCACTAGGCTCGTCCATTGGGAGGATGCCGGAGTTGTCACTTGGCCCCCAAAAGGTCGAGTTGCACCTTTGGGATATCGCAAGACTTGCTCGTATGGACGCTTCAACGAGTGGGCGAGAGGAAATTCTGATCGACTTCCCATCAGAGTACGGGCAGGGAATTCCAGCTCTTAAGGCCGGCATGGATGACGAGGCGAGGTATGAATCGTACATGTGCGTTCTACCTGGCTCCATTCTCGCTAGTCTTTATGACCGCTTCGGTGGGCGGATTCTGGAGCAGAACGTTCGAGCATTTCTAGGGGATGGTCGAAAGGTAAATAAGGGAATTAGGGAAACTCTGAAGGTCGAGCCTGGTATGTTCTTTGCCTACAACAACGGGCTAACTGTTACCGTGTCAGAGTTATCAAGCCGATTGGTCGGAGGTGCATTGGAGATCGCTGGCGTCAAGGGCCTGCAGATTGTGAATGGAGGGCAGACGACCGCGTCTCTGTATTGGGCCAGCAAAGCGGGTGTCGACCTCTCGCGAGTAAGGGTCCAAATGAAGCTCTCCCAGCTTCCTGAGGATGGCTTTGAAGACTCTGTTCACAACATCGCTCGTTTCGCGAACGCGCAGAATGCGGTATCGGCGTCCGATCTTTTTGCCGGTCACGCGTACTTCAAACGGATTGAGACTATATCTCGTCAAACCCTTGCGCCGCCAAGTGCGCCGGGCGAGGGTAATACCTACTGGTACTTCGAGCGTACGGCGGGTAGCTATAAGGTTGAGCTGAAGAGGAAGAAGCCCCTCGAGGCAAAGTTCTGGCAAATTCTAAATCCCAAGAAGCAGGTTCTGACGAAGACGGACGTTGCTCGCTTTGATTCAACTTTCGATGGGAGTCCGCATTACGTAAGTCAGGGTGCCCAAAAAAACATTGGTAATTTTGGCAGGGTCGTCATGCAGGCGTGGAACAAGGATCCCGCACTGTTCGATGAGAATTACTTTCAGCGGCTCGTCGGTCGGGCGATTATCATTCGCGCAATCGATGCCGCCATTCCCGGCCAAGACTGGTATCCAGGTTCCATTGTTAGACCTCTCACCTCGTACACGGTCGCATTGATGAGCTCTAGGCTTTTTGATGCGGGCTTGCAGCCTAACTATCGCGAGGTCTGGAGGGGGCAGCGAGCTCCGAAAAAGCTCGTTGAAGAGGCAATGCGTGTTGCGCGCAAGGTGCTGCCATTGCTCATGGAAATTCCCGAAGAACAGGTTCGCAACCGGCTTGTGACTGAGTGGGTGAAGAGGGAGGCGTGCTGGGTGCGTGTCAAGGAGAGCAATGTTGAGCTCTCGCCGGAGTTCCTTGCGTGGGCTGTGCCCGCTAGCAATGACCGACGTGTGCGGCGCCCTTGGAGGGATCACGCGAGAGAGCTTTGGCAGGACGGGACCTGGAAGCGCCTCCAAGCTTGGAACGGGGTCGAAGGTGCACTTACAGAAGGTGAGGCCAGTGTCGTTGAGTGGGCGGCAATAGCGTCTGATTTCGCGCCTCGCGGATTCCGACTTGAGAAGCTCCAAGAGGCATTTAAGCGAGCTGTTTCCAAAGGTTTCGCTTAAGCTGACTTGCCAGTCTTGGCGACCAGAGTATCTGGCGCGTCAACCATGTGCAGTAAGTGCGCTATGCTCAGTTTTCAGTGTGCGCCTGTTGCGGTATTTCCTGGTCCACTATCTCATTCATGGGGCGCGTCCTTTCGGGTGCGGGTATAGTCACGGTCATCCTGGGAGCGTAACCCTCGCTGTCAGGTTCGCACGATGCCGAATGCCCTCATCACACGCTCGAGCGAGCGCCACTTCCTCATTAACCAATTTATGCCCCGTGTCGCTAGAGGCCCCGATTCTTCTAGATTCATGAGGGTCCGAATCATCCGGTTCGCACATCTAGACAAAGGGATTATTTCTGCTTGCAAAGGCGGAGGCAGATAGCTGCTTCCTCGATGGGTTCTAGGCGCCAACATCTCGGCATCGATTCCACTCACCAGTTACTCCGGCACAATTCGCGGACTCCAATGCGACAGCATCGGCTCAACGCAGGAAACATCAATCTCCCTGCCCGCATACATCACAATCACAAGCTGCTCCAACGAGTTGTCCACCAGCATCACGGGGGTGTCGTCACAGCTGACCTCGAAGTACCTCTCTCTTGGGTACCCCGCGTCCTGCACCACGCCCCCGCGCACAAGTCGAACGGCTTCTTCGCGCATGACAGCAAACTCAGCGTCGGACACCTTCCGAAACGCCCCCGGTGCCAGGCCAGCCTTGGGTAGATGACGGCTGGCGATCGCAGCAGAAAGCGCCGCCAGCAGGACAACGCCATAGATCACAGGCTTCATTGGAAGCTCTACAGATAGGGAGAGACGACAAAGCGATTGAGCCGCGACAACGCGTCAACGGCCCGCAGCTTGGCGGCAGAGGGCCGAGCCCAACCGGGCTACTCCCGCACTTGCAACCGCTCAACAACCTGCGCAGTCAACCCCACGCACGCCATCATCAGCCCTTCCATCACCCGATCCCCCAGGTACTCCTCCGGTGCTCCGTTGTGCCGCGTGCGCTCCGCTGCCAGCAACACCTCCTGCACCACACGCAGGCCCGCCAGAGCGCAGTCCGCGTCCGCCAGTTCAAGACAGCGCCCAGGCAGTTGATGTCGCTCCGGCCAAGGCTGGCCATCTGAGGCTGCCCCCGCCCCAATGCGCCGCAGCGTGGCGACGAAGGCGTTGGGATCGGCGGACAGTTCGTGCTCCGGCTCGGCGTTGGCCGGATCGTACTGCGCGTGCAGGGGACGGAATTCCGATGCGTTCATGGCAATGCTCCGTACAAGACAGACAGCAGCGCCACCGATAGAGGCGGCGGACGATGCGTGGTTCGAAAGCCGGACAGTAACCAAGCCGGTGGGTCCGAAGACCCCCACGCACCGCCCGCCATGGAACGCGAACGGATTGCCAGCCGGCGCCACACAGAGGTGACGCCGGCTGACAAGCGTAAAACACATGGTTACTGAACGGGCTTTCGACACCCGCGCCACCCTTTTTCGGTGGCATTCCAAGGTGTACCCGCACAGATGCCAAATGCCAAGAAGTCGCAGCTTACTGAGGCTGCAAATGCTGACGCTTACGGCATTGTCGCATAGCACGGAAGCGGCACATCTCCTGCAGCGCAGGGCTTTCGAGCGATGTTAAGCCGTCACGCGTATGGGCATCACGCTGCACGGTTTCGGTGTGGTGCTGTCCCAATTGCGACAGCTCGCTATCGGGGCCGCGATGCAAAGAGTGGCGAATACGTCACCGCTCGATCTGAGGCGCCAATCCCGGTCGTGGCCACAGCGCATCGTCGCGCTCCAGGTCGTAGTCGCTGCCGAACGCCAGCGCCGCCTCGCGCGGCGGCAGGTCTGCGTAGCAGCCCAGCAGGTACTCATCCATGCCAGCATCGCGGTGGTCGATGGCGAACAGGTGGAGGAGCTCCTTGTCGAAGGCGTCCAGCCATGTGGGGTGGATCTTGGTAATGGTCATCCTCCAGTGGGGAGGGGAGGATGGCTGAAGTGCGTCTCAAGACATGGGATGTGAATTCGACTTACTGCGGGCCCGGCGGTAACTGTCCGCTCTGTAGTGACAGTCGTCGTAGATTGCTTTTAGGCCTGGGTGTATAAGAAGGCCTGGTGAAAACACACCTATCAATCAAAGCTGACGCGAGGACGGGCGATGGGACGACGGATGCTGAGAGCGGGAGCATGCTTGGCTTTTCTTCTGCTGAGCGCTTGCCAGGCACAGACTTCCCCACCGCGATCTGAGACGTCTTCCAGTGCTGCACAAAACAACGTGCCGCTTGTCAGGCCGCTTACTTTGACGTCAATGGCTGAGCCCATGGTCGTAGAGTTCAATCTGGAGCCGCCCGGTAGAAACGCCGCGCCAACGCTCCTGGTTGCCGTCCGCGTAAGTGGGGAAGATGGCGCCGTAGCGCAGGAGCGGGCCTTGATGATTCGAAGCGCTGGTCTGCCTGCACGCGTGCACCTCACTCAGCTCGGGGAAATGAGTGAGGCAAGTGCTCCACTCGTCCGTGTTGAGCAGCAGCCAGGAAGGGCTGCCACTCTCGTGCCGATCAACGTTGATGGACGCGTTTCAACGGTCTGGCTTGATGACGTGGACGACACCTCACTCGAAGCGGCAGGTCTGTCCAATCCGCAGGGGCACTACAAGCAACTGGCGATGGCATGGGGCCAGAACCTCTCTCCGGGCAGGTACCGCCTGAGTGTGGAGTTACTTGACCCACCAGTGCATCTCGCGCCGATCCCGGCAGAATTGATGGTCGCCTACAAGCATAAGTCGAAATAGGAGCCTTTCATGGACGAACGATATCGCGTGACAATTTACGTTGCGGCGCCAGGAACCCCGCTGTTGGAGGGCGGAACATCTACCGCAGGCCACGTCTATTACACAGTGGATAATGGCCGTGAGAGCATCAGCTATGGCTTTGCGCCGAAGGAGCACGGGGCGACGACCGGCCCCGGCAAGGTTTACGACTCTGACGCGCGGGAGTACCAGAATCCCTTCTACCAACGAACGCTCGAAATCTCGAAAGATCAGTACGAAAAGCTCAAGGAATTTGGTGCCGCGCCGGACAAGCACGGGTTCAATACGGAGTATCACGGGCTCAACAACAGCTGCATTGATTTCACCTGGGGCGCGCTGAATCACGCGGGGCTCCATCGCACCAATGCGCTTTTCATGCAGGACAAGGATTTCCAAGGCGGACTCAAGCCGCTCACCAATGTCGAGTACATCCGCAGCATCCGCGCACCGTTTCCCGATAGTGAGTTGAACATCGAGCATTACAACAAGATGCCGGACCGAACCCTGAAGCAACGCCTCATCAGCGATGAGCAATTGCCAGGCAACGATCGCGAGATGCTCGACACCATCCGCAAGGGCGTAGCGGGCATTGATGAGAGGCACGGTCGGGCCTACGACGGAACTAGTGAGCGCATCTCGGTGGGGTTGCTGGCCACCGCCGAGGAAAATGGGCTGGAGCGCGTCGATCATGTTGTACTGGGCAATACCCCCGCTGATGGCTCAGCACAGCGTCTATTCGTCGTGCAGGGCGAGCTCAACGATCCTGCGCATGTGCGAGCCTCTATGACGGCAGAGGAAGCAGCCCGAACGCCAGTGGAGCAGTCGTTCGCCAAGGTCGAGCAGATTTCGCAAAGCCAGCAGGAACGTGCCTTGGCGGTACAGCAGGAGCCCGTGCTGGAACAGAGCCGGGCGCCCATGCAAATGGGTTGACCCAGGCCGAGTACTGCATGGTAGATCACAGTTTCGGGGGCTTCGGCCCCTGTGCTGCTTTTCTCTCCACCTGCCCGTGAACCCACCTATGCGATCATCCGGCCAGGACCGCAGTACCCAACAAGGCTGAGCAGGCATGGAGCAAGCAACACGCTACACGGTAACCCTCTTTCTGGCCGCGCCCGGCACCCCGCTGAACAGCGGCGGCAGCTCGCCGCGCGGCCACATGTATTTCCAGACCACCGCCGGCGAGGAAGCACACAGCTACGGCTTCGCACCGCCGCGCCCGCCGCCCGGTGATGCCGCTGCCGGTGTGCAGTACGCCGAGGTCGTGCACGACGACGCCGACGAGCACCGCGACCCGTATTACAGCCGCACCCTGGAAATCAGCGAGGAGCACTACGGCTGCCTGCGCGATTTCGCCGAGGAGCCGGCCGAGTTCGAGTTCGATGTCGATCGCCCGGCCACCATCAACCGCTGCAGCGATTTCGTCTGGGCCGCGTTGCACTACGCCGGCCTGCATTCGCAGCCGGCACCGTTGGACGGTGGCAGCGACCTGGGCGAGTTCGCGGTGCTGTTCAACCTGCCGGAGATCCAGTGCATTGCTGCGCCGTTCCCGGCCAGCGAGCTGAATGGCGAACAGCATCACCCGATGCCCGAACGCGAGGCCGAGCTACACCGCGAAGGCGGTCGACCGAGCCAC
Source organism: Stenotrophomonas indicatrix (assembly GCA_041545745.1). NCBI lineage: Bacteria > Pseudomonadati > Pseudomonadota > Gammaproteobacteria > Lysobacterales > Lysobacteraceae > Stenotrophomonas > Stenotrophomonas indicatrix. The sequence goes on from CP168152.1 coordinate 459,239, forward strand.
GAGCCGCCGCCCAGCCCGATGGAAGTGGCGGGCACGCTGCTGGATCCCTCGCACCCGGACCACCGGCTGTTCGCGCAGCTGATCCAGAAGGTGGCCGAGCTGGACGCCGCACACGGGCGCACCTTCGACGACACCAGCCAGCGCATCAGCGCCAGCCTGCTGGTGCTGGCCAAGCAGAACAACCTGTCCCGCGTGGACCACGTGCTGCTCAGCCGGCCGACCAAGAGCAGCCACGAGGCCGAGAGCATCTTCATTGTGCAGGGTGACCGCGATGACCCGGGGCACCGCCGCGCGAGCATCGCCACCGAAGTGGCGGCGCAGACCGACGTGGCCGATTCGCTGCGGTTGAAGGAGCAATGATGCGGACGGTGCGTGCGGTTGTTGCGTCTGCGGCGCTTGCCTTGCTGGTGGGCTGCGGCAGCGCCTCACCGCCAGCTGAAGTGCCGAAGCTGCTGACCCGGGCCGAGGCTGATGCTCGTACCGTGGTGCCTTTCACGCGCGGCGTGCGATTGGACAAGGCGGGGCGCATCGTGGATGTGACCTTTGAGGCGCCAAAGCCGGAGCCGCCTGCCAGTCCAACGTTGGTTATCGGCCTCAGAAGCGAGGGGGAAGAGCCCGCAGAGGCTCGTGCGGTGACCGACCGCATTCAGCGCGACGGACTCAAGGCACGTGTGCAACTGGAGCGGCTGGGTGCCTCATCGCCCGAACCCATTCCGTTGTGGAGAGTTTCCGACGACGGGCGCAGCCAGATGAAGCTGTCTACGGACATTGTGGGTGAACGGCTTTGGGGATCGGATGTTGCAGTGAGTACATTGGCCGAAGCGGGACTATTTTCCCAGCGACTGAGCTACAGCGAACTGCAGTGGGGAAGCGTCGGTCTCGGGGAGCGAGGCCGATATCGTCTCCGGATTGATCTGCTGGAGGATCGCCCTGATCTGGAAGGGCTTCAGATTGAATTGATGGTTGGTTACCAACAACGCGGGAAGTAAGCATGCAAAAGGACTCTGCTGCACGAATCACCTTGACGGTCCACCTGGCCGCGCCAGGTACGCCCTTGGTGGCCTTGGAAAATGATGAACGGAAGCAGGTTGGCGTCTCCGATGTCGGGCACATGTTCCTGTCGCTTGATCGAGTGGGCTCCGCTGAGCCGCGGCAGAGCTTCGGCTACACCCGAACGCCAATTCCCGGCAACAACGATCTCGGGAAGGTTGTTGATTACGATCTGCGTACGTATGAAAACCCACGTTATCAACGCACCATCGAGATTACGCAGGAGCAGTACAACAAGATCGTCGAGTTCGCCAAAGATCCCGAGAAGCACGGCTTCGATGCAAAGAACTACAACCTTGCCTCCAACTCCTGCGTGGACTTCGCCTGGGGCGCCTTGAACCACGCCGGTATTCACGGCAACACCATTTTCGGTGAGTTCAAGACGTACGAAGGTACGTTGAAGGTGCTGGACAACATCGGACCGGTGCAGAGCATCCGGCCACAAGTGAAAGGCAGCGAGCTGGACCGGGAAGAATGGAAGCCGATGCCCGTGCAGACCAATGCGATACAGCGGTGGTCCACGGACATCAATGATCCCGCCCGTGCAGATGTCTTGGCCTGGACCGGTACGCCGGGCGACCCCAACCACGCCGACAATCCCCGACTGAATCAGATCCACGAGCGCGTGGTTGCCATGAATGCCTTCGGCGCAGACACGGGCAACGTCAGCGCCAGCCTTCTCGCACTCTCCAAAGAGCAGCAGTTCGCCCGCGTAGACGACGTGCTGCTCGGCGAACGCCGTGGCGATGCAGCGCCCAACCTCTTCATCGTGCAGGGCGACCGCAGCGACCCGGCGCATCAGCGCGCCAGCCTGCCGGCTGACATCGCCGCGCAGACGCCGGCGGTGGCCTCCTTCGAGCGCATCGAGCAACTGGCGCTTGCGCAGCCGCAGCGGGATGCCCAGCGGCAACAGGAAGAGCAGCCGCTGGCCCAGACGCACGCCCCGCGCCTGGTCTAGGTGCGCAGCACCGAACAGCGCGTCCGCCATGCATCCCCAGGCGGACGCCACGGTCCCCACCTGCTACCATTCTCCCGCTACCCAGCCAGCCCACCCCGCGCAGACAGATGCGGGACCGGGCCGTCGAAGAACGGCCCCGCGAGCCAGGACACCCTCCGTGCCCATTGAAGGACGCTCGCATGATCCGCAATTCCCTTTTCCGTTCGGCCGCGCTGGCCGTCGCCGTTTCGCTGAGCCTCGGTGCTCCGACCGCCTTCGCCGCTGACGCCGCCACCGCCACCAGCCCTGCCGCCGCCGTGCAGCGCCAGGCCGTCGCCCAGGGTCTGTACGAGCTGGCTTACAGCCCCAAGCAGAACGCGGTGTTCGTTGCCTCGTCCGGCGGCTTCGGCGATGACGGTGGCCCGGCCCAGGTGCTGCGCCTGAACCCCACTACGCTCGCCGTGGAAACCCGCATCCCGCTGGAGCGCAAGGCGTTCGGCGTGGTGCTGGACGACGCCCACAACCGCCTGTACGTGGGCAACACCGTGGACCTGTCGGTGACCGTGGTCGACACCGCACAGAACAAGGCCATCGGCACCGTGCAGCTGATGGAGAAGAAGACCGGCAAGGACGGCAAGGCCGCCTACACCCACGACCTGCGCGAGCTGGTGGTCGACAGTGCCGCCAACCGCCTGTACGTGACCGGCCACAGCAGCCAGCCGGATGTGAGCAGCGTGCTGTTCGTGATCGATACCAACACCCTGAAGGTGCTCAACACCATTCCGGGCCTGGGCAATGCCAAGGCGCCGGGCCTGGCGCTGGATGCCGCCAACAAGCGCGTGTACACCAGCAATCTGCTGGCCGATCTGGTGGTGGTCGGCACCGACTCCAACAAGGTGGAGGCCCAGTACAAGATCGCCGCCGAGCAGCCGATGAACATCGCGCTGGATCCGGCCGGCAAGCGACTGTTCGTGACCGACCAGGGCTCGGAAATGCTGCGTGGCTACCAGGCCAAGAGCAGCGGGCTGGTCAGCAAGCATCCGGGCCAGCGCGTGCTGGTGCTCGACCGCAGCAATGGCAAGGAACTGGCCAGCATCCCGACCGATGCCGGCCCGTTGGGCATCCTGCTGGATGCACCGCGCAAGCGCCTGTACGTGACCAACCGCGAAGCCGGTACGGTGACCGCGTACAACAGCGACAGCTACCAGAAGGTGGCCACCTACGCCGTGCCGACGCACCCGAACAGCCTGGCGCTGGATGCGAAGAACAACGTGCTGTACGTGAGCATCAAGAACGGTGAGAAGGACGCCAAGGGCTCGGAAGAGAGCGTGGCGCGGATTCAGCTGTGATGCGATGACGCTGGGCCACGCCCGGCGTCCTGACGCGTGAAGAAGGCAGGGCTTTTGCCCTGCCTTTTTCTTTGCCCGGTTGCAGTGCCGACCGCCAACCCGCTAGGGTTGAAGCCCATGGCAGGGAGCCAAAGGGTCTGAATCATGCTGTGTATCCATCGCTGGCTGCGCGTCGGCCTGTTGATCATCTTGAGCTCCGTGCTGGGCGCCTGTTCCAGCCGTGATCCTGTCCCACCCGAGCCGCTGGACCTCACGCAGCCGATCGCTGTGGATCAGCTGGGCCAGGAGGTACGGTTCGAGTTCGAAGCGAATGCGCGCAATTTCGATCCAGGCCGCACCTATGCGCTGGAGCTTGAGGTGCAACGGCAAGGTGGGCGCGAGAACGGCGAACCGGACATGCGCAAGTTGAATATTCCCTTTGAGGTGTCACTGCAGCGATGGGGCGCAGGTGCCTGGCAGGACGTTCCCACCCATGACAGCTACCAGGCACTCGCGCTTAACGCGGGGAAGCCGCTTCCTGCATGGCACACCTCCACTGTCTGGCGCTATGCAGCGTTGAGCGCGGGCAGCGGTGGCCAGTATCGATGGAGCATCGTTGCCCTGCCGTTGGATCTTGATGCCCGTTACCGGCTGGATGTGCGCACGGTTCAGCCCAGCGCCGAGTTGAAGCACTATTCGGCTCGTTTGAAGGTCCACGCCGCCCGCCCGGTTGGAAAGTAGTCAGCATCTCACCCTTGGAAGGAACTGAAAGAGCCACCTTATGGATAAGCCCCGCTATACCGTAGAGATCGTCATCGCCGCACCTGGCACGCCTCTGATGGACCCGAAGACCGGTCTACAGGAGGCCCTTGACGGTGTTCCGCAGACATCCTCTCCAGGTCATATGTTTTATGTCCTGCATGCATCAGGCGAGCCAGCGAAGAGTTTCGGGTTCGCGCCCAAGGTACACGGAAGCATCAACGGGCCCGGTGACATCATGCCGGATGACGCAGATGTCTATAAGGACCCACGACACACCCGCACCCTCGAGATCAGCGAAGCGCAGTACAGGAAGCTCGAGGCCTTCGGCTCGGATCCGGAGAAGTTCGGCTTCAGCAAGCACTACCAGGATGTCCGCAACAACTGCGTGGACTTCACCTGGGAAGCGCTGAACCACGCGGGCATCGAGCGGAAAAGAAGCATCGACGTGAATGCACTGGGAGGTCCCGCCGGCCAGCTTCTTCCGGACGTCCGCATTCCTCTGGAGATGAAGGGTGGGGGCAAGGACGGTTATCGTCCGCTGCGTAACATCCACGGCGTCGACAGCATCGATCCGCCGTTCCCCGACAGTGATCTCAATCGTACGAAAATCAACCCGATGCCCGATCGTAGGTGGAAGCATCGCCTGCTGAGCGAGAACGACGACATCGGTGAGCGCAGCAGCGAGCGTTTGGCCGACGCACGCGTGCCGGGCGACGCTTTGCATCCGCTCGACCAGCGGGTGCGCGCGGCGCTGGGCGACGCCGCCGAGCGCCAAGGGCTGCCGCCGGGACAGCAGCCCGAGCTCTTGGCGGGCCACCTGACGCGATTGGCAGTGCAGGGCGGCTACACCGAACGCGATACCTTGCAGGTGGCCTTCAGCAGTGGCGGCGCTGTGGATTCGCCCGGCTACGTCTTCCTGCAGCGCATGGGCGACAACGCCTCACCGGATCCCGCAGCGAACCGCCAACGCCTTTCGCTGGCCGATGCCCAGCAGGGCACGGTTGAAGAGGTGTACCAGCAAGCCAGCGTGCAGCATCAGGGTCGCGAGTCCAGCCGTGTCGCGCAGGAAGACCAACTGCAGCAGCAGACGCAGCAGGCCCAGCCGCGAATGGGCTGATATCGGCCCATGCCACAAAGGCGTCAATGGCATCGACGCCTGGCGGTGTTCACCCCATCCGATGCGCAGGATTCTGCTGCTGCTGCAGATCCTGATCCTGATCCTGATCCTGATCCTGCGCCTGTGCATCCAGCGTCTGCTGCTCAGCCTGCACCGGCTGCTGTCCACCCAACCCGAGTTTCTGCAGCGACTCCTCGGCCGGCGTCTGCGCGGCCACGGCGGTCGGCAGCATCGCCCGCAGGTGCGCCGGGTTGGCCGGGTCGCCCTGCACCACGAAGATGTTGTGCCCGGCCGGGTGCTGGGACGTGGCATTGCTCACCACCACGTGGTCGGCGCGTTCCAGGCCCTGTTCGCGGGCCTTGACGGCCAGGCTGGCGGCCACGTTCTCGCTGGTGGCGTCGAACGCGCGGCCGTGCTTCTCGTCCAGTGCGGCCACGTTCTGGCGGATCTGCTGGTGAAGGGAATCGTCAGGGGTCATTGGGGGCTCCGTGTGGCCGCTACCGTGTGGCCAGATAGTGCCAGTGTAAATCGGTCGCGGGCTGCGCCGGTAACCGCTTGTTGCTAGCCTGTTGCCCGGCGACGCAGGGGATGGCGTCCGGTGCAATGGGATCGAGGGAGAAGGCAGTGCGCGGGGAGACAATCCGGATACGGGGACAGGCGGCCGTGCGGTTGCTGCTGGGCGTGGGGCTATGGGTCTGCGCAGGTATTGCAGTGGCTGATACGCCCGTGGCGGCGGACGATCCGGCTTGCCCTTCGCAGGACTTCACGCGTTTCCTGCAACGCTTCGCCGACCCCGCCGACGACCGGGTGCGCCTGCGCTACACCTCCGACCCCCTGGAGTACGAGGTGGCCATGCACACCGTGCGTGACGACCACAAGGGGCTGGCGCCCACGCACGTCACGCTGGAGCAGGGTGCCACGCGGTTGAAACGTTTCAGCTACCGCCACCTGGCCGCGTTCGATCTGTTCGTGCCTTCACCGGTCAGCCGCGATCCGGCGGCACTGGAGCGCATGCGCGCCGGTACCTACAACGCACCCACGCACGTCGAGCCGATCGATGACAACGGGCAGCGCGTGACGTTCGGCAGCGACACCGAGCGAGATACCTACACCTTCGCGCGCCGCTACGGCTGCTGGATGCTGACGCGCGCCAGCAATCTGCGCGACTGAGCGGAAGTTGTGACGCTGACGATCACTTGTCCGCCGGACGGTGGTCGTAACTGATCACGCGCTCGGCCTGCCATTGACCGTTCACCCGGCGCCAGACCTGGATGAAACGGGCCTGGCCGGTCCAGCGTTCAACGCCATCGGTGCCGCGCTCATGGAAGCGGTGATCGCCCATTTCCAGGGCGCGATCGTCCTGCAGCGGAAAGACCTGCAATGAGCTCTCCACCAGCTCACGCCGCAGGTGCCAGCCTCCCTTGCGCGCGTTGTCGCACAGGTTGGCCACGCTGCGGCGGAAGTCCTCGCGGCTGTTGGCGGACTTGCCGTCCTTGTCATGGAAGAACTCCATGTCTTCGGTGCTCATCGCGGCGGCCTTGTCGGCATCGCAGGCATCGAACGCCGCGGCGAACAGCTGCGTGTCGGCCGCGCGGATCTGCTCGCGCAGGGTGTCGCTGGCGGCGGAGGTGCCGGCGACTGCGGCGGCGAGCAGGGGCAGGGCGAGCAGCATGGCGTGGCTCCGTTGAGGACCGGCGCAGACTGGCACGGGGGCTGTCTCGCCGTAAGCGGTCGCTGACGAAACGGGGGCAGGGTCCGACCAATGCCGCACTGGCGGGTGCGAACCGATGGAGCCCGGTGCCCGTGTACGCGATGTCATGGCCTGAGCTGATTCCATCACGGGCGGCTCCCTTGCGGGTGCCTAGGCTGGGTTCCTCATTTCCCACGGGAGCGCCCATGCCTACCACCTCTGTCCGCCTGCACGTTGAAGACACCGGCGGCACCGGCCGGCCGGTGATCCTGATCCACGGCTGGCCGTTGTCGGCCGAATCATGGAAGGCCCAGGTGCCATTGCTGAGGGATGCCGGCTACCGCGTGATCAGTTACGACCGCCGCGGTTTCGGTCGCTCGGAAAAGCCCACCGATGGCTACGAGTACGACACTCTGGCCGCTGATCTGGCCGGCCTGATCGACGAGCGTGACCTGCGCGATATCACGTTGGTCGGCTTCTCGATGGGCGGTGGCGAAGTGGCGCGCTACATCGCCAACCATGGTGAGGACCGCCTGCACAGCGTGGTGTTCGCTGCGGCCGTGCCGCCGTACCTGTTGAAGGGCGCGGACAACCCGGACGGGCCGCTGACCCAGGACAAGGCCGATGAGATGCGCCAGGGGCTGGAGAGAGACCGGGAAGCGTTCTTTGATGGCTTCACGCGTGATTTCTTCAGTGCCGACGGCAAGCTGATGGTCACCGAGGACGAGCGCCAGGCCGCCATCGCACTCGCTCATCAATCTGACCAGACCGCTGCGCTGGGCTGCATGAAGGCGTTCGCCACCACCGATTTCCGTGCCGACCTGAAGAAGGTGACGGTGCCGACGCTGGTGCTGCACGGTGACAGCGACGCCACGGTGCCGTTCGAGGGCTCTGGCCAGCGCACGCACGCGGCCATCGCCGGCAGCGAGGTGGTGGTGCTGAGGAATGCGCCGCATGGCTGCAACACCAGCCACGCCGATGACTTCAATCTGGCCCTGCTGGAATTCCTGAAGAAATAACACCGACTACAGCATCATCAGCACATGCCCTCCGCCCGCACCCCGCCCTGGAAGAAGCCCAACCCCAAGGGCCAGAAGATGCAGCCGCTCACGGAGTGGCAGAAGGCGGCGGCGCGGCGGCGGGCGGAAGAGCGTGGGCGCCGTTACCCGAACCTGGTGGACAACATGTGGGCGGCGAAGCTGCCGCGCGGTTGAGACGCTGATTGGTGAGGCGTGCTGGAAGGGGCTGCCAACCCCATTCCCGCCACGGCGCGACGGTGCGCGGCTGTATCGTCAGCGTAACGTTGGACGATGCGCTGCACTGGTGCAGGGCATCGCGCAGCAGGGCCGCATCCACCGGCTGCGCCGTGGCCACCTGCAGCAGCGTGCCCCGGTGCCGCACTTGCACCGGCAGTACCCCGTGCACCTCGACCGGATTGCCGGTGCGGGTTCTGCGGTAGCGCATGGTGATGGGGCGGACAGTGTGATGCAGCACAGGTGCGCAGGCGTCCAGCAGGTGCAGCTGCTGCTGCATGGGCGCGCGGACCTCGATGACGGTAGAGGGATATCCCAAGGTGCTCTCGACCAGCACCTGGAAGCGGGCGCCATCGGGCATCAGGTAGACGGTCAGGCCCACCGTGCCGATGAACGCCATTGCTGCGAGCAGGACCCAACTGCGCGGCACCTTGGGCGGCTGGGTGAAGTGTTGCAGGCGCGGTCTGCGCCGACGCATGCGGCGATAACGTCGCTGTGCTGCGGGGCTGGGCAGCAGGCTCTCATCCGGCAGTGCAATCACGCGCGGCGGAAGGCGGGCCAGCCGCGCATTGATCACGCGTGCGCCGAGCATCGCAACCAGCCCGCCAAGCAGAACCGGCAGCAGGGTACGCACGAGTAGATACAGCCCTACCATCGCCAACTCTCCTGAAGGAGTGGACATGATCGCGCATCCTCCAGGGTCATGTCGCATCTGCCAGCCGACAGCGGCCGTTGGCTTGGCTAGCATGCGCGTCACTCGCTGGGGATACACCGATGACTGCCTTCACTGCCCGCCTGGGGCGCTTCTTCGGCGCTGGCCTGATGCTGTTCCTGCTGCAGGTGGTGGCGCTGCTGTCGGTTGGCCTGGCCGCAGGGTACTTCCACCACCGCGTGGATCTGCTGCTGGAGCCACTGTCTTTGGCCTGCGGCGGCACCGATCCGGCCGCGCGCCTGCACGTGGCCGAGCACCTGCTGGCGCGTGCCGACGCATTGGATGACTGGCAGCCGCTGTGCTGGTTGCCGATGGCAACGCTGCTGCTGGCCCTGCTGGGTACGCTGCTGGTCTGCGTGCACTGGCTGCGCCATGTGGATGCATCGCTGCGCCGCAGCGCGTGGGGCCTGCTTGCCCTGCATGCGGCGGCACTGCTGCTGGCCAGTGCGATGCTGCGGCTGTATGAGCATGTCTGGGCGGGCATCACCACTACGCTGCCTGCAGCATGCATGACAGATCTGGCACCGGATGGGCATGCGCTGCCGTCCTCGATGCGGCAATGGTTGCTGCAGCTCTTCGCCAGGGCCGACCTGATGCCGCCGCACGCGCCTGACGCGTTGGCCATCATCCTGTGTGGGCTGTTGCTGGCAGCGATGGTGATTGGCGTGTGGCTGTGGCGCACCACCTCGCAGCTGCGCTACAACTGGGTACAGACCCGAAAGGCTGTGTAGCGCGTCCTGCGGAATGCCGCAATCGTGCTGCATCAGGTCAGAAGACTGTCTGCGTGTTGATGTTCAACGAGAACGAAACTGCGATACCAGGAGCAGGAATGATTCAAACGCTTTGGAAATGGGCACGCAGCACTGGCGTGGCCAAGTATCTGCTTCTGCTGGCGTTTCCGATGTTCGGCCGGCCGCTGCACTTTGTAGCAGGGGAAAGCCGCAGGAGCTATGCATCGGCGCGATTCGGTACAGTCGCGCTGCCCCTTGCGGCAGCAGGCATCTGGGTCTATGCCATGATCCTGTTTTTTGATGGCGTCGCCACTGAACTGGTTCCACGACTGAATGAGACACTTGGCGAGATAGCAGCCTATCGCCGCATGAACCTTCTCAACAGCCTGGTGAAGTGGGAAACGGCGCTGCTGATCCTGGTGATGGTAGTCGCTTCTTCCTACATCCGTCACGGCTATTACCTTCTGGTGCGGAGCGTGGTTGCGCGATTTTCGGTGCCGGGGCCGGTCATTCCCAGGAAGTACTTTCTCGTTTCCACGTCATCAACGGCGTTCCTGTATGGCATTGCAGGAGTGCTGTTCGGCTTGGTCCAGCGCTATGGTGTTGAACACCGCGCACTCGTCGAGAGCGTTGTGGTATCGCCGTGGTTTGCTGCGCTATTGACTGTTTTTGGAATCGCCAATTTCGTCGGCTGGCGCAATAGAAGAGCGGCACACGTTGAGCTTTATGGGTCATCGCTTGCGTCGACGTGCGTTGATCTTGCGGTCATTCCGCTGTTGATTGTCCCGCTGATACTCATGATGCTTGTGATGTGAGGGCGAATCTGGAGGCGGGGCTGGGACGATATCCAGAAGCTGGGTTAGAGTCGCGGACACCTTCTCTCCCAGGGCCGACCTGATGCGTTCATTGCTGCATGCACTGCCCTTGCTGCTGCTGTCCCTGACCGTCCACGCTGCCGAAGTCGATCGGCGCATCGCGGTGACCATTGACGATCTGCCGTGGGCGCGCCTGGATGAAATCGTGCCGGCCGATCTGCAGGCGCGCCATGCCGCACTGATGGCGCAGCTGCGCCATGCCGATGTGCCGGTGGTGGGCTTCGTCAACGAAAACAAGCTGGAAGTGGATGGCCAGGTGCAGCCGGCGCGGGTGCAGATGCTGCGCGACTGGCTGGATGCGGGCTACGAACTCGGCAACCATACCTGGTCGCACATGGACCTCAACGCCAAAGGCGTAGCGGCGTTCCAGCAGGATTTCCTGCACGGCGAGCAGGTACTGCGGCCGCTGTTGGCCGAACGCGGGCAGACGCCACAGTGGATGCGTCATCCGTATCTGCGTGCGGGGCGTACGCCGGAAGATCGCGCGGCGATGGACGTGTTCTTCAAGCAGCATGGCTACCGCGTTGCGCCGGTGACTGTCGACAACGGTGAGTGGGTGTGGGCCTTCGCCTATGCCAACGTGATGAACGAGCAGCCCGATTCACCGCAGCGCGAGGCGACGCTGGCGAGCCTGCGCAAGGGCTATGTGCCGTACATGCTGAACAAGGTGAATTACTACGAGAAGCAGTCGCTGGCGCTGCTGGGGTATGCGCTGCCGCAGGTGTGGCTGATGCATGCCAACGAACTCAACGCGGCGACGTTCGCCGAGCTGGTGGCGGCCACCAAGCGTCGTGGCTATCGCTTTGTGTCACTGCAAGAGGCCGTGCGCGACCCGGTCTATGCGCGCGGTGCCGAGGGCTACAGCGGTCGTTACGGACCGAGCTGGCTGCACCGCTGGGCGATGGCCGAGAACAAGCCCAAGGAATTCTATGCTGGCGAGCCGGAAGTGCCGAAGTGGGTGATGAAGCTGGCCAAGGTGGATGGCGAGTGAGGTTCAGCGCTTGACGGCCAGCACGCCGTCCAGCGCCAGCTCGGCCTTGAAGCCTGCCTTTTCCAGGCGCTTGGCCACTTCGCGGGGCACGTCGCGGCCGCTGGTCAGCTTGTTTGGCGCACCGGTGTAGTGGAAGAGACGGCCGCCCTTGCGGATGACGCGGGCGAAGTGGTCGTAGAACACCTGCGAGTACAGTTCGCCGGCGATGCCGAAGCGCGGCGGGTCGTGCAGGATCGCGTCGACGCTGTTGCTGGCCACCTGTTCGATCTGCTGCGAGACGTCGCCGTGGCTGAAGTGCAGGCGACCGCCCGCGGCGGCTGAATCAGGATCGGGCGACCACGGATTGAGCGTGCGCAGCCACATCACGTCGGCGTTCTTTTCGAACGAGCGGATCTGGCCGACACCCGCCTCCAATGCGCACGCGGCGAAGTAGCCCAGGCCACCGCAGGTATCGAGGATGATCTTGCCGGCCGGGGCGACCAGTTCGACCTTGCGGCGCGCGTCCTCGAACGGCGACAGCTTGGAGGTCGGCAGCATCTTGATGCCGTCGATCTCGAAGGTCGGTGCGCCCCACTCGGTCGGCACCAGCTTGATCAGCGAGCCGCTGAAGCGGGAGATGGAGCAGAACTCCTCGCCGTCCCAGTAGTACAGGGTGCGGTCCTTCAGCTTGCCCGGCCACGGGTAGTGCTGGCCACGGAAGGTGAAACCCTCGGCATCCAGCTGCACCGCCGCTTCGTTGCGCCCCAGATCGAGCGAGCCCTGCCATTCGGTGGCGCCCTTGTCATGGGCACGGCGCAGGGTGTCAGCGCTGTCGCGGGTCAGCAGGGGGCCGGAGTAATGGGGCACGGTGGGTAGCGCAGGGTGGCTCGGGGGAGGGCATGGTACCGCAGGCGCTGTGCAGCCGAGCCGGGCATGGGCGCGGCGCTACCGCAGGTCGGTGCAGCTGAATCCGTGGATGGTTCCTTCTCCTGAGATCATGCCGACGCCTCGTGTGGGCTGCATGCCCTGCAACGCGCACGAACGGCGATGGGCATCCTGGGTGGCGGCTGGCTGCCAGTCGAAGTCGTAGCGCATGCTGCCGTCTTCCTGCAGCAACCAGTGCACGGTTACACGCTTGGCGCGTTCCCCTTCGATTTCCCAGTTGAAGGTGCGCATCACCACGACCTTGCCGTCATCGGTCTCACGCACCTCGTCGTAGGCACCCTGGGTCTTTGCGGTGCCAGCGGCCAGCAGGAGAAGAGAGAGAGCATGGGTATTCCTCCTCGAAACCGGCAGCGTGTGCCAGCGGCATCGCTGACGCCATGGGAAGAATTGCAATCTGGCCGCTACTGGCACTTCACCGCATACACCGGCCCGGCGCCGATCAGCAGCAGCGCCATGTAGTCGCTGTCGCGTGCGCGGGCCTTCAACGTGGCGCCGTCCTTGACGTGGAAGATGCCGAAGCCGCCGGCCATCCGGATCAGCGCGCTGTCGATCTGGTCAGCGTCATCGCGGAAGTACTGCTGGATGTTGCTGCGGCTGGCCTTGTACAGCGCATTGGGTTCGCGCTGCCATTGGCCGTCGCGCTCGAACGACACGAAGTACTGGCCTCCTTCCTTTTCGATGCGGAACTCGGCGGACTTGCGCGGGCGGGTGGCGAAGCAGCCGAGCATCGGGTCGGAGGAGAACGGCAGCTGGGTGTCACCGGAACAGGCCACCAGCAGCAGGAGGGCACCGGGCAGCAGCAGGCGGAGCGCGCGCATGGGATGTCCCGACGGGGCAGGTGCGGCCAGTGTAGGCAGCTCGCGGCGATGGCCGGTACAGATTTTCGGCAAGAACCGGCGCCCTGCTGACCTCAGCGGCTGCGGTGGATCTCCACCGTGATGTGCACCAGTTCTTCGTGGATCGCCAGCGCTTGACGTACGGTGTCCGGATCGAGCGTGGCGTCACTGGTGACCACGCTGGCGGTGACGGCGTACTTACCGCGCCCCACCTGCCACACGTGCAGGTCGGCCAAGCGTGCCGGCCACGGACCCTGCTCGATCACTTCGCGTACCTCGGCCACCACCGGCGCATCCATCTGCGCGTCCAGCAGGATGCGGCCGCTGTCGCGCAGCAGGCCGATTGCCCATACGGTGACCAGCACCGCGCCGACCAGGCCCATCACTGGATCCAGCCAGGTCAGGCCGAGCAGCTTGCCGCCCAGCAGGGCGACGATGGCCAGCACCGAGGTGGCGGCGTCGGCCAGCACGTGCACGTAGGCCGAACGCAGATTGAGGTCGTGACCGTGGGAATGGCCGTGATCGTGGTCATGCCCATGATCGCCATGGTCGTGTCCGTGGCCATGATGGTGATGCGCGTGGCCCGGGCTGTCGTGCAGCCACCACGCGCACAGCAGGTTCACACCCAGGCCGACCGCGGCGATGGCGATGGCTTGGTTGTAGTGGATGGGCGCGGGCACCCACAGCCGTTCCAGCGATTGCACGGCCATCAGCGCCGCAACGCCAAGCAGGGCGATGGCACTGGTGTAGCCGGCCAGGATCTCGATCTTCCAGGTGCCGAAGGCAAAGCGCGGGTCGTGTGCATAGCGGCGTGCACAGCGATAGGCGAACACCGAAAGGCCCAGCGCCAATGCGTGCGAGCTCATGTGCCAACCGTCGGCGAGCACGGCCATGGAGTTGAACCACCACCCACCGACGATCTCGACCAGCATCATGCTGACGGTGAGCCACATCGCGCGACGGGTATTGCGTTCGGCCAGCGGGTTGCCGTCGTCGAAGCGGTGTTCGTGGCGGCGGGCGGCGGCGAGGGCGTCCAGGTGCATGGCGGCAATGATGGATGGATACCCCCATAGGGTATATGATCCACTCATGGCGCATGTACACAGGAATCGAAAGCAGCTGCTGACCCGGGTCCGTCGCATCGGCGGGCAAGTGGCGGCGTTGGAGCAGGCGTTGAACACGCCCGAGAGCGAGGCAGGCGACTGCGCCGACGTGCTGGTGCAGGTGGCGGCCGTGCGTGGCGCTGCCCACAGCCTGTTGATGGAACTGCTGCACGAGCACCTGCAGGAACACGTGGTGGGTGCGGAAGACCCGGCCCAGCGGGCCGCCGAAGCCGAGGTGCTGGTGGAGCTGCTGCGGCGTTACGGCAAATAGCCGGGTAGTGCCGGCCGCTGGCCGGCAACTGCATGTTGCTTCCGGAGTTCATGAGGTTGCCGGCCAGCGGCCGGCACTACCCCTGCGGCGCTATTGGTGCCGGTGCCGCGCGTTCCAGATGTGGGTGGCGGCCAGCAGCAGGCTGCCGGTGACCGTCAGCGGGGTCTCCCACGCGTGAGAGGGCAGTGCCAGCGCCCCGGCCATCAACAGCGCCAGGCCCGTGCCCGCGCTCAGCCACGCCAGTGCAGGCAGCGGCTGGCGGCGTTCGGCGCGCCACAGGGCCACGCCGGTGATCGGCAGCGCAATGGCCACGAACACCAGGTGTACCCACTCCGCTTCGGCCCAGACGCCGAACAGCGGCAGCGCGGCCGCCAGCAGGGGCAGGGCCAGGCAATGCAGCAGGCACAGGCTGGACAGGGCGACGGCGCCGGCATCAAGCAGGGCAGCGGAGGGTGACTTCATGCGGGGGAGGTTCCTTGCGCGACAATTGTTATACAGTAACATTTCCGTTCTGCAGCCAACCCGCTCCGACATGAACACTGTTTCCCGCGCCGACCGTCGCCTTCCGGTCACCGTGCTCTCCGGCTTCCTCGGGGCCGGCAAGACCACCCTGCTCAACCAGATACTGCGCAACCGCGATGGCCTGCGGGTGGCGGTGATCGTCAACGACATGAGCGAGGTCAACATCGATGCGCAGCTGGTGCGCGATGGCGGCGCGGAGCTGCGTCGCACCGAAGAGACGCTGGTGGAGTTCAGCAACGGCTGCATCTGCTGCACGCTGCGCGATGATCTGCTGCAGGAGGTCCGGCGCCTGGCTGACAGCGGCCGCTACGATTACCTGCTGATCGAATCGACCGGGATCGGCGAGCCGATCCCGGTGGCGGCCACCTTCGCAGTACGCGATGAACACGGTTTCAGCCTGAGCGATATCGCGCGGCTGGACACGATGGTGACGGTGGTGGACGGCAGCGCCTTCCTGGCCGATTTCGGTTCGACACTGCGCTTGGCCGAGCGTGGCCAGCAGGCGGGGCCGGATGATGATCGCGGCGTGGTCGACCTGCTGTGCGAGCAGGTCGAGTTCGCCGATGTGATCGTGGTCAGCAAGGTGGACCAGGTCGATGATGAAGTGCTGCAGGACACGCTGGCCGTGCTGCGCGGCTTGAACCGCGACGCGAAGCTGCTGCTGTCCCGCTTCGGCGATGTACCGCTTGCCGAGCTGCTGGATACCGGCCGCTTCGACTTCGATCGCGCGCAGCAGGCGCCGGGTTGGGTGAAGGAGCTGCGCGGCGAGCACACGCCGGAAACCGAGGAGTACGGCATTGCCAGCTTCGTCTACCGCTCGCGGCGGCCGTTCCACCCGGCCCGCTTCGCGCGCACGTTGCAGCAGGGCATGCCCGGGGTGATCCGCAGCAAGGGCTGGTTCTGGCTGGCCAACCGCATGGACTGGGTGGGTGAGTTGAACAGTGTGGGCGCGGCCACACGCACCCAAGCGGCGGGCTTCTGGTATGCGGCGCGCGAGCGTGTGCGCGCCGGCCAGGAGGACACCACGCCGCTGCTGCCGCCAACGCCACTGCCCTACAGCGATCTGGGCTGGGCCCGGCAGCAGGCTGACTGCTGGAGCGCACCGTTGCCCGATGTACAGGAATTCCCGGACGCGGAAGCGCACTCGGCGATGGCACGCCTGTGGCACCCGCTGTGGGGTGACCGCCGGCAGGAACTGGTGGTGATCGGCGTGCACATGGACGAGCGCGCGGTGCGCTCGGTACTGGATGCATGCCTGCTCAACGACGACGAACTGCAGGCCGGGCCCCTGCTGTGGCAGCAGATGCCGCAGGTATTCCCGGTGTGGAAGCGTGGATGAGTAGATCCACGCCATGCGTGGATGAATGCTCGGCTGGCAGTAGATCCACGCCATGCGTGGATGAGAGGCTGCAGGAGCCGAGCACGTGCTCGGCTCTACAGCTCATCGCTTCCGATGGACGTGGACGCATTGCCAGCCAGTAGATCCACGCCATGCGTGGATGAATGCTCGGCCAGCCAGTAGATCCACGCCATGCGTGGATGCCAGCCGGCAGGAGCCGAGCATGGGCTCCGCTCTACAACGCATCGCGCCACTGCCAACCTGCATCACCGACCTGCAGCACCTGCGTTGGCCGCAGGGCCTGCAGCAGGTGGGTGTCATGGCTGACCATCAACAATGCCCCCGGCCATGCCGCCAGCAGCTCTTCCAGCGCCTGCAGCGCGGCCAGGTCCAGCGCGTTGCCCGGCTCGTCCAGCAACAGCAGCTGCGGGGCAGGGTCGGCATACAGCACGCTGGCCAGCGCACCTTTCACCCGCTCTCCATCGCTGAGGCTGCTGGCCGGGCGCTGGATGCGCTGTGCATCCAGGCCCAGCAACGCCAACCGCGTGCGCAGCTCAGCCGGATCGGCCGTGGGATGGGCAGCCTGCACCGCGTCGAGAATGCTCTCTTCGCTGCGCAGATTCAGCAGCTGCTGGTCGAGCAGGGCCAACGGCGCGTGCCGATGTACCTGTCCACTATCTGCGGGCAGCTCGCCGGCCAGCACGCGCAACAGCGTCGACTTGCCGCTGCCGTTGTCGCCAACTACAGCGATGCGCTGGCCGCGCCGGATCTCCAGCCGCAGCACCGCGTTGCAGCCATGCGGCAGCACCAGATCGTGCGCCTGCAGCAGGCGGGCCTGACCACGCTCGCCTTCGCCACTGAACAACGCCAGCTCTGGTGCCACGTGTACCGCCGCAGCGGCGGCGCGCACCTGTGCCGCGCTAGCCTGCAGGCGGTCGCTCTGGATCTGCTGCGCACGGCCGTGGCTGGCTTCGGCGCGCTGCTTCTGCCGACCGAGCAGGATCGGTGCCTGGTTGGCCTCGCGCGCTTCGCGGTTGCCACGTGCCTGCCGCTGCTGCTGGCGCTCGTGCTGTTCGCGCGCGCTGCGTTGCTGCTGCCGATGCTGGGCACGGGCATGCTCCAGCTGGGCGGCGGCGGCCTCGCGTTCGGCGGTGCGCGTGTCGGCATAGTGCTGCCACGATCCGCCGTAACGATGCAGGCCGTGCGCATCCAGTTCGACGATCTGCGCCATCTGCGCGAGCAGACCACGGTCGTGGCTGATGGCCAGCAGGCCGCCCTGCCACTGCTGCAGCTGTGCGTACAGCTGGTGGCGATGGCGGGCGTCGAGATGATTGCTCGGCTCGTCGAGGATCAGCCAATCCGCGCCGCTGGCCCACGCGCCGGACAGCGCTACCTGCATCGACTGGCCCCCACTGAGCCGGGAGGCGGGCTGCGCCGGATCAAGGTCGGCCGGTAGCTGCATTGCCTGCCACTGCTGCTGCAGGCGTTCGCGCAGGTCCCAGTGGTCGCCCACGCAGGCGAAATCGGCTTCATCGACGCTGCCTGCTTCGATACGTGCCAGTGCCGCCAGTTCGGCGCCTACGCCGGCCAGTTCGCCTACCGTGCCACGTGGCGGATAGCCCGGCGTAGGCAACAGGAACACCTGGCCACTGCGGTGTACGCGGCCATCGTCGGGTGACAGCTGGCCGGCGAGCAGGCGCGCGAGCACGCTCTTGCCGGCGCCATTGGCGCCGACCAGTCCGGTGGCCACCGGTTCGAAGGAAAAGGATAGATCGGAAAACAACGGTCGGCCATCGGCCAACCGATACGACACGCGATCGAGCGTGAGGGAATGCGAAGTCATGCGACCTCCATGGATGCCTGGTTCTCCCCTGCGCGCAGGGGCGGGAAGAGTCGGGCCGTCTAGTGCGAAGACGGCGGCATCACTGGCGCATTGGTCGCGAGCCTCTGGGGGGGAATGAGCGGGCAGTATAGCGCCGTGAGCTGAATGGTCGCGGCCGGTGCTCTGCGTTACGGCACCGTATCCAGCCGTGCGCTGAAGAACTCGATGAATACCCGCAGCTTCGGCAGTACGTGGCGGCCGGAGGGCCACAAGAGGTGGAACGTCCCGCAAGACTGTACGTGCTCATCAAGCACCGTGACCAGCCGGCCATCGGCCAGCACATCGCGCACCGAATGCACCGGCACGAATGCCAGGCCACCGTCGCGCAGCGCCAGTGCCACCCGCGCTTCGATGGTGTTGGCAACCATGTGCACCGGCAGTTCCTGCGCTGCTTGGCCCCCTGGCCAGAGAATGGGCCACGGTTCGAGTTTGCCGGTGCTGGGGAAGCGGTAATGCAGCAGGCGGTGCTGCAGCAGATCGGCCGGTACGTGCGGCGTGCCGTGCCGTTGCAGGTAGGCCGGCGATGCAACCACGCGGCGTGGGAACACACCGAGGCGACGTGCGGTGAGGCGTGAGTCGCTGGGTTCGCCAACACGCAGCACGGCGTCGAACCCCTCTTCGATGACATCGACCAGGCGATCGCAGAAATCCAGCTCCAGCCGGATGTCCGGGTAAGCCGCCATGAACTCGGCCATCAGCGGCAGGGTAAGGTCGCCCACCAGCGGCAGGCTGATGCGCAGGGTGCCGCTGGGGGTTGCATGCTGCTGGGCCAGTTCGGTGCGTGCGGCATCGCGTTCGTCGAGGATGCGCCGGCAGCGCGCCAGGAACAGCTGGCCTTCGGCCGTGAGGGTGATGCTGCGCGTGCTGCGGTGGAACAGGCGCACGCCGAGTGCATGTTCAAGCCGGGCAACGCACTTGCCGGCGGCCGAGGCGGAGATGCCTTGTACGCGGCCGGTTTCGACGAAGCTGCGGGTGTCCGCGGCGTGGACGAAGGTCTGCAGGTTGGCCAGGTTGTCGAGGACGGACATGGGGAGGGTCGCTGCGAAAGAGGGCAGGGTAGGTGGCGGCCGGCGTGCCTGGTGACGCAGCCGGTGCAACAGTGCGGTGCGGGTGCTTGGCGGGTCGATGCGGTCCAATGGTTCCGGGCATCATGCCGATTACGGACCTTGTGGTCCATGATGCCCGGAGCCCCGCCCCGCTTTTTGCCGGCGCCGGAGCTGCCTACCGTGGCGGGCTTCTCCCCACGGATCACCCCGATGACACTCGCCCTCCCTGTTGATACTGCACCGGCGCTGCCCGCGGTGAGCACGCTGCTGCAGGCCGTGCATCCGCAGCGCCTGGTCGGTGCGGTGGTACTGGTTCGCGAGCATGGCGTGCTGCGCCACGCCAGCGCCAGCGGCCTGGCCGATCGTGAATCGAACACGCCGATGCGCCGCGACCACCTGTTCCGGCTGGCTTCGGTGAGCAAACCGCTGCTGACCACGGTGATCCTGCGTCTGGTAGCCGAGGGCGTGCTCGACCTGGATACGCCGGTGCAGCGCTGGTTGCCGGCGTTCCGCCCGGCACTGGCCGATGGCAGCCAACCATCGATCAGCCTGCGCCAGTTGCTCAGTCACAGCAGCGGACTGGGCTACCGCTTCCTGGAAGCCGATGCCGAGGGCCCTTACGCGCAGGCGGGCGTAAGCGATGGCATGGACGCGAACGCGGTGACGCTGCAGCAGAACGTGCAGCGCATCGCACAGGCGCCGCTGTTGTTCGCACCGGGCAGCCAGTGGCTGTACTCGCTGGGCGTGGATGTAGCGGGCGCCGTGGCCGAGGCGGCGACAGGCGAGACATTGCAGACTTTGTTCGACCGGCTGCTGGCGCAGCCGCTGGGCCTGCGCGACACCGCGTTCGCTACCGGCGAGGGCAGCCGCTTGGCGACGCCATATGTCAGTGACCTGCCGCAGCCGCATCGGTTGCAGGAGGGCGAGGTGGTGCCTGCGTTCGAGGGCTCGGTAGGCATCGAATACAGCCTGGCGCGGGCGACCGATCCGCACCGATATCCGTCAGCCGGCGCGGGTCTGGTGGGCACCGCTGATGAGGTGATGACCGTGCTGGAGGCGCTGCGCGATTCGCGTGCCTCACAGCTGCTGCCGGACAGCGTGATGGCACAGATGGGAACGCCTCAGCTGGGCGAGCTGGGACCGGTCGATCCGCCCGGTTGGGGTTTCGGCCTGGGCTTTGCCGTGCTGCGTGATGCCGCAGCCAGCGGCACACCGCAGACCGTGGGCACATGGCGCTGGGGCGGGGCCTATGGCCACAGCTGGTTCGTCGACCCGACGCGCGGCCTGAGCGTGGTCGCCCTGACCAACACGCTGTATGAAGGCATGCATGGTGCGTTCGTGGATGAACTGCGCGATGCGGTATACGCCGATCTGGAGACGGCGCGATGAGCGGCCACGCGATCGACGCCGGGGCACCGGCCGGAGAGGCAACGCGCTTGCCGTGGCGTGGCCTGTTGGCCTTGGCCGGTGGTGGTTTCATCACCCTGCTGACCGAAACGCTGCCCGCCGGCGTGCTGAGGCCGATGGGCGAGAGTCTCGGCGTCAGCGATGCGGCCGCAGGGCAACTGGTGAGCGTGTATGCACTGGGCTCGGTACTGGCTGCGTTGCCGATGACCGCACTGACCCAGCGCCTGCCGCGCCGTCCGCTGCTGCTGGCGGCAATTGCCGGCTTCATGGTGGTCAACACCGTGACCGCGCTCAGCCACGACTACGTGTTGACCCTGGTGGCGCGCTTCCTGGCAGGCGTGGGTGCGGGCCTGCTGTGGTCGCTGGTGGCCGGCTATGCCGCGCGCATGGTGGTACCGGAACTGCAGGGCAGGGCGATCGCGGTGGCGATGATCGGCTCGCCGCTGGCGCTGTCGCTGGGGGTGCCGGCAGGTACCTTGCTGGGCCAGCAGATCGGGTGGCGCTGGGCGTTCGCGTTGATGAGCGTGCTGGCGGTGCTGCTGCTCGGCTACGCGCGCTGGGCGCTGCCCGCATTGCCGGCGGCCGGCGCGGGCCGGCGCATGTCGCTGGGTTCGGTCTGGCGCATGCCCGGCATCCGCAGCACGCTGCTGGTGATGGCGCTGTACGTGCTGGCGCACAACGTGCTGTACACCTACATCGAGCCGTTGGCGGTGCAGGCCGGCGCGGGCAGCTGGCTGGACCGGCTGCTGCTGGCGTTCGGCATCGCCGCGATCGTGGGTATCGCCATTGCCGGCTGGGGCGTGGACCGCCATCTGCGCGCGCTGGTATGGGCCAGCGTAATCGGCTTCGTGATGGCGGTGGTTTCGCTGCTGCTGTGGCCAGGCGTGCCGGGCGTGCTGCTGCTGGTGACGATCCTGTGGGGCGTAGCATTCGGCGCCGTGCCAACCCTGTTCCAGACCGCACTGGCCCGCCGCGCCGGCGCCGCTGCCGACCTCGCACAATCGATGCTGGTGACCGGCTGGAACCTGGCCATCGCCGCCGGCGGCGTCGGCGGCGGCCTGATGCTGCAGGCCAGCGGCGCACAGCACTTGGCCTGGTTGCCGTTGCTGCTGCTGGCGGTGTGTGCAGCCTGGCTGTGGGCCCGGCCGAAGGCCTGGGCGTAGGCATCGACCAACGGTGACGGGGTTGCCGGGGTTGCCGGCCAGCGGCCGGCACTACAGAGAGCAGAACGTGCGAGCGCAACGACCCGCTGTTGCTTTCGCTTTCGCTTTTTCTTTCTCTTCTACGTGGTGGAACGCCGCAGAGATCTGTCCCGGGTCGGGCGCGGTGGGTACGCGGGGGTGTCCGCGGCATGGATGCCGCGGCCAAGCCTCCAGGGATGGATTCACGGCGTCCCCCGCGTATCCACCGCGCCCGACCAACCCCAGAAACCGCTCCTAGCGACCCACCACGAGGGGCTGCGCCGTTCGCCGACTACTACTACCCCGCCTGCTCGCGCTCGAACGGCACACTGCGCGGATTCTGCATGTGCTCCCGCGCTGCGCCGTACTGCTGCTGGCGCTTGCGGTGGAAGGCGATGAACTCATCGCGCGGCAACGGCCGCGAGAACAACCACCCTTGGCCGAACTGCACGTGCTGGCTGTGCAGGTAGGCCAGCTGCGCTTCGGTTTCCACGCCTTCAGCCACCACCCACAGGCCCAGCTCGCGGGCCATGCCGATGATGTGCGGCGTGACCGGGCTGGTCGCGCTCTCGGTGCCGATCGCATCGATGAAGGACTTGTCGATCTTCAGTGCATCCAACGGCAGCTGCTGCAGGTACTGCAGGCTGGAATAGCCGACACCGAAATCATCGATGGCCACGCTGTGGCCCGCGCGTCGCGCCGCCGCCAGCATGGTGCGCGCACGGTCGATATCGAGGAAGCCATGTTCGGTGGCCTCCAGCCAGATCTGCTGCGGCAGGATGCCGCTGCCGGCCATGCGCTGGGAGATCACCTTCAGCGCCCGCCCGCTGCTGATGTCTTCGGCCGCCAGGTTGATCGCGATGTGTGCACTGCGATCCTCGGCCAACAGTTCACGCATGTCGGCAACCACGTTCTCGATCACCAGATCGGTGATGGCGGCGATCATCCCGGCCTCTTCGGCCAAGGGAATGAACAGGTCCGGACGCACCTGCGTGCCGTCGGGTCGCTGCCAGCGCACCAGTGCTTCGGCGCCGACGCAGATGCCGGTATCCAGTTCGATGATCGGCTGGTAGTGCAGGTAGAGTTCGCGACGACGGATGGCGATGCGCAGTTCGCCGCGCATCGACAGCCGTCGTCGTGACAGCCAGATCACCAGGCCGACAGCGGCGGCGGCCATCAGCAGCCCCAATGGCACGAACAACCACGCCTGCTGCTGGAAGGTGGCCGCCAGCGCGGTACGCGGCGCCGTGGCGATTGCCAGCCATTCACCGCTGCGCGCGCTGGCATACAGGGTGTCGCGGTCCAGACCCTCGCCGGGCTCACGCAGGAGATGCTGCAACAGGGTCGGGTCCATGCCGTCCTGCTGGGTCAGCAGCCGTCCATCCGGACTTGCCAGGGCCAGCCGCACGTCCGGATCGACGATGGCATCGACGAAGCGCCGAGGGTCGACCAGCACGTCGTAGGAGCCGTACATGATGGACAGCATCGGCCGCCGGCCGGATGCCTCGGGGCGCACGTCCACGGTGATGCCGACGCCATCGCTGGTGACGTGGTCCGGCGTGGGTTGGTCCACATCCTGCTGGAACGGCCCCCAGGACGTGCAGCGGAGCTTGCCGCCCTCGAAGTAGCCCATCTGGTCGGACGACGGCGTGGTCATCACCAGGGTCTGCATGCGCTGGATGTGTTCGGCCCCGCAGGGCGGCAACACAGTGGCCTCGGCGGACTTCAATGCCGCCAGCGCTTCCTGGTAGGACACGTCGGTACGGCGCAGGCTGCGCTCGGCGATGGCATGCAGTCGCTGTTGCTCGACACTTACGGCACGGTCCCAGGTGGCATAGACCATGACCGCGATCGGCAGAGCAGCGGCCAACACGGCCAGGACGGTGCCGCCGATGATGACCCGCAGTCGGCTCATGACCGGGGCTCCAGAGAGGTGTGCAGGGCTGGGCACATGGGCGGGGCCGGTCCTTGGGCGATGGCGGTATATGAACACGGCGCCGGGCCGGACGGAATGGGACAAGGGCGGTAATGGATCACATTGTGGTGAAAGTGACACTTGCTGACGGGTCTGGGCCGGCCGGTGCTGGCGTTGTGGCAGCGGGAGGACTACCGTCGAACGCTTCCCCCGCCCCTTCCCGCGCCCATGACCGAGCCCGCCACGCCCCCCGAGCACCTGCGCCGCAGCCTGTCCAACCGCCACCTGCAACTGATCGCCATCGGCGGTGCAATCGGTACCGGCCTGTTCATGGGCTCGGGCAAGACCATCAGCCTGGCCGGCCCATCCATCGTAGTGGTCTACCTGATCATCGGTGCGATGCTGTTCTTCGTGATGCGGGCGATGGGCGAGCTGCTGCTGTCCAACCTGCAGTACAAATCCTTCATCGATTTCTCCACCGATCTGCTCGGGCCGTGGGCCGGATTCTTCTGCGGATGGACGTACTGGTTCTGCTGGATCGTCACCGCCATCGCCGATGTGATCGCCATCGCCGCCTATGCGCAGTTCTGGTTCCCGGGACTGGAAGCGTGGAAACCGGCGCTGGCCTGCGTGATGCTGCTGCTGTCGTTGAACCTGGTGACAGTGAAACTGTTCGGCGAAATGGAATTCTGGTTCGCGCTGATCAAGATCGTGGCCATCTGCGCGCTGATCATCACCGGCGCCGGGCTGGTGGCGTGGGGCTTCACCTCGCCCAGCGGGCACACCGCATCGCTGTCGAACCTGTGGAATGACGGTGGCATGTTCCCGATGGGCCTGGTCGGTTTCTTTGCCGGGTTCCAGATCGCGGTGTTCGCCTTCGTCGGCATCGAGCTGGTGGGTACCACCGCTGCGGAAACGGCCGACCCGGAGCGCAACCTGCCCAAGGCGATCAACTCGATCCCGGTGCGCATCATCATCTTCTACGTGCTGGCGCTGATCGCGATCATGGCGGTCACCCCATGGCGCCAGGTGGTGCCGGACAAGAGCCCGTTCGTGCAGCTGTTCGTGCTGGCCGGCATTCCCGCCGCGGCCAGCCTGATCAACTTCGTGGTGCTGACTTCGGCCACGTCGTCGGCCAACAGCGGTATCTTTTCCACCAGCCGCATGCTGTTCGGTCTGGCCGAGGAAGGCCATGCACCGCGTGGCCTGTCCAAGCTATCGCGCGCAGCGGTGCCGGCCCGGGGCCTGCTGTTCTCCTGCCTGTGCCTGCTGGGCGGCACCCTGCTGATCTATCTGATTCCCAACCTGGTGACCGCCTTCACCCTGGTGACGACCCTGGCAACGGTGTTGTTCATCTTCGTCTGGTCGCTGATCCTGGTGGCCTACATGGTCTATCGCCGTCGCTACCCCGAACGCCACGCGGCCTCGATCTTCAAGATGCCCGGTGGCGTGGCGATGTGCTGGGCCTGCTTGATCTTCTTCGCCGCCGTGCTGGTACTGCTGAGCCTGCAGGCCGACACGCGCCAGGCGCTGGTGGCCAGCCCCGCATGGTTCGTGCTGCTGGGCGCAGGCTATTGGCTGCGGCGGAAGATGGCGCGCTAGTCGGGAAGACCCTCGCCAACAGATCTAACGGCCTCGGTGAGTCCCATCCACGCATGGCGTGGATCTACGTGTCGACCAAGGTCGACACCCACCAACAGCCGCAAGGTCGACACCCACCAACAGCCGCAAGGTCGACACCCACCAACAGCCGCGTGGTCGACACCCAGCAAGAGCAGGCCATGCCATTCCGGCAGATCGCGGAAATCTGTCGAAGGCGGGGTGGGTCCGGTTGCGGGGGTGTAAGCGCCATGGATGGCGCGCCCAAGCCTCCATGGATGGATTCACGGCGTCCCCCGCCACCGGACCCACCCCGCCATCCCACGGAATGCCGCAGTTGCTGTTGCTTCGGCCGTTGCCGTTGCCGTTGCCTCTGCGGGTGCCGGGCGCCGCCCGGCCGAACACCCCCATTCACTCATTGTTAGCGGCCGCCGCCGGATCATCCCGCCGCCATGTCCCTTCGTCCCGCCCTTGTCGCGCTGTTGCTGCTGTCTGCCCTGTGGCCAGGGCTGGCCGCTGCGCGCACGGTCTACCGCTGCGTACAAGGCAACACGGTCAGCCTGGCCACCGCGCCCGAGCCCGGCTCGCGCTGCACGCCGAAGGAGATCGACGACAGCGCCGTGCAGGCCCCCAACCTGTGGGGCAACATGGGCGTGTTCAGTGGCGTGCTGTACGAGCGCGAACAGGACGGCAAGCTGGTCTACTCCACCCGCAACCTGCCCGGCTCGCGGGTGTTCCTGAAGTTCACCGTAGCCACACCGCCGGGCGAACCGGCGCATGAAGGCCTCGGCAAGGTCGGCAAGCCCCAGCTGGCCCAGCACGCAAAGCAATTCAAGGCGGCGGCCAAGGCCACCGGCGTGGACGATGCTTGGCTGCGGGCGATCGCCCATGCCGAAAGCAACTTCGACGCGCTGGCGGTGTCCAGCAAGGGCGCGCAGGGCGTGATGCAGCTGATGCCCGATACCGCAGTGGAGTACGGCGTGCGCGACCCGTTCTCGCCGCAACAGTCCATCGACGGCGGCGCCCGCTACATGCGTGCGCTGCTGCGCCGCTACAACGGCGACCGTCCGCTGGCAGCGGCGGCCTACAATGCCGGCATCGGTGCGGTGGCGCGCTACAAGGGCGTGCCACCGTATGCCGAAACCCTGGCCTACGTGGACAAGGTGATGGCCCTGTACACCCGCTATCGCGAGGCGATGGGCATCCGCATCGAAGTACCGGCGAAGTAGCCGGCGCTCAGCGCGACGTGGCGCTGCCTACCAGCTCGTAGCGCTCGATGCGGCCGACGCGCGAGACTTCGGCCTGTACGTCGGCCCGCTGCTTGAGTTCGCGCCAGGCGGCATCGATGCGTACATCGCCCGGCAACGACGGATACACGCGCATGTCCTGCAGGCTGGCCAGCGCGTCGCCGCGTTCCAGCGGCGAACGCAACTGCTCGATCAGCACGGCTGCGGCAGCATCCAGATCACCCTCTTCCAGCAGCATCTCGCGGTAGAACAGGCGCGCGCCCTGGCGCTGGGCGACGATGACTGCACGTGCTGCGGCAGCAGCGTCAGCATCACCGCGCTGGCGGGCGGCGGCGAAATGGATCAAGGCCTGTGCGGCCTGGCCATAGCCGCTTAGGCCGGTCAATGTCTCCATCGCGGTGTCTGCTTCCTGCGTCTGACCAAGTGAGTTGAGCACGAAGGCCACGTTCATCTGGTGCTCCAGACCATCTGGCCCGAGCGCGCCGATGCGGGCGGCGAGCTTCGCCGTCGCCAGCGCCTCATCGGTACGCCCCAAGCGACGCAGCGCAGCGATCCGGCTGTTGAGCAGCCAGGCCAGCCATTCCGCTTCGGCGGCGGGCGGCGATTGTCCGTCCGCGGCGGCCTCGGCCAGCGTATCCGTCAGTGCCAGGACTTCCTCGTTGCGATCGAGCATCAGCAGCGTGCTGCTGAAATCCACCATGCGTGCATCCAGAACGCGATCCAGCAGGCCTGATACACGCAGGGCGTCAAGGTGGCGCTGCGCGGCCTTGACCGGATCGAAGTGCACATCGCGGCGGTCCACATAGCGATCGAAGCGCTTGTCGCTGCGCAACCGGATCAGTTCGGCCGGGGTATCGATGCGTGCCAGCGTCGCAGCGATGGCATCGCTGCGACCGTTGTCGGCCTGCAGCGTGGCCAACTCCAGCCACAGCCCGGTGGGTTCGCTGCCGCCGCTCTTCCAGCCGTTGTCGAACAACGCCTGCAGCAGCGCCATGCGTTGCGCGGGCTGCGCGCGCAGGTGGTACTGCAGGTAGCTGATGGTGTGGTGGTCGATCGCCAGCGGGCTGTCGGCACGCGCCAGTGCCTGTGTCAGATGCTCCACTGCCGCTGCGGGTTGGTCATCATTGAGGTCCAGCGACACCAGCGTGGTCAGGATGCTTGCATCGCCCGGCAACGCCAGCAGCGCCTGCTGCAGATAGCGCCGTGCCAGCGCAGGCTGCTTCTGCATGGCCGCCGTCCAGCCGGCAAACTGCGCGGCGCGGCCGCGGCGCTCGGCATCGAAGTCGGCCAGCAGCGGGCTGTCCATCAGCCGTTCCATGGCGATCAGCGCGGCCAGGGTATTGCCGCTGCGGGACTGCTCGATGGCCGTATCCCATTGCTGCGCGTACGCGGCATGCGCAGCATCCATCGCCGCATTGGGCGGATGCTGCGAGGTGGGAGTGGGCGTACGGGGAACATTCGCCGAGGCGGTCGCGCTGGTCAGTGCGGCAAGCAGCAGCACGAGGAGTGAGGTGCAGCGGGGCATGGTGGGCCTCCGTCCATGGAGTGGACATTGAACCCGCTGCGGCAGCGCAGGACAAGCGCCATGAGAGGGCCCTGACCATCGGCCATGGCGCTG
Organism: Stenotrophomonas indicatrix; assembly: GCA_041545745.1. Taxonomy (NCBI): domain Bacteria; kingdom Pseudomonadati; phylum Pseudomonadota; class Gammaproteobacteria; order Lysobacterales; family Lysobacteraceae; genus Stenotrophomonas; species Stenotrophomonas indicatrix. The sequence goes on from CP168152.1 coordinate 487,575, forward strand.
CATGGGCACAGCGACTATCGTTCGTGCCTCTTCATGCAAGCACAGGTAGATGGGACGATGGCGCGGTGGCAAGGGATGGCGGTGGGTGCGGTGGTGGTGGCAACAGCGGTGGCCCTGGCGGCGACCTGGTGGGAATTGCCTGCCTCCGGCCCGCAGGTACCGACCGGCCCTGCACCGACGCCGCTGGCGTGGACCGCACAGATCGAGCTGCTGGCCGGCGACGGCCATCCGGGTGATCGCGATGGCGGCTCGGCGCAGGCGCGCTTCGCCGACCCCTACGCGCTGCTGGGCAGCGCCGATGGCAGCGTCTACTTCACCGATGCCGGTGACAACAACCGCATCCGCCGCCGCCTGGCCGATGGCCGTATCGAAACGGTAGCGGGGCAGGGCGAGGGACGTGTCGATGGGCCTGCGCTGCAGGCCAGTTTCAACACCCCTTCGGGCATTGCCGCCGATGTACAGGGCAATCTGTATGTGGCCGACACCGGCAATCATGCGATCCGGCGCATCAGCACCGATGGACAGGTGACGACGCTGGCCGGTGGCCAGCAGGGCTTCGCCGATGGTCCCGCCGCGCAGGCGCGTTTCGATGGACCGATGGGCATCGCCGTGGATGCGCAGGGACAGGTCTATGTGGCCGATACCTGGAACGACCGCATCCGGGTGATCGGTACCGATGGCAATGTACGCACGCTGGCCGGCGGCGACCGCCCGGGCTTCGCCGACGCACCGGGTATTGACGCCCGCTTCGATACACCGGTGGCGCTGGCCTTCGATGCGCACGGCGCATTGCTGGTGGCCGACCTGTTCAACAACGCGATCCGCCGCGTCGGTGCCGATGGCACGGTCAGCACCGTGGTCGGCAAAGGTGAGGTCATCAATGGACCGTTGTCACTGGCCACCACGCACGACGGTGTGCTGTATGTCGGTGACCTGGACGGGCGCATCGTGCAGGTGACCCCGCAGGGCCATCAGCTGGCGCTGCTGGGCAATGACCGCCTGCCACGCCTGGCACGCCCCAGTGGCCTGGCCGTGGCGGCAGACGGCGCTCTGCTGGTGGCCGACTCCGCAGCCTATCGCCTGCATCGCCTGCGCCCGTTGCCGGTGGGTGAACTGCCCGCACCGGCGCTGGTGGGCCCGGCCTCCGATGCGGCGCTGCCAGACAGTGGTGGGCGTTGGCCACTTGCACCGCAGGATGGCTGGCACGAAGTGGTCGGCACGCTCGGCGAGGTGCGCGGCACCTTCCAGGGCGAGAGCCGCCACCACCTGCACGGCGGCTTCGACGTGCGCGGCGATGTCGGCCAGACCGTGCTGGCGATTGCCGAGGGCAAGATCAGCAGCCCGATCGCGGCCTGGAGCCTGGGTGGGCAGGCTGAGGGTCTGGCCGTGGACCGATTGAAGTACATCCACATGCGGGTCGGTCGTACGCCACGCGGCGAACCGTTCGACGCGCGCTGGCAGCCGCTGTACGCCGAAGACGGCACGCTGGAGCGCATCCGCGTGCGGCGTGGCACGCGCATCCACGTAGGCGACCGCCTGGGCAGCATCAACAACCAGGCGCACGTGCACCTGGCCGTGGGCAATGGTGGCTTCGAGACCAATGCGGTGGCGCTGGGGTTCAAGGGCTATGCCGACCACTTCGCGCCGCGCATCACCGATGTGGCGCTGTTGGACGACAACGACCAGCCGTTGGTCGCCGGCAGCGATGGCGTGGTGATGTTGGCGCGGCAGGGGCGCGGCGTGCAGATCGTGGTGGAAGCCTGGGACCAGGTGGACAACAACCTGCCGCGTCGTCGGCTGGGGCCGTACCAGGTGGGCTACCAGATTCTGGATGCCGCCGGGCAGCCGCTGCAGGGCTACGAGCAGCCGCGCTGGAACATCGTCTTCAACCGCATGCCGCCGCAGAAGCAGGCGGTGAAAGTGGCCTATGCCCCGGACAGCGGCATCACCGTGCACGGCAGTGCGGTCACCCGCTTCCGTTATCTGGTGACCAACACCGTGCGCGATGGCCTGATGGAAACCGGTCGCTGGCAGCCGGCGGCGTTGCCGCCGGGCGAGTACATTGTGCGTGCCAGTGCGCGCGACTACAGCGGCAACGAAGGCGTAGGCCCGCGCGAGATCAGGGTACGGCTGCTGCCATAGCAGCAGCGGGGGCGCCGCAGCGTTCGCGCTCGGCGTCCATGTCTTCCAGCGGGCGCACCTCGATGCTGCCGAAGCGGGCCCACGGGAACCCCTGCGCAATACGCATGGCCTCATCGCGGTCGTGGGCGACGATGAGGTTGAAGCCGGCCAGCAGTTCGCGGGTTTCGGCGAAGGGACCATCGAGTACCCGGCTGTGGCCATCGCGCACGCGCAGGGTCTGTGCCGATTCGATCGGCTGCAGTTTCTGCGCGGCCAGCAACGTGCCTTCGGCCTGCAGTTTGTCGGCATGGGCGAGGCAGTCGCGCATCAACGTATTGAAGTCGTCGATGGGCAGTGTGCGCAGCAGTGACGGGTCGATGTAGATCAGAAGCAGGTACTGCTGCATGGCGGAGTCCTGGCGGGGGCGGGGGTCCATGATCGCGCAGGTTTGCGCGGGGGCATGCTGCACTGCGAAAGGCAGAGCGGGAAGCGCGCCTTCGGCGGGGATCGGCGAACGGCGGGGCCCCTCCGTGGTGGGGTGGGTTGGTCGCTGAAAGCTGGCTTCATGAGGGTGGGCCGGGCGGGTGGGATTGGCGGGGACGCCGTGAATCCGTCCCTGGAGGCTTAGCCGCGCCATCCATGGCGCGGGTACCCCGCCAACCCCACCCGCCCGGCCCCAGACAGATTCCGGTGGCTGCACCACCACGGGAAATCACAAGCAAGAGCAAAAGCGGGTCGCTTCGCTCGCAAAGCCAAGGCAGCCAGCCAGCTGCTGTTGCTGTTGATCTTGCTCTTGCTTCTGCCTTTTTCTTGATCTTCCCGTGGTGGATCGAAGGCAGGAACCTGTCCGTGGCCGGGCGGGTGGGTTGCGCAGGGGCGTAAGCGCCATGGATGGCGCGCCCGAGCCTACAGGGGTGAGGGCGCTTTGCTTGCGAAGCACTGCTTCGCAAGCGCCCGAACGCACAGCCGCCAGCGGCTGGGCCGGTCTGGGGATTCACGGCGTCCCCTGCGCAGCCCACCCGCCCGGCCAACCCGCAGAGATGCAGCTCTTCACGACCAACCGCCACCACGGAGGGGCTCCGCCGTTCGCCGATCCCCGCCGAAGGCGCGCTCTCCGCAGGAAAAATAATCCGCACGACGGTGTCGATTCCCGCGACCGTGGTTCGTCGTACCAGAGAAGGGCACGCACCCGCAGCCCAGCGGAGACCGCAATGAAAGTGATGGTGATCGTCAAAGCCAACGCCGATTCCGAAGCCGGGCGCATGCCCAGTGCACAGGAACTGGCCGCCATGGGCGCCTACAACGAACAACTGGTGGCCGCCGGCATCATGCTCGCCGGGGAAGGCCTGCATGCTACCCAGCGTGGCCGCCGCATTCATTTCGGCACCGGCACGCCGCGGGTCGAGACCGGCCCGTTCGGCCCGGCCGGCGAGCAGATTGCCGGGTTCTGGCTGTGGGAGGTGCGCTCGCTGGACGAGGCCACCGAATGGGCCAGCCGCGCGCCTTTCAGTGCGGGCGGTGCGCTGGAACTGCGCCCGTTGATCTCGGCCGAAGACTTCGGCGCAGCCTTCACCCCTGAATTACAGCAGCAGGAACAGCGTCTGCGTGAGCAGCTCGACCGCGCCTGAGCACGGCCGCGCATTCATCCCAATCGACGGAGCATTCCCATGAAACTGATTCCCTTCCTCGGCTTCAGCGGCCAGGCCCACGATGCAATGGCGTTCTACGCCAGGGCACTCGGTGGCCAGGTCACGTCGGAAATGAAGTACCGCGACATGCCGCCGTCCGACGGCTCGCCGGGCTGCAATGAGATGCCGGCAGACACGCTCGACCATGTGGCCCACAGCCAGCTGGAGATCGGCAGCGCGATCGTGATGGCGGCCGATGGTCCCGGCGGCGGCGAGGGCGGTTCGACGACCATCAACGTCGACGTGGACAGCATCGAAGAAGCCGAGCGCGTTTTCGCGGCGCTGGCCGAGGGTGGCCAGGTGCAGATGCCGATCGCCGAAACCTTCTGGGCCCACCGCTGGGGCATGTTGACCGACCGCTACGGCAAGCCGTGGATGGTCAACTGCATGAAGCAGCCCTGATTTTCCGTCTCTCCATCCATTCCAAGGAACCGCACCGATGAGTACACCGCAACCGCAGATGATCTTCGTCAACCTGCCCGTGCAGGATCTGGAAAAAGCCAAGACGTTCTTCGCTGCACTGGGCTACAGCTTCAACCCAGCCTTCACCGATGAGAACGCCGCCTGCATGGTGGTCAGCGAGAGCATCTTCGTGATGCTGCTGGTCAAGCCGTTCTTCCAGCAGTTCACCGCCAAGGGCATCGCCGATGCGCACACGCAGACCGAGGTGATCACCTGCCTGTCGGCCGACAGCCGCAAGGCGGTGGACGCCATGGTGGACAAAGCGCTGGCCGCCGGTGCCAGCGAACCGCAGCCGGCGCGCGACTATGGCTTCATGTACCAGCGCGGCTTCCAGGACCTGGATGGGCATCTCTGGGAAATCGCACACATGGACGGCGAGCCGGGCTGACCGGCCGCTGCAGGGAGACTCCCCATGACTTACGTGGATGCTTACGTATTGCCGTGCCCGCAGGACAAGGTGGCGGCCTATCGCCGCCTTGCCCGCCAGGCCGGCGCGGTGTGGAAGGACCATGGCGCACTGCAGTACATGGAATGCGTGGCCGACGACGTGCAACCCGGGAAATCGACGTCGTTCCCTCAGGCGGTGAAGCTCAAGCCGGGCGAAACGGTGATCGTGGCCTTCGTGGTGTTCCGCACGCGTGCCGCGCGCGACCGCATCAACAAGAAGGTGATGGCCGACCCGCGGCTGGCGCATATCGGTCCCAAGGACATGCCGTTCGATACCAAGCGCATGTTCTGGGGCGGCTTCAAGCCGATCGTGGAAGCGTGAACACCGGCGCTTGTGCAGGCCGGGCCCGCATGCTGTGATCGCCGCATGCACGAGCCCGCCCTGAGCCAACGCCTGGACACCCTCTGGCGGATGGAATCGCCAGTGTTGATCGCGCGCCTGGCGCGCCTGCTCGGCGGCGACGTCGGTCGCGCCGAAGAGCTGGCCCAGGACACCTGGCTGGCCGCGCTGGAGCGTTGGCCGGTGCAGGGTATCCCGGACAATCCCGGAGCCTGGCTGATGACCACCGCGCGCAACCGTGCCATCGATGTGCTGCGCCAGCACCAGCGGGTGGCGCAGCAGCATGCGCAATGGGGAGAGGAGCTGCATCCGGCCGCATTGCCCGCGCCCGACGACAGCCAGGCCCTGGAAGACGACATCGGCGACGACCTGCTGCGGCTGATGTTCGTGGCCTGCCATCCCGTCCTGCCTGCCGACGCACGGGTAGCGCTGACCCTGCGCCTGCTGGGCGGGCTGACCACGATCGAGATAGCACGCGCGTTCCTGCAGCCGGAGCCGACCATCGCCCAGCGCATCGTGCGGGCCAAGCGCACGTTGGCGCAGAAGCAGGTGCCCTACGAAGTGCCGCGTGCCGATGCATTGCCGGAACGACTGGCGTCGGTGCTGGAAGCGATCTACCTGGTATTCAACGAAGGCTACGCGGCCAGTGCGGGCGACGACTGGATGCGACCGGCACTGTGCGCCGAGGCGCTGCGGCTGGCGCGCATTCTGGCCCACCGGATGCCGGCGCCGCCGGTACTGGGTCTGCTGGCGCTGATGGAACTGCAGGCCTCGCGCGCGGCGGCACGGGTCGATGCGCAGGGCGCGCCGGTTCTGCTGGACCAGCAGAATCGGACGCACTGGGACTGGCTGCAGATCGAACGCGGCCAGCAGGCACTGACGCGCGCGGTGTCCGCAGGCGGCGGCGATGATCCCTATGTGCTGCAGGCACGGATCGCCTTCTGCCATGCCAGTGCCCGCCGCGCCGAAGACACCGACTGGGCGCGGATCGCCGCACTGTATGCGCAGTTGCTGCAGGTGATGCCGTCGCCGGTGGTGGCATTGAACCGGGTGGTGGCTGTGTCGCGCAGCGAAGGTGCGTTCGCGGCGTGGGCGCTGTTGCAGCCCTTGCTGGACGAGCCACGCCTGCAGGGCTACACACCGCTGATGGTGGTGCGCGGCGAGCTGCTGCAGCAACTGGGGCGGGAGCAGGATGCACGTGACGCGTTCGCCTCGGCAGCGGCGTTGAGCCAGAACCAGGCAGAGCGGACCCTGCTGCGGCAACGGGCCGGCCTGCCGCAGGAAAATTGAAGCCGACAAGGTCAGCACTTGTCGGTTTGCCCCGGAGCGGCTATGTTTCGCGCCCAGCGGGCGTGTTCGCGCCTGTCATTCATGTGTCGTGACCGAGGAGCGGTTGGATGTTTTCAAGGACGAAGAGCGCACCGCGCGCTTTTGCGCGCCTGCTTGCCTATGCCCTGTGCCTGGCCGTATGGCCGCTGGCCAGCCAGGCCGCAGACAAATCGCAGCAGGCCTACTGGGCCGGTTTTGCCTATACCGCTGACGCCGCCGCCGTACAGGCGACCACTCCGCATGCGCATGCCGTACTGGAAAAGCGTGGCCTGATTCCGCTCAACCAGACCCTGGCACAGGCGCTCAAGCGCCGCGCGCCGGCCAACCTGGAACTGATCGACCAGCCGGTGGCGATGCTCGACGGCACCACCAGTGCCGTGGTGCTGGCCGCTGCGCTGGACCGCGAACTGGTGTCGGTCGAACCGATCGGCGACCAGTACAAGGTGCTGGTGGAAGTGGCCCTGCAGGCGCTGTTCTTCGATTTCCGCGAGCGCCAGGTGATCGCCTCCTATCCGCTTACCCTGCAGCGTATCGACGTGCAGGAATACCGCCCGGACAGCGACGATATCGACGCGATCGTCGCCGATCTGCTGTACGGCGGTGCCGATACCAGCCTGTCGCAGGTGCTGGCCACGACCCTGGCCCAGGCCAAGCTGCCGGAAGCGGCCACGCGTCGCCTGCAGGTGGGTGCGGTGACCTTGTCCGACGCCACGCTGGCCAAGCTGCCCGACCCGAAGTGGGCCGGTCCGCTGCGTGCCACGCTGGCCCATGAACTGTCCAAGACGCTGTCGTCCAATACCGGTGTCGGCCTGCTGCCACCGGCCTCGGGCCAGGCGATCGGCGGTGCCATGGCGGCGCGCTTTGCCGACGGCAAGGTCTACCAGCTGAAGATCCCCGAGGCCGACTACGTCATCAGCCTGCAGGTGGATGCGCTGAAGAACGGCGTCATCAGCGAAACCCCGGCGATGAAGACGATGCTGTTCGGCGCCTTCTTCACCGCCAAGGTCACCGAACCGTTCTCCGGCAAGGTGTACTTCGAACAACCGCTGCGCAAGGGCGCCACCAAGGTGGTGCCCGTTACGCAGTGGCAGGTCGACCAGTGGTCGGCCAGCTACGAAACCCTGCTGGCCGGCTTCGATGCCTTCGCCGGCGCCGCCGCCAAGCGTGCCGATTCGCGCGCCTGGCTGGATGAGCAGAAGCCGGGCGGACGCCCGTTGCAGCAACAGACCCAAGCCCTCCAGGAGTTGATCAAATCATGTCGTTGATGCGTACCATCCTGCTCATCCTCATCGCCCTGGCGGTGGCCTCGCCGGTCGCCGCGCAGACCGCCAGTTCGCGCGGTACCGGTTCGGCCAGCTACAGCCTGCGCCTGAGTGCCGATACCCGTGCCCAAGCCCTGAACAAGGCCAAGGCCAATGCACTGGAGGCGTACATCGCCGAATCCGGTGCGGCCAAGCTGCGCCTGTTCGAATCGCGCCGCGCCGAATTCCTCGGCGAAATCGACCGCTACGTGCTCAGCGCCGTGCAGCTGTCGGACAACGAAGACAAGAAGGCCAAGACCTACAGCGTCACCGTCCGCGCCGAAATCAACACCACCCTGCTGCAGACCAAGCTGGATGCCGGTTCGGCCGTGGCCGGTGCCACCGCGGCGCAGCGCTCGCTGCTGACTTTCCTGTTCATGGCGCGCTCGCAGGACACCGTGCAGTCATTCCAGGACAAGGAATACCGCCGCGTTGACGCCAGCAGCAGCTACAGCGAGAACACTCGTGAGGGCGACAGCTTCCGTGGCAACTCGGTCAGCACCAACGGCAGCATCAACCAGAACGGCTCGGTGTCGGTCACCAGCGGCGGCAGCACCACCGCACGCAGCGACAACATCAGCTGGAAGGTGGCCAACGCCGCCGAAGTCAACACCGCCATGACCGGTGCCTTCAGCGCCGCCGGCTACGAAGTGGTTGAAGCCGAATACGTGGAAGGCGAGTCGCGCGGCCTGCTCAGCATCGAGCGCATCCGCAAGGACTTCAGCACCGGCAATGACCTGTCCGCAGCGACCCTGCGCGATACCGCCAACGGCATCCGCGCGGCGAACATTCCGTACATCGCCGTCGGCACCCTCGACGTCGGCATGCGCGACCGTGACCCGGCCAGCGGCAACATCCGCGTGTTCGTCACTGTCACCGGCAAGGTGCTGGACGTGACCGGTCGCTTCCCGCGCACCGTGTCGTCGGTGGGCCCGGTGCAGTTCTCCGGTACCGGCCCGAACGAAACCGTCGCCCGCACCAACGCGCTGCAGCTGGCTGCCGAAAAGGCTGCACAGCAGATGATCAACGAGCTGAACGTCAAGGCGGTCCGCTGATACCACCGCTTCGGTGGGTGCCGAGCTTGCTCGGCATCGCCGCAAAATTCCCGTCTTTCCACGTGCCGCATCGCGGCCGTCTCTCCCAAAGGAATCTTCCATGATCCGCAATACCGCTCTCGTCGTTGCCATCGCGGCCGCTACCCTGTCGATGCCGGCCCATGCCCAGTTCGGCAAGCTGAAGGATCTGGCTGGCGCCGCTACCGGTACCTCCAGCAGCAGCACCAGCGCTGCCGCCCCGGACGAAGCCGCGCAGGAAGCGCTGGTCCGTCGTTTCGTCAGCTCGCAGTCGCACTCGCTGCAGGCTCAGACCTCCTTCGCCCGCGCCTTCGGCCTGGCCGAGCAGGTGCAGCTGCTGGAAGCCGAGCGCCAGGCGCTGTCGTCGGGTTCGGTGAACGTCGATGCGATGAAGAAGTCGGTCTCGGTCAGCCAAGCCGCGCAGGCCGCCATCGACGAGCGCCAGGCGGCACAGCCGGAACTGAACGCTGAATCCAAGCAGCACTACGCCGAAGGCCTGGTCTCGCTGCTGTCTTCGGCTGCCGAAGCACAGAAGCTGAGCGGCGAAGCCAGCGGCTTTGCAGCCGGCATGAAGAACCTGGGTGCCACCCAGATGGCCACCGTTGGCCGCAAGCTGGCTGCCGGTGCCTGGGTTGCCAAGGAATCGCCGGGCTTCATCAAGGGCCTGTACGGCTCGACCAAGTCGGCTGTGACCTTCGCCAAGAAGAGCAAGGTGAAGGTGCCGACCAACGCCGATTCGATGCTGGATTCGCTCTGATACGAGGCAACGCCGCATGCGTACGACGACTCGATTGATCGGCCTGGGCCTGGCCGCGGCCCTGCTGGCAGCCTGCGGCAAGCAGGATGCACCGGCAGAAGCCGCACCCGCCAAGGACAAGGCCGCCAGTGCACTGGCCAGCAATGCGCCGGTGCAGGAAGCGCCCCTGCGTGGCACGCCGGATTTCGGCGGCACCACCCAGGTCGCGCGCGAAGCCGACGGTATCGGCAGCACCCCGGAACTGGCGGTGCTGGCGGCATTGCAGTCGGCCGTGGCCCAGGTCAACGGCGTACGCGTGGCCAGCCAGATGCAGAGCCTGCGCGCAGGCCTGCATGTGGACGTGGACGGTGAACACGTCGGCGATATCCGCGCCGACGCGTTCTCCCAGCAGATGATTGCCGGCTCGCAGGGCGCGGTGCTGGGCTATGAAATCCTCTCGCAGGATGAAGTGAGCCAGCTCGACGAAGAGACCATTGCCCGCGTGCGCGCCAGCGACGAAGGCTGGAGCTTCAAGGGTTCGGCCTCGGCCAGCGCTTCCGGTGAAGCCTCCGCCAAGGGCGGCTCGGCGTCGGCCAGCGTCAAGGAAAACTACGAAGAGCAGGTCAAGGTAGACGCCAAGCGCGGTGCCAGCTCCTTCGATTCGGATGTCACCCGGCGCAGCATGCGCAGCTACTGGAAGGTGCGTGTACGCGCGCAGATTGCCCAGTACCGCGCACCGGACGAAGAAGGCAAGCCGAAGATCGTGGTGGCCCTGCCGCGCACCAAGTCGGGCAGCTATGCCGTTGGCGATGGCCGGGTGAATGCCGACGAGGTCGCCCAGGCGATCCGCGCGCGGCTGTCCGACACGCTTACCCAGACCCAGCGCTTCATCGTGCTGGACCGCGAGTTCGGCGACGAACTGCAGGCCGAGATCGACCACATCAACAGTGGCAACGTGCGCCTGCAGGACACCGCACGCGTTGGCCAGCAGCTGGCGACCGACCTGATCCTGATTCCGACCATCGAACGTTTCGAGTACCCGCGCAGCGTGCGCAACCTGCGCATGTCCGATCGCCAGGTGACCTCGTACTCCGGTGGCGGTCGCATCACCCTGCGGCTGATCAACGCCACCACCGGCCAGGTGGTGATGTCCGACAGCTTCGACCACCAGCTGGCCTCGACCGGCCCGAGCACGCTGCCGCGCGTGGTCAACGGCCGCAGCATGGCTGCCTCGATGATGGATTCGCTGTCCGGCCAGATCGGCAGCACGATCGTCACCACGCTGTTCCCGGTGTCGGTGGTGTCCGTCGATGGCGACCAGGTCGTGCTGAGCCAGGGCGGTGACACCGTGCAGGTCGGCCAGCGCTGGCAGGCTGTGCGCCTGGGCGAAGAGCTGAAGGACCCGCAGACCGGCCGTTCGCTCGGCCGCAGCGAGCATCCGTGCTGCACCATTCGCATCGACCGCGTTGCCGCGCAGACTTCCTACGGCACCCTGGAAGAGGGCGTGGACGCGATGCGTGGTGGTTTCCGCCCCGGTCAGATCGAACTGCGGCAGAAGCTGGGCAGCAAGCCCAAGGCCGCCACCGGCGCAACCGCATCGGCCGCCCCGGCCGCAGCAGCGCGCCCGGCCAGCAAGCCGAAGCCCAAGCCCGCCGCCGCCCCGGCTGAAGACCCGAACTGGTAACGCGCCCAAGCAACACATAGATGGGGTCAGAGCCCTTTCCCACCGGGAAAGGGATCTGACCCCTTCTTGTTTCTGGTCATCCACGCATGGCGTGGATCTACCGTGTCGACCAAGGTCGACACCTACCAAGAGCAGGCCATGCCCTCCCGACAGATTGCGGAGATCTGTCCAAGGCGGGATGGGTGCGGTTGCGGGGGTGTAAGCGCCATGGATGGCGCGCCCAAGCCTCCAGGGACGGATTCACGGCGTCCCCCGCAACCGCACCCACCCCGCCATCCCACGGATAGCCCGCTGTTGCTCCGGCCGTTGCCGTTGATTCGGTGGGTGCAGGGCGCAGCCCTGCCGAACCCCTTACCCCTTACACTCCAGAACGATTTCCCTGCTGGAGAGAGCAATGAAGCGAGTAGTACTGGGCGTGCTGGCCCTGTCGGTGTCGAGCGCACTGATGGCGGCCACCCCGAAATTCGATGGCGCGCGGATCTCCGCCGACGTCAAGGAACTGGCCTCCGACGCCTATGAAGGCCGCTCACCGGCCACCGCCGGCGAAGAAAAGACCATCGCCTTCCTCAGCAAGCAGTTCGCCGATGCCGGCCTGCAGCCCGGTGGTGACCTGAAGGACGGCAAGCGCCTGTGGACCCAGGCCGTGCCGCTGCGCAAGGGTGACATCGTCGGCACCCCGCAGCTGTCGCTGCAGCAGGGCGGCAAGACCATCGCGCTGGAGCAGGGCAAGCAGATCGCCGTGCGTGCAGCCATGAACGGTGCGACCAGCGTGGACATCAGCAAGGCACCGCTGGTGTTCCTTGGCTATGGCGTGAAGGCAGCAGAGCGCAACTGGGACGACTTCAAAGGCGTGGACCTGAAGGGCAAGATCGCCGTCGTGCTGATCAACGACCCGGACTTCGAAACCGGCAAGGGCGACTTCGATGGCAAGGGCATGACCTGGTATGGCCGTTGGCCGTACAAGTACGAAGAAGGCGCACGCCAGGGCGCACTCGGTGTGCTGATCGTGCATGAGACCGCCCCGGCGTCGTATGGCTGGGCCACGGTGGCCGGCTCCAACACCAACACCATGTTCGACGTGGTGCGCGACAACCCGGCCGACAGCCACCCACTGCTGGAAGGCTGGATCCAGCGCGATCTGGCAGTGGAACTGTTCCGCGCGGCCGGGCAGGATTTCGAAGCATTGAAGAAGAAGGCGCAGCAGCGCGACTTCACTCCGGTAACGCTGACCGGCGCCAGCCTGGACGCGAAGTACGCGGTGAAGACCGAAGTAATCACGTCGCAGAACTTGGCCGCGCGCCTGGAAGGCAGCACGCATGCGGACGAGACCATCATCTACAGCGCGCACTGGGACCACATCGGCGTGGGCGAACCGGATGCACGCGGCGACCGCATCTTCAACGGCGCGCTGGACAACGCCAGCGGCACCGCCTCGCTGATCGAACTGGCACGCGGCTTCGCCAAGGCCCCGCGCGCACAGCGTTCGGTCGTGTTCCTGGCAGTGACGGCCGAGGAGAAGGGCCTGCTGGGTTCGGAGTACTACGCAACGCATCCGCTGTATCCGCTGGAAAAGACCGTGGCGATGATCAACATGGACGGTATGGCGCCGTTCGGTCCGTCGCGCGATTTCGGCATCTACGGCGCGGCGCGCTTCGAACTGCTGGACCAGTTGAAGGACGTGGCCAAGGGCTGGGACATCCGCTACACGCCGGACCCGAAGCCGGAGGCCGGCCTGTTCTTCCGCTCCGACCACTTCCCGTTCGCCAAGCGTGGCGTGCCGGCGCTGTCCTGGTCGGCAGGGCAGGACTGGGTGGACGGTGGCGTCGCGGCGGGCAAGAAGGCGTCCGAGGACTACACCGCCAAGCGTTACCACCAGCAGGGTGACGAGTGGCAGCCGGACTGGGTGTTCGCCGGCGCCGCGCGCGACCTGGAAGTGCTGTACACCCTGGGCAACCAGTTGGCCAACTCGCGCAGCTGGCCGAACTGGGGCAAGGACGAGGCGTTCCGCGCGGTGCGTGACGCCAGCGCCGACCAGCGCAGATAAGGGAATGCGCCGGGCTCACCCGGCACCTCCCCGGTAGTGCCGGCCGCTGGCCGGCAACCCTGTGGTGCTTGCGGAGGCAATGGGGAGCCGGCCAGCGGCCGGCACTACCAGAACCGGTTCCATCCACCCTTTTCCGGCCTTCGTCGCACACCGCTTGTTTGCCCGAAGGGCCGTTCTATGCTCGGCTCACCCCTTCCACCAAGGCGCCGCCGTGATCGCCAGCTTCTCCCTCATCATCCGTCATCTGCTGGCCTGGGCCGCGGCGCTGTTCGTTGCCGGCATGGTCTGGAGCGGCATCTTCAGCGGCATGCGCGATGGCCCGGGCTGGGTGTTCGGGCTGCTGGTGATGTTCCTGATGATCTCCGCACTGGGCAGCGCGATCACCCACGTGCGCCGGGTCTGGCTGGTGGCTGGTCGCCTCGACGGCGCCACGTTGTCGGGTCGCCAGCGCCGGCAGATCGAACTGCCGATGGATGCCGGCCAAGCGTTTGCAGTGGTCGAGGCGGCCGTCGGCGAACTGCCACGGGTGGAAGAGGTGGAGAGTTCTGCCGGCAGCCTGCAGGTGCGTGCCTATGTGCGGCGCGTCGACCTGTGGAACGGCCGGCAACCGTCGCGTTGGAACCTGCCGGCGCGGCTGGCGATCAAACGCAACAGCGTGCTGGCCACGGTAACGCCGGGGCAGGGCACCAGCACCGTCACCCTGCTGTTCGAACCCGATGCTGGCTGGTGGGCCGATCTGCTGGCGCTGGATGAAGGCAGCAACTATGAGAACGCCGAAGCGGTGACCCGCGCGATCAGCCGCCGCGTGGCCGACCAGCGCCGCGACGAGCAGGCCGCTGCCGAACAGACCCAGGTGGAAAAGGAACTGTCGGTCGCGCGCTTGAACTTGCTGCACGCGCAGGTCGAGCCGCACTTCCTGTACAACTCGCTGGCCAACGCACAGGTGCTGACCCGCACTGACCCGGCACGTGCTGACCAGATGCTGGGCCACCTGATCCAGTACCTGCGCAGTTCGCTGCCTCAGGTGGATGAGTCGGTGTCCACGCTGGGCGTGGAACTGGAGCGCACCCGTGCCTACCTGGAAATCCTGCGTATCCGCATGGGCGCCCGGCTGGCGGTGGAAGTGCAGGTGCCCACCGAGCTGCACGAGGTGAAGCTGCCGGCGATGGCGTTGCAGACATTGGTCGAGAACGCGATCAAGCACGGCCTGGAGCCCAAGCCCGGCGGCGGCACGATCTGGATCCTCGCGCGTGGTTTCGATGACCATGTCACCGTGACGGTCGCCGACGATGGGCTCGGTTTCGGACAGGGCACCAGCGGCACCGGCATCGGCCTGAAGAACCTGCGCGAGCGGCTGCGCTTGACCTGCGGCGAGCAGGCCGGGGTGGCGATCGTGGCCAATTTCCCCAGCGGTGTAGCCGCCACCATGACCCTGCCGCAGTCGGCCAAGGAGCCCAGCCATGCCGCTTGAAGCGCTGATTGCCGAAGACGAGGAGCTGCTGCGGCACTCGCTGGTCGAGCAGCTCGGGCGGCTGTGGCCGGAGCTGAAGCTGGTGGCCGAATGCGAGGACGGCGCCAGTGCGCTGGAACAGCTGGCCGAGAAGCAGCCGGACATCGCCTTCCTCGACATCCGCATGCCCGGCATCAGCGGCATCGAAGTGGCGCGGTCATTGGCCGAACTGAGCCCGCGCACCCAGGTGGTGTTCGTCACCGCCTACGACCAGTACGCCATCGATGCCTTCGAGCAGGGTGCGATGGATTACCTGCTCAAGCCGGTCAGCGACGAGCGGCTGCTGGCCACGCGCGACCGCATTCTTTCGCGGCTGCCATCCACGCGCCAGGACGATGCGGTGCTGGAGCGCCTGCTGCAGCGCCTCGGTGCAGGCCCGGTCGCCAACGATCGACCACCGCTGGCCTGGATCACCGCCAGCAACGGGCGCGATACGCAGCTGATCATGCTCGACGATGTGATCTATTTCCGTGCTGACAACAAGTACACCACCGTGGTCACCGCTGCCGGCGAAAGCCTGTTGCGCACACCGCTGCGCGAACTGCTGGAAGTGCTCGATCCGCTGCACTTCCGCCAGGTGCATCGCTCCACCATCGTCAACATGAAGGCGGTGGCAGCCGTCAGCCGCGACGATACCGGCCGTGGCGTGCTGCGCCTGCGCCAGCGTGCCGAAACCCTGGTGGTCAGCCAGCCGTTCATGAGCCTGTTCCGCGGCATGTAGCCGCAGCCATTGCCGTCCACCGAGGAACGAACATGCGCCGTATCCTGCTTGTAGGTGTCGCCGTGCTGGCCATCGCCGGCTGCGAAAAATCCAGCAACACGTCGATCACCCGCACCACTGCCAATGGCGTGGATACGCTGTACAGCAAGAGCACGGTGGTCGATGGCGTGGCGCGTTTCGAATGCATCGCCAGCAGCAGCGGCCAATGCCATTACCTGGTGCTGGCGCCGGGCTGCAGCACCGACACCGCTTGCGCGACGCCGCCGCTGCGCCGGTTCGCGGTGGCCGCAGGCAAGACCGAGCAGGTCAGTGGCCTGCCGAAGGACTTCCGCCAGTGCGTCAGCGACGTGCAGAAAGAACAATGCCACCGTGACTGAGCACGGTGGCATTGTGGCTCCCCCCGGATTGCGTTCGGCTCAGTAAGCCGGCTGCAGCGTCATGTCGTGATGGTGTTCGGTTTCACCGACATGATTCAGGCGACCCACCAGTTCGGAGTGCTGCTTCATGCGCCCGATCTCGGTCATGATGCGTATGTCCTCGTGGCGAAGCTCGCGCTTGGCGGTGACCGCCTGCTTGTAGTCCAGCACTTCCGGATAGTGTTCAGCCAGGTCCAGTGCTTCGGCCACGTGCTCGACGCTGTCGGCCTTGGAGGTGATGCGCGCGCGGCTGTTGAAGGCCTTCATCCAGCGTTCGAAGCCCGCTGTGCGGTCGAACATGTTGGCCATGAACCAGATCACGAACAGGATCGAGATCCACGAGCCGAACACCACGACCACGCGGGTGAAGGTGATGTGGTAATCGTCGCGCCACAGGTAATTGGTGATCAGGCCGAGGATCAGCAGCGAGGCTGCCTGCCATCCGACGATCGAAGTGATCAGCCATTGGCACTTGGCCTGGGCCAGCACCGCCACTTCATCGCGGATCTGCTGTTCGCTGAGGCTGCGCCAGTGCGCGACCTGTTTTTCGAACGGGCTGCTGTAGAGCTCGTTGTCGCGAAGCAGTAATCCCAAACCCTTGAACAAAGCAATCATGGCTGGCTCCTTGTGGAACGTGCGGCGATCTGCAGTGGACGGTGTGGCGGGTTCAGTTCTAGCACTTCCAGCGAGCGGTGCAATGGCCTCAAGGCCACGCGGCACAAGGGTTCTGCCTGAACAGGTGAATATTGTTGCGACGCAACATTGCTTGCGCGGCCTGCGACAAGATGTCGCAGGGTGAAACGTGCTGCGCGCGCACATGAAACCGACGCTGAGCGGATGGGCTCGCTGTGCCGGTCATGATCGACCAGAATCGGGGGGTACCGCGCAGGACGCGGTCCGTCCCTCCGCCGATCTGGACCCGTGATGCCGCCGTTGCTGCACCGTCTTTCCCGCCCCGTCACCGCGCCGATCCGACGCTGGGTCCTGGATGCGTTTCCGCGTGGGCAGAGCGGCATCGACTACGACCATCCACTGGGCGATCCCGGCTGGTTCGGGCCGCACAGCGTGACCTGGCGGATGCACGCCGAACTGCCCTCGATGCTGGCCGGCGGCCTGTGTGCACTGATGCTGCAGACGCTGCACCCGCGCGCACTGGCCGGTGTCTACGATCATTCCAATTTCCGCCAGGACTTGGTCGGCCGCCTGCGCCGCACCACTGCCTTCGTGGCAGGCACCAGCTACGCACCGGCAGGTGAGGTGGAAGCGCTGGTGGCCAAGGTGCGGCGCATCCACGCGCAGATCCGCGGCCATACCGCGCAGGGCGAGCCCTATGCCGCTGATGATCCGCACCTGCTGACGTGGGTGCATGTGACCGAGGCCTACGGCTTCCTGCAGGGCTATCGCCGCTACGGGCGTGAAGTGCCTGCCGCGATCGCCGACCGCTACTACGACGAATACCGCTGCGTGGCCGAAGCGTTGGGCGCGGTGGATGTGCCGCGCAGCGAGGCGGAAGTGGATGCGTACTTCTGCGCGCGGCAGCCGGAGCTGGTGGTGGACGAACGCTCGCGCGAAGTGCTGCAGGTGCTGTCCGGCGTGCGCCTGCCGGTGCCGGTGCCCGGCCTGTCACGCGAAATTTTCCTCGGTGCCGGTGCCGCGCTGCTGCCGGACTGGGCCGAGGGCATGCTCGAGCGCAGCACGCGCCAGCGTGCACAGGCAGCGGCGTCGGCCAAGCTGATGCAGGGCATGGCGCCGCTGTTCCGCCGCGCGTTGCCCGACGGCCTGGCGACCCGCGCCTGCACACGGGTGGGTGTGCCGGTGGACGTGTTGCGCGAGTGGCCGGCATTGCTCCGGTAGATGCCGACCTTGGTCGGCGCGCCGCCGCGCGGCGCCGCATCCACGCCATGCGTGGATGCCGGAAAAACGCCAACCAAGGTTGGCGTCTACCCATGGAAACGAAACGGGCGCCTTTCGGCGCCCGTTCGCGTTACATCACCAGACCTTGACCCGCTTGTCCGGGGCCAGATACAGCTTCTGGCCTTCCTTCACTTCGAACGCCGGGTACCAGGCGTCGATGTTGCGCACTGTCAGCGCGCGGAACTGGCCCGGTGCATGCACGTCGGTCAGCAGCGAATTGCGCAGCGCCTGCTCGCGGCTCTTGCTGCGCCAGGCCTGGGCGAAGCCGAGGAAGAAGCGCTGGTCGGGGGTGAATCCTTCCAGGGTCTGGCCCGGCTTGCCCTGTAGCGAGAGCTGGTAGGCGTCGTAAGCGGTGCCGAGGCCGGCGACGTCGGCGATGTTCTCGCCCAAGGTCAGCTTGCCGTTGACGTGCACGCCCGGGAACGGCTCATAGCTGCTGAACTGCGCGGCAAGCGCATCACCGGCAGCATTGAACTGCTTGAGGTCTTCGGCCGTCCACCAGTTGTGCAGCTTGCCGGTGTCGTCGAACAACGCGCCTGCATTGTCGAAGCCGTGGCTGATCTCGTGGCCGATCACCGCGCCGATCGCACCGTAGTTCACCGCGTCGTCGGCGGCGCCGTCGAAGAACGGCGGCTGCAGGATCGCCGCCGGGAACACCAGACGGTTTTCCAGCGGCACGTTCATCGCATTGATGGTCTGCGGCAGCATCGCCCACTCGCTGTGGTCGACCGGCTTGCCCAGCTTGGCGATGTTGCGCCGGTACTCGAACAGTTCGGCGCGCTGCGCATTGCCCAGGGGATCATCGCGGCGGATATCCAGGCCGGTGTAGTCGCGCCACTTGTCCGGATACCCCATGCCCACGGTCAGGCCGGCGACCTTGGCCTTGGCGCTGGCCTTGGTCTGCGGTGACATCCAGGCCAGTGCATCGATGCGCTTGGCGAAGGCGGCGATGATGTTCTTCGCCATCTCGTCGGCACGTTCCTTGGTCTTCGCATCGAAGTGCTTTTCGACATAGCGCTTGCCGATGGCCTCGCCGACCGCATGGTTGGCGTCATCCACCGCACGCTTCCAGCGGTCGCTCTGCTGCGGCGTACCGCTCAACGCGGTGCCGTGGAAGGCGAAGCGCGCATCGGCGAACTTCTTCGGCAGGTAGGCGGCGGCGCGGTCCAGCGCGTGGAAGGTCATGTAGTCCTTCCAGGCATCCAGCGGCTCGGTGGCCACCAGTTTGGACAGGCCGGCCACGGCCTTGGGCTGCCACACGATGAAGTCCTGCTGCTGGCCGAGCGCGGCAGCGTCCAGGAATGCGGCCCAGTCCATGCCCGGCGCCTTGGCGTTGAAGTCGGCCTGGGTCCAGGGATTGGCACCCTTGGTCACGTCATTGGTTTCTTCCTGCGTGGCGTGCGCCTGGGCGATCTTCGTTTCCAGGGCGAGGATGCGCTGCGCCTTGCCGGCCGGGTCGGCCACGCCGGCCAGCTGCAGCACCTCCGCGATGTAGGCCTGGTACTGCTTGCGCAGTTCGGCCATGCGGCCACCCCCCAGGTAGAAATCGCGGTCCGGCATGCCCAGGCCGCCCTGCACCAGGTACGGCGCGGTGCGGTCCGGTTGCAGCAGGTCCACCGAGACCCACAGGCCAAACAGGCGGTCGGTGTAGAAGTTGGTGGCGTTGAGCAGGTCGACATCGGCGCGCACCTCGCCGCCGAGGGCGCGGGCCAGGCCGGCCTTGTCGGCGATCGCATCGATGTTCTTCAGCTGCGGCTGCACCGGTGCCAGGCCGCGCTGCTCGATACCAGCCTCGTCCATGTAAGCGGCATAGTAGTCACCGATCAGCTTGTCTTCGCCGCTGGCCTGGGCATTGCCGGCAGCCCCTTCCAGGATCGCGCGGGTATCGGCCTGGGTCTTCTCGGCGATCACGTTGAAGCTGCCGAAGCGCGAGCGGTCCGCCGGAATCTCGGTGTTCTTCACCCAGCTGCCGTTGGCGAAGCCGAAGAAGTCTTCACCGGCGGCGATGCTGCGGTCCATGCCACTGGCATCGAATCCAAAGCTGCCCAGCATCGGCTTGGCGGCAGCGGGTGTCGCCTCGGCCGGTGCGGCGGTGCCGGCGGCCGGGTCGGCCGGGCGGTCGCAGGCGGCCAGGGACAGGCTGGCAACGATGGCCAGTGCCAGGGTGGGGCGGCGCAGCTTGGACATGGACTTCTCTTGCGGCGGAAAACTCCAAGTCTAATCCGCTGCGGGCCGGCTGGACGTGCTCGGCAAGGCCAGCACTGTGCGTGATCTGGCTGAACACGCAGCAGCGACCTTCACGCGGTCATCGGCGTGGTGCATGCTGCGGGCTGGATGTCCGCAGCACCCGGGGGAGGGCGCATGCAGGACGGATCGAGGCGTCAAGAATGGCGTCCGCCGGCCGTTGAGGTCGGGGATGTGGAGGAAACGTTCGCGCATGAAGTCAGCCGACTGCACAGGGAAGACCGACCGATGCCGGCGCTGAGACACGCGCTGGCCCGGCCGTTGCGTGCCATTACCTGGGGCGGCGTGGTGCTGGGCGTGCTGCTGGCGGTTGGCCTGGCTGCAATGTTGGCCAACGACTACCAGCGCCGGCTGGAAGCCGCGCAACGGCAGAGCCGGGCGTTGGCGATAGGCAGCGAGCGCCTGTTGGCACTGGAACTACGCAATCTGGAACGGGCGATGGGTGGCATAGCTGCCGATGCAGCCGAGCTGTTCCGCACAGTGCCTGTGCAGACGCCCGCGCTGCTGAACTCGGCCATTGCCGGCGTGCTGCGCCGACACGCCGAACTGCACAGCATCGTCGTGCTCGATACCCATGGCCGCGCCCTCACGGCCGGCAAGGGTGACCTGCAGCTGCCGCTGTGGACAGATCCGCAGCGTCGCGGGCAGGGCAGTGCGCTGTACATCGGGCCGCCGCAGCGTGCCAGCGATGATGGCTGGGTGGTACCGCTGGCGCTGCCGATGGCGGGCGATCGCTGGCTGCTGGCACGGCTGCGCTGCGGCGAACTGCAGCGGATCGTGGGTGGTCTGGATCTGGGGCCGAGTGGCCTTGCCTCGATCAGCGACGCCGACGGCTACATGTTGGCCCGTGTCCCTGATCCGCATGGCACCGTCGGCCGCCGCTATGCGCTGCCGGCACGAAAGCTGCTGGGCCGGCAGGCGGTGGTCGAGCTGGGCACCGTTCCCGGCGCGGTGGACCAGATATCGCGCATCTCCACCATCAGTACCCTCGAACACAGCCCCTTGGCGGTGCAGGTGGGCCTGGCCAACGAGGATGTGCTGAAGCCATGGTGGCCGTATCTGCAGGCAGCGGTCGTCATCGTGCTGGCCTACGTGGCGCTGCTGCTGGCACTGCTGTATGCGGTTCGCCGCAGCACGCATCGGCAGCAGTCGATGGCCGAAGAACTGCATACCGGCCACGCCGAACTGCGCCTGGCGCACCAGGTGGGCCGCGTATGTACCTGGTATGTCGACGAAGACGCCGCGCTGCTGCGCTGGTCACCGTTGGCGCGGGAAATCTTTGGCGTGCAGACCGATGCGCTGCCGGTGGCCGAATTCTTCGCCCGCGTCCACCACGATGACAGCACACGCATGCAGCAGGCCTTCGACCAGGCCTTCGCCGGCACTGCGGTGTTCGACGAAGAATTCCGCCTGGTGCTGCCCGGCGGTGCCGTGCGCTGGGTTGCCGCGCGCGGCCAGCGGGTGGCGGTTGCCGATCGGCAGCGGCGCATGATCGGCGCGCTGACCGACCTCAGCGAGCGTTACCAGGCACACGAACAGATGCGCCAGGTCGAGCGCCGCTTCCGTCTGCTGTTCGATCGCAACCCCGCGCCGTTCTGGGTGTTCGATCCGGACACATTGCGCTTCATCGAGGTCAACGAGGCGGCCGTGCAGCAGTACGGCTACAGCCGCGATGAATTCCTGGCGATGAGCATCCTCGACATCCGCCCGCGCGAGGGCTGGGACGAGGTCAAGGGGGCCATCGCGCAGGTGCGCAGCGGTGAACTGCAGGATGCTGCCGTTCGCCTGCACCAGCGCAAGGATGGCACGGTGTTCGAAGTGCGCGTGCACCTGTCGCAGCTGGATTTCGACGGCCAGCCCGCATGCCTGGTGCTGGCCGAGGATGTCAGCGAGCGCTTGGCTTACGAACGCGACCTGGCCTATCACGCGCGCCACAACCCGGCCACGGGCCTGCTCAACGTGCGTGCACTGAGCGAACAGCTGGACGAGCAGGCTGGCGCCTACACCATTGCCTATGTACAGCTGCGCGGCCTGCAGCTGGTGGCCGATACGCTGGGCCGCGAGATCGGCGATGCGGTTCTGCAGTCGATGGCTTCGCGCCTGGGCGGACTGGGCGCGCGCTTCGGCCTGCTCGCGTTCCAGCCGGCGGAGGACTTCGTGCTGGCGATCGCGCCGGAACACAACACCCAGCGCGTGCTGGACGATCTGCTGCAGATCGTCTCCGCACCGATGCGCGGCCAGGATTCGCTGCACCAGTTCGAACCCCGCATTGGTGTGGCGGTACATGACGCCGATGCAGGCCACAGTGCGGAACAGGCGATCGGCATGGCCGCGCAGGCGGCGCACGCGGCCCGCGCCGAAGGCAACGTGGTGGCCTGGTTCGATGCGGCGGTGACCACCCGCCTGGCCGATCGCCTGCGCCTGGCCGGTCGCATCCATGCGGCCATCGACAACGAGTTCCAGCTGTACTTCCAGCCGATCCGGCACGCCAGCGATGGCAGCCCGGCGTCACTGGAGGCGCTGCTGCGCTGGCCGCAGGCCGATGGCAGTTTCATCCCGCCCAGCGAGTTCATCCAGTTGTGCGAGGACACCGGTCTGATCCTGGCGCTGGGGCGCTGGGTGATCCGTGCGGCGGCACAGGCACAGCGGCGTCTGGTCGAAGCGGGGTGGGGCGAGCTGTCGATCGCGGTCAACGTGTCGGCGGTGCAGTTCTTCAACAGTGATCTGGTGGCCGAGTTCGCACGCGCGCAGCAGGATTTCGGCCTGGCCCGCGGCGCACTGCACGTGGAGCTGACCGAGAGCAGCCTGATGCGCAAGCCGGCACAGGCGATGCAGACCATGCAGCGCCTGCACGAGCAGGGCATCAGCGTGTCGCTGGACGATTTCGGCACCGGCTACTCGAGCATGTCCTACCTGCAGCACCTGCCGCTGGACATCCTCAAGATCGATCGCAGCTTCGTCGCCGACGTGGAAACCAATCCGCGCAACGCGTCGATCTGCCGGGCGCTGCTGTCGCTGGGCCACAGCATGGGGCTGACGATCATCGCCGAGGGCGTGGAGACGCCGGGGCAGCTGGATTGGCTGGCCGCGCATGGCTGCGACCAGGTGCAGGGTTACCTGCTGGGGCGGCCGGCACCGCTGGAGAGGATCATCGCGCAGCTGGATGAGGTAGCCGCCTAGGCCGCGATTCGCGCTCGCCGGGCATGGCCCGACGGACGCACCCTCACACCCCGGTTTCCACCAGGTAGTCGATGAAGCTTCGCACCTTCGGTGCGAGATGGCTGCGGCTGGTGTAGACGGCGAAGATGCCGATCGGCGCGGCTTCCCATTCCGGCAGGATGCGCACCAGGCGGCCATCGGCAAGCGCTTCTTCCAACAGGAAGTCGGGCTGCAGGATCACGCCCATGCCGGCAATCGCCGCTTCGCGCAGGACGTCGCCGTTGTTGGCGCGCAGCAGGGTGGTCACTGCCACCTTCACTTCGCCGCCGGGTCCCTGCAGTGGCCAGTGGTCGCCAGCGGCCCAGTAGCTGTAGCCGAGGCAGGCATGCGTCTGCAGATCCTCTGGTGCCTGTGGTGTTCCGTGTGCGGCCAGGTAGGCCGGTGCGGCACACAGGCTGATCCGCGATTGGCCCAGGCGTCGTGCGATCAGGGTCGGGCCTGGCTCGCGGGTGATGCGGATGGCCACGTCGTAGCCTTCTTCGACCATGTCCACCAGGCGGTCAGACAGCGCCAGGTCCAGTTCGACCTGCGGGAAGCGCTCGCGGTAGCCGGCCAGCAAGGCACCGAGGCGGGCGATGCCCCAGCTGACCGGTGCGTTGATGCGCAGCGTGCCGGACGGCTCCAGCGCCTGCGCGCCGATGCTGGCCTCCAGCGCATCGAACTCGGCCAGCAGGCGCACGCACTGCGCGTAGTAGGCGGCGCCGGCGCTGGTCGGGCTGACCCGGCGGGTGGTGCGGTGGAGCAGGCGGGTGGACAGGCGTTTTTCAAGCGCAGCGACCTGGCGGGTGACGCCGGCCGTGGACAGGTCCAGCGCCTGTGCGGCGGCGCTGAAGCCGTTGCGTTCGACCACCGTGACGAACACGCGCATGGCATCCAGGGTGTCCATTGTTGCGCCTTTTGAAATAAATACGGTCGATTCATCGTATTTATCATCGAGGGAGGGCGCAATAACCTGTGCCCTGTCCCCACCGAGGTGCCCCATGAACGCTACCGCCGCTCCCCTGTCTCCGCTTGCCCCGTATGCCGCGACCCTGCTGCGGCTGGCCCTGGGCGTGTTGTTCCTGGTCCATGCGCTGACCAAGCTGCTGGTGTTCACCCCGGCAGGTACCGCTGCCTTCTTCGAGTCGCTCGGCCTGCCCGGCGTCCTGGGCTACCTCACCATCGCCGTTGAACTGACCATTTCCGCAGCGCTGCTGCTCGGCATCTACGCGCGCTGGATCGGCCTGCTCGGTGTGCCGCTGCTGCTGGGCACCATCGTGACGGTGCACGGCGGCAACGGTTTCAGCTTCGCCAACGCTGGTGGCGGTTGGGAATACCCTGCGTTCTGGGCGCTGGCGCTGGTCGTGCTGTTCCTGCTTGGCGATGGCCGCTGGACCCTGCGTTCGCGCTGAACGTCCCCCGGCCCGCTGCCTGTTCCTGTGATTGGAGAAGATCATGTCCCGCCTGCCTTCGCTGTACATCTCCCACGGCTCGCCGATGACCGCCCTGCATCCGGGCCAGGTTGGCGTGCGCCTGGCCGAGCTGGCCCGCGACCTGCCGGCACCGCGTGCGATCGTCATCGCCTCGGCGCATTGGCTGGCCCGGCAGCCGCTGGTCGGCAGCCATCCACACCCGCCCACCATCCACGATTTCGGGGGCTTCCCACGCGAACTGTTCGAACTGCAGTACCCGGCGCCGGGTGATCCGGCGTTCGCCGAAGACGTGGCGGGCCGCATCGCCGCCGCAGGTCTGCCGGTGGCACTCGATCCGCAACGTGGCCTCGACCACGGCGCGTGGGTACCGCTGCGCCTGCTGCACCCGCAGGCCGACATCCCGGTGGTGCCGCTGTCGATCCAGCCAATGCTGGGCCCGCAGCATCAGTTCGCGCTGGGCCGTGCGCTGGCGCCGCTGCGCGAACAGGGCGTACTGCTGATCGGCTCGGGCAGCATCACCCACAACCTGCACGACTGGGGCAACTACCAGGACGGCAAGCAAGCGCCCTACGTGCGTCCCTTCATCGACTGGGTGGAGCAGCGGCTGGCCGCCAATGACCGCGATGCCCTGTTCGACTACCGCCGACAGGCACCGTTTGCCGAGCGTGCGCATCCCACCGATGAGCATCTGCTGCCGCTGTACTTCGCGATGGGTGCGGCGGGCGAGGGCGGTTTCGGTGCGCAGCGCATCAATGCCGGTATCGACGCCGGCTTCCTGGCGATGGACCTGTACCGCTTCGATGGCACAGGCCGCGCTCGGGAAGCGGCATGAGCCGGCTGCTGCCAGGGCTTGAATGCCCTGCACAAGGACACGTGCAGGGTCGGGTGAGCACACTGGCCCGGCCCGGGTAGCGCTTGCTGTCGCGGTCCTGACGCGCATTCAGATGGCTGGCCGCAGTGGCGGCCTGCTGTGTTAAGTTTTTTCCCGTCCCCCGGCGCACTCCGGTTTTTCCGGCCCCACGCGCCGCTCCTGGAAGAAGCATGCACACCATCGAAGTCGTCCTGGCGATGCTGGTGGCCGTTGTCGCCAGCGGCTACCTGGTTCGCGTCCTGCCATTCTCGTTGCCGCTGCCGCTGGTACAGATCGGCCTCGGCGCGGTGATTGCCGGGGTATTCAACCGCGGCCATGCACTGGAACCGGAAGTGTTCTTCCTGCTGTTCCTGCCGCCGCTGCTGTTCCTCGATGGCTGGCGCATTCCCAAACAGGGCCTGTTCCGCGACAAGGGCGCGATCCTCGAACTGGCGTTCGGGCTGGTGGTGTTCACCGTGCTCGGCGCGGGCCTGCTGATCCACTGGATGATTCCGGTGATGCCGCTGGCGGTGTGCTTCGCGCTGGCCGCGATCGTGTCGCCGACTGATCCGGTGGCGGTCGGCGCGATCGCTGCCAAGGCACCGATTCCCAAGCGCCTGATGCACATCCTGGAAGGCGAGTCGCTGCTCAACGATGCCTCCGGCCTGGTCTGCTTCCGCTTCGCGGTGGCGGCGGTGATGACCGGTACCTTCTCGTTGGCGACCGCCTCGCTGACCTTTGTGTGGGTGGCGGTGGCCGGCCTGGCCGTCGGCGTGGCGGTCACCCTGGGCGTGTCCACGTTCCAGCGCTGGTTGTGGCGCCGCTTCGGCGAAGAGCCCGGCGCGGCGATGCTGGTCAACCTGCTGATCCCGTTCGCGGCGTACCTGCTGGCCGAAGAGATCAACGCCTCGGGCATCCTCGCTGCGGTCGCAGCGGGTATTTCCATGAGCTACGTGGAAATGACCGGCCGCGTGTCCGGCAGCATGCGCGTGCAGCGTGCCGGCGTCTGGAACATGCTGCAGTTCAGCTTCAACGGCATCATGTTCGTGCTGCTGGGCGAGCAGTTGCCGGGCATCGTCGAACGCGCCACCACCACCATGAACGAGAGCGGCCACCAGAGCGCGTGGTGGCTGCTGGTGTACGTGCTGGTGATCAACGCGACGCTGATCGCGCTGCGCCTGCTGTGGGTGTGGCTGTCGCTGCGCTGGAACCTGCTGCGCGCGCGACGCCGCGGCCTGGAGCGTGGCGAGGCACCGAACTGGCGCATCGTGGTGGCCACCTCGGTGGCGGGTGTGCGTGGTGCGATCACCCTGGCCGGTGTGTTGACGCTGCCGCTGTTCCTGCCTGATGGCAGCCCGTTCCCGGCACGTGACCTGGTGATCTTCCTGGCGGCCGCGGTGATCCTGTGCTCGCTGGTTGGTGCCAGCGTGGCGCTGCCGCAGCTGTTGAAGGGCCTGCAGCTGCCGGCCGATTCGGGTGAGCGCAAGGAAGAGGATCTGGCCCGCAAGCTGTCCTCGAAGGCCGCATTGGCGGGCGTGGAGCGCATGCGCCAGCAGCTGGTGCTGAACCAGAACACCGAGAACGTGCAGCTGTACAACGACGCCGCATCGCGGGTGAGCCTGCTGTATCAGCGGCATCTGGACCGCGACAACCCCGATGTGGATCCGGAAAAGGTGAACCGGATGGAGGTCGGCTACCGCCAGCTGCGCAGCGCCGGCCTCAATGCCGAACGCGAGGAACTGTTCCGGCTGACCCGCCGCGGCGTGGTGTCTGACGAGATCGCACGGCGGCTGATCCGCAACCTGGACCTGCTGGAATCGCGCAAGCGCGAGTGACCGGTATGCCGATCGGGGTCAGATCCCTTTCCGCAGGAAAGGGATCTGACCCCGCCCCGGGACGGCCGGTTACTCCGGCTTCTGTTCCAGGAAATATGCCTCGACCTTGCCCTTGACCTTGATGGTCATCGGGTTGCCGCGACGGTCGCGGGCCTTGCCGGCCTGCACGCGGATCCAGCCTTCGCTGACCGAGTATTCCTCGACGTTGTCGCGCTCGACATCGTTGAAGCGCACGCCGACGCCGCGCTCCAGGGCCTGCGCATCGTGGAAGGGGCTGGCCGGGTTGATCGCCAGGTGGTCGGGAGGGGTATCGCTCATCGCTTCATTCACAGTGACGGCCACCACGGCCGGCTTCAGCGGTACAGGATAAACCGTAGAATGCCCACCTGCTCCCGAGGACGTTCCGCCATGCCTGACAACAGCGACTATTTCGACTTCGAGGAAGACGCCCACGATTTCGACGAGGACGATTTCGAGGCGCGGGTCTGGAACCTGCTCGTGCTGATCAATCCGGGCGACGAAGAGTTGGCCCTGCAGCAGTTCAACCGCTGGCGCGAGCATCTGTCCGAGGACGGCCAGCCGCTGGAAGCCGACAGCGATTGGCTGCCGGCACTGTTCACCGCCATCGCCTGGCAGTCGGGTTTCGAGGTCGAGCGTGATGACTTCGATTCGCTGCAGTCGGCGGTGAACGAGCTGTCGGCGCGTTTCAACCTGCAGCTGGACTGGGGTGGCGACCTGGACGATGAGGACTTCGCCGCAGACCTGGACGGCGTGCAGCTGATGAGCACCGCCTTCGACCGCCTGCGCGAGCACAACTACACGCTGTGGAGCGTGGATGCCGGCAACGACGGCTTCAGTGGCTGGATGGCGCTGACCCGCGATGACGACGCCCTGCTGGCGCTGTGCTCGCTGCTGAACGTGGAAGTGCGGCTGGGCAGCGACCCGTTCTGAGCTTCACCGGTAGCGCCGGGCCATGCCCGGCGGCTTCTCGCCGCGCTGTGCGCTCGCCGGGCATGGCCCGGCGCTACCCGTACCCGCCTATGGCCGGTACTGCGCCCTGGCATTCGCGATCACCGCTTTCACCTGCGCGCGATCCACGTGCCGGGAAATGGCCACCGCACCCAGCGCAAGCGCCTGCGCACGCAGCTCGGCGGTGACATCGTAGTGCGCCCCGCTGGCCTTGTTCTGGAAGGCTCGCGAGGGAATGCCGAGCTGCGCCGCCATCGCGTGCAGCTCGGCCAGGGTATCGGCCATCAGGTGCGCCCAGCGCTGACCGCGCCAGGGATGCACCGCGTCATCGACGTAGACCGACACCGCCGCCGCCGGATCAGGCCTGCGGCTTGCCGTCGGCGTCGGCGGCCGTAGCGGCCTCGGCGTCGGCAGCGCCTTCGGCGCCGTCAGTGTCCGCAGCTTCATCGGCAGCTTCGCCTTCGGCGGCTGCGTCTTCAGCCTGCTCGCTGGCGAACTCGGCCACCAGCTTGTCCAGGTATTCCTCGGCGGTCTGGCCCGCTTCTTCGGCCAGGGTGTCGAGCAGCTTCTGCATCAGCTCGGAATATTCCAGGGTAACCTTGCGGCCTTCGGTTTCCTGCACGTTGGACAGGTGCTTGAGCATGGCCAGCATCGGCACCGGGTTGTCGGCGTTGCCCATGGTCTGGCCGCCGATGGCCAGCAGCCACTCGCGGCCCTGCAGGCCGATGGCGGCCACGGCCTGGCCGTCCTCGTTGACCAGCACGGCATGGTTCTGCACCTGCTGCTGGGCGTTCAGACGGAGGAACGGACGCTTGGCCTGCTGCTTCTTGCGCTTGTCGCGCTTGGCCTTGGAGGACTGGGACATGGGGTGTAATCACCTGGAATCGGAAAGACCGCCATTGTAGCGGCCGCGCGTAGATGGGGTCAGATCCCTTTCCATGGGAAAGGGATCTGACCCCGGTTCAGCGCTGTGCGGACCAGGGCCCGCACCCACAGATTACTTTCCTGGCCCCTGCGCAGCCTGCACGTCCGGGTCCACGGTGGTCGCCGACAGGCCCACCTGCGGTCCGGCGCCGGCCAGCGCGGCTTCTTCGGCGGCCTTGGTCATCACCACGATGCTGATGCGGCGGTTGATCGGGTTCTGCGGGTCGGTCCTGTCGAACAGCACCGACGAAGACAGGCCGACCACGCGGGTGATCTTGCTGTCGTCCATGCCGCCATCGATCAGCGCGCGGCGCGCGGCATTGGCGCGGTCGGCGCTCAGTTCCCAGTTGCCGTAGCCGCGTGCGGCCGAATAGGCGGTGATGTCGGTGTGGCCGGTCAGGCTGATCCGGTTCGGCACGTGGTTCAGGTACTCGGCCAGCTCGTGCAGGATCTGCTGCGTGTACGGCTTCAGGGTGGCGCTGCCGAGGTCGAACATCGGCCGGTTCTGCTTGTCCACGATCTGGATGCGCAGGCCTTCCGGGGTCAGGTCCAGCAGCAGCTGGTCCTTGAACGGTTCCAGTGCCTGGCTGCGGCTGATCGCCTCCTGCAGTTCCTTCATCAGCGCTTCCAGCTGCTGCTTGTCGCGCTGCTGCTCGTCCACCGGCTGCGGAATCGCCTTCTGCTGATTCTGGAAGGGATCGTTGCTGTTGCCGCGCGAGACATCGGTAGCACCGCCCAGCTTGATCATCGAGGTGCTGGCACCGCCCGGCCCGGCCATGCCCGGCGCCGGCGTCGCGCTGGAGCCGACCAGCGGGCTGGGGTTGCGGAAGTATTCGGAAATGGCCGCGCGCTCGGGCTTGCTGGTGCTGGCCATCAGCCACAGCACCAGGAAGAAGGCCATCATCGCGGTCACGAAGTCGGCATAGGCCACCTTCCACGAACCGCCGTGGTGCGCGGCGTGGCCGGCTTTCTTGACCCGGCGGACGATGACGGTGGGCTTGGTCTCGGCCATGGCCTACTTGACCGTCTTCAGGTGCTGCTCGAAGTCGGAGAACGCCGGGCGAACGTTCGACGGCAGCGTCTTGCGGGCGAACTCCAGCGCGATCTTCGGGTTGTAGCCGCGCAGGCAGGCCAGCAGGGCGGTCTTCACCGACTCGTAGATGCGGCTGTCCTGCTCGGCACGGGCTTCCATCGCCGAGGCCATCGGGCCGACGAAGCCGTAGCCCAGCAGGATGCCGAGGAAGGTACCGACCAGCGCGCCGGCCACATGGCCCCCCACTTCGACGATGTCGCCGCCGATCGAGCCCATGGTGATGACGATGCCCAGCACCGCCGCCACGATGCCGAAACCGGGCAGGCCGTCGGCAACCTTGGTCAGCACCTGAGACGGCGCCATCGCTTCGGCGTGGTGCTTTTCCAACTCCAGCTCCAGCAGCGGCTCCAGCTCATGCGGCTCGATGTTGCTGCCGATCATCAGGCGCAGGCAGTCGGTGATGAAGTCGATCAGGTGGTGGTCGGCCTGCACCTTCGGGTAGTTGCCGAACAGCGCGCTTTCGGCCGGGCGCTCGACGTGGTCTTCCAGCGCCATGAAGCCTTCACGGCGGGCCTTGTTGAGCAGTTCGTACACCAGGCTGAGGACATCGATGTAGTCCTGCTGCTTGTAGCGCGGGCCCTTGAACACGCCGACCATGGCCTGCAGCGTCTGCTTGACTGTCTTGGCCGGGGTGCCGACCAGGAACGCACCCAGCGCGGCACCGCCGATGATGACCAGTTCGTAGGGCTGCCACAGCGCCCCAAGGCGGCCGTGTGCGCCGAGGTAGCCGCCCAGCACGCTGATGATGACGACCAGGAATCCAACGATGATGAGCATGGCGCGACGGAAGGAGGGGGGATATCTTCTTGTCGGCCTGACACCGGTGTTTCTGAAGAGGGAATTCTGTGAAGTCGATCAGTGGGCCATTGCGGCGGGTGTCAGCCCGCCACGCCGGCTTCCGCGCCGCCACGCTGCAGCGGATCGGGCCAGGGCTCGCCGTTGCCGGTGAAGGAAAGTGAGACCGAGTTCAGGCAATGGCGCTCGTAGGTGGGCGGCGGACCGTCCGGGAATACGTGGCCCAGGTGGCTGCCGCAGCGGGCGCAGGTGATCTCGGTGCGGACCATGCCATGGCTGCTGTCGCGGATCTCGCGCACATGTGCCGGGTCGAACGGAGCGAAGAAGCTGGGCCAGCCGGTGCCCGAATCGAACTTGGTGCTGGAGCGGAACAAGGGCAGGGCGCACAGCCGGCAGCAGTAGACGCCCTCGCGCTTGTTATCAAGGAATACCCCGCAGAACGGCGCCTCGGTGCCGTGCTGCAGCAGCACGCGGCGCTCCTCGGCGCTGAGCCCGGCGACCAGGGCGTCGGTCTGCGTGGCGGTGGGGGGCGTCAGATCGAAAGCGCTCATGCCGGCTCTCCGTGGGGTAATGGCCTGGGATGCCGCAGACGTGGGGGTGTCGGTACGTGCTTGCAAGTGTGACAGCCGTTCATGGCCGGCACACAGGGGCAGGCGCAGGGTAAACATGATCCACCCTGGAGCGCGCCATGAAACCCCGACTAGTCCTGCTGGTGACGGCCCTGCTGCCTCTGCTTGCCCAGGCCCAGGTGCCCACCGGCAATCCGACCGCCACCCGCAGCAGCTCGACGCTGGCACCGCCGCCTGTCGCCCCGCCACCGCAGTCGTCGCGCCCGCAGCCGCAGGTGCTGCCCTCGCCGCAGCCGGCCCAGCCGATCCGCTCGACCGGCCCAGCCCAGGTGACCCCCACGCCCGCACCGGCACTGCCGGACAAGGTCTACGACCGCAACGGCCGCATCGTTCCCGGCGTCAAACCGGTCGGCCCCAACCGCGTGTTCGACTCGCGCACCGGCCGCTACTACGACAGCGTACCCACCGGCGACGGCCAGCAGATCAAGCGCTGACCCAGCGCCTGAAACCAATCGAGTAACCCAAAGAGAGCGCAGCGACCCGCTGTCGCTCTTTTTTCTTTTCCGTGGCTGGCGCCCGCATGAACCTGTCAGAGGCGGGGCGGGTGGGCTGCGCAGGGGCGTAAGCGCCATGGATGGCGCGCCCGAGCCTACAGGGGTGAGGGCGCTTTGCTTGCGAAGCACTGCTTCGCAAGCGCCCGAACGCACAGCCGCTAGCGGCTGGGCCGGTCTGGGGATTCACGGCGTCCCCTGCACAGCCCACCCGCCCGGCCCACCCGACAACGCTGCACCCGGCCCCAGCCACGAGGGGCTCAGCCGTTCGCCGATCCCCACATGAACGCCGGAAAACAGCCTCCGCCCTGCACACCCCGCATCACCCGTTTTTCGCCTGCGATTAACCGCGCCAGGACCACGGTGGAGCTGCGCCGGCATCCCCGCCGTCGCGCTTCCCTCGCCCCTTGGAATACGATCATGGCCAACCAGCAGAACCGTCATCCCGGCAAGGAACAGCAGGGCAAAACACCGCAGGACCAGCAGCGC
Source organism: Stenotrophomonas indicatrix (assembly GCA_041545745.1). Lineage (NCBI taxonomy): Bacteria > Pseudomonadati > Pseudomonadota > Gammaproteobacteria > Lysobacterales > Lysobacteraceae > Stenotrophomonas > Stenotrophomonas indicatrix. Next base: position 520,311 of record CP168152.1, read on the forward strand.
CAGCAGCAACAGCAACAGCAGCCGAACGAGCAGCAGAAGAAGAATCCGCAACAGGGTTCCATGAAGAACCCGCAGCAGCGCTGATGCAGCCAGGGGCCAGAGCCCGTGCTACGGGGTCTGGTCCCGCTGCCGACCGCCAATTCAATCGGGAATCGGCAGCGACCAGGTCTCCTTGACCTCTTCCATCACGATGTAGCTCTTCGATTCACGCACATGCGGCAGGGTCAGCAGGGTGCTGCCAAGCAGCTTGCGATACGAGGCCATCTCGCTGATCCGCGCCTTCAACAGGTAATCGAAATCGCCCGACACCAGATGGCATTCCAGCACGTTGGGCAGCTTCAGCGCCGCCCGCCGGAATTCCTCGAAGATGTCACCGGATTTGTAAGCCAGGCTGATCTCCACGAACACCAGCAGGCTGGCTTTCAGCGCCGACGGGTCCAGGTGGGCGTGATAGCCGGTGATCACCGCTTCGCGCTCCAGCCGGCGCACGCGCTCGGTGCACGGGGTGGTCGACAGACCGACCCGCTCGCCCAGCTCGGTGAAGGAGATGCGGCCTTCGCCCTGCAGGATGCGCAGGATCTTGCGGTCGATCTTGTCCAGTTCGCGGGGGCGGGTGGTCATGGCCGTCAACCTCGGGGAATGAATCATAGGAAAATATCCTGCCTGCATTCCTAAAATCAGGCAAATCACCTAGGAACGGAAGAATATACTTCCCCGATTATGGCCCCTGCGCACCCAAATGCAGGGAATGATCGGGTTGGAGAATTTCCATGCGAGTCCTAGTTCTCGGCAGCGGCGTGATCGGCACCACCAGTGCCTGGTACCTGCGACAGGCCGGGTTTGAAGTCACGGTCGTCGACCGCCAGCCCGGTCCCGCGCTGGAAACCAGCTTCGCCAATGCCGGCCAGCTGTCCTTCGGCTACACCTCGCCGTGGGCCGCCCCGGGCGTGCCGAAGAAGGCCATCGGCTGGCTGTTCGAAAAGCACGCACCGCTGGCGATCAAGCCGGGCATGGACCTGGCCCAGTACCGCTGGCTGTGGCAGATGCTGCGCAACTGCACCCACGAGCGCTACGCGATCAACAAGGCGCGCATGGTGCGCATGTCCGAGTACAGCCGCGACTGCCTGAACGAGCTGCGCGCGCAGATCGGCATCGATTTCGAAGGGCGCGACCTCGGCACCACCCAGCTGTTCCGCACCCAGCAGCAGCTGGATGCATCGGCGCAGGACATCGAGATCCTGGCCCAGTACGGCGTGCCGTACGAAGTGCTGGATCGCGCCGGCATCATCAAGGCCGAACCCGCGCTGGCCCACGTCGATGGCCTGGTCGGTGCGCTGCGCCTGCCGCGCGACCAGACCGGCGATTGCCAGCTGTTCACCCGCCGCCTAGCGCAGATGGCGGCCGAAGCGGGGGTCGAGTTCCGCTACGACCAGGACATCACCGGCGTGGAATTCGACGGCGACCGCATCACCGGCGTGCGCATCGGCGGCAAGCTGGAAACCGCAGACCGCTTCGTGGTCGCACTGGGCAGCTATTCGCCGGCACTGGTTGCGCCGCTGGGCATGCGTCTGCCGGTGTATCCGCTGAAGGGCTACTCGCTGACCCTGCCGATCACCGACCCGGCGATGGCGCCCACCTCGACCATCCTTGATGAGAGCTACAAGGTGGCGGTGACCCGCTTCGACAACCGCATCCGCGTCGGCGGCATGGCCGAAGTGGCCGGTTTCGACCTGTCGCTGTCGCCGCGCCGCCGCGAGACGCTGGAGCTGGTGGTGCGCGATCTGTACCCGAAGGGCGGTGACCTGGCCAAGGCCGAGTTCTGGACCGGCCTGCGCCCGGCCACGCCGGACGGCACGCCGGTGATCGGCGCCACGCCGTTCCGCAACCTGTTCCTCAACACCGGCCACGGCACGCTGGGCTGGACCATGGCCTGCGGCTCGGGCCGCTACCTGGCCGACCTGATGAGCGCGCGCCAGCCGCAGATCAGCACCGAAGGCCTGGATATCTTCCGCTACGGCCAGTACCGCCACGCCCCGCAACATGAGAACCGCACATGCGTCCTGCCCGCGCGCTGATCGATCTGGGCGCACTGCGCAGCAACTACCGCCTGGCCCGCGAACTGGGCGGTGGCAAGGCGCTGGCGATCATCAAGGCCGATGCCTATGGCCACGGTGCAGTGCGCTGCGCGCAGGCATTGGAAGGCGAGGCCGACGGCTTCGGCGTGGCCACGATCGAAGAGGCACTTGAGCTGCGCCAGGCCGGTATCCGTGCACCGATCCTGCTGCTGGAAGGCATCTTCGAGCCCAGCGAGATGTCGCTGGTGGCCGAGCATGACCTGTGGTTCTCGGTCGGTTCGTCGTGGCAGCTGGAAGCGCTGGCCGCGTTCGACAGCCCGCGACCGCTGACGGTGTGGCTGAAGCTGGACAGTGGCATGCACAGGCTGGGCCTGGACGTTGCCGGTTTCCGCGCCGCGCATGCACGTTTGTCTGCACTGCCGCAGGTGGCGCGCATCGTACTGATGACCCACCTGGCACGTGCCGACGAGCTGGACAGCGAGCGTACCCATGAGCAGGCCACCACCTTCGTCCAGGCCATCGAAGGCCTGCAGGGTGAGACCAGCGTCTGCAATTCGCCGGCGCTGCTGGGTTGGCCTGACGTACGCAGTGACTGGGTGCGCCCGGGCCTGATGCTGTACGGCGCCAACCCGCTGCCAGACAACAGCGAGCTGACCGCGCGCCTGCGCCCGGTGATGACGATGCAGTCCAAGGTGATCGCCGAGCGCTGGATCGAGGCCGGTGAACCGGTCGGCTACGGTGCGCGTTTCGTCGCCAAGGCACGCACACGCGTGGGCGTGGTCGCACTGGGCTATGCCGATGGCTATCCGCAGTTCGCGCCCAACGGCACCCCGCTGCTGATCGATGGCCAACCCGGTGGGCTGATCGGCCGCGTGTCGATGGACATGCTGACCGTGGACCTGACCGCACATGCGCAGGCCGGCGTCGGCAGCGTGGTGGAACTGTGGGGCACAGCGCCGACGCTGTCCGAGCTGGCCCCGCGCTGCGGTGTCAGTGCCTACCAGCTGCCGTGCGGCGTCAAGCGCGTGGCACGCGTCTACCAGGATTGACCGGCGCTGGTAGCGGCCGACCTTGGTCGGCGCTTTGAATGCGTGTCGACCAAGGTCGACACCTACCGGATCGGATCAAACCCTGGTCGGCGCTTTGAATGCGTGTCGACCAAGGTCGACACCTACCGGGCAGCGGTGACGCGCGAGGTCAGCTGGCGCTTCACCCAGTCATCGATCAGGCGCTTTTCATAGCGCAGCGGATCGGTATCGCTCTTCAGGCCAATGTTGTGCAGGTAGCCGCTGTCGCTCAGGCGGGCATCGCCTTCATCGATGATGCGACCGCTGGCGTCCTTCAGCGTGTACTGCAGGGTGATCCGCGGCGGGTAGATGTCGCGCATGATCCGGATGTCGCTGCCACGCGGGCCATGCCAGGGCTCGTAGTCGCCCGCGCGCTTGATATCGACCAGGGTTACGTCCAGCGTCTGCCCGGCCTGCAGCGGCTTGGCCGCGCTGGTCTGTACGTAGCGTGCCAGTTGCTGCACCCAGTCCCCACGTTCAGCCTCGAAGCGGTTGGTACTCTGGCGGATCTCGGTGAATTTCGCCGGATCGTCCCACTTCACGCTGACCGGCCCATCGGCCTGCAGCGCGCGTGGTGCATCGGGCGCCGTTACCGTCCGCGGCGCGGCGGCCACGCTGCCCACGGCAAGCATGCCGGCCAGCAGCAGGGCGGTTGAAAGCGAACCTTTCATGGCAGTCTCCTGCGTCCCCGAAGCGGGGAGGATGATGATCTCGGATCGAGTGTGATCCCGCCGCAGGACCGCAGCAATGGTCAGTAGCGTCAAATGCGTCAACAGTTGCCGCCAATTCATGGTCGTCAACCCTGACTGACGACGCTTGACGCTGTGAATACGCGCTCTGGAAGATGCTGTACCTCCATCCGGTCTTTTTCCTTCCCACGCCCTTGTCCACATTGCCGCCCCTCGTGGAGCGCTCACCCTTGATGGTGCCGACGCCCGAACCCGACCTGCACCATGGCCTGCTTGAGCGCATCCACGCAGGTTTCTGTGTGATCCAGGTGCTGTTCGATGGCGACGAGGCGATCGATTACCGCTTCCTGGAAGTCAACGAGGCATTCGAGCGCCACACCGGCCTGAAGGATGCCTGTGGCAAGCGCATGAGCACGCTGGAGCCACAGCACGAAGGCGACTGGTTCCGGATTTACGGCGAAGTGGCGCGGACCGGGCGACCGGCGCAGTTCGAGATGGATGCCCGTGCCCTGGGGCGCTCGTTTGCCGTCGATGCGGTGCGGGTCGGCCAGCCTGGCGAGGACAAGGTTGGCATCCTGTTCTTCGACGTGACCGCGCGCAAGCAGATGGAAGTGGAGTTGGGCGAGAGCGAGGCCCGTTTCAGCGCGTTGGCCGATGGCCTGCCGATGCCGGTATGGGTGCTGGATGAGCGTGGTCACGCCCGCTTCGTCAACAGTGCCTTCAGCGAGTTCTTCGGCGGCGACGAGAACCGCGTGCCGGAAGATGTCTGGCGTGGCCTGGTGCATCCCGACGATGCGTCGGTGTTCGAATACGAGCTGCAGGAGGCGCTGAAAGCGCAGCGTTCGATGCATGCCCTGGTGCGCGCCCGTCGTGCCGATGGGCAGTGGCGCTGGCTGGAAATGAACGCGCGTCCGCGCTTCTCGCGGATGGGCCGATTCATCGGCCTGGCCGGCAGCAGCCCGGATGTTACCGAGCGTCGCGAGATCGAACTGGCGCGCGAGGAACTGTTGCAGTCCGAGCGCGCCGCGCGCAGTGCGGCGGAAAACATGGCACGGCTGAAGGATGAGTTCCTGGCCACGCTGTCACATGAGCTGCGCACGCCGCTGACCACGATCCTGGGCTGGAGCGAACTGCTGTTGCAGCGCGTCGATTCCACCAGCCCGCTGTACAAGGGCCTGGGCGTGATCGCCAACAGCGCCACCGCGCAGAAGCGGCTGATCTCGGACATGCTCGATCTCAGCAGCATGCTGCTGGGCAAGGTGCAGCTGGAAGTGGAAGTGCTGGATCTGCGCGACCAGTTGAACGAAGCGATGGGCGCGCAGGAGCTGGTGGCCGAGGGCAAGGCGCTGGATGTCACCCTGCAGTTGCCGGCGCAGGCCTGCCAGGTGCTGGGCGATGCTACCCGGCTGCAGCAGGTGTTCTGGAACCTGCTGTCCAACGCAATCAAGTTCACCCCGGCCGAAGGCCGCATCGACGTGCAGCTGCAGGCCGATGGCAACTATTGGACGATCACCGTGCGCGATACCGGCGACGGCATCGCGCCGGAGTTCCTGAACCATCTGTTCAGTCGCTTCCGCCAGGCCGACGGCACCACCACCCGCCGTCATGGCGGTCTCGGCCTGGGCCTGGCCATCGTGCAGCAGCTGGTCGAACTGCACGGCGGCACGGTCAGCGCGGCCAGTGATGGCCACGGTCACGGCTCCACCTTCACCGTGCGCCTGCCGCAGCATCTGCCCGATGCCGAACGGCGTCCGCTGCGTGAGGTCGTCAGCGGCCCCATCCTGGAACCGATGATGGTCGAACCGTACCCGCTGCGCGGCCTGCATGTGCTGGCGGTGGAAGACCAGCCGGAAGTGCTGGAGTACCTGCGGCGCATGCTGGAGGAGCAGGGCGCCAGCGTGTCTGCGGCCAGTTCGGCGGGCGAGGCGCTGGCGCTGCTGGCCGACAATGGCCACCTGCAGTACCACGTGCTGCTGACCGACATCGGCATGCCGGGGATGGATGGCTATGGCCTGGTAAGCACGCTGCGGCAGGACCTTGGCGTAGATGCGGCAGCGCTGCCGGCAGTGGCGGTGACCGCGCTGGCCCGCGCCGATGACCGTCGTCGCGCGCTGGCCTCGGGCTTCCAGGAGCATGTGGCCAAGCCGTATTCGGTGGCCCAGTTGGTGGGTGTCGTACGCCGCGTGCAGGCCACGCGCGGGGACAGTCTGCTGCACTGAGCATTCACGGACGATCGGCGACCCTGCACACAGGAGGTCGCTTATGTCCCGTATTGCTCCCCGAATCCATACCGATGCCGCGCAGATCGCGCGCTTGGAAACCCTGCTGCCGCAGTTGCAGGGCGAAACCGAGGTGCAGCTGACCCTGCATGATGGCCGGCGCCTGCTGGGCACGGTTGCGGTGCAGCCGACGTTGCAGCAGTACCGCAACGACGCTGGCGACGAAGGCAGCAACGGCCAGCTGCGACTGGATGATCTCGATACGCCGGTGCAGCAGCATTACGTGTGGCTGGATGAAATCGCCAGCATCCGCAGGCTGCCGCCGCGGCTCTGACGGCAACTTGCCAACGGCATCCGCGGATGGCGGCATCCACGCATGGCGTGGATTTACTTCGACCGCATCCGCAGATGGGGTGGGTCAACAGTAGAGCCACGCCATGCGTGGCTGCGGTGGTCTGCGGTGGTCAATGCTCGAACAGCGTTGCCGTCGCTTCGAACCTGCGCGCATAGGCGCGCTCCTCGGCTACCCGGGTCACTTCATCGTCTGCCAGATCCGGCGCGCCATAGACGGCGTAGGCCACGCTGCCATCGGCACCGTGGCCGACCTGGTGCAGGCGGTAGCGGGAATGGCCGCCGCCGGTGTCCTCCGGGTAATGCACGGGGGGATGGCTGCCTTCCAGGTCCATTTCGCTGTTGTCGACGACACCTCCGACGAACAAGGCACGCATGCAGGATCTCCAGGAGTTGCGGGGGAGCCTCTACCCTGAACGCTGGCATGTTGCTGCGGCATCAAGGCAACGTTGAAGTTTCGCAAAGCGGTGACCGGGGCCGGGCCGGACAAGCCGGTACAATGGACGGCCCTCACGCTTCCAGTACCCGCGCCGATGGCATCCAGCGACGACGCCCCCCTGCAGACCCTGCTCCTGCCGTTCTCCAGCGGCGCCCTGCGCTGGCCGGAGGGTCCGGTGGCCTTCCTGCGTGCCCGCGACGGCTGGCCCCTGCGCGAGCAGGCCGGCGGCCGCGAGGTCGACTGCGAGCAGAGCTTCGCCCCGTTCGCGCAGCCGCTGCAGCAGGCCGCTGGCTGGACCGTCAGCGGCCAGCTGGATGATGCTGCCGGCCGCGGCCGTTACCCGCTGGTGCTGGTGCTGCCGCCGCGCCAGCGCGAGGAAGCCCGCGCGTTGTTCGCCCGCGCCCTGGCGCTGGTCGCCGACGGTGGCCGCATCGTGGCCTGCCAGCACAACAACGAGGGCGCCCGCTCCGGCGAAGGCGACCTGAAGCAGTTGACCGGTCTCGGCGGCAGCCTGACCAAGAACCACTGCCGCGTGTTCTGGACCGCGCCGTTGCAGGGCCAGCACGATGCGGACGTGGCCAAGCGCTGGGGCAGCCTGGACGCGGTGCGGCCGATCGTCGGCGGCCGTTTCCTCAGCCGCCCGGGCGTGTTCGCCTGGGACCGCATCGACCCGGCATCGGCCCTGCTGGCCGAACATCTGCCGGCCGACCTGGCCGGGCGTGCGGCCGACCTCGGTGCCGGTTATGGCTACCTGTCGCGCGAGCTGCTGGAGCGCTGCCCGAAGATCACCGCGTTGGACCTGTACGAGGCCGAGAAGCGCGCACTGGACCTGGCCGAACTCAATCTGGCGCCGCCGCCGCGCCCGGTGCCGCTGCGCTTCCTGTGGCGCGACGTCACCGCTGGCATCGAGCCGGACTACGACGTCATCATCAGCAACCCGCCGTTCCACACGCCCTCGCGTGCGGACCGCCCGGACATCGGCCAGCGCTTCATCGCCGTGGCCGCGCAGGCGCTGCGCCCCGGCGGTCGCCTGTACGTGGTGGCCAACCGCCACCTTCCGTACGAATACACGCTCAATGAGAGCTTCGGCGCCGTGCGCGTGGTTGCCGAGCGCGATGGCTTCAAGCTGGTCGAGGCGGTGAAGGGCAAGGGGAAGGGCCGGTGAAACTGGTCAAGCACATCGCCAACCTCGGCTACGGCAGCCGCAAGCAGGTGCAGTGGATGTTCCGCGAAGGCCGCGTCACCGATGCCGACGGCGAGGTGCTGTATGCCGACGACCAGGTGCCGCATGAAGCGGTGCGGGTCGACGGCGAGCCGCTGGACCCGCCGGTGGGCCTGTCGCTGGCGATGTACAAGCCGGCCGGCTACACCTGTTCGACCAAGGACAAAGGCCGTTTGATCTACGACCTGCTGCCGCCGCGCTTCCGTGACCGCGACCCGGTGCTGTCCACCGTCGGCCGCCTGGACCGCGAGACCAGCGGCCTGTTGCTGCTGACCGACGACGGCAATCTGTTGCACCGGATCATCTCGCCGAAGTCGAAGCTGCCCAAGGTCTACGAAGTGGAGCTGGCCGAAGATCTGCGCGGTGACGAAGTGGCGCTGTTCGCCAGCGGCACGCTGATGCTGGAAGCGGAGAAGACGCCCCTGCTGCCGGCTGAACTGCAGGTGCTCGGCCCGCGCAAGGCGCGCCTGATACTGCACGAAGGCCGCTACCATCAGGTACGCCGCATGTTCGCTGCCGCAGGCAACCACGTGCAGGCACTGCATCGCAGCCGTGTCGGTGGCCTGGACCTGCAGGGGTTGGCTGAAGGGCAATGGCGGCTGCTGACCTCCACCGATCTGGATACGCTGTTCGCTCCATGACCTCCATCGCTGCACTGCCGTTCCTGCCCGACGCCGTCATCTTCGACATGGACGGCCTGATGATCGACAGCGAGCGCGTGTCGCTTGCATGCTGGAGCGAGGCGGCAGAGGAATTCGGTCTGCCGCTGGATGCCACCTTCTTCGTGCGCATGGTCGGCCTCGGTGACCGCGACAGCCAGGCGCTGCTGCGCCGGCAGGGTATCGAAGACAGCATGATCGAGGCCATGGCCGCGCGCTGCCATGATCTGTACGAGGAACGCACGCAGACCGGGTTGCCGCTGCGCCCGGGCATCCTGGAACTGCTTGAGTTGCTGAAGTTGCACGCGGTGCCGCGTGCGGTGGCGACCACCACGCGGCAGCCGCGGGCCAACCGCAAGCTGGCCGCGGCCGGGCTGCTGCCGTACTTCGATGCGGTGATCACCAGTGGCGATGTGGCGCGGCCGAAGCCGGCACCGGACATCTACCTGCTGGCCGCGCAGCGGCTGGGACAGGCGCCGGAACGCTGCCTGGCGCTGGAGGATTCCCCTGCAGGCACGCGTGCCGCACTGGCTGCGGGCATGACCGTGATCCAGGTGCCGGATCTGGTGCATCCCGATGAAGAACTGCGTGCCTTGGGCCACCGCATCGTCGGCTCGCTGGTGGACGCGCACGCCTTGCTGCTGCCGTTGTTGCCGAGGTAACGGTGGGGGATGGTGGGTGCCGACGGTTGGTCGGCACGCTTCACCGCCCTCCTTGAACCCGGTGGGTGCCGACCGTTGGTCGGCACGCTTTCAGTCACACCCTGCCGAACACCAGCGCCGCGTTGGTGCCACCGAAGCCGAAGCTGTTGGACATCACCGTGTCCAGCTTCTGCTCGCGGCTTTCGCGCAGGATCGGGAAGCCTTCCACCTTCGGGTCCAGCTCGCCGATGTTGGCCGAACCGGCCACGAAGCCATCGCGCATCATCAGCAGGCAGTAGATCGCTTCATGCACGCTGGCAGCGCCCAGCGAATGGCCCGACAGCGCCTTGGTCGAGGACAACGGCGGAATCGCATCGCCGAACACCTCGCGGATCGCACCCAGCTCGGTCACATCGCCCAGCGGGGTCGAGGTGCCGTGGGTGTTGAGGTAATCCAGCGGACGGTCGACGTTCTGCAGCGCCATCTTCATGCAGCGCACGGCGCCTTCACCGGACGGCGCGACCATGTCGGCGCCATCGGAGGTCACGCCGTAACCGATCAGCTCGGCATGGATGTGCGCGCCACGTGCCACCGCGTGGTCGTAATCTTCCAGCACCAGCATGCCGCCACCACCGGCGATGACGAAGCCATCGCGGTCCTTGTCATACGGGCGCGAGGCGCTGGCGGGGGTGTCGTTGAAGCTGGTGGACAGTGCTCCCATCGCATCGAACATCACGCTCATCGACCAGTGCAGGTCTTCACCGCCACCGGCGAACATGATGTCCTGCGCGCCGTGGCGGATGAGGTCGGCAGCCGCACCGATGCAGTGTGCGGAGGTCGCACAGGCGGCCGACAGCGAGTAGCTGACGCCCTTGATCTGGAACGCGGTGGCCAAGCAGGCCGACACGGTCGAGCACATCGTGCGCGGCACCATGTACGGACCCACCTTGCGCACGCCGCGGCTGCGCAGCAGATCCACCGCACCCACCTGCCATTCGCTGGAGCCGCCGCCGGAACCGGCGATCAGGCCGGTGCGCAGGCCACTGACCTGTTCAGGAGTCAGGCCCGCATCGGTGATGGCATCGGCCATCGCCAGGTAGGCGAAGGCGGCGGCATCGCTCATGAAGCGCTTCTGCTTGCGGTCGATCAGCGCGTCCAGGTCGAGGTCGACGCGACCACCCACTTGGCTGCGCAGGCCGGCTTCGGCGTGGTCGGCCAGCGCGGTGATGCCGGCGCGGCTCTCGCGCAGGGCGGCCGAAACGGTATCCAGATCATTGCCGAGGCAGGACGTGATGCCCATGCCGGTGATGACGACGCGACGCATCAGAAGCTCCCGGTTTCAGTGAACAGGCCCACGCGCAGGTCGCGGGCGTTGTAGATCTCGCGGTCGTCCACGTACATGCGCGCGTCGGACTGGGCCATCACCAGCTTGCGGTTGATGACGCGGCTGATGTCGATCTCGTAGCGCACCAGCTTGGCATCGGGCAGCACCTGGCCGGTGAACTTCACTTCGCCGCAGCCCAGGGCGCGGCCCTTGCCGGGGGCACCCAGCCAGGTGAGGAAGAAGCCGGTCAGCTGCCACATGGCATCCAGGCCCAGGCAGCCGGGCATCACCGGGTCGCCGATGAAGTGGCAGCCGAAGAACCACAGGTCCGGGCGGATATCCAGTTCGGCGCGTACCATCCCCTTGCCATGCGGTCCGCCGTCCTCGCGGATTTCGGTGATGCGGTCGAACATCAGCATCGGGTCGTTGGGCAACCGGCCGGCGGCAGCGCCGAACAGTTCACCGCGTGCGCTGGCCAGCAGCTGGTCGCGGTTGAACGCGTGGAGACGAGTCATGGAAAGCGCAATCCTGGAAGCGAAAACAAGGCAACGAGTTCCCGAGGATGCACGACGGATCAGGCGGATATCAAACCGCGTCTCCGTACGCGTGCGTAGTGTTTTCAGCTGAAACCACGCATCCCGTTGATGCACAACGACCATACTTCGGCGTCTGGACGGGTACGGTGCAGGTATCATGTGGGCCAACCATGAACGCACTGCGCAAGATCATCCACGTCGACATGGACGCCTTCTACGCGTCGGTGGAGCAGCGCGACGATCCGTCACTGCGCGGCAAGCCGGTGGTTGTGGCATGGCGCGGCGCGCGTTCAGTGGTGTGCGCAGCCTCGTACGAGGCGCGCGTGTTCGGCGTGCGTTCGGCGATGCCGGCGGTGCGGGCCGAGCGCCTGTGCCCGGACGCGATCTTCGTGCCGCCGGACTTCGCACGTTACAAGGCGGTGTCACGCCACGTGCGCGAGATCTTCCTGCGTCATACCGACCTGGTCGAGCCGTTGTCACTGGATGAGGCCTATCTGGATGTCACGGCGCCGAAGAGCGACATCGTGCTGGCCACCGACATCGCCCGCACCATCCGCGCGCAGATCCGCGAGGAAACCCACCTGACTGCTTCAGCCGGGATCGCACCGAACAAGTTCCTGGCCAAGATCGCCTCGGACTGGCGCAAGCCCGACGGCCAGTTCGTGATTCCGCCGCAGCGGGTGGATGCGTTCCTGCTGCCGCTGCCGGTGAACCGCGTGCCCGGCGTCGGCAAGGTGATGGAAGGCAAGCTGGCGGCGCGCGGCATCGTCACCTGCGGCGACCTGCGGCAGTGGACCCTGCAGGACCTGGAAGAGGCCTTCGGCAGCTTCGGCCGCAGCCTGTACAACCGTGCGCGCGGCGTCGACGAGCGGCCGGTGGAACCAGACCAGCAGGTGCAGTCGATCTCTTCCGAAGACACCTTCGCCGAGGACCTGTTGCTGGAAGACCTGGGTGAAGCGATCGTGCAGCTGGCCGGGAAGACCTGGCAGGCCACGCGCAAGACCGAACGCATCGGCCACACCGTGGTGTTGAAGCTGAAGACCGCGCAGTTCCGCATCCTCACCCGCAGCTTCACCCCGGAACGCCCGCCGGAATCGATGGCCGAACTACGCGACATCGCACTGGCATTGCGCGCCCGCGTAGATCTACCCGCCGACACCCGCTACCGCCTGGTCGGCGTCGGCCTCGGCGGTTTCCGTGAAAAGGAAGCGGTAGTGCAGGGCGAATTGTTCGAGCACACCCAGACCGATCATTCCTGATCGTTCATCCACGCATGGCGTGGATCCAAGTGTCGACCAAGGTCGACACCTACCAACAGCAGCACAGAACGCCGTTCCGACAGCTCGCGGAAATCTGTCGAAGGCGGGGTGGGTCCGGTTGCGGGGGCGTGAGCCGCATGGATGCGGCGACCGAGCTTACATGGACGTACTTGCAGCGTCCCCCGCAACCGGACCTACCCCGCCATCCCCCGGAATGCCCGCTTTTGCCGTTGCCGTTGCCGTCGATTCGGCGGGTGCAGGGCGCAGCCCTGCAAAAGAAAACCCCCTACCTTACGGCCACTGCATCTCGCCCTTGGCCACCTTCGCACTCAACTCCAGCGACGCCACACCCGCCAGCTTCGGGTAACGCGCCTGCATCGCCTTCACCAACGCCGCACTGTCCTTGGCCTTGGCTGTTTCAACATCGAAGGCCCGGATGTACTCCGCCGTGAAGCGCAACGCACTGGCATCCAGCGCCGCACCCTCCGCGTAATGGCCGGGCACCACTACCTTCGGCTTCAACGCCTGCAGCTGCTGCAGCGTGCGCAGCCAATCGGCATGCGACTGCGGCGTCTGCGTATCGGCCATCCACACATGCTCGCCGGCCACCACCGGAATACCCCCGACGATCGCGCGCAGTGACGGTACCCACAGCACGCTGCGGTCCGGCGTCGGCCCATCCAGGCCGATCAACGGCAGGCGCTGATCTTCCAGTTGCAGTGCATCGCCTTCCAGTACGGCGGGCACCACGATGCGTGCGGGAACGTCGGCGCCCATCTTCGGTCCCCAGTACGCCAGCTTGCCGGCCTGGGATTCACGGATGTGCGCCACGGTCTGCGCGGTGGCGACGATGCGCGCCTGCGGGAACGCGTCCTGCACGGTGGCCAGCCCGAAGTAGTAATCCGGATCGCCATGGCTGATGTAGATGGTGGTCAGCTGCTTGCCGCTGGCGCGGATCTGCTCGACCAGCCGGCGCGCATCGCCGGCCCCGAACTGCGCGTTGACCAGGATCGCGTCGTTGCGCCCTTCGATCAGCACCGAGGACACCGGGAACATCGCCTTCGGGCCAGGATGGAAGGTCTGCAGGCGCAGCTGGGATTTCGCAGCAGTGGCAGGCGCAGGGGCGGCCGATGCGGCCAGCAGCGGAGGGCTGGCGAAACCTGCAGCCAGCGCGAGGGGGAGCAGCAGGGTAGCGGTGCGCATGGGAGGTGTCCTTGGGGATGTCGAGCCGAGCATCGGCTCCATGGGGAAGTAGCGCCGGGCCATGCCCGGTGGGCATGAAACCCGGCGCATGCCGCGATCAGTACGCTGCCGTGATGATCTGCTTCGGGTACGTGTGCGCTTCCAGTTCGGCGACGAACGCGGCGCCGTAGTCGGCGTAGCTGATGCGGCTATGGCCGCTGGCATCGGCGAGCAACGCCTTGGGCTGCACGCGATACTGCCCACGCTCTTCACCCGGGCCGATTTCGGCGGCCGGCGAGAAGAAGGTCCAATCCAGGTCATCCACTGCCTGCAGCCGGTTGAACGCTTCACGGTGGGCCAGCGCGTACGGCTTGTAAGCCTCCGGGAAGGTGGGGGTGTCGACCAGCTGCACACCGGGGGCGACTTCCAGGCTGCCGGCACCGCCGACCACGACCAGGCGCGGCACCTTGGCCTTGCGGGCGGCATCGGCCAGCTGTGCGGCAACCTCGCCGACACGGCCGATGTCGTCGCCCGGGCGCGGGCCGTAGGCGCTGGCCAGCACATCGTGGCCGGTGATGGCGGCGACCAGGGCATCCTGGTCATCCAGCGAGGCGATGACCGGATGGGCGCCGGCCAGCTCGGCCGGCAGGTCCTGCGCGCTGCGCACGATGACGGTCAGTTGGTGGCCGTTGGCCAGCGCGTGGCGGGCGATCTGGCGGCCGATGTTGCCGGTGGCACCGACGAGGGCGATCTTCATGACAGGACTCCGTGGGGGTGGTGGCTGGGAATGGGGCCACTGTAGGTCGCTGCAGTCGCTCGAAAAACAGCGTATAACGCGCTTGTTTGTTGCATGGATCGAGCAGATGGACCGATTGACCGCCATGACCGTATTTGTCGAAGTTGCCGAGCGCGGCAGCCTGACCGCCGCCGCCGAGGTGCTGGACATGTCGCGGGCGATGGTCAGCCGCTACCTCGCCGAGGTGGAGGGCTGGCTGGGCGCGCGGCTGCTGCACCGGACCACCCGGCGGGTCAGCCTGACCGGGGCTGGTGAAGCCGCGCTGGCGCGTTTCCGGCAGATGCTGGCGATCGGCGATGAACTGCAGGGCGAGCTGGCCAGCGACGATCCCGAGCCACACGGAACGTTGCGCATCACTGCCAGCGTGTCGTTCGGGCAGAGCCATCTGGCGCGCGCAGTGGCCGCCTTCGTGCAGCGCCATCCGGCCGCCCGCATCGAACTGCTGCTGGTCGACCGCACGGTCAACCTGGTGGAGGAGCGCGTCGACCTGGCGGTGCGCATCGCGCGGCAGATCGATCCCAGCCTGATTGCACGTCGCTTGGCGATCTGCCGCTCGGTGCTGTGCGCGACACCGGCCTACCTGCAGGCACGTGGCACGCCGACCGCGCCCGAACACCTCGCCGCGCACAACTGCCTGACCCATCACTACGTCGGCAAAAGCCTGTGGCAGCTGCATCGCGAAGGGCGCTCGTTGTCGGTTGCGGTGGGCGGCAACATCAGTGCCAATGAAGCATCGCTGTTGCTGGAGGCGGTGCGCGCCAATGCCGGCATCGCCATGTTGCCGACCTACCAGGTCGCACCGCTGCTGCGCAGTGGCGAACTGATCGAACTGCTGCCCGAGTACAGCCTGGACGAGCTCGGCATCCATGCGGTGTACGCGTCGCGTCGACAGCAGCCCGCCATCATGCGGCGATTCCTGGACTTCCTCGCCGAATGCTTCGCGAGCCCGGCCTTCCAGGATCTGGACTGGCGCCCTTCGGGCAAGGAGAACACATGAACCATGGTCAGACGTTGATCGACCACAACCGCGCTGTGTGGGATCGCCAGGCCACCCGCGCACGCCGGGTCGGCTGAAGGCGCGGGCGTACAATGGACGGCCCCATGTTGCACGAGTGAGCCGTCCCTTGTCGTATCCCTATCCGCTGGTCGTGTTCGACCTCGATGGCACGCTGGTCGACAGCGCGGCCGATATCGCCGAAGCACTGAACCGCACGCTGGAAGACATCGGCCTGGCGCGCGTACCCGAAGCCACCGTGCTGGGCTGGATCGGCGACGGCGTGCGCCGGCTGGTTGAACAGGCCGTGGAGGCTGCCGGGCGCGAGATCGATCTGGCGGCCGTGATGCCGACCTTCATGGTCCACTACCGCGAATGCCTGCTGCGCAGCCCGCAGCTGTTCGATGGCGTAGTGGACGCGCTGACGCAGTTGCGCGCGTTGAACGTACCGCTGGCGATCTGCACCAACAAGCCGGCCGCGCTGGTGCCGCCGTTGCTGCAGCACCTGGGCATCGCCGAGGCCTTCGCGCTGGTGCTGGGCGGTGATTCGCTGCCGCAGCGCAAGCCCAGCGGCGAGCCGTTGCGGCATATCGCCGCACACTTCGGACTGCCCGTCGATGCGTGCCTGATGGTGGGCGACTCGCTTACCGATTACCGCGCCGCTGAGGACGCCGGCATGCCGATCACGCTGGTGCGCTACGGCTATCCGCGAGGACTGGACCTGGAAAACGCGCAGGCCGTCGCGGTAATCGACGACCTGCGTGAACTGCCGGGATTGGCTGCGGTATCGGCGATCTGACCCGCCGGTAGCGCCGGGCCATGCCCGGCGGCCCTTCGATCTGGCGCCCCGACGCCGGGCATGGCCCGGCGCTACCACTTACCTGGGCTGGTAACGCACGCTCAGCTGGTACTCGCGGCCGGGCTGGTTGAACCACGCCACGGTCTCGTACTCGCGGTCGAACACATTGGCCACCCGCGCCAGCACCGACCATGCCGGGGTCAGCGCATATTCGGCGCGCAGATCCAGCGTACCGTAGCCGCCGACCTTTACCGCGTTGGCGGCATCGTCGTAGCGCTTGCCCGCGCCCTGCACGGTCAGGCCGGTGCGGAAGCCGCCGAAGCGGCGGTCGACGTCCAGGCGCGCGGTCTGCTGCGCACGTCGTGCCAGCCAGTTGTCGAACTGCGCACTGCCGCTGGTGCGGTTACGCGGATCGGTGAAGCTCAGCTGCGCGTTGATGTCGAAGCCGGCCAGGGTGGCGCCGCCGGTCAGTTCCGCGCCGCGGATGCGTGCTTTTTCGACCTGTTGCATGCGGAAGGTCGCCGCGTCATAGGTGATCAGGTCATCGATGCGGGTCTCGTACACGTCCAGGCCCCAGCGCCAGCCCTGGCCCTGCTGCGAGATGCCGAGGTTGGCACTCTTGGACTTCTCCGGGTCCAGTGTCGGCACGCCGCTCCACGGGTCGTACAGGTCGCTGAAGGTCGGCGCCTTGAACGCGATTCCGTAGCTCGCGTTGACGCGCAGACCGTGGCCCAGCTCCATCGCCCAGCCGAGGCTGCCGGTGGCGTGGTTGCCGAACTGCTGGTTGTCGTCGTTCCGTGCGCTGGCCTGCAACTGGTGACGGCCGAAGCGCGCCTGGTACTGCAGGAACACGCCGGTATTGCGGCGGCTGTCGACCAGGTAACCGGCGCTGCTGCCGTCCAGGTTGTCTTCGCTCCAGTCCACGCCGGCGCTGAGCAGCTGGCCTTCGGCCACACCGATGTCGGCCTGCAGCGAGGCGCTGTCGCGGTGCGTCTGTGCGCTGCCGCGTGCACCGAAATCGCCGAAGTTGTCGGATTCGTTGTCGCTGCGGCCGACATTGGCAGTCAGCGTCAGCTGCTCGGACGGGGTGTAGCGCACCTTGCCGGCCAGCACCTGCTGGCGGGTCTCGGAGTAGTTGTAGTAGCCGTCGTAATGGTTCTTGCCGTCGGCGCGCAGGGCGCTGCCTTCCACGGTCCACTGGTCGCTCAGGTTGTAACCACCGCGCAGGCTCTTGGACAGGTTGCGGTAGCCATCACGGTCGGGTTCATCGGCGAAGCAGCCGGCAAACAGCGTGGCCGAACCGCGGCAGGCATCGATGCCATCCGAATGCTGGTAGGCGATGTCGGCGCCGAACCAGCCGCGTTCGGTGCCGCCACCGATGCCGCCGCTGGCTTCACGCAGGCCGTTGCTGCCGCCGCCCAGCTGGAAGTGCGGAGCGAAATCGCCCTGGTTGCGGCGGGTGAAGATCTGGATCACGCCACCGATGGCGTCGGCGCCGTACAGGCTGGACTGCGGACCGCGCACGATTTCCACGCGCTCGATCTGCGCCAGCGGCAGATCCTGGTACATCGCCAGGCCGAGGTCGGCGCTGTTGATGCGCACGCCATCGACCAGCACCACGGTATGCGAGGAATTGGTGCCACGCAGGAACAGCGAGCTCTGCTTGCCCAGGCCACCGGCATTGGTCAGGTTGATGCCGGCGCGGCCCTGCAGCAGTTCCTGCAGGGAGGTGGCCTGGCTGGATTCGATCTGCGCGCGGTCGATCACCTGCGCAGGCGCAATGCTGTCCTGCAGGGCGATCGGCGTGCGGGTGGCGGTGACCAGCACCTGATCGAGGTCGGCGGCGCCATCATCGGCCAGGGCCAACGCGGGAAGCGCGGCCAGCACGGCCAGGGACAGCATTCGGGACTGCAGTTTCATCGGGGGACTCCAGGTGCCGCGCACGCCCGCGCAGCGAAGGGGAGGAGTCACGACAGGCAGGCACGCGCCGATGCCGCGGCCATCGCCACAGACATCCAGCGCCATGCCCACCGCATCGCGACCTGAGGCTTCCGGGCCGGTCTCCGGGCTCGCCGCCGGGTGGCCCAAGGCCACCGTCCAGGCGCCTTCCCATGCCTGCGGCACAGTGGCGGGTTGCCTGGAACTGACGTGCTTACCGTTGCGGGGGCAGCGCCGGCATGGCGTGTTGTCACGCGTCACCGGCTTCCCGTTTCAACCTGCCGGCAGGGCCGCAGGTCACCTGGAAGTGCGCGCAGTCTACGGCATCGCGGCCGGGCCGTAGCGTTGAATCTGCGCGACCGGAGGGGCGCGGATGCACCTGCACGGTGCAGCAGACCGGCGCCAGCGCCTAGAATGCAGCTCGAATTATCGTGGTGCCGTTGCCGATGTCCGTCTGTTTTCCGCTGTTCCCGCGCCGCCCTGACTGGGCACGCGCATGATCCTCGACCTGGTCCGCCATGCCGGCAACGGTCGCGATGAGTTCCTCGATGGCCGCAGCGATCCGCCGCAGCTGGCCCGCCTGCCGCAGGAACTGGTCGATGCCTATGCCGGGCAATCGTGGGAACGGGTGATCAGTTCGCCGCGCCTGCGCTCGCTGCATACGGCGATGGCACTGGCCACACCGCGCGCGCTGGACGTGGAAGCGGACGAGGAGTGGGAGGAGCTGGATTTCGGCGACTGGGATGGCCAATCGCTGTTCGACCTGCCAGAAGACGCGTTGGCCGCCTTCCACGCCGATCCGCACGCGTTTCCGCCGCCGCATGGCGAGAGCTGGGGCCACTTCGAACGGCGCATCGCACGGGCGCTGGATCGACTGCTGGATGACGACGACCCGGTGCCGACGGTCGTGGTCAGCCACGGCGGTCCGCTGCGCATGGTGCTGTCGCAGGTATGTGGCCTGCCGATGTCGCTGTGCTGGGCGCTGCGCATCGACCACGGCACGCGCCTGCGCGTGTGGGTCGAGCGCGGTGAAGCAGGTCTGGTGGGCGAGCTGCTGGAGCTGCAGCAGCCGTAGTGCCCGGGTAGTGCCGGCCGCTGGCCGGCAACCTCATGAATCCGAAGGACACAGCGCAGTTGCCGGCCAGCGGCCGGCACTACCAAACAGTCAATCCTCGTCGGCGCTTTCGGCCGTGCTTTCTTCGCCGTCGTCCTCGGCGTCGAAGCGCTGCTCATGCACCGGACCCGATGCCGGACCTGCGGCCTTCAGCGGATGCACGGCGATACGTGCTTCGTAGTCCTGCACCAGTGCCGTGCGCTGCGGCTCGCTCAGTTCCTGCCAGTGGCAGTCCAGCAGCGCACCTTCCAGCGAATACAGCAGGTTGAGGCTGGGCTTGAAGCCGGCGCGCTTGACCTTGACGAAGGCGCCGACGGCACCGATGGCAACCAGATCCTCGCGGCTGCGCAGGCCTACCTGGCGCAGCCATGCCGCACTCTTCGGACCGATGTTGCGCAGCTTGACCGCGCTCACGCCAACGCCCCGACGAACACGTGGGCGATGGCTTCCAGACCGGCCTGGTCCTCAGCATCGAAGCGGCCGACGACCGGGCTGTCGATATCGAACACACCGATCAGCTCCCCACCGCGGACCAGCGGTACCACCAGCTCTGAGCGCGATGCGGCATCGCAGGCGATATGGCCGGGGAAGGCCTCCACGTCTTCGATCCGCTGGGTCACGCGCTGGCTGGCGGCCGCACCGCATACGCCCTTGTCCAGCGGAATGCGCACGCAGGCCGGCAGGCCCTGGAACGGACCGACCACCAGTTCCTTGCCGTCGTACAGGTAGAAGCCGACCCAGTTCAGGTCGGGCAGGGCGTGGTAGACCAGTGCAGCGAGGTTGGCCGCATTGGCGATGCGGTCGGACTCGCCGTAGACCAGGCCACGGGCCTGTTCCAGCAGCTGGGCGTATTGTTCCGGCTTGCTGCCGGTGAGCGAGGCGTTGGCGAACATGGCCGCAGTCTAGCAAGCGTGCCGGGCCAGCGATAATGCAGGCTCTGTTGCCCTGCTGGAGCCTGTGATGTCCCTGCCTGCCACGTTGCCGACGGCCCTGTTCGTCACCGGCACCGATACCGAGATCGGCAAGACCGCCGCCAGTACCGCGCTGCTGCATGCGTTGCGCCGGCGCGGCCTGCGCGTGGTGGGCATGAAGCCGGTGGCCAGCGGCAGCCACGATCTGGGGCAGGGGCTGCGCAACGACGACGCGCTGGCACTGCAGGCCGCCAGCCTGCCGGTGCCGGACTATGCCGATCTGAACCCCTACGCATTGCGCCAGCCGTTGGCGCCGGAGCTGGCGGCGGCAGAAGATGGCGTGCGCATCGAACTGGCCCCGATCGTGGCAGCCTTCGAACGCCTGCGCGCACAGGCCGACGTGGTGGTGGTCGAAGGCGTGGGCGGCTGGCTGGCGCCCTTGTCGGCGCAGTTGGACCAGCTTGACCTGGTACGTGCGCTGCGGCTGCCGGTGGTGCTGGTGGTCGGCATGCGCCTGGGCTGCGTCAACCACGCGCGGTTGACCGCACACTCGCTGCAGGCCAGCGGCGTGGACTGCCTGGGCTGGATCGGCAACCACATCGATCCTTCGATGCAGCGCCAGGATGAGAACGTCGCGACCCTGCAGCAGCGCCTGCCGATGCCCTGCTGGGGGCGGCTGCCGCATCTGCCGGAAGCAGGTGGCGAAGCGTTGAGCACACACCTGCACGACGCGTGAGGGTAGTGCCGGCCGCTGGCCGGCAACCCCGAGGTAATCAAACGCGTGCGATTGCCGGCCAGCGGCCGGCACTACCGTGTTGTCGCCACCAGCTCCCGCGCGATCGCACCCAACCGTTCCACCGCACCGATGAAGCGCGCGTCCAGGGTCTGGCAGCACGACAACCGCAGGCAATGCCGGTAGCGCGCGCCACGCGAATACACCTGGCCCGGCATGAACACGATGTCCTCTGCCAGTGCGCGCTCGAACAGTTCACGGGTGTCCACACCCGGCAGCTCCAGCCACAGCAGGAAGCCGCCCTGCGGCTCGGTGGCGCAGGTGCCGGCAGGGAAGTGCTCGGCCACCAGTTGCCGCAGGCGACCGACCTGTTCGCGGTACAACCGGCGCATGCGGTGCAGGTGGTGCTCGTAGCTGCCGGCTTCCAGGTAGGCCGCCACCGCATCACCGAGCAGCTGCGGTTCGCCGCCGGTGGACTGGAATTTGAGCAGCGCGATGCGTTCGGCGAAGCGGCCGCCATCGAGCCAGCCGATGCGGTAGTCCGGTGCCAGCGTCTTCGAGAATCCACCGACCACCATCACCCAGCCATCGCGGTCGAACGCCTTCAGCAAGGGTGCTGGCGGCTCGCTGAACTGCAGTTCGGCATACACCGCGTCTTCGATCAGCGGCAGCTGGCGTGCGTTGACCAGCTCGGCCAGACGTTGCTTGTCGGCGATCGGCATCGTGCAGCCCAGCGGGTTGTGTACGGTCGGCATCACCACCAGCGCCGCAAGAGATGTGTGCTCCAGCAGTGCTTCCAGCGCATCCACGTCCAGGCCACGCTGCGGATGGGTGGGCAGTTCGATCGGCTGCAGGCCGAGCGTGGTCAGCAAGGGGTACAGGTTGAAGTACGAGGGCGCCTCGATGCCGATGGCATCACCGGCCTGGGTGACCGCGCGCAGGGCCAGCTGCAGTGCCTCCATCGCGCCATGGGTCAGCAGCAGGCGCTCGGCATGGGTATGCAGGCCCAGCCGGGGCCCACGCCGCACGATCTGCGCCAGCAGGCGCTGCGACCCGTTGGGGCGGGCATAGGTTTCCACGGTCTGTTGGCCGTGGCGCAGCACCTGCGCGGTGTGCCGGGCCAGCTGCGCGCCCGGGTAGAACTGTCGTCCGCGCGGGCCGGCAAAGGCCAGGTCGACCACGCCGGGGCGGCGCTGTGCTTCCAGCACGCGCGCCATCAGCACCTGCTGCAGCGGCGCAGTGGGTGCTGACGGCGCATCACGCAGCGAACGCTGCGGTGCCGACAGTCGCGGCGCAACTTCGAAGCCGGCCTTCGGCCGTGGAATGACCAGTCCGGCGTCTTCCAGTTGGCGATAGGCCGCAATCACGGTGTTCAGGCTGAGCTGGCGCTGCGAAGCCATCTGCCGCAGCGATGGCAACCGGCTGCCGACCGGCAGGCGCCCGCCGTGGATGGCTTCAGCCAGCTCGTCCGACAGCCGCTGATAGCGGGGTGGGATCATCGTGGTGGTGTCTTCTGTATCCATCGACTCGACCCACATCTGGTTCTGTACCCATGATGCTGACGAGCCTAGCATGTCGTTGTCGGCCGGGCCTGATCGGGACCGGGTCGATACTTCCCAAGCGCACGGCCCCGTGGCCGTGCGTCTTTTTTATGCCTTGGTAGTGCCGGCCGCTGGCCGGCAATCCCTGGCGCCGGAAGGGTGCGGTTGCCGGCCAGCGGCCGGCACTACCCGGGCCGTCAGCGCATCGGTACCAGCGTCGGATCGCGGCGATACAACGCCGGGAACTGCTTGCCCAGCGCGGCCAGCTTGGGCGCGTCGTAGTAGCGGATGTACGCGGCCTGCGGGTAGTTGCTCATGTAGTTCTGGTGATAACTCTCGGCCGGGTAGAAACGCTGGCCGCTGCCCACCTGGGTAACGATCGGCGCACGATAGCTGCCTGCCTGGCCAAGCTGGCCAATGTAGGCGCGGCTTGCTGCCTGCTGGCGCGTGTCATCGACGAAGATCGCCGAGCGGTACTGGCTGCCATGATCGGGTCCCTGGCGGTTGAGCTGGGTCGGGTCGTGCACCACCGAGAAGAACACCTGCATGAGCTGTCCATAGCTGACCTGGCGCGGGTCGTAGTCCACCTTCACCGCTTCGGCGTGGCCGGTGCGGCCACCGCTGACGCGCTCATAGCGCGCGTCGGTGGCACTGCCTCCGATGTACCCGGACACCGCGTTGCTCACGCCTTTGACGTGCTGGAACACGCCCTGCACGCCCCAGAAACAGCCGCCGGCGAAGACCACGCTGGCGTGGCTGGCGTCATCGCGGAAGGCCGCATCGCCGCTGGGCGCAGGCAACGCCTGCACCTGCGCCGTGGGTTCGGCCGCTGCGGCCACCGCACCGCGGTCCACCAGCAGCACACCCGCGACCAGCGCGGTGGCAACCAGGCCGGCGACGCCGGCGGCAATGCCCTGTTCGAAGGAGAGTTTCATCGTGTGCTCCCGGTTCAACCGAAGGTGAAGGCGTAGGCCTGCACACCTGCGTCGAGGAATTCGATCTCGAAACGATGCGGACCGATCGTGCCGCGCTGGCGGATCAGCTGGTACAAGCGGTGCTCGTTGACGGTGCCGGTGCCATCGGCCGCCACGTCGGCGCCGGCATCGGCCGCGGGCAATGGCTTGCCATCGAGCAGCACGCGGAAGCGCACCGGTGTTCCGTCCTCGCCCGGTGCCAGCACCAGATGCAGGTCGCGGGCATGGAACTGGAACGCGATGCGCCCGCCAGCCTGCTGCAGCTGTGCCGCTTCATCGTTGACCCGCCACTGCCCGGACAGGCCCCATTGGTTCAGCGCCAGGGTGGACGGCAGCGTGTAGCCGAATGCCGCGTCGGCGCGCTGCCCGCCCGGCGAGGCGAACTGCTCGGCACGTGCGTGGCCCAGGTAGGTTTCCGGCGAGCGCAGGTTGCCCATGTCGGCCTGCGTGGCTACGCCCTGCAGGTCGGCCGCAGCGGGGTCTGCAGGCGGTGGCAGGTCGGTCTGCCCGGCTTCCACCAGCAGGCGGCGGATCACCTGTTCGGAGTGTGCGTAGTTGCCCTCGCCGAACTGGTGGCCACGGATGTTGCCCTGCGCGTCGATGAAGTAGTGCGCGGGCCAGTAGCGGTTGTTGAACGCGCGCCAGATCGCATACTGGTTGTCGAGCGCGACCGGGTACTGGACCTTCAGCTGCTGCACGGCCTTCATGACGTTGCGCGGGTCGCGCTCGAACGCGAACTCCGGCGTATGCACGCCGACCACCACTAGGCCGTGGTCGCGGTAGCGCTGCGCCCATTCGTGCACGAACGGCATCGCACGCAGGCAGTTGATGCAGGAGTAGGTCCAGAAATCGATCAGCACCACCTTGCCGCGCAGCTGCTCAGCACTCAGCGGTGGGCTGTTGAGCCAGCCGGTGGCGCCGCTCAGCGAAGGCAGTGTGCCTTCCACTGGCAGCGGCGCGCCTGCCTGCCCAGCCGCCATCATCATCATCGGCGGTGCTGCCGGCTGCGCATCGGGCACGGCATCCAGCAGGCCCTGCTCGATGCGTGCGGTACTGACGGCGGACAGGCGGGTCAGCAGGCCGGTGTCCCAGCCCAGGCCGATCGCCACCACCGCCAGCAGCGCGGCCACGCCGAGCACGCGGCGCACCACATTGCCCAGGCCAAGCCGGGCCTGCAGCGCACGGAATACACGGCCGCCCACCCAGACCGCCAGCGCCAGTGCGGTGACGGCGCCCAGCGCGTAGGCCAGCAACAGCGAACTGGTGCCGACACTGGCGCCGTTCAGGGCGGCACCGGTCAGCACCAGGCCGAGAATCGGACCGGCGCAGGGTGCCCACAGCAGGCCAGTGGCGATGCCGATCAGCAGCGAGGTCCAGGCGCCGCCACGGCCGGCCGCATCCGCGGCGTCGGCACGCGCGCTCAGTCGCGCACCGATGCGCTGGAATGGCGCCAGCAGATGGTCGGCCAGGGTCGGCCACAGCAGTGCGATGGCGAACACGGCCATCAGCACCAGTGCCACCCAGCGGCCGATCTGGTTGGCCTGCGCCACCCACTGGCTGCCGACCGCCGCCAGGCTGGCGACCACGGTGAAGGTCAGCGCCATGCCCAGCAGCAGCGGCAGGGTGCTGCGCAGGAAAGGACGATCGGCGCGCGCGAACACGAACGGCAGCACCGGCAGGATGCACGGGCTGAGCAGGGTCAGCACGCCGCCGAGATAGGCAAGCAGCAACAGCAGCATCATCACGCTCCCGAAGTGGGGGAAGAACCCAGCGGCACGCGCCAGCCGCCAGCGGCGTCCTGTTGTGCAGCCCCGGGAATGAACGCCATCGCGGCGCCGTTCATGCAGTAGCGCAGTCCGGTCGGGCGCGGGCCGTCGTTGAACACGTGGCCAAGGTGGCCGCCACAACGACGGCAATGTGCCTCCACCCGCAACATGCCGAAGGTGGTGTCACGGTCTTCGCCGATGGCGTTGTGCAGCGGCGCCCAGAAGCTGGGCCAGCCGGTGTGGCTCTCGAACTTGGTGGACGACGAGAACAGCGGCAGCGCGCAGCCGGCGCAGGTGAACGTACCCTGCCGGTGTTCCTTGTTCAGCGGGCTGCTCCAGGGGCGTTCGGTGGCCTGTTGGCGCAGCACGGCATACTGCGCCGGGCTCAGCAGACGGCGCCACTCGGCATCGCTGCGGGCCACCTCGAACTGTCGCGAAGGCCGTGCCTCGGCAGCGGCCGGGGCAGCGCGGCTGCATGCGCCCAGGCCCAGCAGGCCGGCGGCGGTGACAGCACCGCCCAGGCCCAGCAGATGGCGGCGGGTGAGGGACATGGCGGACTCCTGGAAGGGGCGACGGGGTCATGCTGCGCCCCCTCCGGTCAACGAATCCTCACGCAGGATTCAATTTTTCGTGAGGTATCCACGCCGCTCCCGCGCCACAATGCGGGCAGCCTCCCCACTGGCCCGAACCTGCCGATGTCCGCCAAACGTGTCCTGATCGTTGAAGACGATGCCCATATCGCCGACCTGTTGCGCATGCACCTGGGTGATGAGGGCTATGAAGTCGCGCACGCCGCCAGCGGCGATGCCGGCCTGCGCCTGATCGAACAGGAAGGCCCGTGGGATGCGCTAGTACTGGACGTGATGCTGCCGGGCGTGGACGGCCTGCAGGTCTGCCAGCGTGCACGCGCGATGGCGCGCTACGTGCCGATCATCATCATCAGCGCACGTGGCAGCGAAACCCAGCGCATCGTCGGCCTGGAACTGGGCGCGGACGACTACCTGGCCAAGCCCTTCTCGATGCCGGAGCTGGTGGCACGCGTGCGTGCGCTGCTGCGCCGCGCCGAGGCCATGGCACAGAACGCGCGCATCGATGCCGGGGCGATCGAACTCGGTGGGCTGCGCCTGGACCCGGTCGCGCGCACCGCTGCCGTCGATGGCAATGCACTGGAACTGACACCGCGTGAGTTCGAGCTGCTGCTGTTCTTCGCCCGCCACCCGGACCAGGTCTTTGCGCGGATGGAACTGCTCAACCAGGTCTGGGGCTATCAGCACGATGGTTACGAGCACACGGTCAACACCCACATCAACCGCCTGCGCAGCAAGATCGAAGCCGACCCGGGCAACCCGCGGCGTCTGCTGACCGTATGGGGGCGCGGCTACAAGCTGGTCGACCCGGCCGGGGCGGCAGCATGATCAAGCCGAACCTGTGGCAGAAACTGGCGCTGGTGATGTCGGCGCTGATGCTGACGTGCTGCATGGCGCTGCTGGCCTGGCAGATGCGCACCAATACCCGGCATGAGCAGGAAGTGGTGCAGCGCCTCTCGCTTGGGTTGGCCGAGCACATCGCCCAGCGCAGTGAGCTGATGGACACCAGCGGCATGCGCGATGCGGCGGTGCGCGCCTTGTTCGGCCAGCTGATGGCGGTCAACCCCAGTGTCGAGGTGTACCTGCTGGACGACCAGGGCCGCATCCTCGGCCATGATGCGCCCAGCGGCCACCTGATGCGCAGCCAGGTGGACGTGGCACCACTGCAGCGCCTGCTGTCCGGTGCGCCGCTGCCGATCCTCGGTGACGATCCGCGCAGCACGGATGGTCGCAAGGTGTTCAGTGTCGCGCCGCTGGTGGTGCAGGGGCGGCAGGCGGGCTACGTGTATGTGGTGTTGGTGGGCGAACACCG
Organism: Stenotrophomonas indicatrix; assembly: GCA_041545745.1. NCBI lineage: Bacteria > Pseudomonadati > Pseudomonadota > Gammaproteobacteria > Lysobacterales > Lysobacteraceae > Stenotrophomonas > Stenotrophomonas indicatrix. Next base: position 547,439 of record CP168152.1, read on the forward strand.
GCAGATGCTGGCCGATGATCTGGCCGCTGGCAGCCAATGGCGTACTACCTTGTGGTCGGTGCTGTTGATCGGCGGGCTGGGCCTGCTTGCCGGCCTGGTGGCCTTCTACTGGGTGACCCGGCCACTGCGCCAGGTCACCCGGCGCATACAGGCCTTCGACATCGACGCACCGACGCCGCTGCCCACGCCGGTACCGCTGCGCGCGGGCGAGCGCGATGAGCTGAAGATCCTCGAACATGCCCATGCACAGATGGCACAACGGCTGGGTGAACAGTGGCAGCAACTGCGCCAGCAGGACCTGCAGCGCCGAGAACTGGTGGCCAACATCTCGCACGACCTGCGTACGCCGTTGTCCTCGCTGCACGGTTACCTGGAGACGCTGGCGCTGAAGGAAGCGACGCTGTCGCCGCAGGAACGCCGTCGCTATCTCGGTATCGCGCTTGCGCAGAGCGCCAAGGTCGGCCGTCTTGCCCGCGCGCTGTTCGAACTGGCACGGCTGGAACACGGTGAAGTGCGGCTGGAGTGGGAAGTATTCGCGCTGCCGGAACTGCTACAGGACGTACTGCAGAAGTTCGAGCTGGCCGCGCAGGCACGCGGGCAGCGCCTGCATGCTGAGTTCCCGCCGGGCTTGCCGCTGGTGCGTGCCGATCTCGGTCTTGTGGAGCGCGTGCTGACCAACCTGCTCGACAACGCGCTGCGCCATGCGCCGGACGGTGGCAGCGTGCAGGTGCAGCTGTCGGCGCTGCCCGACAGTGTGCAGGTGGCGGTACAGGACGATGGCCCCGGGGTGCTGCCGGCGCTGCGTGGGCAACTGTTCCAGGCGCCGGCCGCACTGGGCGCGCGGCGTGGCGAAAACGGCGGGCTCGGCCTGCTGATCGTGCAGCGCATCGTGCAGTTGCATGGCCGCCGAATCGAACTGCGCGACAGCGAACAGGGCGCGCTGTTCGTGTTCGCCTTGCCACGCGCGGATGCCGAGACGAACTAGACGTCTTCTGCCGGTGGCGCGACACCGCTTTCCATCGGCAGCAGCAGCCGGATGCAGGCACCACCGAGCGCCGAATCAGCCACTTCCACGTGGCCACGATGCTTGTCCGCCACCACCTGCACCAGTGCCAGCCCCAGCCCGAAACCCGGGCTGGCCTGGTCCAGCCGCACGTAGGGTTGCAGCACCTGGCTGCGCAGTTCGACGGCGATTCCGGGGCCGTCGTCCTCCACCTGCAGGCACAGCCATCCCTCGTTGAGCGTGCTGACGATACGGATCTGCCGGCGTGCATAGCGCAGCGCATTGCCCAGCAGATTGCGCAGCGCCAGTTCCAGCATGTGCCGGTTGACGTTGACCAGCCCTGCCGATGACAGGTCCTGCTGCACCGGTATCGTCAGTGGTGCGAACTGCTCGACCACCCCGCGTACCAGCGCGGCCAGTTGCAGGCGCTGGCGGGTGAGCTGATGGCAGCGCCCGAGCGCGGCGTATTCAACGCCGGCGTCGGTCAGGTGCTGCAGCCGGTCCACATCGATGCGCAGCCCGGACAGTGCATCGCGCTGGGCATCATCCAGTCCGGTGTCTTCCAGGTCCGCAAGGCCGAAGCGCATCCGTGCCAGCGGCGTGCGTACTTCGTGCGCCACCGCCTGGGCCAGCACGCGCTGGCTTTCCAGCAGCAACTGCAGCTGTTCGGCCATGTGGTTGAACGCCTTGGCCAACGGCCGCACCAGCGCGGTACCGGCTCGCGGCGCACGGCTGTCGAGCTGGCCATCGCGCATCCGTCGTGCGGTCTGCGCCAGCTGCGAGACATCGCGCCACAGCCGGTAGACCATCACGTACATCGGCAGCGCCACCGCCACCATCAGGATCAGCAGGATGATGGCCACGCCAGAGGCCTCGCTGTCCTGCCAGCCTTCTTCGGGCAGGGCCTGGTCCAGCGGTCCCAGGATCAGCGCACTACTGCTGTGGCCGATGCGTTGCAGGCTGCGCATGCTGTCCAGCTCGATCTGTACGTGGCCGTTGATCAAGCCCTTGCGCTGTTTCGCCGGCAGTATCGCGGCAGCCTCGGTCAACGGCATCAGCTGCAGTGGATAGGCGAAATCGCTGTCCAACTGTTGTGCCAGGGCTGGCCACTGCGCCGGTGGCGTTTCGGCGAAGCGATGTTGAAGCATCGCGTGTGGGCCGCGCATTTCCGCCTGCAGGCTGGCCTCGGTGCGGTCTTCCAGCAGCGCATCCCAGGCCCATAGCCCGAGCACGATCAGCAGCAGGTGGACGGTTAGGAAACCGATGCCGTAGCGCAGGAAGTGGAAGGCGTGGCCACGCATGGCCGACGACGGATGCTTCATCCCCATGCCGATCTGCTGAACAGGTAACCACGGCCGCGCACGGTCTTGATCCGCTCGGGCTGTTCCGGGTTGTCGCCCAGCTTGCGCCGCAGCCGCGAGATGCGTGCATCGATCGAGCGGTCCAAGCCATCGAAGGCGATGCCGCGCAGGCCGCGCAGCAGCGCATCGCGGTCGAGGATCTGGCCCGCGTTGCCGGCCAGCAGGAACAGCAGGTCGAACTCGGCGGTGGTCAGCTCCAGCAGGCGGCCCTGCAGATGCACGTTGCGGGTGGACGGGTCGATGCTCAGTTCACCGAAACGCAGGGCGCCATCGCGTGGCTCGACCCGGCGGTGGCGGCGCAGGTGGGCGCGCAGCCGCGCCAGCAGCACCCGTGGTTCGATCGGCTTGCCGATGTAGTCGTCGGCGCCCAGTTCCAGCCCCAGCACTTGGTCGATGTTGTCGGTACGGGCGCTCAGCACGCAGATGATCCCGTCATAGTGGGGCCGGATCTGCCGACACACTTCGAAACCATCCTGGTCCGGCAGGCCGATGTCGAGCAGGACCAATGCCGGCTTCTCGCTGAGGATCCGGGCGATCGCGTGCTGGCCGCAGCGCTCATGGGCGACCTGGTAACCGTGGCGCTGCAGATAGTCGCTGACCATGGTGCCCAGCCGAGCGTCGTCTTCAACCAGTACGATATCCAGCATCTGCAAGGCCTCCGGGGCACTTCCGTACCGCCGTGGCACGAGCGCGGCGATGCTATCCCAGCTGTCGGGCCGCCCGGGTCCAAGGAGCGGGCGCCATTCAGCCGGGGTTGCTGGCGCACGGGCCGGGCCTCAGGCCGGGCAATGACTTGGCTGCAACGTAGCAATCGCGCCGTTACAAAACGTTACGCAAGGCGCGCCTGCGGTGACGGTCGCTGACAGCGCTACGACTGACGTGGCACTCGGTGGGGCCGAGCATGGCAGTTCTCCCCATCCGCGTGCCGCCCCCATGCCGTCCGCCTTCTGCCCCGTGCTTTTCCTTGATTGCCATTGCCATGGAGGCCAGCGATGAGCGGCGTGGTCGGGGCCTGGCTGCCGCCTGCCGACGACGAGCAGTTGCTGCAGCAGCTGGCGCCGATGCTGAGGGCGCTGCAGCAGCGCGGCCGCGGTCGTGTCGGTTACTGGACCGATGCCGATGCAGGGCTTGCCCTCGGTCATTGCCGCGCGCCGACCGACATGCCGTTGCAGCCGCTCAGTTCCAGCTGTGGGCGCTATGTGCTGTGCCTGGATGGCCGCATCTACAACAGGGCGGCGCTGCAGTCGCAGCTGCGCGATCTGCCGCGCAGCTGCACCGATGCGCGCCTGCTGCTGCAGGCCATCGTCGAGTGGGGCGTGCAGCGAGCGCTGTCGCGCATCGAAGGGGCGTTTGCGTTCAGCCTCTGGGACCGCCGTGCGCATGAACTCTGGCTAGCGCGCGACCCGGTCGGCGAACGGCCGTTGTATTACGGGTGGTACCAGGGCCAGTTCCTGTTCGCTTCGGAGTTGAAGGCGCTGCAGGCCTTCGCCGGGTTCGCTCCCAGCATCGACCAGGATGCATTGAGCCTGCTGCTGCGCCATGACTATGTGCCCGCGCCGCATACCATCTATCGCGGCATCCACAAGCTGGTGGCCGGCGCGATGCTGCGCGTGGACCTCAACGATCATGCCGCCGGCGGATCAACGCAGGCGACGCAGGGAGGCCATCGCTACTGGTGCGCGCGCGATGCGATGCAATCCGCCTTGCAGCAGCCGTTGCAGCCGGCGCCCAGCCTGGAGCAGGCCACCGACCAGCTGGAGGTGGTGCTGCAGCAGGCGATCGCCACGCGCATGCATTCACCCGTGGCCTGCGGTGCGTTCCTGTCCGGTGGTACCGATTCGTCGCTGGTGGTGGCGATGATGCAGGCGCAATCGGCGTTGCCGATCGAAGCATGGACGGTGGGTTTCGATGACCCCGGTCACGACGAGAGCGACTGGGCCTCGCAGGTCGCCCGCCACCTGGGCGTGCATCACCACCTGCACAGGATGGACAGCCGGCAGGGCCTGGATCTGCTGCAGCGCTTGCCGCAGGTCTGGTGCGAACCGTTCGCCGATCCCTCGCAGCTGCCCACCCTGCTGGCCAGCGAACTGCTCGGTGCGCGCAAGCCGGTGGCGCTGACCGGCGACGGCGGCGACGAACTGTTCTTCGGCCATCCCAGCTATGGTCGCGCGTTGCGCAATGCGCGCCTGTGCGGTGGCCTGCCGGATTGGGTGCGTGACCTCGCGCGGCGTGGCAGCAGCCGCTTGAACGTGGAGCGTGGTCGTCTTGGCGGTTGGCGTGCGCTGGTAGCCGAAGTGGCCGCCAACGATGTGGAGGGGCATTACCTGCAGCGCGTTACCCGCTGGCGGCAGCCGACCCAAGTGGTACTGGGCGCACGCGAGCCGGCGACGATCTTCCAGCAGCAGGACACCGCATTGCCGGCAGAAGCGCGTATCCAGCTGCTGGATTTCCGCATGGACCTGGCCGAAGGTATCCTCGCCAAGGTCGACCGTGCCGGCATGGCGGCCGGTGTGGAAACGCGCTCGCCGTTGCTGGACATGAAGGTCATACGCTTGGCCTGGCGCCTGCCGCAGCACCTGAAATACCACGACGGTGAGCACAAGCGGATCCTCAAGCATCTGCTGTCGCGCTACCTGCCGGCGCCGCTGGTCTATCGCCCCAAGCGTGGCTTCGGCCCGCCGATGGCGCGCTGGCTGGCCGGCCCGCTGCGTGACTGGGCGGAAGCGCTGCTCGATCCGCAACTGCTGCGCAACCAGGGCTGCTTCGATGCGGTGCGCGTGCGCGCGATCTGGGAGGCGTTCCTGCGCGGCGAGCGCAAATGGCATACGCACCTGTGGAACGTATTGATGTTCCAAGCGTGGTACCAGCACTGGCACGGCAACCGCAGGCGCTAGCCGGGAGCGATCCTTACGGGCGCGGAGAATCTTGCTGGCGCAGGGCGGAGGCCCTTGCGTGCGAATGTCCTCCGGCGCCGGCCGTTGGCCGTCACCTCCCCCTTTACTTCGCACGCAAGGGCCTCCGCCCTGCGTCCGGAGCTCGTCGGCGTCTCATTGAAGGGCCGTCGCGAGCGCTGCATCTGCGCGCCGCAAGCCGAGCCTCGTCGGGGCGGGTAGGGGTCTGGGCAAAGTAAAGGAGGAGGGGGCGGCCGCAGGCAGGCGCCGGGGGACATTTGCCCAGACCCCTACCCGCCCCGACGGGGCCCATCAGTTCGCAGAACGTCCAGACGAAGAGGCGCTCCAGAATCCAGACGCCAGGCAAAAAAAGACCCGGCAGAGGGAGGGATCTGCCGGGTCCGGATTGCATGGGGGGAGGGACCCATGCAATGAGCGTGGGCGTCGCGCCAGTGGCTGTTGCCAGTCGCATCCGCCGTGCATTTGCGTTGATGCAATGCAGCATACGCCGATCATGCGGCAATGCAACAAAAATCACGAAGGCGCCGTCTCCGGCGCCTTGAGGCCTTTCAGATCAATGGGTTGCTCAGGCAGCAGGGCCGCGGTAGCGGCAGCCCGAGGTGCAGGTTTCGTGCACGGTGATCTCGCTCAATGCCGGCAGGACGGGCTTGAGCTCGTTCCAGATCCACACCGCCAGATTCTCGCTGGTCGGGTTCTCCAGGCCGGGGATGTCATTGAGGTAGTGGTGGTCCAAGCGGTCATAGATCGGCTGGAAAGCCGCCTTCACGTCGCCGAAATCCATGATCCAGCCGGTCTGCGCACCCGGCTCGCCCTCGACCTTCAGTTCCACCCGGAAGGAGTGGCCGTGCAGGCGCGCGCATTTGTGCCCCGGCGGCACGTTGGGGAGGCGGTGCGCCGCCTCGAGCATGAAGACTTTGAAGATTTCCATGCCGCGATTGTACGCCGCAGGCGCCCGATCAGCCCGATCTCGCGTTGCCTTTCCGTGAAGAAATTCTTTTCATCCGGATGAAGAGATGATAGTTTCTCTTATATCCGTATGAAGAGATGTTATTGGCCGCAGCCCGGCCAGGCATGGATTACTGCGGAACTTACCTCGTCCTTCCACTACCTCCCCCACATCGTCATGCCCCAGCACACCCTGCTTGTGGCGGCCTTGGCCGTCGCTCTGGCCGCGCCTTTGTCTGCCGCCGCCGAAACCACCGCCGAAGCCAGCACCCTGGCTGCCGTGCGCGTCACCGGTTCCAACATCAAACGCGCCGATACCGAAGCCTCCAACCCCGTGCAGGTGATCGGCCGCCAGCAGCTGGAACAGACCGGCAAGGCCACCGTGGCCGATGTGCTGCGCTCGATTTCGGCCAACACCGGCAACGCCAGCAACGAGACCACCAACAACGGTTGGGCGTCGGGCTCGGCCGGCATCGGTCTGCGTGGCCTCTCGCAGAAGAACACGCTGGTGCTGCTCAACGGCCGTCGCCTGGCCAACTACGGCTTCCCGGCCGGCGGCCTGTCGGACACCTTCGTCGATCTCAACGCGCTGCCGCTGGTGGCCGTCGAACGCATCGAAGTGCTCAAGGACGGTGCATCGGCGGTGTACGGCAGCGATGCAGTGGCCGGCGTGGTCAACATCATCACCCGGCAGAACTTCGAAGGCGCCGAAATCGGCGGCAGCTTCGGTGGCGCCGACCAGGGCGGCCTGCACGAGCAGAACCTGAAGTTCGTCGGCGGTCTGGGCGACATCGACAAGGATGGCTACAACATCCTCTTCAGCCTGCAGGCCTACAACCGTGAGCGACTGGACCAGGACGAGCGCAACCTGACCAAGAGCGGCATCTACAGCGACCAGCCTGGCGGCCGCTGGAACGGCTGGTCGGCCAAGGGCGCACGCTATCTGGTCAATGGCACCTCCGTGCCGATGCTCGATGCCAACGGCAACTGCCCCACCGGCACCACCCGCGTGGCCAGCGCGCCGATCGACGGTCTGGCCGGTGACACCTGCGGCTTCAACCAGGCGCCGTACACCACCCTGATTCCCTCGACCAAACGCTACCAGGCCTACGCCAACGGTACCTTCCGCCTTGGCGACGACGTCGAAGCGTTCGGCGAAGTGCTGTACAGCCAGATCAAGAGCGCTGCGTGGTTCGGCAGCAGCCCGTTCTTCACTCTGGAAAGTGGCCGCTTCGCACTGAACGCGCAGACCGGCCTGGCCGAGCCGGTGTCGTCCAGCCTGCCGGCCAGCAGCCCGTACAACCCGTACGGCCGCGCGATTCCGATCGAATACACCTTCTTCGACCTCGGCGGCACCATCAAGACCAACCGGTCCACCGCCTACCGCGGTGTGTTCGGGCTGCGTGGCAACACCGAGAAGTGGGACTGGGAAGTGGCCGCGTTCGGCGCGCGCAGCAGCGAACGCGAGACCGTCTCCGGCGGCTTCGCCAACCGCTGGGCACTGGCCAACGCACTGGCGACCGGCAGCTACAACCTGCTGAACCCGGCGGCCACGCCGCAGTCGGTGCGCGATTCAATCAACATCGCCACCCTGCGTCCGGCCGAGTCGGTGCTGCAGGGCATCGATGCGAAGATCTCCGGCAGCCTCGGCCACACCTGGGCCGGCGACATCGGTTTCGCCGCCGGTGCCGAATGGCGCCGAGAGAAGCTCGATTCGAACAACCCGTGGCAGATCGATGCTGGCCTGCAGGTGCGCCCGGCAATCGCCGAAGTGCATGGCGAGCGCAAGGTCAGCGCCGCTTACGCCGAGGTCAACGTGCCGCTGGCCTCGACCCTGGAACTGTCCGCCGCCGCCCGCGCCGATCATTACGATGATTTCGGCGACGCGTTCTCGCCCAAGCTCGGCCTGCGCTGGCAGCCGCTGGATTTCCTGCTGGTGCGTGCCTCCGCGTCGAAGGGCTTCCGTGCCCCGTCGCTGTCGGAGAACTCCAACAGCACCAGCATCGCCTACGGCAGCGTGGTCGACCCGCGTGATCCGGACGTGCCGGGCTCGCGGCAGAACCCGACCTTCTTCACCGTCGGCAACAGCGACCTGAAGCCGGAGCGCACCAAGAGCGTGAACTTCGGCGTGGTGCTGTCGCCGTGGGCGAACACCAACCTGAGCATCGACTACTACCGTATCCAGCTGGACAACCTGGTCGGTACCAACAACACCCAGACCCTGGTCAACGACAACGTCGCCGGTGCCGTGCAGCGCGATGAGCGCGGTAAGCTGCAGGCGGTCTACAACCGCTACCAGAACCTGAGCGAGCTGAAGACCTCGGGCATCGACGTCGAGCTGCGCCAGCGCATCCCGACCACCACCTTCGGTGACTTCACCGTGACCTCGGCCTACACCCACGTACGCGACTACCGGCGCCCGACCGTGGTCGGTGGCCCGTTGGTGGATTACGCCGGCAGCAACCTCGGCGCCACCCTGCCGAAGAACAAGGCCACCACCAGCCTGGACTGGAAGTACAGCGACTACACCGCTGCGGTGACCTGGTACTACACCAGTGGCTACGACCAGAAGGCCAGCACCGCCGCCGCCGCGGTGCAGAGCCGTGTCGACGCCTACAACCAGTTCGATCTGTACCTGGGCTACAGCGGCATCGAGAACCTGACCGTGTATGCCAAGGTGCAGAACCTGGGTGACAAGACGCCGCCGTACGACGCCTCGTTCCCGGGCATCCGTGCGCCGTACGACTTCAGCCAGTACGACCTGCGTGGCCGCTACTTCACGCTGGGCTTCGACTACCGCTTCTGATCCACCCGCCGCGGCCGGCCACCCTGTGTGGCCGGCCGTGTTGCCATGTTCCAGGGGAGTCACCGTGTCCTTCCACCGCCGTGCCGTTTTCCCGTTGTTGCTCGCCGTCGCCACCGCCATATCGTTGCCGCCTGCGGTACATGCGCAGAGCGCCTATTTCTTCCCGCAGACCACCGATGCCGCGGCATTCGATACCGCCATTCCCACGCCGGAGCAGTTCCTCGGCTATCCGATCGGCAGCCGCTACACCCGCCATGACCAGCTGGTGGCCTACTTCCAGGAGCTGGCCAAGCACTCGGACAAGATCAGCGTGCGCGAGATCGGCCGCAGCTATGAGGGCCGACCGCTGCTGATCGCCACGGTCACTGCTGCAGGCAACCACGCGCGGCTGGAACAGATCCGCCAGCAGCACGCGACCCTGGCCGACCCGGCGCAGCCGCGCAGCGCTGCCGGTGACAGCCCGGTGGTGGTGTGGCTGGGCTACAGCGTGCACGGCAACGAGACTTCCAGCGGCGAAGCGGCGATGCTGACCGCCTACTACCTGGTGGCCAACCGCAGCGCGGAAACGCAGCAGTGGCTGCAGCAGGCAGTGGTGCTGTTCGACCCGGCGCAGAATCCCGACGGCCGCGATCGCGCCGCCAACTGGCACAACGCCTGGGCGTCCGATCCGGCCTCGGCCGACCCGGCCGACAAGGAGCACGTCGAGCCGTTCCCGCAGGGCCGCACCAACCACTACTTCACCGATCTCAACCGCGATTGGCTGGCGCTGACCCAGCAGGATTCACGGCCGAAGGTGGCACAGTTCCACCAGTGGTACCCGAACGTGCAGATCGACTTCCACGAGATGGGCAAGGACAGCACGTACTACTTCGAGCCCTCGCCGAAGAGCATGCATAGTCCGTTGATCCCGGCGGCGTCGTACGAGTTCAACAAGACCCTGGCCAAGTACCACGCCCAGGCACTCGATACGCTGGGTTCGCTGTACTACACCGGTGAGAACTTCGACAATTTCTCGCCGGTGTACGGCTCGACCTATCCGGATTTCCACGGCGCGGTTGGTGTCACCGTCGAACAGGCCAGTTCGCGTGGTCGCGTGCAGGAATCGGTGAATGGCCTGCTGACGTTCCCGTTCACCATCCGCAACCAGGTTGCCACCGGCTTGGGCACGGTGCGTGGTGCGGTGACCGAGCGCAGCGCGCTGTTCGATCTGCAGAAGAGTTTCTTCCAGAGCGCGCTGAAGCAGGCCGCGCAGCAGCCGGTGAAGAGCTTCGTATTCGGCGACGCGCATGATCCGGCATTGACCCGACGCCTGCTGGAACTGCTGTTGCTGCACAGGATTGAAGTGCATGCGCTGGATCGCGCTGTCACCGTAGATGGACAGCGTTTCGAAGCGGGCAACGCCTATGTGGTGCCGGTGCAGCAGGCGCAGTTCCGCCTGGTCCATTCGATCTTCGCCGAGACCCCGCCGATCAAGGGCGACGTGTTCTACGGCAGCACCAGCTATGCGATCGCCCCGGCCTACGGCGTGGCCGCTGCCGGCAGCCGCAGCCGCATCGACGGCGGCGCCCGCGTGCTCGAGGTTCCCGCAGCACAGGGCGGGGTGATCGGCGGTGAAGCGGGCTTCGCTTATGTAATCGACTGGCGCGACTACAACGCGAGCCGCGCACTGGCCGGCCTGCAGGCCAAGGGCTTGTCCACGCGTGCCACCTTCCAGCCGTTCACCGCCAGCACCGCACAGGGTGACGTGGCCTTTGCCGGTGGCAGCATCGTGGTACCGGTCGCCGGGCAGCCACTGCAGGGCGCGGCGCTGCAGGAGGCGGTCGCCGCCGCAGCGCGGGCAGCCGGCGTGCAGGTGCATGCCCTGGCCAGCGGTCGCAGCCGCGATGGCATCGACCTTGGCAGTGATGGCGTCAAGGCACTACGCAAGCCAGCCGTTGCGCTGGTGATGGGCGAGGGCGTGGCCGCCACCGAAATCGGTTCGGCCTGGTTCCTGCTCGACCAGCAGCTTCGCTTGCCGGCCAGCAAGCTGGACCCCCAGCAGCTGGGCAAGGTATCGCTGGACCGTTACACCACGATCGTGCTCTCCGGCGGCACCTACACGGGCATCGACGCAACCGCAGTAGCGGCACTGAAGCGCTGGATCCAGGCCGGTGGATCACTGGTCACCTATGGCACTGCCTCGAAATGGGCGATCGAACAGAAGCTCGCCGACGGCGAGAAGCTGGGCAAGGACGAGGACGCGGGAGACACCGCGCGCCGCGCTTTCGGCGACCAGCGCGATATCGCCGCCATCGAGCGTGTCAGCGGCAACATCCTCAGCGCCGACGTCGACCCCAGCCATCCTTTGGCATTCGGCGTGCCACGCCGGCAGCTGGCGATCAACAAGGAGAACACGGTCATCCTGCAGCCGAGCGCGAACGGGTTTTCCACGGTGGTGCGGATCGATGACACGCCACGGGTGAACGGGTATCTGTCCGAACGCAACCGCAGTCGCGTGGCTGGCAGCGCGTGGCTGCTGGTGTCGGCGCAGGGGCAGGGCAACGTGATCCTGTTTGCGGATGATCCGGCGCATCGCAAGTACTGGCATGGCACCGACCGGTTGCTGATCAATGCGATCTTCTTCGGGAATCTGGTGAATCCGAGTAAAGCGCGGGGTTGAGGCATTACGCCCCGAACTGACGCTGGGATTGGGAGGACGGATGGGCCGCGCAGGACACGCCGCAAGTACGTCCGTGTAGGCTCGTAGGCGCCATCCATGGCGCCTGCGGTCCTGCGCGGCCCATCCGTCCTCCCCAGACAGTTTCCTGCGGGCGCGGATGCATCAAGCCCAAGGCGGGAGCAAGGGCAAAAGCAAAAGCTGGAATTCCGGCTTTTCCATTTGTCTTTGAATTTGAGTTTGATCCTTCTTCTCCCGGCTTCCCGGCGGGACAAGTAGGCGCTGGAAATGTCTGAAGCGCTGGGGAGCGGGGTCGGCGCAAAACCGCAGGCGCCATGGATGGCGCCTACGAGCCCCCATGGATGGGTTTACGGCGTGTTTTGCGCCGACCCCGCTCCCCAACGCCCACACAAAGCCCACCGCCAGCTCTCAAACCACCCGGCAGCCAGCAACAAAAAAGGGACGACGCGTTAGCGTCGTCCCCCGATAAGCAGCCCCCGCGCAGCGGGAGACGCCATCCCTGTCAGCTGGGATCAGCTGGCGCGACCGCCGCCGCCACCTTGGCCGCGGCCACGACCGCCACCCGTATTGGCACCGCCACCGCGACGCTGGCCCTGACCGGCACCTGCGCCTGCGCGCTGCTGGCCGTTGCCACCGCCCTCGCGGCGGCCACCGCCGGCCTTCTTCGGGCCTGCATGTGCATGACGCGGCGCATCGCCGTGCGGACGGCGCGCGTGGGTCTTGCGCGGCACGCGCTCGCCGGTATCGGCCTCGGCCTTGCCCGGTGCACTGTTGCCCCAGCGGATCGGCGTCTGCAGCTCGAAGCCCGGCACATCGCGGATGTCCATGTCACGGCCCAGCAGGCGCACGATCGCGCGCAGCAGCTTCACTTCATCCTGCGCAACCAGCGAAATCGCTTCACCGGTAGCACCGTTGCGGCCGGTACGGCCAATGCGGTGCACGTAGTCTTCGGCCACCATCGGCAGATCGAAGTTGATCACCTTCGGCAGCTCGTTGATGTCGATACCGCGCGCGGCGATGTCGGTGGCCACCAGCACGGTGACACGGCCAGCCTTGAAGTCGCCCAGCGCACGCAGGCGCTGGCCCTGGCTCTTGTTGCCGTGGATCGCCGCAGTCTTGATGCCGGACTTTTCCAGGAACGCGGCCAGCTTGTCGCTGCCGTGCTTGGTGCGGGCAAACACCAGGGTCTGCTCGCGGCTGTCCTGCGCCAACAGGTGCAGCAGCAGGTCGCGCTTGCGGCTGGCATCGACCGGATGCACCTTGTGGGTGATGGTCTCGGCGACGGTGTTCTTCGGCGTCACCTGGATCTGCTCCGGGTTGCGCATGAACTCCAGCGCCAACTGGCGGATGTTGTCCTCGAAGGTGGCCGAGAACAGCAGGGTCTGGCGGTTCTGCTTGGGCAGCTTGGCCAGGATGCGCTTGATCGAGGGCAGGAAGCCCATGTCCAGCATGCGGTCGGCTTCGTCCAGCACCAGCACTTCAATGCCGGACAGGTCGATGCTGCGACGCTCCAGATGGTCGATCAGGCGGCCCGGGCAGGCCACCAGCAGATCCACGCCGCGACGCAGGATGTCCAGCTGGTTGCCCATGCCGACGCCGCCGTAGATGCAGGCGCTGGGGATGCGCAGGTACTTGCTGTAACCGCGCAGGCTGTCATGCACCTGGGTGGCCAGTTCGCGGGTCGGTGCCAGGATCAGCGCGCGCGGCTTGCGCGGGCCGGTACGCACTTCCTGCGAAGCGGTGCCCAGGTGCTGCAGCAGCGGCAGGCCGAACGCGGCAGTCTTGCCGGTGCCGGTCTGTGCGCCGGCCAGCAGGTCGCGACCGGCCAGCACCAGCGGGATCGCCTGCTGCTGGATCGGGGTCGGGGTTTCGTAGCCCTGCTCGGCGAGCGCACGCAGCAGGAAGGGCGCAAGGCCCAGGGATTCAAAAGACATTGAGATTGCTCCAAGTGCAGTTAACGCCTGTCCGAACGGACAGACGGGGGCAGATCAAACTGATCGGCTGACTCGGAGCGTTCCCGTGAACCGCGCTGCGAGAATTGGGTGCAGCCAACGCGAAGCGCAGGCTGGAATGCGTGACGAACGGCGTCGGAGTGGGGGCGGGCGATGGGGCGGACCCCGGTCGCCGGCGATCCCGGAGGGAAACGGACGGCCGCTGCAGACCCGCATAGTCTAGCGGAAGGATGAGACCTGACGCAAAACAGGCTGTTCAGGTTGGGGTTTCGGCAGGGCTGCGCCCTGCACCCGCCGAGGCCAAGGCAACGGCAACGGCAAAAGCCGGGTTCCTGTGGGATGGCGGGGTGGGTCCGGTTGCGGGCGCCGCAAGTACGTCCCTGTAGGCTTGGCCGCGGCATCCATGCCGCGGACACCCCCGCAACCGGACCCACCCCGCCTTCGACAGATCTCCGCAATCTGTCGGGATGGCATGGCCTGCTCTGGGTGGGTGTCGACCTTGGTCGACACGGTAGATCCACGCCATGCGTGGATGCTCTTCGTTCAATTGTCGAAATATTCGATTTCGTTGGAGATTCATCCACGCATGGCGTGGATCTACCACCGTCATCGGGAAACTGTCGAGGGCGGGGCGGTATGGGGCTGCAGGACCGTTGGCGCCATGGATGGCGCCATCGAGCCCCCATGGTGAAGTGACCCCCAAAAGCTGGACAGTTGGGCGGTCAGGCGGCCAGCTTGGCCTGTTCCCGGTACTTTACCGGGCTCATGCCCTTCAACTTCAGCTTGATGCGGTCTTCGTTGTAGTACCTGATGTACTCAACCAGGCCCGCTTCCAGGCTTTCGATACTGTCAAAGCTGTTCAGGTAGAAAAATTCCGACTTCAGTGTCCCGAAGAAACTCTCCATGGCCGCGTTGTCCAGGCAGTTGCCACGTCGGGACATGCTTTGTTTCAGGCCGCGCCTCTCGAGCTTGTGCCGGTAGTTCTCGTGCTGGTAGTGCCATCCCTGGTCAGAGTGGATCATCGGTCGATCTTCGGGTGAGAGCTTTTTGATCGCCTGATCCAGCATCTGACCCACCAGATCGAACACCGGCCGACGCTTCATCTGGTAGGCCACGATTTCGCCGTTGTAGAGGTCCATGATCGGCGAAAGATAGAGCTTCATGCCCTGCACTTTGAACTCGGTTACATCGGTCACCCACTTCTGGTTGGGAATTTCGGCTTCAAACTGACGGTCCAGTTCGTTGGGAACCACGACATTGGCTGTGCCCTTGAACGCGCGGTAGCGCTTGATGCGTACGCGCGACTGCAGGCCCAGCTCGGCCATCAGGCGCTGCACCCGCTTGTGGTTGATCGCCTCGCCCCGATTGGCCAGTTCCAGTGTTATGCGGCGGTAGCCATAGCGCCCTTGGCTTTCGTCGTAAATCGCGCGGATGCGCTCACGCAGTTCCACCTCGCCCTCATCAGGATGGGCCAAGGCATGAACCTGGTAATAGAACGTGCTGCGCGACAACTCGGCCGCCTCGAGCAAAAGCGGCAGGGAGTGGGCCTGCCTCAATCCTTGGACGGCTTGCGCTTTGTGCGCTGTGCCGCCTGCTCTTCCTGGATCAAGGCATCGAGCTTTTTTAAGTAGGCCGTCTCCGCACGCAGGTAGGCTACTTCCTTAAGGAGCTCATCGCGGCTCATGTCCTCGGCTGGCTTGGACGAGCGGGTCTTCTTCATCGGCTTTGGGGGCGGTAATGGTGGCGGCGCCAACGCTTGGGCGCCACCGTCAGCATACAGCCGTTGCCATTGCCCCACCGCGCCGGCATCTCCGATCTGGAAATAGGTCGTGGCCTCGCGCCCAGACATCCCTTCTTGACGCATCTTTTCAAGGACATCCAGCTTGAACTGGAGATCGTAGGACCGGACTTTGCGGTGAAACCCACGCCAACCATGCAGCCGGTAGGTCGCTGCCCAACGCCGGACCGTCGAAAACTCCAGACCGTGGCGACGGGCCACCGCCTTGACGGATGTGGAGGTCTTGCAGGCCTCCTTGGCGACCTGAAGTTTGAAGCGCGCGTCATACCTATTCATGAAATCCTCGGAGTTGGACGGGGTGTCCAACTTCCGGGGGTCACTTCATGGATGGGTTTACGGCGTGTCCTGCAGCCCCATACCGCCCCGCCCAACCCACAGAAAACCCAGAGCCGGCTGTTGCCGTTGCTTTCGCGGTTGCCTTGGCCGTTGCCTCTGCAGGTGCAGGGTGCAACCCTGCCGATCCCCCCTTACGGTAGGGTGGACCGATGCCGCGCTGCAGCTTGGCTGCACCGGATATTTGATTACACTTGAAACTTGTTTGCCCACGACTCCGGACACCCACCATGAAGCTTGGTTCCTTGAAGGAAGGCGGCCGCGACGGCACCCTGATCGTCGTCTCGCGTGACTTGCGTCACGGCGTACGCGCCACCGGCATCGCCGCCACCCTGCAGTTGGCCCTGGAGGACTGGAGCCATCTGGCTCCGCGCCTGAACGCTCTGTATGACTCGCTCAATGCCGGTGACGCCGATGGCGTGTTCGACCTGGACCCGCAGGCCCTGGCCGCGCCGATGCCGCGCGCCTATGAATTCGTTGATGGCAGCGCCTACCTGCCGCACGTCGAGCGCGTCCGTCGCGCCCGCGGCGCCGAGGTGCCGGAGAGCTTTTACAGCGATCCGCTGATGTACCAGGCCACCAGCGCCGGTTTCTACGGCCCGCGCGATGCGGTCAAGGTGGTCAGCGAGGACTATGGCATCGACCTGGAAGCGGAAATCGTGGTCATCACCGACGACGTGCCGATGGCGGCTACGCCCGAACAGGCCGCTGGCCACATCCAGCTGGTCGGTCTGGTCAACGACGTCTCGCTGCGCAACCTGATCCCGGGCGAGCTGGCCAAGGGCTTCGGTTTCCTGCAGTCCAAGCCGCGCTCGGCGTTGTCGCCGGTGTTCGTCACCCCTGATGAGCTGGGCGCTGCATGGCAGGACAGCAAGGTGCACCTGCCGCTGCTGACCCACATCAACGATAAGTGGTTCGGTGCGCCGGAAGCGGGTGTCGATATGCAGTTCAACTTCGCCCAGCTGGTCGCGCACGCGGCGAAGACGCGGCCGCTCAGTGCCGGCACCATCGTTGGCTCGGGCACCATCGCCAACGAAGACACCAGCAAGGGCGCTTCGTGCTTCGCCGAACAGCGCGTGGTGGAAACCCTGCGCGACGGCAAGCCGAGCACGCCGTTCATGACCTTCGGCGACGTGGTCCGCATCGAGATGCTCGATGCCGCCGGCAACAGCATCTTCGGTGCGATCGAGCAGCGCATCGAACAGGCGGCCAAGCCCTGAGCATGGAGGCGGCGATGGAGATTCCGGTCGACGACGGCATCGTGCTGTACACCTACTGGCGATCCAGTGCCGCCTACCGCGTGCGCATCGGCCTGGCCTTGAAAGGCCTGGCCTTCGAAGCACGACCGGTGCATCTGGTGCGCGAGGGCGGCGAGCAGCACCATGACGCCTACCGCGGGCTCAACCCGCAGCAGCTGGTGCCGACGCTGCTGCATGACGGGCACGTGCTGACCCAGTCGCTGGCGATCCTGGAGTATCTGGAAGAGCGCTTCCCGCAGGTGCCGCTGCTGCCGGCCGATGCCGCTGGCCGCGCACGCGTGCGGGCGCTGGCGCAACTGGTGGCCTGCGACATCCACCCGATCAACAACCTGCGGGTGATGCAGTACCTCGAGCGCGATCTGCAGTTGCCCGCCGATGCGCGCACGCAATGGACGCTGCACTGGATGGCCGAAGGCTTCGCGGCGATGGAGACGATGCTGGCCGCCAGCGCGGAGACCGGCACGTTCTGCCACGGTGACCGCCCGGGCCTGGCCGACATCTGCCTGTTGCCGCAGCTGTACAACGCGCACCGCTTCGGTCTGGATCTGGCGCCGTACCCCACATTGCGCCGGATCGAGACCGCCTGCCAGCAGCTGGACGCATTCACCGGAGCACGCCCGGAAAACCAGATCGACGCCGCCTGACGTGCCGCTATGCTCGCCGGGCATGGCCCGGCGCTACCGGTCTCCGGCGCGTGCGGAATCGGCCACCAGCAGCTGCCGCAGGTCATCGCGGAACAGCCGGTAGGCGTCCTCGCGCCGCGTTTCATCCTTCTGCCGCAGCACCCAGGCCGGATGCACTGTGGCGTAGCCACGGGTGCCATCCTCCAGCGTGAGCCAGCGGCCACGGTCGCGCATCAGGTTGAAGCCGCTGCCGAACAACGCGGTCGCTGCCGTGGCACCCAGGCAGACGATCATCTTCGGTTTCACCCGTGCGATCTCGCCCTGCAGCCACGGCCGGCAGGCGTGCACATGGCGGCTCTCGGGACGTTTATGCAGGCGCACCTTGCCGCGCCGCTCGTGGTGGAAGTGCTTCACCGCGTTGGTCAGGTACAGCGTGCCGCGCTCGATGCCCAGTTCCTGCAGCGCGCGGTCCAGCAGCTTGCCCGCCGGTCCCGCAAAGGGGCGACCACTCAGGTCTTCGACATCGCCGGGCTGTTCGCCCACCAGCATGATGCGTGCATCGGCACGACCTTCACCAAACACGGTCTGGGTGGATGCTTCCCACAATGGGCACTGCCGGCAGACGGTCGCCTGCTGCCGCAGCGCCTGCAGGCTGCCATCGTCCGCAGCGGCATCGGCGGCATCGTTCGGCCGCGCTGGAATACGTCGTTGTGGTGCCTGCGCCGGCCGATCGTGCATCTCCTGCACGCGGCTGGCCGCATCGCGCACAAGGCCAGGCAACAGTTGTGCTTCGGGAAGATGTTTCCAGTACCGGGTTGGCATTTCCTGTTGCATCATCCGCGTGTTGAGCCGAGCTGGATTGAAGATGCTGGCGTAATAGGTCTGCCACAGCGTCTCGCGTGCATCTTCGGCAGGTGCATCGCGGCGGCTGCCGCCGTCACCGAACGAGAGTGCGCTGCCATCCCAGCGGACACTGCGCGTGGGTGTCAGGATCGCCCAGCGCATGCCGGCAAAACGGCGGGCGAAGAACGGTGCAACGCGGTCGACGATATTGTGATCGGGCTCGAACCAGGCGATGAACGCGTCGGTCTCGCCGGGCACCTCGCGGAAGCGCACGAAGGCCTTCATCTTGTGCGTATCGCGGCGCACCGCCTGCGCCAGCGCCATCAAACGCAGCACATCAGCATCGGCAGGATTGGACAGCACCGTGCGTTCGCCGTGGGCGATGCGCCACAACAGGCGGTACAGCAACGGCAGGCGCTGCGGATCGCGATGGCATAGACAGGTCGCGGCCAGTTCCACGAAGTCGCGCGGCACGTTCGGTGTGGCGGCACCGTCGGGCAACGGCGCCTGCTGCACCGCTGGCGCATCCAGCAGGGACGACTCGGAATCCACCAGCCAGTCCAGCTGCTCAGGGCGCACGTCGCGCAGCAACGCCTCCCGCGCCGCGTTGCGCCAGGCGTCCAGTGACCACGGCGGGTCCACCCGCAATGACCAGCGTTGCATCTCAGGCAGCGGGCGCGGCATCGAACAGCGAGCCCTGGCGCGGCGGTGGGGCCAGCTTCGCGCGCAGCGCCGCCGGATCATCCAGCGCGTTGCGGGGATGGTGGTCGGCCAGCTGCACGAACGGCAGCAGCTTGCTCAGCGGCGCCTTCAGCCGGGCCAGGTCGGCCACGCGCAGGCGACCGTGGCGGCGTGCCATCAGCACGCGCTTGACGTTGCGCACGCCCAGCCCCGGTACCCGCAGCAGCAGCTCCTTCGGTGCACGGTTCAGGTCCACCGGGAAGCGCTCGGGATGGCGGATCGCCCACGCCATCTTCGGATCGATGTCCAGATCCAGCATGCCGCCCTGGGTGGTGTCGGTGATCTCCTCCACGCCATAGCCGTAGAAGCGCAGCAGCCAGTCGGCCTGGTACAGCCGGTGCTCGCGCTGCAGCGGGGGCGGTTGCAGCGGCAGCTGGCGGCTCGCATCGGGAATCGGGCTGAAGGCGGAGTAGTACACCCGGCGCATGCGGTAGTTGCCGTAGAGGCTGTCGGCACTGGTCAGGATCTGCTGGTCGCTGGCACCGTCCGCGCCGACGATCATCTGCGTGCTCTGCCCGGCGGGTGCAAAGCGGGGAGGACGAGGGCGCGCGCTGCGGGTGGAAGCCGGCGCGAGCACCGCCGGTGCCTTGCGGGCCTCCTTGGCTTCTTCAATGCGCCAGCGCAGCTCACCCATCGCGCCGCGGATCGATGTGCTGGTCTTTTCCGGAGCGAGGGTGGCCAGACCCGCCTCGGTGGGCAATTCAACGTTGATCGACAGTCGATCGGCGTAACGACCCGCGGCGGCCAGAAGCTCTGGGGATGGTTCGGGGATGGTCTTCAGATGGATGTAGCCCGCGTACCGATGCTCCTCGCGCAGCCGACGTGCCACCTCCACCATGCGTTCCATCGTGTAGTCCGCATTGCGGATGATGCCGCTGGAAAGAAACAGCCCTTCGATGTAATTGCGCTTGTAGAAGTCCAGGGTGAGCGTGACCACCTCGTCCACGCTGAAACGCGCGCGCTGCACGTTGCTGGACACCCGGTTCACGCAGTAAGCGCAGTCGTACACGCAGAAGTTGGTCAGCAGGATCTTCAGCAGCGACACGCAGCGGCCATCGGGCGTGTAGCTGTGGCAGATGCCCATGCCTTCGGTACTGCCGATGCCGCCGGACGCGCGCGAATCGCGCTTGCCCGCACCGCTGGAGGCGCAGGACGCGTCGTATTTGGCGGCGTCGGCAAGGATGGCCAACTTGCGGATGGTTTCCATTGAGGAAACCTACGCACGAGGGGTCTCATTGGATGAGACCGCCCCTTAACCCTTCAGAAAAAGGGGACGGAGGGGATTAAGTCGTTTGTGCCACAAACGACTTAATCCCCTCCGTCCCCTTTTTCCTGCTCAGAACCCGTGGGTAATGCTCGGCGCGCCGGCCGAGAAGTCCGCATACGGATCATGCTCGCCGCTGCCGCCTTCGGACAGGCGGAACTTCAGCGCCAGGCCATCGCGTGAGTCGGCCGCACGCAGTGCCTCTTCCTGATCGATGGTGCCGTTCTTGGCCAGCCGGAACAGGCACTGGTCGAAGCTCTCCATGCCTTCTTCCAGCGAGGCCTCCATCGCCGCCTTGATCTCGTGCACCTGGCCGCGACGCAGCAGGTCGCGGATCATCGGCGTGTTGATCAGCACTTCAGTGGCCGGCAGGCGGCGCCCCTCCTTGTTCTTCACCAGGCGCTGGCTGATCACCGCTCGCAGGTTCAGCGCCAGGTTCATCAGCACGTTCTTGTGCGCGCTTTCCGGGAAGAAGTTGAGGATGCGCTCGATGGTCTGGTCGGCGTTGTTGGAGTGCAGGGTGGCCAGGCACAGGTGACCGGTTTCGGCGAAGGCGATCGCCGCCTCCATCGTTTCGGCATCCAGGATCTCACCGATCAGGATCACGTCGGGTGCTTCTCGCATCGCATTCTTCAACGCGTCGTGGAAGGTGTGGGTATCGAGCCCCACCTCGCGCTGGTTGACGATCGACATCTTGTGCTTGTGCAGGTACTCGATCGGGTCCTCGATGGTGAGGATGTGACCGGTGGTGGTGCTGTTGCGATGGTCGATCATCGACGCCAGCGACGTGGACTTGCCTGAGCCGGTGGACCCCACCACCAGCACCAGCCCGCGCGGGGTCATGATGACGTCCTTCAGCACCTGCGGCAGGTTGAGCTCTTCGATGCTCGGAATCCGGCTGCGGATGGCGCGGATGACCATGCCGACTTCGCCGCGCTGCTTGAACACGTTGACGCGGAAACGCCCCGCATCGGCCAAGGCGATGGCCATGTTGAGCTCCAGCTCGCGCTCGAACTGGGGCACCTGGCCCTCGTCCATCAGCGAGTAGGCGATTTTCTTCACCATGCCCGGCGGCAGGCCGGTATTGCCGAGCGGATACAGCTTGCCCTCGATCTTGATGTAGACCGGCGCTCCGGTGGTCAAGAACATGTCCGAAGCGTTCTTTTCGGTCATCAGCTTCAGGAAGTAGCCGATATCCATTGCGAATTTTCCCCAACGAAACTGCCGGTGCCCGTTGCAAGCACGGTACCGGCTTGACGACAATGGCCGCGAACCGACAACCGGTACGGCCTCCCCAATGAAACGACTTAGCTTCGCACGAATGCGCCACAGCCTGTATGTGATGGCGTTTGCATTCGCACTCTCTGCCCCCGCCTGGGCGCAGGACGGCGCGTTGGAACTGGCGCAGGCCCGGCAGGCGGTGGACAAGGCCACCCAGGCCGATGCCGACCAGTACGCCCCGGACCTGATCGGGCTGGCCCGTCAGGGACTGGAGCAGGCCCAGCGTGCCGCTGGCGACCGCCGCGAGCGCAAGAACGCGCCGGCGCTGGCCCTGCGCGCCACCGTGGACGCCGATCTGGCCCGTGCCCGCAGCGAGGAAGCCACGGCTACCGCGCAGCTGCAGCTGCGCCGCAACGAGGTCAACCAGCTGCAACGCCAGTTGTCGACCGGGGAGGACCGCCGATGAAGACCATCTCCGTCCTGACCCTTGCCACACTGCTGGCCCTGCCGACGCTGGCCCTGGCCGCGGACAACCCGATGGTCGGCCAGCTGAGCCAGCGCCTGCTGTCGATCCAGGCCAATCCGGACACCGCCGAGCTGGGCGCCTTCGAGCGCATGCAGGCGCAGCAGGCCATCGCCACGCTGGAGAAGGCCAAGCGCCGTGACCAGGAGTTGGCCACCTACCTGGCCGAGCGCCGGGTCGAGATCGCCGAGACCGCCGTACGGGCTGCACTGGCCGCGCGTGAGGTTGATCGCCTGGAGCGCACCCGCAGCGACCTGCTGATCGAAGCCAGCCGCCGCGACGCTGCCCGCGCCCGCCAGGAAGCCGAGCAGCTGCGCATGCAGGCGCAGATGCAGGCAGAAGAGGCCGAACGCCTGCGCCAGGCGGCCGAGGCCGAAACCCTGGCACGCCAGGATGCCGAGAACGCCCTGACCAGCGTGGCTGGCAAGCAGCAGCAGCGCCTCAGCTCGGCCCAGCAGAACGCGGCCAAGCTGGCCCGTGAGGAAGCCGAGCTGGTCTCGGGGCAGAAGCTGCCGGGCTCGAAGTTCGATGGCCGTGGCGAGGTCTTCACCTTTGCCGGTGACGCGTTCGCTGCCGGGGCCTCGAACCTGTCCGGTGGCGCCCGCAACCAGGCCAAGGCCCTGGCCGAGTACGTGAACATCGGCAAGAAGGGCAGGATCCGCATCGAGGCCTATGACAGTGCCAATGGCGTAGGCCAGAAGCGCGCCGAGGCACTGCGCGACGCGCTGGTGTCGGCCGGTGTCGCCAGCAGCCGGATCCAGGTCGCTGGCAAGAAGGCGGCTTCGACCCGGGCCCGCTCGGCCGAGGTCGTCATCGCGCCGTAATTGCTTGATATTGTTTGTTTTTCGTTGTGCTGAGTATTCAGCCTGAACCCCGCCTCGGCGGGGTTCGGTCTTTTTGCCGCAGGGGCTTGAACCCCGTCCAGAGCAAGCGTAGGGTCAATTGTCCGGGACGCAATAACGCGCACCGGACGATGGGAGGGCCGGGCCGATGCAAGCAGGGCGCGAACCGCAGCAGATCGATGTGCGCAGGCCAGTGCGGCACGTCGTTGTGGTTACCCATGTGGGCATCGACCGGCACTCCTCCATGAACAACGCCCCGTGCCTTGCGGCCGGGGCGTTCGTGTATCTGTCGAAGGAGGTCCATCATGTTTGAAGATCAGCCCCAGAGCGAGATCGACGCCCGTCGCGCGCGCGATCCGGAGTTCCGGGCACTCCATGACCAGCACCGCAAGTTGAACAAGAAGTGCATGGATGCGGAGTTGGGTGTACTCCCGATCGATGATGTCACCCTGGGTCGAATGAAGCGCGAGAAGCTGCTGGCCAAGCAACGCCTTCTGCGAATGTACGAAACACCGCTCGCAGCGTCGTCCCCCACGCATTGACGCATCCCGGTCGTGCCCGGAATGGCATGACCCGGCCATCGATGGCCCCGCCAGGCACTCCTGACCTGGCAACGCGGCGCCGCTGAACGCAGGCGTCGCGCCAAGGCACCACACGCGGTGGTGCCTTGGCCCTGCAGGCACGTCCCCCGATGCGGGCGGTACCGGTCTCCTCGTCGATCCGGGGCCGTCCGCATCCCTTTGGGCCGCCAGCCGAGCTGGTGGGTGCTGACCGTTGGTCGGCACGCCTCCCGCCGGGCATGGCCCGGCGCTACAGAAACGGCTCCTGACTTTCGTCGCCATCCGTCGGATAATCACCGGTCCGGCCCTGTGTGGCGCGAACCGAAGTCCCCCGAATGCCCATCCATTCTTCCGTCCTCGAACTCATCGGCCAGACCCCGATCGTCAAGGCCCAGCGCCTGGATGCTGGCGTCTGCGAGCTCTACCTGAAGCTCGAAAGCGCCAACCCGGGCGGATCGATCAAGGATCGCATCGGTCTGTCGATGATCGAAGCGGCAGAGAAGCGCGGCGACCTGAAGCCCGGCGCCACCCTGGTTGAAGGCACCGCCGGCAACACCGGCCTGGGCCTGGCGCTGGTGGCCCAGCAGAAGGGCTACAAGTTGATCCTGGTGGTCCCGGACAAGATGAGCCGGGAGAAGATCTTCAACCTGAAGGCGATGGGTGCCGAAGTGCGCTTGACCCGCTCGGACGTGGCCAAGGGCCACCCCGAGTACTACCAGGACCTGGCCAAGACCATCGCCGAGCAGACCCCGGGCGCCTACTTCGTCAATCAGTTCGGCAACCCGGACAACCCGGCCGCGCATGAATTCGGCACCGGCCCGGAGATCCTCGAGCAGATGGATGGCGATCTGGATGCCATCGTGTTCGGCTGCGGCAGCTCCGGCACCATGACCGGCCTGTCGCGTGCCTTCGCCACGCTGTCGCCGAAGACCGAGCTGGTGCTGGCCGACCCGGTCGGCTCGATCCTGGCCGAATACATCAACGACGGCGTGCTGAACGACAAGTCGGGCAGCTGGCTGGTGGAAGGCATCGGCGAGGACTTCCTGCCGTCGATCTCCGATTTCAGCCGTGTGAAGAAGGCCTACGCCATTACCGACGCGGAGAGCTTCCATACCGCGCGTGAGCTGCTGGGCAAGGAAGGCATCCTCGGCGGATCCTCCACCGGCACCCTGCTGGCGGCGGCGCTGAAGTACTGCAAGGCGCAGACCACGCCGAAGAAGGTGCTGGTGCTGGTCTGCGATACCGGCAACAAGTACCTGTCGAAGATGTACAACGACTACTGGATGCTGGACAACGGTTTCCTTGAGCGCCCGCAGCACGGCGACCTGCGCGACCTGATCCTGCGCCCGTACGGCCAGCGCGACACCGTGGTGATCGGCCCGAACGACCTGCTGACCACCGCCTACCAGCGCATGAAGCTGTATGACGTGTCGCAGCTGCCGGTGATGGATGGCGACCAGCTGGTCGGCATCGTCGACGAAAGCGACGTGCTGCTGCATGTCTATGGCGATGAAGCACGCTTCCGCGACCCGGTGGCCACCGCCATGGTCAGCAAGCTGGACCGGCTGGATGTGAAGTCGCCCATCGAGGCGCTGCTGCCGGTATTCGACCGTGGCCAGGTGGCTATCGTGATGGATGGTGACGCCTTCCTCGGCCTGATCACCCGCATCGATCTGCTGAATTACCTGCGTCGGCGTGTTCAGTAAGGCGTTTATCGCCGCAATTCGCTGCTGAATCCCCGGTTTATCCGCGTCAAAGCTCGTTAAGGCCACGCTGATAGACTCCCGCTCCTTCGACGGCGCCGGTCATCGGCGCCAATCAGGAAACGACATGTCCAACGCTTCTTTCCCGGACCGCGCGCTGGCGCTGGCCACCCTGGCCATCCATGGCGGCCAGTCGCCCGACCCGAGCACCGGCGCGGTGATGCCGCCGATCTACGCCACCTCGACCTATGCGCAGTCCAGCCCGGGCGAGCACCAGGGCTTCGAGTACTCGCGCACGCACAATCCGACCCGCTTCGCCTACGAGCGTTGTGTGGCCTCGCTGGAAGGCGGCACCCGCGGCTTCGCCTTTGCGTCGGGCATGGCCGCCAGCTCGACGGTGATCGAGCTGCTGGATGCCGGCAGCCACGTGGTGGCGATGGACGACATCTATGGCGGCAGCTTCCGCCTGTTCGAGCGTGTGCGCCGCCGCACCGCCGGGCTGGACTTCAGCTTTGTCGACCTGACTGATCTGGCTGCCTTCGAGGCGGCGATCACCCCGAAGACCAAGATGGTGTGGATCGAGACCCCCACCAACCCGATGCTGAAGATCGTGGACATCGCCGCGGTCGCCGCCATCGCCAAGCGCCATGGCCTGATCGTGGTGGTCGACAACACCTTCGCCTCGCCGATGCTGCAGCGTCCGCTGCTTCTGGGGGCCGATCTTGTGCTGCATTCGGCTACCAAGTACCTGAACGGCCATTCGGACATGGTGGGTGGCATGGTCGTCGTAGGCGATGACGCCCCGCTGGCCGAGCAGATGGCCTTCCTGCAGAACTCGGTGGGTGGCGTGCAGGGCCCGTTCGACAGCTTCCTGGCGCTGCGCGGCCTGAAGACCCTGCCGCTGCGCATGAAGGCGCACTGCGCCAACGCGATGGCCCTGGCCAAGTGGCTGGAAACGCACCCGGCCGTGGAAAAGGTGATTTACCCGGGCCTGCCTTCGCACCCGCAGCACGCGCTGGCGGGCAAGCAGATGACCGGTTACGGCGGCATTGTCTCGATCGTGCTGAAGGGAGGTTTCGAGGCGGCCAAGCGCTTCTGCGAGAAGACCGAGCTGTTCACCCTGGCCGAGTCGCTGGGCGGGGTGGAAAGCCTGGTGAACCACCCGGCGGTGATGACCCATGCGTCGATTCCGGTGGCACGACGTGAACAGCTGGGTATCAGTGATGCACTGGTCAGGCTGAGCGTGGGTGTTGAGGATCTGGGGGATCTGCAGGTGGATCTGGAGAGGGCGCTTCAGTGACCGTCGGATTGTCCATGGTGTCTGACACATGAGTGCCTCGAACCTGGCTGGGCTCATTTTCCAGCTTACCCGGCGTGAAGTCAGCGGCCGCTACAAGGGCTCGGTGCTCGGCCTGTTCTGGTCTTTCGTCAATCCGTTGTTGATGCTCAGCGTCTACACGCTGTTCTTCTCGGTGATCCTGAAAGTGCGCTGGGGAGATCAGCCGCAGCGCCAGTCGGATTTCGCGATCCTGTTGTTCGTCGGCCTGATCCTCCACGGATTCATCGCCGAATGCATCAACCGTGCGCCGGGTTTGATCACCGGAAACGTCAACTACGTCAAGAAAGTCGTGTTCCCGATCGGCATTCTGCCAATCGTTTCCTGTTCATCGGCGCTGTTTCATTGGTTCATCAGCCTCAGCGTCCTGGCGCTTGCTCTGGTGTTCGTTGGAAACGGCGTTCCCGCCACCTTCCCGCTGATTCTGGTAGTGATGGTCCCGCTGGTGCTGTATGCGCTGGGCATCAGCTGGATGCTGGCGTCGGTCGGCGTGTACCTGAGGGACGTCAACCAGGTGGTCGGTGTGTTTTCGCAGATTCTGCTGTTCATTTCGCCTGTGTTCTTCCCGGTTACCAAGATTCCCGAGTACATCCGTCCGCTTTTCCTCGCCAATCCGCTTACGACCATCATCGAGCAGGCGCGTGCCGTCGCGGTGTTCGGCCAGCTGCCGGACTGGTGGCAGTTGGCGGGCCAGTGCGCTGTCGCTTCGGTGGTGTGCCTGCTGGGAATGGTCTGGTTCCGTCGCACCAAGTGTGGATTCGCCGATGTCCTTTGAGAAGGAGCTTGCACGATGAGTCGCCTGAAGCAATGGCTTCTTCGCCAGCGTTTCTTCTATGTGCTGATGGGCCTGAAGTACTACCTCGGCAACAATGTCGTCGCTCGCTTCCCGATTGAATGTGTACGGCGGTTCTATTTGACCCGTGTGCTCAAGGTGGCAATCGGCAAGGACACGCATGTAAGCATGCGCTGGTTCATCACCGGCTATCCGGTGCGCGCGCACGTCAGCATCGGTGACAACTGCGTGATCAACCGGGAGGTGTATCTGGATGGCCGGGTAGGTGTGGTTATTGGAAACAACGTCAATGTTTCCTTCCAGACCTGCATCCTCAGCCTGCACCATGACCACAACGCACCGACCTTTCCCGCGATTGGCGGTGTGGTCACCATCCAGGACCATGCCTGGATCGGTGCCCGCGCCACACTGTTGCCGGGCGTGACCATCGGCGAAGGTGCCGTAGTCGCCGCTGGCGCGGTCGTCGCGCGTGACGTGGCACCGTACGAGGTCGTGGGTGGCGTACCCGCCCGCAAAATCGGTGAACGCAACCGGGATATCCAGTACCTCACCAGGTTTTCACCGTATTTTGATTCGGACATCTTCGATGAAACCGCAGGTTAAGAAACAAGTCCTCGTGTTCATGCTGGCGCCTTCGCTGCCAGCGGTGACAGGAGGCGACATCTATGCGGTGAACGCCGTACTGCCGTTCGCTGAAGAGATCGACTACCACCTGTTCTGCTACGTGGGCAGCGAGGCGGACCGGCGCAAGGTCGAGCAGCATCGCGCGCTCTACGACAAAGTGTTCCGCTCGGTCCACCTCGAGCCTCGTCCGAAGATGCCGTTCGAATTGCCCAAGGTGCAGCGTGCCCTGTCGATGGCGCGGCAGGCATTGCAGGGTCTGCCTTTCATCGATGCCAGCTACTACAGCCGCAGCGCCGTTGCGGCTGCACGTCGCATTGTCCGCGAGCAGGGCATCGATGCGATCGAGGTCAACTCGACCCATCTGGCGTTCTTCCGTCGGTTCCTGCCACAGGTGCCGGGCATCCTGCTGAGCCACAACATCGAAGCTGACATTTTTCCGTTCTGGATGCCGGCAGGCCTGACCGGATGGAAGCTGCGTTTCATGGAATGGGTTGCCAGCCGAAGCCGGCAAGCCGCCAAGGCTGTCGAGATCGACAATGCCTTCGGGTTCTCGGCGATGACCTTCATCTCTCGCCATGACATGTCGCGGGTTACCGACAAGGTCCCACGCTACCTCATGCCGTTGCACTTTCCGTTGGGCACCACGCGTTTTGAAGACAAGCCGGACGATACCTTCCACGTATTGTGGATGGGAGGCTTTGGTTGGTACCCGAATGCGGAGGCGGTGACGTGGTTTGCCGAGAAGATCCATCCACTGGTGGCAGACCAGTTGCAGGAGCGTAAGATTGTTCTGCACTTCTGCGGCGGCAATCCTCCAGTGGCGCTGCAGGCGCTGCATGATGGCCGCAATGTTCTCGTGCATGGCTTTGTCGACGACCTGCAATCGCTGCTGGACAAGGCGCATCTGCTGATGGTGCCACTGTTGTCTGGTGGCGGAATCCGGGTCAAGATCATCGAGGCGATGTCTGCAGGCATTCCCGTACTCAGCACCAGCAAGGGGTGCGAGGGCATCGGCGCCACCGACGGCGTGGACATCCTGGTGCGTGATGATGCCGAAGGGTTTGCCCGTACATTGCTGGAATGCGCGCAGGATCGAACGCGACTGGCGGCTCTGTCGGCGGCCGGGCAGGATCTCATGGCGCGCGAGTATTCACAGCAGGCAAGCCTGGACGCCAAGCGGGCCGCCTATCGGCATGCGGGGGTGATGTGATGCAGGCAGCAGATATGCCGTTGGCGGTTGCGCCGGTGGTTTCGGTGCGTGGTGTCGGCAAGGTCTTCCGCATTTTCGACCGTCCGGCGCAGCGTCTGTTGCAGCCGGCAGCAAACCGGCTCCGGCGCCTGGTGGGCATGCAGCCGCAGCCGGTGCGCGTGTTCCATGCGTTGGACGATGTCAACTTCGACATCGCGCCGGGCGAAACTGTTGGAATCATCGGCCGCAATGGCAGCGGCAAGTCAACTCTGCTGCAGATCCTGGTCGGCACGCTGCAGGCCAGTACCGGCAGCGTAGCCGTCAATGGACGGATATCGGCGCTGCTGGAACTGGGCGCTGGTTTCAACCCGGAATTCAGCGGGCGCGACAACGTGTACCTGGCAGGCGCCATCATCGGCCTGGGCTCGGCGGACATGACCCGCCTCATGCCTGAGATAGAGAAGTTCGCCGATATCGGTGAGTTCATCGACCAGCCTGTCAAAACCTACTCCTCGGGCATGTTCGTACGGCTCGCGTTCGCCGTGGCAATCCACGTGTCGCCCGATATCCTGGTCGTGGATGAAGCATTGGCAGTGGGCGATACCGCCTTCCAGACCAAGTGCCTCACCCGCATTCGCAGGATGCAGTCCGAAGGTGTCAGCATCATCCTGGTTACCCATTCCACCAATACCCTGCTGGAATACTGCGACCGGGGCATCTACCTGCGCCGCGGTAAGGTCGTGCTTGATGGACCGTGCCGCGAGGTTGTCAAAAAGTATGCCGACGACCTGGTGGACGAGGAGGGCGGAGCCGTGATCTATGCGGACGAGGGCCTTGCCAGCTTGCAGGACGATGGTCTGCCTGCAGACGCAGCGGCATTGCCGGCAAGCGAAATCACCGGCGTGGAGATTCTTGACCTGCAGGGGCAGCCGAGGACGACGTTCAGCCATGGCGAACAAGTACTGGTGAAGGTCGCCATCCATGTACGCCGGCGTATCGAGCAGCCCTGCTATGGAATTCAGTTGAAGAGCGTGGATGATATTGCCCTGTGGGCTGGCACCACCCAGAACATGAGCCTTTCGCCGCTGCCGACGGAACCGGGCGATTATGTTTTCGATTGGCAGTTGACGTTGAATGTCACCGGCAACCGCTATGTGCTGGCGCTGGGTGTCGGTGACCTCGACACGGGCGAGTATCACCGTCATTCACGCGTGCCCTACGCGGGCCATGTGGATGTGTTGCCTCAGCCCCATTCCGGGCATGGCTGGCTTGCACCCTCCCCCCGTTTCACCGCTCCTGTGAGAACTGCATGATGACGCACTCCAAGCCAGTATTCAGGGCCCTGGTCGTGGGTTTCTATGGGGCACCCAACGTAGGCGACGAGGTGCTGCTGGACCTGCTGGTCCGCCGCATCCGCGAGCTGGGCGGCGAGCCGGTGGTTGCCAGCATCGATCCCTCGTTGACCCGCCGCATGCATGGTGTGGATGCCGTGCAGTTTGCCAATGTCGGGGACATCGCCCGTGCACTGATGCATTGCGACGTGCTGGTGATGGGCGGGGGAGGCATCTTCCAGGATCATCATCCTTTCAACCTCGATGCAGTGTACCTCCCCTATGCCAATGACATTTCCGGCTATGCGCGGCCGATGCTGCTCGCGCGGCAACTGGGAGTGCCGACGATCGTATGGGGGCAGGGGGTCGGGCCGCTGAGTTCAGAGGGCGCACGCACCCTGGTGCGCGAGTTGTTCCAGCATGCGGCCGCCGTATCCGTGCGGGATGACTCGTCCAAGGCACTGCTGCGACAGATCGGCGTGGATCGGGATATCCTCGTTGCCGCCGATCCGGGGTGGTTGTTCCGCCGCTATCACCCATTGCCGGCGCAACAGGCCGCGCAAGGCGCAGGCCAGCCGCAGAACAAGGTACTGGCGGTAGTGGTCCGTGAATGGGACAAGGGGCAGTGGAAAACGTCCCTGGTGGAGGCGTTGCGCACCGCAGTTCCTGCAGGATGGCGCATCCAATGGGTGGCGTTCCAGGCCCATACCGAAGGCAGTGGCGCCACATCCGACCTGCCCTTAATCGAATCGCTGCGTCAACAGCTACCGGGACGCAGCAATGATGAACTGATCGCACCGGCAACAACGGAAGCGACCTGGCAGACAATCACCAGCGCTGACGCGGTGCTGTCCATGCGCCTGCATGCCAGTATCCTGGCCCTGCTGGCGGGCAAGCCTACTGCGGGCCTTGAGTACGACGACAAGTTGTCGCATGCCCATGCCATGGCCGAAATGCCAGCGATTCTGAGACTCTCGACCGACGATGGCCCGGAGCGCTTCGTGCAGGCGATCCAATCGCTGGTTGCCGAGGAGTGGCGGCCGGACCCGCAGGTGGTAGATAGCCTGGAAGCGTCGGCCAGCGCGCATCTGCGGCTGCTTGACAGTTGTACGTCCTTGCCGCCGGCGCCCCTCCGCTTCGACGCAACCTCTACGGACTGGTTGTCATTGTGGCTGCAACAGGCACTGGTCGAGCTTGGACAGACCCGGGAGCAGAGCCAACGCGCACACGAACTGCTTCTGTTCCGGGACCATCAGCTTGCCGAACAGGCGACTCAAAACACAAACCTGACGCAGCAATTTGTCGAGAAGCAAACGAAGATGAATGAAGACATGGTCCGCTTGGATGCGGCTCAAGGCCAGCTGCAGGAGAGTGCGAAGGCACTGCAGCAGATCAAGGAGGAGAGTGCGCAGATACTGCAGCAGATCCAGCAGCAGTTGGCAGGCAAGCAGGCCTACATTGATGACAAGGAGGTCTACATCGCGATCCTGCAGCAGCAGATCGAGCAGATGCAGGCCGAGCTGGCGCGCAGCCGTCAGGAAACCGCAGATGCGCTGAACCTGTGGCGTCGCCTGCGCAGGTTCCTGCAGTTGCTTCGACGCGACCTGGTGCGCGTGCTGGCAGCTCCTTTCAAACTGGCCTCGGTTTGGCGTCGCCATGGTCTGAAGGTTGCCCTGCAGCAGATCCCCCGGCGCATGAAGACGTTGGGTGTCCCTCAGACCGCTGCCATGCAACAGATGGCGGAGCCGCCACCGTCGATGGTGCGACCTGTTCGCCGCGAACGCCTGCTGGTGATCGCCGGCACGTTGACCACCGACGGTTGGCCCAACCGGGCGATGCAGTTCGCGAAGGCGGGCGATCGTGCGGGCTTCTTCGTGCGCATCACCTCAGCGGATGGAAGTGCCTGGCCTGACGATGGCAGCGGCCTGCCGGCGCGTCTCGCTGTTGATGCGCACACCTGGCTGCAGGAAGTGCGTGCCGAGGACACCCGCGTTCTGCTTGCTGATGGATCGCCGCAGGCGCTGGGCCTGGCCCGTTCGGCACGTGAACGCGGTGCCGAAGTGATCGTCGACCTTGCTGCACTCGGTACGGATTCTCTCTCCGCGGAACTACGCGTCCTCACCGATCGCGTTGTCACCGGAACCCCGGAGCAGAAGGTCGATGGCGTGCCGTCGCGTTTCCTGGGCGCGGCCGGAGACAATGAAATCTTCGACTCCTACCGCAGTCATGGGCTGCCGCAGGCATATGAGGACGGGCGACAACATGTCCTGTTCGTCGTCCTCGGCGGAGACGGCGACGCCTGGCTCGATGCCGCGCTGGAGGCATCTCCCGATCTTGTCTTCCATGTCACCGGAATGAACGTGGGTGGCCGCGACACGCGTCAGGTACATGCCCTCGATTGGTCGTGGCAGCCGCAGCAGATGGCTCCGCTGATCGCCGGCGCGCATGCGGTCGTCATCGTCGGCGGAGCCGGGGACAGCACGCGCCTTGCCGACCTGTCGATGGCAGCGCTGCTGCTGGAGAAGCCGGTGTTTGTCGATGCGCTGCCGTCATTCGCACCGTCGCCTAACCTGCATCGGGTGGATGCCGCGCAGCTTTCCGCACAGCTGGCCGGCGCCACTGCGTCGGAGGACTACGCATTCATCGCCCGTCACGCCTGGCTGGGCCATGTCGAGCAATTGATGCAGCCGGAGTATCCGGTGTCGGTAAGCGTGGTCGTGCTGATCCACAACAACCGCCGCATCATTGAACGCTGCGTCAGCACGTTGCTGGAGCATGCCGGGGAATGGCTGCAGGAAATCGTGGTTGTCGATAATCAGTCCAGCGATGGTGGCGCCGAACTGGTTGAATCGCTGTATGCAGGGCATGCCAAGGTGAAGCTTGTCCGCAACAGTGAGAATGGGTGCTCCTCGGGCCGCAACCTGGGCGTCAAGCATTCCACCGGCAATTACATTGCGTTCTTCGACTCCGACCAGTGGTTGACCTCTCCTTCCTGCTTCAGTGAAGCCGTGAACATCCTGGCGGCCAACCCCGGTGTCGGCACCATCGGCTGGAACGCAGGCTGGTTCGACGCCACGCGTGATGACCTCGGTGGGCCCATCTCCGACTACCTTCCCAATCGCGGCATGAACAACGAGGCCCGCATCAAGGGATACCGCGATGACGTGGGTTTCCTGGGAACCAGTTGCATGTTCATTGCCCGCGACCTGTTCGAGCGTCTGGAAGGCTTCGATGTGTTCTACGACCCTACGTGCTTCGAAGACACGGACATCTGCTTCCAGGTGAAGAAGGCTGGTTACTCGGTGGCGTTCCGTGACCTGGCCGGTGTCCGTCACCAGCCGCACCAGACCACCGGCGCCAGCGAGGGCAGCGAGCGCTACAAGCGGCTGTTCAACCGCAACGCAGCCTACTTCCGCGACAAGTGGAAGGGGTATCCGGAGTTCTTCGTGGACCTCAAGTCCTGGCATTGAGCATGCGTCGCTGGTTGGCACCGCTTTCCAGGGTCAGGCACCATGTGCTGGAAGCACTGCTGGCGGTTGTTCCACAGTTCTATAGCCGCTGGTTCGATCGCAGTCGATCACCCGAAGCAGCGACCGAACAGCGTGCGCCCTCTGTACAGGGCGGGCGTCGCGCTGTTCTGCTGGTGGACCATGACTTTCCCGAGATCGACCGTGATGCAGGTTCGCGAGCGATTCTGTCGTTCGCCAAGCTCGTGGGTGAGGCCGGATTCGAGCTTGTGTTCTGGGCAGCATCGACCACGCCATCTGCTGCGGGAAGAGCGACGCTGCACCGTGCCGGTATCCATGCCTCCTGCCGCAGCGAAACGGGGCCGCTGGAAGAATGGTTGCGTGGTCCCGGTCGTGCCTGGAACCTGGCTGGCACTGTATTGAGTCGACCCTTGATCGCCGCCATGTATCTGCCGGTCATACGCCGCAGCCTGTCTGGCCCCTGCATCTACTACGGTCATGACATTCATTTCCGCCGCCTGCAGGCGATGCGGCGCATCGGCGCCATCTCGAGCCGGGGCCTGCTCTGGCAGCGGTGGGTGATGAGCAGGGTCGAGCGACGCTTGTGGCAGTACGTTGATGTGGTGCTTTATCCCTCGCAGGAGGAGGCGGACGAGGTAAATGCATTCCGTCGTGCGCACGCACTGGCCGGTAATGCTGAAATGTTCCCGCTGTGGACTCTGGATGGTGACGTCTGCGTTGCGGCGCCCAGTGGTCGGCAGGGACTTCTGTTTGTTGGCAGCTACGCACACGCGCCGAACGTGGATGGCCTGGATTGGTTCCTGAGGGAGGTGCAGCCCAAGCTGAAGCTGCACGCGGGACAACGCACGCTGACCATCGTGGGTTCCGGAATGGAGGCTTACGTGCCGCCGTCGCCCACGACGCAGGTCCGCATTCTGGGACGCGTTGACGATGCAGCCCTGGATGCGTGCTATGGCCACGCCCGTGTAGTGATCGCACCGCTGCGTTTCGGTGGGGGGGTCAAGGGCAAAGTTCTCGAAGCGATAGGCAAGGGAGTTCCCTGCGTGATGTCGACCGCTGGTGCCCAGGGACTGGATGGCCTGGGAGCCTTCCTACCCGTCAGCGATGATCCGCAGGTGATCGTTTCCGCTATCCAACAACTGGTAGAGGATGACGCTGCCTGGGTGGCGGCAGCGTCAGGGGCAGCAGCTTATCTTCGCCAACGTTACGACGCCGGGCGGTTCCGCGAGCGCCTACGGCAAATGCTGGATGCGTGAGCGGGTCGGGGTGATCCGGTGGCTGGGAAAACAGTCTCACCCGCAGCCACCACAGGCTGCAGTGTCCAACTGCGGCTGCAGGCAGCGTCGCCAGGTCGATCAGGTATCCGCGTGTACCTGTTTCGAGCCGGAGTTCGCCCCAGCCGCGCATCGTCGGCAAGCACTGTGATCTGCCGGTGGCCTGTGCTGACAGCGGTTGCTGGCGTCTGCGTGAACCACCGCGGCGCCTTCAGCCAATGGCAGAAGGTGTGTTGCAAACAAGCCTGCATGATCTGATGAATACATGGGGGGGCGATGATCGCCCACCCATGCATCATGTGGGCAAACTTCCGCTTACAGCGCTTTCTCAAGCTCTGGAAGGATCGCAAACAGATCCCCCACCAGGCCGATATCGGCAATCTCGAAGATCGGCGAATCCGCGTCCTTGTTGATGGCGACAATCGTGCCGGCATCCTTGATGCCGGTCAGGTGCTGGATGGCACCGCTGATGCCGACGGCCACATACAGCTCCGGCGAAATGATCTTGCCGGTCTGGCCGACCTGCAGGTCGCTGGGCACGTAGCCAGCATCGACCGCTGCGCGTGAGGCACCGACAGCGGCGCCGAGCTTGTCGGCCAGCTGGAAGATGACCTTGAAGTTCTCCTCCGAGCCGACGCCACGGCCACCGGAGACCACGCGCTTGGCGCTCTGCAGGTCCGGGCGGTCGCTGGCACCGGCGGCCAGGCCGACGAAGCGGGTGTGGGTCGGCAGGGAGGCATCGACGCTTGCGGCCTCAACCGAGGCGCTGCCGCCTTGGGCGGCTTCCGGCCACGACGCGGCACGCACGGTGGCGACCACGATCTGGTCGGTTGGTGCTTCCACAGTGATGATCGCGTTGCCGGCGTAGATCGGGCGCTTGAAGGTGTGGCTGCCTTCGACGGCCATCAGGTCGGAGACCTGGTTGACGCCAAGCAGGGCGGCCACGCACGGCATCAGGTCCTTGCCGAAGGTGGTCGACGGGCCGAACACGTGCGTGTAGCCCTTGGCCAGCTGCGCGATCTGCGGGGCCAGTACCTGAGCCAACGCCTGTGCGTTGGCAGCGTTGGCCACGGTCAGGATCTTGGCGACGCCTGCGATCTTCGCCGCTTCAGCAGCAACGGCGGTCGGGTCGGCGGCCAGCACCAGCACATCGATGCTGGCGCCGGAAATGGCGGCCGCAGCGCTGATGGTCTTGGCGGTGGCGGCGTTGAGCTTGCCGTCGTGGTGCTCGGCGATGACGAGAATCTTGCTCATTACAGCAACCCCTTCTGCTTGAGTGCAGCAACCAGTTCGGCCGCGTCCTTGACCATCACACCCTTGCTGCGCTTGGACGGCGCGGCGTACTGGGTGGTCTTGAAGGTATCGGCGGCTTCAACGCCGAGGTCAGCCAGCTGCAGGGTCTCCAGCGGCTTGGCCTTGGCCTTCATGATGTCGGGCAGCTTGATGAAGCGCGGTTCGTTCAGGCGCAGGTCGGTGGTGACCACGGCCGGCAGATCGACTTCCAGCGTTTCCAGGCCGGCATCGACTTCACGGGTCACCGTGGCCTTGCCATCGGCGATCTCGAGCTTGCTGGCGAAGGTGGCCTGCGGACGGCCCCAGAGCGTGGCCAGCATCTGGCCAGTCTGGTTGGCATCGTCGTCAATGGCCTGTTTGCCCAGGATCACCAGGTCCGGCTGTTCCTTTTCGACCAGCTTGAGCAGGGTACGGGCAGCGGTCAGCGGCTGGATGGCCTGGTCGGTGACCACATGAATGGCGCGATTGGCGCCCATGGCCAGGCCATTGCGCAGGTGCGCCTGGGCATCGGCGGGGGCAATGGTGGCAACCACGACTTCGCTGGCGATGCCCTTGTCGCGCAGGCGCAACGCTTCTTCCAAGGCGATCTCATCGAAGGGATTGGGGGACAGCTTGACGCCGTCGGTGACCACGCCGGAACCGTCCGGCTTGACCTGAATGCGGACGTTGTAGTCCACCACGCGCTTGTACGCGACGAGGATTTTCATCTGGTACGGGGTCCTTCAGTAACAGGGAGAACGTCCGGTTCTGCAACAGCAACCGGTTCGGGGGGTGGGACCCCGATTCTAACTGGCCTTTGTCGACCATGCGAATGCGTATGGTCTGGCCGCGGTCAAGGCTGCATCTCGCCCCGGCAGAACTTCACCAGCGCAATCCATGTGCCCAGCTCCTCGCGCCCATCGCAGTCGAGCTTGTCCAGACTGACCGCCTGATAATCGATTGAGTCCAAATGAAGAACCTCCCGGGCGTGGTAGATGGCGGGGAATCCCATGAAGGCGGGCGCACGGATTACCACGCTCTCGCCACGGAGATGACGATGAATGATCTGACGGTCGACGGCAACGCCTCCTTCAACGGAGGCGCGATGGATGTAGCTGCCCGCGCCCATGAGGACCATCGCGCCGTTGACGACAAGAATGAATGCACCGGCAACCGCCACACCCCTCGCCCAAGAGGGACCGGTCCGTATGCCGGCCAATAGTGCGACGACGAGCGCAAACTGGAGGAACGGCACATAACGTGCCCACCAAGGAGCGGCGTGGATCAGTGCCAGTACCAGCAAGAAGCCGATGCATGCATGCAGCTTCCATGTAGGGTCGCGCCAACCGTTCATCCAGTAGGCCCGCACGGCGGCCGCAACACCCGCCACCAATCCCAGCAGAGCGGCCAATGAGAACAGCGGACCGAACCCGGAATAGCGCGTATCCGGTACCCCGGACATGGCGATTTCACGTGAGCGGACGCTGCCTGGAATCTTGAGCCCCGGCATGGCGAAATCGTTCGACACCTTCGAGAACAGCGAGGTCAGCAGCGCTTGGGGGCGTGACTGATCAAGCATTGCCTGCTCGGCCTGCCCCGCCAGGATCTGATTGCCGGTGGTGACGGGATAGCCGATGGGAAGGCCCGAAACGACGTGATTGAGGTATGGGTGGGAAAGCGTGGCCAGGCCGATGGCGCCCCACAACAGCATTTCCCGGAACCGGGGGCGATAGACGAAAAGGAAGGGAACTGCCAGGAGCGCACCATAGAGGGCGCCGGTGAATTTCAGGCCGGCCAGCAAAATCAGGCTGCACCAAACTGTGATTCTGTTTGCCGTACCTCGTTCTTGGTCCAGCAGCGCAAGCATGATCAAAACGAACAGTGCGTAGGTGATGCCATCGACGTAATTTGTCGTAATCTGCGCCAGCAGCGGCTGGCAGAGCACCACGCATACCGCCAGTATGGCGCTTGCCGCGCGTCGTCCGATCCACTGCCTGAACACGGAAAACGAACGGAAGAAGATCGCGACGGCCATCATCGTGCCGATCGCCTTCGTCGACTCCCAGCCGAAGCCATAGTCCATCAGCGCGGCACCAAAAAGCCACGAGATATTGGGGTAGTGGCTGATCCAGGAAGCAGCTATGTTGCTGCTCCACACCTTGTCGCTGTACTCCAGGGCGGACTGCGCCTTGAGCCAGTCGGAAAACTCTGGGAATCGCCAAGGGTTCCAGCCGTCATGCAGCGCAACAAGCGCGACCTTGTGATACATGTTCCCGTCCCAGGTGGGGTCGGGCAGCCAGTTGGAGACAAGTGCGGTGGCAATCAGCAGAGCAACCGTTGCAGCCAAAGCCGCTACCCAGCGCCGATCAGAGGCGTAGAACCACAGCAGAGCGAAGACCGCGGCGGGAAGGAGGAAAACCATGACGGGGACATCACAGTAGGAGGCAGCGGCCTTGGCAGCTGACACCGTCACGATTACGCCGGCGACACTGGCTGCGAATGTGCTTGAATCGATACGCGCAACGCTACCAGTCAGGGCAGTCTTGTCGTTTAGTTGCATGGCTGAAGGTGTCCTTGACTTGATTTTCTGCGCGGCGCACGGCCTTGCGGCGGAAGTGGAAGCCGGCATGGCATGGCGCTCTTTCTTCGGTGAAGCCACGGCCCGGCCAAGCTCAGGCGCTTACGTTGGGGTGCTGGAACATCAGCTGCCCTTGGTAACGAGAAAAACACCAAGACAGATCAAGCCCACGCCCAAGAGCTTCATGGCGCTGATGGGTTCCCGGAAGACGAAGTACGCGGCGGCAACCACGATCACGTAACCGACGCTGTTGAAGGGATAGGCGAAGCTGACCTGTACCTTGGAAAGTACGTACATCCAGACCACGAGACTACCGGCGAAACAGACAAGTCCTGAGAACACCCAAGGATTGATCACGATCTTGAATGCGCTGGACAACAGCGCCAATGCGCCTTCGTTCGTGGTCAATGCAACCTGCGGCATGCCTTGGCGAAGCAGCAGTTGCGCAGCTGCGTTCAGTGCCACAGACAGCAGGATTGTGGGTATGTAGGTGAAGTACATGCATAGACTCCGACGAATGCCCAGTGGATGACCGGGATCCCAGCATCCGGATGTGGGGGTTACCAGGCGACTGTAGCCACGCCGATGATGATGATGGAGACCAGCGCCACAATTCGGCTGACGCCGTCGCGCGCAGCGAAAACGATTGGATCGTCATGCATCTGGCCACGATGGGCAATGATCCATACACGACTTATCCAGTAAAGCAGTACCGGACAAAGCAGCCAGAGTATGCGTGGGTTGTGGTAGCGCTCCAGGCTTTCGGGACTGTTGATGTAAAGCGCGAATACCAGAATGCCGATGTACCCGGCCGCTGCCCCCAGCGACTGGATCAATGACAGGTCAGCCACATCGTAGCCGCGGCCAACGACCTTCTGCTTACCGCTGTTCTTCATTGCCCCCAGTTCGGTGTAGCGCTTGAGCAGGGCCAGGCTGAGGAAGATGAACATTGAGAACGCGAGCAGCCAGAACGACAGTTCGGTATCGATCGCGACCGCTCCGCCGATGATGCGGACGGTGTAGAGCCCTGCCAGCATGACCACATCGATCATGACGATGCGCTTGAGCACGAACGAGTAGCCCAATGTCATGACGTAGTAGATCGCAAGTACCAGTGCGAAAGCCGGGCTGGTCCACAACGCCAGACCGAACCCCAGAGCCGTGAGCGCGGGAGCGGCAAGCAGGCCGTGCAGCAGGGGCAGGTTGCCTGCTGCAAACGGACGCTTGCGCTTTCGCGCATGTTGTCGATCCGGGGCCAGGTCAAGCAGATCATTGAGTAGATAGACGCCGGAAGCACAAAGCCCAAACGCGATGAACGCCAGAAATGCATCGATCACCGAATGCAATTCGAAGAGTCGATGGGCGGTGAGCAGGGGAATCAGTACTAGCAGGTTCTTCGCCCATTGGTAGAGCCGCAGTGCCTTGATCCAGGTGCGGAGTCCGCCACCGTGGGCCGTCCAGTGCGCGTGAACCTGCGTCTGCTGGCCCGCCGCTGCTGCAAGCGCGGCCCCTGCATTTACAACGTAGGCGCCGCCAGCGTGCTTCCACACCTTGAGGTCGACGTTGGCGTTGCCCATATAGTCGTAGTGCCCAGGCCGGAATCGGGCATTGAGCGCTTCGGCCTTGTGGTCGCCGGCCAGATTGCGCGTACCGTCGCTTGCCATTACCTCCTCGAACACACCTAGGTGGTCTGCAATGGCATCGACCAGGCGCCGATCCGAGGCGGAGCAAAGCACACGCGGCCGCTGCTCGGTCGTCCGCAGCAATTCAAGCACGCGGTCATCGTAGGGCAGATGTTCGACGGCCAGGCTGACCCGCGACGCAATCTCGCGCTTGAGTGCGGCCTTGCCCCGCAACAGCCACAGAGGCAGGAGGAAGATATACAGTGGATTCTGCGCCAGTAACGCCAGCAGGGATTCGTAGAGCAGATCCGATCGCAGCAGAGTGCCATCCAGGTCCACGCAGAGTGCGCGATGAGTTCGTTGCATGCGGTCCAGCCGGAGTCCTTGTGTGCTCGGCGCCGGGTCCGGTCGCCTCATGTTGGCGGCGATTATAGCCGTTGCTGCCACTGCCGGAATCGCCGCAGTGGGCCGCGGTAGCCTGTGGCACGATACCGTCTTTTAAGGGCCCCGGTCTGTCGGGGGGGGGCGCGATCTCCGGCGTAATCCGGGTGGCACGTATACACTGTGCTGCGCGCCCATCGGCCGCTTTGAACGGGTGCTTGGGCAGGATTTCGCGCTTATGCCATGTCGGCCGTGGCGCTCCCCGCCGGTTATCGGGCCAAGAGTCTGGCAGTGTTGTTCAGGTTGACTTGGCAATGGCCATTGGCGGCTCCAGCCCTGCATCGCCGACGGCAAACCGGCATGCGGATTCCAGTCATACCTGGACGCGCGTTGGGGCGGTATCCTGTGTGTCCTGAAGCGCTGTCGCAAGCGGTCGCGCTCCCCCCCGAACCTGGAGAATGGATGGTGCCTACCTGGCTCGTCACCGGCGGCGCCGGATTCATTGGCGGAAACTTCGTTCTGGAGGCCGCCGCCCGCGGCGTCAAGGTCGTCAATCTCGATGCACTGACCTACGCCGGCAACCTGAAGACCCTGTCCAGCCTCGACGGCAACCCCAACCACGTGTTCGTGCAGGGTGACATCGGCGACAGCGCGCTGGTTTCCCGCCTGCTGGCCGAGCATCAGCCCGATGCCGTGCTGAACTTTGCTGCCGAAAGCCACGTCGACCGTTCGATCGATGGCCCCGGCGCGTTCATCCAGACCAATGTCGTCGGCACCCTCGGCCTGCTCGAGACGGTGCGTGATTACTGGAAGGCGCTGCCGGCCGAGCAGGGCGCGGCCTTCCGCTTCCTGCACGTGTCCACCGACGAGGTGTACGGCACCCTGGGCGAGACCGGCAAGTTCACCGAAACGACCCCGTTCGCGCCCAATTCGCCGTATTCAGCGTCGAAGGCGGCTTCGGACCACCTGGTCCGCGCCTTCCACCATACGTACGGGCTGCCGGTGCTGACCACCAACTGCTCGAACAATTACGGTCCGTACCACTTCCCCGAGAAGTTGATCCCGCTGGTGATCGCCAAGGCGCTGGCCGGTGAGCCGCTGCCGGTGTACGGCGATGGCAAGCAGGTGCGCGACTGGCTGTTCGTGTCCGACCACTGCGAGGCGATCCGCACCGTACTGGCCAAGGGCCAGGTGGGCGAGACCTACAACGTGGGCGGCAACTCGGAGAAGGAGAACCTCGAAGTGGTGCACGCGATCTGCGCGCTGCTCGATGCCCGCCGCCCGCGTGAGGATGGCCAGCCGCGCAGCAGCCAGATCACCTACGTCGCCGACCGTCCGGGGCATGACCGCCGCTACGCGATCGATGCCAGCAAGTTGAAGGACCAGCTGGGCTGGGAGCCGAAGTACACCTTCGAGCAGGGCATCGGCTTCACGGTCGACTGGTACCTGGACAACCAGGAATGGGTGAATGGCGTGCTTGACGGCAGCTACCGCCTGCAGCGCATCGGCAACGCGGCCTGAACCCAGGAGACGACATGACCCAGCGCAAGGGCATCATCCTCGCCGGCGGCTCCGGCACCCGGCTGTATCCGATCACCAAGGGCGTCAGCAAGCAGCTGCTGCCGGTGTATGACAAGCCGATGATCTATTACCCGCTCAGTGTGCTGATGCTGGCGGGCATCCGTGAAGTGCTGATCATCAACACCCCGCACGAACAGGCGTTGTTCCAGCAGTTGCTGGGCGATGGCTCGCAGTGGGGCATGGACATCCAGTACGCCGTGCAACCGAGCCCTGATGGGCTTGCGCAGGCTTATCTGATCGGTCGCGACTATCTGGCGGGCAGGCCGAGCTGCCTGGTGCTGGGTGACAACATTTTCCATGGGCATGGACTGAGCGAAACCCTGCGACGCGCCGATGTGCGCACTGATGGCGCGACGGTGTTCGGCTACTGGGTCAATGATCCCAAGCGCTATGGTGTGGCCGAGTTCGACAAGAGCGGCAGGGTC
Organism: Stenotrophomonas indicatrix; assembly: GCA_041545745.1. Lineage (NCBI taxonomy): Bacteria > Pseudomonadati > Pseudomonadota > Gammaproteobacteria > Lysobacterales > Lysobacteraceae > Stenotrophomonas > Stenotrophomonas indicatrix. The sequence goes on from CP168152.1 coordinate 590,699, forward strand.
ATCAATCTGGTCGAGAAACCGGAAAACCCGCGTTCGAATTACGCTGTGACCGGGCTGTACTTCTACGATGGCAATGCCAGTGATTACGCTGCCGATCTGAAGCCTTCGCCACGCGGCGAACTGGAAATCACCGATCTGAACCAGCGCTACCTGCGCGAGGGTCGTCTGCATCTGGAGCCGCTTGGCCGCGGTTACGCTTGGCTCGATACCGGCACACACCAGTCATTGCTGGAAGCGTCGAACTTCATCGAGACCATTCAGACCCGGCAGGGCCTGCAGGTCTGCTGCCCGGAAGAAATTGCTTTCGGAAAAGGCTGGATCGACGCCACGCAGTTGGAAGCACTTGCCGCGCCGTTGATCAAGAATGAGTACGGCCAGTACCTGCACAAGCTCGCATTGCGTGGAGTTGTTCCGTGAAAGTGATTGAAACCAGGCTGCCCGGCTGCAGGGTGATCGAGCCGGCAGTTTTCGGCGATGCCCGAGGCTATTTCTTCGAGACCTGGAACGCCGAGCGTTTTGCCGCGCAGGGTCTGCCCGATCGCTTTGTGCAGAGTAACGTCTCCACTTCTGCCAAGGGTGTGCTGCGGGGCCTGCATTACCAATGGCCGCGCCCGCAGGGCAAGCTGGTCAGCGTGCTGGAAGGCGAGGTGTATGACGTGGCAGTCGACATCCGTCGCGGCTCGCCGACTTTCGGCCAATGGGAAGCGGTGGTACTGAGTGCGGAGAACAAGAAGCAGTTCTGGATTCCGGAAGGCTTCGCGCACGGCTTTGCAGTGCTGTCCGAGCGCGCGGTGTTCAGCTATCTCTGCACCGAGGTCTATCTGAAGGACTTCGATGCCGGCGTGCGCTGGAACGACGCTGGCATCGCCGTGGATTGGCCGGTCAGCGCACCGACGCTGTCGGCCAAGGACGAGAACGCGCCGTTCCTGAAGGACATCGCCGAGGACCGCCTGCCGGTCTACGTGCCGTGACCGTGCTGCTGTTCGGCGGCAACGGCCAGCTCGGCCAGGAACTGCTGCGCGCACTGGCCCCGTTGGGTACGGTGGTTGCGACCACCCGCAGCGGCACGTTGCCCGATGGCAGCACCTGCGAGATGGCTGATTTCGGCCAGCCTGAGAGCCTTCCGGCGCTGCTCGATCGCCTGCAGCCATCGGTGGTGGTCAACGCAGCGGCCTACACGGCAGTGGATCGTGCAGAGCAGGATGCGGAGGCTGCGTTTGCTGCCAACGCACAGGCGCCGGGCGTGGTCGCGCGCTGGTGTGCCGCCCATGGCGTGCCGTTCGTGCATTACTCCACCGACTACGTGTTCGATGGTCAGGGCAGTGCGCCTTACCGCGAGGACGAACCGACCGCGCCGCTGGGCGTGTACGGCACCAGCAAGCGTGATGGCGAGGACGCTGTACGCGCTGCCGGCGGCCGTCATCTGATCTTCCGCACGGCGTGGGTGTATGCCTCGCACGGCGCAAACTTCCTGCGCACGATGCTGCGGGTGGGCGCTGAGCGCGATCAGCTGCGTGTGGTGGCCGACCAGATCGGCACGCCGACGCCTGCGGCACTCATCGCCGATGTCACTGCGCAGGCGTTGCAGCATCCGGGCAGGTCGTCCGGTACCTGGCACCTGACGGCCAGTGGCCAGACCAGCTGGCATGGATTTGCCGAGGCGATCTTCGTCGAGGCGCTGGCAGCGGGTGTGCTGACCAAAGCGCCGGTCGTCGAGCCGATTGCCAGTTCCGAGTACCCGACGCTGGCCAAGCGCCCGGCGTGGTCGGTGCTGGGCATTCACAAGCTGCAGCGTGATTTCGGCATCGTGCTGCCGGCGTGGCAGGACGGGCTGAAGCGGGTGATGGCGGAGATTGTTGCGGCTCAATAAGTGAGCGTCAGCATCCAGCCAATCGCTTCCATCTGCCATCCCCACACCGCTGCACTGGCTTCGGTTCCGCAATGATCAGGGGCTAGCCTGGGACGGGCTGGCAGCAGTCGTGTCGCCACGATTCCAGCCCAGCATCAGGCGTAGTAAGGGCTTTTCCATCAGGAAATGTGCAACCACCCCCCCCGCCACTGATAGTGCGATAGCGAAAAGTACAGCGCTGACGCCGCGGGGTGTATGCCAGAACCAGTCGACCAACCAGATCGCAAGCGCGTGGAAAAGATAGATGGAGTAGCTGGCGCTCCCAATGAGTTGGCAGATCCTGTTGGTCACTGCTTTGGATGATTCGAACGCCAGTGCACCAACAACCATCAAGACACTTGGAACGCCCCATGCCAGAACGCCTTCCGGCTTGTAGTGGTTATGGACTGCGAACAGCATGACGGATAGTGCCAGGTAAATGAATCCTTCCAGCTTCTTCGGCCGGTAGCCGTGCCTTATTGCCATGCCAACAAGCATGCCCGCAGCAAATTCTAGGATGATCTGGTTGAAGTAATAAACGCCAGTGATGGCCGGTACGACATTCGTCAGTGAGCCCAAGGCGGCAATCACACAGATGGTGAGCGCGGCCGCAAGCCGCTTGGTGACCAGCAACGTGCCTAAAATCGCGTAGAAGAAAATTTCATAGTTCAGCGTCCACCCAGGGTAGAGCAACGGCATCTGGTAGCCCGGTGGCGGCGGGGCGAACAGATACGACCGAACGATGTGCTCCGTCGACGGAGTCATGTCCGGATATCGCGCGTAGAAATAGGCAGCGGCCAGGGTGGTTGCGATCCAGTACATTGGAACTACGCGAATGAAGCGGCGCTTCAGGAACTCGAAGGGTGAGGCGTTGTTCCTCAACGAGAGGTACATCACGACTCCGCTGATCACGAAGAACAGATCAACGCCCGCCGCACCAGCCCGGAAATTGAAAAAAGGATGTAGCGACAGTGCATGGAACACGACCACGGCCACGGCTCCTACGCCTCTTAGGGCCTGAAGCGACTGCAGAGTGATCTTGTTGTCCATGGATAATGCGATCCCCAGATGGATCCGACGTCGATGAGGTCCGGATCATAGGCGATACACAGGGTGCTGGAAAGTGGACTTCGTGGCAAGGAGGCCTGAAGCTGGGAATGCTAGGAAGAACTGACGTTTGCCTGTTTTGACCTGGGATTGGAGGGATTAACGTCATCCCTCCCAATCGGGAGTTGCATCAATACTGCGCCATCACAGTCCCCATAACCAACGTCCCGCCGTGGGCTTGCCGTGTGCTTCTGTGGAGGACACTGTTGCCAGCAAGCGCCCGGTGCCTTGTGCCCGGGCGCGTGCAGATTCCCGAAAGAAGGGGCGTACTTTACTCTTTTGTTTCCCACGGCATGGAGAAGTTCCTCAACTCCGCCCGTAGGTATCCTCGAATCGAACGATATCGTCCTCGCCGAGGTAACTGCCCGACTGCACTTCAATCAGCTCCAGCGGCAGCTTGCCCGGGTTGCGCAGACGATGGGTCACGCCCAGCGGGATGTAGGTGCTCTGGTTTTCGCTCAGCAGGATTACCTCGTCACCCCGGGTGACTTCAGCAGTGCCGCTGACCACGATCCAGTGCTCGGCACGGTGATGATGCATCTGCAGGCTCAGCGTGCCGCCCGGCTTGACGGTGATGCGCTTGACCTGGAAACGCTCGCCGTTGTCGATCGAATCGTAGGCACCCCATGGGCGATAGACCTTGCGATGCCAGGTCGCCTCGCTGCGGCCGCCGGCCTTCAACTGCGCTACCACGGTCTTGACCTCCTGCATGCGGTCGCCCTTGCCTACCAACACCGCGTCATCGGTCTCGACTACGATCACGTCATCCAGGCCGACCAAGGCGACAAGGCGCTGTGCATAGGCATAGGTATTGCGGCAGTCGATGGCGATCACATCGCCCTGGTGGGCATTGCCGTCGCCGTCCTGCTGCGATACATCGCGCAGTGCGGTCCATGAGCCAACATCGTTCCAGCCGGCATCCAGGGGCACCACCACCGCGTCGGCAGTCTTTTCCATCACCGCGTAATCGATCGAATCGGAGGGCACTGCGGTGAACGCGTCCTTGTCCAGCCGGGTGAAATCGGCATCCCGGCGTGCGCTCTGCCAAGCGGCGCGGCAGGCAGCCAACATGGCCGGCTGCAGACGTTCCAACTCCTGAAGGTAGCGCGAGGCCCTGAACAGGAACATGCCGCTGTTCCAGTAGTACTGCCCACTGGCAACGTAACCGGTCGCGGTGTCCAGATCGGGTTTCTCGACGAACCGTTCGACCGCGCGCGCACCCTGGCCATCGGCGGCCTTGATGTAGCCATAGCCGGTTTCCGGACCGGTCGGCACGATGCCGAAGGTGACCAGCTTGCCAGCTTCCGCAGCGCCGGCAGCTGCCTGTACTGCCGTGCGGAACGCCGCTTCATCGGAGATTACGTGATCGGAGGGCAGCACCAGCAGCAACGCATCGCTGCCATCGCGGGTCGCTTCCAGCGCGGCCACCGCGATTGCCGGTGCCGTATTGCGGCCGACCGGCTCGAGGATGATCGCGGCCGGCTCGGCGCCAACCTGCTGCAGCTGTTCGGCGGCAACGAAGCGATGTTCCTCGTTGGCGATCACCAGCGGCCCACGTGCGGCGATGGGCGCCACGCGCTGCCAGGTCGCCTGCAGCATTGTTTCCTCACCAGCCAGTGGCAGAAACTGCTTGGGATAGGCCTCGCGCGAGAGCGGCCACAGGCGGGTGCCGGAACCGCCGGACAAGATAACGGGCTGGATGTTACTCATGACCTTCCTTTGATTATTTCTGCAGCAGGCAGGAAATTTCGTCGGTACGCGCCTGCATTAGAGCGGCGTCCCCACGCGATTCAACGTTCAAGCGCAGCAGCGGTTCGGTATTGGAGCTGCGCAGGTTGAAGCGCCAGTCGCCGAAATCGGCGCTGATGCCATCGGTATGGTCCAGCGCCGGCGACTGGGCGGCAAAGTGTTCCATCACACGGGCAACCGACGCCTTCGCATCGCTGACCTTGAAGTTGATCTCGCCACTGCAGGGGTAGGCCGCCATGCGATCCTCGACCCAGTCGGCCAGCGAGCGGCCGCTTTCAGAGATCAGCTGGGCGATCAGCAGCCAGGGGATCATGCCCGAGTCGGCATAGGCGAATTCGCGGAAGTAGTGATGGGCGCTCATTTCGCCGCCATACACCGCGTCCTCCGCGCGCATCTTTTCCTTGATGAAGGCATGGCCGCTCTTGCACAGCACCGGCACACCACCGGCTTGCTCGACCATTTCCACGGTATTCCAGACCAGGCGCGGGTCGTGCACGATCTTGCCACCCGGGTTGCGGTCCAGCGCCGCCTTGGCCAGCAGGCCGACGAGGTAATAGCCCTCGATGAAGCGCCCGCTGTGGTCGAAGAAGAAGCAGCGGTCGAAATCGCCGTCCCAGGCAATGCCGAAGTCGGCGCCGTGCGCTCGAACCGCCTCGGCCGTGGCGGCGCGGTTTTCCGGCAGCAGCGGGTTGGGGATACCGTTGGGGAAGTTGCCGTCGGGTTCGTGGCAGATGCGGATGAACTCGAATGGCAGGTGCGGTGCCAGCAGGTCGACGATGGCGCCGGCGCCGCCGTTGCCGGCGTTGACCACCAGCTTGAGGGGCTTGAGCTTGGCGGTGTCAACATAGGACAGCAGGTGATGGATGTAGGCGTTCTTGTCGTGCTCGCTGCGTTGGCCTGCAGTCGGCGGCTGCGGTGTTGCGCTGTCGGCCGCCACGGCATCGGAGATCGCGAACAGGCCGGTATCGGAGCTGATCGGCCGGGCGTTCTCCTTGACCAGCTTCATGCCGTTGTAGTCCATCGGATTGTGGCTGGCGGTAACCATCACACCGCCTGCTGCACCGCGATGGTCGGTCTGGAAATAGACTTCCTCGGTGCCGCACAGGCCGATGTCGATCACCTCCCGGCCCGCGCCGCGCAGACCGGCTGCCAGCGCGTCCTGCAGCGCCTGGCTGGTCAGGCGCACGTCATGCCCCAGTACCACTGGCCCGGGTGACAACTGATCGGCTAAGGCCACACCGATCCGGCGGGCGAGGTCTTCGTTCAGTTCTTCCGGCACGCGGCCGCGGATGTCATAAGCCTTGAAGGCGGGCAGGGGCATCGCTGGAATCCTTTGTCAGATCAGTTGGCTAGTGTAATCCCAGCCACGTATGGGAATCGTTTCCATAGCCCCAACGCTGCCTGACCGGCGCGATGTCAGGACCGGGCGTGATGTCAGACCGGGCGCGATGTCAGGACCGGGCGGTCCTGCGTCTGCCAGTAGCGCGCCTGGGCGCACCTGGCAGCGGTGCCAGCAGCGCCTCCAGGTCGGCAGCGTCGAAGCGTGGCGCGGCGCTGCCACCGTTCTCCAGGATTGCCTCGGCCAGAGCCGCCTTTCGCTGCTGCAGGTCTGCGATCCGTTCCTCGATGCTGCCGGTGGCGATCAGCTTGTATACGAACACCGGTTGGTCCTGGCCAATGCGGTGGGCGCGGTCGGTGGCTTGATTCTCGGCAGCCGGATTCCACCAGGGATCGAAATGGATGACGGTGTCGGCCGCGGTCAGGTTCAGGCCCACACCGCCGGCCTTCAGGCTGATCAGGAACACTGGAACCTCGCCCTGCATGAAGCGCTGCACTGGCGTGACCCTGTCCTGGGTATCGCCGGTCAACTCGACGTAGGCCAGGCCAAGTTCCTGCAGCGCCTGGCCGATCAAGGCCAGCATGCCCGTGAACTGCGAGAACAGCAGGATGCGGCGGCCTTCCTCGACCATCTCCGGCAGCATGTCGCGCAGCAGGTCCAGCTTGGCCGAGCCCGCATCGCGCGCGGCGCTGTCACCGGGCAGAAGGCGCGGATCGCAGCACACCTGCCGCAGTTTCAGCAGCGCATCGAGCACCACGATATGGCTGCGCCCAAGGCCATTGCTGCTGATCGCCTCGCGCACTTTCTTTTCCATCGCCGCGCGTACGGTCTCGTAGAGATCGCGTTGCCCGCCTTCCAGCGCAACGGTACGGGTGATGATCGTTTTGGGTGGCAGTTCGGTGGCGACCTGGTCCTTGCGTCGGCGCAGCATGAACGGTCGTACCCGCTTTGCCAGCAGCTTCGCACGCTGCTGGTCGCTGCCGCGTTCGATGGGATAGCGCCAATGCTGGTTGAACTGTTTCTCGCTTCCCAGCAGGCCGGGCAGCAGGAAATCGAACTGCGTCCACAGCTCGCCCAGGTGGTTTTCCAACGGCGTGCCGGTCAGGCACAGTCGATGATCGGCGTGCAGTGTGCGCAGGGTGATCGCCGCGCGCGACTTCGGGTTCTTTACCTGCTGGGCTTCATCCAGGATCAGCAGGTGATAGGTGTTTGCCTGCAATGCCTGTTCGTCGCGCCAGAGCAGGGGATAGGTGGTCAACACCAGGTCGTGCTCTGGAATCTGCGCGAACAATGCCTCGCGGCCTGCACCATGCAGGGCCAGCACACGCAGATCGGGCGCGAAGCGCGTGGCTTCGCTCTGCCAGTTGTGCAGCAACGAGGTGGGCATGACCACCAGTGCCGGTCGCTGCAGTCGGCCCGCTTCCTTTTCCATCAGTACGTGGGCCAGCGTCTGCAGGGTCTTGCCCAGGCCCATGTCGTCGGCCAGCACGCCGCCGAGCTGTTGCTGGCGCAGATACTGCAGCCACGCCAAGCCCTCAAGCTGGTAGGGACGCAGCGTTGCGGCCAGTCCGGCAGGTGGCGCCACCGGCGCAGGTGCCGGCGCGTCCAGCAGCCTCTGCACCAGCGCGCGCGTATCGCGCTGCCCCTTGAACTGCAGGCGTGCGTCATCCTGCAATGCGCGCAGGCGACCGCGGTCATGCGCAGATACGCGCAACGGCTCGCCACGTTGCCCGAACAGGTCAGCCAGCAGGGTGATCACCGGCTTCAACCGCCCGGCGCGGAAGGCCAGGCGGGTGTTGTCTGCCGCAGAGAGCAGGATGTTCTCATCATCGGCGATCGCATCGATCTGCCCCCGCATCCAGCGCGGGTCGGTCTGCAGCAACTGTTGCAGCAAAGGGGCAAGCGGCACGCTGCGATCGTCAACCTGGATATCCAGGGCCAGATCGAACCAGCCCTCCTCCTTCGGATCGGGTTGGATCTCGACGCCGATGTCTTCCACCCGGGTGATGCGATGGCGGAAATCGTCGTCCGCCTCCACTTTCCAGCCCAGCGCTTCCAGTCGCGGTACTTCGTCCAGCAGGAATCGGGTCCAGTCATAGGTGCGCAGCTGGAACTGCGGGCCTGCCCCCTCCAGGGCCGCACGAGGCTGCAGATCGCGGTGCAGCTGGGCACTACGCAGTTCGCGCTCGCGCCGTGTTTCCTCGGCCATGTCGCGTGGCAGCAGGGCCAGGTGCCCCTCTGCATCGTGGACGAACAGGCTGGGGTCATCCAGATAGCGCACGTGTTCGTCATATTCGAAAGCCACGGTGGCGACGTCCGCCCACTGCGACGGATCGCGGCGGCTGAGCCACGCCGGACGGAACTCGACGGTGTGCAGGCGCAGCACCGGCGTCATCGTGCTGATCTGCAGGGTAACCAGGCTGTCGCCCGCACCCGGGCGGGGCAGCGCCGGATCCATCCGCTGCAGCATCTGCGCCACTACCGGTTCTTCACTGGGAAGCAGGTGGGGCAGGCTCAGGAATACATCGGCGTCTTCGGTCCTGACGTCCAGCAGCAAGGGACCTACCTCGCCACTGACCGGGTCCAGGTAGCACGCCGCATGGCCCATCACCAGGCCTTCGGCACCACCTTCCACCTGCAGCGAAGGGATCGAGAGCAGGGCGCCCTGGACCTCTTCCCCGGCCCAGCACACGTGCCCCCGGCGCGGAGGCCCCGGGCGGGCGGGTACGGGAGTGTGGGACTTGCAGGCTACCCAGCCGTTGCCGCCAGCCACGATCAGGTCGAGCGTAGCATCGATGTCGATGCGGGCTTCAGGCTTCGATGACTGTTTTTCCGCCCACAACTGCACCATCACGGCCAGATCGGACTGGGTGAGGGAGGCCGGTGGATCCAGCAGCAGGTCCGGGGTGATCTCCATCCACTTGCCGGATTCCATAGCGCCATCGGCGCTGTATTTGACGCGGCGGAGCAGTATGGAGGGCCGGTGGCCGATGGTGGACAGTTCGAAGATGACGCCGCTTCTACGGGGCTTGCGCGGCTGGCTGCGCGCACTTTGCCAACGCGACAGCTCTGCCAGCAGTTCCGGTCGCGGCGGCAGGTCCAGGTCCTGCCCGGTGAGTGCGGTACTGTCGTCGGGCACAGCTGGATCCAGCAGCAAGGTCACCAGCACGGCGGCCCCGTGCTTGCAGTTCCGGCCAACCGGGCACGAACAGTTGCTCTGCAGCCGGCTGCGCGACGTGCGCGTGCTGGCCGCCAGATCTATTTCCACCTGATAAGGATGCCGGGCCGAACCCTGCACCTCGGCCGTGAGCAGGTCGCCGTGACGCTGCAGTTTGCGTACACCGGCCAGGCATTGCTCGCTCCTGCCGAGTGTCCTTTCGTCGAACCAGCGGAACAGGTCTTCGTCGGTGTAGTTCACGGCCATCGTTGCCAGGGGACAGGTACACGGGCACCTGCGTTCAAGGGGGGGATCGTCATTCTAACCAGAGCGGGCAACCTGGCCGGGAATGCTGCGGCGCATCCAGGCCATTGAGGGGCGTGCAGCTAGAATGCCTTCAATCCTTATCAAGCAGGGCAGTACAGCGATGCAGCAATCGACTTCCAGCGGCACGCGCAGCAAGCGTTTCGCCTCTGCGGCGCAGGCCCTGCAGGGCGTGGTTGCCGATGGCCAGGTTCTGGCCGTGGGTGGCTTCGGCCTGTGTGGCATTCCCGAAGCCCTGATCGCCGCGCTGCGCGACAGCGGGGCCAAGGGCCTGACCGTTATCTCCAACAATGCTGGCGTGGATGGCTTCGGTCTGGGTCAGCTGCTGGAAACCCGGCAGATCAAGAAGATGATTTCGTCGTACGTCGGCGAGAACAAGGAATTCGAACGGCAGTTTCTGGCCGGCGAGCTGGATCTGGAATTCAATCCGCAGGGCACCCTGGCCGAGCGCCTGCGTGCAGGCGGTGCGGGTATTCCGGCGTTCTTCACCGCCACCGGTTACGGCACGGTGGTGGCCGAAGGCAAGGAAACCCGTGAGTTCGATGGCAAGCACTATGTGATGGAAACCGCGCTTCGCGCCGACGTTGCCCTGGTCAAGGCCTGGAAAGCCGACGAGGCCGGCAACCTGGTGTTCCGCAAGACCGCACGCAACTTCAACCCGGCCTGTGCGATGGCCGGCAAGGTCTGCATCGTGGAAGTGGAGGAGGTGGTGCCGGTCGGCAGCATCGATCCGGACCAGGTGCACCTGCCGGGCATCTACGTGCACCGCATCGTGCACAACCCCACCCCTGAAAAACGTATCGAACAGCGCACCATCCGTGCGGAGGGCAACTGACATGGCATGGACCCGCGATGAGATGGCGGCGCGCGCTGCGCGTGAACTGACCGATGGCGCCTACGTGAACCTGGGCATCGGCCTGCCGACGCTGGTGGCCAATCACATTCCCGATGGCGTGGACGTGTGGCTGCAATCGGAAAACGGCCTGCTGGGCATCGGCCCGTTCCCGACCGAGGCCGAGGTGGACGCCGACCTGATCAATGCCGGCAAGCAGACGGTGACCGCGCGCGCTGGTGCCAGCTACTTCGGCAGCCATGACAGCTTTGCGATGATCCGCGGTGGTCACGTCAACCTCGCCATCCTCGGTGCGATGCAGGTGACCGACAAGGGTGACCTGGCCAACTGGATGGTGCCCGGCAAGATGGTCAAGGGCATGGGCGGTGCGATGGACCTGGTGGCCGGCGTACAGCGGGTGGTGGTGCTGATGGAGCACACCGCCAAGAACGGCGAACACAAGATCCTGGCCGAATGCACGCTGCCGTTGACCGGCGTGGGCGTGGTCGACCGCATCATCACCGACCTGGCGGTATTCGATGTGACCGATGCCGGTCTGGTGCTGGTGGAGACTGCGGCGGGCGTGGGTGAGGATGAGTTGAAGGAAAAGACTGGCGTTGCGTTCCGCTGATGGGCATCGGTCCCGTGCCCCGCAGGGCCAGCATCAGTGCTGGTCCTGCGGCGCCGCGATAACGTAGCCTGCGTTGATCACGATGTCCGGCAACAGCTGGGCAAGCGCTCCGGACGCATCCATTGCGTTGAGTTCGCTGGGATAGAGATGCGCATCCAACAGAGGTCTGAGGGCTTCTGTTCGCACCCAGGCAGCGCGGACGATTCGTGGCATTGGGCGCTGAGCCAGTCCCAGGCGGGTCGCCCAGCGAAGATGGCTGCTGCAGACATCGGCGCCTTCCGGCGCGGATATCGGCATCATCCCCAGCGACGGCCGTTGCGTGAATTCCTCAAGCGCCTCTTTTATCGCGCCCGCTGTCGGCATGTGCTGCGGGACGGCTTTCCCGCGCATGTCCAGCCAGCATGCCAGCAGAGCGCCCTCCGAGGGATGCTCCTGCAGTAGTTGAAGCAGGCTGGTCAACGCATTGCCGGCATGACCGATGACCTCGGCCGGTGCGTTCTGCGGGCGCAGGGCGGCAGGCACGAACAAGCGATACTGCACCCCGAGGTCGCCCGCAGCAGTGCACACCGCGGCGATCGCATCGGGATCGTCAAGCAGGACCATCAAGCAGGCTCGCCCCTGACCCGGCGGTGGGGCCGGGGACAAAGCCTCGCGCGTCGCCTGCAGCCATGCATGCCCCAGCCGCGCGTCTGGCTCGAGCACCGCTCCCTCGGCCCATTCGTTCCAAGCGTTGATGAAGACCATGCGTTGCTTTGCCGGTACTGCCGACAGCCGCTGATGCACCGTGGTACGCAGCCAGTCGCGGTAGCCGCGTGGCGATGCATGCAGGTAGACCCGGCCGCGGCCGGAGCGTCTGGCTTCGTTGTCCCAGCCCGGGTTCACGCCGGGATAGAGCGGATAGTCCGGCAACGGGCGGGCGCCGATCTCGGCCGCGAGTTCACGCCAGTCGCGCACGTCGCCATTGAAATCGGGATTGAGCAGCCACTGCCGCGCCGACAGCGAGGAAGGGTTGCTCATGTTTGGAGGGAATTCGACGGCAGCGTCGAATCCGATGTCACGGGGGTCGGGGCGTTCAAAGCCTTGAACGTAGGCCAGATGGACCTCGCCCACGCCATTCTCGCGGCACCAGCGGCGCCACCGGTCGGCGGTGGCACGTGCATCGGGCAGCAGATGTGGCCGGTACACCAGCAACATCGGCCGACCGTCGACCTTCAGGGCGCGACGGTCACGTAGATAGGGCGCGATGTGGGCGATGAAGGCCAGATCGTCTTCGGCGCTGTGCTGCTGGCCGATCAGGATGTCGTCGTCGCGCCCGTCCCAGCGGCGTGCCCAGTTCTCGTTGGCCCAGCACAGGCAGAACGGCAGGTCGATGCTGTCGTCGTCCAGCCACTGGCGCAGCGGGTCCTCCATCAACGTGCGGCCGCTGAACCAGTAGTAGTAGAAGCAGAACGCGCCGATGCCATACTCCGCAGCCAAACGCGCCTGGTCACGCATCACCTGCGGATTGCGCAGGTCGTAGAAACCCAGATCGGCAGGCAGGCGTGGCTGCACATGGCCTTCGAACTGCGGCAGGGCGCGGGTGACATTGCGCCATTCGGTGAAGCCCTTGCCCCACCAGGCATCGTTTTCCGCAAACGTGTGGAACTGCGGCAGGTAGAACGCCACCAGGGTTGCCGGCAGCGGCGAGGGCAGCGTGCCCTCGCGCCAGGCAACGTGGCCGATCGCGGGCTCGTCCGCACGCCAACGCAGCTGCGCAGCGGCGCTCGGTCCACCAGCGTTCTGCTGTCCTTTGGGCGGTGGCGGCACCCAGTCGCCATGGCGGGCCAGAAGGCGGGTGCGCAAACGGTCACGCTGCCCCTGCGACAGCGGCAGCGCCCGGAAAGCTGCACGCAGCAGCGGGAACAGCGCCTGACGCAAGCGGCTGTTGGTCATCGTGCGCATTCCGGCAGCGGGGTACGGAAACTCGGTGTCGTGTGATGGGCATTGGTCATGACCCATTTTCGGGGTTGGCGGCCACGGCGGCAAACCCGCCCGTGCTAGCGTTGCCTTATGCTGTTCCCGACCCATCTTCCCGACGCTGACATCCGCCACGTGCCGGGCTGGCTGCCGGTGCCTGAAGCCGACGTACTCAACGAAGCGCTGCAAGCCGAAATCCCTTGGGAAACCCACCGCATCCGCATGTTCGGCAACTGGGTGGATTCACCACGGCTGAGCTGCTGGATCGGCGACCCGCAGGCGCGCTACCGCTATTCAGGTGCCGAGTTCGTGCCCCATCCGTGGCCGCCGCGGCTGTCCGCGCTGCGCGACCGGCTGCAGGCCGAGGGCCTCGGCCGCTTCAACAGCGTACTGCTCAACCGCTACCGCGGCGGAGGCGACTACATGGGCTGGCACAGCGACGACGAGCCCGAGCTGGGGCCGGCGCCTTTGATTGCTTCGTTGAGCCTCGGCGCGGCACGGCGGTTCCTGCTGCGCCGTCGTGATGACACCACGCGCAAGGCGGAGTTCCTGCTGGCTCATGGCGACCTGCTGCTGATGGGCGGCGCTACCCAGCGCCACTACCAGCACGCTTTGCCCAAGATGGCGCGGGTGCAGGGCGAACGCATCAACCTTACATTCCGCTGGATCACGCCGCGGACCTGACGACGGTCCCGGAAGATTCATCCACGCATGGCGTGGATCTACCCGTTTCGCAGGACCAGGCCCGGCGCAATCAGCGGAAACAGATCAGCGCTTCAGCGCCTGCTTGTCATTCTGCCCGCTGGTCAGCGTCCAGCCCACCACGTCATGTGCCACCTGCTGCAGGCCACGCTCGAAGGCGGCGGCCACTGCCGACACATCGGTGCTGCCCACCGGCTGCAGCTGGCGGAAGGTGCGGTCGGCGACCACGCGCTGGTTGGTGACGTCGATCAGCTTGGCGTTGATCTCGATGACGACCGTCGGCGTTGCCTGGCCCTGGTAATCCGATTCGAAGCGACGGATGTCGGTGGACAGCTTGTAGTCGGCGCGGATGCCGGCGGCAACGCGGGCCACGCCGTGGATGCGGCCGGAATCCTCGAAGCCACGCAGCAGGGTGTCTTCGATCATGTCGGTGGCCGGCTGTGCCCAGCTGGCACCCTTGTAGATCTCCAGCTCCGACGGTGTCGGCCGCACGTTGATGCGCGGGCTGTCGACCATGCGCGCGGCGCTGGGCTTGGCCAGCACCAGTTGCCAGTCGGCCTGCGGCCAGCTGGGGTCGACCTTGACCTGCACGGCCGGCGAATACAGGGTGACGGGGTTCTTGTCGCCGCTGCCGAGGATCGAGCAGCCACCCAGCAGGGTGGCCAGCGACGCTGCCAGCAACAGGCGCGGAAGGGTGGTCGGGCTCATTTGGGTTCGAACTCCTTCGGGGCGTCGCGGCCGAGCAGGTAGCGCGCGGGGTTGTTCTCGAGACGGTCGCTGACCCGGCGCAGGTCGCGTATCAGGCCACGCAGTTCACCCAGCGTCGGGCCGAGCTGGCCGAGGCCGTCATTGGCGAAGCTGTTGATGGCGGCGCGATTCTCGCCGAGGATCGAATCAGCATTGCCGGCGGCCGAATCAAGCTTGGCCAGGGTTGCATCGAGCTTGTCGATGATGCCCGGCAGCTGCTGCACCAGGTTCTTGTCCAGGCGCTCGATGGTGCCGTTGGTGGTCTTCAGGGTGGTGTCCAGGCTGCGCGCGGCATCGCGCGCGCTGAGCAGCAGCGACTGCGTCCCTTGGTCGCGGTCGGCCAGGCCGCCACTGATCGTTTCCAGGTTGGCCAAAGTGGCGTTGATCGAGGCGACGTTGCGGTCGCTGAGGATCTGGTCCATGCGCTCGACGATGCGGTTGGCCACGTCGGTGATGTTCTGCAGCGCCGACGGCGTGGTCGGGATGATCGGTGCCGGGTCCTTGTTGACCGTGGTCAGCGCCGGCGACTGCGGCGTGCCGCCGCTGAGCTGGATGATCGACGGGCCGGTCAGGCTGGTGATCGCCAGCTTGGCGCGGGTATCGGTCTTGACCGGCGTGGTCGAGTTCAGGCGGATGCGTGCGACCACCTGGCGCGGATCGTCCGGCACCAGGTTCAGTTCGGTGATCGAGCCCACCGCGATGCCGTTGTACTGCACCGGGCTGCCGACCGACAGGCCGGTCACTGCTTCGCGGAACACCACGCGGTATTCCTGCCAGGTGCGGTCGGAGGAGTACTTGGCGGCCCATAGGCCGAAGGCCAGCAGGGCCAGGCCGGTGATCAGGGTGAACGCGCCGATCAGCACGTAGTTGGCTTTTGTTTCCATGGCTCAGGCACTCTCGATCTGTTCGCCACGCGCGGCGCGCGCGCGGGGTCCGTGGAAGTATTCCTGGATCCACGGATGATCCAGTCTCTCGATTTCCGGCAGCGGCGCATTGGCCACCACCTTGCGGTCGGCGATGACCGCCACCCGGTCGCAGATGGCATACAGCGTGTCCAGGTCGTGGGTGATCAGGAACACGGTCAGCCCCAGCGCTTCCTGCAGGGTCTTGATCAGGCGGTCGAACGCGGCCGCACCGATCGGGTCCAGACCGGCGGTGGGTTCATCCAGGAACAGCAGCGGCGGATCCAGCGCCAGCGCCCGTGCCAGGCCGGCGCGCTTGCGCATGCCGCCAGACAACTGCGAGGGCAGCTTGTTGATCGCATCGGCGGGCAGTCCGGCCAGTTTCACCTTCAGCAGGGCCAGTTCGTAATGCCAGCGCTCGGGCAGTTCACGGTGGTGTTCCTTCAATGGCACCTGCACGTTCTCGCCGACGGTCAGCGACGAGAACAGGGCGCCGTCCTGGAACAGCACGCCGGTGTTGCGCTCGATATGCAGGCGGCTCTCGGCATCATCGGCGCGTGCGTCGCGGCCAAGGACCTCGATCTGCCCTTCATCGGGCACACGCAGGCCCAGGATCGAGCGCATCAGCACCGATTTGCCGGTGCCCGAACCGCCCACCACGCCAAGGATTTCGCCACGGCGCACGTCCAGGTCCAGCCCTTCGTGCACGGTCTGGCTGCCAAAGCGGTTGACCAGCCCACGCACGCGGATGGCCAGGTCGTGGCCTTCGTCGTCCTGCATGGGCACTTCTTCGGGGGTCGGATGCGTGCTCATGTCACCAGTCCATATGCATGAACCACAACGCCGCGAAGGCGTCGATGATGATCACCAGCGAAATCGTCTGCACCACGCTGGAGGTGGTGCGCTCGCCAACCGACTGCGCGGTGCCTTCCACCTTCAGGCCTTCCAGGCAGCCGATCAGGCCGATCACCAGCGCAAATACCGGCGCCTTGGACAGGCCCACCAGCATGTGCCGCACTTCCATCGTGTCGTGCATGCGCGCGATGTACATCTGCGGCGGAATGTCGAGGTCGAACGCGCCGACGGTGATGCCGCCAGCCAGGCCGGCGACCATCGCGATGAAGGTCAGCAGCGGCAGCGTCACCAGCAGCGCGACCAGGCGCGGCAGCACCAGCAGGTCGATGGGGTCGAGCCCGAGGGTGCGCATCGCATCGACTTCCTCGCGTGCCTTCATCGCACCGATCTGCGCGGTGAAGGCACTGGCGGTGCGGCCGGCCAGCACGATCGCGGTCAGCAGCACGGCGAATTCGCGCAGGAAGGCGATGTTGACCAGTTCGACCACGAAGATCTCCGCGCCGAAATCGCGCAGGATGGTCGAGCCAAGGAAGGCGATCACTGCGCCGACCAGGTAGGACAGCAGCGCGACCAGTGGCACCGCGTCCAGCCCGACCTGTTCCATCTGGTGCACGGTCGCGGTCAGGCGGAAACGTCGGGGTTCCTTGACCAGGCGTGCGGCCTTGACCAGGTTCTCACCGAGGAAGCTGCACAGCGCCTTGATGTTGTGGCCCGTGGCATGGACGCTGACGCCCAGCCGCTCCAGCGCCGCCAGCACGCCGAAGTCACGCTTCGGCTTCGGACGGTCGTCGGCCACTTCTTCGATGGTGCACACCAGCGCCTGGTGGTCCGGGCGGAACCGCAGTGCGTCTTCGCTCAGGTCAGCGCGATGGGCGACGCGCAGCACCTGCAGCACGCCGGCCGAGTCGAGCAGCTCGATGCCGGTGGCGTCGATGCCGGTCAGCGTGTCCGGAACGCCACGCAGCACGTCGGCCGCGGCCAGCGCGGTCTTCAGGGTCCAGTGGCCGGACAGCCGGATCAGTCCCGGATCCTGAGCGTCCTGTTCGAGCTGGGGGGCGTGGGTCGGGGTCATGGGGGCCATTCGGGTCGCAGCATAACCGTTCTGAATTGCACGTCGCGTCGAACCAGGATGAATTTCTCCAGCAGAGCCTGACGTAGGTAATACTACGGCGCATGTCCGCAGACGCTCACACGATCCCCACGCCCCAGGCCACCTACGCGCAGCGCGTGGCCTTTGTTTCCGAGATCGCCGGCCGCCTGCACAGCTACGGCACAACGGCCCAGCGCCTGGAAGCGGCGGTGGTTGCATTGGCCCGGCAGCTCGATCTGGATTGTGAACCGTGGTCGAACCCCACCGGCATCATCCTCAGTTTCAGCGATCCGGCGCAGGCCATCGGCTCCAGTGACATCACCCGGGTGATCCGGCTGGCGCCCGGCGAGAACGACCTGCACAAGCTCAGCGTGGCTGACGGAATCGCCGAGGAAGTGGCCAACGGCCGCATGAGCATCGCCCAGGGCCACACCGCGCTGCGCCAGCTGGACAAGGATCCGGGCCGACGCGGCAAGCTGCGCACCATCCTGTCCTTCACCCTCGGTGCGGCCGGCGTGGCGGGCATGTGGAAGCTGCCGTGGCTGGATATCGCCACGGCCGGCGTCATCGGCCTGTTGATCGGCCTGCTCGGCATGGTCACCGACAAGCGCCCGGCCAGCCGCGAAGCGGCCGAAGCGCTGGCGGCGCTGCTGGCCGGCCTGGTCGCCACCGTGGTTGCCACGTTCGTGGGCGCCCTGAATCTCAACACGGTGATCATCGCTTCGCTGGTGGTGCTGTTGCCGGGCATGTCACTGACCAATGCGGTCAATGAGCTGGCCAGCCAGCACTGGGTGTCCGGCACGGCGCGCTTTGCCGGCGCGCTGACCACGATCATGAAGCTCAGTGTCGGCGCGATGATCGCGGTGACCCTGGCCGATGTGCTGGGGCTGGACCCGATGATCCGTGCCTCGCGACCACAGGGGCCGTGGGTGGAGTGGGGCTCGTTGCTGACGGCGGCGTTCGCCTTCGCGATGTTGTTCAAGGCCAATCGTCGCGACTATCCGTGGGTGATCGCCGCCTCGGTGGCCGGTTACGCGATCTCCAAATTTGGTGGTCATGCCTGGGGTACGCCGGCCGGCATCTTCCTGTCGGCGATGCTGCTGACCGCTGGAGGCAACCTGTTCGGGCGCGTGGTCGGCCGACCCGGCGCGATCATCCGCTTGCCGGGCATCATCATGATGGTGCCTGGCAGCACCAGCCTGCGGGGCGTGCTGACCCTGGTCCAGCAACAGGACGTGGGTGCCGGCCAGGGCGTGTTCCTGACCGTGTTGAACGTGGTGATGGCGCTGGTCGCCGGCCTGCTGTTCGGCAACCTGCTGATGCCGGCGCGCAAGACGCTGTAGGTGTGGACCGTTGGTCCGCACACCCTTGAATGGTGTGGGTGTGGACCGTTGGTCCACACACCTTGAATGAAAAACGCCGGCTTCCGCCGGCGTTTTTCATTCCTGCTGCAGCCGGCCTCAGGCCTTCTTGATCAGGAAATCTTCCGGCTTCTTGCTGCCCTTGGCGGTCAGCTCGGCCATCCAGCGCGGCTGCTTGCCACGACCGGTCCAGGTTTCCTTCGGGTTGGCCGGGTTGCGGTACTTCGGCGCAACCTTGCCCAACTTGCGGCCGGCGGTCTTGGACGGGGCCTTGGTGGCCTTGGCGACCTTGCGCGCGCGCGGTGCGGGGGCACCGCCGAACAGTTCTTCGATGGTGTAACCCTCGGTCTTGGCCAGCTTGCTCAGCTGGGCACGTACCTTGGTGATCGGGCGACGCTTGGCGACGATGGTCTGCTGCTTCTTGGCTGTGCGGATCAATGCGCCCAGCTCACGTGCCGACAGGCCGGTCAGGTCGATACTCATCAACGATTACTCCAGAAACTAATTTAGGGACAGGGACGAGCCGGTCCGTGGCGTCGCGGAACAGAGTAATGAGGAATTAATCCCAGCACAAATAGTTGCGGTCACCGTCGGTCGGCTGGCTGGCCCGGTTGCGACCATTTTGACCGGATTATGTCCGCTGCGATTTTCCGGAGGCGGCCATCCGGCAAAAAAAGACCGGGGTATACCCCGGTCTTTTCCGATCAACCCTGCAGGCGCTGCAGCAGGGTGGCCTTGTCCAGGCTCTCCGCTTCGGCCGCGCGACGCGAGCGGTACTCGAAGGTGCCTGCGGCCAGGCCCCGCTCGCTGACCACCACGCGGTGCGGAATACCGATCAGTTCCATGTCGGCGAACATCGCGCCCGGGCGCAGGCCGCGGTCGTCCAGTGCGGCATCCAGACCGGCATCGCGCAGTTCCTGCAACAGACCTGCAGCCGCATCGGCCACGCCCGCGTCGCCCTTCGGATTGATCACGCAGACCACCACCTGCCAAGGCGCCATTGCGTCGGGCCAGATGATGCCGGCGTCATCGTGGTTCTGCTCGATGGCTGCGGCGACCACGCGCGAAATGCCGATGCCATAGCAGCCCATCGTCATCACCGCAGCCTTGCCATTCTCGTCCAGCACGGTGGCATCGAGCGCCTTCGCATAGGTGCGGCCCAGCTGGAACACGTGGCCGACTTCGATGCCGCGGGCGATTTTCAGTTCACCGCCGTCCAGCGCACGATCACCCGCGCGTACATTGCGGATGTCCGCCACTTCCGGTTCGGCCAGGTCGCGGCCCCAGTTGACGCCGGCCAGGTGGAAACCGGCCTCGTTGGCACCGACGACGAAGTCGGACATCGCCGCCACTTCGCGATCGGCAACCACACGGATAGGCTTGGACGGTGCAACCGGGCCAAGGAAGCCCGGCACGCTGCCGAGGTATTCGGCGATCTCTGCTTCGCTGGCAAAACGCTGCTCGTCCAGGCCGGCGACCTTGCCCAGCTTGATTTCGTTGACCTCGTGGTCGCCACGCACCAGCACCAGCACGAACTGCTGTGCCTTGCCTTCACCGGTGATCAGCGCCACCGACTTCACGGTGCGCTGCAGGTCGATGCCGAGCAGGGCGGCAACGTCTTCGCAGGTCTTCTGGGTCGGGGTTTCGACTTTGCGCAGTTGTTCGCTGGCCGCTGCGCGCGCGGCCGGATCGGCGGCAATGGCCGCTTCCATGTTGGCGGCGTAGTCCGAACCGGTGGAGAACACCAGCGCGTCTTCACCGGAGTCGGCGATCACGTGGAATTCCTGCGAGGCGTCACCGCCGATCGCACCGGAATCTGCCTGCACCATGCGGAAATCCAGACCCAGGCGGGTGAAGATGCGGCTGTAGGCCACCTTCATGTTTTCGTACTCACGCACGAGGTCTTCGTCGTGCAGGTGGAACGAATAGGCGTCCTTCATCAGGAATTCGCGCGCACGCATCACGCCGAAGCGCGGACGGATCTCGTCGCGGAACTTGGTCTGGATCTGGTAGAAGTTCACCGGCAGCTGCTTGTAGCTGGACAGCTCGCTGCGTGCGAAATCGCAGGCCGCTTCTTCGGCGGTGGGGCTGTAGCAGAAGGTCTGTTCCTTGCGGTCCTTTATCTTCAGCAGTTGCGGGCCGAACTTCTGCCAGCGGCCGGTCTGCTCCCACAGTTCTTTCGGCTGGATGGTCGGGATCTGGAATTCGACGGCACCGGCGCGGTCCATTTCCTCGCGGACGATGCGCTCGACCTTGCGCAGCACGCGCAGGCCCAGCGGCGACCAGGTGTACAGGCCGGACGCGAGCTTGCGGATCATGCCCGCGCGCAGCATCAGCCGGTGGCTGGTCAGCTCGGCGTCGCTGGGGGTTTCCTTGGTGGTGTGCAGGTGGAACTGGGAGAGGCGCATCGTCGGCTTCGGATTACGGCAGAGATACCTATTCTGCCAGCCCGGCCGGGGGAGGGGTATCGGCCGGGCGGCGCCCGGCACCCGCCGAATCAACATCAACGTCAACGTCAACGTCAGAAGCCGGGTTTCCTGTGGGATGGCGGGGTGGGTCCGGTTGCGGGGGACGCCGTGAATCCGTCCCTGGAGGCTTGGGCGCGCCATCCATGGCGCTTACACCCCCGCAACCGGACCCACCCCGCCTTCGACAGATCTCTGCAATCTGTCTGGACGGCGTGGCTGCTATTGGTAGGTGTCGACCTTGGTCGACAGTAGATCCACGCCATGCGTGGATGTTTTTCGTCCCGATTTCGAAATATTCGATTTCGATGGAGATTCATCCACGCATGGCGTGGATCTACTGGCCACCGGGAATCTGTCGAAGGCGGGGCACTGTGGGTTTGCGGGGTGTGAGCCGCATGGATGCGGCGCCCAAGCCTCCATGGACGGATTCACGGCGTCCCCGCTAACCTGCAGTGCCCCGCCAACCCGCAGAAAGCCGCCGTTGCAGTTGCTTTGGCCGTTGCCTCTGCGGGTGCCGGGCGCCGCCCGGCCGATACCCTCCCTTCAACCCGCCGGAGGGCAGTACGCCTTGATTGCTGCCTCGGCCAAGCCCTTCTGCGCGCTGCGCTGTTCCGGAGTAAGCGCGGTATCGGACTTGCCGTCGCCGTCGGTGTCCTGCATCACCGGGCCGCTGCCCTCCAGCAGCGCCACGTTGGCCCGGGCGGTGCTGCATTGTTCCGGCACCGGCGCGGCGGTAGGCTCCGGTGCCGCGTTCGTCGCCGGTGTCCTGGCCTGGGCGCGGGTTTCGTACCTGGCCCCGGCCGGCGGCGTTTCCGAATACTGGGTCACGCCCTTGGCGTCCTTCCACTTGTAGACAGGGCCGGCCAGCGCAGTGGTACTGGCCAACAACAGCAGGCATCCCAGGCAGGACAGGGCACGCATGGCAAACTCCGCAGAATGGGCGTAGAACGCCGATTGCAGCATTGGCGCCGACCGCTGGCAAGTCGATTAAACTGGATTCCATGGACCCGATCACACCGCCGCCGCGTTCGCGCACGATTTACCTGCTGCCCAACCTGTTCACCACGGCTGGGCTGTTCTCTGGCTTCTACGCCATCATCGCCGCGGCCAACGGGGATTTCGTCAATGCCAGCATCGCCGTGTTCGTGGCGGCGGTGATGGATGGCCTCGACGGTCGTGTTGCGCGTCTGACCGGCACCAGCAGCGAGTTCGGCGTGCAGTACGACTCGCTGGCCGATCTGGTCAGCTTCGGCATGGCGCCGGCCCTGGTGATGTACCACTGGTCCCTGTCGGAACTGAAATACGACGGTGAGCTGGTCGGTCGCCTGGGCTGGGCGGTGGCGTTCCTGTACGCCGCCTGCGCGGCGCTGCGCCTGGCCCGCTTCAATACCCAGGTAGCCGTGGTCGACAAAAGCTGGTTTGTCGGCCTGGCCAGCCCGGCCGCTGCCGGTCTGATGATGTCCTTCGTCTGGGCCTTCGCCGATGGCACGTTGGGCTGGAACGGTAACGAGCTGCGCTTCGTGGCGCTGGGGGTGACCCTTGTCGCCGCGCTGCTGATGGTCAGCCGCATCCGTTTCTGGAGCTTCAAGGGCGGCGCTGCCAAGGAGGGCGCGCGTTCGGACCGTGTCCCGTTCCTGGTGCTGGCGCTGGTGCCGATCGGCATCGCCATCGCGGTGATCGATCTGCCACGTGTGTTGCTCGTCGTCGGCATCCTGTACGCGCTTTCAGGCCCGGTGATGTGGGGCGTGCAGCGCCTGCGCAAGAAGCCCGAGGCAGCGTGAGCCAGGACCTGCCCGTGTTGTGGTCCCCGGCCCAGCAGGCCTGGCTGCAGGCCATGGGCTACACCGTCTATCACGACGGCCAGCTGGCTGCCGAAATGGACGCGGCATTGCAGCTGAGCGTGGCCGAAGCCGCGGCCTCGGCAGCCGTGCCAGTCGAGCCGACGCGTACGGCTCCGCCTTCGATGCAGCACGCCCCCAGCCAGCGCGACGCGGCGCCGGAACCTCGGCCCGAGCGGGCGCCACCACGCACTGCCGTGCCGGTGGCGGCGCCGGATACCGTACCGGCCGCGGCCCGTCCGCTGCCCGCCGGCAACGCGCGCCAGCCGCTGGTGCGCCTGCCTGACCGCCTGCAGATCGCGCTGTTGCGCGCCTCAGGCTGCAATCCCAACGACCCGGCCACGCAGACGCTGATGGACAGCTGGCCGCTGGAGCAACTGCGTCGCGACCCCGCTGCCAAGCGCGCGTTGTGGCCGCAGCTGCGAGCGCTGCGCAAGGGCGGAGCCGCATGAGTGCGGTCAGCCAGCCCGGGCCGGTGGTGATGCGTGCGCTGCGCGAGAGCGATCTCAACGCGGTGATGGCCATCGAAGTGCGTGGCTATCCCTATCCCTGGACCCGCGGCATTTTCCTGGATTGCCTGCGCGCCGGTTACCCCGGCCTGGCCATGGAGCGCGATGGCCTGTTGATCGGCTATGGCGTGCTCAGCCTCGCTGCCGATGAAGCCCATGTGCTGAACATCTGCATCGATCCGCTGGTGCAGTCGCGTGGGCTTGGCCGCCAGCTGCTGCGTGCACTGGTCCGTTTGGCCGGTGACCGAGGCGCGCAGCGGGTGTTCCTGGAAGTGCGTCCGTCCAATACTCCGGCCTTGGCGCTGTATCACAGTGAAGGCTTCAACGAGATCGGCCGGCGCCCTCGCTACTACCCTGCTGCGCAGGGGCGCGAAGATGCACTGGTGATGGCGATCGAGCTGGTGGACGGCGAGCTGGAGACAATGCCGCCGCTGTAATTGGCGTCGCGTGGCCGCTGCGCTCGCCGGGCATGGCCCGGCGCTACCGATGCGTTGTTTACGCCAACCGCAGCGCCAACACGCCAGCCACGATCAACGCTGCCGCTACCCAGCGGGCACGCGGTACCCGTTCGCGCAGCAGGAACACCGAGATCAGCAGCGCGAACAGGATCGACGATTCGCGCAGCGCCGACACCATGGCCACGGGCACCTGGGTCATCGCCCACAGCGCCATCGCATACGACGCGGTGGTGCCGATGCCGCCGACCATACCCAGCGGCCAGTGCTGGCGCGCATACGCCAGCAGCTTGCCGCGCTGCCGGTGCAGCGCCCATAGCGGCAACGGAATGCCCGACAGCAGGAACAGCCACAACGTATAGCTCAGCGCATGGCCGGACAGCCGTGCGCCCTGCGCATCGACCAGCGTGTAGGTGGCGATCATCGCGGCGGTCAGCAACGGCAGGCGCAGCTGGCCGCTGCGTACGCCGCGGACCATGCACAGGATGCCGCCGCTCACCAGGATCACACCGAGCCAGGCCGTAGGCGGCAGGCGTTCGCCGAGCACGGCGCCGGCCAGCGCAACGAGGAGGGGCGCGCAGCCGCGCATCATCGGATATGCCAGGCTCATGTCGACCTGCTGGTAGCAGCGTGCGACCAACGCGTAGTACGTCACCTGCAGCAACACCGATGCGCCCAGCCACGGCCAGCTTTCCGCGGCGGGGAAGGGCAGCCACGGCAAGGCGAACGCAGACAACAGCGCGGCGCTGCCGGTGACCAATACGGTGCCAAGGAACTTGTCCGGTCCGCGTTTGACGATCGCGTTCCAGCTGGCATGCAGTGCGGCGGCGGCGAGGACCAGCAGGAAGAGGGAAAGCGGCATCGGGTGATGATGCCAAAAGGCAGGGGTGGGTGCCGACTTTGGTCGGCACATCGTTTTGCAGGGCAGGTGCCAACGTTGGTTGGCACCTCACAGCGGTGCGGACCCAGGTCCGCACCCACCAGAGACGCGTTACAGCTTCGCGCGCTGCTCGCGCAGGCCGGCCAGCTGGTTGTTCCAGTCGACCAGGCGCACGCGTTCCTGCTCGATCACCGCTGGCGGAACCTTGTCCGAGAACTTGGCCAGCTTGGTCTCGCTCTTCTCCTGCTCGCCTTCCACGCGCTTGATCTCCTTGTCCAGGCGCGCGCGCTCGGCATCGAGATCAACCAGGCCTTCCAGCGGTACCAGCAGCTTCAGTTCACCGACGATCGCGGCAGCTGCCGGCGGCGCACTCTGTGCGTCGGCCAGCCACTGGATGCTGTCCAGCTTCAGCAGGAACGACAGCGAGGCGCTGAAGCGCTCGATGCGCTCGCGGTCCTGGCTCTGCCCGGCATGTTCCAGGCCGGCCAGCAGGCGCAGCGGCACCAGCTTGGACGGGGCGACGTTCAGTTCGCTGCGCACGCGGCGCACCGCACTGATCACCGCCTTCAACCATTCAACGTCGGCCTCGGCCTGGGCATGATCGCCCTCGAACTCGGCGGCGGTCGGGTACGGACGCAGCGACAGCGTGGTTTCACCCAGGCCCAGGCGCGGGGCCAGTTGCTGCCACAGCTGCTCGGTGATGAACGGGGTCAGCGGGTGCAGCAGGCGCAGCAGCGCTTCCAGCACGTACAGCAGGGTGTGGCGGGTGCTGTCGGCGTCGGCGGCATCGGCGCCGTTCAACGCCGGCTTGCTCAGCTCCAGGAACCAGTCGCAGAACGCGTTCCAGGCGAATTCGTACAGGCACTGCGCCAGAAGGTCGAAGCGATAGGCGGCGAAATGCCCCTGCGCTTCGGCGGTGGTGGCGGCCAGGCGCGAGAGGATCCAGCGCTCGGCATCGGTACGCGGCGTCGGCACGCCGGTGAACGCCGCACCTTCGGTGTTCATCAGGGTGAAACGGCTGGCGTTCCACAGCTTGTTGCAGAAATTCTTGTAGCCCTCGGCGCGGTTCATGTCGAACTTGATGTCGCGGCCATGGGTGGCCAGCGCGGCGATGGTGAAACGCAGCGCATCGGCACCATGGGCGGCGATGCCGTCCGGGAACTCCTTGCGCGTGGCCTTCTCGATCTTCTCCACCATGCGCGGCTGCATCAGCCCGCCGGTGCGCTTGGCCACCAGATCGTCGATGGTGATGCCGTCGATGATGTCCAGCGGATCGAGCACGTTGCCCTTGCTCTTGGACATCTTCTGGCCTTGGCCGTCGCGGATCAGGCCGGTGAAGTAGACGTCCTTGAACGGGATCTTCCCGGTCAGGTTGTCGGTGGCCATGATCATGCGCGCCACCCAGAAGAAGATGATGTCGAAGCCGGTGATCAGCACCGACGACGGCAGGTAGCGGTCGAAACCGCGCTCGGCCATCGCCTGCTCGTTCGGCCAGCCCAGGGTGGAGAACGGCCACAGCTGCGAGGAGAACCAGGTCTCCAGCACGTCGCTTTCCTGGCTCAGCACCACGTCGCTGCCGAGATTGTTCTTCGCCCGCACTTCCTCTTCGCTGCGGCCGACGTAGCAGTTGCCGGTGGCGGCATCGAACCATGCGGGAATGCGGTGGCCCCACCACAGCTGGCGGCTGATGCACCAATCCTGGATGTTGGTCATCCAGTGGCGGTAGGTATTGATCCAGTTCGGCGGCACGAACGAGATCGAGCCCGGCTTTCCATCGGTACCTTCGACCAGCTCCAGGCCACGACGCGCCAGTTCGTCCATCTTCACGAACCACTGGTCGGTCAGGTACGGCTCGATCACCTGGCCGGTACGGTCGCCGCGCGGCACCTGCAGCTTGTGCGCCTTGGTCTCGACCAGGATGCCCAGGTCTTCCAGTTCAGCCAGCACGGCCTTGCGCGCGTCGTAACGGTCCAGCCCCTGGAAACGTTCCGGCGCGTTGTCGTTGATCGCGGCCACCGGGGTGAACAGGTTGATCATCGGCAGGCTGTGGCGCACGCCCACCTGGTAATCGTTGA
Source organism: Stenotrophomonas indicatrix (assembly GCA_041545745.1). Lineage (NCBI taxonomy): Bacteria > Pseudomonadati > Pseudomonadota > Gammaproteobacteria > Lysobacterales > Lysobacteraceae > Stenotrophomonas > Stenotrophomonas indicatrix. Next base: position 617,564 of record CP168152.1, read on the forward strand.
AGTCATGCGCCGGGGTGACCTTGACCACGCCGGTACCGAACGCACGGTCCACGTAGTCGTCGGCGATCACCGGCACGCGGCGGCCGGTCAGCGGCAGCACCACGCTCTTGCCGATCAGGTGCAGGTAGCGCTCGTCTTCGGGATGCACCATCACCGCGGTGTCACCCAGCAGGGTTTCCGGGCGGGTAGTGGCGACCACCAGGTAATCGCGGGTCTCGCGCAGGGTTTCGACGCCGTCGGCATCGCGCTCGACGTGTTCGTAGCTGAGGCCTTCATCCAGCTGGTAGGCGATCGACCACAGGAAACCGTCTTCCTCGGCGCTCTCCACTTCCAGGTCCGAGATTGCGGTCTTCAGCACCGGATCCCAGTTGACCAGGCGCTGGCCACGATAGATCAGGCCCTGTTCGTGCCAGCGCACGAAGGCCTCGATCACCGCTTCGGACGGCTGCGGGTCCATGGTGAAGGTGCTGCGCGACCAGTCGGCCGAGGTACCGAGGCGGCGCATCTGCCGTTCGATGATGTCACCGGACTGCTGCTTCCACTCCCACACCTTGCCGATGAAGCCCTCGCGGCCCAGCGAATCGCGGGTCTCGCCGTTGCCTTCCAGCGCCAGGTTGCGGCTGACCACCATCTCGGTGGCGATGCCGGCGTGGTCGGTACCGACCTGCCACAGCGTGTCGTAGCCGCGCATGCGGTGATAACGCACCAGCGCATCCATCAGGGTCTGCTGGAAGGCATGGCCCATGTGCAGGGTGCCGGTCACGTTCGGCGGCGGCAGCAGGATGGTGTACGGCTCGCCCTTGCCGGACGGCTTGAAATGGCCGGCCTTCTCCCAGGCCTCGTAGAGGTCGGTCTCGAAGGACTTCGGGTCGTAGCTGGAGGCGAGTTGGGTCATGCGGGGGAACCAGTCATCAAGGCGGGAAGGGAGATCAGCGCGACCCGAGGGTGCGCCGGATCTTCTGGTCGGTGTGGTACTGGCTGACCGAATAGGCAGCCCAGATCGCGGCGGGCAGCCAGCCGATCAGGGTGATCTGCAGAATCAGGCAGACGATGCCGGCAAACGGCCGGCCGATGGTGAAAAAGGACAGCCAGGGAAGAATCAGGGCGATCAGCAGGCGCATCAAGGGGTCCTCGCCGGGCTTACATGTCGTGCTTGTTCAGGTCGTAACCGGCGGTCTTGTACTGGCGCCAGCGCTCGCGCAGCGGTTCGCGCGCTTCCGGATCGGCCGGCACCACTTCCAGCACGCGCTCGCACTGGCCCAGCCAGGGTTCGTCGCGCAGGTTGATCACCAGCGGCCGCACGGGGGCCTCGCCACCGGGTGGGGCGATCAGCACCAGCGCCTCTTCCTCGTCTACATCCTCACCCACGATCTGGTGCGGAATGTAGGCATCGTCGTCGAACGACCAGAGAAGTTCGTCCAGTTCTTCGGCCTGGGCCTGGTCGCGGGCCAGCACCAGGGTGAACAACCCGGCGTCGTTGGCCTTGCGCGCCAGCTCGCAGACCAGGCGCAACGGCTCGGTCAGGAAACGGGGCTTGGCGATCAGGTAGAAGTCGGCGCGGGGCATGGTGGCATCCAGGTGAGGCAGGTGCCGATCCATGCCGGCTGACGGCTGGACCGGCGAGGCCCGGGCCGGCGGTTGCCGGCCAGGGTCAGGTACAGCGTCAGGCGCGGGCGACCTGGTCCAGCAACCACTGGCTCAGCAGGCCGACCGGACGGCCGGTGGCCATGCCACGCTTGCCTTCATCGCTGGCCACGCCGGCGATGTCCAGATGGGCCCAGCGCTGGCCTTCGGCGAAGCGCGACAGGAAACAGCCAGCGGTGATGGCACCGGCCCAGCGGCCGCCGATGTTGTAGACGTCGGCGAAGCTGGAATCCAGCATCGGCTGGTACTCGTCCCACAGCGGCAGGCGCCAGGCGCGGTCGAAGACCTGCTCGCCGGCGGCCAGCAGCTCGTTGGCCAGGTCGTCGTGCTTGCTCATCAGGCCCGCGGTCTGGTGGCCGAGGGCGACCAGGCAGGCGCCGGTCAGGGTGGCCACGTCCACCAGGGCAGCCGGCTCGAAGCGCTGTGCGTAGGTCAGGGCGTCGCACAGGATCAGGCGGCCTTCGGCGTCGGTGTTGCCGACTTCAATGGTCTTGCCCGACATCGAGGTGATGACGTCGGACGGACGGTAGGCGTTGCCGTCGATGGCGTTTTCCACCGCCGGCACCACCACGACAAGGTTCAACGGCAGCTTGGCCTTGACCGCGGCGACGAAGGTGCCGATGACGTTGGCGCCACCGCACATGTCGTACTTCATCTCTTCGATGCCACCCTGGGTCTTCAGGTTGACGCCGCCGGTATCGAAGGTGATGCCCTTGCCGACCAGCACGTAGGGCTTGGCGTCGCCGCCATTGCTCCACTTCAGCACCACCAGGCGCGGGCGGTTGGCCGAGCCACGGGCCACGGCCAGCAGCGAGCCCATGCCCAGCGCTTCCATCTGGGTCTCGTCGAGGATCTCGGCTTCGGCACCGTCATGCTCGTCGGCGAATTTCACGCCCACTTCAGCCAGATAGGCCGGGGTGCAGTAGTTCGGCGGCAGATTGCCCAGCTCGCGGGCGAACTCGACACCGGCGGCGATGGCCTGGCCCTGGGCCAGGGCCTGCGCGTCCTCACCTGCGATGGCCAGCTGGGCCAGGCCGGCATCGTCGGCCTTCTTCTTGCCCAGGGTGGCGGTGTAGCGGTAGGCCGCGTGGTCGGCAGCGATCACCGCCTGGCGGATCGCCCAGGCCGCGTCGCGGTCCTTCACCGCCACTTCGGAGAGGGTGAACAGTGCGCTGCGGGCAGCGCCGGCCTTCAGCGCGCGCACGGCATCGCCGACTGCCTTCAGGTACTGCGGCACGCCGAAGCGGGCGGCATCGCCGAGGCCGACCACCAGCACGCGCGGGGCGGTCACGCCCGGCAGGTCGTGCAGCAGGGTGGTGGCGCCGGTCTTGCCGGACAGGTCGCCGCGCTGGGCCAGGGCGGCCAGGCGGCCACCGCTTGCAGCATCCAGTGCCTGCGCGGACGCAGTCAGGGTATGGTCGGCATAGGCGCCGACGACGAGGCAGTCAACGGCGGCCGAAGCCGCAGCGAGGTGGTTCAGGGTGAATTCGAGAGCCATTGAGCAGATTCCATTGGCAAGTCCGTACAATCGCGGACCGTTTACGCCCAGACGCTAGACTGGGCGGCACCGCGAACGAACCTGAGAGTTTAAACCACCGCCCCATGTTGAAGCTCGACCGCTATCTATTGGGCGATTTCGTCCAGAGTTTCCTGGCTACCCTGATCGTCCTGCTGGTGGTCAGCGTGGGCGGCGTGCTGGTGGACATCCTCGGCAACATCGCCGACGGGCGGCTGCCGGCCAAGCTGCTGTTCTCGCAGCTGGGCCTGCAGTTCATCGTCTACATGCCGCTGATCCTGCCGCTGGCACTGATGCTGGGCCTGCTGCTGGCCATCGCCCGCCTCTACCGCGACTCGGAAATGGCGGTCATCACCGCCATTGGTGTCGGCCCCAAACGCCTGCTCAAGCCCCTGCTGCTGCTGGTGCTGCCGGTGATTGCGGTGGTGGGCGCCTGTTCGTTGTGGCTGGGGCCCTGGGCCCAGCGCACCGCCGAACAGATGATCCAGGACGCCAACCGCAGCGTGCTGATGGCCGGCCTGGAGCCGGGCCGGTTCACCCCGCTGCCCAATGGCGGCGTGGTCTACGTCGCCTCGATCTCCCCCGATGGCAGCCAGCTGGGCCGTGTGTTCCTGCAGCGGCAGAAGGAGGATCGCCTTGAGGTGGTGTCCGCTGCCAGCGGCCGCATGTACTTCGAAGGCGCCCGCCAGCGCTTCCTCGAACTGGATGATGGCCACCAGCTGGAAGGGCCGGCGGCCGGCGCACTGGATTACCGTCTGGCGACCTTCGCCCGCAACGACGTGGCGCTGCCCGACGGCAGTGAGGCCCGCAAGAGTGATGATCCCGAACTGATGCCGACCACCGCGCTGTTCGGCGACAAGCGCCCCGAGGCGCAGGCACAGCTGCACCGCCGCCTGGCCCCGCCGCTGATCGCGCTGGCCTTCGCCCTGCTGATCGTACCGCTGGGGCGCAGTTCGCCGCGCCAGCAGCGCTACGGCCGGATGATGCTGGCCCTGCTGGCCTACATGGTCGGCACCAACATGATGTTCATCGGCAGTGGCTGGATTGCCAATGGGCAGATTCCGCCGGCGCTTGGCCTGTGGTGGCTGACCCTGCCGTTGCTGGCACTGGCGATCTGGATGTACGCGCGTGATGGCCGCATGGCCCGCCCGAAGGGAGCCCGCGCATGATGCTGCGACCGATGCGTTTCGATCTGTACCTGGGCCGGGCGGTGCTGGGTACCGTGCTGCTGACCTGGGCGGTGCTGGTCGGCCTGGACGTGCTGATGGCCTTCTCCGGCGAGTTCAAGGACATCGGCAAGAACGGCTATTCGCTGGGCCATGCGGCAGCCTGGGTGCTGTACACCGTGCCGCGCCGGGCTTACACGATGTTCCCGACCGCGGCGGTGATCGGCGCGCTGATGGGCCTGGGCCAGCTGGCCGCGACCTCGGAGCTGACCGCATTGCGCGCGCTGGGCCTGTCGCGCAAACGCCTGAGCGTGTCGGTGGCGATCGCCCTGTCGCTGCTGACCGGGCTGATGGTGATCAGTGCCGAGACCCTGGGACCGTGGGGTCAGAACCGCGCCGATTCGCTGAAGATGAGTGCCAAGTGGGGCACCGACATGGCGGTGGCGCGGTACTCCGGCTTGTGGGCGCGCGAGGGTGACACGTTCCTCAACGCACAGAGTGGCGAGGAACAGCTGGTCGGCGACAAGGGCACCCGGCTGATTCTGCGGGACGTGCGCCTCTACAGGATCAACGAGGACGGGCGCGTCGGTACGTTGACCCATGCGGCCACCGCCGAGCATGACAAGGATGGCTGGGTGTTGACCGGCGTGCGCCGTGACACCTTCGGCGAGCGCTCGGCAACGCGCCAGGAAGTGGCCCGTGAGCCGTGGAATTCCAAGCTGGACGCTGGAGCCCTGGCCACCGGCATCGCCAAGCCGCGCAACCTCAGCGTGTCCGAGCTGAGCACCAGCATTGCCTATCGTGAGCGCAATGGGCTGGATGCACGCGACTACGAGGATGTGTACTGGAGCCGCTGGTTCTATCCGTTGAATGTGCTGGCGCTGTGCCTGGCGGCGGTGCCGTTCGCGTTCGGTTCGCTGCGCAGTGGCGGCATGGGCAAGCGCCTGTTCCTGGGCATCCTGTTCGCGCTGGCGTTCTGGCTGCTGCAGCTGTTCTTCGGCCGCATGGCCGGCGCGCTGAAGTTTGACTACCGCATCGCCTACGCGCTGCCGCCGATCGTGATGCTGGCCGTGTCCGGATTGTTGTTCCGGCGTAAATCGGGCTGAGTCCGGCAGTGCCGGGCCCTGCCCGGCGCTGCCAGCACAGGTCAGCGCTTCGGTATCCGCAGCACCCGCGTGGCGCTCGCGCGGTCGTGCCAGGTCAGCCGCTGGCGATCCACCAGCGCCCACCAGAAGCCCAGCCCGCCCAGCAGCAACGACAGCGTGGCCACCGCGAACCGCAGCCACAGCTGGCCGCGTCGCAACGGCGTGCCATCGCGTGATTCCAGCTTCAAGCGCCAGGGGCGCATGCCCAATGTCTGCCCGCCGCGTCGCCAGCTGGCGGTGGCATACCACCCGGTCATGCCCCAGCACACTGCCCACAGCAGCCATTGCCATGCGCTGAAAGGCGCGATGTTGTCGCGCTGCGCATGGCCGCTGAACGTATAGGCCAGGGTGAACACGGTGCCGGCCAGCATCCACAAGGCCAGTACCGGCAACGCGTCATAGATCATCGCCAGCAGGCGCCACAGCAGCAGCGCGCGCGGGCGGGGCGTATCAGCGGCGACGTGGGCCGCATCGGTGGCGGGGCTCGACATGTGCCGAGCATACGCAATGCTGGCCGTGCCCGCAGTCGGCCTCGTATCCTGCGTGCATGGCCGTCACTTCCACTCCCGCCGAGCGTCGTCAGCTGGTTCAGCAACTGCCCGAGTTGCGCGGCGAGGACAGCCAGCGCATCCAGCGTTTCCTCGACGCGATCTGGGCCGAGCACGGTCTGGCCCGCGCCACGCTGGACAGCTACCGCCGCGACCTCGAAGGTCTGGCGCGCTGGTGTGATGGACGCGACGGTGGTCTGGCCGGTGTTGAACGCGCCGGTCTGTTCGATTACCTGGCCTGGCGTACCCGCCACAACTGGTCGCCGCGCAGCAACGCGCGGCTGCTGTCGGCGCTGCGTGCCTTCTTCGCCGACGCCGTGCGCCGTGGCGAACGCAGTGAAGATCCCAGCGCACTGCTGGATCCGCCGAAGCTGCCGCGGCTGCTGCCCAAGGCGTTGGCCGAGAGCCAGATCGACGCGCTGCTGGCGGCACCGGATATCGACAGTCCGCTCGGCCTGCGTGACCGCGCCATGCTGGAACTGATGTATGCCGCCGGGCTGCGCGTGAGCGAGCTGGTGCTGCTGCCCGCCACGGCGGTGAACCTGCGCCAGGGTGTGCTGCGGGTGACCGGCAAGGGCAGCAAGGAGCGCTTGGTGCCGCTGGGCGAGGAGTCGCAGTACTGGCTGGAACGCTACCTGCAGCAGTCGCGACCGCAACTGGTGGGCAAGGGCAAGGGCAAGGTGCAGGCGCTGGCCGACGGGCAGACGCCCTTGTTCATCGAACCGGCCCTGCATGGTTTGACCCGCCAGGCGTTCTGGCACCTGGTCAAGCGTTATGCGGCGGTGGCCGGTATCGACCCGGCGCGGATCAGTCCGCATGGCCTGCGGCACAGTTTCGCCACCCACCTGCTGAACCATGGCGCCGATCTGCGCGCGCTGCAGATGCTGCTGGGCCACAGCTCGCTGTCCACCACCCAGATCTACACGCTGGTCGCACGCGAACACCTGCAGAAACTGCACGCCCGCCATCATCCACGCGGCTGACCCCACGGCTGAACCCTGCCGGGCCTGTGCGCGGCATCGCGGACCGCTCAGGATGGCTGTGTCAGAATCCGAAGTCTTCTTTCTGCTGCGGACTGCTCCATGCTCCGATTCGCCATCGCCGCCGTGTTCGGCGCGCTCAGCCTGAGTGCCTGCGCCCAGCCCGCCCCGCCCGCCGCAAAAGTGCCCGCCGCAGCGGCAGCCAAGGCCGGTCCTGCCGCCGCGGCCAATGGCCCGGCCGAGCAGGCTGTGCGCAAGGCACTGACCGAGCTCAACCCCGGCTTCCAGGTGGACTACATCGGTGCCGCGCCCTTCCCGGGCTTCCGCGAAGTGGTGGTCTCCGGCCAGCTGCTGTACGTCTCCGACGACGGCCGCTACCTGTTCCAGTCGCAGCCCTACGACACCCGCGCCAAGAGCCCGGCCAACAGCGAAGGCCTGCTGGGCTACCGCCGCGACCTGCTGGCCAAGGCCAACCATGGCGACCGCATCGTGTTCGCCGCGCCGAACGCGAAGTACACCATCAGCGTGTTCACCGACATCGAATGCGGCTACTGCCGCAAGCTGCACCAGGACATCGCCGAGCTCAACCGCAACGGCATCACCGTCGAGTACCTGGCCTTCCCGCGCATGGGGCTGGGCAGCAAGGATTACACCGACATGATCTCGGTCTGGTGCGCGGCCGATCGTCGCCAGGCCCTGACCAATGCCAAACGCGGTGGCACGGTGGCCGCGAAGAACTGCACCAACCCGGTGGCGATGCAGTACGCCCTGGGCCAGCAGTTGGGCGTGAACGGTACGCCGGCCATCTTCGCGCCGGATGGCACCCAGCTCGGCGGCTACCTGCCGCCGGCGCAGCTGCGTGCCGCGTTGGAGAAGCTGTCGGCCAAGCGCTGATTGAAACGCCGCCGGGCATGGCCCGGCGCTACCGTGGATGGGCGGGTAGCGCCGGGCCATGCCCGGCGGATGCATCAGACAGAAAGCCGGGGACGCAGTGCGCCCCCGGCCTTTTTCTTACTTCAAGCCATCACTGACCGCCTTGGTCAGCGTGCCCTGCGCGTCGTCGCCGCTGAACTCCCAGACAAACGCACCGCCCAGTCCCTGGGTCTTCACGTAGCCCATCTTGCGGGTGATGTTGGCCGGGGTATCGAAGCTCCACAACGTGCTGCCGTTGTAGATCCAGGTGGCCCCGGCGGTGTTGTCGGTGTAGCCCGGCCACGCCAGGTTCTTCAGCACCTTCCAGTCTTCGATGCCGGCCTCGTAGGTGCCCGGTGCCGCGCCGGTGGCGCTCTGGTACAGGCCGTTGTTGGCGTTGGCCACCCCGGTCCAGCCGCGCCCGTAATAGCCGATGCCCAGGTTGAGCTTGGCGGCGGGAACACCACGGCTGATGAAGGCCTCGATGGCGTCGTTGCTGTTGTACAGCTTCTGGTCGCCGGTGGACGGATCACTCGGCGAATCGAACAGCGCCGATTGGTGATTGGTCTTCGCATCCCACGCGCCGTGGAAGTCGTAGGTCATCACGTTGATGTAGTCCAGGTACGGATGGTACGCGGCCGGATCGGTGACGCGGATCTTGTCGATGCCGGCGCCGACCGCCACCGTCAGCAACAAGCCCGGACGCACCGCATCGAGCTGGCGGCGGAACTCGGCCATCAGCGCGGTGAAGTTGGCATTGTCCTCGGGCGTGCCGCAGGCAATACCGCAGGCCACCGGGTATTCCCAGTCGATGTCGATGCCGTCGAACACGCCCAGTGCTGCCCCCGGGCCACCGGCTCCGTCGGTCACCGGCAGGTTGCCCTTGATGTAGGCGTCGATGCACGAGGCGACGAAGGCCTGGCGGTTGGCCGGTTGCGCCGCGCTGGAGAAGCCACGCGACCAGGTCCAGCCACCCAGCGAGATCAGCACCTTCATGCCCGGGTACTTGGCCTTGAGCTGCTTGAGCTGGTTCCAGTTGCCACGCAGCGGCTGGTCCCAGGTATCGGCGCTGCCGCTTACGCTTTCACCGGCACCGAAGGCCTTGGTGTAGTCGGCGAAGGCATCGCCACCCACACCGGTGTTCGGGTCCGATGCCTGGGTCACGCCCACTTCGCAGCGGTTGTTGCGCACGTTGCCGAAGGCGTAGTTGATGTGCGTCAGGCGCGCGGCCGAACCGCTGCTGTCGATGTTCTTGACCCGGTAGTTGCGGCCATAGATGCCCCACTGGGTGAAGTAGCCGATGACCCGCTTGCCGGTGGTGCCACCGTCGCCGGCCAGGGTGCTGGCGGTCACCGCCGTGCCCTGCGCCGATGCATTGCCGGCGTTGTCGCGGGCGCGCACGCGGTAGCTGTAGCTGGTGGACGCGGTCAGTCCGCCATCGACATAGCTGGCGCTGGACGGTGACCCGACCAGGCTGCCGTTGCGGTACACGTCGTAGCCGGCCAGGCCGCTGCCACCGGTGTTGTCGCTGGACGGGCTCCAGCTCAGGGCGATGCTGTTGGCGGTGCGGGTACCTACTGCCAGGCCGCCGGGCACACTGGGTGCGGTGGTATCGCCACTGGCTGCGTTGACGGTGATGGTGATGGTCGCGGTGCTGGCGGTGGCGTTGTTGTTGTCGGTGGCGACCGCGCGCAGGGTATGGCTGCCGGCGCTGGCGTTGGCCCAGTTGGCGCTGTACGGCGCGCTGGTGTCGACGCCCAGCGAACTGCCATCGCGGAAGAACTCGACCTTGCTGACGCTGCCGTCCGGATCGCTGGCGTTGGCGGTCACGTTGACCGTGCTGCCGGCGCTGAAGGTGGCGCCGTTGGCCGGCGAGGTCAGGCTGACCACCGGCGGCTGGTTGGCCCCGCCGCCGTCGCAGGCGCCGAGGTTGGTGTAGTAGGGTGCACCGGCCGGATGGTCCGGCGGCGCGTTCCAGATGTCCTGGTTCGCCCGGTAGAGGACCCCTCCCTTCTGCAGGGTGTCGCCACTGCGGTAGATCTTGGCCTGGTCCCACTCGGCAACGCCGGCACAGCTGGCGGCCTGGGCCAGGCCGGGCAGCGCAACGGCCCCGGCGAGGGCCAGCAGCCAGGCCAGACGGCGCGGGCGACAGCGTTGGAGGGAAGGGTGGGCACTGCGTACATCGGCACTCTGCACAAGCGGGTCGTACATGGTGTGTCTCCGATCGATGGTTGGCGCACGGGCCAAGACGGCGCCGCACGTAACGCAGGGTCCGGACATCGCCCGGGAAGGCGACGGAGGGGGCGGACGGAGGTACCTGGTGGGCCGGGGAGAGAGTCCGGCGCCAGGTAGGGACAACGTTGTCATCAATTGCGTGGTCAATCCGTGAGCGAGCGCATGGTTCGGGGATTTGGGCGAGAGCGGCGCTGGCGCGCGGTCGGCAGCCATCGGCGGGGCCCCTTCGTGGTTGGCGTCTAGAGCAGGTTCCGGGGTTGGGCCCGGGCGGGTGGGCTGCGCAGGGGTCGCTGCAAGTACGTCCCTGTAAGCTCGGTCGCCGCATCCATGCGGCTCACGCCCCTGCGCAGCCCACCCGCCCGGCCCCCGACAGGTTCATGCGCGCGCCAGCCACGAAAGACGAACAAAAAATCAAGATCAAACGCCGATCGCTTCGCTCTCAGGCGTTTGATTTCCAGGGAGCATCCACGCATGGCATGGATCTACCGTGTCGACCAAGGTCGACACCTACCAACAGCAGCAGGAAACTGTCGAAGGCGGGGTGGGTCCGGTTGCGGGGGCGTGAGCGCCATGGATGGCGCGCCCGAGCCTACATGGACGTATTCACGGCGTCCCCCGCAACCGGACCCACCCCGCCATCCCGCGGAATGCCCGCTGTTGCTTTGGCCGTTGCCGTTGCTTCGGCTCTGGCTCTGGCCTCTGCGGGTGCCGGGCGCCGCCCGGCCGAAGCCTCCCCCCGCTTCCGGTACAATGTCGGGCCCGTTTCCCAACTACGGTTCCCCGGACATGATGGTCCTCGAGGGCGCGCCCGCCCTGTCGCCGTTCCGCCGCGAACGTCTTGAATCCCGCCTGCAGTCCATCGCTCCCTCCCTGCGCATCAGCGGTGCCTGGCACGTCTACTTCGTGCAGGCCGAGGGCACTGCCGCCCCCGACGTCGATACCCTGTGCCGCATCCTGGAAGCCCGTCCGCAGTCCGAAGCGGTCGCGGACGGTGCGGTCAGCCGCATCGTGGTGCCGCGCCTGGGCACGCTGTCGCCGTGGTCGAGCAAGGCCAGCGAACTGGTCCGCGGTGCCGGCCAGCCGGTGAGCCGGGTCGAGCGTGGCCTGCGCATCGACGTGCAGGGCTGGCCGACAGACGCTGCCACCCAGCAGGCATTGATCAAGGTGCTGCACGACCCGATGACGCAGTCGGTGCTGGAGACCGTCGATCAGGGCCAGTCCCTGTTCTCGACCCCGGCCCGTGGCGAACTGGAGCGCGTGCCGGTGGACCAGCTGGAGGCCGCCAACCAGCGCCTCGGCCTGGCCATGGCGCAGGACGAGATCGACTACCTGCGCGAGCGCTTCACCGCGCTGGGCCGCTCGCCGTCGGACGTGGAACTGATGATGTTCGCGCAGGCCAATTCCGAGCACTGCCGGCACAAGATCTTCAATGCCAGCTGGACCATCGACGGCCAGGAGCAGGACCGCTCGCTGTTCCGGATGATCAAGAACACCCACCAGCAGACCCCGCAGCACACGCTCAGCGCGTACAGCGACAATGCTGCGGTGATCGAAGGCCATCCGGCCTCGCGCTATCGCCCGGACCCGGCCAGCGGCGAGTACCGCCGTGAACCGCAGGTGCCCAGCGCGTTCCAGATCAAGGTGGAAACGCACAACCACCCGACCGCGATCGCGCCGTTCCCGGGCGCGTCGACCGGCGCCGGTGGTGAAATCCGCGACGAAGGTGCAACCGGTCGTGGTGGCAAGCCGAAGGCCGGCCTGAGCGGTTTCTCGGTCTCGCACCTGCGCATTCCCGAGCTGCCGCAGCCGTGGGAGGCGCCGCGTGCGCTGAACCCGCGCATGGCGCCGGCACTGGAAATCATGACCGACGGCCCGCTCGGCGGCGCTGCGTTCAACAATGAATTTGGTCGGCCGGCCCTGCTCGGCTACTTCCGCAGCTTCGAACTACCGGAAGGCGCCGACCTGGTGCGCGCCTACGACAAGCCGATCATGCTGGCCGGTGGCCTCGGCGCCATCGATCGCGTGCAGGTCGACAAGATCCTGCTGCAGGACGGCGATGCCGTGATCGTGCTCGGCGGCCCGGCGATGCTGATCGGCCTCGGCGGCGGTGCCGCCAGTTCGGTCGCCTCCGGTGAAAGCGCCGAGGATCTGGACTTCGCCAGCGTGCAGCGCGACAACCCGGAAATGGAGCGTCGCTGCCAGGAGGTCATCGACCGCTGCGTGGCGATGGGTACCAACAACCCGATCAAGTTCTTCCATGACGTCGGTGCAGGTGGCCTGTCCAACGCCATTCCCGAACTGCTGCACGATTCCGGCGTGGGCGGCATCATCGACCTGGGCAAGGTGCCCACCGACGATCCGTCGCTGTCGCCGATGCAGCTGTGGTGCAACGAGTCGCAGGAGCGCTACGTGCTCGGCGTGGCGCAGGAGCGCCTGGCCGAATTCGCCGCGCTGTGCGCACGCGAGCGCTGCCCGTTCGCTGCGGTTGGTGTTGCCACCGCAGCCGAGCACCTGGTGGTGGCCTATGGCGCCGTGCCGGGCAACATCCCGGCCGACGCGCCGATCGACCTGCCGATGGACGTGCTGTTCGGCAAGCCGCCGAAGATGCACCGCGATACCGCGCACCCGCCGGCACCGCGCTGGCCGGCGCTGAAGACCGCTGGCCTGGATCTGCAGGAAGCCGGTCTGCGCGTGCTCGCGCACCCGACGGTGGCCTCCAAGAACTTCCTGGTCACCATCGGCGACCGCAGCGTCGGCGGCCTGACCGCGCGCGAGCAGATGGTCGGCCCGTGGCAGCTGCCGGTGGCCGACGTGGCGATCACCCTGGCCGATTTCGACGGCGTGGCCGGCGAGGCGATGGCACTGGGTGAACGCACGCCGCTGGCGCTGCTGGATGCGGCTGCCTCGGCCCGCATGGCCGTGGGCGAAGCGCTGACCAACCTGTGTGCGGCCCCGGTCGATGCGCTGGATGAAATCAAGCTGTCGGCGAACTGGATGGCCGCTGCCGGCCACCCGGGCGAAGACGCGCTGCTGTACGACGCAGTGAAGGCGGTGGGCATGGAACTGTGCCCGCAGCTGGACATCAGCATCCCGGTGGGCAAGGACTCACTGTCGATGCAGGCGCAGTGGCACGACCAGGGGCAGGCGCACAAGAGCGTGTCGCCGGTGTCGCTGGTGATCACTGCGTTCGCGCCAGTGGCCGATGCGCGCCAGCAGCTGACCCCGCTGCTGGACCGCGATATCGACAGCGAGCTGTGGTTGATCGGCCTCGGTGCCGGCAAGCAGCGCCTGGGCGGTTCGATCCTGGCCCAGGTGCACGCCGACCACGGCGACCTGCCGGCCTTCGCCGGTGCCGCCCCGGACCTGGACGATCCGCAGCGCCTGCGTGGCTTCTTCGAGCTGATCCGCGATGCACGCCAGGCCGGCCTGCTGCGCGCGTACCACGACCGCAGCGATGGTGGTGCGTTCGCTGCCCTGTGCGAAATGGCCTTCACCTCGCGCCTGGGCCTGGACATCACCCTCGACGCCTGGGGCGATGATCCGTTCCGCAGCCTGTTCAATGAAGAGCTGGGCGCCGTTGTACAGATCGCCCGCGAAGACCGCGCCGCGTTCGCAGATCTGGTCGAGCGCCACGCGCTGACCGAGTGCGCGCAGCGCATCGCCAAGCCGACCACCGCGCCGGTGGTGCGGGTGTCGCTGGGCGGTGACTCGCTGGCCGAATGGCGCTGGGAGGCGTTGTTTGATGCGTGGTGGTCGGTCACCCACGCCATGCAGAAGCGTCGCGACAATCCGGCCAATGCCGATGCCGAGCGCGAGATCGCCCGCGCCTTCACCGCGCCGGGCCTGAAGCCGAAGTTGAGCTTCGACCTCAATGAGGATGTCGCCGCGCCGTTCGTGCAGACCGGGGCGCGCCCGCGCGTTGCGATCCTGCGCGAACAGGGCGTCAACGGCCAGATTGAAATGGCCAACGCCTTCGAACGTGCCGGCTTCCGCGCGTTCGATGTGCACATGAGCGATCTCATCGAAGGCCGCGTGGCGCTGCAGGACTTCACCGGCCTGATCGCCTGCGGCGGCTTCAGCTACGGCGACGTACTCGGTGCCGGCCGCGGCTGGGCGACCTCGATCCTCGAGCGCACCGCGCTGCGCGATGCCTTCGCCGCGTTCTTCGCGCGCGAGGACAGCTTCGCCCTGGGCGTGTGCAACGGCTGCCAGATGATGAGCCAGCTGAAGGACATCATCCCCGGTGCCGAACACTGGCCACAGTTCCGCCGCAACGCCAGCGAGCAGTTCGAAGCCCGCACCGCGCTGCTGGAAGTGGTGGAGTCACCGTCGATCCTGCTGCGTGGCATGGCCGGGTCGCGCCTGCCGGTAGCGGTGGCGCATGGCGAAGGCCAGGCGGTGTTCGACAACGCCGTCGACCAGGCCACAGCCCGTGTCGCACTGCGCTACATCGATGGCAACGGCAACGTCGCCAGCCAGTACCCGCTGAACCCGAACGGCTCGCCCGACGGCATCACCGGCCTGACCAGCACCGACGGCCGGGTGACCATCATGATGCCGCACCCGGAGCGCACCCCGCGCGCGCTCAACCTGAGCTGGGCCCCGTCCGAGTGGCAGGGCGATTCACCGTGGATGCGCATGTTCCGCAATGCACGGGTGTGGTGCGGCTGATCGCGTTCCCGCTGCGCAGCTGACGATGCCATCGCGTATGGAGAACCCGCCGGGAAACCGGCGGGTTTTTCTTTTTGAATAGGGAAACTCCTGCACTGGCCATCAGTTACATACGTTTTCATATGTGAGGATTTCCTCACGCACGCCTAACAAAATACGTACATAAACAAGTGAAACAGTGAACTGCTTCACGGCAATGGCTTTTGCTGCGTCAAACTCTTGACGATTCACAAAGATGCCGTTAACACTTGACCTCCGTTTCAAATCTGTTCATTCCGCAGTAACCGCACGGCGCATGCGCTCGGTTTTCTGTCCCTGCGCGCCGTTCGGCAATACCCCGCAGTAGATCACGCGAATAACGCCCCCAGGGGACGTTGAACCACGAAGGTTCGGCGGTGGCGTTGCTTTGCCCAAAACCAGTCCAATCAGGAGCCGTACCGATGAATCGGATTTATCGCAAGGTCTGGAACAAAGCATTGGGTCAGTTGGTGGTGGCCTCGGAACTGGCCTCTTCCGGCTCATCAGGCGGGGTCGTCGACCAGCGCCGCAGTGCGACGGATGCCGCGCCGGCACGACTGGCCGCAGCGTTGGCCTTTGCAATGGGACTGGGAATGACCGGCATCGCCTCGGCGCAGTCGGTCGAGATTGGCGGCAGCGCGAACTGCGTGGTGCTCAACAGCAAGGTGGTGGACAAGTGCACGGTCGATGGCAGTGCCAGCGCCAAGGGCAGCAACGCGGTGGCGATCGGTACAGGCACCAGTGCCACCGGCGCCAACAGCGTGGCGCTGGGCGCCGGTTCCAAGGCAGCGCGCGCCAACACCGTCTCAGTCGGTGATGCCGGCAAGGAACGGCAGGTGACCAACGTCGCCGCCGGTACCGCCGCTACCGATGCAGTGAACAAGGCGCAGCTGGATGCACAGGCTCGCGCCACGCAGGCCGCGCTTGCGGAGACGGCGGCCGAGGGCAGCCGCTATTTCAAGGCCGATGGCGCCGGTGATGACAGTGACGCGGCGAAGATCGAAGGCCAGGGCGCCATCGCGGTCGGTAGTGGCAGCCAGTCGCTGGCCAACGCCACCACCGCGGTCGGCACCCAGGCGATTGCCGCAGGAATCGGTGCCAGTGCCTTCGGCCAGAACGCGCTCGCCTTCGGCGATGCCAGCGTGGTGGTCGGGCAGAGCGCGGCCGCATTCGGCCTTGGCGATACCGCAGTAGGTGCCAGCGCCATGGCCGCCAGTGAGAACGGTGCAGCCACCGCGTTGGGTGCACTGTCCGAAGCCAGTGCCGATGGCGCCACAGCAGTGGGTGCAGGCGCGGTGGCGATGGGCCCCGGCAGCACCTCGTTGGGCCGTGGTGCGGCCGCCGCCAATGAAGCGTCGATTGCCGTCGGTGCGTTCAGCACGGCGGTGGGCGAGTACAGCACTGCGCTGGGTTCCAATTCGGCGGCCGTGGCCACCGGCAGCGTGGCGCTGGGCGCCGGCTCGCTGGCCGACCGCGTCGATACCGTGTCGGTAGGTGCGGTCGACTACGGCCTGACCCGGCAGATCACCAGTGTTGCCGCAGGTACCGAAGATACCGATGCGGTCAACGTCGGCCAGTTGAAGGACGTGGCAGCAGTAGCCGATACCACCGCCAAGCGCTTCCAGGCCACCGGCAGCAGCAACAGCGATGCCGGCGCATTGGCCGAGGGAGATGACGCGCTCGCCGCTGGCGAGGCCGCCAATGCAATCGGTAACGGTACGACTGCAGTCGGTGCAGGTGCGACCGCGGCCGCGCAGAACGCCACTGCGGTCGGCAACAATGCGCAGGCGTCGGGCCAGAACAGTGCGGCCTTCGGCAACAACGCGCAGGCGGTCGGCCCGGGTAGCGTCGCCGTGGGTGGTGCTGCGGTGGATGCCGATGGCAATCCGCTGATCACCAGCGGTGGCGTGCCGGTAGAGACCGGTGCCACCAGTGCCGGAGTCGGTGGTACCGCTGTCGGCGCCAGTGCCGATGCCGGTGGTTTTGCCGCCTCGGCGTACGGCGTGGGTGCCTACGCGGCAGGTGCGCAGTCGTCGGCATTCGGCGCAGTGTCCAATGCCATCGGCGACTACTCCACGGCCGTCGGTACGCAGAGCAACGCTACCGGTACCAGCAGCGTGGCCATCGGTGGTCCAGCCGATCTGATCCCGGGCCTGGGCTTCTTCGTGCAGACCCAGGCCAGTGGCGAAGCGGCCACGGCCGTCGGTGCCGGTGCGATCGCCAGCGGTGACCACGCCGTGGCCAACGGCAGCCTGACCGAGGCCTCCGGTGCCGAGGCGGTCGCAGTGGGCTACTTCGCCTATGCACCGGGCGAGAACGCCAGCGCGCTGGGGGCGCAGACCTGGGCCAGTGGCGCGCAGAGCACCGCCGTCGGCTACTACGCCACCGCGCGTGGTGCCAACAGCGTTGCACTGGGCGCCAATTCCGAAGCGGTGCGCGCCAACAGCGTGGCCGTGGGCAGTGCAGGCAACGAGCGGCAGATCACCAGCGTGGCTGCCGGCAGCGAAGCCACTGATGCAGTGAACAAGGCCCAGCTGGACGCCGTGGCCAGCACCGCCGACACCACCGCACGCTTCTTCCAGGCGCAGCCGGAAAGCGGCAGTGATGTCGGCGCCTATGCGGAAGGCGAGGGTGCGGTGGCGGCGGGTTCGGCCAGCAACGCCATCGGTGCCGGCGCGTTGGCACAGGGTGCAGGCGCAGCGGCCATCGGTGCCGACAGCGTGGCACTGGGCCGCAATACCTTCGCCGATGGTGACGGTGCAGTGGCCGTGGGTGGTCTCGGCCAGGCCTACGACGAATACAACCAGCCGCTGCTGGATGAGCAGGGCAACCCGGTGCAGATCGGCACCACCGCTTCGGCCGGATCCACCGCCGTCGGCAATGCCGCGCAGGCGACCGGTGCCAGCAGCAGCGCCTTCGGCAATGCGGCACAGGCTACCGGCGACAACAGCTTCGCGGCGGGCGGCAAGTCGCGCGCCACCGGCAGCTATGCCGTCGCCATCGGTGACAGTGCCTTTGCCAAGTCCGACGACAGCACTGCGGTGGGCGGCTACAGCACAGCCAGCGAAGAGGGTGCCACCGCTTTCGGCGCCGGTGCCTGGGCCACCGGCCGCAATGCCTCGGCGTTCGGTCCGGCGGCCTGGGCCAGTGCCAACGGCGCGACCTCCATCGGCTACAACAGCTGGGCCAACGGCACCAGTTCCACCGCCGTCGGCCGCGGCGCCTTCAGCTACGGCGACAACAGCGTTGCGCTGGGCTTCCAGGCGCTGGGCAACAGCATCAACAGCATCGCCATCGGCACCAATACGGTGGCCGGCGGTGAAAGTGCGATCGCCCTGGGCGCGGGCAGCACGGCCAGTGGCAACAACGCGGTTGCGCTGGGTGCTGGTTCGGTGGCCAGCCGTGACCGCAGCGTGTCGGTGGGCAGCGCCGGCAACGAGCGGCAGATCACCAGTGTGGCGGCCGGTACCCAGGCCACCGATGCGGTGAACAAGTCGCAGCTCGATGCGGTTGCAGCCACTGCGGCGACCACCAGCAAGTACTTCCAGGCCAGTGGCAGCGCCGACAGCGATGCCGGTGCCTACGTGGAAGGCGACAACGCGTTGGCCGCGGGTGAATCGGCCAATGCCATCGGCAACGGCGCAACCGCCCTCGGCAGTGGCGCCAATGCACTGGCCGGCAACGCACAGGCCATCGGCTTCAATGCCCTGGCCAGCGCGGCCAATGCCAGCGCCATTGGTGCCAATGCACAGGCGACCGGCGAATACGCCACCGCGCACGGTGCCGAAAGCGAAGCCAGTGGCGAGCAGAGTGCAGCCTTCGGTGCGGCCTCGGTGGCCAGCGGCGCCGGCAGCACCGCCACCGGCGTGCTGTCCGAGGCGAGCGGCGAGGAAGCCGTGGCGGTGGGCTACTTCAGCAACGCCAGCGGTGAGGCCGCCACCGCGGTCGGTAGTGAAAGCGTGGCCAGTGGCACCGCTTCGGCCGCATTCGGCATCGGCGCAGAAGCGACCGGTGGCTACAGCACCGCCATCGGTGGTTACGCCAACGCATCGGCATTCAACGCCACCGCCTTCGGCAACTTCGCCAACGCCTCCGGCTCCAACAGCGTGGCGCTCGGCGGCGATTCGGAAGCATCCGGTGCCTACAGCACTGCCACCGGCCAGGGCAGCCTGGCTACCGGCACCAATGCCGTGGCCGTCGGTGGATCGTTGTTCGGCCTGCTGGCGACCGAAGCATCCGGCGACTATTCCACCGCGGTCGGTGGCGGCGCCTATGCGCCGGGCATCAACAGCACCGCGCTGGGCAATGCGGCTGAATCGCGCGGTGCCAACAGCGTGGCGCTGGGCGCCGATTCGATTGCCGACCGCGACAACACCGTGTCGGTCGGTGGCGGCGGCAACACCCGCCAGATCACCAACGTGGCCGCCGGTACCCAGGGTACCGATGCGGTGAACAAGGACCAGCTGGACGCGGTGGCCGCCGAGGGAGCGAAGACCAGCAAGTACTTCCAGGCCAGCGGCAGCGCCGACAGCGATGCCGGTGCCTATGTGGAAGGCGACAACGCACTGGCTGCCGGTGAAGCGGCCAATGCGATCGGCAATGGCGCCACCGCGCTCGGCAGTGGTGCCACGGCCGTGGCCGCCAACGCGACCGCGGTGGGCTTCAACACGCTGGCCACGGGCAGCAATTCGGCCGCGGTCGGCAGCAACGCACAGGCTACTGGCGAAGACAGCGCCGCACTCGGCAACGGCGCGGTGGCCAGTGGCATCAGCGCTACCGCCACTGGCACCGCGGCACAGGCCAGCGGCGTCTACAGCACCGCCAACGGTGCGGAAGCCGTCGCCAGCGGTGCGCAGTCGCTGGCCAGTGGTTTCCGCAGCGCGGCCTCGGCCGATGGCACCACCGCCATCGGTGGTTACAGCGAAGCCAGCGGCCGCCTCGGCACCGCGCTGGGCTACGGCTCGGCGGCGACCGGTGCCAACACAACGGCTGTCGGCTTCGGTGCAGCAGCGGCAGGCAGCGGCGCGGTCGCCGTCGGTCAATCCAGCGAAGCCAGTGGCGCAGAGAGTGTCGCCATCGGTGGCAGCACCTTCTTCGGCCTGATTCCGTCGCGTGCCAGCGGTACCGGTGCGGCGGCCTTCGGTGCCGGTGCCTGGGCCACCGACGACTACGCCACCGCGATTGGCTGGAATGCGTGGGCCGATGCGGCTGACAGCACCGCTCTGGGTGCCAGCGCTACGGCCAGCGCTGCCAACAGCGTCGCCCTCGGCGCAGGCTCGAAGGCGGACCGTGCCAACACGGTGGCCGTCGGCAGCGCAGGCAACGAACGTCAGGTCGCCCACGTTGCTGCTGGTACCGAGACCACCGATGCGGTGAACAAGGGCCAGCTGGATGCAGTGGCCAGTGTCGCCGACAAGACCAGCAAGCACTTCCAGGCCGGCGGCAGTGCCGACAGCGATGCCGGGGCGTACGTCGAAGGCGACAACACGCTGGCCGCGGGTGAAGCGGCCAATGCGATCGGCAACGGCGCCAGTGCGCTCGGCAGCGGTGCCACGGCAGTTGCGGCCAACGCTACTGCGGTCGGTTTCAATGCGCTGGCCAGCGGCGCCAATGGCGCTGCGTTGGGCAACGCGGCACAGGCCACCGGCGTGGACAGCGTGGCGCTGGGCAGTGGTGCTGCCGCCAGCGAGCTCGGCTCCAGCGCCACCGGCGCCGGTGCGCAGGCCAAGGGTGCCTACAGCACCGCCAGTGGCGCGCAGTCCACCGCCGGCGGCACGCAGTCGCAGGCCAGTGGCTTCCGTGCCACGGCAACGGCCGACGGCACGTCGGCGCTGGGCAGCTACGCCGAGGCCAGCGGTCGCCTCGGCACCGCTGTCGGCTACAGCGCCAAGGCCACCGCCGCCGGTTCCACGGCGGTTGGTTTCGGTGCCACCGCAAGTGCCGCCAACAGCACGGCGCTGGGCGCGTCGGCAGTAGCCGATCGGGCCAACACGGTATCGGTGGGCAGTGCAGGCGCAGAGCGGCAGATTACCCGCGTTGCCGCCGGTACCCAGGCCACCGATGCAGTCAACCGCGCGCAGCTGGATGCGGTCGCTTCCACCGCCGACACCACCAGCCGCCACTTCCGCGCCAGCGGCAGTGGCACCGCAACCGCCAGCGGCACCGACGCGGTGGCCATCGGCTCGGCTGCCAACGCCGGCGGTGCACGCAGCAACGCACTGGGTGCCAATGCCTCGGCCATTGGTGGCGGCGCGCTTGCGCTGGGTGCCAACAGCGGCGTCACCGGGACCAACTCGGTCGCCCTCGGCACCGGTGCACGTGCCCTGGAAGCCAACGTGGTGTCGGTCGGTGGCGGCAACGGCACCGCCGGCCCTGCCACGCGCCGCATCGTCAACGTTGCAGATGGCCGCATCACCGCCGGCAGCAGCGATGCCGTGACCGGTTCACAGCTCAACGTCACCAACCAGCGCGTGGGCGCGGTGGAAACACGGGTCGGAGATTTCGACTCGCGCATCGCCACCGTTGAAACCAGCGCGGCCAGTTCGGTCGGCTACGACGATGCCAGCCGCGACCGCCTGACCCTGGCCGGTATCCAGGGCACCACCATCGACAACGTCGGCGCCGGCAGCATTGCGTCCGGCAGCCGCCAGGCGATCAACGGTGGGCAGCTGTTCCAGTCGCTCAGCGATGCCGCCAGCTTCCTCGGCGGCGGTGCCAGCGTCGGCATGCAGGGCGTGTTCGTTGCGCCGAACTATGTGATCCAGGGGTCCACCTACAGCAACGTCGGCGACGCGCTGGGCGCACTGGACCGCAAGGTCAGCGAGATCGATCGTCGCACCGCCAGCGGCACACGTTCCGGCGCGGCCAGCCTGCGTTCGATGGCCGCTCCGCTGGATGCAGACGCGTCCAACGTGGCCACGGCGTCGGCCAGCGCCGATGCGAGCCTGGCGGATGGCGGATCGGCAACGGCCACTGCCCGTGTGCAGGGCACCCCGACCGCAGCCAGCGCAGGCAGTGCACAGCCGGCACTGGTCGCAGGCGGTGGCATCAACGCCGTCGCGATGGGTGATGGCGCTGTCGCCAGTGGTGCATCGTCCACCGCTGTCGGCCAGGGCGCGAGTGCAACGGCGGCCAATGCGGTGGCGCTGGGCCAGGGCTCGGTTGCCGATCGTGCCAACACCGTCTCGGTCGGCAGCGAGGGCAGCGAACGCCAGGTCACCAACGTGGCGGCCGGTACGACAGCCACCGACGCGGTCAACAAGGGCCAGCTGGATCGTGGCATCACCACCGCCAACAGCTACACCGACAGCCGCGTGCAGGCGGTCAGCGACAGCTTCGATGTGTTCAAGGGTGAAGTGGATGGACGCCTGCGCCACATGGATCGCCGCATCGACCGCCAGGGCGCGATGAGCTCGGCGATGCTCAACATGGCCACCAGTGCCGCCGGCATCCGCACCCAGAACCGGGTCGGCGTCGGCATCGGTTTCCAGGGCGGTGAGTCGGCCATGTCGCTGGGCTACCAGCGTGCGATCAGCGATCGCGCCACGGTCACCATCGGTGGTGCCTTCAGCAGTGATGACAGCTCGGTCGGCGTTGGTGCCGGCTTCGGCTGGTAAGTGCGCAACAACGTGCCGGTGGGCAACCCCATCGGCACGTCGAGCAGTGAGCGCCAAAGGGGCGTGGCACGGCAACCCTGGTGGGCCAGCCAGGGCAGTCGCAGGGAGTGATGGCCGTAGTGAGCTCCGTCCGTGCAACGGGCGGAGAAGGAAAGCTCAACCATGACCTTGAAGAGGATTTCGAACGTGACCAAGAAGCAGACCCTTCGCATCAATGTGCTGGCTGCCGCCGTGTTGTCGTTGACCGCCGTTGGCGCCGTCCACGCCGCCGGGTTGCCGGTGCACGAACCAGTGCGCCAGGCAAGCGCTGCCCAGTCGGGCACCGACCGCATCATCGTCAAGTACCGCGCCGGCACGGCCGCCGCACTCGACCGTTCGGCCAAGCTGTCCACCGTGCAGTCGGCGTTGACCCGGGCCAGCCTGTCCGGTGGTGCGGCGCGTGCCAGCACGTTGGGGCCGCAGGTGGTGCGCAGGCTGGGCGTCGGCGCCGATGTGATCCGCCTGCAGGGCCGTCTGGCGCCCGCCGAGCTGCAGCGGGTGCTGAAGGAGCTGAAGGCCGATCCGGCCGTGCAGTACGCCGAGGCCGACGTGAAGCTGCGTCGCAGTGAACTCCGGGCCGGCGATGTGCAGCCGGCGCTGGCGCCGAACGACCCCTACTATCAGCAGTACCAGTGGCACCTGCACGACGCCACCGGTGGCATCAACGCGCCGGCGGCGTGGGATGTGTCGCAGGGCGAGGGCGTGGTGGTAGCGGTGCTCGACACCGGCATCCTGCCGCAGCATCCGGACCTGGTCGGCAACCTGCTGGAGGGCTACGACTTCATCAGTGACGCCGAGACCTCGCGCCGCGCGACCGACGATCGCGTGCCGGGCGCACAGGACTATGGCGATTGGGTTGAGAACGACAACGAGTGCTACAGCGGCTCGCTCGCCGAAGACAGTTCCTGGCATGGCACCCATGTGGCCGGTACCGTGGCTGAGCAGACCAACAACGGCGTCGGCATGGCCGGTGTCGCGCACAAGGCCAAGGTGTTGCCGGTCCGCGTACTTGGCAAGTGCGGTGGCTACCTGTCCGATATCGCCGATGCCATCACCTGGGCCTCCGGTGGCACCGTGGTGGGTGTCCCGGCCAACGCCAATCCGGCCGAGGTCATCAACATGAGCCTGGGTGGCAGCGGCAGCTGCGACGGCACCTACCAGGATGCGATCAACGGCGCGATCTCGCGCGGTACCACCGTGGTGGTGGCGGCAGGCAACGAGACCGACAACGCCTCCAAGTACCGCCCGGCCAGCTGCGATGGCGTGGTTACCGTGGGTGCCACCCGTATCACCGGTGGCATCACCTACTACTCCAACTATGGCACCCGCGTTGACCTGTCCGGCCCGGGTGGTGGCGGCAGCGTCGACGGCAACCCGGGTGGCTATATCTGGCAGTCCGGCTCCGATGCGGCCACCACGCCAGCGTCGGGCAGCTACAGCTACATGGGCATGGGCGGCACGTCGATGGCCTCGCCGCACGTGGCCGCCGTCGCTGCACTGGTGCAGAGCGCGCTGATCGCCAAGGGCAAGGATCCGCTGGCCCCGGCGGCGATGCGTACCCTGCTGAAGGAAACCGCACGTCCGTTCCCGGTCAGCATCCCGACTGCCACCCCGATCGGCACCGGCATCGTCGATGCCAAGGCTGCGCTGGCCAATGCACTGGAAGAGCCGTGCACCGAGAACTGCGGACCGGTGGCGACGCCGCTGACCAACAAGACCGCGGTGGGGGGGCTGAACGGCACTGCCGGCAGCAGCCGCCTGTACAGCTTCGAGGCAGCCGCCGGCAAGCAGTTCAGCGTGATCACCTACGGTGGCACCGGCAACGCCTCGGTCTACATTGCCCAAGGGCGCGAGCCGAGTGCCAGCGACAACGATGGCAAGTCGACCCGTCCCGGCACGTCCGAAACGGTGCGGGTGAACAAGCCGGTGGCTGGCACCTACTACATCAAGGTGGTGGGCGAAGCGGCCTACAACGGGGTGAGCATCCTGGCGACCCAGTAATAACCGACTGTCGTAAATGAATAAGCGAGGCCCGTCACCTGTGTGACGGGCTTCGTCTTTTTACGAAAGAAGAATCGGAGGGGGTGGAAACCACGGCTTAACTGCTAAAGTCGGGACGATCGACAGGAGAGTCACGTGAACGCGCTCGCTGCCACCGCCATCGACGACACTGAAGGCCGCATCCTCGATGCGCTGCTCGCGCGTGGTCGGCTCAAGGAAGGAGATCTGGCGCGTGCGCGGCCGCTGCATGCCGAGGCCGGTGGCAGCCTGCTCGGCCTGCTGGTACGGCTTGGGTTGGTGTCCGAACGTGACCAGGCGCAGGCCAGTGCCGATGTGCTGGGCCTGCCGCTGCTGGAAGGACGGCAGCTGCCTGAATCGCCACCGCAGGCACTGGCTGAAGGCCTGCCACTGTCGTTGCGCTTCCTCAAGCAGTTCCACGTATGCCCGCTGGCGTTGGATGAACACGGCGTGCAGCTGTGGCTGGCCGACGCCCACGATCCTTATCCGCAGCAGGCCGTGCAGTTGGCACTGGGTGTGCCGGTCACGCCGCTGCTGGGCATGCGCGCGGAGATCGATGACCTGGTCGAGCGCTGGTTCGGCCAGGGCCGCAGTGCGATGGGTGCGATCGTGGAAACCGCCGATGGCGAAGGCGGCGCGGTGGACGATATCGAGCACCTGCGCGATCTCGCCTCTGAAGCGCCGGTGATCCGCCTGGTCAACCTGGTGATCCAGCGCGCGGTCGAACTGCGCGCATCGGACATCCACGTCGAGCCTTTCGAGAACCGTCTGAAAGTGCGTTACCGCGTCGATGGCGTACTGGTCGAAGGCGAGAGCCCGCCGGCCAACCTGACCGCCGCGGTGATCAGCCGCATCAAGATCATGGCCCGGCTCAACATCGCCGAACGCCGCCTGCCGCAGGATGGCCGCATCATGCTGCGCGTGCAGGGCAAGGAACTGGACCTGCGTGTCAGCACGGTACCCACCGCACACGGCGAAAGCGTAGTGATGCGCCTGCTCGACCGCGAGACGGTGGTGTTCGACTTCCATCGGCTGGGCTTCACCGATGCCTTCCTGCCGCAGTTCCGCAAGGTGCTTGAACAGCCGCACGGCATCCTGCTGGTGACCGGCCCCACCGGTTCGGGCAAGACCACCACGCTGTACACCGCGTTGAGCCAGCTCAACACCGCCGACGTCAAGATCATCACCGTTGAAGATCCGGTCGAGTACCAGATCGAAGGCATCAACCAGATCCAGGCCAAGCCGCAGATCGGGCTGGATTTCGCCAATGCGCTGCGCAGCATCGTGCGCCAAGATCCGGACATCATCATGATCGGCGAAATGCGCGACCTGGAAACCGCGCGCATCGCGATCCAGTCAGCGTTGACGGGCCACCTGGTGCTGTCCACGCTGCATACCAACAATGCGGCAGGCGGCATCACCCGCCTGCTCGACATGGGCGTGGAAGACTATCTGCTCACCTCCACCATCAACGGCATCCTGGCCCAGCGTCTGGTGCGCCGGCTGGAGCCGACCCACGCCGAGCGCTATGAAGCCTCGCCGGAAGAGATCGAGCGCTTCGACCTGCGTCGCCTGCAGCCGCACGGAACGATCCACCTGTATCGGCCGAAGTCGTCGGCACTGGCACCGACCGGCTATCTTGGGCGCACCACCATCATGGAATTCCTGGTGATGAACGACGCGCTGCGACGTGCGGTGATGCGCCGTGATGGCATGGGCGAGATCGAACGCATCGCCCGCGAAGCCGGCATGCGCACCATGTACGAGGACGGCCTGAGCAAGGCCCTGAGCGGGCAGACGACCCTCGAGGAAGTCCTGCGCGTGACCGAGGAAGGCTGATGCGCGCGCAGGGACGACGCTGACATGCCGAACTACCGTTACAAGGCACTGAATACACACGGTGAAGTGTTTGACGGGCAGATGGAAGCGGCCAGCGAGGCCGAGCTGGTCGCTCGCCTGCAGGACCAGGGCCATCTGCCGATGGAAACGCAGCTGGCCGACGGTAGTGCGGTTGGTGGCAGCAGCCTGCGCGGCCTGTTCCGCCAGCGTCCGCTGCAGGGCGCGGCATTGCTGCAGTTCACCCAGCAGCTGGCTACCCTGCTCGGTGCCGGGCAGCCGCTGGACCGCGCACTGTCGATCCTGCTCAGCCTGCCCGAAGATGAGCGCTCGCGTCGTGCGATCACCGACATTCGCGACGTGGTGCGCGGTGGCGCGCCGCTGTCGACTGCGCTGGAGCGCCAGCACGGCCTGTTCTCGCGCCTGTACGTGAACATGGTGCGCGCCGGTGAAGCCGGTGGCAGCCTGCACGACACGTTGCAGCGCCTGGCCGACTACCTTGAACGCAGCCGTGCGCTGCAGGGCAAGGTGATCAACGCGCTGGTGTACCCGGCGATCCTGCTGGTGGTGGTGGGCGGTGCGCTGCTGTTCCTGCTGGGCTATGTGGTGCCGCAGTTCGCACAGATGTACGAAAGCCTGGACGTGGCGTTGCCGTGGTTCACCAACCTGGTGCTGCAGCTGGGCCTGTTCGTACGCGACTGGTGGGTCCTGCTGCTGGTGGTGCCGGGCGTGCTGCTGCTGTTGTTCGAACGCAAGGCGCGGCAGCCCGCGTTCCGTCTGGCGCTGGATGGCTGGTTGCTGCAGCGCCGCGGCATCGGCCGCCTGCTGGGCGAACTGGAAACCGCGCGACTGGCGCGCACTCTGGGGACACTGCTGCGCAATGGTGTGCCGCTGCTGGCGGCGCTGGGCATCGCCCGCAACGTGCTTGGCAACCGTGCCCTTGCAGCCGATCTGGAAACCGCCGCCGACGAGGTCAAGAACGGCACCGGCCTGTCGCTGGCGCTGTCGCGCGGCAAGCGTTTTCCCCGGTTGGCGCTGCAGATGATCCAGGTCGGCGAGGAGTCCGGCGCGCTCGATACCATGCTGCTGAAAGCTGCTGATACTTTCGAACAGGACAGTGCCCGCCGCATCGACCGCCTGCTGGCGGCGATGGTGCCGGCGATCACGCTGGTGCTGGCCTCGGTGGTCGGCGCGGTGATCGTGGCCGTGCTGGTGCCGTTGTACGACCTCACCAACGCCATCGGCTGACGATGGCCTCCTTCGCAACCCCGACATCCCGTACCTGAAAGGACCGACCATGATTGCTTCCCGTCGACCGATCCGCCTTTCCTTCACCGCCGCACGCCACCAGTCGGGCATGAGCCTGCTGGAGATCATCATCGTCATCGTGCTGATCGGCGCGGTGCTGACCCTGGTCGCCAGCCGCGTGCTCGGCGGCGCTGATCGAGGCAAGGCCAACATCGCCAAGGCGCAGGTGCAGACCGTTGCCTCCAAGGTCGACAACTACCAGATCGACACCGGCAAGCTGCCTGGCTCGCTCAACGACCTGGTGACCGCACCGGCCGGCGTCGGTGGCTGGCTGGGCCCGTATGCCAAGCCCGCCGACCTCAACGACCCGTGGGGCCACGCGCTGGAGTACCGCGCACCGGGCGAGGGCCAGGCGTATGAACTGATCAGCCTGGGCAAGGACGGCAAGGCCGGCGGCAGCAGCGTCGACGCTGACATCCGCTACCAGCCGTAAGCACGCATGCTGCTTTTCCTGCCGCGCCGGGTGTCACGCCCGCGCCTGCACGGCAGGCGCGCGGCGGGCCTGTCGCTGCTGGAAATGCTGCTGGTGATCGCATTGATCGCGGCCATCGGACTGATCACCGCCGCTGGCATGTCACGCGGCTTTGCCGGCATGCAGCTGCGCAGTGCCGGCAAGGACATCGCCAACCAGCTGCGCATGGTGCGCGCGCAGGCCATTGCCCGCGGCGAACCGCAGCGCTTCGTGATCGAACCGGCGCAGCATCGTTGGCAGGGCGCCAGCCAGCGCCACGGTGAAGTGCCGGCCAAGCTGAAGGTGCAGTTCGAAGGTGCCGCGCAGCTGGCCACCGCGCCCGGCCAGGGCGTGATCGAATTCCATCCCGATGGCGGCTCCAGCGGCGGTCGCATCCGCCTGCAGCTGGAGAGCGCCGAGTGGCGCATCGATGTGGGCTGGTTGACCGGTGAAGTCCGTTCCGGACCGTGGCGGGCGCAATGAGGTCGCGCGCCCGTGGCTTCACCCTGCTTGAAGTGATCGTTGCCTTCGCCTTGCTCGGGTTGGCGCTGACGCTGTTGCTGGGCAGCCTGTCCGGTGGCGCGCGCCAGGTGCGCGATGCCGAGCTGCGCACGCGCGCGGTGCTGCACGCGCAATCATTGTTGGCCGCCGCTGGCGTGGAAGCGCCACTGCAGGCCGGCAGCCAGCAGGGCGAGTGGGAGCAGGGGCGTTATCACTGGCAGCTGCAGGTGCAGCCCTGGGCCGAGCCGCGCAGTGGTGCGCTGCCCGCTGCGCAGTCGCCGGGTGCACCGTGGCTGGCGGAACTGCAGCTGCAGGTGCGCTGGGGCGACAGCGAGCGTGAGCAGCTGCGCTGGCGCAGCCTGCGCCTGTTGCCACCCGCCCTGGAGAATGCGCGATGAGGCGCCGCGCGCGCGGCTTCACCCTGATCGAGGTCATGCTGGCCACCGTGCTGCTGGCCGGCGGCCTGGCGTTGGCGTTCGCCAGCGTGCGCTCGGCGATGGCGATCAGCCAGCGCGGTGAGCAGATTGCCGCGCAGAGCGAACGCATGCGCGCAGTGCAGGCCCTGCTGCGGCGCCAGCTCGCCAGCGCCCTGCGCAGCCCGCTGGAAGTGCCCGATCCTACCCGTGAACCGGTGTTCTTCCAGGGTGACGATCAGGGCATGCAGTTCGTTACCGACCTGCCGGGCTATCTCGGTCGCGGCGGCCCCTACCTGCATGCGCTGCAGGTGGATGGCGCAGCCGGCCACCGCCGCTTGCTGCTGGGGCTGGTGCTGCTGCAGGAAGGCGAGCGCATCGAAGAGAACCCGCCGCGCCCGCCCGAGGTGCTGGCGGAGGAATTGAAGGACGTGAGGTTGCGCTACCGCGGTGTCGACGCCAGCAACGGGCAGCTGACCGAATGGTTGCCACGCTGGGAGGACACCCGGCGCCTGCCATTGCTGGTGGAAGTGCAGATCGTGCCGGCCAGGGGCACGCCGTGGCCGCCGCTGGTGGTGTCGCTGCGCGCCGGTGGCAGCGGAGGTGCGCGATGAAGCGTCCACGTGGTGCCGCGCTGGTACTGGTGCTGTGGCTGATCGCGCTGATGACCACGCTGGTCGGCGCCTTTGCGCTCAGCGCACGGGTCGAACACCTGCAGCAGCGGGTGCTCGGTGACGACGCACGTGGCCAGGAGCGGGCGCGCGCGGGCCTGGAGTACGCGCTGCTGCGGCTGCAGCCAGACCCGCAGCGTCCGCCGTGGCAGGCCGACGGCCGCGCCTATCGCTGGCAGTTCGACGACGCCCGCATCGAGATCCGGGTGCTGGACGAGAACGGCAAGATCAACCTCAATCTGGCCGATGCCGCGCTGCTCTCCGCATTCATGCAGGCATTGGGCGAGCCGGCTGAAACCGCCAAACAGTTGGCCGGTGCGATCATCGACTGGCGCGACGAAGACAGCCTGCTGCAGCCGGGTGGCGGTGCCGAGGCACCGGAGTACGCCGCCGCAGGCCTGCCCTATGGCCCGCGCAACAAGCGCTTTGAAACCCTGGGCGAACTGCAGCGGGTGCTGGGGATGCGCGGGTCGCTGTATGCCGCGATGCTGCCGCACCTGACGCTCTACAGCCGGCAGGCGCGCCCGGATCCACGCTTCGCCAGTGGCCCGGTGTTGACGTCATTGGGCCTGGATGCGGAACAACTGCTGGCGCAACGCGCCCAGCAGGAGCGTGACGGAGATAACGATGCGGGTGCATCGGCGCTTGCCAGCGGCAGTGGCACCTATAGTATCGAGTCCCGCGCCACTGACGGCAGCGGACGCCTGTCGGTGCTGCAGGCGGTGGTGCGCAACGGATCGGGCGGGGTGCCCGGCCGGACCTACACAGTGCTTCGCTGGGAGCAGGGAATGGCAGCAAGATGACGGCGTGGCAGGACAGTCTGCGGCAGGTGCAGGGCCAGATCGGCCCCGGTGCCGGCCGCTTCCTGCGCTGGTGGCGGCAGTCGTTGCTGGCCTGGGTGCCGATGCGCTGGCAATGGGCGCTGGGCTGGTCGCAGACTCGCCTGCTGCTGCAGCGCGAGGATGGGCAGCTGCAGGTCTGGCGTGAAACCGGTGACGGCCTCGAGCCCGTGGCCCGTCTTCCGTGGCCGCTGCAACCGGCGGACCTGGACCGCGTGCTGGAGCCGCGCCTGCGCAGCCTGCCACGGGTGTGGCTGCTGCCCGCCGGGCAGGTGCTGCAGCGCACGCTGCGCCTGCCCGCCGCGGCCGGTGACCGCCTGCGTGCGGTGGTCGGCTACGAGATCGACCGGCAGACACCGTTCGAAGCCGGCCAGGTCAGCTATGACATCCGTGAACTGGGCAGTGCCGGCGAAGGCCTGCTGCAGGTCGAGCTGGTAGCCTGGCCGCTGCGCCAGCTCGATGACTGGCGTGCGCAGATCGGCGAGTGGGCTGACACGCTGGCCGGTGTCGATGCAATTGATGCACAGGGCCGCGCGCTGCAGGTCAATCTGCTGCCGCTGGCGCAGCGTCAGCAGCGGCCGGACCCGATGCGACGCTGGAACCTGCTGCTCGCCGTGGCGGCGCTGGTGATGCTGGTGCTGGCGGCGATGCAGTTGCTGGACAACCGCCGCGCCGCCGTTGATGCACTGCGCGAAGACGTCGAACGCAGCGCCCGCAGCGCACGGGGCGTCGCCGGCGAGCGCAGCCAGCTGCAGGCGTTGCTGGATGGGGCGGCGTTCCTGGAAACACAACGCAGCCAGCGCGCCGGTACCGTCGAGGTATGGAACGAGCTGAGCCGACGACTGCCCGATGGCACCTACCTGGAAAAACTGGCGATCGAGAACAACAGCCTGCAGCTGATCGGCCTCAGCAGCGAAGCATCGCAGCTGGTTCCATTGCTGCAGGACGCGCCGCAGTGGCGCAAGGTCAATCTCACCGGCGTGCTGCAGGCCGACGGTGCCGCCAGTGGCCGCGACCGCTTCACCCTGACCGCCGAGCTGCAGCCATTGCCATCGGCAGCACCCGCGCGGGCACCCGCCCCGACTGCAACCACGGAGGCGGCCGATGCCGATGCCAAGCGCACGCCGTGACCGCTGGCTGGCACTGGCACTGCTGTTGGCAGTGCTGGGCCTGGCCTACCTGCTGCTGGTGCACCCGTGGTTCACCCAGCCGCTGCTGGCGATCGATGCCGATGCCGCTGCCCTGCGCGAGCGCCAGCAGCGCGTGCAGGCGCAGCTGCAGCAGCAGCCGCAGATCGAACAACGGCTGCGCGCGACCCGCGACGCCCTGCAGCAGCGCCCGGGGTTCCTGCAGGAAGCCACCGCCGAGGCCGCTGCGGCCGCGCTCGGCGCACGTCTGCAGGATGCGGTGGCGATGGCCAGCCCGGGCAACCGCAGCTGCACCATCAGCAACCGCACGCCGTTGAGCGACAACCGTCGCGATGCTGCGTTCGTGCGCGTGGCCATGCAGGTGCGCCTGCGCTGTGGCGTGGCCGAACTGGCCACCGTGCTGCACAGCCTTGAGACCGGCAGCCCGCGTCTGTTCGTGGACAACCTCAACCTGATCGCACAGCGCTTCCAGCAATCGCCGAACGAATCCGGCCTCGGTCTGGATGTGTCCTTCGAGCTGGCCGGCTACCTGTTGCCGGCGGCGGCTGCCGATCCCTCGACAGCGCCCGTGGCCACGCCGCCTGCAGCGGCGCCGGTGGTGTCGCCGCCGGCACCTGTACCAGCACCGGTGGAGCAACCGGCTGCCGATGCGCAGGAGGTGGCTGATGAAGCTTGAGCAGATCAACCTGCGCACCGGGTTGTTGCTGGCGCTGGCCGGATGGGCAGCGGCGATCTGGCTGGCCACTGGTTTCGGCCTTGGCGGCCAACTGCCCACGGTCAGTGCGGAGGGCGACGCCCAGGCCGCGCTGCCGGCACTGCCCGTGCTGGCGCCAGAACGCATGGCCGGTGCAGACAGCTACAGCGTGATCAGCGAACGGCCCCTGTTCGCCGAAGACCGCAAGCCGCGCCCGTATCTGCTGGGGGGCAGTGAGACCACCGCCAGTCCGGCACTGCGCCTGACCGGCGTGCTGATGACCGGCGACTTCAGCATGGCCACATTCACCACCGAGCAGGGCCGGTCGCTGCGCCTGCGCCTCAATGGCGATGCAGTCGATGGCTGGCAGCTGGTCGCCTTGGAACCACGCCAGGCCACGGTGATCGGCTCCAGTGGCAGCCAGGTGCTGGAACTGGCCGTGTTCAATGGCCAGGGCGGTGAAGCGCCGACCGCGCTGCGGGGGGCCAATGGCGCGCCGCCTGTACCCGGCGCGGTGGTTCCGCCGCCGCCGCCACAGCCGGCGCCAAGCCAGACCCTGCCCAACCCACGTGCCACCGATGGCAATGTGGCTCCCGCGTCGCCTGCACCGGCCGCCGCCGCACCCCCTGCAAACACCAACGGTCCCAGCGAAGCGCAGATGCAGGCCATCCGCGAACGCATCCAGGCCCGCCGCCGTCAGCTGCAGCAACAGCAGCAACAACCGTCGCCGCCCCCGGGCGATGGCACCAACCGATAGAGTGAATGCATGAATCTGCGTTTTCTTCCCTGGTCCCTTGCCCTGACACTGCTGGTCGGCTGCAGCACCGTGTCCGCCCCGCATGTGCAACGCAACGGCAACCTGCAGCCATCGGCCAGCGCCGGCCAGGCCGCCACCGATGCGCAGACCGAAGCGGCCGATCAAGCCCAGGGGACGCCGCAGGCGGTGATCCGCCGTGGCACCGGCACCATGATCAACCGCGAGGCCGCGCGCAAGCCGTCGCCCGCGTTGCATGCGGCCAGCTCCGGCGAAGCCACCTTCAACTTCGAGGGCGAGTCGGTGCACGCGGTGGTCAAGGCCATCCTCGGTGACATGCTCGGCCAGAACTACGTGATTGCCCCGGGGGTGCAGGGCACAGTGACCCTGGCCACGCCCAAGCCGGTATCGCCGGCACAGGCACTGAACCTGCTGGAGATGGTGCTGGGTTGGAACAACGCCCGCATGGTCTACAGCGGTGGCCGCTACAACATCGTCGCCGCCGACCAGGCACTGGCCGGGACCGTGGCGCCGAGCACCGCGCCCGCATCCAGTGCACGCGGCTTTGAAGTGCGCGTGGTGCCGCTGCAGTTCATCTCTGCCACCGAGATGAAGAAGGTGCTGGAGCCCTATGCGCGGCCCAATGCCATCGTCAACGTCGACAGCGGCCGCAACGTGATCACGCTTGGCGGCACCCGTGCCGAGCTTGAAAACTACCTGCATACCGTCGAGATCTTCGACGTCGACTGGCTCTCGGGCATGTCGGTGGGCGTGTTCCCGATCCAGTCTGGAAAGGCCGAGCAGGTCGCGGCCGATCTGGAGAAGGTATTCGGCGAGGAGAGCAAGACGCCCAGCGCCGGCATGTTCCGTTTCCTGCCGCTGGAAAACGCCAACGCGGTGCTGGTGATCACCCCGCAGGTGCGCTACCTGGACCAGATCCAGCAGTGGCTGGACCGCATCGATACCGCCGGTGGCAGCGCGCGCCTGTTCTCGCATGAACTGCGTTACATCAAGGCACGCGACCTGGCAGAACGCCTCAGCGAAGCCTTTGCCAGCAGTGGCAACCGGGGCGGCGCCGGCTCGGCATCGCTGGCACCAGGCGCCATTCCGTCGCAGCTGGGCAGCGATGGCGAACGTGGCATGGACGCCAACAACGGCAGCAGCTTCAACAATCAGGTCGGCGGCGGCAGCAGCGGTAGTGGCAGCAGCGGCGGCAGCCTGAACCTGCCGCAGCGCCAGTCGGGCAACGTCAGCATCAGCCTGGAAGTGGAGGGCGATCGTGTCGGCGTGTCGGCGGTAGAGGAAACCAATACGCTGCTGGTGCGTTCGACGCCGCAGGCCTGGCGCTCGATCCGCGAAGTGATCGAAAAGCTGGACGTGATGCCGCTGCAGGTGCACATCGAAGCGCAGGTGGCCGAAGTCGGGCTGACCGGCGACCTGAAGTACGGCGTGAACTGGTACTTCGACAACGCCGTGGCAGGGCGCGCGCTGACCGGTGCGCTGTCCGGGTTGTCACTGCCGGCGATGGCCGGCGGTTCCTGGAACACCTTCGCTGGTGCGGTGACCGGCACCGATGGCGCCAACTGGGCGTTCACCGGGCACAACGGCGCCGCCGTGGTCAGTGCACTGGACAAGGTTACCGACGTGCGCCTGCTGCAGACACCCTCGGTGTTTGTGCGCAACAACGCCGAAGCCACGCTCAACGTGGGCGACAAGGTGCCGATCAACACCACCACGGTCAACACCGGCATCGGCACCAGCAGCTACAGCTCGGTGCAGTACATCGACACCGGCGTGATCCTCAAGGTGCGCCCGCGCGTTACCCGCGACGGAACGGTGTTCCTGGATATCGTGCAGGAGATCAGCAGCGCCTCCGACGTACCGGAGAACTGCAATCCGCAGGAACGCAACTGCAATCCGCGCATCTCCACCAAGAAGCTGGCCACCGAGGCAGCGGTGCAGAGCGGGGACACCATCATGCTGGCCGGCCTGATCACCGATTCGGCCACTGATGGCAGCAGCGGCATTCCCGGCCTCAGCCGGATTCCGGTACTGGGTGCGCTGTTCGGCCAGAAGAGCCGCACCAGCCGTCGTTCGGAAGTGATCGTGCTGCTGACCCCGACCATCGTCCGCAACGGCCAGGAAGCACGCACCCTGACCGACGAATACAGCCAGCGCTTCCGCGCGATGGAGCCGCTGAACCAGCCGCGCGCAAAGAAGTAAGGGGGTTCGGCCGGGCTGCGCCCGGCACCCGCCGAAGCCGAAGCCGAGCAACGGCAGCAGCAACAGCGGGTTTACTGGGGGAGGGCGGGGCACTGTGGGTTTGCGGGGACGCCGTAAATACGTCCATGTAGGCTTGGTCGCCGCATCCATGCGGCTCACACCCCGCAAACCCACAGTGCCCCACCTTCGACAGTTTCCTGCTGCTGACGGATCTGATCCCAAGAGTCGGTCCGACAGTTCGCGGAAAACTGTCGAAGGCGGGGTGGGTCCGGTTGCGGGGGTGTCCGCGGCATGGATGCCGCGGCCAAGCCCCCAGGGACGGGTTTACGGCGTCCCCCGCAACCGGACCCATCCCGCCATCCCACGGAATTCCCGCGGTTGCTGTTGCTTCGGCTTCGGCTTCGGCTTCGGCGGGTGCCGGGTGCAACCCGGCCGACACCCACCCGATGCTACGCTGTGGCCACCGACAACCACGGAGGCGGGATGGGGGCGATCGTGTTGTTGCCGCTCGGCGTGGACGACGCGGTGCTTGACCGCTGCCTGGCCGCGCTTGATGCCGGTACCGCAGCGGGTACATCGATCTGGCTGGGCGATGACGCGCAGGCCGGGCCACGTGCACAGGCGGTGGTCGAACACTGGCTGGCACACACCCCGCTGCAGGCCGAATACACCCGGCGCGCCAGACCCCTCGGCGAGGTCGCCCACCTGGACGAAATGCTGCGTGCCTGCGATGGCCTGGACGTCGCGGTGCTGGCCCCGGACAGCGTGCCTGCACCGGGCTGGCTGCAGCAACTGCAGGCCACCTTCGCCCGTGATGCCGCCATCGCGACGGCCACGCCGTGGTGCAACGTCGGCGAAACCGCCGCTTGGCCGCGGTTGGGCGAGCTCAACCCCGAACCGGGCGACCCGGCGCTGTTGGCCCAGGTCTGCGCCGCACTGCCGAGCCTGCATCCTGAACTCCCTTCGGCGGTCACCCACGCCGTGCTGGTGCGCGCCAATGCGCGGCGGCGCGCCGGTGGCCTGGATGCAGAAAGCTACCTGGGCTGGAACGCGGCGCTGGTCGATCTGAGCCTGCGCATGGCCGGTCTCGGCTGGCGCAACGTGTTGTGCGAAAACGCCTTCGTCAGCCGTGCCAGTGAAGCACCCAGCCGCGACGGCGATCTGGAAGCATTGGCCGCGCGCTGGCCGGGCTGGGTGCCGCGGTTGGCTGACTTCCTGATGCACGACCCGTTGCACACGCTGCGCCAGGACCTGCAGCACGGCCTGCAGCAGGCGATAATGCCGCGTGGGCAGGGCGACCTGTTCGTCTCGCCATCACCGTTGGAGCCGCCTGTTTGAATGCTGCCATTGCCGCCATCGTCGTCACCTTCCAGAGCGGCAGCACCATCGATGCCTGCCTGTCGCGGCTGCGCCAGGCGCAGGACGTAGCCGAGATCCGGGTGATCGACAATGGCTCGCTGGATGACACCCTGGAGATCGTGCAGCGCCACGCCAGCCACGATCCACGTCTACGTTTCATCGCCAACCCGGACAACCCCGGTTTCGCCGCAGCCAACAACCAGGGTGTTGCTGATTCACACAGCCCGTGGCTGGCCTTCATCAATCCCGACCTGATGGTCGAAGTCGATACCCTCGCAGCACTGCGTGATCGCGCCGGGGCGGTGGGTGACAGTCTGCTGGGCGTGGAGCAGGTGGACGAACACGGCCAGGCCGACGAAGCGGTGCGGCGTCGAGATCCGGACTTCCTCGCCATGCTGCGCTCGCCCGGTCGCGGCGCGCGGTTGGCCATTGCCCGCGACCCGGCGCAGCCGTTGCAGCAGGTGCCGGCATTGTCCGGTGCGCTGCTGCTGATGCCGCGCGCCTTGTTTGATCGCATCGGCGGCTGGGATGCCGGCTACCGGCTGCACGCCGAAGACCTGGACCTGTGCCGCCGCGTGCGTGAGGCCGGTGGCGTGGTCGCCATCGCCAACGACCTGAAGGTGACCCACGTGCGCGGGGTGTCCAGCCGTTCGCGCCCGTTCTTCGTCGAATGGCACAAGCATCGCGGGCTGTGGCGCTACTTCAGCAAGTTCGAAGCGCCGCAGCGGTCGTTGCCGGTGCGGGTGGCAGTGTGGGGCGCGATCTGGGCCCACGCGCTGGTGCAGGTACCAAGGTTGCTGCGCAGGTCGCTGTAACCCGCTTCCACAGAATCATCCACGCATGGCGTGGATCTACTGGCGGCGCCCGCGGTTCACCCCTACAGGCGCATAATTCCAGCCATGCCTATCATCCAGTCCCTGCTCGACACCGACCTGTACAAGTTCACCATGATGCAGGCGGTGTTGCATCAACACCCCGGCGCGCAGGTTCAATACCGCTTCAAATGCCGCACCCCCGGTATCGAACTGGCCCGC
The DNA here is from genome assembly GCA_041545745.1 of Stenotrophomonas indicatrix. Classification (NCBI taxonomy): domain Bacteria; kingdom Pseudomonadati; phylum Pseudomonadota; class Gammaproteobacteria; order Lysobacterales; family Lysobacteraceae; genus Stenotrophomonas; species Stenotrophomonas indicatrix. The sequence continues at coordinate 655,304 of CP168152.1, forward strand.
TTCATCGACCAGATCGATGAGGAGATCAACCACCTGTGCAGCCTGCGCTTCAGCAATGAAGAGCTGGATTACATGCGTGGCCTGCGCTTTGTGAAGGCGGATTTTGCCGATTTCCTTGGCCTGTTCCACCTGGATCGCAAGTACATCCAGCTGCGTGCGTCCAAGACGGTGCCCGGCGAGATCGAACTGGACATCACCGGTCCGTGGCTGCACACCATCCTGTTCGAAGTGCCGTTGCTGGCGATCATCAACGAAGTCTGGTTCCGCAACACCACCACGGCCGATTTCGCCGAGGGCGAACGCCGTCTGCAGGCCAAGGCCGCGCTGCTGCGCGATACCCCCGGCTTCGAACAGTGCCGCATCGCCGACTACGGCAGCCGCCGCCGCTACTCGCGCGACTGGCATGCGCGCCTGCTGCCGCTGCTGCGCGACGCGCTGGGCCCGCAGCTGGTCGGCACCAGCAACGTGCACTTCGCGCGCCTGTACGGCATGACCCCGCACGGCACCATGGCCCACGAATACCTGCAGGCTTTCCAGGCGCTGGGCCCGCGCCTGCGCGATTCGCAGGTAGCGGCGCTGGAATCGTGGGCGCGCGAGTATCGCGGTGACCTTGGCATCGCGCTGTCCGACGTGGTCGGGCTGGATGCGTTCCTGCGCGACTTCGACATGTATTTCTGCAAGCTGTTCGACGGCGTGCGCCATGATTCAGGCGACCCGTTCGACTGGGGCGACCGCATGCTGGCCCACTTCCAGCACCGCCGCGTCGACCCGCGCAGCAAGGTGCTGGTGTTCAGCGATGGGCTCGACATCACCAAGGTGATGCGTCTGTACGACTACTTCCGCGGCCGCTGCCAGGTGGCGTTCGGTGTGGGTACCCATCTGACCAACGATCTGGGGCCGACCCCGCTCAACATCGTCATCAAGATGGTCCGCTGCAATGGCCAGCCGGTGGCCAAGCTCAGCGATTCGCCGGGCAAGAGCATGTGCGACGACCCGGGCTACCTGTCCTACCTGAGACAGGTGTTCGAACTACCGAACCCTGCTCAGGGGTAGTCGACCACCACCAGGTAGGCGCCTCGCAGCGGTTGGCGCTGTGAGGCTTCCAGGCGATAGCGCTCGGAGAACGACAGGTCGCCGGCACGCAGCGTGCGTGCGGCTACGGCCAGCTGCTGACCATGGCGGCCGCCTTCGCGCAACGTTGCCGTTTCACCTTCGCCCAGCGCCGTCACAGCCACCTTGGCGCCCTTGGCCGATGGCGGGCACGCTTCCAGGCTCAGCTCCTGCTGGGACAGGCGCGTCATGCAGCCGGGATCGACGATGCGACCGCTGAAGCGGACGCTTCCGCTGCTGGCCTGAGCCAGTGCGCTGACGGACATCAAGGCCACGCACAGCAGGATCGAGCTCTTCATGACACGTTCTCTGGTTCGGTGTGTCCTAGTTAGCGACAACCGCGAGCAGTCATTGATAGGCAGTGTTTCGTTCTGCTAGGGCCATCACCCGAGAAGGGTGATGTACGTCAAATAACGTCGTTTTTACCTGCAAATTTGGCCGACGACGGTGTGCCATTTGCGTCGCAGGCCAAGCCCGCCTTGCATTCTCCGGCCCCTTCCATTGCTGAGCTATCACGTCAAATTATTGGCGTCAAGATGTCATGTTAATAAAAATTTATGAGACCTGGGTCACATTTATGCATATACTTGCGTCACGGATTCAGGGAGAGGCACGTCCGAATCCGGCAACAGGTGAGACGCAAGGAAGGGTCCGATGCCCGGCAGTGCTCCTTGCTTCCTCCTCTACTTCCATCTCTTCAGTAGGGTTAGGTACAAGCAATGCACAAGATCAAATTCATCGCGGTTCTGATGCTGGCTGCCGCTCCGCTGGCCGCCAATGCTGCCGACGGCACCATCACCTTCAATGGCAAGGTCACCGACAAGACCTGCACCATCTCGACCCCGGGTGGCAAGGACTTCTCTGTCAACCTGCCGACCGTCTCCAAGAGCACCCTGGCTGCCGCCGGTGCCGTTGCCGGTCGTACCCCGTTCGCGATCAACCTGACCAAGTGCAGCGCCGGTAACGTCGCAACCTATTTCGAGCCGGGTTCGACCGTTGACTTCAACAGTGGCCGCCTGAACAACCAGGCTGCGGCCAACGCTGCCGGCAACGTGCAGCTGCAGCTGCTGGGCTCGAACAACCAGTTCCTGCCGATCAAGGCCTCGGGCACCAACCAGGCCCAGGACAACTCGCAGTGGGTGACCGTGGCTGCCGATGGCACCGCCAACCTGAACTACTACGCTGAGTACTACGCGACCGCCGCCGCGTCTGCCGGTGAAGTCACCAGCAACGTCAAGTACACGATCATCTACAACTGATCGTCGTCGTACCCCGCACTGGCCGGCGTACGCGCCGGCCAGTGTGCCTTGGCCCTGGTCACACACCTCGAGCGTAGTCCTTCCGATGAAAGCCTTCTTTCCCCGGGCGCTGCTGCTGGCAGCGTCGACGCTGGCGTTTTGCCAGATTGCCTCTGCGGGTGTCGTGGTCAATGGCACCCGGGTGATCTACCCGGCGCAATCGCGCGAAGTCACCGTGCAGGTCGACAACGTCGGCGACTCCCCGGCCCTGGTGCAGGCGTGGGTCGACAGTGGCGACGCCGACCAGACCGCTGATACCAGCGACGCGCCGTTCGTGCTGACGCCGCCGATCAGCCGTGTCGAGCCCGGCCGCAGCCAGGCGCTGCGCCTGATCTTCTCCGGCGCGCAGCTGCCGACCGATCACGAATCGGTGTTCTGGCTCAACGTGCTGGATGTGCCGCCGTCGCCGGAAAGCGCCGACAGTGGCGAACAGAACTACCTGCAGGTCGCGTTTCGTTCGCGCCTCAAACTCTTCTATCGGCCGCAGGGTCTGAAGGGCGTCGCCAACGATGCGCCCGCAGCCCTGCGCTGGACCCGCAGCGGTGATCGCCTGCGGGTGGAAAACCCCAGTCCCTTCCACGTGACCCTGGCTGAAGTGCATGCCGTGACCGGCGGCGGTGAGCGGCCGGTCGAAGAGCAGGGAAAGATGGTTGCACCGAAGCAGAGCCTCGACTTCGCGGCTCCGGCCGGCATCGAGCAGGTCCGCTTCATCACCATCAACGACTACGGCGGCCGGGTCGAACACACGATCCGCCTGTCCGCTACCGGGGGCTGAAAGCGCCGCGTGGGCCATTGGCCTGCGCATCCCGCAACTGCCGCCGTGCGGCGAATTGAAGGAATGTCAGTGTGATCGGAAACAGATTGACATTGTCGATCCATCAGGCGCTTTGCCTGTTGGCTGCTGGCGTGGCCTGCCCAGGATGGGCACTGGCTGCACCGGCCAATCTCGGCGAACAGGCGCTGATGGCGCAGAGCAGTGCGGCGACGGCGCGTGCGCCGGAACAGGCGCAGTTCAATTCCAGCTTCCTGTCTGGCCAGGCCAAGCAGGTCGACCTGGCAGCATTCTCCAATGGCAACCCGATGGTTGCCGGCAACTACCGCGTCGACGTCTACGTCAACGGCGCCTGGCAGGGCCGCCGCGACCTGCAGTTCAAGGCCGATGCGCAGGGCCGTGTCGATGCCTGCCTGGACCTGGCGACGCTGGAAGAACTGGGCGTGGACAGCGAAGCGATCCTGCTCCAGCAGGACCCGTCCGCAACGTTGGACAAGGCCGCCTGTGCGCCGGTGCAGCAGCGCATGGCCAATGCCTATGGCGCCTATGACAGCGGCAACCTGCGCTATGACCTGAGCATCCCGCAGGCGTTCATGCGCCGGGAAGCGCGCGGCTATGTCAATCCTGCACTGTGGGACCGCGGCATCAATGCCGGCTTCGTCGGCTACAGCTTCAACGCGATCGACAGCGACAGCCGCACCGATGGTGGCAACCGCAACCGCAGTGCCTACCTGGGCCTCAACGCAGGCCTGAACCTGGGCGGCTGGCAGTTCCGTCACGACTCCAACCTGACCTGGAACGAAGGCGACGGCCGCCATTGGCAGAGCATCGCGACCTATGCCCAGCGCGGTATTCCGCAGGTGCGCGGCATGCTCACCCTGGGCGAGGCCTACACCAGTGGCGAGCTGTTCGATTCGATCGGTTACCGCGGTGCCAGCCTGGCCAGCGACGATCGCATGCTGCCCGATTCGCTGCGCGGTTACGCGCCGGTGGTGCGTGGCATCGCCGAGACCAACGCGCGCGTCGAAGTCCGCCAGAACCAGCAGCTGATCTATTCGGCCTCGGTGTCGCCGGGCAACTTCGTGATCGACGACCTGTACCCGACCGGTTACGGCGGCGACCTGGAAGTGAGCGTGGTCGAAGCCGATGGCCGTCGCCGCGAGTTCAAGGTTCCGTTCGGTTCGGTGCCGCAGATGCTGCGCGCCGGCGTATCCCGCTATGCGATTACTGCCGGCCAGGTCCGCAACAAGCAGCTGCGCGATGAGCCATGGCTGATGCAGGGTACCTATCAGCGCGGCATCGGCAACCAGCTGACCCTGTACGGTGGCAGCGCGTTGAGCGATGGCTACCTGTCGCTGCTGTACGGTATCGGCGTGTCCACGCCGCTGGGTGCCTTCGCCGCCGATGTCACCCATGCCCGTACCTCGTTCGATCATTACGGCAACAGCACCGGCGCCAGCGTGCGCCTGAGCTACAGCAACATGATCGGCGAGACCGGCACCAACCTGACCCTGGCCGCTTACCGCTATTCCACTGAAGGCTTCTACAGCCTGCAGGATGCGCTGTACGCACGCGACGCCGATGATCGTGGCATCGACCCGAGCACCCGCGGCCGCCAGCGCAGCCAGTTCCAGCTGACCCTGAACCAGCCGCTCGGCCGTCGCTGGGGCGCGCTGTACGTGACCGGCTCGGTGCGTGACTTCTACGATCGCCCCGGTACCGCCAAGCAGTACCAGGTGGGCTACAACAACGCCTGGCGCTCGGTGAACTTCGGCTTCTCCGCGCTGCGTACCGAAGAAGGTGCGCTGGGCCGTTCCGACACCCAGTACCTGTTGTCGATGAGCGTACCGCTGGGCCGCGGAACCCGCCCGGTCTCGCTCAGTGCCGATGTCGGTGTGCGCGAACGCGGTGGCTACGACAGCAGCCGTGTAGGCATCACCGGTGCCGCAGGCGTGGACAACAACTTCAGCTACGGCGTGGCCCTGTCCGATACCCGCGACGGTGGCACCACCGCCGTCGGCAATGCCGAGTACCGCAGCCGCTACACCGCATTGAACGCGACCTACGGCCATTCGCGTGACTTCCGCCAGGCATCGTTCGGTGCCAACGGCAGCCTGGTCATGCACAGTGGCGGCGTGACCCTGACCCCGCAGCGTGGTGAAACCATGGTGCTGGTCGAGGCACCGGGTGCACGTGATGCCATGGTCAGCAACGCGCCGGGCCTGCGCATCGATGGTCGCGGTTACGCCGTGGTCCCCTACGTGTCGCCGTATCGCCTCAACACCGTGACCCTGGACCCGCAGGGCATGGCCCACGATGTCGAGCTGGAAAGCAGCAGCCAGTCGATCGCTCCGTTCGCCGGTGCCATCAGCTACCTGCGCTTCGATACCCGCAAGGGCAATGCGCTGCTTATCCAGGTGCGCAGCACCGACGGCCGTACGCTGCCGTTCGGCGCGCAGGTCAAGGACGAAACCGGCCAGCCGGTAGGCATGGTCAGCCAGGGCGGCCGCCTGTACGTACGCAGCGAGAAGAACCAGGGCAGCCTGCAGGTTGAATGGGGCTCCGGTGCTGACCAGCGCTGCACGGTTGATTACCAGGTACCGGCGGGCGCCGATGCGTCCAAGACCGGCTTCATCCCGCTGGAGGCAGCATGCCGATGATCCTTTCCCGTGGCCGCAAGGCGCTGGCCACCCTGGCCGTGCTTGGTGGCATGCTGATGGCCCAGCAGGCCAGCGCCTCCTGTCGCATCCAGTCCAGCTGGTTTACTGCCCAGGACGTGACGATGGACATGGGGCAGATAGTGATCCTGCCCAGCACTGCCGTGGGCGGTGTGATCAAGGAGATCAGCGTGGCGATCAACCAGCAGAACAGCGTTGCCCGCTGTGACTGGTCAGGTGGCCGTTCCGTCGGTGAGTACGTCAATGCAGCGCAGCGTCGGCCGGTTGCCGGCTTCTCCAATGTCTATGAAACCGATGTCGCAGGCGTGGGTATCCGCCTGTTCCGCGACTCCGGTGCCATCCAGACGTACTACCCGCACTCCATCAATTTTGCCGGCAACGCCACCATCTCGCTGGTCGGCGGTCAGTTCCGCATCCAGCTGATCAAGACGGCGGCACAGACCGGCTCAGGCACCATCGCACCGAACGGCCGCTTCACCACGTACTACTTCGACGGTGATGGTGCCGGTCGACCGGTGCTGACGTCCACCTTCAAGGGCTCGGGCACCACCGTGGTCAGCCCGACCTGCGAAGTACAGGCCGGCAGCCGCAACATTCCGGTGGATTTCGGCAGCGTGCCCAACACCAGCTTCACCGGCGTCGGCTCCAAGGCCGTCAACCGTGATTTCGACATCCGCCTGAACTGCCAGGGCAGCAACCTTGCGCAGTTCCAGAGCAAGGTCGGCATCCGCCTGGATGCCGACCAGGATGGTTCGAACATGCCGGGTGTGCTCAAGCTCAGCGCCGCTGCCAACAGCGCCACGCGCATCGGCATCCAGATGGTGCAGCGTGATGGCAGCAGCGAGCGCGAAGTGCGTTTCGGCCAGACCATCAACGTCGGCACGACGACGGTTGGCAGCTCCACGTTGAGCCTACCGCTGCGCGCCCGCTACGTGCAGACCCAGGCCGGTACCGTGGGCGCCGGTATTGCGAACGGGCAGGCGACCTTCACCATCCAGTACGAGTGAAGGCCACGCGGCATCGGGTAGTGCCGGCCGCTGGCCGGCAACTGCAGGATTCCTGAAGCATGTGAGGTTGCCGGCCAGCCGCCGGCAACAGCCGCCGGCTCACTCCAACGCGTAACGCAGCACGAACAGCACCGCCACCAGCCACACCGCCGGATGCACCTCGCGCCAGCGGCCGGTGCCGGCCTTCAGCGCGGCATAGGCAATGAAGCCGAACGCCAGGCCGTTGGCGATGGAATAGGTGAACGGCATCGCCAGCGCACACAGCGCGGCAGGTACGGATTCGGTCAGGTCGCTCCAGTCCACTTCCACCAGTTCACGCAGCATCAGCCCGGCCACGAACAGCAGCGCCGGCGCGGTGGCATAGCCGGGCACCATCGCCGCCAGCGGCGAGAACAGCAGTGCAGCCAGGAACAACGCGGCCACCACCAGCGCGGTCAAACCGGTACGGCCGCCCACCTGCACGCCAGAGGCGCTTTCGGCGAAGGCGGTGGTGCTGCTGGTACCCAGCAGCGAACCGGCGACAATCGCCGTGCTGTCGGCCAGCAGCGCGCGCCCGAACCGCTTCTGTGCACCCGGCAGTTTCAGCAGACCGGCACGGCCGACCACGCCATACAACGTGCCGGTGGCATCGAACACTTCCACCAGCACGAACACCAGCACCACCTGCAGCAGCACCGCGATCGGCGCACCGCCGTTGTGGTGCAGCAGGCCGGGCAGGTCCAGCTGCAGGAAGGTCGGGGCCAGGCTCGGCGGCAACGACACCAGCCCGTGGTACTGCAGATCCCCCAGCGCCCAGCCGGCCGCGGTCACCGCCAGGATGCCGATCAGGATCGCGCCGCGCACGCGCCGCGCTTCCAGGATCGCGATCAGCAGGAAACCGCCCAGTGCCAGCAGCGGCGGTGCGGTATTGAGCGGGCCCAACGCGACCAGCGTGTCCTCGTTGCCGATGATCACGCCGGATTTCTGCAGCGCGATGATCGCCAGGAACAGGCCGATGCCGGCCACGATCGCCGACCGCAATGACGCCGGGATGCCCGACACCAGCCACGCGCGCACGCCGGTCAGCGACAGCACCAGGAACACCAGGCCCGAAATGAACACCGCCGCCAGTGCCTGCTGCCAGGGCAGGCCGGCAGCGCCGACCACGGTGAAGGCGAAGAACGCATTCAAGCCCATGCCCGGGGCCATGCCCACCGGGAAGTTGGCCGCCAGCGCCATCACCACCGAGCCCAGCGCCGCGGCCAGGCAGGTGGCCACGAACACCGCGCCGGCATCCATGCCGGTGGTGCCCAAAATCTCGGGATTGACGAAGACGATGTAGGACATCGTCAGGAAGGTGGTGACACCGGCCAGCAGTTCGGTGCGCACGGTGGTGCCGTGCTGCTGCAGCTGGAACAGGCGTTCGAACAGGGACATCGCAGATCTCTCGTACCTGCACGCCCTGCCGCCCGAAGGACCGGCGGGTGCGTCGCCAGGCGGTTAGAAGTGGTAGTTCAACTTCAGCGTAACGCTGCTGTAGTTGGTATGGAAGCTGCGTCGCGCCGCAGCCGGGTAGTTGGGATCTTCCAGGTAAACCGGGCTGGAGCCCAGATGGGTGTAACGGTACTCCGCACCCGCCGAAAGCTGGTCGCTGAAGCGGTACAGCACGCCTGCGCCGACGTTGCCGCCGGTGGAAACATGGGATGCGCGGGTTTCGAACTCGGCGACGCGGCAGCCATTGGTGGCCTCCACCAGCGACTTGTCGCAGCCCAGCGAAAACTCCTGGCGGGCCACGCTCACCCCGGCGCTGACGTACGGCAGCCACTGGCCCGCCGCGTAACCCAGCGTCAGGTTGATCGCGCCCGAACGGGTCACCGCATCCTTGCCGTAGTAAGGGCTGTACTGATGGTTGTCGCGGTCCTTCCACTCCTGGTTGATGGTACCGAAGGACAGGGCGCCTTCGATCCCGGCAACGACGTTGTTGTCGAACTGCCAGTTGCGGCCGACCTGCAGCCCGCCGGCAAAGCCGCGGATGCTCTTTTCAGAGGCGTTGGCATTGCTGCGGTCCTGGCTGTGGCCTTCGCCGTGGGTGGCATGTGCCCCCAGATGGATGCCTTCCCAGTTCGCCGGCGCGGCGGCGGCGGTGCCGGACAGCAGCAGTGCCGCCGTGGTCGAGATCAGTGCTTTCATGGTGTTTCCTACGTGGGGGTGAATCGGGTGCGTAGGAAAACCGAAGCGTTGGGCCGGGAACATGCAAAGAGTTGCAAAGTACGGAAGTTGCCGTGTGCGACAAGGGATCAACACTGCTTTACACGTGCGACCTTCAGCCGAGGGGCGCGGGAGCACGGTGCGAAAGGGGCAAAAGCGTCAACAAAAATCGATTGCGGCCCATGAAAGGCGAAAGGCCGCGCGAGCGCGGCCTTTCGTTCTTGCTTACTTCAGCGCCTTGAAGCGCAGGCGCTTCGGCGCAGCGTCGTCGCCCATGCGGCGGCGCTTGTCTTCTTCGTACTCGCGGTAGTTGCCCTGGAAGAACTCCACGTGCGAGTCGCCTTCGAACGCCAGGATGTGGGTCGCGATGCGATCCAGGAACCAGCGGTCATGCGAAATGACGAACGTGTTGCCCGGGAACTCCAGCAGCGCATCTTCCAGCGCACGCAGGGTTTCGATGTCCAGATCGTTGGACGGTTCGTCGAGCAGCAGCACATTGCCACCCTGCAGCAGGGTCTTGGCCATGTGCAGGCGGCCACGCTCACCACCGGACAGCGAACCGACCATCTTCTGCTGGTCCTGGCCCTTGAAGTTGAAGCGGCCGATGTAGGCGCGCGACTGGATCTCGATGCCGTTGATGTTGAGGATGTCCAGGCCGCCCGCGATTTCCTGGAACACGCTGTGGTTGCCTTCCAGCGCGTCGCGGCTCTGGTCCACGTAGGACAGCTGCACGGTCGGGCCGACCACGATCTCGCCGGTGTCCGGCTTTTCCTGGCCGGTGATCATCTTGAACAGGGTCGACTTACCGGCACCGTTGGGGCCGATGATGCCGACGATGGCGCCCGAGGGCACCAGGAAGTTCAGGTTGTCGAACAGCAGGCGGTCGCCGAACTTCTTGGAGACGTTCTTGAATTCCATCACCGCCTGGCCCAGGCGCTCGCCCGGCGGGATGAAGATTTCATTGGTCTCGTTGCGCTTCTGGTAATCGACCGACTGCAGCTCTTCCAGGCGGGCCAGACGGGCCTTGCCCTTGGTGCGGCCGCCCTTGGCGTTCTGGCGCGACCACTCCAGTTCCTTCTGGATCGCCTTTTGGCGAGCCTTTTCCTGGTTGTCTTCCTGCTTCAGGCGCTCATCCTTCTGGGTCAGCCAGTCGGTGTAGTTGCCCTTCCACGGAATGCCGCGGCCACGGTCCAGTTCCAGGATCCACTCGGCGGCGTTGTCCAGGAAGTAGCGATCATGGGTGACCGCCACGACGGTGCCGGTGTAGCGCGCCAGGAACTGTTCCAGCCATTCCACCGACTCGGCATCGAGGTGGTTGGTCGGTTCGTCGAGCAACAGCATGTCCGGCTTCTGCAGCAGCAGGCGGCACAGCGCCACACGGCGCTTTTCACCACCGGACAGCTTGCCGACGATGGCATCCCACGGCGGCAGGCGCAGCGCATCGGCGGCCACGTCCAGCTGGTTTTCCAGCGTGTGCGCATCGCCGGCGGCGAGGATCGCCTCCAGGCGCTCCTGTTCCTTGGCCAGCGCGTCGAAATCGGCGCCTTCTTCGGCATAGGCAGCGTAGACCGCGTCCAGCGCAGCCTGTGCCTGCAGCACTTCGCCCACGCCTTCTTCAACCGCTTCACGCACGGTCTTGGTCGGGTCCAGCTCCGGTTCCTGCGCCAGGTAGCCAACCTTGATGCCGGCCTGCGGACGGGCTTCGCCTTCGAAATCGGTGTCCACGCCGGCCATGATCTTCAGCACGGTGGACTTGCCGGCGCCGTTCAGGCCCAGCAGGCCGATCTTCGCGCCCGGGAAGAAGGACAGCGAGATGTCCTTGATGATCTGCCGCTTGGGCGGGACCACCTTGGACACGCGGTTCATGGTGTAGATGTATTGCGAGGACATGAGGTCTCCGTAGGCGCGACCCTGCGCCCGGTCCGTCACGGGGAACTTCCCGTTGCGGCAGCGGGCACAGACTGAATGGAATACCCCCAATTATAGCCGGAACCGCTTACGGCCCGCGCTGGTCGCAGCGCCCGGGGCTGGCCGAGGACTGAATGGGCCGTCACAGTCCCGCAACGGGAAGCGTTTCCAGCCGGAAACCGTTCAGATCGAATGCGCAATATGGGCTCACCACCCACCCAGCAGAGGTCTCCCATGCACATCCATCGACTCATGGCCGGCGCCGTGGCCTCTGTACTGGCGCTGGGCGCCATCGCCCCGGCCTTCGCCGACAACGACCACCGTGGTCGTGACCACGACCGCCGTGAATGGCGCGAAGATCGCCGCGAGTGGCGCCACGACCGTCGCGACTGGGAACGCGACCGCCGCGAAGCGCGCCGTGATTACCGCCACGACCGCCGCTACGACCATGGCTACTACCGCCCGGCACCGCCACCGCCGCGCGTGGTCTACAGCCCGGGCTACCGGCCCGGCCATGGCTATGGCTGGCAGCGCGGCCACCGCTATCGCGACTACTACCGCGGCCCGATCTACGTGGTCAACGACTACCCGCGCTACCAGCTGCGCCGCCCGCCGTACGGCCACCACTGGATCCGCGATGACCGCGGCAACATGCTGCTGGTCGCCGTGGCAACCGGCATCATTGCCGACTACATCATCAACAACCGTTGATGCAGCGTCGGGGTCGGATCCCTTTCCAACGGAAAGGGCTCTGACCCCACAACGCCATTCGAAACCATACGGGGCCGGATTCGTTCGTCGAATCCGGCCCCGGTCGTTTCGGCCCCAGCAGGCCAGGGCGGGGCTACAATCAAGGGCTGAGTCGTACCCCTTTCCCCGCCTGCTGGAGTACCCGATGTTCCCGCGTGACGTCCGCATCGAAACCTACGATCCCGAACTGGCCAAGGCCATCGCCGCTGAGACCCAGCGCCAGGAAGACCACGTCGAGCTGATCGCCAGCGAGAACTACACCAGCCCGGCGGTGATGGAAGCCCAGGGCAGCCAGCTGACCAACAAGTACGCCGAAGGCTACCCGGGCAAGCGCTACTACGGTGGCTGCGAATACGTGGACATCGCCGAACAGCTGGCGATCGACCGCCTCAAGCAGCTGTTCGACGCGGACTATGCCAACGTGCAGCCGCACAGCGGTTCACAGGCCAACCAGGCCGTGTACTTCGCGCTGCTGCAGCCGGGCGACACCATCCTCGGCATGAGCCTGGCCCACGGCGGCCACCTCACCCACGGTGCCAAGGTCAATGCGTCGGGCAAGCTGTTCAACGCCGTGCAGTACGGCGTCAACGACCAGGGCCTGATCGATTACGACGAAGTCGAGCGCCTGGCGCTGGAGCACAAGCCGAAGATGGTCGTGGCCGGCTTCTCGGCCTACTCGCAGGTGATCGACTGGGCGCGCTTCCGCGCCATCGCCGACAAGGTCGGTGCCTACCTGTTCGTCGACATGGCCCACGTCGCCGGTCTGGTTGCCGCTGGCGTCTACCCGAGCCCGCTGGAACATGCCCACGTGGTTACCTCGACCACCCACAAGACCCTGCGCGGCCCGCGCGGCGGCATCATCGTCGCCAAGGGCGCCGACGAGGATCTGGTCAAGAAGCTGCAGTCGATCGTATTCCCGGGCATCCAGGGCGGTCCGCTGATGCACGTCATCGCCGGCAAGGCCGTGGCCTTCAAGGAAGCGCTGGAGCCGGGCTTCAAGACTTACCAGCAGCAGGTGGTGAAGAACGCGCAGGCGATGGCCAACACGCTCATCGCACGCGGCTACAAGATCGTCTCCGGCGGCACCCAGAACCACCTGATGCTGGTGGACATGATCGGCAAGGACGTGTCCGGCAAGGACGCGGAAGCCGCACTGGGCAAGGCCCATATCACCGTCAACAAGAACTCGGTGCCGAACGACCCGCGTTCGCCGTTCGTGACCTCGGGCCTGCGCCTGGGCACCCCGGCGGTGACCACCCGTGGTTACGTGGAACAGGACTGCGTGGATCTGGCCAACTGGATCGCCGACGTGCTCGATGCGCCGGCCGATGAAGCCGTCATCGGCCGCGTGCGCGATGCGGTCAGCGCGCAGTGCCGCAAGTACCCGGTTTACGGTTGATCGGGCACTGGGGTCGGATCCCTTCCCTGCGGGAAGGGCTCTGACCCCGGGCATCGGAGTACCGCGCATGGATGAGCGCCGCCTCAAGTATCTCTATGCAGCCTTGGCTGCACTCTTCGGCCTGCCCAGCCTGGTGGGCGGCGGGGCCGCAGCGATGATGCTGCTGTTGATGGGCCTGGGCCAGTTTGGTCACGGCAGCCTGGCATCGGTGACGCTGATGCCGCTGTGGGGCCTGTCCGGAATTGCTGGCTGCCTGGCCTGGTTGTGGCTCAGCGCGGGTTACCTGATGCAGGGGCGTGCTGGTCTGCGCGTGCGGCCGGTCTGGTGGCGCATGCTGCTGGCCGGAGGTCTGGCCGCCATGCCGCCGCTGGGGCTGGCGCTGTGGTGGGGCATCACGGTCCATGCCGAAGGCCTCAATCTGCTGCTGTTGGGGCCGTCGATGCTGGTGCCGGCCGGCATGCTCTTGTGGCTGCGACCGCGCGCTTGAATCGAGCGACCTTACGCGCTTGAATCGAGCGACCTTAAAAGAGATTCGAACGCATGGATGAGCGTCTGCACAAACGCCTGTATATCGCCCAATGCCTGCTGCTGGGGCTGCCTGCACTGGTGGCCGGTGGTGGCGTCGCCGGGTTCGGCATCTACACCTTCCTGATCCGTCACGGGCTGATGCGTGGCGACGAAGGTGCGGTGCTGTTCCTGTGGGCGAGCGCGGGTGTTGCCGGCTTGCTGGCCTGGTTGTGGCTCAGCATCCGCTACCTGCGGCGGGGGCGCGATGGCCTGCGGCACACCGCCCGTATTCCCTGGATTGGCTTGGCGCTGGGCGCCATGGCGGCGCTGGCCGTGATCGGCGTGGTGCTTTTCAGCTTGTTCGCCGGCAGCCCCTGGCAGGTACTGGGATATCTGGTGCTGGGCGTGCCGTTGCTGCTGCCGTCGGCGCATCTGGTGTGGCTGCGCCGGGCGCATCGGAGCGCCCGGTCACAAGGCTGATCGGACGCTCATCAAGCAACCGTCAAGGTACCTCCACGACATCGAGTACTTCGTGCGAGGCCGCGTACTGGTGCGCGATCTGGTCTGGAACGTCCTTGGCGAACACAACCGGGATACGGCCAAGCGGCAATCCTTCAATGTGGATGCTCCAGCGTTGCGCATCATCGACCGGGGCCGTGAATGAACGTCCGTCCGGCAACGTCACCTTGATCGGGCGCAATGTACCGGACAGGTCTTCGCCGCTCAGCGTGGCAGTTCGCCCGACGCGCGCGGGCGAGGTCATCCGGGGCGCTCCCGCCAGCAGCGGAACGGTCACACGGTCGGTGGGATGGTCGCCCAGGCTGGGGACATTCAGCCTGCCCACCTGCGGGTAACCCTTGCCTTCGATGGATTCGCTCTGCAGATACATGTCGTCCGGTACCGGACCGGCGTAGTGCCAGTGCCCATCTTCCTGCACGTGGGCCAGTGTCTTCCAGGTCTGCTCGACACTGAGATAACGGACCACCGTATCAGGCCCGGACAGCGTGACAGTACCTTCGGCGTCCAGCGTCCAGGTGTAGCTGGGCTGGAACGTGGTGTATTGACGGAACCGGTTGACCACCGGGTCACCGAAATAGGCGACATCCACGTTGTAGACAACCTGTTCGCCGGTGCCGGGCAGCGCGACCTGCAAGGGAACCGACCCATGCGTTGCGCTGGTCACCCGCGCCGACCAGCCATGATGGGTTGCGCTCACAGGTGCCTCGACTGTGGCGCCTCCGCCCAGCGTGACCTGGACGTTGCCACGCCCGGGCGATGCGACACCGCGCACGTCAACCGTGCGCTGGATGGGAAATCCCTCCGGCGGTGAAGTGACCTGCAGGGGCCGGAGGATGTCGCCCTCGGCGGCCACAGTGGCGCGGGCGGGGGTGGAATCGGGGAAAGTACCCATCAGGTCGTACACCCTGGCGAGAACCTCATGCTGCCCCTCGCCCAGGCCGGTGAACTCAACGCTCCAGTCTCCGGTGTGACCATTTGCCATGATCGCCCGACGCTGCCCGGCCACTTCCACGTTGATGCGGGCACCGCGCAGTGCCGTGCCGTGGATGCGGGCCGACCCGCGCCCTCCGACCGCAGCGGTGATGCGCGGCGCAGGCAGGACGATCTGCGGTTGCATGACGAAGGGGGCACTGGGCTGATAGGAACCGTCTTCGGAGGGGGAGACGAAGAAGACGGCACTTCCATCCACGACGATGTCGTTCAGCGCGACCATTGAGGGATGCCGGAAATAGCCTGGGGCGAGCCGCCCCAGGCTGAGTTTCATGCGCGCCCCGACAGCGCTGTAGGCAAACAGGTTGACCGCCTCCTGGCTGGAGATGTTGCCCTCCACCTCGCCCTGCAGGGCGCCATCAACGACGGAGACGCTCGTCGGCGTTACCCGGCTGACAACGACTGCCGCATTTTCCATCGAAGCCCTGGACGCGGCCTGAGAGGGTGGCAAGGCCGCGGCGGCTGAGGCCGGCATTGATGCCGACAGGAGCAGCAGACACGGCAGTACGAGCGATGGCGTGGTCATGTGGCCTCCAGGAGGGGAATGACAGCAACTTCTCGTATCTGCAGGCGCAGCACACTAGCCAAGAACGACAGCGCGTTGATTCCTTGACGCAGTGGGCACTATGGGGGCTATG
Organism: Stenotrophomonas indicatrix; assembly: GCA_041545745.1. Classification (NCBI taxonomy): domain Bacteria; kingdom Pseudomonadati; phylum Pseudomonadota; class Gammaproteobacteria; order Lysobacterales; family Lysobacteraceae; genus Stenotrophomonas; species Stenotrophomonas indicatrix. The sequence goes on from CP168152.1 coordinate 671,067, forward strand.
GGACATCGGCGAGCACTGACGCGCACGACGGGACATTCGCTGGCGGGCCGCTTCATCCCGACATAAAGGCCGCATTTGCTGGTCTGCGCGGCCCGCGTGGCAGCATCATCGTTGCCAAGAACGCGGACGATGACCCGGTCACGCGGCCGCGGCAGTTTCGGTGATCGCTCTCCAGCGGGTGCCGGGCGAGTTGATCGGCGTACGTGTTGATGGGGCCGCTGTGTCGATCCCCGGTATCCAGCCGCTCTGGCTGGAGGGCCGCAGGACCGGTTCGGGAGCGCATGGGTTCTGGCCAGGTGAGGATTTCGCGGTTCCGTGGATTGATTTTCCGACTTGGCGCCTTATTTGCTGCCTCGGCCTTTCTCAGGTACCGTTGCGACGCCGCCACGACCGTGGCAGCAGGTATTCTCCTGAGCCAGGCGTTCAATGCATTGCCCCTTCTGCCAACATGCCGATACACGGGTCATCGACTCGCGCGTCTCCGAAGACGGCGCGACGATTCGTCGTCGGCGTGAGTGTGAGGCGTGCAACGAACGCTTCAGTACCCTGGAAACCGTCGAACTGAAGCTGCCGGCCATCGTCAAGAGCGATGGCACCCGCGAAGCCTTCGATGCCCGCAAGGTCCGCGCCGGCTTCGACCGTGCGCTGCAGAAGCGTGCGGTGCCGGAAGAGAAGATCGAAGCGGCGGTACGCGCGGTGGTGCATCAGCTGCGCATCAGCGGCGAACGCGAAGTGCCGTCGATCAAGGTCGGCGAGTTCGTCATGAATGAACTGCGCAAGCTCGACCATGTTGGTTATGTGCGTTTCGCCTCGGTCTACCGCAGCTTCGAGGACGTGGCCGATTTCCGCGAGGAGATCGAGAAGCTCGAACGCGACCTGCCGTCGAGCACCGAACAGCTGCAGCTGCTGGGTGATGTGATCGCCCTGACCAAGAAGAAGGGCTGACGGCATTTGCTTCGGTAGCCGCCAACCTTGGTTGGCGCTTTGCTATCAATCCACGCATGGCGTGGATCTACTGGGTTCTGGTGGAGGCCAACCTTGGTTGGCGCTTTGCCGCCATCCACGCATGGCGTGGATCCATACCAACGGCGCTACCATGGCGGCATGAGCATATCGTTCACCGTCCTTGACCACCTGCACATGGCCGCCGCATTGCGGCTTGCCGAACGCGGTGCCTATACCACCCGTCCCAATCCGATGGTCGGCTGCGTGATCGCCCATGGCGAGCGCGTGGTCGGGCAGGGTTGGCACCAGCGTGCCGGCGGCCCGCATGCCGAAGTGTTCGCATTGCGCGAGGCCGGCGCCGAAGCGCGTGGTGCCACCGCCTACGTCACCCTCGAGCCGTGCGCGCATTACGGACGCACACCGCCGTGCGCACTGGCACTGATCGACGCCGGTGTGTCGCGCGTAGTTGCCGCGATGCGCGACCCGTTCCCGAAGGTCGATGGCGGTGGTTTCGATCTGCTGCGCGAAGCCGGCATCGAGGTCGCCGAGGGCTTGATGGCGGCGCAGGCGCGCGAGCTCAACAAGGGCTTCCTGTCGCGCGTGGAGCGCGGTCGTCCGTGGCTGCGGGTGAAACTCGCAGCCAGCCTGGATGGCCGTACCGCGATGGCCGACGGCAGCTCGAAGTGGATCACCGGGCCCGCCGCGCGCGAGGACGTGCAGCACTGGCGCGCGCGCGCTGGTGCGATCCTCACCGGTGCCGACACCGTGATCGCCGACGACCCGATGCTGACCGTGCGCCTGGCTGACACCGAGGTGATGCCACCCTTGCGCGTGGTGCTGGACTCGCGTCTGCGCTCGCTGGAATGCAGCCGGGTACGCGAGGGCGGAGCACCGACCCTGTACCTGCACGATGCGATGGTCAGCCCGCCCGACGCCGCCGACGCGGCATTCGCCAGCGTGGCCGTCCGCCACGGTCGCCTTGATCTGAGCGCGGTTCTGGCGCTGCTGGCCGAACGCGGCATCAACGAAGTGCATACCGAAGCCGGCGCGACGCTGGCCGGTGCACTGCTGCGCGGTGGCTGGGTGGACGAACTGCTGCTGTACCAGGCGCCGACCCTGCTCGGCGACAACGGCCGCCCGCTGCTGGCTGGTCTTGGCATCGACGCGATGGACCAGCAGCGCCGCCTGCGCGTGGTCGATCAGCGCCAGGTGGGTGAGGATCTGCGGCTGCTGCTGCGCGTGTAAGGCGAGAAGTTCATCCACGCATGACGTGGATCTACCTTGCCCTGGTAGATGCCGACCTTGGTCGGCGCATTTGCTTCAAGTGCCCGACACTCTGCCAGCGGAATCTGCACAGTTCAGAGGTATCCTCATCCACCCCGCGTGCGTCCCACACATCCAGCGGTAGCAGCCCCGCCAGCACCTGCAGGGTGTATGCCTGCTCGGGCGAGGGAGCAGCAGCAGATGTGTTCCACCACAGAACGCCCAGCAGGAAGCACAGGTGTCTCATCGGCCCTGCCAATCGACCGCTCGTTGCTCCTGCCGCCATCAGTGCGTCTGCTTGGATGATTCGTTGTCACGTTTGGCTCCGCGGATCACGTTGAAGCGAAACACCGCCTCAACGGCGCCGCCCTCATCGCGACCGTTACGGTGTGCGGGCAGGTAACACCACTCCTGTGCGGCGTCCATCGCGGCAGCTTCCAGCAGGGCATTGCCACTGGACTGCACCACACGAACATCCAGAAGGCGGCCACCCGTGTCTACTTGCATCTGCAGGCGCACCATGCCGCTTTCGCGAGCCCTAACGGGAAAAACAACCTGGCGCGCAGCGCGGGTGGTGGGCTCGATCGAGACGCTGTCGCCGCGCTCGGTGAATACACTGCAGTCGGCGCGTGCGGTGAAGGTCCGGGTCGGCGTTGAGGCAAAGCGCTGCAGGCAAGTCACAACGTCGTCGTCTTCCCTGCAACCTGGCTTCTCGGTCTGCAGGCGACTCTGGGTCTGCTCGGGCCCGACTCCGCCGGCGGGTGGCGGTGCGCATGCGCCCAGTCCGGCCAGCGCAGACAGAAGAACCGTGCTGCGCAGATTCACTCGGTCACCGGCCCCGCAGGCGGCTCACTGCGATAGCCTTCCCACAGCGCGCGGTTCCGTTCATGGGTTCCCCGGCAATAGGCAGCGGCCAGCTCCGGCCCCAGCGTTCTCACCTTTTCTTCCACGGCATCCTGCAGGGTGGTGCCATGCTGCAGTGGGCTATCCGGATCATAGCGTTCGGCGAACTTCAGTTGAGCATCCAACATCAGGTCGCATACGGGAATGCCAGAGTACGCAGTGACCGCTTCCGCCTCGATCCGCTCGTCCCATGCCTGGAAGGGCATCAGCTGTTTCAAGAGCTTCAGCCCAAGAAGGTCCATGTCGATACTGGCCCATGGTCCGTTGTCGCCAACGCGCGAGAATTCCGCTCGCGCCTCGTATCTGGTGTCAGGCGCATCGCGCAGAATGGCTGCATACGTTTGCAGGAATGCCTTGGCCCCCTCCAAGCTCTGCTCTCCTGAGCGATGTCGTGCCTTGGCGTCACGGTAGGCCCCAAACGCAGCGGAGACATCGGGAAGCACGCAGTGGTAGTCCACAATGCCGGCGCGGGAAGAAGTGCTCTCTTCAACTTTGTCGGCATGGCACTGAATGGTGTTTCGTCGCTCACCAATCTCGCTCGCGGCAGGCTCCTCGAATCCCGCTGCGAGGTTCTCGAACGCGTACAGCACATCTACGATACTGCTGACATCGGGATAGTCATTCGGATCTGCAGTACGCAGGCTGTTACGCAGAGCTGCTTTGGCGTTCTCATCATTCTGGGTAATGATGCGTGTGTAGGCATCGAAGGAGTCCTGCAGGGAAAGGGCAGCAGGCGCGGCGGTAGCGCAGAGGGGTGCGCAGAGCAGCAGGACAAGCGTCGGCTTGAACATGGTAGGACGTAGGCAGTCGGGACAATGGCGGATGATCTCGGCGATTGACGGCCACGTCCATGCAACTTGTCCGAAATTACTGGCGCGCTGGCATGTCCGTTGCGTCGGAGCAATTTGAAACTATTCGCATATACCAGTAGACGCCGATCAAGCACGGTAGTTGGTCGCATCTTTTCAGGTGACTACTTTGTTGCACTCAAGTCGAACCCTCGCGCTTCTGGGGCTGGCGTCCCTGAGTCTGGCCATCTCACCGGTCTGCATGGCTGATGAAGAAGGTGAAGCCCTCCGGTACGAGTTCACCGCCGAACAGGCCCAGCAAGTGTTGACGGCGGCTATCGAGTGCCGCGCATCCACGCACGCCCAGCTGGCTCTTTCCACGAACGTTTGGCCTGTGGTGCTGGGCGATAGCAGTCGTGCCGGTTCACCGTTTGAAGCGTGGACCGAGGTAAAACAGCCCAATAGCTCGCTGCACGAGATCGAGCTGCCGGTGCCGATTACTGTGTTCGGCCACGAAACGCAACGAATCGCGGTGCTGTCCGAGGCGACGATGGCTATTCTTGAGCGTATTTCTCTCGAAGACATTTCAAGCCAGCTGGACATGAAGCCCTTGAGCGCCACGGATGCCCCGCATATCCACTTGCGCGAGCTGTCGCTACGCAACAGTGGCGATGATGGATTCTACGTGCGCTCGCTTACCGCATCTCGCATTGCCAGCCACCCTGGCGCGGTGCTGGTGGGATGTGAAGAGCGCTACGGCACTCGCACGGAACAACTGCGCCGGCGGGGCAAGGAACCCGATACCGCATTCGCGCCCGGCGTCGACATAAACAAGGAGCTGGACGCGGTGCTCACCTGCAAGGCCGACGCGCTGCGAAACTATACTGCGGGCTGGGCAGTGCTCATGGGGCCGCTATCCACTGACCCGCGCTTCAAGGGCTGGAAGAGCGGAGAGGATGATGAAGGCAATCGCTGGTGGACACCCCCAGCGCCGATTGCCATTGCCGGAATGCCGGTGTCGCGCTTTGTAAAGCTTGGCCAGACCCTGTATGCCGAGCTTGATGGTGACATCGCTCCAGCACTGGCAGAACGGTGGGATCTACCGCCCTACGATGGCTGGGACGATGTTGCATTCGTCGGCTTCTACGATACCGATGCCGCCGCCGATGGCTGGCTTGAAGATCGCGCACGCATCGCGCGCGCCTTTCGTCCCGGCAAGACTCTGCATGGCTGCGAGTACCAGCAGAATCGCCAGGAGTTCGGAAAAACCCCGGACGATGACGATGCGTAGCCAGCGAGGATATAGCTAGCTAGCGGCGCCGTCAGGCAGCGTCAGCAGCATCTGTATCCACTCGTGCATGGGCGGCAGGTCCTGCGGGACCCATGCACGCTCATCATTTTCGCGTGCCATGGTCACGCGGGTGTTGTAGGTTCGCTTCGGCGCCCGCTGCAGCAGATCCATCCACACCCGGATCCCGACGAGGTCATCGTGCGCCATCTGCTCGCGAAGTTCGGGCGCGGGTGTGCCGTCCGAAAGTGCTGCGTAATCGGGCATCTGACAGCTGTAATCGACGATCGAAATCTGGACGCCATCGCGATCGCTGCGCTTGCTGTCGGTGCTGCGGCAGCGCGTCTGCCGCAGTGCTTCGGCCATGATCGGCGACAGTTCGCGGCCCAGGTGCGTCTGCGCGTCATCTTCCGGTGCTTCGCCGATCATCATCCGCTCCACCGTCGCCTCCCAGCGCTCGCTGAGCGGTGGCATGTCGATCATGGCCGAGACCTGTGCTGCCGCCTCTTCATCGCCTTCCAGCAGGTAGCGCGCGAACAGATCGAAGCTCTCCTCGGGCGAGGGCATGGGCGTCTGCGCCCCCGCCGAGGTGGCGACGAACATCAAGGCAAGCATTGATGGCAGATGCAGGCGGTTGCGCACGTCAGCGATCCCCGCCGGGCGGGTGCTCGTTCCACTCGAAGAACGGCAGGAAGGCATCGGCCAGTGTCCCCATCAGCGGCGAGGGGTCTGCCCGCCAGCGACCGCCGCTATCGCGTTCGAAGGCCAGCGTGACATTCCGCTCCCGATCCGGCGCATCGGCGAGCAGCTGCGTGTACGCCGCCGCCAGTGCCGGCGCCATCTGTGGCGGGTGCGGGCCATTGAACGGCACCGGGTGTTGCCGGTACACGGGCAGCAGCGCCGCCAGATCCGGCAGGGCGCAACGGTAGTCCACCAGGGCACTGTCACCGTCAGGCCCGTGCGGGTACTGCACGCTGTCGGTCGTGCATCGCACCGAGGCCTGCCGCGCACGCAGCGCGGCCGCCGCCTGCGGCCAATCGGCCATTTCCGGTGCGTCGTCCAGGTGGCTCACACCGGCCAGGGCCGCAGCGATGGCCACACCCTTGTCGCCTTGCATGTACTGCGCCAACGCACGCTGTGCAGGCGCATCGCCGTGCACGATCACCTGTGCAAACAGATCGAATACCTGCGCGTCCGGAAATGCCGCAGAACCTGCCCGCGCACTACTGAAGGCCAGCAGCAGCGCTGCCAGCCCCCATGTCTTCAACACGGCCCTCTCAGGCGCATTCGTCGGTCCACATCATCTCGGCCATCGGGCGCAGTGCCTTGCACTCCTGCGTCATTTCCTCGGCCGACATCACCTGCGTCTTGGCCTTCAGCTCTTCGGCCATCGCATCAACACCGCTGATCTGGTCCGGCGCAATCTTCGCCACGCAGCTGCGGTGCTGCTGCAGCAGCAGGTCGCAGGCCGGCACGCCGGTCACTTTCGGTGCCTTGGCCGCTTCAACGTCCTGCATCCAAGCATCGAACGGCGCCAGCGCACCCAGCACCGGGCCGACCAGATCGTCGAAATTGCTGCTGTACCAGTAGCCCTTGTCCTTGGCGGTATACAGGGTGAGGGTACCGGTCACGGCCTTGCGCGGGCCGCGCTGCAGGGCCTGCGTGTAGGCCTCGGTGAAGCGCACGCGCGGGGCCTTGTCTTCCCCCGTCAGGCTGGCGAGGAACAGCGGCTGCACGCTGCCCAGGTCGGCCAGTTGGCAGCTGAAATCGACCTTGGCGATCTTCTGGTCGTCCACGTACTCGTTGTCTTCCACCGTGCTGCGCGTGGCACGGCACTGCGAGGCCTTCAGCGCCTTGGCGTACATTGCTTCCGCCGCTGCAGGATCGCCTTTCACGCCGGCCACGGCCAGCACCGTCTGCCACGGCTCGGCCAGCGCTTGGGCCATCATGCCCGGCACCGGCGTTACCGAGTCCTGGCCTTCAAAGGCCGGCTTCAATGCATCGTTGAGCGTGCGCGTGGCAGTGGCATCGTCTTCCAGCAATGCGCGGGCGTACAGATCGAAGGTCTGTTCCGGCGTCAGCTGCGCCGGTGCAGCGACGGCGAACAACGGGGCGCACAGCAGTGCGGTGGCCAGCAGGCCGCGGATCGGGGTCTTCATGACGGTGTTCCTGTTCCAGAGGGCGGCAAGCCTAGCGCAATTGTCATCGCATTCGATGGTGTGTCGCAGCCAAGCATATTGCGCGCGGCGGCCAACAAAAAACGGGCCCCTTGCGGGACCCGTTCGATCACACGACGAGGATCGGGCAATCAGAAGCTGGCGCGCACGCCGGCCGAGTACTGGGTGACGTCGCGGTAGCCGGAGATCTCGCCGACCAGGCCCCAGGTCCGGGTGAAGTTGATCTGGCCGCCGACGGTGCCGACCCAGGTGCCCTTGAACTCGTTGCCACCGTCCATGTAACCGGCCTTGATCCAGGCTTCGGTCATGCGCGAGGGCTTGCCACGCAGGCCCATGGTGGCGCGCACCAGGTTGGTGTGGTCTTTCACGCTGAAGCGGCCGTAGTCAACGTCCTTGACGGTGATCTCAGCCTGCTGGCGGACCCAAGCAATGTCAGCGGTGTAATCAACGCGGTCGCTGAAGGGCATGTGGTAACCGATGCCCAGCTCCGGCTGGTTCAACTTCAGCTTCATCGAGCCGTAGTCGTAGTCGTAGCTCTTGCTGGCGTAGTTCCAGCCGCCGAACACATGTACCTGCTCGGCCAGCGCGATCGAACCGCGCACGTAGCCACCATCAACCTTCGGATCGTTGAACGCTTCGTCGTCGGTCTTGACCTGGGTCCAGCCGCCTTCAACGTAGGTGTAGCTCAGGGCGTCGGCCGAGGCCGAGAACGGGGCAGCGGCCAGCAGGGCTGCCGCGATCAGGATCTTGCGCATGGGAATTCCTGTGAATTTCAGTCCATTGGCGGTCCACCTGTGCGGCAGTCCGTGGCGACCTCATGTCGTCCGACCGCCGATTTTAATGAAAGCTTTACGAAATGCGAGCGACGGCCGTCACAGGCTCGGACGCGCCCGGGTGGGGTCAGAGCCCTTTCCTGCGGAAAGGGATCCGACCCCCGGGGCATCCGACCCCGTTCAGCCCGGGCTGCTACAATGCCCGCGCCGGTTCGCCGGTACACAAACGTCTTCAGGGCGGGGTGCAATTCCCCACCGGCGGTAGGTGCGCAAGCACGAGCCCGCGAGCGCCCCGGTCTTACCGTCGGGGGTCAGCAGATCCGGTCAAATGCCGGAGCCGACGGTCATAGTCCGGATGAAAGAAGACGGTGCCACAGGGCCTTTGCGGCCCTGCGCCCGCCTGTTTGCCTTGCGGCGTTTTTCGCTCACTTTTCGCGGAGAACGTTACTTGTTTACTGGAATCATCGAAGGCGTCGGCCGTCTGGCCGCACGCGAATCCATCGGCGGCGATGTCCGCTTCACCTTCAACGTCGGGAATCTGCCGTTCGACAACGTGCAGATGGGCGAGAGCATCGCTATCAACGGCGTCTGCCTCACCGTCATCGCGTTCGACGCCAGCAGCTTCCAGGCCGATGCGTCCACCGAGACCCTGGGCCTGACCACGCTGGGCCAGCTGGCCGAAGGTGCGGTCATCAACCTCGAGCGTGCCATGCGTCCGACCGACCGCCTTGGCGGCCATCTGGTCAGCGGCCACGTCGACGGCCTCGGCCAGGTGCTGTCCATCCACGAAGATGCCCGCGCGCAGCGCTGGCGTTTCGCCGCGCCGGCCGCGCTGCGCCGCTACATCGCCAAGAAGGGCTCGATCTGCGTGGATGGCGTCAGCCTCACCGTCAACGAAGTGGACGACGAAGGTTTTGAAGTGGCGCTGATCCCGCACACCGTGGCCAATACTGCGTTCTCCGGCACCGGCGTGGGCAGCGCGGTGAACCTGGAAATCGACCTGGTCGCTCGTTATGTGGAACGCCTGATCAGTGTGCCGACCAACGGTCTGCACCCACAGGGAGATGCCGTGCCGACCCACGGTCAGCATGCACAAGGAGGTGCCGCATGAACTTCGCCCCCATCCCCGAAATCCTGGAAGACATCCGCCTCGGCCGCATGGTCGTCATCGTCGATGACGAAGACCGCGAGAACGAAGGCGACCTGATCATGGCCGCCGAGCTGGTCAAGGCCAGCGACATCAACTTCATGGTTACCCACGGCCGCGGCCTGGTGTGTCTGCCGCTCACCCGCACCCGCGCCGCCGACCTCGGCCTGGCGCCGATGGTGCAGGCCAATACCGCGCAGTTCCAGACCAACTTCACCGTCAGCATCGAAGCGGCCGAGGGCGTGACCACCGGCATTTCGGCGCACGACCGCGCGCACACCATCCGCACCGCGGTGAAGCCCAACGCCAAGCCGGCCGACCTGCACCAGCCGGGCCACATCTTCCCGCTGATCGCCCAGCCCGGTGGCGTGTTGACCCGCGCCGGGCATACCGAAGCCGGCGTCGACCTGGCCATGCTGGCCGGGCTGGAACCGGCCGGCGTGCTGGTGGAGATTCTCAACCCCGACGGCAGCATGGCGCGTCGCCCGGAACTGGAGGTGTTCGCCCGCGAGCACGGCCTGAAGATGGGTTCGATCGCTGATCTGATCGCCTATCGCCTGGCCACCGAAAAGACCGTCGAGCGCGTCGATGAGCGCGAGATCGAGACCGAATTCGGTCCGTTCAAGCTGGTCACCTACCGCGACCGCATCGCCCACGACCTGCATTTCGCCCTGGTCCGTGGCACCCCGGATGCCGACACCCCGACCCTGGTGCGCGTGCAGGTGGAAAACCCGCTGGCCGACCTGCTGCACTGGCGGCGCGACGACTTCGGCGTGGCCGCCACCGATGCGCTGCGTGCCATCGATGCCGAAGGCAGTGGCGTGATGGTGGTGCTGCAGGCCCCGCGCGACGGCGAAGGCCTGCTGGCCCGCCTGCGCCAGCAGCCGGCGCCGGAGGTGCCGGGCAAGGACAAGGACGTGAGCCAGTGGCGCCGCAACGGTGCCGGGGCGCAGATCCTGTCCGACCTGGGCCTGGGCAAGCTGCGCGTGCTGGGCACCCCGCGTCGCCAGATCGGCCTGGCCGGGTACGGCCTGGAAGTGGTGGAGACGGTGACCCCGTAAACCCCTTGGCGTGCCGACCAACGGTCGGCACCCACCGTCTGCCCTCTGGTGGGTGCCGACGCCCCCGGGCCCCCGCCAGCAACGGCCGGGGCCCATCCACGGTAGAATTACCCCTTAATCGAATCCCAAGCCGCATATGAGCCACTACGAAGGCGATCTTCGCACTCCCGAATCGGCGCGCTTCGCCATCCTGGCCAGCCGCTGGAATGCCCGCATCACCGACGTGCTGGTCGCTGGCGCCCGCCAGAGTCTGGCCGGCAACGGCATTGCCGAAGCCAGCATCGACGTGATCCGCGTGCCGGGTGCCTGGGAGCTGCCGCTGGTCGCCGCGCGCCTGGCCGCCGCCCACGAACACGCCGCCATCCTCACCCTGGGCTGCGTGATCCGCGGCGACACCCGCCACTACGAACACGTGGCCGACCGTTGTGCCGAAGGCCTGATGCGCGTGCAGCTGGACTTCGGCGTGCCGGTGCTGAACGGCGTGCTGGCAGTGGAGCGCGTGGAAGATGCCGAGGCCCGCGCTGGCGGCAGCCACGGCAACAAGGGCGAGGAAGTCGCACTCGCCGCATTGGAAATGGTCAACCTTCTGGAGCAGCTGCCATGAACAAGAACACCCAGGGCAAGCCCTCCGGTAAACCCGTCCGCCGCGATGGCATCGATCCGGTGCTGCGCTCGCGCGCGCGCCGTCGTGCCGTGCAGGCCATCTACGCCTGGCAGATCTCCGGTGGCAACGGCCAGTCGCTGATCGCCCAGTTCGCCCACGAGCAGGCTCGCGAAATCGCGGACCTGGCGTACTTCGAAGCGCTGGTGCATGGCGTGCTCGACAACCGTCGCGACATCGACGAAGCCTTCGGCCCCTACCTGGACCGCAGCATCGACGAAGTGGACGCGATCGAACGCGCCGTATTGCGCTTGGCCGGTTACGAGCTGCGTTACCGCCTGGACGTGCCGTACCGCGTGGTCATCAACGAAGCCATCGAATCGGCCAAGCGCTTCGGTTCCGAACATGGCCACACCTACGTCAACGGCGTGCTGGATCGTGCCGCCGTGGAATGGCGCAAGGTCGAATCGGGTCACTGACCCACCTGTGGTAGTGCCGGCCGCTGGCCGGCAGCTGCAGGGATCCTGAGGTTGCCGGCCCGCGGCCGGCACTACCGCCCACCGCGCGATGCGCGGCACGCATAACTGCGGGAGCACCCCATGTCCCTGGCCGAATTCACCCTCATCGACCGCATCCGCGCCCGCACCGTCGAGCGCGACGACATCGTGCTCGGCATCGGCGATGATGCTGCACTGCTGCAGCCGCGCCCGAACGAGCAACTGGTGGTCACCGCCGACACGCTCAACAGCGGCGTGCATTTCCCGGCAGAAACCCCGGCGTTCGACATCGGCTGGAAGACGCTGGCCGTCAACCTGTCCGACCTCGCCGCGATGGGCGCGCGCCCCGCGTGGTGCACGCTGGCGCTGTCATTGCCCGAGGCCAGCGAAGACTGGGTCGACGCGTTTGCCGATGGCTTCTTCGCACTGGCCGACCAGCACGACATCGCCCTGATTGGTGGCGACACCACGCGTGGCCCGCTGTCGCTGTCGGTCACCGCGATGGGGCAGGTGTCACGCGGCCAGGCGCTGCGTCGTGATCGCGCACAGATTGGCGATGACATCTGGGTCAGCGGCACCCTCGGCGACGCTGCCGGTGCGCTGCGCCTGTGGCAGCAGGGCGCATTGAACGTGACCGCCGCCACGCTGCTGGCCGACTACGAAACCCTGCGCCTGCGCCTGCTGCGTCCCACCCCGCGCGTCACCCTGGGCCTGCGCCTGCGTGCATTCGCGCATGCCGCCGTGGATATCTCCGATGGGTTGCTGGCCGACCTTGGCCACATCGCGGCACGCAGCGGCGTGCGCGCCGAAGTCGATGCCGACGCGTTGCCGATGTCAGCGGCGCTGCGCGAACTGCTGGGCCGCGATGCTGCCCGTGAGTGCGCGCTGCACGGCGGCGACGATTATGAACTGTGTTTCACCGCCGCCGCCGACCAGCGCGATGCGCTGCACTTCGTTGCCGAATCGCTGGATCTGCCGATCACCCGCATCGGCCGCATCATGGAAGGGCAGGGCGTGCATACCGAAGGCCACGACGGCCCGAGCGGGTACGAGCACTTCGCCGGCTGAGTACGCGGGCTCATGCCTGCTATTGGGCGGCAGCCTGGCGTTCGATGCTCGCCGCGATCAACGCGATAGCCTCAACGACTGTCGCCTTCGACGCCGCATCTGTCACACCGGTGCTGCGCAGGGCCTGCTCGGCCTGTTGGCAGCTGCGCGCCGCCTGGGTCTCTGCCAGGAATGCCAGCGCGCCGGCAAAGCTGTGCAGTAGATCGATCAGGGCCGGGGCATCGGCGCTGTCCAGCGCTTGGCTCAACAACGTGTAATCACGATGGGCGGTCTGCAGGAACGCCTCGCGCATCTGCCGCTGAACCACCTCGCTTACTGCCGGGGGTAACGGTGGCCGGGCCGTGGGACCAGGGTCGAGTCCACGCAACGCGGCCTCCAGCGAAGGCAGGTCGAGCGGCTTCAGCAGCAGCGTGGACATGCCTGCTTCGCGTACGCGTTGCGCATCCTTGGGCATCGCATTGGCGGTGAGCGCCACGATGGGAATGGAGGGATCGTCCGCACGCAGTTTCCGGGCCAGTCCATATCCGTCCAGGCGTGGCATGTTCAGATCGGTCAGCACGATATCGAACCGACCCTCGCGCCAGCGCTGCCACGCCTCGTCGCCGTCGGCCGCGAGGGTGACCTGCCAACCGAGCGCGTGCAGCTGCCCAAGCGTCACGTCACGACTGATCACGCTGTCATCCACCAGCAACGCGTGGCCGCGCGAGGGATGCGCGCGCTCGACAGGCGCTGGCAGTTGCAACACGTCTACCACGGCGCTGGTCCGGCGTGCCGGAATGTCCACGTGGAAAACGCTGCCGGCGCCAAGGGAGCTGCGCACGCCGATGGTGCCGCCCAGCAGTTCGGTGAAACGTTGGCACAGGGCCAGCCCCAGGCCGCTGCCGCCGTGCTGCCGTGCCGAGCCGGCACCGACCTGCACGAACGGCTTGAACAGGTCGGCCTGCGCCTCGGCATCGATGCCCGGGCCGGTATCGCGGACCTCCACGTGCAGCCATTCGCTGCCATCAGGCCGAACCGAGGCATCAACGCTGACCGCCACCGTTCCCGATGCGGTGAACTTCACCGCATTGCCAACCAGGTTGTTGATCACCTGCGCCAGGCGGCCCGCGTCGCCCACGTAGGCCGGTTCCAGCGCATCGCCCGTGTGCAGCTCCAGCTGCAGCCCCTTTGCGGTGGCCTGTGGTTCGAACAGCGTGGCAGTCTGCTGCAGCAACGCACGCGGATCGAAAGGCGCCGGTTCCAGCGTCATCAACCCGGCTTCAAAGCGGGAAAGGTCCAGGGTGTCGTTCACCAACCCCTGCAGCACATCGGCCGCACTCCTCGCGCGCGTGACATGCGCGTGCGATGCCGGTGGCATGGTCTGGTGGGCAAGCAGTTCAAGGTGGCCCAGCACGCCGCTCAAGGGGGTGCGTATTTCATGGCTGATCATTGCCACGAAGGCGGTCTTGGCCTGGTCCGCAGCCTCGGCATCGTGCTGCGCCTTTTCGGCATGCCGCCGCGCATCCAGCAGCCGCTGCTGGGTTTCCTTCTGTGCGGTCACATCGGTCACCGCGCAGACCCAGATCGCCCGTCGCTGGTAGCGCGAGGCGGCCACGATCGACTGCAGGTAGCGCGGCGGACCGTGCTCATCCGAGGACGGCGCCTCGAACAGCTGTCCCTGCTCCTGGCCGTCAACGCGTTGCACCAAGCGGCCGACCAGCACCTCCATCAGGCTGCCGCTGGTGTCGCCGATCAGCTGCTCCAGAGCCTGGTTGTGCAGGATCACCTGCCCGCTCTGCTGGTCGAGCAGGCACAGGCCCACCGGCGAGGTTTCGATCAGTGTGCGGCTCAGCGCTTCGCTCTCATGCACCCGTGCCGCTTCTGCCAGCGCCGGCCGCAGCACGCGCCGGTCCACCAGCAGCAACAACGTCCACAGTGCGGCCAACAGCGCTGCCAAGGCCAGGGCACCGCCGAGCAGATAGGCCCGCTGCGCTGCCCACACGTCGCTCCAGCGGTAGAGCCGCAGCAGCGTCCAGTCGATGCCATGCAATGGGGCGGACACCACGAAGGCGCGGCCGCCAGGCAGTACCAACATCGTGGCCCGGGACGAGGGCACGGCCTGCGGCGCAGGCGCGGGAATCGTGCCCTGCGAAACGCTGCGCAGAACATCGTTTCCCTGCCGGTCAAGCACCTCCCACATGCCCGGGCTTGCCTCCTCCAGCCGCTCGCGCAGGCCTTGCAGAGATTCAAAGGTCAGCCGATTGACGAAGGGCGCACCGTCACTGCTGAGGCGCATCTGGGTGACCAGTGCATCCTCGCCCGTCAGGGGATTACGGCCGAAGTAGGCGCGCAGTCGGCCGCTATCCAGTCGAAGCTCGGATTCGGCACCCGCCAACTGCCAGCCCTCAACGGCGGCCTGGGTCAGCGCCGCCAATGCCTGTTCACGGCTCTGCACCTTCATGAGCTGCAGCAGCTGCGCTTCATCATGCAGCCCGGCGATTGCAAACAGGCGCCCTTCCGGTTCGAAGGCGAAGGAGATCAAGGAGGTGGGCGAATCCTGCGCGGCCACGGTGGCGGCCATGTATGCCGAATACGTCTGCACCATGCCCAGGTACGCCGCCTCGGCCTGGGGCGGAAGGCGGCCCTGGCGCGGGGCCAGCGCCAGCCAGGGCACGGACAGCGCGCCTGGCGCCATGACCCCTGCGGCACCCTGCTGTGCCGCAAAGCGCTCACGGACCGGCATGCCGCCTGCCACCAGCGCGTGCTGCTGGGTGGCCCACAAGGTGGCGTTGGTGTTCAAGCTGGCTACGTAGGCCCGCCTGCGCTCGCCGATATAGCGGTCCACCGTCTGCTGGCCGCGTCGCAGCGCCTCACGTTCGTTGAGGTGCACGGTTTCCAGCCGCAGCCACAGCGCCGCGCAGCCCGCGGCCAGAAGCAGCAGGGTCAGGATGGCGCCGCCCCCGAACAGCACTCGACGCTGCAACCGCTGCAGGGTGGCAAGCACGGAGCCCGAAGGTGACGACACCATGGCGTGGACCTGCGATGTGCGGGGGTGGATTACAGCGTGCCGCGCAGGCCACTCTCAATGCAAGCCGTTGCAGCGCCCCCTGCGGCGCGGCGCTGGCCTCGCGCAGGACGCAGACGACCGCATGGCCACGCTTGGAAGGACCGCTCGTGCCTATCGTTCAACGCGTGCTTCGGCATCGCGTGGCGTGCCGTAGTCATCCAGCCACTTGAACGATACCGTTGCCGGCATCGCGGCACCCTCCGGCAGCGCATAACGCACCTGCGCGCCCGGCGCGATCATGTCCACCTCCACGTTGCGACCATCGGCCAGGGTCAGTGTGCTCAAGGTCACGTGGTACACGCTCGGGTTGCGCACCTGCAGGGCGTCGCCATCGGCAGACCACTGCAGCGCCGACGCTGCGTCGCGTGCATTGCCCGGCAACCCGGCGGGGCGGTGGAACAGCTTCACGCGGGTACGCACCGCGAACTGCAGCAGGTTCTTGCCGGTGGCATCGCTGGGCTTGGGCGGAATGTCCAGCAGATTGAAATAGAACACCGATTCGCGATCGGTCGGCAGCGGTGCCTCCGACGGGCGCGGTGCGTAGGTGACGCGATACGCCTGGCCCTGCTTGGGTTGCAACAGGCGGGGCTGGGTCGGCGTCAGCCGGAACGGCGTGCGCACATTCTCCGGGCGCGACTGGCTGTCGCCGTCGTCGATCCAGACCTGCGTCATCGCTGGCAGCTCGCCCACGTTGCTGGCCTTGACGGTCACGTCGCGGCCCTTGCTGGCGTCGTGCACGATGCGCGTGCCCTGCAATGTCACCGCAGCCGATGCCGGCAGCGCTACCGCCATGGCCAGCAGCGCGTACGTCCACGTAGTGGCGCGGAGTTTCATGGTCAACCTCATTGAAGGGGGCAGGCCAGCGCAGCATCGCGCCGGCCTGCCGGAAGCGGATTACTTGTAGAGCACCACGAAGTCACCCGAGGCATTGGCGCTGCCAGCGGTCGCGTTGGTGGCTGGCGATGCATACCACGCGCTGTAGTCCAGCTGGCCACTGCCGCCGGCGGCAATGGTCACCCAGACGGTCGGGTCCTCACCGATCTTCTGCTGGTTGCCGACGGCGTCATACAACGCCACGCCCACGTTGGTTGCGGTCGAGGCCGCGGTCAGCGCCAGGTTGCCGGTGCTGCCGTCGGGCGCACCGCCGAAGCGCACACCCACCTCCTGCGACGCACCCGAACCGGAGCAATCCAGGGCGATGGTGAAGTTCTTCTGGCCGGCGCGGGTACTGGCGTTGACCGAGGCCAGATCGACCTTGCCCATCGGCACGGTGATGGTGCCGCCGGAGGAACCTACCGAGCAGGTGGACGTCATCAGTTCGCCGGTGATTTCCAGCGTTTCGGCAGACACCGACGGCGCGGCAACAGCGAGAAGGGAAAGGGACAGCAGGCGGAGTGTCAGGGACATGACAGTTCTCTAGTAGTGGAATGAAGGCACGCAGTGACCGCTGAGGGCAGCCAGCAGGGACAGTTTCGGCGCGTGCGTTGATGCTCGAAATGAAATTAGTTGCAAAAGTGCCCTGGCCTTCGCCAATTGCAATAAATCCGATGGGAAGCGGCGGCGGCGCTGCATAGACTGCGCGCCCGTTGACTGATTGCCAGAAGGAATCGCCATGCAAACGCGAGAGCCTCTCCGTCCTGACTCATGGGTCGCGCGCTTGTCGCGCCTGGTGCCGCTATTGGTACTGGCGATGGCGGCGGCGGGCCCGGCTGCCGCCTGCCAGCGGCTGGTCCTTGGCGATCAGGTGCTGGATGACAACCGGTCGTTGCCCAACGTTGACGTGCCCGACGCCAGTGTTGGTGGCGTCGGCGGCTATCTGGACAATGCGTATACCTGCCCGCCAGGAAACACCGACTTCGTTGTTGACGTGCCCCTGGCCGGACTGACGTACGTGCGCGATATCGTCGACAACTTCGGAGTTACCTATGCGGCCTATGCCTTCAGCGACCGCTCGCCACTCATCGGCATGAACTATCAGATCGGCGGCGCTACGCCGCAACCGCTGCGCCCGGGGCAGCGCATTACGATACCTGCTTCCATCACCGGCACCGGCGGAGTCAAGGCTGGTGTGATCATCGCCTACTTCCTGCGTGGCGGCGCCATGGAAAGCGTGCCGTACCGGTATCTGGGAACTGTCGAGGCCTGGCCTGCAAGCGACCCCAGCCAGCGTCTGCTCACGCCGATCTCGCTGGGCTTCACCGTGCCGACGGTCACCTGCACCTTGGCAGATGCCTCCCACACCTTGGATGACGTTGTCGCCAACGAACTCGCCGCCAGCGGCAGCTCGGCCAAGGAATCCAGCTTCGACGTCGCGATGAACTGTCCGATGGACAACGTCGATGTGCAGTTGTCGCTGGCCGACGCCAACGATCCGGGCAGCAGCAACGGCCAGCTGGCCCCGGCAACCGGTACCACCGCCGGCGGCGTGCAGGTGCAGCTGCTGCGAAATGGACAGCCGGTGCAGTTCGGCCAGGCGTGGTCGCATGGCTGGTCCAGCAAGGGCCTGCAGGCCATCCCCTTCAGTGCGCGCTACCTGCGCACAGCTGATCCGCTGGTGCCGGGCGAGGTGAAGGGAGAGGCGGTGCTGACCGCCGATTACCGATGATGCGCCACGCCATGGTGCAGGGTGCATGCCCGTCGCCCGTCCTGTGGAACCGCCAGCAGTGTCAGCGCCACGGGCGAGCCTGCACATCGAACGAGTTGCAATGCGACCGTGCCCCGCGCGATCTGCAACTTTTTGGATGGGGAGCGCGTGCTGCAGCCTCTAGCCTGCGGTTCCCCTTCCTCATGCCGCTGCTTCGGCAACGGCCATCGTCCACGATGAAGTTGTCCCCCGTAGATCCGGCAGCGCCACGCCGCGCCACGTTTCCCGCCCAGCGCCTTACCCAGGCAATCGCCCTCGCCCTGCTGGCCAGCGCGCATACGTTGGCAACGGCAGCCGCGGCGGGTCCCATGGAGTTCAGCGAAGGCTTCCTGATCGGTGGCGAAGCCATCGACATGGCGCGCTACGCCAACGGCAATCCGTTGCCCGCCGGTGACTACGCGGTGGATGTGCATGTGAACGGCCAGTTCCTGCGCAGCCAGGACATCCGCTTCGTCATCGAAGACGACCCGCAGATCGCGGTGGCGTGCCTGTCACCGACGCTGGTGCGTGGGCTGCCGTTGAAGCCTGCGTTCCTGCAGGCACTGCCAGCCGAAGAAAGCACCTGTGTGGATCTGCCAGCGCTGGTGGAGGGCGCCAGCAGCACCTTTGACAGTGGCGAACTACAGTTGTCCCTCAGCATTCCGCAGGCGGCACAGGCCATCGCCGCACGTGGCTTCGTGGCACCCGAACTGCGCGACGACGGCATCACCGCCGCTTTCATCGACTACAGTGCCAACCACTACCGCAGCCAGGGCAACGACAGCAGTTACCTGGGCCTGCAGGCGGGCCTGAATCTGGGCGCATGGCGCCTGCGCCACCGCGCATCGTTCACCCAGGGCAGCCAAGGCACCCGCCATGACGTCATCAACAGCCACGTGCAGCGAGACCTTCCGCGCTGGAACAGCCAGCTACTGCTCGGGCAGGGCAACACCGGTGGCGAGCTGTTCGAGAGTGTGCCGTTCACCGGCGTGCGCGTGGCCAGCGACGAACGCATGCTGCCCGACTCACTGCGTGGCTATGCGCCGGTGGTGCAGGGCATCGCCGAAGGCAATGCGGTGGTCACCATCCGCCAGAACGGCAACATCATCCACGAAAGCAACGTGGCGCCCGGTCCGTTCACCATCGAGGATCTGTACCCCACCAACTTCGGCGGCGATCTGGACGTCAGCGTTACCGAAGCCGATGGGCGCGTACAGCGTTTCAACGTCAACTTCTCCGCCGTACCGCAGGCACTGCGCGCAGGGGCTTCACGCTTTGCGGTCACTGCCGGTGAACTGCGCGACACCGGCAACACGCTGCAGACGCTGCGCTTCACCGAAGGTACCTATGCGCGCGGCCTGAACAACCGGCTCACCGTGCTGGGTGGCGTGCAGGTGGGTGAGGACTATCGCGCGCTGCTTGCGGGCGCCGCGGTGAACACGGCCATCGGTGCATTCGGTGCCGATGTCACCCACTCGCGTGCCCGCCTGCGTGGCAGCGAGACCGACACCGGCAACAGCTTCCGCCTGAACTACCAGCGCTACGTGGCGCGCACCGGTACCAACTTCGGCCTGGCCGCGTACCGCTACAGCACGCGCGGCTTCCTCAGCCTCAACGACGTGGCACGCGCGCAGAATGATGACTGGGGCTACGGCCAGCGTGCGCGCCAGCGCTACCAGGTGAACTTCTCGCAGAAGGTGGGTCAACGCAGCAACCTGTATCTCAGCGGCGGCCACGTGGCTTACTGGGACAGTGCCCGGCGTCGCAACGATTTCCAGCTGGGCTTCCAGAGCACGCTGGGGCGGGTCAACTATGGTGTGTCCGCGCTGCGCTACCGGTTGGGCGATGGCCGCCAGGACACCCGCTACGCGTTCACCCTCAGCGTGCCGCTGGGCCGCAGTGCCAACGCACCGCGTGCCAGCACCCAGCTGAGCCAGGCCGACAGCGGGCGGCAGTCGCAGCTGGGCATCAGCGGCAGCCTGGGCGAGGCACGTGCGCTGAGCTACAGCCTGTCCGGCGCCCAAGGCAATGGACAGAACAGCCACAGCGCCTACGCCGCGTGGCAGGGCAGCCGGGGCAATCTCAATGCGGGCTACAGCCGCAGCGGCGATTCCCGCAGCCTGTCGCTGGGCGCTTCGGGCAGCGTGGTGTTGCACAGCGGCGGTCTGAACCTGGGCGCTCCCGTGGGCGAAGGCTTCGCCCTGGTGCAGGCACCGGGTGCGCAGGGCGCGCGCATCGGCAGCAGTACCGACCTGCGCGTGGCACGCAACGGTTATGCGCTGCTGCCACACGTCAGCCCTTATCGCTGGAACACCATCGACCTGGACCCCTCCGGCCTGCCCATCGAGGTGGAGCTGCTGCAGACCTCGCAGCGCGTGGCACCCACCGCCGGTGGCATCGTGCGCGTGCCCTTCCAGGTACGCCGCGAGCGCACGCTGTTCATCGATGCAACCGATGCCCTGGGCCAGCCGCTGCCGTTTGCGGCGGTGGTGCAGACCGAAGACGGCACGCCGGCCGGTGCGGTGGGGCAGGGCGGGGTGATCCAGCTGCGGGGTGCACAGGACAGCGGCAGTTTGATCGTCGACCCCGATGGCAAGCGACGCTGCCGCATCGACTACCGCATGCCCGATGCGCCGGACACCTACGGGCTGTCGTGGAGCCAGGCCGTGTGCGTGCCCCAGCCGCTGCCACCGGAGAGCCAGCAGGTGGGCACGCCGGAAGTGGCCGAGAGCACCGCCCCGTGATTCCCGTTTTCCCTTTCATCGCTCACAGGAGCTTCCGCATGTCCCGTTCCTTCCTTCAGCTGGCAACTGCTGCTGCGCTGTGCTTGAGCACTTCGACCGCATTCGCCGACCAGGCCACGCTCACCATCACCGGCCGTGTGCTGCCGGGCACCTGTACGTTGGCGGCGCCCGCCATCGCCCTCGATCCGGTCAAGGCCGATGAGCTGGTGCAGGGCGACAACAAGCTCAAAGCCGGCAGCCTGGACTTCACCGGCTGCGTAGGCGTAAGCAAGGCGACGTTGTCCTTCGCCGGCACCGCCGCCGATGGCGATGCCGAGCGCTGGAAGAACACCGCCGCCACCGATGCGGCCGATGGCGTATCGGTCGCGCTGCTGGCCGGTGCCACAGGTAGCACGTATCTGAAGAACGGCGACACCGGCATCGAGGTGGTGGTGAGTGGTGCGACGGCCAGCTACCCATTGCGGGCGGGCTACTACCTGCCGGCTGTGGCAGGGCTGACCGCAGGTGCGGTGCAGACTGAAATCGTGGTGACGGCGGATTACGAGTGATGGCAGGTGTGGATGCCCACCGGACCGGCATCGATGTGCCGGTGACCGGCGCCAGCGCGCGTTACGACCTGCGAGCGGCGTACTACCTGCCTCCCGCAGGCGTGCCTGAAGCCGGTGGGGTTTCCACGGAGATCGTGGTGACGGCGGACTACGAATGATGGCGTACACCCCAATGCGGTTTCTGCCTGCCCCTCGATGGCTTGCGCTTTTGCTGACGCTACTCCCCTTTGCGGGATGGGCGCAGAGCGCCTGCACGATTTCGCAGCAGCGAGCCTCGACCAACGTGACAGTTGCGACTGAAAGCGAGGCGGATGCTGATACGGTGCTTTCGATTCCGATAAGAGGTTGGGGCACTTCGCTGGTGAACTGCGAATACTCGACCACGGTGAACGTGAAGCCGGTCATGCCGCAGCTGACATACGTCCGTGACGTAATCATCGCTGGTACCACCTATCCGGCGTATGGATGGAGCGCGACCTCGTCTTTGGTGGTATTCCGGTACCGAATCATCAATTCGCTGGAGTACTACGATGAACCGCTGCGCCTGGATCGGGAGACACCGATCACATTCATTTCAGCGGGCGGGCCGATCTTCCAGCTTGCGGTGGGTCTGGTCGCCCGCGGCGGGCCCATCATTGAGGAACGCGTCGACCTCGGGGTTGTGGAAACCTCGGTTGCAGGCAGTCCTTCCACGCGCCTCTACAACAGTGCGAGCGTGGACATCCGCCCGTCGTCCCATTCATGCAGGGTCCGCACCGACGCGACGGTATCGCTGGCATCCGTGCAGCAGCACCAGTTGCAGCGGCCTGGTGACAGCGCTGCCGAACAGGCAGCACCGGCCCGGGTTCGATGCTCCAGTGCCGGCCTGGTGGCCAGGGTGCGGATCGACGACGCAATGGATCCAGGCAATATCAGCAGTGTGCTTACGGCGGCATCAGGCACTACGGCGTCGGGTGTGGCAGTGCAGCTTTTACGCGGGGGAATTCCGTTGGCAATGGGAAGCCAGTGGGATGTCACCAGTGACTTCAGTTGGATTGATCAGGATCTCTCTGCACGATACATCCGGACCATAGATGCCTTGACGCCCGGTGATATCGTCGGCGAAGCCGTGATCACCGCAGACCTGAAATAGCGCGATGCGCCTGGGACGTGCCAGGGGGGTACTACGCCCTCACACAGGGTGCAGCTGGAGGTCAACGTACTCAGCCAGCCCGCGGCAGGCCAGCAGCAATCCCTCGCGCACGTCATCGCCCACCTGCTGGCCCTCATCACCATCCACGCGTACACGCTCGATGGCGTGCAGCAGTTCCAGCAGCAAAGTCAGCCCGGCATTGGCGCGGTCGATGCGTGCCATCGCGATGCCATGGCCCTGCTTGCGGCCTTTGCCTGGCCACGGCTGGCCATCGGCGGCTTCCACATGACGAATGCGCTGCAGGCAACCGAGCAGGGCGATGCCCTCGTCGGCCTGGGCACCCATCGTGGTGCCCAAGGTGGTCTCCAGTGCTTTTGCCAGGTCTTCCGGCAGGCGTTCGACGGCGTCGCCCAGTGTGGCGAACAGATGGGGATAGAGCGAAGAAGTCACGGCGGCATCCTTGTGCATGTAGCAAGGGCCGCCCTCGCGCTGGGCGAGGGCGGCGGACGGTGCGTGGTTGCAATGCCGGAGGTCGATGTAGAAACGCCGGCGGGTACGAGACCCCCACGCACCGTCCGCCATAGGGCACGGACGGATTGCCTGCCGACGCCGCCCAACAAGGAAAGAGCGACGCCGGCAGGCAAGCGTAAACAACACATCAACCTAACGGGATTGCAAGCCCGTGCCACCCGTTGTCGGTGGCACGCCATGATGTGCACACGCAAGTGCTGCCATACCAATCAGAAAAGTTTCAAATTCGAAAACGTTGCAGTGCGTACGCACTGACGCAATGAGTCTCAAGCACGAGGCGATTGCGTCATCGCACGCGAGACACGATGCGAACCAAGGGCCGCATCCACCAAGGGTGGGGTAATCCCGGATGGATTGGCCTTCCGTTCAACGCTCGACGTTTGCCTGGGCATCGCGGGGCGTGCCGTAATCATCCAACCACTGGAAGCCGATCTGCGCTGGCGTCGATGCACCGGACGGCAAAGGCAAGCGTACCTGTGCGCCTGGGGCAATCATGTCGGCGTCCACCTTGCGGCCGTCGGGAAGCGTCAGCGTGCTCAGCGTGACGTGATACGCGGTGGGGTTGCTCACCTGCAGCGCGCCGTCGTGCGCGCGCCATTGCAGTTGCGTTGCTGCGTCGCGCGCGTTGCCGGGCAGCCCGGCGGGGCGGTGGAACAGCTTCACGCGGGTACGCACTGCGAACTGCAGCAGGTTCTTGCCGGTGGCATCGCTGGGCTTGGGTGGAATATCCAGCAGATTGAAATAGAACACCGATTCACGATCGGTCGGCAGCGCTGCTTCCGACGGCCGCGGCGCATAGGTGATGCGATAGGCCTGGCCTTGATGCGCCTGCAGCAGGCGCGGGTCGGCCGGGGTCAACCGGAACGGCGTGCGCACGTTCTCCGGACGCGCCTGGCTGTCGCCCGCATCAATCCAGACCTGCACCATGGCCGGCTGATCGCCGCCATTGCTGGCCTTCACCGTGATATCGCGGCCTTTGCCGGCGTCGTGCACGATGCGGGTGCCTTGAAGCGTGACGGCCGCCGACGAGGCATGGCTGGCCAACAGCAGTGCCACCAGGGCGGCGGCCCGCGATGTAGTACGCATGTTCATTGCTCACCTGCTCGAAAGAGGAAGGACCGTGCCGGTGCGATGTGCACCGGCACATGAAGCTGCAACCTGCTTATTTGTAGAGAACGACGAAGTCACCGGAAGCATTGGCCGTACCTGCGGTCGCGTCCTGGCCCGGCGAGGCGTACCACGCGCTGTAGTCGAGCTGGCCCGAGCTGTCGGCCGGAATGGTGACCCAATGGGTCGGGTCTTCACCGATCTTCTGGTGGTTGCCGGCGGCGTCGTACAGCGCAACACCCACGTTGTCGGCACCGGAGGCTGCCGTCAGTGCCAGGTTGCCGGTGCTGCCGTCGGGCATGCCGCCAAAGCGCACGCTTACTTCCTGGGCACTGCCCGAGCCGGAGCAGTCCAGGCCGATGCTGAAGTTCTTCTGGCCGGCGCGGGTATCGGCGTTGACCGACTTGAGGTCGACCTGGCCCATGGCCACGGTGATGGTGCCGCCGGTGGAATCCACTGCGCACGTGGAGGCCATCAGTTCGCCGGTGATCTCCAGCTTCTCGGCGAAGGCGGCGGGGGAAACAGCCAGCGCGAGCGCACCGGCAACGATCAGGTTCAATTGGTTCGACATAAGAGTGTCCTTGGTTGGAGAAACAGGGGTTCCGCAATGGATGAGGCGGCGGATGCGCACAGTGTTCCCATCGATACCCACCGGGACCATGCAATTAGTTGCAAGATGCTTGTTCAACGTACGAGTTTGTGCTTGCGGTAAAGCGAGCGGTCAGAAAACGACATGTCACCCTGCGACGCCCTGTGGCAGGCAATCGGTGCGGCAACTGCAAGGCATTCGATTGACTGTCTTTGGATCGTGACAACAAGCCTGAATTGCCCTGAAACAGTCAGTGCATGGAAAGTCGCGTCTTTCCGTACTTCGTTGTCGCTTTGCAACAAATTGCATGGGAAGACGGTGGGGCGCTGTCTACGCTTCGGCCCACTTCGACTACGAGCGATGTCGGCTTCGGCCTCATCGAATGACGTTTTCCATGCAGAAGCGCTCTCTTCATCACCGCACACAGCGTCCTCTCATCAGCCGCCCGCTGGGAGCGGCCATCGCCCTTGCCATGGCGGTGACGCTCAGCAGCTACGCCCGTGCTGATGATGGCGAGCCACTGCAATTCAGTGAAGGATTCCTGATTGGTGGCAAAGCCATCGACATGCAGCGCTATGCGCAGGGCAACCCGATGGAGCCGGGCGTCTATCCGCTGGACCTGCTGGTCAACGGCGAATTCCGCGAGAACCGCGACATCACCTTCGTGGCAGCGCCGGCACCGCAGGGCGCCGTGCCATGCCTTCCGGTGACGCTGGTGCGCCAGTTCCGATTGAAGGATGCCTACCTGACTGCACTCGATGACGATCCGACCACGTGCGTGGATCTGGCTGCGCTGGTGGACGGTGCCACGGTCAGTTTCGATGGTAGCGCATTGCAGCTGCTGATCACGATCCCGCAGGCGGCGCAGGCAAGTACGGCGCGTGGCTACGTGGCGCCAGAGTTGCGCGATCATGGCATCACCGCGGCCTTCTTTGATTACAGCGTCAACCACAACCGCAGCAATGCGCAGGACACTACCTCGGCCAGCGTCAACGCCGGCTTCAACCTGGGTGCATGGCGCCTGCGTCATCGCGCGTTTTTCAGTCAGGGCACGTACGGTTCGCACCACGATGTGATCAGCAGCCATCTGCAGCGCGACCTGCCTGCATGGAACAGCCAGCTGCTGCTGGGCCAGAGCAGCACCGGTGGCGAGCTGTTTGAAAGCGTTGCCTTCAGCGGCGTGCGCGTGGCTACCGACGACCGCATGCTGCCCGATTCGCTGCGCGGGTTCGCGCCGGTGGTGCAGGGCATCGCCGAGGGCAACGCGGTGGTCACCATCCGCCAGAACGGCAATGTCATCCATGAAGTGACGGTGGCACCGGGCCCATTCTCGATCGAAGACCTGTACCCGACCAACTTCGGTGGCGATCTGGAGGTGACCGTGACCGAAGCCGATGGCCGCGAGCAGCGCTTCAAGGTCAGCTTCTCGGCGGTGCCGCAGGCGCTGCGTCCGGGTGCCAGCCGTTTCAGCGCGACCGCAGGTGCGCTGCGCGCGCCGCGTCGCGGGGGTGAAGACCTGCGCTTTGCCGAAGGTACCTATGTGCGCGGCCTCAGCAACCGTTTCACCGCACTGGGTGGCGTGCAGGCCAGCGAAGGCTTCCAGGCCGCATTGTTCGGTGGCGCAGTGAACACACCAATCGGTGCGTTCGGTGCCGACATCACCCATTCTCGCGCGCGCCTGGCCAATGGTTCGCAGATCACCGGCAACAGCCTGCGCCTCAACTTCCAGCGCTATGTTGCTGCCACCGGCACCAACTTCGGCCTGGCCGCACATCGCTACAGCACCCAGGGCTACCTCACCCTGACCGACTTCGCCGACGCCCGCCGCGACGACTGGGGCTACGGCCGCCGCGCGCGCCAGCGCTACCAGGTGAACTTCTCGCAGCGGCTGGGTGAGCGCAGCACGCTGTCGCTCAGTGGCGGCCATGTGAGCTACTGGGACAGCGCCGACCGCCAGAACGATTTCCAGTTGCGCTTCCAGAGTACCTGGGGCCGCGCCAACTACGGCATCTCCGCGATGCGCTACCAGTTGGGCAACGGCCGCCAGGACACCCGCTACTCGTTCAATGTAAGCGTGCCGCTGGGGCGTAGCCCGAATGCGCCGCGCGCCAGCAGCCTGGTCAGCCACGGTGCGAGCGGGCAGCAAGCGCAGCTGGGCCTCAGCGGTACGCTGGGCGAATCGCGCGCCCTCAGCTACAGCCTGTCGGCCAGTGATGCCAGCACGGGCCAGTCCAATTCCAGTGCGTATGCCGCCTACCAGGGCGGCCTGGGCAACTTCAGTGCGGGCTACAGCCGTTCGGGCGACTACAGCACCCTGGTATTGGGTGCCGCCGGCAGCCTGGTACTGCATGCGGGCGGTGTGAACCTTGGCGCGCCGGCGGGCGACGGCTTTGCGTTGATCCAGGCCGACGGTGCGCACGGAGCGAAGGTAGGCTACGGCAACGACACCCGCGTGGCGCGAAATGGCTACGCGCTGTTGCCACACGTCAGCCCCTACCGCTGGAATCAGATCGACCTGGATCCTGCTGACCTGCCGCTGGACGTGGAACTGCTGCAGACCTCGCAGCGTGTCGCCCCCACCGCCGGCAGCATCGTGCGGGTGGCCTTCAACGCCAAGCGCGAACGCACGTTGTTCATCGATGCCACCGATGCCCTCGGCCAGCCGCTGCCGTTCGCCGCGCGCATCGAAGATGAGACGGGCCGTGGCTACGGCGCGGTGGGCCAGGGCGGCGTGATCCAGCTGCGCGGCGCGCCCGAACACGGCCAGTTGATCGTCGATCCCGATGGTCCACAGCGCTGTCGCCTGCACTACACCACGCCCGATGCCCCGGATGCCTACGGGCTGTCCTGGAGCCAGGCGGTCTGCACACCGCTGCCCGCGCCCAGCCCGGGTCTGCAGGCCGCTCTGGATGTGTCCAGCGCAGCGTCGTTCTGAGTCTTTCTTTCCTTTCCCTATCTGGAGTTCTGCATGAATCTGTTCAACCGCTTGACCCTGTGCACCGCTCTGTTGGCCGTGGCGCCGCTGGCCATGGCCGACAGCGCCACCCTCACCATCAGCGGCCGGGTGCTGCCCGGCACCTGCACGCTCACCGCCTCGCCGATCACCCTGGATCCGGTCAAAGCCAGCGACCTCACCCCCGGCACGGACAGCCAGATCAAGGCCGGCGCGCTGGAGTTCAACGGCTGCGTGGGCGTGAGCAAGGCGGTGCTGTCCTTCGCCGGCACCGCTGCCGACGGCGATGCGACGCGCTGGAAGAACACCGAAGCTACCGACCCGGCCGGTGGCGTGTCGATCTCGCTGTTGTCGGGTACCACCGGCAGCACCTATCTGAAGGACGGCGACACCGGCATCGATGTGCCGGTGACCGGCACCAGCGCGCGTTACGACCTGAGAGCGGCGTACTACCTGCCTCCCGCAGGCGTGCCCGAAGCCGGTGGGGTTTCCACGGAGATCGTGGTGACGGCGGACTACGAATGAGAACGAATGTACCCACGCCGACCAGAAGCATGATCAGCGCCGCGCGCCAAATCAGGCGGGCAAGGCACTCCGGACTGCGCATGGCGATCGGCTTGCTGTGTTCACTTGGCTTCTGCGCGACTGCAGTTGCGTGTACGACAAGCCGGGGTTACCCGATGAACTTCGACAAGACCTACAGCTCCTCGCCGCCCTCCGAGGGACGGTTCATGGATTACGGCAGTACCGTTGCCAACTTCAGCGAATGCAGTGTCCCCGGCCTCTATGATATGGCGCTCACGCTGGATATGCCTGGACTCAGGCCGGCAGGTACCATCAGCTATGACGGAATGACGTTGCCCGTTTACGACTATGCGGATGATTCGCCGTTGATCGGCTTTGCGTTCATGCAGGTCATAGGATGGTCTGCTCAACCCGTCACTCCGGGTAGTACCACACCGTATGTCATGGATATAGCGGCAACGGAGAGGCCCAAAGCCGATTTCAATTTTCGCGCCTACGCTTTCTCACGGGGAACTCCCATGCGCACCTATGAGATGTCAGGCAGCCTCAAGATCGATGCGCCTGATTTTCCTTCGCTGGGACTCACGATTCCGCTCAGGATCAACCTGAAATTCCCACACGTCACGTGCCCGCTGCTGGACGCGGCGGAGGACCTGCGGGATGTCGATTTCGCCGAGTTGTCCGCACCAGGCAGCACGGCAGGAGAGAGAGTGGTGGCCATTCGGATGGATTGCGGCGCGGATGCGCCCCGGGCCAGGATCTCGTTGCATGATGCTGCAGACCCTGGCAATACCGGGAGCCAGCTGACACCCAGTGCGGGTTCGGATGCCGGCGGTGTCCGTGTGCAGCTGATGCGTGCAGGCAGCGAGGTCCAGTTCGGCCAGCAGTGGGATTTCGACCCGGGGGTGGGCGGCATGCATAACCACGAGTTCACGGCGCGCTACATCCGCACCACGGAGACACTCACGCCCGGCATCATCAAGGGGGAGGCGGTGTTGAACGTCGATTACTGGTAGCGGCGATGTCGGGAGTTTCGCCAGCGTCGCAGGCGGATCTGACCGGCTACACCGCTACCGGCCGCGTGCGTGGTACTGCCGCTGGGTGTTTATGGCACCTGGTTGCAGGATGGCGAGGGCACTCACGGCGCCTATATGGATACGAACGTGCAGTACGGCGGTTTCGACAACCGCGTGAGGGGTATCGGCCTGGAGCCGGAGCAATACGATTCGCGGATGGCCAGGGCGTCGCTGGAGGCCGGTTACACGTTCAACGTCTGGCAGGGTGCGTCGAGCCAGCTGTATCTGCAGCCGCAGCTGTCGTATGTCGACTTCGACGCTGATCGCCATGGAACACAACTGCACGGCGATCGATCGTGCCGATGCCGGTGGCCTGAACGGGCGCCCGGGCTGTGCGCGTGTTCGGTCATGGCGCTGCAGCTGGCACGTACCTGGGGGGGAACTGGCTGCGTGGCAGCGGCAACAGTGCATTGCAGTTCAACGGTGACAGGCTGGGCGCGGATGTTCTGCGCAATCGCTATGACGTGCAGGCCGGTGCCGAGCTGAAGCTGGGCCAGCGCTGGGGCGCATGGGGTGGCCTGACCGTGCAGCGGGGTGACCACGGTTACCGAAATGTGGGTGGCCAGGTGGGCCTGCGCATGGCCTGGTAAGCGACAGTGCCGGGGTCGGAGCCCATTGCTTGGCAATGGGATCCGACCCCGGGAAACCGGTAGCGCCGGGCCATGCCCGGCGGGTGTCACCCCGGCGGCAGCACCTTGCCTGGGTTGAGGATGCCATCCGGATCCAGCGCGGCCTTGATCGCGCGCATCGTTGCCAGCGTGGCCGGGCTGAACGCCTGCGCCATGAAATCGCGCTTGGCCAATCCGATGCCATGCTCGCCCGACAACGTGCCGCCCAACGCCAGCGTCAGTTCGAAGATCTTCGGCAGCGCCGCATGCGCGCGTGCGTTCTCGTCGGCGTCGTCCGGGTGGTAGAGGATGTTGACGTGCAGGTTGCCGTTGCCGGCATGGCCGAAGGTGACGATGGTCAGCGTGTACTCGTGCGCTAGTGCCTGCACGCCGGCCACCAGTTCCGGAATGCGCGACACCGGTACCACCACGTCTTCGTTGATCTTGCCCGGCGCGACGCTGCGCAGCGCGGGCGACAGCGCCTTGCGTGCGGCCCACAACTGATCGCGCGCGCGGCCTTCCATCGCCACGTCCAGTTCGATCATGCCGTCGCCCTCGGCGGCGGTGGCCAGCGCCTGCAGCAGGTAGGGCAGGGTGTCGTGGTCGCCATCGGCCTCGACCAGCAGCATCGCGCCGGCTTCCGGCACGTCGGCACCGTTGAGGCGCAACAGCTGCAGGCTGCGTGCGTCCATGAATTCCAATCGCGTGGGAACGACCGGTTGCGACATCAGCCGCGATACCGCAGCGGCCGCGGCATCGGCATCGCGGTACAGCACGCGCAGGCCAGCCTGGCTGACCGGCAGCGGGGTGAGTTTCAGCGTCGCTTCCACAATCAGCGCCAGCGTGCCTTCACTGCCCACCAGCAGATGGGTGAGGTCGTAGCCGGTGGCGTCCTTGGTGTAGGCACCGCCGCAGCGGATCACCTCGCCGGTGCCGGTGACTGCCACCAGGCCCAGTACGTTGTCGCGGCTGGTGCCGTACTTCACCGCGCGCGGGCCGCCGGCATTGCAGGCGAGGTTGCCGCCAATGCTGCAGATCTCGGCGCTGGATGGGTCCGGGGCCCAGAACAGGCCGTGCGGCGCCAGCGCCTGCTGCAGCGTTCCATTGAGTACGCCCGGCTGCACCACGGCGCAGCGGTCACCGGCGCGGATCTCGAGGATGCGGTCCATGTGGGTGAACGACAGCACGATGCTGCCCGGTAGTGGCACCGCGGCGCCGGTGGTGCCGGTGCCTGCGCCACGGGCGACCAGTGCCACGCCATGCGTGCGGCAGGCGCGCACCAGCGCCTGCACCTGTTCGATATCTGCCGGCAGTGCCACGGCAGCCGGGCGCTGGTGGCGCCACGAGTTGTCCTGCGCGTTCGCCTCCAGCGCGCCGTCATCCATGCGCCAGCCATCGGCACCAAGCAGGGCGGACAGTTCGGCAATCAACGCGACGGGCAGGGCAGTACTCATGACGGATCTCGTGGGGCAGCAGGGGCGGGTTGAATCAGTTTCCAGGCAACAACGGCGCCGGCCAGCGGCAGCCACACCCAGCGCAGTTCCGACAGCAACGTGGCCACGCCGCGCGCGCTGAAGAACTGCGGGGCAAACGGAGAAACGCGGATCGGCCGCCACGGGGCGAAGAAGCGTTGTTCGCTCCAGGGCCAGGCCAGGGCGACGCCGAGGCCGCCGGAGGTCAGTGCGTCGAGCAATGGATGGCTGGCGGCGCAGATGAAGACGAACGTCGCCGCTTGAACGGTAGATGCCAACCTTGGTTGGCGCGGAACCGCCGACCAAGGTCGGCGACTACCAAAGAACGCCAGCAACGCTGCCAACACCGCCAGCACGCCGGCAAACATCAACGAATGGCTGGCGCCACGATGGCCGAAGGCATCGGCATACGGAATATGCAGGGCAAACGCCAGCACATCGGCATCGGGCAACATCGCCGCGACCAGGCCGGCAGCCAGCAGCCACGGCGGAATGCGACCGCGATCAGCAGCGCACCACAGCGCCAGCGGCACGGCGGCATGGGTAATGATCGAAGGCATCAGTCATGCACCGTGGTAGAGCCGGCCAGGCTGCGCTCTGGTAGGTGCCAACCTTGGTTGGCACAGAAGCGCCGACCAAGGTCGGCCTCTACCAGAGCGGACGGTACCCATCAGCAATCATCCAACCGGAACGCATCCCGCAGCCAATGCAGCTGCGGTGGCTCACCACTGGCTTCCACCACATCGAAACGGCACGGTGCATCGGCCAGCGCAGGATGTTCCTGCAGATACAGCTGTGCGGCATGCACGAGCCGTCGGCATTTGCGTGGATCGACCGAGGCTGCGCCGCCACCGAAGTCCTGTCGTGCGCGGTAGCGCACTTCCACGAAGACCACGGTGCCGGCGTCATCCATCACCAGGTCCAGTTCACCGCCGCGATAACGCACGTTGCGTGCGCGCGGCCGCAACCCGGCCTGCTGCAGATGCTGCTCGGCGGCGGCTTCCACCGCCGAGCCACGTTGCAGGTGCTCAGCGACCACCGGCGATCGGCATCGGCCGGCCACCGCTGAAGGTCGACCATGCCGGCTGGCGCAGGATGTTGCCGTTGCTGTCCAGGTACAGCGTGCCGGTGGCGCCGTCCAGGCCGCCTTCGGTGGCCAGCTTGTCCAGGTAGGCACTGATCTTCCACGCATCGGCGCCGAAGGCGAACAGGCGGCTGGCCGCGCCGCGCGCGCTGGGCAGGGTCTGCGCGACCTGGGCAGCGGACGGCACGCCGGACACGCTGCGCACGTTCCAGGCTTCGTTCGGGTAGATGATGCCGTCCAGCGCCACGTCTTCTTCAACCTTGCCGCTGCCGGTGGTCAGCTGCGAGGTACCCACGCGGGTGGCACCACCGGCACCGGCCAGCGCCAGCTGCGGCGCCAGCAGGCGGGCCTGCGGTGCACGTACGGCCAGGAACACGGCATCGACCGCGCCGGCATTCCGAACCTGCGCGCTGACATCCCCCACCGTTTCGCTGATCGCGATGGTGGTGGCGACGCTGCCGCCACGCTGGGCAAAGCGCTGTGCGAATGCGGCAGCGGCGCGGCGGCCGGTGTCGTCGCTGCTGTTGATCACCAGCGCCTTGCTGCGCTCGCGGCCACGCATGTATTCGGCGGCGACGATGCCATCGTCTTCCGGTGCCAGCGAGAAACCGGCGCTGCCGGCCGGCGGCGCATCCTTGCCGCGGTTCAGGCCCAGCACCGGCACCGGCAGCTGCTGGCGGCCGTACACGGCATCCACTTCGTCGCGGCCGAGCGGACCGACCACGAAGTCGGCGCCGGACGCTACGGCCTTGTCATAGGCGGCCAGCGCACCGGCCGGGGTACCGGCGGTGTCGAAGAAGTTGACCTCCGGACGACGGCGGGTTTCGCCGTAGTACGCGCTGAGCAGGCCGTCGCGTACCGGCTGCGCGGCGGTGGCCAGGCGGCCGCTGAGCGGCAGCAGCACCGCCAGCTTGGCCGGCGGGCGGTAGCCATCGCTCATTGCCGGCGGGCGCTTGCTGGTGTCGAACTGGGCGGCGCCATCACGATCGAACGGGCGTGGCAGCGGCAGGCCACGGGCGATCAGCGCGCGGCCGGCGAAGTTGTACAGCGGGTCGTTGGCCGGCAATGCGGCGGCACGGCTGCGCAGGGTGGCATCGTCGAGGGTGCCGAGCAGCCCGGAGATGGCCGCCTGGTTCTCGCTGCGCGCAGCGCCGGTCAGGCCGGCATGCGCACGGGCGCGTTCGGTGGCGGCGCCGAACGCATCGCCGGTGGCCTGCAGGGCATTGGCGCGGGCCAGGTACCAGCGCGTGCGCAGGCTCGGGTGCACGTTGTCGCCATGATCCTTCAGCAGGGCCAGCGCCTGCGCCGGCTGCTTGTCGGCCAGCGCCAGCTCGGCACTGGCCAGCTGGTAACGCTGCAGGCTGGCACCGTTCACCTGGCGGGCGGTCACTTGACCCAGCAGGCTGCGCGCGCGGGCGCTGTCACCGGCCAGATGCCAGGCCCAGGCCGCATCGGCCAGGGCGTTGCTGCGGGCACCACCACGCAGGGTGGCGGCCAGCGCTTCCAATTGCAGGGCGGCGTCGCGCGGCTTGCCTTGTTCGATCAGCGCCAGCGCCTGGCTTTGGGCCGGCGATTCGGGCGCGCTGACGAGGCTGGTGGTGGCACAACCGGCCAGCAGCATCAACGACAGCGACAGGGCAGAGATGCGTGCGGCGGGCTTGTTCATGATCGGGTCCATGCGATGAGGGCAGCGGCCTTGGCCAGGTACACGCTAGGATTCTACCCTTGCCCCGTGAGTACCGCTGAAATGAGTGTCCCAACCCTGTATGTCGTCGCCACGCCGATCGGCAACCTGGCCGATCTGAGCCCGCGCGCGCAGGAAGTGCTGCGTTCGGTGGCGGCCATCTGCGCCGAGGACACCCGCCGCAGCGGCCAGCTGCTGTCCCATTTCGGCATCCAGCAGCCGCTGGTGGCCCTGCACGAGCACAACGAAGAGGCGCTGGCCCAGCGCCTGGTGGCGCGCCTGCAGGCGGGTGAGTCGCTGGCGCTGGTCAGCGATGCCGGCACCCCGCTGGTGAGCGATCCGGGCTTCCGCCTGGTGCGTGCCGCGCGCGCAGCCGGCATCAAGGTCAGCCCGATTCCCGGCGCGTGCGCGGCCATCGCCGCGCTGAGCGTGGCCGGTCTGCCCAGCGACCGCTTCACCTTCGAGGGCTTCCTGCCGGCCAAGGCCAGCGGTCGCCGTGATCGCCTGCAGGCGCTGGCCGGCGAAGTGCGCACGATGGTGTTCTACGAATCCTCGCACCGCATTACCGAATCCCTGGCCGACATGGCGGCGATCTTTGGCGGCGAGCGCCCGGCCGTGCTGGCGCGCGAGCTGACCAAGCTGTTCGAGACCGTGCTGGATGGCGACCTGGCCGGGCTGCTGGCGCAGGTGGAAGCCGATGACAACCAGCGCAAGGGCGAGTTCGTGGTGATGGTGCAGGGCGCTGGCGATGATGCCGAGGCGCAGCTGGCCCATGGCCGCCAGGTCTACGCCAAGCTGAGCGAGCACCTGCCGCCATCGACCGCGGCCAAGCTGGCGGCCGAAATGACCGGTGCGCCGCGCAAGGCGTTGTACGGCAGTTGATCGGGGCTGGGTGAATCGCAGCCACGCAGGGCGTGGCTCTACTGCAGTAGATCCACGCCATTGCGTGTGCACGGTAGATCCACGCCATGCGTGGATGAAGAATCCCCGATGTGCAGTAGATCCACGCCATGCGTGGATGGATGAACCGCGCGCCGTAATCAACCCGACAGGGCAGGCGCGCGTGCGGTAGAATGCGCGCGGCGGAGTCGGCCAGACAGTCGCGTCATCCCTTCGGGGGTGCCGAGGAAAGTCCGGGCTCCATAGGGCAAGGTGCCAGGTAACGCCTGGGCGGCGCAAGCCGACGGAAAGTGCAACAGAAAGATACCGCCTACGTCTTCTTCGGAAGGCCGGTAAGGGTGAAATGGTGCGGTAAGAGCGCACCGCGAGTCTGGCAACAGACCGGTACGGCAAACCCCACCTGGAGCAAGACCAAATAGGGATCCTTTGGCGCGGCCCGCGTTGGATCCGGGTAGGTTGCTTGAGCGTTGCGGCGACGTAACGCCTAGAGGAATGACTGTCCACGACAGAACCCGGCTTATCGGCCGGCTCCGCCCCTTCATTCCATCCACGTGGATCCACGCATAGCGTGGATCTGGTAGTGCCGGCCGCTGGCCGGCAGCCGCGTGACCCGTCCGAGGATCCAGAGGTTGCCGGCCAGCGGCCGGCACTACCCGGATGATGTCCTGCCTCAGCCCGGCTTCCGGTACTGCCCGGCGGAAATGAACTGCGAGAAGCGCTCGCACCACACCACCACGGTGGTGAACTCATCCACGTCCACGTTGGCCGGCACATCCACCAGGAAGCGGTTGAAGGTCTTGACCTCGCCGATTCGCTGGGCCTTGTCCTTGATCTTCAGGAAGTCGGCCTTGTTGTCGACGAAGTCGTGGACCAGGTACACCTTGTAGTCCGGGCCCGGGCCCATCTTGCCGTCGAAGGCGACCTGACGGGCGCTGACGCTGACCTTGCCTTCGGCCCAATGCACCGCGTCACTGCCTTTGAGGTCGCGACGGAAGGTGGTGCGGTAGGTGGCGTCGGCCATTGCGGTCTGCACCTGCTCGACCGGCGGATCGTCGGGGGCGATCAGGATGGGCAGGAGATACACGCCCAGGCCGAAGCCGAGGCCAAGGGTGAGTACGTGGGTGGTGAGCAGGATGAGGATGCGGCGCATGGGGCCTCCTTGTGGGTGTGGATCGCGCGGCATGGCGCCGGGCAGGACCACCTTGGGAGGCTGGGGGCGACATTTATAGACACAGTGCCGAAGGCGAAAAGGGCACAGCGGGGCGCCTGTGGTGCTGCAGCCCTTGTGGCAGAGGCGGGTACTGGTCGCGCCCGGAAGCTGAATGACGTGCTTGGCCTGTCCCGTCGACGGCCCATTTGATGGAAAACACGACGCGCCGGGCGCCGGTAGTGCCGGCCGCTGGCCGGCAGGCGCGTGACCTGCCCGTAGATGCAGAGGTTGCCGGCCAGCGGCCGGCACTACCCTTCCAGTCAGAAAATGACGTGACTCTGTCCGCTGGGTACACCCTGCGGCCCAAAGCGGCGCTCGTGGATTTCGCCATGGCCGTCCGCGTCAATCAGCAGCACGGTGCTGGCGCGGGTGCCGTAATCGTCGCCGCGGATGAAGGCGGGGCTGAGCCAGCGTTCGCGTTCCAGGCCGATGCCGGTATCGGGCAGGTCGCTGTCGGCCGGGCGATGTTCGTCGGCCAGGGCGGTCCACAGCGGGGTCAGATCCCTTTCCCCTTGGGAAAGGGATCTGACCCCGTCCTGTTCCAGCCAAGCGGAAAGCGCGTCCATCAACCGCTGGGTCTTTGGCCAGGGCGCGTCGATGGCGCCGTTGGACATGCCATGTACCCCCGGGCCAAGCGTCTGTCGCTCAGCCGGGTGGTTGCCCAGGTATTCCAGGCTGTGGCCATCGGCCAGCAGCAGGTTGAACGGGGCGTAGGCCGCGGCGATTCCGGCCAGACGTTCTATATGCGTACCCGCCGTATCGCGGCCACGCAGGTAGTCGGCCACCAGGGCACCACGAGATGGCCCGGTCTGGGACGCCTGCGGATCGCGCACGTTGGTCACCACCGCCATCCGGCCGCCGGCACCGACGCCGGCCCAGCTGCCGCCGGAGCGCAGGTCGCGCCCGCCGATGACGGACGTCTCATCCTGCCAGGGGGCCAGGGCCGCGGTCGGGCGGGCGTGGAACTCATCACGGTTGCCGGCCATGACCAACCGCCAGCGCGGGTGGTGCAGCCAGCCAAGAGCAAGCAGGCACATGGGGTCATTGTGCCCGGTTTGCGCAGAGCGGCGTCGCTTCCGGGCCGTCCTGGATGAATGCGCAGGCCATGTTTCACGCGGCCTCCACACCCCTGAACTTCCGTTCAATCTCAAAAATTGAGACGGATCAGCAACTTGTGGATAAACCTTGAACAACTCTCTAAACATTGGCGCAAACCATTGATGCGGCTGGCGATTTCCCTGCTGAAAAGTTGTTGACAACCCTTGGGCCGCTGCTAAGGTGGGCATCAGAGGGAAATCCGGGTGTTTTGTGGATTTTCGTGGTTCAATGTTTCACCGGGCGAAGGATAAGGTGCAGGCGTCGTGTTCCAGGGCGAGACGGCCATCACAGTTGACGACAAAGGACGCATGGCGGTTCCCACCGCTCATCGCGACCTCGTTGCGCGCGTCAGCAACAACCGTCTCGTATTGACCTACAACCCCTTCGAGTCCGGCTGCCTGTGGCTGTATGCCGAGTCGGAATGGGAGCGGGTACGCGACGACGTCATGTCCAAACCCAACACACAGCGCGTCGTACGTCTGCTGCAGCAGAAGCTGGTCGGTTCAGCCGCCCACCTGGAGCTGGACGGCAACGGTCGCATCAGCATTCCCGCCAGCCACCGCGGTGCGGTGGGCATTGAGAAGAAGGCGGTATTGCTCGGTATGGGCGACAAATTCGAATTGTGGAGCGAGCAGGCGCATCGGGCCCTGATCCAGCAGACGTTGTCTGACGAGGATCTGGGTGATGGGTTGCTCGACCTGAAGTTGTGAGCCGGGGTGCCCGGGTGCGCCCAGAAGCGCAGACCGGTCACCTTCCGGTGTCGCAGTCGCCGGCGGTGCATCTGCCGGTCCTGTACACCCAGGTCCTGGAAGGCCTGAGGGTGATCGAAAACGGACGTTATCTGGATGGCACGTTCGGTCGTGGCGGTCATGCACGTGGCGTGCTCACCCAGCTCGGTCCCGAGGGACGCCTGCTGGTCATGGACAAGGATCCGGAAGCCATTGCCGTTGCCGAGCGCGATTTCGCGCCGGACCCGCGTGTCTCGATCTTCCGTGGCAGCTTCGCCCAGCTGCTGCAGTGGAACGAGACCGCCGAAGGCCTGGATGGCGTGCTGTTCGATCTTGGCGTGTCCTCGCCGCAGCTGGATGTCGCCGAGCGTGGTTTCAGCTTCGGCAAGGACGGCCCGCTGGACATGCGCATGGACCCGGACAGTGGCGAAAGCGCTGCGCAGTGGATCAACCGCGTGGAAGATCGTGAGATCGCCGACGTGCTGTGGACCTACGGCGAAGAGCGGCAGAGCCGGCGCATCGCCCGCGCCATCGTGGCCCGCCGTGAGAAGCAGCCGTTCACCCGCACCGCCGAACTGGCCGAGCTGATCGCCTCGGTGATGCCGCGTGGGAAAGACAAGATCCATCCGGCCACGCGCAGCTTCCAGGCCATCCGCATCCACATCAACCGCGAACTGGCCGACCTCGAAGCCGGCCTGGATGCGGCGGTGGAGCGCCTGAAGCCCGGTGGCCGGCTGGCGGTGATCAGCTTCCACTCGCTGGAAGACCGCATCGTCAAGCAGTACATGAACCGCCTGGCCAAGGCGCCGCCGGCCAACCGCCGGCTGCCCGAGGCGCAGGTGTTCGTGCCGACGCTGGACCTGATTGGTGGCGCCATCAAGGCCACCGACGAAGAGCTGGCGACGAACCCGCGCGCCCGCAGCGCCGTGCTGCGTGTCGCCCAGAAGCGGGAGGCCGATGCATGAGCCGGCTGCTGCTGATCATCCTGTTGGCCTGCACCGTGGCCTCGGCGATCGGCGTCGTGTTCGTGCGTCACCGTCACCGGCAGACGTTCATCGAGCTGTCGCGCGCCGAGCGTGCGCGTGATGACCTGAACATCGAGTTCGGCCGCCTGCAGCTGGAGCAGGCGACCCTGGCCGAAGCCAACCGCGTGGACAGCATCGCCCGCGAAAAGCTCGGCATGAAGTTCCCCGAGGCCGCCGACGTCGTGGTGGTGCGCCCATGAGCAAGACCGGCCGCAACCGTCCCCGCAACGCCTTCAACCTGCGCCAGCGCCTGCGCTGGGTGGCCCTGGCGCTTGGTCTGTGCTCGGTGTCGCTGGTCGGTCGTGCCGCCTACGTGCAGATCATCAACAGCGACTTCTACCAGCGCCAGGGTGAAGCACGTTACCTGCGCGAACTGCCGATCAAGACCTCGCGCGGCATGATCACCGACCGCAACGGCGAGCCGTTGGCCGTGTCCACGCCGGTCGCTTCGATCTGGGTCAACCCGCAGGACCTGCTGCGTTCGCCCGAGCGCATCCCCGAGCTGGCACAGGCGGTGGGCATGTCGGTGGACGAGCTGAGCAGCCGCCTGTCGCAGAAGTCGGACAAGGAATTCATGTACCTGCGTCGCCGGATCAATCCGGACGAGGCAGAGCGCGTGGTCGCCTTGAAGATTCCGGGCGTGGCCGCGCAGCGCGAGTTCCGCCGCTTCTACCCGCAGGGTGAGGCGATGGCGCACGTGCTGGGCTTCACCAACATCGATGACCGCGGCCAGGAAGGCCTGGAGCTGGCCTTCGACGAATGGCTGCGCGGCAAGCCCGGCGGCAAGCGGGTGATCCGCAACCGCAAGGGCGAGACGGTCGAGAGCGACCTGCTGCATGCGGCCGAGCCGGGCAAGGACCTGACCCTCAGCATCGACCGCCGCATCCAGTACCTGGCCTTCAAGGAACTGCGCAACGCGCTGGTGGCCAACAAGGCGGCCGGCGGCTCGATGGTGATCATGGACGTGACCACCGGCGAGATCCTGGCCATGGTCAACCTGCCGACCTACAACCCGAACTCGCTCAACGGCGCGGTGCCGGACACGCGCCGCAATCGCGCGGTGACCGATCTGGTCGAGCCGGGCTCGACGATGAAGCCGCTGACCATCGCCACCGCGCTGCAGTCCGGGGTGGTGACCAAGGACACCATCATCGATACCAACCCGGGCTACATGCAGGTCGCCCGTTTCACCATCCGCGATGTGCCGCGCAACAACGGCGTGCTGAATGTCACCGGCGTGATCACCCGCAGCTCCAACATCGGCGCGGCCAAGATCGCCGCGAAGATGCCCGACCAGGTGTTCTATGACGGCGTGCGCCGTTTCGGCTACGGCTCGGTGCCGCACAGTGGCTTCCCCGGCGAGTCCGGCGGCGTGGTGCGGCGTCCGGCCAACTGGGACGGCGCAACCAAGACCACCATGTCCTACGGCTATGGCCTGAATGTCACGCCGCTGCAGATCGCCACCGCGTACTCGGCGCTGGCCAACGGCGGCAAGCTGATCGCACCGACGTTCGTGAAGGGCCAGCGCAACGAAGGCCAGCAGATCATCGACGAGAACGTCGCCAAGCAGGTGGTGGCGATGATGGAAACGGTGGTCACCCAGGGCGGCGCCAAGCAGGCGGCGGTGCTGGGCTATCGCGTGGCCGGCAAGACCGGCACCGCGCGCAAGACCGGCCCCGGTGGCTACGAGCGTGGTCACTACAACGCGCTGTTCGCCGGCGTGGTGCCGGCCACCAATCCGCGGTTTGCCACCGTCATCGTCATCAACGACCCGCAGGGCGGCAAGTTCTACGGCGGCCTGGTGTCGGCGCCGGTCTATCACAACGTGATGGAAGGCACGCTGCGCCTGATGGACGTGCCGCTGGACGACCTGCAGTCGTGGCTGGCTGCCCAGCAGTCCGGAAAGATCGGCCATTCGGCCTCGGTACTGCCGGTGCCACCGGCGGAAGCTGCACTGCCGGCGGATGCCGCCGCTGAATTCGATGCCGCGCTGCCCAGCGCGCAATCCCATGTGCCACCCGCTACGGGAGGCACGCAATGAGTCCTTCGATGTTGCTTTCGCAGTTGCTTCCGGACGTGGTCCTGGCGGGCCATGATCCCGTTCTGACCGGCCTGGTGCTGGACAGCCGTGCCGTGCGCCCCGGCAATGCCTTCGTCGCCATCGCCGGTTTCGGCGCGCATGGCCTGGGCTTTGTCGAGCAGGCGCGCGCAGCCGGTGCCGGCGCCATCCTGTTCGAAGCACCGGCGCCCGTCGAACTGCCTGCACCGGCCGATGCCATCGCCGTGCCGGACCTGCGTGCGCGGCTGGGTGCGATGGCCGACCAGTTCCATGGTGCGCCTTCGCGGGCGATGACCATGGTTGGCGTGACCGGTACCAACGGCAAGACCTCCACCGTCCAGCTGCTGGCCCAGGCCTGGCATCTGCTCGGTACGCCCAGTGGCAGTATCGGCACGTTGGGCGCCGGACTTTATGGTGCGGTCGAGCCGACTGGCTTCACCACTCCGCTGGTGCTGCAGATGCATGCGCTGCTGGCACAGCTGCGCGACGACGGCGCGCGTGCGGTGGCGATGGAAGTCAGCTCGCATGCGCTGGACCAGGGCCGCGTGGACGCCGTGCACTACGACGTGGCGGTGTTCACCAATCTGACCCGCGATCACCTTGATTACCACGGCGACATGGCCAGCTACGGCGCTGCCAAGGCGCGGTTGTT
Organism: Stenotrophomonas indicatrix; assembly: GCA_041545745.1. Taxonomy (NCBI): domain Bacteria; kingdom Pseudomonadati; phylum Pseudomonadota; class Gammaproteobacteria; order Lysobacterales; family Lysobacteraceae; genus Stenotrophomonas; species Stenotrophomonas indicatrix. The sequence continues at coordinate 712,972 of CP168152.1, forward strand.
CCATCGCCCGGGCCTGAAGGCGGCGGTCATCAATCTTGACGATGCGTTCGGTCGCCAGCTGTTCGCCGGCCTGCCGGCGGGTGTGCAGGCGATCGGCCTGAGCTCGCGCGGTGCCGACGGTGCCAACGTGCGCGCCGAAGCACTGCAACTGGATGGCCGCGGCATCGGTTTCGCGCTGATCATCGACGGCCAGCGCGCTGCGGTGCAGTCGCCGCTGCTGGGCCGCTTCAACGTGGACAACCTGCTGGCCGTTGCCGGCAGCCTGCATGCGCTGGGGCATCCGCTGCCGCGCATCGCCGAGGTGCTGTCGGCACTGCAGCCGATCCGTGGCCGCATGAACCGCCTGGGCGGCGAAGACGGCCTGCCGACCGTGGTGGTCGACTACGCACACACCCCCGACGCGCTGGAACAGGCGCTGGACAGCCTGCACGGCCACCTGCAGGGCACGCTGTTCTGTGTGTTCGGCTGCGGTGGCGAGCGCGATACCGGCAAGCGTCCGCAGATGGCTGCGATTGCCGAACGCCTGGCCAACCAGGTCATCGTCACCGACGACAACCCGCGTGGCGAAGATGGCGACGTGATCGTGGCCGACATCCTGGCCGGATTTGCTGATGCCTCGGCCGTGACCGTGCAGCGCAATCGCGCGCGCGCGATCGGCCTGGCGGTGAAGCGCGCCGGTGCCGGCGACATCGTCCTCATCGCCGGCAAGGGCCACGAGCCGTACCAGGAAGTGAATGGCGTGCGCCATGACTTCGACGACACCGAAGTGGCAGCGGCTGCACTGGCTGCCAAGGCCGGTGTTCTAGCAGCCCAGGCTGGGGAGGGCGCCGCATGAAGCGCACCCTGCTTTCGCTGATCGCCCACTGGGCCGGTGGCGAAATCCACGGCGACGACGTGGCCATCGACGCCATCAGCAACGATACCCGCAGCCTTGGCCCGGGCAGCCTGTACGTGGCGCTGCGTGGCGAACGCTTCGACGGCCATGACTTCGCCGCTGACGCGCAGGCACGTGGCGCCAGCGCGTTGCTGGTCGAGCGCCTGCTGCCGCTGGACCTGCCGCAGGTACTGGTGGCCGACAGCGAGCGCGCACTGGCGAAGATCGCCGCTGGCATGCAGCGCGACCGTGCGACCGAACTGTTCGCCATCACCGGCAGCAACGGCAAGACCAGCGTGAAGAGTCTGCTGCTGGCGATCCTGCAGCAGGTGGCCCAGCACGCACACAAGGTGGTCTACGCCAACCCGGGCAACCGCAACAACGAGATCGGCCTGCCGCTGGCAGTGATCGACGCACCGGAAGATGCCGACTACGCCGTTTACGAGATGGGTGCTGGCAAGCCGGGCGATATTGCCTACCTGACCGACGTCGCGCGCCCGCGCTATGCCCTGGTCAACAACATCGCGCCGGCCCACCTGGAGCGGATGGGCAGCCTGCTCGGCGTTGCCGTGACCAAGGGGGCGATCTACGCCGCACTGCCGGCCGATGGCGTGGCGGTGATCAATGTCGACGACGCTTACGGGCGCTGGTTCGAACAGCATTTCATCGGTACCCCGGCACGTTGCCGGGTGCTGCGCTATGGCTTGGAACACACGGCCGACGTCACCGCGCGCGACATCCGCGCCGGTGCGCAGGGCAGCCGCTTCACGCTGGTCACGCCGATGGGCGAGGCGGGCGTGGTGCTGGGCCTGCCGGGCCGCCACAACATCAGCAATGCATTGGCCGCCGCCAGCCTGGCGCTTGCCGCTGGCATCGAGCTGTCACTGGTGGCCACCGGCCTGGCCGAAGCGCAGCCGGTGCCGGGCCGCCAGATCGCCCATCAGCTGCACAACGGCGCGGTGCTGGTGGACGACAGCTACAACGCCAACCCCGGTTCGCTGGCCGCCGCCATCGATGCGCTGGCGGCTGCACCGGAAGAGGGCTGGCTGGTGCTGGGCGACATGCGCGAGCTGGGTCCCGATGCCGAGGCACTGCATGCACAGGCGGGCATCCGCGCGCGTGCCGCCGGCCTCAAGCGCCTGTATGCACTGGGCCCGCTCAGTGCCGCCGCCGCCGCCGCGTTTGGCGAGGGCGGACGCCATTTCACCACCCATGACGCGCTGTCGCAGGCGCTGAAGGACGAGCTGCACGCCGGCGTGCGCTGCCTGGTCAAGGGCTCCCGTGGCAGCGCCATGGACACGATTGTCAAAGCGCTGCTGGCGCAAGGAGAGGAATCCCCGCATGTTGTATGAACTGGCTCGATGGTTGCAGCAGTTGGAGAGCCTGTTCGGGCTGTTCAACTACCAGACGTTCCGCGCCATCCTTGCCGCGTTGACGGCGCTGTTCCTGTCGCTGTGGCTCGGCCCGGCGATGATCCGCAAGCTCGCCCAGTTCAAGGGTGGCCAGCCGATCCGCAAGGACGGCCCGCAGACCCATTTCTCCAAGGCCGGTACGCCGACCATGGGCGGCTCGCTGATCCTGCTCACTGTCACCCTGTCGGTGCTGATGTGGGCTGACCTGCGTAACCGCTACGTGTGGCTGGTGCTGGCGGTGATGCTGTGCTTCGGCGCCATCGGCTGGTACGACGACTGGATCAAGATCGTCCGTCGCGACCCGAATGGCCTGAAGTCGCGCTGGAAGTACCTGCTGCAGTCGATCTTCGGCCTGGCTGCGGGCATCTTCCTGTTCCAGACCGCTGACGTGCCGGCGGCGCTGACCTTCTATATCCCCATGTTCAAGTCGGTGGCGCTGCCGCTGGCCGGCATCGGTTTCGTGGCCATTGCCTATTTCTGGATCGTCGGCTTCTCCAACGCGGTCAACCTGACCGACGGCCTGGATGGGCTGGCGATCATGCCCACCGTACTGGTGGCCTGCGCGCTGGGCGTGTTCGCCTATGCCTCGGGCAACGTGGTGTTCGCCAACTACCTGCAGATCCCGCAGATTCCGGGCGCCGGTGAGCTGGTCATCATCTGCGCGGCCATTGCCGGTGCCGGCCTGGGCTTCCTCTGGTTCAACACCTATCCGGCCATGGTGTTCATGGGCGATATCGGCGCACTGTCGCTGGGTGCGGTGCTGGGCACCATTGCGGTGATCACCCGCCAGGAACTGGTGCTGGTGATCATGGGCGGCGTGTTCGTCATCGAAACGCTGTCGGTGATGATCCAGGTCGCCTCGTTCAAGCTGACCGGCAAGCGCGTGTTCCGCATGGCGCCGATCCATCACCACTTCGAGCTGAAGGGCTGGCCGGAGCCGCGCGTGATCGTGCGCTTCTGGATCATCTCCGTCGTGCTGGTGCTGATCGGCCTGGCCACGTTGAAGGTACGCTGATGAACGACCTGTCGCACCAGGCAACACGCCTTGAGGCCATCGGTGGCAGCTACGACAAGTGGCTGCTCGGCGCGATGATCGCGCTCACCGGGCTGGGCGTGGTGATGGTCGCGTCCAGTTCGATCGCGTTGATGAGCAGCCCGTTCTACTACCTCAACCGCCACCTGATCTTCCTGGCGGTCGGCATCGCGCTCGCCATCATGGCCGCGCGTACCGAGCTGAAGACCATCGAGCAGTACAACCAGATGCTGCTGCTGGGCTGCTTCGCGCTGCTGGTGGTGGTGTTCGTTCCCGGCCTGGGCAGCAGCGTCAACGGTGCCCGCCGCTGGATCAACCTGGGCATCTCCAAGTTCCAGACGGTCGAAGCGGTGAAGGTGCTCTACATCGTCTGGCTGTCCAGCTACCTGGTGCGCTTCCGCGACGAGGTCAATGCCACCTGGCCGGCGATGCTCAAGCCGCTGGGCGTGGCCGGTGCGCTGGTGGTACTGCTGCTGCTGCAGCCCGACTTCGGTTCGTCCACCCTGTTGCTGGCGATCACCGCCGGCATGCTGGTGCTGGGCGGGGTGAACATGCCGCGCATGTCGATGCCGGTGGTGTTCGGCCTGGTGGGCATGAGCGCGCTGGCGATCATCGAGCCGTACCGCATGCGCCGCATCACCTCCTTCCTCGACCCGTGGGCTGACCAGCAGGGCGACGGCTACCAGCTGTCCAACGCGCTGATGGCGGTGGGCCGTGGCGAGTGGACCGGCGTCGGCCTGGGCAACTCGGTGCAGAAGCTGTACTACCTGCCCGAGGCGCATACCGACTTCATCTTCTCGGTCACCGCCGAGGAATTCGGTTTCCTCGGCACCTGCACGATCGTGGCCCTGTATGCGCTGCTGGTCGGCCGCACGTTCTGGCTGGGCATGCGCTGCGTGGAAATGAAGCGCCACTTCTCCGGCTACATCGCCTTCGGCATCGGCCTGTGGATCAGCATGCAGACCTTCGTCTCGATCGGCGTGAACCTGGGCATCCTGCCGACCAAGGGCCTGACCCTGCCGCTGATTTCGTCGGGCGGTTCGTCGGTGCTGATGACCTGCGTGGCGATGGGCCTGCTGCTGCGCGTGTCGTATGAGCTGAAGCGTGCCGAACGCCGCCAGGCCGTGCGCATGGGCGCTGCCGACGATGTGGCTGGCCCGGCTCCGGCCGATGCGCCAGCCGCACCGGTGGCAAAGAGCGTGCCGATGGCCGCCGAACCGGCTGCGGCCGAGCCAGCCGCCGTGCGCGGCACCAGCCGCTTGCAGTCGCGTGTCGAACCTACCTTCGGGAGGCTCGGATGAGCGCGGTCCAGAACAATGCCCGGCCGGTGATGATCCTGGCCGGTGGTACCGGCGGGCACATCTTCCCGGGCCTGGCCGTGGCCCGCGTGCTGCGCGCGCGCGGCGTGCCGGTCACCTGGATGGGTGCCGATGGCGCCATGGAAACCCGCCTGGTTCCGCAGCACGACATCCACATCGATACGCTGGCCATCACCGGTCTGCGCGGCAAGGGCAAGTTGGCGCTGCTGGCCGCACCGTGGCGGCTGATGCGCGCGCTGCGCGCAGCCGGCCTGATCATCCGTGATCGCCAGCCGCGTGCGGTGGTCGCCTTTGGTGGCTTCGCGTCCGGTCCCGGTGGCATGGCCGCGCGTCTGCACGGCCTGCCGTTGATCGTGCACGAACAGAACCGCGCGCCGGGCCTGACCAACCGCATCCTGTCGCGCTACGCGCGCCGCCTGCTGACTGGTTTCCCGGGCACCTTCGCTGCACGCGAGGAATTCGTGGGCAACCCGGTGCGCGCCGAAATCGCCGCCGTCGCGCCGCCGGAACAGCGGCTGGCTGATCGCAGCGGTCCGCTGCGCCTGTTGGTACTGGGCGGCAGCCAAGGCGCACGCGCCCTCAACAGTGGCGTGCCGCAGGCACTGGCCGCGCTCGGTGCGCAGGTGCCGGTGGTGGTGCGTCACCAGAGTGGCGAGAAGCTGCATGCCGAGGCGGTCGAGGCCTATGCCAAGGCTGGCGTGCAGGGCGAAGTGACGCCCTTCATCGCCGACATGGCTGAAGCTTTTGCCTGGGCCGACCTGGTGGTGTGCCGTTCCGGCGCCTCCACGCTGGCCGAACTCTGTGCGGTTGGCATCGGCAGCGTGCTGGTGCCATTCCCCGCTGCTGTCGACGATCACCAGACCCGCAATGCGGAGTACCTGGTCGAGCGCGACGCGGCCGTATTGCTGAAGCAGGACGAAACGCTGGCAGACGGCATTGCCGCGCTGCTGCGTGATCTGTCCGAAAATCCCGCCCGCCGCATGCAGATGGCGCAAGCCGCGCGTGCCCTGGCCAAGGTCGATGCCGCCGAGCGCATCGCCGATATCATTCTCGAGGAAGCTGTATGAAGAAGGCACGCTCCAGCGCCTGCCCTGCGCGAGGCCGCGCATGATCCGCCGCCTGCATGACACCAACGATCTGGTGCGCGCGTTCCCGCGCGTGCATTTCGTCGGCATCGGTGGCACCGGCATGAGCGGCATCGCCGAAGTGATGCTGACGCTGGGCTATGAAGTGTCCGGCTCGGACAACGCCGACAACGCTGCCACCCGGCGCCTGGCCGGCCTGGGCGCGCGCATCATGCGCGGCCATTCCGCTGCCAACGTGCTGGGCACCGACTGCGTGGTGGTCTCCAGCGCGATCCGCGAAGACAACCCGGAGCTGATGGAAGCACGCAGCCAGCGCATTCCGATCATGCCGCGCGCGGCGATGCTGGCCGAACTGATGCGTTTCCGCCGCGGCATCGCCGTGGCCGGTACCCATGGCAAGACCACCACCACCAGCCTGACCGCTGCGGTGCTGAGCGAAGGCGGGCTGGACCCGACCTTCGTGATCGGTGGCCAGCTGCTGGCGGCCGGCGCCAACGCCAAGCTCGGCGGAGGCCAGTGGCTGGTGGCCGAGGCCGACGAGAGCGATGGCAGTTTCCTGCGCCTGAATCCGTTGATGTCGATCATCACCAACATCGATGCCGATCATCTGGAGAATTACGGCAACGATTTCGCCCGCGTGCAGGCGGCGTTCGCCGAGTTCCTGCAGCGCCTGCCGTTCTACGGCCTGGCAGTGCTGTGCATCGACGATCCGGAAGTGGCCGCACTGGCCGCCAAGACCCCGCGCCACGTGATGAGCTACGGCATGAGCCCGCAGGCCGACGTGCGCGCCGAGAACGTGGTGCAGGAAGGTTCGCGCATGCGCTTCACCCTGCGCCTGCCGCAGGGCACCAGCCAGGAAGTGGTGCTGGCACTGCCGGGCAAGCACAACGTGCTCAATGCGCTGGCCGCTGCGGCGGTGGGCTGGCAGCTGGGTGTGTCTCCGGACACGATCGCGCGTGCGCTGGCCAGCTTCGCTGGCGTCGGTCGCCGCTTCAACGATCTGGGCGAAGTGACCACCGCCAGCGGTGCCAAGATCCGCATCATCGACGACTACGGTCACCATCCGAGCGAGCTGGAAGCCGTGTTCGCCGCTGCCCGTGGTGGCTGGGCCGACAAGCGCCTGGTGGTGGCCTTCCAGCCGCACCGTTACAGCCGTACCCGCGATCAGTTCGACAAGTTCGCCGCCGTGCTGTCGAGCGTCGATGCGCTGGTGCTGAGCGAGGTCTACCCGGCCGGCGAAGAGCCGATCGCCGGCGCCGATTCGCATGCGCTGGCCCGCGCCATCCGTGCGCGTGGCCGCAGCGAGCCGGTGGTGGTCGGCAAGGCGTCCGAACTCGCCACCGTGCTGCCCGACGTGCTGCAGGACGGTGATCTGCTGCTGATGATGGGTGCCGGCGACATCGGCGCCGTCGCCAGTCATATTGCAGTGGAAGGCTTCAAGGCGGAGGGCGAGGCGTGAGCACGCTGACCTTCCCGCCGCTGCGCAGCACCGACCCGGCCGTGTTCGGCCGCGTCGCCGTGCTGCTCGGTGGCAGCTCCAGCGAACGTGAAGTGTCGCTGGATTCGGGCCGCAACGTACTCGAAGCACTGCAGTCGCGCGGTGTCGATGCGGTCGCCATCGATGGCATTCCGGCGCTGGCCAAGGCGTTGGCGGCCGGCGGTATCGATCGCGTGTTCAACATCCTGCACGGCCACAACGGTGGTGGTGAGGATGGCATCGTGCAGGGCCTGATGGACGCGTTCGGCGTGCCCTACACCGGCTCCAACGTGCTGGGCTCGGCGTTGAGCATGGACAAGATCCGCACCAAGCAGGTGTGGCTGTCGCTGGGCCTGCCGACCCCGCAGTACCGCGAAGTACACGGAGGTACGAGTGCCGCGGGAGGCAGGATGCCGGGAGCGGCCGAAAAGAATGTCCACGCGCTGGCGGCCGAGCTCGGCCTGCCGGTGGTGGTCAAGCCGGCCAACGAAGGCTCCAGCGTGGGCATCAGCCGGGTCACCGACGAGGCCGGCCTGGACGAAGCCGTGGCCCTGGCCGCGCGTTACGACGGCCAGCTGCTGATGGAGCAGATGGTGGTGGGTGACGAGCTGACCGTGGCCATCCTCGGCGATGTCGCGCTGCCGTCGATCCGCATCGTGCCCAAGGGCCAGTGGTACGACTACAACGCCAAGTACATCGCCGAAGACACCCAGTACCTGTGCCCGGGCCTGGATGGTGATGACGAAGCAGAGATCCGCCGCATCGCGCTGGCGGCCTTCCGCGCGGCCGGTTGCCGTGGCTGGGGTCGCGTGGATGTGATGCGTGACCGCGCCAGCGGCCGCTTCTTCCTGCTGGAAGTGAACACCGCGCCGGGCATGACCAGCCACTCGCTGGTGCCCAAGGCGGCCGGGCAGGCCGGCATCAGCTTCGAGGAGCTGGTGTGGCGCGTGCTGGAACAGACCCTGGAGGCATCGCACGCATGAACGCGGTGCTGCGCATCTTCGTCTGGCTGTTGGCACTGTCGATGGTTGCACTGCCGGTAGTGGCCGTGGTCAATGGCTGGGTCGGCGCCGAGCGCTGGCCACTGGCGAAGCTGCGCGTGCACGGTGAGTTCAAGCGGGTGCCGCCGGAACAGCTGCAGCAGGTGCTGCTGCCGTATGCGCATGCCGGCTTCTTCGCGGTGAAGCTGCAGGACGCGCAGGACGCATTGGAAAAACTGCCGTGGGTGGAAAGCGCGCAGGTGCGCAAGCAGTGGCCGGACGTGCTGGAAGTGACGCTGGTCGAGCACAAGCCGTTCGCGCGCTGGGGCGAAGGCCGCCTGCTGTCCGAGCAGGGCAAGCTGTTCCCCACGCCGAAGAAGCTGGCCGACCTGCAGCTGCCCGAGCTGGATGGCCCGGACAGCCAGACCGAAGAAGTGGTCAAGCTGTACAACGATTCGCGCGCGCTGTTCGCGCCGGCTGGCGTCGACGTGCGCCGGCTGACCATGGACGCGCGCGGCAGCTGGTCGCTGCTGCTGAGCAACGGCACTGAAGTGGTGGTCGGCCGCGATGACGCGCGTTCGCGCCTGCAGCGCTTCGTGCGCGTGCTGCCGCAGCTGGCCAACCAGGCCGCGCCGATCGAGCGCGCCGACCTCCGATATACCAATGGTTTCACGCTGAGCTGGGGCACTCCGGCCGCCCCCGCCAATGCACCGGGCACCCCGGCAAGAAGGACGCAGGAAAGAACATGAATCGCAAGGGTGACAAATCGCTGATCGTCGGCTTGGATATCGGCACCTCCAAGGTGGTGGCGCTGGTGGGCGAGTATTCGCCGGGCAACCCGATCGAAGTGATCGGCATCGGCTCCCATGAGTCGCGCGGCCTCAAGCGCGGCGTGGTGGTGGATATCGAATCGACCGTGCAGTCGATCCAGCGCGCGGTTGAAGAAGCCGAGCTGATGGCCGGCTGCGAGATCCGCTCGGTGTACGCCTCCATCTCCGGCAACCACGTGCAGTGCAAGAATTCGCCCGGCATCGTGCCGATCCGCGACGGCGAAGTGACCTGGGGCGACCTGGATCGCGTGCTGGACGCGGCCAAGGCGGTGGCGATTCCGGCCGACCAGAAGATCCTGCATGCGATCCCGCGCGAGTACGTGCTGGACGATTCGCAGGAAGGCATCCGCAACCCCGTCGGCATGACCGGCGTGCGCCTGGAGGTGCATGCGCACCTGGTGGTGTGCGCGCAGTCGGCCGCCGCCAACATCAGCAAGTGCGTGCAGCGCTGCGGCCTGCAGGTGGACGACCTGGTGCTGTCCTCGCTGGCCTCCAGCGTGGCGGTGCTGACCGCCGACGAGCGCGAGCTGGGCGTGGTGCTGGTCGACATGGGCGCCGGCACCACCGACATCGCGGTGTTCGTGCAGGGCGCGATCTGCCATACCGCCTCGCTGCCGATCGCCGGCGACCACGTGACCAACGACATCGCGCACATGCTGCGTACGCCCACCCCGGAAGCCGAGCAGATCAAGGTGCGCTACGCGTGTGCCCTGGCCCAGCTGGCCACCGCCGAGGAGAGCATCCAGGTGCCGTCGGTCGGTGATCGTCCGCCGCGCCGCATGCCGCGCCACGCGCTGGCGCAGGCAGTGCAGGGCCGCTACGAAGAAATCTTCGAAATGGTGCAGGCCGAACTGCGCCGCTCCGGCTTCGAGGAACTGGTGCGCGCCGGCATGGTGCTGACCGGTGGTGCCTCGAAGATGGAAGGCGTGGTCGAACTGGCCGAGGAAATGCTGCAGATGCCGGTACGCGTGGGCATCCCGCAGCACGTTACCGGGCTGGGCGAAGTGGTTGGCAACCCGGTGCACGCCACCGGCGTGGGCCTGCTGCTGATGGGCAGCCAGATCGAGCATCCGCGCCGGCCGTCGCTGCCGACCGGTCGCGCTGGAAGCATGTTCAAGAAACTCAAGACCTGGTTCCGCGGCGAATTCTGACGCGGAACCTGCACCACCCGGGCTCGCCCGGTTGCAACACCGGCAACACGACGCAACACCGGCAACACATAACCCACACAGCCGCAACGACGGCATGCAGCACGAAGGCAGGACGCCTGAACGCCCATGCAATCGAAAGCGGATACAACGAGGACACGGACATGGCGCATTTTGAACTGATCGAAAAGATGGCACCCAATGCGGTGATCAAGGTGGTTGGCGTGGGCGGCGGCGGCGGCAATGCCGTGGCGCACATGGTCAACTCGGCGGTGGATGGCGTGGAATTCATCACCGCCAACACCGACTCGCAGGCCATCAAGAATTGTGGTGCCAAGCTGCAGCTGCAGTTGGGTACCAATGTCACCAAGGGCCTGGGCGCAGGCGCGAATCCGGAAGTCGGCCGCCAGGCTGCGCTGGAAGACCGCGAGCGCATCATGGACGCGCTGCAGGGCGCGGACATGGTGTTCATCACCGCTGGCATGGGTGGTGGCACCGGTACCGGCGCTGCGCCGGTGGTGGCACAGCTGGCCAAGGAAATGGGCATCCTGACCGTGGCTGTGGTCACCAAGCCGTTCCCGTTCGAAGGCCGTCGCCGCATGCAGGTCGCGCTGAAGGGCATCGAAGAACTGAGCCAGCACTGCGACTCGCTGATCACCATCCCCAACGAGAAGCTGATCACCGTGCTGGGTCGCAACGCGACCATGATCCAGGCCTTCCGTGCCGCCAACGACGTGCTGCAGGGCGCCGTGCAGGGCATCGCCGACCTGATCGTGCGTCCGGGCCTGATCAACGTCGACTTCGCCGACGTGCGCACCGTCATGTCCGAAATGGGCCTGGCGATGATGGGTACCGGTACCGCCCGCGGCGATGACCGCGCGCAGGCCGCGGCCGAGTCGGCCATCCAGAACCCGCTGCTGGACGATGTGAACCTGGCCGGTGCCAACGGCATCCTGGTCAACATCACCGCCGGCGCCGACTTCACCATGGCCGAGTTCGACGAGATCGGCCGCACCATCGACGGCTTCGCTTCGGAAGACGCGACCGTGGTGGTGGGTACCGTGCTCGATCCGGACATGCAGGACGAAGTGCGCGTGACCGTGGTCGCCACGGGCCTGAACCGCGTCTCGGCCAGCAAGACCCAGCGTCCGGGCGAGCGTGCACCGATCAAGCTGGTCCGCAACGCCACCACCGGCCAGCCGGAGTTCGGCGAGTTCGACAACGGCGGCGATGCAGTGTCCAAGGCCGTCGGCGGCATGGGCCTGGGCCTGCGTCGGGCCAGCAGCGACAGCGTGGCGGCTTCCAGCCCGTCGGCTCCGGCCTCCTCGGCCCCGGCCGCGGCGGAACTGCCGAACGATTACCTGGACATCCCGGCGTTCCTGCGCCGCCAGGCGGACTGATCGACGCTGCCCGGGGCTTGTCCCCCCCGGGTTGCGCCACCATGTCCTGAAAACGCGGGCGCCGGGCCAGGATGGGCCCGGCCGCCCTGCTTCACGCGCGTCCTACCGGCGCGCCGGTGTGTCCTGCCGGCGGCTTTTACCGGCGTTTCAGCCGGGGTAGGGGACCCTGCGTGTTAATCTACTGTGTCACTTCCGGTCGTCCCCCATGATCCAGCAACGCACCCTCAAGAACACGATCCGCGCCACCGGCGTAGGCCTGCACAGCGGCGACAAGGTCTACATGACCCTGCGTCCGGCGCCGGTCAACCATGGCATCGTGTTCCGGCGCGTGGATCTGGACCCGGTAGTGGAAGTGCCTGCGAAGGCCGAACTGGTCACCGAAGTGACCCTGTGCACTGGCCTGACCTGCAACGACGCCAAGATCCAGACCGTCGAACACCTGATGTCGGCCCTGGCCGGCCTGGGTGTGGACAACATCATCGTCGAACTGTCCTCGGCCGAGCTGCCGATCATGGACGGTTCGTCCGGCCCGTTCGTGTTCCTGCTGCAGTCGGCAGGCATCGTGGAACAGGATGCGCCCAAGCGCTTCATCCGCGTGCTGAAGACCGTGGAAGTGACCGAGGGCGACAAGGTGGCCCGCTTCACCCCGTATGAGGGGTACAAGCTGGGCTTCACCATCCAGTTCGACCACCCGATGATCCCGGCCAAACAGTCGCGCCAGGAAATCGAGTTCTCGACGATGGCCTACACCAAGGAAATTTCCCGCGCGCGCACCTTCGGCTTCATGCGCGACCTGGAATACATGCGCGAGCGCAACCTCGGCCTGGGCGGTTCGATGGACAACGCCATCGTGCTCGATGAGTTCCGCGTGCTCAACGAAGACGGCCTGCGCTACGCCGACGAATTCGTGCGCCACAAGATCCTCGATGCGATCGGCGACCTCTATCTGGCCGGTGGCCAGGTGCTGGGCGCCTACGAGGGCTTCAAGTCCGGCCACGCGCTCAACAACAAGCTGGTGCGGGCGCTGATGGCCGATGCCACCGCCTGGGAATGGGTCACCTACGACTCGCCGGCGGTGCCGGACCCGGTGGTGTATGCCACGCCGGCCTATGCCTGATTGCGCAAATTGTTGAATTTGAATGAAAAAACGCCGCCTTCCAGGGCGGCGTTTGCGTTTCCGACCTTAGTCGAGGCACTGGCGCAGCCGGTGACGCGACGACCGGGCCGAGGTCACGGTTTTGTGAACCTGTCGGATCGGAAGCCTGAATTTAACGTTGTTTTAACAACAATCTAACGACTGCCCCACCGGGGCCAGCTAGGATGCGACCCGGCCCCCGAAATGTTTCACGCTGCGGTGACACGCGCGACGGGGAGTGGAGCAGGACGCTCCGCTGCTTTCAGGTTTCCCGCTTCGGTTTCGAAGGAAGGTCCTGCAGAGCTGCCAAGGCGTCGCGTAGCCCTTTGTGCGTGGCGGCTGAAACTGCGTGGGGTCCATTCCGGTTGTCGAGCGCTGGGGAGCGCGTGGGAGTGGGAGACGCAGTCTTGACGGTCACCTTGGTGGCCTTCAGCCCGATGGACCGGGCCGCGTCGAGCAACTGGGCTTCGGCAAGCCGCAACTTGGCATGCCAGACCGGGGACTCGACGAGAAAAACGAGGTGTTCCCCGTCCACATTGGCCAGCCGGCAACGGCTGCGCAGAGGTGGCGGCAACTGGGGGCGCAACTGACGGTCCAGCGCGTCGAGCCATAGGGCACGCCGCAGCGGGTTCCCGCTTTTGTCCGCCATCACTACATCCAGGGCCGGTTTCGGTCTGGATGCGGGACGAACGCTGGATTTCGGCTCAGACATGAAAACTCACTGATGGCATTCAAAAAGATCGTAATCAAAACGCGTGAAGGACAGGCCAAATCGGCGCTCACGCGTTTGCGGTTCTACTTCGAGGACCGCCCCCGAGCCCTGCTGGGCAGCGTGCTCGGCGCAGGTTGCATTATCGGCCTTGCCGGCGGCATTGGCGCCAGTGCGCTCAATGATTCGCGCCTGCAGGCCAAGGTCGACCGCCAGGAGGCCGAGCTGGCCAAGGTCCAGCGCGATGCGCAGACCCAGGTCAACGCGCTGGCCGCCCGCCTCGGCGAGCTGCAGGCACAGGCCACCCGCCTGAACGCCCTGGGCGAGCGACTGACCCAGATGGGCAAGCTGGAAGACGGCGAATTCGACTTCAACGAGACCCCCGGCCTCGGTGACGGCGATGCCGGCGGCCCGACTGCCGACATCCCGGTGAAGGACGTCAACGCCGACTTACAGATGCTGGAGCAGCGCTTCGCTGCTTCAGGCCGCCAGTTGTCGGTGATGGAATCGCTGATGTTCGACCACCAGCTGCAGCAGAACGCCGTGCCCTCGCGCATGCCGATCCGCAACAGCTATGTCACTTCCGGCTTCGGTACCCGTGCCGACCCGTTCGGTCGCGGTGCTGCCACCCACAAGGGCATGGACTTCCACGCCCGCGTTGGTGACCCGGTGATGTCGGTGGCCGACGGCGTGGTCAGCTTCTCCGGGGTCAAGGGCGGCTACGGCAACGTGGTCGATGTCGACCACGGCAATGGCTACGTCACCCGCTACGCGCACAATTCGCGTCTGGTGGTGAAGGTCGGCGACCTCGTCCGTGCCGGCCAGGAAGTGGCCAAGGCCGGTTCCACCGGTCGTTCGACCGGCGCCCACGTGCACTTCGAGGTGTGGGAGAACGGCAACGTGGTCAACCCGCGCAAGTTCCTCGGCGATGGCGGAAATACCCCGGTCGGGCGCATCACCCGCGGTTGATCCACGGGTCGGATCCCTTCCGCGCCGCGGAAGGGCTCTGACCCGATCCGGATGATTCCGCGACGATTGCGACCCGATGGCGCTTGATGCAGGGTTGAAACCCCTGCCGCCCATCCCAAGCTACAATGGGTGTTGCCATCGACAGGGCGCCAGGCGCCCTGATTCGTTTGCGGCGGACGGATCCTTCCCGGAGCCGTGCGGCATTTCCATCCAACCCGGTTCCCTCAATGATCAACAGCCTGCTTACCCGCGTATTTGGCAGTCGTAATGAACGACAGCTGCGCCAGCTCAACCGCATCGTCGCCAAGATCAATGCGCTGGAGCCGGAGATCGAGAAGCTTTCCGACGAGCAGCTGCAGGCCAAGACGCCGGAGTTCAAGCAGCGCATCGCCGCTGGTGAAGCCCTGGACAAGGTGCTGCCGGAAGCGTTCGCGGTCTGCCGCGAGGCCGGTCGCCGCGTGCTGGGCATGCGCCACTACGACGTGCAGCTGATCGGCGGCATGGTGCTTCACCTGGGCAAGATCGCAGAAATGCGCACCGGTGAAGGCAAGACCCTGGTGGCAACCCTGCCGGTGTACCTCAACGCGCTGGAAGGCAAGGGCGTGCACGTGGTCACCGTGAACGACTACCTGGCCCGCCGCGATGCCGCGCAGATGGGCAAGCTGTACAACTGGCTGGGCCTGAGCGTGGGCGTGGTCTACCCGGGCATGCCGCACAGCGACAAGCGTGAAGCCTATGGTTCGGACATCACCTACGGCACCAACAACGAATTCGGTTTCGACTACCTGCGCGACAACATGGCGCTGTCCAAGGCCGACCGCTACCAGCGCGGCCTGCACTACGCCATCGTCGACGAAGTCGACTCCATCCTGATCGACGAAGCGCGTACCCCGCTGATCATCTCCGGCCCGGCCGATGATTCCCCGGAGCTGTACATCCGCGTCAACCGCATCGTGCCGAACCTGGTCAAGCAGGAAGCGGAGGACGGTGAGGGCGACTTCTGGGTCGATGAGAAGGGCAAGCAGGTGCACCTGTCCGAAGCGGGCATGGAGCACGCCGAACAGCTGCTGGTGGAAGCGGGCATCCTCGATGCCGAGACCGAAGGCCTGTACGCGGCGCAGAACCTGACCGTGGTCCACCACCTCAACGCCGCCCTGCGCGCGCACGCCATCTACCAGCGTGATGTGGACTACATCGTGCGCGATGGCGAAGTGGTCATCGTCGACGAATTCACCGGCCGTACCCTGGCCGGCCGCCGCTGGTCCGATGGCCTGCACCAGGCGGTCGAAGCGAAGGAAGGCGTGCCGGTCCAGCGCGAGAACCAGACGCTGGCCAGCATCACCTTCCAGAACCTGTTCCGCATGTACAAGAAGCTGTCCGGCATGACCGGTACGGCCGATACCGAAGCGTTCGAGTTCCAGAGCATCTACGGTCTGGAAGTGGTGGTGATCCCGACCAACCGTCCGACCATCCGCAAGGACAGCCCGGACCAGGTGTTCCTCAACCGCAAGGGCAAGTTCAACGCGGTGCTGGCCGACATCGAAGAGTGCGCCAAGCGCGGCCAGCCGGTGCTGGTGGGTACCACCTCGATTGAAACCTCGGAAATGCTGTCCGAGCACCTGCGCAAGGCGGGAGTGACGCACGAAGTACTCAACGCCAAGCAGCACGACCGCGAAGCGACCATCGTCGCCAACGCCGGTCGTCCGGCCGCCGTGACCATCGCCACCAACATGGCCGGTCGTGGTACCGACATCGTGCTGGGCGGTTCGCTGGAAGCGGAAATCCACGAGCTGGGCGAAGGCGCGACCGACGAGCAGAAGGCGGCGATCAAGGCCGAATGGCAGAAGCGCCATGACGCAGTCAAGGCTGCGGGCGGCCTGCACATCGTCGGCACCGAGCGCCACGAATCGCGTCGTATCGACAACCAGCTGCGTGGCCGTTCGGGCCGCCAGGGTGACCCGGGTTCGTCCCGTTTCTACCTGTCGCTGGAAGACAACCTGATGCGCATCTTCGCCTCCGACTGGGTGCAGAAGGCCATGCGCATGATGGGCATGAAGGAAGACGACGTCATCGAGGACCGCCTGGTCAGCCGCCAGATTGAAAAGGCGCAGCGCAAGGTCGAGGCCCACAACTTCGACATCCGCAAGAACCTGCTGGATTTCGACGACGTCAACAACGACCAGCGCAAGGTGATCTACGCCCAGCGCGACGAACTGCTTGACGCCGAGTCGGTGAAGGACAACGTCGATGGCATCCGCGACGACGTGATCTTCGACATCGTCGCCCGCTTCGTGCCGCCGAACTCGGTGGACGAACAGTGGGACCTGCGTGGCCTGGAAGGCACCCTGCAGTCGGACTTCGGTGTGGACATGTCGCTGACCGATCTGGTCAAGTCGCACGAGGAACTGGACGCCGAAGGCATCACCGCCAAGGTGCAGGAACGCATCAACCAGCACTTCGCCGAGAAGGAAGCGGGTGTGGGCGAAGAGACCATGCGCGCGCTGGAGAAGCACGTGATGCTGACCGTGCTCGACCAGAGCTGGAAGGAGCACCTGGCCCGCATGGATTACCTGCGCCAGGGCATCTACCTGCGCGGTTATGCGCAGAAGCAGCCGAAGCAGGAATACAAGAAGGAAGCCTTTGAGCTGTTCTCGGACATGCTGGAGAACGTCAAGCGCGAAGTGGTGACCCTGCTGGCCCGCGTGCGCATCCGCAGCGACGAGGAAGTGCAGGCACTGGAAGCGGCCGAGCGGCAGCAGGTGGAAGCCCGCCTGAAGCAGTCGCAGTTCCAGCACCAGGACACCGGCAGCTACAGCGCGGTCGAGGAAGTGGACGAGATGCAGGGCGTCGGTCAGGTGCAGCGTGACGAGCCGAAGATCGGTCGCAACGATCCGTGCCCGTGCGGCAGCGGCAAGAAGTACAAGCACTGCCACGGCCAGCTGAGCTGACCCCCGGAGAGCCCCGCGAAAGCGGGGCTTTCCTGTTCTGGGCCTTGAAGCACCCGGCGATTGCGCCGGTGCCCCGGTTTTCGGCATGCTCCCCCCATGCCTTCCCCGAAACGATCGATCCACGTCGTAGCCGCCGTCATCACTGACGCCCGCGGCCGTATCCTGCTCAACCGCCGTACCGAAAGCCGCGACATGGCCGGCCTCTGGGAATTCCCGGGCGGCAAGCGCGAGCCCGGTGAGACCTCCGAGCAGGCGCTGGCGCGCGAACTGCACGAGGAGCTGGGCATCGAGGCCGAGGTGGGCGAGTGGATCATGGACGTGCCGCAGCGCTACCCGGACAAGGACCTGACCCTGGAGGTGCGTCACGTACGCAGCTGGAAGGGCACCCCGCGTGGACGTGAGGGCCAGGCCATCACCTGGGTGGCGCCGGACAAGCTGGCCCGCTATTCCATGCCGCCGGCCGACCTGCCGGTGGTGGCCGTGCTGCGCCAGCCGGACTGCTACCTGATCACACCAGCGCCGGATACCGATGAGGGTGCCCTGCAGCGTTGGCACGGCCAGCTGCAGCAGGCGGTGGCTTCGGGGCAGCAACGCATCCAGCTGCGCCTGCCCGCCGAGCATCCGCAGCGGCAGGGCATGATCGAGCAGGCCGTACGCGCGCATCGGCGCGGCGTGCAGTGGCTGCTCAACCGCGATATTGAACTGGCCCGGTCCCTTGGCGTCGGCGTGCACCTGGGCAGCGAGCAGTTGCAGTCACTGCAGGAACGGCCGCTGCCGGCCGGGCAGATGGTGGCGGCCTCCTGCCACGACCTTGAACAGCTGTTGGCGGCACAGCGGCTCGGCTGCGACTTCGCCGTGCTGGGGCCGGTGCGGGCCACTGCCAGCCATCCCGATACCGTGCCGTTGGGGTGGGAAGCCTTCGCTGCGATGCGCGCGCAGGTCTCGCTGCCGATCTACGCGCTCGGCGGCATGACGCCGCAGCACGTGATCGAGGCACGCCGTCATGGCGGGCAGGGTATCGCCGCCATCCGCGGACTGTGGCCGGCGTAGCGCCATACAGGGGGTCGGATCCCCGCAATGCGGGGCTCTGACCTCCTCGCTCGAATCCGGGGTCGGAGCCCTTTCCGCTGGAAAGGGAACCGACCCCTCACCGCAGGCAGTAGATCCACGCCACGCGTGGATGAGCAGACCCACGCCACGCACGGACCAGTAGATCCACGCCATACGTGGATGGCACTCAGCTCAACCCATTCACAACGTAATCCAGAAACATCCATATTGCCGCCGCAGCCCAAGCACGGTCGCCGCGCGCGTGGCGCTGCCCGGCAGGGTCTGCTCCAACCGCAACCCGACCGGATGTCGTCGCGCAGTCGCTACCGGCACCGTTTCCGAATCCTGCGCGGCGATGTCCTGGCCCTCATCCGGTGCCTGCCGCGGATACACCGGCACCACGTCCACCAGCGGCCGCCGCACCACCGATTCCAGCTGGCCAAGAATCCGCTGTGCGCCGGCATCGGATACCGCGCCCCACAGGTACAGCGAAGAAAGCCGGTTCACATCACCGATGCTGACCGCCGTGTGCAGGGCCTGCACCAGTTCACTCAAGCGGCGCGGACAGCTGCTGCCGAGGCTGTCGCGTTGCAGGGTATTGCCGGAAGGCGCCGGCGGTGGGCGCCGGGACTGCGCACCCAGGCTGTCGCACGGGCGGTCGGTATAGACACTTTGCCCCTGCGGATCGGTGCAGCGGTTCAAACGCGTGGGCTGCGCCTGCGCGATGGCGCAGATGCCGGGCAGCAGCAGGAGCAGCAACAGGGACAGGACGACCTTCATCGACGCAGCGTAGCGCCGATTGCGACACGCAGCGTACTTTTCAGCCGCGCAGCAGCTTCAGTACCGAGACCGTCGGCTTGGCCAGGTTCAACGTGTAGAAGTGCAGGCCCGGTGCGCCGCCTTCAACCAGGCGCTGGCACAGCTTGGCTACCACTTCGGCGCCAAACGCGCGCACCGATTCGGCGTCGTCACCGTAGGCCTGCATCTTGCGGCTGATCCAGCGCGGGATTTCCGCACCGCACTGTTCGGAGAAGCGGCGCAGCTGGCTGAAGTTGGAGATCGGCATGATGCCCGGGGTGATCGGCACCTGCACGCCGAGCCGCTGCACTTCCTCGACGAAGTGGAAGTAGGCATCGGGGTTGAAGAAGTACTGGGTGATGGCCGCATCGGCACCAGCGTCGATCTTGGCCTTGAAGTGCTTCAGGTCGAGCAAGGCGTCCTGTGCCTGCGGGTGCGTTTCCGGATACGCGCCCACTTCGATGCGGAAGGCATCGCCATGCTCGGCGCGGATGAAGGCGATCAGTTCGGAGGCGTAGCGCATGTCGCCCGGGAAGCCCATGCCCGAAGGGAGGTCGCCGCGCAGCGCGACCAGGCGCCGGCAGCCGATGGCACGGTACAGCTTGAGCAGCTCGCGGATCTCCTGGCGGGTGCCGCCGACGCAGGACAGATGCGGTGCCGCATCGAAGCCATGGTGCTGGTTGAGATGGCGCACGGTCTCGGAGGTGTAGCTGAGGGTCGAGCCACCGGCGCCGAAGGTACAGGACACGTACTCGGGGGCATAGGCCTTCAGCCTGGCCGCGGCACGGTCCAGCTGGGTGCGCTGTTCGTCGGTCTTGGGCGGATAGAACTCGAAGCTGATGGCGGTCATGGCACGGGCGGCGGCATCGGGTGCGGATCAGTATATCGCTTCATCGAGATGGATGTAAAAAATACGGACCGCTACAGTTCGGCGCTGACCGGACTGGTCACAAATCCCCACAGCAGCCGCGCCATGACTGCAGGTGAACGTGCCTGCGAGCGGGCATAGGCCAGCAGTGCATCCAGCCGCGGCCGGTCGTACAGGTTGCCGGCCAGCAGCACCGCATGCACGCGCCGGCTGTTGCCGATGTCCAGCAAAGGATTGCCGTCGAGCAGTACAAGATCGGCCGCCTTGCCGACCTCGACACTGCCATGCCGGGCCTGCAGGTGGAGGTGCTGCGCAGCGTGCAGCGTGGCTGCGCGCAGCACGTCGGCCTGGCTGAGGCCGGCCCGGTGCAGCAGTTGCAGTTCATCGTGATAGCGGAAGCCGCCAAGCCCGGTGTCGGTGCCCACCAGCACCGGAACCCCTGCGCGGTGCGCAGCGCTGGTCAGTGCCAAGCCATGATTGAAATAGGCTTGCAGCGCGCGCTCTCCACGTTGGCCGGGATAGCGGGTGGCCGTGGCGTGCAGGTCGTCGCGCCAGGCCCAGCGTGAAAGCGGATCGAGGTAGGCCAGTCGCGGGTCATCGATGAAGGCCGGATCGCGCGCGCGGGCGTCCTCCTCGCGGGTGACATGGGTAGGCACGAATGCACTGCCCCTGGCCTGCATCAGCGTGAAGGCGGTGTTGCACGTTGCCGCCTCGTAGCTGCCCACCATGCGCTCGGCCAGCGCGGTAGGGTCTTCTTCATCCAGCGCGCCGCTGCGCCATGCAGCTGCGGTATCCGAGCAGTGACGAACGAACAGATGCGCGTGCTCAAAGCTGTGCTGACCGGCCAGCAGTGCTTCTTCCAGTGCTACCGCCTTGGGCAGATGGCCCACCAGTGGACGATGCAGTTGCCGGGCCTCGGCAGCCAGTCGTTGGTAGGTATCCGGGCGTAGTCGGTTGTAGACCTTCAGTGCATCCACGCCGCGCTCGGCGTACTCATGCGCGCGACGGACGGCGTCCTGTGGTGCCAGTGCAGGGTCTTCGAAGTAGAAGCTGGCCACCTGCACGAAGCGCGGCGCGGTCAACGTGCCAGCGATGGCCTGTGCATTCCAGCGACGCTTGTCGGCGACGCAGGCGATCAGCGGATCGGTCTGCTGCGGGCAGTCCATCATGTCGCGGGTGCCGGTGATGCCGTTGGCCAGCATCAACGGGAACTGCAGTTGCGGTGACAGCTGCAGCGCGTGGGTGTGCATGTCCCAGAAGCCCGGCAGCAGCCAGCGGCCGCCGGCGTCGAATACGTGCAGGGTGGCATCGCGAGGGCCATCGCCGATCGCGGTGATGATGCCATCGCGCACAGTGACGGTGGTGGGTTCGCCGGCGAGGCCGTTCTGTACGTCCACCACCCGCGCATTGATGATCACCCGGCTGCTGCCAGTGTCTGGCAGCGGTGGAGCAGTCAACGGCCAGAACAGGGCGGCGGCAAACAGCAGAGGCGGGGCGAGTAGTACGACCGCCAATACCTTCAGCAGGCGAGCGCGATGTGGTCGGCGGAAGGAGAACAACGCGCGTGCTGCATCCATGAGCCTGCAATCCCTGCGGTCGGTTGAAGGCAGGGTGGGGCAAGTCCGGTTCGGATGCCAGTGACTCTCGGCCTGCTCCCCTTGCACCGCCGGTGGCGGTTACCCTGTGCAGCGGATTCTTCGATCACGCCGCGCCATGTCCATCGTCCTCACCGATTTCGCCCGCCCCCGTCTGTTCCCGCGCGTACCGCGCGCCAACACCATCCAGGACTGCAGCGCCGAGCAGTTCCAGGCGCATCTCAACGCGCACCCGCCGCTGAAGGTGCTCGATGGCTATGCACCGTTCTGCAAGCTGTTCGTCTATGAAAACTGGACCAGCACGCGCTGCCTGACCGTGCCGGTCACCGAGGCCAACCGGCACCTGCTGCGCAGCGGCTACGAGGCGCGCAACCGTGAGGAACTGCCGGTGCTGGTGCGCTGGTTCGAGGGCGTGGAATCGCCACGGGCCAATTATCTGGTGGTGATCCTGTACAGCGCCGAGCAGCTGGCCAAGGAAGGTTCACCCATCGATGCGGACTGGGGCATCGTCGGCTGCATCTATACCGCCGAGCCGGAAGAAGTGCCGATGGCGCCGATCACCATGATGCGCAATGCGCTGGGCGTGGACGAGGGGGGCTCGGGCGTGCCGCTTGATCGCGAGGCGTATCAGCGCGCGGTGGCGTTCTGGGAGAGCAACGCCAACTGGCGGCCATGAATGCATAAGGGCCCATAGCGCAACGCCATGCGCGACTGCCCTATGATCGGCCAGGCAAACGCACGGAGGGCGGGGCATGGGTATCGGGACAAGGATTATTCCGCTGCAGCCGGCAGGCATGCTGCAGGCTGCCGGGGTGCTGGCGGCAACGCCTGGCGCTGAGACGGCCTGTTCTGCGCAGGGGAAGGTTGCCGCTGTGGTTGTCGAGACGTCCAGCGGCCATGCGCTGCTGGATGAGGCGGCGGCGGAAGAGTTGCGCAGCTGGCATTTCA
This sequence comes from Stenotrophomonas indicatrix, assembly GCA_041545745.1. Classification (NCBI taxonomy): domain Bacteria; kingdom Pseudomonadati; phylum Pseudomonadota; class Gammaproteobacteria; order Lysobacterales; family Lysobacteraceae; genus Stenotrophomonas; species Stenotrophomonas indicatrix. The sequence goes on from CP168152.1 coordinate 735,550, forward strand.
TCCGCACGGATACGAAGAGTACGGTGCCTGAGTTGGGCATCGCACGCGTGCCCATGCGGTATGAACTGGTGGAGTAGCGACCATGCGCGCCCGCGCATGGTATTGATCTGCGCGATACCGCAGTAGCGCCACGCCATGCGTGGCTTCAATCATCGGTCACAACGATCCACTCCCACCACGGGTAGTGGTACTCGCGGTCGGTGGCATCCCAGTGCTGGCCGCAGCAGGTGCAGGCCACCCGATGGCGGTCGCCCCAGCCATCCTCGGCCACGCCCTGTTCCAGCAGCCGCACATGCCCCTGCTCGATGAGCCGGCGTGGGTCGAAGAACAGGTAATCCGGATACAGCGCGCACAGGCAGCCTTTGCGATCACGCCAATAACGCAGGCGGCGCAGTGCGGCTTGCAGGTGCACATCGTTGCTGACCAGCGCACCGCCGAGCTTCACGCCTTCGCAGGCCTGCTCGATCCGCTCGGTCTGCGACGCCAGCGCATCCAGCGTCGTAGCGCTGAACAACCGTGCCAGGCGGCTGCTGGCGGCATGGATACGACTGGCATCGCGCGACAGCAGATCCTGCAGCAGCACATCGGCCTGCGGGTCGTCCAGCCGCGGTGGCGGCGATGTGGACCAGGGCCAGCGCATCAACGGGGCCTGCCGATCACGGCGTAGTGGCCGCCGGTCAGGTGCAGCAGGTCGGCCGGTGCCAGCTCCACTTCCAGGCCACGCCGTCCCGCGCTGACGTGCAGGGTGGGCAGTGCCTGCGCGCTGGCGTCGAGAAAACTGCGCAGGCGCTTCTTCTGCCCAAGCGGGCTGATGCCGCCGACCAGATAGCCGGTTGCGCGCTGCGCGGCATCGACGGCGGCCATCTCGCACTTCTTGCAGCCGGCCGCCTCGGCCAGTGCTTTCAGATCAAGCTGGCCGGCCACCGGCACGATGGCAACGAGCAGTTCGTGCGTTTCGGTGCTGGCCAGCAGCGTCTTGAATACCTGTGCCGGGTCCAGGCCCAGCTTTTCGACGGCCTCGCCGCCGTAGGATTCAGCATGGGCATCGTGCATGTAGCTGTGCACGGTATGCGTGATCTTCTCGCGCTTGAGCAGGTTGATGGCCGGAGTCATGGGGGAATCGTAGCGCGCAGCGGGCGGGTTGCCTTGACTGAGACTACTGCGGGTGGCCGGCGAACAGCATCCACGCATGGCGTGGATCTACTGGGTCGGGCGATACATGCAGTAGATCCACGCCATGCGTGGATGTGGAACGCCAGCGCAGCAACGCAGAACGGGCGCCCGAAGGCGCCCGTCCGTGTGCATCCGTTGCTGGGGTCAGAGCCCTTTCCTGCGGAAAGGGATCCGACCCCGCGCACGGCATCAGTAGCGGTAATGATCCGGCTTGAACGGACCTTCCACCGGCACGCCGATGTAGTCGGCCTGTTCCTGGCTCAGGGTGGTCAGCTTCACGCCGATCTTTTCCAGGTGCAGGCGGGCCACTTCTTCGTCCAGCTTCTTCGGCAGCAGGTACACCTTGTTCTCGTAGGTGCCCTTGTTGGCCCACAGGTCGATCTGGGCCAGGGTCTGGTTGGCGAACGAGTTGGACATCACGAAGCTCGGGTGGCCGGTGGCGCAGCCCAGGTTCACCAGGCGGCCTTCGGCCAGCAGGAAGATCGCGTTGCCGTTCGGGAAGATGTACTTGTCCACCTGCGGCTTGATGTTGACGTGCTTCACGCCCGGGAAGGCGACCAGCGCATCGACCTGGATCTCGTTGTCGAAGTGGCCGATGTTGCAGACGATCGCCTGGTCCTTCATCGCGCTCAGGTGCTCGATGCGGATGATGTCCTTGTTGCCGGTGGTGGTGACGTACAGGTCGGCACGGCCCAGGGTCGATTCGATGGTGTTGACCTCGAAGCCTTCCATCGCCGCCTGCAGCGCGCAGATCGGGTCGATCTCGGTGACCACCACGCGCGCGCCGTAGGCACGCAGCGAGGCGGCGCAGCCCTTGCCCACGTCACCGTAGCCGCAGACCACGGCGACCTTGCCGGCCAGCATCACGTCCATCGCGCGCTTGAGGCCATCGGCCAGCGACTCGCGGCAGCCGTACAGGTTGTCGAACTTGCTCTTGGTGACCGAGTCGTTGACGTTGATCGCCGGGATCAGCAGGGTGCCGGCCTGCGCCAGCTGGTACAGGCGGTGCACGCCGGTGGTGGTTTCTTCCGAAACACCCTTCCAGTCCTTGACCACGCGGCCCCAGTAACCCGGACGCTCCTTGGCCACACGCTTGAGCAGGTTCTTGATGACCTGTTCTTCGTGCGAGGCGGCTTTCTCGTCGACCCAGGTGCTGCCGTTTTCCAGCTCGTAGCCCTTGTGGATCAGCAGGGTCACGTCACCGCCGTCGTCGACCACCAGTTCCGGGCCGGTCAGGGTGCCGTCGGCCAGGGTGAAGGTCAGCGCGTCCAGGGTGCAGTCCCAGTACTCTTCCAGCGACTCGCCCTTCCAGGCGAACACGGGGGTGCCGGTGGCGGCGATCGCCGCAGCGGCGTGGTCCTGGGTCGAGAAGATGTTGCACGAGGCCCAGCGCACGTCGGCGCCGATGTCCTTCAAGGTCTCGATCAGCACTGCGGTCTGGATGGTCATGTGCAGCGAGCCGGTCACGCGCACGCCCTTCAGCGGCAGGGTGGCGGCGTGCTTGCGACGGATCGACATCAGGCCTGGCATCTCGTGCTCGGCGATGTCCAGTTCCTTGCGGCCCCAGTCGGCCAGGGTGATGTCGCGGATCTTGTAATCGCCTTCGGTGGAGAAGGTCTTGGCAACAGCATTCATGCAGTAGCTCCGGTTGTGGGCGAGCGGATGCTCGCATCTGGCCGGGCGCCGTTGTTGCAAAGCCACCTGGCCGAGCCTGGCCGGCCTCAGGGGATCCGGTCGCAGCGCCCCTCGGCAGGGGAGGACGCCCATTATATCGCGCCTCCGCTGTGACACAGCGATGACCCAACCATCGGCAGATGGGCGGAGGTGCATGGCCTGTTAAGGTCGAGGGCTTCACGCAGCGAACAGGTGGAACAATGATGAGCACGCACGCACGCCGCAACCGGCGCTTGACTGGCCTGGTGCTGTCGATGGCCCTGCTGGCGGTAGTCCCGCAGGCCTGGGCTGCGGCACCGCAGGCGGCACAGCCCCAAGCGCAGGGCGTGGCCGGCTACGAGCTGCCCTCGGCCGCACTGCAGGCGGTGGTCGACGCGCCGCGGGCGCCGTCGCTGTTCCTGTCGCCGCGCCGCGACGTGGCCGCACTGATGCAGATGCCGTCGCTGCCGTCGATCCAGGTGGTGGCACAGCCGGAGCTGAAACTGGCTGGCCTGCGCATCAATCCGAAAACCTTTTCCGACAGCCGCTTCAGCTTCGGCCAGAAGCTGTGGCTGATGAATGTGGCCGACGGCAAGGAGCGGCAGATCAGCGGGTTGCCGGCCTCGTTGTCGATCGCCAGCCTGACGTGGTCGCCGGACCAGAAGTGGCTGGCCTTCAACCAGGTCGATGCCGCTACCGGTGCCAATGAACTGTGGCTGGTGGACGTGGCCGTCGGCAGCGCCCGTCGTCTGGTTGCCGACCTGAACACCGTTCTGGGCAGTGGCTACCAGTGGTTGCCGGACAGCCGTGGGCTGGTGGTGTTCACTCGCCCGGCCAACCTGGGCACCGCCCCGGCTGCGGATGGCATTCCGACCGGCCCGGCCGTGCAGCAGACCAGTCAGGGGGGTGGCGTGGTGTCGATCCGCACCTATCAGGATCTGCTGAAGAACGAGGCCGACGCGCGCCAGTTCGATTACTACGCCACCACCCAGCCGATGGAGGTCAGCCTGGACGGGCAGCGCCGTGCCATCGGTGCGGCCGGCATCTTCATGGGCTTTGCGGTGTCGCCCGATGGCCGCTTCGTGCTCAGCCAGCCGGTGCAGCGCCCGTACTCCTACGTGGTGCCGGTGAGCAGCTTCCCGCGCCGCATCGAAGTGCTCGACCGCAGCACCGGCAAGCTGGTGCACACCGTGGCCGTGCGCCCGCTGGTGGAAGGCCTGCCGACCGGCAACGATGCCGAAGTGACCGGCGTGCGTGACATCAGCTGGCGCGGCGATGCCGATGCCACCTTGGTGTGGGCCGAAGCGCAGGACGGCGGCGACCCGAACAAGGAGGCCAAGGTGCGCGATGCGGTGTTCATGCAGGCCGCACCGTTCGACACGCCGCCGGTGACCCTGGCCCAGCTCGGCAGCCGTTACGCTGGCATCAGCTGGGGCCGTGGCGACCTGGCCCTGCTCAACGAATCGTGGTGGAAGACCCGCCGCAGCAAGACCTGGCTGATCGCACCGGACAACGCCAGCGCCGATGCCAGGCTGCTGTGGGATCGCGACGCGCAGGATCGCTACGCCGATCCGGGCCGCCCGCTGATGGCCAGCGATGACCGCGGCCGCTCGCTGCTGCAGACCACCGCTGATGGCGGCAGCCTGTACCTGGCCGGTGCCGGTGCATCGCCGGAGGGCGACCGTCCGTTCGTCGATCGTTTCGAGGTGGCCAGCGGCAAGGCGACCCGCCTGTTCCATTCGCAGGCACCGACCTACGCCGCGCCGGTAACGCTGCTGGATGCGCAGGCCAGTTCGCTGCTGATCAGCCGCGAAAGCCCGGATGAACCGACCAACTTCTACGTGCAGTCGCTGGCCGACACCAATGCTGCACCGCGTGCGCTGACCCATTTCGCCCATCCGCTGCCGCAGTTGAAGGGTGTGCAGAAGGAGCAGATCCGCTACAAGCGCAAGGACGGCGTGGACCTGACCGCGACCCTGCTGCTGCCGCCGGGCTACGACCCCAAGCGCGATGGTCCGCGGCCGCTGCTGATGTGGGCCTACCCGGGTGAGTTCAAGAGCGCGGCGGCCGCCAGCCAGGTGACCGATTCGCCGTACCGCTTCAACGCGATCAGCTACTGGGGCCCGCAGGCGTTCCTGGCCAAGGGTTATGTGGTGCTGGCCAGCCCGTCGATGCCGATCATCGGCGAAGGCGACAAGGAGCCCAACGACACCTACATCGAACAGCTGGTGGCCAATGCGCAGGCCGCGGTGGACGAGGTGGTGCGGCGTGGCGTGACCGACCGCGAGCACATCGCCATCGGTGGCCATTCCTACGGTGCCTTCATGACCGCCAACCTGCTCGCGCACACCCGCCTGTTCAAGGCCGGCATCGCCCGCAGTGGCGCCTACAACCGCACGCTGACCCCGTTTGGTTTCCAGGCCGAAGAGCGCAACTACTGGCAGGCGCAGGACGTGTACCAGAAGATGGCGCCGTTCAACTACGCCGACAGGATCAAGGATCCGATCCTCTTCATCCACGGCGTGGACGACAACAATTCGGGCACGTTCCCGATGCAGAGCGAACGCATGTTTGCCGCAGTGAAGGGCCTGGGCGGCACCGCCCGCCTGGTGATGCTGCCGAACGAGTCGCATGCCTACCGCGCACGCGAATCGATCATGACGATGCTGGCCGAAAGCGAGCGCTGGCTGGAGCAGACCCTGGGCCCGGTGCAGCAGGGCAAGGCCAAGAAGACGCGCTGACCAGACCCGGTAGTGCCGGCCGCTGGCCGGCAACCTCACGTTGCGCAGGTCCACGAGGTTGCCGGCCAGCGGCCGGCACTACCAGATGAAACCATTTTTGCATCGCAGCACGGCACGCGTTCTGGTTTAGGCTTGGGGTCTGGATCCGTTGACCGAGGCCTGTGCGTCGCCGATGAACGAGTACCGCAGCAGTATCGAATTTGCTTCCCCCGATCTTCCCCTGCGTGACGATGTGCGCCGTCTCGGTGCACTGGTCGGCGACCTGCTGGTCGAGCAGGTGTCGGCCGCTTTCCTCGATGACGTCGAGGACGTGCGTACGCGTGCGATCGCCCGCCGCGAGAACCAGGCGCCGCTGTCCGAGCTGGCCGATGGCCTTGCCGGGCGTGCGCCACAGCAGGCCGAGACCATGGTGCGTGCGTTCAGCACCTACTTCCAGGTGGTCAACATCGCCGAGCGCGTGCATCGCATCCGCCGCCGCCGAGACTACCAGCGCGCCGTTGCCGCCGCACCGCAACCCGATGGCCTGCAGGATGCCCTGCAGCACCTGAAGGCGCAGGGCGTTGGCCTGGACGAACTGGCACAGTGGCTGCCACGCATCGATATCGAGCCGGTGTTCACCGCGCACCCGACCGAGGCCGTGCGCCGCGCGCTGCTGGAAAAAGAGCAGCTGATGGTGGCCAGCCTGGTCGACAACCTCGACGGCCAGCGCACGCCCGGTGAGGCCGCCGCAGACGCTGCACGTTTCCGCATGGCATTGACCGCGTCGTGGCAGACCACCGATTCCTCGCCGGTGCGTCCAACCGTGGACGACGAACGCGAACACGTCGGCTTCTATCTGGTGCAGGTGCTGTACCGGGTCATCCCGGTGCTGTACGAATCGCTGCAGCAGGCGCTGCGCGATACCTATGGCGAGGAGCTGCCGTTGCCACGCCTGCTGCGTTTCGGCACGTGGGTGGGCGGCGACATGGACGGCAATCCCAATGTGGATGCGCACACCATCCGCAACACGCTGGATGCACAGCGCGTTGCCGTGCTGGGCCAGTACCAGAAGGAACTGCTGCAGCTGGCCAGCCTGCTCAGCCAATCCACCGAACGGGTGGGGGTGAGCGATGCACTGCAGGCGCGTGTCGCGCACTATCAGCAGTTGCTGCCGCAGGTGCAGTCGCGGCCACGCCATGCCGACATGCCGTACCGGTTGCTCAACGACCGCATGCGCGCACGCCTGCAGGCCACGCTGGATGATGCCGACGGCGCCTATGCCGGCCCGGACGAGCTGATCGATGACCTGCAGCTGATCCTCGACAGCCTGCGTGCGAACCGTGGCGAACATGCCGGCGGCTTCGCCGTGCAGCGTCTGCTGTGGCGGGTGAAGACCTTCGGCTTCCATCTGGCGCGGCTGGATGTGCGCCAGGAGTCGAGCGTGCATGCGCGCGCGCTGGCGGCAGTGCTGGGTGGCGACGCGGCATGGGATGCGTTGGATGCAGTGGGGCGCGCACGTCTGCTGGCACCGCATGCCAGTGGTGAAGCCCCCTTGCCCGTTGGCGATGATGAGGGCAGCCAGCGCTTGGATGCGGTGTTCGCTGCATTGGCCGATGCGCGTGCGCGGCATGGTGGCGACGCGCTCGGCAGCTACATCATCTCGATGGCGCACGACCGTGGCGATGTGCTGGCGGTGCTGGCGCTGGCGCGCCGTGGTGGACTGGTCGATGACGCCGGCAGCGTGCCGCTGGATATCGCGCCGCTGTTTGAAACCGTGGACGACCTCAAGCGCGGCACTGCAACACTGCGCGATCTGCTGGCCGATCCGGTGTATCGCGCGCATCTGCGTGCACGTGAAGATGTGCAGATGGTGATGCTCGGTTATTCGGACAGCAGCAAGGACGGTGGCATTGCCGCCTCGCGCTGGGGCCTGCAACGCGCACAGGTTGAACTGCTGGAGGTGGCGGCCGACGCCGGCCTGCGTTTGACCTTCTTCCATGGCCGCGGCGGTTCGATCAGCCGCGGCGGCGGCAAGACCACGCATGCAGTCGATGCCTCGCCACGCGGCAGCATCGATGGCCGCCTGCGGGTGACCGAACAGGGCGAGGTGATCCACCGCAAGTACGGCATCCGCGCGCTGGCGCTGCGCTCGCTGGAGCAGGCCACCGGTGCGGTACTGCGCGCCAGCCTGCGCCCGCGCGCCGCCGAGCCGCGCGAGGACGCGTGGCGCCCGGTGATGGACGTGGTCGCCGGCTCCAGCAGTGAGGTCTATCGGGCGTTCGTCGGCCAGCCGCGTTTCATGGACTACTTCCGTACCGCCACGCCGATCGATGTGATCGAACGGATGACACTGGGCTCGCGGCCTTCGCGGCGGCTCGGCCAGGATGCGGCGTTGACCAACCTGCGTGCGATTCCGTGGGTGTTTGCCTGGAGCCAGGCGCGCGCGGTGATCCCGGGCTGGTATGGCGTCGGCAGCGGCCTGCAGGCGGCGGTGGATGCCGGCCATGAAGCCACGCTGCGCGAGATGGCGCGGGACTGGCCGTTCTTCCGCACGTTCCTGGATGACATCGCGATGGTGCTGTCGAAGGGCGATATCACCATCGCCGAACAGTTCTCGCGCCTGTCAGGCGAGCTGCACGATGCGTTCTTCCCGCAGGTCGAACGCGAACTGGAACTGACCCGGCACTGGCTGCTGACGCTGATGGAGCAGCAGACCCTGCTGGACCACGACGCGCGGCTGGCGCTGTCGATCCGCCTGCGCAACCCTTATGTGGATCCGATCAGCGTGCTGCAGGTGGACCTGCTGCAGCGCTGGCGCGAAAGCGGGCGCGAGGATGACGACCTGCTGCGCGCGCTGGTGGCCTGCGTGAATGGTGTTTCGCAGGGCGTGCAGAACACCGGGTGAGCCGCTGTGGTAGTGCCGGCCGCTGGCCGGCAACCTTGCATCTGTTTCCGAGCATCAGGAGGTTGCTGGCCAGCGGCCGGCACTACCGGGTTTGAGGTCATTCTTCCGGCGACGGCGGATTCGACGCCAGCAGTTCCAGATGCCGCTGCTCCATTTCCTGGCGCAGCTGGCGGCGGATCAGCGCGGCGGCCTGGCGGCGCTTCTCGTCCGAACTTGCCGGCTGCAGTGATGGAACCGGCGTCGGCCGGCCTTCCTCGTCCACCGCCACCATGGTGAAGAAGCAGCTGTTGGCGTGGCGCACGCTGCGCTTGAGGATGTCCTCGGCCACCACCTTGACGCCGATTTCCATCGACGAGGTGCCGGTGTAGTTCACCGAGGCGAGGAAGGTGACCAGTTCGCCGACCGCGATCGGCTGGCGGAATACCACCTGGTCCACCGACAGGGTGACCACATAGCGGCCGGCATAGCGGCTGGCGCAGGCATAGGCGACCTGGTCGAGCAGGCGCAGGATCGCGCCGCCGTGGACCTTGCCGGAGAAATTGGCCATCTCCGGCGACATCAGCACGGTCATGGACAGCTGGTGGGATTTGAGTTCGGTCGACATGGGGCGATTGTATCGGCGTGGCGTGGCTCGTGTAGAGCCGAGCCCATGCTCGGCTGCTCTTGGCGCAGACAAAAAGAAAGCCGAGCATGGGCTCGGCTCTACAGGAAGCAGAAGGGCCGCTTGCGCGGCCCTTCTTGAAGGTCAGCCGACTGACAGTCGGCTCTACAGCGGCCCTTCGTGCTTCTTATTTCAGCTTCGCATCGGCGCGCAGGGCGGCGGCGCGATCGGTCTTCTCCCAGGAGAAGGCCGTGGCGTTGACGGTCTCGCCTTCGCCGTTGATGTAGCTGAACTCCTTCGGCTTGCGGCCGAAGTGGCCGTAGGCCGCGGTCTGCTGGTACATCGGGTGGATCAGGTCCAGCATCTTGATGATGCCGTACGGGCGCAGGTCGAAGTGCTTGCGGATCAGCTTCTCGATCTTGTCATCGCTGATCTTGCCGGTGCCGAAAGTGGTGACCGAGATCGAGGTCGGCTCAGCCACGCCGATGGCGTAGGAAACCTGCACTTCGCAACGGTCGGCCAGGCCGGCGGCAACCACGTTCTTGGCAACGTAGCGGGCAGCGTAGGCGGCCGAACGGTCGACCTTGGACGGGTCCTTGCCGGAGAACGCGCCACCACCGTGACGGGCCCAGCCGCCGTAGGTGTCGACGATGATCTTGCGGCCGGTCAGGCCGCAGTCGCCCACCGGGCCGCCGATCTCGAACTTGCCGGTCGGGTTGATGTGGAACTTGGTGCCCTTGTGCAGCCACTTGGCCGGCAGCACCGGCTTGATGATCTCTTCGCGGACGGCCTCGATGAGGTCCTTCTGCTTGATGCCCGGGGCGTGCTGGGTCGACAGGACCACCGCGTCGATGGCCGAGACCACGCCGTTTTCATAGCGCAGGGTGACCTGGCTCTTGGCGTCCGGACGCAGCCAGGACAGCGGCGAGTTGCGCTTCTTGCGGATCTTGGCCTGCTGCTCGACCAGGCGGTGCGACAGGTGGATCGCCGCCGGCATGTAGCTGTCGGTTTCGTTGGTGGCATAGCCGAACATCAGGCCCTGGTCGCCAGCGCCCATTTCTTCCGGCTTCTTGCGGTCAACGCCCTGGGCGATGTGCGGGGACTGCTTGCCGATCAGGTTCAGCACGCCGCAGGTGGCGCCGTCGAAGCCGACTTCGGAGCTGTCATAGCCGATGTCCACGATGACCTTGCGGGTCAGCGCTTCCAGGTCGATCCAGGCGCTGGTGGTGATCTCGCCGGCAACGATGGCAACGCCGGTCTTGACCATGGTCTCGCAGGCCACACGGGCGCGCTGGTCCTGGGTCAGGATCGCGTCCAGCACCGCATCGGAGATCTGGTCGGCAACCTTGTCCGGATGGCCTTCAGAGACCGACTCGGAGGTGAAGAGGTAGCTGGACATCAGGCTTAATATCCTTTGATTCGGATGGAAAGATGGCCGCGAATGATACACGGGGTGCGCCGCCTGTGCATTGTGAACCCGTATGGGTTGCCGGTGGTTAAGGTGTTGTGCCCGGCAGGGCAAGGCCTGGCGGGCATTGCTGGGGCATCGTGCACAGGCAGTGTTCCACTGGCGTGACCATTGCCGCCGCCCGCCGGGCCCGGATGGGTCGTGCAGGCGCCGTCATCATTCTGCCGCCAAACCGCCATCTGGCTGCCGCGTCCCGGGCGCAGGCTCTCGGCCAACCCGGCCGCCGGGCAGGAGGGGACACGCCATGCAGGAACTCGAACAGCGTCTGCAACAACGCTATCCCGACTGGTTCCATGGCCGTCGCGGCCAACTGGCCCGGCCCCTGCTGCGCAGCGTCGGACGCTGGTCGCGGATGGACCGGATCGAAGAGTTCCTGCGCCGCAACGCCAACGTGCGCGGTTTCGACTTCGTCGCCGCCGGGCTGGACTTCATTGAGGGCCGCTACCACGTCGACCCCGCCGCGCTGGCGCGGATTCCGGCCACGGGCCGGCTGTTGATCGTGGCCAACCACCCTTCCGGTGCGCTGGATGCCCTGGCGCTGTTGGATGCGGTCGGCCGCATCCGCCGCGACGTGCGCATCGTGGCCAATGATCTGCTGGGCGCGATCGGGCCGCTGCAGGACCTGCTGCTGCCGGTACGCATCCTCGGTGGCAAGGTCCAGCGCACCAGCCTGCAGGCGGTGGAGCAGGCACTGGCGGCCGAACAGTGCGTGATCGTGTTCCCGGCCGGCGAAGTCTCGCGGTTGTCGCTGCTCGGCATCCGCGATGGTCGCTGGCAACGGGGCTTTGTCCGCTTTGCCCGTGCCGCCGCCGCGCCGGTACTGCCGGTGCGGGTGGAAGCGCGCAACTCGGCGCTGTTCTACGGCGCCTCGACGCTGTTCAAACCGGCCGGTACGGCACTGCTGGCACGCGAGATGTTCGCCCGCCGTGGCCGGCCATTGCGGCTGCGCATCGGCGAACCGATGCAGCTGGGGCAGGGTGACCCCGGCGCGCAGCTGCTGGCGGTGCGCCGTGCAGTGTACGCGCTGGGACGCACTACGTCGGTTGCCGAAGGCTGCCCGGCAGGTCCCGAGCCGCTGGCCGCGCCGGTGCCGCCTGCACAGATCGCCGTTGCGATTGCCGCTGCCACCGTGCTGGGGCAGACCGCCGATGGCAAACAGATCCTGCTGGCCAGCTGCGCGGCTGAGTCGCCACTGCTACTCGAGCTGGGGCGGCTGCGCGAACTGACCTTCCGCCAGGTGGGCGAGGGCACGGGGCGCAGCCGCGACCTGGACGACTTCGACCTGCACTACCAGCACATCGTGATCTGGGATGGCACCGCCCAGCGCATCGCCGGTGCCTACCGGATCATGCGTGGCGCGCAGGCGTTGGCGCGGCGGGGCCTGGCCGGGCTCTACAGCGCTTCGCTGTTCCGCTATTCCGACGATGCCATTCCACGTATTGCCGAAGGCCTGGAACTGGGCCGCAGCTTCGTGGTGCCCGATTACTGGGGCAGCCGCAGTCTGGATTACCTGTGGCAGGGCATCGGCGCTTATCTGCAATGCCAGCCCGGCATCCGCTATCTGTTCGGTGCGGTGTCGATCAGCGCGGCCTTGCCGCGCGATGCGCGCGAGCAGCTGGTGGCCTATTACCAGCGTTACTACGGCGCGGCCGATGGTCGGGTGCAATCGAACCGGCCGTTCCAGTACTTCGCCGCGCCACCGTGCTTCGGCGAACTGGATGCGGCGGCCGCCTTCGACGTGCTCAAAGCCAACCTCGCCGCGCTCGGCACCGGCGTGCCCACCTTGTACCGTCAGTACACCGATCTGTGCGAACCCGGTGGTGCACGGTTCCTGGCGTTCGGCGTCGACCCGGATTTCAGCGACTCGATCGACGGCCTGATCGAAGTCGACCTGCACGCGATCCGGCCACACAAACGCAAACGCTACCTGCGCGATGCGGGGATGCCGGCATGAGCACGCTGGCGAACCTGGCACCGCATCGTCGCGCCGTGTTCGTCTCCGATGTTCATCTCGGGTCGCGGCATTGCCACGCCACCGAGTTGGCGCGTTTTCTCGGCACGCTGCGCTGCGAGCGCCTGTACCTGGTCGGCGACATCATCGACCTGTGGTGGATGGCGCACCGGCGCGCCAACTGGCGGCAATCGCACAGCGAGGTCATTCTGGCCCTGCACGCGCTGCGACGCGCCGGTACCGAGATCATCTACATCCCCGGCAACCACGACGCTTCGTTGCGCCAGGTGTGCGGCCTGATGCTGCCGGCGATGCAGGTGCGCCGCCGCGCGATCCACACCACCGCCGATGGCCGCCGGCTGCTGGTTGCGCATGGCGACGACTATGACGGTGTCACCCACTTCGGTGGCCTGCAGGAGCGGTTTGGTGACTGGCTGTACTACCGCATCCTCACCGGCAACCATCTGTTGAACGCGGTGCGGCGTCGACTCGGGATGCGCTACTGGTCGCTGTCCGAATTCCTGAAACGCCAGAGCGGTGCCGCTGAGCGCTACATCGAGCGCTTCGTGCAGGCCGGTCTGGATGATGTGCGCCGGCGTGGCCTGGACGGCATCGTCTGCGGACACATCCACCGCGCCGCGCTGATCGAACGTGACGGTCTGGTCTACGCCAATGACGGCGACTGGGTGGAAAGCCTGACCGCGTTGGCAGAGGACCACGACGGCGCGTTGCGGCTGCTGGACCACAATGGGCAGACACTGGTCGAGCTGCCCGGGGCACGGTTGTCGCAGGCGGCGTAGCGTTGCGGAGGCCTCTCCGCGTATTGCGATGCGCTCAATGCACTGGCGCCTATCGAGCAATGGTGGCGCGGCTCGACGCTACCGAGACGGCGTCGACGCAACCCGCTAGCATCGGCCGATGGACTCATTGACCCAGATCGTTCTCGGCGGCGCTGTCGCTGCCGCCATCGCCCCGCCCGGACACCGCCGTGCCGCCCTGGTGGCCGGTGCCGCGCTCGGTACCCTGCCGGACCTGGACGCCCTCTGGCTGGGCGTTGCCGCCGCCGACCCGGTGGCGAACATGACCGATCACCGCAGTTTCAGCCATTCGCTGCTGGTGCTGCCGTGGGTGGCCGCGCTGATCTGGTGGCTGTTCAAGCGCTTCGGCAAGGGTCGGGTGGCGCAATCACCAGTGCGCTGGTTCTGGGCGATCCAGCTGGCGCTGGTCACCCATCCCGTGCTGGATGCGTTCACCGTCTACGGCACGCAGCTGTGGTGGCCGTTGCAGCCGCATCCAGCGATGGGCTCGAGTGTATTCATCATCGATCCCGGCTACACGGTGTGGTTGCTGCTGGGCTGCGTGCTGGCCTGGTTCGGTCGCGCACGGCCGTGGGCGGGCAAGGTGCTCGGCGTCGCGTTGCTGCTCAGCAGTGCGTACCTGGGCTGGGGACTGATGGCCAAGGCACAGGTCGACCGCGCCGCGCAGCAGAGCCTGGCCGCGATGGGCCTGGGCGACGCGCCGCGGTTCTCGGTGCCGATGCCGTTCAATACCCTGTTGTGGCGGGTGGTGGCGATGACGCCCAATGGCTACGTGGTGGGTGACTACTCGGTGGTGGCCGACCACGCGCCGATGCGTTTCGAGGGGCATCCGTCCAACGTGCAGGCCTTGCGTGAAGCCGCCGGAGTTCCCGCAGTGCAGCGCCTGCAGTGGTTCAACCGTGGCTTCATGCGCGCACAGGTGGTGCAGGGCAGGCTGGTGCTGAGCGACCTGCGAATGGGCTTGGAGCCGGACTACACCTTCAACTTCGAAGTGGCCGAGCAGGTTGACGGCCAGTGGCGCGCGATCGTGCCCGAGCAGTTGCGGGTTGACTACAGCAGCCCGGCCGCGCGTGCCGATGCCGGTCGCCGGTTGTCGGCCATGTGGCAGCGCATCTGGCACGAACCGGAGGTGGCGGACGAGGCCGCCGCGCACCCGTAAATCCACGCCATGCGTGGCTGGCGTGGCCGCGGCCGCTCAATACACCGTGGCGCGGCCCTGCACGAACGAATAGAAAAACACCGCGTTCGGATCGTTCTGCACCAGCCGGAACTCGCGGCGCATGCCCTCCACCGTCTCTTCGTCCACCGTGCCGGCCTGCAGCAGCTGGTCAGCCGCCGACAGCAGCAGCTGTTCCCAGAACGCGATCATCGTCTTGCGACGTGCCGGTTCGCGGTTGTCCAGGTGGATGGTCTTGATCTCGGTGTGCACGTCGCGGAAGCCACCGGCCAGCAGCAGGTTGCCCAGCTTGGCGCCGACAAACGGGTCACCGCCATGGTCATACTGGAAATCATTGAAGGCCATCCAGTAGCGCCAGATGTGCGGCGAATACGGATCAAGCAGGAACGAGGCATTCATTACCTCGGTGATGTACACCGGCGAGCCCGGGGCCAGCACGCGGCGGACCTCACTCAGCACGCGGGCGGGCGAGGGGACGTGTTCCAGCACCCAGCACAGGAAGGCCGCATCGAAGGTGCGCGCGTCGAACGGCAGTTCGCCGGCATCGGCCTGCTGCAGCGTGTAACGGTCGCTGCACCACGGCGTACGCGCCAGGTTTTCCCGCGCGGTTTCCAGCTGGGCCTCGCTCAGGTCGACGCCGGTCACGTGCAGCTCGGGGAAGCGGCGCAGCAGGATCTCGGTCTGTGCACCCACGCCGCTGCCGACTTCCAGCAGGCGCTTGGCGCCGCTGTAATCGATCTGGCCGAAGATGCTCGATTCCAGCAGGCGTGCCTGGGTCATCAGGCGCTGCTGCTCGGTGCCGGAGAACCCGTGCAGGTAGGTCGGGGAAGAAATCGGCGGGGTCATGATGGCGGGCTCAGGCAGCAGAAGGCATCGCCGGTTCCCCGGCGATCAGGCGGTCGAAATAGTCGGTGGTCAGCGCGATCTGGCTGGCAGGATCTTCGGCACGGTTGACCACCGCGCGGAACGCGGCATTCTCCGGCCGGTCCTTGGCGTACCAACCCAGGTGCTTGCGCGCGATGCGCACGCCCTGCGGCTCGCCATAGAAGTCGTGCAGTGCGTGCAGATGGCCGAGCAGGATGTCGCGCACTTCGGCCAGCGACGGTGGCGGCAGTTCCTCGCCGGTGGCCAGGTAATGCGCCACCTCGCGGAAGATCCACGGCCGGCCCTGTGCGGAGCGGCCGATCATCACCGCGTCGACGCCGGTCTGCTGCAGGACGAAGGCGGCCTTCTGCGGCGAATCGATATCGCCGTTGGCGATCACCGGGATGCGCAACGCGGCCTTGATCTCGCCGATCGTGGCGTACTCGGCCTGGCCGGTGTAGTGCTGGTCGCGGGTACGGCCGTGCACGGCCAAGGCAGCGATGCCACTGGCCTCGGCGATGCGGGCGATGACCGGGCCATTACGGTGGTCGCAGTCCCAGCCGGTGCGGATCTTCAGCGTCACCGGCACGTCCACCGCGTTGACCACGGCTTCCAGGATGCGCGCGACCAGCTGCTCGTCGCGCATCAGCGCTGAGCCCGCCCAGGCGTTGCACACCTTCTTGGCCGGGCAGCCCATGTTGATGTCGATGATCTGTGCGCCATGGTCGACGTTGTAGCGCGCGGCCTCGGCCAGCTGCTGCGGCTCGGTACCGGCGATCTGCACGCTGATCGGCGCGGGTTCACCGGCATGGTCCATGCGGTGGATCGACTTGCGCGTGTTCCAGAAGCGCGGGTCGCTGATGGTCATTTCCGAGGCGGCCAGGCCCGCGCCCAGCCGTTTGCACAGCAGGCGGAAGGGCTTGTCGGTAACGCCGGCCATGGGCGCGAGCACGACGTTGGGGGCAATGGAGTACGGGCCGATCTGCATGCGCCCATTGTAGGGCGCGGCCGGCGCCCCGGCGGGGTTGGCAGCCTGCCGGTTCAGGCCCATCCGGACCGACCTCATGCCGCACGGGCATCAGCAGATGCTTGACCGTTGCTTCCGTCGCCCCCAAGGGCAGGCGATGGTGGTCGGCTGGGTGTACCGGCAACGCGCATCCACGCATGGCGTGGATCTACTGCGGGCCCGACCCGCGTGGATGGGGCCTTACCCATGAATGTGAAAAAGCCCGGGCATCTGCATGCCCGGGCTCGTTCATCCACGCATGGCGTGGATCTACTTCACTTCGGCGTCGGCCGGGGTGAAGCGCGGCATTGCCGCAGCCGCGCCTTCCTTCTCGGTCGAACGACCGGCGAACTGGTTGGCAAAGCGCACGTGGCGGGCGAACGGGGCGTCAGGCACCTGTGCGATCGAGGCCACCAGCGCACCGTTGAAGGCATCGCCGGCGCCGGTGGTGTCGATGGCCTGCACCTGTTCGGCACCCACGCGGTAGTACGCTTGGGTGTCGCCACGCAGGTGCTCGTCGGCATGCGACACGAACACGCCCACCGAACCCAGAGTCACCACCACCGTGCCATTGCCGACCAGCTTGCGGCACAGCGCGTGCAGGCTGGCACCGTCCAGTGCGGCAACGTCGTTGGCATCCACGCGCTCGCCGACATGACGGCCGAGCAGGGCGGCGAACTCGGTCTCGTTCGGGGTGATCACGTCGGCCAGCTTGAGCAGGCCGATGGTCGAGGGTGCGTCGGCCGGTGCGGTGTTGAGCACGGTGGTGACACCGGCCTCGCGGGCCACGGCCAGTGCCGCTTCGATGGTCTGCACCGGCGATTCCAGCTGCACCAGCACCACCTTGGCGCCGGTCAGCAGGGCCTGCTGTTGCTGCACGAAGTCGGTGCTCAGCGCCGCGTTGGCGCCCGGGCCGATGACGATGGTGTTGCGGCCACGGGCATCGACATAGATGCCGGCGGTGCCGGTCGGCTCGCTGCTGGCTTCGGCAATCAGCGCGAAACCATCCTGCGCGGCCAGGTCACGGGCGGTGGCACCACCTGCGTCGTCGCCCAGCGCACACAGGAAGCTGGTGTCAGCGCCGGCACGGCAGGCGGCAACGGCCTGGTTGAAGCCCTTGCCACCCGGGCCGGTGCTGTAGCGGCCGGCAATGGTCGCACCCGGCGCCGGCAGCGACTCGCACCGCCACACGTGATCGACATTGAAGGAACCGACGACAACGACACTGCTGCTCATAGGGAATCTTTTCTCAAACAAGGGTTCAGCTGAAATGCGTCAGCACGCCGGCGATGGTAGCCGTCATGAAGGTGGCGATGGTACCGCCCAGCACCGCGCGCAGACCGAACTTTGCCAGATCGTGGCGTCGTTCCGGTGCCAACCCGCCGATACCGCCGATCTGGATCGCGATCGAACTGAAATTGGCGAAGCCGCACAGGGCGTAGGTGGCGATCAGGCGACCTTCGTCGGACAGGCTCATGCCCGGCACCTGGCCATTCACGATCTTCGACAGTTCGGTGTAGGCGACGAACTCGTTGATCACGACCTTCTGGCCGATCAGCGAACCCACGGTGGTGGCGTCGGCCCACGGGGTGCCGATCACCCAGGCGATCGGCGCCAGCACGTAACCGAAGATGGTCGACAGGTCGGTCGGCTTGCCGATCGCAGCCGCCAGGCCGGTCACTTCACCGATCCAGGTCAGCGGCGCATTGAGCAGGGCGATCAGGGCGATGAAGGCCAGCAGCATCGCACCGATGTTCAGGGCCAGCTTCAGGCCGTCACCGGCGCCGGCGGCGGCGGCGTCGATGATGTTGCTGGAGGTCTTCTCCACTTCCATCTTGACCGTGCCGCGGGTCAGCGGGGTGCCGGTTTCCGGAATCAGCAGCTTGGCCACGACCAGGGTGGCCGGGGCCGCCATGATGCTGGCGGCCAGCAGGTGCTTGGCGTAGAACGCCTGCTGCACCGGATCGCCGCCGCCCAGCATGCCCACGTACGCGGCAAGTACGCCGCCGGCGATATGGGCCATGCCGCCGATCATCATCGTCAGCAGCTCGGACTGGGTCATCTTGGCGATGTACGGACGCACCGTCAGCGGCGCCTCGGTCTGGCCGATGAACACGCTGGCGCAGACGCTGGTGGTTTCCGCACCGGACACGCGCATCACCTTGGTGATCGACCAGGCCATCACCCGCACGATCGCCTGCATGACATTGAGGTGGTACATGACCCCCATCAGTGCCGAGAAGAAGATGATCGTCGGCAGCACCTGGAAGGCGAAGATGAAACCGTAGTTCTTGACGTCCATCAACGAGCCGAAGATGAACTTCGAACCTTCGTTGACGAAGCTCAGCACCTTCACGAAGCCCTGGCCAAGCGCATCGAATACGTCGCGCCCGCCCGGTACCAGGATCACCAGTGCCGCAAAGGCGATCTGCAGGGTGATGCCGGTGGCGACCAGCTTCCAGTCCACCGCACGCTTGTTGTTGGAAAACAGCCAGGTGATGCCGATCAGCACCGCCAAACCGAAAAGGCCGAAGCCGATCCTGCCCAAACCTTCGACCATCTGAGTGACTCCCCTGGGGCGTCGCGAAAAACGGGAAGCCTAGTGCAGGGCAGGGGCCGGAGCAAGGAAAAGCGGTCTGCGCGCGGCCATCGGCTCCGAACAGGCCAGCAACAGCAAGGGGTTGCGCCTGCCGGGGCAGGTAGAATGGTGGCTTGATCCCGGCCCGTATGCGGGCCCGCAGCAGGAGAATCGCATGCTCTACCGTCGCCTTGGCTCCACCGGCCTGCCGATTTCCGCACTGTCCTTCGGCGCCTGGGTGACCTTCGGCGACCAGGTGCCGCGCGATGAGGCACGCAACCTGGTGGCGGCGGCCTGGGACCATGGCATCAACTTCTTCGACAACGCCGAGGGCTATGCCAATGGCCGCGCCGAGCAGGTAATGGGCGATGTGATTGCCGACCTGCGCCTGCCGCGCGATGGCTTCTGCGTGTCCAGCAAGGTGTTCTTCGGCAGTGCCCAGGACCCGAGGCCGACCCAGCGCGGCCTGTCGCGCAAGCATGTGACCGACGCCTGCCATGCCGCGCTCAAGCGCCTGCGGGTGGACTATCTGGACCTTTATTACTGTCATCGCCCGGATCCGGACGCCCCGATCGCTGAAACGGTGCATGCCATGGACACCCTGGTCCGGCAGGGCAAGGTGCTGTATTGGGGCACGTCGGAGTGGTCGGCCAAGCAGATCCAGGACGCGGTGGACATCGCCGCGCGCCACAACCTGCAGGCGCCGTCGATGGAACAGCCGCAGTACAACCTGCTGCACCGGCAGCGGGTGGAGGTGGAGTACGCGCCGTTGTATGCCACCGCCGGGCTGGGTACCACGATCTTTTCGCCGCTGGCCTCGGGCCTGCTGAGCGGCAAGTACGACGACGGCGTCCCGACCGATGCACGGCTGGGACGCGAAGGCATGGGCTGGTTGCAGGACCTGGTGCTGGGCGACAACGCCGATGAGCGGCTGGCCCGGGTGCGTCGCTTCAGTGCAGTAGCCCGCGACATGGGGCACGCCCCGGCCAGCCTGGCCATCGCCTGGTGCCTGCGCAATCCCAACGTCTCCAGTGTGATCCTCGGCGCCAGCCGGGTCAGCCAGTTGCTGCAGAACCTGCGGGCGCTGGACGTGCTGGGTCAGGTGGACGCCGCCGGCTGGGCGCAGGTGGAAGCCGTATTTGCCTGAAGACCGAGGGCAGGCCGCTCAGGGCCGAGTCCACGCTCGGCCGGCCTTCCTGTGCCCAGATGCGTTGATTGCAATAGATGGAATCTATCGAAGTTTCAATTTCGATCATTAATTCCATCAATGAAGTTGAGAATGGTTGTTGATTGTGAACTGAGAATCATTATCATTTAACTCGTCCCTCGCACGAGTCCAGATGCTCATGAACGCTCAACCTGTACTGCTGCGCCCCGAAACGCTGACCCTCCGCGACCGCCCAGTTCGTGTTGTCCCGCCGGAAGAGGTCATCGACAGCGAAGCCCTGCTCAAGGGCCGTCGTGAAATCCTGATCCAGCACGGTGACCGTTTCTACCGCCTGCGTCATACCAGCAACGACAAGCTGATCCTGACCAAGTAACGCGGTCTGGTCGCCCGCCTCCCTCCCTCCTGTCGGCAGCGCCGGCAGGGTGGGCGACCCGTCCGCTCCTGCTCTCTCCCCCTCGGTCTACCGTTCATGCCTGTCTGGCGTGGCGGTGGCCGGGGGTTCCCCTGCCTGACCGAACGATGCCGATGACCCGCCCGACTGCCCTTTCCGTTGCCCTGTGGATGGCCCTGCCGCTGTCCGCCCATGCTGCTGCCGATGTCGCGCCCGACGCGCGCGAATTCGATCGTGTGCAGGTCACTGCCACCCGTACCGAACGTGCGGTCAGCGATGTCGCCGCCACCGTCGATGTGATCGACCGCGAGCAGATGGACCGGCAACTGGTGCAGGACATCAAGGATCTGGTCCGCTACGAGCCGGGCCTGTCGGTCAGCCGCAGCGCCACCCGCTTCGGCCTCGGCAGCATCCGCATCCGCGGCCTGGACGGCAACCGCGTGCGCATCCAGACCGATGGCATCGCCATGCCGACCAGCTTCAACATCGGCTCGTTCTCCAACGCCAACCGCAACTTCACCGACCTGGACACGCTCAAGCGCGTGGAGATCGTGCGCGGTCCGGCCAGTTCGCTGTACGGCTCGGACGCACTTGGCGGCGTGGTTGCCTTCGTCACCAAGGATCCGGCTGATTACCTGAAGGATGGCAAGGACAGCTACGTCGGCCTGAAATTCGGCTACGACGGCGAGTGGAAGGGCCTGCTCGGCGGCGTCACCAGCGCCTTCGGTGGCGAACACTGGAGCGGCATGGTCAACATCAACCACCGCCAGGGCCAGGAAACCGACAACAAGGGCGATGTGCGCAGCAACGACAACACGCGCACCGCGGCCAACCCGCAGGATCGTGATGGTCGCAGCGGCCTGGCCAAGCTGGTCTATGCGCCCAGCGAAGACCAGCGTTTCCGCCTGACCGTGGAAGGCAACGAAGACAACACCGATACCGACGTACTGTCCTCGATCGACCGCACCACCACCACCGGCATGAAGGCGCGCGACAAGCAGAACCGCACCCGTGTGTCCTTCGCCCACGAGATGGATGCGCTGGACAAGGGCTTCGCCGACAGCCTGCACTGGCAGGTCTACACGCAGGACAGCGAAACCACGCAGCGCACCGATGAAGCGCGCGCCAACGGCAGCCGTCGCCATCGCGAGTTCAGTTTCGACCAGCGCGTGTATGGCCTGCAGGCGGTGTTCAACAAGGCCTTCAGCACCGGCAGCGTCGAACACGCGCTGACCTATGGCTTCGATGGCGCCCGCACCGAGATCCGCCAGAAGCGCGATGGCTACCAGGTCAGCAACCGTGGCGTGGTCAGCACGACGATCCTGCCCGACGCGTTCCCCGTGCGCGATTTCCCGATCAGCAAGACCACCGAGCTGGGCCTGTACGCGCAGGATGAAATGCGCCTGGCCGACGGCAGGCTGTCGCTGGTGCCGGGCGTACGCGTGGACCGCTACGAACTGAAGCCGGACGTGGACAGCATCTTCGCCGAGGACAACCCCGGCGTGGCCGTGTCGGAGCTGAAGAAGACCAGCGTGTCGCCGAAGTTCGGCCTGGTCTATCGCTTCACCGACGAGTGGTCGCTGTTTGCCGGTTACTCGCGTGGTTTCCGCTCGCCGCCGTACAACGACGTCAACCTCGGCTTCACCAACTTCGCTTTCGGCTACACCGCCATTCCCAATCCGGACCTGAAGCCGGAAACCAGCGACGGTGTCGAACTGGGCATGCGCTTCCTGTCGCCGGCGGCGTACGTGAGCCTGAGCGGCTACTACAACGACTACAAGGACTTCATCGAGTCGCAGACGCTGGTGGGTACCAACGCGCAGGGCCTGATGGTGTTCCAGTCGCGCAACATCGCCGACGCGCGCATCTACGGTGCCGAACTGAAGGCCGGCATCGACTTCGGCCAGATCAGTCCGGCGCTGCAGGGTTGGGCGCTGCGCAGTGCGGTGGCGTGGTCGCGCGGCGACAACAAGACCGCCGATGTGCCGCTGGATTCGGTCGATCCGATGCGTGGCACCGTCGGCCTGATGTACGACACCGATACCTGGGGCGTCGAACTGGCCGGTACCTTCGTCAAGCGCAAGGACCGCGTCACCTCGGCCAGCATCTATCGCCCGGCCGGCTACGGCGTGGCCGACCTGATGGCGCACTGGAACTTCGCCCCGGGCGCGACCTTCAACGTCGGTGTCTTCAACCTGGGTGACAAGCGTTACATCGACTGGTCCAACGTCGGCTCGACCCTGTCGGCCACCAGTACCGTTCTGGACCGCTATACCAGCCCCGGCCGCACCCTGTCGGCCAGCCTTGCCGTGTCCTGGTGATCCCAATGAGCCGAGCCCTGTCCGCACGTCGCCTGCCGTCCTCCCTGTCGCGTTCGTCGCTGCGGGCCTGGCCTGCGCCGGCACAGCTGGCAGCGCTCGGCACCGTGTTGTGCCTGTATCACGCCGATGGCAGCGAACTGGGTGGCTGGCGCCAGGCGGTAACGGTGCATGCCTGCCAGGGCGTGGACAGCGAGGGCCTGCGCGAAAGCCTGTGCTTCCTTGATGCACGCGGTCGCTGCGTGTGGCGCCTGTACCTGTTGCCGGACAGCGATTTCCTGGCTTGGGACCGGCTGGTGGCGACGCTGCCGCCGGGCCCTTCGCACGATGCCGATGGCAGCGTTGGTGAACGCCTGTGGCGGCGCTTGGCCGGGCACCTGGGCGGCCAACGCTGGCGCCTGTGCACGCTGCGCCTGCATGCTGCCGACGAGGGCCGGACCCTGGCCGCCAGCCTGTCCACGCTGTCTTCGCTCGGTGCTGCCACCGCGCGCAGGATCGCGCGCATGGAAGGTGCCGAAGGCGAGCTGGCGATCGACGACTGTTGTTGCGCCGATGCGGCACGCCGCCCCGCCTCGCGGGCTCCCGGCGATCTGCCGCTGGTACGCCTGTGACCTGATTGCGATGGATCGCCTGCCGGCCAGGATGGCCTTTCCACGAAACCTGCAACCCCGAAGGAAGACCCGATGAAGTTCCAGACCGCCAGCGTGATGGTGCTGCTCGCCGCCAGTGGCGCCGCCAACGCGCAGCCCTCCGACATCGCCCGCGACCACGACAGCATCCTGGCCATGCAGGGTGAGTACACGGTGGATTTCGCCTTCGATGAGACCGTGCTGCTGAAGCCGGGTTACGAGCGTGCGCCGGCCATGCGCAGCGGTGGCAACGAAGTGGTGATAGTGATCGAGGACAGCCCCAAGCGCATCGTGCTGCAGCACCTGCTGCTGGATGAGAAGAGCGGCCACGTGACCAAGCACTGGCGGCAGGACTGGGTGTATGAAGCGCCGAACCGCTTCGAGTTCAGCGCCGACCAGACCTGGCAGGTACGCACCATCGCGGCTGCGACCAACCAGGGTGCATGGACCCAGTGCGTGTACGAAGTCAGCGATGCACCGCGCTACTGCGGCACCGGCACGTGGACCTACGGCAACAACGTGCCGACCTGGACCAGCGACATCAGCTGGCGCCCGCTGCCACGACGTGAGTACACCAAGCGCAGCGATTACAACGCGCTGGCGGTGGTCAACCGCCACACCCTGACCCCGAACGGCTGGACCCACGAGCAGTTCAACACCAAGGTGCAGCGCAACGCCGATGGCAGCCAGGTCGAAATCGCCCGCGAATTCGGCTTCAACGATTACACCAGGACCACCGAGGTCGACTTCACCCCGGCGCGCGACTACTGGAAGGCCACTGCCGGCTACTGGAGCAAGGTGCGCCAGCGCTGGGACGGCTTCCTGACCCAGGCCCCGGGCGTGCACCTGAAGACCAAGCTCGACGGCATGGCGATGATCATCCCGTTGTTCACCCAGGCCGAGGACGTGCAGGCCGGCAAGAAGGTGAAGGACACGCAGATCGACGAAGTCTTCGCCAAGTACGTGGAAAAGGCGCCGAAGGAAGGTTGATCGGCGCGGTGGATGCCGGACGCGCACTGCTCTGGTGGGTGCCGAGCTTGCTCGGCACGCTCTCCGGCGGTGATTGCACCCGGCATCCACGCATGGCGTGGATCTACTTGAATCATCGGCACTGCATCCACGCATGGCGTGGATCTACTGGGGCTATCGCTGGTAGATCCACGCCATGCGTGGATGCCTTTGCTTTCACAACGGCGTCAGGCCTCGCGCAATGCCAATGCCGGCGGCGTGTGCAGGATCCGCCGGGTGCCCAACCAGCCGGCCAGCAGGCTCAGCGCGATGCCGAGCAGGCCACCCAACAGCAGGCCCGGCCACGGCGGCAGCAGCGGCAGCTCGAACACCTTCTGCGACACTGCCACGCCGATCACCGCTGCCGCGCCCACCGCCAACAGCGCCGCCAACGCGCCCAGCGCACCGAACTCGACCAGTACCGCGCCACGCAGCTGCCGCCGCGTTGCACCCAGCGTGCGCAGCACCGCGCTGTCATAGCGGCGCTCGCCGGCCGTCGCCTGCAGTGCCGCCAGCAGCACCAGCACGCCGGCCAGCAGGCTGAACACCATCACCAGCTGCACTGCCTGCGCC
The DNA here is from genome assembly GCA_041545745.1 of Stenotrophomonas indicatrix. Classification (NCBI taxonomy): domain Bacteria; kingdom Pseudomonadati; phylum Pseudomonadota; class Gammaproteobacteria; order Lysobacterales; family Lysobacteraceae; genus Stenotrophomonas; species Stenotrophomonas indicatrix. Next base: position 760,551 of record CP168152.1, read on the forward strand.
ACCCGTTCCATCACATCGCGTACCTGCGAGATCACCGCATCCACGTCCAGCAGCGACAGGTTCGGCTGCGCGCGCACCAAGGCCCCGAGACCCGCAGCCTGTCCCGCCGGCAGGTGGAACGCCGACAGCAGGTTGTGCGGCGTATTGCCCACCGCGTTCGGGTTCAACAGCACGAAGAAGTTCGGCCGGAAGGTATTCCAGTCGGCCTTGCGCACGCTGGTGACGCTGAACTCGCGCTGCTGCTCGCCCACCGCAATGGTGATGCGGTCACCCGGGTACACGCCGTAGCGCTTGGCCCAGCCGATCTCCACCGAGGCCTCGGCGGCGGTGCTGTCCGGCTTCCAGAACGTGCCGTTGACCAGCGTATTGGCCGGCGGGAACGTGCTGCGCCAGCTGAAGTTCAGCGGCCGGTTCTCGTCATCGTCGTCGCGCTGTCCTTCGCCCTGCGGCTGAGTGTCATCGGCCGGCGTGCGGTCCACCCGCAGCGGCGGTTTGCCGTTGATTGCGATCAGGCGGCCGGTGGCCATCGGCTCGATGCTGGCATCGTCCGCACCCAGGCCCTGCAGTGCGGCCAGCACGCTGTCACGCTGCTCGGGCTGGATGTTGATCAGGAAATAATTGGGCGTGTCCGCAGGCAGCCGCTCGCGCCACTGCTGCAGCAGGCCGGGGCCGATCACCGCCAGCAACAGCAGGGCGCACAGCGACAGTGACAGCCCCACCAGTTGCATTACCGCCAGCATCCGCCTGCGCGTCAGCGCGGCCAGGCCCAACCGCCAGTTGCCGTGCAGGCGATGCTGCAGGCCACGCAGCAGCTGCAGCAGCAGGAACCCGACCACGCCCGCGGCGACCGCCAACCCGGCCAGGCCACCCAGCACCCACAGGGCCAGCTTCAGGTCGCCGGTGACCTGCACCGCCAGTACCAGACTGGCCGCAAGTGCGGCCACATAGGCCAGCAGCGAGGCCGGCGGCAAGGCGGCGAACGAGCGGTTGAGCACGCGCATCGGCGGCACGCCACGCAGGCGCAGCAGCGGCGGCAGTCCAAAGCCGAACAGCAACAACAGGCCGATTCCCGCGCCGGTCAGTGCGGGCATGGCTTCGGGCAGCGGCAGGCGTTGCGGCACCAGGCTGCCCAGCACCTGCACCAATCCTTCCTGCGCCGCCATGCCCAGGCCGATGCCGATCGCACAGGCAGGCACGGCCAGCATCAGCAGCTGCAAGGCCAGGCCGGCCAGAATGTCGCGCTGGCGTGCACCCAGGCAGCGCAGGATCGCCACCTGGTCGATGCGACGCAGGGCGAACCGGTTGGCGGCCAGTGCAGTGGCCACGCCGGCCAGCAGCACCGCCAGAAGTGCGCTGAGGCCGAGGAATCGACCGGCCAGGTCGAAGGCCTGGCGCACACCGCGCTGGGTATCGTTCACGCTGAGCAGGCGCATGCCTTTCACCTGCGGCAGCAACCATTGCCGGAACGCAACGATGTCGGCGGCAGGGCCGGCGAACATCAGCCGGTAATTGATGCGGCTGCCGGGGCCGAGCAGGCCGGTGCCTTCCACATCGGCGCGGTTGACCAGCAGGGTCGGCGACAGCGTCAGCAGGTCGCCACCGGCATCCGGTTCGGATTCGATGATGCCGGCGATGCGCAGCGTGCCCGCACCGAATTCCAGATCGTCGCCGGCCTTCAGGCCCAGCGCCTGCAGCAGGCGCGGATCGGCATAGGCCTGGCCCTTGGCCGGCATCCCGGCCTCGGCGATCAGCGCGCCGCCGGGTGTGGCACGCACGCGCAGCGCGCCGCGCAGGGGGTAGCCGACTTCCACGGCCTTGATGCTGGCCATCTGGCTGGCATCGCCCTGGAACAGCACGCTGCCGAAGCTGGCCAGCCGCGTGTGCGCCAAGCCGCGTCGCTGCGCTTCGTCGGCGAACGCGGCAGGCGGGTCATCGCGCCCGGCCACGCCGAGGTCGCCGCCGAGCATTTCCGCCGCGCTGCCGGTCAATGCCAGGTTGACCCGGTTCACCAGCGTGCCCACCGCCGTCATCACCGCCACGCCCAGTACCAGGGCGGCGAATACGGTCAGCAGGTCACCTGCCAGGGCCTCGCGGCGCAGCGCGCGCCACGCATGCCGCAGCAGGTTCATGCGTCCACTCCATGTTCCACCGGCTGCAGGCGGCCGTTGTCGATGCGATGGATGTACTGGCAGCGCTGTGCCAAGCGCAGGTCGTGGGTGACCAGCACCAGCGTCGTCCCGCTGCCGGCATTGAGTTCGAACAGCAGATCGCTGATGTGCTGGCCGGTGGCCTGGTCCAGCGAGCCGGTGGGCTCATCGGCGAACAGGATGCGCGGGCGGCTGACGAACGCACGGGCGAGGGCCACACGCTGCTGCTCGCCGCCGGACAACTGCCGCGGATAGTGGCGGGCGCGATGCGAGAGCCCGACCGCAGCCAGCACCTCGTCCACCCGCGTGCGGTCCTCGCGCCCGGCCAGTTCCAGCGGCAGTGCGATGTTCTCTGCGGCTGTCAGCGCCGGCAGCAGATGGAAGCTCTGGAACACGAAGCCAACGTCGCGCGCGCGCAGCTGTGCACGCGCTTCTTCGTCCAGTGCGGTCAGATCCTGGCCCGCCAGCGCGATGCGGCCACGGCTGGGCAGGTCCAGCCCGGCCAGCAGGCCGAGCAGGGTGGTCTTGCCGGAACCGGAGGCGCCGACGATGGCCACGCTGGTGCCTTCATGGACGGTCAGGGTGATGTTGTCCAGTATGTGGACTTCACCCTCCGGGCCATGCACGGATTTGCCGACCTGGTCGACGGCGATGGCGACGGGCGCGCTGCGGGGGGACAGGCTGTCGATGAGGAGACTCCAATGCACAAGACGGGATGGAGCCGGCAAGCCGGCGCAATGATGATGCTGTTGCTAGGGTTGCTGCTGTTGCCGGCACTGGCGTGTGCCAAAGGTCCGGGCGGCGGTACCGTGCTGGTGCTCGGTGACAGCCTCAGTGCCGCCCACAATATCCCGGCCGATGCCGGCTGGGTCAGCCTGCTGCAGCAGCGGGTCAGGCAGCAGTCGAAAACCCCGCCGCGCATCGTCAACGCCAGCATGAGCGGGGAAACCACTGCCGGCGCACTCACCCGCCTGCCGGGCCTGCTCGCCCGGGAAAAGCCCACGGTGGTGGTGATCGCCCTCGGTGGCAACGATGCGTTGCGCGGGCTGACCCCGGTGCAGGTGCAGGGAAACCTGGAAAAAATGGTGCAGGCCAGCCAGAACGTCGGTGCCAAGGTGCTGCTGCTGGGCATCGACGTGCCGCCCAACTATGGCCCGGGCTACCGCCAGCGCCTGGCGGCGGCGTACCGGGCACTAGCCACCCGGTACAAGGTGCCGTTGCTGCCGTTCCTGCTGGAAGACGTAGCCCTGCAGCCGGGGCTGATGCAGGCCGACGGCCTGCATCCCACCGCGCAGGCGCAGCCGAAAGTGCTGGACAACGTATGGCCGCTGCTGAAACCGCTGCTGTGAGCACGCCATCTTCTTTTCATTGACGCAACTTCACATCGCGTGCACCGTCGATCGGGCATGTTTCACAAAGCTGAAGAAAAAGGGATTCTCATGCGTCAGACGAAGGAGACTTCCGGCTTGGTGCTGGTGGTCGAAGACAACCGCAACATCTCCGAGATGATCGGAGAATACCTGGAAGGCCGTGGCTTCGAGGTGGACTATGCGCAGGATGGCCTGGACGGCTACCGTCTGGCTGCCGAGAACAGCTACGACGTGGTCGTGCTGGACCTGATGCTGCCGCGACTGGATGGCATCGAAGTGTGCCGCCGGCTGCGCAACGATGCGCGCAAGTCGACCCCGGTGCTGATGCTGACCGCGCGCGACACGCTGGATGACAAGCTCACCGGCCTTGGCTTTGGTGCCGATGATTACCTGACCAAGCCGTTCGCGATCCAGGAACTGGAAGCCCGCCTGCGTGCGCTGATCCGCCGCGAGCGTCGCCAGGTCGGTTCGGAAGTACTCAAGGTGGCCGATCTGGTGCTCGATCCGGTCAGCATGCGTGCCACCCGTGCCGGCACCGAGCTGCAGCTGTCGCCGATCGGCCTGCGCCTGCTGACCATCCTGATGCGCGAATCGCCGCGCGTGGTCACCCGCCAGGAAATCGAGCGTGAGATCTGGGGCAACGGCCTGCCCGATTCGGACACGTTGCGCAGCCATCTGTACAACCTGCGCAAGATCATCGACAAGCCGTTCGACCGGCCGCTGCTGCACACCGTGCAGAGCGCGGGCTATCGCATCGCCGATATTGCCCAGCCGATGGCCTGATCGACGTCGTGCCGGTGTTGCAGCAGAACCGGCACGGCTGTGGTCGGCAGGGAAGGGGTGAACGTTCCGGATACCGGCTCGTCATCGTCCATGCACGATCACGGCACAGCGCGCTGCCTATAATCGCAGCGCTCTGACCGGGACACCGCAATGCCGCACGGCCTGCCGCGCAAGATCCGTATCGCCTTCATCCTGCAAGCCGTGCTGGCCAGCCTGGGTATCCTGCTGGGTGCCTGGCTGGTTTCGCTGGTGATCAAGCACAGCCTGGTCGGTGCAGCCTTGCGCGAAGAAGCGGCGTACTACTGGACGCTGCATGAGGCCTCGCCCGTGCAGCCGCCGCCCAATACCCAGAACATCCGTGGCTACCTGCTGGAACGCGGGCAGTCCAGCCTGTCGCTGCCCGCCAACCTGCGCACGTTGGAACCGGGTTTCCACGAACTGCCCGACGACGATCAGCTGGTGCTGGTCGACGCCCGTGAGGAGGGCCGCCTGTACCTGGTGTTCCTGCGCTCGCGCGCGGAGATGCTGGCGTTCTGGTTCGGCATCGTGCCGGTGCTGCTGACCCTGCTGGCGGTGTATGGCGCCTCGTGGATCACCTACCGCGCCTCCAAACGCCTGGTATCACCGGTGAACTGGCTGGCGCGCCGCGTCTCGCGCTGGGATCCGGGCCATCCGGAAGCGGCCGACCTGGAGCCGAACAAGCTGCCAGCGGACATGCAGGGCGAGACCCGGCAACTGGCAGCGGCGCTGCATTCGCTGGCCAACCGGGTCACCGCGCACGTGGCACGCGAACGCAACTTCACCCGTGATGCCAGCCATGAACTGCGCACGCCGCTGACGGTCATCCGGGTGGCCAGTGACATGGCGCTGGGTGATGAAAGCCTGGAGCCGCGCCTGCGCCGCAGCCTGCAGCGCATCCAGCGTGCTGGGCGGGACATGGAAGCGGTGATCGATGCCTTCCTGATCCTGGCCCGGGAGGCCGACGTCGAGCCGCAGATAGAGCTGTTCGAGGTCAACGATATCGTCCGCTACGAAGTGGACAACGCCAACGAGCTGCTGGTGGGCCGGCCGCTGGCGGTGCACCTGCACAGTGACGCGGCCGTGCAGCTGCACGCACCGCCGCGGGTGCTGCAGGTGGTGATCAGCAATCTGGTGCGCAACGCCTGCAGCTATACCGACGAAGGTCGCATCGACGTGCACGTGCACAATGACCGGGTGGTGGTAAGCGATACCGGCATCGGCATGTCCGCCGACGCGCTGTCGCGTGCGTTCGAGCCCTTCTATCGTGCCGATCCCAGCCGCCCGCAGGGTACTGGCCTGGGTCTGTCGATCGTGCGTCGCCTGTGTGATCGTTTCGGCTGGAAGGTCAGTCTGGCCAGCGAGCTGGGCAAGGGCACCGAGGCGACGGTGATTTTCCGGTAACGCACAGCCGGTGGTGGCACGCGCTTGGTAGATGCCGACCTGGGGCGGCGCTTTCAGCGGGCCACGCGCGGGCGCGCGGCGGATGCCAACCAAGGTTGGCACCTACCGCAGCAGGTGCGCTGACTCAATCGCACTTCACCTTCGGCGCCAGCGCCTTGGCCCAGATCGCATAGCCGGCCGGGGTCATGTGCAGCATGTCCTCGCGGAACAACGCCGCATCAGGCTGCCCATCGGCCCCCAGCATCGGTGTGTAGATGTCGGTGTAGCCGGTGTTGGGCAGCTTCGCCAACGCAGCCTTGATCTTCGCGTTGGCGTCGTTGATCGCCGGCAGCAGGTGCGCCCGCGATGGGCTGGGCTTGATGGAGACGTATTCCACCTTCGTCTTCGGCAGGTCGCGATGCACGCGCTGCACGAAGGCCACCACGTCGTCGCGTACCTGGGTCGCGCTGCGGCCGCTGTTGAGGTCGTTGTCGCCGGCGTAGAAGAACACCTTGCACGGCGCGTACGGCACGATGGCCTGGCCGGCATACCAGGTGCTGTCGCGTACTTCCGAGCCACCGAAGCCGCGGTTGAACACCGGTTGCCCCGGGAAGTCCTGGGCCAGGCTGTCCCACATGCGGAAGGACGAGCTGCCAATGAATTCGATGCCGCCGCGCGGCGGCGGATTGGTCCGGTCGGCGGTGGCGAAGGACGCCATGTCGGCGGCCCAGGCCACGTTGGAGACCTGCGCAGGGATCTGCGGCGGTGCCGGCGGGCTCAGGGCCTGGGCCAGCGGCGCGGTCAGCAGGCCGAGCAGGATCAGGCAGGTGCGGGGACGGGTCATCAGGCTCTCCGGCAGGGCAGGGGGCATCCATCATAGAAGCTGGCCTGGCCCCGCGCTTGGCCGTGCTGGGTCGTTCGCGGGGCATTGCGACGGGGCATCCGGGGTGCCGTTGCCGCCCTTGTGGCAAAATGGGGGCTGTCTGCCTATCCCTGTGCACCCATGATTCCCTGCCGTGCGTCTGAGCGGTCGCTGCGCCGCGCCCCTGTTGCTGGATCCTTCACCCGTGGCTGATCAGTTCGGCCACATGCCCCGCGGCCCACGTCGCATCTTCCAGGCCGCCCGCTGGTCCTGGCAGGGCCTGCGAGCCGCCTGGCTGCACGAGTCCTCGTTCCGGCTGGAGGTCTACCTGCTGGTGCTGCTGACCCCGCTGGCGATCTGGCTGGGCCAGACCCCGGTGGAGCGCGCGCTGATGATCGGCTCGATGCTGCTGGTGCTGGCGATGGAGCTGGCCAATTCGGCCATCGAGGCGGTAATCGAGCGCTATGGTGCGGAAATCCATGAACTGGCCGGCCGCGCCAAGGACATGGGCTCGGCGGCGGTGTTCGTGCTGATGATGAACGTGCTGCTGTGCTGGGCCCTGGTGCTGGTGCCGCGATTGTTCCCGGCCAGCGTCGGCTGATCCTTCTTCCTTCCCTTGTTGAAGACTTCCCATGTCCCTTGAGTTTCTCGCCGATCCGAATGTCTGGTTGACCCTGTTCACCCTGAGCGCGCTGGAAATCGTGCTCGGCATCGACAACCTGGTGTTCATTTCCATTGCCGTCAGCAAGCTGCCGGAGAACCGCCGCCCGTTCGCACGCCGTCTCGGCATCGCCGTGGCCTGCATCACCCGTATCGGCCTGCTGGTCTCGCTGGCGTACCTGGCGCATATGCAGGCGAACCTGTTCACCGTGGCCGGCATGGGCATCTCCATCCGCGACCTGGTGCTGATCGTCGGTGGCCTGTTCCTGATCATCAAGGGCTGGATGGAGATCAAGGAGATGATCACCGGTGGCGAGGACGAGGACCCGACCACCACCAAGACCTCGGCGGTGTTCGGCTACGTGATCGCGCAGATCGCGGTCATCGACATCGTGTTCTCGCTGGATTCGGTGATCACCGCCGTCGGCATCGCCGACCACGTGCCGGTGATGGTGGCGGCGATCCTGTTGTCGGTGGCGGTGATGCTGCTGGCGGCCAACCCGCTGGGCCGCTTCATCGATGCCAACCCGACCGTGAAGATGCTGGCCCTGGCCTTCATCCTGCTGATCGGCGCGGTGCTGATCCTGGACGGCCTGGACGTGCACGTGCCCAAGCCCTACATCTACGCCGCGATGGGCTTCTCGGTGCTGGTGGAGTGGCTGAACCTGCTGATGCGCCGCCGCGCACGCGAACACCACGTGCCGGGTGCTGGCGACTGGTAAGCAATCCCCGAACCCCCGGCCAGCGCCGGGGGTTCTGCTTTCCGGGCGCCGCTGCGTTCGCCGGGCATGGCCCGGCGCTACCCGGATGGCGACACTTGTGAATCGGGATCAACACTGTTTTCCCGCGTAGTGGCTTACTCCCGGCCGGCAAAGCGCGCAGGCTACGCGCTCATTTTCCACAGGGCCTGCCCCACGCAGGCAACCCCCATGAATTCCAGAGCCGCATTGCTGGCACTCGCCGTCGGCGCATTCGCCATTGGCACCACCGAGTTCACCCCGATGGGCCTGTTGCCGGTCATCGCCAGCGGAGTGGGGGTCAGCATCCCCACTGCCGGCATGCTGATCACCGCCTACGCGGTGGGCGTGATGCTGGGCGCACCGGTGATGACCCTGCTGATGGGACGCTTCGGCAAGCGCACCGCGCTGATGCTGTTGATGTCGATCTTCGTGGTCGGCAACCTGCTGTCGGCGCTGGCCCCGAACTACGGCCTGCTGCTGTTGTCGCGCCTGGTCACCAGCCTCAACCACGGTGCCTTCTTCGGCATCGGTGCGGTGGTCGCCGCCAGCCTGGTGCCGAAGGACAAGCAGGCAGCGGCGGTGGCGACGATGTTCATGGGCCTGACCATCGCCAACATCGGCGGCGTACCGCTGGCGACCTGGGTCGGCCAGCAGCTGGGGTGGCGCCTGGCCTTTGCCGGCACTGCTGTACTCGGCGTGGTGGCGATCACCGCGTTGGCCATGGCACTGCCGCCGTCGGCCGCGGGTGCACGCCCGGATGTTCGACGTGAACTGAAATCGATCATGCAGCCGCAGGTGCTGCTGGCGATGGCGACCACGGTGCTGGGCGCAGGCGCGATGTTCACCCTCTACACCTACGTGGCGCCGGTGTTGACCGAGTTGACCGGCGCGTCCAACGCCTTCATCGCGTTGTCGCTGGCACTGATCGGCATTGGTTTTACCTTCGGCAACGGCATCGGCGGACGCATGGCCGACTGGTCGCTGGACGGTTCGACCCGCATCCTGCTGGCGGTTCTGGCGGCGCTGATGTTCGTGCTGCCACTGGCCTTCATGAATCACGCCACCGCAGCGCTTGGCGTGTTGCTGTTCGGTGCAGCGACCTTCGCCATCGTGCCGCCGCTGCAGATCCGGGTGATGCAGGCGGCGAGCGAGGCGCCGGGGCTGGCGTCGTCGATCAACGTCGGTGCGTTCAACCTCGGCAATGCACTGGGCGCGGCGCTGGGTGGTGCGGTGATCAGCCTGGGGCTGGGGTACGCGGCGATTCCGGTGGCCGGTGGCCTGCTGGCGGCGTCGGCGCTGCTGCTGGCGTGGCTGGGGCGTGCACGCGTGCCGGCGGCTGAGGCTTGCTGAGAGATGTGTTCCGGCAGGGCTGCGCCCTGCACCCGCAGGCCGGAGCAACAGCCAGAGCAACGTCAAAAGCGGGTTTGCTGTGGGATGGCGGGGTGGGTCAGCTTGCGGGGGACGCTGCAAGTACGTCCCTGTAAGCTCGGTCGCGCCATCCATGGCGCTCATGCCCCCGCAAGCTGACCCACCCCGCCTTCGACAGATTTCCGCGACCTGTCGGGACGGCGTTCTGTGCTGTTGGTAGGTGTCGACCTTGGTCGACACAAATGTCTGAAGAATCGGTTTTCGCTTTTGATTTTTTTCTTTTGATCTTCCCGCGGTGCGCAGGAAATTGTCCGTGGCCGGGAGGGTGGGTTGGCTGGGGGCGTAAGCGCCAAGGATGGCGCGCCCGAGCCTACAAGGACGTATTCACGGCGTCCCCCAGCCCACTCACCCTCCCGGCCCACCCCGATATCCAGCAGACATAACCACGCGGAGGGGGCGGCGCCCGATGGCCGACGACGGCCGACACTCTCCACACGCCCGTTAACACCGACCATGGCATGCTCGGCGCTCAGTCCACCCGGAGCCTTGGCCATGCGCCTGTTGACCCGCCTCATTCCCCTGTTGCTGCTGGCCTCCCTGCTGTCCGGCTGCGGCTACAACGCCATCCAGCAGAAGGACGAAGCGGTCAAGGCCAGCTGGTCCGAAGTGCTCAACCAGTACAAGCGCCGCGCCGACCTGGTGCCCAACCTGGTGCAGACCGTGAAGGGTTTTGCCAGCCAGGAAGAGCGCGTGCTGACTGAAGTCACCAACGCCCGTTCGCGTGTGGGCCAGATCAACGTCAACGCCGACGATGAAGCCTCGCTCAAGCAGTTCCAGCAGGCCCAGGGTGAACTGGGCAGCGCGCTGTCGCGCCTGCTGGTGGTTACCGAGAACTACCCGGTGCTGAAGTCCGACCAGAACTTCCGCGATCTGCAGGCGCAGCTGGAAGGTACCGAGAACCGCATCACCGTCGCCCGTGGCCGCTACATCCAGCAGGTGCAGGACTACAACACCTACATCCGCTCGTTCCCGCAGTTGATCACCGCCAAGATCTTCGGCTACCAGCCCAAGCCGAACTTCACCGTGGAAAACGAAGCGCAGATCTCCAACGCGCCGGCGGTTGATTTCGGCAACGCGCCGCAGCAGCCAGCCCCGGCCCCGGGCCACTGACCGATGCGCCTGGCCGCCACACTGCTGGCCCTGCTGTTGTGGCTGCCGTTGGGCGTGCAGGCGCAGACGCTGGCGCCCATCCCGGCGCTGGATTCGCCGGTGGTCGATACCACCGGCACCCTGGACGCCGCACAGAAGCAGGCGCTGGTGGAGCAGGCGTTGGACCTGCAGCAGCGCAAGGGCAGCCAGATGCAGGTGCTGGTGGTGCCGACCACGCAGCCGGAAGACATCGCCCAGTACACCACCCGGGTGTTCGACCAGTGGCAGATCGGTCGCAAGGGCGTGGATGACGGCGTGCTGCTGGTAGTGGCCAAGGACGATCGGCGGGTGCGCATTGAACCGGGCTATGGCCTGGAAGGCGCCATTCCCGATGCGATCGCCAACCGGGTGATCCAGGAATACCTGGTGCCACGCTTCCGCGCCAACGACTATGCCGGTGGCATCACCGACGCCACGGCGATGCTGGTGAAGATCATCGACGGCGAGCCGCTGCCGGCGCCGGTCAGCAGCCAGCAGGGACGCGCCCCCGACGGCGGCGGCGATACCTGGTTCCTGGCGTTGTTCATCGGCGTGTTCGCCGGCAGCATCCTGCGTGGCGTGTTCTCGCGGGTACCGCGTCCGCTGCGCGGCCTGCTCGGTGGCGCCGGTGCGGCCGTTGCTGCCTTCCTGTTCACCTCCACACTGCTGGCCAGTGGCCTGGCCGGCGTGGTTGGCCTGGTGGTGGCGATGCTGTCCGGCCATCCGGGGCGCTTCGCCGGCGGTGGCGGTTGGGGCGGAGGCAGTTGGGGTGGCGGCGGTTTCGGCGGTGGCGGCGGCTGGGGCGGCGGGGGGGGCCGTTCCGGCGGCGGCGGCGCCTCGGGAGGCTGGTGATGATCCAACGTCTGTGCAGGCATCTGTTTTCGCCATCGGTACGGCGGGCGTTCCCGCCGGCCACGCTGCAGGCGATCACCGAGGCGATCGCCGCCGGCGAGCAGCGCCATGGTGGCCAGGTGATGTTCGCGGTCGAGGCCGATCTGCCGCTGCACGCACTGTGGCACAAGGTCACCCCGCGGCAGGCGGCCGAGCATGCCTTCGCGCGCCTGCGCACCTGGGATACCGCGCACAACAACGGCGTGCTGATCTACCTGCTGCTGGCCGACCATGCCATCGAGATCGTCGCCGACCGCGGCCTGCAGGGGCGGGTCGCGCCCGAGCAATGGCAGCGGGTCTGCACGCATCTGCGCGAAGGCCTGCGCGGCTCGCAGCCGGTGGCGGCGCTGCGCGATGCCATCGACGAGGTCTCCTCCCTGCTGGAAGGGCACTTTCCGGCCTCGGCGCGGTCCGATCAGAACGGCCTGCCGGACACGCCGCAGATCCTGGGCTGAAGCCCGGCAATCGGGCGACGGCGGCCACCACGAGGCCGCTCCCGGGCGGCGCTAGAATATCGGCATCCCTGCAAGGCGCCCTTCATGATCTATTTCCACGACATCGACCCCATCGCCCTCTCGTTGGGACCGATCAAGGTGCACTGGTACGGCATCATGTACCTGCTCGGTTTCACCGCTGCCTGGCTGTTGGGGCGCAAGCGGATCGCCGACGGGCGCCTCCCGGGCGTCGATGCCAACGGCTTCTCCGACCTGCTGTTCTACGCCATGCTCGGCGTGGTGCTGGGCGGCCGCATCGGCTACATGCTGTTCTACGCGCTGGGCGATTTCCTGCACAACCCGCTGCTGCTGTTCAAGGTGTGGGATGGCGGCATGAGCTTCCACGGCGGCCTGCTCGGCGTGATCGCGGCCTGCTGGTGGTGGTCGCGCAAGCATGCGCTGCATTTCTTCGACACCATGGATTTCATGGCGCCGCTGGTACCGCTGGGCCTGGGCTTTGGCCGCATCGGCAACTTCATCGGTGCCGAACTGTGGGGCAAGTACACCGGCGGCAGCTGGGGCGTGGTGTTCCCGTCCGGCCTGCCGGCGCCGCTGAACCAGCTCGACCACGCCACCCTGCAGTCGCAGTTCGCCAGTGGTGCGCTCAACCAGTTCGCCCGCCATCCCTCGCAGTTGTATGAAGCGCTGTTGGAAGGGCTGGTGATGTTCGCGGTGTTGTGGACGGTGTCGGCCAAGCCGCGCCATCGCTATCTCATCGGCGGCCTGTTCGCGCTGCTGTATGGCATCTTCCGCTTCGCCGTCGAGTTCGTGCGCATGCCCGACAACGGCGTCTATGTGGCCTTCGGCTGGCTGACCAAGGGCCAGATCCTGTGCGTGCCGCTGATCGCCTTCGGCCTGGTGCTGCTGGTGATGTCGCGCCGCGCGCCGGTGCTGCAGCCGCAGCCGCTGGTGGCGGCGGAGGGCAAGGCATGAAGGCCTACCTGGACCTGCTCTCGCATGTGCTCGAACACGGCGCGGAGAAGAGCGACCGCACCGGTACCGGCACCCGCAGCGTGTTCGGTTGGCAGATGCGCTTCAACCTCAACGACGGCTTCCCGCTGGTCACCACCAAGAAGCTGCACCTGCGCTCGATCATCCACGAGCTGCTGTGGTTCCTGAAGGGCGATACCAACATCGGTTACCTGAAGGACAACCAGGTGCGCATCTGGGACGAGTGGGCCGATGAGAACGGTGACCTCGGCCCGGTATACGGCAAGCAGTGGCGCAGCTGGGCCACGGCCAACGGCGGCGAGATCGACCAGATGCAGTGGCTGGTGGAGGAGATCCAGCGCAATCCGGATTCGCGGCGGCTGGTGGTCAGTGCCTGGAACGTGGGCGAGCTTTCGCAGATGGCGTTGATGCCGTGCCACAACCTGTTCCAGTTCTACGTGGTCGACGGCAAGCTCAGCTGCCAGCTGTACCAGCGCAGTGGCGACATTTTCCTCGGCGTGCCGTTCAATATCGCCAGCTACGCACTGCTGACCCACATGGTGGCGCAGGCCACCGGTCTGGGCGTCGGCGATTTCGTGCACACGCTGGGCGATGCGCACCTGTATTCGAACCACTTCGAGCAGGCCCGCGAGCAGCTGTCGCGTGAACCGCGCGCGCTGCCGAAGTTGTGGCTGAACCCGGAGGTGACCGATCTGTTCGGCTTCCAGTTCAACGACATCCGCATTGATGGCTACGATCCGCATCCGGCGATCAAGGCGCCGGTGGCGGTATGAGTGCGCGCCCACGCCTTGCGGCGCTGCTGGCGTTGGCCGGTCTGGCGCCGCTGAGCCTGGCCCAGGCGGCGCCTGCAGACACCCTCGCATTGGCCCGGCAGGTCAACGAGCAGATCGTGCACCAGCACATGCGCGGGGAATTGCAGGCCTTCGTCCGGACGCTTGATGGCAGCGCCCCATTGCCTGGCGACATGCCGGCCGGCTGCCAGGCGCAGGCGCGCGAGGCGGTGACCGGCATGTACGCGGCGATGGCCGAGCACCTGAAGGCTGGCATCGAAGAGCCCGCCTACCAGCATGAGCTCGAGCAGCGCCTGGCGATGGTTTATTCCAGCAAGGATCTGCAGCGATTCCTGGCGCGCAGCGGCAGCACCGACGTTGCCACGCTGTCCAGCGACATCCTGTCGGGACCGGGCCTGAAGGAGATCGAGGACGCGCAGATGCAGAAGATCCTCGAAGGCCTGGACGAGAATTCCACGTCGAACCCGGCGCTGGCTGCGGCGCTGCGCGCGGCCGGTGCCGCCAACGAGGCCTGTAGACGCCTGCAGATCGATGCCGGCTGAGGAGGCCGCACCATGAAACTTTCAATGATCGTTGCACTGGATCGCAATCGCGGCATCGGCCAGGGCAATGCCATGCCCTGGCATCTGCCGGACGACTTCAAGCACTTCAAGGCACTGACCCTGGGCAAGCCGATCCTGATGGGGCGCAAGACCGCCGAATCGATCGGCCGCGTGCTGCCGGGGCGGACCAACCTGGTGCTGACCCGCAGCGGCCAGGTGCCGTTCGAGGGCATGCGTGCGGTGGCCTCGCTGGACGAGGCGAAAGCGATTGCGGAAGGCGAGGGTGCCAGCGAACTGTGCATCATCGGCGGTGGTGAGATCTTCCATCAGCTGCTGGACCAGGCCAGCGACCTGTATCTGACCTGGGTCGACGCCGAAGTCCCCGCCGACACCCATTTCCCCGAGGTGGACGCGCAGGACTGGCAGGAAGTGAGCAGCGAGCCGCACCCGACTGACGAACGCCACGCCTACGCGTTCCGCTTCGTACATTACGTGCGCCGCTGATCACGGCGCTACAGGATCGTTTGCGGCATCCGGTAATGCCCAATGATCGCGTGCTGGAACAGCAGGTTCTCTTCCCGCGTACCGCGCGCGATGTTGTGCAGTACCAGCGGGGTGCCATCGGCCAGGTGCCGGTCGGAGACGATACCCACGTGCAGCAGGCCGTTGCCGTTGAGCTTCCAGGCCACGATGTCGCCGGCAGCGAAATCGCTGGCGCGGGCACTGATCGGTTGCTGCCAGCCCTGGCGATCGAACCAGCGCATCAGGTTGGGCACGCGTCGATGGTCGATGTTCCGGTCCGGTCGTGAAAGTCCCCACAGCGCCGGATAGGCGCTGAAATCAGCGCGCATGTCTTCGTTGACGCGGACCTGCAGGTCCAGCCCTTGCGTACGCAGGGCGCGGACCACTACGTCGGTGCATACGCCGCGATCAGCGGGCACGTCGCCACCGGGGTAGGCCAGCACCTGATAGGCAGGGTCGTAGCGGGTGGTGATGCCGATCTGCGCGCGCGCGGCTGCGACCAACGGTGGCGAGAGTGTCGGTGCCGTTGCAGAGGCGGCGGACTTGTCAGCGCCGGCGGTCGCTGGCGACGACGTTGGCTTGCAGCCGCTGGCCAGGGCCAGCGTCAGCAGCAGCACCGTCCATGGTGCGCGGTTGCCCGGCTTCATGCCGAAGGAGGCGCGCCGTTGTTGTTGTTGCCGCCACCGCTACCACCACCACGGCGGCGGCGCCGGCGCGGACCACGGTTGCCGGGGGCGCCAGCCGTTGCAGCGTTGCCGTTGCCCTGGCCGCCGTCCTTGCCTTGCCCTGCAGTGCGCTCGTGTGCGGGCCGCGCAGGCGGCCGCGCGTTGGCGACGGGTGCCGGCACGTCGCGTCCCGGTACCTGCACCACGCGCAGCTCATCGGTGTCGAGCTGGATCGCGGTGAGTTTGCCACCCCATACAGCGCCAGTGTCGATCGCGTGGATGCCCTGGGTGATGGTCAGGCCGAGCGCGGACCAGTGACCACAGACCACCTTCAGGTCGCGCTCGACCCGGCCCGGCACTTCGAACCAGGGATACAGCCCCTGTTCCTGGGTGCCCGGCGTGCCCTTGTCCTCGATGCCGATACGGCCGCGCGAGGTGCAGTAGCGCATGCGCGTGAGCACGTTGATGATTGCCCGCGAGCGCTCGTAGCCGGTCAGGTTGGGCGCCCAGCTGGGCTTGTCGCCGTACATGTTGCGGAACAGCTTGCGGTAGCCGGCGCCGTGCAGCTGCACCTCGACTTCGGCCGCATGCTTCTCGGCCATCTGCGTGGTCCACTTCGGCGCCAGGCCGGCATGCACCATCATCCAGCCCAGTTCGCGGTCCACGTGCACCAGTTTCTGCAGGCGCAGCCAGTCCAGCAGTACATCCCGGTCTTCGGCCTGGACGATGCGCAGCAGATCCGGGTTGACCTTGCGCTGTTCCTCTTCGGTACGCGCACCGACGGCCAGCAGGGAAAGATCGTGGTTACCGAGCACCACCACGCTGTGTTCGCGCAGCGAATGCACCAGCCGCAGCGTTTCCAGTGACTGTCCGCCGCGGTTGACCAGGTCGCCGCAGAACCACAGGGTGTCCTGCGCCGGATCGAACCGGATCTTTTCCAGCAGGCGCTGGGTTACGTCATAGCAGCCTTGCAGGTCGCCGATCGCCCATACACTCATCGTTCGGCCTCCGTGTCAGTGCAGGGTGCGCGGGATGGCCAGCACGAAGGGTGCGACCGGCGCGGCGAATTCAGTGCCATCGTCGGCCACCATGTCGTAATGGCCCTGCATCGTGCCGTGCTCGGTGCCGAGCATGACACCTGAGGTGTAATGGAAGTCTTCACCCGGACGCAGTCGCGGCTGTTCGCCGATCACGCCATCGCCATCGACATGCTCGACGCGGCCATTGGCATCGGTGATGCGCCAATGGCGTGCGACCAGGCGCGCGGCAACGCGGCCCTGGTTGTGGATGCGGATCGTATAGGCGAACGCATAGCGACCGTCTTCCGGCGCGGATTGGTCGTCGAGGAAGCGCGGCGCGACTTCGACGGAGATGGCATAAACGTCAGCGTCTTCCATACCGGCAGTGTAATCAGGTGGCATTGGCCAAAGCGATGAATTCAGCCACGTCCAGCTGTTCGGCGCGGGCATCGGGACGCACGCCGGCGGCCACGAACTGCTCGGCGCTGACCACGTTGTTCAGGGCATTGCGCAGGGTCTTGCGGCGTTGGCCGAAGGCGGCCCTGACCACGTCGGCGAAGCGCTTGTGGTCCTTGATGTTGATGCTGGCCGGGTCGCGCGGTATCAGACGCACCACGGCCGAATCGACCTTCGGCGGCGGCCTGAACGCACCCGGCGGCACCACGAACAGCGAGGTCACCTCGCAGTAGGCCTGCAGCATCACGCTGAGGCGGCCGAACACCTTGCTGCCGGGACCGGCGGCCATGCGATCGACCACTTCCTTCTGCAGCATGAAGTGCATGTCGGAAATCACCGCAGCGTGTTCCAGCGCATGGAACAGGATGGGCGAGGAAATGTTGTAGGGCAGGTTGCCAACCAGGCGGATCGGCTGCCCGTCGGCCAGCTCGGTGAAATCCACCCGCAGCACGTCGCGGTTGACGATGGTCAGCTCGCCCAGCGGTTCGGCGGCGGCGGTCAACGGCGCGATCAGGTCGCGGTCGAACTCGATCACCGTCATCTTCGGGTGCACGCGCAGCAGCGGCAGGGTGATGGCGCCTTGGCCCGGGCCGATCTCGACCAGACGGTCGCCGTCCCTGGGATTGACCGCCATCACGATCTTGTCGATGTAGTAGCGGTCGGCAAGGAAGTGCTGGCCGAGCTGCTTCTTGGCCGGGGCGGAAAACACCGGGCCGGAGGGGGAATGCGGGGAAGTCATGTGCTCAGTGTACGTTGCCGCGCCAGCCGCGCACACAGCGTCGTGGCGGCCTGCAGGCTGGAAGGATCGGCAATGCCGCGGCCGGCAAGATCCAGCGCGGTGCCGTGGTCCACCGCCACGCGCGGATAGGGCAGGCCCAGGGTCAGGTTCACCGCCTGCTCGAAGCCGGAGTACTTCAGCACCGGCAGGCCCTGGTCGTGGTACATGGCCAGCACGGTGTCGAAGCCGGCCAGCTTGGCTGGCAGGAACGCGGTATCGGCCGGCAGCGGACCGATCAGGTCCATGCCCTCGCTGCGCAGGCGCTGCAGCAGCGGGATGACCAGATCCAGTTCCTCGCGACCGAGATGGCCGTCTTCGCCGGCATGCGGGTTCAGGCCAAGCACGGCGATGCGCGGTGCGGCCAGGCCGAACTCGCGGCGTAGCGCAGCATGCACGGTGCGCAGGGTGTGTTCCAGACCGGGGGCGGTGATCGCATCGGCGACCTCACGCAGCGGCAGGTGGGTCGTGGCCAGGGCAACGCGGACGATGTCGTTGGCCAGCATCATCACCACCTTCACCCCGGCCTGGTCGGCCAGCAGTTCGGTGGTGCCGCTGTAGGCGATACCGCCCTGGTTGATCACCGCCTTGTGCACCGGGCCGGTCACCACGCCGTGCAGTTCACCGGACAGGCAGGCCTGGCCAGCACCCAGCAGGGCAGCAATCACTGCGCCTGCGTTGGCAGGGTCGGTATGGCCGAAACGACTGGGGGTGCTGTTGGCGACGGCGCGCAGGCGCAGGTCGCCTGGGACGCGGGCATGCGCGTCCTCGGGCAGCAGCTGCAGGGGCAGGTTCAGCGCGACAGCGGCCGCGCGCAGGGTGTCCGGGTCGGCGAATGCCAGCAGCCGGCAATCATCGCGCGGCTGCTGGACCAGTCGGACACACAGCTCCGGGCCGATCCCGGCGGGCTCGCCCGGTACCAGAGCGAGCTCGGGGAGCATGGCTCAGGACTGCGGAGGCGTGGCGGTATTTTCCGCCCGGTCACCGCTGCGGAAGCTGACGAAGGCTTCGCCACGCAGCTCCTGCAGGAAGCGGTTGTACTCATCTTCCAGCTTGCGGCGACCGATGGTCTCGCGGACCTGGGCGCGCTGGTTGTCACTGCCCGCATCAGTCTGGCGGGTGGCAACGCGCTGCACGATGTGCCAGCCCGCATCGGTACGGAACGGCTGGCTGACGCCACCGTCCTGGATGCCTTCCACCTGCTGGCCGAAGGCCGGGCCGAATGCGTCGGCCGGGAACCAGCCCAGATCGCCGCCCTGGCCCTTGCTGTTGGTGTCCTCGGACGATTCCTTGGCCACCTGCTGGAAGTCGGCACCGCCGACAACGCGGGCGCGCAGCGTATCGATCTTGGCCTTGGCGGCCGCGTCGGACTGGGCATCGTCCACGCGCACCAGGATATGGCGGCCGTGGTACTCGGTGACGGTGTGGGTGCCTGCCGCCGCGCTGGCGTCACGCACTTCCACCAGCTTCAGCAGCTGGAAGCCGCTGGGGCCGCGGATCGGGCCAACCACTTCGCCGGCCTTCATCTGCTGCATCGTCTGTGCGAACGCCGCCGGGATTTCATCCAGGGTGCGCCAGCCGAGGTCGCCGCCTTCCAGTGCATTGGGGCTGTCGGAATAGCGAACGGCCGCCGCATTGAAGTCCAGTTCGCCCTTGTCCAGCAGCGCCTTCACGCCGTCAGCCTTCTTCTGGCCGGTGGCGATCTGCTCGGCGGTGGCGCCGTCGGGAAGCGCGACCAGGATGTGTGCGAGGTGGAACTGGTTGCCGGCATCGGCCTGCTGCTTCAGGGCAGCATCGACTTCACCTTCACTGACGCTGATGCGGCTCTGCGCGAAGCTTTGGCGCAGGCGCTGCACGGTGATCTCGTCACGCACCGAGGCGCGGAAATCGTTGAAGTCGATGCCGTCATTGGCCAGGCGCTGACGCAGGGCATCCAGGGTCGAACCGTTCTGCTGGGCGATGGCATTCATCGCCTGCGTCAGTTCCTGGTCGCCGACATGGATACCGCTGCCCTGCGCACGGGCCACCTGCAGCTTGACCAGCACCAGGCGCTCGAGCACCTGGCGGCTGAGCACGTCATCAGGGGGCAGCTGGGCCTCGCGGCCGGCGTACTGCGCCTTGATGTTGGCGATCGCACGCTGGAGCTCGCTCTGCAGGATCACGTCCTCATCGACGACAGCAGCGATGCGGTCCAACGGCTGGGCCTCCTGCGCAAGAACCTGCAGGGGGGCGGACACGCTGGACACCGCCAGAAGCGATGCGAGGAGAACGGGGAAGCTCTTGGTCATGGGATCAGATTCGGATCGTAGTCATCGCGGGTCGCTCCGGTGTTGCTGGGCGGCACAAGATAGAGGTCATCACGGTTGTAGCCGAGGATAGCACGGCGCAAAGTGCGGTCCGTGTCCTGGCCAAGAGAGCTCAAGCCCTTGAGCACGAACTCAAGCTGGATGGAGTTGTTCATTTCGCCTTCGCGGTTGCGCACGTAGCGGCGGGCCACGGCGCGCACGGCCAGGCAGCAGCTGTCCCACTGTACGCCACCGATGATCTCCAGCGGTTCCTTGTCCTGGATCGAGTAGTAGTAGCGGCCGACCAGGCTCCAACGCTCGTTCAGCGGGTACAGGAACGACAGGTCGGCCTGTTCCAGCAGGGTACGGTCGTGCTTGTTGGCATTGGCCGGGGCGCCGGAATTGATGCGGTAACGGTAGGTCAGGTTGACCACGCCGTCGTTGGACATCAGGTAGCGCGCACGCACGCTGGCCAGATCCTCGCGCTTGTACTTGGGGTCCCACTGGTAGGTGGCGCCCAACGTCCAGCGGTCGTTGATCATGTAGTTGCCGTCGGCGATCCACGCCGACTTGCCCTTCTCCACCGGCGCGCCACCGGGGACCACGCTCACCCGCGATTCGTCGAAGTACTGGATCTGGCCGATGGAGGCCGAGAAGCGTTCCTTGCCGGTGGTCTGGTCGATGAAGCGGGTGCTCAGGGCCATGGTCAGCTGGTTGGCGTCGTTCTGGCGATCCGCGCCGGTATAACGCGAATCGCGGAACAGCTGGCCCCAGCTGAAGGTGAAGTCGCGGGTATCGAAGATCGGCAGCTCGTCCTGATCGCGGTAGGGCGTACGCAGGTAGAACAGGCGCGGTTCCAGGGTCTGCAGGAACGACTTGCCACCGATCTTCGTCTCACGATCAAAGAACAGGCCGGCGTCGAGGCTGGCGATCGGCAGGCTGCGGCTGGGCGAGGTGTTGCCGCGCAGCTGTTCGGGGGTGGCGGTGGCCGGGTCGATTCCCTGCGAGCGCAGGATCTGGCCGCGGATGCCGTTCACGCCATCAACCAGGCCGCGGTCCAGCTGGTAACCGGTATAGCGGTAGGCCAGCGTCGGCGTGACATACCAGGCCGCGCCGCTGATCGGGAACGACACGTAGGGTTTCAGGTCCAGTCGCGAGCCGCCGCTGACACCGATGCCGTCGGTCTGCCGGCTGCCATTGCGGGTGTACTGCAGGTCGGGTCCCGCATCGGCGCCGTACTTGAAATTGATGTCATCGTGGGTGAAGCGCACGGCCTCGGCGTAGACACCGGTCTCCAGCCACGGCAGCACCGACTTGTCCCAGTTGAAGTACAGGCGCGGTTGGCGGTTGTAGGCCAGCGCACTCTCGTTGAGGGTGTAGTCGGTCAGCTGCCAGCGGTCGGCCATGATCCCGGCCGTCCAGTTCTTGCCGGTGCCGTACAGGCCCACGGTGCTCTGCAGGTTCGACGCGGTGACGCCCACCAGGCGGTTGGCGAAGTCTTCCACGTAGCGCTCGTCGCTGACCCAGGCCAGGTTGGCGCGGGCCTGCCAGTGGTCGTCCAGGTTGTGGTAGCCGCCGAACATCACCCGGCCGCGGTCGCGGTCGCGCAGCTTGTCGTTGGGCATGAACGCGGTCAGCAGTTCGCCACGGCCACCTTCGTAGAGGTAGCGGAACTCGTTGTCGAGCATCAGGCCGCGCCGGCTCATGTAGCGCGGGGTCAACGTGTCGTCGTAGTTCGGCGCCAGGTTGAAGTAGATCGGCTGTGCGTAATCGAAACCGTTGCGGCCGGACATGCCCAGCTGCGGGAACAGCAGGCCGGTCTTGCGCCGGTCATCGATCGGGAACTTGAAGTAGGGTGCCCACAGGATCGGCACCTTGCCGATCCGCAGCACCGCGTTGCGGGCGGTGCCGAAGCCTTCGTCGTTGTCGACTTCGATTTCCGGCGCCGTCAGCCGCCATACCGGCTGCGACGGGTCGCAGGTGGTGTAGGTGGAGCGGTGCATCTGCCCGACCGCGCCCTGCAGGTCGACCGATTCGGCTTCGCCATTGCCGCGGCGGGACACCAGCTGGTACTGGATGTCGGTGATTTTGTGGGTGTCGCTTTCCTGGTTGCCCTCGGCGCGCTTGGCGACCATCCGGATCGAGGCATCCTGGTAGCGGACGTTGCCGTCGGCGACGTAGTTGCCGCTTTCGGTATCGAAGCTGAGCTTGTCGGTACCCACGAACTGGTCGCCCCGGCGCAGCGCCACGTTGCCCTGGTACTGCGGCACGGTGGTGGTGCCCAGCAGCTGGTCGCCCTCGATGTCGGTGGGCTGCTGTTCGCGCGCAGCGCTGGCGGCAGCCTTGTCCTGGCCGGGCACCGGCGTCGGCGCGTCGGTGAACGCAGGGATCACGTCCGTGGCCGGGCAAAGGCCCCAGTTGAGCGGCTTGTCATCAGCCCATGCCGGAAGGCAGACGGCGATGCTCAGGGGCAGGGGAAGCAGGCGGAGGGCTCGGCGCACGCGGTTCGGATTCGGGCGAAAACGGACGGTAGCTTGCCCCATCCCTTGCATAGGGGCAATGAAGGCCTCCCCCGATTGCCGGTTCGGGTTCATCCAGGCCCGTTGCCGGAAGGCGTCGCCATCAGTGCCTGCAGATGGGCCACGCTGCACTCGGCCAGGGCCTGCAGGTCGTATCCCCCCTCCAGCATCGATACCACCCGACCGGCGGCATGGCGGCGTGCCAGTGCGTGCAGTTCGCGGGTGATCCAGGCGAAATCGTCGGTCTCCAGCATCAGGTCGGCCTGCGGATCGCGCAGGTGGGCGTCGAAGCCGGCCGAGATCAGCAGCAGCTGGGGGCGGAAGTCGTCGATCGCCGGCAGCATCTCGTCGGCCCAGACATTACGGAAGCGGAAGCCACCACTACCCGGCGGCAGCAGGATGTTCATCAGGTTGCCGGCGCCGCGGTCACGGCGCAGGCCGGACTCGGGGAACAGGCCGGCCTGGTGGGTGCTGTAGTAGGACACCCGGGCGTCGTGCTGGAAGATGTCCTGGGTGCCGTTGCCATGGTGGACATCGAAGTCGACCACCGCGATCCGCTCCAGGCCGTGGCGGTCGCGTGCGTAGGCGGCGGCGATGGCGATGTTGTTGAGCAGGCAGAAGCCCATCGCGGTGCTGCTGGTAGCGTGGTGGCCAGGCGGGCGCACCGCGCAGAAGGCCAGCGGATCCTCACCCAGCATCACTGCATCGACGGCCGCGACACCTGCGCCGGCGGCATGCACCGCGGCACTGGCCGAACCCGGCGAGGTCCAGGTGTCCATGTCCAGCTGGCGCAGCGGTGCGGTCTGCGGTTGCAGCACCAGATCCAGCAGCGCGCTGTCGTGGACCCGGGTCAGTTCACCGAATTTGGCTGGCGGCGCTTCACGCCACTCCAGCTGGCCGGGGAAGGCCTCGTACAGCGCATCGAGCACTACCTGCAGGCGTTGCGGGCATTCAGGATGGCCAGGGCCCGGATCGTGCAGCAGGCAGGCGGGGTGGGTGAAGACCAGCATGGCGGCTCAGCGCTGGCGATGCTGTGGTTGCCACAGCGCTTCGCCGTGGCCATCGGCCCGTGCCAGCACCCGGGCCAGCACGAACAGCAGGTCCGACAGCCGGTTGAGGTACTGCAGCGCTTCGCTGCGCACCGGTTCAACGCGGGCCAGGGCCACCGTGTCGCGCTCGGCGCGGCGGACCACGGTGCGCGCCAGGTGGCAGCGCGCGGCGGCCTCGCCACCGGCCGGCAGGATGAATTCCTTCAGCATCGGCAGGTCGGCGTTGTAGTGGTCCAACTGCTGTTCCAGCGCCGACACATCGGCGGCGTGGATCGCGGCATGGCCGGGAACGCACAGTTCGGCGCCCAGGTCGAACAGCTGGTGCTGCAGATGCACGACCAGCGCGCGGACGTCCTCCGGCAGCGGCACGGCCAGCAACAGGCCGAGCGTGGCATTGGCTTCATCGACGGTGCCGTAGGACGCAACACGCAGGTCATCCTTGCCGACCCGGCTGCCGTCACCCAGGCCGGTGCTGCCGTCGTCGCCGGTGCGGGTGTAGATGCGCGAGAGGCGATGACCCATGGCGTGGCTCAGTGATGGATGTCGCGGCGGGCCTGCAGGAGCTTGAGCACCTGCTCCACGGCCAGCTGCAGTGCGGCGGCCAGGGCCACGTAGATCGCGGTGGTGCGCAGGTAGGGGCCGAACCACTGGGCGTAGTTCTGTGCCCAGCCGGCCACGGTCGGCTCGGCCACGTTCTGGCTGGTCCAGTAGAAACCGCCCTGTGCCAGCAGATGGCACAGCGCCACCGACGCCAACAGCAGCAAGGCCCCTTTGCCCAGCACCGACCACTGCGCGCTGCGGTAGTTGCGGCCCAGCAGCATGCCACCGGCCCACATGGCGAAGTAGGCCGGCAACAGCAGCCAGTAGCCCGGCGACACGCAGTAGTGTTGCCAGAAATCGAGGCCGCTGCTGCGGATCACGATCCAGTCGACCAGCACCGCGAACACCATCAGCAGCGGGAACGCCCAGCGGGTCCAGCGGGCGAGGTAGAAGCCGCCGATGAAGAACACCGCCCAAGACGCGTCCGGGATTGCCGCGAAGTGATTGACGCGGGTCGCCGCCAGCAACAGCACGAGCACTGACAGGACGAAGGCGCGGGGGGCGGAGTCGGACATGGCGGTGGGCCGGAGCGGATTCAGGTTTCATTCTAGCCCGGCGCGGGGCTTGGCGCAGGCGGGGCGGCGTGGGGCATGCCGGCGCGGCGAGCGCGTATCATGCGCCCATGAGTGAACGACATGACGTGCTGATCGTCGGTGGCGGTCTGGTGGGGGCCAGCCTGGCCATCGCCCTGGACCGCCTGGGCCGCGACGTGGGCCTGCTCGAAGCCAGCCCGGCCGGGGAACTACCGGCGGTGTTCGACCAGCGCAACCTCAGTTTTGCCGCCGCCACGATCAACGCGCTGACCGCGCTGCGGGTCATGCAGAAACTGTCGATGGCGCCTGGCCCGATCCGTCGCATCCATGTCAGCCGCGCCGGTGATTTCGGCCGCGTCCAGCTCGATGCAGCAGATTACGACCGGCCATGGTTCGGCCAGGTGGTGGTCGCGCGTGATTTCGGCCAGGCGCTGGAAAGCCGGCTGCAGGAACTGCCACGACTGCGCCGCTACCGGCCGATGCGTTTCCTGGGTATGGGCGATGTGATTGACGGTTACCGCCAGGTGCGGGTGGCCGATGACAGCGGCGAGCGTGTGCTGCTGGCACGGCTGGTGGTCGGTGCCGACGGGACCAGCAGCGGCGTGCGCGATGCGTTGGGCATCGAAGTTGATCGCCATGATTTCCAGCAGACGCTGTTCGTGGCCCGCGTGCGCAGCCAGCGTGCGCCCGACGGCACCGCGTGGGAACGCTTCACCGATACCGGGCCGACGGCGTTGCTGCCACGTGGCGACCGTCATTTCGGCACCGTGCACGGCGTCGCCCGTGACCAGGCCGAGGCAGTGATGGCGCTGGACGACACCGCCTGGCTGCAGCGCCTGCAGCAGGCCATCGGCTGGCGTGCGGGTCGCCTGCTCGACTCTGGTCCGCGCAGCGCCTATCCCCTGATCCAGGTACTGGCGCGCGCGCTGGTGGGGGAGCGCACGGTGCTGCTGGGCAACGCCGCGCAGACCATCCACCCGCTGGGTGCGCAGGGTTTCAACCTCGGCCTGCGCGATGCATTGACGTTGGCCGAACTGCTGGAAGTGGAGGGCGATGCCGGCAGCGACGCACTGCTGCGGTCCTACGTGGCCCGCCGCGAAGAAGATCGACGACAGACGGTGGCGTTCTCCGGCGGCCTTGCCCGGCTGACCAGCAATCCGACGCCGTTGCTGCGCCCCCTGCGCAGCCTGGGCCTGGTGGCCGCACAGCGTGCCTCGGTGCAGTCGATGCTGGTTGGTGGTGCGATGGGCTTCCGTGGCGACGTGCCGCGCCTGTGCCGCGGAGAAGCCGCATGAACCGGCGCGCACGCCTGGACGTGGTCATTGTGGGTGGCGGTGTGGTCGGTGCCGCCTGTGCATTGGCTCTGGCCGATGTCGGCCTTGCTGTGGCGCTGGTCGAGGGACGCGAGCCTGCACCGTGGCAGGCCGCACAGCCGGATCTGCGGGTGTTCGCCTTCGCCGCCGACAACGTGCAGTTGCTGCAGCGACTCGGCGTGTGGCCGACGATCGCGCAGGCGCGCGCTTGGCCGTACCGGCGCATGCAGGTGTGGGACGCGGCCGGTGGCGACGACCTGCTGTTCGACGCGGACCGCTTCGGCCGTCGCGAGCTGGGTTTCATCGTCGAGAACGGCTTGCTGCAGGATCGCCTGTGGGCGGCGCTGCCGGCAGCTGGCGTGGAGCTGCATTGCCCGGCGCGCGTGGAAGCGCTTGAACAGGACGAGCACGGTGTGCGCCTGCGCCTGGATGATGGTCGTCGCATCGAAGCCGCACTGGCCGTAGCTGCCGACGGCGCTGAATCGACCCTGCGCGGACTGGCCGGGATCGACGTCGAACGCCACGACTACCTGCAGCGCGGTGTGGTCGCCTATGTGGACAGCGAGCTGCCCAACCAGGCCACGGCCTGGCAGCGTTTCCTGCCGACCGGCCCGCTGGCGTTGTTGCCGGTGGCCGAGCGCCGCAGCTCCATCGTCTGGACATTGCCAGACGACGAGGCGGCACGCGTACTGGCTCTGGACGAAGACGCATTCAATCGTGAACTGACCCGCGCCTTCGCCGCGCGCCTGGGCGAACTGCGGCTGGCCTCGCCGCGCGCGGCGTTCCCGCTGCGCCGGCAGTTGGCCCGCCACTACGTGGCCGGTCGCGTGCTGGCGCTGGGCGATGCGGCCCACGTGGTGCATCCGCTGGCCGGGCAGGGCGTCAACCTCGGCCTGCGCGACGTCGCCGCCCTGCAGCACTGGCTGGCGCCGTCTGCCGAACGGCGAGGGCAACCCCGGTTGTCGCCGCAGCGCGTGCAGCGCTGGGCGCGCGAGCGTCGCAGCGACAACCAGATCGCCGCCTACAGCTTCGAAGCGATCAACCGTCTGTTCTCCAACGACGAGATGCACCTGACGCTGGCGCGTGGCCGCGCGCTGGGCTGCGTGGGCAAGTGGCCGCCGCTCGTACAGGCGTTCTGGAAGCGCGCCGCAGGGGTATGACCGCTGGGTGCCAACCAAGGTTGGCAACTACCAACCACGGGTGATGCGGGCCCGCGCCGAATCGCTTCTGGTAGACGCCAACCTTGGTTGGCGCGCGTGCCCCGGATCATCCGCCGGTAGCGCCGGGCCAGGCCCGGCGAGCGCGCAGCGCGGTTCATGGATCCCGCCGGGCATGGCCCGGCGCTACCGCCGTCGGTAGATCCACGCCATGCGTGGATACCGTTACCGCAGCGGCGTCAATCCACCAGCCAACCGGCAAGGTCGGCGCGGTCCAGCTTGCCGCGGCGCTTGGCGTCCAAGGCGTTGAACTCATCGGAAAGCGCTGGATTCACCTGCGCCTCCTCACGGCTGATGGAACCATTACCGTCCACGTCCAGCTCGGCGAAATGGATGCGGTACTGGCCGACCACGCTGGCCGGCGCCACCGAACGCACCGTTACCGGGGTTTCGCCCAGCGGCACCACGATGTCGACGCTGCCGGTCACGCGGCCGGCCGACAGTGACTGCTGGCGGACCACGCCACTGTCATCGCGCAGCGGAGCGCTCTGTGCCGGTTGCGGGCGCACCGGTTGTGCCAGTGCGGGCGAGGCCAGCAACGCGGTACACAGCAGCAGGAAAATGCGCGTGGCGTTCATCAGCGCAGCGGCGACGCCAGCACCGTGATTTCCTCACGGTCGTGGTACAGCTGCTTGGCACGTACCACCAGCGGCTTGCCGGCCTGGTCCTGGAACAGGTCCAGGCACAGGCGCGTCTCGTCCCAGCGCTTCTTCATCGGTAGCTTCAGGTTGAAGATCGCGTGCCTGCACCAGCCCTCGCGGAACCAGGTGGCCATGCGTTCGGCGACGCGACGCGGCTGCTCGACCATGTCGCAGACCATCCAGTCCAGCGGCTGCTCCGGATGCCAATGGAAGCCATCGGCGCGCAGGTGCTCGACCAGGCCGGTGTCCAGTACATGCTGGCGCAGCGGGCCGTTGTCGATGCTCAGCACATGCACGTGCTGGCGGGTCAAAACCCAGGTCCAGCCGCCCGGCGCCGCGCCGAGGTCTGCCGCGCGCATGCCCGGACGAACCAGCGCTTCGCGTTCTTCCGGGGCAAGCAGGGTCAGCAGTGCCTCGTCCAGCTTCAATGCCGAGCGCGAGGGTGCGTCGGGCAACAGCTTCAGACGCGGAATGCCCAATGCCCACGGTGCACTGTCGTCCGGGTTGGCCACGCAGACAAAGGCATGGGTGCCGTCGACGAACACCACGTGCAGGCGCGGCAGGCGTGCGTTGGGTTTGTCGCTGAGTTTGCCGGCTTTGCGCAGCGCCGGGCGCAGGGCATTGCCGAACGCACGCGCCAGCCCGGACAGCGGTTTGCCGGCGTCCGAATCGGGATGCTCCACCCACAGATCACCAAAGCGCGGCGCATCGGCCAGCACCTCCAACATCGGGGTGATGCGGTCGGCCGGGTCAAGCTGCGGCAGCTCGGCCAGCACCACCAGCTTCTGGCGGGCGAAGATCAGCTCGCGCCACGGCAGTCGCGGTGCAAGCGCCGCGGCTTGGTCGCACATGAAGAGCACATAGCCATCATTGCGCTGGGTACGGGCGTAACCGGCAAAACCGGCGGCACCTGCGCGGAACTGCAGTTCGCCGGCCAGCTCGGGCTCGAAGCCCTGCCGGCACAGGCACAGCAGGCCGATGCCGGCCTCAGTAACGGGCGCCATCGCTTTCCCCATAGGCACGCAGCACGCTGCGCGCAGCATCGCGGTTCAGACCCTGCACCACTTCGATGCCGCGCTTGTTGAGTTCGCCCACCCAGTCGGCCGGTAGCGGGCCTTCATCGAATGGGGTCAGTTCTTCCACGTCGGCCGAACTGGCGCCGATCAGCAGGCGATCGATGCCGGCCCACACGGTCGCGCCGTAGCACTGGCAGCACGGCTGCGAACTGGTGGCCAGGGTGATCGGCGACAGCACCGCGTTCAGACGCGGGGTCTGCAGGCGCTGCTGGGCCAGCATGTAGGCCATGTTCTCGGCGTGCGCCAGCGAGGTCGAGTGCGGCATCACCCGGTTCACGCCGGCAGCGATCACCTTGTCATCCGGCCCGAACACCACGGCGCCGAACGGGCCGCCACTGGCGTGGTCAACGTTGTGCCGCGACAGCTCGATCGCCAGCGCGACCTTGGCCTCGTCGCCCGGATATCGACGATCCAGGTCGATCTGGTCGTGGATCCAGGCGGGAAGGGTCAGGTGGACTTGCGCGTACAGCATCGCGGGGGTGCCTCGTTGGGAGTGAAAGGAACAGGTGCAACAGATGTCGGCGCGCAGTGTAGCGGCAGTGGCATGTACCGGGCGTGCGCGCTGGATTCAGGCCGGCGAGGGTGAGCCGGTGCGGATCACCACGTACTCCTTGCGGAATTCCAGCCCCGCCTGCGGCCAGCGTGCTGCATAGGCGCGCAGCAGCGGCAGGGCAGGGGCGAAGTCATGGCCGTTGACCCGGCAGTCGGCTTCGCACTGGCCCTGCTCGTCGCGCGACGCGAACAGGCGGATGGCCAGGAAGTGGTGGGCCTTCAGCAGG
Source organism: Stenotrophomonas indicatrix (assembly GCA_041545745.1). Classification (NCBI taxonomy): domain Bacteria; kingdom Pseudomonadati; phylum Pseudomonadota; class Gammaproteobacteria; order Lysobacterales; family Lysobacteraceae; genus Stenotrophomonas; species Stenotrophomonas indicatrix. The sequence goes on from CP168152.1 coordinate 790,188, forward strand.
TCGTCGAAAGCATCGATGCTCTTGGTGAACAGGCAGCAGGGGCAGGAGCCGTGGTCGTCCTCGCTGCACGCGGCAGCGCCGTCCAGTTCACTGGCGCGGTAATGGGCCAGCGGCCCCAGCACCACGGTGCGCTCGTGTTCTTCGCCTTCGTCGCCGGTCGGGTAGGTCAACCCCATCATCGGCAGATCCGGCGCGTCTTCGGCACCGACAGCGGCCTGCAGGGTCGCCAGATCCACCCGTACCCAGGTGTCGAAGCCGGACAGCAACGCCTCCTGTTCGGTCGCGCCATTGGCGTGCTGGTATTCGAACAGGCCATCGGCGAACAGGCCGGCGTGACGGGTCTCGATGACCGTGGAGGTCTGCCAGCCGCCGTTGTCGCGTTCGTTGCTGGAGACGCTGTGCGGCGTCAGGTGCAGGCCGCTGTCGAGCAGCAGATCGTCGCCCTCGACGGTGCAGGCGATGTCACGGCCCAGCAGGACCTGTTGCAGCAGCGGCAGAAGGGGAGACGCGGTCTTGGTCATCGGAGGCACTTGGTTTGCAGGGGAGGAACACACCTGTCAGGCAGGGCTGGCGCTACAGTGCGTCGAGTTCGGCGCGATATCGCTGCGCATCGGACTGCTGCTGCGGATCATTGCCGTGGTCGCGCAGCCAGCTTTCCAGCTCGCGACGATAGTCCGCGCGGAAATCGGCATTGCCCGGGCTGAAATGCAGCTTGCGTGCTGCCACTTCCACGCGCGCGCGCGCGCTGGCACGGGCCTGGGCGATGCCGTGCGGGGATTCGTTGGTAAGGATGACGAAGTTGCGCGGGAAGCCCGGCGTGTACTTCACCACGAACGGCTGGTCCTGTGCCGGAATCCGGATCGCGTTCTCCAGCGGCCACAGCGAGGCGGTGTTGGTGTGGAACACCACTTCCACATCGCGGCCCTCGGCGGTACGCAGCACCGCTTCGTAGCGCCAGATGTACTGTTCGTTGAGCGTGGAGTTGGTTTCCTCGGCCTTGACGATCACCGCTTCACCACGCTCGCCCACCGCATTGAGGAAGGTGGCGTTGAGGAAGCTGCCGAGGAAGATGTTGAGCATCGCCAGCGGGAACACCACGATGGCGTAGCCCGGAAAGCGCCGCCACCACGAGACCAGCCCCGCCAGCACCATCGCTGCAAAGAACGTCAGCAGCGGATGCTGTGAGATGAACCAGAGCAGGGTGGACAGGGCGGTGATCATGGTCGCGGTCGTGCGGGCGCCGTCCTGGCGCCCGCGCAGGTCCTCAGGCCGACCAGGTGTCGCGCAGGGTCACGCTGCGGTTGAACACCGGCTTGGTTTCGGTGTGGTCGCGACGGTCGGCAACGAAGTAGCCGGTGCGCTCGAACTGGAACGACTGTTCCGGCGCAGCGGTGGCAGCAGCCGGCTCGACATAGCCGGTGACGGTGCGGCGTGATTCCGGATTGAGATAGTCGCGGTAGGTCTTGCCTTCCGATTCGTCGTCCGGGTTCGGCACCGAGAACAGGCGGTCATACAGGCGGATCTCGGCCGGCACGCCGTGCACCGCGCTGACCCAGTGAATGGTGCCCTTGACCTTGCGGTTGGCGCCTTCCATGCCCGGACGCGACTCCGGGTCCAGCCAGCCGCGCAGTTCGGTGATGGTGCCGTCGGCATCCTTGATCACTTCATCGCAGCGGATGATGCCGGCGCCGCGCAGGCGCACTTCGCCACCGGGAACCAGGCGCTTCCAGCCCTTCGGCGGCACTTCGGCGAAGTCCTCGCGGTCGATCCACACCTCACGTGCGAACGGCACTTCGCGGGTACCGAAGCTCTCGTCCTTCGGGTGGTTGCTGAAGGTCAGCTGCTCTTCGTGGCCTTCGGCCAGGTTGGTCAGCACCAGCTTGACCGGGTCGACCACGGCCATGCGGCGCGGTGCGGCGCTGTCGAGGTCTTCGCGCAGCGCGCCTTCCAGCACGCTGAAATCGATCAGCGAATTCTGCTTGCTGATGCCCACGCGCTCGGCGAACAGGCGCATCGCAGCCGGGGTGTAACCACGGCGACGCAGGCCCTGCAGGGTCGGCATGCGCGGGTCTTCCCAACCATCCACCAGCTGTTCGGTGACCAGCGCCATCAGCTTGCGCTTGCTCATCACCGTGTAGTTGATGTTCAGGCGCGAGAACTCGATCTGGCGCGGCTTGGCTGCTTCGCGCGGCAGGCCGGCGTCGACCAGCGGCTGAGTCAGCGCGTCATCGTGGGCGAAGTCGACGTTGTCCACGCACCAGTCGTACAGCGGGCGGTGGTCTTCGAATTCCAGCGTGCACAGTGAGTGGGTGATGCCTTCGATCGAATCGCCCAGCGCGTGAGCGAAGTCGTACATCGGGTAGATCGGCCAGGCATTGCCGGTGTTCTGGTGCTCGACGTGCTTGATGCGGTACAGCGCCGGATCACGCAGGTTGATGTTGCCGCTGGCCATGTCGATCTTGGCGCGCACGGTGCGCGCGCCATCGGGGAATTCACCGGCACGCATGCGGCGGAACAGGTCGAGGTTTTCCTCGACGCTGCGGTCGCGGTACGGCGAGGGACGACCTGGTTCGGTCAGGGTGCCGCGGTAGGCGCGCACTTCCTCGGCCGACAGGTCGCACACATAGGCCTTGCCGTCGGCGATCAGCTTCTCGGCGGCCAGGTAATAGGTCTGGAAGTAGTCCGAAGCGTGGCGCAGCTCGTTCCACTCAAAGCCCAGCCAGCGCACGTCGTCCTGGATCGCGGCCACGTACTCCGGGTCTTCCTTGGCCGGGTTGGTGTCGTCGAAACGCAGGTTGCAGACGCCGCCGAACTCACCGGCGACGCCGAAGTTCAGGCAGATCGACTTGGCATGACCGATGTGCAGGTAGCCGTTCGGCTCCGGCGGGAAGCGGGTCTTGATCGCCTGGTGCTTTCCGCTGGCCAGGTCCTCGCGCACGATCTGGCGGATGAAATCGCGCTTTTCGTGGCTGTCGGCGGGGGTCTCGGGGCTGGCGGGGGTGTGCTCTGACATGAGTCGGCGAAAGTAAGGCAGAAAGATTGCCAGTCTAACGCTTACCGGGAAGGGCTGCCCGGGTTGCCGCTACGCTCGCCGGGCCATGCCCGGCGAGCGCAGCGGCCCATTCAGCCCCCGGGCGTATGCTGGAATCCTGTCCCACGGAGCCGCCCCATGCACATTGTGTACAAGGCCGACAATCTGTTCGACGCCCACCTGGTCAAGCACGCACTGGAAGACGCCGGCATCCCGGCCTTCGTGTTCGGCGAGTCGCTGCTGGGCGGCATGGGCGAGCTGCCGCTGTTCGGGGTGCTGCGGGTCGGTATCCCCGACGCCGCGCGGCCACAGGCCGAGGACATCGTCGCCGCGCTGGACTTGGGCCACGCCCCCGGCGACCCCATTTCAGATGCCGACGACATTGCCGGCCTTCCGGCGTAGGAGCGCATCATGTTGGGAATCGGACAGGGCATCCTCGGCATCGGGGCCTTCAAGCAGCGCCTGCCGCGCCTGGAAGAGGCATTACCGGGCCGCGAGCAACCGCTGCCGCTGCACAGCAACCAGCACTTTGTGAACAGCCATCCGCTGAAGGACCGTTTCGCCGGCCTGCAGCAGATCCGCTTCGCGCTGGGCTGCTTCTGGGGTGCCGAGCGCAAGTTCTGGAGCGAGCCGGGTGTGTACAGCACCACGGTGGGCTATGCCGGCGGTATCACCCCGAACCCCACCTATGAAGAGGTCTGTTCGGGCCTGACCGGCCACACCGAGGTGGTGCAGGTGGTGTTCGACCCGGCGGTGGTGAGTCTGGAGCGCCTGCTGCAGCTGTTCTGGGAAAGCCATGATCCGACCCAGGGCATGCGCCAGGGCAACGACACCGGCACCCAGTACCGTTCAGCGATTCACGCTACTGACGAGGCCCAGTACGCGGCGGCGCTGGCCAGCGGCGAGGCCTACCAGGCGCAGCTGGCTGCGGCCGGCTATGGCCCGATCACCACCGAGATCGTGTATCCGGCACCGGCGTATTACTACGCCGAGGACTATCACCAGCAGTATCTGGCGAAGAATCCGAACGGCTACTGCGGCATTGGCGGTACCGGCGTGAGCTGCCCGATCGGGCTGGATATGGAGGTGCCGCGCTGACGCGCGGTGGTCCGCCTGCGGCGGGCAACGTCAACGGCTGAAATCCAAAGCCAGAGCCAAAGCGGCTCTGGGTTTCTGTGGGTTGGGCGGGACGGTGTGGATTGGCAGGACACGCCGTAAACCCGTCCCTGGGGGCTCGATGGCGCCATCCATGGCGCCAACGGTCCTGCCAACCCACACCGCCCCGCCCCCGACAGTTTCCCGGTGACGGTGGGTAAGAGCATGGGTTACTGACGACCTGAAAGAAAACAAAAAGGACGCGGCATTCGCCGCGTCCTTTTTGTTTGTGAGCACGCGTAGCGCGCGACCCGCTTTTGCACTTCTTTTCTTTCTTCCGTGGCGGACCGCCGCAGGAAACTGTCAGAGGTCGGGCGGGTTGGGTTCGCGGGGGTGTCCGCCGCATGGATGCGGCGGCCAAGCCTCCAGGGACGGATTCACGGCGTCCCCCGCGTACCCAACCCGCCCGGCCAAGCGCGGCTTTTGCTCTGAGCCCCCCGCCACGAGGGGCTCAGCCGTTGGCTGGAACCCTCACAGTGCCTCGCGGATCCGCTGACGCAGCGCTTCCAGATCCTTGGCAAACGCATCGATACCGGTCGCCAGCTTCTCGGTTGCCATCGGATCGGCCGCCAGGTCGGCAGCGAACGTCGCCGCGTCGATCGGCGTCACCTGCACCGCCTCAGCAGCACCGGCCACCAGCTTGCGCGGCAGCGCGCCGTGGTCGGCGTCGAGCTTCTCCAGCAGGTCCGGCGAAATGGTCAGGCGGTCGCAGCCGGCCAGCGCTTCGATCTGCGCGGTCGAACGGAACGAGGCGCCCATCACCACGGTCGGCGAACCGCGGCGCTTGAATTCGGCATACACCCCACGCACGAACACCACGCCCGGGTCCTCGTCGATGTTCGCCGGGGTCTGGCCGTTGGCCACGTACCAGTCAAGAATGCGGCCGACGAACGGCGAGATCAGGAACGCACCCGCTTCGCTGCAGGCCAGCGCCTGGGTCGGGTTGAAGATCAGGGTCAGGTTGCAGTCGATGCCTTCGGCCTGCAGCACGCGCGCGGCTTCCACGCCTTCCCAGGTCGCGGCGATCTTGATCAGGATCTTCTCGCGCGGCACGCCGGCATCGGCGTACATCTGGATGAACTGACGGGCCTTGGCCACGGTCGCGGTGGTGTCGTGGGCCTGGTCGGCGTCCACTTCGGTGGACACGCGGCCCGGTACCAGCGTGCTCAGCAGCGCGCCGACGCCGATGGTCAGGCGGTCGGCCACCGCGTGCACCACGGCCTCGCGGTCACCGCCCTGCTGGCGACCCCAGGCCAGTTCGCGCTCGATCAGTTCCGCATAGACCGGCAGGTCCAGCGCCTTCTTCACCAGGGTCGGATTGGTGGTGCAATCCACCGGCTGCAGGCGCTTGATCGCCTCGTAGTCACCGGTATCGGCAACCACCACGGACAGTTCGCGCAGCTGGGACAGTTTGGACGGGGTACTCATTACGGCTCCTGGTGCGGGGAATTGCGGGGAATCCGATCGCGCGCGGTACGCAGCGCAGATCAGGGACGGTCGTTGTGGACCGCGCTCACGCGCAGCCGCAGCTTGCGGCCGCCCGGGGCGGTCCAGTCGATGCTCTGGCCCACGGCCAGGCCAAGCAGGGCACTGCCGACGGGCGCCAGCACGGACACCTTGCCTTCATCGACATTGGCTTCGCGGGGGAAGACCAGGGTCAGGACATGCTTCTCGCCCGACACTTCATCTTCGCACTCCACGCGCGAATGCATCATGACGATGCCTTCGGGAATCTGGTCTGGCGGCAACACGGTCGCCCGGTTGAGTTCGTCGGCAAGCGCACGCGCGGCGGGCGTCTGGCTGTTTGTCGGAGATTCGAGCATGGCGTCCAGGCGGTCCATGTCTAGGGTGGAAACGGTGATCGACGGCGGCAGGCCGCTGGCGGTGTTCATGGTGACGCTCCTTGGTTGAAAGCCATGCAAAAGGCGGCACCTGCTGGCGCCGCCTGACTGTATTGTGGGGACAAATGCGGCCGGAATCGACTCCCGGCGGTTTCGAGGCCCGGCTGCGGTGTCTCAGCCGTTCAGCACCGGCGTGGACGGGGTGGCAGCATCGCCGTTTGCCGGGGCCAACGCCTCCAGCGTGAACAGCGCATCGGGCAGGCGCTTGAACTGCTCGGCCAGCTCCATCAGGAACTCGTTCATCGCCGAGCTGCGGCGCCAGATCATGGCGATGCGACGGCTGGGACGGCCCTCGCCGACGAAGTCGATCAGGCGGATGTTGTTCGAGCGCGGCACCGGCGGCTGTACCGACAGGCTGGGCAGCAGGGTGATGCCCACGTCGGCGGCGACCATCTGTCGCAGCGTTTCCAGGCTGGTGGCACGGAATTCGGATTTTTCATTGGCGCCGAACAGGCGACACACTTCCAGCGCCTGGTCACGCAGGCAGTGGCCGTCTTCCAGCAGCAGCAGCTTCTGCGTGGCCAGTTCCTGCACGTCCAGATGCTCGCGCGTGGCCAGCGGATGGCGGCCGGACACGGCCAGCAGGAAAGGCTCCTCGAACAGGAATTCGGCATGCAGCTGGTCGTCGATCACCGGCAGCGCCAACAGTGCGGCGTCGAGCCTGCCCTCGCGCAGGCGCTCCAGCAGCACATCGCTCTTTTCTTCCACCAGCAGCAGTTCCAGCTCGGGGAAGCGCGTGCGGAGGCGCGGAATCACGTGCGGCAACAGGTACGGGCCCAGGGTGGGGAAGATCCCCAGGCGCACGGTACCCGCTTCCGGATCGCGGCTGCGTCGCGCTGCTTCCTTCAACTGCTCCACTTCGGCCACGATCACCCGCGCCCGCGCGGCCGCTTCATGGCCGGCGGGGGTCAGCATCACCTTGCGCGGCGCGCGTTCCACCAGCGGCAGGCCCAGTTCCTCTTCCAGCTTGCGGATCTGGGTCGACAGCGTCGGCTGGCTGACGAAGCAGGAGGCGGCGGCCCGACCGAAGTGCTTGTGATCGGCCAGGGCCACCAGGTATTTCAGGTCACGCAGGTTCATCCTCAGACCTCTCGGGGTACTGCACCGGCGTGGCGTTGCCCGGCCGGTTGATGGTGCTCCCGATGGCCTGGGAACGTTGGATCAGGCCGCTTCGGCCACCGCACCGCTGCTCTTGGGAACCGAGGAGCGGATCAGGTGATCGAAAGCGCTCAGTGCGGCGGTCGAACCGGCGCCCATCGCGATGATGATCTGCTTGTAGGGTACCGTCGTGCAATCACCCGCGGCGAACACACCCGGCAGATTGGTCTGCCCGCGGTCATCGATGACGATCTCGCCACGCGGCGAAAGAGCCACGGTGTCCTTCAGCCATTCGGTGTTCGGCAGCAGGCCGATCTGCACGAAGATGCCTTCCAGTTCGACGCGATGGGAGTCGCCGCCGACACGGTCCTTGTAGACCAGGCCGGTGACACGGCTGCCGTCGCCCAGCACTTCGGTGGTCTGCGCACTGGTCAGCACGGTGACGTTGGCCAGGCTGCGCAGCTTCTTCTGCAGCACTTCGTCGGCACGCAGGCTGGAATCGAATTCCAGCAGGGTCACATGCGACACGATGCCGGCCAGATCGATGGCGGCTTCAACGCCGGAATTGCCACCACCGATCACTGCCACGCGCTTGCCCTTGAACAGCGGGCCATCGCAATGCGGGCAGTAGGCCACGCCCTTGTTGCGGTACTGGTCTTCGCCGGGCACGTTCATCTGCCGCCAGCGGGCGCCGGTGGACAGGATCACCGAGCGCGACTTCAGCACCGCGCCGTTTTCCAGCTGCACCTGCACCAGGCCATCTTCACCGGCCGGCACCAGCGCGCTGGCGCGCTGCAGGTCCATGATGTCGACCTCGTATTCGCGCACGTGCTGCTCCAGCGCCGCAGCCAGCTTCGGGCCTTCGGTCTCCTTCACCGAAATGAAGTTCTCGATCGCCATGGTGTCCAGCACCTGGCCACCGAAACGCTCGGCGGCGATGCCGGTACGGATGCCCTTGCGCGCAGCGTAGATCGCTGCAGCGGCACCGGCCGGGCCACCGCCGACCACCAGCACGTCGAAGGCCTCCTTGGCGGCGATCTTCTCGGCATCGCGCTTGCTGGCGTTGGTGTCCAGCTTGGCCACGATTTGCTCCAGCGTCATGCGGCCCTGGTCGAACACCGCACCATTGAGGTAGACGGTGGGCACCGACATGATCTCGCGCTGCTCGACTTCCTGCTGGAACAGCGCACCGTCGATGGCCACGTGCTGGATGCGCGGGTTGAGCACCGCAGCCAGGTTCAGCGCCTGCACCACGTCCGGGCAGTTCTGGCAGGACAGCGAGAAGTAGGTTTCAAACCTGTAGTCGCCTTCCAGGTTCTGCACCTGCTCGATCAGCTCGGCGGTGGCCTTGGACGGATGCCCGCCGACCTGCAGCAGTGCCAGCACCAGCGAGGTGAACTCGTGGCCCATCGGCAGGCCGGCGAAGGTCAGGTGGATGTCCTGGCCCGGCGCGCCAAGGTCGAAGGACGGCACGCGGCCCTGGCCATCACGCAGCACCTGCAGCGAGATCTTGTCCGACAGGCTTTCCAGGGTCTGCAGCAGGTCCAGCATCTCCTGCGACTTGGCACCGTCATCGGCATGCGCGGTGATCTGGATCGGGCGGGTCACGCGCTCCAGATAGGTCTTCAGCTGCGACTGCAGGTTGGCGTCCAACATGGTCTTCTCCTGGCTTCAGGCAAAACGAGGGCGTGGCACCGCTGTAGAAGGTAGCGGACCAGCAGGGGGTAGGGGTGAACCCAAGACAGCGACCGTGGAAGGGGCTGGCTGGCCAAGGCTGGCGCGCGTTGGCTGTCTTGGGTTCACCCCCACGCCGGCGGGGGGACCGGCACGGGGATGAAGGGCGCGCCGCAGCGTGGGGCTGCGGCAGGCCGGTACTGCTTTAGATCTTGCCGACCAGGTCCAGCGACGGGGTCAGGGTCTTTTCGCCTTCCTTCCACTTGGCCGGGCAGACCTGGTTCGGGTTGGCGGCGGTGAACTGGGCAGCCTTCAGCTTGCGCAGGGTCTCGGAGACGTCACGGGCGATCTCGTTGGAGTGGATCTCCAGGGTCTTGATCACGCCTTCCGGGTTGATGATGAAGGTGCCGCGCAGGGCCAGGCCTTCTTCTTCAATGTGCACGCCGAAGGCGCGGGTCAGCTGGTGGGTCGGGTCGCCGACCAGCGGGAACTGGGCCTTGCCGACGGCCGGCGAGGTTTCGTGCCAGACCTTGTGCGAGAAGTGGGTGTCGGTGGTGACGATGTAGACCTCGGCGCCGGCCTTCTTGAACTCGGCGTAATGGTCAGCGGCGTCTTCGATCTCGGTCGGGCAGTTGAAGGTGAAGGCTGCCGGCATGAAGATCAGGACCGACCACTGGCCCTTCAGGGTGCTGTCGGAGACCTTGATGAACTCGCCATTCAGGTAAGCGTTGGCTTCGAACGGCTGGATCTGGGTGTTGATCAGGGACATCGTTTTTCCTCTGGGTGAAGGGGAGTGGGTGAATCGACAGGACCTAGGTTACTGGTTCCGTTTCGATAAGGACAATGCATTGATTGCATCTATTTGATAGATACAGTCTATTGATGTGCGCTGAGCCGGCAATGAATCATGCCGCCCGCATCCTGCAACCCGCTGTATGACAAGGGAAATCGCCATTGGCTGCGGAAACGGGTCGATAGCCCGCCCTTATCCCGTCCACGCGTACCTGAACGGTCTCCACACCCTACAATTGCGGCCCCACCGCCCGTGCCAGTACCTGCGATGCCCGCCGATTCCCAACCGTCCCTGCGCCAGGTCGTGGCAGACGCCAGCGCCCGCCTGCCGGGCGCCGAGGCACGCCATGAAGCCGAGCTGCTGCTGCTGCATGTGCTGGAGCGGCCACGCAGTTGGTTGTTCGCGCATGCCACCGATCCGTTGCCGGCCGCCGAACAGGGCGCTTTCGCGGCCCTGCTGGACCGCCGCCTTGCGGGTGAACCGGTGGCCTATCTGACTGGCCGCCGTGGCTTCTGGACGCTGGACCTGGAGGTCGACCCGGCCACCCTGATTCCGCGCCCGGAGACAGAACTGCTGGTGGAACTGGCGCTGGATCGCCTGCCATCGGACCGCGCGCTGCAGCTGGCCGACCTCGGTACCGGCAGCGGTGCCATCGCGCTGGCCCTGGCCAGCGAGCGGCCGCAGGCGCAGGTACTGGCCACCGACGCCAGTGCCGCTGCGCTGGCGGTGGCGGCCCGCAACGCCGCGCGCCACGAACTGGGCAACGTGCGTTTTGCCGAAGGGGGCGACGACTGGTATGCGCCGCTGCGTGGCGAACGCTTCGATCTGATCGCCAGCAATCCCCCCTATATCGCCAGCGCTGACCCGCACCTGGAACAGGGCGACCTGCGCTTCGAGCCGGCCACTGCACTGGCGTCCGGCGTTGATGGGCTGGACGACATCCGCCGCATCGTCGCCGGCGGCGGCGACCATCTGCAGCCCGGCGGCTGGCTGCTGATCGAACACGGCTGGGACCAGGGGAATGCCATCGGCGCGCTGTTCGAGCAGGCCGGCTACAGCGACGTGCAGACCGTGCAGGACCTGGAGCAGCGCGACCGGGTCACCCTGGGCCGGCGACCGGCCTAGAATGGAGGTTCTCCTGCCAAGGGCAGGGCACCACCACGGAGCTGCAAGCATGCGTACGCTGTACCCCGCCATCACCCCTTACGACGTCGGCACCCTCAAAGTCGATGACCGCCATACGCTGTACTTCGAACAGTGCGGCAACCCGGACGGCAAGCCGGTGGTGATGCTGCATGGTGGGCCCGGCGGCGGCTGCAGCGACAAGATGCGCCAGTTCCACGACCCGGCCAAGTACCGCATCATCCTGTTCGACCAGCGCGGCGCCGGTCGTTCCACCCCGCACGCCGATCTGGTGGACAACACCACCTGGGACCTGGTGGCCGACATCGAGACGCTGCGCGAGCACCTGAAGGTCGATCGCTGGCAGGTATTCGGTGGCAGCTGGGGCTCGACCCTGGCGCTGGCCTATGCCGAAACCCATCCGCAGCGCGTGACCGAACTGGTGCTGCGCGGCATCTTCATGCTGCGCCGCTGGGAACTGGAATGGTTCTACCAGGAAGGCGCCAACCGCCTGTTCCCGGATGCGTGGGAGCACTACCTCAAGCCGATTCCGGCGGTGGAGCGTCATGACCTGATCTCGGCCTTCCACCGCCGCCTGACCAGCGAAGACGAAGCAACGCGCCTGGATGCGGCCAAGGCCTGGGCGGTGTGGGAAGGCGCGACCAGCTTCCTGCACGTGGACGACGACTTCATCAACAGCCATGAAGACCCGCATTTCGCGCTGGCGTTCGCCCGCATCGAGAACCACTACTTCGTCAACGGCGGTTTCTTCGAAGTGGAAGACCAGCTGCTGCGCGACGCGCACCGCATCGCCGACATCCCGGGCGTGATCGTGCACGGCCGTTACGACGTGGTCTGCCCGCTGGCCAACGCCTGGGACCTGACCAAGGTGTGGCCGAAGGCGAAGCTGGAGATCACCCCGGCCTCTGGGCATTCGGCGTTCGAAGCCGAGAACGTCGACGCGCTGGTGCGCGCCACCGATAGCTTCGCCTGATCGCTGGTAGTGCCGGCCGCTGGCCGGCAACGCCTTACCGGTAGCGCCGGGCCATGCCCGGCGGCATTCCGTTCTGCCGCCACGATGATGGGATGGGTGCACCGGCCTTCTCCATTGTTCAAGGCTGACGCTATTAACCTTGAACCGCGAGGAGGGTGGCTGGCACCGTGGATGCCCGTGCATCCCTCGGCCACACCACCATGTACACCCGCCTGCTGTTGACCACGGAAAAGCCATCTCGCACAGATGCGTATGTTGGCGGTGGTGCTTTTCTTCCAGAGCACATTCCTTGGCCAACCTGCGCTGAAGGTCGTGCGCTCTTTCACTTGATGGCAATTCCGGCCCATTGGTTCTATTCGCAGGAGATCGCCGAAGACTTCTGGTTCTCCATCTTCATTCCGGTCGATGTCCAGCGTCACACGCACCTCCGTCAGCTACGGGCTGGGGAGGGAACCAGTGAGGCTGTTGTACTCGCATACCGCCGTGGCGCTGCATCGAGAAGTCGATGCATGAGCGACTCCCTTGAGCGCGGTCGGATCGAGCGTGTCGAGTGTCTGGAGCCTGACGACGACGAGAACCTGGATTCCAAGCTGGATGGAATTGACGCATGGCTGCAGTCGCCCTTGACTTGGAAGGGGGGCCGTCGTCGCCTGATGCTCTATGGGGCGGACATCGATGACATTCTGCATTCGCACAAAGGCGTCCTGTCCGATGGCATGGCGTACCTCTTCATTCAGGATCAGCCTGATTTTGCTCTCGGAGCACGCCCCGGGGCGTTCTTCCTCCAATTGGGCTGAATCAGGGAGCGCCGGCCTATGCACGGCGGCCTTGTGCATGAGCAATCGAGTAACGGCCAGTAGCGCCAGGCCATGCCTGGCTGCTCCTGCGCTTGAACCTCATCCACGCACGGCGTGGATCTACCAATCCCCGGCGAGCAACGCCTCGGCCAGCACCTGCAGCTTCGGCGAATGCTGCCGCGAAGGCGGGTAGATCAACGACAACGCGCGGCTGCGGCCTTCGAACGGCTGCAGCACGCGCTGCAGGCGACCATCGGCCAGCGCGTCGGCCACTGCGAAATCCATCACCTGCACGATGCCGATGCCCGCGATCGCTGCTTCGACCAACGGATCGCCGCAGTCGAACACCATCCGCGTCGGCGGCGTGACCTCGCGCAGCTGCCCGTCCTGCAGAAACTGCCAGTCCACCAACCGGCCACTGCGCAGGTTGCGCACCGCCAGGCAGGCATGGTCCTGCAATGCCGCCACATCGGCCGGCTCGCCCTGCGCGGCCAGGTAGGCCGGGCTGGCCACGGTCACCCAGCGCAGTGGCTTCAATGGACGCGCGACCATCCGCTGGTCAGCGATGGTGCCAGTGCGCAACGCTGCATCGAAGCCTTCCTCCACCAGATCCACCAGGCGGTCGCTGAGCACCGCTTCCACCTGCAGCTGCGGATGCCGTTCCAGCAACGGACCCAGCAACGGCACCAGCACCTTGCGCCCGAACATGGAGGGCGCGCTGATTTTCAGCACGCCCGAGGGCGTGCAGGGGCGGTCGGCCAGCAGCCGCTCGGCGTCTTCCATGCCGCACAGCAACGGTCCCACCTGCTCGACGAACTGCTGGCCATCCGGGGTCAGCGCGACATTGCGGGTGTTCCGCTGCAGCAGCTTCACTCCCAGCGACGCTTCCAGCCGGCCGATCGCGCGTGACAGCCCGGACTGGCTCAGGCCGAGCTGGCCGGCGGCCACGGTGAAGCTGCGCGCTTCGGCTACCTGCACCAGCATGCGCACCGCATTGAGGTCCATCGAGGATCCATTCATGCCAAAAATCATGACAGAAATCGCGCGAAGGGGGTTTATTGATGCACCGGCATCAATGAGACTGCCGTCCCCCCTCCGAACCGGGCGCCGCATGCCTCCCCTGAAATACCCGCGCTGGGCGCTGACCCTGCTGGCCACCGCGCAGCTGATCATCGCCCTGGACGCCACCATCATCTTCGTTGCCCTGCACGACATGGGCCGCGCGCTGCAGATCAATGCGCAGCAGCTGCAGTGGGTGGTCAGCGCCTACACCGTGGCCTTCGGTGGCAGCCTGCTGCTGGGCGGGCGTGCGGCCGATCTGCTGGGCCGGCGCCGCTTCTACCGGCTGGGCATGCTGCTGTTCGCGCTGGCCTCGCTGCTGGGCGCGCTGGCGCCCAATGCCACGCTGCTGATCGTGGCGCGTGCGGCGCAGGGCATCGGTGCGGCACTGCTGTTCCCGGCCACCCTGGCCTTGATCAATACCCTGTATGCCGAAGGCCCGGTGCGCAACCGCGCGCTGGCGATCTGGAGCATGGCCAGTGCCGCGGGCCTGGCGCTGGGCACGCTGCTGGGCGGCGTGCTGACCCAGGCGTTCGGCTGGCCGGCGGTGCTGGCGGTGATCGTGCCACTGGCCACGGCCTGTGCGGTTGCTGCGGGCGCGTGGCTGCCGGCCGATGGCCCGCGCGTGCGCGGCCGTTCCTTCGACCTGGCCGGCTGCCTCACCGTCACTGCCGGCGGCAGCCTGCTGGTCACCACCCTGGTACAGGGGCCGGAGTGGGGTTGGACGGCGCCGGCCACGCTCATCTGCCTGCTGCTGTCAGCGGTACTGCTGACGGTTTTCGTGCAGATCGAAAAGCGCAGCCGTGATCCGCTGATGCAATTCGCACTGCTGCGCCTGCCTGGCCTGCGTGCGGCACTCGGCCTGACCTTCGCGTTCATGAGCAGCTATGGCGTGCAGTACTACTTCCTGGCGCTGTATTTCCAGGATGGTTACGGCTGGAGCCCGCTGCAGGCTGGCATGGCCTTCCTGCTGCCGACGCTGGTGTGCACCTTCGGCATCCGCATTGCCGAGCGCATGCTGCAGCGCCGTTCGCCACGGCAGGTGCTGGCCTGGGGTTTCGCCGCCGGTGCCGTCGGCATCGCCGCAGTGGCGCTGGCGATGCCGCACGGCGCCGGCTACTGGCCGCTGCTGCCGGGCATCGTGGTGCTCAGCGTCGGCCAGGGCATGAGCTGGACGGCGATGTGGATCGTGGCCGGGCAGGGCGTGCCGGGTCCACAGCAGGGTGTCGCGTCCGGCATGGCCGCCACCGCACAGCAGATCGGCGGCGCGTTGGGGCTGGCGGTACTGGTGATGGTGGCCAATGCCGCGCGCGGTACGCAGGCAGCGACCAGTGCCGATGCCCTGCAGGGTATGGTCAACGCACAGTACGGCGCCGCGCTGTTCGCCGCGCTCGGCGTGGTCATCGCGCTGGGCCTGCGTCCGGCACGGGTAGACTCGGCGACGACCGCTTGCCTGAGCAACGAAGCATGATCGAGCTGCTGGACCTGCAACAGACCCTGCACGCGTTCGCAGCCTGCAACGATGACGATGAGGTGTATGCCTCCTTCGGCTGGGTGCACGCCACCGACGACGACCTGCTGCAGGCGCGCTTCTGGTTGCCGGCCGATGAAGACGCCGCGTTCGATGATGATGGTGAGGTGCCCGAGGCCGCGCAGGCGCTGGGGCTGTCGACCTACCTGGAACCGGCCACGTTCGCTGACGTCCTGGATGTGCAGAAGCGCCAGCGCCCGCTTTCTTCCCTGCACGATTACGCCGAAGCGTTGGCGTACTACGCAGAGTACGACGCCTTCCTGCAGGTGGACGGTGTCGATGAAGCATTGGGCGAAGCGGGTGCTGCCGAACAGGCCGCTGCGTGCGCAGCCGGTGTCGGGCCGGGCATCTTCGCCGCATTCGGGTTGACGCTGGAGGGATGTGCGGACGAACAGATCAAGGTTGCGGCACAGCGCGTGGCGCGCCTGCTCGATATTCCGGTGGGCGAAGCGCTGGCACGTTGCCGCGCGCTGCCGCTGGTGCTGGGGGAGATGCTGGATCGGCGCCGAGCACAGGCGATCAAGGATGATTTCGCCGGCATCGGCATACCGCTGCAGGTTCGCGGTTACAAGCCGTTCCCTTGGATGGATGCGCCGGCACTACCCAGTAGATCCACGCCATGCGTGGATGACGTCATCCGAACGCCAACAACTTTGGCTGCAACGCGCTGAAAATCCGCGCCAACCGCTCCGCCCACGCCTGCTGCCCGGCGTCATCGGCGATCAGGTCCTGGCGGATCTCCAGTTCCACATGCACCAGACCGCGGCCTTCGCCATGTACCGGTACCGCGTAATCGCTGTTGCTGTTGACGGAATAGGGTTCGTTGTCGCCCACCACCAGATCGCCTTCATCGCGCAGCGCCTGCAGCAGGGCGTGGGCAAAACGGGTGTCCTGGTGGTACAGCACGCCGGCATGCCAAGGGCGCTCAACGCCGTTCATCACCGGGGTGAAGCTGTGCATCATCACCAGCAGCGTCGGCCGTGCCGCATCGCGGCGCGCATCCAGTTCGGCGTCGATGCGTGCATGGTAGGGCGCGTGGATCGCATCGATACGCTGCTGCCGCTGCACTGGCGACAGCCCGGCATTGCCCGGCACCACGGTGTGGTCGCTGACCTCGGGGATCAGCGTGGGCGAAACCAGCGGGCGGTTGCAGTCGATCAGCAGCCGCGAATAGGTCTGCTCGATCGCCCACGCATCCAGCCGATCGGCCAGGGCACGGGTGGTGCCGCCGATGCCGATGTCCCAGCCGATATGCCGGTCCAGTTCGGTCTGCGGCAATCCAAGATCGGCCAGTGCACGCGGCACCTGTTGGCCGGCATGATCGGCCAGCAGCAGGAACGGTGAGGCGCCCTGCGCACGGTGCACGCTGAAGATCGCCGGATCGTCGGCGCCCAGCAGTGCCGGCAGCGCGTGCAGGCCGGCGTCAGCCACGGGGCCGGCCGTCCAGGTGGTGCTCGATCATCCACAGGCCGGCCCACAGCTTGGCATCTGCTTCATAGCCTTCGGCCATCTTCTGCACCAGCCAGGCAGCCGCCTGCGTGCGCGGGATCTCATGCACGGTGATGTCCTCGCTCTCGTCACCACCGCCTTCGCCGATGCGACGCAGGCCGGTGGCACGCACGAAGGCGATCTTCTCGCTGCTGGCACCGGAGGAGGTGGGGCCGATCATCAGCACTTCGGCGTGCTCGGCGGTCCAGCCGGTTTCCTCCTCCAGTTCGCGTACAGCGGACACTTCGATGGACTCGCCCGCATCGATGTCGCCGACCAGCCCCGCCGGCATCTCGATGGTCGGCGCCTGCAGCGGCACGCGGAACTGTTCGACGAACAGCACCTTGTCCTCGGGGGTGACGGCAATGATGATCGCGGCCAGGCCCCCGGCGTGGGTGCGTTCGCTGTACTCCCAGCTGCCGCGCACGACCATGCGCTGGTATTTGCCTTCGTAGACGACACGCGGTGCTTCGGTGTTGCGCTGGCTCATGCGGGCTCGCTGGAAGTGGGAGAAGTGGGAACGGGGTCGGAAATGCCGGCGGCATTGAACAGCCGGCGACGGGTCATGGGGCCGAATCGCAGGGTCTGGCACAGGCCGCCGAGCAGCTCCGCATCGGCCACCTGGCGCGGCATGCCGGGCTGGCAGCCTTCCAATGGAGCGTCCAGGGCGATGGTGGTCAGCTGGCGCCAGAGCTGGGCGTGCTCGCGCTGCTCGCGCAGGCGCACCGCCATCTGCGCCGCACCGCGCAGGCGCAGGAACGGCACTTCGTCGAGGCGTTCGTACAGCACGTCCATGCTGCCGAAATGGGCCAGCAGCACGGCTGCCGACTTGGCGCCGACTCCGCTGATGCCCGGAATGTTGTCGACCGCATCGCCGCACAGCGCCAGGTAGTCGGCGATCTGGTGCGCGTGCACGCCGTGCTTGGCCTTTACCCCGGCCACGTCCCAGCGCTGGTTGCGTGCGTAGTCCCATTGCTCGTCATGGTCGAGCAGCAACTGCGACAGGTCCTTGTCGGCGGAAATGATCACGCCGCGATGGCTGTTGCGGTGGCCATGCAGGGCGCTGCCGATCAGGTCGTCGGCTTCGTAATCGTGGTGGGCCAGCACCGCCAGGCCCAGTGCCGCGCACAGCGCCTTGCAGTGCACGAACTGGCGCTTGAGTGCTTCCGGCGCCGGGTCCCGGTTGGCCTTGTAGGCCGGGTACAGGCGGTGGCGGAAGCCGCTGTCGAGCGCTTCATCGAAGGCGATGGCGATGTGCCGCGGGCGCTCGCGCTCAAGCAGGTCGAGCAGGAAGCGGGCGAATCCGTGCACGGCGTTGGTCGGCCAGCCCTGGCTGTCCTGGAATTCGTCCGGCAGCGAATGCCAGGCGCGGAACACGTAGATGCTGGCGTCGACCAGATACAGCGGCGGCGGTATCGCCACGGGAATCACGGCGCTCACTGGCCGGTCCAGTCCTGCAGCAGGGCCGCGGCATCGGGGCGCTCGCGTTCGGGCACCTCGGCCTTGGGCGTGCCGATGTGGATGAAACCGGCAATGCCTTCGCCCTCGGTCAGCCCCAGATGGGCATGCACGGCGGGATCGAAGGCCATCCACGCGGTCAGCCACTGCGCGCCGAAGCCCAGTGCCTGGGCGGCCTGCAACAGGGCAAAGCACACGCAGCCGGCGGTCATCAGCTGTTCCTGCGCGGGCACTTTCGGGTCCGGGCGGGGGCTGGCCACCACCACGATCACCAGCGGTGCATGGCTGAAGCGCTGGCGGTCCTTCTCGAACACGGCCTCGCCGGCATGCGGGTCGCGCTGGCGGCTGCGCGTGGCCAGGAAGTCGCCCAGAGTGTGACGTGCATCGCCGGCGATCTTCAGGAAGCGGAACGGTACGCGCTTGCCGTGGTCGGGCACGCGCACCGCCGAGGTCAGCATCCGCTGCAGGGTGGCCGGGTCTGGACCGGGCTCGCCCAGCTGCCGCGAGGGCACCGAGCGGCGGGCATCCAGGGCAAGCAGGGCAGCAGGGTCGGGCATGGAGTCTGAACCGGTCATCACGGGTCGCTGATTATAGTCGGGGAGGTAGATGACGCCGTTTGTGTCGCGTCAGACCCCTGAATAGCAAACTGTGATGAACATCATGCCACTGGCGGATCACGGAGCCCCGCGTCCCCTCGCCTCGCAGGCCCTGCACGGCTTACGATACGTAATATTGCCGGGCCGCCGTTCATGAGGTTTGAAGTGAGGACTGTTTCACTGTCCGTGATGGGCTGGCCGGCCTACCATCGAGGGACCGGTGCATGGGGTGTACCGGCCGTCGTGATGTCCATGATGTCTGTCGCACCAGAGAAGGTGGGGAGCCTTCCCGAATGATGAGCGCGCCCACTCCGATGGGATCGCCGGGCCGTGACCCGGCCCAGCTCCAGCTTGCCCGGGACATCGTCCTGCCGGCGTTGTGCCAGGCCTTTGGCGCGGCACTGGCCCGCTTCGATGATGCCCTGTTCGACCGTGCCGGCAATGCCGGCTCGTCGCAGTTGCTGTTCCTGGACGCGATGCGCGAGCTGCGCCGCCGCCGTGAGGAGATTGCCGGTGCCTTCGCCGGCCATCTTGGCCATGCCTGGGCCGGCCTGGCTGCAGGCGAGCCCGTCTCTGCCGAGCTGACCCTGTCCGGACAGGCCCAGGATGGCCTGAGCCTGGTGCCGGAACATGTACTGGAATCGCGGTTGGCGGTGCGCAACTTCGCCACCGTGCTGCTGCGCGACTTCAAGCCGGTGCTGGCGCGGCTTGACCGTCGCCTGGGCTGGCTGGGCGGCGGTATCGACCTCGACGCCGACCGCAACCCGATCAGCCCCGAGCATCTGGGCGTGGCCATCCACGAAGCCTTCGCCGGCTGTGAGCTGGCCCCGGAAGTGCACCTGGTGCTGATCAAACTGTGCGAGCGCGACATGCGCGCACCGGTGGGCCGCATCTACGAAAAGCTGGACGAGCACCTGGCCGCGGCTGGGGTGATGTCGCAGATGGGTGCCCCGCGCCGACCACTGGCGCCGGCGCCGACGCAGCACGTTGCGCATGGCCTGGATGATCTGGTCGAGCAGCGCACGGCACCTGGCTTCGACAACGAATTCAATGACGACGAACAGGCCGCACCGGCCTGGGCGCAGCGGTTTGCCGCGCGCTGGTCGGAGCGTCGTGGCCACATGCAGCAACACGCGGGTGGCGAAGAGAACCCGTCCGGTGAAGCCTATCCCGGCCAGCAGGGCATGCTGCTGGAAGCCCTGCACGAACTGCTGCAGCAGACCCGCCACGTGCGCGAGGACGCAACCTCTGCGGCGCAGGTCGCGGTCGGCCAGCATCGCCCGTTGAGCCAGCGCGAAATGATGTCCGTACTGTCGCTGCTGCAGGCCACGCCCAGTGCGACCCTGCGCGCGGCGATCGGCGAGGACGGCGAATCCCTGGCGCAGCGCTTGAAGAGCGAAGTGCTGTCCAGCGCCACCCGGTTGGGTGTCGACCCGGGCCAGACCCGGCTGGACGCGCAGGACGAGGATGCGATCGACCTGGTCGGCATGCTGTTCGACGTGATGCTCGATGAGCGTGAACTGGAAGGCCGCTCGCGTGAGCTGATCGGCCGCTTGGTGGTTCCGTTCGTGAAAGTGGCGATGCTGGATCGCCGCATGTTCGTGCAGAAGACCCACCCGGCGCGCAAGCTGCTCAACTCGCTGGCCGAGGCCTGCGAGGGCAACACCGGCGAAAGCCAGGCCGAACGCATGCTGATGGCCAAGGTCGAAGAAATCATCGAGCGGCTGGTCGCCGAGTTCAACGAGAACCTGGCGATCTTCCTGACCCTGGAAGAAGAATTCCGCGATTTCCTGGTACAGCACCGCCGTCGCGTGGAAATCGCCGAGCGTCGGGCCGCCGAGACCCAGCGCGGCCAGGAAAAGCTGGAAATGGCCCGTACCCGTGCCGGTGCAGAACTGGATCGCCGCATCGGCGACGCCACCCTGCCGCCGGCGATCGCCGAATTCCTGCGCCAGCCCTGGCAGCACCATCTGACCCTGGCGCTGCTGCGCGAGGGCGAGGAGGGTGCCTCGGTGGCCGAAGCGCTGACCCTGGCCGATGGTCTGCTGGAGGAAGTGGCCGAGGCGCGCCGGCAGATTGTCGGCAAGCCGTGGCTGCAGGCCTGGCAGCCGCTGCTGGCCAAGGTATTTGCCAGCGTCGGCGTGCATGGCGATGCAGCCACCGCAGCCGTCGATGCGCTGCACGACACATTGCAGGGCATCGCCGAATCGCGACCGGAGCTGGAGCGCGCGTTGCCCGAGTTGCCGCAGGTGGTACTGCCGGCGCCGCCGGCACCGGAAACGCCGGCAGTGGAGCTGGGCAGTACCTTCAATACCGACGATTTCGACAACGCCGATGCCGATCGCTTCCGGCGGATGGAGATCGGCAACTGGCTGGACTTCGTCGACAAGGACGGCAAGGTGCAGGCCGGCAAGCTGTCCTGGATCAGCCCGATTTCCGCACGCCTGCTGTTCGTCAACCGTCGTGGCGTGCGCTTCTGCGTGGCCTCGCCCGAGGAACTGGCGGTGATGGTGCGGCTGGGTCGCCTGCGTCCCCACATCGACGATGGCGCCTTCGACAGCGCCATGCAGGGCGTGCTTGACCGCCTCGACCCGGGTGGTGCGACGCTGCACTGAGCCGCGTACGCCTGCTAGGATCGGACCCACTCACCGATCAGCGGGAATCTGCATGGCCGTGGTGTTGCTGGGGATCAAGGAGACCGCGCCGGGCGAACGACGCGTTGCGCTCACGCCGGAGACGGCGCGCAAGCTCGGTGCGCTGGGCATCACCGTGTGGTACCAGCCCGGTGCGGGTCAGGCCGCCGGCTTCACCGATGCCGCCTACGACGACGCAGGTGCCCGCGCCTTCGACGCCGCCCGTTGGGCCGAGATCGACATCCTGCTGTGCGTGCAGGCGCCACCCGCCGAGGTGCTGGCCCAGCTCAAGCCGGGCGCGAGTGTGGTCGGCCTGCTGACCCCGGCGGCTGACCCGGCGTTGGCCGCATTGGCTTCGGATGACCGCCTGCACCTGTTCCCGCTGCAGCAGCTGCCGCGCACCACGCGCGCGCAGGCGATGGACGTACTCAGTTCGCAGGCGGGCATGGCCGGCTACAAGGCGGCATTGATCGCTGCCGAACGTGCGCCGCGTTTCTTTCCGATGCTGACCACGGCGGCCGGTACCGTGCGTCCAGCCAAGGTGCTGGTGATCGGCGCCGGTGTCGCGGGCCTGCAGGCCATTGCCACTTCGCGCCGCCTGGGTGCGCAGGTGGAGGGCTTCGACGTGCGCCCGGAAACCCGCGAACAGATCCAGTCGCTCGGTGCGCGCTTCCTCGATCTCGGGGTGAGTGCGGTGGGCGAGGGCGGTTATGCGCGGGCGCTGACCGATGACGAGCGCGCCGAACAGCAGCGTCGTCTCGGCGACCATCTGCGCAGCGTGGACGTGGTGGTCTGCACTGCCGCCGTGCCGGGACGGCGGGCACCGACGATCGTCACCGCCGCGATGGTCGAAGGCATGGCAGCGGGCAGCGTGATCGTCGATCTGGCCGCCGAGAGTGGTGGCAACTGCGAACTGACCCAGTCCGGCGAATGCATCGAGCACCAGGGTGTGACCATCGACGGCCCGCTGGGCCTGGCCAGCCTGGGCGCAACCCAGGCCAGCGAGATGTATGCGCGCAACCTGATGAACTTCGTCGCCCTGTTCGTGCGCGAAGGCCAGCTTGGCTTCGACTGGGAAGACGAACTGCTGGCCAAGACCCGCTGGCAGGCATGATCGGCATGGGGTCAGATCCCTTTGCCGCAGGCAAAGGGATCTGACCCCGGTCTCGCCTGCATATAGCGGGTTACCGCGGCTTCGCCGGCGGCGGGTTGTCGCGCACCCATTCCCTGCGTTCGTCCGCGGTCATCTGTGACCAGCGCTCGCGCATGGCATCGCGCTGGGCCGGACTGAGGTCACGCATCTGGCCGAACAACGCCCGGGCCTGCTCGCGTTGTTCCGGGCTCATGTGTTCGAAGCGGCGCAGGCCGCGGCGGGCCTTGTCGCGTTCCTCCGGGCTCATCGACTGCCAGCGCTGGCCGTGCGACAGCATGCGCTGGCGCTGCGCGGGATCGGCGCTGTTCCAGCGGTCGCGCAACGGAGCCAGCAGTGCTTCGCGCTGGGTCGGGCTCAGCTGTTCCCAGTTCGGCAGAGGCACGGCAGCAGGTGCCGGCCGCGTGGCAGGCGCCGGTGCGGTGGCCTGCGCCAGTGTCGGTGCAGCTGGCAGCAGGGTCAGGGCGATCAGCAGGGGCAGGGAGGGGTATCGCAACATGGTTCACTCCATCGCCAGGTCGTTGTCGCCCAGCCACAGGTACAGATCGGGATTCTCGTCGTACAGCACGCCATTGTCTTCTTCCGCCGCCACGATCGGCGCGGTGGCAGCGCCTTGATGTTCGTCCGGGCCGACGAACTGGACGCCGATGCCCAGCGCGATCACCAGCGAACAGGCGCTGGCCAGCCACCAGCGCCAGCGACCGGCGTGCGCCCTGACAGCGCTGTGACGGGCACTACGCAGGCGTGCCAGCGTGGCCGGCGACAGCGCCTGCAACGACTGCGCGTGCAGGCTGCGCAGGGCGTCATCGGATGGCAGAGGGCGGTTCACGGGTGCATCTCCAGTTGATTCTGCAGCGCCTGTCGAGCGCGCGCCAGATGGGTCTTCACTGCGCCTTCGCTGCAGCCCATGGCGCGGGCGGTGGTAGCGCCGTCCAGATCCTGCAGCACGCGCAGGGTGAAGGCTTCGCGCTGGCGGGCGGGCAGTTCGCGCAGTGCCTGCACCAGCTGCTGGTACTGCTGGCGCTGCTCATGTGCCTGAGAAGGGTCCGGGCCGGGGTCGGCCCAGTCGATCTCGCCGCCGTCGGCGTCCTGGTTGTCGCGCCAGAACGGCAGGCGGAAGCGGCGACGGCGCTGCAGGTCAATCACCCGCCGGCGCAGGATGCTCCAGAACAACGGCGCCCACTCGGCTGCCGGCTTGTCGGCGTAGTCCAGCATGCGCAGCAGCGCGTCCTGCACCGCATCCAGCGCGTCATCACGCTGGCGCAGGCCGGCCTCGGCGAAGCGGAAGGCGCGCGGCCCGACGCTGGCCAGGAACGCTTCCAGCGAGGCCGGAACGGCGTCGGCATCGGTGGTTGAGGGGGCAGGGCTGCTCACCAGCACAGGGTACGGTTCCTCGGCAGGGGTCACCATCGACAACGCGTGAGCGCGGCCGTGGTTGACCGGGACGCGCGCGGGGTTCAGCCCGTGGTTATGATGGGGCGACGAAGACAGAGCGGGAGCGTTGCCGATGAGTGACGGGTTCGTGGCGCTGTACATCTTCATGCTGGCCGCCATTGCCGGCCACGTGATCATTTCCCGGGTCCCGGTGATCCTGCATACCCCGTTGATGTCGGGCTCCAACTTCATCCATGGCATCGTGCTGATCGGCGCGATGGTGGTGCTGGGGCACGCGCAGACACCGCTGGAGAAGATCCTGGGGTTCCTTGCCGTGGTGCTCGGCGCCGGCAATGCAGCCGGTGGCTATGTGGTCACCGCGCGCATGCTGGAAATGTTCAAGCCGAGCGTGCGCAAGACCGGCAACGATGAACCGAAGGAGCCGCAGGCTTGAACATCAGCACCGTCGAACTGCTCGATTGGCTGGTCAAGACCAGCTACCTGGTCGCCGCCACGCTGTTCCTCCTCGGCCTGCAGCGCATGGCCTCGCCGATGACCGCCAGCAGCGGTATCCGCTGGGCGGGGCTGGGCATGCTGCTGGCCACGGTGGCGACCTTCTTCCTGCCCGAACTGCACAACGTGCCGCTGATCCTGGTGGCACTGCTGCTGGGTGCCGGCCTGGCCTGGTGGTCGGCGGGCAAGGTCGCGGTCACCGACATGCCGCAGATGGTCGCGCTGTACAACGGCATGGGCGGTGGCTCGGCGGCGGCCATCGGTGCGGTGGAACTGCTGCGCTATGCCTTCCTGGTCAACCGCGATACCACCCACTGGAGCGCGCAGGCGCTGGCCGACCTGGCCGCGCGCCAGCCGTCCGGCACGGTGCTGGTGCTGGCCGTGGTCGGCGCAGCGATCGGTGCGGTGTCGCTGTCCGGCTCGGTGATTGCCTGGGCCAAACTCGATGGCCGCCTCGACAAGCGTGTGACCTGGCCGGGCCAGCAGGTGATGAACCTGCTGGTGGCGCTGGCCGTAGTGGTGCTGGGCATCATCGCTGCCAGCACGCTCAGCACCTGGGCCATCGTCGCCTTCTTCGTGCTGGCACTCGCGCTGGGTGTGTTGATGACGCTGCCGATCGGTGGCGCCGACATGCCGGTGGTGATCTCGCTGTACAACGCGTTCACTGGCCTGGCGGTGTCGTTTGAAGGCTACGTGCTGGGCAACGAGGCGTTGATCATCGCCGGCATGATGGTTGGCGCAGCGGGCATCCTGCTGACCCGGTTGATGGCCAAGGCAATGAACCGGCCGATCCGCAACGTGCTGTTCTCCAACTTCGGCGCTGGCGCCGGTGGTGAAGCGCAGGCGATATCCGGTTCGCAGAAGCCCATCGAAGCGGCCGACGTGGCCGCGATGATGGGCTTTGCCGAACGTGTGGTGATCGTGCCCGGCTATGGTATGGCCGTGGCCCAGGCCCAGCACAAGATCTGGGAGCTGGCGCAGCGGTTGATCACGCGCGGGGTGAAGGTGAAGTTCGCCATCCACCCGGTGGCCGGGCGAATGCCCGGGCACATGAACGTGCTGCTGGCCGAAGCGGGTGTGCCGTATGACCTGATCGCGGACATGGACGACATCAATCCCGAATTCGCCACCACCGACGTGGTGCTGGTGATCGGTGCCAACGACGTGGTCAATCCGGTGGCGCGCACCGATCCGGCCAGTCCGATCTACGGCATGCCGGTACTGGACGTGGTCAACGCGCGCAACGTGGTGGTGATCAAGCGCGGCAAGGGCACCGGCTTTGCCGGTATCGAGAATGCGCTGTTCTACGCCGACAACACCCGCATGCTGTACGGAGATGGTGCCGAGGCAGCGGCGTCGCTGGTCAGCGAGCTGAAGGCGCTCGACGGCGGGCATTGAAGGTTGGGGTCGGATCCCTTTCTGCAGGAAAGGGCTCTGACCCCGGATTCAACCACCCCATCCACGCGTGGCGTGGATCTACCAGGGCATCACCGGCGCGATCAACGCGCCAGCCAGGCGCCTACGGCCACGCCCACCGCCAGCCACAGCCATTCGACCACACCGTTGGCCAGGGTGATCAGCGTCCAGGCCAGATGCGGTCCCATCCGCAGCGAGGCGTCCCAAGGGTTCAGACCCATCGATCCGCCCATCCAGGCACTGGCGATGGCCCAGTTCGAGATTGCGGTTACCAGCAGCGTGCCCAGCACGACCAAGGCGATACGCAGCTTGCCGGGACCGAGCGTGCCCAAGCGCAGCATGAACACCAGTTCCAGGGCGGTCAGCACGGCCATCCAGCCGACCGGACGGCCGGTGAACAGGGCGATCAGCATCCAGGCGAGGGGGGCGGTGGCCAGCGCCAGCAACAACATGAAGGGCCAGAGCCAGGTAACGGTCCTGGCGCGTGCGGCATTGGAGGACATCGAAGCTCCTGAAGGTCGCCCACAGGATACTGTGGTTTGCCGCAGTGCACCGGCGAGGGCGGGGCGCCTACGCTAGAATGGCCGCTTGCGTGGCTTATGCCGCAGCCCCATATCGGTCCCCATGTATTCCCGTAGCAGCGAACCTGTCCACTTCGAACGCGATTGTGAGGCCGTGATGGTCCCGCAGGGCGACACCGTGACCCTGCCCGCCGGCAGCTATGGGTACATCACCCAGGCGCTGGGCGGCAGCTATTCGGTGTTCGTCGAGGGCAATCTGTTCCGTATCGCCGGCAAGGATGGCGATGCCATCGGCAAGGAGGCGCCGGCGCCGCTGGAGCTGCCCGACGATGCCAGCGACGAGCAGGTGGAACAACTGGTGTGGCAGCAGCTGCGCACCTGTTTCGATCCGGAGATTCCGGTGAACATCGTCGAACTGGGCCTGGTCTACGAGGTGGAGATCAAGCACCTGGACGAAGGGCAGCGCGAGATCGACGTGAAGATGACCTTGACCGCACCTGCCTGCGGCATGGGCGACATCCTGGTCGACGATGTGCGCAGCAAGCTTGAAATGATCCCGACGGTGGCCGAGGCCGACGTCGAGCTGGTCTTCGATCCGCCGTGGAACCAGCACATGATGTCCGAGGCTGCGCGCCTCGAAACCGGCATGCTTTGACCCACGGCCCGCAGTGACGCGGGCCCGGCATTACCCGCAACCAGAACAGGAAATCTCCGGTGTCCCAGTCCATTCCCAGCTTCGCCGTCACCCGTTCGGACCACCCGCGCAGCGCTGAAGAGCGCGCCCAGATCCTGGAGAAGCCGGGCTTCGGCCTGCACTTCACCGACCACATGGTGGAAGTGCGCTGGGACAAGGACACCGGCTGGCACAACGCCAACGTGCGTGCCTATGGTCCGCTGCAGCTGGATCCGGCCGCGGCCGTGCTGCACTACGGCCAGGAGATCTTCGAGGGCATCAAGGCCTACCGCCATGCCGATGGTTCGATCTGGACCTTCCGCCCCGATGCCAACGGCCGTCGCCTGCAGCGTTCGGCGCAGCGCCTGGCGCTGCCGGAACTGCCGGTGGAGATCTTCGTCGAATCGCTGAAGCAGATGATCGCCGTCGACAGCGCCTGGGTGCCGTCGGCCGACGAGTCCAGCCTGTATTTCCGTCCGTTCATGATCGGCGATGAGGCGTTCCTTGGCGTGCGCGGCGCGCACAAGGCCGGCTACTACGTGATCGCCAGCCCGGCCGGCCCGTACTTCGCCAAGGGCGTCGCCCCGGTGTCGATCTGGCTGTCCACCGAATACGCGCGTGCGGCCAAGGGTGGCACCGGTGCGGCCAAGTGCGGTGGCAACTACGCCGCCTCGCTGTTGCCGCAGCAGAAGGCGCAGGCACAGGGCTGCTCGCAGGTGCTGTTCCTGGACCCGGTCGAAGGCAAGTACCTGGAAGAACTGGGCGGCATGAACGTGTTCCTGGTCTACAAGGACGGCACGCTGGTCACGCCGGAACTGTCCGGCAGCATCCTTGAAGGCATCACCCGCGAGAGCATCCTGCAGCTGGCCCGCGACCGCGGCATGAAGGTCGAAGAGCGCAAGGTCACCATCGATGAGTGGAAGCAGGGCGTGACCTCCGGCGAGATCGCCGAAGTGTTCGCCTGCGGTACCGCTGCGGTGGTCACCCCGATCGGCCAGCTCAAGGGCGAAGGCTTCTCGGTGGGCGACATCAATGCGCCGGCCGGTGAAGTGACCATGTCGCTGCGCAAGGAACTGACCGACATCCAGTACGGTCGCCTGCCGGACCGTCATGGCTGGCTGGTCAAGCTGGGCTGATCGCCTGCGCTGGATGTTGGAGCCGGGCCATGCCCGGCTGCCTTCCTGGAAAGCCCGTCCTGGTGACGGGCTTTCTGCGTTGTGAGCCCGGGGTCAGATCCCTTTTCCATAGGAAAAGGGATCTGACCCCAATCTACCGACGCCGATGTCGGCAAAGACATGGCGGGACAGGACATTCCGCAGTCAGGTCCGTGCAGGTGACGCGAAAGTTCCTTCACCTTCACAAACCCTCGACCCGGAAAGTCTCAGATCCAACATTTCATCTTGCTGAAAAGACGCTGAAAATCTTGTGGTGTCCGGTTTGAGCCACTAGCGTCATCAACACAGCGGATGGTCAGGGGGATCCGCTGGCTCGCCGGACCCGAACCTCGCCATTGCAAGCCAGCCCACGGTTCAGGCCGGTGCTTCTGCCGATTCCGGCATTCCTACCATTAGAAGGGAAATCCGATGTCCCAGGTAACGCAACCGCGTGTGCGTCGTGTGTGGGTGGTCCTTGGCGCGTCCGTCCTGTCATCGCTGCTGCTGGCTACGCCTGCGCTGGCCGGTGATGTCCAGCTCAGCGGCCTGCAGTCCGCGCCGACCCATCAGCGGTTCATCGTGAAGTACCGCGACGGCAGTGCGCCGGTGGCCAACACCACCGCGCTCGCCTCTTCGCTGAAGACTGCCGCTGCCGGCATCGCCAGCAGCCAGGGCCGCGCGCTGGGCCTGCAGCAGGTCCGCAAGCTTGCCGTCGGCTCCACCGTGGTCAGGACCGACCGTGCGCTGGACCAGGCCGAATCCGAACTGCTGATGCGCAAGCTTGCCGCCGACCCGAACGTCGAATACGTCGAAGTCGACCAGATCATGCGCGCGACGCTGACCCCCAACGACACCCGTTTCAGCGAGCAGTGGGGCTTCGGCACGTCCAACGCGTCGATCAACGTGCGCCCGGCCTGGGACAAGGCCACCGGCACCGGCGTGGTCGTGGCCGTGATCGATACCGGCATCACCAACCATGCCGACCTCAACGCCAACATCCTGCCGGGCTATGACTTCATCAGCGACGCGGCGATGGCGCGCGATGGTGGTGGCCGGGACAGCAATCCCAACGACGAGGGTGACTGGTACGGCGACAACGAGTGCCAGGCCGGTTACCCGGGCTCGAACTCCAGCTGGCACGGCACCCACGTGGCCGGCACGGTCGCCGCGGTGACCAACAACAGCACCGGCGTTGCCGGTACTGCCTTCAATGCCAAGGTCGTGCCGGTGCGCGTGCTCGGCAAGTGCGGCGGCTATACCTCCGACATCGCCGACGCCATCGTCTGGGCCTCCGGTGGCACGGTCAGCGGTGTGCCGGCCAACGCCAACCCGGCCGAGGTCATCAACATGTCGCTGGGCGGTGGCGGCAGCTGCTCGACCACTTACCAGAACGCGATCAACGGCGCAGTCGGCCGCGGTACCACCGTGGTGGTCGCTGCCGGCAACAGCAACACCAACGTCTCCAGCGCGGTACCGGCGAACTGCCCGAACGTGATCGCGGTGGCGGCGACCACCTCGGCTGGGGCGCGTGCCAGCTTCTCCAACTACGGCACCGGCATCGACATCTCCGCACCGGGCCAGAGCATCCTGTCCACCCTCAACAGCGGCACTACCACCCCGGGCAGCGCCAGCTACGCGTCCTACAACGGCACCTCGATGGCGGCGCCGCACGTGGCAGGCGTGGTGGCACTGATGCAGTCGGTGGCACCGAGCCCGCTCAGCCCGGCGCAGGTGGAAAGCATCATCAAGAGCACCGCGCGTCCGCTGCCAGGGGCCTGCTCGGGTGGTTGCGGCGCCGGCATCATCGACGCCGATGCCGCCGTGGCAGCCGCGATCAATGGCGGTGGCAATCCGAACCCGGGTGGCAACGAGCTGCAGAACAACGTGCCGGTAACGGGCCTGGGTGCAGCCAGTGGTGCATCGCTCAGCTACACCGTCAACGTACCGGCAGGCCGTTCGCAGCTGCGCGTGGCGATCAGCGGCGGCAGCGGTGATGCCGACCTGTACCTGCGCCAGGGCAGTGCCCCGACCGACACCGTCTACACCTGCCGCCCGTACCTGAGCGGCAACAACGAGACCTGCACCGTCAACAGCCCTGCTGCCGGTACCTGGTACGTGCGGGTGAAGGCCTACAGCACTTTCTCGGGCGTGAGCCTCAACGCCCAGTACTGAGCCCAAGCCCCTCTCCATGGGCACGCCCCGGTCTCGGCCGGGGTGTTTTTTTTAAGGGGCGGCGAAGCAAAGAAAGCAATGTGCAGCAGTGCATTTGCTCTTGCTCTGCGCTTGACCTTGCTGGCCGCGCATCGGCAACTGTCTGGAGAGGCTCAGGCTCCCATCGCAGGACCGTTGGCGCCATGGATGGCGCCATCGAGCCCCCATGGATGGGTTTACGGCGTGTCCTGCGATGGGAGCCTGAGCCTCTCACCACTACAGCAACCGAAACGCCGACGCGCGACAGCGCGCCTCAATCCCTCAAACCGACTCGAACCGGTTCGCCGCCACGTTCTTGCGCACATGCTGCGGATCGAAGATCCGACCGTTCATTGCGATGAACACCCCCGACGGCAGCGACTGCACCGCACCGATCGCGCAGCCGATGTTGAACTCCGCATCCGAACCACGGAAACGCGCCGGGCTCAGTGCACCGGTCATCACGATGGTCTTGTCGGGAATCGTCGCCAGTACCTTGCCGGTCTGCACCATCGAATCGGTGCCATGGGTAACCAGCACGTGGCGGGTGGGCTGCGCAGCGATCGTCGCGCGGATCAGCTCGCGATCGTCGTCGTTGATGTGCAGCGAATCCTTGCGCAGGATCGGAATCACGTTGAAACGGAACGTGACCCCCAGTTCGCGCAGGATCATGCCGATCTGCGGGTCGCCGATCTGGTAGTCCGACTTGTCGTCGAAATAGATCTTGTCGATCGTGCCACCGGTGGTGACGACCAGGAGCTCTTCCATCATGTGCATGCGCGAAACCAAGGCAGGTACAGCGGCGCGGGGCCGGGAACGCAGATGATACGGCCCACCGGGCGCAGCGTCAGCGCCGCCGCCCGAAACGGGCGCGCAGGCCGGGCAGGCTGGCCGCGAAGATCACCAGCAGCGCCAGCACGATTTCGACGAGTGCCAGCCAGCGGGTCTCGGGATGGCTCCAGGCGCTCATCACGCCGTGGCTGAACCAGCCCAGGGCCAGCACTGCCGCCCAGAACCCGGCCTTGCGCCAGCCCAGCCGCAGGGCGATGGCCAGCGCCAGCGGTGGTGCCGTGAACACCAGCTGGGTGGCCAGCCAGTGCCTGTCGTTGATGAACCAGCCGGCAAACAGCGCCGCCAGCCCCATCAAGGCCAGCAGCAGCACGGTGCGCGGCGCGGCGCTCATCGCGCCAGCCGCTGCGCGATGTCGGCCACGCGCCGGCCCAGCGCCCGTGCCAGCACCGCCTCATCGTCGGTTGGTTGCGGGTCGTCGGCGGCACCGGCCACGTGGCTGGCGCCATACGGCGTGCCGCCGCTGGTGGTGTGGCTCAGCGCCGGCTCGGTGAACGGAATGCCGACGATCAGGCAGCCGTGGTGCAGCAGCGGCACCTGCATCGACAGCAGGGTCGACTCCTGGCCGCCATGCATCGACGCGGTGGACGTGAACACCCCGGCCGGCTTGCCCGCCAGCGTGCCGTTCACCCATTCCGCGCCGAGCCCGTCGAGGAAATGCTTGACCGGCGCGGCCATGTTGCCGAAACGGGTGGGGCTGCCCAGCAGCAGTCCCTGGCATTCCACCAGGTCCTGCACGCTCACATACGGGGCGCCATCGTCGGGCACCGGCGGCTGCGCGGTCTGGGTGACGGCGGCCACCGGCGGCACCGTGCGTAGCCGCGCAGTCATGCCCGGTACCTCGCCGATGCCCCGCGCGATCTGGCGCGCCAGCCGTGCCACCGAACCGCCGCGGCTGTAGTAAAGCACCAGGATTTCGCCCATCGCGCCCAGCTCTCCTCATCGTGTGGACGCCAGTATGGCTATCCTGCATCGATTCCGCATCGGGTACCCTTTCGCCGATGGAACCTTTGGATACGCTCAATTTGTGGATGGAGCGCGCGCGGGATCGCGCACGCGCCGCCAGCTTCGGCCGCTTCCTGTGGCGCCGCTTCCTCGACGACCGCCTGTTCCAGGCTGCCGCCGCGCTGGCCTACACCACGGTGTTCGCGCTGGTGCCGTTGGCGATCGTGGTATTCGGCGTGCTCTCGGCCTTCCCGGTGTTCGATCGTTGGAGCGACCAGCTCAGCGACTACGTCTTCTCCAACTTCGTGCCCAATGCCGCGCGCGCTGCCGAAGGCTACCTGCGGCAGTTCTCGGCCAGCGCGGGGCAGCTCACTGCGGCCGGCTTCATCGCTCTGGTCATCTCGCTGCTGATCACCCTTAACAGTGTTGAAGAGACCTTCAACCAGATCTGGCGCGTCGGCAGCAGCCGGCCGCGGCTGACCCGCTTCCTGGTCTACTGGACGGTGCTGACCCTCGGCGCGATGCTCGCCGCCGCGTCACTGGCCGTGTCGGCGCGGGTATTTGCGATGCCGCTGTTCGGCACGCAGGAGGGACGCTGGCTGGCCGATCTCGCGCTGCGGCTGGCGCCGATCCTGATCGAATTCGTCTGCATCACCCTGATGTTCCGGGTGGTGCCACACCACACCGTGAAGTGGCGCCACGCGGTTCCAGGCGCGATTCTCGCCGCGGTGATCCTGGAGCTGGTGAAGTGGGGCATCGGTGCTTACCTGGGCAGCTTCCAGTCCTACCAGAAGCTGTATGGCACGGTGGCCTTCGTGCCGATCCTGCTGCTGTGGATCTACCTGTGCTGGGTGGCCGTGCTGCTGGGCGCGTCGCTGGCATCGTCGATGGCGGCCTTCCGCTACCAGCCGGTGGAACTGCGCCTGCCGCAGGGCTACGAGTTCTATGGCCTGCTGCGCCTGCTCGGGCGCTTCCAGCACGCACGCGCCAAAGGCAAGGGCCTGGCCGACGACGAGATCCTGCGATTGGAGCCGATGTTGACCGACTCGTTGCTGCAGGACCTTGCCTGCAACCTGGAGGGCATCGGCCTGCTGCGCCGCGATGAGCGCGGCGAATGGCTGCTGGCCCGCGACCTGGAGCAGGTCAGCCTGGGCGATCTGTACGAATGCACGCAGCTGCGTATTCCGGTGGCCGAACAACACCTGCCCTATCGCGATGACAGCCTCGGCCGGGCCGCACTGGCTGCGCTGGATGAGCTGCGCCTGCCGCTGCGTGAACGCCTCAAGCGTCGCGTCAGCGATATCTACCTTGATTCTGGAGACGCCCCATGACCTGCAAGACCCCGTTGCTGCTGGCTGTGCTGTTGGCCCTGGCCGCCTGCAAACCCGCGCAGGAGCCGACCCCGGCCAGCAGCCAGCCGCCGGCGCAGGCTCCGACCCCGGCCGCCCCGGCGCCGGTGGAGGACACGCCCGCCGAGCGTGTCACTGCCGAGTTCCCGACGCTGAAGATGAAGGCGGTCGATGGCAGCGATTACGATCTGGCCACGCATCGTGGCAAGTGGGTGGTGGTGAACTTCTGGGCGACCTGGTGCGCGCCCTGCCGCAAGGAAATGCCCGAGCTGTCGGCGTTGCATGCCATGCGCAGCAACATCGAAGTGGTTGGCCTGGCCTACGAGGACATCGAGGCGCCGGAGATGCAGGCGTTCCTGACCAAGCATCCGGTGACCTATCCGATCGTGATCGTCGATCCGTTCGATCCGCCGGCCGACTTCGCCACCCCGCGCGGTCTGCCGCTGACCCATCTGATCGATCCGCAGGGCAAGCTGGCGCACAGCTTCCTGGGCCCGGTCACCGCAGCCGACATCGAACAGCAGATCGCGGCTGCCAAGTAAGGGGTGGGCGGCAGGGCTGCGCCCTGCACCCGCCGAATCGACGGCAACGGCAAAGGCAAAGGCAAAGGCCAAAGCAACAGCGGGCATTCCGTGGGATGGCGGGGTGGGTCCGGTTGCGGGGGACGCCGTGAATCCGTCCCTGGAGGCTTGGGCGCGCCATCCATGGCGCTTACACCCCCGCAACCGGACCCACCCCGCCTTCGACAGATCTCCGCGAACTGTCGGGATGGTATGGCCTGCTCTTGGTGGGTGTCGACTTTGGTCGACACGTAGATCCACGCCATGCGTGGATGATTTTCGATGAATTGTCGAAATATGCGATTCCGATGGAGATTCATCCACGCATGAAGTGGATCCATCAGACGCCGGAAATCTGTCAGAGGTGGGGCGGTGTCGGAGTGCGGGGTGTCCGCGGCATGGATGCCGCGGCCAAGCCTACAGGGACGTACTTGCGGCGTCCCCGCACTCCGGCACCGCCCCGCCAACTCACAGAAGGCCCGCTTTTGACGTTGACGTTGACGTTGCCTCTGCAGGTGCAGGGCCGCAGGCCCTGCCGACCAACCCTATTCTTCGACCGGAAAATCCTCGATCGGCTTCAGCACGTCGTAGTGCTCGCGATGCAGCTTGCCCTTCAGCTTCGGCAGCTCCGGCAGCGGTGCATCCACCCGCGTGTCCGGCAACCGGTCCAGCAGGTTGCGGGCCAGGGTCAGGCGACCCAGCCGCTGGTCGTTGAAATCCACCAGCGTCCACGGCGCACCGTCGCGATGGGTGGCGCGCAGCATCGCCTCGCGCGCTTCGGTGTACGCGCTGTACTTGCTGCGTGACTTCAGGTCCACCGGTGACAGCTTCCAGCCTTTCAGTGGATCGACATGACGTTCGGCAAAGCGCTTTTCCTGCTGCTCCTGGTCCACGCACAGCCAGTACTTGAACAGCAGGATGCCGTCATCCACCAGCAGCTGTTCGAACACCGGTGCTTGGCGCAAAAACTGCTGGTATTCGGTCTCGCTGCAGTAGCCCATCACCCGTTCAACGCCGGCGCGGTTGTACCAGCTGCGGTCCATCAGCACGATCTCGCCGGCAGCCGGAAGATGCGAGGCGTAGCGCTGGAAGTACCACTGCGTGGCTTCGCGGTCGGTGGGTTTGGGTAGCGCCACCACCCTGCATTGGCGTGGGTTGAGGTGCTCGCTGATGGCCTGGATCGCGCCACCCTTGCCGGCGGTATCGCGTCCTTCAAACAGCACCAGCAGGCGTTGTCCGCTGTGCTGCACCCAGCGCGCCATCGCAGCCAGTTCCAGCTGCAGCGGCTGCAGCAGTTCGTCGTATTCCTTGCGCTTGAGCTTGGCCATCGTCATACCACGCCGAAAGGAGGCTCGAGCGTAGCGCAGGGCGATGTCAGGGCGTGTCGAGGCCCTGCCAGCCCTGTTCTCGGGCCAGCTGTTGCAGCAGTGCGGACAGATCGCGCGCAAAAGCCGCCATGTCGAACAGGCCGCTGTGTTCGCGTGCCTGCGCCAGCTCGGCGCGCACTGCGGCCAAGGCGGCCGGATCGTTGCCGAGTGCGCTGGCGGTGGCGACGAAGGCCGCGTCGTCGGCGACATTCATGTGCTCCAGCCCCAGCTGATGGTTGAGGCTGCCGGCCACACGCGCGGCGAAGGTAGCGCCGGGGCAGGTCAGTACCGGACAGCCGGCCCACAGGGCATCCGATGCGGTGGTATGGGCGTTGTACGGGTTCGTATCCAAGAACAGGTCGGCCAACTGATAGCGGGCCAGATACTGCGGATGTGGCAGCTTGGCCATGAACACCAGACGTGCCGGATCGAGCCCTGCTGCCTGCGCGGCGGCACGCAGCCGCGCATCGGCCTGGCCGGGGCCGGACAGCAGCCACAGCACGCTGCCGGGTACGGCCTGCAGCACCGCGAACGCGCGGCCCATGCTGCGCGGGTTGAGCTTGTAACTGTTGTTGAAGCAGCAGAACACCGTGCCCTGCGCGGGCAGCCCGCACGCCACGCGGTCCGGTGCCGGCTCCAGCGTGCGGGTGTTGTCCGAAGGCTGGAACGCGCGCGGCAGGCGCAGCACACGTTCGCTGTAGTGCGGTTCCAGCGAGGGCGGCAGCGTGAAGTCGTCAGCGATCACGGAGTCCAGCCACGGTGCACCGGAGGTGCCGGGGTAGGCCAGCCAGTTGAGCTGCAGCGGGGCAGGGCGCATCGCCAGTACTTCCGGTGTGCCGCCGCCGCCCCAGCCGCGCAGGTCGAACAGCAGGTCGATGCCCTGTGCACGGATGCGCGCGGCGGTATCGGCATGGCGCAATCCCGCCACGTCATGCAGCCGGGTGGCGGTCTGCAGGCGTTGGCGGATGCGGCTGCCATCATCGGCATTGAGCGCGAACAGATGCAGCAGCAAGGCCGGGTCCTGGCCCATGTGTTCCAGCAGCGCCACCGTCAGCAATCCGGTGGGATGGGCGCCGAAGCCGTTGGAAAGGAAGCCCACGCGAAGTGGACCTCGTTCGCGCAGCTTCACCGGGGGCAGTGGCCGCACTGACGCCGCCACGACCAAGGCCCGCGCACGCGCGCAAGCCAGCTGTTCGGCTGCGCTGGCGTCTTCGCTGAGGAACGCGAAGGGTTCGACCACGCCCTGGCCGGACACAAGCGCACCGCGCACCTGCGCGGCCAGCGCATCCACGTCCTGCCAATCGCACAGGCGACGCTGCCAGGCGAGGCGCTGTGCGGCGATATAGGGTTCACCGGGCATCAGTGCATGCGCGCGGCGATAGGCTGCCGATGCACCTTCCGCATCATTGGCATCTTCCAGCGCGTGCCCCAGCCACAACGCGATGCCCGGGTGCTCCGGTGCCAGCGCGGAGGCCTGGCCCAGCAGCTTGGCGGCATCGGCATGCGCTCCTGCCATCCACGCCACCCGGCCCAGCCGGGCAAGTGCTTCAGGATGATTGGGCCGCAGCTGCAGCGCGCGTCGCGCGGCCTGCTCGCCGGCCGCAATGTCGCCGGCTTCCAGTTCCAGGTCGGCCAGCATCACCCAGGCGACGAAGTCGCCGGGCTGGCGTGTGATCGCCTGCTGCAGTTGCTGCCGCTGCTGCCAGGCCGACATGCTGGTCAGCCCGCCGAAAGCTGGGCCAGGGCGTCGACCTGGTGCTCGTGGCTCAATCGCTGCAGCAACGGGTCCAGGTCGCCGGCCAACACGTTGGGCAGGTCGTACAGGGTCAGCCCTTCCACGCGGTGGTCGGTGATCCGGCCCTGCGGGAAGTTGTAGGTGCGGATGCGCTGGCTGCGGTCGCCGCTGCCGACCTGCAGGCGCCGTGATTCGGCCTGCGCTGCGTCGTGGCGCTGGCGCTCGGCATCGAGCAGCTGCGCCTTCAGGCGTTTCATCGCCTTGTCGCGGTTGGCGTGCTGGCTGCGCTCGGTCTGGCATTCGACCACCACGCCGCTGGGCAGGTGGGTGATGCGGATCGCCGATTCGGTCTTGTTGACGTGCTGGCCGCCGGCGCCGGAGGAACGGTAGGTGTCGACTCTCAGGTCAGCCGGGTTGATGACGATCTCATCGACTTCGTCGGCTTCCGGAATGATCGCCACGGTTGCCGCCGAGGTGTGGATGCGGCCCTGCGATTCGGTGGCCGGCACGCGCTGCACGCGGTGCGTGCCCGATTCGAATTTCAGGCGCGAGAACGCGCCACGGCCGACCACGCGCGCCACCACTTCCTTGTAGCCGCCATGTTCGCCGGGATTGTCCGATTCGATCTCGACCTTCCAGCCCTGTCGCTCGGCGTAGCGGGCGTACATGCGGAACAGGTCGCCAGCGAAGATCGCCGCCTCGTCGCCACCGGTACCAGCGCGTACTTCCAGGAACAGGTTGCCTTCATCGCGCGGGTCGCGTGGCACCAGCAGCAGCGCCAGTTCCTGCTCCAGTTCCTGCAGGCGGGTTTGCGCGGCAGCGATTTCCTCGTCGGCCAGCTCGCGCAGGTCCGGGTCCGCACGCATGCTTTCGGCCGCAGCCAGGTCGGCCTTGGCGCGTGCTTCATCGGCCAGTGCGGTGGCGATCGGTTCGAGCTGGGAAAACTCGCGCGAAAGATCGCGGAAGCGCGCATTGTTGGCGACCACCTCCGGTTCGGCGAGCAGACGTTCCAGTTCTTCGCGGCGCTCGGCCAGCGCTTCCAACTTACGGCGCAGGGTCGGCGTCATCGGTTCTCACAGGTGGGTGGCGGTAACCCGGCGTCGCCGGGAACAGGCGCTCGGCGGCGCGGGTCAGGTCGGCATCGCCGCTGAGTGCGGCCGCGCGCAGGGCGGCGGTCGGCGGGTGCAGCAGGCGGTTGGTCAATCCGTGGGCAAGCAGTTCCAGCACGTCGTCGGCCGGCTTGCCGTTGGCCAGCTGCTGGCGCGCGCGTTCCAGCAGTTCGGCACGGGTGGCCTCGCCGAAGGCGCGCAGCTGCCGCAGCGGTGCCTGGTGGGCACTGGCCTGCAGGGTTTCGACGAAACGCGAGACCTGCAGGTCGATGATCGTCTCGGCTTCGGCGGCAGCCTCGCGGCGGCTGCGGCGGTTGTCTTCCACCGCGCGCTCGAGATCGTCCACGGTGTACAGGAACGCATCCTTGAGCGTGGCAACGTCGGCCTCGATGTCGCGCGGCACGGCCAGGTCGAACAGCAGCATGGGCTTGTGCCGGCGTGCGCGCAGGGCGTTGGCCACCGCGGCGCGGTGGATCACCGGTTCGCGGGCGGCGGTGGCCGAGAACACCACATCGGCCTCGGCCAGGTGGCGCTCCAGTTCGGTCAGCGGCAGCGCCACGCCGCCATGGCGGCTGGCCAGTTCCTGCGCATGGGCCAGCGTCCGGTTGGCGATCAGCAGACGCCGCACCTTGCCTTCGCTGAGGTGGCGCGCGGCCAGTTCGATGGTCTCGCCGGCACCGACCAGCAGCACGGTGGAATCGTCCAGGCGGGCAAATGCGTTCTGTGCCAGGCGTACCGCTGCCGAGGCCACCGATACCGGGTTGGCGCCGACCTGGGTATCGGTACGCGCGCGCTTGGCCACCGAGAACGTCTGCTGGAACAGCCGGTCCAGGCGCTGGCCGAGCAGACCGTGGTCGCGCGCGGTCGACCAGGCATCCTTCACCTGGCCCAGGATCTGCGGTTCGCCCAGCACCATCGAATCCAGCCCCGTCGCCACCCGGAACAGGTGGCGCACGGCATCGGCATCGGCGTGCTGGTACAGATAGCCCTGCAGGTCGCCGGCCTGGGCGTGCAGCCACTGGTCCAGTGCCTGCGC
This sequence comes from Stenotrophomonas indicatrix, assembly GCA_041545745.1. Lineage (NCBI taxonomy): Bacteria > Pseudomonadati > Pseudomonadota > Gammaproteobacteria > Lysobacterales > Lysobacteraceae > Stenotrophomonas > Stenotrophomonas indicatrix. The sequence continues at coordinate 829,459 of CP168152.1, forward strand.
GGACTCGGCCACGGCATACAGCTCGGTGCGGTTGCAGGTGGACAGCAGTACCGCCTCGGCGATCTGCGGGGTATCGCGCAGCGAACCGAGCGCGCGCGGCAACGCATCACCGGCGAAGGCTGCGCGTTCGCGCAGTTCCACCGGTGCGGTCTGGTGATTCAGTCCGAGCACCCACAGGGTCATTGTTCAGTTGCTTGCGATAAGCTGCTGGCCATTGGACGACATTTTAAGGCCCCGATGCCGACGATGCCCGCATTGATTCGCATCCCCAGTGTTCTGCTGCTGACTCTGGCCTGTGCCCAGGCCCTGGCGGCGGTGCCCGCCAAGGCACCTGCGCGGCCCGCGGTGACTGAGGAACTGGCGCTGGAGCCGGTCCTGGCTGGGGAGTTCGCCCTGCAGGCAGGCAAGCTGGCCGAGGCCGCGCGCTGGTATCTGCAGGCCGCCCAGCAGACCGACGGCGACGCCGGCCTGGCCGAGCGGGCGACCCGCATCGCCATGCTTGCCAACGAGGATGATGCGGCGGCCAAGGGCCTGGCCCTGTGGCAGCAGCGTGCGCCGCGCTCATTGGCGATGCGCAGCGCCGCCGGTGCGCTGGCCATGCGCCAGGGCGATGTGAAGGCTGCGCGCAGCGAGCTTCAGGCCTTGTTGCAGGACCCGGGCGATGAGGGCTGGAAGTTCGCCCTGGGCGCCCTGATCGGCGGTGGCCGCGATCCGGCCGTGCCGGCCCAGGTGCTGGGCGAACTGGTCGATGCCAACGCCATTCCCCAGAAGATCGAGGCCTGGCAGGAGTTTGGACGCCTGGCGTTGCGCATGGAAAAGCCCGAGCTGGCACGGCGCATGATCGATGAGGTGGTCAAGCGCTTCCCCGAAGAACCGCGGGTTGCCTTGCTGCGCGCCAGCCAGCTGCAGCAGGCCGGGCAGACCGACCAGGCGCTGTCGCTGCTGCGTGGGGTGGAACCGAAGACCCGTCAGGATCCGGAACTGCGCAATGCCGTGGCCATCGCCTATGACAGCCTCGGCCAGCCGGCAGCGGCCGAGCGCGTGCTGGCAGTCGGTCCGCAGAATGTGCAGACGTGGGGTATGCGCGCTTCGCTGCTGGCCAAGCAGGGCGACAAGGCCGCGCTGTCCAATCTGTACAACGAACTGTCGCGGCAGGCGGCCAAGCCGGATCCGGCGCAGCGCTTGCTGCTGGGCAAGATCGCCGAGTACCTCAAGCGCTACCCGGAGGCGGTCAACTGGTATCACAGCGTGCCTGGCGGCGATGAGCTGAATGAAGCGCGCCTGCGCGCGGCCAATGCACAGGGTCTGGCGGGCCGGCAGTCGCTGGCGCTGGATGAAGTGCATGCGATCCAGTCCGATGCCGGGGTGGATGATGATGTGCGGCGCGATGCGTATCTGCTGGAAGCCGAGCTGCGCCAGCGCGCCGACGACCTTCCCGGCGAGATCGATGCACTGGCCCGTGGCCTGGCTGCGTATCCGGACGAGAACGGCCTGTTGTATGCCCGTGCGTTGGCCTGGGAGCGCCGCGACGACATCGCCCGCGCCGAGGCCGACCTGCGCAAGATCCTGGTGACCGAGCCGGAGAACGTGCCGGCACTGAACGCCTTGGGCTACACCCTGGCCGACCGGACCGGTCGTTACCAGGAAGCGCTTGAGCTGATCGACCGCGCCCGCGTGGCCGAGCCGGACAACGCGGCCATCGTCGACAGCTATGGTTGGGTGCTGTATCGGCTGGGGCGCAACGCCGACGCGCTGGTGCAGCTGCGCCGCGCCTGGACGCTGGCCAAGGACCCGGAAATCGCCGCCCACGTGGGCGAGGTGCTGTGGGTGCTGGGCAAGCACGATGAAGCCCGTCACTTCTTCGAGGAAGCGGCCCGGCTCGACCCTGAAAACCGCGCGCTGCTGCGCGCCCGCGAGAAATTCAACCCATGAGTGTTTCCACGATCCGGCCACTGCTGCTGATGGCCGTGACCCTGGCCCTGAGTGCCTGCACCACCGTTGGCCGGCAGAAGACGCCGGCGCCTGCCGTGGTCACCACCGTTTCCGCCGAAGCGGCTGCCGCCGAGGCCGCGCGCGTGGATGCGCTGCGATCGGCAGCGGACTGGAATTTCCAGGGCCGGGTGGCGGTCAGCAAGGGCAAGGACGGTGGCAGCGGCCGCATCGACTGGAAACAGGAAGGCCAGCGCTATGTCGTTGAACTGAGTGCGCCGGTGACCCGCCAGAGCTGGAAGTTGAGCGGTGATACCCATCATGAAGCCGGGCGCCTGGAAGGGCTGGCCGGTGGTCCGCGAGACGGTGAAGACGCGCAGGCGCTGCTGCTGGAGGCCACCGGCTGGGATATTCCGGTCAATCAGCTGCCGGACTGGGTACGTGGACTGGTCGCTGGCGACAGCGCGGGGCCGGGAAAGATCGATCGTGATGCTGATGGCCGTCCGCGGCGGATGCAGCAGATGGGCTGGGTGATCCAGTATCTGGACTGGTATCCGGCCGAGGCCGGGCGTCCGGCCCTGCCGCGCAGGGTCGAAGCGGTCAATGGCGACGCCAAGGTGCGCCTGCTGGTCGACCAATGGGGCCAGGGCGCGCCATGAACGCGCGGGTGGATGACGCGGGCTGGTCCTGGTGGCCGGCCCCGGCCAAGCTGAACCTGTTCCTGCACATCACCGGCCGCCGGACCGACGGCTACCACGAGCTGCAGACCGTGTTCCGCCTGCTCGACTGGGGCGACCGGATCGGCCTGCGCCTGCGTGAAGACGGTCAGGTGCGACGGCAGGGCGATGGCCTGGCCGGCGTCGCCGAGGCGGACGATCTGGCCGTTCGCGCGGCGTGGATGCTCAAAGAGGCGGCGAATGTCGAGCAGGGTGTCGACATCATCGTCGAAAAACACATTCCTGCGGGCGGTGGGTTTGGTGGCGGTTCGTCCGACGCGGCCACCGTGCTGGTGGTATTGAACCGGCTCTGGGGCGGCGGGCTGGACGAAGAAGCGCTGGCTGCGCTGGGGTTGCGTCTCGGCGCGGACGTGCCGGTGTTCGTGCGTGGCCACAACGCCTGGGCCGAAGGGGTGGGCGAGCGGCTGCAGCCGATCACCCTGCCGCAGGCCTGGTATGTGGTGGTCGAACCGGGCGTTCATGTGCCGACGCCCCTGCTGTTCGCTGATCCGGATTTGACGCGCGACAGTCCACAGGCGAAAATAGAGGACTTCGCTTCCGGCTTGCTGGTCGGGAACGTGTTCGAACCGGTGCTGCGCCGCCGTGAGCCTGCCGTCGAGGTGGTGCTTGCTGCGTTGAGCGACATCGGCACGGCACGTCTGACCGGTTCGGGAAGTGGTTGTTTCGTCGAGTTCGATTCGCAGGCTGCCGCCGAGCAGGGACGAGCGAAGTTGTCGAAGGAGTTGCGGGCAAGGGTGGCTGCGGGCGTTGCACGTTCGCCACTGCTGGATGCACTCGAGCAACACTGATTCATCAATGCAGGGGCGTCGCCAAGAGGCCCAAGGCACCAGGTTTTGATCCTGGCATTCGGAGGTTCGAATCCTCCCGCCCCTGCCAATGCGGCTGCCTCCGCGCCTTCCAGCGCATCATCTGCGCGGGACGTGGGAACAGCCGCGGTGTTGTCAGCAGCAGGGGCCGCAGTGGTCCTTGCCGCCACCGGATCCCCGCCACTCGTCCCCGCCCGAGACAATCATGATGCAAGAGTCCCCGAACCTGCTGGTCTTTTCCGGCAACGCCAACAAACGTCTGGCGCAGAACATCTGCAAGGAACTGGGAGTCCGCCCGGGCAAGGCGCTGGTCTCGCACTTCTCCGATGGTGAAGTGCAGGTGGAAATCGAAGAGAACGTCCGCAAGCAGGACGTGTTCGTGATCCAGCCGACCTCGGCGCCGAGCGCGGAAAACCTGATGGAACTGCTGGTGCTGATCGACGCGCTCAAGCGCGCATCGGTGGCCAGCGTGACCGCCGTGGTGCCGTACTTCGGCTACTCGCGCCAGGATCGCCGCATGCGTTCCTCGCGCGTGCCGATCACCGCCAAGCTGGCGGCGAAGATGTTCAGCACCGCCGGCGCTGATCGTGTGCTGACCGTCGACCTGCACGCCGACCAGATCCAGGGTTTCTTCGATATTCCGGTCGACAACGTGTATGCCTCTCCGCTGCTGCTGGCCGACATCTGGCGCGCCTACGGCACCGAGAACCTGATCGTGGTGTCGCCGGACGTGGGCGGCGTGGTCCGCGCCCGTGCGGTGGCCAAGCGCCTGGATGACGCCGACCTGGCGATCATCGACAAGCGCCGTCCGCGCGCCAACGTCTCCACCGTGATGAACATCATCGGTGACGTCGAAGGCAAGACCTGCGTGATGGTCGATGACATCGTCGACACCGCCGGCACCCTGTGCGCCGCTGCCGCTGCCCTGAAGGCGCGCGGTGCGCTCAAGGTCGCCGCCTACTGCACCCATGCGGTGCTGTCGGGCCCGGCGGTGGACAACATCACCAATTCCCAGCTCGATGAGCTGGTGGTGACCGACACCATCCCGCTGAAGGACGCCGCGCGGGTGTGCAGCAAGATCCGCCAGCTGAGCGTGGCGGAAATGCTGGCCGAAACGATGCGCCGCATCGCCTTCGGCGAGTCGGTCAGCTCGCTGTACGTCGATTGATTTTTTCGTCCCCGCCGGCAACGGCAGGGACACACTGGGCACTTCTGGTCGCGGAAGTGCCTTCAACCGCCAAGCCGCAAGGCAAGGCAACAACCGAGTAGTCGAAAATGTCGAAGACCCATGAAATCAAGGTCACCAAGCGTGAACTGCAGCGTAAGGGTGCGAGCCGCCGCCTGCGTACCGCTGGTGTGATCCCGGCGATCGTGTACGGCGGCAACGCCGAACCGGTCGCCATCAGCCTGGACCACAACGAAATCTGGCTGGCCCAGCAGAACGAGTGGTTCTATGCCTCGATCCTGGACCTGAACCTGGACGGCCAGGTGCAGAAGGTGCTGCTGCGTGACATGCAGCGCCATCCGTTCAAGCAGCTGATCATGCACCTGGACTTCCTGCGCGTGAACGAGAACGAGAAGCTGACCGCTTCGGTTCCGCTGCACTTCATCAACGAAGACACCTCGCCGGCTGGCAAGGCTGCCGACGTCGTGGTTGCCCACGAACTGAAGGAAGTGGCCATCACCTGCCTGCCGAAGGACCTGCCGGAGTCGATCGAAGTCGACCTGGGCGAGCTGAAGGCTGGCGACGTTGTGTACCTGTCGGACATCAAGCTGCCGAAGGGCGTGGAAATCCCGGCGCTGGCGCTGGGCAAGGACCACGACGACGCGATCGTCACTGCCAAGCACGGCAAGCAGGATGCTGCCGACGCTGAAGAAGCAGCGGCCGAGTAATACCCCGCGGCGCCTGTCCTTCGGGGCAGGCGCCGTATCTGGATGGAACGATGGCAGGATTGCGACTGATCGTCGGTCTGGGCAACCCCGGATCGGAGCACGCCCGGACCCGGCACAATGCCGGGTTTCATTTCGTTGAGGCCCTGGCCGAAAAGGCCGGTGCACGCTGGAACGTGGACAGCAAGTTGTTTGGCGAGACCGCCAAGGTCGATATCGCTGGGCAGACGGTGTGGCTGCTCAAGCCCGCCACCTTCATGAACCTCAGCGGCAAGTCGGTCACCGCCGCGCAGCGGTTCTGGAAGATCGAGCCGGAGGAAACCCTGCTGGCCCACGACGAACTGGATCTGGCGCCCGGCGTGGCGCGGTTGAAATTCGACGGTGGCCACGGTGGACAGAACGGCCTGCGTGACACCATCCGGCTGCTCGGCCACGGCAAGTTCCATCGCCTGCGCGTGGGCATCGGCCATCCCGGCCACAAGGACCGCGTGGTGGGCTGGGTGCTGGGACGCCCCTCCAAGGACGATGAAGTACTGATCTCGCGCGCCATCGACGATGCGATCGACGTGCTGCCGTTGGCAGTGCAGGGCGATTTCAGCGAAGCGATGAAGCGGCTGCACACCCCGAAATAACCCGCTTTGGGTAGGTGCCAACCTTGGTTGGCACAGATGTTGATCGGCAATACCGAGATGGATTGGCCAAGCGGCGCGCGCGCTGTTTCACCAATCACTTTCACCCCAGAGAGCTGTCACCCATGGGTATCAAATGCGGCATCGTCGGCCTGCCCAACGTCGGCAAGTCGACCCTGTTCAACGCGCTGACCAAGGCGGGCATCGCCGCGGCGAACTTCCCGTTCTGCACCATCGAACCGAACGTCGGCATCGTGCCGGTGCCGGATCCGCGCCTGAATGAACTGGCAGCGATCATCAACCCGCAGAAGGTCATCCCGACCGCGGTCGAGTTCGTCGACATCGCTGGCCTGGTGGCCGGTGCCGCCAGCGGCGAAGGCCTGGGCAACAAGTTCCTGGCCCACATCCGCGAAGTGGACGCGATCACCCACGTGGTGCGCTGCTTCGAGAACGCTGACGTCATCCACGTCAACAACAAGGTCGACCCGATCTCGGACATCGACACCATCGATACCGAACTGGCTTTGGCCGACCTGGACAGCGTCGAGAAGGCACTGAACCGCGCCGAGCGTGCGGCGAAGGGCGGCGACAAGGACGCAGCGGCACGCAAGCCGGTGCTGGCCAAGCTGCAGGCCGCGCTGGCCGACGGCAAGGCCGGTCGTTCGGCAGGTCTGGACGAGGAAGAGAAGGCGCTGGTGCGCGATCTGTTCCTGCTGACCCTGAAGCCGGTGATGTACATCGCCAACGTGCTGGAAGACGGTTTCGAGAACAACCCGCACCTGGATGCGGTGCGCGCCCGTGCCGCCGAAGAAGGTGCACAGGTGGTGCCGGTGTCGGCAGCGATCGAAGAAGAGCTGTCGCAGCTGGACGACGAAGACCGCGATACCTTCCTGGCCGACCTCGGCCTGACCGAGCCGGGCCTGAATCGCGTGATCAACGCGGCCTACAGCCTGCTCGGCCTGCAGACCTACTTCACCGCAGGCGTGAAGGAAGTCCGCGCGTGGACCGTGCGCAAGGGCGCCACCGCGCCGCAGGCTGCCGCAGTCATCCACACCGACTTCGAGAAAGGCTTCATCCGCGCCGAAACCATCGCGTATGACGATTTCATCAAGTACAAGGGCGAAGCCGGCGCCAAGGAAGCGGGTCGCCTGCGCCTGGAAGGCAAGGAATACCGCGTGCAGGAAGGTGACATCCTGCATTTCCGCTTCAACGTCTGATCGACGACGCAGCGCAGTGATTGCCCACAGGACCCCGCAATGCGGGGTCTTGTTGTATCGGCGCCTGTCATGACGGGTACACGACGACAGTGCCATTCCGCGTTTCCGCTGCGGAAGCACCAGCCCGGTGTTGGAGGTGGCAGTGGACAGAAAATCACCACGCGTTGAAACGCTTGGCCTGCATGGCTCGCGGTGACTTGTCCACACCAAACCCCCACGGCTTTCCACGTCGCGTGTGGAAAACCGATGAGGCGCCTGGACAAAAAACAGCCACTCCTTGAAATGCTTGAGGCATAACGTTCAAGGCGGGTTGTCCACATCAAGTCCGCATCGCTTTCCACCTGCTGTGTGGAAAACACGTATCTGCCTGCATCCTGGACAGCCTGGACAAAAAACAGCCAGCGTCGAAAACGCTTGTCGTGCGTGGCTTACGACCACTTGTCCACATCCAACCCCCATCGATTTCCACGCGCGGTGTGGAAAACAACAAGGGGTCCGACGAAGCATCGCCGGACCCCTTGATGGGCTCGCCAGCAGTACGTCTTACCAGCGGTAAGAGACGCCCAGCTGACCGCTGGTATCGCGGAAGCCCATGCCGCCGGTCTGCCGGCTGATCTCGCCCCAGCCGCGCCAGCCGCCCGACAGATTCACCTGCACGCCGGCCTTGGCTTCGTAGATGTCACGCGGCAACTGCCGGCGCAGGCGTTCGCCGTCTACGGCGATGGCTGCGTCGTTGCCACCGGACCACCAGTTCACCGCGACGAACGGCTGTACCTGCCCTTGGCGCTGCGTGAGCGAACGCGTGTACAGGCGCAGGCCCACACGCGTGGTGGTGCTGTCCTTGTCGCGCCCTTCGACCACCGTGCCATTGGTTTCGACCACGCGGTCGGCATCGTAGCGGCTGTGGATCACCTGCAGCTGCGGCTCCAGGTAGAGCCCGCGCTGGGCAGTGCGCTGCACGGGCAGCACATAGCCTGCCTCGGCCGAACCGGTCCAGCTGTGCGAGCGATAGTGCTCCTTCTGCAGCCCTTCGCCCTGCACGCTGTTGCGGAACCGCCCGTACTGCAACCAGCCGTCCACATACGCACCACTGTCCATCCGCGCGTCCTGCAGCCAGGTGGCATACAAGCCCAGGCTGGTGCCGGTGACCACACCGCGCGCGGTGTAACCGGTCACCTGCGAACGACTGTCGTTGCGTGCCCGCCCCTGGCCGGCCATCACACCTGCCTGCAGCTGGCCACCGGGATTGGCTTCGAAGCGGCGACCGACACCCAGCAGCACGCTGTTGAGCTGGCTGTCCACATCCACCTGGCGGCCGCGGCTGCCGGGCTGGCTGCTGCGCACCTGTGCCCATGCAATGGCGTCGCTGCCGCCGTCGGTTGCATCGGCAGGATCACCACTGCGGTCGTACAGGCTGTGCCGGAACATGCCCAGCGCACTGCTCTGGTTGGCCATGTACACCGCCGGCTCCGGACGCTCCACACGCGGCGGGACCGGCGGCAGTGGCGGGTCGACCGGCGGGACCACCGGTGGATCGATCGGCGGAGCAGGCGGATCAATCGGCGGAGTCGGCGGATCAATCGGCGGCTCCGGCGGATCGGGCGGTTCCGGCGGGTCGACCGGCGGTACGTATTCCGAGCGCAGGTACCAGTTACCGTCGCCCGGCGTGGAGACGCCGCCCTTGTACAGGAAGTAGTCGTAAGCGCCGGCCACCGCGCGTCCCTGCAGCGAGAACTGCGCATCGGACTGGCCGCCCACGCTGATCAGGCGGATGCCTTCGCTGGTCAAGGCGCCGGCCCCCCCCGCGTTGCGCACGCTGACGGAGGCCGTGCCACTGCTGTTGCCCTGGATCACCAGCTGGTCACCCAGCGAGGCATCGTCGCCCAGCGCGCGGTTGAACAGCCAATGGCCGTCGTTGCCGACATAGTCGCCGGTGACGGTCAGGGTCTTGAAGTCGTTGGTGGTGGGGGCGATGAAGGCGATGGTGCCGGCATGGTCCAGCGAGCCGACGCTTGAATTGCCACGCACGTTCCACTGGCTGCTGCCGTCCATCGCCAGCTGCGCGACCTGGTAGCCCGAGTCGTTGCGTAGCGCGCCGTTGAACACGGTGCCGTTGCGCAGCGTCATCTGCACGTTGGCGGTGGCGCTGTCGACCACGACATCGCCGGTCAGGCGGCTGTTGTCGGCCGTGAAAAGAATGTCTGCGGTGGCGACCGAGCTTCCATCGGTGAACACCGTGTCGCTCACCCGCAGCAGGCGGCCACCGTCGACGTTGCCCTGCTGGCGCGCGACGACATCGGTGTTGTTGAGCGTCAGTTCGTGATTGCTGCCCTGCAGCCACAGCGCGGGACCGTCCTGGGTCTGCAGGGTGCTGTTGTTGAACACCAGACGGTCCCAGTACGGCCCGAACACCGTGATGTAGGAACGATAGGCACCCGAATTCGTGCCCTGTGCATGGATGCTCAGGTTGTCGGCGGTGAGCTTGGCGGTGTTCATCTGCACGATGCCGAACGAGGATGCACCCAGCGTGGTGATCGAGCCTCCGTCCAGTTGGGCATCGGCCGTGCTGCCGCCAAGGAAGACGCCGCCGCCGCCGTTGCCATGGGTGGTGATGTCGAGGTTCTTGGCGCGGATGCGCGAGTAGGGCGTCGGCGGATTGCTGCCCGAGGCACGCAGGCCGTACACCCCATCGCCGTGGGTATCGATGCTGCCGCCGGTGATCGTGGCGGTACCACCCCAGACGTCCACGCCATGGCCGTAGCCGTTGTCGCCATAGGTGCTGAGCGTGGTATCGGTGAGGTCGGCCAGCGAGTCCGCGCCGGACAGCCAGATGCCGGAGTTGCCATCGCGTACGGTGAAGTGGGCGCCGTTGGCGGTCAGCTTGGCCCAGCTGTTGACGTTGACCCCGTAGCCGCCGACGGTCTCGAAGCGGCCACCGGTGACATCGGCCGTCGAGTACACCTGGTTCGTCCTGTTGCCGAGCAGATGGATGCTGCCGCCGTTGGTGCTGGCGCTGCCCCCAACGATCTGCAGCGTGCCACCGTTGTTGATGTCGAAGTAGCCGTTGACCACGTCCACGTCGCGCAGCGACAGCACGCTGCCGTTGCCGTTGGAGGAGACGCGACCGCTGTAGCCGCTGCTGGCTTCGGCGAAGGTCATCTTCAGCGATTCCAGCGACAGCAGCGCGCCGCGCTCAGCGTACGCGCTGCTGCTGGGGCCGTTGTGGATGGTTGCTCCCGTTACATGCAACTCGCTGCCGACGCCGCTGGAATAAAGAGCGTGGCCGCCGCTGGTCACACTGCCACCATTCAACCAGACCTTGCCACCACCGGTAGCATTGACCGTGCCGTAGCCGGAGCCGTTGCGGTAGGCCTCGATGACCAGGTTGTTGGCCCGGATCACGCTACCCGCACCGCTGGCGTTCAGCGCATAGCCGACGGTGGTGCTGCCGCTGCCGACCTGCAGGATGCCGCCCTCGAGCAGGACGCTGCCACCGGCGCTGGCCAGGATCCCGCTGCCTCCTCCGGTGCTCGAGATCCAGCTGCCGTTGACCGTAATGCTGCTGCCGACACCATTGGCCTCCAGCGCGTAGCCATCGGCACTGTGCAGCAGGGTATCGTCGGCGCCCAGCTGCAGGCTGCCGCCATCGGTAACCTTCAACGGCCCCTGCAGTTCGGCCGCGTGCACGGGCAGGGCGGCCCACAGTGCGCTGGCCAGCAGGCTGGGAATCAAGGGAAGGCGCGAAGCGCGCGCGCAGACGGACGCACGGCGGCGCCGTGGGGGAGAGGCGTTCATGCTGTTGGATTCCTGTGGCAGGGCGCAGCGCGGCTGCGCGATCTGGCGCGGCAGGGCCGCGTCGCTGTGGAAACCGCGTGCGATGGCCGTTGCAGGCGCCATCCGGTTTCCTTCCCGCCGGCAACGCGATGACGATGGGAAATCGTCACCGTGGCGGGATGCATCCAGAGTAGAAATCAGCCCTGTCCGATGGAATCAGGCGTTTCCTAAAGCACTTAGTCCCCCTGCGCATGGGCAGGGGATGGTTCAGTGATGTGGATGCATCAGCCGAACATCGACGCCTGCAGGCAGTACTCGATCAATGCCTGGTCGCTGTCCACACCCAGTTTGCGCATCGCGTTGATTTTCTGCGTGCTGACCGTCTTCGCACTGCGCTGCAGCTGTCGGGCGATGTCACCCACGCTCATGCCGCCGGTGAACAGGCGGATGACTTCCAGTTCGCGTGGCGAGAGGCGCGCAAGCACCGCCTCGGCATCGGCGGGTTCTGCGGAGGCCACCGGCAGCAGGCCGGGCGGGCGGTAGACACGGTCGGCCAGCACCGTGCGCAGCGCCTGCACCAGGCTGCCCAGACCATGGCTTTTGAGTACTACGCCGCTGGCACCGGCGGCATACATGGCTGCCACCAACGAGGGATTGGAGACCATCGTCAACACCAGCAGACGCACATCGGGGAAGCTGCGACGCAGGAACGAGATCAGCTTGATGCCATCGCCGAAGCTGTCACCACCGGGCATGCTGTAGTCGGTGATCACCGCATGGGGCAGGGTGCTCGTCATCAGCTCGATCAGGGTCACCGGATCGGCGGCCTCGCCGACCACGTCCAGGTCCAGTTCGCCGGCCAGGACATCGCGGATGCCGGCAAGCACGATCGGATGGTCGTCAGCGATGAGGATGCGGGTGGTCATGGCGGTGTCGGGTTGCTGGAAGATGAGGGAGCGGCGGCGTGCGCCAAGGGTTCCAGCAGCCGCTGCAGGCGCCGTTGGAAGTGGTCGAGCGCCGTAGCGACAGCAGGCAACGCGTCGCCGTCGCCGATCTGTTGTTCGATCTGCTGGCCGTGTGCCACCAGTACCGGTGCGCCAACGATCACCAGTGCGCCGCGGATGCGGTGCAGCACCTGTGCCACGCGTTCTGATGCGGCATCGTCGATCGCCCGCCGCAGGCTGTCCAGGTCGGCCTGCATGGTCTGCACGAACAACGCCTGCATTTTTTCCGGAACCTGCAGGGGAGCATCGGCGGCCGCGTCGATGGGTTCGCTGTGCGGCCGGGCTGCAACCTGGGTCAGCAGGCGCTGCAGTGCCGCCAGGGTGATCGGCTTGACCAGCACCCCCTGCATCCCCGCCTCATGGCAGCGTTGCCGCTCGGCCGGGTCGGCGTTGGCGGTTGCGCCATGGATCGGTACGTCAACCCCACGCGCGCGCAATGCGCGGGCCAGATCGTAACCATCCAGCCCCGGCATGTTGAGGTCGGTCAACACCAGGGCGAAGGGACGCTGCGGCCAATAGTGCAGGGCTTCATTGCCATCACTGGCGACCACGGCATGGCAACCGAGCTGCTCCAGCTGGTCACGCAGGATCGCCTGGTTGATCGGGTTGTCTTCGGCAACAAGCACCTGCAGCCCGAACCTGCGTGGCGTCGGCAGGCGCCCGTTGACCTCGGCGGGCAGTGCTTGCCCGGCCGCGGCCGCCAGCGCGAGCACGATCGCGTCCACACGATGCACGCCGACCTGCCAATGTCCCCGCACCTGTTGTGGCTGCATTCCGCCCTCGCGGCAGGCGACCACCTGCGGTCCACTCCACGTGGGCGTGCCCTCGTCCAGGACAAGGTCGAGCATCACTGTGCCAGGATCGGCAAGCGCCGGCGCATCTTCGCGATGCACGCTGGCCTGTGCACCACGCTGCTGCAACCGCTCGCATATCGATTGTGCAAACTCGCGAACGCTGCCGCGAACCTGCACTGGCAATCCTGCCGGCAATCGCGGTGACGCCGCCTGCAGCGGATCGGGTGTTGCCTCGGGCAGTGGCAGTTCGACCGAGAAACTGCTGCCCAGGCCGCTTTCGCTGACCACCCGCAGATGGCCTTCCATCATCGCGGTGAGATGTGCACAGATGGCCAGGCCCAATCCGGTACCCCGCATGGCATCGGTGCCCGGGTTGGCCTGGAAGAAAGGCTCGAACAGATGTGCCTGGTGCTCGCTGGCGATGCCGATGCCGGTATCGGCCACCTGCCAGCGCAGCCAGCATCGACCATCGTCGTGCTGTGCGCCCAGGCGCACCACGACCCGGCCGCTGTCGGTGAATTTCAGCGCATTGCTGATCAGGTTGTTGAGGATCTGGCGGATGCGCGCGGCATCACCGTTGACCGCGGTCGGCACGTCCGGATCGATGCAGGCATAGAACTGCAGGCCCTTGTGTGCGGCGGCAGCGGCGTAGGAGTCCAGCGCGTCCTCGGTCAAGCGCACTGGATCGAATGCGCCGGGCTCCAGGCTCAGCTGATCGGCCTCGGCCTTGCTGACATCCAGGATGTCGCTGATCAGCTGCATCAATGTCGATGACGAGCGCTGGATCGTGTCCAGATAGTCCTGCTGGCGAGCATCCAGCGGGGTCAGGCCAAGCAGCTCCAGCGTGCCGAGCACGCCGTACAGCGGGGTGCGGATCTCATGGCTCATGGTGGCCAGGAACTGGCTCTTGGCCCGGTTGGCCTGGTCGGCCGCACGCCGTGCCTGCTGCAGCACCTGCTCGGCCTCATGCTGGCTGCTGAGGTCGATGAACAGGCACAGCACGGCGAGCTCGCCGCGATAGCGCGCGGACGTCGCGGTGATCAGCAGATGGCGGTTGTCCGGCGTGGTGTAGGCCAGACCGTCACCCGCGGTAGTGCCGCCGGCGGCGAGCACGCTGCGTCGCCAAGGCCCGTGCCAGCCCCCCTCGTCGTGGTCTTCCCCCAGCCACTGACGCGCGAGCGCGTTGTCCAGCAGCACGCGGCCATCGGTCCGGCGCAGCAGGCACAATCCGATAGGTGCATTGTCGAGGATGGTACGGCTGAAGGCTTCGCTTTCCAGCAGTCGTGCATGGTTGCGGCGCAGTGGCTCGATCACCGAACGCCGGTAGGCACGCAGGATCAGCACGCCACCGGTGGCCAGCAGCAATGCCACCACCATGCTGCCCAGCAGGGGCCCGCGCGGGTGCTGGAACACCTGTTGCCAGCCAACGTGATACACCGCCAGCCATCCCTGTTCGCTGCGCATGCGGAACAGCAGGCCGTCCAGACCCGCACGCCAGGACGTGCCGGCTCGGCTGGCATCGCTGGGGTCACCGAGCAGCAGGCGGCCGTTGCCATCGAACAGCGACATCCGTTCGAACACTGGTGTACCCATCACCTGACGGTAGTCATCAACGCGGCCTGGATCCAGCAGGCAGGCCACTGCGGCCAGCGAGTCGTCCTCGCTCTCACCCCACAGGCGGGCGTCCTGCGGCGCGTGCGCGATGGCAAGCAGCCGGGTCTGTCCATCGCGCCAGGCCACCGGCGTCCAGACCACGTTGCCGCGGCGCAGCGCTGGCCGTTCGCGCAGGACCTGGTGGATGGCGGGCAATGCCGGCTGCAGGTGATGCGGGCTGCTCTGGCCGGGATCACCGCGCGTTGTCTGGATCGGTGCAAGCAGGCCACGAAGGCCCTGTCCATCGACCAGCAGGCATTGCGGCGGCGGAAACCGGGAGGCCGCCCAGAAAGCGCCGTAGAAGCGCAGGAAGCGATCGCCCAGTTCGGCCGTTGCCTGTGCCGATGCGCCGCCATCGGCACCGATCCGGGCGAAACCGGCGAACAACGGGCTGGGCTGTGCACGTGGAGCGGCATCGTCCACCGGCTGCCCGCCACTGCCCACGTCATGCAGGCGCCATTGCCGCAGGAAGCGTTCCTGTTCCTGCAGCGTGCCGTCCAGGCGACGGAAGTGGTAGCGGATCTTGCTCTGTTCTTCGTTGAACAGCTGGCTGCCGGTGGACAGCAGCAGGCCGGTCTGCAGGGTTGCCAGCACCACCACGCCGATCAGCAGGGCATGTACACGCAGGGAACGGCGGGCGAGTCGGCGTACGGGAGCGGCCTCGGCCGGCATGGACAGGTCTCGGAGCAGTAAGCGGGCGATGGTGGCCGGAAGGGCCCAGGGCACGGCTGGTACCGCCGTGCAGAGAGGATCGTCAATGACTCTTGATGGGATTGTGAAGCCTTTCAGCAGCGCCTGTCAGCGCGACGCGGCCCGGCTGCTGCCGGCGGCAGAATAGGGAACATCTTCGTCCAGCAGACGGGTGAAGTCGTCCGAGGGCAATGCCTGTGAAATCAGGAAGCCCTGTACCTGGTTGCAGCCGAGCTGGCGCAGCGCTGCCAGATCGGCATCGCTTTCCACGCCTTCGGCAACGATGGTCAGGCCGAGCTGGTTGGCCAGCGCGATCACAGTGGTCAAGGTCAGGTGCAGGGCGGGATCGCGCGCGCAACCGCTGACCAGGGCACGATCGATCTTGACCTCGGTGAACGGCGTGTTGACCAGGTTGTGCACCGAGCTCAGGCCTTGGCCGAAGTCGTCCTGGGCCAGGCCGAACCCCTTCATCCGCAACCGGCACGCGCCTGCATAGAAGTCGCTGACGTGCCGGGTGGTGCTGTTCTCCATCAGTTCAAAGCACAGATCAGCCGGATTGCCGCCCGCGGCCAGGGTCAGTGCCAGCAGTTCATCCGGAAGATCGGACTGCTCCATCAGGTGCGGCGGCAGGTTGATCGACACCGGCACGCGGAATCCCTGGGAGCGCCAGCGAGCCTGCGCCTGGATGCTGGCCGTGAGCATCGCGCGCAGCAGTTCGCCCTCCAGGCCATGACGGCACAGCGCCGGCAGGAAGCTTCCAGGCGCCAGCGTCCCCAGCTGCGGGTGGCGCCAGCGCACCAGTGCTTCGGCGGCGACCACGCGCCCGGACTGCAGCGACTTCTTCGGCTGGAACCAGGCGGTCAGGCTGCCGTCGGCCAGCGCCTGCCGCAGCTGCGCCGCGTCCGGTTCCGGAGTCAGCGCAGCCGGGCTGGTCCGCACCGCTGGCCGGGTCTGGGCCAATGCACCGAGCAGCGCATCGACATCGCTCGCGGCGACCGGCTTGGCCAACAGGCCGACCACGTCCAGGCCCAGTGATTCGGCCATCAACCGCGCCGAACTCATCATCCGCCGCGAGGCTGCGCTGACCACGGCGAGCCGCGGCGGGCGCGGTTGCGCGGCCAGGGCCTGGATGAACTGGATGCCATCCTGGCCGGGCATCAACAGATCGCTCACCACCAGGTCATACGCCTGGCAGGCACACAAGGCGATCGCTGCGTCCACGTCTTCGCAGGCGTCGACCTGCACGCCGGCGCGCGCGCTGAACAGGTTGACGAGGTAACCACGTTGGAACGGCTGGTCTTCCAGGATCAGGACACGGCGGGTCATGCGGGATCTCCTTGGCGAACGGCGGAAAGCGCCTGACGCAGGCGTGCGATGTCGATGGGTTTGCTCAGATAGCCGTGCATGCCGCTGGCCAGGCAGCGCTCGCGTTCCTCGGCGGTAGCGTTGGCGGTGGCTCCGATCACCGGCAGCAGGGTGCCTTCTGCCCGCAGCCGGCGCGCCAGGGTGTGGCCGTCCATGCGCGGCATGTTGATGTCGGTGACCACCAGGTCGAAGTCATGGGTCTGGCACAGCTGCAATGCCTCGACACCGTCCTGCGCAAGCTCCACCTCGCAGCCCAGCGCCTGCAGCTGTTCGGCCAGAATCACCCGGTTGATGGGATTGTCTTCCACGGCCAGCACCCGCAGCCCTAACGGGCCCGGTTGCACATCGCGCGCTGCAGTCGGCAGCGTCGCGCATTGCCGCTGCTGGCGTGCGACCGCCAGGGCGATCGAGGACATGCCATGCAGGGTGACCAACAGCGCGCCATCGGCGGTGGGTGCCGGTTGGTCGCCACCATCGATCGAGGCCAGCACCCGCGGTCCCTGCCAGGCCAACGGCTGTTGCGCCTCGCCATCCATCAGGATCGCGCCAGCGTGGTCGAGCAGGGCAGGATCGCCCTGCAGCGGCTGCGCATTGGCACCCCAGCGGCGCAGCCAGCCACAGGCACTGTCGACCAGCTCGCGATCGCGGCCGCGCACGTAGACCGGCGGTTCGGCGAGCAATGCCGGGCCATCCTCGGTCGCGGCCAGCACCGGCAAGGGCAGGCGCACGGTGAAACTGCTGCCCAGTCCCGGTTCGCTGACCACGCGCAGTTCGCCACTCATCAGGCGTACCAGACGGTCGCTGATCGACAGGCCCAGCCCGGTGCCCTGCGCACTGGCTGCGCCACGGACCTGACGGAAGGGCTCGAACAGGCGTGCCTGTTCCTCGGTGGCGATGCCCACGCCGGTATCGGTGACCTGCCAGGCCAGCACGCTCGACTCGCCTTCGCGCTGTACCAGCCGCACGCGCAGCACCACCCGGCCATGCTCGGTGAACTTGATGGCATTGCTGAGCAGGTTGCCCAGCACCTGGCGGATCCGGTCGGCATCGCCGAGCACCCGTGTCGGCAACCGGGGATCGGTGCACACCAGGACCTGCAGGCCCTTGCGCGTCGCCGCAGCGGCGAAGCTGCGCAGCACGCTCTCGGTCAGTTCGCGCGGCGAGAACGATGCCGGCTCCAGGCTCAGCTGGCCCGACTCGATCTTGGACACATCCAGCACGTCGCTGATCAGTTGCAGCAGCACCGACGAAGAACTCTCGATGGTGCGCAGGTACTGCGACTGGCGCGCATCGAGGGGCGTGCGGCCGAGCAGCTCCAGCGTGCCAAGCACCCCGTACAGCGGCGTGCGGATCTCATGGCTCATGGTCGCCAGGAACGCGCTCTTGGCCTGGTTGGCGGCGTCGGCCGCCTGCCGTGCAGAGGACAGTGCCGCCTGCGCCTGCCGATGGCGTGAGATGTCGTGGAACACGCACAGCAGTACATCGTCATCCTGGTAGCGGCAGGCCGCATGCAGTACCTGCAGCTGGCGGCCGTCGCGCGCGGTGAACTCCAGCCCGCGGCCGCGTTCGCCGGCATGCCCGCGCCACGGTGCCTGCCAATCGCTGTCGGTGCCGTCCTCGCCCAGCCAGTCGCGCAGCAGCTGGTTGGACAGCAGCAGCTGGCGGTCGCTGCGACGCAGCACACAGATACCCACCGGCGCCAGGTCGATCACCGTCGAACTGAAATCCAGGCTTTCCAGCAAGCGCCGGTGCTGCAGCAGGGCCGGTTGGATCAACTGGCGGTCGACACGGTGCCGCAGCAGGCGCAGGGCAATGCCAGCCAGCAGCAGCAATGCACTGCTGATCAGCAGCGAAGTCGCCATGTCGCCGAGCAGCAGGCGCGGAGGCAGGTGATAGACCAGCCGCCAGCCGTCATTGCCCACCCCTTTCACCAGGGCCACGCCACGTGGCAGGCCCGTGCTCCAGAGCACGCCGAAACTATCGTCCTGGCGCTGCTGCAGTGCTTTCCAGCCTGCGCTGTCCAGGCGTGGAGCCAGGCTCGACAGGGCAGGCTGCCCATCGTGGTCCAGCAGGGCGTAACCGCCGATACCCTGGCCATCGATCATGTCCGAAGCGGCCGCACTGTCCAGCAGCAGCATCAGCCACTGGCTCGGCTGCGCTCCGGCCTGTACCGGTTGTGCCAGGGCGACGCCGGCATCGCCCGCGCGCAGCCAGTACACCGGATCGGTACCGGCAAGCGTGCCGCTGCGCTGCTGCAGCACCTGCAACGTGGGCAGGCCGGCGATGTCCACGTCGGCCTGGCCGCCCGCCAGCCAATGCGTTCCCTGCGCATCAACCAGCAGCAGATGGGTCTGCAGGGTCTGCAGCGTGTGCTCTGCGCGCGGTGACAGCAGCAGGCGCTGGCCGGGCTTGCCGCCCGGCCCGTCCAATGGCAGCTGGCGCACGCCCTCGCTGGACGGCGCCGACGGATCACCCACCACCACCGAATCGCCCAGGTAGCGCAGCAGGGCCTCGCGCTGGTCGAAGTAGATCTGTGCCTTGT
This sequence comes from Stenotrophomonas indicatrix, assembly GCA_041545745.1. NCBI lineage: Bacteria > Pseudomonadati > Pseudomonadota > Gammaproteobacteria > Lysobacterales > Lysobacteraceae > Stenotrophomonas > Stenotrophomonas indicatrix. The sequence continues at coordinate 848,489 of CP168152.1, forward strand.
ACGCGGCGGCATTCATGTCGCGGCGGTGGCTGGAGATATCTTCGGTCAACGCGGTCAGCAGGTAGAAGCCGGTGGCGGCAGCCAGGCACAGGAACACGCACACCGTGAGCCAGCGCAGCAGCATCGAAGCGGTGGTCGGCGGTGCGACCAAGGGCAGGGAAGGGCGAGGGAATCGGAACATGCACCGATCCTAGGGAGGACGGTCACCCGCCCGGAATCAGCCATGTCCTAAAAAGTGGCCTGCACCCCGTGCAGGAGACCACCAGCGGGGAACCGTTCAGGCTCGGACTGGTCTGGCGGTCAAAAAAAGACCCCCGCCGAAGCGGGGGCTGTGACGTGCCGCCAGCAGGGGCGCCCTTACAGCGCGCTGCCGCCGAACTTGTGCGTGTACTGCAGGTTGACGGTGCGGCCGACGCTGTCGAACCAGGATACGTCGTAGTAAGGGTACGCCGTATAGGTCTTGTCCTTCGGCGGCATCTTGTTGAACACATTGACCACCGACAGCGACAACCGCGAGTGATCGTCGAAGCGGTACTGCAGCGAGACGTTGTAGCGGTAGGTCGCCTTGATCCACGGGCTGTCGCCGCTTTCCTCGTCGAACATCTGGTCGTAGCTGTCCGAGGTCGGCAGCCTGCCCAGGCGCGAGCCGTACACGGTGGCCGACCACGCATCCTTCTCCCACGTCGCGCTGACACTGGTCTTGGTGCGCGGAATATCGAAGCCGCTGTTGATCGCGAACTGGTCCTCGGTCACATCACCGGCATAGCGCTGGAAGTCATGCTTCTTCACCCAGGTGTGGGTGCCATTGAAGATGAAGTCGCCGATGCCGGTCTGCAGGCGGTAGCGCAGACCGACGTCGACGCCGGAGGTGGACTCGCGCGCCACATTGATCGGGTTCACATGCACGCCGTACAGACGGCCGTCGGCGGTACGAGTGATGCGGGCCAGGGCGTCCACGCAGGTCGGCGAGCCGATGTCGGCGCTGCCCATCCGGCAGTTTGCTTCGCTGGCCAGGATCGTACGCACGTCCATGTCCTGCACCTGGTCGCGCATGTCGATGTTGAACCAGTCGGCCGACAGGTCCAGGCCGGCGGTCGGCGACCACACGAAGCCAGCGCTCCAGGAGGTGCTGGTTTCCGGGTCCAGCTCGCGGTTGCCACTGCGGCTGCGGATCACGTTGCGCTCGTAATCGGCGCAATCATCGGCGGCATCGGCGCGGCAGTTGTACAGATCTTCCGCGCTGGTCTCGTCGTTGCCCGGGCCGGCGAACACATAGTGCAGGTCCGGCGCACGGAACGCGGTGCCATACGAACCGCGCACCAGCAGCGTGTCGATCGGGCGCCATTCCAGGCCGCCGCTCCAGGTTGCCTTGCCGATGGTGTGGCCCGAATAGCGGTACTGGTCGTAACGGCCGGCCACGCTCAGGTTGACCGTTTCATGCAGCGGCATGCGCAGCTCGGCGGCGGTCGCCCAGCGGTTGCGCGAGCCCTTGCCGTCCGAATCCTTCCAGCTGTAGTAGTAATAGCCCGTCGCCAGCGGATCGGGATTGAGCGCATAGGCCTGTTGGCCCACTTCCACCGTCGCGGCAAAGCCGGCATCGCCACCGGGCAGGGTGAACAGCGAACCATTGGTCAGCGTCAGCGCCGCCGTCTCGGTGCGCGACTTCGGCGTATAGGTGGTGCGTGCGGCGATCGAATCGTACTCGGCACGGGTCAGCGGCCGGTACAGGCGCGACGGATCGGCGTTGTAGATCGGGAAGCCGTCATCGTCCTCGCCCAGCTGCGGGCCCAGGAACAGATCGTTGGCCTTGGACGCGATGATCTGCGCCCAGCTGATCCGCGACTGGTACTGCGAATGGCTCAGCGCTGCTTCGTAGTCCCAGTTGCCGGTCAGGTTGCCCTTGAAGCCGGTGGTCACGCTGAAGGTCTTCTGCGTGCTGCGCACCATCGCATTGTCCAGCCCGCCCATTTCCTCGGGCGAGAACTGGCGCTGCCAGAACTCGATCTCTCCGGTCGCTTCATTGTTGAAGTAACCCGACTCGTCGCCGTCGGCGGCCATGCGGCCCCACGTGGTGACATCGCGCATCAGCGACATCGTGTGGTAGCCCAGCTGCACGTCGGCGAACCACTGCTGGCCGTTGTCGAAGTCGTAGCTGAGCGAGGCATAGCCGTTGGCGCCGCGGCGCTTGCTGAGGATCGTGCCGTAGCCGATCGCGCTGTCGCTGCCACAATAGTAGCCGTAGCGCGGGCGGAACGCGCGGTAGGTGCTGCCCTGGTTCTGCGCCGACAGTGCATCACAGGTCGCTGCGCCCGGGTCCAGGTAGTCATCGTTGTAATCGGTGCGCAGGTAGGAACGACGGGCGATGCGCGCGCCTTCGGTCGGGCCGTCCTGGGTCGAGTCCTGGATGTCGCGGTCGTAGGCCCACAGCGGCGTCTGCGACTGCAGTTCGACGCTGTACACCGCGTTGAAGTTGCCACTGCTCAAGCCGCTGGTCAGGCTCATGTCGAATGATTCACCACCGCCTTCAGTGGTGCTGCCCATGCGCATGTCGATGGTGGTGCCATCGGCCTGCTTCTTCAGGATGAAATTGACCACGCCGGCGATCGCATCCGAGCCGTAGATCGCCGACGCGCTGCCGGTCAGCACTTCTATGCGGTCGATCATGCCCAGCGGAATGTTGGACACATCGGTGAAGTTGCTGCGGCCCTTGAACGGCATCGGGAAGTCGGCGATGCGACGGCCGTTGACCAGCACCAGGGTGTGGTTCGGCCCCAACCCACGCAGGTCGACCTGCTGCGCGCCCGGCGAGAAATCGGCCCCCCCGGAGGACTGCTGGCTCTGCGTCTCACCGCCGTTCTGGGTCATCGCGCGCAGCACGTCCGGCACGGTGGTGAAGCCGCTGGAGCGGATCTGCTCTGCGTTGATGACGGTGATCGGTGCCGGTCCTTCCACTTGGGCGCGCGGGATGCGTGAGCCGGTTACCTGCACCGCGTCCAGCTGTTGTACCGAAGAGGAAGCGGGAGTCTGTGCGGCCGTCGAAGCAGCAACGGCCATCAACGCCAGCTGGATCGACCACGCCATCGCCTGTCTACGCATGAGAAATTCCCGGAAGTAATGCCGGCCCGCAGAGGAGGGGCCCTGTCCCCCATTCACATTTCAGCAATGGGCGCGCGCATTTAACGCCTTTTTCATGTCCTTGACTACCGGGGATATGTCTGGCAAAGAGTGAAAACGGTTGCAGGTCGTTTTTGTTCAGGGAGATCAAGATGCGACGCCTTCGCTACGGGCTGCGTGGCCCGCTCATCGCCTTGCTGCTGTCGGCGCTCTGGACTTCGCCGGCGGCGGCACAGGAACTGATGGACCCCGGCTTCGCCTATTACGAAGTGGGTGATCTGGATGCGCCGCGGCCCGGCCCGCGAGCTCCCGCGATGATGCTGATGGGTGGGGGCGAATGGGTGCCTGAAGCCTTCCAGTGGTGGCTGCGCCAGGCTGGCAATGGTCGCGTGCTGATCCTGCGCGCCTCCGGCACCGATGAGCTGCAGGACCGTCTTTACCGCGACATCGGCGGCACCACCGCCGTGCAGACTCTGGTGTTCGACAACCGCCGCGGTGCCGACGACCCAGCCGTGCTGCGGGTCGTGGCTGCGGCCGATGCGATCTTCATCGCCGGCGGCGATCAGTCCCGCTACATCCGCTTCTGGAAGGGCACTGCGCTCAATCGCGCGCTGAATGCCCACGTACGCGCCGGCAAGCCGATTGCCGGTACCAGCGCCGGGCTGGCCATCCTCGGTGGCTACGCCTATGGCGCGCTGGATGGCGGCAGCATCGATTCGGCCAGCGCCATGGCCGACCCGATGGGCGAGGCCGTGACCCTGGACCGCGGCTTCCTGCAGTTGCCCTACCTGCAGCGGGTGGTCACCGACAGCCACTTCGACAAGCGCGACCGTCTCGGCCGCCTGATCGTGTTCGTGGCCCGCGCCGCGCATGACAGTGGTGACCCGGACATGGTCGGCATCGGCGTCGATGAAGACACGGCCCTGTGCGTGGAGCCAGACGGCCAGGCCCAGGTCTACAGCGCCGACGGCCAAGGCAAGGTCTGGGTGGTCAGCCCCGGACGCGATGCCGATCGGCTGGTGGAAGGTGAGCCCCTGCGCTTCCATGCGGTGCCGGTCACCGTGGTTGCCAGCGGCAGTCGCATGCGCCTGGACGACCTGCAGGCCGAGGCGGCCTACGAGGCCTTGGCTGACATCAGCGACGGCGAGATCGACGTCATCCGCCGATAGTGCCGGCCGCTGGCCGGCAACCCCCTGGATGCATCATTGGCAAGGCGTTGCCGGCCAGCGGCCGGCACTACCAGCACAACCCATTCCCTGAACTACCCTGGAGACGTACCCGATGAAACTGCGCCTGGCGCTGTCCGCGCTGTTGTCCCTGCCACTGCTGGCCCAGGCCGCGCCCACCGCATCACCGCTGCTGGTCATCCACGGCGGTGCCGGCGTGGAGCGCAAGGATCTCTCTGCGGCGGAAGAACAGGCCGCGCGCGCTGCGCTGAAGGCGGCCTTGTTGAAGGGCCATGCCGAACTTGCAGCCGGGCGTCCGGCATTGGCGGCGGTCACTGCTGCGATCACGGTGCTCGAGGATGATCCGACCTTCAACGCGGGCAAGGGCGCGGTGTTCACCCACGAGGGCCGCAATGAACTGGATGCGGCGGTGATGGACGGTGCCACCCAGGCGGCCGGAGCGGTGGCCGGCGTGCAGCGCGTGCGCAATCCGATCCTGCTCGCGCAGACGGTGATGCAGAAGTCCAGACACGTGATGATGGTGGGGCAGGGGGCCGAAGCCTTCGCGACCGAACAGGGCGTGACCCTGGTCGCCCCCTCCTACTTCCGTACCGACAAGCGCTGGCAGCAGCTGCAGCGTGCATTGAAGGAAGAATCGAGCGGGCAGGCGCATGCCGACCTGGAAACCGCAAAGCACTTCGGCACGGTCGGTGCGGTCGCTCTGGATGCGCAGGGGCGCCTTGCGGCAGGCACCTCCACCGGCGGCATGACCAACAAGCGCTATGGCCGTGTCGGCGATTCCCCGATCATCGGTGCCGGCACCTGGGCCGATGCGCGTTGTGCGGTATCGGGTACCGGTTGGGGCGAGTACTACATCCGCACCGCGGCAGCCCATGAGATCTGCGCGCGCATGCGTTACCTCGGTCAATCGCCGGAACAGGCAGGCAAGGGCGTGATCAACGAAGCGATTCCGCAGATGGGTGGCGACGGCGGGGCGATCGTGCTCTCCGCAGAGGGAAAAGCAGCAGCGCCTTTCAACACCCAGGGCATGTATCGGGGCTGGATCGGGGCCGATGGCGTGGCCCATGTGGCCATCTTCGCCGACGAGACAATTGCACTGCCCTGAGCAGACCCTTGCGTATCAAGGGGTTTGCGACGCGCGTGAAAAAAAGTGAAAAAAAGCGTTGACAGACCCCCGCTTCATCTCCAGAATTGCGGGCTCACCACCACACACCGCAACGCTTCGGCGGCACGGAATGGGGTGGTAAAAGGAGGGATACCCAAGCGGCCAACGGGGGCAGACTGTAAATCTGCTGGCTTACGCCTTCGGTGGTTCGAATCCACCTCCCTCCACCAGCTTCACGTTGTGGCACATTCCCGGTGCGGGAGTAGTTCAATGGTAGAACCTCAGCCTTCCAAGCTGATGGTGCGGGTTCGATCCCCGTCTCCCGCTCCATTGAGTGAACTTTGAATATTATCGAGTTCATGCCATAATGCAAAACTCGCTCACATAGCTCAGTCGGTAGAGCACTTCCTTGGTAAGGAAGAGGTCGAAGGTTCGATTCCTTTTGTGAGCACCATCTTCAGCACCACACCAGACGAATTCGAGATAAGCAGCCATGGCCAAGGGTAAGTTCGAGCGCACCAAGCCGCACGTCAACGTCGGCACCATCGGTCACGTCGACCACGGCAAGACCACGCTGACCGCCGCACTGACCAAGATCGGTGCCGAGCGCTTTGGTGGCGAGTTCAAGGATTACTCCGCGATCGACGCCGCGCCGGAAGAAAAGGCGCGTGGCATCACGATCTCGACCGCGCACGTCGAATACGAATCCACCGTTCGTCACTACGCCCACGTCGATTGCCCGGGCCATGCTGACTACGTCAAGAACATGATCACCGGTGCTGCCCAGATGGACGGCGCGATCCTGGTGTGCTCGGCCGCTGACGGCCCGATGCCGCAGACCCGCGAGCACATCCTGCTGTCGCGTCAGGTCGGCGTGCCGTACATCGTCGTGTTCCTGAACAAGGCCGACATGGTTGACGATGCCGAGCTGCTGGAACTGGTCGAAATGGAAGTCCGCGAGCTGCTGAGCAAGTACGACTTCCCGGGCGACGACACCCCGATCATCTCGGGTTCGGCCCGTCTGGCGCTGGAAGGCGACCAGAGCGAAATCGGCGTGCCGGCCGTCATCAAGCTGGTCGAGGCGCTGGACACCTGGATCCCGACCCCGGAGCGTGACGTCGACAAGGCATTCCTGATGCCGGTCGAAGACGTGTTCTCGATCTCGGGCCGTGGCACCGTGGTGACCGGTCGTATCGAGCGCGGTGTGATCAAGGTCGGCGAAGAAATCGAAATCGTCGGCATCCGTCCGGTGCAGAAGACCACCGTGACCGGCGTGGAAATGTTCCGCAAGCTGCTGGACCAGGGTCAGGCAGGCGACAACGCCGGTCTGCTGCTGCGCGGCACCAAGCGTGACGACGTCGAGCGTGGCCAGGTTCTGGCCAAGCCGGGTTCGATCAAGCCGCACACCAAGTTCGACGCCGAAGTCTACGTCCTGTCGAAGGACGAAGGCGGCCGTCACACCCCGTTCTTCAAGGGCTACCGTCCGCAGTTCTACTTCCGTACCACCGACATCACCGGTGCGGTCGAGCTGCCGGAAGGTGTCGAGATGGTGATGCCGGGCGACAACATCAAGATGGTTGTCACCCTGATCAACCCGGTCGCCATGGACGCCGGCCTGCGCTTCGCGATCCGCGAAGGTGGTCGTACCGTCGGTGCTGGCGTGGTTGCCACCATCCTCGAGTAAGCCTGCATGCCGGCGGTCGCATAGCGCTGCCGGTCTGGCGAGTGGCGGGCCGGGAACCTCGGTCCGCCTTCGCCGTCTAAGGGAAGGCAAGTTTTCTACGTACGCCAGTAGCTCAATTGGCAGAGCAGCGGTCTCCAAAACCGCAGGTTGGGGGTTCGAGTCCCTCCTGGCGTGCCATCTGCCCACCTTACCCAGCGGCCCTGCCGCTAAAGCAGACACAGCCTGATGAATAGCAAGATCGAACATTCCAAGGACACCTCCGCGCAAGGCGGGGATATCGTCAAGTACGTCCTCGCATCGTTGCTGGTGCTGGCAGGTCTGTTCGTCTGGTTCTGGTTCTCCGCCGACTCCGGTCGCGCTGCCCAGCTGGGCACGTGGACGGGTCAGCTGCGTGCGTTGGCGGTCGTGGTCGGCCTGGTTGGCGGTATCGGCGTGTTCATGCTGACCGGCAAGGGGCGCGACACCCGCGAATTCCTCTCCGAGTCGCGTTTCGAACTGCGTAAAGTGGTTTGGCCGACCCGCCAGGAAGCCATTCGCATGACCTGGGTGGTGATTGTCGTCGTCCTGATTCTCAGCCTGCTGCTGGGTGGGTTCGACTTCTTCATCCAGAAACTGACTCAGTGGTTCCTGAGCCGCTAAGGAGAAATGCATGAAGCGTTGGTACGTCGTTCACGCCTATTCGGGCTTCGAGAAGTCGGTGGCGCAGGCTCTGCGTGATCGCATCGTCCGTGACGGCATGGAAGAGCGCTTCGGCGACGTCCTGGTTCCGACCGAGGAAGTGATCGAAATGCGCGCCGGCCAGAAGCGCCGTTCCGAGCGCAAGTTCTTCCCGGGTTACGTGCTGGTCCAGATCGAGACCCACGAAGAAGCGGGTATTCCGCGCATCGACAACGAAAGCTGGCACCTGGTCAAGGAAACCCCGCGCGTCATGGGCTTCATCGGCGGAACCGCCGATCGTCCGCTGCCGATCGCAGATTCCGAGGCCGAGGCGATCCTGAACCGCGTCCAGGAAGGCGTCGAGAAGCCGCGTCCGAAGGTGCTGTTCGAGCCGGGTCAGATGGTCCGTGTCACCGAAGGCCCGTTCAACGACTTCAATGGTGTCGTCGAAGAAGTCAACTACGAGAAGAGCCGTCTGCGCGTCTCGGTGCTGATCTTCGGTCGCGCCACTCCGGTCGAGCTCGAGTTCGGTCAGGTCGAAAAGGCCGTCTGATCTGTATTCACATGTCGCTTCAGGCATGTGAAGAAAAAACCTGATATGCTGCGCGGCTCCCGCTGGGAAGCTGGCGGGAGGAGGCCACCGAAAGGTGGCCTTCGGCATGATTTCAAAACGCGATGCCGGGACGCGTGATTCCCGGTCCGATGGGGAGCCTGTTGTCGCAAGGCGCTAGCACCCGGAGAGTACTCACATGGCAAAGAAAGTTGTCGGTTATATCAAGCTGCAGGTGAAGGCCGGTCAGGCCAACCCCTCGCCGCCGGTCGGTCCTGCGCTGGGTCAGCGCGGCCTGAACATCATGGAATTCTGCAAGGCCTTCAATGCCGCCACGCAGAAGCTCGAGCCGGGTCTGCCGGTTCCGGTGATCATCACGGCCTATTCGGACCGTACGTTCACCTTCATCACCAAGAGCACTCCGGCCACCACCCTGCTGAAGAAGGCCGCTGGCATCTCGTCGGGCTCCAAGCGCCCGAACACCGAGAAGGTCGGCAAGGTCACCCGTAAGCAGCTGGAAGAGATCGCCAAGGCGAAGGAACCGGATCTGACTGCCGCCGACCTGGACGCCGCCGTGCGTACCATCGCTGGCTCTGCCCGTTCCATGGGCCTCGTGGTGGAGGGTTAATCAGATGGCACAGAACAAGCGCGAAAAGGCCATCAAGGCCGCCGTTGTCCCGGGTAAGGCGTATGCCTTCGAGGACGCAATCAACATCCTGAAGACCGCCACCAAGGCCAAGTTCGTCGAGTCGATCGACGTTGCTGTGCGCCTGGGCGTCGACGCGAAGAAGTCCGACCAGCAGGTCCGTGGCTCCACCGTGCTGCCGGCTGGTACCGGCAAGTCGGTCCGCGTCGCTGTCTTCGCTCCGGCCGGTGCCAAGGCTGATGAAGCCCTGGCCGCTGGTGCCGAAGCCGTCGGTATGGACGATCTGGCCGAGAAGATGCAGGCCGGCGATCTGAACTACGACGTCGTGATCGCGACCCCGGACGCAATGCGCGTCGTCGGTAAGCTGGGTACCGTGCTGGGCCCGCGCGGCCTGATGCCGAACCCGAAGGTCGGCACCGTCTCCCCGAACCCGGGTGAGGCTGTGAAGAATGCCAAGTCGGGTCAGGTGCGTTACCGCACCGACAAGGCCGGCATCATCCACTGCACCATCGGCAAGGCCGACTTCGCCGAAGACGCGCTGAAGTCGAACCTGACCGCGCTGCTGCTGGACCTGATCAAGGCCAAGCCGGCCACCTCGAAGGGCCTGTACCTGCAGAAGGTGTCGGTCAGCTCGACGATGGGCCCGGGCGTCACCGTCGACCAGTCGTCGCTGAGCCTGAAGTAATCGTTTCAAGCGATCGTGGGTCCCTCGGGTCCCGCGACCGTGACATTTGAAGGCATCCGCCGGCAACCCATCGCCGGTGGTAGCCGTCAAAGACCGCAGGTGCGGTCGTGGTATGCCGGCGACGGGCACGGAAGCTCGATTTGGCAGGGAGTCGCCGCCGGAGCAGCCACGAACGCTTAATCGATTCCCCGGAATCACCCTGCGTAGATGGTGCCCTTCTGGAGTTTTTCTGGTTCACGCACGTCTGGGGTTACCCAGGTTGGCCCACTCCAGGTCTAGAACGGCCCACCCCCCGGAACATCATTCCGATGTTCCCGGCGTCCAGGACGGATGCCGCACAGGACCGCACACGGCAGGAGCCGTAAGCGGAGTTCAATCGGAGGAGTGCAATGGCTCTCAATCTGTCCCAGAAGCAAGAAGTAGTCGCGGAGCTGGCAGACATCGCCGCCAAGGCCCACTCCTTGATCGCAGCCGAATACGCTGGCACCACGGTCGCTCAGATGACCGCGATGCGCAAGCAGGCTCGTGAAACCGGCGTTTTCTTGAAAGTTGTCAAGAACACCCTGGCGTCGCGTGCTGTTGAAGGCACCGAGTTCGCATGTGCACAGGACAAGCTCGTTGGTCCGCTGCTGTACGCGTTCTCGCTTGAGGAGCCCGGCGCTGCCGGTCGCCTGATCAAGGATGCCGCCAAGGGCAACGACAAGCTGCAGGCCAAGGTCGTCGCCATCGGCGGCGAAGTGTTCCCGGCAAGCCATGTCGACGTGTTGGCCTCGCTGCCGACCCGCGACCAGGCCCTGGCAATGCTGGCACGCGTCCTGACCGAGCCGGTCACGATGTTCGCCCGCGCCATCAAGGCAATCGGCGACAAGCAGAATGGTGGCGACGTCGCCGCCGACGCTGCTGAACCGGCCGCCGAGACCGCCTGAGTTTCGACTAATCGTGGTTCCTGACGGAACCTCAATCCAGAAAAACATCCAAAGGTAATTATCATGTCCCTTACCAACGAACAGATCGTCGACGCCATCGCCGAGAAGTCCCTGATGGAAGTGATGGAGCTGGTCAAGGCCATCGAAGAGAAGTTCGGCGTCTCCGCCGCTGCTCCGGTCGCCGCTGCTGTGGCTGGCCCGGCTGCCGTTGTTGAAGAGCAGACCGAATTCGTCGTCACCCTGAAGACCGCTGGCGACAAGAAGGTCGAAGTCATCAAGGCCGTCCGCGCCATCACCGGCCTGGGCCTGAAGGAAGCGAAGGACCTGGCCGAAGCCGGCGGCGTCCTGAAGGACAACGCTTCGAAGGACGAAGCCGAGAAGATGAAGAAGGATCTGGAAGCTGCTGGCGCGACTGTCGAAGTCAAGTAAGCACTTCCATTGCGTCGCCATCGAAATCCGGCGATGCAGCCAAGGCTGGGGGCGTAAGCCCCCGGCCTTTGGTCGTTGTTGTAGGGCCAGCCAATCGTGGCGCGGTTCTACGGAAATACGGTGAAAAAGCCCAACACGGGCTGCGGTCAAACCCTGGTCGGCCAGCGCAAAGCGCGGCGGCGGGGGAGTGGATGCAGACGAGTTGGCAGTTGGAAGTAGCGGGAGAAGGCGTGCTGGTGCCGGCAATACCAGCGACTTCCAACTGACAATTTCAAGTTCCCTTCGGGTCGTGGGCGCACGACTCGCACAACAAGGTGGAAGACCTCATGACGTCCTATTCGTTCACCGAAAAAAAGCGTATCCGCAAGGATTTCGGCAAGCAGCGTTCGATTCTCGAAGTGCCGTTCCTGCTCGCCATCCAGGTGGATTCCTACCGTGAATTCCTGCAGGAAAACGTCGATCCGGCCAAGCGCACGGACCACGGCCTGCACGCTGCACTGAAGTCGGTCTTCCCGATCGCCAGCTACAGCGGCAATGCTGCCCTGGAGTACGTCGGCTACAAGCTGGGCGATCCGGTCTTCGACGAGCGTGAATGCCGTCAGCGTGGCATGAGCTACGGTGCGCCGCTGCGCGTGACCGTGCGCCTGGTGATCTACGACCGCGAGTCGTCGACCAAGGCCATCAAGTACGTGAAGGAGCAGGAGGTCTACCTCGGCGAAATCCCGCTGATGACCGACAACGGCACCTTCATCGTCAACGGCACCGAGCGCGTCATCGTCTCGCAGCTGCACCGCTCGCCGGGCGTGTTCTTCGACCACGACCGTGGCAAGACCCACAGCTCGGGCAAGCTGCTGTACAGCGCCCGCATCATTCCTTACCGCGGCTCCTGGCTGGACTTCGAGTTCGACCCGAAGGACGCGCTGTTCACCCGTATCGACCGTCGCCGCAAGCTGCCGGTGTCGATCCTGCTGCGTGCGCTTGGCTACAGCAACGAAGAGATGCTGGCCGAGTTCTTCGAGATCAACACCTTCCACATCAACCCGGATGAAGGCGTCCAGCTGGAGCTGGTGCCGGAGCGCCTGCGCGGCGAAACCCTGGGCTTCGACCTCGCCGACGGCGACAAGGTCATCGTGGAAGCCGGCAAGCGCATCACCGCGCGCCACATCAAGCAGCTGGAAGCCTCGGGCATCGCCGCCCTGGCCGTGCCGGACGACTACATCGTCGGCCGCATCCTGTCGCACGACGTGGTCGATGCCTCGACCGGTGAACTGCTGGCCCAGGCCAACGACGAAATCACCGACGAGCAGCTGCAGAACTTCCGCAAGGCCGGCGTCGACGCAGTGGGCACCCTGTGGGTGAACGACCTGGATCGCGGCCCGTACCTGTCCAACACCCTGCGCATCGACCCGACCAAGACCCAGCTGGAAGCCCTGGTCGAGATCTACCGCATGATGCGTCCGGGCGAGCCGCCGACCAAGGATGCTGCGCAGAACCTGTTCCACAACCTGTTCTTCACCTTCGAGCGCTACGACCTGTCGGCCGTCGGCCGCATGAAGTTCAACCGTCGCGTGGGCCGCAAGGAAACCACCGGCGAAGCCGTGCTGTACGACCGCAAGTACTACGGCGAGCGCAACGACGAAGAGTCCAAGCGACTGGTTGCCGCCCACGGCGACAGCTCGGACATCCTGGACGTGATCAAGGTCCTGACCGAGATCCGCAACGGTCGTGGCGTGGTCGATGACATCGATCACCTGGGCAACCGTCGCGTGCGTTCGGTCGGTGAAATGGCCGAGAACGTGTTCCGCGTGGGCCTGGTCCGCGTCGAGCGTGCGGTCAAGGAACGCCTGTCGATGGCAGAGTCGGAAGGCCTGACCCCGCAGGAGCTGATCAACGCCAAGCCGGTGGCTGCGGCGATCAAGGAATTCTTCGGCTCCTCGCAGCTGTCGCAGTTCATGGACCAGAACAACCCGCTGTCGGAAGTCACGCACAAGCGTCGCGTCTCGGCCCTGGGCCCGGGCGGCCTGACCCGTGAGCGCGCCGGCTTCGAAGTGCGCGACGTGCACCCGACCCATTACGGCCGCGTCTGCACCATCGAAACCCCGGAAGGCCCGAACATCGGCCTGATCAACTCGCTGGCCGTGTACGCCCGCACCAACCAGTACGGTTTCCTCGAGACCCCGTACCGCAAGGTCGTGGATGGCAAGGTCTTCGACGAAGTCGAGTTCCTGTCGGCCATCGAAGAAAACGAGTACGTCATCGCCCAGGCCAACGCCCTGACCGATGCCAACAGCGTGCTGACCGAGCAGTTCGTTCCCTGCCGTTACCAGGGCGAATCGCTGCTGAAGCCGCCGGCGGAAGTCCACTTCATGGACGTCTCGCCGATGCAGACCGTGTCGATCGCGGCTGCGCTGGTTCCGTTCCTGGAGCACGATGACGCCAACCGCGCACTGATGGGCGCCAACATGCAGCGTCAGGCCGTGCCGACCCTGCGTGCGCAGAAGCCGCTGGTCGGTACCGGCATCGAGCGCGCCGTGGCGCGTGACTCGGGTGTGACCGTGAACGCCCGTCGTGGTGGTGAGATCGTGCAGATCGACGCCGCCCGCATCGTGGTCAAGGTCAACGAAGCCGAGATCACCGATGCGTCCGATGCCGGCGTCGACATCTACAACCTGATCAAGTACACCCGCTCCAACCAGAACACCTGCATCAACCAGCGTCCGCTGGTGGAAGTGGGCAACGTGGTGGCGCGTGGCGACGTGCTGGCCGATGGTCCGTCCACCGACATCGGTGAACTGGCCCTGGGCCAGAACATGCTGATCGCCTTCATGCCGTGGAACGGCTACAACTTCGAAGACTCCATCCTGCTCTCCGAGCGCGTGGTGGAAGAGGATCGCTACACCACGATCCACATCGAAGAGCTGACCTGCGTTGCGCGTGACACCAAGCTGGGGCCGGAGGAAATCTCCGCCGACATCCCGAACGTTTCCGAGCAGGCGCTGAACCGTCTGGACGAGAGCGGCGTGGTGTATATCGGTGCCGAAGTCCGCGCTGGCGACATCATGGTCGGCAAGGTCACCCCGAAGGGCGAAAGCCAGCTGACCCCGGAAGAGAAGCTGCTGCGCGCGATCTTCGGCGAGAAGGCTTCGGACGTGAAGGACAGCTCGCTGCGCGTGCCGCCGGGCATGGACGGCACCGTCATCGACGTGCAGGTCTTCACCCGCGATGGCATCGAGAAGGACAAGCGCGCCCGTCAGATCGAAGAATCTGAAATCAAGCGCGTCAAGAAGGACTTCGACGACCAGTTCCGCATCCTGGAAGCGGCCATCTACGCCCGTCTGCGTTCGCAGATCGTGGGCAAGGTGGTCAACGGTGGTGCCGGCCTGAAGAAGGGCGACGTCATCTCCGACGCCTACCTGGATGGCCTGAAGAAGGCTGACTGGTTCGTGCTGCGCATGAAGGACGAGGACGCTGCCGAAGCCATCGAACGCGCACAGAAGCAGATCCAGGCGCACGAGAAGGAATTCGAGCGTCGCTTCGCCGACAAGCGCGGCAAGATCACCGCGGGCGACGACCTCGCCCCGGGCGTGCTGAAGATGGTCAAGGTGTTCCTGGCCGTGAAGCGCCGCATCCAGCCGGGCGACAAGATGGCAGGCCGCCACGGCAACAAGGGTGTGGTGTCCAACGTCGTGCCGGTCGAGGACATGCCGTACATGGCCTCGGGCGAAACCGTGGACATCGTGCTGAACCCGCTGGGCGTGCCGTCGCGTATGAACATCGGGCAGATCCTGGAAGTGCACCTGGGCTGGGCCGCCAAGGGTCTGGGTCGCAAGATCCAGGCAATGCTGGAAGCCCAGGCGGCGGTCGCCGACCTGCGCAAGTTCCTGGACGACATCTACAACCACGATGACACCAACGTGGCCAACCGTGTCGACCTGTCGCAGTTCAGCGACGAGGAACTGCTGCGCCTGGCCCGCAACCTGTTCGACGGCGTGCCGATGGCCACCCCGGTGTTCGACGGCGCCACCGAAGCGGAAATCAAGCGCATGCTGGAACTGGCCGACCTGCCGAGCAGTGGCCAGACCCAGCTGTATGACGGCCGCACCGGTGAAGCCTTCGATCGCCACACCACCGTTGGCTACATGCACTACCTGAAGCTGAACCACCTGGTCGACGACAAGATGCACGCCCGTTCGACCGGTCCGTACTCGCTCGTCACCCAGCAGCCGCTGGGCGGCAAGGCGCAGTTCGGCGGCCAGCGCTTCGGTGAAATGGAAGTCTGGGCGCTGGAAGCCTACGGCGCGGCCTACACCCTGCAGGAAATGCTGACGGTGAAGTCCGATGACGTGCAGGGCCGCAACCAGATGTACAAGAACATCGTCGACGGTGAGCACGAGATGGTCGCGGGCATGCCGGAATCCTTCAACGTGCTTGTGAAGGAAATCCGCTCGCTGGCCATCAACATGGAACTGGAAGACAACTGATCCATGCCGGCGCGGCGGTCAACGCCGCCGCGCCGCTGGCAGTCAACTGAAAGCCCATCGACACAGCATTCCTCCTTCTGGAGAACACCATGAAAGACCTGCTCAACCTCTTCAACCAGCAGCGCCAGACGCTGGACTTCGACGCGATCAAGATCGCGCTGGCTTCGCCGGACCTGATCCGTTCGTGGTCCTTCGGCGAAGTGAAGAAGCCGGAAACCATCAACTACCGTACCTTCAAGCCGGAGCGTGACGGCCTGTTCTGCGCCGCCATCTTCGGACCGGTCAAGGACTACGAGTGCCTGTGCGGCAAGTACAAGCGCATGAAGCACCGCGGCGTGGTCTGCGAGAAGTGCGGCACCGAAGTGACCCTGGCCAAGGTGCGTCGTGAGCGCATGGGCCACATCGACCTGGCTTCGCCGGTCGCGCACATCTGGTTCCTCAAGTCGCTGCCGTCGCGCATCGGCCTGATGCTGGACATGACCCTGCGCGATATCGAGCGCGTGCTGTACTTCGAAGCCTACGTGGTGACCGAGCCGGGCCTGACCGCCCTGGAGCGCCGCCAGCTGCTGACCGAAGAACAGTACCTGCAGGCCCGCCAGGAGCACGGCGACGACTTCGACGCCGCCATGGGCGCCGAGGCCGTGTACGAACTGCTGCGCACCATCGACCTGCAGTCGGAAATGACCCGCCTGCGCGAAGAAATCGCCAGCACCGGTTCGGAAACCAAGCTGAAGCGACTGACCAAGCGCATCAAGCTGATCGAAGCCTTCCTGGAATCGGGCAACCGTCCGGAGTGGATGGTCATGACCGTCCTGCCGGTGCTGCCGCCGGACCTGCGTCCGCTGGTTCCGCTGGATGGTGGCCGCTTCGCGACCTCCGATCTGAACGACCTGTACCGCCGCGTCATCAACCGCAACAACCGCCTGCGCCGCCTGCTCGAACTGAGCGCGCCGGACATCATCGTGCGCAATGAAAAGCGCATGCTGCAGGAATCGGTCGATGCGCTGCTGGACAACGGTCGTCGTGGCCGTGCCATCACCGGCACCAACAAGCGCCCGCTGAAGTCGCTGGCCGACATGATCAAGGGCAAGCAGGGTCGCTTCCGTCAGAACCTGCTCGGCAAGCGCGTCGACTACTCGGGCCGTTCGGTCATCGTGGTCGGTCCGTACCTGCGCCTGCACCAGTGCGGTCTGCCGAAGAAGATGGCGCTCGAACTGTTCAAGCCGTTCGTGTTCGCCAAGCTGCAGCGTCGTGGCCTGGCTACCACCATCAAGGCCGCCAAGAAGCTGGTCGAGCGCGAAGAAGCCGAAGTCTGGGACATCCTGGAAGAGGTCATCCGCGAGCATCCGGTGATGCTGAACCGTGCGCCGACCTTGCACCGTCTGGGCATCCAGGCCTTCGAGCCGGTCCTGATCGAAGGCAAGGCGATCCAGCTGCACCCGCTGGTCTGCACCGCGTTCAACGCCGACTTCGACGGTGACCAGATGGCCGTCCACGTGCCGCTTTCGCTGGAAGCCCAGCTGGAAGCGCGTGCGCTGATGATGTCCACCAACAACATCCTGTCGCCGGCCAACGGCGAGCCGATCATCGTGCCGTCGCAGGACGTCGTGCTGGGTCTGTACTACATGACCCGCTCGCTGGAAAACAAGAAGGGCGAGGGCATGGCCTTCGCCAACATCGCCGAAGTCAAGCGCGCCTACGACAACCGCGTGGTGGAACTGCACGCGCGCGTCAAGGTCCGCATCACCGAGGTGGTGACCGACGAGGAAGGCAACAAGCAGAGCAAGACCTCGATCGTGGATACCACCATCGGTCGTGCCCTGCTGGCTGAAATCCTGCCGGAAGGCCTGCCGTTCGCGCTGGCCAACACCGAGCTGACCAAGAAGAACATCAGCCGCCTGATCAACTCCAGCTACCGCCAGCTGGGTCTGAAGGACACGGTCGTGTTCGCCGATAAGCTGATGTACACCGGCTTCGCCTACGCGACCCGCGCCGGCGTCTCGATCGGCATCGACGACATGCTGATCCCGGACGAGAAGAAGGGCATCCTCACCGAGGCCGAAGCCGAAGTGCTGGAAATCCAGGAGCAGTACCAGTCGGGCCTGGTCACCGCCGGCGAGCGCTACAACAAGGTGGTCGACATCTGGTCGCGCACCAATGAGCGCATCGCCAAGGCGATGATGGACACCATCGGTACCGAGAAGGTCATCAATGCCAAGGGCGAGACCATCGACCAGAAGTCGATGAACTCCCTGTACATCATGGCCGACTCCGGTGCACGAGGCAGCCAGGCGCAGATCCGTCAGCTGGCCGGCATGCGTGGCCTGATGGCCCGTCCCGATGGCTCGATCATCGAGACGCCCATCAAGGCGAACTTCCGCGAAGGCCTGAACGTGCAGGAGTACTTCAACTCCACCCACGGTGCCCGTAAGGGTCTGGCCGATACCGCGCTGAAGACCGCGAACTCGGGTTACCTGACCCGTCGTCTGGTCGACGTGGCGCAGGACGTGGTGATCACCGAGGTGGATTGCGGTACCACCGAAGGCCTGATCATGACCCCGATCGTCGAAGGCGGTGACGTGGTCGAGCCGTTGAAGGATCGCGTGCTGGGTCGCGTGGTTGCCGAGGACGTGTTCCTGCCGGGCAACGACGAAGATCCGATCGTCACCCGCAACACCCTGCTCGACGAAGCCTGGGTCGCCAAGCTTGAAGAGGCCAGCGTGCAGACCATCAAGGTCCGCTCGACGATCTCCTGCGAATCGGCCTTCGGCGTCTGCGGTCGCTGCTACGGCCGCGATCTGGCCCGTGGCCACCTGGTCAACATCGGTGAAGCGGTCGGCGTCATCGCCGCCCAGTCCATCGGTGAGCCGGGTACCCAGCTGACGATGCGTACGTTCCACATCGGTGGTGCGGCATCGCGAGCTGCTGCGGTCGACAACATCACCGTCAAGACCACCGGCTCGGTCAAGTTCAGCAACCTCAAGTCGGTGGCCCATGCCAACGGCTCGCTGGTCGCCGTGTCGCGCTCGGGCGAAATGTCGGTGCTCGATGCGCACGGCCGTGAGCGTGAGCGTTACAAGCTGCCGTACGGCGCAACCATCACCTCCAAGGACGGTGATGCGGTCAAGGCTGGCCAGACCGTGGCCAACTGGGATCCGCATAACCACCCGATCGTTTCGGAAGTGGCTGGTTTCATCCGCTTCATCGACTTCGTCGACGGCATCACCGTCATCGAGAAGACCGATGAGCTGACCGGCCTGGCGTCGCGCGAAATCACCGACCCGAAGCGCCGCGGCGCCCAGGCGAAGGATCTGCGCCCGATCGTCCGCATCGTCGATGGCAAGGGCAACGACCTGTCGATTCCGGGCACCGATCTGCCGGCGCAGTACCTGCTGCCGCCGCGCTCGATCGTCAACCTGCAGGACGGCGCTGCCGTCGGCGTGGGTGACGTGGTTGCCAAGATCCCGCAGGAAGCGTCCAAGACCCGCGACATCACCGGTGGTCTGCCGCGCGTGGCCGATCTGTTCGAAGCGCGCAAGCCGAAGGATCCGGCGGTGCTGGCCGAGCGTTCGGGCATCATCAGCTTCGGCAAGGACACCAAGGGCAAGCAGCGCCTGATCATCAAGGACACCGATGGTTCGGAACACGAAGAGCTGATTCCGAAGTACCGTCAGGTCATCGTGTTCGAAGGTGAGCACGTGACCAAGGGCGAAACGATCGTCGACGGCGAGCCGAGCCCGCAGGACATCCTGCGTCTGCTGGGTGTCGAGCCGCTGGCCGCCTATCTGGTCAAGGAAATCCAGGACGTGTACCGCCTGCAGGGCGTGAAGATCAACGACAAGCACATCGAGGTGATCACCCGCCAGATGCTGCGCAAGGTCGAGATCACCGATCAGGGCAGCAGCAAGTTCCTGAACGGCGAACAGGTCGAGCGCCAGCGCGTCATCGAGGAAAATGCACGCCTGACCACCCGCAACGAGCTGATCGCTCGTTTCGATCCGGTCCTGCTGGGCATCACCAAGGCCTCGCTGGCAACCGAGTCGTTCATCTCGGCCGCTTCCTTCCAGGAAACCACCCGCGTGCTGACCGAGGCTGCCGTCCGTGGCACCAAGGACAACCTGCGCGGCCTGAAGGAAAACGTGATCGTCGGCCGTCTGATCCCGGCCGGTACCGGTCTGTCGTACCACGCCAACCGCCGCCGCAACGCGAGCGGGCTGACCGACTCGGAAATGCAGACCCTTGCCGGTACCCCGGCAGCTGCGGCCCCCGTGGCCGTGGCAGCACCGGAAGTGGTGGTGGAATCGACCGACGCCGAGCAGGCCGAGGATTGATCGGCCGGTCCGGCTTCGGTCGGACCTCGATCGGGCAGGGGGCGGCCATCGACCGGTCCCTGCTGCATGCTCCGGCTCCGTGCCGGACAAGCATCACGCAGGACCGGTTTTGGCCGGAACTGCACTCGAAGGCACAGGCCGCTGGTCTGTTCGCCTTCGATGAGGTAGGATGCCGCCCGGCCCAGCGATGGGTCGGGCGACAACCTGAACGGGGGGCATGGAGAAGGCTCCCCTGTAACGGCCCAGGATCAGGGCTGGCTTGGCGTGTGCGCATTTGACCGCGTTTTCGCCAGGTTGCTACAATCGTCTGTCTCAGCAGGCCGGTTTTTCGCCTGCTCGCACATATCCGCATTCATGGCCGGTTTTTTTCGGCCTCTCTCAGAAGAACATACTGATGGCGACGATCAATCAGCTTGTCCGCAAGCCGCGGCAGGCAACCACTTATAAGAGCGCCTCGCCGGCTCTCGAAAAGTGCCCCCAGCGCCGTGGCGTCTGCACGCGCGTTTATACCACTACTCCGAAGAAGCCGAACTCGGCGCTTCGCAAGGTTGCCAAGGTTCGCCTGACCAACCAGGAAGAAGTGATTTCCTACATCGGCGGTGAAGGCCACAACCTGCAGGAGCACTCCGTGGTCCTGATCCGTGGCGGTCGCGTCAAGGATCTGCCGGGTGTGCGTTACCACACCGTTCGTGGTTCGCTCGACGCCTCCGGCGTTGCCAAGCGTCGCCAGGGCCGTTCCAAGTACGGCGCCAAGCGTCCGAAGAGCTAAGGGAAAGCACACATGTCTCGTAAAGGTAATACGCCGCAGCGCGCAGTCCTGCCGGATCCGAAGCACGGAAGCGAAACCATCGCCCGTTTCATCAACATGGTGATGCTGAGCGGCAAGAAGTCGGTCGCTGAAAAGATCGTCTACGGCGCCATGGACGTGATCGGTGAGAAGAACCCGAATTCCGTCGAGCTGGTTCAGAAGGCTCTGGAAAACGTGGCTCCGTCGGTCGAAGTCAAGTCCCGCCGTGTCGGTGGTGCCACCTATCAGGTGCCGGTCGAAGTGCGCGCCTCGCGCAAGATGGCCCTGGCCATGCGTTGGCTGATCGACTCCGCGCGCAAGCGTGGTGAGAACACCATGCCGAAGAAGCTGGCCGCTGAGCTGATCGACGCTGCGGAAAACCGTGGCGGCGCCATCAAGAAGCGCGAAGAAACCCACCGCATGGCCGAAGCCAACAAGGCATTCGCCCACTACCGCTGGTGAGTTTGACGGCCTTGTAAAACAGGCAGGGCAGTACCATCTCGGTGCTGCCTCGCGGCCCCAGAAGGGCTGCGCCAATCCGAAGGCCGCCGAAAGGCGGCGTTCGGCCATCCGAAATCCAAGAAATCTGAGAGGCTCCCCGTGGCCCGTTCCACTCCCATCGAGCGTTACCGCAATTTCGGCATCATGGCTCACATCGATGCCGGCAAGACCACCACGTCCGAGCGCATCCTGTTCTACACCGGCAAGAGCCACAAGATCGGTGAAGTGCATGACGGCGCCGCCACCATGGACTGGATGGAGCAGGAGCAGGAGCGTGGCATCACGATCCAGTCCGCTGCGACCACCGCGTTCTGGAAGGGCATGGACAAGTCCCTGCCGGAGCACCGCTTCAACATCATCGACACCCCCGGGCACGTCGACTTCACCATCGAAGTGGAGCGCTCGCTGCGCGTGCTCGACGGTGCCGTCTTCGTGCTGTGTGCCGTCGGTGGCGTGCAGCCGCAGTCGGAAACCGTGTGGCGCCAGGCCAACCGTTACAAGGTGCCGCGCATCGCGTTCGTCAACAAGATGGACCGTACCGGCGCCAACTTCAGCAAGGTCGTCGGCCAGCTGAAGGCGAAGCTGGGCGCCAAGGCCGTTCCGATGCAGCTGCCGATCGGCGCTGAGGAAGGCTTCAAGGGCGTCGTCGATCTGCTGAAGATGAAGGCCATCCATTGGGATGAGGCTTCGCAGGGCATGAAGTTCGAGTACAGCGATGTGCCGGCCGACCTGCTGGCTGAAGCGACCGAAGCCCGTACCTTCATGATCGAAGCGGCTGCCGAAGCCAGCGAAGAGCTGATGGACAAGTACCTGGGTGGCGATGAGCTGACCGAGGCCGAGATCATCGAAGCCCTGCGCGTGCGCACCCTGGCGACCGACATCGTGCCGATGTACTGCGGCTCGGCGTTCAAGAACAAGGGCGTGCAGGCCATGCTGGACGGCGTGATCCAGCTGCTGCCGTCGCCGATCGACGTGCCGGACGTGACCGGTACCGACGTTGACGATGAAACCAAGGAAATGAGCCGCAAGTCTGATGACAAGGCTCCGTTCTCGGCCCTGGCCTTCAAGATCATCACCGACCCGTTCGTCGGCGCGCTGACCTTCTTCCGTGTCTACTCGGGCACGCTGAATGCAGGCGACCAGCTGCTGAACTCGGTGAAGGGCAAGAAGGAGCGCATCGGCCGTATCCTGCAGATGCACTCCAACAACCGCGAAGAAATCAAGGAAGTTCTGGCCGGCGACATCGCCGCCGCCGTGGGCCTGAAGGACACCACCACGGGTGACACCCTGTGCTCCATGGATCAGCCGATCATCCTCGAGCGCATGGTGTTCCCGGAGCCGGTCATCTCGATGGCTGTCGAGCCGAAGACCAAGTCCGATCAGGAAAAGATGGGTCTGGCACTGGGTCGTCTGGCGCAGGAAGATCCGTCGTTCCGCGTCAAGACCGACGAAGAATCCGGCCAGACCATCATCTCGGGCATGGGCGAGCTGCACCTGGACATCATCGTTGACCGCATGAAGCGCGAGTTCAACGTTGAAGCCAACGTCGGCAAGCCGCAGGTGGCGTACCGCGAAACGATCACCCTGTCGGACGTGAAGTCGGACTACAAGCACGCCAAGCAGTCCGGTGGTAAGGGTCAGTACGGTCACGTCGTGATCGAGCTGTCGCCGATCACCGAGGCCGATCGTGCAGATCCGAAGATCGCCGCTGGCATCAAGGACGACTTCCTGTTCATCAACGACATCACCGGTGGCGTGATTCCGAAGGAATTCATCCCGTCGATTGAAAAGGGCCTGCGCGAAACCATCACCAGCGGTCCGCTGGCGGGCTTCCCGGTCGTGGACGTCAAGGTGAAGCTGGTGTTCGGCTCGTACCACGACGTCGACTCCTCGGAAATGGCGTTCAAGCTCGCTTCCTCGATGGCCTTCAAGGAAGGCTTCCGCAAGGCCAAGCCGGTCCTGCTGGAGCCGATCATGAAGGTCGAGATCGTGACCCCGGAGGATTACCAGGGTGACGTGATGGGCGACGTCAGCCGTCGTCGCGGCGTTCTGCAGGGTTCTGATACCACCGGTGACGGTTCGGCCAGCATCATCAACGCGATGATTCCGCTGGGCGAAATGTTTGGCTACGCGACCTCGCTGCGTTCGCAGACCCAGGGCCGCGCCACCTTCACGATGGAATTTGACCACTACGAGCCGGCGCCGAACAACATCGCCGACGAAGTCATGAAGAAGGCCTGAGCGTAACGCTCAGGTCCTCCAAACCACTTACGAACCAATAAGGTAGAAAGAAATGGCAAAGGGTAAGTTCGAGCGCACCAAGCCGCACGTCAACGTCGGCACCATCGGTCACGTCGATCACGGCAAGACCACGCTGACCGCCGCACTGACCAAGATTGGTGCCGAGCGCTTCGGTGGCGAGTTCAAGGATTACTCCGCGATCGACGCCGCGCCGGAAGAAAAGGCACGTGGCATCACGATCTCGACCGCGCACGTCGAATACGAATCCACCGTTCGTCACTACGCCCACGTCGATTGCCCGGGCCATGCTGACTACGTCAAGAACATGATCACCGGTGCTGCCCAGATGGACGGCGCGATCCTGGTGTGCTCGGCCGCTGACGGCCCGATGCCGCAGACTCGCGAGCACATCCTGCTGTCGCGTCAGGTCGGCGTGCCGTACATCGTCGTGTTCCTGAACAAGGCCGACATGGTTGACGATGCCGAGCTGCTGGAACTGGTCGAAATGGAAGTCCGCGAGCTGCTGAGCAAGTACGACTTCCCGGGCGACGACACCCCGATCATCTCGGGTTCGGCCCGTCTGGCGCTGGAAGGCGACCAGAGCGAAATCGGCGTACCGGCCGTCATCAAGCTGGTCGAGGCGCTGGACACCTGGATCCCGACCCCGGAGCGTGACGTCGACAAGGCATTCCTGATGCCGGTCGAAGACGTGTTCTCGATCTCGGGCCGTGGCACCGTGGTGACCGGTCGTATCGAGCGCGGCGTGATCAAGGTCGGCGAAGAAATCGAAATCGTCGGCATCCGTCCGGTGCAGAAGACCACCGTGACCGGCGTGGAAATGTTCCGCAAGCTGCTGGACCAGGGTCAGGCAGGCGACAACGCCGGTCTGCTGCTGCGCGGCACCAAGCGTGACGACGTCGAGCGTGGCCAGGTTCTGGCCAAGCCGGGTTCGATCAAGCCGCACACCAAGTTCGACGCCGAAGTCTACGTTCTGTCGAAGGATGAAGGCGGCCGTCACACCCCGTTCTTCAAGGGCTACCGTCCGCAGTTCTACTTCCGTACCACCGACATCACCGGTGCGGTCGAGCTGCCGGAAGGCGTCGAGATGGTGATGCCGGGCGACAACATCAAGATGGTTGTCACCCTGATCAACCCGGTCGCCATGGACGCCGGCCTGCGCTTCGCGATCCGCGAAGGTGGTCGTACCGTCGGTGCTGGCGTGGTTGCCACCATCCTCGAGTAATCTGCTAGACTCTGCGCCCCGATGTTGCCTGGGTAGGGCATCGGGGCGTATCAAACGGGAAAGTAGGCACAGGATGTGCCTTGTGTTCCCCGGACCAGGAAGGGTCAATGCCATTCAGGCGGCGTCAACAGGAGACTGTTGACAGCTGCCTTGCGTGCCATTATGCTTCTCCGTCTGGGCAGGCCAGTTTCATGGGTCTGCCTATGCATTTGGGGTCTACGGATTGACCTTGTCGGCCTGCGGGAATGCGGGCCGTCTGTATTCAGGGATTTCATGGGGCAAAGCAACCCAGAGGCTTTGTCTGTCGCTCTTTTATCGAAGGAACCTACCGCCATGGCGGACCAAAAGATCCGGATCCGGCTGAAAGCGTTCGATCATCGTCTGATCGACCGTTCGGCCAGCGAGATCGTTGAGACGGCGAAGCGGACCGGCGCGCAAGTGCGTGGCCCGATCCCGCTGCCGACCAAGATCGAGCGTTACACCATCCTCGTCTCCCCGCACGTCGACAAGGACGCGCGTGACCAGTACGAGACCCGCACGCACAAGCGCGTGCTCGATATCGTTGACCCGAATGACAAGACCGTGGACGCGCTGATGAAGCTCGAACTGGCTGCCGGCGTCGACGTTCAGATCAAGCTGACCTGAGGACTACGACCATGACGAAGAAATATTCGTTGGGCTTCGTGGGCCGCAAGGCTGGCATGAGCCGCGTGTTTACCGAAGATGGCCGTTCCATCCCGGTGACCCTGATCGAAGCAACCCCCAACCGCATCGCGCAGATCAAGACCGTCGAAGCTGACGGCTACAGCGCCGTGCAGGTGACCGTCGGCGCGCGTCGCGCTGCCCTGGTCAACAAGCCGGAAGCCGGCCACTTCGCCAAGGCGAAAGTGGAAGCGGGCCGTGGCCTGTGGGAATTCCGCGTTGAAGACGCCCAGCTCGGCGATTTCGCCGTTGGTGGCGAAGTCAAGGCGGACATCTTTGAAGTCGGCCAGATCGTCGACGTCCAGGGTGTCACCAAGGGTAAGGGCTTCCAGGGCACCATCAAGCGCTACAACTTCCGCATGGGTGACGCTACCCACGGCAACTCGCTGTCGCATCGCGCGCCGGGTTCGCTGGGTCAGCGCCAGACGCCCGGCCGCGTGTTCCCGGGCAAGAAGATGTCCGGTCACATGGGTTCGGTGCAGCAGAGCACCCAGAACCTGGAAGTTGTCAAGGTCGACGTCGAGCGCGGTCTGATCGCAGTTCGCGGCGCCGTTCCGGGCGCGGCGGGTGGCGACGTGATCGTCCGTCCGGCGAGCAAGGCATAAGGAGAGATGACGATGGAACTCGTTATCACGGGTAGCAATAACAAGGTCTCGGTCTCCGACGCCGTGTTCGGTCGCGATTTCAGCGAAGATCTGGTTCACCAGGTCGTCGTTGCTTACCGCAACGCCGGTCGCGCCGGCACCAAGGCGCAGAAGACTCGCTCCGAAGTGGCAGGTACCACCAAGAAGTCGAAGAAGCAGAAGGGCGGCGGCGCGCGTCATGGCGCACTGACGGCTCCGATCTTCGTCGGCGGCGGTGTCACCTTCGCGGCAAAGCCGCGCAGCTTCGAGCAGAAGGTCAATCGTAAGCAGTACCGTGCCGCCATGTGCGCGATCCTGTCCGAGCTGAACCGTCAGGGCCGTCTGACCATCGTGGAGTCCTTCGATGTCGAAGCGACCAACACGAAGGCTCTGATCGCCAAGCTGGCCGGCCTGGAAGTGGGCAAGCGCCCGCTGATCGTCACTGAAGAAGCCTCCGAGCACCTGTACCTGTCGGCGCGCAACATTCCCTACGTGGAAGTGCGTGACGTCCAGGGCCTGGATCCGGTGTCGCTGGTCGGTGCCGACACGGTCGTCATCACCGCTGACGCGGTCAAGAAGGTCGAGGAGTGGCTGGCATGAACAGCAACGAAAAAATCTTCAGCGTGCTGCTCGCCCCGCGTGTCTCCGAAAAGACCGCGCGCCTGCAGGAACTCTCCAATCAGTACGTCTTCGAAATTTCGAACGAAGCCACCAAGGCCGATGTAAAGGCCGCGGTTGAGCAGCTGTTCGACGTCAAGGTCGAAGCAGTCAACGTGGTCAACGTCAAGGGCAAGAACAAGTCCTTCCGTAACCGTGCTGGCCGCCGCGGCGATTGGCGCAAGGCGTACGTTCGCCTGGCCGACGGCCAGTCGATCGATGTAACGGCCAAGGCCTGAGGTACATCCCATGCCATTGATGAAATTCAAGCCCACTTCTCCCGGTCGCCGTTCGGCCGTGCGCGTGGTTACTCCCGACCTGCACAAGGGCGCTCCGCACGCTCCGCTGGTCGAGTCGCAGAGCCGTTCGGGTGGTCGCAACCACCACGGCCGCATCACCGTGCGTCACGTCGGTGGTGGCCACAAGCAGCACTACCGCCTGATTGACTTCAAGCGCAACAAGCTGGGCATCCCGGCGCGCGTGGAACGCATCGAATACGATCCGAACCGCACCGCCCACATCGCCCTGCTGTGCTACGTCGACGGCGAGCGCCGCTACATCATCGCCCCGAAGGGTCTGAAGGCTGGTGATCAGGTGATCGCTGGTTCGGATGCTCCGATCAAGGCGGGCAACACCCTGCCGCTGCGCAACATCCCGGTCGGTACCACCATCCACTGCATCGAGCTGAAGCCGGGCAAGGGCGCCCAGATCGCCCGCGCTGCAGGTGCTGCCGTGCAGCTGGTTGCTCGTGAAGGCATCTACGCCACCCTGCGCCTGCGCTCGGGTGAAATGCGCAAGGTTCCGGTCGAGTGCTGCGCGACCATCGGCGAAGTCGGCAACGACGAGCACAGCCTGGAAAAGCTGGGCAAGGCCGGTGCCAAGCGCTGGCGCGGCGTCCGCCCGACCGTTCGTGGTGCTGCCATGAACCCGGTTGACCACCCGCACGGTGGTGGTGAGGCGAAGGCCGGCCAGGGTAACCCGCATCCGGTCACCCCGTGGGGTGTTCCGACCAAGGGTTACAAGACGCGCCATAACAAGCGCACTCAGCAGTTCATCGTCCGCGATCGTAGGGGCTAATCGACCATGGCACGTTCACTCAAGAAGGGCCCGTTTGTCGATCACCACCTGGTTGCTAAGGTGGCTGCCGCTGCGGGTAGCAAGCGTCCGATCAAGACCTGGTCGCGTCGTTCGATGATCCTGCCTGACATGGTAGGCGTCACCATTGCCGTGCATAACGGCAAGAACCACATCCCGGTTCTCGTCAACGAGAACATGGTCGGCCACAAGCTCGGCGAATTTGCCATCACCCGGACCTTCAAGGGTCACGGTGGTGACAAGAAGTCGGGCAAGTAAGGAGAGATGACAATGGAAGCGAAAGCCATCCTGCGCACCGCGCGCATCTCCCCGCAGAAGGCACGTCTGGTCGCTGACCAGGTGCGCGGTCTGCCGGCCGAGCGTGCCGTCAACCTGCTGAAGTTCTCGGACAAGAAGGCTGCCCACCTGATCAAGAAGGTGGTGGAGTCGGCTATTGCAAATGCCGAGAACAACCAGGGCGCCGACGTCGACGAGCTGAAGGTTCAGACCATCATGGTAGATGAAGGTCCGACCCTGAAGCGTTTCATGGCGCGGGCGAAAGGCCGCGGTACCCGCATCCTCAAGCGCACCAGCCACATCACTGTGGTTGTTGGCGCCGCCAAGTAAGCGGATAAGGAAAAGACCATGGGTCATAAAGTTCATCCGATTGGTATCCGCCTCGGCATTTCCAAGGACTGGAACTCCAAGTGGTACGCCAACAAGGCCGAGTTCGCTGGTTACCTGGCAGCCGACCTGAAAGTGCGCGAAATGCTGCGCAAGAAGCTGGCTCAGGCCGGCATCAGCAAGATCCTGATCGAGCGTCCGGCAAAGACCGCTCGCGTGACGATCCACACCGCCCGTCCGGGCGTGGTGATCGGCAAGCGCGGTGAGGACATCGAGAAGCTGCGCAAGGAAGTGAGCGAGATGATGGGCGTCCCGGCGCACATCAACGTCACCGAAGTGCGCAAGCCCGAGCTGGACGCACAGCTGGTTGCCGAATCGATCGCGCAGCAGCTGGAGCGTCGCATCATGTTCCGCCGTGCAATGAAGCGCTCGGTCGGCAACGCGATGCGCCTGGGTGCCCTGGGCATCAAGGTCAACGTCGGTGGCCGCCTCAACGGTGCAGAAATCGCCCGTTCGGAGTGGTACCGCGAAGGCCGCGTGCCGCTGCACACGCTGCGTGCCGACATCGACTATGGCTTCGCTGAAGCCAAGACGACCTACGGCATCATCGGCATCAAGGTCTGGATCTACAAGGGCGAGGTCTTCGATTTCTCCCAGGTTGGCCAGGAAAAGCAGGACGACACCCCGTCGCGCAACGATCGTCATGATCGCGGCGACCGCGGTGACCGTCAGCGCCCGGCTCGTGAAGCGAGGTAACGACAATGTTGCAACCCAAGCGAACCAAGTACCGCAAGGTGCACAAGGGCCGTAACGAAGGCCTCAGCTGGAGCGCAAACGCTGTCAGCTTTGGCGAGTACGGCCTGAAGGCAACCGCCCACGGTCAGCTGACCGCGCGTCAGATCGAAGCGGCTCGCCGCTCGATCAGCCGCTACGTGAAGCGCGGCGGCAAGATGTGGATCCGAGTGTTCCCCGACAAGCCCATCACCAAGAAGCCCATCGAAGTTCGAATGGGTTCGGGTAAGGGCAACGTGGAATACTGGGTGGCCCAGATCCAGCCCGGCCGCATGATCTATGAAATCGAGGGTGTTACCGAGGAAGTGGCACGCGAGGCGTTCCGCCTGGCCGCTGCCAAGCTCTCGGTCACCACCACTTTCGTGACCCGGACGGTGCGCTGATGGATATCAAAACTCTCCGTGAAAAGTCGGCTGACGACCTCAAGGCCCACCTGATCGACCTGCGTAAGGAACAGTTCTCTGTCCGTATGCAGCAGGTCACCGGCCAGCTGCCGAAGACACACGACATCCGCCGGGTGCGTCGCGAAATTGCTCGCGTCAAGACCCTGCTCGGCAGCACGAAGTAAGGATGGCCGCTATGAGCGACAATACTGAAAACAAAGCGCTGCGCACGGTCGAAGGCCGTGTCGTCAGCAACAAGATGGACAAGACGGTTACCGTCCTGGTCGAGCGTCAGGTCAAGCACGCACTGTACGGCAAGTACATCAAGCGCTCGACGAAACTGCACGCCCACGATGCCGACAACGCCTGCAAGGAAGGCGATGTCGTCCGCGTGACCGAGATTGCTCCGATGTCCAAGACCAAGAACTGGCGCGTGGTGGAAGTCATCACGCGTGCGGCTGAATAAGGAGTCTGAATCATGATCCAGATGCAGAGCTACCTTGACGTCGCCGACAATTCTGGTGCCAAGCGAGTGATGTGCTTCAAGGTGCTGGGTGGTTCCAAGCGCCGTTACGCCGGCATCGGCGACATCATCAAGGTCACCGTGAAGGATGCGATTCCGCGCGGCAAGGTCAAGAAGGGTGAAGTGTATGACGCCGTCGTGGTGCGTACCCGCAAGGGTGTGCGTCGCGCCGACGGCTCGCTGATCCGCTTCGACGGCAACGCTGCCGTTCTGCTTAACAACAAGCAGGAGCCGATCGGGACCCGTATCTTCGGGCCGGTGACTCGTGAACTTCGTTCGGAGAAGTTCATGAAGATCGTCTCGCTCGCTCCCGAAGTGCTGTGAGCGACAGGAGATAATCATGGCTAACCGTATCAAGAAGGGCGACCAGGTTGTCGTCAACGCTGGCAAGGACAAGGGTAAGCAGGGCGAAGTCGTCCGCGTCGATGGCGACCGTCTGGTCGTCGCCAACGTGAACATCGTCAAGCGCCACACCAAGCCGAACCCGCAGGCAGGTGTTGCCGGCGGCGTGGTCGAGCGTGAAGCGTCGATCCATATCTCCAACGTGAATGTGCTGAACCCGGCTTCGGGCAAGGGCGAGCGCGTTGGCTTCAAGGTGCTGGAGGATGGACGCAAACTGCGTGTGTTCCGCTCCAGCGGTGAGGCGCTCGACGCCTGAGGAATGAGAAGATGACTTCCCGTCTCGAAAAGTTTTACAAGGAAGAAGTGGTGCCGGCGCTGATGAAGCAGTTCGGTTACACCAATTCCATGCAGGTGCCGAAGCTGGTCAAGGTCACCCTGAACATGGGTGTCGGCGAAGCGGCCACCAACAAGAAGATCCTGGAAAACGCCGTTGGCGACATGACCAAGATCTCGGGCCAGAAGCCGATCGTCACCAAGTCGCGTATCTCGGTGGCATCGTTCAAGATCCGTGATGGTTGGCCGATCGGCTGCAAGACCACGCTGCGTCGCCACAAGATGTACGAGTTCCTGGACCGCCTGATCAACATCTCGCTGCCGCGCGTGCGCGACTTCCGTGGTGTTTCCGGTCGTTCCTTCGACGGTCGCGGCAACTTCAACATGGGTGTGAAGGAACAGATCATCTTCCCGGAAATCGACTTCGACGCTGTCGACGCGATCCGCGGTATGGATATCGCCATCACCACCACTGCGAAGACCGACGCGGAAGCGAAGGCGCTGCTGGCAGCGTTCAAGTTCCCGTTCCGTAACTGATTCGTCGAGGAAACCGAAATGGCAAAGACCTCCATGGTCAACCGCGACATCAAGCGGAAGAAACTGGCTGAAAAGTTCGCTGTCAAGCGTGCTGCTCTGAAGAAGATCGTGTCCTCCCCGGACGCGAGCTACGAAGAGAAGATCGAGGCCTCCACCAAGTTGTCGAAGCTGCCGCGCGATTCGTCGCCGAGCCGCCACCGCAACCGTTGCGAACTGTCTGGCCGCCCGCGTGGCGTGTACAGCAAGTTCGGCCTGGGTCGCAACAAGCTGCGCGAAGCCACCATGCGTGGCGACGTTCCGGGCCTGCGCAAGGCCAGCTGGTAATACCAGCCGGTCCTGCCAGCGAGGGTGCCTTCGGGGGCCCTCGCAGCCGGGGAGAGGGGACGTTCAGCTTTCCCTCTGCAAAAAACCGAAGAGCCCGACGCAAGTCGGGCTCTTTTGGCGTATACTCCCGCGTCTTGCTCTGCGCAACGCGTAGGGGAGGGGGCCTGGCCCGTTTCCAGGAGACAACAGATTTTCGCGAAAGCGGATATCGGTGCACTCAAAGGTACTCATATGAGCATGACTGATCCCATCGCCGACCTGCTGGTCCGCATCAAGAATGCGGCAGCGGTTGGCAAGCAGACGGTGAAAGCCCCGTCGTCCAAGATCAAGGTTGCGATCGCCCAGGTCCTGAAGGACGAGGGTTACATCGCCGACCTGCGCGTGACCGCGCTCGAGAACAACAAGTCCGAGCTGGAAATCGTGCTGAAGTATTTCGAAGGCAAGCCGGTCATCGCGACCCTGAAGCGCTTCTCGCGTTCGGGCCTGCGCCAGTACCGCGGCAAGAGCGAACTGCCGAAGGTCATGAACGGCCTGGGCATTTCCATCATTTCCACCTCCAAGGGCATCATGACTGATGCGCAGGCGCGCCAGTTGGGCGTCGGCGGCGAAGTCCTGTGCTTCGTGGCCTAAGGCGAAAGGAGTAGACCATGTCCCGTGTAGCCAAGAAGCCGATCGACCTGGGTAAGGTTGAACTGAACGTCCAGAACGACAACGTCATCGCCAAGGGCCCGAAGGGCACCCTGTCGCTGGCCAAGCCGGCTGGTATCAACATCAATGTCGAAAACGGCGTTGCCACCCTGAGCACCGACAACGTGGACCTGATCCCGCTGACCGGTACCGTCCGCGCCATCCTGTCCAACATGGTCAAGGGTGTTTCCGAAGGCTTCGAGCGCAAGCTTGAGCTGGTCGGCGTGGGTTACCGTGCTGCGATGCAGGGCAAGGACCTCAGCCTGTCGCTGGGCTACTCGCACCCGATCGTGTTCGTGGCGCCGGAAGGCATCACCATCACCACCCCGACCCAGACCGAAATCCTGGTGCAGGGCGCTGACAAGCAGGCCGTCGGTGAAGCTGCCGCCAAGATCCGTGCGTTCCGCAAGCCGGAGCCGTACAAGGGCAAGGGCGTGAAGTACTCCGACGAAGTCATCATCCGTAAGGAAGCCAAGAAGGCGTAAGCGCGAGTCCCTCGCAAGAGCCCGCACATCCATTGCGGACTTTCCAGGGAAAAGCCCAACCTTCAGCTTTCAAGGAAAAAACATCATGAACAAGAACATCGCCCGCCTGCGTCGCGCCAAGTCGACCCGTGCCCACATCCGTGTGCTCGGTGTGGCCCGCCTGTCGGTGCTGCGCACCGGCCAGCACCTGTACGCACAGGTCTTCACCGCTGACGGCTCGAAGGTGCTGGCTGCTGCCAACACCACCCAGGCCGACATCAAGGAAGGCCTGAAGAACGGCAAGAACGCCGATGCCGCCGCCAAGGTTGGCCGCATCGTCGCTGAGCGCGCCAAGGCCGCCGGCGTCGAGAAGGTTGCCTTCGATCGTTCGGGTTACCGTTACCACGGCCGCATCAAGGCCCTGGCTGACGCTGCCCGCGAAGCCGGCCTGCAGTTCTAAGGATCAGGGCAGGGGACTTCGGTCCCCATGCCCGCCTGCTCGCCAGCCTGAGTGAGGCTGGGCGGCGCCGCTCTTCTGCAGCGGCCCACCGCAACAACGCACCACTCCACAACCATAAGCGGCCTCGAGCCGTACATAACCCAACAACCAAGGAATAAACATGGCAGAAGAACGTCAGCAGCGGGGTCGCGATCGCGACCGTAACCGCGAAGAGAAAGTCGACGACGGCATGATCGAAAAGCTGGTCGCGGTCAACCGCGTCAGCAAGACCGTCAAGGGTGGCCGTCAGTTCACCTTCACCGCCCTGACTGTTGTCGGCGACGGCGAAGGCAAGGTCGGTTTCGGTTATGGCAAGGCCCGCGAAGTGCCGGTCGCCATCCAGAAGTCGATGGAGCAGGCTCGCAAGAACCAGGTCACCGTCGATCTGAACAACGGCACCCTGTGGCACACCATCAAGGATGGTCACGGCGCAGCGCGCGTGTTCATGCAGCCGGCTTCCGAAGGTACCGGCGTCATTGCCGGTGGTGCCATGCGCGCCGTCCTGGAAGCAGTGGGCGTGAAGAACGTGCTGGCCAAGGCCACCGGTTCGCGCAACCCGATCAACCTGGTGCGTGCCACCGTGAAGGGCCTGACTGCAGCGCAGTCGCCGGCTCGTATCGCGGCCAAGCGCGGCAAGAAGGTGGAGGATCTCAACCATGGCTAATGAAACCACCAAGACCGTCAAGGTCCGTCTGGTTCGCGGCCTGCGTGGTGCCCAGGCGCGTCATCGCCTGTCGGTGCGTGCGCTGGGTCTGGGCAAGCTGAACGATGTGCGTGAACTGAAGGACAGCCCGCAGGTTCGCGGCCTGATCAACAAGGTCCACTACCTCGTCAAGGTTGAGGAATAATCCAATGACCATGCATCTGAATGAATTGAGCCCGGCACCGGGCGCCCGCAAGGAACGTACCCGCGTCGGTCGCGGTATCGGTTCCGGCCTGGGCAAGACCTGCGGCCGCGGCCACAAGGGTTCGTTCGCCCGTAAGGGTGGCGGCAAGATCAAGGCTGGCTTCGAAGGCGGCCAGACCCCCATGCAGCGTCGTCTGCCGAAGATC
The DNA here is from genome assembly GCA_041545745.1 of Stenotrophomonas indicatrix. Lineage (NCBI taxonomy): Bacteria > Pseudomonadati > Pseudomonadota > Gammaproteobacteria > Lysobacterales > Lysobacteraceae > Stenotrophomonas > Stenotrophomonas indicatrix. The sequence goes on from CP168152.1 coordinate 882,673, forward strand.
GGCTTCCGTTCGCCGATCGCCAAGGACACCGCTGAAGTGCTGCTGTACCAGCTGGACAAGCTGCCGGCCGGCGAGATCGACTTCGCTGCCCTGCGTGCTGCCAAGCTGGTTCCGAGCACTGCCAAGAAGGCCAAGGTCGTCGTCAAGGGCGAAGTGACCAAGGCGTTCACCCTGAAGGGTGTTGCTGCCACGGCTGGTGCCAAGGCTGCGATCGAAGCTGCCGGCGGCAGCGTAACGGAGTAAGAGAATCATGGCGCAAGCTGGCATCGGTAACCTCGCGGGCGGAATGGGCAAGTTCACTGAACTTCGCCAACGTTTGCTGTTCGTCGTCGGGGCTTTGATCGTCTATCGCATCGGCTGCTACGTGCCGGTGCCGGGCGTCAATCCCGATGCCATGCTTGCCATGATGCAACAGCAGGGCGGCGGCATCGTGGACATGTTCAACATGTTCTCGGGCGGCGCCCTGCACCGTTTCAGCATTTTCGCGCTGAACGTGATGCCGTACATTTCGGCATCGATCGTGATGCAGCTGGCTGTGCACATCTTCCCCGCCTTGAAGGCGATGCAGAAGGAAGGTGAGTCCGGCCGCCGCAAGATCACCCAGTATTCGCGCATCGGCGCCGTGCTGCTCGCAGTGGTGCAGGGCGGTTCGATCGCGCTGGCGCTGCAGGGCCAGGTGTCGCCGACCGGCGCACCGGTCGTGTACATGCCGGGCATGGGCTTCGTGCTCACTGCCGTGGTCGCACTGACCGCCGGCACCATGTTCCTGATGTGGGTTGGTGAGCAGGTGACCGAGCGCGGCATCGGCAACGGCGTCTCGCTGATCATCTTCGCTGGTATCGTGGCGGGCCTGCCGGGCGCGGTCATCCACACCTTCGACGCCTACCGCGACGGCAACATCCAGTTCATCCAGCTGCTGCTGATCGCCATCGTCGTGCTCGCCTTCACCTTCTTCGTGGTGTTTGTCGAACGCGGCCAGCGCCGGATCACGGTGAACTACGCGCGCCGCCAGGGCGGTCGCAACGCGTACATGAACCAGACCTCGTTCCTGCCGCTGAAGCTGAACATGGCCGGTGTCATCCCGGCGATCTTCGCCTCGAGCCTGCTGGCCTTCCCGGCCACCTTGGCCATGTGGTCCGGCCAGGCGGCCAACCAGAGCACCTTTGGCCAGACCCTGCAGAAGGTCGCCAATGCCCTGGGACCGGGCGAGCCGCTGCACATGATCGTGTTCGCTGCGCTGATCACCGGTTTCGCGTTCTTCTATACTGCGCTGGTGTTCAACTCGCAGGAAACCGCCGACAACCTGAAGAAGTCGGGTGCGCTGATTCCGGGCATCCGTCCGGGCAAGGCCACCGCCGACTACATTGACGGCGTGTTGACCCGACTGACTGCTGCCGGTTCGGCTTACCTGGTGATCGTCTGCCTGCTGCCGGAACTGATGCGCACGCAGCTGAATGCCTCGTTCTACTTCGGCGGTACTTCGCTGTTGATCGTGGTGGTGGTGGTGATGGACTTCATCGCCCAGGTGCAGGCGCACCTGATGTCCCACCAGTACGAGAGCCTGCTGAAGAAGGCCAACCTGAAGGGCGGCAACCGCGGTGGTTTTGCTCGCGGCTGATTAGCCTGCTATACTTTCGTCTTCCTGACGTGATGGTCCTCCGCTTCGCGGACTCTGGCCACACAAACGAAGGGCGGCCCCCGCAGCGGTTCCGGGTGGGGGTGTGATGAGGTGGTCCCGCGCTGGAGTAGCGCGGGCGGCCCGGGAGGAAACTCCAGGTCCAACCCCATCCGGCGCCGGAGCCTGGGCACACTCCCCGGGCCGGGTTCATGAAACCTCTGGTTTCACGGGCTTCCAAGTAAACCGGAACCTTGTTAGTATCACTGGTTCACTTTTTTGATCCATCCTGCCGGATCGGCGTGCCTTGAGCGCGCTGTCGGCCATCACTCAGCTGGAGAACCGCGTCATGGCGCGTATTGCAGGCGTCAACCTGCCAGCCCAGAAGCATGTCTGGGTCGGGTTGCAAAGCATTTACGGCATCGGCCGTACCCGTTCGAAGAAGGTCTGCGAAGTCGCAGGCGTCACTTCGACCACCAAGATCCGCGATCTGTCGGAGCCGGAAATCGAGCGCCTGCGCGCCGAAGTCGGCAAGTACATCGTGGAAGGCGATCTGCGCCGTGAAATCGGTATCGCGATCAAGCGCCTGATGGACCTGGGCTGCTACCGCGGCCTGCGTCACCGTCGCGGTCTGCCGCTGCGTGGCCAGCGCACCCGTACCAACGCCCGCACCCGCAAGGGCCCGCGCAAGGCGATCAGGAAGTAAGGGACATATAAATGGCTAAGCCTGCTGCTAAGACCAAGAAGAAGATCAAGCGCGTCGTCACCGACGGCGTTGCCCACGTCCACGCTTCGTTCAACAACACCATCGTTACCATCACCGACCGTCAGGGCAACGCTCTGTCGTGGGCGACCTCCGGTGGCGCTGGCTTCCGCGGTTCGCGCAAGTCGACCCCGTTCGCAGCCCAGGTGGCTGCCGAAAAGGCCGGTCGTGCTGCGCTGGACTACGGCGTGAAGTCGCTGGAAGTCCGCATCAAGGGTCCGGGTCCGGGCCGTGAGTCGGCCGTGCGTTCGTTGAACAACGTCGGCTACAAGATCACCAACATCATCGACGTGACGCCTATCCCGCACAACGGGTGCCGTCCGCCGAAGAAGCGTCGCGTCTAAAGGGAGCGATAAGAAATGGCTCGTTATATCGGTCCTACCTGTAAGCTCGCCCGTCGCGAAGGCGCCGACCTGTCCCTGAAGAGCCCGGCGCGTGCGCTGGATTCCAAGTGCAAGTTGGAGCAGAAGCCCGGCCAGCATGGCGCCACTGCCCGTAAGGGCAAGCTGTCCGACTACGCTACCCAGCTGCGTGAAAAGCAGAAGGTCAAGCGTATCTACGGTCTGCTGGAGCGTCAGTTCCGCAACTACTACAAGAAGGCCTCGACCAAGAAGGGCAACACCGGCGAGAACCTCCTGCAGCTGCTGGAAACCCGCCTGGACAACGTTGTCTACCGCATGGGCTTCGCCGTGACCCGTCCGGCTGCCCGTCAGCTGGTGTCGCACCGCGGCGTCACCGTGAATGGCAAGTCGGTCAACCTGGCCTCGTACCAGGTCAAGGCTGGCGACGCCATCGCTCTGTCTGAAAAGGCTGCCAAGCAGCTGCGCGTCCAGGAAGCCCTGACCGTCGCCGCCCAGCATGACCTGAGCCCGTCGTGGGTTGAAGTGGATTCCGGCAAGTTCTCCGGCATCTTCAAGGCTGTTCCGGATCGTTCGGATCTGCCTGCAGACATCAACGAAGCGCTGATCGTCGAGCTGTATTCGAAGTAATTCACATTGGAGAGCCCCCGGCGACGGCCGGGGGTTCACTAGGAGAACCCGCAACATGACGGTTACCGCCAACCAGGTTCTGCGTCCTCGCGGTCCGCAGATCGAACGCATTACCGACACCCGTGCAAAGGTCGTTATCGAACCTTTGGAGCGGGGTTACGGGCATACGCTGGGTAATGCCCTGCGTCGCGTGCTGCTGTCGTCCATCCCGGGCTTCGCCATCACGGAAGTCGAAATCGACGGCGTGTTGCACGAGTACACCACGGTCGAAGGTCTGCAGGAGGACGTGCTGGAAGTCCTGCTGAACCTGAAGGACGTGGCCATCCGTATGCACTCCGGCGACAACGCGACTCTGTCCCTGTCCAAGCAGGGTCCGGGCGTTGTCACCGCTGCCGACATCAAGGTCGACCACAATGTGGAGATCTTGAACGGCGACCACGTGATCTGCCACCTGACCAAGGACACGGCAGTGAACATGCGTCTGAAGATCGAGCGTGGTTTCGGCTATCAGCCGGCTGCTGCGCGTCGTCGTCCGGACGAAGAAACCCGTGCCATCGGCCGCCTGGTCCTGGATGCCTCGTTCTCGCCGGTCCGCCGTGTCGCCTATGCCGTGGAAGCGGCTCGTGTCGAACAGCGCACCGACCTGGACAAGCTGGTCATCGATATCGAGACCAACGGCACCATCGACGCCGAAGAAGCAGTGCGTACCGCTGCCGACATCCTCAGCGATCAGCTGTCGGTGTTCGGTGACTTCACCCACCGCGACCGCGGTGCGGCGAAGCCGGCCAACAACGGCGTGGATCCGGTGCTGCTGCGCCCGATCGACGATCTGGAGCTGACCGTGCGTTCGGCCAACTGCCTGAAGGCCGAGAGCATCTACTACATCGGCGATCTGATCCAGAAGACCGAAGTCGAGCTGCTGAAGACCCCGAACCTGGGTAAGAAGTCGCTCACCGAGATCAAGGAAGTGCTGGCCCAGCGTGGCCTGTCGCTCGGCATGAAGCTGGAGAACTGGCCGCCGGCCGGCGTCGCCAGCCACGGCATGCTGGGCTGATATAGCCTTTCTGCAAGACCGCATGGCCCCGTCGGCAACGACGGGGCCATTGCACCAAGGCAATACCGCCACGACGAACGAAGGTTCGCGGGCAGGTCGTCCAGGACGGATGGCCAGGACCAACCGCAGTCCGAGCAGCAGCGCCAGGAAGGCGACAACGATCCGCAAAGCCACATCATTAACCAAGGAATATCACCATGCGTCATCAGAAATCCGGCCGTAAGTTCAGCCGTACCAGCGCCCACCGCGAAGCGATGTTCAAGAACATGGCCGCCTCGCTGTTCAAGCACGAGCTGATCAAGACCACCCTGCCGAAGGCCAAGGAACTGCGCCGCGTCGCCGAGCCGCTGATCACCCTGGCCAAGGTCGACTCCGTCGCCAACCGTCGTCTGGCCTTCGCTCGCCTGCGCGACAACGAAGCCGTCGGCAACCTGTTCACCATCCTGGGCCCGCGCTACGCGAACCGTCCGGGCGGCTACCTGCGCCTGCTGAAGTGCGGCTTCCGCGCTGGCGACAACGCGCCGATGGCCTACGTCGAACTGGTTGACCGTCCGGTCGTGGCTGAAGCCGTCGAAGAATAATCGACGCGCTACACCCGTCATTCGGTGAAGAACCCGGCCTCGTGCCGGGTTTTTCCGTTTCTGCGGGGTCAGAGCCCTTTGCATCCGCAAAGGGATCCGACCCCGCACCGTTCCGACGGGCGCGACGTTGTGGCGGTTCGAACGGCGCGCACTCTCGGTTACGCTTGCGGTCCGTACTACACGAGCGTTGCCGATGAATCCTCTGCGCTGGCCTTTCCGCGCCCAGTTCCTGCTGGGCTTCCTGATCTGCGCGGGCCTGCTGGGCTACGCCATCTTCCTGCAGTTGAAGATGGGCCTGGAGCCGTGTCCGCTGTGCATCTTCCAGCGCCTGGCGTTCGTCGCCCTGGGCCTGCTGTTCCTGATCGGCGCCCTGCATGGGCCGTCCAACCGTCCGGGGCGGGCGACCTACGGCATCCTCGCGTTCATCGCCGCTGCCGTGGGCGTGGGTATCGCCGCACGCCACGTCTACGTGCAGATGCTGCCGCCGGAGATGGGTGCGACCTGTGGCCCGCCACTGGCCTTCCTGCGCGAGACCATGGGGCCGCTGGAAGTGTTCCGCACCGTGTTGACCGGCACCGGCAACTGCGGCAACATCGACTGGACCTTCCTCGGTCTGACCATGCCGATGTGGTCGGGCGTGTGGTTCGTGCTGCTGGCGCTGTGGGCGTTGGTTGTGTCGCTGCGCAAGGTCAAGCGCTGACCCAGTCTGGAGCCACGCATGGCGTGGCTCTACTGCGTATCGGCAGCCACGCATGGCGTGGCTCTACTGCGTTCCGGTAGTGCCGGCCGCTGGCCGGCAACCCCGGGGGCGATGCAGTCCCATGCGATGCCGGCCAGCGGCCGGCACTACCTCAGAAATCCTGCTGCAGGCTCAGATAGGCGCCGCGACGCGGCCCCCATTGCGGCGCGAACACACCGATGCCGCCGCCATCGCGCAGTTGGTAGCTGCGGTCCAGCATGTTGAGCACGGCCAGCTGCACATGCAGCGGATGGCCGCTGTCGGCGTTGAAGTCATGCGCGGCGCTGAGATTGACCTGAAGGTACGACGGCAGCTCGCCGCCATTGGGCACACCCTCGATGTCCGAACGCAGGCCGCTGCCGTACACGTAGTTCGCACCCACCCGGTTGTGGCCAGCGAAGGCGTAGCTGACGCCGCCGGAGGAAGTCAGCTTCTGGTCGTGGTCCAGATGGATCCAGTTCTGCTGTACGTAGGCCAATGCATCTGGATCGAGGTTGTACTGGCTGGTGATGACCTGGGTGCCCATGGCTTTGTTGTAGGCCGCGTTGAAATACGCGCTGATCGGCCCGTTGCTGTAGTCGGCGCTGAACTCCAGGCCGTGGATGTGGCCGCGCCGATAGTTGAAGGTGGAATAGATGTAGGCGGCGCCGAACTGGCCTTCGTCCTGCAGGCGCGAGACGCGGCGGTCGTAGGCATCCAGGCCGAGGGTGAGGTGGTCGCCGATCTGCTGTGACACGCCGATGTCGTAGTAGTCGCTGCGCTCGGACAACGGCGTGTTGCTGCCACCGGCGGGTTGCTGGTTGCTGGTGCCGTCGAACAGGGCCAGATCGCTGCCGGCAACCAGTTCGCTGGCGGGCGGGGTGAAGTAGCGCGAGTAGCCGGCATGCACTGTGGTGCTGTCGCTGGCATTCCAGACCACGCCCAGGCGCGGGCTGAGCTGGCCCTCGGTGTGGCCGAACGCCTTGAAGCGGTCGCCGCGCAGGCCGTAGTTGACCGTCCAGTCATCGCCTATCCGCCACTCATCCTGCACGTACAGTGCGGCAGTGCTGGCATGGAAGGCGTTGCGGTCCGGGATCAGCTGCGGCGTGGTGCTTGTCTGCCGCCCATCGGCATCGACCGGGAAGACCCAGCTGCTGTTGTTGGCCGCGGCGTGTTCGTAGTTGCCATACAGGCCATAGCGTAAGGTGTGGTTGTCGCCCAGCGGTGTGGAGAAATCGGCCTGCAGGGTGTTGGCGCGGTTGCTGCGCTGGACCTGCGAGGCGACGCCACTGAACACCAGGTCGCCGACGATGTCCGGGTTGAAGGCCACGTCGCTGTAGCGCTGGCCGGCCGACAGCTGGTACGCGGTCTGGCCCAGCGTGCCCTGCAGCACCAGCATGCCGAAGCGGGTGGTTTCGCGCTGGGTTTCGTCCAGCTGGCTGGAATCGAAGGTGGTGGTGTCCAGGTAACCGAACTGCGGGGTCTGCCCCGGGTTGACCGGAATCTGGAAGCGGTTGTTGGCGAAGCCGGCGAACACGCTCAGGCGGGTGTTGTCGTTGACCAGATAGGTCAGGTCGGCAAAGGCCTTCCCTTGGTGGGTATCGTCATGCAGCGGCTTGCGTGAGTTGGTGGGGCTCTCCAGCCCGACTTCGTTCTGATCGTAGTTGCCGGTCAGGAACCAGCTCCAGCGGCCCTGGTTGCCCCACCAGGAGGCATTCGGGTTGACCTTGCCGAACGAGCCGGCGGTGATGCCGGCGCTGCCGCCGTTGCCCAGCTCGGCCCCGCTGCGGGTCGTGATATCGACCACCGCGGCGGTGCGTTCACCGAACTGTGCCGGCAGGGCACCATCCATCAGGCGGATGCTCTTGATGGTGCGGGCATCCAGGGTCTGGCCGAAGCCGGAGATCGATTCGGGCAGCAGTACGCCGTTGATGCGGTACTGCAGGTTGGCGTGGTCGCCGCGCACGTGCACGCCGCCGTAGGAGTCCTGGACCACGCCCGGGGCCTGCAGCAGCACCTGGCTGAGCGGGGCGGAGGCGCCCAGAGGCTGCTTTTGGATGTCCTCGGCGGTGATCTGGTACTGGCTGCTGCCGATGTCCGGGGACAGGGCGTTGCGGGCCTGGTCGAGCTGGGCGCTGACGGTGACCACGTCGAGGTTCTTGACCGCAGCCGCGCTGGAATCAGTGTCGGCGGCAAGTACGGGTTGGCTGGCCAGGATCAGGGCGAAGGTGATGGCGGTGGTGAGCAGGGAGGGCTTCATGGGAAATGGGCAGGGAAGAGGGAAGGGGCCGGTCCATGAGGGAGTGTTACTCCGTAACAACTGCGTGCCGATCATGCGCCTGTCCAGCGGTGGCGACCATGCCGTTTCTGGCCGATCACGCGGCCCCTTTCCACGCCGTTCAGGCAGTCATGGCGGTGCCTGGCCCTTTGCGTCAGCGGCTGGCTCTGCGACCATGACCGCCCCCCACCCCGGATGTCCGTGATGAGCCTGTCCGCCGTTCCGCCCGCCCCCGATCCTGCCGCCATCGCTGCTGGCGCTGCCTGGTCACCGGAGAGCTGGCGGGGCAAGACCGCGCTGCAGATGCCGACCTATCCCGATCCGGTGGCACTGGATGCCGCGCTGCACGAGCTGAAGCGGCTGCCGCCGCTGGTGACCTCGTGGGAGATCCTGGCGCTGAAGCAGCAGCTGGCCGACGCCCAGGACGGCAAGCGTTTCCTGTTGCAGGGTGGCGACTGCGCGGAGAATTTCAGCGACTGCGAATCGGGCACGATCTCCAACCGGTTGAAGGTGCTGCTGCAGATGAGCCTGGTGCTGGTGCACGGCCTGCGTCAGCCGGTGATCCGCGTCGGCCGTTTTGCCGGGCAGTACGCCAAGCCGCGCTCGGCCGATACCGAAACCCGCGATGGTGTGACCCTGCCCAGCTACCGTGGCGATGTCATCAATGCGCCGGCCTTTACCGAAGCGGCGCGTCTGCCCGACCCGAAGCGGATGCTGCAGGCCCACGCGCATTCGGCGATGACGATGAACTTCGTGCGGGCGCTGATCGATGGCGGCTTCGCCGATCTGCACCATCCCGAATACTGGAACCTGGAATGGGTGAGCCATTCGCCGTTGGCCGCCGAGTACCAGAAGATGGTGGCCTCGATCGGTGATGCCGTGCACTTCATGGAGACCCTGGCCGGGGCCCGCGTGCACAACCTCAACCGCATCGATTTCTACACCTCGCATGAAGCGCTGCTGTTGCCCTACGAGCAGGCGCTGACCCGGCAGGTGCCGCGCCAGCAGGGCTGGTTGAACCTGAGCACGCACTATCCGTGGATCGGCATGCGGACCGCCGCGCTGGATGGCGCGCACGTGGAGTACCTGCGTGGCGTGCGCAACCCGATCGCGATCAAGGTGGGCCCGTCGGTGACGCCGGACCAGTTGCTGCGTCTGATCGATGTGCTCAACCCGGATGACGAGCCGGGCCGCCTGAGCTTCATCCATCGCATGGGCGCGGCGCAGATTGCGCAGAAGTTGCCGCCGTTGCTGGATGCGGTCAAGCGCGATGGCCGTCGCGTGCTGTGGGTGTGCGATGCGATGCACGGCAATACCGAGAGCACCGCCAACGGCTTCAAGACGCGGCGCTTCGACAACGTGCGCGGCGAGGTCGAGATGTCCTTCGATCTGCATGCGGCTGCGGGCACCCGTCTGGGTGGCGTGCATCTGGAGCTGACCGGTGAGGATGTGACCGAATGCACCGGCGGTGCGCGCGAACTGACCGAGCGTGACCTGGAACGCGCCTATCGTTCGACCGTAGACCCGCGTCTGAACTACGAGCAGTCGCTGGAGATTGCGATGGCGATCGTGCGCAAGCAGGAGCAGGTGCGCTGAGGGTTGGCTTCTGCAGGGCTGCGCCCTGCACCTGCCGGATCAACATCAACATCAACATCAACATCAACGTCAAAAGCGGGCTATCCGTGGGTTGGCGGGGCGGTGTCGGATTGCGGGGACGCCGCAAGTACGTCCTTGTAGGCTTGGCCGCGGCATCCATGCCGCGGACACCCCGCAATCCGACACCGCCCCGACTTCGACAGTTCTCTGGTGTCTGATGGATTCCCTCCCTGCGTGGATGAATCTGCATCGGAATCGAATATTTCGAATTGAATTTGAAGAGCATCCACGCATGAAGTGTGTTTCGGCAGGGCTGCGCCCTGCACCTTCCGGATGAACATCAACGTCAACGTCAAAAGCGGGCTATCCGTGGGTTGGCGGGGCGGTGTCGGATTGCGGGGACGCCGCAAGTACGTCCTTGTAGGCTTGGCCGCGGCATCCATGCCGCGGACACCCCGCGAGCCGACACCGCCCCACCTTCGACAGATTTCCGGTGGCTGATGAATTCATGCCATGCGTGGATGAATCTCCATCGGAATCGATTATTTCGACAATTGAACGAAGAGCATCCACGCATGGCGTGGATCTACGTGTCGACCAAGGTCGACACCCACCAAGAGCAGGCCATGACATTCCGACAGATCGCGGGAATCTGTCGAAGGCGGGGTGGGTCCGGTTGCGGGGGTGTAAGCGCCATGGATGGCGCGCCCAAGCCTCCAGGGACGGATTCACGGCGTCCCCCGCAACCGGACCCACCCTGCCATCCCACGGAATGCCGGCTTTTGCCGTTGCCGTTGCCGTTGCCGTTGCTGTTGCTGTTGCTGTTGCTGTTGCTGTTGCTGTTGCTCCGGCCTCTGCGGGTGCAGGGCGCAGCCCTGCCGAACACCCCCGCCTACATTCTGCTTACGAACGGCTGACATCGTGCTCATGCTGCATGCGCCACGCTGTCTCCTTGATGCAGACAGCGAGAATGCGCAGTGATCTGGCAACACCTGCAGCAGTATCTTTGGCCGATCGGTACGGCGCTGGTGGTCGGTGGCCTGGGGGCCTGGGCCGTACTGGCGCTGTACCGCCGCCTGCGCGGGCGTGATCGGCGCCGCGCGCGCATCGGCCGGGTGATCGGTCCGCCACTGGCCCTGGCCTTGCCCTTGCTGCTGCTGGTGCCGGCGCTGCAGGCCACGCCATTGCCGGAACACACGCTCGATCAACTGCTGCGCGTGCTGCACATTGCACTGACCGCCTGCTTCATCTGGCTGCTGGTGCGTGCGGTGGCCGCGGGCGAGCGGGCGATCCTGCGCAGCCATCCCATCGATGTCTCGGACAACCTCGAAGCGCGCCGCATCCAGACCCAGACGCGGGTGCTCAGCCGCGTGCTGATGGGCGGCATCATCGTGCTCGGTGCTTCGCTGGTGCTGTTGACGTTCCCGATGGTGCAGAAGATCGGCACCGCACTGCTGGCCTCGGCGGGCCTCATCGGCCTGGTAGCCGGTATCGCCGCCAAACCGGTGTTCGGCAATCTGATCGCCGGCCTGCAGATCGCGGTGACACAGCCGATCCGGCTCGATGACGTGGTGATCGTCGAGGGCGAGTGGGGGCGCGTCGAGGAGATCGGCAGCAGCTATGTGGTGGTGCGCATCTGGGATGAGCGGCGGATGGTGGTGCCGCTGACATGGTTCATCGAGCATCCGTTCCAGAACTGGACGCGACGCAGTGCCGACCTGCTGGGCACGGCTTTTCTTTGGCTGGACTACCGCGCGCCGATCGCGGCGATACGTTCCGAGCTGGAACGCATCTGCCACGGCCAGCCGCTGTGGGATGGACGGGTGTGCGTGACCCAGGTGACCGAAACCAGCGAGCGCGCGATCCAGGTACGGCTGCTGGTCAGTGCGCGCAGTTCCGGTGATGCGTTCGACCTGCGCTGCCTGGTGCGCGAGCGCATGCTGGATTTCCTCGCGCGCGAGCATCCGCAATCGCTGCCGCAGGTGCGCGCGCGTCTGCAGCGGGACGATGAGCTGGATATGCCGCGGATGCGGCGTGCAGGCAGTGCCGACGTGCGTTCACCCGGTGCCGAGGATGGCGAAGCGGCCATCGCGCCGGTGGAGCCGTCGGACCGCTAGTGTCGGCCGCTGGCCGGCAACTCCGGAAGGGTCGGGTTGCCGGCCAGCGGCCGGCACTACCGCATGTCAGGGATCGCCTGATTCGATCAATGCGTCGGTGTCGAAGCGCGGCGGACGCCTGGCGCGCGTGCGCTGCTCATATGCGTAGGCCATCTCGATCAGCTTCGGTTCGCTCCAGGCCGTGCCCATGAACAGCAACCCCGCCGGCAGGCCATCGATCTGGCCCATCGGCACGCTCAGGCTGGGGTAGCCGGCGACGGCGGCCACACTGTAGCTCTCGCCGGGGAAGTCATCGCCGGTGCTGCGCAGGGGCCAGGCCACGCCGGTTGTCGGTGCGATCAGCGCATCCAGCTTCTGCGATGCCAGCACGGCGTCGATGCCTTCCGGGCCCGCCAGGCGCCGCGCATCGCTGCGCGCGCGGATGTAGACGGGATCGCCCAGGCCAGGGGTCGCCTCGGCCTCCTGCAGCAGCTCCTGGCCGAACAGGCCCAGTTCCTGGCCCTTGTGTGCCTCGTTGAAGGCGATCAATCCGGCCAGGCTGCGCAGTGGCGCCTGGTAGGTGTCGAGGTAGCGCTCCAGTCCCGCCTTGAATTCGTACAGCAGGACGATGCGCTCGGCATCGGCCCAGGCGCCCTGGTTGGGCAGTTCCACCGGCACCACCACGGCGCCGGCGCGGCGCAGTTCAGCGACAGCCTGCTCAACCAGCGGTGGCATTCCGCGATACTTCAGCAGTGGTGTCTGCAGCAGGCCGATGCGCTTGCCGCGCAGGCCCTGCGGATCCAGTCGTGCGGTGTAGTCGTAGACGGCGCGGCCGGGCATGGTCGCGGTGGCGGGATCGGCGTCATCGCGGCCGGCGATGGCGGTCAGCACGGCGGCGGCGTCGGCGACGCTGCGGGTCATCGGGCCGGCGGAGTCCTGGCTGAAGGAGATCGGGATGATGCCTTCGCGGCTGACCAGGCCGACGGTCGGTTTCAGGCCGACCACGCCGTTGACCGCCGCAGGGCAGACGATGCTGCCATCGGTTTCAGTGCCGATCGCAACACTGGCCAGGTTGGCGGCCACGGCCACCGCGCTGCCGCTGCTGGAGCCACACGGCGAATGACTGAGGCGGTAGGGATTGCGGGTCTGGCCGCCGCGCGCGCTCCAGCCGGAGATGGAGTCGTTGCCGCGGAAGTTGGCCCACTCGCTGAGGTTGGTCTTGCCCAGCACCACCGCACCGGCCTCGCGCAGGCGCCGCACCAGATAGGCGTCGGCGGGGCGGAAACCCTGCAGTGCCAGCGAGCCGGCACTGGTGGCCATGGGGGCGGCGTTGATGTTGTCCTTCAGCAGGATCGGGATGCCGTGCAGCGGCCCGCGCAGGCGGCCGCTGCGACGCTCCTGATCGCGCTGCGCGGCGTCCTTCAGGGCATCGGGGTTGAGTTCGATCACCGCGCGCAGGCGAGGGCCGGCGCGATCGAGGGCGGCAATGCGCTTGAGGTAGGCGCTGGTCAGGGTGACGCTGTCGAGCTCACCGGTGACCATTCGCGCCTGCAGTTCGGAGACTTCGGTCTCGGCGTAGGGAAAGGGCATGACGTTGTTGCTGGGTTCACCGGCATGTGCGGTGGAGGCGGCCGGGCTGCAGCCAGCCGCAAGCCCCGCAGTCAACGCGGCGATCAGGAAGGACAGGAGGGGCGGCAAGGACAGGCGCATGGGGCAGCTTCGACGGCTCCGATCCCCAGTGTAGCGGCTGCTCAGCGGCGGCGCTTGCGCAGGTCGCGCGCCAGCACGTAGACGACGATCAGGTTGATCGCCAGCACGGTCCACGAGGCCCAGCCGGGATGGCGGACGATCGCGTAGATATCGAAGGGCAGGTAGATGGAGGCGGTCAGGCAGCCCAGCCAGGAGGCCCATGCCTTGGCTTTCCACAACCCCCAGGCTTCGACCAGGTGCAGCAGGCCGTAGCCGATCATCGCCGCTGCGGCCAGGTGCACTGCGTCGGGATTGATCGCATTCAACAACGAGGGCAGGGTGCCGTGATCCGGGTCCAGACTGAAACGCCGGATCAGGGCGTTGACGCCGTCGCGAAGCGGTTGCGGGCCGAGGATTTCCAGCCCGGTGGCCGCCAGCAACGCCAGCATCGCCTTGCTCGCTTCGAGCAAGGCGATGACGTGGAGGCCCGGATGCCGATGCGGATCCGGGTTGTAACCGTTCTGGCTCACGGTTCGCTGGATCAGCCGCCGCGCGAGTTCTTCTTGCGGTCGCTTTCGGTCAGGAACTTCTTGCGCAGACGGATCTCCTTCGGGGTGATCTCGACCAGCTCGTCGTCTTCGATGAAGTCCAGGGCCTGTTCCAGCGAGTACTTGATCGCCGGAGTCAGCTGGATCGCATCGTCCTTGCCCGAAGCGCGCATGTTGGTCAGCGGCTTGGTCTTGATGGCGTTGACGGTCAGGTCGTTGTCCTTGGAGTGGATGCCGACCAGCTGACCTTCATAGACGTTGTCGCCTTCAGCAGCGAACAGCTTGCCGCGTTCCTGTAGCGGCCCCAGCGAGTACGCGGGCGTGGTGCCCGGGGCATTGGCGATCATCACGCCGTTCTGGCGTTTGGCGATGGCGCCCTGTTCCTTCGGGCCGTAATGGTCGAACACGTGGAACAGCAGGCCCGAACCCTGGGTGAGGGTCTTGAACTCGTTCTGGAAGCCGATCAGGCCACGGGCCGGGATCTGGTACTCCAGGCGCACACGGCCCTTGCCGTCCGATTCCATGTTCTTCAGCTGGCCCTTGCGGGTGCCCAGCTTTTCCATCACGCCGCCCTGGTGGACTTCTTCGATATCCACCACCAGCTGCTCGATCGGCTCCATGGCCTGGCCGTCGATCTGCTTGATGATCACTTCCGGGCGCGACACGGCCAGCTCGTAGCCTTCGCGACGCATGTTCTCGATCAGCACCGACAGGTGCAGTTCGCCACGGCCGGAGACCAGGAACTTGTCGGCGTCTTCCAGCTGTTCGACCTTCAGGGCCACGTTGTGGACCTGCTCGCGATCCAGACGGTCCTTGATCTGGCGGCTGGTCAGGAACTTGCCACCGGACAGGTCCTTGTTGCCGGCGAACGGCGAGTTGTTGACCTGGAAGGTCATCGAGATGGTCGGCTCGTCGACGGTCAGTGCCGGCAGCGCTTCCGGGGTTTCCGGATGGCACAGGGTGTCGGAGATGGTCAGTTCCGGAATACCGGAGATGGCGACGATGTCGCCGGCTTCGGCGGTGTCCTGCTCGATGCGCTCCAGGCCCAGGAAGCCCAGCACCTGCGCGACCTTGCCGTTGCGCTTCTTGCCTTCACGGTCGATCACCGCGACCTGCATGTTCTTCTTCAGGGTGCCGCGCTGGATGCGGCCGATGCCGATCACGCCCACGAAGTTGTTGTAGTCCAGCTGGCTGATGCGCATCTGGAACGGACCTTCCGGGTCCACTTCCGGCTTCGGTGCGTGCTGCATGATCGCTTCGTACAGCGGGGTCATGTCGCCGTCGCGCACGGTGTCTTCCAGGCCGGCGTAGCCGTTCAGGGCCGAGGCGTAGACGATCGGGAAGTCGAGCTGCTCATTGGTGGCGCCGAGCTTGTCGAACAGGTCGAAGACCTGGTCGATCACCCACTCCGGACGCGAGCCCGGACGGTCGACCTTGTTGACCACGACGATCGGCTTGAAGCCCATCGCGAAGGCCTTCTGGGTGACGAAGCGGGTCTGCGGCATCGGGCCATCCATCGCGTCGACCAGGATCAGCACGGTGTCGACCATCGACAGCACGCGCTCGACCTCGCCGCCGAAGTCGGCGTGTCCGGGGGTGTCGACGATGTTGATCCGGTTCTTGATACCGGTCTTCTTGTCTTCCCAGGTGATGGCCGTGTTCTTGGCCAGGATGGTGATGCCGCGTTCCTTTTCCTGGTCGTTGCTGTCCATCACGCGCTCGGCGAGGACGGTACGCTCGGACAGGGTGCCGGACTGCTTCAGCAGCTGGTCGACCAGGGTGGTCTTGCCATGGTCGACGTGGGCGACGATGGCGATGTTGCGAAGGTTTTCGATGGACATACGAAAGGGGGCCAGTCGGCGCCGGATTTGGAAAAAGAAGTCCAACATTATACGTCGAACTTGACGATTGGCGAAAACCTGGATTTCAGACCTGCCGAGGTCCCCATTCAGCCTGGCTCCCGGCGCTGCCCGTCCACGGGCTGAAGGCCCTGCCTGCGCCGATGGTCGAAGCCGCCCATGCCACGGGGGAGGTGTATCCTTATGGGGCTGATTACACACCCCGCATCCCAAGGATCTGCATGTCCCTCATCGCCACTTTCGACACCACCCAAGGCCCGATCAAGGTCGAGCTGTTCGCCGACAAGGCGCCGCTGACGGTCGCCAACTTCGTGAACCTGGTCAAGCGCGGCTTCTATGATGGCCTGATCTTCCACCGCGTGATCCCCGATTTCATGATCCAGGGCGGTTGCCCGCAGGGTCGTGGCACCGGCGGCCCGGGCTACAAGTTCGAAGACGAGAAGAATGGTGTGAAGCACCAGATCGGCTCGCTGTCGATGGCCAACGCCGGCCCGAACACCAATGGCAGCCAGTTCTTCATCACCCACATCAAGACCGATTGGCTGGACGGCAAGCACACCGTGTTCGGCCAGGTCCTGGAAGGCCAAGCGATCGTTGATTCGGTCAAGCAGGGCGACGTGATCCATTCGATCACCCTGGAAGGCGACACCGACGCCGTGCTCGCCGCCCAGGCTGAGCGCGTGGGTGAGTGGAACAAGATCCTCGCCGCCTGATCCGCCCCCGACGGCCCCCTGCAGAGGGGGCCGTTTCGATGTTTCGGCCGCCCCGCCAGGCCCATCCCCGCCCGCGCGGCCATCTTCTACAACGCTACTTAGCTTCTTAGCAGAGGAAATCCCCATGAAAGCACCTGTTCGTGTTGCCGTGACCGGCGCCGCCGGCCAGATCGGCTACGCCCTGCTGTTCCGTATCGCCTCCGGTGAAATGCTGGGCAAGGACCAGCCGGTCATCCTGCAGCTGCTGGAGCTGCCGGTCGACAAGGCCCAGGCCGCCCTGAAGGGCGTGATGATGGAACTGGAAGACTGCGCGTTCCCGCTGCTGGCCGGCATGGTCGGCACCGACGACGCCGAAGTCGCCTTCAAGGACGCAGACATCGCCCTGCTGGTCGGCGCGCGTCCGCGCGGCCCGGGCATGGAGCGCAAGGATCTGCTGCTGGAAAACGCCAAGATCTTCACCGCCCAGGGCGCCGCGCTGAACAAGGTCGCCAAGCGTGACGTGAAGGTGCTGGTGGTTGGCAACCCGGCCAACACCAATGCCTACATCGCGATGAAGTCGGCGCCGGACCTGAACCCGCGCAACTTCACCGCCATGCTGCGCCTGGACCACAACCGTGCGCTGAGCCAGCTGTCGACCAAGCTCGGCAAGTCGGTCGCCGGCATGGAGAAGCTGGTGGTGTGGGGCAACCACAGCCCGACCATGTACCCGGACTACCGTTTCGCCACCGCCGATGGTGCGTCGATCGCCGATGCGATCAACGACCAGGAGTGGAATGCCAACACCTTCATCCCGACCGTCGGCAAGCGCGGCGCGGCGATCATCGAAGCCCGTGGTTCGTCCTCGGCTGCTTCGGCCGCCAACGCAGCGATCGACCACGTGCGCGACTGGGTGCTGGGCAGCAACGGCAAGTGGGTCACCATGGGCGTACCGTCCGACGGTTCCTACGGCATTCCGGAAGGCGTGATCTTCGGCTTTGCGGTCACTACCGAGAACGGCGAGTACACCCTGGTCAAGGATCTGCCGGTCGACGACTTCAGCCAGAAGTACATCGACAAGACCCTGGCCGAGCTGGAAGAAGAGCGCGCCGGCGTCGCCCACCTGCTGGGCTGATGCGGTCTGTGCCGGCAGCTTGCCGGCACGTTTTCCATCAGGATAGGTACCGGCCGTTGGCCGGTACGCAGGAAATGGGGAGGCTTCGGCTTCCCCGTTTTCGTATGGACCGCCTGGCAACGACATGATCCATCTGCACTACATCGACGACGCGCTGCTGGTGGCCGAGAAGCCTGCCGGCCTGCTGTCCGTGCCCGGCCGCTCGGCGGAGAACCAGGACTGCGTGGTCGCGAGGTTGCAGGCCGTGTACGCCGATGCGCTGACCGTGCATCGCCTGGACCAGGTCACTTCCGGCCTGCTGCTGCACGCGCGCGGCAAGGACATGCAGGTGGCGCTGTCGATGCAGTTCGAGAAGCGCCAGGTGGGCAAGCGTTATGAAGCCATCGTGCAGGGGCTGCTGGAAGATGATGCCGGTGAAGTGGACCTGCCGCTGATCGTCGACTGGCCGAACCGCCCGAAGCAGATGGTCGACCACGAACGCGGCAAGCCGGCACTGACCCGGTGGCGCGTGCTGTCGCGTGACATCGCGGCGCAACGCACGCGCGTTGAACTGGAACCGATCACGGGCCGCAGCCACCAGTTGCGCCTGCACATGGCCAGCCTCGGGCATCCCATCGTCGGCGATGTGCTGTACGGCGCAGACGCCGCGCAGCGCGTGCACCTGCATGCACGGGAGCTGCGGTTCAGCCATCCGCTGATGGGCGAGGCGCTCGCGTTCGAGTCTGCGACTCCGTTCTAGAGAGTAGGTGTATCGGCAGGGCTGCGCCCTGCACCTGCCGAAGCAACAGCAACAGCAACAGCGGCATTCCGTGGGTTGGCGGGGCGGTGTCGGATTGCGGGGACGCCGCAAGTACGTCCCTGTAGGCTTGGCAGCCGCATCCATGCGGCTGACACCCCGCAATCCGACACCGCCCCACCTTCGACAGATTTCCGATGACTGATCGTTCCGCTCCATATCCGGATGAATCTCCATCGGAATCGAATATTTCGACAATTGAACGAAGAGCATCCACGCATGGTGTGGATCTACGTGTCGACCAAGGTCGACAGCTACCAACAGCAGCCCAACAGCGGTGGGAAGTTGTCGGAGGCGGGGAGGGGGCAGATGGCGGGGGCGTGAGCGCCATGGATGGCGCGACCGAGCTTACATGGACGTACTTGCAGCGACCCCCGCCATCTGCCCCCTCCCCGCCAAACCCGGAATCTGCCGTTGCTGTTGCTTCGGCTGTTGCTGTTGCCGTTGCCGTCGCTCCGGCCTCTGCGGGTGCAGGGCGCAGCCCTGCCGGCAACACACCCCCTACCAAGGTAGGGCGGCCCGCGCGCCAGCGCCGGACTATGCTCGAACCATGACTTTGTCTGGGAGGGCTGCGTCATGAACTACGAGGAAACCTACCGCCGCTCGATCGACGAGCCGGAGGCATTCTGGGGCGAGGAAGCCAAGCGCATCCACTGGCACAAGCCACCGCAACAGGTGCTCGACTACAGCAACCCGCCGTTCCGGCGCTGGTTCGTGGGTGGCCAAACCAATCTCTGCTACAACGCCGTCGACCGGCATCTGGCCGACCGCCCGGACCAGCTCGCGCTGGTCGCCATCTCCACCGAAACCAACAGCACCCGCGAAATCACCTATCGCCAGCTGTATCGCGAAGTGAACGACTTCGCCGCCGTGCTGAAACATCTTGGTGTCGGCCACGGGGATCGCGTGGTGATCTACATGCCGAACATGGCCGAGGCCGTGTTCGCCATGCTTGCCTGTGCACGTATCGGTGCGGTGCACTCGGTGGTGTTCGGTGGCTTCGCCGCGCACAACCTCGCGCTGCGCATCGACGATGCCAAGCCGAAGCTGCTGATCGCCGCCGACGCCGGCATGCGTGGCGGCAAGCTCATTCCGTACAAGGCGATGGTCGATGCCGCCTGCGCCGAAGCCGGTAATCCGCCGCCGCACGTACTGATCGTTTCGCGCGGGCTGGACCCGGCCGAGCCACGCATCGAAGGGCGCGACGTCGAGTACGCCACCCTGCGTGCGCAGATCGGGCAGACCGATGTGCCGGTGCAATGGTTGGAATCGAGCGAGCCCAGCTACCTGCTGTACACCTCCGGCACCACCGGCAAGCCGAAGGGCGTGCAGCGCGATGTCGGTGGCTATGCGGTGGCGATGGCGCAGTCGATGCAGACCGTGTTCGACTGCAAGCCGGGACAGGTGATGTTCTCCACCTCCGATGTCGGCTGGGCCGTGGGCCATTCCTACAACGTGTATGGCCCGTTGATCGGCGGCTGCACCTCGCTGCTGTATGAAGGGCTGCCGACCAACCCTGATCCGGGTATCTGGTGGGCGCTGTGCGAGCAGTACAACGTACGCACGATGTTCTCTTCGCCGACGGCGATCCGCGTGCTGAAGAAGCACGATGCCGATTTCATCCACCGGCACGACCTGGATGCGCTGAAGTATCTGTTCCTGGCCGGCGAGCCGCTGGACGAACCGACCGCGCACTGGATCAGCGACGCGCTGGGCAAGCCGATCATCGACAACTACTGGCAGACCGAAACCGGTTGGCCGGCATTGACCCTGCTGCCCGGGCTGGACATGAAACCGGTGCGTTTCGGCTCACCGGGTTTCCCCAATCTCGGCTACCGGATGAAGGTGATCGACGAGAACACCGGTGAAGAAGTGGCTGCGGGGCAGAAGGGCGTGCTGGTGATGACGCCGCCGTTGCCGCCGGGCTGCATGAGCACGGTCTGGAATGACGACAGCCGCTTCCTGCAGAGCTACTTCAGTCACTTCAAGGAACTGCTGTACAGCTCGCTGGACTGGGCCATCCGCGATGACGATGGCTATACCTTCATCCTCGGCCGCACCGACGATGTGATCAACGTGGCCGGGCACCGTCTGGGCACGCGTGAGATCGAGGAGGCCATCTCCAGTCACCCGCGCGTGGCCGAGGCAGCGGTGATCGGGGTGAAGGACGAATTGAAGGGGCAGGTGCCGCTGGTGTTCGTCACCCTCAAGCAGGGGCTCGATGGCGAAGACCCGGCCGCAGTGGTGGCCGAGATGATGGCCACGGTGACCGCGTCGCTGGGTGCGGTGGCGCGACCGGCGCACATCCATGTGGTCAACGCGCTGCCCAAGACCCGTTCGGGCAAGCTGCTGCGTCGCTCGCTGCAGGCGTTGGCCGAGCAGCGCGACCCCGGCGACCTGTCGACGCTGGACGACCCGGGCGCGCTGGAAGAGATCCGCCGCGCGCTGGGACGCTGATCAAGGTAGTGCCGGCCGCTGGCTGGCACCCTCAGGATGGGTGGGGTTGCCGGCCAGCGGCCGGCACTACCCTCGCGGCTCGGGACATGCGCTAAGCTCCGCCTGTCATCGACCTGCAACACGCGGCACGCGCCGGGGAACGCGCGTGCCACCCGGGGATGGCGGACAGGGGGGCGTGCTCGCAAGGGCATGCACGCGTATCGCATCGAGGGAAGGGGGAGCTATGGCACTGCTGCATGCCAAGACGGCCGCTGGCCGCCAGGAAATCGAAGATCGTGCCCGTCGCCTGCCGGCGGCGCTGCGTTCGATCCTGTTGATGGTTGACGGTCAGCGCGATGAAAGCGAACTGCGCGGCTTGTTCGAAGGACTGCGCGCACCGCAGGATGCGCTGGAGCAATTGGCCGCACTCGGCCTGATCGAAGTGGTCGGCGGCAGGGCCGAACCTGCCCCGCAGCGCGGACTCTGCAGCGGCCGCGAGCAGGATCCGGCGCTGTACCAGCAGTTGTACGATGCGATGAGCGATGCCGTGCGCCGCCATCTCGGCCTGAAAGGCTACTTCATGCAGTTGAAGATCGAGCGCTGTACCGACGCGGTCACTCTGGAACGGCTGTGCCCGGAAATGATCGCCGCGATCGGCAAGGCGCGCAGCCCGGCGCTGGCACAGCGCTGGTGGCAGGAGATCCAGGTATCGCTGGCACCGA
Source organism: Stenotrophomonas indicatrix (assembly GCA_041545745.1). Lineage (NCBI taxonomy): Bacteria > Pseudomonadati > Pseudomonadota > Gammaproteobacteria > Lysobacterales > Lysobacteraceae > Stenotrophomonas > Stenotrophomonas indicatrix. The sequence goes on from CP168152.1 coordinate 904,237, forward strand.
TCACTGCCGAGGTCGTGTCCGGCTGACACGCGGGGTAAAGTGGTCCGCTCTTTTTCCGCCCAGGAGCCCCGCATGCAGAACGACACCGATACACCTGGTTGGGATGCGATCAATGCCGCGCTGGCGCCGCTGTACGCCGGCCAGGAGCCGCGTCACTTCGGTACCGCGCTGCCGTACACGCTGGGTGGCCAGGATCCGCTCGACGGCATCAGCGTGTACTGGGCGGAGGCACCGGTTCCGCATTGGCACTACGTCACCTATGGTCTCTCCGAACTGTATGCAAAAGAGAGCAGTGATGCGGCCACCAGTGGCTATGGTTTCGAGCTGACGTTCCGCCTGGTTGCGGACAAGGGGGAGGATGCAGGCAGCACGCCGCCTGCGTGGCCGATGAACCTGCTGCAGAATCTGGCGCGCTATGTGTTCAGCAGCGGCAATGTGTTCGAGGATGGCCACCACCTCAACGCCAATGGCCCGATCGCGCTGGAGACCGACACCCGTCTTTGCCACCTGGCGTTCGTTGCCGATCCGCAGTTGCCGGCGCGCGACACCGCCAATGGACATTTGCAGTTCCTGCAGGTGGTGGGGCTGACCGACGAGGAAATGGACGCGATCAAGCGCTGGTCCACGCGCGGTGTGCTGCAGGTGCTCGAGCCGGCGATGCCGCTGTGGATCACCGATCTGCAGCGCGGCAACCTGCTGGACGATCCGGCGCTGGCCGTGCAGGTGCAGGCCGGCAGCGAGCGTGAGGGATCCAGTACGGGCATGTTGTTCATCGAGACGCTGGACTGGCGGCAGACGGCGGGCATCACCACGCTGGTGCTGGGGGCGGGGCAGGTCGGCAGCGTGGGTGAACTGCTGCCACTGCGCGTGCGCCACGGCAAGTCACTGACGCTGGTCAGCCGCGAACGGCAATGGGAGTTCATGCCTGCCACCGATGGCGCCGCCGCGGTCGAGGGCGACAACGTGCGCTGGGCACTGGACGATGCGGCGTTGCAGGCCTGGCATGACGTGCGGCCAGAACGCGGAACCTACGCGGTGTCGAGCACGTTGCAGGTTGAAGTGGTGCCGACGTTCCTGCGCGATGCGAAGGGCGAAGTGATCCGCGAAATCGGCTGACAGCATCGATGGAGCCGATGGGGTCTGAGCCGTTCACGATGCGAACGGATCCGACCCCGGTTCCATCAGGCCAGGCCTTCGGCCTTCAGCACCGCCTGCACGCCCGGATCGGCGTCCATGCGCGCCTTGTAGGCGGCCAGGTTGTCCAGGCCCGACAGGTCGACCTTGGTGCCGGCCGCCCAGCGCAGGGTGATGTAGAAGTAGGGATCGGCGAAGCTGCGGAAACCGGCCAGCCACGGCTTGTCGGCCAGCTGCCTGTCGGCGGTCTCGAACAGCGCGCGCAGGCGCTTGTGTGCAGCGGCGCGGATCGCGTCGTACCGCCCTTCATCGGCGATGAACTTGCCCGGCGAGAACAGCGGCGAGAACGCCGGGTGCACGTCGGAGTTGACGAAGGCCAGCCAGCGGGTGGCTTCAGCGCGCTGGCGCGCGCTGCCATCGCCGCTGAGACCGGCCTGCGGGTAGCTGTCGGCGATGTAGCCCATGATCGCCGCGTTCTGCAGCAGCACGAAGTCGCCATCGACGACCGCCGGTACGGCGCCAGCCGGATTGATCTTGAGGAATTCCGGACCCTTCAGGGTGTCCTTGTTCAGCAGTTCGACCTCGAACGGCTGGCCGGTCCACTGCAGGGCGATGTGGTCGGCGGTGGAACAGGCACCGGGCTTGCTGTACAGCTTCATGGGAACTCCAGGCGGGGTGTGGCGGGAAACACCCACTATCCCAGAGCCCACCGGCGCGCAGCAACGCTGCTGCTGGCAACGGATCGTTACGACTGCCGGGGCTTGAGGTTCTGCACCTTGTAGAAGGTGTGATCGCCGATGGTGGCCACCTGGTAGGCGTTGCGCCAGTTCGGGCTGGCAATCGCCAGCGCAGCGAAGTGACTGGCGCCGGGCACGATCTCGCGGCGCTCGCCGGCCGGCAGCGCCCAGTTGCGCTCGGCGTCGAAGGCCACGTCCATCGCTTCACTCCAGGCTGCATCGTTGCCCAGCTGGGTGCCGGGGGAGACGATGGTGGGGGCGAACTGCTTGCGCGCGGTCACCACCTGGCACATCGAGTCGCCCCAGAGGCCGCTGTCGAGGCGACGCAGGGCGACCTCGGCCACGGCCTGCTGGCCACGCAGGGTCTGGTCGCGGGCTTCAAGGTAGACGGTGGTGCTCAAGCACAATGAATCAGCGGCCGGCTGCGGCAGCAACTGCGACAGCCAGAGAATCCAGGCCAGTTTCATATAACTCCTTGCTCCGTGTGGGACGCACCTGACGGTTCCGGCAGCGCAGGCTGCTGGAGGCGGGGTACGACTTGGCGTCATGGGGAGGCGGCCATCGGGGCTGCCCCGTGGGCGGCCCCAAGAACACGATCGTGGATCGATCGGCGGGGTCCGCACCGGCTCACCGGAAACTGGCTGGTGAGCGGAAAGATGGCGCAAGGTAGGGGGGCATTGCCGAACGCATCCTGAATCGTCCGGCTTGACATTCAGCTTGGGGGCCGGTGACGGAAATCACATTCCGACCCCCATTCAGGTGTTGATCAGAGCGCGGCGGCAACCCGGCTGCCCTGATCGATGGCACGTTTTGCATCGAGTTCGGCGGCCACATCGGCACCGCCGATCAGCTGTGCAGCGATGCCGGCTGCCTGTAGTTCGGCCTGCAGCGCGCGCTGCGGTTCCTGCCCGGCACAGATCACCACGTGGTCGACCGGCAGCAGCTGCTCGCTGCCCTCGACGCGGATGCGCAGGCCCGCATCGTCCACGCCCAGGTACTCGACCCCGCCCAGCATGCGCACGCCCTTGGCCTTCAGCGTGGCGCGATGGATCCAGCCGGTGGTCTTGCCCAGCCGCGCGCCGGGCTTGCCGGCGCTGCGCTGCAGCAGCCACAGCCTGCGCGGCGAGGCTTCCACGGCCGGCTGGGCCAGTGCGCCGCGGGCCTCGAAGGTGGCATCCACGCCCCATTCGGCCATCCAGCGCTGCGGGTCCAACGATGGAGAAGGGCCGTCATGGGCGAGGAACTCGCCGACATCGAAGCCGATGCCGCCGGCGCCGATGATGGCGGCGCTGGCACCGACCTCGACCCGGCCCAGCAGCACGTCCAGGTAGTTCACCACCTTGGCGTGGTCGGCACCGGGGAAGTCGACCTTGCGCGGCACGATGCCGGTGGCCAGCACGACCTCATCGAAACCGGCCAGGCTGGCGGCGTCGGCACGGGTGCCCAAGCGCAGCTGCACGCCGGTCTCGGCCAGCTTGTGGCGGAAGTAGCGCAGGGTCTCGTGGAATTCTTCCTTGCCGGGAATGCGCTTGGCCACGTTGAACTGGCCACCGATCTCCTCGCTGGCGTCGAACAGGGTGACGTGGTGGCCGCGTTCGGCAGCGACCGTGGCGCAGGCCAGGCCGGCCGGCCCTGCGCCGACCACGGCCACCCGCTTCGGTGCGGTGGTCGGGGTATAGACCAGCTCGGTCTCGTGGGCAGCGCGCGGGTTGACCAGGCAACTGGCCAGCTTGTTCTCGAACACCTGGTCCAGGCAGGCCTGGTTGCAGGCGATGCAGGTATTGATGGCCTCGGCACGGCCGGCGCGGGCCTTGTTCGGCCACTGCGGATCGGCCAGCAGCGGGCGTGCCAGCGACACCATGTCGGCCCCGCCATCGGCGAGGATGCGTTCGGCCACCTCGGGCATGTTGATGCGGTTGGTCGCCACCAGCGGCAACGTCACGTGTGGCTTGAGCTTGGCAGTGACCGCAGCGAACGCACCGCGCGGTACCGACGTGGCAATGGTCGGAATGCGCGCTTCATGCCAGCCGATGCCGGAATTGAGGATCGTCGCACCCGCGGCTTCGATGGCCTGGGCTTGCTGCACGATCTCTTCCCAGTTGCTGCCGTCTTCGACCAGGTCGACCAGCGACAGGCGGTAGATGATGATGAAATCCGGACCGCAGGCCTCGCGGATGCGACGCACGATCTCTACCGCGAAGCGCATGCGCTGCCCGGCATCACCGCCCCAGCGGTCGTTGCGCTTGTTGGTGCGCGGGGCGATGAACTCGTTGATGAGGTAGCCCTCCGAGCCCATCACTTCCACGCCGTCGTAGCCGGCCTCGCGGGCCAGCTTCGCGCTGCGTGCGTAGTCGGCGATGTGCCGCTCGACGCCGCTGGCCGACAAGGCGCGCGGGGTGAACGGATTGATCGGCGCCTTCAGCTTCGACGGCGCTACCGACAGCGGGTGATAGGCATAGCGCCCGGCGTGCAGCAGCTGCAGGCAGATCTTCGCGCCGTGCTGGTGCGCGGCGGTGGTCAGCTGCCGGTGCGGGCGCACTTCCCATGGCCAGGACAGCTTGCCGCCGAACGGCTTGAGCCAGCCGACCACGTTGGGAGCGAAGCCGCCGGTGACGATCAGGCCAACGCCGCCTTCGGCGCGCTCTGCGAAATAGGCGGCCAGGCGCGGGAAGTCGCGCGCGCGGTCTTCCAGGCCGGTGTGCATCGAACCCATCAGCACCCGGTTGCGCAACTGGGTGAAGCCCAGGTCCAGCGGGGCGAACAGGTGGGGGTAGGCGCTTTCGTTGGCTGGCGACATGTCGATACGCTTGCGTACGGAAGCGCGAAGGGTGCCGCGAAACGGCGCCCGGGGCAAGGGCTGGCTCGCGCTCGGTAGCGCCGGGCCATGCCCGGCGACGCGATCACCCCTGGCCGCGCTGCGCGCTCGCCGGGCGTGGCCCGGCGCTACCCGCCGGGCTTCGGCCGATCCCGAACCAGCCAAGCGTGACCCCGCACAGCGGCCCGATCAGCAGCGCGAAGGCGAGCGTGCCGACGCCGACATCACCGCCCAGCCACCAGCCCAGCAGCAGCACGCTGCCTTCGATCAGGCTCCGCACCTTCCAGATCGGCCATCCGGTGCGTGCGTGCAGCCCGGTCATCAGGCCATCGCGCGGGCCAGGGCCCAGCTTTGCGCCGATGTACAGGCCGGTGGCCAGCGCCACCAGCAGCATGCCGGCGCAGAACATCGCCACCTGCCAGCCCAGGCCGACGGCCGGGGGCAGCAGCCAAAGCCCGAACTGGGCCGAGGGGCCGATCAACATCACGTTGAGCACGGTGCCGACGCCGGGCTTCTGCCGCAGCGGCCACCACAGCAGCAGTACCAGCGCGCCGATCACGTTGGTGGCCAGGCCGAACGACAACGGGGTCTGCGCAGCGATGCCCTGCGACAGCACATCCCACGGCGCGACACCGATGGCGGCGCGGATCATCAGCGAGGCGCCGAAGCCATAGAGGAACAGGCCGATGATCAGTTGCAGCAGGCGCAGGGGCAGGGCGGTGGGCATGACAGGCTCAGGGCAAAGGGGGATCTGTTTCCACCCTATCCTCGAAACTGGCCATTCAATAGATACAGATGCCGGCCAATCCACCGTCACAGGCTGCGCCGGGCACAGCGTCGAGCCGTACCGGGGGCGCGTAACGGTGAATCAGTCGTCCCAGCCGGCCAGCGCCAGTTTGCCGATGGTGCGGCCGCCGGCCAGGCGCTGGTGGGCAGCTTCCAGGTTGGCCGCATTGATCGGCCCCAGCACCTCGCTCAGCGTGCCGCGCAACTGGCCTGCATCGATCATGCTGGCGGCGCGGTTGAGGATGCGGTGCTGCTCGATGCGGTCGGCGGTGGCAAAGCGCGCACGGGCGAACATGAATTCCCAATGGATGCCGATGCACTTGGCCTTGTAGGGATCGCCAATGTGCAGCGGGCCGCGCGGTTCGACGATCAGGCCGACATGTCCCTGTGGTGCCAGCAGCTGGCCCAGTTCGTCCCAGTAGTGGTCGGTGTCGGCCAGGTTGAGTGCCACCTGCACTTCGTTGATGCCTAGCGCCTGCAGCTGCGGCAGCAGGCGCTGGCGATGGTCGATGACATGCTGGGCGCCCATCCGCCGGCACCAGTCGATCGAGGCGTCACGCGAGGCGGTGGCAATGACCTCGAATCCGGCGTGATGGGCCAACTGGATCGCCATCGAGCCGACGCCGCCGGCACCGCCGATCACCAGCAGGCGCTGACCCGCGTGGCGGCGGTCATCAAGCTGCAGGGGCATGCGCTGGAACAGCAGTTCCCAGGCGGTCAGGGTGGTCAGTGGCAACGCGGCGGCTTCGGCGAAGTCGAGGGTGGTCGGTTTGCGCGCCACCAGTCGCTCATCCACCAGCTGATACTGCGCGTTGCAGCCGGGGCGGGTGACGTCTCCGGCGTAGTAGACCTCGTCACCGGAGGCGAACAGGCTGGCCTCCTCGCCCATGGCTTCGACCACGCCTGCCGCGTCCCAGCCGAGAATGCGGGGGGTATCCAGCGACTCAGCTGACGTACCTGCACGCAGCTTCCCATCCACGGGATTGACGGAAAGTGCTTCGACACGGATCAGCAGGTCACGGCCACGCGGCGGCGACGGCGGTGGCAGCACCAGGTCGCGCAGGGCAGGGGCGGATTCACGGCACAGGGCGACGGCTTTCATTGCGGCTCCAGCTCGGTTCCTGTCTGCATCATAAGGTTCCTCACCTCGATGGGTGCGCGCTGAACCGCTTTGCGATAACCAGCGGCAAAACTGTCGCATCTGGCTCTTAAACCCATCCAAACCCTTGTGGTGTGTGGGTCTTGCGGATTTTCATCATCCTGTATAGGGTTTCAACGTCGGACCGGTGGCCGCTCGTGCGCAGCGCTTCACATGTTACGGGACTGTTAACATGGCCTTCACCCGCCTGAGCATAATGTTCGCGGCGGTGGCGTGCTGAATCGGCTGTCTGAACATCGACGCAGTAGTGCTGGCCCATGCCTCTACCGGTTTCATACCCCCGAAATAGGAGCTGTACTCAATGAACAAGAAGATCCTTACTGCCGCGCTGCTGGGCGGTCTGGCTTTCGCCCAGGCTGCGTCGGCGCAGGAGTTCGATGACCGCTGGTACCTGACCGGTTCGGCCGGCTTCAACTTCCAGGATAACGACCGTCTGACCAACGACGCTCCGTTCGTGACCCTGGGTCTGGGCAAGTTCATCAGCCCGAACTGGTCGCTGGATGGTGAGCTGAACTACCAGAACCCGAACTTCGACGCCAACCAGGATCAGAACTGGTCGCAGTACGGCGTGTCGTTCGATCTGCGTCGCCACTTCATCAAGGAAGGCCGCGGCTGGAACCCCTACATCGTGGGCGGCCTGGGCTACCAGAAGTCTGAAGAAGAGTACGCCGCTGGCCCGAACGGCCCGGCCGACCGCAAGGACGGCAACCTGGCTGCCAAGCTCGGCGTCGGCCTGCAGACCACCTTCGACAAGCGCGTTGCTGTCCGCGCCGAAGTGGCCTACCGCGCTGACTTCGACGACCAGAGCATCGCTGCGCGCGACGAAAGCTGGTTCGGCGACGTGCTGGCTTCGGTCGGCGTCGTGATCCCGCTGGGCCCGGCCCCGGTGGCTGCTGCTCCGGCTCCGGCTCCGGTTGCCCCGAGCTGCGCCGACCTGGACGACGACGGTGACGGCGTCAACAACTGCGACGACAAGTGCCCGAACTCGCAGCCGGGTCAGACCATCGGTCCGGACGGTTGCCCGGTGCCGGTCTCGATCGACCTGAAGGGCGTGAACTTCGACTTCGACAAGTCGAACCTGCGTCCGGACGCTGTGGCCATCCTGAGCGAAGCCACCGAGATCCTGAAGCGTTACCCGGATCTGCGCGTTGAAGTTGCCGGTCACACCGATTCGAAGGGTACCGACGCTTACAACCAGAAGCTGTCGGAGCGCCGCGCCACCGCGGTGTACAACTACCTGACCACCAACGGCGTCGACGCTGGCCGTCTGGCCGGTCCGATCGGCTACGGCGAGAGCCGTCCGATTGCGCCGAACACCAACCCGGATGGTTCGGACAATCCGGAAGGTCGCGCCAAGAACCGTCGTACCGAGCTGAACGTCCAGAACTAAGTTCTGACGCTCTGCCAGTAAGACACAGCAGGACCCGGCTTCGGCCGGGTCTTGTTGTTTGTGCGGTCCGGAATGATGAATCAGCGCTTCAGTGGCGACCGTTTGTCGGCAATTTGCCTAGGAAACCAATGAGTTGGCGTATTCATTGAAAGTGGCGCTTGAAAGATGACGCGGCATTGCTAAACTCGCCGCGTCACTTCCTTTCGTGGATGTCCTCATGCTGCGCTCTGCATCGGCTGCCGTTCTGGCGCTGGCCCTGGTTCCTGCTGCTCACGCTGCGGTCGATTGCTCGGTCAACACCAGCGCTTCGCCGCTGCCGTTGCCGGCCACGGCCGTCGCCCCGGTGGCCGATGAGCTGTATATCCGCAGCAGCCAGTTGGGCATGGCCAGCGGCGTGCTGGGCAGCAGCTACGATCCGTCGCAGTCGCTGGACCAGGTGCTGCAGCGGTTGCGCATCGATGGCTGCCAGAACATCGCCAAGGCGATTCCGGGGGCGCCGGCGGTGAAGCCGAATGATCCGGCTGCCTACAAGCCGCAGACCGAATTCGACAACACGCCGTGGCGCTTCGACATGAGCCAGAACGGCAAGCGCATGACCGCCGAAGAGTTCGATGCCTGGATGAAGGCGCGCGGCGTACGCGTGGTCAAGGCACGCCCGGTTCCGGCAGTGACCCCGGCCGCAGCCGAAGTACCGGCTGAGACCAAGCCGGTCGACAAGAAGTAAGCGCGGCGGGGAGCAGAGGCTTGCGCACGCGCCGCCCACCTGCTGCCCCCGCTGCCCGCTCCCACGCTGCGCGTGGGCGTGCGAATCCCCCTGCGGTTTCCGCTGGCGTGCGCCATGGCCTGGCACGTGTGCTGTCCAAGGCCGGTGTGTGCTCGCGCAGCGAGGCCGCGCGCTGGATCGCCGATGGCCGCGTCCGCGTCGCCGGGCGCATCGTCCGTGATCCGGAATTCCCGATTGCCAGCCCGGCGCCGCCGATCGAGGTCGACGGCCAGCCGATGGGCGCACCGCAACGTCTGTACCTGATGCTCAACAAGCCGCGTGGGGTGGTTACCACCGTGCAGGATGAGCGTGGTCGCGACACCGTGTACCGCTGCTTCGATGGCGCCGGCCTGCCGTGGGTCGCGCCGGTCGGTCGCTTGGACAAGGCCAGTGAAGGCCTGTTGCTGTTCAGCAACGATCCGCAGTGGGCCGCGCGCCTGACCGATCCGGAGACCGGCCCGCAGAAGACCTACCACGTGCAGGTGGATCACCTGCCCGATGACGGCACCCTGGCCGCGCTGCGCGCCGGTGTCGAAGACGAGGGTGAGTTCCTCCTCGCCCTGGCCGTGCGCGTGCTGCGCAGCGGCGACAAGACTGCCTGGCTGGAGGTGGTCCTCGACGAGGGCCGCAACCGCCATATCCGTCGCCTGCTGGCGGCCTTCGACCTGCAGGTGTTGCGCCTGGTCCGGGTCGCGATCGGAGAGCTCACGCTCGGCGATCTCGGCAAGGGCCAGTGGCGGGCGCTGGAGGTCAGCGACCAGCAGCGGCTGGGGGCCGCTGCACCGGGCTGAGTGATGCCCACGGCCGGCGGTTGCCGGCCACCGTTCCAGGCGCAGGGGGCGCCTGGTTGTCGAATGTCCAGAACGGAGCCTGCCCATGTATCACCCGACCCTCAAGCAAACCCTGCGCTGCGCCGGCCTGTTGTTGCCGATTGTTATGTTGACGGCCTGTGGCGGCCACAAGAAAACGGCCAAGGCCGATCGCCCGGCCGAGACCCCGGTGGTTGAAGTGAAGACCCCGGAACTGGATGGCCGCGGCAGCTATCGCTTCATGATGAGCAACGGCGACCAGAAGATGACCGCCGACCAGTTCGATGCCTGGATGAAAGCCAATGGCATCCGCGTGGCCAAGGGCAATGGGCAGGATGCTGCCGCCAAGCCGGTGGTGGTCGCCAGCAAGGACGAGCCCAAGGACAAGAAGAAGAAGAAGAAGTAGCGCCGGGTGGGTGCCGACCTTGGTCGGCACGTCATCAGACTCCGGTAGGTGCCGACCTTGGTCGGCACGCTCCGACCCCGCCGGTGATCAGCCCTTGATCACGCCCAGCTCGACGCCGATGCGGGTGAACGCATCGATCGCGCGGTCCAGGTGCTCGCGGCTGTGCGCGGCGCTGATCTGGGTGCGGATGCGCGCCTGGCCCTTGGGTACCACCGGGAAGAAGAAGCCGATGGCGTAGATGCCTTCTTCCAGCAGGCGCTCGGCGAACTTCTGCGCCAGCGGTGCGTCGTACAACATCACCGGGCTGATCGGATGCACGCCGGGCTTCACGTCGAAGCCGGCAGCGGTCATCTTCTCGCGGAAGTAGGTGGTGTTCGCGGCCAGGGTGCTGCGCAGGTCATCGGCCGCGGCCAGCATTTCGAATGCCTTGATGCCGGCGGCGACCACGTGCGGCGGCAGCGAGTTGGAGAACAGGTACGGGCGCGAACGCTGGCGCAGCAGCTCGATCACTTCGGCGCTGGCGCAGGTGAAGCCACCCAGTGCGCCGCCCATGGCCTTGCCCAGGGTGCCGGTGATGATGTCGATCTTCTCCAGCACGCCCTTGACCTCGGCCGAGCCGCGGCCCGTCGCGCCGAGGAAGCCGGTGGCATGGCATTCGTCGATGTGCACCAGCGCGTTGTACTTCTTCGCCAGCGCGGTGATCTCGTCCAACGGCGCGATGAAACCGTCCATCGAGAACACGCCGTCGGTGGTGATCAGCTTGGTCCTGCAGCCGGCGGCATCAGCGGCCTGCAGCTGCGCCTCCAGGTCGGCCATGTCGCAGTTGGCGTAGCGGAAGCGCTTGGCCTTGCACAGGCGCACACCGTCGATGATCGAGGCATGGTTCAACGCATCGGAGATGATCGCGTCATTCTCGCCGAGCAGCGGCTCGAACAGGCCGCCGTTGGCGTCGAAGCAGGCCGCGTACAAGATCGTGTCCTGCTTGCCGAAGAAGTCGGCGATCTGCTTCTCCAGCTGCTTGTGCAGGTCCTGGGTGCCGCAGATGAAGCGTACCGATGCCATGCCGAAACCATGGCTGTCCAGCGCGTCCTTCGCGGCCTGGATCAGGTCAGGATGGTCGGCCAGGCCAAGGTAGTTGTTGGCACAGAAGTTCAGCACCTTGCGGCCGTCTTCCAGGGTGATCTCGGCGGACTGCGGGCTGGTGATGATCCGCTCGGACTTGAACAGGCCCTGGGCGCGGATGGCGTCCAGTTCCTCAGCGTAGTGGCGGGTCAGGGCGGAGGAGTCGGTCATGGCGTGGGCTCGGCTCAGCACGGGAAACCACTGATTCTACCGGGCATCGACGGCTGCGGACCGGGGCGTAGGGGGCACCGCCATGGCCGGCACATGTTGCATCGCAATAGCAAACGGGTTAAAAATTCGTGAACCGAGGCTGTCTGGCTCCGGTTGCTGCGCCCGCTGCAGATCCCGCCTTCCACGCCACCGACCCCACCGGAGACGCTCATGAAGCACGCCCGTGCCTGCCTCGCCATTGCCGCCGCCCTGACCCTCGCGCCGTTCGCCGCCAGCGCCCAGGACAACGAATCTCCGTACAGCTGGAACGTCACCGCCGTCTCGGACTACCTGTTCCGTGGTGTGTCGCAGACCGATGAGGATCCGACCCTGCAGGCCGGCTTCACCTACACCAGCCCGGTTGGCCTGTATGCCGGCGTCTGGGGCTCGGGCGTGGACTTCGGCGCAGGCGATCCGAAGACCGAGGTCGACTACCTGATCGGCTACGGCGTGGACGTGACCGAGCGCGTCAACTTCGACGTGCTGTTGAACCGTTACACCTACCTCAAGTCCAGCCACCAGAACTACAACGAGCTGATCACCACCACCACGCTGGACGACACCTACAAGCTGACGGTGGCCTACAGCAACGATGTGTGGAACAGCAGCACCGATGGCTGGTACTTCGGCCTGGGTGGCAGCTGGGGCCTGCCGAAGGAGTTCACGCTCAACGCCAACGTCGGTCGCAGCACCTTCGAGGACGGAATCGCCAAGGACTACACCGACTGGAACGTCGGCGTCGCCCGCCAGTTCGGCCTGTTCAATGTCGGCCTGGGCTACTACGGCACCGACGGCAATGGCCGCGACAACTCCGGCAAGCTGGCGCACAGCCGGGTGATGCTGAGCGTGGCAGTCGGAAAGTAACGCCGCAGGCGTTACGGTAGTGCCGGCCGCTGGCCGGCAACACCAAAGAAAAAGGCGCCCAATGGGCGCCTTTTTCAATTCCAGCAGCATGCCTCGCCCCGGCTGGGGGAGAGCCCCCTTGTTGTTCAAGGGGGCGCGCCGACGGCGCGGGGATAAGGAAACCTGCGGGGGAATTGACCCGAAGGGTCAATTCCAGCTCAGCACGACCTTGCCGGCCTTGCCTTCTTCCATCAGGTCGAAGCCCTTCTGGAAATCGTCGATCGGCAGCTGGTGGGTCATCACCTTGCCGAGCGGGAAGCCGGACAGCACCAGCTGGGTCATCTTGTACCAGGTCTCGTACATCTTGCGGCCGTAGATGCCCTGCACGGTCAGGCCCTTGAAGATGATCTTGTCCCAGTCGCAGCCGGCGCCCTTGGGCATGATGCCGAGCATGGCGATCTTGCCGCCGTGGTACATGCAGTCGAGCATGTCGTTGAACGCGCGCGGGTTGCCGCTCATTTCCAGGCCCACGTCGAAGCCCTCCATGTGCAGTTCCTTCATCACGTCCTTCAGCGACGTGTTGGCGACGTTGACCACGCGGGTGGCGCCCATGTCGGCGGCCAGCTTCAGGCGGAAGTCGTTGACGTCGGTCACCACCACGTTGCGTGCACCGATGTGCTTGCAGATGCCCGCCGCGATGATGCCGATCGGGCCGGCGCCGGTGATCAGCACGTCTTCGCCGATGACGTTGAATTCCAGCGCGCAGTGCGCGGCATTGCCGTACGGGTCGAAGAAGGCGGCCAATTCGGACGGGATCTGGTCGGGGATCGGCCACAGGTTGCTGGCCGGCATCACCATGTATTCGGCGAACGCGCCGTTGACGTTGACGCCGATGCCGACGGTGTTCGGGCACAGGTGTGGACGACCGCCGCGGCAGTTGCGGCAGTGGCCGCAGACGATGTGGCCTTCGGCCGACACGCGCTGGCCGATCTCGTAGCCGGTCACGCCCGGGCCGATCTCGGCGATGCGGCCGACGAACTCATGGCCGATGGTCAGGCCCGGCTTGATCGTGCGCTGGCTCCATTCGTCCCACAGGTAGATGTGCAGGTCGGTGCCGCAGATCGCGGTCTTTTCCAGCTTGATCAGGACCTGGTTGGGGCCCGGGGTAGGCACCGGAACCTCTTCCATCCAGATGCCCTTGGCCGCTTCGCGCTTGACCAGGGCCTTCATCGTTTGCTGCGCCATCGGGGTGGAACTCATCAGGGGGAAAGCGCGGATTATAGGGCGCCACGCGGATTTCCCATGTTGCGCTGCGGGTGCATTGGTGGAACGAAAGCTGTGCGCAGGCGGGCGTTTCGAACGTACTGCAGACACCAGCGCCTCCCTGATTCGGAGGGAGGGGGCGTGGTCACCCTGGCCGGGACACGCAAAAGCCCCTCCATGGTGCTCGATGGCGCCATCCTTGGCGCCAACGGTCCCGGCCAGGGTGACCACGCCCCCTCTGGACGGTTCCCGTGCGCGCGGCCGACCTGCGCGCGGTGGAGCGAGGTGGGCCCATGACTTCCGGGGTTCGGGCCGGGGCAGGGCGGCGGGCTACAATCGAAGGTTCCACTACCAGGGGCCGCTCCATGCGCTCGAACCTGCTTGCATTTTCCGTCGTCGCCAGCCTTGGGCTGGTCCAGGTCGCCCATGCCGCTGAAGGCATGTGGGTGCCGCAGCAGCTGCCGGAAATCGCCGGCCCGCTGCAGAAGGCCGGCCTCAAGCTGTCCCCGGAACAGCTGGCCAACCTGACCGGCGATCCGATGGGCGCGGTGGTCGCGCTGGGCGGCTGCACCGCCAGCTTCGTCTCCCCGCAGGGCCTGGTGGTCACCAACCACCATTGTGCCTACGGCGCGATCCAGCTGAACTCGACCGCGCAGAAGAACCTGATCAAGGACGGCTTCAACGCGCCCAGGCTCAGCGATGAACTGAGTGCTGGCCCGAATGCCCGCGTGTTCGTGCTCGACCAGATCACCGACGTCACCGCCCAGGCCAAGGCCGCCATCGCCGGCGCCGGCAAGGACCCGCTGGCCCGCAGCCGTGCGCTGGATGCCTTCGACAAGGCCCAGGTCGCCGCGTGTGAAGCCGATGCCGGCTTCCGCTGCCGCCTGTATTCGTTCTCCGGCGGCAACACCTACCGCCTGTTCCGCAACCTGGAAATCAAGGACGTGCGCCTGGTCTATGCACCTCCGGGCAGCGTCGGCAAGTTCGGCGGCGACGTCGACAACTGGATGTGGCCGCGCCACACCGGTGACTTCTCCTTCTACCGTGCCTACGTCGGCAAGGACGGCAAGCCGGCGGCGTTCTCGGCCGACAACGTGCCGTACCAGCCCAAGCACTTCCTGAAGTTCGCCGATACGCCGCTGGGCGCCGACGACTTCGTGATGGTGGCCGGCTACCCGGGCCGCACCAATCGTTACGCGCTGGCCGGTGAGTTCAACGAGACTGCCAGCTTCACCTACCCGACCATCGCCCGCCACTACAACGCGGTGCTGAAGATGATCGCCGACGCCGGCAAGGCCGACGCTGACGTCAAGGTGAAGTACGCCGCCACCGCCGCCAGCATGAACAACGTGGCCAAGAACTACCTGGGCCAGCTGGAAGGCTTCAAGCGCATCGATGCCGCCGGCCAGAAGCAGGCCGAAGAAGCGGCGGTGCTGGCCTGGCTGAAGAAGCAGGGCGCTGCCGGCAAGCCGGCGCTGGCTGCGCACGCGCAGCTGCTGCAGCACCTGGATACCAGCAAGTCCACGCGCGAGCGCGACCTGTTCGTCGGCCAGTTCAACAACACCTCCGCGGTGGGCGCGGCGATCACCCTGTACCGCCTGTCGATTGAGCGCAGCAAGCCCGACGCCGAGCGCGAAGCGGGTTACCAGGACCGCGACCTGACCACCATCGAGGGCAGCCTGAAGCAGATGGATCGCCGCTACGTGGCGAAGATGGACCAGCAGCTGCAGGCCTACTGGCTCGACCAGTACGTGGCCCTGCCGGCCGCGCAGCGCGACAACGAAGTGTTGAACACGTGGCTGGCCGGCAGCGATGCCACTGCGGTGAAGTCGCTGGTGACCAAGCTGGGTGGCACCGGACTGGGCAGCCTGGACAACCGCCTGAAGTGGTTCAAGGCCGACCGCGCTGCCTTCGAAGCCAGCAATGATCCGGCCATCCAGTACGCGGTGGCCGTCATGCCGGCGCTGCTGAAGCAGGAAGAGAAGAAGAAGATCCGCGAAGGCGAATCGCTGACTGCGCGTCCGCTGTACCTGCAGGCCGTGGCCGACTACAAGAAGAGCCAGGGCGAGTTCGTCTACCCCGATGCCAACCTGTCGCTGCGCATCACCTTCGGCAACGTCATGGGCTATGGCAAGGACGGCGTGAAGTACACCCCGTTCACCACCCTGGAAGGTGTGGCGGCGAAGGAAACCGGTGAAGATCCGTTCGACTCGCCGAAGGCGCTGCTGGATGCGGTCAAGGCCAAGCGTTATGGCGGCCTGGAAGACAAGCGGATTGGTTCGGTGCCGGTGAACTTCCTGTCCAACCTGGACATCACCGGCGGCAACTCCGGGTCGCCGGTGCTGGATGCGCACGGCAAGCTGGTGGGTCTGGCCTTCGACGGCAACTGGGAATCGGTCAGCTCCAACTGGGTGTTCGACCCGGTGATGACCCGCATGATCGCCGTCGACAGCCGCTACATGCAGTGGATCATGCAGGAAGTGGCGCCGGCGCCGCAGCTGCTGAAGGAACTGAACCTGGCCAAGTAAGGCCGTGCCGGCCGCTGGCTGGCAACCCCGGCAGACACTGCGGGGCGGTGCATCCACGCATGGCGTGGATCTACTGCACTCCTGAAACCCCGCGACGTCTGTCGCGGGGTTTTTTCATGCCCCGTCCGGCCCGGTCCGCCGAACAGGTATCATCCCTGTTCCGCGTACTTCACAGGATGTGAACACTGCGCCGGAACTCCTCCCCCCAAGGACCCCTTGTTCGCATGCGCATCCTGCTTGCCCGTCACGGCGAAACGCCGTGGAACGCCGAAGGCCGCTATCAGGGCCAGATCGACATCCCACTTTCGCCCATCGGTGAGGCCCAGGCGCAGGCGCTTGGCGCCCGCCTGGCGTCGGTGGACATCACCCGTGCGGTGGCCTCGCCGCTGTCGCGCGCCCAGCGCACCGCGCAGCTGGCCCTTGGCGCCGCACGCGCCGACATGCTGCTGACCGAGCCGGAACTGCAGGAGATCGCCCACGGTGAGTGGGAAGGTCTGCTGGCCAGCGAAATCAACGAAAAAGATCCGTCGCGCCTGCAGGCGTGGCGCAATGAGCCGGACACCGTGCTGATGCCGGGCGGCGAGTCGCTGCGCCTGGTGCTGGAGCGCAGCTGGCGCGGCCTGGCCCGTGCCACCGAAGGTCTTGGTGAACACGACACGCTGCTGGTGGTCGCTCATGACGCGGTCAACCGGGTGATCCTGTGCAAGGTGCTGGGCCTGCCGCTGTCGCGGCTGTGGACCTTCCGCCAGGCACCGACCACGCTCAACCTGCTTGAAGGGGCCGATCTGGACAGCCTGGAAGTGGTGCGCCTGAACGACTGCGCCCACCACACGCCGTTCTTCGGTGAAGCCAAGCACCGCGCACTCTGAATCTTCTGCCCTGAACCACCTGCACCTGTTGGAAGCCTTGCCGTGAAGAACACCCCGACCACTCTGGCCGAATGGCTGGACTACATTGAACGCCAGCATCCGGCCACGATCGACATGGGACTGGAGCGCGTGCGCACCGTGGCCACCGCGATGGGCCTGGGCTCGCCGGCCAGGCACACCATCGTGGTCGGTGGTACCAACGGCAAGGGGTCCACCGTTGCCTTCATCGAGGCCATCGCGCGCGCTGCGGGCTGGAAGGTCGGTGCGTACACCTCGCCGCACCTGCTGCGCTACAACGAGCGCGTGCGCATCGATGGCCAGGATGCCGATGACGCCGCACTGGTCGCTGCGTTCAACACGATCGAGGCCGCGCGCGGTGATGTAACGCTGACCTATTTCGAATACGGAACGCTGGCCGCGCTGCAGTTGTTCGCCGATGCCGATCTCGATCTGGCCGTGCTGGAAGTCGGCCTGGGCGGCCGCCTGGATGCGGTCAACATCGTCGATGCCGACGTGTCGGTGATCACCACCGTGGACATCGATCACGCCGAATGGCTGGGCGAGGACCGCGAGGCCATCGGTGCCGAGAAGGCGGGGATCATCCGCGGCTGGAAGCCGGTGATCCTGGGCGAGACCGATCCGCCGTCGAGCGTGCTGGCGCGCGCCTACCTGGTAGGTGCCAATGCGATCCGCGGTGGCAGCGACTATTTCTATGAACCAATCGACGCGCAGCGTTGGCGCTGGCGCGATGTCGGCACCCGCCTGGAGCTGCCGACCCCGGCGCTGGCCGGGCCGATCCAGCTGGCCAACGCCGGTGCGGCGATTGCTGCGCTGCGTGCGCTGGACAAGCCGGTGCCGCGTGCGGCATGGGCCGCAGGCGTGGCCGCAGCGCGCATCGCCGGGCGCCTGCAGGCGTTCGAGCGCGATGGCGTGCAGGTCCGCGTCGATGTCGGCCACAACCCGCAGGCGGCCGGCCAGCTGGCGCGCGCGCTGAAGGCCGAGGCGACCCCCGGGCGCACCCTGGCGGTGTACGCCGCGCTGCAGGACAAGGACGCGGTGGGCGTGGTGCAGGCCCTGCAGGAGGTAGTGGGCGACTGGACCCTGGCCGGCCTGGATGGTCCGCGTGGGCAGAGCGCGGCGCAGTTGCAGGCGCGCCTGGCCGATACCGCTGCGGCTGCTGCGGCATTGGCCGACACGGTTGAACAGGCGCTGGCGAAGGTTCTGGCCCGTGCCGAGCGCGGCGACCGGGTACTGGTGTTCGGCTCCTTCCATACCGCCGCCGCTGCGCTGCAATGGCTGCAGGCCCACGCCTGACCGCCGTTCAGCCATTACCGACGCCGTCCGGTCGCGCACCCGTATAATCGACCGCAACGTCCAGCCTGCCGCCTGCCCTACGTGGATACGCCCCTGAAACAGCGTCTGATTGGTGCCATCGTCCTGGTGGCCTTGGCCGTCATCTTCCTGCCGATGCTCGTCAAGGGCCCGGCCCCGGACAGCGGTGTGGCCAATGTGCCGATCGCCGCGCCCGATGCGCCGGCCGATGGCCAGTTCGAAACCCGCGAACTGCCGCTGGTCGCGCCTGCCGGTGGCGCCACCGGGTTGCAGAGCGGCCAGGCCCGTCCCGTCGAGGAGGCCGCCGCACCGGCTGCACCGCCGACCGTGGACACCTCGCCAGCGGTCGCTGCCGGCAATTACGCGGTGACCTTCGGCGCCTACGGCAGCCAGGCTGATGCCGATGCGGTGGTCGCCTATCTGAAGCGCTCGCAGCTTCCGGGCTTCATCGAGACTGCATCGATCAACGGTCGCCCGGCCTGGCGCGTGCGGGTAGGACCGTATGCCGATCGTGCGCAGGCCGAAGCGGGCCGGCTGCAGGCGGTGAAGGTCCGTGCCGACGTGAAGGCAGAAGTCATCACCCTCGATGCCAAGCCCTCGACCAGCGCACCGGTGGCAAGCACCCCGGCGCCCGCTCCGAGCGCCAGCACGCCCGTCGCGGCGGCTACGCCGTCGGCGACCGGCAACCCGGTGCGCAGTGAAAGCCTGCCGCCGAGTACGCCGGCCGCCAAGCCGGAGCCGGCCAAGCCGGTGGCCAAGCCGGAACCGAAGCCCGAGCCCAAGCCGGAAGCGACCGCCAGCAAGCCGGCCACGCCGCCGAGCGCGCCGGCCGCACCGGCCGCCAGCGGAGTGGGTTTTGCCGTACAGCTCGGCGCATTCGGCCAGGCCAACGATGCCAACGCCCTGCGCGACAAGGTGCGCGCGGCAGGCTTCAGCGCCTTCGTCGAGCAGGTGCGCACCGAGAAGGGCAGCCTGCACCGGGTCCGTGTCGGGCCGGTGGCCAACCGCGCCGATGCTGAACAGTTGAAGGCGCAGGTCGCCGCCAAAGTCGGCGTGGCCGGCATGGTACGACCGCACCCATGACCTGTACGCAGCCCCGTTGCCAGCGCCGCCGAAGGAGCGGGGCGCCATGATCGACGTGGTGCTGCTGATCGTGATCGCCGCCTCCACCCTGCTCGGGTTGCTGCGCGGCTTCGTCGGCATCGTCATCGGCACCGTATCGTGGCTGGTGGCCGCCTGGGCGGCCTTCGCCTTCGGCAGTGACGCCGCACGCTGGTGGGCGGCACCGGCCGCGCCCGGCGGCGAGCATTTCATCGGTGGCTACCTCAGCGTCGGCATCGGCGTGATGGTCGTGGTCGCCGTGATCGGCATGGTCATCAAGGCCATCGTCCACCGCAACATGCTGGGCAGCCTGGACCGCCTGCTGGGCGGGGTCCTCGGTGCCGTGCGTGGCGGGCTGATCGCGGCCGTGCTGCTGTTGCTGGCCGGCTTCACCCCACTTACCGCCGAACCGTCCTGGCGCGGCTCGGCGCTGCGCCCGGTGCTGAACCCGGCGGTGGCCTGGATGAACAGCAAGCTGCCGCAGTGGCAGGTGCCGGGCACCGACCTGCTGCCCAAGGCCTTGCCGATGGACGCGCTGTCCCCATCTGCGTTGATGGAGCTGGGCAAGAGCGCCGGCGCCGGAGTGGGCAAGCCGGGGGCGACAGGCGATAATGGCGTACTCGGTCAGATAGTGGCGGGCAGCGGATGGCTGCGGCCTGCGAAGGCGGAACAGGGCGAGGCATACGATCCGGCCGAAGTGCGCCCGGACGCCCCAGCACTACCGGGCAGCATCGAGCCGGACGACCCGGCCAATGTCGACCGCAGACGCGGCGACAACTCTGGCCAGGTACGGCCACCTTCCTTGTAACTGGGCACAGCCCAGCGGAGACCTCGCATCATGTGTGGCATCGTCGGAATCGTCGGCAACCAGAACGTCGCCGGGCAGTTGTATGACGGCTTGACCGTCCTCCAGCATCGCGGCCAGGACGCGGCGGGCATCGCCACCGTCAACGGCAGCCGCCTGCGGGTACAGAAGGCCACCGGCCTGGTCCGCGATGTCTTCGATGCACGCACCATGTCCACCCTGGAAGGCAGCGTCGGCATCGCCCATGTGCGCTACCCGACCGCCGGTTCGGAAGGCATGGACGAGGCACAGCCGTTCTACGTCAATTCGCCGTACGGCATCGCGCTGGCCCACAACGGCAACCTGATCAACACCGAGGACCTGCGCCAGCAGGTGTTCGAGCAGGATCGCCGCAACGTCAATACCGATTCGGACAGCGAAGTGCTGTTGAACGTGTTCGCCTATGAACTGGAACAGCAGCGCCAGCTCAGCCCGGAAGCCGCCATCCGCGCGGTGGCCGGTGTGCACCGCCGCTGCAAGGGCGGCTATGCGGTGGTCAGCGTGGTGCTGGGCCTGGGCCTGGTCGCTTTCCGCGATCCGCATGGCATCCGCCCGCTGGTGCTGGGCAAGCGCAGCCACGCCGAGGGTGACGAATACATCGTGGCCTCCGAGTCGGCCGCGCTGGACGTGCTGGGCTTCCAGCGCGTGCGTGACGTGCAGCCGGGCGAAGCGCTGGTGATCACCGCGCGCGGTGAGCTGTTCTCGGAAATCTGCGCCGAGCCGGCCGAACACACCCCGTGCATCTTCGAGTACGTGTACTTCGCACGCCCCGATTCGATGATCGACAACGTGTCGGTGCACAAGGCGCGCATGCGCATGGGCATCAAGCTGGGCGAGAAGATCCTGCGCCTGCGCCCGGACCACGACATCGACACCATCATCCCGATCCCGGACACCTCGCGCGATGCCGCGCTGGAGATCTCCAACGTGCTCGGGGTGAAGTACCGCGAAGGCTTCATCAAGAACCGTTACATCGGCCGCACGTTCATCATGCCGGGCCAGGGCGAACGGGTGAAATCGGTGCGCCGCAAGCTCAACCCGATCCACCTGGAGTTCCGCAACCGCGTGGTGCTGCTGGTGGACGACTCGATCGTGCGCGGCACCACCAGCCAGCAGATCGTGCAGATGGCGCGTGACGCCGGCGCACGCAAGGTCTACCTGGCCAGCGCCGCGCCGCCGGTGCGTTACCCGAACATCTACGGCATCGACATGCCGGCCGCTGAAGAACTGGTCGCGCACAACCGCAGCATCGAGGAAATCGAAGCGCACCTGGGCTGCGACTGGCTGATCTACCAGGACATCGAAGACATGGAAGCGGCGGTGAGCGAAGGCAATCCGGCGCTGCGCAACTTCGATTCCTCGTGCTTCAACGGCCATTACCCGACGGGCATCGAGCCGGGGTACTTCGAGCGCATCCAGCAGCTGCGTTCGGACGACGCCAAGCACAAGCGCCGCGCCTGAGGTCCAGGCGGTGATCGACGTGCCTGACGTCGGCGGCAATCTGCTGCGCGCCGCGCAGCAGTGCCTGGCCGAAGCCGATCCCCTGCGCAAGGTCGCACTGACCCAGGCCTACGCCAGTGCGTTCCGCGCCGGCCGGCTGAAGGTGCCGGCGGATGCGCCGGACGCCGAACCGATCCGCATGCCGGGCCGACCGCCGCAGCTGCTGATGGTGCATCCGCGCGAAGTGCCCCGGCGCGGCCTGGGCGGGGTGGAGGGGCGCGCGGCGTTCATCCATGCCATTGCCCATATCGAGCTCAATGCGATCGACCTGGCTTGGGACGCGGTGTACCGCTTTCGCGGTCTGCCGGCTGCATTCCATGCCGACTGGGTGAGCTGCGCCGACGACGAATCGCGGCACTTCATGCTGCTGCGCGAGCGCCTGCTGGCACACGGCCATGAGTACGCCGATTTCCCTGCGCATAACGGCCTGTGGGAAATGTGCGAGAAGACCGCACACGATGGTCTGGCACGCATGGCGCTGGTGCCGCGCGTGCTGGAAGCGCGCGGGCTGGACGTGACCCCGGGCATGATCGACAAGCTGCGCAATGTCGGTGACGGTGAAACCGCCGATGTGCTGGAAGTGATCCTGCGCGAGGAGGTTGCACACGTTGCTGCCGGTTCGCGCTGGTTCCGCTGGTACTGCGAGCGCGCCGGCGTCGAGCCACGTGCACGTTTCAAGGAATTGCTGGTTGAATATGCTGGTGGCTATCTGCACGGGCCGTTCAATCTCGAGGCCCGCCTGCTGGCCGGGTTCGATGGCGACGAGCTGGCCAATTTGATCGAACAGGCGGGTTGACCGGCGTCGGTTGATCCATCATCCACGCATGGCGTGGATCTACTGCAAGGCCGGTGCCCCGGTGGATGAGGTCCACCCGCCACCCCAGTAGATCCACGCCATGCGCGCTTTCAGTAGATCCACGCCATGCGTGGATGCAGTTCACGCGTTCGGCAACACCACGCGCCTGCCATCCACCGTTGGCCGGTTGATGTAGAACAACCCCGGCCCGGGGCGATACGGCAACTCGCTGACACCGGCGTCGGCGGTGTAGGTCAGGGCGGTATCGCCCAACGCGTCGAAATTCCAGTGTGCGGACTGCATCAGGTAGCGGCGACGCAGCAACGCTTCCTGCGTCGGGGTCAGTGGCTGGCCGGCGATCAGGCGGCGCGCGATCGGCTGCAGCGCGCCGGGCAACTCCCAACCCGCCACTTCGGCGGCGTCGGCGGTCCAGGTCACGCCGGCATCGATGGCATGCTTCTGCATCACCTGCAGCGAAACCAGCTGATAGCGCCAATCGATGCGCCGGTGCAGCACCACTGCAGCGGTGACATACAGCACCGGCGACATCAGCACGCTGCGGCTGCCCGCGCGTCGCTGCTGCTGCCACTGGTGCCAGACATCAACCCACACTTCCTTCGGGTTCAACCCCAGCTGCTGCCGCCAGCGTTCGGCGTCGGCCTGTGCTTCCGCGTAGGCGGTCGTCGCCTGCAGCAGGGCCAGTGGCGGCGTCTGGTAGTCCTCCACGCCGGGCCGGCGCAGCTGCTGCCGTCGCGGCCGGCTGAGCAGCTTGGGCCCTTCCTCCACCTGGTCGTAGCCACCTCCGATGTTGGCGTGCACACCGGGCAGTGCGATTTCGGGATGGGTCGGTGCCACCGTGGTCAACGCATAGTGCTGGCGATGCTCATCGCGCGCGCTGAGCTGCAACACAGCCTCGGCGATGCCCGCGGGCAGCGCGATGCGGGGGTGCTCGTCGGCGCGGCCGCCGTTGACGGCGACCACCGTATCGAACAGGCCGATGAAGCGCAGCGTCGGACGCGGCAGGGCGAAGTCGGTGCTGCACGGAAGCCCCGCCTGCAGCAGCAGCTGCCGCCAGCGCGTGGCATCCCACCCGCGCAGGTGGTTGGCCACATCGCGCGCGGAGGCCGCGCCACGCGAGTAGCCGAACAGATCCAGCTGCACGCTGTGCAGGGGCGCGCGCCACTGCGACGCAAGAGCCGACAATGCCGCCGGCAGCAGCACCTGCAATGCACGCTGCACCTTCGCCTGCACGCCGCTGGCGCCAATCCCGAAAGCCAGACCGATCAGGTCGTCCTCTGCATCATCGCGGGTGCCGACGCCTTCAACATAGATCGCCAGCGAAGGTACGCTGCCGGGCGTGCGCCGGCTGTCCGGATACAACTGATGCAGGCGCGCGACGTTGGTGGCACCGTTGTCGTAGCTGCTGGTCAACCGGCTCTGGTAGGTCGAATCATCATCGGCGCGGAGCAGGGCGGGGCGCGGTCGCGGCGTCTGCCGGTGGCCCTGCGCCAGGTTGTGCGCGTTGTTGCGGGTGCCGTCGAAGAACAGGCCGATCCGCAGCAGGCCCGGGTCAGCCCTTGTTTCACCGCTGTGCTGCGCTGGCGCCATGTGCATCCCCTGTCGTGGCCACGTCACGGTAGCGCGAAAGCCGCGTGTTGGCGAAGTGTACTGATGCTTTTGACCTGACTGAACGCAGATGCGGTCGATCACAGATCGCGATTTCCATTCCTCTTGTCTATTGAATTCACACGCCCTGCGCAGGCCTGATGGCCGAACCCGGCACTCCGGGCCGTGCTGCATCAACGCTGTCTACTTCACTCCAAGGAGCGACAAGATGATGTCCAGATCGATAGGTAGAGCGACAGGTGGTCTGTTGTTGGGATTGTCGGTAGCGGCGGCCGCCCACGCGACGCCGCTGTTCGAGCCGGTCACCGTGCTCAGCCGTGCATCGGCCACCAGCGAGCCGGCACTGGGGCGATTGCTGGCCACCCCGTCCACCGCCGCCGTACAGGAAGTGCGTGTCGATGCTGCCGCCATCGCGCAGCCGCAGCTGGAATTCGAGCTGCTCGGGCAGAAGGTGCAGGCCGTTCGCAGCAAAGTCGAAGCGCTGCCCGATGGTGGCAGCATCTGGTACGGCCAGTTGCGCGCGCCGTCCGATCGCCTGCAGGCGGCCACGTCCAATGGCCAGGACGATCCGGGCAATTCGCTGATTTTGGTGCGCTCGGGCAATACCCTCACCGGCTCGATCCGCAAGGACGGCAAACTGTATCGACTGCGCCCGCTGGGCAATCGCCACGTGCTGGTCGAGGTGGATGAATCGCGGATGCCGGCCGACCATCCGGCCGACTACAACCAGTTGCCGAAGATCGCCATGCCGGCCAATGATCGCCTCGGCACCGCGCAGGCCTCGCCGGGCAGTCCGGCGACCATCCGCGTGCTGGTGGTGGCAACCAACGCTGCAGTAGCTGCCTATGGTGGCAACATGCAGTCGCTGGTGCAGTTGGCCGTTGCCGAATCCAACCGGGGCTACACCAACAGCAACGTGGGCCTGACCCTGCAGCTGGCCGGCTATGAAACCACCAGCTACACCGAGTCCGGCAATTTCACCACCGACCTGTCGCGCTTCCGTGGCACCAGCGACGGCTACATGGACAGCATCCACAACAGCCGCAACAACACCGCTGCCGACGTAGGCGTACTGCTGATCAACAACACCAGCTATTGCGGGCTGGCATCGGGCATCGGTTCCACTGCATCGACCGCGTTTGCTGCGGTGTACTGGGATTGCGCCACCGGCTACTACTCCTTCGCCCATGAAATCGGCCATCTGCAGAGCGCGCGTCACGATATCGCCAGTGATCCGAGCACGTCACCGTATGCCTATGGCCATGGCTATCGTTATGAGCCGGCCAGCGGGTCGCGCTGGCGCACGATCATGGCCTACGACTGCTCGGCCGGCTGCCCGCGGCTGAACTACTGGTCCAATCCGAACATCAGCTACAACGGCGTGCCGATGGGCATCGCCAGCAGTGCCGACAACCAGCGCGTGCTGGTCAATACCAAGGCCACCATCGCGGCCTTCCGCTGAGGCCAAGCGCCGACCAGGGTCGGCGTCTACCCGGGCGGGTGCACCTGCTCTGGTAGATGCCAACCTTGGTTGGCACCCTGCGATCCATCAGTCGCGGCTGAGCGTATCCAGGGTCCAGCCGTTGGCATCCACGCGCAGCACCGAGCCCTGTTCGTACCAGTCCCCCAGCACGATGCGGGTGCAGCTGCGTCCGCCGGCCTGCAGGGTGTGGATCGCCGGGCGATGGGTGTGGCCATGGATCATCGTGTCCACACCGTGGCGCACGTACGTGGCTTCCACTTCGCCCGGGGCGACGTCGGTGACGGTTTCAAACTGCGCACGGTCGCCCTGTTTCATTTCCGACTGGCGTGCCTGGCTGGCATCGCGTGCTTTCTGCGCGAAGGCGATGCGCGCTTCCAGCGGCTGCGACAGGAACTGCGCCTGGAAGACAGGATCGCGGGTCTGGGCGCGGAACTGCTGGTAGGGAATGTCATCGGTGCACAGCAGGTCGCCGTGCTGCAGCAGCACCGGGCGACCGTACAGCTCGATCATGCACGGGTCCGGCAGGATGCGCAGGCCGGCGCGGCGGGCATAGTCTTCGCCCAGCAGGAAGTCTCGATTGCCGCGGATGAAGAAGACCGGCACGCCGCTGTCGGACAGTGCCTTCAGTGCATCGGCCACCGAATCGGCTGCGGCCGAGGGCGTGTCATCACCGATCCAGGCTTCGAACAGATCGCCAAGGATGTACAGCGCGTCGGCGCCGGGGGCCTCCTCGCGCAGGAAGCGCAGGAACAGGTCGGTGATGGCCGGACGGCTGGGGTCCAGATGCAGATCGGAGATGAACAGCGTGGTCATGCGGATATTCTAGGGCATCGCTTTGCCGGTAGCGCAGGGCCCTGCGCAGTCGCTGTGCATCACACCGGCAACGGCAGCCAAGCCAGGCTGGCCGAGGCCAGCAGTGCCGCGATGCCGGTGGCGGCCAGAACGTCACTCGGGTAGTGCAGGCCCAGTACTACGCGTGACAGGCCCACGCCGAAGGTGAACGGCACCAGCAGCGGTGCCAGCCAGGGGTAGTAGGCCAGCGCGACGATGGTGAACGACACCGCGTGCAGGGTATGGCCGGACGGGAAACTGAACTCATCCAGCGGCGCCACCCAGGCACGGATACGCAGGTCGGCCGCGTACGGCCGTGGTCGCCGGGTCCAGCGCTTCAGCCCCTTGTACAGCAGCAGCGCGGCCAGCCCGGTGGCGGCCATGTGCACCGATGCGCGCAGGCCGTCGAAGCCATCAATGAGTACCAGTGCGCCCATCAACACGTACCAGAACACGCCATCGCCGAGCCGGCTGATGATCGAAAAGACGCGCCGCACGCGGCGACGTCGGCAGTAGTGGTTGGCACGGCGGCACAACCGTGCTTCGCGGCCGGCCAGCAGTTCAAGCGGCGTGGTGCGCATGTCCGCTCCTCCGCGCGCTGGCCAGTTCCGCCAACAGGCTCTCGAACTCCGCCACCACCTGCTGTGGGTGCAGCCGCTTCATCGCCCGTGCCGCGTTGCCACCCAGTTCGCGGCGCAGGGCGTCATCGGCAGCCAGTTGTACTGCTGCCTGCACGAACTGCTCGTCGTCATCCACTGCCGCACCGTTCTCGCCGTTGCGCAGGTACTCGCGGGCCGCGCCGTAGTCGAAAGCGACCGTGGCCAGACCGCTTGCCATGCTTTCCAGAGTCACGTTGCCGAATGTCTCGCTGCGGCTGGGGAAGAGGAACAGATCGCCGCTGGCGAAATGGCGGGCGAGGGCATCGCCGCGCTGGATGCCGCAGAAGATGAAATCGGGATTCTCATGCGCCAGCTTCTCGCGCGCCGGGCCATCGCCGACCCAGATGAAGCGTGCTTTCGGGCGCACCTGCTGCAGCTTGCGGAAGGCCTTCACCGCCAGGCCGAGGTTCTTTTCGGCGGCAATGCGGCCAACGTAGATCGCCGCCAGGCCCGTGCCATCGATACCCCATTCCTCGCGCAGTGCCGGGTCGCGGCGCGACGGGTCGAACTGCTGGCTGTCGACCGCTCGCGCGAGCAGGCGCACACGCTCGAAACCCTGCTCGGTCAGGAATTCCTGCAGTTCGCGGGTGGGCACCAGGGTCGCGTCGGCCTGGTTGTGGAAGCGGCGCATCCAGCGCATTGCCGCCGACTGCAGCCACGCCACGCCATAGTCGGGCAGGTATTCGTCGAAGCGGGTGTGGAATCCGGTAGCCACCGGAATGCCGAGGCGCCGTGCGGTGCGCAGCGCCGACCAGCCCAGTGGGCCCTCGGTCGCCACGTAGACCGCATCCGGGCGCTGCTGCCGCCAGTGCCGGCCCAGCCGGATCGGTGCCGGCAGGCCGAAGCGCAGGCCGGGGTAGCGCGGCAAGGCCGCGCCCGGTACCAGCAGGGTATCCGGCGCCGCATCCAGTGCTTCGCTGACCTGTCGTGGACGGATCAGGTCGACCTCGTGGCCGGCGGCGCGCAATCCCTGCTCCAGGCCCTGCACGGTCAGTGCGACGCCGTTGATCTCCGGCGGGTAGGTTTCGGTGACGATGGCATAGCGCATGGCGGGCCTCCGGTTTTACGCATGCTCAGGCCTGGCGATGTAGCCGACATGACCGCTTTGCGACAGCGCGATGACGGCCAGGCAAGGCGATGTCTGCGTAGTTCAGGGGCACAAAAAAACCACGGCCCCGAAGGGCCGTGGTCGTGGCGTTGCGCCAGCGTGTGGATCAGAAGCGCTGCTGGTACTTCATGTAGACGAAGCGACCGATGTCGAAGCCGCCGTAGTAGGAGAAGTTGGAACTGGGCTGGCTGTACAGGATCGGTCCCTGGCGGGCGAACACATTGTTGGCGCCGATCGAAACGGTGGCGTTCCATGGCAGGTTGTAGCGCGCCTGTACATCATGGAACGTGACCGAGCCGCGTCGGTTGTAATCGCGGCTGCCGCTGTACCAGGGCGCGCGCTGGTCCGGATCGGAACATTCGTCCGGATGGCCGCTTGCGTCCAGGCAGCGTTCCTTGACGGCGGAGAAGTAACGCAGGCTCCAGGTGAGGCCCAGGTTGCCCTGCTCCCAGCCCAGCGATGCGTTGGAGCGGACCCGGAAGCCGATACCTCCGTTGGTGGCGATGCCATTGCTGGGAATCGGCGGCACATCCGCCTCGTTGGTGGTCCGTTCCTCGGCGGCAACCACATAGGTTGTCCTCCAATCGGCGCGCAGCGTGCCCCAGCGGGTTTCGACCTTGTGGCCGATCTCCAGGTCATAGCCTTCTGCCTGGCGGAAACCACTGTTGCGGTTGCCGTAACTGAGCTTGTCGACGATACCCAGTTCCGGGTCACGGGTGAAACTGCCACAACGTTCTGCGATGCCCAACTCGTAGCAGTCGCGGAGGATGTTGTTGGGATGGTCTGCGACGATGGTGTTCTCGATGCGGATCTTCCACCAGTCCAGTGCGATGTGAAGTCCTTCGGCAAACGTCGGGCTCCAGACCAGGCCCAGTGTGCGGCTGGTCGAGGTCTCCGGTTCCAGATCCGGATTGGAGCCGTTGGTGAAGGGGAGGGGTGTCTGTCCACTGCTGCCGGTGATCGGCTCGTTGCCCTGGCCGAGCTGGCGGTAGCTGTCGGCATTGGCGATGTCGGCGGCGCAGCGTGCACGCACTTCCGGACTGCTCGCCGCAGCACCGTAGACGGTGTCGCAGGGATCACGGAAGCCGGTGGTGAAGGTTTCAGAACCACCGCCATACAGATTGGAGATGGTCGGTGCGCGGAAGCCCTGGGCCCACGTGCCGCGGACCAGCAGCTGGTGGATCGGCTTCCAGGTGAAGCCGAACTTGCTGTTGAGGGTGCCGCCGAAGGTGGTGTAGTCCGAGTATCGGGTAGCGGCGCTCAGGCTCAGCTCACGCGCACCGGCCAGGTCGCGCAGCACCGGCACGCTCAGCTCCAGATAAGCCTCGTCTACACGGTAGCCACCGCCGGTGGGGCCTGCGGCCAGATTGGTGGTGGCACCGGTCTGTGCCAGCGCATCGGGGATGAAGCGGCCATCCTCGCGGCGGCTCTCCGCACCCACTGCGAAGCCCAGCTCACCTGCAGGCAGGGTGGCGAGACTGCCGCTGAGGTTGGCGAACAGGTTGCGGGTAGTGGTACGGCCGCGGGTGAGTTCCTCAGGGAACAACCAGTCCTGCAGTTCCGGGTTGCCGGTCAGACCATAGGGATCATCCTGGCCATAGGGCACCAGCGGGTTCCAGGGCCTGCACCCGCTGATCGGCGCCTCCGGTGTACCGCACTCGACCTTGCCGGTGGCCGGATTGTAGAAGGACGGCCCGGTGGCATCGGCGACGCGTTGCTTGTGCAGGTTGCCGGTGGCGCGTTGGGTCAGTTCGCTGCGGTTGTACTGGTAGCCGGCTTCCCAGTCGAAATCGCGACCGCCGAACGCGAAGCTGCCCTCGAACGCAGCCACGCCCTGCCAGGAGGTCAGTTCGCTGGTACTGACGCGCGGAATCTCCCACGTGCGGCGGTTCCAGTGCACGTCGCTGGGCGTTTCGTAGCCGTGATGGCTGCCGAACGGATTGAACCAACTGTCGACGGACATCGGCGTGATGCCGGCTGCGCCGGACTGGAACGGGTAGCCGGCGACCTGGCGCCTGGTGGTGCGTTGGTTGTAGGCCAGCTGAGTGTTGAAGCGGACCTGGTCGTTCAGATCCACGCGCGCGTCAACGAAGATCGAGTCGCGCCTGATCGGTGTCTGCAGGTGCATCTGCTCGTTGCTGTTGCTGACATCACCGGTGAACGGCGTGTTGTCGCTGAGATGGAAGCTGTCCGGCCCCCCCGGCTGGCTGCCACGGTCGAGCGAATAGCTGCAGCCACGGCTGTTGCTGCAGCCCGGGCCCTTGAAGCCGGTGATGCGGCCCCACTGGCCGACCGTGGTCCAACCATCGTCCGGATGACGATCGGTATAGGTGTAGGCACTGAAGTCCCGGTCCCTCGCCCACACGCCCTTTTCTTCGACATGCTCGGCGGCGAGGCTGATCGAGGCGCGTTCATTCGACCAGCCGCCAACCACGTCGTACTGGGTGCGGGCGCCGTCGCCTTCGCTGAACTGGCCATGGTAGACGCTGGCGGTCACGCCCTCGACGTTGCGGCGGGTGATGATGTTGATCACGCCGGCCATGGCGTCGGAACCGTAGATGGCCGATGCGCCATCCTTCAGTACTTCCATGCGCTCCACGGCAGCGGCAGGAATGCTGGAGACGTCCTGGTAACCACTGGTTGTCATGCCCAGGCGTTTGCCATTGATCAGCACCAGCGTGCGCTGCGCACCCAGTCCGCGCATGTCCACGTAACTGCCACCGGCGGTTTCGCCAGCGCTGAGCGGGCTGGCGCGGCTCAGTGCCGGGCTGCCGGTTGCGGTGAGGTTCTGCAGGATGTCGGCGACGGAATTGAAGCCTTGCCGCTCGATGTCAGCGCGGCTGATGGTCAGCACAGGCTGTGCGGTTTCCAGATCGACCTGGCGGATGCGCGAGCCAGTGATCTCGATGCGGTCCAGGGTGGTGGCTTCAACGGAATGCTGGGCGAATGCGGGAACGGCCAACGCAGTGGTGGCTGTCACCGCAAGCGCTCGACGGATCGCCAACCCAAGTTCGGGAATACGGATGGTCATGGGTCTCTCTCTCTTCCAATTCATCGGTGCGCGGCCAAGCAGGGCTGCGCCAGTTCCACCGCGGGCGGTGGACGTTCAAACCTAGTGAAGGCCCGCAGAGAGGAGTAGAGGAAAGCGACGAAAGCGCCCGGATCGGTGATGACGCTTTTGCACAAAGCGGAATCGAATCAATCGATTGCTCGGTCATGTGGTGTTCCGGCTGAGGGCTTGCCCGGGCCCACGTGCCGGATTGGAAGCGTCAAGACCGATGTGGATGGCGACAACCTGCGCAGGCACAAAAAAACCACGGCCCCGAAGGGCCGTGGTCATGGTGTTGCGCCAGCGCGTGGATCAGAAGCGCTGGGTGTACTTCATGTAGATGAAACGACCGATGTCATAGCCGCCGTAGTAGGAGAAGACCGAGCGCGGCTTGGTGTACATGACCGGGCCCTGCTTGTCGAACACGTTGTTGGCGCCGACCGAAACGGTGGCATCCCACGGCAGGTTGTAGCGGAACTGGACGTCGTGGAAGGTGACCGAACCACGTTCGTTGTAGTTGCGCGTGCCCTTGTACCAGGGAGCTGCAACGTTCAGGTCCGAGCACTCATCGGCGTACTTGCCCGGGTTGACGCACTGTTCCTTGACGCTGGAATAGTAGCGCGCGGTCCAGCTGACGCCGAAGTTCTCCAGATCCCAGCCCACGGTCAGGTTCGAACGCACGCGGAAGCCGATGCCGGTGTTGGTGGCGATGCCGTTGTTGACGGTCGGCACGATCGTGCTGTCGTTGGACGAGCGGAAGACGTCCTTGGCCACGTAGGTGGTCGACCACGAGGTGCTCAGCTTGCCGTAGTCGGTATCCAGGCGGTACGTCAGGTCCATGTCGTAGCCTTCCGTTTCCATGAAGCCGGCATTGCGGTTGCCGAACTTCAGGCCGGTGACGATGCCGGTGGTCGCGTTGCGGGTGAAGCGCGCGCAACGGTCGGCCAGGCCCTGCTCATAGCAGTCGATCAGGATCTGGTTCGGGCTGTCGTCGACGATGGTGTCATCGATGCGGATCTTCCACCAGTCCAGCGAAACGTTGAAGTTGCTGATGAAGGTCGGGCTCCAGACCACGCCCAAGGTGCGGCTGGTCGAGGTTTCCGGCTTCAGGTCCGGGTTCGAGCCGGAGGTGAACGGCGTCGGCGTAGCTGCGACGGAACCTTCGGTCGGCTGGTTGCGGTTGTCCAGCTGGCGGAAGTTGGCAACGTCGGCGATGTCGCGTGCACATCTGGCGCGCACTTCGGCGCTGCTGCGGGCCGAGCCGTACTTGCTGTCACACGGGTCGGAGAAGTTGGCGAAGGTTTCCGAACCACCGCCGTACAGATCGGAAATGGTCGGAGCGCGGAAGCCCTGGGCCCAGGTACCACGCACCAGTAGCTGGTCGATCGGCTTCCACTTGAAGCCGAACTTGCTGTTGAGCGTATTGCCGAAGGTGTTGTAGTCCGAGAAGCGGGTCGCCGCGTTCAAGCTCAGCTCACGCGCACCCGGCAGGTCGGCCAGCACCGGCACGTTCAACTCCAGGTAGGCTTCCTGCACCTTGTACGAGCCACCGGTCGGGCCAGCGGCCAGGTTGGTGGTGGCACCGGTCTGCGCCAGCGGGTCCGGTACGAACTTGCCGGTTTCCTCGCGGTTTTCGACGCCGAAGGCGAAGCCCAGGTCGCCGGCCGGCAGGGTGAACAGGCTGCCACTGATGGTGGCGAAGGCGTTCTTCGAGGTCGTGCGGCCGGTCGCGTTCTCCGGCGGGAACAGCCAGTCCTGCAGGGCTTGGTTGTTGGTCATGCCATACGGGCTTTCCACGCCATAAGGAACCAGCGGATTCCACGGCATGCAGTTGGCGATCGGCGCGCCCGGCGCACCGCACTCGACCTTGCCCGTTGCCGGGTTCAGGTAGGACTTGCCGGTAGCCTGTTCGACGCGCCCCTTGTGCAGGTTGCCGAAGGTGCTCTGGCGCAGTTCGTTCTTGTTGTATTGGTAGCCCACTTCCCAATCGAAGTAGCGCTCACCGATATCGAACGAACCCTCGAACGCGGCCACGGCGCGGTAGGTCTTCAGCTCGCTGGTGCTGGTGCGCGGCACTTCCCACAGGCGGCGGTTCCAGCTCACATCGGTGGGCTTGGCGTAACCATGCTGGTTGCCGAACGGGTTGAAGTAGCTGTCGGCCGACATGCCCTTGATCTTGGCGGTGGCGGTGTCGAACGGATAGCCGGCGGTGACGCGGGTCGATGAGCGCTTGTTGTAGCCCAGCTCGGCCTTGAAGCGGACGTTGTCGGTGATGTTGGCCGTGCCCGAGAAGTACAGCGAATCACGCTTGATCGGGTAGCTCAGGTGCATCTGTTCATTGGTGTTGCTGACGTCACCGGTGAACGCGGTCGGGTCGGTGAAGTGGTAGTTCGCCGGGTTGGTCGGGTCGCTGCCGCGGTTGAGCGCGTAGTCGCAACCGGCTGCCTTGGTGCAGCCCGGGCCGCCCTTCACGCCGTAGAACTGGCCCCACTGGCTGTTGGTGGTCCAGCCATCGGTCGGGTGGCGGTCGGTGTTGCCGTATCGGCTGAAGCCACGGTCACGTGCCCACACGGCTTTTTCTTCCGAGTGTTCGGCAGCGAAGGTGGCCGAGAAGCGGTCGTTGGACCAGCCGGCAACCACGTCGACGCGATCCCGGGCGCCGTCGCCCTCGCTGTACTGGCCGTGGTAGACATTGGCGGTGACGCCGTTGACGTTGGTGCGGGTGATGATGTTGATCACGCCGGCCATCGCGTCGGAGCCGTAGATGGCCGAGGCGCCGTCCTTCAGCACTTCGATGCGTTCGACCGCAGACACGGGCAGGGTCGACACGTCCTGGTAGCCCGAGGTGCTGATGCCCAGGCGCTTGCCGTTGACCAGCACCAGCGTGCGCTGGGTGCCCAGGTTGCGCATGTTCACGTAGGTACCACCAGCATCCTCACCGGCCGACAGTACGTTGGCGCGGCTGATGGTCGGGCTGCCCATCGCGGTCACGTTCTGCAGGATGTCCGACACCGAGCTGAAACCCTGGCGCTCGATGTCGGCGCGGGTCAGCGCCAGTACCGGCTGCGACGTTTCAACGTCCACCTGGCGGATGCGTGAACCGGTGATCTCGATGCGGTCCAGGTTGGTCGGCGAGGCGGTGCTGCTGCTCTGGGCGAACGCGGGCAGCGCAGCCAGCGTCGCAGTGGTTGCCAGGGCGTAGCGGATGGCCTGCCCCAGTGCGGTGGTGCGTGAAGTCATGACGAGCTCTCTCTCTCTCGGGTCGTGCAACGGACGCCAAAACGGGCGTCGAAGGAATCGGCAGGTCCAGGACCGAGCCGATGACCCGATAGTAGTCTCGTTGGTTAATGCCCTGTAAAGAGCGTGTGTCGGTTTGTGTCGCTACAAATCACGTGGTTTCACGAAATGTGAACAAAAGCAGGGGTTTACGTGAAGACGCGGCAGGCACGGCCACCGCCAGCTGCTGCGTTGCAGCAGGAATTGGCGGTCGATTGCGCGGACTGTAACGAAATGTAATCGGGCGCCGGCCAGCGATCGGACGGCGTCCCGGCGCCCTGCTCAGACCACGAACGGACGGAACTGGATGCCCAGCCCGGCGATGCCTTCGGTCTCGCCGATCAGGTCGGCGCGCAGCAACGGGCGTGCATCAATGAAGGCCTGCGGCACGATCAGCGACAGGCGGCCGTCGTCGGCGGTCAGTTCCAGTGCCGGCAGCGGTGCGTCTTCATGCGCGCGGTTGAGCAGTACCGCCAGGCGCAACAAGGCAACCAGGCGTCGTGCCGTCAGCAGCAGGCGTTCGGGAATGGCATCGAAGGCAGTCTTGCTGATGCCGCGGCGGTGATTACGCACCAGCGTCGCCAGCATCTGCTGTTCCTGCCGCGAGAAGCCGGCGATGTCCGAGTTTTCCAGCACGTAGCTGCCATGCACGTGGTAACCGCTGTGGGCGATCATCAACCCCAGTTCATGCAGGCGCGCGGCCCAGCCGAGCATGCGTGCGTCATCGGCGTCCAGCTTCCAGCGTTCCTGCACCTGCTCCAGCAACGACAGTGCGGTGTCCTGCACGCGACCGGCCTGCACCGTATCGATACCATAGCGATGGGTGAGGGCGGCCACCGATTCATCGCGCGGGTCGTTGTCGCCGGCACGGCCGAGAATGTCATAGAGGATGCCTTCGCGCATTGCAGCCTTGCTGACCAGCAGCTTCTCCAGGCCCAACGCCTGGAAGGCGGCCTCCAGCACAAGGATGCCGCCAGCGATGATCGGCCGGCGATCGCTGGACAGGCCAGGCAGCACGATGTCGTCGATCTTCTTGGCCTTCAGCAGCTCATCGCGGAGCTGGGGCAGTGCCTCGGCCGTGATCGCACCCTTGCTCAGCTTCATCGTCGCGCAGATTTCGCTGATGGCCTTGTGGGTGCCGGACGAGCCCAGTGCTTCCTGCCAGCCCAGCGCGCGGTATTTGCTGGCGAAGGGCTGGAACTCCCGGCCGATCTCGGCCAGCGCGTCCTTCCAGCGCTTCTTGCTGAGTTTGCCGCCCGGAAAAAAGCGACGGGTGCTGGCGATGCACCCGGCCTGCAGGCTCTCGCGCTCCAGGGTCTGCATGCCCTTGCCGATGATGAACTCGGTCGAGCCGCCACCGATGTCGATCACCAGACGGTGCTGGTCGGGCTTGGGCGGTTGCGCATGGGCCACGCCGAGATAGATCAGGCGCGCCTCTTCGCGGCCACTGACCACTTCGATGGCATGCCCGAGCGCGGTCTCGGCCGGCATCAGGAAGGCCTGCGGCGAACGCAGCTGACGGACCGTGTTGGTGGCCAGCGCACGCACGCGATGCGGTGGGACGTTGCGGATGCGTTGGCCGAACCGGGCCAGGCATTCCAGCGCGCGCTGTCGGGCTGCGGCGGAGAGTCCGCCCTTGCCATCCAGGCCATCGGCCATGCGCACGGTCTCGCGCAGGCGGTCGATCACCCGCAGCTGGCCAAGCGTGTAACGCGCGATGACCATGTGGAAGCTATTGGAGCCAAGGTCGATGGCGGCCAGCAGGTCGCCATCCTGCAATGCGGGCGGAGTCGTGGTGGTATGCGGCATGGGCGAATGTTAGCCGAAGGGGCGGTGAACTCGTCACCGCGCGGGCTTCACATTTTGTGGGGGGAGTGCGGCAGGGCTGCGCCCTGCACCCGCCGAATCAACGTCAACGTCAAAAGCGGGGTATCCGTGGGAGGGCGGGGTGGGTCCGGTTGCGGGGGACGCCGTGAATCCGTCCATGGAGGCTTGGGCGCCGCATCCATGCGGCTCACACCCCCGCAACCGGACCCACCCCGCCTTCGACAGATCTCCGCGATCTGTCGGAATGGCATTGCCCACTCTTGGTAGGTGTCGACCTTGGTCGACACAGTAGATCCACGCCATGCGTGGATGAAACCAAACGTGCCGACCAAGGTCAGCATCTACCGGATCAAAGACCCTGCATGTGTCGACCTTCGACAGGTTCACGCGGCTGTTGGTAGGTGTCGACCTTGGTCGACACGGTAGATCCACGCCATGCGTGGATGAAACCAAACGTGCCGACCAAGGTCGGCACCTACCGGATCAAAGTCCCTGCATCAACGCCATCTGCGCCGAATGCGGGGCTTCGTCGTGGGCCGGGGCACGCTTGTGGTAGATGCCCTCGGCATCCAGCTCCCAGGCGTTGAGGTTGTCGTCCAGGTAGTTCTGCAGCACCTCGCGGTAAACCCGCTTGGCCAGCGCCGGGTCGAGGATCGGGAAGCAGGTTTCCACCCGGCGCAGCAGGTTGCGTTCCAGCCAGTCGGCGCTGGCGCAGTACAGCTCCGGTGCGCCGTCGTTGCCGAACCAGTAGACCCGGCTGTGTTCCAGGAAACGGCCGACGATCGAGCGCACGCGGATGTTGTCCGACACGCCCGGTACGCCCGGGCGCAGGGTGCAGGCGCCACGGATGATCAGGTCGATCTGCACCCCCGCCTGCGAGGCGGCGTACAGCGCACGGATCACCTGCGCTTCGTTGAGGGCGTTCATCTTGGCGATGATCCGCGCCGGTCGCCCGGCCGCGGCGATGCGCGTCTCGCGCTCGATCCTCGCCAGGATCCCAGTGTGCAACGTGAAGGGCGACTGCAGCAGGCGCTTGAGCTTCATCTTCGACGCCAGCCCGGACAACTGCTGGAACAGCAGGTGCACGTCGTTGCCGATGTCGGCGTCGGCGGTGATCAGGCTCAGGTCGGTGTAGGCGCGTGCGGTACCGCTGTGGTAGTTGCCCGTGCCAAGGTGCACATAGCGGCGCAGCTTGCGCCCCTCGCGGCGCACGATCAGCAGCATCTTGGCGTGGGTCTTGTAGCCGACCACGCCGTACACCACCTGCACACCGGCTTCCTGCAGCCGATCGGCCAGGCCCAGGTTGGCTTCTTCATCGAACCGCGCGCGCAGCTCGACCACCACGGTCACGTCCTTACCGGCGCGTGCCGCCTGGATCAGTGCATCGACGATCAGCGAATCCTTGCCGGTGCGGTACAGGGTCTGCTTGATCGCCAGCACGTTCGGATCGAGTGCGGCCTGGCGGATCAGGTCCAGCACTGCAGCGAACGCGTCGAAGGGGTGGTGCAGCAGCAGATCCTTGCGTGCGGTGGTCTCGAAGATGCCGTCGCTGTCGCGCAGGGTGCGCGGGGTCATCGGCGGATACTTCAGGTCCGGCTGCGCGATCAGGTCGTACAGCTGGATGATGCGGTTGAGGTTGACCGGTCCATCGATGCGGTACACCGCGTTCTCGGTCAGGCCGAAGTTCTGCAGCAGGGTGCGGACGATGTCGCGCGGCATGTCGTGGGCGATTTCCAGGCGCACCGCAGGACGATAGCCACGGTCCACCAGCTCGTCGCGCAGGGCCAGCGCCAGGTTTTCCACTTCCTCCTCGTCCACCACCAGCTCGGAGTTGCGGGTGACACGGAACTGATAGGCGCCCAGCACTTCCAGGCCCGGGAACAACTCGTCCACGAAGGTGGACAGCACCGAGGACAGGAACACGAAGTTCTGCGGGCCGCCGAGTTTTTCCGGCAGCTGGATGATCCGCGGCAGCGAACGCGGCGCACGCACGATGGCCAGGTGGCCGGTGCGGCCGAACGCATCGGTGCCCTTCAGCACCACCACGATGTTCAGCGATTTGTTGAGGATCTTCGGGAACGGATGCACCGGATCCAGGCCCAGCGGCGACAGCACCGGCATGATCTCGTTGCGGAAGTAGGCACGCAGCCAGCGCTTCTGGCGGTGGGTCCAGGAGTTGCGGCCGAGCACACCAATACCGGCCTCCATCAGCGCCGGACGCAGCGTCTGGTTCCAACAGCGGTACTGCTGGTCCACCAGCTCGGCGGCGCGCTCGTGGATGGCATTGAGGATTGCCTGCGGGCTCATGCCATCCGGTGCCGGCGGCAGGCCGAACTCCTGCGCATGACGGACCGCAGCGGCACGGATCTCGAAGAATTCATCCAGGTTGGTGCAGGAGATGCACATGAAGCGCAGGCGCTCCAGCAGCGGCACCTGCGGGTCCATCGCCTGGGCCAGCACGCGGAAGTTGAAATCCAGCTGCGACAGTTCGCGGTTGATGTACAGCGCCGGGTCGCGCAACGGATCGCTGTCCGTGCTCACGGGGAGGGGGAGGGATCCGAGGCTGCTCATGGCGTCATTCTTCGAAGGAGGTCAGGGGGGCGGATTCACGCGGTCGCACGTGGTCGGCATCGAAATGGCAGGCGAACACCGAGCCTTTGCCGACCTCACTGTCGATTTCCAGGCGTGCGTGATGCAGACCGAGGATGTGCTTGACGATCGACAAGCCCAGGCCGGTGCCGCCGCTTTCGCGCGAGCGGCTGCTGGAGACACGGTAGAAACGTTCGGTCAGGCGCGGCAGGTGGGTGGCAGGAATACCGTAGCCGGTGTCACGTACCGCCAGCACCACGCCGTCGCCCTCGCGGCGGAACTCCACCGCGATGCGGCCACCGGCCGGGGTGTAGCGCACCGCGTTGGTGACCAGGTTGGAAAACGCGCTGTGCAGTTCCTTGGTCGAACCCTGCAGGTCCACGCCAGCCAGGTCATCGATGCTGATCTGGTGTCGGCCCTGGCTGTGCGCTTCGGCTTCGCGGCGCAGCGTGGCCAGCATGGGCTGCATGGCGACCGTCTCGGCCTCGCTGTGTTCCTGCGATTCCAGCCGCGACAGGGTCAACAGGTCTTCCACCAGCTGGGCCATGCGCTGGCTCTGCTTGCGCATCTCTTCCAGCATCGGTCCGGTTCCCGGGAAATCCTCCGGGTCCATCATGTCCAGGTAGCCGTGGACCACGGTGAGCGGGGTGCGCAGTTCGTGTGAAACGTTGGCCACGAAATCGCGGCGCACCTGTTCCAGGCGCAGCAGCTTGCTGACGTCGCGGGCGATCAGCAGCCAGTAGTCGGACGAATAGGGAATCAGGCGCAGGTTCAGGCGGATCGCAGGATCGACCGGCGAGGGCACGTCCAGGATCGGTTCGGCATTGCGGCCACCAGCCAGCCAATGGGCCAGCGGCATCGGCTGCAGGCGTTCGACCAGGGCTTCACCCAGATCGCCGGGATGGTGCAGGCCGAGTAGGGCCGTGGCTGCCTCGTTGAACCACTGCACGCGCTGGCTGTTGCGGTCCAGCACCACCACGGCGTCGGGCAGCGCGGCCGCTGCAGCGCGATAGCTGCGCAGCATGTCCAGCAGGCGCCGCTTGCGCACGCGCATCTCCACCTGGTTGCGGTACAGCAGGCGGTCCAGCTCGTTCCAGACGCCGGTGCCTTCGGCGGCAGTATCCCAGCGCTGGCGCGCGGTCAGCCGGCGCAGCACGCGGCGCAGGCGCCAGTAGTGCCAGACCAGCGTCGCCAGTGCCGCC
This sequence comes from Stenotrophomonas indicatrix, assembly GCA_041545745.1. NCBI lineage: Bacteria > Pseudomonadati > Pseudomonadota > Gammaproteobacteria > Lysobacterales > Lysobacteraceae > Stenotrophomonas > Stenotrophomonas indicatrix. Next base: position 944,294 of record CP168152.1, read on the forward strand.
AGCGCGATGCACAGCCACAGGTGGCCAGTGAACCATCCGACCAGACCGGCCAACAGCAACACGATGGCCACGGTGGCCAGTGTCTTCAACCAGGCAGAGCGGATGTGGCGGGGCATTGCGGTCTCGTCGTGGGTTGCGGCGGTTCACGCAGGTGAACCGGAAGTTATAGCAGAGTTGCCGACGCCGGCACTGTGGGGTGCACGGCGCCGGCACGACGAGGCTCAGGTTGCGGTGGAGAAGCGGTAACCGGCGCCGCGCACGGTCTGCACCATGTTCTCGGCGTTGAACGGTTCCAGCGTCTTGCGCAGGCGGCGGATGTGCACGTCGATGGTGCGTTCTTCCACATACACGCTGCCGCCCCACACGTGGTCCAGCAACTGCGCGCGGGTATACACGCGCTCGGGGTGGGTCATGAAGAAGTGCAGCAGGCGGTATTCGGTCGGGCCGATCGGCACCGGCTGGTCGTTGGCGAACACGCGATGGGCGGCGCCGTCGATGCGGATCGCGCCCACCGCCACGCTGCCGTCCTCGTCATCGTCGCGGGCGCGGCGCATGACCGCGCGGATACGCGCCAGCAGTTCGCGCGCCGAGAACGGCTTGACCACGTAATCGTCGACACCGGCTTCGAGGCCACCGACGCGGTCGTTTTCTTCGCCGCGCGCGGTCAGCATGATGATCGGCACTTCGCGGGTCAGGGTTTCCTTGCGCCAGCGCCGGGCAAGGTCCAGGCCGCTGGTGCCGGGCAGCATCCAGTCCAGCAGGATCAGGTCGGGGACGCGGTCGGCGATGGCGGTCTGGGCCTCGCGGGCGTCACCGGCGTGGACAGGTTCGTAATCGCCCTTGCGAAGGGCGAAGGCGACCATTTCGCGGATCGCGGGCTCGTCATCGACGATCAGGATGCGTTTCTGCACGAGGGCACCGTAGGGCTCAGTTACTGGAGTGGTGCCAGTAGACTACGGTTTGATGACATGTTTGTGACTGCATGACCGGCATCTGGCATTCCTGCCATCTGCCGGTCATGCCGCACTCAGCGGCGGTCCAGATCCGGGTCCTGTACACCCTGCCGGCGCAGCTCGAGCACGGTGGGCGTAATCGACTCGATCCGCGCATCCACCCGGGCCCGACCGACGTAGTCCAGGGCGGGGTTGCGCTTGAGTGCCTGCAGCTGCATCAGGGCCTGTTCCGGGCGTCCGCCCAGGAACGCCGCCTCGGCATAGGCCTCGCTGGCGCGGACACTGTCACCGGCCAGTTCACTGGCGCGGGCGTAGCGCTGCTGGAAGACCGGATCGTTACCGCTTTGCGACAGCAGCGGGCGCAGCATGGCCTGCGCGCGCTGGCCCGCGGCCTGGCCTCCCTGCTCGTTCAGGATCTCGGCATAGGTCAGGGCAACCGGCCGGCTGTTGGGGTGTTCGTGCAGCAGCTGCTCGAAGCGCGCATTGGCCTGGGTGGATTGGCCGGTGCGTGATTCGGCCTCGGCCAGGGCCAGGGCGACCCACAGGCTGTCCGGATGGGTCTTCAACAGATCGGTCAACGTCTGCCGGGCCTCGCTGGCGCCGCTGCGGCCGCCGCGCATCGTGGCCAGTGCCTGGCCATAACGCTGGGCGTCGTCCAGGCCATCCTTCTGCCGCCGCGCAAGATCGGCGTACTCGCGTTGCAGTTCGGCCGGGCTGTCGGCGCTGAGTACGCGCAGGCGTTCACGGGCCCAGTTGAAATCGCCACTGGCGCCGCGGCTGAGCTGGCCGATCGGAACCCGCAGCACGCTGCTGGGCAGCAGCGGGTTGATGCCGCGCAGCAGCGGATCGCCCAGGGTCGGGTCGGCCGGGTCTACCCGTTCCTTGCGCTCACCGCTGGGCGTGCGCGTGGTCAGCAGCACCGTGTCCTTCTTCATCTGTTCGGCGCGGGCCTTGGCCTCGCTGATGCGGGTGGTGTTGACCGGGTGGGTGCGCAGGAAGTCAGGAACGCTGTAACCGCCATCATTGCCGCGCATCGCCGAGGACATGCGCTCGAAGAAGCCGGCCATCGCATCCACGTCGTAGCCGCTGCGCGACAGCGTGCGGATGCCCAGCCGGTCGGCCTCGGATTCATTGGAGCGGGTGTAGTCGATCTGCCGTTGCTGCATCAGGCCCATGCCCGAGCTGATCGCAGCCATGGTGGCGTTGCCCGAGGAGGAGCTGTTGCTGGCCTGGGCGGCAACCACCGCCGCCAGCATGCCCAGCAGGATCGGGATCTGGTCACGCTGGGCGCGTTCGACCCCGCGCAACACGTGCTGCTGGGTGACGTGGGCGATTTCGTGCGACAGCACCGCCGCTACCTCGTCCTCGCGCTCGGCGGTCAATACCAGGCCGGCATTGACGCCGATATAGCCGCCGAGGGTGGCGAAGGCATTGATCTGGCGGTCCTTCATCACGAAGAACGTGTAGGGCTGGCGCGGCTGGTCGCTGTTGGAACCGAGGCGGGTGCCCATGGTCTGCAGCCAGTCGTTGACCAGCGGATCGTCCAGCAGGTAGCCGTAGTTGCGCAGCTCGCGCAGCATCATCGCGCCGTACTCGGCCTGGCGGGCCGGGGTCAGCAGTTCCCCCGCCGAGGAGCCGATGTCCGGCAGCTTCTCCTGGGCCTGCGCCAGCGGGGCGGCCAGGGCCAGGGTCAGGGCAGCGGTGAGCAGCAGGGGTCGCAAGCGGTCGGTCCTCGGGCAGGGTCTGCCCAGCGTGGCAGGGCAGGGGGCAACCATTCGTTAATCAATCCACAGTGTTGCGGGCGTGGCGTGGAAATTCCAGCGCACCGGTACCATATATGGACCGTCGATCCATCGTGGAGTTTCCCGTGACAGCCCAGTCCGCCGGCGCTACCCCCGCCATCACCATCTATTCCACCGCTGTCTGCCCGTACTGCGTGGCCGCCAAGAACTTCCTCAAGAGCAAGGGCCAGCAATGGACCGAGGTCCGCATCGACCTGGACCCGGTCGAGCGCGAGAAGATGATGGCCAAGACCCGCCGTACCAGCGTCCCGCAGATCTTCGTGGGCGACGTCCATGTCGGCGGCTACGACGACATGATGGCCCTGCATCGTGAAGGCAAGCTCGAGCCGCTGCTGGCCGGGCAGGGCCAGGCATGAGCGCGGCCGATGACGGCAGCAAAGACCGGATCGCCGAGTTCACCGATTTCCGCAAGCGCATGAATGAACGCATCCTGGGCGAGCCGAACCAGGTGGTGCGCCGCTTCTTCGCGCTGGACACGCAGACCTACCAGGCCGGCGCGCTGGACGTGAAGACCAAGGAGCTGCTGGGCCTGGTGGCCTCGATGGTGCTGCGCTGCGACGACTGCATCAGCTACCACGTGGCCCAGTGCAAGGACGCTGGCGTTACCCGCGAGGAGTTCTTCGAGACTTTCTCGGTCGGCCTCGTGGTCGGCGGCTCGATCGTGATCCCGCATCTGCGCCGCGCGGTGGACTTCCTCGACCAGCTGGAAGGTGGCGCCGCCGCCCCGGCAGCCCACGAGCACTGAGCCCGACGAGCGCCGGGAACCGGGACCTTGCGCCCTTCCCGGTGGTGCCGGCCAGCGGCCGGCACTACCGCCCGCGCGCAGGGGCCTTCCCCGCGATCTCCCTGACCAGGAGCCCCCTTGTTGTTCAAGGGGGCGCGCCGGTAGGCGCGGGGATAAGGTGGAATGCGCGGGCAAGCCGCAGAGCGGTTTGCAGGGGCGCGCCGACAGGCGGGGGTAGAGGAGGAATGCGCGGGCAATTCTGCCTGAGCCGGGACTGGGACCATGGTCTATTTGGGACCTCGGCCCCGGCTCAGGCATAATTGCGGGTGAAACTTCCTTTGCGCCGGCGTTTCCGGGCACGTCCGGACGGCGTTTTTCCCCCTGTTCGGAACATCGATCAATGACGCAGAAAATTACGGTCATCCGCGGCGACGGCATTGGCCCGGAAATCATGGACGCCACCCTGTTCGTGCTCGACCAGCTCAAGACTGGCCTGGAGTACGAAGACGCCGACGCCGGCCTGGTGGCCCTGGAGAAGCACGGCGATCTGATGCCGGCGGTGACCCTGGAATCGATCGCGCGCAACAAGGTCGCGCTGAAGAGCCCGCTGACCACGCCGGTCGGTGGCGGCTTCACCTCGATCAACGTCAGCCTGCGCCGTCACTTCGATCTGTACGCCAACGTGCGTCCGGCCCACACCTTCCCGAACACCAAGTCGCGTTTTGAAAACGTCGACCTGATCACCGTTCGTGAGAACACCGAAGGTGCGTATCTGGCTGAAGGCCAGGAAGTGTCGGCCGACGGCGAGACCGCCTTCTCCGGCACCCGCATCACCCGCAAGGGTTCCGAGCGCATCGTGCGTTACGCTTTCGAGCTGGCCCGCAGCACCGGCCGCAAGAAGGTCACCGCCGTGCACAAGGCCAACATCATCAAGTCGACCTCGGGCCTGTTCCTGGCCGTGGCGCGCGAAGTGGCGGCCAAGTACCCGGACATCGAGTTCCAGGAAATGATCGTCGACAACGCCTGCATGCAGCTGGTGATGCGTCCGGAACAGTTCGACATCATCGTCACCACCAACCTGTTCGGCGACATCATTTCCGACCTGTGTGCCGGTCTGGTTGGTGGCCTGGGCCTGGCCCCGGGTGCCAACATCGGTGAGAACGCGGCGATCTTCGAAGCCGTGCACGGCACCGCGCCGGACATCGCCGGCCAGGGCAAGGCCAATCCGTGCGCCCTGCTGCTGGCAGCGGCCCAGATGCTGGACCATGTCGGCCAGCCGGAAAATGCCGAGCGCCTGCGCAAGGCCATCGTCGCCACGCTGGAGGCCAAGGATTCGCTGACCGGCGACCTCGGCGGCACCGGCAACACGATGGGCTTCGCCAAGGCGATCGCCAGCCGCCTGTAAGCGGCGGTTCGACTCCGATTGCATCCACAGCGGGGCGCCCTCGGGCGCCCCGCTGCGTTTGGCCACCTCCACAGAAACGATCTGTGCATATTTCGCACAGATTGTGTGCTTGAAGGCGGCTGGTTCGTGCACTCAATGCTCCTCATCCTGTTTCCACTTTCCCTCGCACAGGAGCTTGACCATGAACCTCACTGCTTTCGGCCTGGCCGGCCTGATCGGCATGGCTGCCACCGCCCCGGTTGTCGCCGCCGAGCCGGTCCACCCCACCATCCGCCATATGGTCGGCGCCCCGGCGGCCACCTCGCTCGACGCAGCGAAGACGGCCGTGCTGGTGATCGACTTCCAGAACGAGTATTTCGACGCCAGCGCCGCAGCCGGTTTCGCCGGTGGTCGCATGGTCATTCCCGATGGCATGACGGCACTGCGGCAGACGCGCCGCGTGGTCGACTTCGCCGATGCCAACGGCATCCGCGTGATCCATGTGCAGCACGTGTTGCCGGCCGGCGCGCCGCTGTTCGCAGAGGGTAGCGTCAACGCCGCCTTCCACCGTGACATGCAGCCGCGCAAGGGCGAGACCGTGGTGCAGAAGGACAACGTCAGCGTGTTCGCCGGTACCTCGGCGGCAGTGCTCGACAAGGCGCTGAAGGACGCCGGTATCGACACCCTGATCGTCACCGGCCTACAGACCCATGCCTGCGTTGCCGGTGCTGCGCGCGATGCCGCTGCAGCGCCGCGCGGCTATCGGGTGATCGTCGCCTCCGATGCCTCTGCCAGCCGTGATCTGGATCTGGCCAATGGCGGGACCATCGGCCATCGCGCATTGCATGAGGCGTCGCTGGCGCAGATCGAGGATGCCTTTGGCGAGGTCATGACCACCTCGGCGATCCTGGCCCTGCCGGTGCGCAAGGCAGGCAACGGCACTTGATAAGCTGGCGGGGTCCGCAGCCTGCGGGCCCCGCCGACTGGAGTCACCTCCCGATGGATCATTTCGCCGCCCTGCGAGCCCTGCGCGCGATCGTCGATGCAGGCAGTTTCACTGCCGCCGCCGAGCGGCTGGATACCACCCATTCGGCGATGTCGCGGCAGTTGCGTCAACTTGAAGAGCACCTGCAGGTGCGGCTGCTGGATCGCAACAGCCGGCGGCTGTCGCTGACCGAGGCCGGGCGCGACTACTACCGCGAGGCGGTGGCGCTGCTTGACCGGCTGGAGGCCGCCGATGACCGTGCGCGGGCCGGCCAGGCCCAGCCCAGCGGGCGCGTGCGGGTCAGCGTGCCGCAGGTGGTCGCCAGCCAGGAGTTGCCGCATTGGCTGCCTGGCTTCCTGGCGCGCTATCCGCAGGTGGCACTGGAACTGTCGGCCGACGATCAGCTGGTCGATGTGGTTGGCGGTGGCTTCGATCTGGCCCTGCGCATCGCACCGTCTTTGCCTGACAGCCAACTGGTCGCCCGTGAACTGGCGCGCTGCCCGCGCATCCTGGTTGCGGCACCAGCCTACCTGGCCCGGCATGGACTGCCTCGACAGGTTGCCGATCTGCAGAACCACACGTTGTTGGCATTCAACCCGGTTGCTGCGATCACGCCGTGGCAGCTGCACGGGCCGCGCGCTGCCATCGTCAGCGTGGAAGCCGGTCAACGACTGCGCGTGGACGCCACGCCGGCACTGTATGCGGCCGTGCTGGCCGGCATGGGCATCAGTCTGTTCACCGCGCTCACGGTGCAGGAAGACCTGCGCGCCGGCCGGTTGATCCGCGTGCTGCCCAGCTGGGGCGGTGGCACGCGCTGCTATTTCGCGCTGTATCCCCATGCGCGCGCGCTGGCACCGAAGGTGCGCGCGCTGGTCGATCATCTGGCCGCGCATTACGCTGCAGCGTCGGGTGCGGCAGGGTAGTCGCACGGCAGCGGTGGGGAGTGGGGATGGAGTCGGTGTATCTGCTGGTCGCGCTGGGTGCGATCGTCGCGGGGTTCGTACAGGGCCTGTCGGGTTTCGCGTTCGGCATGGTCGCGATGTCGTTCTGGGCGTGGGGGCTGGATCCCCGGCTTGCGGCGACGCTGTCGGTGTTCGGCGCGCTGGTCGGCCAGTTGCTGGCGGTGTTCACCGTGCGCCGTGGCTTCAACCTGCGTTTGCTGCTGCCGTTCGTGCTCGGCGGGCTGGCGGGCATTCCGCTTGGCGTGCTGGTGCTGCCACTGCTGGACATGGTCTGGTTCAAGGCGCTGCTGGGAGGATTCCTGGCGCTGTGGTGCCCGGTGATGCTGATGGCGCGTTCGTTGCCACCGGTCACCGTTGGCGGCCGGTTCGGCGACGCGCTGGCCGGCATGGCCGGCGGTGTGCTCAGTGGCATCGGCGGCTTTGCCGGACCGGTACCGACGCTGTGGAGCACGCTGCGTGGCTTCGGCAAGGACGAGCAGCGCGCGGTCATCCAGAACTTCAACCTGGCGATGCTGGCGGTGACCATGGCGACCTATGTCGGTACCGGCATGGTCAGCCGGCAGATGCTGCCGTACTTCGCCATCGTCGCGCCGGCGATGCTGGTGCCAACGCTGCTGGGGGCGAAGCTGTATGTCGGTATCAGTGAAGCGCGTTTCCGGCAGATCGTGCTGGGGCTGCTGACGGCCTCCGGCGTTGCCATGCTGGCCTCGTCGTTGCCGTTGCTGCTGTCCCGTGGGGCGGCGGGATGAGGGCTCAGGCGGGCCGCAGCATGCGGAAGCGGTGGTCGGCGGTGATCCGGAAATAGTCGGCCGGTCCGCCGCCGCGCAGGATGGTGTCGCTCGCTGCAGTGTCGTAGATGCCGTCGACGAGCAACCGCGTATCGATATGCACGGCGACCACTTCTCCCAGTACCAGCCAGCCATTGGTGTCGTTACCGGCCGCATCACGCAGACGCACGATCTGCGTGCAGCGGCACTCCATGCTTACCGGGCTCTGCGCCACGCGCGGCGGTGCAACCTGCTCCGAGGCCAGTGGTGTCAGCCCCGCCAATGCGAACTCGTCCACTTCGGGCGCGACTGCGCGGCAGCTTTCGTTCATTGCCTGGGCCAGATCGAATGTGGCGAGGTTCCAGACGAACTCGCCGGTGGCTTCGATGTTGCGCAGCGAATCCTTGCGCCCCTGGCTGCTGAAACCAATGATCGGCGGGGTGTAGTTGAAGGCGTTGAAGAAGCTGTAGGGCGCCAGATTCACATTGCTTTCGGCGTCACGACTGGAGATCCAGCCGATGGGGCGCGGGCCGATGATGGCGTTGAACGGATCATGTGGCAGGCGATGGCCGTCGGCCGGACGATAGCTGTGGAAGCGGCGAGGGAGGGTGTCTGCCATGGGCGTGTTTCCGGAGGAGTCGAGCGTGCTCGACGCTACAAAAAAAGGCCGCGATCCCGACGGACCGCGGCCTTGTCGTTTACGGCATGGACTGGATCAGCGCTGCTGGATCTTCGACAGCAGGCGCAGGAACTCCACATACAGCCAGACCAGGGTCACCATCAGGCCGAATGCGCCATACCATTCCATGTACTTCGGCGCGCGCTGGGCCGCGCCGGTTTCGATGAAGTCGAAATCCAGCACCAGGTTCAGCGCGGCCACGACTACCACGAACAGGCTGAAGGCGATGCCCCAGCCGCTTGAGGAATGGATCAGCGGCACCTGGATGTTGAAGAACGACAACACGAACGAAGCCAGGTACAGCAGGGCGATGCCGCCTGTGGCAGCGACCACGCCGAGCTTGAAGTTCTCGGTGGCCTTGATCACGCCGCTGCGGTAGGCGATCAGCAATGCGAACAAGGTGCCGAAGGTCAGCAGCACCGCCTGGAACACGATGCCCGGGAAGCGCAGTTCGAACAGCGCGGAAATCGCACCCAGGAACAGGCCTTCCACCAGCGCATACATCGGCGCGGTGACCGGTGACCACTCCTTCTTGAAGATGGTGATCAGGGCCAGCACCAGGCCGCCGATCGCGCCGCCCATGGCGTACAGCTTGGCGCCGGCCATCACCTGGCCGTAGTCGTCCACGCTCTGGTTCCAGGCGAAGGCGGCGGTCAGTACGGTCAACAGCAGCAGGAGGCCGGTCTTGTTGACGGTGCCGTTGATGGTCATGGCCTGGTCGGGGCTGGTCACCACCGAGCCACTGGCCAGATCGAGGAAGGTCGACTCGGAAAGAGCCGGGTTGCCGCTGCGCATGCGAGGTCTCCGTGCGAAAAGGGGGCGATTCGGCCATCCGGCCGCTGGCTGCGAGCATAGCCGATGGCTGCGTAATTGGTGGTCATCGCGGGGTAGGGCGGGGATTGCGCGTTGACAGTTCGCACGACGCTTGGCCACAATGGTCAGCTCCCCGGGTCCAGGCCCGAGGGGATTGCAACACCGGGGTATAGCGCAGTCTGGTAGCGCGCCTGCTTTGGGAGCAGGATGTCGGGGGTTCGAATCCCTCTACCCCGACCAATCCACGTCACGTCGGATTGGACGCCGTTCCGGTTCGGGCGCCCGTAGCTCAACTGGATAGAGCACCGGCCTTCTAAGCCGGCGGTTACAGGTTCGATTCCTGTCGGGCGCGCCATTGGTGCGGCACCGGAACGCAGCTGGCGGATGTGAAGAAGTGCTTGCAAAAGCCTGGCGACTCCACCAGAATGTCGGACTCGCTTCGGCGGACCGGAACTTCGGTGACAGTCCTCGGGCAACGTATCAAGCGGCAACGTCGGCAGTATCGACGGTGAAGCGAAAGTTTCAGTGGTGGCTGTAGCTCAGTTGGTTAGAGTACCGGATTGTGATTCCGGTGGTCGGGGGTTCGAATCCCCTCAGCCACCCCACTGATTCAACCGCATCGGCAACGCCGAAACGGTATTGCAATAAACAGAGTGCACGCTACAATGTGCGCCTGAGTTTCAGGGGCTGTTAGCTCAGTTGGTAGAGCAGTTGACTCTTAATCAATAGGTCCAAGGTTCGAATCCTTGACAGCCCACCAAGACAGAAGCCATCGGGTCCGCCCGGTGGCTTTTTTCTTCAGATGTAACCCTTCGCGATGGATCGCTGGTTGCAGTGCTTGTTTCAACCAGGTTGAAGAAAGTGCTTGCAACGCCCTCGCGGATCGGGTCATAATTCGCCCCCCGATTTCGGGCTGTTAGCTCAGTTGGTAGAGCAGTTGACTCTTAATCAATAGGTCCAAGGTTCGAATCCTTGACAGCCCACCAGACGAAAGCCACTTGGTCCGCCAAGTGGCTTTTTTCTTTATGTCTCCGCTGGCGTGGAGCCGGCTGGAGGATAGCCCCCTTGAGTCAAGGGGGCGCGGCGAAGCCGGGGGGATGTGGGTGTTGGTGAGAGGGGCCCGCGCGGTGCGCAGCAGCGCGTGGGGCGGTAGCGCGAATGCGCAGCCGCGTCCCCAAGGTTCGAATCCTTGACAGCCCACCAGACGAAAGCCACTTGGTCCGCCAAGTGGCTTTTTTCTTGCCTTCGACAGCATTGGTAGGTCCGCACCCTGCGTGGATGAAGGCTGTACGAAGCGCGCAATCCACACATGGCGCGGATCTACTGAAGCACGGCTGAAATCAGCGGCGAATGCGTCATCGGCATGTTCAATGCTGTGAGCTGCTTCTCACCGGTTGCCATCGGCATCGCTCCCAATAGGTGTTCCGCGTCGAAGGCGCATGTATGAGGAATGCTTTGATGGCCATTAACAGAGCTGTGGGTCTGATGCTGTCCGGCCTGGCGGTGATCGTGCTGTCAGGTTGCAGGGCGGACGACGCCACCACTGCCGGGGCTGCGCCGGATCACGCGCAGACGGTGGAGCGCGCTGCGGATGTCGAGCATGTCCCCGCGCAGCCGGTCGACACGGCGATGGCAATGCGTCCGGCCCAAGCGACGGGGGAGGGGGTGCCTGCGGATGCTGTTGAAATGAAGCGCTCTGAAGACGGCGCGACGCTTGAGGCCCGCAAGCGCGATGCTGCGGTAGGCAGCGATGGTGCGGCGTCGGGGCAGGTGCAGCCCGCGCATTGATCCGGTGGCCCGGGTCGGCACCCTCCGCCCGGGCCGCTTTCTCTATCAAGTGGCGTATTCAGTTTTGTGGAAGCCTTCCGCTTTCCGCCCCCGCCTGCAACAATGAACACCTGAGCCGGCCACGCGAAAGTGGCGGAATTGGTAGACGCCCTGGATTTAGGTTCCAGTGCCGCAAGGCGTGGGGGTTCGAGTCCCCCCTTTCGCACCAGGCCGGCCCGTCCCCCCGCCCAGTCGGGCATTCCGCGTCAACCCCTGCGCCCCGCCATGCTGGCGGCGCCGCCCGAATTGGGCGAAACTAAAGGGCTGCGGCAAGCAGGCGCGTCAACGACGTCGTGTCCTTACAACCGTTTCATCCATCATCGAGCCGGGGGCCAGGGCGCCACCGGTGGCAGGAGTCAACATGCAAGCTTCGATCGAAACCATCGGCAACCTGGAACGCCGCCTGAGCTTCTCGCTGCCGGAAGACCGTCTGCAGAGCCACATCAACGGCCGCCTGGGCGAAATCGCCCGCACCACCCGCATCAAGGGTTTCCGCCCGGGCAAAGTGCCGGCCAAGGTGATCGAGCAGCGCTTCGGCGCGCAGGTCCGTGGCGAGGCACTTGACGGCCTGCTGCGCGAAACCTTCGACGCCGCCGTGCGCGAGCACGACCTGCGCATCGTCGGCAGCCCGCGCATCGACAAGGGTGACGAGGGCGAGTTCTCCTTCGTGGCCACCGTCGAAGTGGTGCCGGACTTCGGTGATATCGACGTCAGCAAGCTGACCGTCGTGCGCCACACCGCCGAGATCACCGATGCCGACATCGACCAGATGATCGAGAACCTGCAGACCCAGCGTCGCAGCTGGTCGCCGGTCACCCGTGCCGCACAGGACGGCGACCTGGTCGCACTGGAAACCTGGTCGCAGGCCGGTGACGAGCGCCTGCCGGCGGAAGGCACCGAGAAGGGCAGCATCGTGCTCGGCCAGGGCATGATGTTCGAGACCATCGAGCAGGGCCTGGTCGGCATGACCAAGGACGAAGAGAAGACCCTGGACGTCGAGTTCCCGGCTGACTGGCGCGTGCCGGCGCTGGCGGGCAAGACCGTGCAGGTCACCGTCAAGGTCACCGACGTGTCCGAGCCGGTCGTGCCGGCCGTCGATGAAGCCTTCATCAAGAGCTTCGGCGTGAAGGGCGGCGACGTCGAGCAGTTCCGCAGCGACATCCGCGCCAACCTCGAGCGCGAGCTCAAGGGCGCGCTGATGAACCGTCTGCGTCGTGAAGTCGGCGAGCAGCTGATCGCGGCCTACGCTTCGGTGGAAATGCCGCCGCGCCTGGTCGAGAACGAAGCCCGCGCCATGCTGGCCCAGCAGGTCGAGCAGATCCGCCGCAGCGGCCGCAACCCGGGCGAGATCCCGGCCGATGCCCACGAAGGCTTCAAGGACGCCGCTGCCAAGCGCGTGCTGGTCGGCCTGGTGGTCGGCGAAGTGGCCCGCAGCAACGACCTGCGCCTGGAGCCGAAGCGTCTGAATGAAACGATGCGTCTGATCGCTTCGACCTACGAAGAGCCGGAGCAGGTCATTGAGATGTACCGCAACGACCCCCAGCTGATGTCTGGCCTGCAGAACCGCGTGATGGAAGAGCAGGTGATCGACTGGATCGCCGAGCGCGCCCAGCACACTGAAGAAAAGCTGTCGTTCCAGGACGCGATCCGCCAGTAATCCCTGGCGGATTGCCGGATACCCCGCGCCAACCCTGGCGCGGGGGTGTTTCCCCCCAAGATAGGTACCTCACGAAATGGACAACCGAACCAAAGCCCTGAACATGGTTCCCATGGTGGTCGAGCAGACCAGCCGCGGCGAGCGTGCCTACGACATCTATTCGCGCCTGTTGAAGGAGCGCCTGATCTTCCTGGTTGGCCCGATCGACGATCACATGGCCAACGTGGTGGTGGCGCAGCTGCTGTTCCTGGAAGCGGAAAACCCGGAAAAGGACATCAGCATCTACATCAACTCGCCGGGTGGCGTGGTCACCGCCGGCATGGCGATCTACGACACCATGCAGTACATCAAGCCGGACGTGAGCACCATCTGTGTCGGCCAGGCCGCCTCGATGGGCGCGCTGCTGCTGGCGTCCGGTGCAGCCGGCAAGCGCTATGCGCTGCCGAACTCGCGGGTGATGATCCACCAGCCGCTGGGCGGCTTCCAGGGCCAGGCCACCGACATCGACATCCACGCACGCGAGATCCTGACCCTGCGTGCGCGCCTGAACGAAGTGCTGGCCAAGCACACCGGCCAGTCGCTGGAGACCATCGCGCGTGATACCGAGCGCGACAACTTCAAGAGCGCGGTCGATGCGGTCGCCTACGGCCTGGTCGACCAGGTCCTGGAGCGTCGTCCGGAAGAGTCGATCCAGGCCGGCTGACCGGCACTCACGGGGCCATGGCAGGCCCCGTTCCTGCAGGGTCGGGTGGACTGATGTCCCTCCGGCCCTGTGTTATTCTCGAATCGAACCCCCGTTCAGCGGGTGGCGTAACTGGGTAAGCGAAGCATGAGCGAAGACCGCCAAGGTCGTTCCACGGACACCGGCAAGATCCTCTACTGCTCTTTCTGCGGCAAGAGCCAGCATGAAGTGCGCAAGCTGATTGCCGGTCCGAGCGTGTTCATCTGCGATGAGTGCGTGGAGCTGTGCAACGACATCATCCGTGAAGAGCTTGAGGAAAAGGCGCAGTCGGCACGCAGTTCGCTGCCCAAGCCGCGCGAGATCCTCGAGGTGCTCGACCAGTACGTGATCGGTCAGAACCGCGCGAAGCGGACGTTGGCCGTGGCCGTGTACAACCACTACAAGCGCATCGAGAGCCGCCAGAAGAACGACGAAGTCGAGCTGGCGAAGTCGAACATCCTGCTGGTCGGTCCGACCGGTTCGGGCAAGACCCTGCTGGCCGAAACACTGGCCCGCCTGCTCAACGTGCCGTTCACCATGGCCGACGCCACCACGCTGACCGAAGCCGGTTACGTGGGCGAGGACGTGGAGAACATCATCCAGAAGCTGCTGCAGAAGTGCGACTACGACGTCGAGAAGGCACAGCAGGGCATCGTCTATATCGATGAAATCGACAAGATCTCGCGCAAGAGCGAGAACCCGTCGATCACCCGCGATGTGTCCGGCGAAGGCGTGCAGCAGGCCCTGTTGAAGCTGATCGAAGGCACCGTGGCCAGCGTTCCGCCGCAGGGTGGGCGCAAGCATCCGCAGCAGGAATTCCTGCAGGTGGACACCAAGAACATCCTGTTCATCTGCGGCGGCGCGTTCGCCGGCCTGGACAAGGTGATCCAGCAGCGTTCCAACGACGCCGGCGGCATTGGTTTCGGCGCCAAGGTGAAGAGCAGCGAGCGCAAGCAGGAAGTGGGCAAGGTGCTGGCCGAAGTCGAGCCGGAAGACCTGATCAAGTTCGGCCTGATTCCCGAGTTCGTGGGCCGCCTGCCGGTGGTCGCGACCCTGGAGGAGCTGGACGAGCCGGCCCTGATCCGCATCCTGACCGAGCCGAAGAACGCCATCACCAAGCAGTTCAAGAAGCTGTTCGAGATGGAGAACGTCGAACTGGAGTTCCGTCCGGACGCGTTGTCGGCCATCGCCAAGAAGGCGCTCAAGCGCAAGACCGGCGCCCGTGGCCTGCGTACCATCGTCGAATCGGTCCTGCTGGACACCATGTACGACCTGCCTTCGCAGGAGAACGTCAGCAAGGTTGTCGTAGATGAATCGGTGATCGAGCACAAGTCCGAGCCGTACCTGATCTACCAGACCCCACCGGCCCCTGAACAGAAGGCCGCTGGCGCCGAATGATTCTTTCAACTTGTTGAATAGAAAGAATTTTCTCGGAACGTCTTGCATCTGAAAGCCGATGGCCCCATAACGGGGCCATCGGCTTTTTTTGTCTCCGGAAGATGCCCTCCCGGAGACGGTTTTCCCCTTCCCTGGAGCCCCCATGGCCCGTTCCCCAAGTGAGACCCTCGACCTGCCGGTCCTGCCGCTGCGCGACGTAGTGGTATTCCCGCACATGGTCATCCCGCTGTTCGTCGGCCGCGACAAGTCCATGCACGCGCTGGAGCAGGCGATGGAAGCGGACAAGCGCATCCTGCTGCTGGCGCAGAAGTCGGCCGAGACCGATGACCCTCAGGCCGCCGACCTCTACCAGGTCGGCACCCTGGCGCAGGTGCTGCAGCTGCTGAAGCTGCCCGACGGCACCATCAAGGTGCTGGTCGAAGGCCTGTCGCGCGTGCAGGTGACCAGCGTCAGCGAACGCGATGGCTCGCTGCACGGCCAGGCCGTGGAAATCGACGCCACCGACGCACGCGAGCCGCGCGAGATCGAGGCCATCGCCCGCTCGCTGATGTCGCTGTTCGAGCAGTACGTCAAGACCAACCGCAAGCTGCCACCGGAGCTGCTGCAGACCCTGGCCGGCATCGATGAGCCGACCCGCCTGGCCGACACCATCGCCGCGCATATCAGCGTGCGGTTGTCGGACAAGCAGCGCCTGCTGGAAACGCTGGCCGTGGGCGAACGCCTGGAGATGCTGGTCGGTCTGGTCGACGGCGAGATCGACGTGCAGCAGATGGAAAAGCGCATCCGCGGCCGCGTGAAGTCGCAGATGGAAAAGAGCCAGCGCGAGTACTACCTCAACGAACAGATGAAGGCCATCCAGAAGGAGCTGGGTGACCTTGACGACGCGCCGGGCGAACTGGAAGAGCTGGCCCGCAAGATCGCCGAAGCGGGCATGCCCAAGCCGGTGGAAACCAAGGCGCGCAACGAACTCAACAAGCTCAAGCAGATGTCGCCGATGTCTGCCGAAGCGGCGGTCGTGCGCAACTACCTGGAGTGGCTGCTGGGCGTGCCGTGGAAGAAGCGCAGCAAGGTGCGCAAGGACCTGAAGGCTGCGCAGGACACTCTCGATGCCGATCACTACGGTCTGGAGAAGGTCAAGGAACGCATCCTTGAATACCTGGCGGTGCAGTCGCGGGTGAAGCAGATGAAGGGGCCGATCCTGTGCCTGGTCGGGCCGCCGGGCGTGGGCAAGACCTCGCTGGGCCAGTCCATCGCCAAGGCCACCAACCGCAAGTTCGTGCGCATGTCGCTGGGCGGCGTGCGCGACGAAGCCGAGATCCGTGGCCACCGTCGTACCTATGTCGGTTCGATGCCGGGCCGCATCGTGCAGAACCTCAACAAGGTCGGCAGCAAGAACCCGCTGTTCGTGCTGGACGAGATCGACAAGATGTCGATGGATTTCCGCGGCGATCCGTCCTCGGCGCTGCTGGAAGTGCTGGATCCCGAGCAGAACAACGCGTTCAACGACCACTACCTGGAAGTGGACCTGGACCTGTCTGAAGTGATGTTCGTTGCGACGTCCAACTCGCTCAACATCCCGGGCCCGCTGCTGGACCGCATGGAAGTGATCCGCATCCCGGGTTACACCGAGGATGAGAAGCTCAACATCGCCACCCGTTACCTGTCGCCCAAGCAGATCAAGGCCAACGGCCTGAAGCCGGAAGAGCTGGAGATCGGCAGCGATGCGATCCAGGACATCGTGCGCTATTACACACGCGAATCCGGCGTGCGCAACCTGGAACGCGAGATCGCAAAGATCTGCCGCAAGGTGGTGAAGGAAATCGCGCTGGGCGGGCCGCAGCCGGTGGCGAAGGCGAAGAAGGGTGCGCGCAAGTCCAAGGCGCTGGTGAGCGTGTCGAGCAAGAACCTGGACAAGTACCTGGGCGTGCGTCGCTTCGACTTCGGCCGTGCCGAAGAAGAGAACGAGATCGGCCTGGTCACGGGCCTGGCCTGGACCGAAGTCGGTGGCGATCTACTGCAGATCGAATCGACGCTGGTACCGGGCAAGGGCCAGCTGATCCTGACTGGCCAGCTCGGCAACGTGATGAAGGAATCGGCGTCGGCGGCGTTGTCGGTGGTGCGCTCGCGCGCGGAGCGCTTCGGCATCGATGTGGATTTCCTGCAGAAGCACGACGTGCATCTGCATGTGCCCGATGGTGCGACGCCGAAGGATGGTCCCAGTGCCGGTGCGGCGATGGTGACTTCGCTGGTGTCGATGCTGACCAAGGTCGCCGTGCGCGCCGACGTGGCGATGACCGGCGAAATCACCCTGCGTGGTCGCGTCACCGCGATCGGCGGCCTGAAGGAGAAGTTGCTCGCAGCCCTGCGCGGCGGAATCCGCACGGTGATCATCCCCGATGAGAACCGCAAGGATCTTGCCGACATTCCGGCCAACGTCACCCGCGATCTGCAGATCGTGCCGGTGAAGTACATCGAGGAAGTGCTCGATCTGGCGCTGGAACGTCCGCTGGCACCGAAGAAGACACGCAAGAGTGCGCAGCGCGTCACGGTGCGCAGCAAGGCCAAACCGAGTGGAAACGCGCGCGTCAAGCATTGATGCGTCCTGTCGAAATGCTTGAAACCCGCGTCGTTGCTGGCTTTCCAGCTTGCGTGGGGGTAGGGGCGCTGGTATAAAAGCAGCACTCGCGAATGAGTGATCGCAGTCAGCGCTCACTGAATTCGGCGAACCGTTTCCACATGGCAACCGCATGCAGACGTCGTGCGGTTGCTTCCCTGTCGAATACGCGGAACCCACCGCCAAAGGAGTTGTAAAGAATGAACAAGACCGAATTGATCGATGCCGTTGCTGAAGCTGCCGACCTGACCAAGGCCGAGTCCAGCCGCGCTGTCGATGCCGTCGTTGCTGCCGTCACCAAGGCGCTGAAGGACGGCGATGCGGTCACCCTGGTTGGCTTCGGTACCTTCCAGGTCCGCGACCGTGCTGCCCGCACCGGCCGCAACCCGAAGACCGGCGACACCATCAAGATCGCTGCTTCGAAGAATCCGTCGTTCAAGGCTGGTAAGGCCCTGAAGGATGCTGTAAACTAAGCGGCTCGCTGGGGTGCTTAGCTCAGCGGTAGAGCGTCTCCTTTACACGGAGAGGGTCGGGGGTTCGAAACCCTCAGCACCCACCACAGCACCGCGGTAAGTTTGAAATGTGGAGCGGTAGTTCAGCTGGTTAGAATGCTGGCCTGTCACGCCGGAGGTCGCGGGTTCGAGTCCCGTCCGCTCCGCCATTTTCAACGAGGCCCCCGGCCGAAAAGCTGGGGGCCTTGTTTTCTCTCCAACCACCCGGTTGCAGAGAAAACAAAGAGGTCTGCAATACGGAGCGGTAGTTCAGCTGGTTAGAATGCTGGCCTGTCACGCCGGAGGTCGCGGGTTCGAGTCCCGTCCGCTCCGCCATTGCAAAACCCTTAAATCCTCGTGAAAAAACTTTGAAAAAAGTGTTCAGCGGGGTAGGTTTTCAGGAAGTCTTCGGATATACTGAGCGCCTGCAAAGTTTCAAGCGCGGAGCGGTAGTTCAGCTGGTTAGAATGCTGGCCTGTCACGCCGGAGGTCGCGGGTTCGAGTCCCGTCCGCTCCGCCAACTCTAAGAGCCCTCGACGCAAGTCGGGGGCTTTTTCTTTGTGTCGTTTTTCATCTTTTGATGCGCGTGATCATGTCGATCACCGGGGCAGGGGGGCGCCAGACCCCGTCGGCACTGCTTTTGGTCCACGCCGCGAAGCGGGTTACACTGCCGGGCTCGCCAATCAAGCCTTGTGATTCCTCACCATGCTGCAGAAACTCCGCGACAAGACCTCAGGCTGGATCGTCACTGTGATCCTGGGGCTGCTGATGATTCCGTTCCTGTTCGTCATCGACAACAGCTACCTCGGTGGCGTCGGCGCACAGAACGTCGCCAAGGTTTCGGCGCCGCCGACCTGGTGGCGCTCGGCACCGTCATGGTGGCCGGTGCGCATGATGTGGCAGCACCATGAGATCAGCGCACAGGACTTCCGCACCCGTTTCGAGCAGGAACGCATGCGCGAACGCCAGCAGCAGGGCGAGAACTTCGATCCGCGCGCGTTCGAAAGCACCGAGAACAAGCTGGCCGTACTCGACCAGTTGATCGACGAGCAGGTCGTGCGCCTGGTCGGTGAGCAGGCCGGTGTCGTGATTGGCGACGGCGCTGTGCGCGAGTACATCACCACCATCCCGGGCTTCCTGGGCGCCGATGGCAAGTTCAGCGAGAGCAATTACCGTCTGGCCCTGGCCGGTGGCAATCCGCCGCGCACGCCGACCCAGTTCCAGGAACTGGTGCGTGAGAGCCTGCAGCAGTCGGTGATCCCGTCGGGCCTGCAGAACTCCGGCTTTGTCACCCAGGCCGAGACCGAGCGTCTGTTGAAGCTGCTGGGCGAGACCCGCGATGTGGAACTGGCCGCGCTGCCGGAAGTTCCGGTTGATACCGCGCCGGTGACCGATGCGCAGATCAAGCAGTGGTACGACAGCCATGGCAAGGATTTCCGCCAGGCCGAATCGGTGTCGCTGGAATATGTCGAGCTCAATGGTGCGAACCTGCCGGCGCCGACCGCGGCCGACGAGGCGACCCTGCGCAAGCGCTATGAAGACGAGAAGGCCAAGTTCACCACGCCGGAACAGCGCCAGGCGGCGCACATCCTGATCACCGGTGACGGCGCTGAAGCCAAGGCCGCCAAGTTGGCGGTTGAAGCAAAGGCCGCCGGTGCCGACTTTGCCGCGCTGGCCAAGGCGAACTCGGAAGATCCCGGTTCCAAGGCGCAGGGCGGTGACCTGGGTTGGGTTGAACGTGGCGCGATGGTCAAGCCGTTTGAAGACGCGCTGTTTGGCGCCAAGGCCGGTGAAGTGATCGGCCCGGTCAAGACCGACTTCGGCTTCCACATCATCAAGGTTGCTGCGGTTCGTGGCGGCGAGGGCAAGTCGTTCGAAGAAGTGCGTGACACCTTGGCTGCCGAGCAGCTGAAGGCTGATGGCGAGCGCGGCTTCAACGATCTGGCCGGCCGCCTGGTTGATGCCATCAACAAGAGCCCGAGCGACCTGGCCGCAGCCGCCAAGGATGTCGGCCTGTCGATGCAGACGCTGGGCCCGATCACGCGCACGACCGCCACCGGCATTGCCGCTGATCCGGCCGTGCTGCGTGCTGCCTTCTCCGATGTCCTGGTGCAGGACGGTACCGCCAGCGATCCGATCGCCCTGGGCGGCAGCAGCAACCACAGTGTGGTGATCCGTGTTGCCGCGCATACCCCGGAGCAGGCGATGCCGCTGGACAAGGCCCGTGAGCAGGTGATTGCCGCGATCCGTGCCGACCGTCAGCGCCAGGCTGGTGACAAGGTTGCTGATGCCCTGCTGGCCAAGCTGAAGGCGGGCGCGACCCTGCAGTCGCTGGCCGCCAGCGAGAAGCTGCAGCTGAGCCCGATGCCGGGCCTGCCGCGCAGCCAGCCGGTGCCGACCCCGGAGATCAACCGCGCGATCTTCAGTGCGCCGCTGCCTGCCGAAGGCAAGCCGAGCTACGGCAAGGTCGACGTCAACGGTCATGCACTGGTCTTCGCGGTGAACAAGGTCAACCCGGGTGACATCAAGGAAGTGACCGCCGAGCAGCAGAAGCAGTTGAAGGACCAGCTGAGCCAGATCGACGGCATGGCTGCTGCCAAGGCTTACATCGACGCCATGCGCAAGCGCTTCCTGGTGCAGACCACCGAAGCGAACCTGTAAGCCTCTGGCGAGCAGGAACGAAAAGGCCCGGCATTGCCGGGCCTTTTTTGTTGTCGCAACCCCGATCAAACCGTGACCCGAGCAATGAGTGCCGACCAAGGTCGGCCGCTACCAGAAGCGAAGCGACCTGCCCCTGCTCTTCATCTTCCAATCCGTGGGTGCCACCAGAATTTGTCCGCGGCCGGGCAGGTGGGCTGCGCAGGGGCGTGAGCCGCATGGGCCCGAGGCATGCCTCGGGCGGGTTGGGTAGGACGCCCAACCCCGGTCTTGCCGTGTGCGCAGGACAGCGCACGCGAGCAGGCGGCGGCCGAGCTTACAGGAATGTACTTGCAGCGGCCCCTGCGCAGCCCACCTGCCCGGCCGCATACGAGCGATCCGGCACCCGCGAGGGGCTCCGCCGTTGGCCGGAAACCGCGCGGCAGCGCCGCGCCGACCTCAGTCTTCGACGCGCAGTACCGCGCCCGGCTTCAGCACGCTGCTGCCGCTCAGGCCGTTCAGCGACAACAGTGCCTTCACCGGCATGCCGTAGCGGCGGGCGATGGTCCATGCCGATTCGCCGTTGCGCACGGTGTGGCGGCGGTTGCGCGGGCGATCAGCAGCCGACGCGACCACTTTTGCCACCTGCGGGCTCGGCGCGATGTTGGCGGTGCTGGCCGGTGCGGTGGCAACGGCCGTGCTGGCGATGTCGGCAACGTTCGCGTTGGACGCCGAGACCGGGGCCAATAGGCGGGCCGTGCCCGAGGGGCGTTTGCCGGCGGCCAGTGCCGGATTCAAGCGGGCGATCTTCGCCGGGTCCAGGGCGCGCTGCGCGGCCCACTGTTGGACGCTGGTGCCTGCCGGCAGGGTGTGGTCCTTCAGCACCGGCACGGTGCGGTCCAGCGAGGCCATCACGCCCGGCTGGTCTTCCACGTCTTCCAGCACGCAGGCCAGAGCATGAAGTTTCTCGACGTAGGCATGGGTGACCGGCGACAGCCCGGGCAGACCGGCCGGCTTGGCGTTCTGCGCATTCATGCCGGCCTTGCGCATGGACTGCAGCACGCGGTACTCGCCGGCGTTGTAGGCCATGGTGGCCAGGCGCCAGTCACCGCCGAACATGCCATGCAGGGTCTTCAGGTAGCGCACGGCGGCCTGGGTGGACTCCACTGCCGACAGCCGGCCGTCGTAGTTGTTGCTCATCGGCACGCGATGGTTGCGTGCGGTAGTGGCGATGAACTGCCACAGGCCGGTCGGGCCGCTGCCGTTGCGGGCATTGGGCCGATAACCACTTTCGACGAAGGGAATCAGGGCGAATTCGGTGGGCAGGTTGGCTTTGCGCAGTTCTTCGACCACATAGCCGAACAGCACCAGCGCGTCGTCATCCTGGTTGGCCAGCCGCGAAGGGGCGTGGGCGAACTGCTTCTGCCAGCGCGGGCTGGTGGCCTCGGCGTCGCAACTGGGTTCGGCCAGGCCATCACGGAAGCTGGAGAAGATCTCCTGGCCGTTGCGTACCGATGCGGCCGGCAGCGTTGACGGATCCAGCGGCAGGGCCGAGGCGGCGGTCAGGTTCTGGCTGATGCCGGCGCCCAGCGATTGTGCGCCGGCCGTTCCGGCCAACCCCAGGACGAGACCCAGGGCCAGCGGCAGACTTCGGCGACTCATGCGCGGAAGCCGTCTTTCCAGTGCCGGAGACCGGCCATGACGTCGACGTCGTCCACGACCTCGCGCCCCAGGTGTGCCGACACGGCCGCGCGGATGGGCGCAGTGTGGGTACGCAGGAACGGATTACAGGCGATTTCATCGGCCAGGCATACTGGCAGGGTGGAACGGTCATCGCGGCGCATGGCCAAAGCCTCCTCTTGGCGCTGCAACAAGGCAGCGTTGGCGGGGTCGACATGCCGCGCGAAGACGGCATTTGACACGGTGTACTCGTGAGCGCAACACAGCAGCAGTTGCGCGGGCAGGGCACCCAGCTTGCGCATTGATGCCAGCAGCTGGGACGGCGTACCTTCGAACAGGCGTCCACAGCCCAGGCTGAACAACGAATCTCCGCTGAAAAGATGTTCAGCGGTGTGAAACGCGATGTGGCTGCGGGTGTGCCCGGGGACGGATAGTACGTGGAACATCCGTCCCAGTGCCTGAACACGTTCACCTTCGCCGACCCGCTCGGTGGCCATCGGGATGCGCTCTTCGACCGGCGCGATCACGCGCACGCCGGGGAAACGCGCCTGCAGCGCCGGCACTCCGCCGATGTGATCGTCGTGGTGGTGGGTGAGCAGGATGGTGTCCACGCGCACGCCTTGGGCAGCCAGCGCCAGTACCGGTGCAGCATCGCCGGGATCGACGACCACGGCAGCACCGTCGTCGGCAATCAGCATCCAGATGTAGTTGTCCGCAAATGCGGGCAGGGCAGTCAGTCGCATAGAATTGGACCATGCCCGCGCTGCAGAGCACCCGTCAAGCGAGCCAGGCCCCGTGGTTCGACAGCGAACCGGCGGAGGCCTTGCGCGTGCTCGAACGGCAACTGCTGCTGCCACAGCTGTCGCTGCTGCCGACCCGGCCCTGGTTGTGGATCGCTCCCAGTGCCGCCTGGCTGGCTGACGCGCAGCTGGGCGGGCGTGGCCTGCGGCTGCATCGCGAGGGCACTGGCTACGCTGGCGATACCCGCTGCGCGCTGCCGTTGCCGCTGCCCAACGAGAGCGTCAACGCCATCGTGCTTCAGCATGTGACCGTCGGTGATGCCGACCAACTGCTGGACGAATGCGAGCGCGTGTTGATGCCCGGTGGCCACCTGTGGCTGACCAGCCTCAATCCGTTCAGCCCGTTCCGCACCCGCTGGCGCCAGCACGGGCTGGCGGTACGCACGCCGCAGCGGATCCGCCAGCTGCTGCAGCGCCACGGGCTGGAATGCGAGGACACGCGTTACCTGGGGCCGATGTGGCAGGGTGCCGGCGGCCGCCATCGCGGCGGCTGGGCCCCCCTGCGCGCCGCCTGCCTGTTCCACGCCGAAAAACGCACGCTGGCCCTGCCCGGGCCGACCCCGTTGCCCGTGCGCTGGCACGGCACCGTTGCTACCTGATCTGGAGTTGTATTGAAAACCATCGAAATCCACACCGACGGTTCCTGCCTCGGCAATCCCGGCCCCGGCGGCTGGGCGGCGTTGCTGCGTTACAAGGGGCATGAGCGCGAACTGAGCGGTGGTGAAGCGCATACCACCAACAATCGGATGGAGCTGATGGCGGCCATTTCCGGCCTGGAGTCGCTGACCGAACCCTGCGAGATCGTGCTCTACACCGATTCGCAGTACGTACGGCAGGGCCTGACCCAGTGGCTGCCGGGCTGGATCCGCAAGAACTGGAAGACCGCCGGCGGTGATCCGGTGAAGAACCGTGAGCTGTGGGAGCGCCTGCAGGCAGCCACGCTGCGGCACCAGATCGACTGGCGCTGGGTGAAAGGCCACTCCGGCGACCCGGACAATGAACGCGTGGATACCCTGGCCCGCAACGCCGCGATCCAGATCCGCGACGGCAGCCCGGTAAACTGAGCCCATGCGTCAGATCATCCTTGATACCGAAACCACCGGCCTGGAGTGGAAGAAGGGCAACCGCGTCGTCGAAATCGGCTGCGTCGAGTTGTTCAAGCGCCGCCCGACCGGCAACACCTATCACCAGTACCTGAAGCCGGACTGCGAATTCGAACAGGGGGCGCAGGAAGTGACCGGCCTGACCCTGGAATTCCTGGCCGACAAGCCGGAGTTCGCGCAGGTCGTGGAGGAGTTCCTTGCCTTCATCGATGGCGCCGAGTTGATCATCCACAACGCCGCGTTCGATCTGGGATTCCTCGACAATGAGCTGTCCCTGCTGGGGGAGCAGTACGGGAAGATCACCGATCGCTGCACGGTGATCGATACCCTGGCGCTTGCGCGCGAGCGTTTCCCGGGCCAGCGCAACTCGCTGGATGCCCTGTGCAAGCGGCTGGGCGTGGACAACTCGCACCGCGCCTTGCATGGCGGTCTGCTGGATGCGCAGATTCTGGGCGATGTGTACATCGCACTGACCTCGGGCCAGGAAGAGATCGGCTTCGGGCTGGGCGATGATGATGCCGGCGGCGCTGCGGCGTTGCAGGCGTTCGATGCGTCCAAGCTGCTGCCGCGCCCGCGCGTGGTGGCCACGCCGTCGGAGCAGGAAGCGCATGCGGCGCGCCTGGAGCGGCTGCGCAAGAAGGCCGGCCACGCATTGTGGGACGGTCCGAAGGTGGAAGAGGCTGCGAGCGCGTAGGCGACCGCGGCAGCTACGCATGGCGGAATGACAGGTGCGAAATGCAGCCACGCATGGCGTGGCTCTACTGTAGATCCACGCCATGCGTGGATGCCGTTGCTCAGTGGCAGCGCACCAGGATCACGGTGATGTTGTCCGAGCCGCCGCCGTCGAGGGCGGTGGCGACCAGGCTGTCCACGCATTCCTGGGCGCTGGCATCGTCGAAGGCGAGGGTGCGGGCGATGCCTCGGTCATCCACTTCTTCGGTCAGGCCATCACTGCACAGCAGCAACTGCATGCCCGGGCGTAGTTCGCCGCTGGTGGTCGCCACGTTCAGGTGAGCCGGGTCGGTGACGCCCAGGGCCTGGGTGACCACGTTGCGGTGCGGATGGGCGCGCGCCTGCTCGGCGGTCAGGTTGCCCTGCGCGACCAGTTCCTGCACCACGCTGTGATCCTGGCTGAGCTGGGCAAGCTGGCCATCGCGCCACAGATAGGCGCGGCTGTCGCCGACCCAGGCGACTTCGTAGCGGTTGCCCTGCACCCGTGCAGCGACCACGGTGGTGCCCATCGGCAGGCTGTCGTTGCGCCGGCGCGAGGCGCGGATGATCTCTTCGTCGGCTGTGCGGATCGCCTGCGCCAACGGCGCGCCACGGCGGATCTCGCGGACGATGGTCTCGCGCGCCAGTGCGCTGGCCACCTCACCGCAGGCGTGCCCGCCCATGCCGTCGGCTACCAGCCACAGGGCCAGCTCGCCGTCACCGTAATAGGTGTCCTCGTTGAGCTCGCGGCGCAGGCCGGGGTGGGTGAGGTGTCCGAATTCGATCATGGTGGCTGCTGGGGACGGGGTAATGCCGGGGAGAACGGCATCATCACGGCCAAGCGGACATCCGGCAAGCCATGCAGTCAGGAAAATTTCACTTCATCGGGCGTAATGACTTGTCGTCAGCCGCGCTTCCTCGTATGATGCGCGTCCCCGGTTCGCCGGGGAACATCTGGAGAGGTGGCAGAGCGGTTGAATGTACCTGACTCGAAATCAGGCAGGCGTTTATAGCGCCTCGGGGGTTCGAATCCCCCCCTCTCCGCCAGATTAAAAAAGAAGGGCTGCCGAAAGGCAGCCCTTCTTTTTTAATCTGGCGCGGGGATGCGACGACGCTTCGCGCGTCGCCCCAAACGTTGCGATGCAACGTTCGGCCCCCCTCCCTTTGCCGGCCTCTCCCCGCGGATGCTTCAGTAGATCCACGCCATGCGTGGATGGCGTTCGCGTGCGGCGGGTTACCATGTGTGCATCATTTGCTGGAGCGTTCCCCATGACCGCTGAAATCCTCGTTCCCGTTTCATTCGGCGAGCTGCTGGACAAGATCTCGATCCTGCAGATCAAGTCCGAGCGCATCAGTGACGAAGGCAAGCTGGCCAACGTACGCAAGGAGCTGTCCGCGCTGGAAACCACGTGGATGGCGCACCCGGCGGCAGTGAAGGACATCGCCAAGCTGCGCGCCGAGCTGAAGGCGGTCAACGAGCAGCTGTGGGAGATCGAGGACGACATCCGCCTGAAGGACAAGGCGCAGGCGTTCGATCAGGGGTTCATCGACCTGGCGCGCAGCGTGTACCTGCGCAACGACGAACGCGCACGGATCAAGAAGGCGATCAACCTGGCGCTGGGTTCGGCGTACGTGGAAGAGAAGTCCTACCAGGATTACACGCAGCGCGCGTAATCCCGGCCGGCCCGACGCAGTAGATCCACGCCATGCGTGGATGGATCTCCCGGGCTGCGGGACGGTGCGGACCAATGTCCGCGCCCAGTAGGCGGCGCTCAGTCGCCTGGCCCGCCGCTCATCCCAGATGGTCGGCGACGTAACGCTCGAACGCGGCAATGCCGTCCTCGACGGTGATCAGTTCCATCACATCGTCGAATTCGATCTTGGTGCCCCACTTGAGGTCGGCGGCCTGCTTGCCCAGGTACTTGCGCGCCGCGTCGTCGTAGCGGTCCGCGCAGTAGCGGCGGTCCGAATAGGGGCCGCTGCGGTTCGGGTTGCTGGCCGCATGCAGGCCCAGCACCTTGGTACCCATCGCATTGGCGATGTGCATCGGGCCAGAGTCCGGGGTCATCACCAGATTGGCGCGCGCCAGCAGGGCCGGCAGCTGCTTGAGCGTGTCCTTGCCGACCAGGTCCAGCGCCGGAACATCCAGCTGGGCCAGGATGGCGTCGGCCATGCTGCGCTCCAGTTCGCTGCGACCACCGCACAGCACGATCCGCCAACCGCGCGTGACGGCATGGTTGGCGACCTCGGCGTAGCGGTCGGCGTACCAGTTGCGGCGCACGTGGCTGGAGCACGGCGAGATCATCAGCACCGGCCGGCCATCGTCCTGCCATTGCG
The DNA here is from genome assembly GCA_041545745.1 of Stenotrophomonas indicatrix. NCBI lineage: Bacteria > Pseudomonadati > Pseudomonadota > Gammaproteobacteria > Lysobacterales > Lysobacteraceae > Stenotrophomonas > Stenotrophomonas indicatrix. Next base: position 971,339 of record CP168152.1, read on the forward strand.
CAGCGGCCCAGTCATAGGCGGCCTGCGGCACGGCCAGATCCCAGCTGACGTCGGTCTGGCGCAGGCCCAGCGGCTCGCAGAAGCTGCCGATGGCATCGAGCACATGGATGCCCGGGCGATCAGGGATTCGTTCGTTGATGAAGAGGCCGTGCAGGTCCTTGGAGCGGCTGCGGTCGTACCCGATGCGGCGATCTGCGGGAATGAAGGCCGACAGCACGTTGGCGCGGAACGCCACCTGCATCTGCAGCAGGGCCTCGAAACGCCCGGGCGGCAGCTGCTTGCGCAGCTCCTTCACTCCGGCCATGCCGGTCTTCTTGTCGTAGGCATGGAAGGTGACGCCCGGCAGGCCATCAAGCAGCTTCTGCCCGACCTTGTCGATGATCCAGTGGATCGGCGTATCCGGGCGCGCGGCCTGCAGGGTGCGCACCAGCGGCACTACGTGGGTCACATCGCCAAGAGCGGACAGGCGCAGAAGACACAAGGAAGAGGACGCTGATGCCATGTGTTGTTAGACTCAAAGGAATGGTCGCATTCGACGCCAATGAAGCGCTGACGCCATGCCGCGAGGGTCGCGGCATCGGGGCCATTCTGTTCGACCGCGAGCGGCTGCGGCAAGCCGACATCGGTCTGTTCTCGCCACAGCACTGGGCCGGCAAGGCTCGGCCGGTGGGTGAGGGCGGCCGCGGCAGTGCCTGGTTCGTGGATGCGCCGTTCGGTCCCAGCGTGCTGCGGCACTACCTGCGCGGGGGGCTGGCGGCCCGGATCAGCCACGACCAGTACATCTGGCGGGGGGCGGACCGGACCCGCAGTTTTGCCGAATTCCGGCTGATGCGCGCACTGCGCGAGAAGAAACTGCCGGTGCCCAGGCCGATTGCCGCCTTCTACATGCGTGAGGGGCTGCGCTACCGCGCTGCGATCCTGATGGAACGGATCGAAGGGGTACGCTCGCTGGCCGACCGCGCACTGGTGGCCGGGCGCGGGGCGCCGTGGGAAGAAACCGGGCGGATGATCGCGCGCTTCCACCGTGCCGGGCTGGACCATGCCGATCTCAATGCGCACAACATCCTGTTCGACGGCAACGGCCATGGCTGGCTGATCGACTTCGATCGCGGGGTGATCCGCATCCCGGCCACCGCCTGGCGCGAGCGCAATCTCAAGCGCCTGCTGCGCTCGTTGATCAAGCTGCGCGGCGAGCGCAGCGTGGAAGACGTGGAAAAAGACTACGCGCGCCTGCGTCGCGCCTATGACATGGCCTGGAACCGGGGCACCTGATGGACTGGTCGTTGCGTTTCCTCGGCGTCGGCAATGCGTCGGCGGTCGAGCTGGGTTCGCCGATGTCGGTAATCGAGCGTGATGGCCGGCCGTGGCTGACCATCGACTGTGGCGGTGAAGGCCTGACTGCCTTCAAGGCGCACTACGGGCATATGCCACAGGCGCTGTTCGTCACCCATGTACACCTGGACCATGTGGCGGGTTTCGAACGGCTGTTCGTGGACACCTTCTTCAGCGCGCAGCGGCGCGGCAAGGTGCGCCTGTATGTGCCGGCCACGGTGGTGCCGCTGCTGCACAAGCGCATCGGCGATTACCCGAACGTGCTGGCCGAGGGCGGCGCCAACTTCTGGGATGCCTTCCAACTGATCGTGGTGGGCGATGCGTTCTGGCACGAGGGCGTGCGCCTGGAGGTGTTCCCGGTGCGCCATCACTGGCCGGAGACAGCCTATGGCCTGCGGCTGCAGGGCGCGCTGACCTGGAGCGGCGATACCCGGCCGATTCCGGAAATGCTGGCGCGCTTTGCCAATGACAATGAGCTGATCGCCCACGATTGCGGGTTGCATGGCAATCCTTCGCACACCGGGGTGGATGACCTGGAACGCGAGTACAGCGCCGAGCTGCAGGCACGGATGATGCTGTACCACTACGCCAGCGTGGCCGATGGCCAGGCTCTGGCCGCGCGCGGGCACCGGGTGGCACAGCCCGGCCAGTGCGTTGTGCTGGCCCCGCCGACCGCCCCGCACGTACTGGCGCAGGATCCGCCGTGAGCAGCGCTGGCCACGCCGCAACGCCGGCGCTGGCCGCCGAACTGGAGAGGCTGGAACGCGCACTGCATTGCCCGCAGGTGCGCGCAGACCATGAGCGTCTGGCGGCATTGCTGGATGAGGATTTCAGCGAGATCGGCAGCTCTGGACGGTGCTATGGCCGTGAGGCAGCGCTGGAAGAGATCCCGCTGGAGCGTGCGCAGGTGGTGATCGAATCGGACCGGTACGCCGTGTGGATGCTGGCAGAGGGCCTGGCCCAGGTGCGTTACCGCAGCCGCTCTCACGTTGATGGCCAACCGCAGCGCTGGGTGCTGCGCAGCTCGCTGTGGCGCCTGCATTCGACGGGCTGGCGGATGGTGTTCCATCAGGGCACGCCCGAGGCACGGTAGCGCCGGGCCATGCCCGGCGAAGGGCGCCAACCAAGGTTGGCATCTACCAGGGCGGGGTATCGCCCGAAAAGGCGGTGGCCCCGCCGGCTGACCTCGGCGCCCGCGTCGATCGATACCGTTGCTGCCTTCCGGCCCTGGCGGAGTTTTCGACCTAGCGTCGCGAGGGGCCGACGGGGCCACCATAGAGACGTTGGCCGCCCGGAGGCGGCCGATTCACGGACCAGGGGAAGCAGCGCGTCGTGCGCCGGAGACCACAGCCGGACTGCGCATCCGTTGACCGATGGCAGACGCGCATTCTAACGCAGGCATGGGCGCTGACGCCAGCTTCACGCGCTGAATCCGATGTAACCCGTTGCCTGCGGCATCGGCCCAGGGCTGCCGCCGTTGCTAGAATCCGGCCGCAGGAGGAACGACCTCCCCCACATCGGGATTCAATGACCAGGACGGCCTGGCCCTACCAAAGGAGGGCTGTCATGGCCTGGATCTATCTGTTGTTTGCCGGCCTGCTGGAAATCGTCTGGGCCGTATCGATGAAGCAGTCTGAAGGCTTCACCAAACTCACCCCCACCATCATCACCATCGTCGGCATGATCGCCAGCTTCTGGCTGCTGGCCGTCGCCATGCGCAGTCTGCCGCTGGGCACCGCTTATACGATCTGGACCGGCATCGGCGCGGTCGGTGCCTTCGTGGTCGGCATCGTGTTCCTGGGCGAGCAGGTCAGCCCGATGCGGATTGGTGCAGCGGTATTGATCGTCGCCGGCCTGGTGCTGATGAAACTCTCCAGCAGTTGAGGCCGGGCAAGGGGGGGCGGGAGGCTACAGCACCCGCTCCATCTCCACGGCGTCGATCCCGGCGCCGTGGCCGTCGGCCACCACGCGCAGCACCTGGAAGCCGAGGCCTGCATAGAAGCCCTGCGTGTGCTGGCTGGTGCTGAGCGTGATGCGCTGGATCGACGGATCTGCTTCGGCCTGGTGCAAGCGGGCCACTGCCAGCGCGCGTCCCAGCCCCTGTCTGTGGCGACGTCGTTCGACCATGCCCCAGCAGAAGCTGGCGCTGCCTTCGCCGCAGTTCCATAGGCCGCCACAGGCCACCACTTGGCCCTCGACTTCGATCACCTGGAATGCGCACTGCGCGGCGTGTTCATGCAGGAAACGCTCGAAGTCACCCCGCTCTGCCGGTGCGAAGTAGGTGGGCATGTTGCTGTCGAAGATCGACAGGCAGGCGGTGATGTCGCGGCAGTGGTAGGGGCGGGATGTCATGAATGCACGTCATCGTGGTGGCGGGCACATTGTGCGGGAGTCCGGACCATTGATGTCCGAACATGGCGAGCCCGGAAACCGGTTCGGGCGCAGACTGCGCGTCCCCGTCATCAGGAGGTTCCATGTCAAACGCTCACGCCAGTTTTGTTCAACTTCACCAAGGTGCGGATCTTTACGTGCTGCCCAATGTATGGGATGCCGGTGGCGCCCGCCTGGTCCAGCAGCAGAGGGCTCTCGCGGTGGGAACGTCGAGTGCTGCGATGGCGTGGTCCTGCGGTCATGCCGATGGCGGTGCGCTGCCTGATACCGCGCTGCTGCAACGGGTTTCCGAAATCGTTGGCGTTACCTCGTTGCCGGTCACTGTCGATATCGAGGACGGCTACAGCGATGCCCCCGACGTGGTCGCTGCGCGGGTGCTGCGCCTGGTGGAAGCGGGTGCGGTCGGGATCAACATCGAAGACGGCGCTGGCAGCCCTGCGGCGCTGGTGGCCAAGATCAGCGCCATCCGTTCTGCGCTTGGCGGGCGAGCACTGTTCATCAATGCGCGCACCGATGTGTATCTGCGCGGCCTGGCCGAAGGTGATGAGGCAGTGGGGATGAGCATTGATCGGCTGCAGGCCTATGCGCGTGCCGGTGCCGACGGCGGCTTCGTGCCGGGGCTGCGCGCGCTGGACGAGGCTGCGGCCGTTTCTGGTGCCGTGTCGCTGCCTCTCAACCTGATGTGGCTGCCGGGGATGGCGTCGTTTGCTGCGCTGTCGCAGGCCGGCGTGCGGCGGCTGAGCGCAGGGCCCGCGTTGTTCATGCACGCATGGACGGCGATGGCTGCGGCGACCAAGGATTTTCTCCGCGACGCGATGGCGATGCCGGAGGGGGCGCCGGGCTATGCGGCCTTGAACCAGCTGTTCAGCGAAAGGTGAGGGCGCTGGGGACGGGGCAGCGGGAGGCTGGGGCATGGGCGGGTAGTCGACTCGACCGGGCCGAGACATCCACGCATGGCGTGGATCTACTGCCGTATCTGGAGGAACAAGCCCCTCTGTTGAGGGGCTGCCCCGACAGGGGCGGGGAGAGGCAGGCAAAGGGAGGGGCCCAGACGTTGCGCAGCAACGTTTGGGGCGAAGCGCGCGCAGCGCAATTCGCGTCCCGCGCCAGATAACTGAAAAAGGCTGCCCTTTCGGGCAGCCTTTTTCAGTTATCTGGCGGAGAGAGGGGGATTCGAACCCCCGAAGCGCGGTTTAGACGCTTACACACTTTCCAGGCGTGCTCCTTCAACCACTCGGACACCTCTCCGGATCCCTGCCATCGGCAAACGCCTCAGCAGGGGCGCAAATTCTAGCGGGCGCCGCGGCAGTACACAAGCACTGGTTTGCAGGGCGAGAGGGCTGGACAGGCGTGGCACAATGGAACATCCGATGAAAGACGGTGGCCTGATGTCCTATCTCGTCCTTGCCCGCAAGTGGCGTCCGAAGCGTTTTGCCGAGCTGGTGGGCCAGGAACACGTGGTCCGTGCGCTCAGCAATGCGCTGGACAGCGGCCGGGTCCACCACGCGTTCCTGTTTACCGGTACCCGCGGCGTGGGCAAGACCACGATCGCGCGCATCTTTGCCAAGTCGCTGAACTGCGAGCAGGGCACCAGTGCCGATCCCTGCGGCCAGTGCGCGGCCTGCCTGGACATCGACGCCGGTCGCTACATCGACCTGCTGGAAATCGATGCCGCGTCCAATACCGGCGTGGACGATGTGCGCGAGGTGATCGAGAACGCGCAGTACATGCCCTCACGTGGCAAGTACAAGGTGTACCTGATCGACGAAGTGCACATGCTGTCCAAGGCTGCGTTCAACGCGCTGCTGAAGACGCTGGAAGAGCCGCCGGAGCATGTGAAGTTCCTGCTGGCCACCACCGACCCGCAGAAGCTGCCGGTCACCGTGCTCAGCCGCTGCCTGCAGTTCAACCTCAAGCGCCTGGATGAGGATCAGATCCAGGGGCAGATGACCCGCATCCTCACCGCCGAGGAGATCGAGTCGGACCCGACCGCCATCGTGCAGTTGGCCAAGGCCGCCGACGGCAGCCTGCGTGACGGCCTGTCGCTGCTCGACCAGGCCATCGCCTACGCCGGCGGTGCGCTGCGCGAGGACGTGGTGCGCACCATGCTGGGCACGGTCGACCGCACCCAGGTGGCGGCCATGCTCGATGCCCTGGCCGAGGGCGATGGCCCGCGCCTGCTGCAGGTGGTGGCCGCCCTGGCCGAGTTCTCGCCGGACTGGAGCGGTGTGCTTGATGCGCTGGCCGAGGGCCTGCACCGCATCCAGGTGCAGCAATTGGTGCCGGGCGCGTCCGCCGCTGCCGAAGGACTTGATGCCAGCGTGTTCGCCGAGCGCCTGCGCCCGGAAGTGGTCCAGCTCTGGTATCAGATGGCCTTGAACGGTCGTCGTGATCTGCCGTTGGCGCCCAGCCCGCGCGCCGGCTTTGAAATGGCCGTGCTGCGCATGCTGGCGTTCCGGCCTGCGGCTGCCGTGCCGTCGGTGCCGCGTACGCCTGAATCCTCCGGTGGCAGCGCACCGACCGGTATGGGCCAGGTTGGTGGCGGCGGAGCTGGCGGCCTTGAAGGGGTTGCTCCGGCGGCCGCTGCGGCGCAGGAAGCCGTCGTCGCCAGTCCTGCCGCTGCGGCACCGATGCTGGCGGAGGTAACCGCACAGACGCCAAACCCGGCGCCACCGCGTGAACCTGATCCGGAACCCGAACCCGAACCTGCCCGCGAACCGGATCCGATCCCTGACCCCGAGCCGGTTCCGGTCGAGGAGCCCGAGTCTCCACCGCCGATGAAGGTGCGGTTGGCTCCCGAGGCGGCCACGCCCAAGGCGGCGGTCGAGGGAGACGATCTGCCGCCGTGGGCGACCGATGAGGTTGGCGCGCGCGATGAAGCGCTGGCGGCCGAGATGGCTACGCCCGACGCGGCCATGGTCGCCCCGTGGCACGAGCCGCCAGCGCCGGCATCGCAACCGGTCGTAGAAGCCATTGCCATGCCGGAACGCCCGTTCCGTGCCGAAGGTATCGACATCGCCCCGGCACCGGTTGCGGCAAAGGAAAAAGCCTCGCCGGCAGGCAGCGTCAGCGAGCTGGCCTGTGCCGAGGACTGGCTCGACCTGGTCGCCAACAGTGGCCTGAGTGGTCCATCGCGACAGCTTGCGGCCAACGCGGCCTTCATCAGTTGCCAGCATGGGGTCTTGAAACTGGGCCTTTCGCCCGGATTTGAATACCTGCGCTCCGAGCGCGCGCTGGCAGCGCTGGGCGAGGTGCTGGAAAAGTCCCTTGGCCACGCGCTGAAGATCGTGGTCGAAACCGTGGAAACCGAGCAGGTCCCGGCCGAGACCCTGCACCAGCGTGCCGACCGCCAGCGTGGCGAACGGCAGCAGGCTGCCGAGGCCATTTTCATGGACGATCCGGAAGTCCAGCTGCTGATCCAGCAGCATGGCGCCCGGGTTGTTTCCGATTCCATCCGTTCTTTTGACGAGTAAGACGACATGCGCGGCAATATCGCCCAACTGATGCAGCAGGCCCAGAAGATGCAGGAAAACCTGCAGAAGGCCCAGGAAGAAATCGCCAAGATCGAAGTGACCGGCAGCGCCGGTGGCGGCATGGTCAGCGTCACCCTGACCGGTGCCAAGGAGTGCCGCAAGGTGCGCATCGATCCATCGCTTGCCAGCGATCCGGAAATGCTGGAAGACCTGATCGCTGCCGCCTTCAACGATGCGTCCAACAAGATCGACGCCGAGTCGAAGTCGAAGATGGGTTCGGCCACCGCCGGCATGCAGCTGCCGCCGGGCATGAAGATGCCGTTCTGATGTCCTGCATGGCACCCGCACTGCCGGGTGCCACGCACTGTGTAGCGTCGAGCGTGCTCGACTGCCCGCAATTTCCAGTCGAGCACGCTCGGCTCTACAGAACACGCCGCCGTGTCCGCACCCCTGCTTGAACAACTGATCGATGCACTGCGGGTGTTGCCTGGCGTAGGCCAGAAGACGGCACAGCGCATGGCTTACCACCTGCTCGAACGCGAGCGCGAAGGTGGCAAGCGCCTTGCCGAGACGCTGGCGCAGGCGGTCGAACGCATCGGTCACTGCGCGCAGTGCCGCGACTTCAGCGAAACCGAACTGTGCCCGACCTGCGCCAATGGCAGCCGCGAGCGCAGCCAGCTGTGCGTGGTGGAATCGCCGGCTGACCGCCTGGCGATCGAGAACGCTACCGGCTATCGCGGTGTCTACTTCGTGCTGCAGGGGCGCCTGTCGCCGCTGGATGGCATCGGCCCGCGCGAGCTGGGTCTGGAGCAGCTGGAACAGCGCCTGGCGGAAGCAGAAGTGCAGGAGCTGATCATTGCCACCAGCGCCACCGTCGAAGGCGAAGCCACCGCGCACTACCTCGCGCAGCTGGCGCGCGCCCGCCAGGTGCGGCCCAGTCGATTGGCCCAGGGCCTGCCCCTCGGCGGTGAGCTGGAGTACGTCGATCGCGGCACGCTGTCGCACGCGTTCGGCACCCGCAGCGAAGTGCGCGATTGAGTCGATGCCGGGCGTGCCCCGGTGTTACCGGCCTACAATGCGGAAAACACCCCGCCGAGGCCGTCCATGAGCAGCGAAACCCTCTTCAGCAAGATCATCCGTCGCGAGATCCCGGCCACCATCGTCTATGAGGACGAGGACGTGCTGGCGTTCAAGGACATCGCGCCGCAGGCGCCGGTGCACGTGCTGTTCATTCCGAAGAACGAGATCATCCCGACCCTTGATGACCTGCAGCCGTCACAGGCGCACCTGATCGGCAAGCTGGCCCTGGCCGCCGCCGAGTACGCGCGGCAGGAAGGCTTCGCGCAGGACGGCTACCGCATCGTGATGAACTGCCGCGAAGATGCCGGGCAGACCGTGTTCCATATCCACATGCACCTGCTGGCTGGCGCACCGCTGGGTCACTTCGGTACACCGGGGCGTTGATGGAGCCATCCACGCATGGCGTGGATCTACTGTCGTTGATGCACTGCTGACGAAAAAGGCCGCCCGATGGGCGGCCTTCTACATCATGCGTACCGGGCCTGGACTACCACCAGCCCCAGCCGCGGTAACCACCCCAGTACGGGCCATACGGGCCCGGGCCCCACGGTCCGTAGGGGTAGGGCACGACATCGACCTGGCGCTGCTCCGGCCACAGATAGATCACGTCGGCCGCCAGCTTCGGCAGTCGGTAGTCGTAATCACCGATACGGGTGTTGGCGTAGCCATCGATCTTGCCGATGAAGGTCACGTCGCGGCCGGCTTCGAACACGGCCGGGTCGTAGAAGCCGGCACGGCAGGCGATGAAGCGGCCGTCACTGGCATCGGAGGAGGTGGTGTTCGGGCGGCCGCTACCGTTGAGCGGCCGCGAGATGATCTGGAAACAGGTCTCTCCCTGGCCGGGCTTGGTTTCGATGATCCGGCCACCCCAGCGCACCGGCGTGCCGACCTGCTGGGTGGCAACCGAGTCGCGCGGGGAAACCAGGCTGAACTGTCCCTGCAGCGGCTTGGGGGCCGTGGCGCAGGCCGACAGGGCAAGGGCGGCCACGGCGGTGAGGAGGAACTTGGTATTCATGGGGAGGCTCCGGAAGTCGGGCGATGCCTGCGCAGGTCCCGCAATAATGGGGCGAGCTCGTTACAAGTGCCAGCGTAGCGTGCATCAGCGAAACGCTGGCTGAGTGTGATGAGGGCCGGGTCGGGGCGTTGCCCGTGGACCCGGTGTGCCCAGCGCAGGGCGGGTTCGTGCGGTTCGCGGCCCAGCCCCAGCCGCGCATAGCGCAGCCCCAGCCGGTGCCAGGCGCGCAGCAGCGGGTCGCGCTCGCGTTCGCCACGGGCCAGCAGCCACGCCATCCAGGCCAGCGCCAGCGACACCGCCATCACGAAGCCGGTCAGCAGCTGTCCCGGCTGCAGATCGTCCAGACCAAACGGTTGCAGCAGCTGCTGCTGGCGGCGCGCGTCGAACGACAGCACCAGTTCGTTCCAGCCCCTGCGCATCCAGTCGCCGACCTGGCCCAGCTGCAGCCAGCGCTGCTGTAGTCCGGTATCGGCCCCGGCCTGCAGACGGTCGTCGAGCGTGTCCAGGATGCGCTCGGGTGCTACTGCTGCTGTCGGGTCGATGCGCACCCAGCCGCGTTGCGGCAGCCACACCTCGGCCCAGGCGTGTGCGTCCATCCGCCGCAGTACCCAGTAGTCGCCGATCCGGTTGCGCGTGCCGCCGGCGAACCCGGTGACCACACGCGCCGGAATGCCGGCGTTGCGCATGAGCACCACGAAGGCAGAGCTGAAATGCTGGCAGTAGCCGGCCTTGTAGTCGAACAGGAATGCATCGACAGGATCACGCCCGGGGGCCGGTGTCGCCAGCGTGTACGAAAAATCCGCGGTGATCCACGCCAAGGCGCGACGGACCACCGCTGCATCATCGCTTCCGGCTTCCTGCCGCCACTGTCGCGCCAGGGTTGCCGTGCGCGGGTTGAAGCCTTCCGGCAGCTGCAGCGCAGCGCGGCGCTGGTACGTCGACAGCGTGGCATCGAAGCGCTGCGGTGGGGCCGAGTGCAGCCGCCAGCGGCTCAACGCGGACAACGGGCGGTCGCTGCTCAGGCTCAGGGCTGCGTCAAGCCGGCTGCCTTCCGGTGCGGCCGTAGGGAGATCCAACGCAACCAGTTGGCGACGGTCGGTGGGTTCGTAATCGATCTGGTAGTCCCAGCCCTCCGTGCCGTGCTCCACGACGGCAGGCGGCAAACGTTCGGTACGGCGGTCGCGTCTCCAGACATGCCCGTCGAACTGGGTCAGTACCGGCCCGCGCCAGTAGCGCTGTGCCGGCTCTGGAACCGCGCCGAAGAACTGCGCCCGCAGGGCCGGGGTATCGTCGGCCATCAGGTCCAGCCACTTGTCCGGCTCCATCGTGTCCGACAGCCCGGGCGTGCCGACAGCGCGTTCGGGAATGCCCCACAGCGGCGTGGCCAATCGTGGGAACAGCCAGAAGCAGGCCAGCGCCAGCGGCAGGCCGATCAGCAGCAGGCGACCGACGCCGCGCAGCTGTGCGGACAGCGGCGGTGGCGTACTGCGGCCTTCACCCTGCGCCAGCCGCTGCAGCGCAATCAGGGCGCTGACGCCGGCGAGCACGGCGAGCACGGTGGTCAGCGGCCCCTGGTCGAGCAGGAAGGCAGCAAACGGTGAAAACAGGGCGAAGCCGAGCAGGCTGCGTGCATCGCGCAGGGTACGCAGCTCGCTGGACTTGATCGCCAGCATCGCCGCCAGCAGCGCGCAGCCAGTATCCCGGCCCGGGCGCACCGCACCCATCTGCCAGGCGATGGCGGCGAGCATGCCCAGCACGAGCAGTACGCGCACCGGCATCGGCAGCATGCCACGCTGCGACAGTGCTGCAGTGACGAGTGCTGCCACAGCGATCAACGCGGCCAGCATGGTGGGCAGCTGCAGCAGCAGCGGCAACAGGGCCAGTGCGGCGCTGGCCAGCGTCCATGTGCGGGTGTTGCGGTCCAGCAGCAGGGCAGGCTCAGTCATGGGGAAGCAACGCCAGCGCGCGCAGGCACAGATGGTGGTGGCTGGCACCCTGGCCAGGGCCGATCGGCGGGTGCATCGGCAGCAGCAGCGTGTAGCGACGGCCTTCGCGCTCCGCGCTGTCGACCCAGCGTGCCAACCGCGCGATGCGGGCCTCCTGGCCCAAGGGGGCCAGCGCGCGCCAGTCCAGCACCACTTCGATGCCTATCGGCTTCTCGTATTCGCGTACCAGCAGCGCGTCGCGGCGCGCGGAGTGTTTCCAGGCAATGCTGCGGGGTGGATCTCCAGCGCGATACGGGCGCAGTTGATGCAGTTCCTCGCCGTTGGCGTGGGCGCGGGTGTGCAGGGGATCGCTGCCCTGCTGCGGCAACGGCGACGCCTTCGCTTCGGCCAGCGGGTAGACCAGCAGGGGTTCTTCCGGCCACACCCATGACCACGCCCTGACCAGGCCAAGTGGTTGTGTGGTGGACAGGCGGATACGCGGCAGTTCCAGCCAACCACGGCGTTCGCTGGGCACTTCCAGCTCGGCCTCACCGCGGCCCTGCGCGGGCAGGTCGAGCCACGCCTCGCTGTCGCCCAGCTGCAGGTGCAGGCCGTGTCGCGCTCGCGGGTCGCGCAGCGACAGGTCCACGCGCAGGCGCAGCGGTTGTCCGGCCGGCAGCGGTTCGGCGGAGATCGCGTCGATCTGCACACCCGACAGCTGCAGGTGCGCAGCGATGGCGCTGGCGATCGCTGCCGCTGCCAGCAGCAGCGCCAGCAACAACGCAGGGTTGTTGTTGTAGTTCAGCGCGCCCAGCAGCATCGCGACCAGCAGGCAGGCCACAAACAGGCCGAAGCGGGTGGGCAGTACATAGATGCGCCGTCGGTCCAGCCGCTGCGGCAACGACTCCGGCGTGCGCGGGCGTGCCAGCTGCAGCAGTCGCCGGGCATGTGATGCCATCTTCAATCGACCGCGACAGTCTGCAGGATCGCGCGTGCCAGCGCCGGCCCCGTGCTCGACTCGGCTTCACCCACCAGACGATGGCCGGCCACCGACACGAACAGGGTCTGCACGTCTTCGGGCACCACGTGGCCACGGCCGAGCAGCAACGCATGTGCCTTGGCTGCGCGCAGCAGGGCAAGGCCGGCGCGCGGTGACAATCCCACGCGTACGCCCGCGTGCTGGCGGCTGCGGGTCAGCAGTGCCTGCACGTAGTCCACCAGCGCGTCGCTGACATGCACCTGGCCGACCGCTTCGCGCAATGCACGCACCTGGGTATCGTCCAGCTGGGGCACTGCGCGGGCGATCAGGTCGCGACGATCACTGCCGCGCAGCAGCTCACGTTCCGCCTGCACGCTGGGGTACCCCATTGCCAGCCGCAGCAGGAAACGATCGAGCTGCGAATCGGGCAGCGGGAAGGTGCCCGACAGATCCACCGGGTTCTGCGTGGCGATCACGAAGAACGGATCGGGCAGGGCATGCGTTTGGCCATCGAGGGTGACCTGCTGCTCGGCCATCGCTTCCAGCAGCGCACTCTGTGTGCGCGGCGGCGCCCGGTTGATCTCGTCGGCCAGCAGCACATGGGTGAAGACCGGCCCGGGGTGGAACTGGAACTGGCGGCTGCCGGCGTCATACACCGATACGCCCAGTACGTCGGCCGGCAGCAGGTCGGAGGTGAACTGCACGCGTTGGAAGCTCAGCCCCAGGCTGCTGGCCAAGGCATGGGCCAATGTGGTCTTGCCGAGACCAGGCAGGTCTTCGATCAGCAGATGGCCGCCAGAGAGCAGGGCCACGAAGGCCAGTCGAACCTCCTGCACCTTGCCCAGCACCAGTGCATTGACCTGGTCCTGCGCATTGCGCAGGGACTGACGCAGTTGATCGGTTAGCATGCTGGGCATGGGGGACGAAGCTGTCATGGTCGTCTCAAGTTCGGTAACCGGTCGATTCTATCCATAGAGCAATGCAGGGCGAACAGCGCGCACGTACGATTTTTCTCTGGTTATGGACGCTCGTCACAGCGGCCAAGCTGGTCGTGGCCGCGCGCCTGCCGTTGTTCGTCGATGAGGCGTTCTACTGGCAGGAAGGCCAGCATCTGGCTGCAGCCTATTCGGACCTGCCGGGGCTGACGGCCTGGTTGACCCGGCTGGGTGTGGAGCTTGGCGGCCAGCATGTGCTTGCGCTGCGCCTGCCGTTCCTGGCCATCGGTGCAGTGCTGCCATTGCTGGTATCGCGCATTGCGGCGCGCTGGTTCGGCAACGTTGCGGGTTGGCAGGCCGGCAGCTTGACGCTGCTGATGCCGTTGTCGGCCACGCTGGGTCTGCTGGCCGTACCCGATGTGCCGATGGCGCTGGCAGCCGTGCTGTGCCTGGACGCCGGTGCACGCCTGCTGCGCAACGTCGACGCCTCCTCGGCGGTGAAGCTGGCGCTGGGCCTGCTGATCGGCGCGCTCAGCCACTATCGTTTCATCGGTGTCATCGGCGTCGGCTTCGTTGCCCTGCTGGCGCTGCCGCAGGGCCGGCGCATGCTGACTGATCCACGCGTCTGGGTGGCCCTGGCCGTTGGCGTACTGGCATGGCTGCCGCTGCTGGCCTGGAATGCCGACAATCACGATGCTGGTCTGAAGTTCCAGGTGGTCGAGCGACACCCGTGGGCGTTCGAGTGGCGCGGACTGTGGTTCCTGGTGATCCAGCCGATGCTGGTGACGCCCATCCTGTGCATCGCGATGTGGAAGGTGGCGCTGGCGGGTACCCGCAGTGGCGGCGGTGCGCGCGTGCAGTGGCGCTATTTCGGTCTGGTCGGCGGTGTATCGACGCTTGGCATCTTCGCACTGGGCTTCTTCACCGACGTCGAGCGCATCAGCTTCCATTGGCCATTGCCGGGCTACCTGGCCCTGCTGGTGGCGGTGCCGGTGATACTCAACGGTTGGCCGCGCTGGTTGCGGCGTACCGGCTGGTGGCTGGCCGGACTGGGCATGGTGCTGGCCTTTGGCTATTACCTGATGGCGTCCTCGTCATCGCTGCGCGAGCAGTTGGCCGGTGACAAGTACTACCCGCGCAACTTCGCCGGCTGGCAGCCGCTGGCTGCTGCGGTCCGCGAAGAGCTGCAGCAGATGCCTGAAGGCAGCCGCGTACTGGCCGGCAACTTCAAGGTGGGCGCCGAACTGGGCTTCCAGCTGGGCCGCGGTGACATCGAAGTGCTGCCGCATCCACTCAACGACAAGCACGGCCGTACCGCGCAGTTGGCGCAATGGAACCAGGTGCATGAGGGCGAGCGTGACGTGCCGATGCTGCTGGTGCTGTCGCCCAGCGATCAGCGCTTCCGCGATCTGCTCACCCGCTATCACGCCATCTGCGAACAGGTTGGGCCGCTGCCGCCACCGCGCGTGGTCAGCAACGATCATGGATTCCAGCGCTTCCTGCTCTTCCGCCTGCCGGTGCAGCGTGCGCAGGGGTCATGCGTGTCCCCCGCACTGGCCTGGCTGGACGCCCCCTCCAGCGGCGACGTGGTGAGCGGCACGCTGGCGATCAAGGGCTGGGCATTCAAGGAAGGTGTCGGCCTGTCGCGGGTTGAAGTACTGGTGGATGGTCGTTCGATCGGCGACGCCACCTACGGGCGGGTGTTCGATATCCGCCATGCCTGGCCAGACAGCACCGACCCGCAGCATCCGGCTGTCGGTTTCGATGCAACGCTCGATACGGCTACGTTGTCACCGGGAAAACACTGGCTGGGCCTGCGTCTGCATGGTCGCGATGGCAGCGTGGAGCAGTGGCAGGAACAGCCGTTCGTCGTGGAAAAGCGCTGAGGCATGGTGCCGCATGTAGCGGGCCGGGTTACGGCACCGCGAATCCGGCCCGGCGCAGCAATCCGCACAGTGCGATCAGCGGCAGCCCGATCAGGGCCGTAGGGTCGCGATTGTCGATGGCGTCGAACAGGCTGATGCCCAGGGCTTCGCACTTGAAGCTGCCAGCGCAGTCCAGCGGTTGTTCGATGGCCACGTAGCGGGCGATCTCCGGTGCCTGCAGCGCGCGGAAGCGCACCTGGGTCAGATCCATTGCCGTGAAGGATTCTCCGTCACAGGTGAGACTGATGGCAGTGTGGAAGCGCACCGTCTGCCCGGACATTGCCGCCAGCTGCGCGCAGGCCGCCTCGACCGTGCCCGGCTTGCCCAGCGGCTGACCGTTCAGGTCCGCCACCTGGTCCGAGCCGATCACCCAGTTGCCGGGGTGGCGGGCGGCCACGTCGGCCGCCTTGGCGCTGGCCAGGCGTGCCGCCAGCGCCAGCGGGGCCTCGTCGGCTTGCGGGGTCTCATCCACCTCCGGGCGTGCGCAGTCGAAGGGCAACCCCAGCCGTTGCAGCAGGTCGCGGCGGTAGCGGGAGGTGGAGGCCAGGACCAGGGCAGGCATGCGGGAATTCCGGGGGCGGGGCGCGGCAGTCTGGCCCGGCACAGCCAGCCACAGCAAGCCTTTCATGGCAGTCATTTGACACGTGACCTGCCGATCCTTAATATTCGGCGGCTTATGTCCGCGAACGTACCCGAAACGCTGGATGCCTGGCGGATGGTCGTAGCGCGAAGGCGCTTCGACGGTCAGGTCTCCCTGGCTGAATTGACTCGCCTGCAGGGGCTTGTCGCAGATACCGAAGGCGAGTGTAATTACTCGCTCGAATTCGGTCGCGACGAGATCTTGCGGGTATCCTATGTGGAACTCAGCATCGATACCGCGTTGCCGCTGACCTGTCAGCGCAGCATGCAGCGCTTCCTGTTGCCGGTGAAGATGACGCAGAGGCTTGGCCTGATCCGCGACGAGGACGAGGAATCGTCCTTGCCGGAGGAATACGAGCCGTTGCTGGTGCCGGAAGATGGCCAGCTGCGTCCGTTGGACCTGGTCGAGGACGAACTGGTGCTGGCGGTACCGGTGGTACCCCTGTCACCGTACGGTGAGGCAGTCGACAAGGACTGGGCGCCGACTGAAGAAGAAATTGAAAAGGCCAACCCGTTTGCGGCGTTGGCGGCATTGAAAAAACAATAGCAGCCGGTTGTCGTCGGCGGCTGCGGCGAAAGCGAAAAGTGTGCTGGACGCTGGCGTCCTGTGCGACGAAACGACGAAGCAAAACGAACCGAGTTTGGAGCAATCCCATGGCTGTCCAGAAATCCCGTGTTACCCCGTCCCGTCGTGGCCAGCGTCGTTCGCATGACGCCCTGAGCGCCAAGCAGCTGTCGACCGACCCGACCACCGGCGAAGTGCATCTGCGTCACCACATCACTGCTGACGGTTTCTACCGCGGCAAGAAGGTCATCCAGACCAAGTCTTCGGCTGTCCAGGAAGACTGATGTGCCGGAAGGTCGCTGCCCGCTGGGCAGCGGCCTTCGCCTTCTTTCCCGGGCACGCCGGTGAACGGCGGCTCGTGCAACAGGAAACATGATGAGCAAGCGGATCTACTCGAGGATCGCGGGCACCGGTAGTTATTTGCCGGAAAAAGTCCTGACCAATGCCGACCTGGAAAAAATGGTCGAGACCTCGGACGAGTGGATCCAGACGCGCACCGGTATCCGTGAACGGCACATCGCTGCCGAAGGCGAAACCACCAGCGATCTCGGCTACCAGGCCGCGCTGCGTGCGATCAAAGCGGCCGGTATCGACGCGTCGCAGCTCGACATGATCGTGGTCGGCACGACCACCCCTGATCTGATCTTTCCCTCCACCGCGTGCCTGATCCAGGCCAAGCTCGGTGTGAGCGGCTGCCCCGCTTTCGACGTCAACGCGGCCTGTTCGGGCTTCGTGTTCGCGCTCAGCGTGGCTGACAAATTCATCCGTTCCGGTGATGCCCGCCATGTGCTGGTGATCGGTGCGGAAACCCTGACCCGCATCGTCGACTGGGAAGACCGCACCACCTGCGTGCTGTTCGGCGATGGCGCGGGCGCGGTCGTGCTCAAGGCCGACGAAGAAACCGGCATCCTCAGCACCCATCTGCATTCGGATGGCAGCAAGAAAGAGCTGCTGTGGAATCCGGTCGGCGTCTCGGTCGGTTTCGGTGAAGGCAACAACGGTGGCGGCACCATCAACATGAAGGGCAACGACGTGTTCAAGTACGCCGTCAAGGCGCTGGACTCGGTCGTGGACGAAACCCTGGACGCCAATGGCCTGACCAAGTCCGACCTGGACTGGCTGATCCCGCACCAGGCCAATCTGCGCATCATCGAAGCCACCGCCAAGCGGCTGGACATGTCGATGGACCAGGTGGTGGTCACCGTCGACAAGCATGGCAATACCTCGTCCGCCTCGGTGCCGTTGGCACTGGATGCTGCTGTTCGTTCCGGCAAGGTCGAGCGCGGCCAGCTGTTGCTGCTGGAAGCGTTCGGTGGTGGCTTCACGTGGGGTTCGGCACTGCTGCGCTATTGATAGTGCGAGTTACGACAACGTGAAACCGTCGTTACGGCCCCTCTGGGGCCGTAATGCGTTATAGGAGACTGTCATGGTTGAGCCCATCGTCATCGAAGGGCAGCGCGCCTGGCTGAAGCAGTACGGCGAAGGAAGCCGAGCAGTGGCCCTGGGCCTGCTCAATTTTGTTGCCCGCCGGTTCCATCTCGACGCCCTGCGCCCGCCGCCCCACCGCGGTGGCGACGCCGCGCGCGAAACCGAGGCCCGCCGGCTGGCGGAACTGCAGGCGCAGGGGGTAAATGTTCCCGCGGTGATCGGCAGCGGCCATGCCGCGCTGGTGATCGGCGACAACGGCAGTTCGTTCAATACCTGCCTGCGCGAGGCCAACGATGCCGGCCGCGATCGCCTCGTGGCTGCAGCGATGCAGGCCATTGCCGAAGCGCACGCGCGTGGCGCCTATTTCGGCCAGCCACTGCCGCGCAACCTCACCTGGGATGGCCAGAACGTCGGATTCATCGACTTCGAAGAAGATCCCCTGGAAGTCATGGACCTGGCCGAGGCACAGGCGCGTGACTGGCTGATGTTCGGCTATGGCGTTGCCAAGTACTACGCCGACCGCCCCGAAAGCCTGCAGACGATGATGGCCGAGGCGATGAGCGGGGTACAGGCACCGGTGCGTGCGCACGTACACGCCGTCAGTGGCCGTCTGCAGCGCCTGGCGCGGGTGTGCATGAAGCTGGGGCGCTCGGCGCGTGCGCTGGCCCACTCCATTTTCATCACCCACGGCGCCACCACGCTGGGCCTGCTGATGGCGGTCGGCCTGTGCATGGACTGGTTTGCCGACGGCGAGCTGGACATCCTGCAGCTGCTCTGCTGACCATCGGCTGGGGTCGGATCCCTTTTCCGCAGGAAAAGGGATCCGACCCCGCCCATGTTCCATACGCCGTGCATACGCGCACGTACAGACGACACGGCATGTTCCCCCTTATCATGGCCCGCTTCGATTGCAACAAGCGGATGACCGCGTGACCCTATCCACCCTCGCTTTTGTCTTCCCCGGTCAGGGCTCGCAGTCTGTGGGCATGCTGGCCGAGCTGGCCGAACTGCACCCGCAGGTGCGTGAGGCCTTCACCGAGGCATCCGATGGTGCCGGCGTCGACCTGTGGGCATTGTCCCAGGGTGGCCCGGAGGAAATGCTCAACCGTACCGAATACACCCAGCCGGCCCTGCTGGCCGCCAGCATCGGCGCGTGGCGCGCCTGGAACGCCGTGGGCGGTCCGCGTCCGTCGGTTCTGGCCGGCCACAGCCTGGGCGAGTACACCGCCCTAGTCGCCGCTGGCGCCCTCAGCCTGCACGACGGTGCGCACCTGGTGCGCCTGCGCGGCCAGCTGATGCAGGAAGCCGCTCCGGCCGGTGTCGGCGCGATGGCCGCCGTGCTCGGCGCCGAAGACCAGCTGGTGCTGGACGTCTGCGCGGAAGCCGCCGGCAGCCAGGTGGTCGTTCCGGCCAACTTCAACTCGCCGGGCCAGATCGTGATCGGCGGCGACGCTGCCGCGGTCGACCGTGCGCTGGCGCTGCTGGCCGAGAAGGGCGTGCGCAAGGCGGTCAAGCTGGCCGTCAGCGTGCCCTCGCACACCCCGCTGATGCGCGAAGCTGCCAACCGTCTGGCTGAAGTGATGGCCGGCCTGTCCTGGCAGCTGCCGCAGCTGCCGGTGGTGCAGAACGTCGACGCCAAGGTGCACGACGGCGTGGACGCGATCCGCACCGCGCTGGTGCAGCAGCTGTACCAGCCCGTGCAGTGGACCGGCTGCGTGCAGGCCTTGGCCGCGCGTGGCGTCACCCGGATCGCCGAGTGTGGTCCGGGCAAGGTGCTGACCGGCCTGGTCAAGCGCATCGACAAGGCCATCGACGGCCGTTCCCTGGCCACCCCGGGCGACTTCGAAACCGCCCGCGAGACGTGGTCGGCCTGATTGCCCCTGTTCCTGCCGACCGTGCCGGTGGCCGCAGCAAGCGGCACGGGTGCGGCGGCCGCCCCAGCCTGAGGAAAACATCATGAGCAAGCCCCTGCAGGGTGAAATCGCACTGGTCACCGGTGCCAGCCGTGGCATTGGTGCCGCCATCGCCGATCTGCTGGCCGCCCAGGGCGCCACCGTCATCGGCACCGCCACCACCGATTCCGGCGCCGCTGCGATCGGCGAGCGCCTGGCCGCCCACGGTGGTCACGGCCGCGCGCTGAACGTCACCGACGCTGCCGCGCTCGACGCCGTGCTTGACGGTATCGCCAAGGAATTCGGCCCGATCTCGATCCTGGTCAACAACGCCGGCATCACCCGCGACAACCTGTTGATGCGCATGAAGGAAGACGATTGGGCGTCGATCATCGACACCAACCTGACCAGCGTGTTCCGCACCAGCAAGGCCGTCATGCGCGGCATGATGAAGGCACGCAAGGGCCGTATCATCAACATCGCCTCGGTGGTGGGCGTGACCGGCAACGCCGGCCAAGCCAACTATGCCGCCGCCAAGGCCGGCATCATCGGTTTCTCCAAGTCGCTGGCCAAGGAAATCGGCTCGCGCGGCGTCACCGTCAACGTGGTCGCGCCGGGCTTCATCGACACCGACATGACCAAGGCGCTGCCGGAAGAAGCGCGGACCGCGCTGATCGGCGAAATCGCCCTCGAACGCCTGGGTTCGCCGGAGGACATCGCCCATGCGGTGGCCTTCCTGGCCAGCCCGGCTGCCGGCTACATCACCGGCGAAACTCTCCATGTGAACGGCGGCATGTACATGCCGTAAGCAAGGGGCGCAGGGATCGCGCCGCAAGTGGTTGATCTGCGAGGATTTTTGCTGCAATGCAAGGTCGCGCCGGTTTCCACTACACTATCCCACGGCCATCGCCTTTGATGGCGACCACTTTTGAACCACTACTCCATCTGGAGCGATATCCCATGAGCACCATCGAAGAACGCGTCAAGAAAATCGTCATCGAACAGCTTGGCGTCAAGGAAGAAGAAGTCACCAACAGCGCATCGTTCGTCGATGACCTGGGCGCTGACTCGCTGGACACCGTCGAGCTGGTGATGGCGCTGGAAGAAGAATTCGAGTGCGAGATCCCGGACGAAGAGGCCGAGAAGATCAGCACCGTGCAGGCTGCGATCACCTACATCACGGCCCACGTCAAGGCCTGATGCAGGACGTCAGTGCGCGCGCGGGCGTTGAGCTCGGCGCGCACGACACCCCATGGGGCCGCTGTTTGCGGCCCCGTGTGTTTGCGTACCACACTGAAGTAAACCGCGTTACCCGCAAAGAACGTTCGGGTCAGGAGAATCAGCAATGAAGCGTCGCGTCGTCGTAACCGGCCTGGGTATGGTCTCGCCGTTGGGCAATGATCTGGCCAGCAGCTGGGAAGGCATCACCCACGGTCGTTCGGGCATCGGTCCGCTGACCAACGTTTCTGATGCCTACCTGGAACGGTTCACCACCAAGATCGCAGGTGAGGTCAAAGGCTTTGACATCACCGCCGACAACGAACTGTTCGGCAAGTACCGGGTCAGCGGCAAGGATGCCAAGAAGATGGACCCGTTCATCCATTACGGCCTCGGTGCCGCCTTCATGGCCCTGCATGATTCGGGCCTGGAGATCACCGACGCCAACGCCGACCGCATTGGCGTCATCGTTGGCGCCGGCATCGGCGGCCTGCTCGGCATCGAAGAGCAGACCATCGAATTCCACGAAGGGAAGAAGATCTCTCCCTTCTACGTGCCCAAGACCATCATCAACATGCTGCCGGGCCAGCTGAGCATCATCAGCGGCCTGAAGGGCCCGTCGTTCTCGGCGGTCTCGGCGTGCGCCACCTCCAACCATTCCATCGGCACCGCCATGCGCATGATCCAGTACGGCGATGCGGACGTGATGGTGGCCGGCGGTGCCGAACGCGGTTCTTCGCCCACGGCGCTGGGCGGCTTCTGCGCGATGAAGGCGATGAGCACCCGCAACGACGCTCCGGAACAGGCCTCGCGCCCGTGGGACAAGGACCGTGACGGCTTCGTGCTGGGCGACGGTGCCGGCATCCTGATCCTGGAAGAGTACGAGCACGCCAAGGCACGTGGCGCGAAGATCTACTGCGAGCTGGCCGGTTTCGGCGCCAGCTCCGACGCGTACCACATGACCGCGCCGAGCGAGAATGGCGAAGGCGCTGCACGCTGCATGGCCATGGCCCTGAAGGACGCGGGTGTCACCCCGGAACAGGTCGGCTACCTCAACGCACATGGCACCTCGACTCCGCTGGGTGACCTCGGCGAGACCATGGCGATGAAGACCGCCTTCGGCGACCACGCCTACAAGATGATGGTCAGCTCCACCAAGTCGATGACCGGCCACCTGCTCGGCGCTGCCGGCGGCGTGGAAGCGATCTTCTCGGTGCTGGCAATGCGCGACAACGTGATTCCGCCGACCATCAACCTGCAGCAGCCGGGCGAAGGCTGCGACCTGGACTACGTGCCCAACGAAGCACGCCAGGCCAAGGTCGATGTGGTGATGTCGAATGGTTTTGGCTTCGGCGGCACCAACGGCACGCTGATCTTCAAGCGCGTCTGATCGCACCGGCAGCGTCGAGCCAGGCTCGACTCCGCCAACCACGAGGCCGCCGCAAGGCGGCTTCCGTGTATCCGTCTCCCGAACTGGCCGCCATGACCCACGCCCCGCTGATTCATCCGCTGCCACACCCGATCGACCTGCTGGCCCTGCAGCAGCGCGACCCGGCGCGGTTCCCGCTGCTGATGGAGTCCACCGCCTCGGGGACCGCGCAGGGCCGCTGGAGCCTGCTGCTGGCCGCGCAGGGCGACACCCTGCAGCTGGACGCCGATGGCCAGGTGCGCGACCAGCACGGTGCGCTGCAGCCCGGCAGTTTCCTGCAGGCGCTGGATCGCGCATGGCAGGCGCAGCGGCTGCCGCATGATGGCGGCCACGCGCTGCCGTTCCGCGGTGGCTGGGCGCTGATGCTTGACTACGAAGTGGCCAGCCAGGTCGAACCGGTACTGCCGGCGCGCGCACGCGATGACGGACACCCGACCGCGCTCGCCCTGCGCTGCCCGGCCGCCGTGCTGCATGACCACCAGGCCGACACCAGTTTCCTCATTGCAGAGGCGGGCGAGCGGGCGCTGCTGGACACGCTGGTCGCCTTGGTGGCCGGCGAACTGCCGCAGGCCGGGCAGGGCTGGCAACCGCCGCAATCGGTCAGCGAAGACGAGCCGCAGCGCTTTACCGATGGCGTGCGCCGGGTGATCGAGTACCTGCGCGCCGGCGATGTGTTCCAGGTGAACCTGTCGCGGCGCTGGAGCGCGCACTTCGCAGCGCCGGTCATGCCGCAGGCGCTGTACGCACAGCTGCGACGCGCCAATCCGGCACCGTTTGCCGGCCTGTTCAGTGCGCACGGCCGGCATGTGGTCAGCTCGTCGCCGGAACGGCTGGTATCGGTGCATGGCGGCCATGCGCAGACCCGCCCGATCGCCGGCACCCGCCCGCGCTTCGAGGGCGACGACGATGCCGCGCGCATCCGGGAGCTGGTCGGCCATCCCAAGGAGCGCGCCGAACACGTGATGCTGATCGACCTGGAGCGCAACGACCTGGGCCGCATCTGCCTGCCCGGCACGGTCGTCGTGGACGAGCTGATGACCGTGGAAAGCTACGCCCACGTGCACCACATCGTCAGCAACGTCAGTGGCCAGCTGCGCGCGGACGTGACCCCGGGCGAAGTGATCGCCGCCACCTTCCCCGGCGGCACCATCACCGGCTGCCCGAAGGTGCGCTGCATGCAGATCATCAGCGAGCTGGAGCAGGTGCCGCGCGGCGCGTACACCGGTGCGTTCGGCTGGCTCAACCGCGATGGCGACCTGGACCTGAACATCCTGATCCGCACCGCCGAAGTGGATGGCAGCGAGGTCAGCTTCCGTACCGGTGCCGGCATCGTGGTCGACTCGGACCCGGACAAGGAACTGGACGAAACCCGGGCCAAGGCGCGAGGGCTGCTGCGGGCGCTGGGGCAGCAGGGTTGATCGATCGCCGCCGCCGGGCATGGCCCGGCGCTACCGGTCCTGGTGGGTGCCGGCCGTTGGTCGGCACGGGTGCTTCCATGGTCGTTCATCCACGCATGGCGTGGATCTACTGGTGATGGTGGGGGGGTGCCGACCGTTGGTCGGCACGGACGCGTGGCACCCGGTCATGACCCCACACCAGCGGCACGGTATCCTGCACGACGGAATCGAGTTCAGAGGTAGTCCATGGCGGGAGCCAAGCGCGGGTGTCTGTTGGTGGTAACGCTGCTGCTGGTGCTGGCCGCCATCGTGGCCGGCGCGGGCGCGTGGTTCTTCTACAAGCAGAGCCAGTTTGCCGACGTGCCGTTGACCCCCAGTGCGGACAGCGTGGTCATCGCCAGTGGCGATGGCATGAACAGCGTGCTGCGCAAGCTGCGCGAGGCCGGCGTGGACGAGGGCCAGGACACCCAGTGGCAGCTGCTGGCGCGCCAGCTCGATGCCGCCGGCAAGCTGAAGGTAGGCGAGTACGCGCTGAGCAATGACCTGACCCCGCGCGAGCTACTGCTGCGCATGCGCGCGGGCAAGGTGCTGCAGCACCGCGTCACCATCATCGAAGGCTGGAACATCCGCCAGCTGCGCGCCGCGCTCAAACGCGCCGATCCGCTGCTGCACACCACCGACAATCTCGATGACGCCGCGCTGATGGACCGCCTCGGTTTCGCCGGCCAGCATCCGGAAGGCCGGTTCCTGCCGGAGACCTACGTCTACCAGCGCGGTGACAGCGACCTGGACGTGCTCAAGCGCGCCCACGGCGCAATGGAGAAGGCGTTGGACGAAGCCTGGGAAAGCCGCGCCCCGGATCTGCCGATCAACACGCCCTACGAGCTGCTGACGCTGGCGTCGATCATCGAAAAGGAAACCGCGCTGGCCAGCGAGCGACCGCAGATTGCCGGCGTGTTCATGCGCCGCCTGAAGATCGGCATGCGCCTGCAGACCGATCCGACCGTGATCTACGGCATCGGCGCGGCGTACGACGGCAACATCCGCCGCCGCGACCTGACCACCGATACGCCCTACAACACCTACACCCGCTCTGGCCTGACCCCGACCCCGATCGCCATGCCCAGCCGCGACGCGCTGATGGCTGCTGCGCAACCGGCGCCGGGCGATGCGCTGTACTTCGTCGCTGTGGGCGATGGCAGTGGCGCACACGTGTTCTCGCCCAGCCTGGACAAACACAACGCCGCCGTAGCCCGCTACCTGCAGCAGCTGCGCCAGCAACGCACCCAGGAGACCCCGGCGCAATGAGTTCCGCGCTGCTTCGCCATCCCCGTTTCGTCAGCCTGGAAGGCGGCGAGGGCGCGGGCAAAACCACGGCCATCAACGCCATCCGCGAGTGCCTGCGCCGCCATGGCCATGAGGTCGTGCTGACCCGCGAACCCGGTGGTACTCCGCTGGCCGAGCGCATCCGCGGGCTGGTGCTGAAGCCCGATGCCGAGATTGCTGCCGAACCGCTCAGCGCCGAGGCCGAACTGCTGCTGGTGTTCGCCGCCCGCGCGCAACATGTGCGCCAGGTGATCCAGCCGGCGCTGCAGCGCGGCGCCTACGTGCTCAGCGATCGCTTCACCGATTCCAGCTATGCCTACCAGGGCGGTGGCCGCGGCCTGGACCCGCAGTGGATTGCCGACCTGGAGCGCCGCGCCGTCGGCCTGCTGCCCGGTTTGACCCTGCTGCTGGACGTGGACGTGGCCGTTGGCCGTGCGCGTGCCAACGGTCGCGATCTGTGGCCGGACCGCATCGAGAGCGAGCAGGACGATTTCTTCCAGCGCGTGCGCGAGGTATTCCGCAGCCGCGCACAGCAGGATCCGCAGCGCTTCGCGCTGGTCGATGCCGGGCAGGTGCAGGAGCGCGTGGCTGCTGATGTGGTCGCGCGTGTCGAACGCTGGCTGCAGCAAGGGCAGGGCGCATGAGTACGTTCTCGCCCTGGCAGCAGCGCGCGTTCGACCAGACCGTAGCCGCCTTGGATGCGGATCGGCTGGGCCACGGCCTGCTGATCTGTGGCCCGGCCGGGCTGGGCAAGCGTGAGGTGGCCCTGGCGCTGGCCGACCACGTGCTGGCACGCGGCGATGCCGCGCACGCCACCCGCACCCGCCAGCTGATTGCCGCCGGCACGCATCCCGACCTGCAGCTGATCAGCTTCATTCCGAACAAGAGCGGCGACAAGCTGCGCACCGAGATCGTGATCGAGCAGGTGCGCGAGATCACCAACAAGCTGGCGCTGACCCCGCAGTACGGCGTGGCGCAGGTGGTGATCGTCGACCCGGCCGATGCCATCAACCGTTCGGCCGCCAATGCGCTGCTGAAGACCCTGGAAGAACCCCAACCCGGGCGTTACCTGTGGTTGATCAGCAGCGACCCGGCGCGCCTGCCGCAGACCGTGCGCAGCCGCTGCCAGCGCCTGGAATTCAAGCTGCCGCCGCGCGAGGAAGCGCTGGCCTGGCTGCAGCAGCAGGGCCACAGCGAAGCGGCCGCGCGTGAGGCGCTGGATGCAGCGCGCGGTCATCCTGGGCAGGCCGACAACTGGCTGCGCGAAGATGGCCTGAGCCTGCGTCGCGACGTCGGCCGCGAGCTGGAACAGCTGGCCGCCGGCAAGACCGGCGCAGTGGAGCTGGCGCAGAAGTGGTGCGCCGATGACAACGCGGCGCTGCGCCTGCGCTTCGCTGCCGACCTGGCGCTGGCCCAGGCCAGCACCGATGCCTTGACCACGCCGGAGCGATTGCACAAGCTTGCAGCCTGGTTCGATGCGGCCAACCGCACCCGCGACCTGCTGCGCACTACCGTGCGCGCAGACCTTGCGGTGGTCGAGTTGCTGCTGGCCTGGAACAAGGTGAACGAGCGGCCTGCCGCAAGGGGAAATCGATGAGTGCCAGCAACGCCCGCCAGGGCATCCTGTCCCTGGCAGTGAAGGACAAAGCCGCGCTGTACAGCGCGTACATGCCGTTCGTGAAGAATGGCGGCATCTTCGTGCCCACGCCCAAGCGCTACTTCCTGGGCGATGAGGTGTTCCTGCTGCTGACCCTGCCCGATTCCAGCGAGCGCCTGCCGGTGGCCGGCAAGGTGATCTGGGTGACCCCGGCCGGCGCGCAGGGCAACCGCACGGCCGGCATCGGCGTGCAGCTGGCGGACGGGCAGGAAGGGGAGACGGTGCGGCACAAGATCGAGACGATCCTGGCCGGCCTGACTGGTTCGGACAAGCCCACGCATACGATGTGAGGGGTGCGGATTGCCCTCCCTGGTAGAGCCAGGCCATGCCTGGCTGACAGGAAGGCGAGACGGTGCGGCACAAGATCGAGACGATCCTGGCCGGCCTGACTGGTTCGGACAAGCCCACGCATACGATGTGAGGGGTGCGGATTGCCCTCCCCGGTAGAGCCGGGCCATGCCTGGCTGATTCGGGGAAATGGGCCGGGAAACACGATGTGAAAAGGTGTTGACGCCCTGAAATACCGCCCTATAATGAGCGGCTCAGCAACACACCGGGCGGTTAGCTCAGCGGTAGAGCATTGCCTTCACACGGCAAGGGTCACAGGTTCGATCCCTGTACCGCCCACCATGTTGCAGAACGAAAGAAGCCTCCAGCGATGGGGGCTTTTTTGTTGCCTGTAATTCAACCGGGCTCCTTTCCCGAGTGCGATCGCATCCCCGGGGCTTATCTGCACGGCATGCGCGATCTGGCGTGCGGCCAGCAGCAGATCGCTTCGATGGAATACCGGTCCACGCATGGGTGCTGTACTACGTGCAGAAGATCGACCACGAGGGAACGTTCGCAACAACATCCAGACACATCATGCGTTCCCCGTTCCATGCGGGGTAGCACTCGCACACCGTGCAGCGCCGGCACGGCACATGCCATGGATGGAGGCAGAGGGTTCCATCCATGCGCTGTTCCGCCGCTCTTGCCTAGCGTAGTCTCGGCCCATTGCCGCGCCCCCTCCCATCCTTGGAGTGCCACCATGCCGCTCGCCCGTATCGATCTTCGCAAAGGTAAATCCGTCGAGTATCGCCAGCGCGTTGGCGAAGCCATCTACCAGGCCATGCGCGCGATCGGCGTGCCGGAAAACGATCGCTTCCAGATCTTCCAGGAGCACGGCGCCGGCACACTCGTGTTCGACCCGGGTTACCTGGGCATCGCCCGCACCGATGATTTCATCTGCATCCAGATCACCTGGAGCGAAGGACGCACGCTGGAGCAGAAGAAGGCGCTGTATGCCGGTATTGTCGATGGCCTGCACGCGGCGGTGGGGATCCGCCGCGAGGATGTGTTCATCAATCTGGTGGAAGTGAAGCAGGAGAACTGGTCGTTCGGTAACGGCCAGGCGCAGTACGTGAGTTGATGCGCGAAGCGCATCCACGCATGGCGTGGATCTACTGGGGGATCCGTCGCGACGTGTTCATCCATGTGGGTGCCAGAGCCCTGCGTCACAGTGTCGCAGCAGGTAAACCCTGAACATGGTCCAAGGTTGGCCCCGGGCTCGTAGAATGGCCGCGTGCGCCGCTCTGCTCTCCACCGCCGGTTCCAGACCTTGGCATGGCTTGCCATGCTGCTGGTGCTGCTTGCCCCGCTGGTGAGCCGCTGGCTGGCGCATGCGCACGTTGCTGTTGCTGCACCGGTGGCGGTCATGGACCACACCCTGCACGCGCAGCACGCGATGGAAGGGCATCACGACCACCACGCGATGGCAATGCAGCATGGCGAAGCGGCACCGAAGCCGCCGGCTGATCCACACGCCGACCACGAGATGGGCGTGGACTGCGACTACTGCCTGATCGCCGCACGACTGATCACCCTGCTGGTGGCGGCGCTGCTGTTGATGATGCCGCTGGCACCGGTGTGCCGCGCGCTGCGCGGTGCGGTGCAGACGTTGCCGCAGCCGATCTGCGGCACGTTGGGAGCGCGTGGGCCACCGGTGCTGTTGGCCTTCTGAGCGCTTCGCGCACGCGCTGATTGATGTTTCCTGGTTGCCAGGCCTGGCCTGGCACTACTGCGTGCGCCTTTCTTTCTGCTGCCTCGCAGTACGGGGCGGCCTTGCATGCCGTGAACACATGAAAACCACCCCCAACTTCGCCCCGCTACGCTGGGCGACGCTGCCTGCGTTGTGCGCGTCCTTCCTGCAGGCGACGCCTGCGCTTGCCGCAGATGCCGTGGCGCCGATCACCCTGGATACCGTCCGCGTGGTCGATACCCGCAGCGGTGCGCTGTCCTCCACCGCCAATACCGGTTCGTCGCTCGGGCTGAGCGTGCTGCAGACGCCGGCCAGCCTGACGGTGATTTCACGCGAACAGCTGGAACAGCGCGGTGATTCCAATCTCAACGACGCGATCACCCGGGCCGGCGCGATCAGTGCCATGCCCCATCCGGGCAACGGCCTGAGTGCGCTGTCCAGCCGTGGCTTCACCGATGGCGCCTCGGTGATGCGCCTGTACGACGGTCTACGCCAGTACGGCGGCGTAGGCATCACCTTTCCGTTCGATACCTGGTCGATCGAGCGCATCGAAGTGCTGCGCGGGCCGGCCTCGGTCATCCATGGTGATGGCGCCATCGGCGGCGTGGTCAACATCGTGCCGAAAAAACCTTCGCGCGGTGCCATCGAGAACGAGGTCAGCGTCACCGTGGGCAGCGAAGATACTGCGCGCCTCGGATTCGGCAGTGGCGGTGCGCTCACGCCGGCGCTGGCCTACCGGGTGGACGTCAGCGGCAACTACAGCAGCGGCTGGGTCGACCGCGGCCACAACGGCGATGCTACGTTTTCCGGTGCGTTGCTGTGGCAGCCACGGGCGGATCTGCAGTTCACGCTGGCCCATGCGCAGGGCTACCAGAAGCCGATGCGCTACTTCGGTACGCCGTTGATCGATGGGCGGCAACTGGATGCACTGCGCCACGAGAACTACAACGTGGCCGACAGCGTGATCCGTTTCCGCGACCGTTGGACCCAGCTCGATGCGCTGTGGACACCGAACGAGAACGTGGAGTGGCGCACGCGCGCCTACCAGATCGACAGCCAGCGCGATTGGCGCAACGCCGAGGCCTATGTCTACAACGATCGCACCGGCCTGATCGATCGTTCCGGCAACACCCAGATCACCCACGACCAGGACCAGACCGGACTGACCTCCACGCTGCGCCTGCTGGGCAATGCAGGTGGTCTGCCGAACAGTTTCGCCGTTGGCTTCGATGCCAACCGTGCGCATTTCAAGCACACCAACAACACCTATGCGGGCAGCTCGGGGCCGGTGGATCCCTTCAACCCGGTGCCCGGCGGGTTCGTCAGCGATGCCCCCAACCTGCCGCGCTACCGCAACAGCGCCGAGCAGGTCGCGTTGTTCTTGGAGGACCGGCTGGAACTGAGCGAGCGTTGGTCGGTGCTTGCTGGCGTGCGCCACGATCGCGCGACGATCGACCGCAATGACCTGGTCAGCGGCCAGCGTGCGTTCTCCAGGACCTACATCAGCACCGGCTGGCGCGCGGGCACGGTCTTCGCGCTGCAACCATCATTGACCCTCTATGCACAGTACTCGCAGGCGGCCGACCCGGTCAGTGGTCTGTTGATGATCAGCCCGGCCAACGGCGCGTTCGATCTGGCCAAGGGCAAGCAGATCGAGGTTGGCATGAAGCAAGCCTTCGACGGAGGCGAGTGGACGCTGGCGGCCTATCGCATCCGCAAGACCGGGTTGCTCAGCCGTGACCCTTTGCAACCGGACCGTCGCGTGCAGGTGGGTGCACAGGCCTCGAAGGGAATCGAAGCCTCGTTGAACTGGGCCTTCGCGCCGCAGTGGTCGCTGGATGCCAACGCGACCGTGCTCAAGGCCGAGTTCGAGGATTTCCTGGAAGCCACCGGCACGCCGGCGGTGATCGTCTCGCGTGATGGCAACGTGCCGCCGAACGTGGCCGAGCGCCTGGCCAACGTCTGGTTGAGCTGGCAGTTCCAGCCCGACTGGAGCGTGGCCAGTGGCGTGCGTTACGTGGGCAAGCGCTATGCCGACAATGCCAACACGCCGCAGCTTCCGGGTTACGCCACCACCGATCTGGCCCTGACCTGGCAGGCCGCGCCGCGCACACGGCTGACCGCGCGCGTGTTCAACGTGTTCGACAAGGCGTACTACGCCACGGCGTACTACACCAGCACGCAGTGGCTGCTGGGCGCCGACCGGCGCGTCGAATTCACCTTCGACCACCGCTTCTGAGGAGGGCCGCCATGTCGCTGCGCTCCACTGCCAAGCGCTGGACCTACCTGGTGCATCGTTGGCTGGGCATCGGTGGGTGCCTGCTGATGTTGCTGTGGTTCGTCAGCGGCATGGTGATGCTGTTCGTGGGCTACCCGAAGCTGACGCCAGCGGAGCGGTTGGCCGCGCTGCCCGCATTGGCCGACGCGCGCGGTTGGCAGGCACTTTCCGTGCTGCCGGACGCCGTGCGACAGGAGCCTGAGCGAATCGTGTTGACGACGCTGCGTGGCGAACCCGCCTACGCGGTGCGCTCCGGGGCGAACATGGGCGCGTGGTCGGCGCTTACCGGGCAGGCATTGCCGCCTGTATCGGCGCAGCTGGCCGAAGTCTCCGCCGCGCAGTTCGCCGGTGGGCCTGCCTTCGTTGGCGCCATGCCGCTGGACGAAGACCGCTGGACGCATTCGCGCGCGCTGGATCCGCATCGACCGCTGTATCGCGTCGGTGTGGGTGGCGCAGAGCCTGGTGATGTCTACGTGTCCTCGCGTACCGGCGAAGTCGTACTGGATGCACCGCGCCTGCAGCAGCGCTGGAACTATGTGGGTGCGTGGTTGCACTGGCTGTACTTCCTGCGCATGCAGTCGGTGGACCCGATATGGACCTGGACGATGATCGTGCTATCGGCGCTGTGCACCGTGGCCGCGATCAGCGGGATCGTGGCCGGCATCTGGCGCTGGCGATTTCGCGGGCAGTACCGGTCTGGGTCGAAGACGCCGTACCAGGAGCCGTGGATGCGCTGGCATCACCTGATCGGCTTGATGGCGAGCGCATTCGTGTTCACCTGGATCTTCAGCGGGTTGATGTCGATGAACCCGCTTGGAGTGTTCAGCAGCTCTCGCGCCTCGCTCGACGTTGCGCGCTATCAGGGTGAAGTGCCGGGGGGTACTGGTGTCATCGCGCAGCCAGCTGCGGTACTGGCTGCAGTACATACGGCGCAGTTCGTGCCGGTCGAGATCCAGTGGCGACGCATCGGCGGTGAACTGTTCGCGGTGGTGCTGGATGGCAATGCCGATTCGCGCGTGGTCAGAGAGCGGGGCGGCGCACTGCAGGTGTCCACTGCATTCGGTGCAGACTGGCTGCAAGGCAGGGTAGAGGCGATGTCAGACGCGCGCCTGCGCAGATTCACCCTACTGCAGGCGCCCGATGCCTACTTCTATCCGCGCACTGCGGAGGCGATGAATGGCGCCGCAGTACGTCGTTTTCCGGTGGCGATGGCTGACTTCGATGATGCTGAAGCAACCCGCGTCTATGTCGACCTGGCTACCGGAGATCCGCTGTTGACGATGGGCAAGCGCGAGCGTGCGGGTCGCTGGCTGTTTTCCTTCCTGCACAGCTGGGATCTACCCGCGCTGCTGCGGCAGCAGAACAGCCGCCTGGTCGTGCTGCTGTTGCTCAGTCTGGCGGGCACCGCGCTGTGCACGACGGCCACGGTGATCGGCTATCGGCGATTGCGGATGACATTCCGACGCAAGCGTCATTGGCATGCTCCGTTCTCTGAGCGCAGTCGTAGAGACCTGCCTCTCCTCTGATGGTGGACGCCCGCGCTCTCCAGCACATGACAGGGACGTCAGCCGCGCTCGCGTGCATCGACCGATCCGCCGGGCCGCTGAAGAGCCCGCCTTGGTGCTGTACACATCCTGGCTGCAGCAGTCGTGAACCGGGGTGGCCGCGCCCTACCAAAGGACCGTCGGGCGCGGCATCATGGCA
Source organism: Stenotrophomonas indicatrix (assembly GCA_041545745.1). NCBI lineage: Bacteria > Pseudomonadati > Pseudomonadota > Gammaproteobacteria > Lysobacterales > Lysobacteraceae > Stenotrophomonas > Stenotrophomonas indicatrix. Next base: position 1,003,947 of record CP168152.1, read on the forward strand.
GGGCTCCCGGCACGGAACCCTGCATGTCTTCCACCGTTCACCACAAGCAGCGCATCGGCGCCGATCAGTTCACCGGCCGGAAGGTGGTCGACCAGCAGTTCCTCGAGTGCGATTTCTCCGGCGCTGACCTCACCGCCACCGAGTTCGTGAACTGCGGCTTCTACGACGCCGACACCCGCACCGGGTGCCGTTTCAGTGGTGCCACGTTGAAGGAAGCCAGCTTCCGCCAGTGCGACATCAGCATGTGCAACTTCAACTTCATCAAGGCGCTGGGGCTGGAAATCAGCGAGTGCCGCGCGCAGGGCGCCGATTTCAGCAACGCCAGTTTCATGAACCAGATCACCACGCGAAGCTGGTTCTGCAGCGCCTTCATCAAGAAGACCAACCTGCGTTATGCCAATTTCTCGCGGGTGACGCTGGAGAAGTGCGAGCTGTGGGAAAACCGCTGGGACGGGGCCAACGTCAGCGGTGCCAGTTTTGCAGGGTCGGATCTGTCCGGCGGCCAGTTCGATGGCATCGACTGGAACACGGCCAACTTCACCGATTGCGACCTGACCAACTCCGAACTGGGCGAGCTGGACGTGCGCAGCACCAATCTGCGTGGCGCCACGTTGGATGTGCAGCAGGTGGCGCTGCTGATGCAGCGGATCGGCATTACTGTGGTGCCTTGAGCGTGCGTCGGGGTGCTATGCCGGTGTGGCCGGCGCGTAGGCCACCCATCCTTTGAAGCTGAAGCCGGCGTAGAACAATTCCACGTTCTCGAAGCCAGCCTCCTGCAGCAGCGCCACTTCCTGCTCGGGCGACAGCAGCGGCAGACGCTCGGTGATGGCGGCGACCGCGCGCTGCGCATCGGCACGTGGAATACCGGAGGCCTCGCCGAATGCGGCGTAGCGTTGCAGCCAGCGATGCTTGCCGTCTGCGTCCTGCGGCACGCTGTGGTGGGCGACCACCAGCGGCGCACCCGGTCGCAGCCGTTGCCGCAGTTCGCGCAGGGTATGCAGGCGCTGCTCAACGGTGAGGAAATGCAGGGTCAGCAGGCAGGTGGCGCCGTCGAAGACGGTCTGCGGGGCATCGTCGATGTAGCCTTCCAGCAACGTGACCTGCGCCATCAATGGCCCCAGGGTCTGCTCGGCCAGCGCGAGCATGGGCGCGGCCGGGTCGATGCCGAGCATCCGCCATTGCGGATGCGCTTCGGCGAAGGCCTTGAGCTCCAGGCCGCCACCGGCGCCGAGCACCAGCACCTGGCCATCGTCGGGCACATGTTCGGCCAGCAGCAGGTGGGTCATCTGCTGCAGTCCGAGGAAACCCGGCACCTGCCGCAGCGGACCGTCGGCATAGCGGGCGACGGCGTGGGGATCGGAGAAGGACATCGGAAGCATTCCTGCAGCAATGGCGAACGTCCACTTTACCGCGCTGCGCAAGTGTCGATTGCATGAACGCCCGCCTTTGCTTAAGGTCTGCGCCTGCCTGCATTCCAGAGATCGCGAATGGACCCTCGCACACCCCCGATGCCATCGACGGAAGCCTTCGAACTGGCGCTGACATTGCTCGGACGGGAGGACGTGGATGAGGAGCAGGCCGAGCGGGCACTGCTCGCGCTCGGCAGCGAACACGGGCCGATGCGCCGCCTGCTGGTGTGGTTGCCTGAAGCCTTCGCCATGGCCTTGATCGGACATATGGAACTGGGCGTGCAGTTGCCCGGTACATTCACCGCCTCCGACGCGCAGGGTGAGCTGCATGAACTGCCGCTCGATCGCGAACCGGTATTCGTCGATGGCCTGCAGCGCGCCCTGGCCATGTACCACGAAGGTCCGCGCGCTGCATTCAAGGCGATCTGCCAGCGGAGTTCGTTGCTCAATGCGATCGACAACGCCTTGAACGCCGGAGTTGATCTGCAGGGCGCGACGCTTTCGGGTCCGGAGCTTCTGGACATCCCGGCAGAGACCTACCTCGCTGATTGAGCCCGGGGTAGTCAACAGCCGGTCAATCGCCAGTCATCCCTCTCGCGTCTGCAACGCCTTCCCAAGCACCTGCCAGATCTTCGGGTCCTGGCACTGCGACACATTGAATCGCACGTAATCAGCAGCTTTCTGCGACTGGCTGAAGGCATTGCCCGGCGCCACCACCACGCCTTCGCGCAGGCACTGCCGTGCCACCGCCGATGCATCACGACCGTCGGGCAGCTGGCACCACAGGAACAGCCCGGCATCGGGCTGCAGCCATGGCGTGATGCCCAGCTTCTGCACCTGCCGCAGCGTGTGCTTGCGTGCATCGGCCAAGCGCGTGCGCACCGACTGCATGTGGCGGCGGTAGCCACTATCGGTGAGTGCGATCTGCATCAGGTGCGCGGCCAGGTGCCCACCGCCGAAGCTGGTGGCCAGCTTCAGATCGGTCAGTGCCTCGATCCAGTCAGGGCGTGCGGCGATGTAGCCGCAGCGCGATGCCGCCGAGATGGTCTTGGAGAAACTACCGACATGGATCACCCGCGACAATCCATCCAGCGCTGCCAGCCGCGGCGCCGGACGCAGCTCGAAGTCGGCAAAGATGTCATCTTCGATGATGATCAGTTCGCTGTGTTCGGCCAGGCCCAGCAGGCGATGTGCAGTGGTCGCCGACAGCACCGCGCCGGTCGGGTTGTGCAGCCCGGCGTTGGTGATGTACAGGCGCGGCGCGTGTTCCTGCAGCGCGCTGGCAAACACCTGCAGGTCCGGCCCGGTGTGCGTGTACGGTATGCCGATGGCCTGTACCTGATGGGCCTTCAACATCGCGTGGTAATTGAAATAGCTGGGGTCGTCGACCAGCACGCAGTCGCCGGGCTTCAACAGGAAGCGGCAGATCAGGTCGACCGCGTGCGTCCCCGATTCGGCCAGCAGCAGCTGCTCCATCGATGCTTCGATGCCCAGCGTGGCCGCGCGTCGCTGCAGCGTCTGTCGCAATGCCGGCAGGCCGAGCGGCCCCGCGTAGTCGACCAGGTGTGCGGCGTCGGCGCGGGCCATGCGGCGCAGGCCACGGCGCAGGCCATCGTGGTACAGCCAGTCACTGGGCATCCAGCCGCAGCCGGGCTTGAGGTGGCCGGGCGGAGTTTCCAGTGATTGCCGCGATACCCACAAGGGGTCCACCGCGCGATCAAGGCGCGGTTCCATTTCGGCCAGCGCCAGCGGTGCTGCCGGGCCGGCCACGTAGAAGCCGGAGCCGGCGCGCGCGGCGATCACGCCCTCGGCCGCCAATCGTTCGTAGGCCTCGACCACGGTGGACACGGAAACGCCCATCGCCGTGGCCTGCGCGCGCACCGAGGGCAGGCGGCTGCCCGGGCCATCCAGGCGCGAACTGATTCGGGCGCGGACGGCGTGGATGACGCTGTCGATGCGGCTGGGCGGTCGGGACATGCGCGTGACTGTAAGGGAATTGTGGGCAGTACAGTTACTTGTGACTGTACTGGATTGTAGCTGTGTATCGCCCGTGCCTGGTGGCCCAATGACGGGCACGGCCGGCCATTGCCCGGCATTTCTGGAGCAGGGTGTGGAACGGTCGGCAAGCGGATGGATCAATGGCTTCATCGGTGTGGTGATCTTCGCCGGCTCGTTGCCGGCCACCCGCCTGGCAGTGATGGAGCTGGACGCCAGCTTCGTCACCGCCGCACGCGCCAGCATCGCCGCGTTGCTGGGGCTGGTGCTGCTGCTGGCTTTGCGCCAGCCGCGCCCGGTCAGAGGTGATCTGCCCGGTCTGGTGCTGGTCAGCCTGGGCGTAGTGGTGGGCTTCCCCTTGCTGACCGCGTTCGCCCTGCGCCACGCCTCCTCGGCACACACCATTGTGTTCCTCGGACTGCTGCCGCTGAGCACGGCGGTATTCGGCGTCCTGCGTGGCGGTGACCGGCCACGCCCGGCGTTCTGGGTGTTCTCGCTGCTGGGCAGCGCCTGTGTGGTCGGCTACGCCGCGCGCAACGGCATCGAGGCTTCTGTGCAGGCCGACCTGCTGATGCTGGCGGCGATCGTGGTGTGCGGACTCGGCTATGCCGAGGGCGGCCGCCTGGCCCGGCATCTGGGTGGCTGGCAAGTGATCAGTTGGGCACTGCTGCTGGCATTGCCGGTGATGCTGCCGCTGATGGTGGCGATGCGCCCGTCCTCGTTCACGGCGGTCGCCGCGTCGGCCTGGTGGGCGCTGGGGTACGTGGCGGTGTTCAGCATGCTGGTCGGTTTCCTGTTCTGGTATCGCGGCCTGGCCCAGGGCGGTATCGCTGCGGTCGGCCAGCTGCAGCTGCTGCAGCCGTTCTTCGGCCTGGCGCTGGCGGCGCTGCTGCTGCACGAGACCGTCAGCGCCGGCATGTTGCTGGTGACCGTGGCAGCGGTGATCTGCGTGGCCGGTGCCCGCCGCTTCAGCCGCTGACAGCACAGCCTTATCGCCGTGCGATACCGTTGGCGTATCGCGCGGGCGTGCAAACAGTATTGGCCCAGGAGGATGCCGCTCGCCGATGCTGGCTGGATGAAACCCAATTCCAGTATCTCGTTCGAAGGCCAGGTGGGTCTGGTGACCGGTGCCGCCGGCGGCCTCGGCCTGGCCTACAGCCGCCTGCTGGCCCAGCGTGGCGCGCACGTGGTGATGCATGACGTGGGCGCCGCAACGGACGGCACGGGTACCGATCCGCAGCGCATCGCCCAAGCGGTGGCAGCACTGCATGCCCAGGGCCTGCCGGTCGAAGCCGCCAGCGGCCCCATCAACCAGCGCAATGGTTGCCATGCGCTCGTGCAGGACATTCTGCGGCGCCACGGTCGCCTGGACTTCATCATCCACAACGCCGGCTGGGTGGCCTATGCCGGTATCGAAGTGGTGGAAGACGATGCGCTGGAGCAGATGCTGTGCTTGGCGGCGAAGACACCGCTGTGGCTGGCACAGGCGGCATGGCCTGCGATGCGTGCTGCTGGCGGCGGCCGCATCGTGCTGACCACCTCCGATCGCGCGCTGTACCCGCAGTATGCGCAGCGAGGCCTATGCGGCTACGCGATGGCCAAGCTGGCTGCGCAGGGATTGGTCAATGTGCTGGCCTTGGAAGGTGCCGAACACGGCATCGTCGTCAACGCGGTATCGCCGGTGGCCAAGACCCGCATGTGGGGTATCGAGGGGGAGCCGGATGAACTGCATCCAGAGGCGGTCGCGCCCGGGGTCGCCTTCCTTGCTTCCACGCGTTGCCGGCAGGGTGGCTGGACCCTGCGGGCCAGCAACGGCCAGTTCCATGCATTGCGATTGCAGGAAGCCGAACACGTGACCTATCCGCGCGACCTGCATGCGGTGGCAGCGGACAGCATCGAATCGGTGGCCTTGCAGTGGCCGGTCATTGCACGACCGAGTGTCGACGCGCGCGGTTGAACGCGTACCCTAGGCGGGTCTCCACCTGCCTGCGATGAAATGATCGATCTGCGCCTGCTCCGCCAGTTCGTGGCGGTGGCCGAAGAACTGCACTTCCATCGCGCTGCTGCACGCCTGCACATGTCGCAGCCGCCATTGACGGCGGCGATGCGGCGCCTGGAAGACGAGGTGGGTACCGGGCTGATCGTACGCGGCAACCGCACGCTGGGCCTGACCGCGGCGGGGCAGACACTGCTGGTGGAGGCGCGCGCGACGCTGCAACAGGCCGAACAGGCGCTGCAGCGCACGCGCGAATCGGCGGCAGGGCAGACCGGCAGCCTGCGCCTAGGCTATGTCGGCAGCGCACTCTACGGGCGCCTGCCGGCGCTGATCCGCCAGTTCCGTCATGCGTTTGCGCAGGTGCAGCTGCATCTGCACGAAGCCACCTCGCGGCAGCAGCAACAGTGGCTGCGCGAAGGGCGCATCGACCTCGGCATCCTGATTCCACCGATCATTTCCGCAGAGCTGCATCTGCAGGCGTTCGACCATGATCGACTGGCCATTGCCCTGCCGCGCGCGCATCGGTTGGCCGCACAGCAACGGCTGGACGTCGCCGCCCTGGTGGACGAGTCGTTCGTTTCATGGCCCTCTGCTGAAGGTATCGGCTTCCATGCGCAGGTGCTGGGCCTGTGTACCGCTGCCGGCTTCACGCCACGGGTCGTGCAGGAAGCGCAGGGCATGCACGCAGTGCTGTCGCTGGTGGCCGTGGAAGCGGGCGTGGCAATCGTGCCAGCAAGCATGACCGGGTTCCGTCCCGAAGAAATCGTCTATCGGCCACTGGACGGCGGCAACGCTGCGTTCGAACTGAAGTTCTGCATGCGCCCGGAATCGCCGACGCCGGTGCTGCAGAATTTTCTGGCGATGGCAGCACAACCAGTACTGTCGTGATTGCCGGCCGAGCTTCCGTGCTGCACGCGCGGGTAGGACAGCGGCCGGCGTCGTGTGCGCCTCTGGAATGTGATTCGGCCCGCAGTTCCATGCTGGGAATCGTGTCCGCAGCACGCCTGATGCACAGGCGCGGATAACCCCTACATACCGCCTCGCCGACAGCGACCAGCATGTCCCCGTCGGCCATCATCGGCCGACTGGGATTGGCGTCCCATAATCAACTCTGGCACGTGATCGGCAGGCGCACGGATGGCGCCTTCGGATCTCGTGACCCGCTGTCCGTGGTGGGCGATGTGTGGGGATCGCAATGATCCGCCGGTCAGTCCCAGAGTTGTCCGGTACGCCAACCCGCATCGCCCGCCGCCTGTTCGTGGTCAGCCACGAATGCGCTGATGGCGCTTGCCTCGGGGGTGGCAATGCGCGTCGTGCATGGGGAGCGGCGGCGGGCGGTGCACCTGTCTGCTCAACGGGGACGGGTGAACAGATGTTCGGCCATGTAATCGATGAACACCCGCAGGCGCGCGCTGGGGTGACGATTGCCGGGCCAGAGCAGTGAGAATTGCCCGCACTGCGGCTCCATCATCGGCAACACCTGCTGCAACCGGCCATCGGCCAGTGCTTCGGCCGCCAGGAAGTCGGGCATCCAGGCGACGCCCATGGCGCCGATTGCAGCGGCCAGCAGCGCTTCCATGTTGTTGCAGGTCATCGCCGTCGCCAGAGCGGCGCCGGCGTCGCCATCGACGCCGGGCAGGCTCCAGGGCTGCAGCGTGCCGGTGGTCGGGAAGCGGAAACGCACCGCCTGCAGCGGACGCAGTTCCGGCAGCGACTGCGGCCAGCCGTGTGTTCGCAGGTAGGCCGGCGCAGCGCACAGCACGAAATGGAAGCTGCCGAGGCGCCGCGACATCAGGCTGGAGTCGGCCAGTTCACCGCTGCGTATCACCGCATCCAGTCCTTCGCTCACTACATCAACGAGCCGGTCATTGAAATCAAGTTCCAACTGCACCTGCGGGTAACGCTGCTGGAAGTCGGGCAGCACCGGCAGCAGAAAACGGTAGCCGATGGTGGGCAGGCCAATCCGCAGTAGGCCACGCGGAGCGAATTGGCGTTGCGCAAGATCAGCCTGGGCCTCGGACAGTTCATCCAATGCCCGGCGGCAGCGCTGCAGCAGCAGGTCACCTTCGTCGGTAAGGTGCATGCGGCGCGTGGTGCGGTGGAACAGTCGCGTACCCAGGTCCTGCTCCAGGCGGGCGATCCGCTTGCCCACTGCCGAAGCGGACAGTCCCAGCATGCGCGCGGCGCCGACAATGCTGCCGGCCTCGGCGGCGCGGACGAAGGCGAGCAGTGCGGAAATCGAGTCCATGGCGGAATGATTGCGGAACATGTGGCCGTAATCAAATGCCTTTGAGTCTGTTTTTCTCGGATCGCAGCCTGGCCATCATCAATGGTCCCGTTTGCAGGAGACCCCGATGGCCCGTTTCTTGATGGAATCCCAGCCCGTACAACGGCGTTGGGCGTTGGTGTCGGTGTGTCTGGCAGCGCTCGCGTTGCCATTGTCGTTCTCGGCCGGCGCTGTCGCGGTGCCGGTGTTGGCCGTCCAGTTGGCCAGTTCGCCCGCTTCGCTGGCCTGGGTAACCAACGCCTTCATGCTCAGCTTCGGCAGCCTGCTGCTGGCGGCAGGAGGACTGGCGGACCGCTATGGGCGGCGCCGGTTGTTCCTGCTGGGCAGCGGTGGCTTCGCGTTGGCGACGTTCTTCGTCTGCATGGCGCCGGATATGTTCTGGCTGGACCTGGCGCGCGGTCTGCAAGGCGTGGGCGCTGCTGCAGCATTGGCGTCGGGCAGCGCGGCGTTGGCGCAGGCGTGGCACGGCCAGGCCCGGACGCGTGTGTTTGCTTTGCTGGGCACGACCTTCGGCGCCGGCTTGGCGCTGGGGCCGCTGCTTGCGGGCGCGTTGCTTGAGGCGTTGGGCTGGCGAAGCGTGTTTGCCGCCGGCGGTGTACTGGCTCTGCTGGCGTGCGTGCTGGCAGCGCGCGTGTTGCCGGAGAGCCGCGGTCGGGCCGGGCTGCTGGACGTGTCGGGCATGCTGGCTTTCAGCCTGATGCTGAGCATGTTGACCCTGGCGCTGTTGTGGCTGGGCGAATTCGGCCTGCACGCAGCGCGGGTGTGGTGGGCATCGCTGGCGACCCTGCTGCTGGCGGCATCGTTCGTGCTGATCGAACGTAGGAAGACGGCGCCGTTGCTGGATCTTTCGCTGTTCGCACAGCGGGCATTCGTCGGAGTGCAGCTGCTGCCGGTGGCAACCTGCTTCGGTTATGTGGTGCTGCTGGTGGTGCTGCCGCTGCAGTTGCTGGGCGTGCATGGCCAGGGTGTCGCCACCGTCGGCGTGCAGATGCTGGCGCTGTCGGCGCCGATGCTGGTGCTGCCAGTGCTGGCTGCGCGCTGGGCCGGCCGGATGGGAAGCACGCGCCTGTGCGTGGCTGGGTTGCTGCTCTGCGCGCTGGGTCTGTACCTGCTGTCGCGGCAGGCGGTACATCCGCTGCCTGTGCAATGGATCCCGCCGCTGGTACTGATCGGTGCAGGCACCGCATTGCCTTGGGGGCTGATGGACGGGTTGTCGGTCAGTGTGGTGCCGGTGCAACGCGCGGGCATGGCGGCGGGGATCTTCGGCACGGTACGGGTAGCGGGCGAGGGCATCGCACTGGCCGCGGTGACCGCACTGCTGGCGATGCTCATCGGCCACCGCCTGCCGGATGCATCCGCTCCGGCTCTGGGCAGGGCGGCGGCCTATCTGGCTACCGGCGCGCTGCATTCGGCCCAGTCGCTGCTGCCGGGATCAACGGCCCTGCAGTTGCAGCGCGCCAGCAGCGAGGCGCTGGCGCAACTGCTGCACGTGTTGTCAGCACTGACCGCTGGCAGTGCAGTGCTGCTGCATATGCTGCTGCGGCGGTCAACGGCCGTTGCCGAGCTCAGAACCGATAGCTGATGGTGCCGGTGACCACACGCGGGTAGCCGGCGAAACAATCGCCGAAGGTGCGGCACGGCGCGTAGTAACGCTTGTCGGTGAGGTTGGTGATGTTCAAGGCCCAGGTCCAGTTGGTTACCTGCACTTCCACCAGCGCATCGGCCAGGGTGTAGCTGGGGGTGATGACGCGGCCGCCGTTGCCCAGCGACACCGTGTTGCCGACATGGCGCACACCCAGGCCAAGTTTCATCCGCGCGGCGTCATCCAGCTGGAAGCCCTTGGACACCCAGGCGGAGGCCAGGTCCTGCGGGGTATCGTTCAGGCGTTCGCCCACTTCCAGTGCGAAGTTGCTGCGGCTGACCTCGGCTTCGTTGCGCGCCAAGGCTGCCGTGACGGTGAGGTCGTTGGCGAACTGGAACTGGCCTTCCAGCTCCACGCCCTTGGAACGGATCTGGCCGGTCTGCACCACGTTCAGCACGTTGTCCGGGTCGTTGGTCTGGCGGTTGGTCTCGGTGATGCGGTAGGCGGCCAGGGTCAACAGCATGTTGCGGGCCGGCTGCCATTTGATGCCGCCTTCGGCCTGGCGTCCGCGCATTGGCTTGAATGTACTGCCGAACAGATCCTGGCCGGACACCGGCAGGAACGATTCGCTGTAGCTCAGGTATGGCGACACGCCGCCGCCGAGCTCACCGATCAGGCCGGCACGGTAGGTGGTGGCATTGTCGGTCTGGCTGGGCTGGCCTTCGGTCTTTGAACGAGCATGGTCGCGACGCGCCCCCAGCACCAGCGACACGCGATCGGCCCAGCGGATCTGGTCCTGCACATACACGCCCAGCTGGGAAGACTCCTGGTCCGGCTGGCGCTCCCAGCCACGTACCGTCGGGGCGATCGATACCGGCGCGTAGACGTCGATGGGCGTGCCGGTGGCATCCAGCCGCTGCAGCTGCTCCTTGTACTGGCTGTAGTCCACGCCGGCCAGCAGCAGATGCTGGAAGGCGCCGGTGGCGAAGTCGAACTGCACCGCGTTGTCGGCGCTGAGCACCTGGATGTCCGGCTGCGTGCCGTAGGCGGTTCGGTTGACTACGCGCCGGTCGGCATCGATGAAGGGGTTTTCCGGGTTGCTGTAGCTGTCCACATACAACTGCTGCAGGGTGGTCTTGCCGTCGATGTAGCGCACCGCCGAGCGCAGGCTGACTGCATCGTTGAAGCGATGATCGAACAGGGCAGTCAGGCTGTACACGCGCGAATCGATGCGGTCGAAACCGGCATCGCCGATGAAGGTGGTCGGATCCAGGCGGCGACCGGGCGCTGCGTGCAGGGTGGCGGCCAGCGGCAGGAACTGCTGGCTGGAGCCGGTCTTGTCGTGCTGGTAGCTGGCCAGCAGGGTCAACGTACTGCGTTCGCCGCGCCAGCTGATCGATGGCGCCAGATAGACGCGGTCGTCCTTGAGGACATCGGTCTGCATGTTCGATTCGCGGACCAGACCGACAATACGCCCGGCAACCGTGCCCTCGTCATTCAAGGCACTGCCGATGTCGCCCTGCAGCTGCCGGCGATCGAAGCTGCCCAGCTGCAGGCCGACGTCACCGCGGGCGGCGCCGAAGGTCGGGCGCTTGCTCATCGCGTTGATGATGCCGCCGGTGGCACCCGCGCCGTACAGCACCGACGACGGGCCGCGCAGCACTTCCACCCGTTCCAGGCCATATACCTCCGGGCGCGCCAACGGGCTGAAACCGTAGCTGCGGCGCAGGCCATCCTGATACTGCACCGGGTCCAGGCCGCGTACCGAACTGGCGTCATTACGAGTGTCCAGGCCCCAGGCGTCGGCGGTGACGCCGGCGCTGTAGCGCAGCACTTCCTGCAGGTTGTGTGCGCCGCGATCAGTGAACAACTGCCGGGTGACCACACTGATCGCCTGCGGCGTCTCGGTCAGGGCGGTGTCGGTCTTGGTCGCGGTGCTGGCGCGCTCGGCCACCACGGTCACCTTGTCCAGGGTCCGGGCCGCAGTGCCGTCCTGGGCCTGGGCGATGGCCGACGCCAGCAGGGTGGGCAGGAACAGCGTGTACAGCAGCGGGCGGCGCGACGGCAGGGCGGGCATGGTGAGGAATCCGGCATGGGCAGTGACGGCGGATTATCCGGATGCACAGAGTCAAATACAAATGATTCCCAATTACATCGGGGTGTGGCCGGCACATGGGGGTCATGGGTATTGTGGGGTTGTCATCTGCCTGCCGCGGCGCCCTCACCCGGCCTTGGCCTGAGCATCGGTAGGGTAGAGCGTCCCCGTCCCCCACGGAGACCTGCCATGTGGTTGCTTGACCGACTCAGGCCCCCACGCTCTGGGATGCCCGCCGAGACGCTGCCACCTGCAACGGACACGCCCGTGCGTCGAACGCCGTTGAAGCGTCCGTTGCGCGTCGGCCGGACCAGCATGGCGCCGTGGCAGAAGATCGCGCCGCCCCGGCGCAGCCGGCACTAACCGGTACGGTCAGCGGGGTGGTTCACTCCGTCGTTGACCGGAATCGTTCCCAGCGCGAACGGATCGATGCCTTCCAGGCAGGCCACGTTGTAGCCGTACTGGTCCGGGTTGGAGCGGCGGCGGTGGTGCGTGTAGATGCCACAGATGCCGCAGAAGTAGTGCTCGGCCACGTGGGTATTGAACTGGTACAGGCGCAGATGGGTCTGGCCACGCACGATCTGCAGCCCCTCCCGTGCCACGCTGGCGGCGATGGCACCGCGGCGCCGGCACATCGAACAGTCGCAGCGGCGCGGGTCGACGATGCCCTCGGGCAGCTCCAGCAGCAGCTCGACCGTGCCGCAATGACAACTGGCCCGGTGCTGCGCCTGCACGGCGACGCCGGCCACGGTGGTGATGCCCATCTCTGCTCCCTGTGCGCCCTTGGTGGGTGTCAGTATGGCCCCTGCCGGGGGCAGCCTGAACCGGTTGTAGATGTCGCCATGAGGCGGCTTGTGGCTAACTATGCCGCCCCGGGACCTCGACAGGATGCCAGTGAAAGCCGCAGGACGATGGATGACAGGATGTGTGATGGTGTTGCTGGCGCTGTGGGTGGCCGGTCTGTTGACCTACCAGATGCCCGGGCCGGGCTGGCTGGGCGGCGCTGTGGCGTTGCTGTGGTTGCTGGCCGCCGCTTGGGCGGCCTGGCAGGTGGCGCGCGGCCGTGGCACGCGCAGGCTGTGGGCGGGCTTTGCCGGCGCTCTGGCCCTTGCGGGGCTGTGGTGGCTGCTGCTGACCCCGCGCCAGGACCGCGACTGGGCCGATGACGTGGCGCAGCGCCTGCACGTGGAATCCTTCGATGGCCGCCACGTGGTGCTGGACAACGTGCGCGATTTCACCTGGCGCACCGAGACCGACTACGACGCGCGCTGGGTGCGCCGCAGCTACGACCTCGACCAGCTGCGTTCGGCCGATCTGGTGCTGTCGTACTGGATGGGCCCGGCGATCGCCCACACCCTGATCTCGTTCGGATTCGAGGACGGGCGCCACCTGGTGTTCTCGCTGGAAATCCGCAAGGAGCGCGGTGAATCGTTCTCGGCGCTGGGCGGCTTCTTCCGCAAGTTCGAGATGACCCTGGTCGCCTCCGAGGAAACCGACATCATCCGCACCCGCACCAACGCGCGCGGCGAGGATGTCTACCTGTACCGCCTGCACGGCATGGACCGCAACCAGCTCAAGACCCTGTTCGCTGCCTACATCGACCAGGCACGCCAGCTTGATGCCAAGCCCGGCTTCTACAACACGCTGACCAGCAACTGCACCACGATCGTCTTCGATCTGGCGCGGCATATCGCCCCGCGCCTGCCGCTGGACTACCGGCTGCTGGCCTCGGGCTACCTGGCCGAGTACGCGCAGGAGGTGGGCGCGCTCACGCCTGGCGTGCCGTACGCCGAACTGCATGCCAAGGGCCGCATCACCGAGCGCGCGCTGAAGATGGCCCCCGACGATGATTTCTCCACCGTGATCCGCCAGGGCATCCCCGGCACCGAGCAGGACCCGCCGCAATGACCCCGATGATCCTGTTCCGCTGGCAGCGCGTGCTGCCGACGCTGTTGGCTGCCTTCCTGCTGCTGGGTGGCAGCGGCTGCGCGATGGTCACCGTCAAGCAGGTGGCGTCCAGCGATTACCTGGTCAACAAGCGTGCCGACGTGCTCAACACCGGCAAGCTCAGCCCCGCCTCGCGCGAGACGCTGAGTGCGGCCGGGCTGGACGAATCGCAGTGCGAGAAGGACTTCCTGGTCTGCCGCAGCACGCTGTTGATGACCGATGACCTCAACGTCGAGCAGCGCTTGTCGACGCTGTCCGAGCTGTGGGTGAAGGCGGCGCTGGCACTGACGCCGAAGAAGCAGGCGGCCAACGAGCCGCCGATGAGCGATGCAGCGCTTGATGCATGGCTGGAGGCGGCGCGCTATGGCTACGCCTATCTGTTCTACAGCGGACGCTCACCCTCCGATCGCGCGTTCGAGGACCGGCAGACGCAGGTGCGCGATTACTACAACTACGCTGCCGAGAAGGCCGCCGTGGTGTTGTTCGCGCGGGCCCGTGCTGCAGCGCTGGCCGGTGAGGACTACACCAAGCCGGTGTCGGCAGGCAGCTGGACGCTGGCTTCCGATTTCCAGCGGCTGTCGCTGAAGAGCATCCCCAAGCAGCTGGTGCCGGCGGGCACCGTCAGCTTCGTCGGCATGCGCAGCACCTATCGCCGCGATGGTTTCGGTGCCGAGCTGGTGATGGTGATGGACCCGCCGAAGCTGGTGGTGCCCGCCGTCGCCGCGGAAGGGGCCAAGGCCGAAACGGCACAGGCGCAAGCCACCAGGGACGAGCAGGAGGAGGGTGTCCGCCGCGGACGCCGCCACCAGCACGATGATTCGGTGCCCGAGTACAGCGAGATGTCCTCGATCAACGTCACGGCATTGCTGCGTTTTGAAGGCAGCACGCTGGAGGATGTGATGCGCACCCGCCAGGTGCTGCTGGATGGTTATTCGCCCGAGGCGACCGAGCGCATCAGCCTGCATGGCGAAGAGGTGCCGCTGGCGGGCAACTTCACTGCCGCCTACGGCCTATGGCTGGCGCAGAGCGGGTTCGCCACGCAGTCGCTGCGTACCTTGTTCGGCATGAGCGAGGGCATCGGTGAGCCGCATATCTACCTGATGCAGCCGTGGGATCCGAACCGCCGCATCATCTTCATGCTGCATGGCCTGGGCAGCAGCCCGGAAGCATGGGTGAACCTGGCCAACGAGATCATGGGTGACCCCGAGCTGCGCCAGCAGTTCCAGGTGTGGCAGGTGTACTACCCGACCAATGCGCCGATCGCGCTGAACCGCTACGAGATCGCCAACGCATTCAACGACACGTTGCAGCACTTCGACCCGAATGGCAGCACGCGGGCTTCCAAGGACATGGTCTACATCGGCCACAGCATGGGCGGCGTGCTGGCGCGGCTGCTGGTCAGCGACTCGGGTGATGTGCTGTGGAACGATCTGCTGGCCAGCTATGACCTGAAGGGCGAACGCCTGAAGCGGGTGCAGTCCAAGCTGGGTCCGCTGCTGCACTTCAAGGCCGAACCGAACGTGGAGCGTGCGATCTTCATCGCGGCCCCGCACCAGGGCACGGACATCGCCGGCAACAAGGTCGGCCGCCTGATCGGCCGCCTCGTTCGCCTGCCGCTGACCATCCTCGGCAAGTTCGAGGATGTGTTCCTTGCACTGGCACAGGCTGAGCAGCAGGTGGATGGCACGGCCAAGCCGAAGATTCCCAACAGCATCGACAACCTCAAGGCCAGCGACCCGTTCGTGAAAGCCGCTGCGCAGCTGCCGATCACGCCGGGCCTGAAGTACCACTCGATCATCGCCCAGCGCAAACCGGAACTGCCGGTGGAGAAATCCGACGATGGGCTGGTGCCGTACTGGAGTTCGCACCTGCCCGGCGCGCTGTCGGAGAAGGTGATCATTTCCGGCCACAGCGTGCAGGAGACGCCGCAGGCGGTGCTGGAAGTGCGCCGCATCCTGCACCAGGACATCGATGAAGTGGGCACGGTGGCGACGCCATGACGGGGCGCCGCGGTAGTGCCGGCCGCTGACCGGCAACCTCCGCGTGGGTAGAAGCATCCTGATGATGCCGGCCAGCGGCCGGCACTACCGTTCTCCGGCGCGTCTACACCCGCCTGGCGATCACGCTGGCGAACGCGGCCAGGCCCAGGGTGATGGCCAGGCACAGGATGTAACCGGTATGCGGGGCGCTTTCCACGAACAACGCGAACAGCGCGCCGGATACCGCCAGTGCGGTGGTCACCGACAGCGCTTCGCTCAACTGCAGGGCCGAGGTGTTCGCGCCTTGCTCGTGCGGCGGTGATAGTGACAACGTCAGCACCGACAGGCTGGCGTAGATCATGCCCATGCCGAAGCCGGTCAGCGTCCAGCCGACCAGGGCGACCGGCAGTGGTACCGCAGTGAACAGCACCGCCAGCGTGGCGGCGATGCCCAAGGTCATCAGCGGCGTGCCGGCGCGCAGCAGTTGCTGGCGCGACCAGCCGCGCTGCTGGTGGCCCTGCAGCCACGAGCCGGTGAACCAGCCCAGTGCACCCAGGCTCAGTACGGCACCGGCCCAGCTGGGCGACAGCCCACGCTCGCGCTGCAGCAGCAGGGGCAGGTAGGCCTCGCAGGCGAAGAACGCGGCAGCGGCCACGCCACGCAGTGCGATCACGCTGGGCAGGCCGCGGCGCAGGCGCAAGGTGCCGGCGGGCAACAGGCGATGCACGCAGAACAGCAGCGCCAGCATCGCCACGCCGATGCACAGCAGTGCCGGTACGCCCTGTTGTTGCCCGCCCAGATACAGCAGCAGGGCAGCCAGGGAGGCGCCGCTGGCCCAGCGCACGATATTGCTGCGGCCATCATCGGCAACATCCGTGGCTGCAGCCTGCATGCGCGCCAGCGCCGGTCGCAGCAGAAGGCCGGCCGGTATCGCCAGCAGCGGCACCGCCAGAAACACCCAGCGCCAGCCCAGATGCTGCACGATCACCCCGCTCAGTGCCGGGCCGATCATCGAGGGCACCACCCAACCGGCGGAGAACGCGGCGAATACCTTCGGCCGCAGATGTTCGGGATAGGTACGGCCGACCATCACGTACAGCGAGACCGAGATGGCTCCAGCGCCCAGGCCCTGCAGCAGGCGTCCGGCCACCAGCATGCCCATGCGCATCGCGAAGCCCGCCAGCAGCAGGCCCAGTACGAAGCAGGCCAAGCCCCACCACAGCGGCCGTGCTGGCCCGTGGCGGTCGGCCCAGCGGCCGGCCAGGGTCATGCCGATCACGCTGGTGGCCAACGTGCCACCGAAGGCCAGCGCATACAGGCGCAGGCCGTCCAGTGCCTCGGCCACGGTCGGCATCGCAGCGGCTACCGCCAGCGCCTCGAAGGCATGCAGGGAAACCAGGGCGACCATGCCCACGGTGGTGGCGCGGTAGCGCGCGGACAGGATGGAGGAATCGGCCGGATCGGCCGTGGCAGCGGGGGATGGCATCGGGTTCCTGCGGGTGGCGGACGGGCCGCGCTTGTCATCTGGCGGCGATGGTAGCAGCATGCCACCTCAACCAAAGTTGAGGTCAATCGATGCTGGCACAGGACATGAGCGTCGGCGATGTCGCCCGCCGCAGTGGCGTGGCGATCTCTGCGCTGCATTTCTACGAGCGCAAGGGGTTGATCAGCAGCCTGCGCACGTCGGGTAACCAGCGCCGCTACGCCCGCGATGTGCTGCGCCGGTTGGCGGTGATCCGCGTGGCGCAACGCGTGGGCATGCCGCTGGAAGCGGTGGCACGTGCGTTCGAGAGCCTGCCGCAGGGGCGGGCGCCGACCAAGGCCGACTGGGCCAAGCTGTCGGCACGCTGGCAGGTGGAGCTTGAGGAACGCATCCACATGCTGCAGCTGCTGCGCGATGAGCTGACTGGCTGCATCGGCTGCGGTTGCCTGTCACTGAAACGTTGCCGCCTGGCCAATCCGGATGATGTGCTCGGCGAGCGCGGCGACGGCCCGATGCGCTGGGGCTGACCATGCTGGTGGGTGCCGACCCTGGTCGGCACGCTCGTTACCAGACAGTGATGGTTTCGCCGCTCTGGATGCCTTCCACCGCGCGCTGGAATGCCAGCGCCGCGCGCTGTGCGGTTACTGCTTCAAAGCCGGGGAAGTACGGACCGTAGGCCTCCATCGATTCCACCAGCACGTTCGGGCTGACCACGTTGATGCGCAGCCCGCGCGGCAGCAGCTCCAGCGCCGCCGCGCGTACGAAACCTTCCAGTGCATGGTTGACGGCGGTGGCATTGGCACCATCGCGGATCGGCTGCGCGCTGACGATGCCACTGGTCAGGGTGATCGAGCCGCCCGCGTTGAGATGGTGCTGCGCCGCCAGTGCCAGACGCACCTGACCGAGCAGCTTGTCCTGCAGGCCGATGTTGAACTGTTCGGGTGTCATCTGCTGCAGGGGGCCGAAATGCAGCTTGCCGGTGGTGGAAATCACTGCATCGACCGGGCCGGTCTGCGCGAACAGCTCGCGCACGCTGGCGTCGTCGGTGAGGTCCACGCGCAGGCTGCCGCTGCGGCGGCCGGCTGCGAGGATCTCGTGCTGCTGGCCCAGGTGGCGGGCAACGGCCTGGCCGAGGGTGCCGCTGGCACCGACGAGAAGAATCTTCATGACAGCTCCTTGCGAGAGGGGATGGACGCAGTCTGCGCCGCCGCCGGTTGGTTTGGTAAGGGGCGTATGATTCGCATATTCCTAACCATGGGTTTGCAATGGATACCTTGCGTTGCATGCAGGCCTTCATCGCCGTGGCCGAGTACGGCAGTTTTTCCGCTGCTGCCAGCCAGCTGCAGGTCTCGTCGGTGATGGTCGGCAAGTACATCCAGCAGCTGGAAGCGCACCTGGGCACCGCGCTGCTGCAACGGAACACCCGGCGCCAACGCCTGACCGAGGCCGGCAATGCCTATCTGGCCGGCTGCCGGCAGGTGCTGGAACAGGTGCAGCAGGCCGAGGCGGACGTGGCCGGGCTGCAGGTGCAGCCACGCGGACTGTTACGGGTCAGTGCGCCGACAACCTGGGGTAGTTGTGTACTCGCGCCATTGCTGGCCGAGCTCCTGCGGGCACAGCCGCTGCTGAACCTCGAACTGGACCTGAGCAATCGCCGCATCGATCTGATCGAGGATGGCTTCGATGCCGCCATCCGCGTCGGTCCGCTGCCGTCGCAGGAACTGGTGGCGCGGCCGCTGCCGCCGTATGCGATGAGCCTGTGCGCATCACCGTCGTACCTGCGCCGCCGCGGAACGCCGCGCACGCCTGCCGATCTTGAAGGACATGATTGCCTGAGCCACCTGGCCTGGCGCGGCGGTCACGGTTGGCAGCTGGCCAATGGCGAACAGGTCGATTGGGAAGCGCGGTTGACCAGCAATGACGGTTACGCGCTGCGCGAAGCGGCCGTGGCGGGCGCGGGCCTGGTACTGCAGCCGACCGCGCTGCTTGCCGGTGAAATCGCGGCAGGACGATTGAAGCCACTATTGCGCGACCATCTGCCCGAGCCACGGCCGATGCACCTGATCTACCTGCCCGACCGGCGCCCTCGACCGCGACTGCAGTGTTTCGTCGATTTCGTCATGGCCAAGCTGGGGACGTAGATTCACGCCGCGCGTGGATGACGGTGGGTGCCGACCGTTGGTCGGCACACCTGTTTCAATCATTGGCCGCAGACAACTCCTGCCCACGCACCTGCGCTGCACGCAGTGCCTTGTCCACCAACGCTTCAAACCCGCCGGCCTGGAAGCTCTCGATCGCCGCCTGGGTGGTGCCGTTGGGTGAGGTCACCCGGCGGCGCAGTTCGGCCGGGCTTTCACCGGCTTCATCCAGCATGCGCGAGGCGCCCAGCAGCGTCTGCACCACCAGCGTGCGCGCTGCCTCTGCAGGCAGGCCCTGTGCGATACCCGCCGCTTCCATCGCTTCGGCCAGCAGGAACACATAGGCCGGGCCACTACCGGATACGGCGGTGACCGAATCCATCTGCGCTTCGTCGTCGATCCACACCGTGCGTCCCGCGCTGGCCAGCACGCGCTCGGCCTGCGCATGCTGCTGCGCATCCACCGCTGGCGTGGCATACAGGCCGGTTACCCCGGCACCGAGCAGGGCCGGGGTGTTGGGCATCGCGCGCACCACCGGCAGCGAGCCACCCAACCAGCGCTGCAGCTGCGGGCTGGTGATGCCGGCGGCGATCGAGATCACCAAGGGTTTCTGCGCCTGCGCCAGTACCTGCAGTGACTGGCAGACATCGCGCAGCACCTGCGGTTTCACCGCCAGCAGCCACGTATCGCCGTGTGCTGCCGCGTCGGTCGCGTTGTCATGGGTCTGCACGCAAAAATCGGCAGCCAGCTTTTCGCGAAGTTCGGCCACCGGTTCGGCCACGTGGATGTGCGCGGCCGGTACACCCTGCCGGATCAGGCCGGCAATCAGGCTGCGGGCCATGTTGCCGCCGCCGATGAAGGTGATGGAATCAGCTGCCATGGGAATCTCCTTGGAATCAGGCCGGGCGCGGACGCACGCCGAACAGGGCGGTGCCGATGCGCACCAGGGTGGCACCTTCGGCAATGGCTTCAGCGTAGTCGCTGCTCATGCCCATCGACAGGGTGTCCACCTGCGGATGACGGGCCGCCAGCGCCTCGAAAAGTGTGCGCATGCGCACGAACGCATCGCGCCGGCGCTCGGCCTCGGGCCATGGCGCAGGAATCGCCATCAGGCCGCGCAACCGCAGGTTGGGTTCGGCGGCGACGGCCGTGGCCAGCGCCTCCAGGTCCTCCGGCACACAACCGTGCTTGCTCGATTCGTCGTCGATGTTGACCTGGATGAGCACGTTCAGCGGGTCACGTTCAGCAGGGCGGTAACGGGCCAGCGCGGCGACCAGCTTGGGCCGGTCCACGCTCTGCACCCAGTCGAAGTGCGTGGCCACCGGTTCGGCCTTGTTCGACTGCAGGTGGCCGATCAGGTGCCATTCCAGGCCCAGCTGCTGCAGTTCCTGCATCTTGGCCAGCGCCTCCTGCACGTAGTTCTCGCCGAAGGCGGTCTGGCCCTGCGCGGCAAGGGCCGCGACAGCCTCGGCCGGCTGGGTCTTGGACACCGCCAGCAGGCGCGGCGGTGGCCGCCCTGCGGCATCGGCGGCGTTGTGCAGGTTGCTCAGGATCTGGGGCAGGGGAGTGGCCACGTAACGCGTTCCGTTCAATCAGGAGGCTATACTGCCGCCCGGGGAAAGATCCTTCCAGTCGAAGCCGTTATTGGGGAGTAGCCGCTCATGGATATCGCCGAGCTGTTGGCGTTTTCCGTAAAGAACAAAGCGTCCGACCTGCATCTGTCCGCAGGCCTGCCGCCGATGATCCGCGTGGACGGCGATGTTCGCCGGATCAACATTCCAGCCCTGGACCACAAGCAGGTCCACGCGCTGGTGTACGACATCATGTCCGACAAGCAGCGCCGCGATTACGAGGAATTCCTCGAAGTCGACTTCTCCTTCGAGATCCCGTCGCTGGCGCGCTTCCGTGTCAATGCGTTCAACCAGAACCGTGGCGCCGGTGCGGTGTTCCGTACCATTCCGTCCGAAGTGCTGACCCTGGAAGACCTGGCCTGCCCGCCGCTGTTCCGCGAGGTGATCCAGCAGCCGCAGGGCCTGATCCTGGTGACCGGCCCGACCGGTTCGGGCAAGTCGACCACGCTGGCGGCGATGATCGACTACATCAACAAGAACGAATACGGACATATCCTCACTGTCGAGGATCCGATCGAATTCGTGCACACCTCGCAGAAGTGCCTGATCAACCAGCGCGAAGTGCATCGCGATACGCATGGTTTCAACGAGGCGCTGCGCTCGGCGCTGCGTGAGGACCCGGACATCATCCTGGTCGGCGAACTGCGTGACCTGGAAACCATCCGCCTGGCGCTGACCGCCGCGGAAACCGGCCACCTGGTGTTCGGCACCCTGCACACCAGTTCGGCGGCCAAGACCATCGACCGCATCATCGACGTGTTCCCGGCCGGCGAAAAGCCGATGGTGCGCTCGATGCTGTCCGAATCGCTGCGCGCGGTCATTTCGCAGGCGCTGCTGAAGAAGGTTGGTGGCGGTCGTACCGCCGCGTGGGAAATCATGGTCGGCACCCCGGCCATCCGCAACCTGATCCGCGAAGACAAGGTGGCGCAGATGTATTCGGCCATCCAGACCGGCCAGCAGTACGGCATGATGACCCTGGACCAGCACCTGCAGGACCTGGTCAAGCGCAGCCTGATCACTCGCAACCAGGCCCGCGAATACGCCAAGGACAAGCGTCTGTTCGAGTAAGGCGAGGCAATGGCGGAGCGGGGCGTACCACTACGCCGCCGGCCCCGAGCTGTTTCCTCCACCGACCGATTCCTGGTACATGCCCCATTGGGAGCCCGCCGTGAACACCACCGCGACCACCATCGATTTCACCTCGTTCCTCAAGCTGATGGCGCACCAGCGCGCCTCGGACCTGTTCATCACCGCTGGCATGCCGCCGGCGATCAAGGTCAACGGCAAGATCTCGCCGATCACCCAGACACCGCTGACGCCGCAGCAGAGCCGCGACCTGGTGCTGAACGTGATGACGCCGGCGCAGCGCGAGGAGTTCGAAAAGACCCACGAATGCAACTTCGCCATCGGCCTGTCCGGCGTCGGCCGCTTCCGTGTGAGCTGCTTCTACCAGCGCAACCAGGTCGGCATGGTGCTGCGTCGCATCGAGACGCGCATCCCGACCGTGGAAGAGCTGAGCCTGCCGCCGATCATCAAGACGCTGGCGATGACCAAGCGCGGCATCATCCTGTTCGTCGGCGCTACCGGTACCGGTAAATCCACGTCGCTGGCAGCGATGATCGGTTACCGCAACCAGAATTCGACCGGGCACATCATCACCATCGAAGACCCGATCGAATTCGTGCACAAGCACGAGGGCTGCATCATCACCCAGCGCGAAGTCGGCATCGATACCGACAGCTGGGAAGCCGCGCTGAAGAACACCCTGCGCCAGGCGCCGGATGTGATCATGATCGGCGAAGTGCGCACGCGCGAGGGCATGGACCATGCCATCGCCTTCGCTGAAACCGGCCATCTGGTGCTGTGCACGCTGCACGCCAACAACGCCAACCAGGCGATGGACCGCATCGTCAACTTCTTCCCGGAAGATCGCCGCAACCAGTTGCTGATGGATCTGTCGCTGAATCTCAAGGGCGTGGTCGCGCAGCAGTTGATTCCTTCGCCGGATGGCCGCTCGCGCAAGGTCGCGATGGAGATCCTGCTGGGCACGCCGCTGGTGCAGGACTACATCCGCGACGGCGAGATCCACAAGCTGAAGGAGCTGATGAAGGAATCGGTCCAGCTGGGCATGAAGACCTTCGACCAGAGCCTGTTCGAGCTGTACCAGGCCGGTGAGATCAGCTACGAGGACGCACTGCGCTACGCCGACTCGCAGAACGAAGTGCGCCTGCGCATCAAGCTCAGCCAGGGCGGCGATGCCCGCACCCTGTCGCAGGGGCTGGATGGCGTGGAGATTTCAGAGGTCCGTTAACAAAGGCGCCGGCCAGCGGTGCCGGTGCGATGGTGGCAGGGCGGCATTCATGAAATCCAGTCATGACCGACTGCCATCCAGGTCGTTCAATCCGCCGGCCCTGCAGGCGTATCGTCATCGCTCCCCTACTGGAGCACGACGATGCAGACACGTGAACTCGGCCGCAGCGGCCTGAAAGTCTCCGCCCTGGGCCTGGGCTGCATGGGCCTGAGCCACGGCTACGGTCCCGCCGTCGAGCAGAGCCAGGGCATCGCCCTGCTGCATGCGGCGGTCGAACGCGGCGTAACCTTCTTCGACACCGCCGAAGTCTACGGACCGTATACCAACGAAGACCTGCTCGGCAGGGCGCTGGCACCGCACCGCGACAAGCTGGTGATCGCCACCAAGTTCGGCTTCAAGAACGCACAGGTCGACACCGGCCTGGACAGTCGTCCGGAGAATATCCGCGCGGTGGCCGAAGCCAGCCTCAAGCGCCTGCGTACGGACCATATCGACCTGTTCTACCAGCACCGTGTGGATCCGAACGTGCCGATCGAGGATGTGGCCGGTACCGTGCGTGACCTGATCGCCGAGGGCAAGGTGCGCCACTTCGGTTTGTCCGAAGCCAGTGCCGCCACGGTGCGTCGCGCCCATGCCGTGCAGCCGGTGGCTGCAGTGCAGAGCGAGTACTCGCTGTGGTGGCGCGAGCCGGAACGCGAACTGCTGCCGGCGCTGCAGGAACTGGGCATCGGCTTCGTCCCGTTCAGTCCGCTGGGTCGCGGTTTCCTGACCGGCGCGATCAACGCCGACACCACCTTCGCCGACAACGATTTCCGCAACACCGTGCCCCGCTTCGAAGTGGAAGCGCGTCGCGCCAATCAAGCGCTGGTTGACCGCATCACCACAATCGCGGCGGCGCGGGGTGCCACCCCGGCACAGGTCGCGCTGGCCTGGCTGCTGGCGCAGGCGCCGTGGATCGTGCCGATTCCGGGTACGACCAAGATCCACCGCCTGGAAGAGAACCTGGCCGCCGCCGACCTGCAGTTGTCGCCGGCCGAGCTGGAGCGTATCGCGCAGACGCTGCAGGAGATCGCCATCGTCGGCGAGCGCTACAACGCACAGCGTGCAGCACAGGCCAAGGGCTGATCGCAGTGGGTGCGTTCTGTGGTGGGTGCGGACCGTTGGTCCGCACTCCTCAATCCATCATCGGCCCGCGCAGCGCATCAAGCACGGTGCGCATCGCCACGGTGACATGCCGGCGCGACGGGTAGTACGCGTAGTAGCCGTCGAAGTGCGGGCACCAGTCATCCAGTGTTGATTGCAGCCGGCCCTCCTGCAGGGCCGCCTGCACCTGGTCCTCAGGCAGCCAGGCCAGGCCACTGCCAGCCAGCGCTGCCGCCCGCGTCATGCCCATGGTGTTGAAGGTCCACTGGCCAGAGACGCGGATGCTCAGCTCGTTGCCGTCCTGGCCGAAATCCCACGGCATCAGGCCGCCATGGGTGGGCAGGCGCAGGGTGATGCAGTTGTGCCCGGCCAGATCGTGCGGATGCACCGGCGCCACGTGCTGGCGGAAGTACGACGGTGCACCCACCACGCGCATGCGCAGCGGCGGACTGATCGGCAGCGCCACCATGTCGCGTGCCAGGCGCTCACCGAGACGGATGCCGATGTCGTAGCGCTCGGCGACGATGTCGGCCAGGCCGTAATCGGTGGTCAGTTCAACCTTCAGGTCAGGGTATTGCTGCAGCAGCGGTGCCAGCCTTGGCCACGCCAGGTACTCGGCGGCGTGGCCGGTGGCGTTGATGCGGATGGTGCCTGCGGGCCGCTCGCGGTATTCGGCCAGTGCGGCCAGTTCGTCTTCGATCTCGGCCAGGCGCGGGGCCAGCGTTTCCAGCAGGCGAGCACCGGCCTCGGTGGTGGCGACGCTGCGGGTAGTGCGGGTCAGCAGGCGCACGCCCAGCCGTTCTTCCAGCCCGCGCATGGCGTGGCTGAGGGCGGACTGGGAGACGCCCAGCTGGGCGGCGGCTTTGGTGAAGCTGCCTTCGCGGGCGACGTGGACGAAGGCTTGCAGGTCGTTGAGGTTTTCACGCGGCATGAGGGGATGATACGGCCGGGCTGCGCCCGGCGCCCGCTGTCGACAGGTTCCCGAGGCGGTTGGTAGGTGTCGACCTTGGTCGACACGTAGATCCACGCCATGCGTGGATGCGCGTGCCCGGTGATGCCGGCGCTGGTCGGCAGATGCGCCATGTCGATTTGTGGTTCCGTGGTTCGTCGAATGGGTACTTTCCAGACAACAGGGAGCAGCACATGAGCACCGACAGCAAACCCAAGGGCCCAGCGTCCTACTTTCCTTCCATCGAGAAGACCTACGGGCAGCCGGTGGCGCATTGGCTGGGGCTGCTGGCCAAACAGCCGGGACTGAAGCACATGGAGCTGGTCAGCTTCCTGAAATCCGAGCATGGGCTGGGCCATGGCCACGCAAACGCCCTGGTCGCCCACCACCTGGCCACCCAGCGCTGAACCCACCGCTCCACCGAGCGCAGCGACCCGCTTTTGCTTTTTTATCTCTTTACATGGCTGGACGCGCACGGAACCTATCCAAGGCCGGGCGGGGTGAGGCTGCGGGGGTGTCCGCGGCATGGATGCCGCGGACAAGCCTCCAGGGATGGATTCACGGCGTCCCCCGCAGCCTCACCCCGCCCGGCCAAGCCACTGAATTGCATTACGCCGCCCAGCCACGAGGGGCTGCGCCGTTCGCCGGCATCCCCAACTGAACGATTTCATCTGCAACTGTCATGCAGATCGTGTCTAATACCGCTCCCCACCCGTAGTGCCCCCATCTGTATGTCCCTCCAATCCCATGGCCCGGCGCCGTGCGACGACGCTGACGGCCACCTGGTCACCGCTGGCCCGCTGACCCCGCCGCCCGATGTTGCCGGTACCCCCGCCGACGAGAAGGCACTGCGCCACTCGGTCGCCGAAGACGCGCAGGGCATGGTGCTGGCGATGCTGGTGGCGTCACTGGGCCTGGCGATCTTCGCCAAGAGCGGGCTGATGATTGGTGGCATGGCCGGCATGGCGTTCCTGCTGCATTACACGATGGGCTGGAACTTCGGCCTGGTGTTCGTGCTGGTCAACCTGCCGTTCTACTGGGTGGCGGTGCGCCGCATGGGCTGGGAATTCACCCTGAAGACGTTCGCGGCGGTCACCGCCTGCGGTCTGCTGACCGACATCCTGCCGCGCTGGGCCGACTTCTCGCATATCGCGCCGTTGTACTCGGCGCTGGTCGGTGGCGCGCTGTCCGGCCTGGGCATCCTGTTCTTCATCCGCCACCGCGCCAGCCTCGGCGGCATCGGCATCCTAGCGGTGTACCTGCAGCGCACCCGTGGCTGGAGTGCCGGCAAGGTGCAGATGTCCTTCGATGCGTGCCTGATGGTGGCCGCGTTCTTCGTGCTGTCGCCGTCGAAGGTGATGTACTCGGCCATCGGTGCGGTGGTGCTCAGCCTGGTGCTGATGTTCAACCACCGCCCGGGCCGTTACATGGGCGTCTGACAGATAAAGGTAATGCCGGCCGCTGGCCGGCAACACGATCACCCTTAGCGTTCTCCGAAGGTCTGCCGGCCAGCGACCGGCACTACCCAGCGGATGCCTGCACCCACGGCGGCGCCAGCTTCAGCAGCTTGGCGTGCACCGGGCAGTCCTCGGCGTGCGCGCCCGGCAGGTAGCCCAGGCTCATCAGGAACTCGCCGGTGATCTCGCCGCCGGTGAAGCGGAACGTCTTCTTGAACAGCTTCACCCAGTCGGCTTTGCTGCGAGGGTGGTGCACGTCCAGCCACGCGGCGAAGCTGCCGTGGCTCTGGCGCAGCTGCTGGATCACCTGCGCGTTGTGGATCGCCGCCAGCACCTTCAATCGGTTGCGGATGATGCCGGGGTCCGACAGCAGGCGCTCGATGTCCTGCTCGGCATAGGCGGCGACGCGATCGACGTCGAAGGCGTCATAGGCCGCGCGGAATCCCTCACGCTTCTTCAGGATGGTTTCCCAGCTCAGGCCGGCCTGGTTGATCTCCAGCAGCAGGCGCTCGAACAGTTCGCGCTCGTCGCGCTGCGGGAAACCATATTCGTTGGCATGGTAGTACTCGTGTACCGGGTGGCCCGGGGCGATGCGGCAGTATCCGCTCATTGCTTGTCCTTCATCCTGCCGTAGTCATGGGAGTGGTGGATGTCAGCCGGTTGGTCGCCCAGCGAAAGATCGGGCCAACGGCTGGGCGCGATGCGTAGCTGGCCGTCGCGAAGCGCCTGGTCCGCCGCCTTGCCATCGTCTTCGCGGAAGTTTACCTCGGCCGCCTCCCGCCACTGGGCGTCCTGCCAGACATGCAGCGCGCACTCCGGCCCCCGGCTGCGGCCCTCCTTGCACAGCAGCACCTCCTGCTGGCCATCGCCATCCAGATCGCGCTGCAGGGCGATGCAGCCGTTGTCTTCCTTCACGCAGTCGCTTGCATTCATATGCTCCAGCACGCTCGTCCACCAGGTGTCCGGTGGCGATGCGCTGCCCTTGGCCAGGGTGATGCGCTGCTTCAGCGTCGGCAGGTCGTAGACACCCGCCTCCACGTAGTCCTCCAGGGTATAGCTGGCGCCGCGTTCCCCCTTCATCTGCTGGGCGATGATCGCCGTTGCGCGCCGGTTGGCCTGGATGACTGGGTCCTGCTGCAGCGCGCGCAGCGCATCCACGCCGGGGCGCCCGTTGTACTGCCGCAGCTGGCGGCTGTCATTGACCGTCAGTGTGGAGGGATCGGCACGCACACGTTCGGCCAGGCTGCGGGCGGCGATGCGTGCTGGATCCAACAGCGGCGTATTACCCAGCACGGCCAAGGCCAGCACGGCCCAGCACATCACCCGGTTCACCGGTTCGATGCCCTGCAACCAGCGCTCGTTCCGGCGCACCACCGCCAGCGCATAGCCTGCGGCATAACCGGCGGTGAGCACGCCAACACCCACGCCCCAGAAGCGCTCGATGGTCCAGCCATACTGGCCGATGCGCAGCGCCAGCGAGTACAGCGCCACGCCTGTGTACACCGGCAGCACCAGCAGACTGGCCTCGACCACCCGGCGCAGCATCGCCGGGTAGGGGCGGTCGATGCCGCTGCGCTGGTAGACCGCGTTGACCATGCATACCAGCAGCACTGCCAGAGTCAGCAGCTCCTGCGCCTGCGAGCGATAGCCACCTGGAGAGGCCAGGCCCGTCAGCGGCAGTGAAATCACGAACAGCACCGCAATGAACGAAAGCAGCGGCAGCAGCCCGCGGCAAAGTGCGAACAACACCTGGCGGATGATCTGGATGGCGTGATGCTGGGTACGGCCGATCAGCACGCCGAACCCGGCCAGGGTACCGGTCGCCAGGGCGACGAATGCGCGCTCCCTGAACAGATGATGGAAGAAGTCCACTTTCACGACCGAGAACAGCGCCGCCCACAGCCACAACAGCATCCAGGCCAGGCCGGTGAACAACGCCGCGACCAACAGGATCAGCCCGTTCTGCCACGCCCGCTCGAACAGCGCCGGGTAGTCCGCGCGCCAATGCCCGTGCTGCAGACGGAACTGCCACCATGGCAACAGCACAAAGGCGGCGATGGCCAGGCTGATCGACAGCGGATCGCGCAGGGAAGCAACCCAGATGTTTTCGACGCCGGCAAGATTCCAGCCAACCCATGCGGCCAGCGCGATCACCAGCAGCGAGGCCAGCAGGGCGTGCAGCCACAGGCGCCGGTCACGCAGGTGGCCCAGGGTCAGGGCGATGGCCGACGGTACAGTCAGTACCCAG
Organism: Stenotrophomonas indicatrix; assembly: GCA_041545745.1. Taxonomy (NCBI): domain Bacteria; kingdom Pseudomonadati; phylum Pseudomonadota; class Gammaproteobacteria; order Lysobacterales; family Lysobacteraceae; genus Stenotrophomonas; species Stenotrophomonas indicatrix. The sequence goes on from CP168152.1 coordinate 1,032,597, forward strand.
GCGTTCCAGCTGTAACGGTAGGCCAGATCGTGGAAGGGCCAGTGCGGCGCCAGTTCCTGTGCGGCGTACAAGGCCAGACCCTGCAGCAGCGCGATCAGTACGATCATGCTGCGGGTCGACCAGGGCAGCGGAGCATCCTGTTGCATCGCTCAATCCTCCATGGAATCGCACCATCCTAGCCCATCCCTTCGCGCCCGCATCCGGCCGCAGCGGTTAGAATGACGCCCATGCCAGTAACGCCGACTTCCCTCGCCAATCACCTGCTCGTGGCGCTGCCGTCGCTGATCGACGCCACCTTCGCCCGCACCGTCGCGCTGATCTGCCAGCACGACGAGAACGGGGCAATGGGGGTGCTGGTCAACCAGCCTTCCGAGTACACCCTGGGCGAAGTGCTGGCGCAGATGGATATCGCTACCGGCGATGGCGTCCTGCAGGCGCGTCCGGTGCTCAATGGCGGGCCGGTGCATCCCGAGCGTGGCTTCGTCATCCATGACGACGCGCGCGCGTGGGATTCCAGCCTGGTCGTCGGTGACGGCCTGTACCTGACCACCTCGCGTGACATCCTCGAGGCGATGGCGCGCGGCGAAGGCCCGGCCAACGCCGTGGTCACCCTGGGCTGCGCGGGCTGGAGTGCCGGCCAGCTGGAAAGCGAACTGTCCGAGAACAGCTGGCTGACCGTGCCGGCCGACGCCGAACTGGTGTTCCAGCTGCCGCTGGAACAGCGCTGGCAGGGTGCCGCCTCGCGCATTGGCGTTGATCTGTTCCGGCTGACCGATTACAGCGGCCATGTCTGAACCGGCCCTCATCCGCCGCGATGGCACCGTGCTCGGCTTCGACGTCGGCTCGCGCCGCATCGGTGTAGCGATCGGCAGTGCGTTCGCCGCGCATGCGCGCGCGGTGGCCGTGGTCGATGTGCACGGCAATGGTCCCGACTGGGCGGCGATCGAACGCCTGCTCAAGGAATGGAAGCCCGATGGCCTGGTGGTTGGCGATCCGCTGACCCTGGACGGCCAGGACCAGCCCAACCGCAAGCGCGCGCAGGGCTTTGCCCGCCAGCTGCGGGAACGTTTCAAACTGCCGGTGGTGATGATCGACGAGCGTTCCAGCTCGGTCGAGGCCGCCCGCCGCTTCGCCGTCGAGCGCGCCGAAGGGCGCAAGCGTCGCCGCGATGCGGCCGCCCTCGATGCCGTGGCTGCGGCGGTGATCATCGACCGCTGGTTGTCGTCGCCGGACGACGCCATTCCCATTCCCTGACGATACGAACCCCGCCATGACCGCCCAGCAACTCGATGACTCCGGCCGCCTGCGCCACCTGTTGACGCTTGAAGGTCTGCCCCGCGACACCCTGCTGCAATTGCTCGACCGCGCCGGCCAGATCCGCGATGCCGCGGTCGGTCGTGTCGGCAACAAGCGCCACGTGCTGGGCGGATCGGCGGTGTGCACGTTGTTCTTCGAACCCTCCACCCGTACCCGCAGCTCGTTCCATCTGGCGGCGCAGCGGTTGGGTGCGGACGTGCTGAACTTCGACGCCTCCACTTCGTCAACGCGCAAGGGCGAAACTGCCTGCGACACACTGAAGAACCTGGAAGCGATGGGCGTGCGTGGTTTCGTCGTGCGCCACCCGGACGACGGCGCCGTGGCGGCGCTGGCTGCCGTGGCGGGCGAGGGCACCGCGCTGGTCAACGCCGGCGACGGTCGCAGCTCACACCCGACCCAGGGCCTGCTGGACATGCTGACCCTGCGCCAGGCCAAGGGCCCGGACTTCTCGAAGATGAAGGTGGTGATCGTCGGCGACGTCAAGCACTCGCGCGTGGCCCGCACCGACCTGCATGCGCTGCGCACGCTGGGCGTGGGCGAGATCCGCGTGTGCGGCCCGCAGTCGCTGCTGCCGGACGACGACACCCTGAAGGGCTGCGTGGTGGGTGATGATTTCGACGCGATGCTGGAAGGCGTTGACGCGCTGATGATGCTGCGCCTGCAGCGCGAGCGCATGGAAGAAGGGCTGGTGCCGTCGCTGGAGCAGTACCACGCGCAGTACGGCCTGAACACCGCACGCCTGGCCCGCGCCGGCAAGGATGCCGCCGTGCTGCACCCAGGCCCGATCAACCGCGGCGTGGAAGTGACCGACGACGTGGCCGACGGCCCGCAGTCGTGGGTGCTGCGCCAGGTCGCCAACGGCGTTGCCGTACGCATGGCCGTGCTGGAAACCCTGCTGGGTTGATTGCCCCGGGTCCCGATTGGGTGGGTGCCGACTTCGGTTGGCAACATGCACTGCTTTGGTAGATGCCAACCTTGGTTGGCACTATCCGTCCGTGCTGAACGCCTCCGGCCGATCACCCAAGGCCTCGAGCTCCCACTCGCACCATGCGTGCCGATACTGCCCCAACTGCGTCGTCAGACCCGCCCGGATCGGATTGCCCATCAGATACATCGCATGCCGGTACAACGATTCGTCCGAGCGGATCGCATGATCGTGGTAGCAGGCCTGCCAGAAGCGCCCGCCCCTTCCCAACAATCGGTTTGCCTGCTGCGCCGTGCGCGATTTGAAGCGCTTCATGACGGTTTCCAGTGTTCCCGCACGCAGTTCGACCAGCCAGTGAATGTGATCAGGCATGACCACGTAGGCGATCGAGCGGGTGAAGCCTTCCTGATCCAGCCTCTGGAATTCCTGGATTGCCAGGGCTGCGGCGGCGGCGTTGGCGAACAGGGGCGCGCGGCGATCCACGACGGTAGTGAGGATGTAGCTGAGGCTGATGCTGGAGCGGCGGCCGAGCAGGAGGCGGACGTTTTGCATGGCGCAAGCTTGGGCGGACATGCTTGCGACGGACATCGGGGAATGGCTTGATCTTGGGTAGGCTAGTGCCAACCAAGGATGGCATCTACCAGAATGGGGCCAACCAAGGTTGGCCTCTACCGGAGCAAGCGCTCAGCGCTTCTGCTTGAACAGCCACGCCCACATCGCCGCATCGGCGTAGGTGGCATCCCAGGCGTTGTGGTTGCCGTCGGGGTATTCGGTATAGCGTGCGTCACGCGCGTCGGCGGTCTGGAACGCGGCATGCAGCCGGCGGTCGTCATCCGGCGGCACCACATCATCCAGCGCGCCGTGGAAGATCCAGATCGGGGTGCGTTGCAGGCGCTGGGCGATCACCGTGTAGGGATCGGTCTCACGCGCCACCTGCTCCACGAGCAGGGTAGGGCGCACCGCACGCGGGGCCAGCACCGCGCCGCAGACCGGCACGATCGCGGCAAAGCGCTTCGGGTCATCCAGGGCGATGTTCCAGCTGCCGTAGCCGCCCATCGACATCCCGGTCAGGTACTGCCTTGCAGGGTCGGCGCCGAATTCGGCAATCGTGGCGTCCAGTGCCGCTATCGCCACACGGTTGTTGCGGCCGCTCCATTCTTCACGGCCGGGTGCCTGCGGAAACACCGCCAGCGCGGGGAAGTCGCCGGCGTGTCGGCGCAGGTACGGGCCCAGGCCCGCGTGGGTCTGTTTCACGCCATCGCCGCCGCGCTCGCCGGAGCCGTGCAGGAACAGCACCACCGGCAGCGGCCCAGACGCGCGTGCGGCTTTGGCTGGAATGAACACCTGGTAGTAGGCGGTTTCGCCGTCCACCTTCACCGCACGTGCCTCGAAGTGGCCGCGCGCGCCCGGCGGCGTACTGGCGCACCCGGCCATCATCAGCAGAGCCAGCAGTGGCAGCCAGCGCAAGAACGATCGAAGCATGGCGATTCCCATGAGGGCGATGTCGCCTCGATGGTAGTGCGCTGCGACCGGCCCGGCATCGTGCGCCGCATCACTGCGGGCGCGGGAAGCTGGCGATGATCTGCAGCTGCTCCTGTGCTTCGGCATTGCCGCCTGCGGCCGCGGCCTGCACCTGCGCCATGTCCGGGTGCAGCACCACCAGCAATGGGTTCTCGCACACCGGGCACACATACTCGGTGGCGTCCTCGTCCAGTTCCATCACCATTGCCCGCGAACTGCCTTTCCACTCGCAGGCGGCACAGGTGTGAGGCTGGTCGCGCCAACCCGGCGCAAAGTAGTTTTCGATTGTCGTTGCCATGGCAGTTCCAGTCAGTGCAGCAGGACCATGGTGGCCAGGCCGAGGAAAGTGAAGAAGCCCATCGAGTCGGTCACCGCGGTCAGGAAGATGCCGCTGGCCAGCGCCGGATCGAAGCCGAAGCGCTTCAGGCCCAGGGGCACCAGCACGCCGGCCAGTGCCGCGAACAACAGGTTGCAGGTCAGCGCGATGGCGATCACGGCCGAGAGCCCGGGCGAGTGGAACCAGGCGAGTACGATCAGGCCCAGTACCGAGCCGAGCACCACGCCATTGAGCAGCGCGACCCGCACTTCTTTCCACAGCAGCGTGCGTGCGTTGGAACTGCCGACCTGGCCGAGCGCCAGACCGCGCACCATCAGCGCCAGCACCTGGGTGCCGGCGTTGCCGCCGAGCCCGGCGACGATCGGCATCAGCACGGCCAGTGCGACCAGCTTGTCGATGGTGCCTTCGAAGTGGCCGACTACGCTGGACGCCAGGAAGGCCGTGCACAGGTTTACCGACAGCCACATCAGGCGGCGCCGCATTGCGCGCCAGACCGGGCTGAACAGATCCTCATCCTCGTCCAGGCCGGCGGCGCCCAGCGCCTGGTGCTCGGCCTGGCCACGGATGATGTCGACCACGTCATCGATGGTGATGCGGCCGATCAGGATGTTGTTGTCATCCACCACCGGCGCGGAGATCCAGTCATGGTCGGAGAACTGCCGCGCCACTTCCTGGTCGCTCTCGCCAACATCGATGGCAGGCTGCTCATCGTCGATCAGGCGGTTGATCGGCGTGGTGTCTTCGTGGGTTACCAGCGAGGCCAATGACACGCGTCCCAGGTACTGATGGCGGCGGCTGACCACGAACAGGTGATCGGTGTGGTCGGGCAGTTCGCCGCGCAGGCGCAGGTAGCGCAGCACCACGTCGACGTTGACGTCGGCGCGCACCGTCACCACGTCCGGGTTCATCAGGCGGCCGGCGCTGTCCTCGGGGTAGGACAGCACCTGCTCCAGGCGCTCGCGGTTCTCGCGGTCCATCGACTTGAGCACTTCGTCGATGACCGTGTCCGGCAGGTCTTCGACCAGGTCGGCCAGATCGTCGATGTCCAGGTCTTCGACCGCGGCGATGATCTCGTCCGGGTCCATGTCCGCGAGCAGGCTCTCGCGCACGTCGTCGCCGACGTGGACCAGTACCTCGCCGTCGTCTTCCGGATCGACCAGGCCCCAGACGATCTCGCGTTTGCCCGGTGGCAGCGATTCGAGCAGGTTGCCGATCTCGGCCGGTGCCAGGGTATTGACCAGACGGCGTACCGGTCCCAGCCGACCGCTGTCCAGTGCATCGGACAGCATCCGCAACTGGCGCGCAGTCTTGTCGTGGCGTACAGCCTCAGCCATCGCAGCTCCCGCGGGATAAGAAAAGCCGCGATCCTTGCAAGGATGCGGCAACAGGGGTGTTCAGCGCGTCATTATCGCAAGGGGATGTTTCAGCGCATACCCCGGCGGCCTGCGGCCACCGGGTGCGGGGTCAGATCCCTTTTCCGCAGGAAAAGGGATCTGACCCCCACGTGCGCGACGCGTCAGGACGCGTCCGCCACCAACGCCAGCCAGCGCTCGATGCCGCGGCGGTCACGCATGCCGAGCAGCTTCGGTGCGCGGGCGCGCAGGGCACCCAGGTCGGCATCACGCACCGCCCGGCGTACTTCCAGCAGGGTGCCCGGGTGCAGGCTGAACTCGGTCAGGCCCAGCGCCAGCAGCAGCGGGGTCATCCGTGCGTCGCCCGCGATTTCGCCGCAGACCGCCACCGGAATGCGATGGCGCGCGCCGGTTTCGATCACCATCTGCAGCAGGCGCAACACGGCCGGGTGCAGCGGCGAATACAGTTCGCCCAGTGCTTCGTTGTTGCGGTCGGCGGCCAGCAGGTACTGCACCAGATCATTGGTGCCAATCGACAGGAAGTCGACCAGGTCGATGAAACTCTCCAGCGCCAGCGCGGCGGCGGGTACTTCGATCATCGCACCCAGCGGTACATGCTCGGCCACCATGTGGCCCTCGGCGCGCAGCTGCTCGCCCAGCTTCAGCATGCGCCGGCGTACCGCCAGCAGTTCGTCGCGGGTGCTGACCATGGGCACCAGCACGCGCAGCTTGCCGTAGGCCGAGGCCCGCAGGATCGCGCGCATCTGGGTGTCGGCCACCTTGGGCCGGGCCAGCGACAGGCGCACGCCGCGCAGACCCAACGCCGGGTTTTCCTCGTTGCTCAGGGTCAGGCCGGTGCGGTCGGCCTTGTCTGCACCCAGGTCGAGGGTGCGGATGGTCACCGGGCGGCCACTCATGCCCAGTGCCGCATCGCGGTAGGTCTGGAACTGCTCTTCTTCGTCCGGCAGTTCGTTGCGCTGCAGGAACAGGAATTCGGTGCGGTACAGGCCCAGGCCGTGGGCGCCCAGCGCATGCGCCTGGGTCACATCTTCCAGCGATTCGGCGTTGGCCAGCAGGGCGATGTCGACCTGGTCGCGGGTACGGCTGGGCTTGCTGCGCAGGCGGCCGAGCTCGCGCTGCTCGCGCGCGTGCTCCTTCAGGCGTGCGCGGTAGTCACGCAGGTTGTCGGCCTGCGGGTTGACGGTGATGCTGCCGTCGGCGCCATCGATGATCAGCACATCGCCGTCGATCACCTTGCTCAGCAGCTGCGGCACGTTGACGATCAACGGCAGGTGCAGGCTGCGGGCGAGGATCGCACTATGCGAAAGCGCGCTGCCCGCGCTGGTGACGATGCCGACCACACCGTGCGATTGCAGCTGGGCCAGCTCGGAAGGGGCGATGTTGTCGCAGACCAGGATTTCGCCGGCCAAGCCCTTTACCGCTGCCGGGCGCTCGGGCTGCAGGAAGGCATGGATGCGCCCGATCACATGGTCGAGGTCGTCCATGCGGCTCTTCAGGTAGGCATCGTCCATGCCATCGAAGACTTTGGCCAAGCGGTCGCGCTGCAGGCGCAATGCATAGCCGGCACTGTAGGGACCACTGCGGATCAGTTCGTCCAGGCCGAACAGCAGTTCGGGATCGTCCAGCAGCAGTGCATGCAGGTCGAGGAACTCGCCCACTTCCTGGTTCAGCGCACCATGCAGGCGCTGTCGCAGCTCGTGCATTTCCGTGCGCGCCGCGTCCACGGCGCGGTGCAGGCGCGCCAGCTCGGATTCAATCTGGGAAGGGGTGACGCGCTGTTCGGCTACTTCCAGTGCATGCGGCAGGCGCACGCGGGCGCGGCCCATTGCCGTACCGCGGGCGGCGCCGTGTCCGGCCAGCAGCTGTACCGGCCGTTGGCCGGTGGGGGCTTGGCCGGCGCGCGCGCGCGGCACGCTCAGTTGTCCTCGTCGAAGCGGCGCTCGAACAGGTCGACCACCGCGTCCATCGCCGCGACTTCGTCTTCGCCGTTGATGCGGATGGTGACCGGTGTGCCTTGCCCTGCCGCCAGCAGCATTACGCCCATGATGCTCTTGGCGTTGATCTCACGGCCCTTGGCGGCCATGGTCACGTTGCAGCGGAACGGCGCCAGGGTCTGCACCAGCTTGGCGGTGGCCCGGGCATGCAGGCCCAGGCGGTTGCTCACAGTGAGTTCTCGTTCAAGCATCGTCGACTATCGCTCCATTACGGGTGCCCGCCGCCGCAGTGGCAGGCAGTTGATCCAGTCCCTGTTCCGGATAATTCATCACCCGCAGCAACATCGGCAGACTCAGCGCCGACACCCGGCGAACCGGGGTTCCCAACCGGGCCAGCTGCCCGGCAAGGTTGGCAGGGCTGGCGCCGTACAGGTCGGTCAGGATCAGTACGCCCTCACCCCCATCGACCCGCCGCAGAGCGGCCGAGGCGGGCGGGAGCAGAGCATCCAGGTCTGCGTCGAACGGTACTTCGAAAGCTTCGGTTTTCAACGGCAACTGCCGCAGAAGCCGGGTCGCCACGTCGAGCAGGGCGATCCCGACCCCAGGATGTGTTACGAGGAGAATGCCACAGGTCATTACTGCACGTTAACAGGTCAAGGTGAATTGGCGATAGCAGCAGGAGAGGGGCACTGTGTCCCGTATTCAGTGTTGCTCGGGTCGGAGCCCTTTTTCGTTGAAAAAGGGCTCCGACCCCATCCGTTTTTCGATGCCTGACAGAGATCCATCCACGCATGGCGTGGATCTACCGTGTCGACCAAGGTCGACACCCACCAACAGCAGCGGAAATCTGTCAGAGGTGGGGCGGTGTGGGGCTGCAGGACCGTTGGCGCCAAGGATGGCGCCATCGAGCCCCCAGGGACGGGTTTACGGCGCGTCCTGCAGCCCCACACCGCCCCGCATCCCACGAAATGCAGGCGTTTGACGTTGACGTTGCCGTGGTTTCTGCGGGTGCCGGGCGCAGCCCGGCCGACCCCCCCTCAATCCTGCTCGCGGTGGTACGTCGCCACGTCTTCCCAGCCCATCTCACGCGCATGGCGGGCCAGTCGTTCGGCCAGGAACACCGAGCGGTGCTTGCCACCGGTACAGCCGAAGGCCACCGTCACATAGCTGCGGGTGCCATCGCCCAGCTTGGGCAGCCAGGTATCCAGGAAATCCATCAGCTGCGCCAGGTAGCGCTGCACATCCGGCTGCGCTTCCAGGTAGTCGCGCACGCCGGGTTCGCGACCGCTCAGCGCGCGCAGTTCCGGATCCCAGTGCGGATTGGGCAGCACGCGCGCGTCGAACACGAAGTCGGCCTCGGCCGGCACGCCGCGCTTGTAGGCGAATGATTCGAACAGCAGCGACAGGCGGGTGGCATGGCCCATCGCGAATTCGGTGATGATCCGGCGCCGCAGCTGATGCACGTTCAACGCACTGGTATCGATCACCGCATCGGCTTCGCGGCGCAGCGGCGCGATCAGTTCGCGCTCGCGGGCGATCGCTTCCGGCAACGACAGGCCCAGCTGGCTCAGCGGGTGCCGGCGACGGGTGTCGGCATAGCGCTTGAGCACCGTTTCGTCGTTGGCCTCGAAAAACAGCACCTTGGCGTCCACTCCGGCATCGGTAGCCAGCTGCCGCCAGCTGGACAACTGGGTCAGGTCGCTTTGCCCACGTACATCAATGCCCACCGCCAACCGGCGCGATGTCGCGCCGTCGTGGTGGCTCAGCACATTGCGCACGAAATCCGGCAGCAGCTGGATCGGCAGGTTGTCCGAGCAGTAGTAGTCCTGGTCCTCGAAGGTCTTCAGGGCGACGGATTTACCCGAGCCGGACAGGCCGCTGACGATGATCAGGGTCGGGGCGGTGGGACTGACGGTGCTCATGGACGGGCTCTTCGAAGGGCAGGGAGGTCAGGGCGCTCGCCGTTCCAGCAGGTTGCTGTGGCGGGCGATGAACATCGCCGCCGGGTCGATACCCTTGGTACGCAGAATGTGCAGGCGGGTGGCCGCCTCGGTCAGAACGGCCAGGTTGCGGCCGGGCATCACCGGCAGGGTGATCAGCGGCACGTCCAGGTCCAGCACGTGCCGCGTGCCCGAGTCGCCGGTCAGGCGCTCATAACCATGGGGGGTGGGCTCGGTCATCGGCTTGGTCAGGTGGACGATCAGCCGAAGGTACTTGTTCTTCTTTACAGCGGTGTCGCCAAACATCTCGCGCACGTTCAGCACGCCCAGGCCGCGCACTTCCAGCAGGTCCTGCAGCAGCTCCGGGCAGGTGCCATCGAGCACGTCGGGGGCGATCTGGGTGAACTCGGGGGCGTCGTCGGCCACCAGGCGGTGGCCGCGGCTGAGCAGTTCCAGGGCCAGCTCGCTCTTGCCCGATCCAGCTTCACCGGTGATCAGCACGCCGATGGAATAGATCTCCATGAACACGCCATGCAGGATCACCCGCGGCGCCAGCGTCCGGGCCAGATGGTAGGACAGATGGTTGAGCAGTTCGTGGCCGCGCTTGGGCGACAGCCACAGCGGCGTGCCGGATTCATCGGCGGCCGCGCGCAGGTCTTCCGGGCACGGCTGGTTGCGGGTCAGCACCAGCGCCAGTGGGTGCGACTGCATGATTTTCTCGATGGTCTCCCAGCGCTGGCGTGGTTCCAGCGCGTCCAGCCAGGACAGTTCCTCGGTACCTAGGATCTGTACCTTGTTGGGATAGATCGCATTGAGATAGCCGGCCAGTGAAGGGCGTCGCGAGACCGTATTGCCGGCCTCCAGCTCGCGCTTCTCGCCGGATTTGCCCGCTGCCCAACGCAGGCCGAGCCGCTCACGCTGCTGTTCGAACAGTTCGCGGGCAGTGATGCTGGTATTCATGCGGCGCTCGCCGGTGGGGTCAGGTCCAGGGCCTGGCGCAGCTCCCGTGCGTCGCCGGCTTCGCGCAGCGCCTGGCGGATGCAGGGCGCGGAAAACAGCTCGGCCAGCTCGGACAGCAGCATCAGGTGTTGATGGGTGTAGTGGGCGGGAACGGCCATGGCGAACACCAGGTCCACCGGCTCGTCGCCACCGAAATCGACCGGGGTCTGCAGACGCAGCAGCGCGCCACGGGGGCGATCCAGGGTCGGCGCACGACCATGCGGGATGGCGATGCCGTAGCCGATCGCGGTACTGCCCAACGCTTCGCGCTGGCACAGGTTGAGATAGATCTGTTCGGCGTTGGCCTGGCGGCAGGCCAGCAATCCGGCCGCGGCCTGCAGGACGCTGTCGCGGTCGGTGGCCGTGCAGAGCTGGGTCTGCACGGCCGCCAGGAGGTCAGTCAGGGGCATGTCTGCGGGGAGCGGTGGCGATCAGCCACCATTGTCGCCCACCGGCAGCGGTGCGTGCTGCTGTTTTTTCTCCTTGTGCTTGATCACCAGGCGGTCAAGCTTGTCCGCCAGCAGGTCGATTGCCGCATACATGGTCTGCGCATTGGCTTCAGCGTGCAGGGTCTGACCCGGAATATTGAGGCTGGCATCGACGTGGTGTTCAGTCTTCTGCAGCTTGAGGGTCACCCGCGCTTCGCAGTGCTGGTCGAAGTGTTTGCCGATCCGGGCCAGCTTCTCCTCTACATAGGACTGCAGGGCCGGGGTGACTTCGACATCTTTGCCAAACGTTTCGATGCGCATCGGGTTTCTCCTTTGATCGGATGTGCCAATGAACCTCTCCGCCGGGCGCGGCGGCGCGTCAAACGATTCTGACTCTTTCGTGCGAGGCGGAGATGTTCATGGCCTCACGATACTTCGCCACGGTACGCCGCGCTACTGGGATTCCCGATGTTTTGAGCAGGTCAGCCAGCTTGGCGTCAGAAAGCGGCTTGCGTGGGTTCTCGTCATCGATCAGGCGCCGGATCATGGCCTGGATGGCGGTGCTGGACGCTTCGCCACCGCCGTCGGTGTCGATGCCCGAGGCGAAGAAGGCGCGCAGCGGCAGGGTGCCGCGTGGCGTACGCACGTGCTTGCGGGCGATCGCGCGCGACACGGTGGATTCGTGCAGGCCCAGTTCGCCGGCGATCTCGCGCAGGGTCAGCGGGCGCAATGCCTGTTCGCCGAATTCCAGGAAGCCGGCCTGTTGCTGGATCAGGCTTCGCACTACCCGCAGCAGCGTCTCGCCCCGCGCCTGCAGGCCCTTCAGCAGCCAGCGCGCCTCCTGCAGCTGGCCGCGCAGGTACCCGGCATCGGCGTCACCGCAGCGGCGGATCATCTGCTCGTAACCGCGGTGGATCACCAGCCTGGGGCCGGCATGGGCGGCCAACGCAGCGCGCCAGATGCCATTCTGCCGCCATACGACCACGTCGGGCACCACGTAGGTGTCCTGGGCCAGCGGGGCGATCTGGGTGCCGGGGCGCGGGTCCAGCGAGCGCAGCAGGGCCACGGCGGTCTCGACCTCGACCAGCGGCTGTTTCAGCTGCTGGGCCAGGCCGGTCACGCCCGAGCGCGGCAATTGTTCCAGTGGGCCGGCAGCAACCTGCCGGGCCAGGGCCAGGCACGGGGTATCGGCAGGAAGCACGTCCAGCTGCAGTTGCAGGCATTCGCCAAGGCTGCGTGCGGCCACGCCAACGGGGTCGAAGCGCTGGATCTGGTGCAGCACGGTCAGGATTTCGTCTTCGCCGGCGTGGATCGCCGGCAGCAGCGCTTCGGCGATGGCCGAGAGCGGCTCGCGCAGATAGCCATCGTCTTCCAGCGAGTCGATCAGTGCCGCCCCGATGCTGCGGTCGCGGTTGGACAGGTGGGTCAGGTGCAGCTGCCACAGCAGGTGATCGGCCAGGGTTTCGGTTTCGGCGACGCGTTCGGCAGCACTGCCGTTGTCGTCGTCATCATCGAAATTACCGCCGCTGCCGCCACTGCTCCAGTCCAGTTCGGCGGGCGCCCAGTCGTCGCCACTGCTTTCAGTGTTGTCAGGCGGGGCGTCATTGTCGCCGCCCGCGTCGTCGCTGCTGCCGTCATTGTCGACACCGGCGCCTTCGTCGCTGCTGTCGGACCAGTCCAGCAGCGGATTGCTCTCCACCGCCTGGGCGATTTCCAGCTCCAGCTCGGTCGTGGACATCTGCAGCAGTTTGATCGCCTGCTGCAGCTGGGGCGTAAGCACCAGCTGCTGTCCCAACGATGTCTGCAGCCGAGTCTTCATGCCTGTGCCGAACGGAAGGGAGAGGGCCCGGCGGCCGCGGTTACAGCTTGAAGGAATCCCCAAGGTAGACGCGGCGCACGTCGGCGTTGTCCAGGATCGCCTCCGGCGAGCCCTGGGCCAGTACCGTGCCCTCAGCGAGGATATACGCGCGGTCGCAGATTCCCAAGGTCTCGCGCACGTTGTGGTCGGTGATCAGCACACCGATGCCGCGTTGCTTGAGATGGGTGACGATGCGCTGGATTTCGCCGACCGAGATCGGGTCGACACCGGCGAAGGGTTCATCGAGCAGGATCAGGCGCGGCTTGGCGGCCAGTGCACGGGCGATCTCGCAACGACGGCGCTCACCGCCGGACAGGCTGGCGCCGAGCTGTTCTGAAACGTGCCCCAGCTGCAGTTCGTCGAGCAGGCTGTTCAGTTCGCGCTCGCGGCCAGCCGAATCCAGATCCTCGCGCAGTTCCAGCACCAGGCGCAGGTTGTCGGCCACGGTCAGCTTGCGGAACACCGACGGTTCCTGCGGCAGGTAACCCACGCCCTGCTTGGCGCGGGTGTACATCGGGTCGCCGGTGATGTCCTTGCCGTCCAGCACGATGCTGCCGGCATCGGCTCCGACCAGGCCGACGATCATGTAGAAGCAGGTGGTCTTGCCGGCACCGTTGGGACCGAGCAGGCCGACCACTTCACCGGCGTCCAGGGTCAGCCCGAAGTCCTTGACGACTTCGCGCTGCTTGTAGCGTTTGCGCAGGCCAGTGGCGACGAGCATTACTTCTTGCCTCCCGCCGGCGTCGCAGCCGGGGCGGCCGCAGGCGTCTTGTTCTTCGGCGGTATCACGGTGCGCACGCGGCTGCCATCGCCGCCGGAGTTCATTTCGCCGCTGCGGGTGTTGTAGACCATACGCTGGCCGGCATTGGTGCCGCGCGCGCTGGTGACCTTGTAGTTGCCGGTCAGGGTGATGATCTCGGTGGTGATGTCGTAGTCGATCCGGTCGGCCACCGCATCCATCCAGCTGCCATCGTCGAGCTGCTGCTTCATCTTGGCCTGCTTGCCGGTGAACACCGCACGCACCGCTTCGCCGCCCTTGAGATAGATCTCGGCCTCGGACGAACGCAGGTCCAGGGTGCCCTGGGTGATGATCACGCCACCGGACAGCACGGTCTTGCCATCACCGGTGAGGGTGCCGGACTGCGCGCCGGAATCAATGTTCATCGCTTCATTGCGGTCGGTCGACTTGGCAAAGGCGACAGCGGGGACAAGAAGACTGAGTGCGAGCACGGCTGCAAAGGGAATCTTCATCGGGGTCCGTTCTACCGGTGGTGGCCCTCCGGCGGGACCGGGGGCTGCGGGTGGGGGCTGCCTGCTTCGCGCCTGTCGGGAAGACGTCGCGGGCGGGCGGCGGAATCAGCGCTTGGGCGTGTAACGGCCCTTGGACTGGCTGAGGAAATGATACGTGTTGTTCTTCGAATCCACCTCGAACCCGACGCCGGACTGCTCCATGCCCGGGCGGGTCATGGTCACCAGGGCATCGGTACGGGCGCGGTTGTCCTTCGGGAACACGTCCAGGTGGTCGGTGCGGAAGGTGGTCGGGACCACGCCGGGATCGGCCGGGCTGTCGCCGGCGACGTTGCCCCGCAGCTTCATCTCGTCACCCTTGGCACTGAGCCAGCCGGTCTCGGCGCGCAGCGTCCAGTGCTTGCCGTCCTTGTCGGGCATTTCGAACAGTGGGGTGGTGATGTTGAGCGTCTGGTCGCCACGCTGGCGTTCCAGCAGGGGCGCGCGCAGGGTGGTCGATTCCTTGCCGTGTTCGTCCAGGGCGACGATCTGGAAGTCGTGCAGGATGTAGTCCACACCGGCGTCCTGGCCCTCGACGACAGGTGCCTTTTCACGGTTGCGCAGCGCGGCCCAGCTGCTCAGCAGGGCCGCCAGCAGCAGGCCCACGCCGAGGATCATCCGCCAGTTCAAGGTGGGGGCATTCATGCGCCGAACCTCGCCAGCACGGCGTCCAGGCGGCCCTGCGCGGCCAGCAGCACGTCGCACAGCTCGCGCGCGGCACCACGGCCGCCGTCGGCGCGGGTGATCCAGTGCACGCGCTCGGCGATCCACGGATGGGCATTGGCCGGGGCCACGGCCAAGCCGACCGCGCCCAGCGGCGCCAGGTCCGGCAGGTCGTCACCCATGAAGGCCACCTGCTCCAGGCCGATGCCGTGCTGCGCGCACAGCGCCTGCACGCTGGCCAGCTTGTCGCCGACGGCAATCTGGGTGTCGATGCCCAGGTCGGCGCCGCGCTTGAGCGCGGACTGGCTGTTGCGCGCGGTGATCAGCACGGGGTGGATACCGTGCTGCTGCAGCAGTTTCAGGCCCAGGCCATCCTGCACGAAGTACGCCTTGCTCTCGTTGCCATCCTTGTCGTAGTACAGCCGACCGTCGGTGAGGGTGCCGTCCACGTCGAAGCAGGCCAGGCGGATACCGGCCGCAACGGCATGCAGGTGGGCGGGGAAGGCGGGCAGGGGGGACCAGGGCATCAGGGCATCGGACTCGGTGGTTGCGGGCTCGTTGGTACAGACTGAATGGGGTCTACGGACTGTCGGTTAAACCACCCGGGCCCGCAACAGGTCATGAATGTTCAGGGCGCCGACCGCGCGGCCCTGGCTGTCGACCACGATCAGACCGGTGATCTTGTGGGTTTCCATCAGCCGGGCAGCCTCTACCGCCAGCTTGTCGGCGCTGATGGTGCGCGGTTGCCGGGTCATCACATCGGCGATCCTGGCGGTGCGCACGTCCAGATCGGTGTCCAGCGCGCGGCGCAGGTCGCCGTCGGTGAACAGGCCGATCAGCACGCCCTGGTCGTCGACCACGGCGGTCATGCCCAAGCGCTTGCGGCTCATCTCCATCAGCGCTTCGCTGAGGCTGGCGCCGACATCGACCTTGGGCAGGTCCTCACCGGTGTGCATGACGTCGGTGATGTGCAGCAGCAGGCGGCGGCCGAGGCTGCCGGCCGGGTGCGAGCGGGCGAAATCGTCGGCAGTGAAGCCGCGTGCATCCAGCAGGGCAACCGCCAGCGCGTCTCCCATCGCCAGCGAGGCGGTGGTGCTGGAGGTGGGCGCCAGCGCCAGCGGGCAGGCTTCGGCCGGCACGCTCACATCCAGGTGGAAATCGGCGGCGCTGGCCAGGCTCGACTGCGGCCGGCCGGTCATGGCGATCAGCACATTGCCCTGGCGCTTGAGCACCGGCAGCAGCATCAGCAGCTCATCCGATTCGCCCGAATAGGACAGGGCCAGCACCACGTCGTCCTCGGTGATCATGCCCAGGTCACCGTGGCCGGCCTCGCCCGGATGCACGTAGAACGCCGGGGTGCCCGTGGAGGCCAGGGTGGCGGCGATCTTGCGTGCCACATGGCCGGACTTGCCCATGCCGGTGGCGACCACCCGGCCGCGGCTGCCCAGGATCGCCCGGCAGGCCTGCTGGAACGCGTCGCCGAGGCGGTCGGCCACGGCGTCCAGCGCCTGCCGTTCGATCTCGAACACGCGGCGGCCACTGGCGACCAGGGCGGCAGGGTCGACGGAACGGGGGGGCAACAGGGATTCAGCCATGCGGACGCCACGCAGCGGAAGTAGAATGGACGCACATTTTATTAGGAAAGCCCGTTGGACGCCGACACCATCCGCAATCTGATCGAAACCGGCCTGCCCGGCGCCCGCGCCGACGTGCAGGGTGACGATGGCGTGCATTTCGAAGCGACCGTGGTCAGCGAGGCCTTTGCCGGCAAGCTGCCGCTGGCCCGCCACCGGATGGTGTATGCCACTCTGGGCGACCTGATGGGCGGCGCGATCCACGCGCTCGCATTGAAAACCGTGACCCCGGCCGAAGCCGGCTGAACCGCAGAAGATCCCCAATACATGGCCAAGATCGTTGTGACCGGCGGCGCTGCGCTGCACGGTGAAGTTAGCATCTCCGGCGCCAAGAACGCCGTCCTCCCCATCCTGTGCGCGACCCTGCTGGCCGACGCGCCGGTGGAGATCACCAACGTGCCGCATCTGCACGATGTGGTCACCACGGTGAAGCTGCTGGGCGAACTGGGCGCGAACGTGACCATCGACCAGGGCACGCTGTCGCGTGGCAGTGCGATCGTGGTCGACCCGCGTCCGGTCAACCAGCATGTGGCGCCGTATGAGCTGGTCAGGACCATGCGCGCCTCGATCCTGGTGCTGGGCCCGCTGCTGGCCCGCTTCGGCGCGGCCGAAGTATCGCTGCCCGGCGGCTGCGCGATTGGTTCGCGCCCGGTCGACCAGCACATCAAGGGCCTGCAGGCACTCGGTGCCGACATCGTGGTCGAGAACGGCTTCATCAAGGCCACCGCCAAGCGCCTGAAGGGTGGCCACTTCACCTTCGACATGGTCAGCGTGACCGGTACCGAGAACGTGCTGATGGCCGCAGTGCTGGCCGAAGGCACCACCATCCTCGACAACGCAGCGATGGAACCGGAAGTCACCGACCTGGCGCAGTGCCTGATCGCACTGGGCGCGAAGATTGAAGGCCTGGGCACCGCCCGCCTGGTCATCGAGGGCGTCGAACGCCTGTCCGGTGGCCGCCATGAAGTGCTGCCCGACCGCATCGAAACCGGCACCTTCCTGGTAGCCGCCGCGATGACCGGCGGCAAGGTCACCGTCAACCGTGCGCGCCCGAACACCATGGACGCGGTGCTGGCCAAGCTGGTGGAAGCTGGTGCGACCATCGAGACCAGCGAAGACAGCATCACCCTGGACATGCACGGCAAGCGGCCGAAGGCGGTCAACCTGACCACCGCGCCGTACCCGGCGTTCCCGACCGACATGCAGGCGCAGTTCATGGCGCTCAACTGCGTAGCCGACGGCGTGGGCGTGATCAACGAAACGATCTTCGAGAACCGTTTCATGCACGTCAACGAACTGCTGCGCCTCGGCGCGGACATCCAGGTGGAAGGCCACACAGCCATCGTGCGTGGTCACGAACGCCTGAGCGGTGCACCGGTGATGGCGACTGACCTGCGCGCATCGGCGTCGCTGATCCTGGCCGGCCTGATGGCCGATGGCGATACCACCATCGATCGCATTTACCACCTTGATCGCGGCTACGAGAACATCGAAGAGAAGTTGTCTTCGCTCGGCGCCACCATCCGGCGCGTGGCCGCATGATCCTGCGCGGCAGGTTCAGCCGTCGCCGCAAGGCGCTGCTGGTGCTGGTGCTGATCGTACTGGCGTGGCTGGGCTACGCCTGGTACGCCAACATCGCCATCACCAAGGGCATCGAGCAGAAGGACATGGACTGGAATGGCGATGGCACGGTAACCCGTGACGAGATCATCCAGTCGTTCTACGCGGTGGCGGTCAACGACAGCCAGGACGGCAACCGCCATTGCCGCACGTTCGTGCGCCGATCCTCGGGCGAGCAGATCCGGGTGGACTGCCGCACCGAGTTCAAGCCGGCGGAAGCGCCGAAGAAATAAAAAAAACGCCCGCGAAAGCGGGCGTTTTTCATTTGGTAGTGCCGGCCGCTGGCCGGCAACCCCACGAATGGATGCCGGCCAGCGGCCGGCACTACCGATTCGTGCGTCAGTTCATCGCCTTGATGGTCAGGTCCAGCGCATCGCGGCCGCTTTCACGCTGCAGCATGCGCGCCGGCACCGGGAACTCCGGCACGATCCAGGCAATCAGCTCCTTGTTGCCGTCGACGCGCGAGACCTTGGTCGCCTCGTAGCTCTTGCCGCCGACGGTGACCGCTTCCTTGCCCACCACGCGGTAGGTCATGTTCTTGATGCGGCCCTCGTCGACCATGCGATAGGTCAGCGGCTTGCCGGCAGCCAGGTCGCGGGCGATGGCCAGGTTGATCAGCAGCGCGTCCATGTCGCCGGCCTTCAGGGCGATCGGTCCGGCGCGGTCCGGTTTGATGTCGCCGGTCCAGGTGGCCTGATTGCTGGTCCAGTTGTAGTTCGCCTGCACATTGCGCTTCTTCACCAGCAACGCCGAGCGATCCTGGCTGCTGAGCGGGCGCAGCTGCCCGCGCACTTCCTCGAACACCGTGCTCTGGCTCAGGTCGGCCAGCTGGTTCTTGACCTGCAGGCTGTAGCGCCACTTGTTGGTGCCTTCGCTGGCCAGGGTCATGCTGCCATTGGCCTGCATGCCCATGTAGCTGGCCAGGTAGTCGGCCTTGAACGGCTGCAGGGCCATGGCCGGCAGGCTGACCACCGACAATGCGGCAGCGGCGATCCAGGTCAGGGGGCGGGTCAGGGTGTTCATGCTCAGACTCCTTGGTATTCGATCAGGCGCAGATCGACGCGATCTTCGCCGTCTTCGCGTTGCAGGATGCGCACCGGGGTGGGGACACCGTTGGCGATCCAGAGAATGGTTTCGTTGTTGCCGCCGTTGGTCCGATAGACCCGCAGCGCGTTGTAGGACAGGTCGCCGACCTCGACGTTCTCGGTCTGCGGCGCGGCCTGGTAATCGTGCTGGCGCACTTTGCCCATGTCGACGTAGCGATAGTGCATGGCCGCGCCGGGACGCGCGTCGCGCATGATCGCCAGGTTGATCAGCAGCGCGCTCTGGTCGCCGGCCTGCAGTGGAATCGGCTGCGCGCGATCCTTCTTCACGTCGCCGCTCCACTGCGCGGTGCCGGCCTGCCAGTTGTAGGTGCCGACGGCCTTCTTGCCCAGGAACAGGCCCTTGCGTACCGTGCTCTGGCTGAGTGGCGCATAGACACCGTTGCGCTCTTCGAACACCGTGCTCTGCTCGATGTTCAGGCCGAGCACGCTGGCAAAGCCGCGACGGCCGACCACCTGCATGTCCACCCGCCACTGGCTGCCGCCGGTGTGGGTGACTTGCATGGTTGCATCGCCCGCTTCCTTGCCCTTGTAGAACGCCTGGTAGGTCGCGCTGAACGGCTGCAGCGGCGGCGGCTCCCAGGCCAGGGCAGGCAACACCGGCGGTGCCACCTCGGCAGGTGCCGGCGCAGCAGGCGCTGTTGCCTGGCCCCAGCCCGCACAGGCGAGGACGGCAAGCGGCAGCAGCAGAGTTGTACGCAGCAGGGACGAGGTCTTCATGGCCGACAGGAACCGCAGGAGGGGGGCAGGATGCCAGCCCCGCAGTCAGCGGGGCGTGTGCACGGGCGTTACCGGTTCAGGTTTCCGGCGGAATCTAGAGCCAAGGGGCTAAACAGGGGGTGACCATCGAGTGTCGGCTGGCCTTCCCGTTCAGCCAGGCGGCCTGCACAGAGCAGCTCCAGGGTCGCGATCAGCAGGGGGTGCTCCACCGCAAGCACGCGTTCGGCCAGGGTCTGCGCGTCATCGCCGGCAAGCACCGGAACCCGGGCCTGCGCCAGCACCGTGCCGGCATCCAGTTCCGGCACCACCAGGTGCACGCTGGCACCGTGCTCGACGTCACCGGCCTCAAGCGCCCGTGCATGGGTGTGCAGGCCCTTGTGCAGCGGCAGCAGCGAGGGATGGATGTTGACCAGACGGCCATTGAACCGCTGCACGAAATCGGCACCAAGGATGCGCATGTAGCCAGCGCAGACGATCCAGTCCGGAGCGGCCGCTGCCAGCGCATCACCCAGTGCCAGCTCGTAGGCGGCGCGGTCGCTGAATTCCTTCGGTGCATGTCCCCAGCGTCGATCCGTTGCCACCCGCTCCAGCGCGGTCGCATCGGGACGATCAGAGAACACACCGACAACCTCGGCCTGCAGCCGCCCTGCAGCGATGGCATCAACAATGGCCTGCAGGTTGCTGCCGCGGCCGGATGCCAGCACAGCGATGCGGTAGATGTTCATCGCCCCGGGCTCCGGCGCACCAACGGCCACAGCAACAGGCTGCCCAGGGTCGCCAGCAGCATGTCCGCATGCGCGTCCCACATGTCGCCCTGCTGACCGTTGTAGGCCTCGGCTGCTTCCGGCGACAGGGCAAGGGCGATGCCCCATTCCAGCCACTCATACACCAGGCTGGAACACATCACCGCCATCAGTGCCAGGGTGAATGCCTGGCCGATGCGCAGCGCAGGCCAGGCATGTCGCGCCAGCTGCAGCAACGCCGGGGTGAAGCAGACGCCATAGAGGAAGTGGATCAGGCGATCGAAGTGGTTGCGCTGCCAGCCAAAGGCTGCGTCCGGCGACCATCCCAGCAGCGCCTGCAGCCAGGCGTCATACGGCACGTTGGAATACAGCCAGCGCGCGGCCACGCAGTGGATGGCGATGAAGCCGCAGATGGCAATGAACGCACCGTTGCCCAGCTGCAAGCGCCGGTCCACCCACCATAGGGCGAGCAGGCCGATCACGGTCAGCGAGCTGTGCAGCGTCTGCTCGAGCGGCCACAGCGGATGGATCCAGGTTGCGGCGAATATGCCCAGCACCGCGACCAGGGCGGCCTTCTTCGATGCCGACAGTGAGTGGGTGACGCGGTTGCGGGCGAGCGTGGGGGCAGCGGGCATGGACATGTCGGAGCGATCAGCAGAAGGGACGGAACATGCGCCTGCCAGCTCAGACGCTGACGTGGTCGCCGCGGTCGAACAGTGCAGCGATCTCCGGCTTGCGCAGGAAATACACCGCGTAGGCAGTCAGCGCCATGCCCAGCGGGCCGGCAAGCACTGCTGCCCAGGCCGCGGCGCGACACCAGGGCAGGTTGCTGCGCTGGCCAAGCAGGCGCGCGGTGCGCAGCTGCAGGAAGCCCAGCCCGATGGCCAGCAGCGACACCGCGCCGTACACCGTCGCCAGCACCGCGCCGTCATCCATGCCGCGTTCGAAGGCGACAATGCCGACAAAACCGAGGAATACCAGCGCTGCCAGCCAATGGAAGCCTGCCAGTGCGTAGAACAGGATCTTCAGGTTGTGCAGGTGGCTGGTGGTCTGCAGATCGGCCAGGGTCTGCCTGGGCAGCGGCGGTGGGTTCAGTCCATCGTTCATGCCACACCCGCCTGGCCAGCGAAGGCGGCTTTCACCTGCGGGCGCAGCAGCACGACCAGGGTGAACACGCCGAGGATGGTGCCGATGGGGGTGAACAGGCACGACAGCCCCGCCACGATCATGCACAACAGGTAGCGGCGCTGCTGCGACAGGCAGCGGCCGGCATAGGCGACGAAGCCGGCCAGGGTCAGCCCGCCAAGCACGATGCAGATGCCCATCACGGTGAACAGCCAGCCGACGAACTGCTGCTCTTCCGGCGATGACGGTTCGCCGCCGGGCTTCATCGGCAGCGAGCCGGACAGCATGGCGATGCCCAGCACGATGTGCAGGATGAAGATCAGCGAGAACACCGCCATCAGGCCAGCGACCACGTAGTGGCCGATCGCCAATTGGCGCAGCTGGGTGGCGTCCTGAGGGCCGAACACCGGCACGGCCGCGTTCGGCGGCAGCACCGGCGGAGCCGGTGGCGGCGACAAGGGAGGGGATGCGTCCATGCGGGTTCCTTTGTCCAGTGGATCAGGCGATGTGGACGCGCTCGCCGCCCTGGGCGGTGACCACCTGGCCGATCGTCCAGTGCTCCAGGGCCTGCGCCTTGACCGCAGCGGACACGGCCTCCAGCTGGTCCGGGGCCACGATCAGCACGAAGCCGATGCCGCAGTTGAAGGTGCGCCACATCTCGCTGTCGGCCACTGCGCCTTCCTTCTGCAGCCACTGGAACACCGGCGGCAGGGTCCACGACGAGGCCTGGATGTCCAGGCCGAGGCCTTCGGGCACCACGCGGATGATGTTCTCGGTCAGGCCGCCACCAGTAATGTGGGCCATACCGTGGATGGCATCGCCATGCGACTTCAGCAGCGACAGGATCGGCTTGACGTACAGGCGGGTGGGGGCCATCAGCGCATCGACCAGCTTGACCCCGCCTTCCAGCTCCAGTTCGGCCGGGCGGCCGGCGCGGTCGTAGATGCGACGGACCAGCGAATAGCCGTTGGAGTGCGGGCCGGACGAGGCGATGCCGATCAGCACGTCGCCGGCGGCGACATGAGCACCGTCCTTCAGCTCGCTCTTTTCGACTGCAGCAACGGTGAAGCCGGCCAGGTCGTACTCGCCCGGCGCGTACATGTCGGGCATCTCGGCGGTTTCGCCGCCAATCAGGGCGCAGCCGGCCTCGGTGCAGCCATTGGCGATGCCGCCCACGACTGCCGCGGCGGTGTCGATGTCCAGCTTGCCGGTGGCGAAGTAGTCCAGGAAGAACAGCGGCTCGGCGCCCTGCACCAGTACGTCGTTCACGCACATGGCGACCAGGTCGATGCCGATCGTATCGTGGCGGTTCAGCTGGTGGGCCAGCTTCAGCTTGGTGCCGACGCCGTCGGTGCCGGACACCAGGACCGGCTCGCGGTACTTGTTGGACAGGTCGAACAGGGCGCCGAAGCCGCCCAGGCCGCCCATCACCTCCGGACGGAAGCTGCGCTTGACCAGGGGCTTGATCCGCTCGACCAGCTCGTTGCCGGCGTCGATGTCGACACCCGCGTCACGGTAGGTGAGGGGGGAAGGGGCGGAAGACGGGCTGTTGGTCACGGGCGTCGGCGCTGGCAGGGGTTGAATCGCCGATTTTAACAGGCCGCATTGGCGCAAAGGCCGTATTCGGGCAACAATTCCCCCGGATACGTCGAGCCAATGGATGTCCTGATGCGCCGCAGCCCGTTTTTGACCCTGCTCCTTGCGCTGTGCTTGCCGGTGGCCACGATGGCCCAGAGCGGCATGCGAACCGAAGGGGATGTTGCCACTGCCAGTGGTGCGTACGAGGCCGAAGTGCCCGTCAACAGCCAAGCCGAGGCTGACCGCAACGGCGCACTTGCCCGCGCGTTGAGCGTGGTACTGGGTAAATTGTCCGGTGATCGCAGCGTCATGTCCCGCCCCGGCGTGGTCCAGGCGTTGCGTAATGCCAAGGACTACGTGGCCAGCTACGACTACAAGCAGGACCAGAGCGTGGGCGCCAGCGGTGCGCCGAGCTTCCGTACCCTGTTGGTCGCCCGCTTCCGCGAGGATGACGTGGACGGTCTGGTGTCGGCCCTGGGCCTGCCGCTGTGGCCGCAGCCACGACCGAAGCCGGTGCTGTGGCTTGCCGTCGATGATGGCAGCGGTCCGCGTCTGGTCAGCGTGCAGCAGGCCAACGCCGCGCGGCCGCTGCTGAGCCGGGCCATCGAGCGCGGCTACAAGCTCGGCCTGCCCAGTGGTGGCGCCGCCGAGCAGGCTCTGGCCGGTGCCATCTGGCGCCAGGACAGCGCCGCTGTCGCCCGGGCCTCGTCTCGCTATTCGCCGCCGATGCAGCTGATCGGCAAGCTCTACCGCGCCAATGGCGGCTGGCAGGCGGACTGGGTGTTCGTCGACAACGGTCGTGAACTGAACAAGTGGACCAGCAAGGACGCCAACGCGATGCGCGCGATGGCCGCCGGTGCCGATGGCGCTGCCGACGCGCTGGTCAAGCGTTACGCCAAGGCCGGTGCGGCCACCGGCCAGGCGGGCACCTACCGCGTGGTGGTGACTGGCATCAATAGCGCGGATGAATACCTGCGCCTGGCTGCCGGCCTGCGTGAAGTGGCGGTGGTGCGCAACGTCACCCCGCTGCGCGCGACTGCCGATCATCTGGAACTGAATCTGGAAATGACCACCGGCCTGGCCGGTTTCAACCGCATGCTCGGCGACAACGGCGTGCTGGTGCCGTCGGCGACACTGCCGGCCCTGCCGACGCCGATCGACGATACGACCGGTGCACCGGCACCGGTACCGGCGCCGGTCAGCAACGAGTACCGCCTGCGATGATCCTGTCCCCGGAAGCGGAAATCGCGCAGTTCCTGCGTAGGCTGAAGTACATCCTGCTGGCCGGTCTGATCGGCTGGATCGTCTGGCTGCTGGCACCGATCCTGACCCCGTTCGTGCTGGCGCTGGCGCTGGCCTGGCTGGGCGATCCGCTGGTGGACCGCATCGAGGCCACCGGCCGCTCGCGCATGACCGGTGTGGTGCTGGTGTTCGTGGCGATGGTGCTGGTCATCACCGCATTGCTGCTGGTGCTGGTGCCGATGATCGAGCGCCAGATCACCACCCTGATCGCAGCGGCACCGCAGGCGCAGGCCTGGCTGATGCAGAAGGGCATTCCCTGGTTCGAGCAGAAGACCGGGTTGGAAGTGATGCAGTGGCTGGATCCGGACCGTGTTATCGAATGGGTGCGCAGCCATTGGCAGCAGGCCGGCGGATTCGCCACGACCTTCATGGGCTACGTATCGCGCTCGGGCTTCACGGTGGTCACCTGGGTGGTCAACCTGTTGCTGCTGCCGATCCTGGCGTTCTACTTCCTGCGTGATTGGGACAAGCTGGTCGAGCGCGTGGCATCGGTGATCCCGCGCAACCAGATCGGCACGATCACCACGCTGGCACGTGAATCCAATGAAGTGCTCGGTGCGTTCATCCGCGGGCAGTTCCTGGTGATGCTGGCGCTGGGCGTGATCTATGCCGGTGGCCTGTCGCTGGTCGGGCTCAAGCTGGGCCTGCTGATCGGCCTGATCGCCGGCCTGATCAGTTTCATCCCCTACCTGGGGGCGACCACCGGCATCGTGATGGCAATCGTGGCCGCGCTGGTGCAGGCGCAGGGGTTCGACCTGAAGCTGCTGATCCTGGTGGGCGTGGTGTTCACCGTCGGCCAGCTGCTGGAGAGCTACGTGCTGACTCCGCGTATCGTCGGCGACAAGATCGGCCTGCACCCGGTGGCGGTGATCTTCGCGGTGATGGCCGGTGGCCAGCTGTTCGGCTTCCTGGGCATGCTGCTGGCGCTGCCGGTGGCGGCGGTGACCAACGTCCTGTTGCGCTATGCGCACCAGCGCTACCGGCAGAGTGAGCTGTATGCCGGCGAGAAGCCCGCGATCGTGCTTGATGGGGTGATCGACCAGCCCCATATCATCGTGCCTGGCAACGACAAGGGTCCGGAACTGAAGTGATTGGTGTGCCGCAACTTCCGCTGGCCCTGCATTACCCGCGGGACCAGCGTCTGGAGAGCTTCATCGGTGCGCCGGACGGCGCGCTGGCGCAGCTGCGTGCCATCGCGGTAGGGGCCAGCCACGATTGGATCTACCTGGAAGGCGCGGCCGGCACCGGCAAGACCCATCAGGCGCTGGCGATGTGTTCCAGCGCCGAGCAGGCCGGGCGCCTGCCGACCTACGTGCCCCTGCCCAGTGTGGTTGGCCGGGTGCGGGTGGCGCTGGAAGGACTGGAGCTGCGCGAGCTAGTGGCGCTGGATGGGTTGGATGCGGTAGCGGGCAACCGCGAGGACGAGATCGCGCTGTTCGATTTCCACAACCGGGCGCGTGCTGCCGACGTGACGGTGCTGTACACCGCGCAGAAGTCGCCCGGTGAACTGGGCCTGGTGTTGCCGGACCTGCGTTCGCGCCTGGGCCAATGCGTGCGTGTGCTGCTGCAGCCGCTGGACGAGGAAGGGCGCGCGGCGGTGCTGCGCGAGCGCGCGCTGCGCCGTGGGCTGGCGATTGACGAGGCCGCCATCGAGTGGCTGCTGTCGCACACCGGGCGCGAGCTGGGTGGGCTGATCACGCTGCTGGACTGGCTGGATCGCGAATCGCTGGCGGCGAAGCGGCGGATCACCGTGCCGTTCCTGCGCCAGGTACTGGAAGAAGGCCGTCCTCGTTACTGAGGGGTGTTGAGTTTTAGGCAGGGCTGCGCCCTGCACCCTGAAGCCGAAGCAACGTCAACGTCAACGTCAACAGCAAAAGCTCGCTATCCGTGGGATGGCGGGGTGGCTCAGGTCGCGGGGGACGGCGCAAGTACGTCCATGTAGCCTCGGTCGCGCCATCCATGGCGCTCACGCCCCCGCAACCTGAGCCACCCCGCCTTCGACAGTTGGCCGCGGCTGTGGGTAGGTGTCGACCTTGGTCGACACGTAGATCCACGCCATGCGTGGATGAGACTTTCCGGGGAAGAATTGCCTTGGATCTGACGTGCTCCGCTTGTGGTGGGTGACGACCGTTGGTCGTCACCAGAGCAAGCGCAGCGAAGCGAGCCGCTTCTGCTTTTCTCTCTTTCTTCCGTGGTTGGACGCACACGGAAACTGTCAGAGGCCGGGCGGGGTGGGTTGCGCAGGGGCGTGAGCCGCATGGATGCGGCGACCGAGCTTACATGGACGTACTTGCAGCGCCCCCTGCGCAGCCCATCCCGCCCGGCCAAGCAAGGCTTCTGCTCTGAAGACGTCCAACCACGAGGGGCTCAGCCGTTCGCGGCCAACTCAACGTCCAGCGCGCGCAGGCGATCAACGGTCCCGACATCGGTCCAGCGACCGCGATGATGCTGACCGCTGATCCGCCCCTGTGCCATGAAATGCTTCTGCAACGGCACCACCGAGAACTTCGGTGGCACACGCTCGCTGCCCGCTGCCTCGCCGATCACCGCGCGCCAATCGGCCACGATCGACGGTCGATAGATGCCGATGCCCGCATAGGTCAGGCACGGACCTTCGCGGTCGTGGTGCAGCACGCCGTGCGCGTCCATCCGGTAGTCACCGGCGGGGTGCTGCGCGGGGTTGTCGACCAGCACAAGATGCGCTTCGCCGGCCGGTTCACGCGGCAGCGTGGCGAAATCGAAATCGGTCCAGATATCGCCGTTCACCACCAGGAACGGATCGTCCCCCAGCGCCGGCAGTGCATTGAGGATGCCGCCACCGGTTTCCAGCGGGGTATCGCCTTCGTGCATGAAATGCAGCTGCAGGCCCCATTGGCGGCCATCGCCCAATGTGGCCGGAAACTGCTCGGCGAGCCATGCGGTGTTGATCACCACGTCGCGGATGCCGAACGCAGCCAACCGTTCCAGGTGCCACACGATCAATGGTTTGCCGGCCACTGCCAGCAGCGGCTTGGGCGTGTGCAGGGTCAGTGGACGCATGCGCTCGCCCAGGCCGGCGGCGAAAATCAGAGCCTTCATCGATGCGGCCTTCAGCGCAGCACGCGCATCGGCGCGGCCAGCTCGGCCAGTGCCGGTTTGATCCGCATGTCCAGCAACTGCTGCAACGGCGCCAGCTCGCGGTAGCGCGGCAACACCTCATCCAGGTAGGCGATGAAGCGCGGCGCGTCGTCCAGGTAATGGCCCTTGTTGTCGCGGTAGCGCAGGCGGCAGAACAGGCCGAGGATCTTCACGTGGCGCTGGATGCCCATCCAGTCGGCATCGCGCAGGAAGGTGGCACGGTCAGGCACCGGCAGGCCGGCATCGCATGCGCGCTGGTGATACTGCGCCAGCCATTCGTCCACGCGCTGCAGCGGCCAGCTCAGGAAGGCATCCTTGAACAGACTCACCGCGTCGTAGGCGATCGGGCCACGCACCAGGTCCTGGAAATCCAGCACGGCCGGGCCGTCCTCCACCGGCATCAGGTTGCGCGGCATGTAGTCGCGGTGGGTCATCAGTTGCGCCTGGCCCAGCGCGTTGCCCATCAGTCGACGGTGAACCAGCTGCAGGCCTTCGATCTCGCCGCAGTCCAGTTCAAGGCCAAGATGACGCTGCAGGAACCACTCATCGAACAGGCCGGCGTCACGCTGCAGCAGCGCTTCGCCGAACTGGCCGAAATCGGCCGGCACCGGGATCGCCTGCAGGCGCAGCAGCTGTTCGATGGAGCGGCTGAACCACTCGTCGGCATTGCGTTCGTCGAGGATCTTCGCCAGCGTCGGGCCGCCCAGGTCTTCCAGCAGCAGGAAGCCGGCGTCGAGGTCCTGGGCAAGCAAGGTGGGCACGCGCAGGCCGTGATCGTGCAGCAGGCCGCGCATGCGCAGCCACGGCGTGGGGTCTTCCAGCCCCGGCGGGGCATCCATGACGATGTGGCTGCCGAGCTGGCTGGTGGTGCGCCAGTAGCTGCGCATGCCAGCGTCGACCGAAGCGCGTTCGACCACGGCGTTGCCATCGTCCAGCTGGGTACGGGCCCACTGCAGGCGTTGTGCGCTGCGCTGGGGATCAGAGGCGGGTTCGGTCATGCAGGCATATCCGGGCGCGCCGGGCGCGCCAACGTCGGGGACAGAATGGGAAGGGGGGGCGGCTCAGCGGCGGCCGCTGAACAGGCGCAGGATCGCCAGCACGACAACCGCGCCCACGACCGCGCCGAGGAAGCCGGCCGGTTCACCGGGTGCGTACCAGCCCATGTACTGGCCGAACCAGCCGGCCAGCAGCGCGCCGATGATGCCCAGCACGATGGTCAACAGGCAGCCCATGCGGTTGTTGCCGGGCATGAAAAAGCGTCCCAGCAGGCCGACGAAGAAGCCGACCAGGATGATGTAGAGCCAGCTGGTGCTGCCAAACAGACCGTTCATGCAATCAGTGCTCTCGAAGGATGGACGCAGCCTAGCAAGGCCGGGCTGCGTCCGTCACTGCGTGCTGGATCAGCAGCAGCCGTGGTCGCCGTTGCGGGTGCCACTGTCGGCGGCCACCGGCGAACCGCTGGTCTCGCCACGCAGGCTTGCCGCGTAGTGCTCGCTGATCACCTTGGACACGCACGAGGTGACCTTCTTGCCCATCGGAATGTGCAGGAACTCGTTCGGGCCGTGGGCGTTGGAGTGCGGGCCGAGCACGCCGGTGATCATGAACTGGGCGCCCGGGAACTTCTCGCCCAGCATGCCCATGAACGGGATCGAGCCGCCTTCGCCCATGTACATCGCCGGCTTGCCGAAGAAGGTCTGGCTGGCATCGTCGATGGCCTTGGTCAGCCACGGTGCCATCGCCGGCGCGTTCCAGCCGGTGGAGGCCTTTTCCAGGTCCAGGGTGACCTGCGCGCCGTTCGGCGGATCGCGCAGCAGTGCTTCCTTCAGCAGTTCGCCGCAGGTCTTGCCATCGGCAGTCGGCGGCAGGCGCAGCGACAGCTTCACCGCGGTATGCGGGCGCAGCACGTTGCCGGCCGATTCCAGCGGCGGCATGCCGCCGATGCCGGTTACCGACAGGGCCGGGCGCCAGGTGCGGTTGAGCACCAGCTCGGTCAGGTCGTCGTTCATCGGCGTGAGGCCGTCGACCAGCGGGAATTTCTCGAAGATCGCGGTATCGACCACATCGGCGGCGCGCTTGGCCTGCTCCAGGCGCTCGGCCGGGATCTCTACGTTCATGCCCTCGATCAGGATGCGGCCGGTGTCCTGGTCCTCGATGCGCGACAGCAGCTGGCGCAGCAGGCGGAAGCTGGACGGCACCACGCCGGAGGCATCACCGGAGTGCACGCCTTCGTTGAGCACCTTCACCGAGAAGTTGCCGCCGGTCAGGCCGCGCAGCGAGGTGGTGCACCACAGCTGGTCGTAGTTGGCGCAACCCGAATCCAGGCAGACCACCAGCGACGGCTTGCCGATGCGGTCAGCCAAGTGGTCGACGTAGGCCGGCAGGTCGTAGCTGCCCGACTCTTCACAGGCTTCGATCAGTACCACGCAGCGGGCATGCGGCAGGCCCTGGGCCTGCAGCGCCAGCACCGCGGCCAGCGAGCCGAAGATGGCGTAACCGTCATCGGCGCCGCCACGGCCATACAGCTTGTCGCCGCGCAGGACCGGGGTCCACGGGCCGAGGTCGTCGTCCCAGCCGGTCATCTCAGGCTGCTTGTCCAGGTGGCCGTAGAGCAGGATGGTGTCGTCGCCGGTTTCGGCGCCGGTAGCCGGAATTTCCAGCAGAATCAGCGGGGTACGGCCTTCCAGGCGCACCACCTCGACCTTCAGGCCGGGCAGTTCCTGCGCCTTGGCCCAGGTTTCCATCAGGGTGACCGCCTGCTCCATGTAGCCGTTCTGCACCCAATTGGCGTCGAACATCGGCGACTTGTTGGGAATGCGGATGTAGTCGACCAACTGCGGGACGATTTCGCTGTCCCACTTGTCATTGACGAATTGGCCGAGCTTGGCGCTGTCCATCTGAAACTCCGGTTGCATGGCTGATCCTGACATTCTACGCCTCGGCCAAGGGTAGGGTTTTCCCTACATCACGTCGGGTATTTGGCTGGCTTTTAGAAATCCGTGAACCCGATACGCTGTGTACATGTGGTGACGGACACTGTTTCGACCGACGGGATTGCCGGTCGGGACGGTCAGAACCACAAGGAGATATACGTCGTGCCTTGGTTTGTCGTGTTTAGGGCGCTGGTGCTGGGAGTGTGGATCGCGGGAGCGCAAGCTGCCGAGCCGATTGACATCAACCGGGCCGATGCCCAGGCGCTGCAGCAGGGATTGACGATGGTCGGGGCCACCAAGGCCGCGGCGATCGTCGAGCACCGGCGCAGACACGGCCCGTTTCACCGCGTCGAGGACCTGACGCAGGTTAAAGGGATAGGGACATCGATCGTCGAACGGAATCGACGGCGGATCACCGTTGGCAACACGATGTTGCCTGCGGATCCGGTACCCGGATCGGTACCGGTGCGAACCGTACCCAGGCGCTGACAACAGGAAACGTCGGGACCGGCAGGATGCAGGTCCACTGGCTGCGGACAGGATGCCCGTAACCACCGACCGTCGCAGGGATGCGGCACCAATCACCAGGATGGTGGCATCACAGACCTGTGGAAGGGGCTGAGATACAAACAGGACAGACGCGGCCGCGTGCAGGATGCAACGCCGCCCCCGCTTCGCAGGATGCGAGGGGGTGGCAGCAGGCCGACAGGGACGTGACGATTGCCCGGTACGACACATGGCTGTGTCGCCGGGCAATTTCTTTTGGCGCAGCCACCACGCGCCCATGGTGTACGGTGAGGCCATTCGCATGGAATGGAACCTGCTGGATGCACCTGCACCGTTTGACCCTGATGCTCGCCGCCGCGCTGGCACTGCCCTGCGCCGCGCACGCGGCCGCACCCTCCAAGCCGGTCGCGACGACGACGTCCGAAGTGCGCGGGCCGACCGACCTCAAGCCCGGCGAGTACCTGTGGCATCCGGAAGTTTCGCCGGCCGGGCCGATCGTGCTGGTGGTGAGCCTGGATGAGCAACGGGCCTACGTGTACCGCAACGGCATCGCCATCGGCCTGACCACGATCAGCTCGGGCAAGATCGGCCATGAGACGCCGACCGGTGTGTTCACCATCCTGCAGAAGGACAAGGACCACCGTTCCAACCTCTACAACAGCGCACCCATGCCGTACATGCAGCGGCTGACCTGGGACGGTATCGCGCTTCACGGCGGCAGCCTGCCCGGGCACCCGGCCTCGCATGGCTGCGTGCGCCTGCCGCAGGCCTTCGCCCAGAAGCTGTTCAGCGAAACCAAACGCGGCGATACGGTGGTGGTGGCCGATGCCAAGAGCGCGCCGATGACGCTGGCCTATCCGGCCGTGCTGGCGCCGGTGAATGCGCGCGGACAGGCCCTGCCGGAAGGCGAGGCCGGCGCCCCGGACAAGGCGTGGTGGGATGATGCGGCCGCCCCCAGCGGTCAGGTCGGCATCCTGGTCAGCCTGCACGACCAGCGCCTGTACGTGCTGCGCGACGGGGTGATGATCGGTGAGTCGCCGTTGAAGGCCGACGCGCTGCCGGCGTTCCAGGGCACCACTCTGTTCGTGATGGGCCAGGGCTACAGCGATACGCCCAGCCCGCTTGATGCGCAGCAGCGCCTGCACCAGTGGACGGCCTATCCGTTGTTGGGCCAGGACCGCGCCCAGGCCACGCCGGACCTGCTGGCCACCCCATCGCTGCCGATGGCGCTGCCGGCCGATTTCGCCCGCCAGCTGTACCAGGTGCTGGTGCCGGGTACGACCCTGCTGGTCACCTCGCTGCCGGCGGTGCGCCCAAGCGCGGCTGAATCGGGTATGCAGCCGGTCTTGGAATCGGAGCCGCCAGCGTCCACCCTCAAGGGATCCTGAGACCTCCCTGCGTGCCCATGTCTGCTTTCCGCCTGTGCTGGCTGGCCGCCCTTGGTCTGCTTGCGACCACTGCCAGTGCCCCGGCCGGGGCACGGACGCGTGTCGCCACAGCGATCAGCGCCGACGATCTCGCTGCGCAGTTGGCACGTACCGCGCCGAAGGCCGACCGTCGGGTTCTGCAGTTGGCCGCCCACGCCATGCGCTGCGCGCTGCAGCGACCGGAACTGGGTGTCAGCGGTGAGCGCCTGAGCGTGATCGATTACTCGCGGCCGTCCACCGAGCCGCGGATGTGGGTCTTCGACCTGGCCCGCCAGCGGCTGTTGTTCGAGGAGTGGGTGGCGCACGGCCGCAACAGTGGCGAGAACCGCACCGAGCATTTCTCCAACCGCGATGGCAGCTTCATGTCCAGCCTCGGCGCGTTCACCGCGCAGGAAACCTACATGGGTGGCAACGGCTATTCGCTGCGCCTGGCAGGGTTGGAGCCGGGTTTCAATGATCGTGCACGCGAGCGCGCCATCGTCATCCACGGTGCGCCGTATGTGAATCCCTCCACCGCACAGTTGCAGGGGCGGTTGGGGCGCAGTCTCGGCTGTCCGGCGGTGCGGTTGTCGGTGGCCAAGCCGCTGATCGACGCGCTGCGGGGCGGCACGATGGTGTTCGCGTACTACCCTGACCAGGACTGGCTCAAGCACTCGCAGCTGCTGGGTGGCGATTGCGGTACGGCGGCGGGTATTGCAACGCGGTGATGCGTTGTGGCACGCGGCATGATGCAATGCGCGCATGAACATCGACTCGCTGCTGCAGACCCCGAGCCAGGTTATTTCCAACCTGGACTACCGCCGCGAACGCTGGCGCAACGGCCTCGGCTGGACCCGCGAGATCCTGCGGTTGCCAGCGCAGGGTGATGACTGGGCGTTGCGCCTGTCAGTGGCCGAAATCGAACAGGACGCCGCGTTTTCCGCGTTCCCGGGCGTCGAGCGCGAACTGGTACTGCTGCAGGGTAATGGCGTGCGCCTGCGATTCGAGGACGGCCACGTGGCCGAGGTGCTGCCACCGCATGGCCGCGTGCGTTTTGCCGGCGAAGCAGCGCTGCACGGCGAGCTGGTCGACGGCACCACCCACGATTTCAACCTGATGTGGAAGCGCGGACTGCTGCAGGCCGAGCTGCTGCACCGGCCATTGGTCGGGCCGATGTTCTTCTTCTGCGAACCAGGTGTGGCGTGGGCCCTGCACCTGTTGGGTGGCCAGGCCACGTTTGGCACGGACAGCGGATTGCCTGCGATGCAGGCCGGCGATACCGCGTGGTTGGCCGCCGGTGAGCGTCAGCGGCATGCGCTGCAGGGCGGCGGGGAGTTGCTGGCGATACGGGTGAGCGCTGCGGGCGGCTGAGCCATCGTCGGCGCGTGGATGCGGTAGCCGATACCGGGACGTGAAGCCGTTCAGTAGATCCACGCCATGCGTGGATGTGGCAGCCGATACCGCGGCACGGAGCCGTTCAGTAGATCCACGCCATGCGTGGATGTGACGGCCGATAAAGCGCATGGTACGAACCAAGGTTCGCACCCACCAGGAGGCGGGTTACCCCACACGTTCGCTCAATACACGTCGCGCCGGTAACGACCGGCCAGTAGCAGCGCTTCCTTGCCGGCGGCACCGAGCACCTGCTCGATCACCGCATCCACTGCCGGGGCCATGCCCTGCAGGCTGCCGCAGACCAGGATCGTTGCGCCTTCATCGACCCACTGCTGTAGCGTGGATGCTTCGGCCAGCAAGCGATCCTGCACGTAGCGGTGCGCGCCGCCATCACGGCTGAATACCGTATCCAGGCGGGTCAGCGCGCCGTTGGCGAGCATCGCCTGCAGCTCATCGCCGAAGTGGAAATCATGCGAGGCCGAGCGTTCGCCGAACAACAACCAGGTTCGGCCGCCGCCAACGCGTGCGCGTTCGTGCAGGTGTGCACGCAGGCCCGCGATACCGGTACCGTTGCCGATCAGCAGCAGCGGAACCTCGGTGGCGACACCGTGGAAATTCTCGTTGCGGCGCAGGCGCATCCGCACCGGCTCGCCGATGGCGGCGTGGTCGCACAGCCAGCCACTGCCGACGCCCGGTGTGCCATCGGCACGCAGCTGGCGGCGCAGCAGCAGCTCCACCGCACCGTCGCCCATCACCGAGGCGATGGAGTATTCGCGATGCGGCAGCGGCTGCAGTGCCGCCAATAATCCAGGCAGATCGCCCGCTGCAACCAATGAAGGCAGATGCGAGCGCGCGACGCGGGCGAACAGCGTATCCCCGTCATCCAATACCGTGCCTGCATCGAAGCCCTGCGCATGCAGCCAGTCGCGCGTGCTCTGTTCGGCATGCTGCGGACCGACCTCGGCGATGTCGCCCGCCTGCCAGTGGGCGCTGCTGTCGGTCGGTGGCTGCAGGCGCAGCCAGTAGACAGGACCACCGACGCTGCCGGGGTTGAGGTGCATGCGCTGCAGCAGTGTCCACGGCTGGTACTCGGCCGGTGTCCAATCGGGCAGTTCGCTGACGCCGCCGCCGAGCTGGCCGAGCAGCTGCTGCCAGTGGCGCAAGGCGGCGGGATCGGCGTTGTCGACTTCAATGGCATCGAACAGCGGATGTGCGCCCTGCTGGCGCAGCCAGTCGTGCAGCTGGTGGCCGAACGCGCAGAAGTGGCCGTAGCTGCGATCACCCAGCGCGAGCACGCCGTACTGCAGGTGGCCCAGGGGCGGCGGCGTGGTCATTACCCGGCGCAGGAAGGGCAGGGCGTGGTCGGGTGCATCGCCTTCGCCGGTGGTGCTGACGATGAACAGTGCACGCGCGCTGTCCGCAAGCAGGGGCGCATCTACGTCGTGCAGGCCACGCAGGCGCACCGGCATGCCGGCCGAGCGCAGAGCCTGCGCACTGCGCTCGGCCAGTTCGCGGGCGAAGCCGGTCTGGCTGGACCAGACCAGCAGCATCGGTTGGTTTTCGCCTTCGGTCGTGTCATCGCGTGGACGGCTGCGCCACCACACCACCGCGCACGCCAGTGAATACAGCGCGGTGGCGGCCAATGCGATGCCCCACTGCCGAGACGACGGCGCACCCTGCCACCACGCTTCGCCCAGGTGCAGGCGCAGCAGCGCCCCGCCAATAACGGCCAGCAGGGCAAGCACCACGACGTTGCCAAAGGTCGCGCGCGAGAAACGCCTGCTCATGCGGCCTGCTCATCCAGCAGCCGCTGGAAGGCGCTGCTGAGGGTTTCGCGTGGGCCGTCAGCGGCGCGTTCCAGGAAGCGCGCGGCCAGCCCTTCGCGCTCTGCCAGCGCGATGCCCGCGTCGCGACCGAGCACGGTCAGTGCGGTTGCCCAGGCGTCAGCGTGCATCGCATCGTCGGCGACCACGGTGACGGCGGCTGCGACCTGCCGCACCGGCGTGCCGCTGCGTGGGTCGAGGCTGTGACTGTAGGCAACGCCTTCGTCCTGATACTGGTGCCAGCGATCGCCGGAGGTGGCCACGGCTTTTCCCTCCAGCGCCAGTACACGCGGTGGCGTATCGGTGTGGGCATCTTCTTCCGGCGCCGACTCCACCAGCACGCGCCACGGCTGGCCGTCGGGCTTGCGGCCGTAGCCCGCCAGCTCGCCACCGACTTCAATCAGTGCGGCATCGATACCCTGGCCGCGCAGCCAGGCGCCGACGTGGTCGACACCGAAGCCCTTGGCGATCGCCGAGAGATCCAATTCCAGGCCGCCGGGTTGCAGCAGCGCATCGTCCTGCCAGTGCAGGTGTTGCCAACCGCAGCGTGCACGGGTTGCCTGCAGCGTCGCGGTGTCGGGTGCACGCCGTTCGCCGGCATGCGCACCGAAGCCCCACAGCGCCACCAGTGGGCCGATGGTGGGGTCGAAGGCGCCGTCGCTGGCGGCGGCGATGGCCTGTGCGCAGGCCAGTACATGGCGTGTTTCGGCAGGCAGCACGCAGTAGCGGCCCGCGTCGGCACGGTTGTAGCGGCTCAGGTCCGAGCCCGCTTCCCACGTGCTCATCTGTGCGACCACTTCATCCAGGCGCGCCTGGATGCCAGCGTGCAGCGGATGCAGGTCGCGCTGACGCGGTGCGACCAGTGACACGCTCCAGGTGGTGCCCATGGTGGTGCCACCCAGCCGGGCGATGTCGAGTGCGGTAGAGGTCATGGGCGTGCGTGGCAGTCGGCGATACCCGGGCGTGCCGGGTATCGCCGCGATGCGTTTACTGCGGCAGTACTTCCAGCGTGGCGACGTAGCTGAGGCGACGCTTTGCGGCCTGCTTGACCGACGTCTTCTTGTCCTCGGTGCCGGTTTCCAGCCAGTACATGCCGGCTTCCGGCCAGGTCACCTTGATCTCGCCCTTGGCGTCGCTGGTCAGTTTCTGCTCTTCCTGCGCATTGCGGTAGCGGGTACCGCCGCGCACGATCTCAAACTCCAGGCCCGCGGTCGGCTTGCCGTCGACCAGTACGCGGAAGGTGGCTTCTTCGCCGGCGAACAGGTCGTTTGGATGGCCGACGGCCACCAGTTCGATGCCGCGGTTGGTCGGCTTCAGCGCGGTGTCATTCGGCGCGCCGTTGGTGACGAAGGTCTCCACGCGGCCGACCGACTGGCTCACTTCCAGCTTCCTGGCATCCTTGGGCAGTTCGCCGAAGGTGGCGGCGGTGCCACGCCAGCGCTTGCGCTCGCCATTCAGTTCATAGGTGGCCGACAGGCCGTCGTTGACCGAGGCGATGCGATAGGTGCCCTGCTGCTTCAGCTCGACGTCGAACACGCTGCGGTACTTGCCGGTGGCCGCGTTCTGCGCCTGCACGGTGCTGCCGTCCGGGGCGGTGATCACCACCGATTCCAGGCGCAGCGGCACATGGTTGAAATAGAACAGGTCATTGGAGACCGCACCGTCGACGGTGATCCACGGCGCGTTGCCGGCGATCACGGTCTGCGAGGGCAGCAGCCAGGCCTTGTGGGCCAGGGCAGAGAAGGGAAGGGCAGCGGCCAGAGCGGCGGCGAGGACGAGCGTGCGCTTCATGCGGAAGACTCCAGTTGGAAGGGGGCGGATCCCTTTCCAAAGGAAAGGGCTCTGACCCCGAGGATATGGCGATCGGGTCAGAGCCCCTCCTGCGGAAGGGATCCGACCCCGGTCAGGAAATCAAGGCTTGACGGCGAGGGTGACCTGGCCCAGTTCGGTGGCGCCCTGCGCGCGGCCGTTCTGTGCGGCGGTGGCCGGCCAGGTGAAGGGGATCTTCAGCAGTTCACGGCCGCCGACTTCGCGCACCGCTTCCACCACCAGGGTGTAGTTGCCCGGGGCCAGCTGCTTCAGCGCCGGCTGCTTGTCGTTGAACGACAGCGCGTGCTTGCCGGCGGGGCGGGTGGGGCCGGTCACGCCGTCCACCGGCATCTGCAGGGTGCGACCGCTCTTGCGCCACCACTGGCGCAGGTCGGGCAGCCACTTGGTGCCATGGCCTTCGCTGTTGCTGGTCTGCTGGTACCAGACCGACAGGTTGGCGGCGACCTTCTGGTCGGCGCCTTCCAGCCACACCGCCACATACGGGCGGTGGTACTCGGCCACGTTGAGCTTGGGCACTTCGACGTTGATGTCGAGGGTGGTGGCGTAGGCCGGCGAGGTGGCCAGCAGGCCGCTGAGGGCGATGGTCAGGGTGACGCGCATGGGGCGGCTCCGGAGAAACGGATGGAAATCACGGTGGAAGTTCAATGGATCAGCAGCAGGGCGATCAGCAGCGGAATCATCAGGCCCAGGCCGACCAGCGGCCAGGTCATGCGTCGCTGCCGCGCATGCAGGTGCAGCAGGAACAGACCGGTGATGCAGAACACCAGGCAGGCCACGGCGAACACGTCCAGGAACCAGCCCCACGCGGGGCCGGCATTGCGGCCCTTGTGCAGGTCGTTGAGGTAGGACACCGCGCCGCGCGAGGTCGATTCGTACTCGACTGCGCCGGTTTCGCGGTCGATGCTCAGCCAGGCGTCGCCACCGGGGCGTGGCAGCGACAGATAGATTTCCTCGGCTGACCATTCGGCGGGTCGGCCGCCGATGGAAATGCCCAGCTGCTCATCCAGCCATTGCCGGGCCGGGCGCGGGATGGGCGCGTTGCCGTCCTCGCGTGTGCCGAGCTGGCCGCGCACGTCGGCCGGCAGTTCCAGGTGCTGGTTCTGCACCTGCGGCTTGGCCTCGATCTTCGCCGCATGATTCAGCGTGAGCCCGGTTACCGCGAACAGCAGCATGCCGATCAGGCACACAGCAGAGCTGATCCAGTGCCACTGGTGCAGGGTACGCAGCCAGAAGCCGCGGCTCTGTTGCTGCTGCACGGTGGAGGATGCTGGACGGCTCACGGCACGGTTCGGGACGGATGAATACTGGCCATTACATCATTGATGAGAATTGCTCGCAATTAGATGTCGTTGTGTATCCCTGAAGGGGTAGTGCCGGCCGCTGGCTGGCAATCCCATGACACCTGAAAACATCGCGCGGTTGCCGGCCAGCGGCCGGCACTACCACTACCGCTGACCGGCAGATCCACGCCATGCGTTGATGGAGCGCCGTCCAGGTTCGGTATGGGCAGTAGATCCACGCCATGCGTGGATGGAGCGGTGCCGACCAAGGTTGGCACCAACCAAGTCAGGGCGGTGCCGACCAAGGTCGGCACCCACCAGAGCGACGATCAGAACTTCGCGTTGAGCGAGATCCAGTAGCTGCGGCGCTGGTCCTTGGTGGCGTAGTCGTCCACGCAGTTGTATTCGCTGGGGCTGGTCAGCAGGCACGACTGCGAAACGAAGTTCTTGTCGAACAGGTTGTTGACCCGCGCGTTGACCGTCAGCCACTGCGTCGCCTTCCAGCTGCCACCGAGGTGGAAGATCGTGTAGTCCTCGTAGTAGCGGGTGTGGCTGGCACCGGCGACATCGAGGATCGTGTCGCGGTAGCGGTCGTAGCGGCCTTCGCCGATCAACGACAGGCTGATCGCATCGTTGAGCTGCCAGTTGAGGCTGGCGTTGGCCATGTGCTTGGCCGGCATGGTGCCGGTGATCGGCAGGCCCTTGCCGGAACCCGCGGTCTGCTCGCTCTTGGTCCAGGTGTAGTTGCCGCGCAGCTGCAGGTTGTCCAGCAGGTCGACGTGGCCGGCCAGTTCCGCGCCACGTGTTTCGGCCTTGTCGATGTTCACGCTCTGGGTGAAGGTGCTGTAGCCCAGCGACGCCCAGCCCGGGCCGATGTCCACGCAGTAGCCGCTGCCTGCAGGTGCCACCTCGCAGTTGGGGAACGTGCCGCCGCTGGCGATCTTGTCTTCGAACTTGTTGATGAAACCGGTGACGTTGAAGCCCCAGCGCTGGCCCTCGTAGTACGCAGCCAGCTCGTAGTTGGTGCTGGTTTCCGGCTTCAGGTTCGGCGAACCCACCAGCGGCAGCACGCCCTGGCCACCAAAGCCGGTGATGCCCGGGAACAGCTGGTCCGGACGCGGGGTCTTGTAGCCGGTGCTGACGCCACCCTTGAAGGTCCACGCATCGGTGGCATTCCAGACCAGGTAGCCGCGCGGGCTGAGGTGGCTGCCGAAGATGTTGTGGTCGTCGTAGCGCAGGCCGAAGGTGGCGGTCAGGGTGTCGGTCAGCGACCAGTTGTCCTCGGCGAACAGCGCCCACATGCGGTGCTTCTGTTTGGTGTTGCTGCGGTAGCCGGCACCGTCCATGCCGAACACACCGTCCACCATGTCGGTGTCGTTGTATTGGCCACCCACGGTCAGCTTGTGCGCGCCGAAGTCCAGATCGAGCATGGTGTCCAGCACATAACCTTCCAGCTCCATGGTGCGCAGCGGACGCGGCAGGAACGCCTGCAGGCGTGCCTGTTCGCTGGCGTTGAGTGCGCCCAGCGCGTTGTTGCGGCTGGCGGCACAGTTGTTGGCGGCACCGGTGCGGCGGCAGACGTCGTTCCACAGGGTCTGCAGGCCGGCGCGCTCGTCCAGGGTCAGCGGCAGCGAGCGGCCGAGGTTGTTGCTCTTGCTGTGGGTCAGCGAGGTCTGCCAGGTGCCGAAGCTGTAGCGACCCTGATGGGTCAGCGACAGCTGGTCACGCTCATAGCGCTGGTAGGCGGTGTAGCCCACGCGCGGCTGCACCACGCGGCGGGTGACGGTGCCGTTGCCATTCGGGTTCGGAATCACCGCGTTGCCCACGCGCCACAGGCTGGCCAGGCTGTCCAGCGTGCCGGTCTGGCCCTCGCTGTTGTCGTACTTCTGCCGCGAGACGTCGTAGTCCAGCCACAGTTCGTGGTCGTCGTTGACGTGGAAGTTCAGGCGCACGCCGGTGTTCCAGTTGGTGTTGGCCACCGACTTGCCGCCGCCGCCGAAACCGATGCTGCGCTCCCACAGCGTGCCGTCGGGCAGGGTCAGTGCATCCCATTCGGGATTGGATGCCTTGGCGTCGTAGTAGCTGCCGCGCACGGCCAGGCCGAGGCGATCCTTGACCAGTGGACCGCTCAGGTACAGGTCGGTGCTGCGCGCATCGCCGAACTGATCGTCCTGCTGCACGGTGAAGCCCTGGGTGACCGCGCCGTGCCAGCTGTCCTGGTTGCGGCGGGTGATGATGTTGATGACGCCGCCCATCGCATCCGAGCCGTACAGCGTGGACATCGGGCCACGCACCACTTCAATGCGCTCGATCGCATCCAGCGGCGGCAGGTAGGCGAACTGGCCACCACCGAAGTTGTTCGGATACAGCTGACCGGCGTTGCTCTGGCGGCGTCCGTCGATCAGCACCAGGGTGTACTCGGACGGCAGGCCGCGCATGGAGATGGTGGCGCGGCCGTTCTTGTCGGTGGCTTCCAGGCCGACGTCGATGCCCTCGACGTCGCGCAGGGCGTCGACCAGGCTGGTGTAGGGGCGCTTGCTCAGCTCTTCGCGGCTGACCACGCTGATGCTGGCCGGTGCATCGACTACTTTCTGCTCGAAGCCAGCGGCGGTGACCACTACCTTGTCGAGGGTCTGGGGTGCGCCGGAAGCGTCGCCATGGGCGTAGGCGGGAGCCGCGACGGCGGCCAGCACGGCGCTGGTCAACAGATGGCGGGACAGGGACGAACGGACACGATGGCGCTGGGCCATGGCAGATACCTCGAAGGATGCAAGACAGCCCGATGCCGGGCGCGGAGCGCGCACGGCAGGGCAGGGATGGCCCGGTCAGGGGCGGCAGGGGCGAAACAGGCAGCGGCGAGCCGTCGCAACCGCGCAGGCGGTCACGGCGTGCCGTGGATCAGGCGAGCGGCGGCGCCTGGCCGCGTTGCTGGCGGCGCCCGGGCGCATCTGCCCAGGGCATGTCTGGTGCGGCCAACGGCCAGTGCGGACGCGCGCCGGACGGAGCCGACGCGGAGGGAACCAGATCAAGTTCGGTACGCAGCCAGTGGCTGGCCAGCAACAGCGGCGGGATCGGCTTGTCCGTGGACCTGGCCGGTGCCGAAGCGCAGCGCCGCAGTTTGGCCGGCGCTTCTTCCTGCAAAGGGCCGTCGCCGCCGCGCTCCTCCAGCGGCTGCTGCAGCGCCAAGGGCGCGGCAGCATGGGCTGCCGGAAGCAGCGGCAGGGTGCCCAGCAACAGCGTCAACATCGCCACCCACGCCAGCAGGCCGGCCAGCGCAGGCCGACGGCCGCGCATGGCGGTGCCGAACTGTACAAGCCGAAGCGGGCGAGGGCGGAATGGGCGACGCAAGCGGAGATCCCTGGGTGGCCGGGACATCCGGCGTCAACGGGATGTGATTGTAATGAGACCCGTTAGCCGTTGCAAATGAGAATGATTGCCAAATTGCCGCAGGGGTGGCCTGATCGGTTCAGACCTCGCTCCAGCGTCGCAGCAGGTTGTGGTACACGCCGGTCAGCTGCAGCACCGCGTCGGCATCGCCATTGGTCTGCCGCAGGCGCTCGATGGAGGTATCCATCTCCCACAGCAGGCGACGCTGCACATCGTCGCGGATCATGCTCTGCACCCAGAAGAACGAGGCCACGCGCGCACCGCGGGTGACCGGGTTGACCTTGTGCAGGCTGCTGGAGGGATACACGATCAGGTCACCGGCCGGCAGTTTCACCTCGTGCTCGCCGTAGGTGTCGCTGATGATCAGCTCGCCGCCGTCGTACTCGTCCGGGTCGGACAGGAACAGCGTGCAGGAGATGTCCGAGCGCAGCTGCTCGCCGTTGGCCAGGTTCATCACCGCGCCATCGACGTGGAAGCCGTAGGTGCCGCCGCCGCTGTAGCGGTTGAAGCGCGGCGGCAGGTACTTCAATGGTAGCGCGGCGCTGAAGAACAGCGGATGCCGTGCCAGCGCGACAAGAATGGTTTCGCCCAGTTCGCGGCGCAGCGGTGCAGCTTCCGGCAGCTGCTGGTTGTGCTTGGCCTGTGCGCCGAGGTGGCCGACAGTCTCGCGGCCATCGGTCCAGTCGGCTGCGTCGAGCCTGCGGCGGATGTCAGCCACCTGTCCGGCGCTGAGGATGTCGGGGATGTGCAGCAGCATGCGGAAGTCCTCAGCAAGCGGATGGTGCGACCAGGGCGCGCACCTGCGGGTGGGGTGAGGCGGCCAGCTCGGGCACGATATGCGCCAGGAACGCAGGACTGCCGTGCTGCAGTGCCAACCGCAGCCAATGCATGGCCTGTTCGATTTCACCGGCCTGCAGAAGGATGGAGGCGTAGTTGGCCTGGCCGCGGAAATCGCCGGCCTCGGCCGCGCGCCGATACCAGCCCAGCGCGGCCTGCGGATCGCGTCCGGTGTCCAGCCCATCCTCCAGATGCCGGGCCAGCAGGTTCATCGATTTGGCGTGGCCCATGTGAGCGGCGCGGGTATACAGCGCCAGTGCCTGTACACGGTCCTGCGGCACGCCACGGCCGGTGGCCAGCAGGTTGGCCAGGTTGTACAGGCCCCAGTCCAGCCCGGTGTCGGCCGCGCGCCGGTACCAGACCGCTGCAAGCGAAGGATTGGCGGTGGTGCCCTGGCCCAGCTCATGGCAGCGACCGAGCATGTTCATCGCCATCGGCGCGCCGTTGTTGGCCGCGGTCTCGTACCAGAGCAGGGCGGCAGCAGCGTCTTCCGGCGTGCCTTTGCCTTCCATGTACATCTGCGCCAGCAGCAGCTGCGCCTCGACCTGCCCGGCCTGAGCTGCATCGCGCACGCGCACGAAGGCAGCCTGCGGGTCGTGCAGCAGCAGGTCTGCCAGGGCGTCGGAATCAAACGGGGTGTTGGAAGCCATGCGCTGAGTATCGCCGGAAACAAAAACGGCGGCAGGAGATCCTGCCGCCGTGTGGGTGCTGCGGGTTACATCAGAACTTCACGTTCAGTGCCAGGGTGGCCGAACGGCCCGGGGCGATGCTCGCGTAGTGCGAAGCATAGGCCTTGGTGAAGTAGGTCTTGTCGGCCAGGTTCTGCACGTTCAACTGCAGGCTGATGTTGTCCTGGATCGCGTAGCTGGCCATCGCATCGAAGCGGGTGTAGCTGGGGATCCACTTGGTGTTGGCGACATCACCGTACTGCTTGTCGGAGTAGTTGGCGCCGGCGCCGACGGTCAGGCCGAACGGGAAGCGGTAGGTGGTCCACAGGGTGGCGCTGTGCTTGGCGGTGTTCGGGAACACGTTGCCGTTGTACGGCGAGGGCACGTAGATGTTGGACGGGCAGGTACGACCGGACACGGCGCAGACGAAGCCGTTGTCCTTCAGTTCCGAATCCAGGTAGGTGTAGCCCCCGTACAGGCTCCAGGCGTCGGTCAACTGGCCGGTGAAGCCCAGTTCCACACCGTTGATTTCCTTCTTGCCGGCGTTCTGGCTGGTGCCGTTGTCCACGGTCACGCGCGCGTTGTCCATCACGGTGTGGAAGATCGCCGCGGTCAGGTTCAGGCGGTTGTCGAACAGGTCCCACTTGGTGCCCAGTTCGAGGTTCTTGGTGTCCTGCGGCTTGAGGTCGGCCACGGTTGCGCTCAGGCCATCCGAGCCATCGCCACCGTCCATGCCAGGTGGGGTGGAGGAGGTGCCGTAGGACAGGTAGATGCTGCCGTTGGCGGTCGGCTTGAAGACGATGCCGGCCTGGTAGTTCAGGAAGTCATTGTCGTTGCGCACGCGCGTCGGCGCCTTGCCGGCCACCGGGGTGGTCAGGGTGGTGGAGAAGTCGTCGTAACGCAGGCCGACGTTGATCATCCACTGCGCGTTCAGTTCGATGGTGTCGAACAGGTAAGCGGACTTGGTCTTGGTGCGCTGCTCGACGTCCAGCGCCTTGTCGCTGCGGTACACCGCATGGGTGGCCGCCCACGGATCGTTCGGGTTCGGGTTGTCGAAGCTGGTGCAGTTGTAGCCGGTGGCAGCGCCGGTGGTCGGGCACTTGCTGCTGTTGGTCAGCGGGTTGCTGGTGCCCGGGGTCATCAGGTAGCTGCCGCGGGTCATCTTTTCATCGCTGTATTCCAGGCCGGCGCTGTAGCTGTGCTTCAGTGCACCGGTCTGGAACGCACCGGTCAGGCTCAGCTGGTCGGCAAAGCTCTTGACGTCGACGGCGCGGCTGTTGGTACGGCGCCACAAGGTGCCGTAGTTGTTCGGGTTGCCCTGGCTGTCGTCCGGCTGGGTCCACAGGTAATC
The DNA here is from genome assembly GCA_041545745.1 of Stenotrophomonas indicatrix. NCBI lineage: Bacteria > Pseudomonadati > Pseudomonadota > Gammaproteobacteria > Lysobacterales > Lysobacteraceae > Stenotrophomonas > Stenotrophomonas indicatrix. The sequence continues at coordinate 1,077,535 of CP168152.1, forward strand.
GTTGCTGGTGTTGCCCAGGCGCGCGATGTTGCGCAGCTTGTGGTCGCCGAAGTCGTAGCTGCCGTCCAGGGTGCTGATGTCGGCGCGGGTGCGCTGGAAATCGCGGTCCACCAGGCCGTAGTAGTTGTTGCGGTCGGGCACCATCGGGCGGCCGTCGACCCACTTCGATACCGGCGCACCGTTCGGGTTGCCATACGGGAAGCCGCCTGCGTCAGGCAGGTCGTCGCTCTGCATGTGGTAGTGGCTGGCGATCAGCTGCGCTGGGCCGTTCAGGCCGAACGCGATCGACGGCGCGATGCCCCAGCGGCTGACGTTGGCCGCGTCACGACCGGCGATGTCCGACTCGTGCTTCATCAGGTTCAGGCGCGCGGCGATGCCATCGCCCAGCACGTAGTTGGCATCCACGGTGCCGCGTGCGTAGCTGTCGGTGCCGATGCCCATGCTGGCAGTGGTCTCGTTCTTCAGCTTCGGGGTCTTGCTGACCAGGTTGAGGCTGCCACCACCGGAGTCACGGCCGCCGTAGGCCGAGCTCGGGCCCTTGACCACTTCCACCTGCTCCAGGTCGAACACTTCGCGGGTCTGCGAACCGACGTCGCGCAGGCCATCGACGAACATGTTGCTCTGCGAGTCGAAGCCGCGGATGAAGGGGCGGTCACCGGTCGGGTTGCCGCCTTCGCCGGCGCCGAAGGTGATGCCCGGAACCATGCGCAGCGCATCCTGCAGGTTGGTCGCACCGGTTTCGGCGATCAGCTTTTCCGAGACGATAGAGACCGACTTCGGGGTGTCCAGCAGCGCAGCGGTGAACTTCGGCGAGGACGGGTTGAACCAGCTGCCGCGCACCTGGACCTTGTCCAGTTCGGTGGCCTTGCTGGCGCCGGCGTCGTCGGCCGCCTGTGCGGCCAGCGGCGCGAAGCCGGCGGCGAGGGTGGCGGTGGCCAGTACTGAAACGCGAGGTGCGTACTTGCGGGTCTTGATGTGGGTCATGGGTAGGTTGGCGATGGCTTGGATAGGGAATGAGCGAGGGCCGGCCAGCACGGCTGGGCGCGCGGCGGCAGGCAGGAGGTGGGTTCTGTAGAGCCGAGCCATGCTCGGCTGGCCGGAAACGCAATCAGGCGCACGGCAACGGCCGCAGGACGCCTCAGATGGCGAGCGGTGCCGGAGGTGCGTGGCCGGGATTCAGACGCAGCGAGGGGTCGTGCAGCTGCCAGCGCAGGGCATCGGAGTGCCACAACGGGATGTGGGCCACCAGCGCAGCACGCGGCGGCGCAGTGCTGGCGCAGGGCGTGCCGCCTTCACCATCCACCGGAGGTTCCGGGGCGGGGGCCGCGTGGTGTGGGCATTCGTCGCCGGAAGGGGCCGGCAGCGGAGCGACCTGCTCGATATCGTGCAGATGCGCCTGCCAGCCCGCGTTGGCGGCGTGGCCACCGCCGCGTCCTTCGTGCAGCGCCGACCAGCCCAGCAGCAGCGTCAGCAGTGCGGCCACAAGCAACGGCCACCCTTGACGGGCAAGCTGGCACAGCGTGGCGGTGGGCGCGGACGAAGCCATGGCGCAGGCGGGGCGTTACGAAGATGTTACGTAGGATAACATCAACGATAATGATTCGCATGTACGAGACGGGCAGCCGGTTCCGGGTGGCCCGCAGGGTCCCTGAAAGGCCCCTCAGGCTGTTCCAGTAGATCCACCCCATGGGTGGATGCCCCTGGCTTCAATCGCGGTCGTCGCGCGTCCACACCGCGTCGTGCTCGCGCTTCACCGGAAACTTCGGCACCGCCGTGTAGGCAGGCGCACACAGGGCGCGGCCATCACGCACGTCGAAGCGCGCGCCATGCAGCACGCATTCGACGCTGCCTTCGGCGGTGTTGAACTCACCCGAGGACAGCTCGAATTCCTCATGCGTGCACTGGTCTTCCAGCGCGTACAGTTCGCCGTCGAGGTTGAACACCACGATCGGCGTACCGGTGACTTCGTCGAACACGCTCTTCATTTCGCCCGGCAGCAGGTCGGCGCCGGCGCAGACAAAGGTCCAGGCCTCGCTCACGCGGTGGCTCCGGCCAGCGGCTTTTCCAGGATCTCGAAGCGCAGGTCGTCGCGCTTGGGGATGCCGAAGCGTTCGTCGCCATACGGGAACGGTTTCTTGATGCCGGTGCGCTGGTAGCCGCGGCGCTCGTAGAAGGCGATCAGTTCGTCGCGCACGTCGATCACCGTCATCTGCATCACCGGCACGTTCCATTCCTGCGCGGCATGGGCTTCGGCGGCGTCCATCAACTGCTTGCCGACGCCGCCGCCCTGCTGGGCCGGATCAACCGAGAACATGCCGAAGTAGCCCTTGCCGTCGACGTCGGCGACGTGGGCGCAGGCCACGAGCTGGCCGTCGCGTTCGGCCAGCAGGATGGTCGATCGCGGACGGTCCAGGTCGCCCTGGATGCCTTCGGCGTCGACGCGGGCGCCGTCCAGCAGGTCGGCTTCGGTGGTCCAGCCGACGCGGCTGGCGTCGCCACGGTAGGCCGAGGTGACCAGGGTGATCAGGGCGGGGATGTCGGCCGACGTGGCGGCGCGGAAGGTCAGGGTGCTCATGGGGGCATTTTAGGTGGGGTGGGGGCGGGCGCAAATGGGGGATTGCCGGGGTCGGATCCCTTCTGCGGCGCAGAAGGGCTCTGACCCCGGCGTCTACCGACTCAACGACGGGTCATGGACCGACTGGCACGGGCGCGGAATCGGCAGATGCTCGGGGTCAGATCCTCTTGCGCAGCAAAGGGCTCTGACCCCTTGGCTTCCGGAGACGCTCATGCCCAGGCCGCGTCGCATCGATGCACCGGGCTACCCGCAACATGTGGTCCAGCGTGGCAACAATCGCCAAGTAGTGTTCCTCGCTGATGGCGACCGGGTCGCCTATCTGCGCCTGCTGTGTCATCACGCAGACCAGCAGCAATGCCGGGTCCACGCCTATGTGTTGATGAACAACCATATCCATATGCTGGTCACGCCCGATGCTTCCGGCGGGCTGTCGCGGATGATGCAGGCGGTAAATCGTGCCTACGTGCGCCGTGTGAATGATCGGCACGGCCGCACGGGAACTCTGTGGGAGGGGCGCTTTCACTCGACGCTGGTGGTCACGGATCGCTACCTGCTTGCCTGCCAGCGCTATATCGAACTCAATCCCGTTCGTGCAGGGATGGTGAAGCATCCCGGGGACTATCGCTGGTCGAGCTATCGGGCAAACGCGGAGGGCAGGACGAATGCACTTCTCGTGCCGCATTCGGCGTTCGAGTTGATTGCGGCTGAAGTGGATGAGCGGCGCAGGCGCTACGCCGAGTTCATCGAGCAGGGTATTCCTGCGGGTGATCTGGCGGAGATACGTGGAGCGCTGCAGTCGCAGCGGCGGTGCGCTGGGAAGCTGATGGGGTCAGAGCCCTTTCGCGGTGCGAAAGGGCTCTGACCCCGGTCTGCCGCTCTGCTGGGGTCGGATCCCTTTGCGAGCAAAGGGCTCTGACCCCGGCTGAGGGCTCAGCCCAGCAACTTCCGCACCTTCGTCAACGCGGTCATGAACCGCTCGATCTCTTCGTGCGTGTTGTAGAACGCAAGCGAGGCACGGCAGGTCGCCGCCACGCCGTAGTACTGCAGCAGCGGATGCGCGCAGTGCTGGCCGGAACGCACGGCCACGCCTTCCAAATCCAGCAGCGTGGCCAGGTCGTGCGCGTGCGCGCCGTCGATCAGGAACGACACCACTGCGGCCTTCTCCGGTGCCTCGCCGATGATGCGCAGGCCATCCACCCGGCGCAGCTCTTCGGTGAAGTGCGCCAGCAGCTCGGCTTCGCGCGCTTCCACATGGTCCAGGCCGACGTTCTGCAGATAGTCGGCGGCCACGCCCAGGCCGATGAAGCCGGCGATGTTGGGCGTGCCGGCTTCGAACTTGTGCGGGGCGTCGTTGAACACGGTGCCGTCGAAGCTGACTTCCTTGATCATCTCTCCGCCGCCCAGGAACGGCGGCATCGCGTCCAGGTGCTCGCGACGGGCCCACAGCGCACCAGTGCCGGTCGGGCCGCACATCTTGTGGCCGGTGATGGCGTAGAAGTCGCAGCCGATGGCGGTGACATCGACCTTGCGGTGCGGTGCGGCCTGCGAGCCGTCGACTACGGTGACGATGCCGCGCTTGCGCGCTTCGCGGCAGATCTCGCGCACCGGGTTGATGGTGCCGAGCACGTTGGAGACGTGGGCCACGGCCAGCAGCTTGACCTCGGGGGTCATCGCCGCGCGCAGCGCATCCAGGTCCAGCGCACCGTCGGGGGTGATCTCGGCCACGCGGATGGTCGCGCCGGTGCGCTGGGCGACCAGCTGCCACGGCACGATGTTGGCGTGATGCTCCATGCGCGAAATGAGGATCACGTCGCCAGCCTTCAGCCGCGGCAGGGCCCAGGAGTAGGCAACGAGATTGATCGCGAAGGTGGTGCCGCTGCACAGCACCAGATCGTTGCTGCGCACGTTGAGGAAACGGGCCAGCTTGTTGCGCGCGCCCTCATAGGCGTCGGTGGCCTCGGTACCCAGCGCGTGCACCGCACGGCTGACGTTGGCGTTGTAGCGGCGGTAGAACTCGTCCACCGCGCCGATCACCTGCACTGGCTTCTGGCCGGTGTTGGCGTTGTCGAAATAGACCAGCGGCTTGCCGTGCACTTCGCGCATCAGCAGCGGGAAGTCCAGGCGCACGCGCGCCCAGTCGGGCGCGTCGGCGGGTGCTTCGATCGGACGCGGGGTGGACAGGTTCATGCCACGCCCGCCTCGGCCAGGGCCTTGTCCAGCCGGCGTGCCAGCTGTTCGCGCAGCGCTTCCGGCAGCACCCTCAGCGGCTCGTGGCAGAACGCGGCGCTCAGCAGCGCTTGTGCCTGGGCCTGCGGCAGGCCGCGCGAACGCAGGTAGAACAGCGCGTTGGCGTCGAGCTGGCCGACGGTGGCACCGTGTGCAGCCTTCACTTCGTCGGCGTCGATCACCAGCGTCGGCTGGGTATCGATTTCGGCGTCGGCAGACAGCAGCAGATTCTTGTTGGACAGGTTGGCGTCGGTGCCATCGGCGCCGGCACGGATCTGGATGCCGCCATGGAACACCACGCGGCTGCGGTTCGCCGCCACGCCACGCCACTGCAGCTCGGCGCTGGTGTCGCGGGCGATGTGGTCGATGCCCAGGCGGGTATCGACGTGGCGACGGCCGTTGCCGAGCAGCACGCCATTGGCGGTCAGCTGGGCGTTGTCGCCCTCCAGGCGCACGTTCAGTTCGTGGCGGCTGAGCGCTGCACCCAGTTCCAGGTCCACACGGTGGTACTGCGCGTCCTTGGCCAGCACCGCGTCGGTGCGCAGGAAGCTGGTCTGGCGCGCGCTGCCCGCCTGCACGCGGGCGTGCTTGAGCACCGCATCGCGGGCGACGTGGGCGTGCAGCACGGTGTTGTCCAGGTGCGCCGAATCACCGACGCTGAAGCGGTGCTCGACCACGCCGAGGCTGGCGCCGGCACGCAGTTCGATCAGGTGGCGATGGTGCCAGGCCAGATCGGTGTCGCCGGCGACGCTGGCGAACACCAGCTGCAGCGGCGCCTCGACCTGCACGCCGTCGTCCACGCGCAGCACCACGCCTTCATCGGCGAGGGCAGCGTTGAGGCGGGCGAATACTTCGTCACTGCGCTCATAGCGGCGGCCGAGGAAGCGTACGGCATCCTCGCCAGCGGCCAGTGCGGAGGACAACGTCTCCAGCTGCACGCCGGCCGGCAGGCCCTGCACGTCGCTCAGCGCGTCGTTGAGGCGGCCATTGACGAAAACCAGGCGCGGCGAGGGAATGTCCTCCAGCACGGCGGCATCCAGCAGCGCCGGCGCCAGCGGAGCAGCCGCGAAGCTGCGACGCTCCAGCTGGCGCAACGAGGTGTACTTCCAGGTTTCGCTGCGTGCGCCGGGCAGGCCGTCGCGCAGCACGCTGTCGAGCACTTCGCGGCGCGCATCGCTGCCGCAGAAGGCCTGGGCCATGGAATCGAGCAGGGCGCTCATCAGACCGCCGCCTCGGGCACGACCCGGTCCTTCAGGAAGTCATAGCCGTGCGCTTCCAGTTCCAGCGCCAGCTCCGGGCCGCCGCTCTTGACGATGCGGCCATCGGCCAGCACGTGCACCACGTCCGGCTTGATGTAGTCCAGCAGGCGCTGGTAGTGGGTGATGACCAGGAACGAGCGGTCGGCGCTGCGCAGCGCGTTGACGCCGTCGGCCACGCTCTTCAGTGCATCGATGTCCAGGCCCGAATCGGTTTCGTCCAGGATCGCCAACTTCGGCTCGAGCACGGCCAGCTGGAAGATCTCGTTGCGCTTCTTTTCGCCGCCGGAGAAGCCTTCGTTGACGCCACGGTGCAGCAGTTCGTCCTTCAGGTGCAGCACGGCCAGCTTCTGCCGTACCAGCTTGAGGAACTGCATGGAATCCAGTTCTTCCTCGCCGCGCGCCTTGCGCTGTGCATTCAGCGCGGCGCGCAGGAAGTAGGTGTTGTTCACGCCGGGGATTTCCACCGGGTACTGGAACGCCAGGAACAGACCCGCAGCGGCGCGTGCTTCCGGGTCCTGGTCGAGCAGGTCGACGCCTTCGAACTGCACGCTGCCTTCGCTGACCTCATAGCCGTCACGGCCGGCCAGGACATTGCCCAGGGTGGACTTGCCGGCGCCGTTGGGGCCCATGATGGCGTGCACCTGGCCGGGCTTCACTTCCAGGGACAGGCCCTTGAGGATTTCCTTGTCGCCGATGCGGGCGTGGAGGTTTTCGATCTTCAGCATGGTGGGGTTTCCGTGGTGCGGGCCGGGGCCCGCCGGTAAAAAGAATGCGTTGTGCGAGGGCAGTGCGGGCGATCAGCCCACCGAACCTTCCAGCGAGACTTCCAGCAGCTTCTTGGCTTCCACCGCGAATTCCATTGGCAGTTCGCGGAACACCTGCTTGCAGAAGCCGTCGACGATCATCGACACCGCGTCTTCCTGGCTGATGCCACGGGCGCGGCAGTAGAACAGCTGGTCGTCGGAGATCTTCGAGGTGGTGGCCTCGTGCTCGACGGTGGCGCCCGGGTTCTTCACCTCGATGTAGGGGAAGGTGTGGGCGCCACACTGCTTGCCGATCAGCAGCGAATCGCACTGGGTGTAGTTGCGCGCGCCGTCGGCATTGCGGTCGATCTTCACCAGGCCGCGGTAGGTGTTCTGGCCACGGCCGGCGCTGATGCCCTTGCTGATGATCTTGCTCTTGGTGCGCTTGCCGACGTGGATCATCTTGGTGCCGGTGTCGGCCTGCTGGCGATGATGGGTCAGCGCCACCGAGTGGAATTCACCGACCGAGTCGTCGCCCAGCAGCACGCAGGACGGGTACTTCCAGGTGATCGCCGAGCCGGTCTCGACCTGGGTCCAGGTGACCTTGCTGCGCGCGCCACGGCATTCGGCACGCTTGGTGACAAAGTTGTAGATGCCGCCGACACCGTTCTCGTCGCCCGGGTACCAGTTCTGCACGGTGGAATACTTGATCTCGGCATCTTCCAGCGCCACCAGCTCGACCACGGCGGCATGCAGCTGGTTCTCATCACGCATCGGCGCGGTGCAGCCTTCCAGGTAGGACACGTACGCCTTGTCCTCGCAGATGATCAGCGTGCGTTCGAACTGGCCGGTGTGGCCAGCGTTGATGCGGAAATAGGTGCTCAGTTCCATCGGGCAGCGCACGCCCTTGGGGATGAACACGAAACTGCCATCGGAGAACACCGCCGAATTGAGCGCGGCGAAATAATTGTCACCGACCGGCACCACGGTGCCCAGGTACTGGCGCACCAGTTCCGGGTGTTCCTTGATGGCTTCGGACATCGAGCAGAAGATCACGCCTTTCTCGGCCAGTTCCTTGCGGAAGGTGGTACCCACCGAGACCGAATCGAACACCGCATCCACGGCCACGCCGGCCAGCTTGGCGCGTTCGTGCAGCGGCACGCCCAGCTTGTCGTAGGTGTCCAGCAGTTCCTTCGGCACGTCATCCAGCGAGGCGTACTTCGGGCCCTTCGGCGCGGAGTAGTAGCTGAGCGCCTGCAGGTCGATCGGGGCGATCTGCAGCTTGGCCCAATTCGGCATCGGCATGGTCAGGAAGTGGCGGTAGGCGTCCAGGCGCCACTGCGTCATCCATTCCGGCTCTTCCTTCTTGGCCGACAGGGCGCGGATGGTGTCCTCGTCCAGGCCCGGCGGCAGGGAGTCCGATTCGATGTCCGTGATGAAGCCGGCCGCATACTTGCGCCCGAGCTGCTCATGGATCTCGCGGTTGGGGGTGTCGTCGCTGGCGACGGTTTCGATGGTTTCGGTGGCCATGGGGGGCTGCCTACGGATCAGGAGACGACGTCGACAGCGATGGTGCGGCGCTGTTCTTCGTCGACAAGGGGAAGAGGGGGCAGGATCTGCGCCAGGCTGACATCGCGCAGGGCCTCGGAGACCACGTCGTTGATCAGCCGCCAGCTGCTGCGCGCGCCGCACTTGGGCGCCATGCCGCACTGGTGGTGGTCGTGGCTGCACTCGGTCAGGGCCAACGGCCCTTCCATGGCTTCGACCACTTCAAACAGCGAGATCTCGATCGATGGACGGGTCAGCCGGTAGCCGCCGCGGACACCGCGCAGGCCTTCGACCAGGCCGGCCTGGGCCAGTGGCTTGAGCACCTTGCTGACGGTGGGCGGCTCCAGACCGGTGAATTCGGCCAGCTCGGTGGCACTGAGCACCTCGCCCGGACGGGCGGCGAGCACGGTCAGTACGACGGTGGCGTAATCGGTGAGCTTGGTGACGCGCAACATGGGATGCGAGTGGTTCTTAAAGCGGACTGAAATTGTACGCTTTTATTCGCCGGCATCCAACCCGGCCATTCAGCGGGCGCTTGGGGCCGGCTGCGGGTCGGCGGCCGAGGGCGGCCGACGGGGCGACATGCTGGGGCATGGGGGTGATTTTCGCAATCACCCGGAATGGGCGAGAATCAACGTTCCTTTCGCTGCAAACGTCTCTTGCCGATGCCCAAGAAGATCCAAGCCCGCAAGTCCGCCATCCACGGCAACGGTGTGTTTTCCGTGGCCCCGATCAAGCAGGGCGAGCGCGTGATCCAGTACAGGGGCCTGCTGCGCAGCCACGGCGATGTCGATGCCGATGACAGTGGCGATGTGGAAAGTGGCCATACCTTCCTGTTCACCCTCAACGATGACTGGGTGATCGATGCCAATTACAAAGGCAACGACGCGCGCTGGATCAACCACAGCTGCGACCCGAACTGCGAAGCGGTGATCGAGGAAGACGAAGACGGTGACAGCCGCGGCGACAAGGTCTTCATCGAGGCACTGCGCGATATCAAGGCCGGTGAAGAACTGACCTACAACTACGGCATCACCCTGGCCGAGCGGCATACCGCCAAGCTGAAGAAGATCTGGGAGTGCCGCTGCGGCTCGCCCAAGTGCACCGGCACGATGCTGCAGCCCAAGCGCTGATCCGGTAGCGCCGGGCGATGCCCGGCGAGCGCGAAGCGCGGGCGGAATCAGAAGCCGCCGGGCATGGCCCGGCGCTACCCGCGCGTTTCTGCACCCGCCGTGCACGGCAGGGTCACCGCCGTTCAATGCGCATTCGCCCACCCTGTCCGCTCCCCCTCATCTGGAGCACGACATGGCACAGCGTCTACGCGGCAAGCAGATCGCCATCCTTGCGACGCACGGATTCGAACAATCCGAACTGATCGAGCCCAAGCGCTTGCTGGAAGCAGAGGGCGCGCGGGTGAGCGTGGTCTCGCCGGCCAAAGAGGCCAGCATCAAGGGCTGGAAGGCCAAGGACTGGGGCGATCCGGTCGCCGTGGATCAGCCGCTGGATGAGGCCGATGCCGGCCGCTTCGATGCGCTGGTGCTGCCCGGCGGCGTGATCAATCCGGATACCCTGCGCACCAATGAAGCGGCATTGGACTTCATCCGCGGCGTGGCCGATGCCGGCAAGCCGGTGGCGGCGATCTGCCACGGCCCCTGGCTGCTGATCAACAGCGGGCTGGCGAAGGGACACGAGGTAACGTCGTGGCCGTCGCTGCAGCAGGATCTGACCAATGCCGGCGCGCGCTGGCGCGACGCGGAAGTAGTGGTGGACGGCAACCTGATCACCAGCCGCAAGCCGGACGACATTCCGGCCTTCAGCGAGGCGCTGGTGAAAGCGCTGGCGGCGTGACGTTGTGCTGGTAGTGCCGGCCGCTGGCCGGCACGTGCGTGAAAGTATTGCCGGCCAGCGGCCAGCACTACCTTATTTGCCCAGCACGCCGGCCGGCACCAGGTTGCCCAGGTCCTGGTTGAAGGTCACCACCAGCTTGCCGTTCTTCACCTGCGCCGACTGCACCTGCAGGGCACCGAGCAGGCCGGCCACGGCCGGGTCCAGCTTGTAGATTGGTTCGCGCTGGGCGTAGTCGCTCAGCCATGCGTTCAGCAGGCCGCGGGTACGCGAGTCGAGACGGCCGCCCTGGTTGGCCGGGGTGAAATCATCCACGGTCGGCTGCTGCAGGTGAAAGCCCTGGGTCTGCGCGTCATAGCGCAGGCCGCTGCTGAGCTTCACCGTGCCCAGCGTGGCCGGATTGCCGCCCGCGGTGGCCAGCGCCACGTCCATGCCCAGGTTCAATCGTTCGCCTGCCGGCAGGCTCAGCTGCGGGTGGCTCATGGTCAGCGCGATCAGGCCGCCCAGTGCGTCCTGGGTGCGCGGGAAGCTGCCGTCCAGATACTGCTGCACGTCGCTGGCGCCAACCGCCAGTTCACGACCGGAGATCGAAGGGGCGGCCTGCGCACCGATCGCGGCAGCAATCAGCACGGTCGAGGCGGCAAGACGGGTCATCAGGGAACGCAGGCGCATGGCGGTGACCGAAGAAGGATCGAAGAGGCCTACAGAGTAGCTTTGCCCGCTGAATCGCGGGTACACACGGCTGCAACGGTTCAGTCCAGCGTTGGCTGCAGGCTGGCCGACTGGATCTGCCAGGCGCGACCGTCAGCACTGGGCTGCACGCGATACCAGCCGTGGTAGCGGAAGGTGCCTTCGGCGGTTACCGCGCGGATCTTCACCGGCACTTCCAGCAGGTGCGGCGGCTGGCCATCGTCGCGTGGCACCGCCACGTCACTGTCCAGGCGCAGATTGCGCACGTCGGGCAGCAGGCGCAATACGGCGTCGTCAGCATGGCGCGGGTCGGCCGGGGCATAGGCCCAGGCCGCATCGCTGCGCGCCTTGTTCTGGTTGAGCAGGTCGAGCATGTAGCGGTTGAGCATTCCCGCGGGCGATTCGCTGCCGATGGCAACGGCGCCATACAGCGGGTCGATGGCGATCGCGTCGACTGTAGCTGCTTCCGATGCCGCCTTCGTCGTTTGCACGGCAGGGGCGGTTGCAGCGGCGGCTGAGTCCGAGGTGGCGGATTCGGTTGGAGGGGGTGGGTTGGAACACCCCACCACAAGCAGTGGGATCAACAAGGAAATAAAACCGCGCATGTCTGCCTCCTCCCCGAGGCGACCTGGAAGGCGGCAGTGTAGCGGTCGGGGGCGGCTCAGCGCGAAGAGGGAAGCTGCTCCAATGCATCCAATGCCGGCAGCACCTGTGCGGCGATCGCCGCCAGCGCATGGCCGTCTGTGTCGGCATAGCGCTGCACGATGTCACGCAGCAACTGGGTGGCCACCACCAGGGTGGCACGCTCATCGCCGCTCAGGCCGGCCGTGCGCGGGGCTGATTCCAGCAGGCGCATCAGGTCGCGGCTGGCGCGATGTTCCAGTTCGATGGTGCAGCGCCCGGTGCACTGGTGCCCGTCCTTTTCGATCGGGGTCACCGAGATCCGGTAGCGGGTGGAGGGGCTGGCCATGGGGGTGCTCGCGCTGGTGGGGAGGAATGTGTCCACCTTAGGCAAGGCATTGGCCGGCGGCGATGGCCGGGGCTGCACGCAGTGTTCCACCCGGTTCGTTGCTGCACTGGAAAAACAGCGGTGAGGCCATGGGCGACGGGCCTGTGCAGGTGATTGCGTGGGCGCGGGAAACGCTGTGTTGCGGGGTCGCAGGGAACGGCATCCACGCGTGGCGTGGATCTACTGCAGTGCGTGCGTGGGTGCGGGCAAAAAAAAACGGGACGGCCAAGGCCGTCCCGTCAGGTATCCGCTGCAGGGCGCGCGCTTAGAGCGCAGCGTCCTTGAGCTTCTTCAGCGGGCGAACCTTGAGCTTGGTGGTGGCCGGCTTGGCGGCGAACCACTGCTCTTCCTTGGTGAACGGGTTGATGCCCTTGCGCTTCGGCTTGGCCGGCACATTGACGGTGCTGATCTTCAGCAGGCCCGGCAGGGTGAACGAGCCTGCGCCCTTCTTGTGCACCGAAGCGGCGACAGCGCCTTCCAGCGAGGCCAGCACAGCGCGGACGTCCTTGGCGACAACGCCGGAGACTTCAGCGATGTGTGCAACCAGGCCCGACTTGGTCAGCACTTCCTTGATCGGCTTCGGAGCGGCCGGCTTGGCGGCTGCCTTCGTCGCGACTTTCTTCACTGCCTTCTTCGGGGCAGCCTTCTTAGCGGTCTTTGCCATGGTTTCCTGTTCCGTGAACGGTTGGTTGTTTGGTCGGCGCCGAACCCCGTCGGCAAGCGCAATGTAGGGCAACTCTCGGGCGCCGCCAATAGCCTGGAGCGCTGAAAGTGCATGTTTTTTCATATCCAGGCCGATTCAGTACATGGCCGGCAGTGGGGGAAGCAGGCGCCGTGGTGCACTGCATCGCGATGTCCTTGTTTTCGAATGGATGGGCGAAATGACTGAAAACAAGGGAAAAATCGTCGGATTGCTGGTGAAGAAGTGTCCACTCGCTGGCTCGGGACAGGCGCGCCGCATGCGGCGAGGCGACGCAGGGCTAACGCGGCGCGTGCCAGGGTATCGGTTCATCACAGCTACAACGGAGCAGGACATGGGAATCTCGCGACACGCTACGGCGCATTGGGAAGGCGACCTGAAGTCGGGCAAGGGCCAGTTGAGCACGCCGCAGAGTGGTCTTCTGGACAAAACCCGCTACGGCTTCAACAGCCGCTTTGGTGATGAAAAGGGCACCAATCCCGAAGAATTGATCGCCGCCGCGCACGCCGGTTGCTTCACCATGGCGCTGTCGGCCAAGCTCGGCGAAGCCGGTTTCACCCCGACCTCGCTGGATACCGAAGCCAAGGTCGATCTGTCGATGGAAGGCGGCCCGCAGCTGTCGCAGATCCGGCTGAAAGTGAAGGCGGTGGTGCCGGGAATCGATGCGACCCAGTTCCGTGCGATTGCCGATGACGCCAAGCAGAACTGCCCGGTTTCGAAGGCACTGAGCGCAGTGCCGATCAGTCTGGAAGCTGAGCTGGGCTGAGAAGGCGGTAGCGCCGGGCCATGCCCGGCGAGCGCAGCGGAAAGACGCCGGGCATGGCCCCGGCGCTACGGCGTGTGGGCAGTCACCAGTCGATGGTGCCGGAAATCACCGTCTGCACCTGTCCACCGGACCAGACCTCGCCGTCTTCATCGACCAACAGGGTCAGGCGCGCATCGTGGCCGACTTCGCGGCCTTGGCTGACTTCGAAGGGCTGGCGGCCGCGCGGCAGGGCATCGCGCAGGTCCAACCAAGCCGCCAGCACGGCGTTGGCCGCGCCTGAAGCAGCATCCTCGAAGCGGCGTCCATTGCCGACGAAGGCGCGTACGGCCAGGTCGTAACCTTCGCTGCCATCGGCAAAGGCATAGGCAAACACGCCCATGCTGTCAGTCGATTCGGCCAGCGTGGCGATCGCATCCCAGTCTGGGTTCAGGGCGCGCAACGCTGCCTCATCCGCGACCTGTACGACCCACCAGCTGCGGCCGCCCTGCATGCGGGCCGGCGGCAGCGCACCCAGCGGCCAGCCCTGCAAGGCGGGCTGCAGGCGCGGATCGTTGGCTGCCGCGGTCTCGGCCAGCTGTGCACGCGGCGTACGGATGGCGATGCGCTGCTGTGCGCCTTCGCCGGTCACGCGCAGTGGCAGCGCCCCGGCGATGCCGTCCTGTATCAGTATCCCGTCGACCGGCATGGCGATGCCTGCCTGCAGCGCTGCATGGGCAGTGCCGACGCTGGGATGACCGGCGAACGGCACTTCCTTCTGCGGGCTGAACATGCGCAGCCGGTAGCTGGCGCCGGCGGCCTGCGGGGGGAACACGAAGGTCGTTTCAGGCAGGCGGGTCCAGCGGGCGATGGCCTGCATCGCCGCGTCGTCCAGGCCTTCGGCATCGAGCACGACAGCCAGCGGATTGCCAGCGCCCGGGCGCGGGGAAAACACATCCAGCTGCAGGAAACGGCGTGCGGACATCAGGCGGGGACTCCAGGAAACAGGCCGCATAGGGTAGCGCGGGGCCATGCCCCGCGAGCGCGCAGCGCGGCAGGCCGCCGGGCGTGGCCCGGCGCTACCAGCGGATGTGGCCGTCGATCACCGGCTGCACCTGACCACCGACCCATACCGTGCCCTGCACGTCGACGGTAACCTGGACGAGGCCGTCGCGGCCGACCTCGCGGCCCTGGCTGGCCACATAGCTCCCGTTCTTGCCGGGCAGGGCATTACGCTGCCGAAGCCAGGCGCCGATCAGCGCGTTGGCGCTGCCGGTCACCGGGTCTTCCGGCACGTTGGGCGCATCCGCAGGGCAGAACGCACGCACCACCAGATCATGGTCGGTACCGGGGTCGAGCGCGAACACGGCTACGCCGAGCGCATCGGTGGCCATGCTCCAATCGCGCAGGGCCGCCATGTCCGGTACCAGCGTGCGCACGGCGTCGGCATCGCGCAGCGGCAGCAGCCACCAGCGCGGGCCGTTTTCCCAGAGTTCGGCGCCTTGGCCCTCGGCGATGACGGCGCGCAGCGCTTCCGGGACGGCACCCGGTGCTGTCGGCAGCAGGCGCGCTGCTGGGCTGGCCAGCCGGATGGTGGGCGCGTTGGCCGGGCCCGTGACCTGCACCGGCAGCAGGCCGGCCGCGCATTGCTGTACCAGGGCCCCGTCGCGTGGCTGCACCAGGCCGCAGGCGACCGCTGCCCAGGCGGCACCCACGCTGGGATGGCCGGCAAAGGGCAGCTCGCTGGCAGGGGTGAAGATGCGGACGTGGTAGTCGGCGCCGGCAGCGGTGGGGCGCAGGAAGAACACGGTCTCGGACAGGTTCAGCCAGGCGGCCAGGGCCTGCATGCGGTCGGTGGACAGCCCATCCGCGTCGAACACGACACCGAGTGGGTTGCCGGTACCGGGGTGGTGGGCGAAGACATCGAGCTGCAGGTAGCGGTAGGCGGTCATTGACGGGTGTATTGGGCTTAGAATCGAAGGTTCCGCCCCCAAGGGCGGCTTCCCCACATTACACATAGCCTATCCATGTCAGCTTCCCCCCTTGTCGATCGTTGGATCGTACTGAAGTTCGGCGGCACCTCGGTGTCGCGTCGCCACCGTTGGGACACGATCGGGAAGCTGGCGAAAAAACGGGCCGAAGAAACCGGTTCGCGCGTTCTGGTGGTGGTTTCGGCGCTGTCCGGGGTCACCAATGAACTGACCGCGATTGCCGATGGCGCGCCGGACAGCCGCGATCGCGTGGCGGCGCTGGTCGAACGCCACCAGGCCTTCCTGGACGAGCTGGGCCTGGGCGCGGAGGTTCTGGCCGAGCGGCTGGCCGCGCTGCAGGGCCTGCTGGACGACCCGCGTGCGCCCAGCCGACCGCTGGACTGGCAGGCCGAAGTGCTGGGCCAGGGTGAACTGCTGTCGTCCAGCCTGGGCGCGGCCTATCTGCGTGCCAGCGGCCTGGATTTCGGCTGGATGGATGCGCGCCAGTGGCTGGACGCGCTGCCGCCGCAGCCGAACCAGAGCGACTGGTCGCAGCGCCTGTCGGTGAACTGCCAGTGGCGTGCCGATGCGGAATGGGCGCAGCGCTTCCGCGCCCAGCCCACGCGCCTGCTGATCACCCAGGGTTTCATCTCGCGTCATGCCGACGGTGGCACGGCCATTCTCGGTCGCGGCGGTTCGGATACCTCGGCGGCGTACTTTGGTGCGCTGCTCGGCGCGAGCCGCGTGGAGATCTGGACCGATGTGCCAGGCATGTTCAGCGCCAATCCCAAGGACGTGCCGGACGCGCGTCTGCTGACCCGCCTGGACTATTACGAAGCGCAGGAAATCGCCACCACCGGCGCCAAGGTGCTGCACCCGCGCTCGATCAAGCCGTGCCGCGATGCGGGCGTGCCGATGGCGATCCTCGATACCGAGCGCCCGGAACTGCCGGGTACCAGCATCGACGGCAACGCCGCGCCGGTGCCGGGCGTGAAGGCAATCAGCCGCCGCAACGGCATCGTGCTGGTGTCGATGGAAGGCATCGGCATGTGGCAGCAGGTCGGCTTCCTTGCCGATGTGTTCGGCCTGTTCAAGAAGCACGGCCTGTCGGTGGACCTGATCGGTTCGGCCGAGACCAACGTCACCGTGTCGCTGGACCCGTCCGAGAACCTGGTCAACACCGATGTGCTGGCCGCGCTGTCGGCGGATCTGTCGCAGATCTGCAAGGTCAAGGTGATCGTGCCGTGCGCGGCGATCACCCTGGTCGGCCTGGGCATGCGCTCGCTGCTGCACAAGCTGTCGGACGTGTGGGCGACCTTCGGTCGTGAGCGCGTGCACATGATCTCGCAGTCGTCCAACGACCTGAACCTGACCTTCGTCATCGACGAGGCCGATGCTGACGGCCTGCTGCCGATCCTGCACGCCGAGCTGATCGACAGCGGCGCGATGCCGGTGGAAGAGACCGAAGTGTTCGGCCCGCGCTGGCGCGAAATCGCCGGCACCGTGCGTCCGCGTGGTACGCCTTGGTGGCGCGGCCAGCGTGCGCACCTGCTGCAGCTGGCCGATGCCGGCACCCCGCGCTACGTCTACCACTTGCCCACTGTGCGGGCGCGTGCCCGTGCGCTGGCGGCGATCAAGCCGATCGACCAGCGTTATTACGCAATCAAGGCCAACAGCCATCCGGCCATCCTGCAGTTGCTGGAAGCCGAAGGTTTCGGCCTGGAGTGCGTGTCGCACGGTGAGTTGAAGCATGTGTTCCAGGCCATTCCGGAACTGTCGCCCAAGCGCGTGCTGTTCACCCCCAGCTTCTGCCCGCGCAGCGAGTACGAAGCGGCGTTCGCGCTGGGCGTGACCGTCACCGTCGACAACGTGGAAGCCCTGCAACGCTGGCCGGACCTGTTCCGCAACCGCGAGCTGTGGCTGCGCGTGGACCTGGGCCGTGGCGAAGGCCACCACGCCAAGGTCCGCACCGGTGGCAAGGACTCCAAGTTCGGCCTGCCGATCGCGCGCGTGGACGAGTTCGTGCGCGCGGCCACCGAGCTGGGCACCCGTGTGGTCGGCCTGCATGCGCACCTTGGCAGCGGCGTGGAAACCGCCCAGCACTGGCGCCTGATGTGTGACGAGCTGGCTGGCTTCGCGCGCCGTATCGGCAGCGTGCACACCATCGATATCGGTGGTGGCCTGCCGATTCCCTACAGCGACGAAGACGAGCCGTTCGACCTGGACGCCTGGGCCGAGGGCCTGGCCGAGGTCAAGGCGCTGCATCCGGCATTCCGCCTGGCGATCGAACCGGGCCGCTTCCTGGTGGCCGAATCGGGCGTGCTGCTGACCCATGCCACCCAGGTGGTGGAGAAGGACGGCGTACGCCGCGTCGGCCTGGATGCGGGCATGAACACGCTGATGCGCCCGGCCCTGTACGACGCCTGGCACGACATCGAAAACCTCAGCCGCCAGGGCGGTTACGCCGAAGCAGCGTTCGATGTGGTCGGCCCGATCTGCGAATCCAGCGATGTGTTCGGCAAGCGCCGCAAGCTGCCGGTGTCGACCGCGCCGGACGATGTGATGCTGATCGCCGACGCCGGTGCCTACGGCTATGTGATGTCCAACACCTACAACCAACGGGCGATGCCGCGCGAGGACGTGATCGAATGATCGCCGCCTTCCGCGCCCTGCACCCGCCCACCGACACGTCCCGCGCCTGCGCGCGGGCACGTGCCTGACCGTGCTTGAACTGGATTCACCATGACTGCTTTCGATAAACACCAGGTTTCCCGCTTCCGCTTCGTCCGCTGCGAATTCGCCGCGGACACCGGCGTGGCCAAGCTGGTCTACGCCTTCGATGACGGCCCGGAAATGGTGGAAACCGTTACCGTGCCCGGCGCCCCGTTCGTGCTGGAGCCGGCCCGTGCCGACGCCGTGCAGCGCGCGCTGCGGCTGCTGCACCTGATTGCCGGTGTGAGCTACTACAAGGCCGGTGTGCCCGATACGGTCAGCATCGACAGCTACAGCATCGATGCCGATACCGCTGCGTTGGTGGAGACCATCTATCTCAACGGCCTGGGTGAGTTCGCCTATCGCAACGGCCTGAACCTGCGTGGGCGCTTCCGCCTGCCGGTGCAGGGCGAAACGGTGCAGGCACCGGTGCTGGGCCTGCAGGCGCATGCGCTGGTGGCCATCGGTGGCGGCAAGGATTCGCTGGTCAGCATCGAAGCACTGCGTCGCGCCGGCGTGGACGAGACGGTGACCTGGATTGGTGGTTCGCAGTTGATCCGTGCCTGTGCCGAGCGCACCGGGCTGCCGACGCTGAATCTCGGTCGCGCGCTGGCGCCGGAGCTGTTCGAGCTCAACCGCCAGGGCGCATGGAACGGCCACATCCCGGTGACTGCGGTGAACTCGGCGATCATGGTGCTGGCTGCGCTGCTGCAGGGCGTGGACCAGGTGGTGTTCTCCAACGAACGTTCGGCCAGCTACGGCAGCCAGATTCCGGGCACCGGCGAGGTCAACCACCAGTGGTCGAAGGGCTGGGCGTTCGAGCAGGCCTTCGGCGTGTACGTGCAGAACCAGGTGGCCGCCGACCTGCAGTACTACTCGCTGCTGCGACCGATGTCGGAGCTGGCGGTGGCCCGCCAGTTCGCCAAGAGCGATTTCTACGACGCGCATTTCTCCAGCTGCAACCGCAACTTCCACATCCTTGGCGAGCGCCCGGTGAACCGCTGGTGCGGCGTCTGCCCGAAATGCCACTTCGTGTTCCTGGCGCTGGCCCCGTTCATGCCGAAGACCCGCCTGGTGCGCATCTTCGGCCGCAACCTGTTGGATGACATCGAGCAGGCCGGTGGCTTCGACGCGCTGCTGGAATTCCAGGACCACAAGCCGTTCGAATGCGTGGGCGAAGGCCGCGAATCCCGTGCGGCGATGGCGACCCTGGCGCAGCGCCCGGAGTGGAAGGAAGACGCGCTGGTGAAGCGTTTCTGCAATGAAATCCGACCGCAGCTGGATGCGGCCGAACTGGAGCTGGCACCGCTGATGCAGTTGCAGGGCGAACATCGTATTCCGGCGACGCTGTGGGAACGGGTGCGTGAAGATTTCGCAGCTTGAAGGCAAGCGCGTAGCGCTATGGGGCTGGGGGCGTGAGGGGCGTGCTGCGTTTGCAGTGCTGCGCGCGCGCCTGCCATCGCTTGGCCTGAGCCTGTTCTGCCCGGCCGGCGAGGTCGAGGCCGCACGTGCGGAAACGCAGGGCGCGCTGGATGTACGCGGCGAACCCACAGCCGAAGCGCTGGCTTCATTCGAGGTGGTGATCAAGTCGCCAGGGATCAGTCCGTATCTGTCGATCGCGTTGGCGGCGGCGGAGCAGGGTACCGTCTTCATTGGGGGCACGGCGTTGTGGTTTGCCGAACATGCCGATGCCGATGGCACCGTGCGCGACACGATCTGCGTGACCGGTACCAAGGGCAAGAGCACCACCACCGCGCTGATCGCGCACCTGCTGCGCGCAGCCGGGCGTCGCACCGGTCTGGTCGGCAACATCGGCCTACCGCTGCTGGAAGTGCTGGACCCGCAACCGGCGCCCGCGTACTGGGCGGTGGAGCTGTCCAGCTACCAGACCGGCGAGGTCGCGCGTAGTGGTGCGCACCCGCAGGTGGCCGTGGTGCTGAATCTGTTCCCGGAACATCTGGACTGGCACGGCAGCGAACAACGCTACATCGAAGACAAGCTGCAGCTGGTGACCGGCGCCGCACCGCGCGTTGCCGTGCTCAATGCCGCAGACCCGCACTTGGCCGCGCTGTCGCTGCCCGCCAGCGAGGTGGTCTGGTTCAACCAGCCGCAGGGCTGGCATATGCGCGGCGACATCGTCCATCGCGGCGAGCAGGCGGTGTTCGATACCCGCAATACGCCACTGCCGGGTCGACACAACCGCGGCAACCTGTGCGCGGTGCTGGCCGCACTGGAGGCGCTGGGCCTGGACGCGGTGGCGCTGGCGCCGGCCGTGCAGGATTTCCGACCGCTGCCGAACCGCCTGCAGCGGATTGGCGAGGCCGATGGCCTCACCTACATCAACGATTCGATCAGCACCACGCCGCATGCCAGCCTTGCGGCGCTGGAGTGCTTCGCCGGCCAGCGCATCGCGCTGCTGGTGGGCGGGCATGATCGTGGCCTGGACTGGACTGACTTCATGCAGCACATGGCGCATGACGTGCCGCCGGTGGAAATCGTGACCATGGGCAGCAACGGCCCGCGCATCCACGCGATGCTGCAGCCGTTGGCCGATGCCGGTCGCTTCGGCCTGCATGCGGCCGCTGATCTGCCTGATGCGGTGGCGCTGGCGCGTCGCGCACTGGGCCGGCAGGGTGGAGTGGTGCTGCTGTCGCCAGGGGCGCCGAGCTATGGCGCCTACCGGGATTACGTTGCACGCGGGCGGCATTTCGCCGAACTGGCCGGGTTCGACCCGGACACCATCAGCGCGATTCCGGGGATCGGGATCGGCTGAGGGGTCGGATCCCTTTCCGCAGGAAAGGGCTCTGACCCCAACGGGATACCGCGTGAATCCATCCACGCATGGCGTGGATCTACTGTAGAGCCGAGCCCACGCTCGGCTGCCTTCATTCGTCTTCGTTGATGAACGCGTAATCGCGATCAATCAACTGCTGCAGGTACGCATCAAAGCTGGGGGCGATCACCGCGTAGCTGTCCGGGTCGTGCAGGTAGCGCACCACCTGGCCGACGCTGCCGCCGGGTGCCGGGTCGAAATCCAGATACAGCATCGAGGTGCCGCCGTTGTTCATGCAGTGCGAGAAACACAGGCGACAGCTCATCGGCAGGTCGGCATCGATGCCGGCACCGAGGATCTCCGGTTCCTCTTCCAGCCACTCTTCGTAGATGGAGCGGATGCTGTCGTCCCACTGCCGCTGGTCTTCGAAGATCTGCGCGATGGAGCGCAGGTAGTACGGGTAGTCGCCCACGTCCGAGCCGAGCATCAGCACGCAGACCTCGCCCTTCGGATAGTCGCGGAAGTGCGTGCCGTCCACGCGCGAAAGCAGCTCTACCAGGCTGTCGGGCACCTGCGGCCACTGCGCGCGCAGCCGTTGCAGGTCGGCCTCGCTGGCGCCTTCGGTCCACGCCCATTGCGGCGCATCGTCCTCGGGCAAGCGGGCGGTCAGTCCAGACAGAAAGCGTTCGACAAGATTCATGCAGAAAAGGAACGGAGGGGATCAGGTCGTATCCAACCACACCTGCGTCACGCCGCCAATGCAGAATGCGACGCGGGAGGGGTGAATACGGCTTAATCCCCTCCGTCCCCTTTTTCTGGAGCAGGCGCATGAACCGTTGGCGTTGCGGTGTGGCGATGGTACTGGGGCTGGCAGCGATGCCAGCGTGGGCGGCGATGAAGACGCAGCCGGTGGAGTGGAAGCACCAGGGCACGACCTTCAGTGGCGTGCTGGTCTATGACGATGGAGATGCTGACAAGCGTCCCGGCCTGGTGATGGTGCCGAACTGGAAGGGCGTGAACGAATCGGCCATCGAGAAGGCCAAGCAACTGGCGGGCGATGACTACGTGGTGCTGGTGGCCGATGTGTACGGCAAGGGCGTGCGACCGAAGACCGATGCCGAGGCCGGGCCGGTGGCGACCAAGCTGCGCAATGACCGGCCACTGCTGCGGGCGCGGGCACTGGAGGCGGTGACCGTGCTGAAGGCGCAGGCGGGCAAGGCACCGCTGGACCCCAGCCGGATCGGCGCGGTGGGCTTCTGCTTCGGTGGCACCACGGTGCTGGAACTGGCCCGCGCCGGCGCGCCGCTGGCGGGCGTGGTCAGCCTGCATGGCGGGCTCGGGTCGCCCTTGCCGGCCCAGGCCGGCGGCAGCCATCCGTCGGTGCTGGTGTTGAACGGTGCCGACGACAGGAGCGTGACCGCCGAGGATATCGGCAGCTTCCAGAAGGAAATGGATGCGGCCAAGGTGGACTGGGAGTTCACCAACTACAGCGGTGCGGTGCACTGCTTTGCCGAGCGTGATGCCAACAGCCCGCCGGGCTGCCAGTACAACGAGCGTGCAGCGAAGCGGGCCTGGAAGGCGCTGGATGAGTTCTTCGAGGAGCGTTTCATGTAGTGCCGACCAACGGTCGGCACCCACCGATGTTTCCGTGCCGACCGTTGGTCGGCACTCCTTCATCAATGCGAGCGCTGTACCGCGTAGCGGGCCAGGCCGCGCAGGGCGGCGACGGCATCGTTGTCGGCCAGGCCGTCGAGCGCGCGCTCGGCGGCTTCGGCATATTCCTCGGCACGACGGCGGCTGTAGTCCAGGCCACCGGTGGCGTGGATCGCGGCCAGCACTTCCGGCATTGCCGAGGCGTCGCCGTTCTGCACGATCGCGCGCAGGCGCTGGCGGGTGGCCTCGTCCGAATGGGCCATCGCGTGGATCAGCGGCAGCGTGGCCTTGCCCTCGGCCAGGTCGTCACCGAGGTTCTTGCCCAGCTCGTCGGCGTTGGCCGAGTAGTCCAGCACGTCATCGGCGATCTGGAACGCGTAGCCCAGGTGCATGCCGTAGTCGTACAGGGCCTGCTGGGTGGCTTCATCGACGCCGCTGGCCAGTGCACCCAGGCGGGTACCTGCGGCGAACAGCACCGCAGTCTTGCGCTCGATCACGCGCAGGTAGGCCGCTTCGTCGGTGTCCGGGTTGTGCACGTGCAGCAGCTGCAGCACTTCGCCTTCGGCGATGCGGTTGGTGGTGTCGGCCAGGATCTGCATCACCGACATCCGGTCCAGCTCGACCATCAGCTGGAAGCTGCGCGAGTACAGGAAGTCACCCACCAGCACACTCGGCGCGTTGCCCCACAGCGCATTGGCGGTGCTGCGGCCGCGGCGCAGGCTGGATTCGTCCACCACGTCGTCGTGCAGCAGGGTGGAGGTGTGGATGAACTCGATGATCGCGGCCAGCTGGTGGTGCTCGGGGCCGGCGCCGCCGACCGCATGGCCGGCCAGCATCACCAGCATCGGCCGCAGGCGTTTGCCGCCCGCCGAAATGATGTGGTCGGCGATCTGGTTGATCAGCACCACATCCGAGGACAGCCGGCGGCGGATCAGGGCATCGACGGCAGCCATGTCGGCTGCGGCAAGCGACTGGATCTGGGACAGGCCCAGGGCGGGACGGGTGTCTTCGGTGATGGTCATGCGATCAGGCTTTCAGGCTCATCCCTGATTATAGGCGTTGCCTGTGAATTGGGGAGGAAACCGGTTCCCAGGCCGCCGCTGCGGACTGCCGAACACTGCGTCCGGCGTGAATACGTATGCAGGCAGCGCCATCGTCCCGGGCCGCCGCTAAGCTTGCGGGAGTTGGTTTTCAGCCCGCTTCTGGCGGGTCCCGCATGCCCGGAGGGGGGCTGTCGATGTCGCACTATCCATGGTGGCGCGGAGCCGTCATCTACCAGATCTACCCGCGCAGTTTCCTCGACGCCAACGGCGACGGGGTAGGCGACCTGCCCGGCATCATCCAGCGCCTGGACCATATCGCCGCGCTGGGCGTGGATGCGATCTGGATCTCGCCGTTCTTCCGATCGCCGATGGCCGACTTCGGCTATGACATCGCCGACTACCGCGATGTCGATCCGCTGTTCGGCAGCCTGGACGACTTCGACCGGCTGCTGGCCAAGGCGCATGGTCTTGGCCTGAAGGTGATGATCGACCAGGTGCTCAGTCACACCTCGATCGAGCACGCCTGGTTCCGCGAGAGCCGGCAGGACCGCAGCAACCCGAAGGCGGACTGGTATGTGTGGGTGGATCCGCGCGAAGACGGCACGCCCCCCAACAACTGGCTGTCGCTGTTCGGCGGCGGTGCCTGGCAGTGGGAGCCGCGCCGCGAGCAGTACTACCTGCACAACTTCCTGGTGGACCAGCCGGACCTGAATTTCCACAACCCGCAGGTGCAGCAGGCGACCCTGGACAACGTGCGCTTCTGGCTGGACCGGGGTGTGGATGGCTTCCGCCTGGATGCGATCAACTTCTGCTTCCATGACGCGCAGCTGCGCGACAACCCGCCCAAGCCGGCCGACAAGCGCGTCGGCCGCGGCTTCAGCGCGGACAACCCGTACGCCTACCAGTACCACTATTACAACAACACCCAGCCGGAGAACCTGCCGTTCCTGGAGCAGCTGCGCGCCCTGCTGGACGAGTACCCGGGGGCGGTGAGCTTGGGCGAGATCTCCTCGGAGGATTCGCTGGCGACCACCGCCGAATACACCCAGGATGGCCGCCTGCACATGGGCTACAGCTTCGAGCTGCTGGTCAACGATTACAGCGCGGCCTACATCCGCGACACCGTTTCGCGCCTGGAAGCGGCGATGACCGAAGGCTGGCCGTGCTGGGCGGTGTCCAACCACGATGTGGAGCGGGCGGTCAGCCGCTGGGGTGGCCATCCGGCCGACCCGCGCCTGGCGCGGATGCTGGTGGCGCTGCTGTGTTCACTGCGTGGTTCGGTCTGTCTGTACCAAGGCGAGGAGTTGGGCCTGGCCGAGGCCGACGTGCCGTTCGAGGCGCTGCAGGACCCGTACGGCATCACATTCTGGCCGAACTTCAAGGGCCGTGATGGCTGCCGCACGCCGCTGCCGTGGATCGACGCGCCGCTGGCCGGCTTCACTACCGGAAAGCCGTGGCTGCCGATCCCGGCCGAGCACCAGGCGGCGGCCGTGGCGGTGCAGGCGCAGGATCCGCAGTCGGTGCTGTCGGCCTTCCGCGGCTTCCTGGCCTGGCGCCGTACCCAGCCGGCGCTGCTGCACGGAGATATCCGGTTCCTGGACAGTGCCGAGCCAGTGCTGCTGTTCGAGCGTATGCTTGCAGATGAAACTCTCCTGCTGGCCTTCAATCTGTCGGCCGAGGCGGTGACCCATCCGCTGCCGGCGGGTACCTGGCAGCAGGTGGCCGTACCGGGCCCGGATGCCGGGAGGGTACAGGGCAACGAACTCCAGCTGCCGCCGCGCGCGGTGTATTGCGCACGACGCAGCTGACCGATTTCTCCGGTGGCGGTACTTGCGGGGACGGGGCCGAAGCGCCCCGTCCCTTTTTTGTGGGCGTGGTTCCGGTGTAGAGCATCCACGCATGGCGTGGATCTACTGGAGAGGCGATGCTTCGGTGATCGGCATACACGCATGGCGTGGGTCCACCGGGGGCGACGTGGCGGTGATCGGTATCCACACGTGGCAACGGTGCACCGATGTCAGTGGATCCACGCCATGCGTGGATGGGCCTTGCCGATGACCCACCGGAGGCCGTCGCGGCACTCGTGCAAAAGAAAACCCGCTGCCTGCGCAGCGGGTTTCCGATGGATTGCCGGCCAGCGGCCGGCACTACCGTGCAGGTCAGAACTTGTAGTTCACGCCCAGCATGTAGGTGCGGCCCCACTCGATGTATTCCAGCGGGCGATCCTTGGTGCCGGCGTAGGTGCGGTACGGCTCGTTGGTCAGGTTGCTTCCCTGCAGCAGCAGGGTCAGCCCGCGCAGGCTGCTGCTGTCGCTGAAGGTGTAGCTGATCTGCGCATCGGTCACGTTCTCGCCTACCACGTAACGCAGGGTGCGGTTGCCGTTGAAGTTACCGATCTCGCCGATGAAGTCCGAACGACGGCGCTGGCTGACGCGTGCTTCAAAGCCACTGCGCTCGTAGTAAGCCGTGAAGTTGTACACGCGCTTGGACAGGCCGGGCAGGCTGATCGGGTCTGTGCCCACGCTGGACGCGCTTTCCGGATCCAGGATCTGGATGTCGCTCTTGTTGAAGGTCGCGCTGGCCTGCACGCCGAAGCCACGCAGGCTGTCGGTCAGCATGTCCAGCGGGAACGATGCGGTCAGCTCCAGGCCCTTCAGCGTACCGCCCTTGCCGTTCTGCGGGGTCGAGAAGGTACCGGTCGGCAGCACCGGTACCACCATGCCCGGCGGCGGCACATAGTTGCCCAGCAGCCCGGTGAAGTCGTAGTTGTCCACCGACTGGGTGTAGACGTAGCTCTTCAGGTCCTTGTAGAAGATCGCGGCAGCCACGTAGGCCTTCTCGCCGAAGTACTTTTCGTAGGACAGGTCGAGCGCGGTAGCGCGCCACGGATCCAGCAGCGGATTGCCGCCACTGCCGCCGGGGCGGCCGGTACCGGTATCCACGCCGAACTCCAGTCCGGCCCGCATCTGGTCCACGCGCGGGCGGGCGACCTGCTTGGCTGCAGCAAAGCGCAGGGTCTGCTCGTGCGGGAACATGAAGGCCAGGTTCAAGCTCGGCAGCCAGTCGTTGTACTTGCGGCCATCGGAGTACGGCTGGATGTTGTTGCCGGCCGCCTGCGAGCTGTCCCAGTAGCGCGAGTCCGAGCTCTGGTCGGTGTGCTGCATCTGCACGCCGATGTTGCCGCGCACGCCGACCACGCCGATGTCGGTGTTGATGTTCAGGCGCGCCCAGGCGGTGGTGATCTTTTCCTGCACCGTCCACGACTTGGGAATCAGGTAGTCGAGGTTGTCGACCGGATTGAAAGTCATGTAACGACCGACCGCGCCCGGCACGTTCCAGGCCGGGATGGTGCCCAGACCGGCGAATCCAAGGTTGACCGGGCGGTACTGCAGATCCGATGCGATGTTGGCATCGCCCTGCGCGCCGAGCAGGATGTTGCCTTCAGACTGGGTCTTCACCTTGCGGCGGTCGGCATAGTTCACGCCGATATCCAGGTCCGGTGCCCAGGACGCCATTGCTTCCGGCAGGGCGATGGTCGCGGCCAGCTTGCCGCCCTTCAGGCGGTCTTCCACCTTCGGCACCTTGCCGTAACCAGAACCGTAGATGGTGTTGGTCAGGAACAGCGCGTCCGGGTTGGAGTAGTCCAGGCCCGGGCTGATCTGCGAGAAACCATCCTGGCGGAACTGCACACCTACCGTATCCAGCTGCGGCATCGGGGTCAGCTGCAGGTTGTTTTCCAGGTTCAGCTCGTCACGGGTGGCCTTGGAATAGTTCAGGTCGGCGACCAGCTTGACGCTGCCGAAGGTGAACTCGTTGTTCCAGCCGAACGCATCGATCTTGTCCTTGCGCTTGTTGTACATGCCGCGCACCAGCGGGTACACGCCACTGGCGGTGCCGCCGGTGAAGGTGCCATTGGCGTTGACCTGCGGGTTGCTGACCAGCAGGCCGGGGGTGTAGTTGCCGTTGTAGTTGCTCAGGTTGAGCTCGAACTGGTTGGCGGTGTCGATCTGCTCCGCCTCGGTATGGAACGCGTCGAAAGTGCTGGTCCAGCTGTTGTTCGGCCGGAACTGGATCGTGGCCATAACACCGTCACGCTTGTTGTTGCCGGTGCGGCGCAGCGCCTTGATGCCATCGGTGAAGTAGGTGCCAGCGGCAACACCCGGGCGGTTGCCGTTGGTGGTGTGCTCGGTGGTCCACGGCTCGTACAGGCCGACCTGGTTTTCCTGGATCGGCATGTCGCTGTGCGCGTAGCCGATGGCGATGCCGAGGGTCTTGTCCAGGAACTGGTCGATGTAGCTGGCGCTGAAGCGGTTGCCGTACGGATCGGTGTCGGCGGCGCGGCCCAGCGAACTCTTCTGGTAGCGGCCGCTGACGGCGATGACGCGGTCGGGGAAGCTGAGCGGACGTGCGGTCTGCATGTCGATGGTGCCTGACAGGCCCTGGCCGACCAGCGCCGCATCCGGGGTCTTGTACACGGTCACGCCGTTGACCAGCTCGGACGGGTACTGGTCGAACTCGACGCCACGGTTGTCGCCGGTGCTGACCACTTCACGGCCGTTGAGCAGGGTGGTGGCGAAATCCGGCGACAGGCCGCGCACGCTGATCACCTGCGCACGACCGGCCACACGCTGCGCGGCGAGGCCGGGCAGGCGCGAGATCGATTCGGCGATGCTGACATCGGGCAGCTTGCCGATGTCTTCGGCGGAAATCGCTTCGACCACCGAGGTGGCGTCCTGCTTGGTCGCGATGGCGCTTTCGATGCCGCGACGGATGCCGGTGACCTGCACGGTATCCAGGTTGGTGGCGGCGGTGCCGGTCGGCGGGGTGGTGGTGGTCTGCGTGGACTGTGCTGCTGCCAGCGATGGCGTCAGTACGACGGCCAACGCGATGCTCAGCGCACTGCGCTTGTGGTTCAACATTTTCCCCTCCCAGGCAATGTTGTAGTGCGATTCGTGGTCGTCCCGATGGTGTCGAGGACGTGCGACGCGGTGGCCGCTGTCGTCGCCGCTATGGTAGGCAGCGCGTTCTTCGTGGGAATCACCCTGCATACGTATTCAATGGCGTTTGCAGGGATGTAATCGCTTTCATATCCCCGCCACGGTAGCGCCGGGCCATGCCCGGCGAACGTCACGCGGGGGCGTTCATCAATCCAACGGCGTGAATCGAATGGCTTGCCCGCCGCCAGGCGCCAGCATCAGGGTGAGTGAATCGGTGCTGCTGACCTCACGGGTTTCGCGCTTGAAGGCGAAGGGATTGCTGCGGAAATCCGCGCCGTCGCCATCGCGGTACATCTCGGCGCGGTAACGCACGCCCGGCTCCAGGAAGCCCAGCGACACCGGCAGCACGCGGCCGTTCTCATCGGTGATGCTGCCGAGGAACCAGTCGCGGCTGTTGCGGTCGCGGCGCACAATCGTCACGTAGTCGCCGACCTCGCCATCGAGCACGCGGCTCTGCTCCCAGTCCACCGCGACGTCCTCGATGAAGCGGAACGCGTCGCGGTGCTGCAGGTAGTGCTCGGGCAGGTCGGCGGCCATCTGGATCGGGCTGTACAGCACCACGTACAGGGCAAGCTGGCGGGCCAGCGTGCTGGGGATGGCCTGGCCGTGGCGACCCTTCAGGCTGAGGATGCCGGGGGTGTAATCCATCGGCCCGGCCAGCATGCGGGTGAACACCAGGTTGACCTCATGCTCGGGCGGGTTCGGTGGCTGTCCCCAGGCGTTGTATTCCATCCCACGTGCGCCTTCGCGGGAAATCCAGTTCGGGTAGGTGCGGCGCAGGCCGGTGTCCTTGATCGGCTCGTGCGGGTTCACCGACAGGTGCCGGCGGGCGGCTTCCTGCACCACCTTCAGGTGATGGCGAGCCATGAACTGCCCGTCGTGCCACTCGCGCCACAGCGGGCCGCCGGCCGGATTACGGCGATCGACCTGGCCGTCGTCACAGACG
This sequence comes from Stenotrophomonas indicatrix, assembly GCA_041545745.1. NCBI lineage: Bacteria > Pseudomonadati > Pseudomonadota > Gammaproteobacteria > Lysobacterales > Lysobacteraceae > Stenotrophomonas > Stenotrophomonas indicatrix. Next base: position 1,106,966 of record CP168152.1, read on the forward strand.
TAGCCGGTCTTGAACTGGTCCACGCCCAGCCGCGCATACAGGTCCAGCGCAGCATCCAGCTGGTCTTCGTAGTGTTCGATCGCGCATCCGGTTTCATGGTGGCCGATCAGGTGCACGCCCTTCTTCAACCCGTACGCCGAAAGGGTTTCGATGTCGAAATCCGGCGTGGCACGGGTGAAGTCGAAGTCGTAGCCGTTACCGACCCAGTTGCCGTCCCAGCCCGGATTCCAGCCTTCCACCAGCACACCACGGAAGCCGTGCGCGGCGGCGAAGTCGATCACTTTCCGCGTTTTCGTGGTGGTGGCCGCGTGCTTCGGGCCAGTCGCCCAGCTCTCGTTGTCCAGGTGCATCGACCACCACACGCCCAGGTACTTGGCTGGTTTCACCCAGCTCACATCGCCCAGCGCATTGGGCTCGTTGAGGTTGAGGATCAGGTCGGACTCGACCAGCCCGCCGGCGCGGTCGGCAATCTGCAGGGTGCGCCATGGGGTGGCGAAGGGCAGGGCGCGGCGCACCTTCCAGCCTTCGGCCGAAGGCGAAAGCTGCGCGCGCAGGCGCTGGCCCTCGGTGCGGCGCAGCCACATGCCGGCGTAGTCGACCAGCGCCGCTTCATGGATGGCCACGTGCAAGCCGTCGTGGCTGCGCAGGGTCATCGGCGTGTGCACCAGCGGCACTTCGCGCAGTGGCGTGCGCTGGTACAGGTATTCGTAGTGGATCGGTTCGCCAGCGGGTATCCACCAGGCGGTGGACTCCGGCGCAATGGCGAACTCGGTCAGTTCGTCATCGATGATCGCTTCGCGCAGGTTCGGTTGCTCGGGAAACACGTAGCGGAAGCCCAGGCCATCGTCGTAGACGCGGAACACCAGGTCCAGCCGGCGCTTGCTGCCGGTGGTTTCGGCCAGATGCACGGTGAGTTCGTTGAAGTGGTTGCGGGTGAGGCGGCGCTCGCCCCACGGCTGCTCCCAGCGGTCGTCGACACTGCGGCGTTCCTGCGCCAGCAGGCTGAAGTCGCGGTCGAGGCGACCATCCCGCAGTTCAAAACCCAGCTTCGAATCGGCCACCACGGTCTGGCCAAGGCGCTCGACGCGGTAGCGTGCGGTGCCGCCGTCCAGCACCAGGCTGACCTTCAGTACCTTGTCCGGTGATTCGACGCTGGCGATCTGCGATGCAGCCGCCTGTGCCAGCGTGGCCAATCCCAACAGGGCCAGGCCGAAGGCGTGCGCGAACACTGCGCGTACCGTTGTGGGTGACGTCGGCATTTCCCCTCCCAAGGCGCCGTTGACAGACCCGGACCATAAGCCAGCGCGGCAGGCGTGCCGGTACTGCGCGCCATGAATACGTATGCAGCTGGACGCAGCCGACAGCCCCGCGTCTACCATGGGGCCAGGGCACCTTGAGGGAGGTGCCGCGCCCGCACGCCGGCAACGGCAGTGCGGACCCACAACGGTGCAGAGAGGGAGGGAGGTCGACGGGCGCAAGCCGGTCTGCCGCTTCGATGCTGAAGATCATTTGCCTGACCGCTGCCCTGGGGGCAGCGCTGGGGACGACCGCACACGCGGCCGACCTGACATTCGACGGCCGCCAGGCGCGCGCCGAAGCCGCTGCCAAGGGCAGCTTCATCCTGCATGCGCCCAAGCGCGAGGTGCGCATCGCCGCCGCGCCCATGCGCAGCCAGACCGGCAGCGTGATGTTCGATGCGCTGTTCGCACTGGCCCAGCAGGAAATGGACCAGGACCGGGTGGATGCCATCCGCGATCCGGCCTTCGATGAAGGCCGTCCGGTGCCGTGTGAGTGCTTCCAGACCGGTGCGCGCTGGCCTTACGTGTGGACGCGCGATGTCAGCTTCGCTGCCGACCTGGCGCTGGCCAAGCTGGACCCGAAGCGTACCCGGCAGTCATTGCAGTTCAAGTTGTCGGCGGCGCGCGATGGGCATACGCCCGGCCTGTTCGTGGCCCAGGACACCGGCTCCGGCGGCAGCTGGCCGATCAGCAGCGACCGCGTGGTGTGGTTCCTGGCCGCACGCCACCTGCTGGATGATCCTGCGTTTGCCGAGCAGGTCTGGCAGGCGCTGCAGGGCACGCTGGCGCAGGATCGGGCGATGGTGTTCGACGCGCAGATGGGCCTGTATCGCGGCGAGACCTCGTTCCTCGACTGGCGCGAGCAGACCTATCCGGACTGGACACGCGAGGACGTGCGCTTCATCGGCGATTCCTATGCGCTGTCCACCAACGTGCTGCACTACCAGGCGCTACGCCTGGCGCAGCAGATGGCCGCGCAGCTCGGCGACGAACGCAGCGAGCAGTACAAGGCCTGGGCCGACGCACTGGCGGTGCAGATCGACGCGCGCTTCTGGCGCGAAGACATGGGCCAGTACATGAGTTACATCGGCGAAGCGGCGCACCCGGTGCCGTACGCCAAGATCGATCTGCTCGGTCTGTCGCTGGGCATCCTCGCCGACGTGCTGCCTGCTGAGCGTGCGCGTCGGGCGCTGGCGGGCTATCCGATGGGCGCTGCTGGCAGCCCGGTGGTGTGGCCGCAGGAGGCGCAGCAGCCGATCTACCACAACCGCGCGATCTGGCCGTTCGTCAGCGCCTACTCGCTGCGCGCGGCGCGCAAGGTGGACGACGCGCCGCGCATTGCCGCCGAGATCCGCTCGTTGATGCGGGGGGCGGCGCTGGCCGGTTCCAACATGGAGAACTACGAGCTGGCCACCCAGGCCGTGCACGTGGACGAAGGTGCCTTGAGCGGCCCGGTGGTCAACTCAGAGCGCCAGTTGTGGTCGGTGGCCGGCTATCTGTCGATGGTGACCGAGGGTGTGTTCGGCGTGCAGGACGACGGTCGGGTGCAGCCCAAGCTGCCGGCCGAGCTGGTGCCGGAGCTGTTCGGGAAGCAGAAGCGGATCAGTCTGGAGTCGGGCGGAAAGCGCTATGTGCTGGAGCGCCCGAAGCAGGTGGGTGCTGGCTTGCTGGTCGCGGGAAAGACGCGCACGCGTGGTGCCACGACGACCGTGCAGCTGGTCGCCGCGCCGGCAGCGGCGAGCCATGATGTGCTGCGCGCCGATGCCAATGCACGAGCACCGGCCACACCGCTGGCGCCGCAGGTAAAGCGTAGTGGCAAGGGCTGGACCGTCGCAGTCGCCGCCGGACAGGTACTTTGGCAGGACGGTGTCGCGGCCTCGGCCAGCAAGGCCCAGGTGCGCGTAGGTGATGATGGCCTGCAGCACTGCCTGAGCCTGACCCGTCGCGAAGGTGTGCTGGAATCACTGCACAGTCCGATGGTCTGCGTCGGCCCGCAGCAGGTGCTGCGTGGCAGCAGGCAGTGGCAGTTCAACGCCGCCAAGGCGGGCCACGTGCGCCTGCGCCTGCAGTACAGCAACCCGAACGGCCCGATCAACACCGGTGTGACCGCGGCGGTGAAGCAGCTGGCCGTGCAGTGCAAGGGCCAGGCGCCGCAGCGGCACACGGTAACGCTGCCGCACAGCGTGGCGGCGCAGGACTCGACCGCCGCAACCTTCGCGGTGCCCAAGGGGCGCTGCACGGTGACCCTGCAAGAGGGCTTCAACATGAGCGCGCTGCAGCACTTCGCGCACTACACCGGCGGCAAGGGCGGGCGCGACGGCGTGCTCAACCAGGCCCAGGTACAGGCGCTGAAGGTCGCGCCGGTGGCGGCAGCAGAGGACGCACGATGAGTCGTCCTGCAAAGCCGCAGTTGTCGTTCTGGCAGATCTGGAACATGTGCTTCGGCTTCCTTGGCATCCAGTTCGGTTTTGCCCTGCAGAACGCCAACGCCAGCCGCATCTTCGAAACGCTGGGCGCGGATATGGAAGCGGTGCCGGGGCTGTGGATCGCCGCACCGCTGACCGGCCTGCTGGTGCAGCCGGTGATCGGCTACCTGTCCGACCGCACCTGGACACGCTGGGGACGGCGCCGCCCGTTCTTCATGATCGGCGCGGTGCTGACCACGCTGGCCCTGCTGGTGATGCCAAACTCGCCGACGCTGTGGATCGCCGCCGGCACGCTGTGGGTGCTGGATGCCTCGATCAACGTGTCGATGGAGCCATTCCGCGCCTTCGTCGGCGACCAGCTGGCACCGCGGCAGCGCCCGGCCGGCTATGCGATGCAGAGCTTCTTCATCGGCGTCGGCGCGATCGTTGCCAGCTTCCTGCCTTTCATCCTGGCCCACTTCGGCGTTGCCAACACGGCAGCGGCGGGCGAGGTGCCCGATACCGTGCGCTATGCGTTCTACTTCGGCGCGGTGGTGCTGCTGGCGGCAATCACCTGGACGGTGGTCAGTACACGTGAGTACTCGCCCGACGAACTGGCCAGTTTCGATGACGCCGAACCACCGGCGCACCACGCCGGCACTGCGGTCACCGGCCCTGCGCCATGCGCGCAGGTTGCGCTGTGGCTGGGGCTCGGCGTGCTGCTGGCGGCGCTGATCGCGTGGCGCCAGGGCGACAAGATGCTGTACGTGCTGGCCGGCCTGTGCGCGGGCTACGGCGCACTGCTGGCGGCGGCGCGGGTACTGCCAGGAACGCACATGCTGGCCGCCATCGTCGGTGACCTGCGCGCGATGCCGATCACCATGCGACGGCTGGCCTGGGTGCAGTTCTTCTCGTGGTTCGCACTGTTCGCGATGTGGATCTTCACCACGCGCGCGGTGGCTGGCATGCATTTCGGTTCCACCGACGTCGAATCGGCGGCCTACAACGAAGGCGCCAACTGGGTGGGCGTGCTGTTTGGTGCCTACAACGGCTTCGCCGCACTGGCCGCGCTGCTGATCCCGCCGATGGTGCGGGCGATCGGCCTGCGTTGGAGCCATCTGGTCAACCTGTGGCTGGGCGGGGCAGGGCTGATCTCGATGATGTTCATCGACGATCCGCAGTGGCTGTTGCTGTCGATGGTCGGCGTGGGTTTTGCCTGGGCCTCGATCCTGTCGTTGCCCTATGCGCTGCTGTCGGACAGCGTGCCGGCGGCGAAGATGGGTGTGTACATGGGCATCTTCAATTTCTTCATCGTGATCCCGCAGCTGGTCGCGGCCAGCGCGCTCGGTTTCGCCCTGCGCGCATGGCTGGGAGGCCAACCGATGCATGTACTGGTACTGGGTGGCTGCAGTCTGCTGATTGCCGGTCTGTGCGTGTTGCGGGTTCCGTCCCGTCCGGAGGTGGTGTGATGCGTGGTGCGCTGACTGTTGCTGTATCCCTTGTGCTGTTCGCTGGTCATGCTGCGGCTGCGCCACGTCCTGTCTATGTCGGTACCACCGAACCGTTCGCCAGCGATGCGGTGTATTTCGTGGTCACCGACCGCTTCGTCAACGGCGATCCGTCCAACGACCATCGCGACCAGGGCGGCAAGCACCGTACGTTCGATATCCCGGTGCCATGCCCGGACAAGGTGGACGGCAACATCGGCTATCTCGGTGGTGATTTCCGTGGCGTGCTCGACAACGCCGGCTACATCCGCAACCTCGGTTTCGGCGCGGTGTGGATCACGCCCATCGTCGACAACCCGGATGAAGCCTTCACCGGCAGCAAACCGATCAGCTGCACCAGCACCCTGACCGACCGCGGCAAGACCGGCTACCACGGCTACTGGGGCATCAACTTCTACAAACTGGACGAGCACCTGCCGAGCAGGGACCTGGACTTTGCCGGGCTGACCAAGGGCCTGCACGGTGCCGGCCTGAAGGTGGTGCTGGACATCGTCGGCAACCACGGATCGCCGGCATGGACCATGCCGAAGCGGCAGCCGCAGTTCGGCCAGATCTTCGACAAGGACGGCACGCTGATTGCCGACCACCAGAACCTGCCGCCACAGAAGCTGGACCCGAAGCACACTCCGCTGCACGCGTTCTACAACAACATCGGCCCGGTCGACAGCAAGGACGGCTCGATCTTCGATGGCAACCTGGCCGAGTTGAGCGACTTCAACCAGGACAACCCGGCAGTGATGGACTACCTGGTCGGGGCCTACCTGCAGTGGACCGAGCAGGGCGTGGATGCGCTGCGCATCGATACCATCGGCTGGCTGCCGCACCCGTGGTGGCACGAGTTCGTCAACCGCATCCGCGCGCAGCACCCGGGCATGTTCATGTTCGGCGAAGCGTTCGACTACAACGCCGCCAGCATCGCCGAACACACCTGGCCGGCCAACGCCAATGTCAGTGTGCTCGACTTCCCGCTGCGCGGCGCGCTGGAGCAGACCTTCGGCACGGCCGGCAAGGGTTTTGAAACCCTGGCTGAGCCGCTGCACCTGACTGCTGGCCCGTACGCCAACCCGTACGAGCTGATGAGCTTCTACGACAACCATGACATGCCGCGTCTGCAGGCCAGCGACAACGGCTTCATCGATGCGCACAACTGGCTGTTCACCGCACGTGGCATTCCGGTGGTCTATTACGGATCGGAAACCGGCTTCATGCGCGGCCGTGCGGAACATGCCGGCAACCGCGCCTACTTCGGCCAGCCACGGGTGGATGCTGCCCCGCAGAGCCCGATCTTCGCGCCGCTGCAACGCATCGCCAAGCTGCGTGAGGCCACGCCGGCGCTGCAGCGCGGCCTGCAGGTGAACGAACGTCTGCAGGGCGATGAGGCGGTGTTCTTCCGCGTGCTGCAGCACGCCGACGTGGCGCAGACCGCGCTGGTGCTGTTGAACAAGGGTGATGCCGCGAAGACATTCAACGTGGACCGCTACCTGCAGGCCGGCACCTGGCGGGACGCGCTGGACGGCGGCGAGGTGAAAGTGACGGGGGCGCTGAAGGCTGACGTGCCAGCGCACGGGGTGAAGGTGTTCGTACTGGATGCGGCCGTGAAGCAGCCGGCGCTGCAGGCCGAACTGGACAAGGCGGTGGCCGACCAGCAGTCTCGCGACCAGCGGCTTCGGAAGCGGTAGTGCCGGCCGCTGGCCGGCAGCTCCAGATCACTGGCACATGCGGCTGCCGGCCAGCGGCCGGCACTACCGGGGTTGATCGCATCCGGCACAATAGGCACCCCTGATGCCGCGCCCGCACTGCCATGACCGACCTTGCCCCGCAGACCCCGATCGAAACCCTGCTCAAGGCCGCGATGGACGGAACAGTGCCGATCCGCGCGTTCATGGAGGCCTTCGTCGCCTCCGAGGTGGTGCTGCTGACCGGCAGCCTGGTCACCCCCGATGGCAGCGGCTTCGATCCGCTGCTGTTCGACAAGCAGGGCACCCTGCACGTGGCCGTGTTTACCGATCCTGCGCGGGTGGGCATCTACAGCCAGCAGGCCGAGCATCAGGTCCGCTGGCTGATGCTGGACGTGCTGCGTCGCGTGCCGGGCGGTTACGGCGTGGTGATCAATCCGGGCACCACGCTCGGCTTCGAGATCTCGCCCAGCGGTGTGGGCGAGATCCTGAAGGATTTCGCGCAGGGCTGACCGTTCTGTAGCGCCAAATCGTCGCTCGTCTGCTTCCAATTGGCGGCCGTACGTGATCCTCTTGCACGACATAGGGATCGAGGCTTTGCCATGGAATTCAGGGTGCTATCCGCTGACGCGCCGGAAAGGCTGCAGCTGGCACAGTGGTACAACGCGCAATGGGGCCGGGATGCCGGCGTGTCGCTGGAGCAGGAACTGCAGCGGCTCAACCAGCCGCAGGATGCGGAAGGCTTTCCCCACCTGATCACAGCATTCGATGGCGGCCAGGTGGCAGGCGCCGTGCAGCTCAAGCGCCGGGAGATGCGGGCATTTCCACAGTACGAGCATTGGCTGGGCAGTGTGTTCGTGGCCGACAGTCATCGCGGCCGCGGCCTGGCCAGCGGACTGGTCGAACAGGCTGCGGCGCAGGCGGTACGGATGGGCGTCTCGCATCTGTATCTGCAGACCGAAGCCCTGGATGGCGGCCTTTACGCGCGGCTGGGCTGGACGCCCCTGCAGGAAGCCGACAACCACGGCTATCGCGTACTGGTGATGGTACGGGAGCTGGGCGCATGACCGCCGCTTCGGAACACCATTCCCGTCTCGCTCTGGCCTTCCTGATCGGCGCCATCGTCGCAGCACTCATCGCCATGCCGCTGTTGCGTGCAGTCGGTTTCGTGCAGTGGCCGGTGTTCGTCATCGCCTGGCTGATCAACCTGGGGGCGGCCTGGCATCTGGGGCAGTGGGCGCGGCAGCAGGGCCGTTCAACCTGGGCGTTCGGGCTGCCGGCAGCGCTCGGTACCGTGGCGTCGATCGTGATCTACGTGCTGCTGGCGGTGCTGGGGCCGAAGGCCGGTTCGCAGAGCCCCGCAGCGTAGCTAAGGGCGTCAACGGGGAAGTGCGGCATCCACGCATGGCGTGGATCTACTTCCGCCATCGCATCGTCCGGGCAGATCCACGCCATGCGTGGACGCTTCCGCAAACGATGCCGGCCCGAAGGCCGGCACCATCACACACACTACATCGTCACCTTGCGCCGATTGTCCTCGCTCACCCGGTCGATCAGCTTGTTGTACGGATCAAAGCCCGCCTCATCCGGCCTGGCATCCACCGTCACCGTGATCTTCGGCTCGGCCGTAGTGATGTGGTGTCGCTGCAGGTACAGGACCTTCTGGTCGCGTTCCTTGCCTGACGCGCCATTGGCGAACACACCGATCTCGACCCAGTCATCCATCGTGCCGGCGGTCTCCTTGCCCTTGCCATCGGCGTACTGCTTGCTGGCATGCAGGTCCAGAGTCACGTCGTAGCGACCGTCGGCACGCTTGCGCGCGCTGACGGCCAACACCCGGTTGTCGTAGAAGCTCATCTTCTCGAACAGATCGGTTACCAGCTGCTGGCGGCCGGCGGGCGTTTCGGCGCGGATGTAGGCCAGCAGCTCCCGCGAGGTGGTGTACGGCGGCTGCTGGTAGCCCTTGTCCTGCAGGAAGCGCTTCAGGGCACGGTTCAGCGCCTCCTCGCCGATTTCCTCACGCAGGCGGTAGAACACCAGCGAGCCCTTCTGGTAGTGGATGTACTGCTGGTTCTCCACACGTTCCAGCGGCAGCTCCTCGATGGCCTCACCTCCGCGCCCGGACAGGTAGCCATCCAGCTCGCGCTTGAGGAACTGGCGCATGTGCTGGCGACCGTATTCCTGCTCCATCACCATCAGTGCCGAATACTGCGACAGCGACTCGGACAACACGGTTGCGCCCTGTACGTTGGCGCCGATCACCTGGTGCGCCCACCACTGGTGCGCGACTTCGTGGGCGGTCACGTAGAACACATAGTCCACCTTGTCCGGGTCGCGCAGGTCGGCGATGAAGCCGATCGACTCCGAATAGGGAATGGTGTTGGCGAAGGACTGGGCGAAGCGCTGGTAGCCCGGGAACTCGATGATGCGTACCTGGCGATGCTGGTACGGAGTGAAGTTGGCTTCGTAGTAGGCCAGCGACTTCTGCACCGCGTCGATCATGCGGTCCACGTTGTAGCCGTGGGCAGGATCGAAATACACCTCGATCGGGATGTCCTTGTAGCTGGCACGGCGAACTTCCCAGCGTGCCGACAGGTAGGCGTAGAAGTTCAGCATCGGCCGGTCCATCGCATAGCTGAAGCAGCGCCGGCCGTCCGCCGTGGTCTCGTGCTGCAGGTAGCCCGGCGCCAGCGCCACCTGGTCGGGTGCCGTGCAGATGGTGCTGCGGAAGTCGAGCCAGTCGGCGTCGTTGGTGACGTAGTTGTTCGCGCGTGCGGCTTCGTCTTCCAGCTTGTGCATGCGCCGTGGCTCGCCGAGGTCACGCTTGCGACGCTCATTGCGGTCGCTGATCTCAACGCCTTCGTTGTAGCCGAAGGACGGCAGTACGCGGCTGTTGAAGAAGCTGCCGTTGTCGACGATGTTGCTCGGCGCCTGATCTGCGGTGATGCCATGGGGCTGCTGCACCAGACGGAAATGGATGCGGCGCTCTTCGCCCGGCTGCAACGGCGTGGCCAAGCGATAGATGCGGTAGCCAAGGTCGGCGTCGTGCATCGACAGCGTCTGTCCGCCGAGGTCGACGGCCACCAGCTGTTTGTCGTCGGCCGTGGCCACGTGCACCTCCTGGATGGGCGCGGCATGGGTGTTGCGGATCGTCCAGTTGGCGTCGATCACCATTGACTGGGTCTCGGGATGCAGATCCACCCGGTTGTCCACGGCGATGATGCGCGGCTGCGGCAGGTTGCGGTACTTCGACAGTTCGCGTTCGTAACGGGCCTGCAGGTCCAGCTGCTGGTCTGGTGAAAGGAAATCGTTGCGGATGTTGGTGCTCCAGTACAGCCAGCCGCCTACCGCGATGAACGCGACGGCGGCCAGCGCTGCCATCGCGCCGGTCGGGCCACGCAGGCGTCGCCCGGCCAGGGCAAGCCGCTGGCGCAGGCCCTGGCTGACGCCGCGTACCCAGAACGCCGACGCCAGGCACATCAATGCCAGCAGGAACAGCGCCCAGTAGCCCTGGAAGGCCAACTGCCCGCTCAGGAAGTGGCCGTAGCCGTTCATGTCCGAATAGGGGGCGATCGGCCAGCTGCCGAAGTTGTAGATGTTCTGGGTGTAGTCGAGCATGCCCAGCACGCCCTGGCCGATCATCACCACGATCAGCAGCGCGTAGCCGAAGAACTTGTTGTTGGTCAGCACCTGCAGTACCAGCGCCAGACCGCCCATCAGCACGTACACCACCGAATCCAGCGCAAGACTGCGCAGGTACAGCAGCGGTTCGAGATGGGTATAGCCTTTGGCCAGCTGTACGGCCATGGCTGCCAGCGCGCCGGCCGCCTGGAAGCAGGCGATCACCGCCACCAGTGCGACGAACTTGGCCAGCAACGGCACCCAGTTGGGTACCGGCATCGCATCGTTCACCTCGTTGATGCGTGCACCACGCTCCTTCCACACCAGCTCACCGGCGAAGAACAGCACGATGATGATCAGCAGCCAGCTGAAGGCGCCCTGCAGGGCCATGATCATCTGCGAGGTGACCGGCCAGATGGAGGTGCCGTACAGCGTCTGCCGGAACAGCGCGGACGGCAGGAAATTGGCCAGGCCCAGCACCAGCAGCACGATGAAGGGCACGCTGCGCAGCACGCCGCGTGTATCGAAGCGCACCTGGCGCAGGAACTGCCGCCACGCGGTGCCTGCACCGAACACCGGCGTCACCCGCGGCAGCGTGGTCGTTGCCGGTCGCAGCGGCGCGGGATCGGCTGATGCCGCCGCCTGGCCGCGGCCCCAGCGCCGGCGGCCGCTGCCGCTGCGTTCGGTACGGAACAGGGCGAAGGTGGCTGCGAACAGCGCGGCGGCCACGGTCAGCCACAGCACCCGGTTGGCCAGCAGGTAACCGGCCAGTTCCGGAATGCCGCTGTTGCGCTCTTCGGTGGACCAGTAGCGGATGGTGCGCGACAGCGCACGCATGCCCAATGGCTCGGTCAGCACCGCGATCCAGGTGTTGTCAATGTCGCGCAGCAGGGCGGCGCTGACCCCGTACAGCACGAAGTAACCGACCACGCCGATGTACACCCACAGGATCGAACGGGTGGTTACCGCCAGCAGCGACAGCAGTGCCGTGGTGAACAGCAGGTTGGGAATGACCACCACCGCGAAGGTCCAGGCGTAGCCGGCCCAGCTGGTGGGCCCCAGGCGCTCGGTATCGACCCAGGGCATGAACTGCGCCACCAGTATGCCAATGGCGATCAGCACGTATACCAGCAGGCCCGACACCAGCGCCGCACCGATGCGCCCGGCCAGATAGTGACGGCGTTTGATCGGGCTGGCGAAGATCAGTTCGGCCGTGCCCAGTTCGAAGTCACGCAGCAGCGCATTGCTGACAAACAGGGTGGACACCAGCATGCCAAGCAGGGTGAAGATGCCCAGCATCGAGGCGACGACGGTGGGTGCATTGCTGTGCACGTTGCCGCTGCCGCCCCCGATCTGCACCGCATCGCTGGACGCGGCGCCGAAGGCGAGCAGAGCGAACAGACCGGCAAACAGCCACAGCAGCGGGGAACGCAGCTGCTCGCGCAGCTCGAACCGGAAGAAGTCGAGGGTCATGGTGTACTCCGCTCAGGCTGCACGGGCACGCGCCTGCAGGCGCAGGCGCTGGAAATACACATCCTCGAGATCGGGTGCGACCGGCGCGAAGCCATCGCCCGGGTCGCTGGCGCTGTGCACGTGGATCACCGGACGGCCCCCCACCAGGCGCGAGGACAGCACCGTGTAGCGCGCCTCATGGTCAGCCAGTTCCGACGGATCCACCTGCTTGCGCCAGACCTGCTGCTGCAGCGCCTCGATCGCATCGGTGGGGCGGCCGGTCAGCAGCACCTGACCCTTGTTCATGATCGCCATGGTCGGGCACAGGTCGGTCACGTCCTCGACGATGTGGGTGGACAGGATCACCGCCACGTTCTCGCCGATGGCCGCCAACAGGTTGAGGAAGCGGTTGCGTTCTTCCGGGTCGAGCCCGGCGGTGGGCTCGTCGACGATCACCAGGCGCGGGTCGCCCAGCAGCGCCTGGGCGATGCCGAAGCGCTGGCGCATGCCCCCGGAGTAGGTGCCCAGCTTGCGCTTGCGTGCATCCCACAGGTTCACCTGCTGCAGCAGGCCATCGACCACTTCGCGACGCGGGCCACGCTGGGTCAGGCCCTTCAGCACGGCAAAGTGCTCCAGCAGGTCCAGCGCGCTGACTTTCGGGTACACCCCGAAGTCCTGTGGCAGGTAGCCCAGGCGGCGGCGCACGGCGTCCTTGTCGCGCAGTACGTCGATCGGTGATTCACCCGGAATGCTCAGGGTGGCACTGCCACTGTCAGCCTCCTGCAGGGTGGCCAGGGTGCGCATCAGCGAGGATTTCCCCGCGCCGTTCGGGCCGAGCAGGCCGAACATGCCGCGGGGAATATCCAGGGTGACCCCGTTCAACGCGTGCACGCCGTTGGCGTACGTCTTGGACAGCGAATCGATCGTCAGCATGCGACGTACACCTTTCCGTGTGTTGATCTGCTGTTTATCGCGCTGAACGGCGGCGGCGTCATGCCCCTTTGGTCATGGTGCCTTTGGCCAGCGGTCCAGCTGCCAGCACCGCAGCACACCGTCCTCGGCATCCACGCGCTGGCCGACCGTGCGGAAACCGTTCCGGCGCAGCACTGCCTGCGAGGGCAGGTTGTCCACGGCGGTTTCGGCCGTCAGCACGTGTATGCGTGGCTGCGTCCACGCCCATTGCACGAACTCGGCCAGTGCGGCGCCGGCCAGGCCTCGTCCCTGGTGGGCTGGAGCGATGCCATAGCCAAGGGTGAGAACACCGGCCTGCGGCGCGCGGGTCAGGGACAGCAGGCCCACCGTGCGTGCCGCCTCGACGATCCGCCACGCGGCCGGAGAAAACTGCGGCTCGATGGAGGCGGTGAGGTCGGCCAGCATGGCGATCACTTCGGGTGGGGCGACAGCGTCTTCAGCGGTATCGGTGCAGGACAGCAGAGCGCGCACGTCGTGTGCGGACGCAGGAATGAGCATGGGAACCTCGACAGGGAGTTGCCCGGATGGGCATTGCCGGTGCGAGGGCAGGGCAGCGTGAGCCTCAGCCCAGGTGCAACTCGCCGTTTGCCGCCGTCACCGGTGCGGTGTGGGAACTGCTGGCGGAGGACAAAGGCCTTCTCCTGGCGGGAGGGAGTGCTGCGCGGAGCGCGCGCTCCTAGCGTACCTGCGGAATCGCCGGTGCGTTGAAGCCAGAGGCTGTGAAATGTTCCTGAATGCGCTGGTATCGGTGCGCTGGATCACACAATACGTCGACAGGTGCGCCGATACGCTCTGCCCCTCATACAGCAAGTCAATGCGAGCGCGCATGCGGATCACAACGGGAATTGAAGGGTTGGACGGCATTCTTGGCGGCGGGTTCCCGCAGGCCCGGGTGTACCTGCTGGAAGGGCCGCCAGGCTCCGGCAAAACCACGCTGTCCCTGCAGTTCCTGCTGGAAGGCCTGCAACGCGGCGAGCGCTGCCTGTACATCACCCTGTCCGAGACCGCCGAAGAACTGAGGGAAGTAGCGTCGGCCCACGGCTGGTCGCTGGATGGACTGCACCTGTTCGAGCTGGGCTCGGCCGAGGGGGCGATGGGCAATGGCCGCCTGCAGTCGGTGCTGCACTCGTGGGAAATGGAGCTTGACGAGACGGTCAACCTGATCATGTCCAAGGTGGACAGCATCGGGCCGACCCGGGTGGTGTTCGATTCGCTGTCGGAGCTGCGCCTGCTGGCGCAGGATTCGCTGCGCTATCGTCGCCAGATCCTCGCGCTCAAGCAGTTCTTCGCGCCCAAGAGTGCGACGGTCATTCTGGTGGATGACCTGACGTCCACCGGCGATGAACGCGATGGCCAACTGCACAGCCTGTGCCACGGCGTGCTGTCGCTGGAACGTCTCACCCTGGACTTCGGCCCCGCGCGCCGCCGGATGCAGGTGCAGAAACTGCGTGGCGTCGATTTCGTCGCCGGTTACCATGACATGGTGATCCGTCGTGGTGGGGTGCAGATTTTCCCGCGCCTGATTGCCTCCGAGCATCACGGCCGGTTCGTGGGAGCACCCATCAGCAGTGGGGTGGACGAGATCGACCGGCTGCTGGGCGGTGGTCCGCTGCGCGGTACCTCCACGCTGTTGACCGGCCCGGCCGGCAGCGGCAAGACCAACGTGGCGCTGCAGTACGTGTGGGCCGCCTGCGAGCGCGGTGAGCGCAGCTGCATCTTCGAGTTCGACGAGCGCGTGGGTACGCTGCTGGCACGCGCTTCGGCGCTGGATATCGATCTGGACAAGCATCTGCGCTCCGGCATGCTGGAGATCCTGCAGATCGACCCGGCCGAAGTGTCACCCGGGGAGTTCTCCTGGAACCTGCGTAAGTCCGTAGAGGAGCGCAACTGCCGTGTGCTGGTGATCGACAGCCTCAACGGCTACGTCACCGCCATGCCGCAGGAGAAACAGTTGATGCTGCAGCTGCACGAGATGCTGTCCTACCTGAACCAGAAGGGCGTGGCGACCTTCATGATCAACCCGCAGCACGGTCTGGTCGGCACCATGTCCACCGGCAGCCTCAACGTGTCCTACATCGCCGATGCGGTGGTGCTGTTCCGCTTCTTCGAAGCCAAGGGACGCATCCGCAAGGCGATCTCGGTGATCAAGAACCGCGGCGGTGCGCACGAAGACACCATCCGCGAACTGAAGATCGACGGGCGGGGTATCACGGTCAGCGCCGCGCTGGCCGATTTCCAGGGCATCCTTACCGGTACGCCCGAATTCGTCGGCGACAGCGCGGCGCTGCTGGGCCAGTCCAATGTCCGATAGCGATGATGGCGGCACGGTTGTCCGAATCGTTGCCCCCTTCGGCCGCGATGCAGACAGCATCGCGTCGGTACTGGCCAGTGCGGGTCTGACAACACGCATCGCGCCCGCGCTGGAGGTATTGGCCAGCCAGCTCGATGACCGCACCGGGCTGGTGGTGGTGACCCAGGAAGCGGTGGCGCGCGACAGCGAAGTACTGCTGCAGGTGTTGCAGCAGCAGCCCACCTGGTCGGACATTCCGTTCATCCTGCTGCGCTCGGCGCGCTCCTATCGGCGTTCTACCCGCGAACCGTTGTTGCCCTGCTCGATCAACGTGGTGGAAATGGACCGGCCATTGGGCAGCATGTCGCTGCTCAGCGCTGTGCAGGGTGCGCTGCGTGCACGCGCGAAGCAGTTCGTGGTGCGCGACCAGGTCACCGCCTTGGCCGATGGCCGTGCGGCGCTGGCGCGTAGCGAGTCCGAGCTGCGATTGATCGCCGATGCGATGCCGGTGCTGATCGCATTCGTGGACCGCGCGCTGTGCTTCCGCTTCGCCAACAGGGCCTACGAAAGCTGGTTCGAACTGGCCACCGGCGAGGTCATCGGCAGGCACGTGCGCGAGGTCATCGGCGAGACGATGTGGCAGCAGCGTCGGCCGGCGATGGAAGCCGCATTGGCCGGGCGTGACGGCGTGTTCGAGATCGTCTGGCCACATCACGTGTACGGGCGCCGGGACTGCGAAGTGCGTTACTCGCCGCGCCGGAATGCCGAGGGTCGCGTCGACGGCTTCCACGTGTTCGTCACCGATATCACCGCTGCCAAGCTGGCGCTTGCCAGCAGCCAACAGCACGCGCACGCGCTGGAGGCGATGGTGGCCGAGCGTACCCGTGAACTGGAAGCACAGATGGCGGCGCGCGAGGCCAGCGACGCTGCACTGCGGCAGTCGCAGAAGATGGAAGCGATCGGCCAGTTGACCGGCGGCATCGCCCACGATTTCAACAACATGCTGACCGGCATCCTGTCTGCGCTGGATATCGTCCGGCTGCGCCTGGACATGGGCCGGGTCGACGACCTCGAGCGTTTCCTTGACACCGCCACGGCCTCGGCCCAGCGTGCCGCGGCACTGACCCAGCGCCTGCTGGCGTTCTCCCGGCGGCAGTCGCTGGATGCGCGTCCGGTGGAGCTCAACACGCTGCTGGTTTCGGTGCAGCACTTGCTGCACAGCACCCTGGGCGAAGCGGTGCGCATCCGCGCCGAACCCTCACCGCTGCCCTTGCACGCCACGCTGGATGCCAACCAGTTCGAGAGCGCGCTGCTGAACCTGGCCATCAATGCGCGAGATGCGATGCCGCACGGTGGTGATCTGACCCTGCGCGCATCGGCGGTGAGCGTACGCGAGGGTCAGTACACGGCCGTGCCCGCTGGCGACTACGCGATGGTGGCGGTGGCTGATACCGGTGCCGGCATGGCGCCGGAAGTGGTCGAGCGCGCGTTTGAGCCCTTTTTCACCACCAAACCCATCGGCAAGGGCACGGGCCTGGGAATGTCGATGGTGTACGGCTTCATGCAGCAGTCCGGTGGCCACATCGCCATCCAGTCCAATCTGGGCCAGGGCACGACCGTGCTGTTGTTCATTCCGTTGTCGGAAGCCGTGGTGGAGGACGAGCCTGCAGCCTCGCAGCCGATACGGCGGGGTGCCGGCCAGTCCATCCTGGTGGTGGAGGACGACGAGCAGGTACGCATGCTGGTGACGGTGGTGCTGGAGGACCTGGGGTATCACGCCCAGGTGGTGGGCGACGCCGATGCAGCCATCCCGATCCTGGCCTCGGCGCAGACCATCGACCTGCTGGTCACTGATGTCGGACTGCCGGGGCTCAACGGCCGCCAGCTGGCGGAAATCGCGCGGCAATCGCGGCCAGCGCTGCCGATCCTGTTCATGACCGGCTACGCGGAAAAGGCGCAGGAGCGCGCGGCGTTCCTTGATGAGGGCATGGCGATGATCGCCAAGCCGTTCCTGCTGGATGAGTTCAGCATGGCGGTACGCACGGCCATGCCGGGCGGCGCGTAGCGGGGGCGGTGGAGACGAGCCGGTACTACGCGCGCAGCGACGACTCGCGTACCACCAGCTTCACCGGAATGCTCTGGCCTTCCACCGGCTGCCGGCCGATCAGCGCCAGCAGCTTCTCCACCAGCAGCTGGCCGGCCTGCTTGGTGTCCTGCTGCACGGTGGTCAGCGGCGGCGACACCGAGGCTGCCAGCGGGATGTCGTCGAAGCCGGTCACCGCCACGTCCTGTGGCACCCGCAGGCCCTGCTCGCGCAGGGCGCGCACCGCGCCGATGGCAATCAGGTCGCTGGCCGCGCATACCGCATCGATGGAACGGTCCTGGGCCAGCAGCGCCAGGCAGGCCTCATGCCCGGATGCCTCGGTGGTGATCGCATCGTGCTGCAGCGCCGGATCGGCGGCCAGGCCGTGCGCACGCAGGGCTTCGACGTGGCCACGATAGCGCTCCTCGAATTCCGGGTAATGGCTGGAGGCATGGCCGAGGAAGGCGATGCGGCGGCAGCCCTGTTGCAGCAGGTGGACGGTGATGTCATGCCCGCCCTGGAAATTGTCGCTGCCGATCGACACCCCCGGCTGGCCGGGCAGGGCCGCGCCCCAGCGCACGAAGTGCGTGCCCTGTTCCACCAGTCGCTGCAGACGGTCGCGTGACTCGTGGTAGTCGCCATAGCCGAGCAGGATGATGCCGTCGGCCTTGTTGCTGTCTTCGTAGTCGGCCTGCCAGTCGGTGGACAGCTGCTGGAAGGACACCAGCAGGTCCTGCCCGTGCAACGCACAGGCGCGGGTGATCGACCCCAGCATCGAGTGGAAGAAGGGGTTGATCAGCGAGTCGTCATTGGTCGGGTCCTCGAAGAACAGCAGGGCCAGGGTGCCGGCGTTGCGCAGGCGCAGGCTGGAGGCGTTCTTGTCGACCTTGTAGTTCAGCTCGCGGGCGATGCGCAGGATGCGCTCGCGGGTCTCGGCATTGACCATCGGGCTGCCGCGCAGGGCCCGCGACACCGTGGGCTGGGAGACCCCGGCCAGGTGGGCGATGTCCAGGGAGGTGGCTTTGCCTTTGATGGTCATTGCTGGGAACGGCGGGAACGACGACCTGCATGATGCCATGCGCCGCAAGATGTGGCGGATGCCCGAGGCCGCCCGGCGGGCAGCCAGAACAGTGCGCACCGCCCCAGACGCGGTCCCCGACGCTATCGACTGTAAGGTGCATGTCGCGCCATGATTGGCGGGCTCGGGCACGGTGCCTTGGCCAAAGGAGAAGTGATGGCAGCCGGATCTGTGTGGGTATTTGTCGGCGAACGGGCGGGATTCCCTGCCGGCGTCTTCGCGGAGCTTGAGGAGGCCGAAGCCTGGATACGGACCCACGCGCTAAGCGGTGTGTTGACCTTGTATCCGGTCGGCGAAGGGGCTTATGACTGGGCCATCCGTACGGACGCGTTCACCCCCAAGCCGGACAAGGTGATCGACGCCAGCTTCATTTCGCGGTTCTCAAGCGGTGCCATGCCCCACTTCCACTATGAGGATGGGGAGAAGTAGCCCCGGGTCGGAAGCGATCGTCGACGACAGATGCCCCGTACCTTGGGCGCCCGGAGGGGCCCTCGCTCCCCTTGTCGGGTATGGCGGGAGGGGAATCCCGGTCTGCGTCGGGCGGAATTCCGACAAGGTCGGGGCCGGTGGCAATGGTAAGATGTTGCCTTCTGGACCCCCCCATTTCACCTGGGGCAACCCCGCGTACCTGCAGCCCGCCCGGTGCTGTGTTATGACTGCGGCCTGCCCTCGGACAACGGAAGAGCAACCCTATGGCGCGCGGCATCAACAAAGTCATCCTGGTCGGCAACCTCGGCAACGACCCGGACGTGAAGTACACCCAGGGCGGTATGGCGATCACCCGCATCAGCCTGGCCACCACCAGCGTCCGCAAGGACAAGGATGGCAACCAGCAGGAGCGTACCGAGTGGCACCGCGTGGTGTTCTTCGGCAAGCTCGGCGAAATTGCCGGTGAGTACCTGCGCAAGGGCAGCTCGGTGTACGTCGAGGGCAGCCTGCGCTACGACAAGTACACCGGCCAGGATGGCGTGGAGAAATACTCCACCGACATCATCGCCGACGAAATGCAGATGCTGGGCGGCCGCGGTGAAGGCGGCGGTGGCGGCGGTGGTGGCAACTTCAGCGGCGGCGAGCGTCCGCAGCGCCAGCAGGCCCCGCGCCAGGAATACGGCGGTGGTGGTGGTGGTGGTGGCGGCGGCAACGCGCGTGGCGGCCAGGGCGGTGGTTACAACCAGGGTGGCAACCAGGGCGGCGGCTACGGCCAGCAGCGTCCGCAGCAGCCGCCGCAGCAGTCGGCCCCGCCGATGGATGACTTCGCTGACGACGATATTCCGTTCTAAGAAACACTTAAGTACTAACAGTTGAAATAAGCCAAGGAGGAGCCCTGTCTATGGGGCTCCTCCTTTTTTTTTGCGTTCTCGGGACGGCAAGAAAAAGAGCTATAGTCATACATACGTGAAATCAGGCGAGCAAGGGATGAGCCCCAAGCTGTCGGTCCATGTGATGCAAGACGGCGAGCGAGTTCCGATGCTCCACGACGAATCGGGCCTTCCGCTGTTCTATCCCACGTTGTACGCGACCTCGCAGCTGCGAAATGCTGGCGTGGCCGTCAACACCATCCGCAACAAGCTTGCCGATCTGATCGTGTTGTTGCGATGGGAGGTTGCGAACTGTCGCAATTTGATTTCGGAGTTCCAGGATGGGAGCTTTCTGACCATCGCCGATGTGGTTTCGCTACGCGATTTCGCCAAGCTTGATATGCGGAACTGGAAATCCGATGGGCACTGCGCAGAGAAGCCAAGTATCCGTGTCCTGGGCTTTCTGGAGGCGAGGGTTGCCCCAAGCCGAGCTCGGGCCGCAATTGGCTCGCAACAACATTTCAATCGTCTAAGTACGATTGCCGACTATCTGGAGTTCACGGCAAGCGTCGTCACGCAGCACAACGGTTCTCACCAAATGGGACAAGAAATTGCTCGTATGGGGACTACCATCCGAAAGCACCGTCCGCGCGGTTTGACGAAGCATTTTGAGGAAGAGCCAGAACGTCGCTCCCCTCCGACCGACGTCGTGAATCACTTCATGGCAGTCGGATCTGAACGTGATTCAAGAAATCCGTTCAAGCACCCGGATATCAGACTCCGCAACGCGATCATTTTCGGCCTGTTGAGACATACCGGCATGCGACGCGGAGAACTCTTAAGTCTTCGACTGGATCAGTTTGACTTGGGCCACGAGCCCCTTGTTTGGGTTAGGCGCAACCAGGATGACAAGCACGATTCTCGACGCTATCAGCCTGTCGCTAAGACCAAGGAAAGACCTCTCCCGCTACCGGCTGAGCTCGCTGAGCAGCTCAGCCGATACATGCTGCAGGTCCGCGCTGGCATCCGTCCTGCGCGGCGGCACCCGTATCTTCTGATTTCGCATCGAAAGGGCGCTGGCTGGGGACAGCCACTCTCCATTTCTGCTCTCAACAGCCAGATCTTCGGTCGAATGCGGGCTGTGGACAGCGACTTTGAGCTGATCCATCCCCATGCGTTCCGACACCATTTCAACTATGAACTGTCCAGAAGCATTGATGAGCGCAACGCAGAGATTCAATCGGGCGCCACTGCTGAACACGCTGTACCAATCAGCGAGCATAGAGAACAGGATGTAAGGGCTTTCCTCAATGGTCACCGACATAGAGCCTCTGGCGCGGCATACAACCGCCGCCATATCCGCGAAGTCAGCGAAAAGGCCGCACGTCTGGTGCAGTCTGGGATGATGCGGAAGATCAATAAAAAAATGGCCGAAGAAGATGAAGACTGAGCGAAGGCCTCTTGGAAGAGTCAAGCAAGCCGCGCTCAGCGCATTGTCAAAGGATGGCTATCCTTTCGATCCATCCAGCAACCAGTGGCGGTTAAACAAGGACGTCCAGCTCTCTCTGGTACTTCCGCACAGTATTGACCCTTCCGTCGAATCTGGCTTCCGCGCCACATTGCTTCGTTACGCTGAGGAAGCTTCGGGCCACCATGCATACAACATGGAGAAAGGATTCAAGAAGTACCTCCGGGACACGGGGGCGTCGCACGTGTCGGTGGCTGAACTCATCAATTGGAGGGCCACCTTGGGCACCCACGATCAATGGAAGCTCGGTGGATTGAAGGGGTTTTTGCTCGCATGGCATGACTATGGGTTTGATGGCGTCTCCACGGAGGTCGTCGATCTCCTGCAGGGGTGGCGGATTCAGGGCAACGAGAAGGGGGCGGCGGTTGCTAGCGGCTGTCCCGACAGCGGGCCGTACACCGACCTCGAGATGGCGGCCCTGCTGGACTGGGCAAATCTGGCAATTACACGTAGGAACATTTCTCTAGAGGAATACGCGTACTTATTGGCGTTGGCAATGACGGCAAGACGCCCTGTCCAGCTCGCGGCACTTCGAGGTCGGGACCTGATCCGTGATAGCACAAGAGGGGTGGAGACCTTCAGGCTTCGAATTCCTCGTGCGAAGCAGCGTGGGATCAAGTTCCGCGGCGCGTTTCGCACGCTAGCTGTCATCGAAGACCTTTACCTGGTGCTTCAACAGCTGCACCAGCGTTCCGTCGCCTTGGCCAGCGAGACAGTAGAGCAAGCCATCGAGCCAGAATTGGCGGGCGAACTTCCAGTCTTTATCAATCGAGGGCGCCTGATGCAGGTGCGCAGCGTTCATGAAATGAAAGGGCTTCTAATGGGGGACGCACCAGACCGGTTGCATGCGACTACTTCCTCACTCTCATCGGCCCTGCGGCGCTGCGCGAGAGCGTCGACCGCTCGCTCAGAGCGGACCGGTGAGTTCATTCGGCTGTCCGCGACTCGCTTCCGACACACCCGGGGAACAAAGCTGCGTCGTGAGGGGTTCGGAGCCTTTGTGATCGCAGAACTGCTCGATCATTCTGATGTTCAGAATGTCAGCATCTATGCCAAGAGCACAGCGCAGGAGGCCGTTCTGATCAACGAGCTGGTTGGTGCCCAGCTGGCTCCTTTTGCGCAAGCCTGCCTGGGCAAGCTTGTCGCATCGGAGAGGGAGGCGATCCGCGGCGGCGATCCACGGAGCCGTGTAGCCAACGAGCGTCAAAACGCCGTTGGAACCTGTGGCAACTATGGGTTCTGTGCTAGTGGGTATCGTGCCTGCTATACGTGTAGTCACTTTCAGCCTTGGGTTAATGGACCTCACGAGGAAGTTCTGGCTGATCTTTACGCAGAGAAGGACCGAACTCGAGCTGCAGGATGTGCCGATGCGGTTGTGAATGCGAATGATCAACTGATACTTGCGGTTGAGCACTGTGTGGCAATGTGCAGAACCGCAAGGTCAACGGAGTAGCCTCCTGGGAGCGAGTACTCATGGGTGAAATCGTTCAGTTCGTGCCCCGCGCTGAGAAGGACGCAGATGCGAATCTCATGGAGTTCATCCGGTTGACGAGGGAGGAGCTCACCGCTTTTGGAGGTGACGGCTCTTGGGTAGATGATAGATGGCAGGACGGGGCGACGACGGTCGTGTTTGCGACAAAGACGGCGCCGCTCGATCCCTATAGCTTCACTCCCATGGCTGAGCCATTCAAGCAGTTCGCCAAGGCTTATGTTCGTTACTCATGGAGCCACAGGCCCGTCAGAAATCTGTCCTTTATGATCCTGGCGCTCCGATGCGTAGAGGCCGGATTGCTCGCGGCCTGTGGGAGAGCGGATGTTGGACTTCTCGGCATTGCAGTTATGGACGTGTGCGCGAACAAGTGCGCTGAGTTCTGCGGCACCAAGCAGATTCAGTACTCGGTTGCTCGCCACATTCAATTGATCTTCGACTTTCTGCGTGAAAAAAGGCTTGTTCGATTCCTGCCGCCTTGGAAATCACCCTTCAAGAAGCCTGCGATCCTGACAGAGGGCGTGGGCGAAGCCGGAGCGGAATACCGTGCATCGAAACTTCCTTCCACACAGGTCATGCTGCAAGTTGCCGATCTCTTTGCAGTGGCGGACGACGTGGAGAGTCGCTACTTCAGCTCGCTGATGATTATTCTGATGGCCACCCCTAGCCGGATTTCCGAGGTGCTTCGGTTGCCGGTTGACTGTGTGCAATGGGAGTTGGATGAAGCCGGGCAGCCCCAGATGTACCTGCGCTGGAGAGCGGCCAAGGGCAAAGGGGGGATGAAGAAATGGGTTGTACCCGCAATGCATGAGGTGGTTCAGGAGGCCGTAAAGCGTCTTCTTGAGATAGGTCAACCTGCACGCGATGCAGCGAAATTCGCTTCGGCGAATCCGGGGCACTTCATGTATCACTCGGGCTGTCTGCGAGATACGAAAGGCGTCGATGAGACACCCCTCACCCCGGAGGAATTTTGTGCCGCTGTGAATGTTCGGTACCCGAGGCATAGGCCACGCGCCGGCCTCCGCGCCTGGCATGAAGTTCGCTTGGACAGCAGGTTGAAGGCTCTTGTTAATCAAGGAAGGACCAGCTACCGGGATCTAGCCGAACACGTGCTGAGCGAGTGCAGTGATGCCTATTGGCCGCACATCGACGGCGAGCGAGCTGTCCTGGCTTGGGATTCATTGTGCTTGCACAGGATCAATGAATTTCATATGGAGTTCGAGGCCAAACAGTTCTCGTGGCGGCTTCCCAACGCCAACGAAGTCAATAGCCGCCTCGGTAAAGCGGGCCGCCCGTCGTTGTTCGAACGAAAGGGGCTGAAGGGGGAGGGCGGGCGTGGGGTAAAGCTGACTACCCATCAGCTACGACATTGGCTCAGTACGATGTCTGAAAGGGCAGGAATGGACGATTTCACTCTCGCCCAATGGGCCGGGCGTGCGAGAGTTTCAGACAATAGGCACTACGACCATCGCAGCCCACAGGAGCGCCTGGCGGGTGCGCGAGAGCTCCTGCCCCTGCGCCACATATCGCTGTTAGAACGCTTCAGTCAACGTGCGCCGGTCACCTATCAGGAGCTTGGTGTTGATCGGCTTGGAACTGCAAAAGCTACCCTCTACGGCATGTGTGTCCACGATTACGCCATGGCACCTTGCCAGAAGCAGAGAGAGTGCATGACCTGCAAGGAGCATGTCTGTATCAAGGGAGATCATGTAACGCTTGAGCGAATCCGCTTGCTGGAACTGCAGACCGAAGCACTTCTCGCACGCGCGAGGAGAGCGCACTCTGCAGGTGACTTCGGCGCGGATCGCTGGGTCGATAGCCACAAGTGGAAGCTTGCACACGTCAGGGCTATGAGGCTCGCACTCGAGCATCCTGAGGTTTCGTCAGGGGCTGTTCTTAGAATACCGGAGGGGCACGATCCCTCACCAGTTCGTAGAGCGTTGCTCGATCTTGGGTTGATAGAACATCCCGCCTCAGAATCACTCGACACCCTCAACATCACAATGCACGGGAGTACGGATAAGTGCCCAGAATTGTAGTGACAAAGGCGGCTCTGCCAAAAATACTGCGTGAACTTGACCGCTGGGAGGGGAAGCTCACCTGGCCGTTGTTCTGCGCGCGAGTCGCATTGGTGCTGGGCGTCGGCTCAGTATCCAAGCACACCATGTACCTCTATCCCACGATCAAAGAGCGTTTCCAGCAACGCCAACGGGATTTGAGGGAGGCGAAGGATGCGCTTCCCAGGGACTTCACTCTGAGTGGAGCAGTCCGACGCATTGCAGATCTGGAGGCTCAGGTCCGCAGGCTCGAGGAAACGAACAACCTGTTGCTGAACCAATTCCGTCGTTGGCAGTACAACGCCTATGCCAACAATGTTCGGATTGATCTACTGCAGCTAGATCGCCCATTACCATCATTGAGTCGTGCGAATCCCCTGCCCAGAGGGCACTCTAGGTAGGGCAGGTAGAGGGCGAATTGTCCGTGATTTGCATCTGGATATTCGACGTGCAAGACGCGTGCCGCAGAGAACGACCTCCTCATCTCCGTCGAGTGACCTGCTTCCTGTAACACTTACTACTCGACTTATGAGGCCTCCGGGCGGACAGCCAGATTGCCCAAAGCGTGAACGAAATGGCTGAGACTGAGATGAAGATGCCAACGATTAGGATCGCCTGATCAGTCGCGTTCAATGGCGTTTGCTCCATCAATGGTTGAGATGAAGATGTCATGTTATCTCAGGATCTCGATCGATAGTGCGGGCACGATGGCTGCATTCAGAGGATTCTAGGATCGATCTCCTATTTGAAGGCCTGAACTGCGGGCAGTATGGCTACATGTCACTTATGTCTACTGCCTGACTACACGCAGCAGAGGTCCTCATGGAAGGAATCGAGTGCACATTTATGTGCCTGTATTCGGTAGGAGTTGGCACAACTCGTACCGAGGCCCAAGGGGGGGGGCGTTCGTCCAGACCCTTTCTATCTTCAGACGCAAGCTGCCTGCCAGGGGGGCAAGCAGACCATCGACGAGGCGATAGAACGCGTCGGAGACCCGGCGATCTCCGACTACTCTTATGAACCATGTCGCGGCGGCGCGGCTGGCTATTGGGGTTGGCAGCGTACCCTCAGCTCATCGTTCACTGCGTTGCCGATTTTAAGTATCAAGTCCTCTTGCCGCTGATACTCGTATATCAGCGTCGAGCGAACCCATTTGGGTGGATAATCTGTCCCTTCGTAGGTGAAAGGATTGAATCGCAGGCCGTGTTCGACCGTGTCGGACTCGAAGTTCACCGAATAGGACACCTCGATGATGGAGCGATGCTTTGAGTGGTTACTCAGCGCCGCCAGATAGCTGAAGCCGGGATCGTCCAGTAGCGCTCTCAGCCCTTCCTTGATGGGGCCCTCGATGAGCCTCTTGTTCACCTTGGACCAGGTGATGTCGCGCTCCTGCTCTATACGAGTGGTCGGATCCAAGTTGGCGCCAAGAACGTAATAAATGAAGTGGACCATGTTGTCGACGACGGCGTGCATGCTTTGGACGCAGGCGACCGTGTGGGCATATGCCTGAAATCGTGCGGTACTGAACTGCCGATCGTCGGTATCAAATGCCCCCATGAGCGCGGCAGTCAACTCGAAGGTCTCTCGACCCTGGAGTGCATCCTCCATCCGGCTTCTCGCTTCGTTGAAGTGATACCGGCTGAATTCACGCCGGTCTCCTATCGTTCGGAGGCATTGGTTGATCGTACGAAGCTGTTCTTTGCCGAACAGGCGATTCGCGTGGTCCCGCAGTTCCCTCAAATTCCACTTCACCCGCGTTCCTCCTGCTAGTTCTTTCGACTACTCGGTGTCTGAGTACAATGACCTATCGCCTCTTGCTAGGGACAGACAACCGACGAAAGCCCCTGGCGCCAAGCCATACCGAGCAAGATCGCCGATTCCCCAGCAAAAATTCCTTCGTATGGTGCATGACCCTATATAGCCTGGCCCCGAAGAACGTCCCTCTACTGTGAAAGGAAAACGCTCCTCGATGAGCTATTGCTAGTGAAGGGGGGCGACTGATTCGCTTTGAGTTCTCTCGAGGTTGATGGCTCTGAATTCATCCCCCAAGAAACTCATCTTTCTGACAAACAGGTTAGCCAGCTTGTCGTCTGCAGTGGCGAAGAATATCTGCCTCGTGCCGGACTCCGCGACGTCGCCAAGATAGTCGAGTAACGCCAATGAGTTTATGTCATCAATGTGCGCAACGGGGTCATCAATTAGCATAAGCGGGGGTCCCGAATGTAGGGAGCCGTTAAGGGTCAGAAATACGCTAAGGACTAATGCAGCACGTTGGCCGGTGCTGATCTGAGAAAGAGTTGCGGTAGAGTTGTCGAAATTGCGGATTAGCTCGCAGCTGTTCAGGCTGGAAATTCGGAGTTCATTTGGTACATGAATTCTCTCGAATATGCTCTGAATCGAATCTAGGTTCGTGCGCAAGAAGTCCGATAGTCCTTGCTCAAGACTGTTTTCTGCGACTATGCCGTTAAGTGTTTCTTCGGCGGACGTAAAATTATCGAGCTCCTTCTGGGCTCGATCTCTGTCACTCAGGTGCTCCGCGAGTTCCCTGGTGAGATTATTGCGCTCCGCGTTCCTTGCCTTGCCAATGGAAATGTCTGCGCCAGCTTGAATGATCTGGGAATACGCTAAGCTTGCAACCTCAGAAAAAAGGCGAAGATTGCTGTCGGTGACATGCCGTACGGACTGGGGTAGTCGTGAGTATGCCTCCAAAAATTGTCTCTTCTCCCGCCTCCTCCTAAAGAGTTCCTCTCTTGCCTCGTCGGGATCACTATTTCCCGAGACACTAATTGACAATTTCCCAAGGAGTAAATCATTGGCTCGAAGACGATCATGCGCATCGCTCAGCGATCGACGAAGTTCTTCCTGCTTCGCCGAAATTCTTTTGGAAGCCTCCATAAGTTCAATTTCCCCGTCAACTCCTTCATTCCATTCGATAGATGCTTCGGCAGAGCACCTGGAGGCAACTCCGGAGTACTCATTGTAGTTGAAGCCCTGTTGAATAAGGCTCTCAAGCTTGGCGGAAAACATCCTGCGCTCTGCATCGAAACTATCCTCAATCTCTCGCTGTCTTCTGCACTGCTCATCCAGTTCGGGAGTGCTAAGTGAGCTGATGTAGGGGAACTCCCGAATTATCGTGCTTAGAGATTGATGCGCTAGTCTTATTTCGGACAGCGACCGTGTAGTATCGAGATGTTTCTCTTCGATCGAGGCGAGGTGAGCATTTCCGGATTCAGTGAGAGAACGTTCAATCCTGAGAATTAGCTCGCCTTCCTCAAAGTGAGTATGACAAAGAGGGCAGCTGTCGTTGCGATGGTCAGAAAGAATCTTTCTGCCAATGGCTATTATCTGTGTTCGGAGAGATTCAAGTTCTTCCCGGCGACTTCTTTCAGCGCCTATCTCCATTGAAATAATTTGGGCGCGGCTATGGAGATAATTGATCTGATCAGTCAGGTGTTTATGGAGGTCTTCAATCGTGCGGCTTATTGATTCTCCAGGTTGGGCTGGGTACGTTTGCTCCAGTTCACGCAGTACGGCGATTGCCTCTACTGAAGGCATCGGTCGAAGCGCCGCGCGGGCACTCAGCTCACTTACTTTCTTGTAAACTCCGTAGAATCCTACCCTATGATATTCCCTGAGTCGCTCCAGTGCTCGAAGTGTCGCTTCGGTGGCCTTTGAAGTGGTATTGATCTGGCTAATCGTGGCAACAGTCTCTCGCCTGCTTGACTCCGATGCTGAGATTGCATTAACTGTATCTTCAATATCGGTTAGTTGCTTCTTCACTCCATAAATGGAACTCGGGGCGTCCGACGGGAGAGTGTCAATCGCCATCTTCAGTGGTGCTAGTGTCTCAAAGTACGATGGATCGGAAAGATCGTCGACCGATTCCGGCCAGCCAAGGAGGGCCAGAAGCTCATCTATCTGTGCAAGACGAGACGAGAGTTCCGGGCCTGGATCATCAAAGACAGATAGCCTGGATTCAGTCGAGGAGATCTGTTGGTCGAGACGTGCTATATCCCGCTTCAACGAAGATATCTGCGGCCTGATATCCTCTATGACTTTCTGGATTCGCTCCCATGCAATATTGGCATCGGGACCCAGGGCCACTCTCGAGAGAATGGTTGTTAGATCTTGCTGCTCCCTTTGTCTAGAAAAGTCAACGGGGGCGTCGGTATTTAGGAAGTTATATCGGGCGAATCCCTCAAATAGTCGATTGCCACGAGTCTTGCGCCCGTACCACTTCAGATCTCGCTGCTGGAAATATGACGCTGGCCGATCTCTGAACGCTACACTTCTATCCGTGTTTCGGAACGACGCGGTCGCCCTGAGGGTCTCACTTTGGCCTTCGCCACGAGAAGTGCCACCGCAGAGGAAGTGTTCGATCGCTTCTAGGAGCGATGTTTTCCCTGCTCCATTTGCGCCACGTATGAGGTTGACGCGCCCAAAGGAGAAGTTTCCTTTCAGTCGCCGTGTCCCGAATTCGTCAATTTTCAGATTAGTGAAGAACGCGTCCGGCTGAGTGTCAGAAACTGGCTTGATCGTTAATGGTGCAATTCGCTTTTGCCCGTTCCTGATAGATCGGACTACTTCCGCTCTAGGGAGATCAGAAACTACTGCATCCAAATTTGCAGCCTGTAGGGCGTTGTTCCAGCGAAGCTGCAGGTCATTTGCATTGTGTGGTTGAGCCTGTATGGGCCAATTTCTTCTGCGGATGAAGTCGCTAAGTTGGTCGTCCGCAATGATCAACTTGCGCGCATAAGAAGTATCAGTTTCAATCTTCGCAAGCCGCCCTGGAGTTCGTTCTATCTCCGACGGGGGGACGAGAAAGATCAGGTAATGGTTCCATCTGCTGTCGTCTTGGGACGCAAAGAATGAAGGCGCAATGACCGTGGACTGAATTGAATGGAGCTCGTCGTCCGTAGGTATGAACTGAGCCGATTTGATGAAATAGACACTGCGGACATTTTCTCCAACTCTATGCTCGCATCGCGCAAAACCACTCTCCAGTTCTTCGCAACTCTCAAAAGAAGCTGACAGCGTTGGCATCAGATCAGAAGTGTTCATTCTTTAGCCCGCCGTTATGCTTGTGGGGTCGCAGTCTGGATCTTGACTGATCAGAGGGGGAGTTGTGTCCATGTAGTCCTCTACGTCGCCGGCGTCATTACGGTATAGGATCGAAAGTAGAAGGATATCTTCTCCGCAATCAAATAGACGCTTTGACAGATTGTCCTTGGTTTTCTCTAGGACGGAGGTTGGTGGCGAGGATCCCAGATTAACAACAGTAGCTCGATTATCGCCAACAACTAGGTTCCTGTAGCGTCTAACCTGTGGCGACGGATTGTATGTGAGTGAAGGTTTCAATGAGCGGAAAGAAGCCAAGCGCGCTGGCAACTTCGTTGGGTTGTCTACGATCGCAACCAGGGAGTTAAACCTCCTCAAACACTCATGTCTATTCTGGCCACCCAGTCCGTCGTCGAACCAGCAAAGCTGGACTCGAGAAGGGGTGTCGTCGTCCTCCAAGTGAAATGACAACATTCCTTTCCAGTGGAATGCCTCGTCAGTCAGGATATTCCCAGTCGAAAGCTGTATGACTCTTTCCAAATCCATTGGCTGGGATTTGTAAGGCGTCAAATGAATGTCTGTGGCAGGCTTTCCTGCTAGATAACTTGCGAAGCTATTGTCAGCATGCTGAGTGCACGACACCCACTCGTTAGAGTCCCACTCGTAACGCGCGACCACCGCTATCCCAGTGGGTCTGGCTACGGCGGCCGCTCCGATCATGAGGGGCTTTGATATTTTGAGTTCGAAAACGTTCTCGTGAGGGTGGAAGACATAAGCCGCAGTTCTGTAGCGATGAAAATTGGTTAGATAGCAACCCTTCTGATCGTTGCTAGTAATAGTTGTGTCGCTCTCATTGATGCCCTCCAAGGTTCGGTAATATATGCTCTTGGGTTGGAGTATGAGCGGAATCCGCCTGTCACCTTTAGCTATCGCCGTACCTTTTGCCCAATTGAGAGATAGTATTTCGACGGTTCTCGGGGCGGAGCAATTGAAATGGTCGCGGTAGGATCTGAATCCGGCAGCGGCCGGATCTGGATTCAATTGGAGGTGGGCGATTATTGTATTTTGTTTGACTTTCTCAACTACGTCGGGATGGAATTTGGGGTTGAGTGAGTCTGAGCATATCAGACAGATAAGTCTATTTTCGTCGGCTTTGCCGAAGCGA
Organism: Stenotrophomonas indicatrix; assembly: GCA_041545745.1. Lineage (NCBI taxonomy): Bacteria > Pseudomonadati > Pseudomonadota > Gammaproteobacteria > Lysobacterales > Lysobacteraceae > Stenotrophomonas > Stenotrophomonas indicatrix. The sequence goes on from CP168152.1 coordinate 1,137,944, forward strand.
TAGATCACGGTTCCGCAAATTAACCCGTCGCGCTCGAAATCAATTCCGCCCATCGGCGCTGTCTTAGCTTGGAAGATGGCAATGGGTATCAAGTTTCCGTTGGAATCTCTGGCCCAAAAGAAGTGGCAAAGCAGGTTGATGAAGCTGCCGCCTGAGGCCGCCAGAACGGGTTCGATAACTGTGATCTTGTTATCCTTGAGAACTTCAATGACGCCACTGAGCTCATCGGGTTTTATGCTTTCGAAGCAGATCGACCAAAGTGCCCCCTGTCGAGGGTGAATTCCATTCTTTGCTGCTTCGACTAATGTTTGCCAAGGGAATAGGTATTCGGGTGCGGTCGCGAAGTCGATGTTTCTAAACCTGGCAAGCTTGAGGAAGGCAGTGGCTTTAAGGGCCAGACTTTCCCTGTCAACCGCATGGATGCCATCGTCTGATGTGATCAAGTCAGCGCAAGGCTGAAATATCAGGGATGATATCTTTTCAAAACCTGTTCCCAAAAACGTGAGGTATGCCTCTCCAATGTCAATCGCCCCTAGCGCGTCATTGGTGTCTACAAGATCAACCACGTGCTGTCCCTACGCCCCCATGGATTTGGAGAGTGTAGCGACCTTGCGTCAAAAGTGTAATGGCGGAGGTTTCCGTCAACCTTGGCTGACGACGATTGCGTCAGATTGCATGAGTCTTTGATCAACTTTCCGGCGCGCGGTCCGCAGTCTCCGTGAGGTCGTCGCGCGCGGGAGGGGGGGGGGCTGAGAATCAAGCGGGTGCCGAGGCCGAACTCTGCGACGCGAGCCGTGGCACTGCGCGGACAGCACGCGGGAAGGCCGCGCCCAGGCGCCGGTCGGTGCGGCGCTTCACCGTGTTCAAGCCAGTACCCAGAGTTCGCTCAACAACGTCGGGGTCATCTTTTCTTCCAAGTTGCCGATATAGAAGGCAACTCATTGGAGGGCAAGCATGAACTGGCTGGACTGGGAAGTTCTCTATTGGAAATGGATACCGGTGTGGTCATGGATCTACATAGGCTCGCTGCTGTCTGTGGTTGCGCTGTTCGCATTCTGGGGAATAATCGAACGGCGCCAGGGGCGTGTGCGTTACTTGGTGACGCAGAGCGCAGCGATGACTTGGACGGTGGTCTGGAGCATTCTTGGTGTGACGGGACTGGTTCTAAAGTCCGTCTCCGCTGGAATGAGCCCTTCGATGTTCCGAGCGGGAATGATGATGCTCCTGGCCCCGATTCTGCCAGTCGCAGTTTGGCTACAGTGGCAGTGGAACGTGACCCGCGTGCTTGTACTGTCGAGTCCCGACCGTGGCCAGCCCGCCTGCGAGTGGAATCCTGCGTATCGCTATGTACTGGAGCCGATTGGATTCGGGAAGGTGCAGCTCCATGTAGTGAAGCGGTCGAAGTCTCGATTTATGCGATTGATTCGAATTCAAAAGTGGAAGCCCGAACAAACCTCCAATATAGGCGTGCTGGGCGGGAGAGCCGCGTTGGTGGGACTGCTCAATGGACTACTGCCTGGTGAGCAAATCGAACTCATCACGCCCAATGCTGGATTGACGAAAGCCTTAGACAAGGCGGTGAAGAAAGGGCTTCCGGCTGAGTTCGCAGTGTCGCCGGCAGCGAGGAGGCTGGGGCATGTGGCGCTGCTTGGAGGACGTTTGATGGGAGGAGGTTGGAGCTGGGCGTTCGCCATGCGCAATCCAGTGATTAGTGGCTACAGAATCCGACGCATGTGATTGCACGATGAGTCGCCCCGCGGCTTGTTGCTCGGCGGGACCTCAGGCAGAACCAACGTGCATGCCGGGCGTGGAGGGGCTGCGTGGCACCGGTCCTGCTACCGCTGTTGGAGGTCCGATGCCGAGTAGGCCGATTCTTTTCTTGTGCTACCAGGGCTTAGACAAGCGCCAGCGGCAGACGGCAGTTGCGCTCTGAAGGGCCGGGTCACGCGCTAGCGGGCTGGAAAATCTACTGAATCAGCTCGCATGGTTGAGGAAAATGTCTCCTAGCTTTCTCTTAAGCTATTGATTTAAAGGTATTTTTTCGTCCACTCGAGCGCTAGTCTGATTTACTCCTGTGTACACAACCGTTCTGATCGAACGCTTGTCAGCAGGAAGAACGAAAGCCCCGCCCATGCGGGGCTTTTCTTTTTCCAGAGACTCCTGTCGACGTTGTGCCCCGCAGCATGAGATTTCTTGCACTGCGTCTTGCAAAAAAACAATTTCCTCCCCTATGGTGCAATCGATTGCATTGCGGCGAAATCGTCAGTGTTTGATACCGGTTGGGAGGCCGGAAGGTGGATGTCCATCCATTCGATCAGACCGTCCCCGGCCCCGGGGCTCACGCGGCGCGATGCGTTGCGCATCGCGGTTGCCGGCAGTCTTGGCCTGGGTGCTGCGGGCGTGCTGCCTGCGTTTGCAGCTACCGCGCCCCTCAAGGGCAACCTGAAGCACTCCGTTGCGCGCTGGACCTTTCCCGGGCAGTCGATGGCCCAGCTCTGCCAGACCGTGAAGGACATTGGCTTTGCCGCGATCGACCTGGTGGGCCCGGAGGATTGGCCCACGCTGAAGGCCCATGGCGTATACAGCTCGATGTGCAACGGCGCCGAGCTGGGCCTCACCAAGGGCTTTGCCGGCCGCGAGTTCCACGACCAGCTGGTGGAGCGCTATACGCGCCACATCGATCTGGTGGCTGATGCCGGCTATCGCAATCTCATCTGCTTTTCCGGCAACCGCAACGGCATGGATCCGCAGGAGGGCATGGCCCATGCCGAGGCAGGGCTCAAGCGCATCCTTGGGCATGCCGAGAAGCGCGGCGTGGTGCTGGTGATGGAACTGCTGAACTCCAGGGTCGATCATCGCGACTACCTGTGCGACCACTCCGCCTGGGGCGTGGAGCTGTGCCAGCGGCTCGGCTCGGACAACTTCGGCCTGCTGTACGACATCTACCACATGCAGATCATGGAGGGCGACATCATCGCCACCATCGGCAGGCACCACGCCTGCTTCAAGCACTACCACACCGCCGGCGTGCCTGGACGGCATGAGATCGGGGATCAGCAGGAACTCAATTACCCCGCCATCTGTCGCGCGATCCGCGACACCGGTTTCGATGGTTATCTGGCGCAGGAATTCATGCCTGCGGCACCAGATCCCGTCGGTTCGCTGCGCGAGGCCATCCGCCTCTGCGACGTCTGAAACGATATCCACCAGGTGAGTGATCCATGGCAGACAATCATTACGACGCCATCGTTGTTGGCTCGGGAATCAGCGGCGGTTGGGCGGCAAAGGAACTGACCGAGAAGGGCCTCAAGGTCCTGATGCTGGAACGCGGACGCAACATCGAGCACGTCAAGGACTACGTCAATGCGATGAAGGAGCCGTGGGATTTCCCGCATCGCAACCGGCCCACACAGGCGATGAAGGCTGCCTTCCCGGTGCTGATGCGCGACTATGCGCTGGCCGAGAACCTGCAGGGAATGTGGGCCGACGAACAGGAGTCGCCCTACACCGAGACCCAGCGATTCGATTGGTTCCGCGGCTACCATGTGGGTGGTCGCTCATTGATGTGGGGCCGGCAGAGCTATCGCTTCTCCGACCTGGATTTCGAGGCGAACCTGAAGGACGGCATCGCCACCGACTGGCCGATCCGTTACGCCGACATCGCACCCTGGTACGACCATGTGGAGAAATTCGCCGGTATCGCCGGCACGCGTGAAGGACTGGACGTGTTGCCGGACGGCGAGTTCCTGCCGCCGATCCCGTTGAACATCGTCGAAAAGGACGTGGCCGCGCGGATCCAGAAAGCCTTCGGTGGAACGCGCCATATGATCCACTCGCGCACCGCCAACATCACCAAGCCCATGCCCGAGCAGGGCCGCGTCAACTGCCAGTACCGCAACAAGTGCATCCTCGGCTGTCCCTTCGGTGCCTATTTCTCCACCCAGGCGGCGACGCTGCCAGCGGCGATGAAGACCGGCAACCTGACCTTGCGGCCATTCTCCATCGTCAAGGAAGTGCTCTACGACAAGGACCGCAAGCGAGCGCGGGGCGTGGAGGTCATCGACGCAGAGACCGGGCAGACCTACCAGTACACCGCCAAGGTGATCTTCCTCAACGCCTCCTCCTTCAACTCGACCTGGCTGCTGATGAGCTCGGCCACCGACGTCTGGGAAGGCGGGCTGGGCTCTTCGTCCGGCGAGCTGGGGCACAACGTGATGGACCATCATTTCGGTGCCGGCGCCTCCGGCCGGGTCGAAGGCTTCGAGGACAAGTACTACTTCGGCCGTCGTCCCTGCGGTTTCTATATTCCGCGGTTCCGCAACGTTGCTACCGACAAGCGAGGATACCTGCGCGGGTTCGGCTACCAGGGCGGTGCCAGCCGCACCGGCTGGTCGCGCGAGATCGCCGAACTCAACATCGGGGCCGATCTGAAGGAGGCACTGACCGTGCCGGGTGACTGGCGCATCGGCATGACCGGTTTCGGCGAAATGCTGCCGCACCACGACAATACGATCCGCCTGGACCGGGACCGCAAGGACAAGTGGGGGCTGCCGGTGCTGGCGATGGACGTAGCCATGCGCGCCAACGAACTGGCGATGCGCAAGGACATGGCTGCCGATGCCGCCGAGATGCTGGAGGCGGCCGGCGTCAAGGACGTGGAGATGCACGACAACGACTATGCCCCGGGCAAGGGCATCCACGAGATGGGGACCGCGCGCATGGGCCGTGATCGCAGGACCTCCGTGCTGAACCAGCACAACCAGGTCTGGGATGCACCCAACGTCTATGTCACCGACGGTGCCTGCATGACCTCCAGCGCCTGCGTGAATCCGTCGCTGACCTACATGGCGCTGACCGCGCGGGCGGCCGACCACGCCGTGCGCGAACTGAAAGCGGGGAATCTCTGATGGACCGCCGCGAACTGCTGAAGATGATCGTCGCCGCCACCGGTGCGGCGATGGTCGGACTGCCTGCGCTCGGTCAGGCACAGGCTCCTGCCGCAGGGGCGAAGACGCGCTTCTCCGACGCGGATGTCGGCACGCTGGACGAGATCGCCGAGACCATCCTGCCGCGCACGAAGACGCCGGGGGCGAAAGAAGCAGGCGCCGGTACGTTCATGGCGACGTTCGTCAGCGACTGCTACACCGCCCGGCAGCAGGCGACGTTCCGCGCCGGCCTGGCCGATATCGACAAGCGCGCCGGCGGCCGCTTCGTTTCACTTGCGCTGCAGGCCCGCACCGAACTGCTGCGGGCGCTGGATGCAGAGGCCAGGAAACACGCAGTCGAGGTGACCGAAACCGGCACCGCCGAGGAAGGAGAAGTGATGCCGCATTACTTCACGATGCTCAAGCAGCTGACCATCTTCGGCTTCTTCACCTCGAAGGTCGGCGCGACCGAAGTGCTGCGCTATGTCGCGGTACCGGGGCGCTACGAAGGTGACCTCGCCTATGTTGCCGGTACGCCTGCGTGGGGGACCAGCTGATGGACCACGCCATGAGGATCAAGCCGCTGTTGATCGCCGCCGGTGTGCTGGCCGCTGCACCTGCGTTCGCGCAGGCCGCTGCCGATCCTGCACGCGATCCGAAGAAAACCGAAGTGTGGGCGCCGGTGCCGGCGGTCGTGACTACGCCTCCGGGCAAGGCGCCGTCCGACGCGATCGTGCTGTTTGATGGCAAGCACGTCTCCTCTTGGGAGTCGGAGCAGGGTGGACGCGTGCCTTGGACCGTGGCCGACGGGGCGCTGACCGTGGTGCCGGGCAGCAAGGGCATCCGCACCAGGCAACGCTTCTGCGACATCCAGCTGCATGTCGAGTGGCGCACGCCGATCGAAACCAAGGGCTTCGACGGCCAGAACCGGGGCAACAGCGGCATCTTCCTGCAGGAGCTGTATGAGCTGCAGGTGCTCGACAGCTACAACAACCCGACCTATGCCAACGGCCAAGCGGGCTCCATCTACAAGCAGGCCATGCCGCGGGTGAATGCCTCGCGTGCGCCGGGCGAGTGGCAGGCCTACGACATCCTCTGGAAGGCACCGCGCTTCTCGCCGGGTGGCGGGCTCACCTCGCCCGCGCGCATCACCGTGCTGCACAACGGCGTGCTGGTACAGGACGATACCGTGCTGGCTGGCAAGACCGAGTACATCGGTGCGCCCTCGTACTCGCCACATGCGTGCGCGCCGATCTATCTGCAGGAGCATGATTCCAAGGTCAGCTACCGCAACATCTGGGTGCGCGAGTTGTAACGGCTTCCTGCTACTTCGCCAGGAAACTGGCGATGTCATCGATTTCCTGTTGCGACAGCTGGGAGAAGGGCGGCATCAATCCGCCGCCCTTCCTGATCTTGTCCTTGATCTGCGCGGCATCCAGGCGCTTGCCGATGTCGGTGAGCGCGGGGAACGCGCCCGGCATGCCGGCGCGATCGGCGCCATGGCAGGCCATGCAGTTGGCGGTGTAGAGCTTTGCACCGGCTGCAGGGTCGTCCTTGCACCATGCCGTGGTTGCCAGCATCGCCCCGCACAGAATCACAGCCACTTTCAGCATCGTTTTCAATCAGGACTCCTTCGGGCGTCAGCGCTGTGCGCTGGCGGGCAGGGTGACGGTCAGGTGTTCACGCAGGTAGTCCGCGCCGGTCTGGATGACCTTGGCCGGGTCGCGTGGCTGATCGTGCTCGACGATGTACCACTGCACGCCGGCAGCGGCCGCCGCCGGCAGGATCGCGTTCCAGTCGAGCACGCCCTGACCGACCGCTGCAAAACCGCCTTCGTCTTCGGCCTGGCCTTGGGGTGCGTTGTCCTTGGCATGGACTGCGAACAGCCGGCCGCGGAACTTGCCCAGCATCACCGCCGGGTTGTAGCCGGCGCGTGCCACCCAGGCAAGATCCAGCTCGGTCTGCAGGTCGGGCCCGGCCGCGGCAAACAGCAGTTCCAGGCCGGTCCTGCCATTGAAGTCGACCAGTTCGAAGTCATGGTTGTGGTAGGCCAGGCGCATGCCCTTGGCCCGTAACTGCTTGGCGATCGTGCCCAGTTCCTTGCCCAGCGCGGTCCAGCCTGCGGCATCGGTCGGCCGATCCTTCGCGTCCAGGTAAGGCACCACCAGCGTGGTGTTGCCGATCGACCGGTTGAAGGCCACCACGCCATCCAGGTCCTTGCGCAGCTCGGCCAACTGCACGTGCGACGAAACCGCCTTGATCGCGTACCTGTCCAGCAGCTGCTTGAGTTCGGCGGCGCTGACGCCCTGCGTGCCCACCGTCTCCACCGCACCTACGCCCGCGTCATGGACGATCTTCAACTGCTGGTCGAGCGGGCCGGCGTTGCGCAGCGAGTACATCTGCACGGCGATGGGCTTCTGTGGGGGGGCGATGTCGTGCGCGAAGACGGGCAGGGCAGCGAGTAGCAGGGCGAGGATTGCAGTTCCGCGAACAGAGGTGTTCATCAAGAGAGTCTCCTGGGATTCAGCCGATGGTGGTCCAGGCGCGTGTCCTGGCCGATGCAATGACGCGGTCGACGATCAGCGCCGAGCGCACGCCGTCTTCGAAGGTGGGCAGGCCCTGCGGCTGCTCGCCTTCGATGGCGCGATAGGTGTCGGCGACAAACGCCTCGAAACACTGTCCGTAGCCCTGCGCATGCCCGGCGGGCAACACCGACAGCCGGCGTTGTTCGGCACTGCCGCCGCCCGGCCCACGCACGAAGACTTCCTCGCGCTGATCGGGCAGGCCGATCCACAGCCGCTCGGCGTCTTCCTGGTTGAAGGCTACGCTGGCTTTGGCGCCATCGATCTCGAACCAGAGGCGATTGTGGCGTCCGGCCGATACCTGGCTGACCGTCAGCGACGCCAATGTGCCGGCGCCGGTCCGGAACATCGCCGCCGCCACGTCCTCGCTCGCAACCGCCTGCATCGCGCCACCGGCCACCGCTGTGGTGAAGCTCTGCCCGGTGTCGGTGCTGCGTTCGGTGATCACCGTGTCGAATGCCGCGCTGACCTCGGCGAAGCGCTCGCCACTGACCCATTCCACCAGGTCGCACCAGTGCGAACCGATGTCGGCGAACACGCGAGACGCGCCGCCCAATGCCGGGTCCACGCGCCAGTTGTTGCTGGCCGGGTCCAGCAGCCAGTCCTGCAGGTAGCTGCCATGGATCAGGTGCAGCGGCCCCAGGTCGCCCTGCGCGATGCGTGCGCGGGCCTCGCGGATCACCGGGTGGTAGCGGTAGACGAAGGGCACCGTGGCGACCAAGGCGTTCGAGGCGGCCAGTGCCGCCAGCGCCTGCGCATCCTCCAGCGTGGTCGCCAGCGGCTTCTCGCAGATCACGTGCTTGCCCGCTTCCAGCGCGGCCTGCGCCATGGGGCGGTGCAGATGATTGGGCGTGCAGACGTGCACGACCTGCACCTGTGGATCGGCGACCACGTCCTCGATGTCCCGGTAGGCATGCGGAACACCCCACGCCTGCGCCACGTCGCGTGCGCGTTGCGGTGACGAGGCGGCCACGCCGCGGATCTCCGCACCGGCCAGCAGCGCCGCGCGACGATGTACGGCGCCGATCATGCCGGTACCGACGATGGCGATTCCAAGCTTTGGCATCGGGTGGTGTCCTCAGGGCGTGGAAGGCGCGGCCGCGACCACCGGCCGGTCGCGGAACAGCAACAGGAAGGCGATCAGCACGATCAGCGCGACGCCTGCGGGGAACAGCCAGATCTGCTGCCAGTCCGGTCCAGCTGCCGTGGTGAAGTGCTCCACCACCGCGCCGGACAGGAATGTGCCGATCAACATGCCCACGCCATAGGTGGCCAGGGTGATGAAGCCCTGCGCGCTGCTGCGCGCGGCCGGGCCGGCGTGCGCATCGGTGTAGATCTGGCCGGTGACGAAGAAGAAGTCGTAGCAGATGCCGTGCAGCACGATGCCGATCACCAGCAGCGAGAAGCCGCCGCCCGCATCGCCAAAGGCGAACATGGCATAACGCACTACCCACGCGGCCATGCCTACCGCCAGCATCGTCTTCACCCCCAGTCGCACGAACAGGAACGGCATGGCCAGCATCAGCAGGACTTCGGAGACCTGGCCCAGCGACTGCAGGCCTGCTGCGCCACGCACACCGAGATCATTGAGGTACGGGTTGGTGAAGTTGTAGTAGAACGCCAGCGGGACGCAGATGGCGATGGACGACAGGAAGAACACGAGGTAGGAGCGCGACTTCAGCAGCCGCAGCGAATCCAGCCCCAGGATCTGCCCCAGCCCGGCATCGCGCTGCTGCGCCAGCGGCGGCGTGTGCGGCAGGGTGAACGCATACAGGCCCAGCGCCAGCGACGCCATCGCCGCCATCCGGAAGGTCAGCTCAAGCCGGTGTGCCTGCTCCCAGCCCAGCCAGCCGATCAGCACGCCCGCCACGATCCAGCCGACGCTGCCGGCCACCCGCACCAGCGGGAACTGTTTCTCGGGCGATTGCATGTGGCGCATCGCCACGCTGTTGGCCAATGCCAGCGTCGGCATGAACAGCAGCATGTAGCCCATGACGCAGGCGAAGAACATGCGGAAGTCGGTTGCCGTGGACGCCAGCCACATCAGCACCGCGCCGGCCAAGTGCAGAACCGCCAGGATGCGTTGCGCCGCGAAGTAGCGATCAGCGATCAGGCCGACCAGGAAGGGGGCCACGATGGCGCCGATCGATTGGCTGAGGAAGGCCGTCGCCACCTGGCTCGCACTGGCCTGCAACGGCCCCTGCACCAGGTAGGTGCCGAGGGTCACGAACCAGGCTCCCCAGATGAAGAACTGCAGAAACATCATCGCGCCCAAGCGCGACATCGCGTGCGTCATGGCTTGCCCTCCCGGGGCGGTAATGGCTCAGATTCCCAGCATGCGGTGCAGTGATTGCGGGTCCGTGCCGCTGTCGGCGAAATCATCAAAGGCGCGCTCCGTCACGCGGATGATGTGGTCGCGGATGAAGGGAGCACCCTCGCGCGCGCCGTCTTCCGGGTGCTTCAGGCAGCACTCCCATTCCAGCACTGCCCAGCCGGGGAAATCGTACTGCGCGAATTTCGAGAAGATCGCCTTGAAGTCGATCTGCCCATCGCCGAGTGAACGGAACCGGCCCGGACGATCGATCCAGTCCTGGTAGCCGCCATAGACGCCACTGCTGGCACCGGCGTGGTACTCGGCGTCCTTGACGTGGAAGATGCCGATGCGCGCGTGGTAGCGGTCGATGAAGCCGAGGTAGTCCATCTGCTGCAGCAGCAGATGGCTGGGGTCATACAGGATCTTCGCGCGGGGATGGTGGTCCACCACCTCGAGGAAGCGCTCGAAGGTCGCGCCGTCATGCAGGTCCTCGCCCGGGTGGATCTCGAAGCACAGGTCCACGCCGCAGGCATCGAAGGCATCCAGGATGGGGCGCCAGCGGCGACCGAGTTCGGCGAAGGCTTCTTCCACAAGACCAGGCGGGCGTTGCGGCCAGGGATAGAAGTAGGGCCAGGCCAGCGCGCCGGAGAACGTGGCATGCGCGGTCAGGCCCAGGCGCTGGCTGGCCTTGGCGGCCAGCAGCAGCTGCTCCACTGCCCAGGCCTGGCGGGCGGCAGGATCACCGCGTTTGTCCGGCGGCGCGAATCCGTCAAACAGCGCGTCATAGGCGGGATGGACGGCGACCAGCTGCCCCTGCAGGTGGGTGGACAGCTCGGTGATCTGCACGCCATGTCCGGCCAGCATGCCGGCGATGTCGTCGCAGTACGCCTGGCTGCTCGCCGCCTTGGCCAGATCGAACAGGTGGGGCGCGCTGGTCGGCACTTGTAGGCCAGAATAGCCCAGCCCCGCGGCCCATCCGGCCAGCGTGTCCAGCCGATCAAAAGGAGCTGTGTCGCCGATGAACTGCGCCAGGAACAGCGCTGGACCCTTGAGCGTTTTCAAGATGATTCGCCCTCGATGCAATCGATTGCATTATCCTAGCAGGGGCTTTCGAAAGACCCGTTGTGCACTGCACAGCGGAAGGAAGAGGTAACGCCATGGCCACCATCTACGACATCGCAAAGCACGTCGGCGTCTCTGCCGGGACGGTGTCGCGAGCACTTTCCCGGCCGGACAAAGTCCTGCCGGCCACCCGCACGCGCATCGAGCAGGCGGCCGCTGCGCTGGGCTATGTTCCCAACACCGTTGCCCGGACGCTCAAGACCCAGCGCAGCGGCAAGATCCTGGTCACTGTGCCGGACATTGCCAACCCGTTCTTCGCGCAGATCCTGCAGGGCGCGGAGGATGCGGCGCAGGCCGTCGGCTACGCCGTCCTGCTGGGCGATACCCAGAACCTGCCCGAGCGCGAGGAGCGTTACGCGCAGATGCTCCGGCGCAACGAGGCCGATGGCCTGATCGTGCTGGGGCATCGCCTGCCGCCGACGGCGCGCGATATCGTCGAGCAACGGGGTGTCGCCGCGCCGGTGGTCAACGGCTGCGAGTTCGACCCCGCGCTGGGCATTCCCAGCGTCCACATCGACAACGCCGCCGCCGCGCGCGCGGTGATGGAACACCTGTACGGCCTGGGGCACGAGCGGATCGCCGTGGTAGGCGGGCCGCCCGACAATCCCCTGCATACGCAACGGCTGGAAGGGGTTCGCGCCGCTGGCAGGGCGCGTGGCCGTCTGCGCCACCTCAGCATCGTGCCGGGTGACTTCTCGGTGGAGTCCGGCCATGCGGCTGCGACGGCGCTGTTGACGGTCGCGTCCGCACCCACCGCGATCTTCTGTTTCAGCGACCAGATGGCGCTGGGGACGCTGGCGGCCTGCCGGGATCTGGGCATCCGCGTGCCCGATGACCTGTCCATCGTCGGCTTCGACGACCTGGCGTCATCGCGTTACCTGACGCCTCCGTTGACGACCATCAGGCAGCCGATGCGGGAGATCGGCGAGCGCGCGGTCAACCTGCTGCTGGCCATCATCGAACAGGTCGACGTGCCACGTCAGCAGACGCTGGTGTTCAGCTTGATGGTGCGGGGCTCGACGGCTGCGCCCAGACGCAGCTGAGCGCAACGGCGAGGCGGCATGATGCCGCGCTTTCTCCGCCTCAGGGCTTCCCGCGCCTGGCGTCCACGCTGTAGCGGCCCGGTCCACTGCAGGCCAGCAGCAGGAAGCCGCCGGCGATGGCCAGATTCTTCAGGAACATGATCTGCTGCACCGGGTCGGCGAGCTGGTGGTGGAAGATGAAGGCCGTGACCAGGCTGAAGGCGGCCAGCACCGCGGCCACTGCCCGGGTCTGCAGGCCAAGCAGGATGCACAGCGCCGTGCCGATCTCGAACAGGATGGTGGGCCACAGCAGGATGCCGGGAAGACCCATCGCCGCCATGTAGCCCTGTGTCGCTGCTGGGTCGGACTGCTTGCCCAGGCCGGATACCAGGAACAGCAGCATCAGCAGAACGCGGGCGGCCAGCTTCGCAAGGGAGTGAAGTGATGTGTCCACGGCAACGTCCTCAGGGTGGGCAGGGCGGGGGATGATCAACAACCATGCAGGGCGGTATGCCCTTGCCCAACCGACCGGGCGCTGCAGCAGGATCTCCTGTCCGGCCATCGAATCCCATCACGGGTGAAGTGGGTGTTGAGAGCGATGGCGCCGGCAGCCTGCCGACCCGCGCGGTGCGTCCTTGCCTCAGCGCCGCTCGTACCAGCCGCGCGATGCATTGACGATGCGCACCACCGACAGCATCACCGGTACTTCGATCAGCACGCCGACCACGGTCGCCAGCGCCGCGCCGGAATGCACGCCGAACAGGCCCACGGCGGTGGCCACGGCCAGTTCGAAGAAATTGCTGGCGCCGATCAGCGCCGAGGGACCGGCCACGCAGTGGGCGACGCCCAGGCGCCGGTTCAGCAGGTAGGCCAGCCCGGAGTTGAAGTAGACCTGGATCAGGATCGGGACCGCCAGGATGGCGATGACCAGCGGCTGCCGCACGATCTGCTCGCCCTGGAAGCCGAACAGCAGCACCAGCGTCAGCAGCAGCGCCAGCAGCGAGACCGGCCCCAGCTTTCGCAGTGCGGACTGCAGGCCGGCCTCCCCGTTGCGGGCCAGCAGCCAGCGCCGCAACAGTGCGGCCACCAGCACCGGCGCGATGATGTACAGCGACACCGACAGCAGCAGTGTGTCCCACGGCACGCTGATCGCCGACAGGCCCAGCAGCAGCGCCACCACCGGTGCATACGCCACCACCATGATCGCGTCGTTCAACGCCACCTGGCTGAGGGTGAAGTTGGCATCGCCGCGGCACAGGTTGCTCCACACGAACACCATGGCGGTGCAGGGCGCGGCTGCCAGCAGGATCAACCCGGCGATGTAGCTGTCGACCTGTGCGGCGGGCAGCGCATCAGCAAACACGTGGCGCAGGAAGAACCAGCCCAGCAGTGCCATCGAGAACGGCTTGACCGCCCAGTTGATGAGCAGCGTCACGCCGATGCCTTTCCAGTGCTGGCCGAGCTGGCCCATCGCACGGAAATCGACCCGCAGCAGCATCGGGATGATCATCAACCAGATCAGCACGGCGATGGGCAGGTTGACCTTGGCCACCTCCGCCGACGCCAGCGCAGCAAATGGCTGCGGCAGCACGTGGCCAAGCAGGGTACCTGCCACGATGCACAGCGCCACCCACAGCGTCAGGTAGCGCTCGAACAACCCCATCGGTGCCGGCGCGCTCACGCCTCGCCATCCTCGGGTTGCACGAAACCGATGCGATCCAGCGCGTCTTTCAACTGCCGGCGGTCGGACCAGGTCGCTGCGGGCAATGCCAGCAGTGCCAGCAACCGTGCCTTGACGATGGCATGGGCCTGCACGAACGCAGCCGCCTTGTCCTCCGCGCTGCCATCCACGGCAGCCGGATCAGGCAGGCCCCAGTGCGTACGCACGAAGTCGCCGAACACCACCGGGCACGCCTCGGCGGCCGCGGCATCGCAGACCGTGATCACCAGGTCCATGGGCGCGCCGTCAGCGAACTCGTCCCACGATTTGCTGCGCAGGCCTGCGGTGGCGATGCCCTCGGCCTGCAACTGGGCAAGGGCGAACGGATTGACCTCGCCGGCCGGCTGGCTGCCGGCGCTGAACACCTCGAAGCGATGGCCTGCCCACGCCCGCAGCGTGGCTTCGGCAAGAACACTGCGGGCGGAATTGCCCGTGCACAGGAACAGGACACGTTGAGTGGTCACGAAGCGGATCTCCGGTCAGCAGGCGCAATCAGGGGACGTCGGGCTGCAGGCCGGATCGGGCGAGCCTGCGCAGCAGTTGTGGGTGAGGTACTCGATCAGGCCGGTCATGGCACTGAAGTTGGCGCGGTAGCAGACGTTGCGGCCCTGGCTCTCGCTCTCGACCAGCCCGGCCTGCAGCAACTCCTTCAGGTGGAAGCTGAGCGTGGCCGGCGGCACCTGCAGGGCGCCGCCGATGTCACCGGCCATGCGGCCGGCCGGGCCGGCTTCCACCAGCAACCGGAAGGCGGCCAGGCGGGTGGCATGGCCAAGGGCGGTGAGGGCGGCGATTGCATTTTTCGTTTCCATATTTCTAGAATAGTCGAATGAATGAATCCCTCGCAAGTCCCACCCTCCCGCATCTGGCCGAAGCCTCGCTTCTCCAGCCCGACCCGATCCTGCTGGGCACCGGCCGCGCGCACCCGCCGCGGATCCTGCTGCTGTATGGCTCGCTGCGCCCACAGTCGTTCAGCCGCAAGCTGGCGCTGGAGGCCGAGCATCTGCTGCGCCACCTCGGCTGCGAGACCCGGGTGTTCGATCCACATGCGTTGCCCATGCTCGACAGCGTCGGCGCCGATCACCCTGAAGTGCAGCGCCTGCGCGCGTGGTCGCAATGGTCCGAAGGCCAGGTCTGGATCAGCCCGGAGCGCCACGGCACGGTCACCGGCGTGTTCAAGAACCAGATCGACTGGCTGCCGCTGGAAGACGGCAGCGTGCGCCCGACCCAGGGCAGGACGCTGGCAGTGATGCAGGTCAGTGGCGGTTCGCAGTCGTTCAACACGGTCAACACGCTGCGCGTGCTGGGACGATGGATGCGCATGCTGACCATCCCCAACCAGTCTTCGGTGGCCAAGGCATGGCAGGAGTTCGACGAGAACGGGCGGATGAAACCGTCGGCGTACTACGACCGGGTAGTGGATGTGATGGAGGAGCTGGTCAAGTTCACGCTGCTCACGCGGGATCGTTCGGACTACCTGGTGGATCGCTACAGCGAGCGCAAGGGTGATCAGCAGGCGGCCGCATTGGCACGTGCGGCAGGGGCGGTGGCCGCACGCTGAGGGCAAGCGGAGCCGTAGGAACGCGCGCATGCGCGGACGCATCACCTCAATCCACTACCATGGGCCACCCCACCAGGATGTGCCCCGATGTCCCTCGTCATCCCGACCCTGCCCAGGCCTCCCGCCGCACGCATCGCCGCCTGGCTGATGATGCTGCTGGGCATGTGGCTGGCACTGAAGCTTGGCCTGGTGGTGACCCTGCTGTCGGGCCTGCTGGTGTTCCAGTTGACCCATGTGCTGGCCTCCACCGTGGAAGGCAAGCTGCGTCCTGGGCGGGCACGGGCGATCGCGGTGATCGTGCTGTCGGCGGTGATCATCAGTGCACTGGTGCTGGCCGGCATCGGCGTGGCCTCGTTCTTCCGCAACGAGACCGGTGGCCCGGACGTGTTGCTGGCGCGGTTGATGGACATCCTCAACACCTCCCGGCACCAGGTGCCGGCCCTGCTGCAGCCCTACATCCCTGAAGACCTGACGGCGCTGCGTGCGGCCGTCAACGAATGGGCCGCCGAGCACCAGCGCCAGCTGGGCGTGGCCGGTACGTCGGTGGTGCAGGTGGGGGTGCGGGTGCTGATCGGCATGGTGCTGGGCGCGATGATCGCGCTGTACGACGAACTGCCGCTGCCGAAGATGGGCCCACTGGCGCAGGAGCTGATCGGCCGCACCGGCCGCCTGGCCACCGCGTTCCGCCAGGTGGTGTTCGCCCAGGTCAAGATCTCGCTGCTCAACACCGTGTTCACCGCCATCTTCCTGCTGGGGGTGCTGCCGCTGTTCGGCGTGCACCTGCCGCTGTCGAAGACGCTGGTGCTGATCACCTTCCTGGCGGGCCTGCTGCCGGTGGTGGGCAACATCATCTCCAACACCATCATCGCCATCGTCGCACTGTCGGTGTCGTTCTACGTGGCCGTGGTTGCGCTGCTGTACCTGGTGGTGATCCACAAGCTGGAGTACTTCCTCAACGCGCGCATCGTCGGCGGCGAGATCCAGGCACGCGCCTGGGAGCTGCTGCTGGCCATGCTGGTGATGGAAGCGGCGTTCGGGCTGCCCGGCCTGGTGGCCGCGCCGGTGTTCTACGCCTACGTGAAGCGCGAACTGGTGGACCAGCGCTGGATTTGACCCGCTTTCACGCGGGTGCAGCGCTACACTGCTCCGCACGCCGGGGGTACATCGATGGGCCACAGGGCATCGCCAAACGGACTGCAGACCTGGCTCTGGATCCTCGGTGGCCTGTTCGTGCTGTGCACGCTGCCACTGATGGCCATCGCGCTGGTGCAGGGCACGCAGCGTTACACCGAAGCCGAGGCCAACCTGGTCAGCTTGCAGCAACTGCGGCAGACCTTCGAACTGGCCAATCTGGTGTCGGCCGAGCGTGGACCGGCCAACAGCCTGCTCGGCGCCGACAGCACCGATGTGCAGGAGCAACGCCGACTGGCCGCGCAGCTGGCGGTCGCACGGCTGCGGGTGGACGCGGCGACGGAGCACCTGCAGAGCGTGTTCCAGAACGACCCGCGGGTGGTGGACGAAACGCCGCGCCTGCACGAAGCGCAGCGGCGGCTGCAGACCGCGCGCGCTGCGGTGGACCGCGTCGCCGCACTGCCCAGGGGCGAGCGCTCGGCAGAGGAGGTGGAGCACGCGATCAACAGCATGTTCGCGGTGTACGACCGGCTGCAGGCGCTGACGTCGGTGCAGATCAGCGACCTGGTCGCCGCCGATCGCGAAGCCGCGATTCCTGCCATGCAGGGGCAGATCCTGATCGACCTGCGCGAGCACGGTGGCCGCTTGGCATCCAACGTGATGGTACCGCTGGCGGTGCCCGGCGCATGGCGGGAGCCGCAGGTGCGCGCTGCGCAGCAGACCGAGGGCCGCCTGTTGGAGCTGTGGCGGTTGGCCGCCAGCCACGAATCGGTGTTCCGCAGCGAGCCGACGCTGTCCTGGCATTGGGACATGGCGCGTCGCCAGTTCTTCGGCCAGTCACTGCCGATGGTGGAACAGCTGATCGAAGATGGCCGGCGCGGCGTATCGCCACCCTGGACAGCGGCCGAGTTCACCACACGCTACGTGCCCACCCTGCAATCGCTGGAAGCGCTGCGCGATGGCTACCTCGGCGTTTCGATCGCACGCTTCGAGCACGCCCGCAACAAGGAAGCGGTACGCCTGGCTGTCCTGAGCGCCACTGCATTGGGGACGTTGCTGCTGCTTGCGCTGGCGTTGCGTATCGCCCACGTGCAGATCCTGCGGCCGTTGCTGCAGGCGCAGGCGCAGGTGATCCAGATCGCCTCGGACACGCCGGGTGCCGAGCGGCACGCCACCCACCCGATGGCGGAAATGCAGCGCCTGTTCGATGCCATCGAGATACTGCGGGCGAAGTCGCACCAGCGTTCGGCATTGACCCGTGAGCTGCGCGAACTGGCAGATACCGATCAGCTGACCGGCCTGTTGAACCGGCGCTCGCTGGAGGAGCTGGTACGACAGCGGCATGCCGATGGAAGCATGCAGGCGGTGGTGATTCTGCTGGACGTTGATCATTTCAAATCGATCAACGATGGGCAGGGCCATGCGGCCGGTGACGATGTGCTGGTGCAGGTGGCGCAGTTGCTGCGCAGCCACCTGCGCCGCAACGACAGCGTCGCCCGTTACGGCGGCGAGGAATTCCTGGTGCTGCTGGCCGACGGCGATCTGGCCAGTGGCCGACAGCTGGCCGAGTCGCTGCGGGTAGCACTGCGTGGCAACGACATCGTGTTGAGCAACAGCGACATCCTGCGGGTCACTGCCAGCTTCGGTGTTGCCCTGGGCACGCTCGACCCGATCGGCTGGCACGCGCTGGTACGTGCTGCCGACACGGCCATGTACGCGGCCAAATCGCTTGGCCGCGACCGGGTGCAGGTGGCTACGGGTGGGCGTGCGGCACGCTGAGAGTGTTACCCGTTCCTGACATGTTCCCGTCGCAGCACGCGACCCACCATGTGCCGCGCCACCAACTGGGGAAGGGGCACTCCGCGCCAACGCATGGCCCCAACCCGGAACGTGGCGGTGGCCGTCGCCAGCAACCTGCCACTGGGCGACGTCAAGCGCCCGCGGGTAAACACGATGCTGCCCTTGCTGTGCTCAATCTCACCCCAGCCGATGATGCGTCCCGGCCGTGCAGGACTGACAAAGCTGGTCTTCGATTCTACGGTCACTGCCAAGCGGTTGGGCGGCAGCGTCGCGTAGATGGCCGGGCCCATGCAGTCGTCCAGCATCGCTGACAGGAATCCCCCTTGGATGTTGCCCATCGGGTTGGTCAGTGCCGTGCCGGCATCGAACTCGACGTTGATCTGTCCACGCTCGGCGTCATGGCTGATGAACTGCCAGCCAAGCAGAAGGCCGGCTCTGGAGGGTGGAAGATCGCCGTTGATCACGCTGTACAGCAGGGAATGAGGATTCATTTGGGGATCCTGGAAGGGAAGGAGGTCAGGCAGGCTGTAACAGCGACAAAAGGGCAAGCAGGAAGCCCATGACGCACAGGACGACCACGGCGGCCCCGGCCGAAACCGGCGTCCGTGCACCGGTGCGCCGACGTACGCCGGAGGCGACAAGCACCGGTGGCAGCGTGGCGATCAGACAGAAAATCTGGAAGGCAATCAGTTGTGGCAGCGCGAAATGACCGCCGAAGAACACCAACCAGGCCAGCAGCACACCTGCGCCGGCCAGTGCGGTCCAAGCTGCTCCCACAACCCTGATCAGTGCCATCAGCAGCACCTGCATGCGTTGCTCGATCCTGCTCCATGGCATGCCCACGGCCTGGCCGTGGTAGGGCATGAACTCCGAACGTTTCAGGTAGGCAGCGGCAAACAGGAATACAACGGCGAAAGCCAGCAGGTAGCAGCCGAACGCAATCCAGGCAAGCAGGTCCATGATGGGTTTCCGAGGTGGAAGAGAGCGCCGCACTTGCGCCCACGCCGGAGCTCCGTTCCCCGCTGGCCCGCATGGTCTGCCAGATTTTCCGGGGCCTGCTGTTAGCGACACGTCCTTGTGCGGCGCTTCCTCCCTTCATGCGCTTTTAGCGGAAGAGTGAAAGAGAGAGGTTGGTCACGGCAGGGGTGTGATCCCACTCGCCATTCTGTGCATTGAACACATGACAGCAGGGCATATGGATATCGCGGTATCGTCGAATCGTGCCTGCTACCGTTGCGTCCATCACAGTAGCGTGGCGTCGGCGGTGGCCATCGTTGATGCGGTCATTCATCGCTGTCGCACGCAACGCGTCCTAGACTGGCGCTCCTTCTGCCGCAGGATTCTGTCATGTCCCTACGTTCCGTTGTGACGAACACGCTGCTGGCAGGGTTGATCTCCGGCTGCGCCAGCGCCGCGCCGCAAGCCGATGCGATCGCCGATGCACCCCGCCATCCGTCGATCGCCGTCGATGCCAGCCCGGTGCCTGCCTTCACCGGCGGCGGTGTCGGTTGGTCCATCGAGATCGCCTCCACCGGCAAGGGAAGCCACGATGCCACGCTCACCGTTGCTGGCCGCAGCAGCGCCGGCACGCTGCGCTACCTCGGCCAGCCCGCCGGTGCGCCCAGTTCGTTGACGGTACTCAACGGTGAGCTGGGCAAGCAGCCGATCATCGTCGAGATCAAGCGCGAGCCCTGCCGCAATGCCGAAGGCGTGGATACATCGGCCAGCGTGCAGGTGACGGCTGAAGGCCAGCCACAGCGTCGCGGCTGTGGTTTCCTGGCCGTGTACTGACCGATACACGCGTGATCGACATTCCGCTGCTGGAAACCCCCCGCCTGCGCCTTCGCGCGCAGCGCCTGGACGACTTCCCCGTGTATGCCGCATTCCTGGCCTCGCCCCGCGCGCGCGGCATGGGCGGGCCGTTCGGTGAGGTTGCCGCGTGGGGACAGTTCTGCCACGACCTGGCCAGCTGGCATCTGTTCGGGCACGGCGCGTTGATGATCGAGCGCCGCGATACGGGCAAGTGCATCGGCCAGGTTGGCATCAACCATGGCCCGCTGTTCCCGGAACAGGAACTGGGCTGGTTGCTGTATGCCGGGCAGGAAGGGCAGGGGTTCGCCAGCGAGGCAGCGACGGCGCTGCGTGATTGGGCGTTCGTGGTGCGTTGCCTGCCGACCCTGGTCAGCTACATGGCAGCGGACAACCGCGCCTCGCAGGCCGTGGCGGTTCGCCTTGGTGGTGTGCTGGATGCGCAGGCGGTGCGCAGCGATCCGGACGATCTGGTGTTCCGCTATCCGCGTTGACGGTGGATGGTCACTGCAGCGCGAGTGCGCTGAGCGCAGGAACGCCGCCGGCTCACCGCGTGAAGAAGCCGACAGCAGCCATCCACGCTTCGGTCACTGCACTGGACAGAGGCTGGGCGCCCACCTGTTGAAGGAACTGTCCATGACCACGCTCACCCTGCCTGAACTGGCCAAGAAGATGGCCGGCATCGATTTCACCATGCTGCAGACCCATGCCGGTGGCCAGATTGCTGGGCGCCCGATGAGCAACAACGGCGATGTGGACTACGACGGCGACAGCTGGTTCTTCACCATGGAAGACACCGACATGGTGCGCGAGATCAGCGCCGACCCGAACGTGGCGCTGGGTCTTACCGGCAGCAAGTCGCTGCTGGGCAAGCCGCCGCTGTTCGTGCACGTGCAGGGCAGGGCAGCGCTGATCCGCGATCGCGGCACGATGGCCCAGCACTGGGTGAAGGACCTGGAGCGGTGGTTCGAACAGGGCGTGGATACACCGGGGCTGGTGCTGATCCATGTGCACGCCAGCCGTCTGCACTACTGGGATGGCGAGGACGAGGGTGAAATCGTGGTTTGATTGCGGAGGCCACACAGGGCCCCGTGCATTGCATCCATCGGTCAGGAGTGCGCTGGCGCGCCGGACCACGCTGCCAGTTCCGGCGCCAGCGCATGTTCCACTGCGCGGCGCAGCAGGGCCGGGGCCACGTAATGCCGATGCGCGCTGTCGATCATCGCCATGTAGAAGCGACCGAACGCATTGAGCGTCTGCACGCGCGAGCCCAGACTGATTTCGACCTGTCCGTCCTCGTTGAACTGCACGCGTACGCTGCTGCGGAAGCGCAGATGACGGTCATCGGCACCGAGCAGCACTTCGGCACACCGGTCTTCCGCATCCACCTGCGCATCCAGTACCGGGAAACGACCACCGAAGACGCGGCTGCGGTCGCTGGACAGCAGTGACGACACCGGACAGCCCAGCGGCGAGGTGCGCAGATGCAGTGGTGCAACCAGACGATTGCGCAGGGCCATCAAGCGGCCGACGCCGGCTGGCGGGTTGCGCAGGAATCCGTCCAGTACGTCGGCCAGCAGTGCGGAGGCGGAGCGATGGCCGATCTGCCCGCCGTGCAGCGCCAGCGTGGTCGTGTCGTTGTAGTGACTGTGCGGCAGAGCGCTGGCAAGCATTCCCGCTGGAGGCGGCGATGCGCTGCTGCAGACCGGGTACGCCGGCGTCGCCCGTTCCACGAACCCGCGCAGTGGCTCCAGGCTGAAGCGGCGCAGCGGCCCGAGCAACGTGCGCGTCTGCGCGCACAGGCGCGCGCGCAGGCTGGGTGCCGCCGCCTGCAGTGACAACTGCAGCAACGGCGTGGCCGCCAGCGTGGTTGCGGTGGGCCAGTGCGCGGCAGGCAGCACGTCGGTCAGGCTGGGGATGTCTGCGGCGTTGGCCTGTGCCTGTTCGCGCGCCTGCTCGCTCATTGCCCCGGCCAGCTCATTGCTGTGGCACGAGAGCGCGAACAGGGCAGGGTGCGCCGGACTGTTCGAGGCGAACTGATGCCAGGTGCCACCACCGAAGCGCACGGTGAACAGGCAGTCCGGTGGGATGCGGACACGGCGCAGCGACCGCAGGAAGTGTGAGGGATCGTCCGCCAACTGCCCATCGGATGCGCTGGCAAACCGTAGTTCGGCACCCGCACTGCCGGCGATGGCGGTGAACATGCGCGGCCCGGCATGGCGATGGAAGGGATGGCCGCCGGCAGCCACCATGAAGCTGTACAGCGATGACGCATCGCCGTTCTGCAGGTGCATGCCGCCCAGCCGAGCGGAGGGCTCGTCCAGTGCATCGATGAAGGCCGGATGGTGGCGCTGGCGCTGGCTGGCATCGCTCACCAGCGCGTCGCCGGCACCGAGGCCGAGCTGCGCGATCAGGGTGACTTCCACCGGGCCACCGCCGTCCTGTGCCGGAAGCTGGATACTCGGGAACGAACGGCTGGTGCGGGTCGAACCGGGCATCGCAGTGCTCCTCAGCGGGCGGGTGTCTTGCGGCGTGCGCGCGCTTCGCGCTTCAGCGGGCCGCCCACCGGACAGACTTCGGCAGCCCAGGAAAACAGCGTGTTGGCCAGGCGCTCGGGCACCTGCCGGAAGTACACGAACTGGCCGCGCTTCTCGCGTTCGATCAGGCCGGCGTCTTCCAGGATGCGCAGGTGGCTGGAGAGTGCCGGCTTGCTGAAATCGAAGCGCTCGGCCAGCTCGCCCGCGCTGAGTTCGCCGGCGCTGAGGTAGGCCAGGATCTGCCGGCGTGCGGTGGAGGCCAGGGCTTCGAAGATGCGGTCCATGGGATTAGTTAACTAATTCGTTAATTGATATTCTTCCTGGGGCTGGATGATGTCAAGCGCGGGCATGCCCGTTGCGTTCTGCCTCCCGGCTTTGCCATCCTCCCCGCTGTTTCCCGTTCCTTGGAGTTGCGATGCGCCCTGCGCCCTGGCTGATGGCTGGCCTGCTGCTGCCGATCGTGGTGATGGCCCAGCCCGCGCGTGCGCCGAAGGCACCGGCGCAGGATCCCTTCAGCGAACTGTTCGACACCGCCTGCATGCAGCACATCGGTGCACCGGCGCGGCTGCAGTCGCTGATGGATGCAAATGGGCTGACACCTCTGCAGCCGGCCGAGGCCGCCACGCTGCTGCAGGGCCAGCCGGGCATGGCGTGGATGGTGCCGTTGGCCAGTGGCCGTTATGCGGTCAGCTGGGCCGACGATGGCACCTGCACCGTGTACGCCGAGAAGGCCGATCCGGCGGTGGTGCAGAAAGGCTTCGCGCGGCTGATGCAGGCCGCGCCGAAGCCGCTGCAGATCCGCTCGCTGCCCTCGCGCGGTCCCTTGTCCGGTGACCAGGTGGCGATCCAGTACGGCTGGGCAACGCCGGGTGAAAGCAAGCTGCGCGTGCGCTTCCGGCTGGTTACCCGGCAGGCCGCCGAAGCGGGCGTGCAGGCGATGGCCTCGGCCACGCCGGGCGAGGCGATGCGCGAACAGGCCGCGCCGCCCGCATCCGCACCCGCCCGGTAACGGCGCCGGAGCGGAAGCGATTCAGCCAACAGCCTGTGGATGTGATATATCGTTTATCGATAAATCCACCCCGGGGCGGCAGGGCCGCTCCTCATCGGAGGCTGCTTGACCGTTCGTCCCGCCCGCGCCCTTCCTGCGCGCGGCTTGTTCACCCTGGCCCAGACCGCCGTGCAGGCAGTGCGCGCGATGTGCTGGCTGGGCATCCTGGCCGCGCTGCTGGCAGTGCCGCTGGTGGCCTACGACCGTAGCTGGCTGCTGGACAGCGTGCGCGATGCGCAGGCGGCGGCCATACACGGTTCGTATCTGTTCCTGCATTTCTGCGTGGGCCTGGCCGCCATCGTGGCGCTGCTGGTGCTGTGCCTGGTGTTCCTGCGCCACCTGGCGCGGCTGCTGCGGTCTGCGGCCAACGAACGCCCCTTCACCCATGCCAATGCCGTGCGCCTGCAACGCATGGCCTGGCTGATGCTGGCGATGGAGGTGCTGTCGATCGTGATCGGCCTGTACGCCAGCTGGATGGGGCCGGACTTTGCCTGGATGGAGGTGGGCGGTGGCATGTCGATCACCGGCCTGGTCGCGGTGCTGATGCTGTTCGTGCTGGCGCGGGTGTTCACCGTCGGCGCAGCGATGCGCGACGATCTGGACACCGTGATTTGATGAGCATGACCTGATGGCGATCATCATCACCCTCGACCGCATGCTGCAGCAACGTGGCATGACCCTGTCCGAGCTGGCTGGGCGCATCGACATCACCTTGGCCAACCTGTCGATCCTGAAGACCGGCAAGGCGCGTGCGATCCGCTTTTCCACGCTCGATGCGATCTGCCGCGAACTGCAATGCAGCCCCGGCGACCTGCTCGGGCATGACCCCACGCAGGCGCAGGATGCAGATTGACCTTCGCTGCGCCGCACGCCTGCACCGCGTCACTTTCCCCTTACTGACGAAACGGACCTGAAATGGAATGGTTGGCTGACCCCTCGATATGGATGGGCCTTGCAACCCTGGTCGTGCTGGAGATCGTTCTCGGCATCGACAACCTGGTGTTCATCGCGATCCTGGCCGACAAGCTGCCGCCGCACCAGCGCGACCGCGCGCGGGTGATCGGCTTGGCGCTGGCGCTGCTGATGCGGCTGGTGCTGCTGGCCGCGCTGGCCTGGATCATGAAACTGACCGAACCGCTGGTCACCCTGTTCGAGCACAGCTTCTCCGGGCGTGATCTGATCCTGCTGGGCGGCGGCCTTTTCCTGCTGTTCAAGGGCACGATGGAACTGCACGAGCGGCTGGAAGGCCGCGAGCATCATGAAAATGGCAAGAAGGTCTACGCCAGCTTCGCGATGGTGGTGGCGCAGATCGTGGTGCTCGATGCGGTGTTCTCGCTGGACTCGGTGATCACCGCTGTCGGCATGGTCGACAACCTCGGCGTGATGTATGCGGCGGTGACCATCGCGATGGCGCTGATGCTGCTGGCCAGCAAGCCGCTGACCCGCTTCGTCAACAAACACCCGACCGTGGTGGTGCTGTGCCTGGGCTTCCTGCTGATGATCGGTTTCAGCCTGGTGGCCGAGGGCCTGGGCTACAAGATTCCGAAGGGCTACCTGTACGCGGCCATCGCGTTCTCGATCCTGGTGGAAACGTTCAACCAGTGGATACGTTTCAACCGCGAGCGCAACGAGCAGCGCCAGCCGTTCCGCCAGCGTACCGCTGATGCAGTGCTGCGCCTGCTGGGTGCGCGCCAGGCCAATGGCCACGATGAAGAACAAGCCGATGAACGCGGCAGTACCGAAGAACGCCTGCAGCCGGCCGAGCACGAGATGATCCGCAGCGTGCTGGGCCTGGCTGACCGCCCGGTGTCCAGCGTAATGACCGTGCGTGCCGACGTGCAGTGGATCGACATGGCGCGCGGTGACGACGACGTGGTCGCACGCCTGGTGGCGTCGCCGCATACGCGCATGCTGGTGAGCGAGGGTGACCTGGACAGCCTGCGTGGCGTGGTGCAAAGCCGCGACCTGCTGGCCGACCTGCTGCAGGGCAGGCCACTGCAACTGGAAGGCAACCTGCGCGAGCCGCAGTACGTGTTGTCCAGCGCCAGTGCGTTGCAGGCCTTGGAACTGATCCGCCGGCACCCGGTGCCGCTGGCAGTGGCGGTGGACGAATACGGCAGCGTGGAAGGCCTGGTGACTGCAAACGACCTGCTGGCGGCCATCGCCGGTGACCTGGCCGATACCCAGGACGAGCGCTATGGCGTGGTCGCGCAGGGCGAGGCCTGCTGGGACGCCGACGGCGCGCTGACCCTGGACGACCTGCAGCGGCTGGCCGGCGTGTCGCTGCCGCGCAGTGCGGACTACATGACCATCTCCGGGCTGGTGCTGGAACAGCTGGGGCGCCTGCCCGACATCGACGACACGCTGGAGGTGGCCGGCATCCGCATCACAGTGCTGACGATGGAAAAGCGCCGCATCACGCGTTTGCGGATGGAACGCTTGCCGGAGGCGTGACGACGGTAGGGCCGAGCCCGTGCTCGGCTCTATCCATTGCCATCTTCTGCCGTCACCATGGCGGGCCTGTTTGCCGTTCTGGATTGTCGTAGTGCTGAGTACGATTGGTTTTCTGATGGGCCTGTATGTGGCCTGGCGCCTGTTCTGGCCACTGCGCCTGCCCGTCTGGTTGAAGGTGGTGCTGTCCGTGCTGCTGGTGGGCATTGCCGTACAGCTGCGCATTGTCGCCAGCTTCTGGGGCACGATGGCCTCGCCGGAAATTCCGAAGATGGCCATCGCCACGTTGGCCACCGGCTCCACTGCGGTGCTGCTGCTGGCCCTGGCGCTGCTGGTGCTGGATGCCGGGCTGGTGGCTGCGCGCCTGGTGCGCGCACCGCGTGCCCTCTCTGCACTGCGCAGCCAAGCGCTACGCCCGTCGGCGGCGGTGCTGGCGCTGCTGCTCAGTGCCTTCGGTGTCAGCCAGGGCATGGCCATACCCAAGCCGCGGCAGATCGAGGTGGCCATTGCCGGCCTGCCGCAGGCCTTCGATGGCTACCGCGTGCTGCAGCTCACCGACATCCATGCCAGCCGCCTGCTCACCGGCGACTGGGTGCGCCAGGTCGTGGCTGAAAGCAATGCACTGTCGCCCGATCTGGTGGTCATCACCGGCGACCTGATCGACGGCACGGTACAGGCGCGCCGCAACGATTACACACCGCTGGCTGACCTGCGTGCGCCGGACGGGGTGATCGCCATCACCGGCAACCACGAGTACTACGCGCAGTACAGCGAATGGATGCAGGCGTTCCGCGCGCTGCACATGCAGGTGCTGGAAAACAGCCACACCCAGGTGCGCCGTGGTGATGCAGCGCTGACCATCGCCGGGGTGACCGACCCGGTGGCCTCGCGCTATGGCTTGCCACTGCCCGACCTGGAGGCCGCGCTGGCCGGTGCCGATCCTGCCGCGCCGGTGATCCTGCTCGACCATCGGCCACGCAATGCGCGCGAAGCGGCTGCACGCGGGGTGAAGCTGCAGCTTTCCGGGCACACCCATGGCGGCCAGATCATCGGCATGGACCAGTTGGTGAAGCGTGCCAACGGCGGCTTCGTTTCCGGCCGCTATGCGGTGGATGGCATGACGCTGTACGTGAGCAACGGCGCCGGCCTGTGGGCCGGGTTCCCGGCGCGCATCGGTGTGCCGTCGGAGATCACGTTGATCACCCTGCGCCGGGCACGGTGACACAGTGGGGTCGGGTCCCTTTGCGAACAGCAAAGGGTTCTGACCCCGTTTGCCACGGAGAGCGAGCATCCACGCATGGCGTGGATCTACTGCTTTCCTTCCGGGGCATCCACGCATGGCGTGGATCTACTGCATCGTCACTGCCGCCGTGACACCCTTCGGCCATGATGGAAAGCACGCAATGACCGCGGGGCGGCAGCGCTCGATGTGGGTGGCCGGCCTGTCCACGGTGGTGGAGTGGTACGACTTCACCCTGTACCTGTACTTCGCCACGGTGCTGTCGCGGGTGTTCTTCGGCGGCGGCCAGGAGGCGATGCTGGTTACCTTGGCCGGCTTCGCGGTGTCCTACCTGATGCGTCCGCTCGGTGCGCTGTGCTTCGGCCACCTGGGCGACCGGCTCGGCCGGCGTTGGATGCTGCTGGCCTCAATGGCGTTGATGGCCGCGGCCATGCTGGCCACCGCGTTGCTGCCGACGGCGGCGACCGCCGGTGCGACTGCTGGTGTGCTGTTGTTGATCCTGCGCTGCGTGATGGCTTTTTCCGTGGGCGGCGAATACACCGGCGTGGTCGCCTATCTGCTGGAAAGCGCGCCGGCGCGACGACGTGGCCTGGTCACCTCGCTGGCCTCGGCGGCCAGCGAAGTGGGTGCGTTGCTGGCAGTAGCGATCTCCGCGCTCACCGTGGCGCTGCTGCCTGCGCCGCAGCTGGACAGCTGGGGCTGGCGGATCCCGTTCTTCTTCGGCGCGGCGCTGGCACTGGTGATCCTGATCGCGCGTTCGGGCATGCACGAATCGCCGGAGTTCGAACGGCAGCGGCGCGAAGGCAGCATTCCGGCCACGCCGCTGCGGCACGTGCTGCGCAACCATCCCGGTGCCGTGGCGCGCACGTTCGCGATTTCCGCACTGGGTTCGATCACCTACTACGTGGGCATCACCTATGTGCCGGCGTTCCTGCACGCGCAGGGACACGATGAAGGTGATGCGCTGTGGCTGTCGACGATTGCGGCGGTGGCGGTGATCGCGATCACCCCGCTGTGTGGCGCGCTGTCCGATCGCTTCGGGCGGCGTCCGCTGCTGCTGGGGCTGACGGTGCTGGCGGCGCTGCTGCCGTTGTCGATGTTCGGCTGGATGGCCTCTGCTGCGCCGTTGGGCATCGTGCTGGCAGCGGTGAGCCTGGCCTGCGTGGCCGGCGGTATCAGTGCGGTGGCGGCACCGGCCACGGCTGAGCAGTTCCCCGGCGAGGGCCGGGTCAGTGGTCTGGCGCTGGGGGTGACCATGGCCACCGCAGTGTTCGGCGGGGCGACGCCGTGGTTGGCGCAATGGTGGGTGGAACGCAGCGGTTGGGCGGCGGCGCCGGGGGCGATGATCGCGCTGGTGGCGGTGCTGGTGCTGCCGGTGCTGTGGACGCTGCCGGAGACCGTGCCGAAGACCCGCCCCGTGTCCCGGGGCGGGCCGTGAGCGCTTAGACCTTCAGGGTCTGCCCAATGTCGGCCAGCACCGCGGCCGCATCCACGCCGATGGCGATGGACTGCAGCACCTGGCCGTCCCACACGCTGGGGCCGAAGCCCATGCCTTCCGGCTTGGGAATGGTCATGCCACGGGCGACGCCGTCGGTGGCCACGCGCACGCTGGCGCGCTCGAACTGGAACAGCTCCGGGCGGGTCAGGGCGATGCAGGCGCAGCAGTCGTGCACGACCATGCCCTTGTGGCCGGCCTGCAGATAGAAGTCGACGTAGTCCTGCGACAGGGCGCGGACCAGTTCGGCATCGGCGCCACCGATGGCGGCCAGTTTGTCCAGGCCGTCACGGTCCATTTCCACGCGGGTGGTCACGTCCAGGCCGATGGCGGTCACCGGCCAATTGGCGGTGAAGACGATGTCAGCCGCTTCGGCATCGCCCCAGATGTTGGCCTCGGCCGCCGGCGTGATGTTGCCGTTGACGTGGAACGCACCGCCCATCAGCACCACGCCACGCACCAGTCCGGCGATGTCCGGGGCCTGCTGCAGGGCCAGCGCCAGGTTGGTCATGCGGCCGACCGCCACCAGGGTCACTTCGCCCGGATGGGCGCGCACCAGGTCGATGATCAGCTGGTGGGCCGGGCGGCTGTCGGCAACCACATCCAGCGTCTCCGGCACCGGGTGGTTGCCCAGGCCGTTGTGACCATGGATGTGCACCGGCCAGGCTTCCGGGGTGGCTTCGGGCTGCAGCGGGCCTTCAGCGCCGCGCGCGATCGGGGCGGTGAAACCCCAGACCTGCTTCAGGTACAGCGCATTGTGTGTGGTGGACGCCACCGAGGCATTGCCGAAGGTGGTGGTGACGCCGATCAGGTCGATCTGCGGATGCTTGTGCAGATACAGCAGCGCCAACGCGTCGTCGACGCCCGGGTCGGTATCGAAAATGACTTTCAGCATGTTGTTGTTCTTCTTCTTCCGTGTGGTGCAGGGGGGCCGGCGGCCCCGAGGGCAGGCCGGCGCGCCCCACATTGTCCCATCTTCATGACAGCCAGGGCGAACCGGCGGCAGTGGTATCGTCTGCGGGCCCGAACCCGTCGCAAGGAGCTGCGCCATGCTGGCTGTGACCCTCGTCCTGATTGCCCTGGTGCTGGGGCTGAACCTGGTGGCCAGCTTCGTGGTGCTGGGGCGCGACGACCTTCCCGTCAGCAGCCGCGCCGGGCAGCTGCTGGTGGTGTGGCTGCTGCCGCTGGTCGGCGCGATCGTGTGCATGGCGATGGCCACCGCCGATGGCTCACCCGCTCGGGGCGATGGCAGTGGCGGGGGGGCCGCCGATTTCTCCGGCGGCTATTCCGGCGACAGCAACAGCCACCACAGCTACAGCCACCACAGCTACAGCAGCTCGGACTGCAGCAGCGGCGACAGCGGTGGCGGGGGTGACGGCGGCAGCTGCGGCGGCGGCGATTGACGTGAGCTTCCTGGTTGCCGGCCAGCGGCCGGCACTACCAGGGACGTGACCTATCGAGGTTGCCGGCCAGCGGCCGGCAACCCCATGAACTCAACTTCCGCCTTCGGTCGGCAACGGCGCGGGCACGTTCAACAATCCGCCGCTCGCCACGTACGCGGCCAAGGCCTGGCCCTGGCTGAGCAGGTGGCGTTCCATCGTGCGCTCGGCGGCCGCGGCATCGCGCTGGCGAAAGCACTCCATCAGTTCGCGGTGTTCGGCCAGCGACTGCGCGGTGCGCCCCGGGGCCAGCAGCTGGCGCCCGCGATGCATCTTCAGGATGCGGTGCAGGTCGTGGGTGATGCGGATCAGCCACGGGTTGCCGGCGTAGTGCTGCACGGTCTCGTGGATGAGGTAGTTGTTGCGGTAGTACTCGGCGATGTTGCCGTCTGCGGCCGCCGTTTCCATCGCCGCGTGCAGATCTTCCAGCTGCTGCACGCCGGCGTCGTCGATGTGCTTGACCGCTTCATGCGCACAGCGGCCTTCCAGCATTGCCATCACCGGGAACAGCTGGTTGAGGTCTTCCAGCGTCAGCCGGGTGACCCGCGCACCGCGGCCCGCATCGATCTGCACCAGGCCTTCGGCAGCGAGCAGCTTCAGCGCTTCACGCAACGGCGTGCGGCTGATGCCCAGTTCCCCGCACAGCGCCGGTTCGTCGATCCATTCGCCCGGGGGCAGGCGGTAGTCGTAGATCCGCTCGCGCACGTGTTCGGCCACCTCTTCATACAGAGGGGCGCGCTTCTTCGGAGTACGCGGAGCGGGAGCGATGGCCATGCGGAAAGTGTAACGCCAGGTAGTGCCGGCCGCTGGCCGGCAACCTCATGAAGCCATCCAGCGATCATGGGTTGCCGGCCAGCGACCGGCACTACCGCAGGCATTTACATCCAGCCCGGCACCACGAACACCAGCCAGGCCAGCAGCGGGCCGAAGGCCACCACCAGGCCGCTGTAGACCAGGAAGCGGCGGAACAGCGTTTCGCGTTCTTCCTTCGCGGCCGAGGCCACTACCAGTGCGCCGTTGGTCGAGAACGGACTGACATCGACGATGGTGGAGGACACGGCCAGCGCGCAGATCACGCCAGCGGCGCTGAGATGGCCCTGCATCAGGAACGGCACCGCCAGCGGAATGGTGGCACCCAGCACCGCTGCCGACGAGGCGAACGCGGAGACGATGCCACCCACGTAGCAGACCAGCAGTGCGCCCAGCAGCGGGATGCCGATGCTGGAAACACCGTGGCCGATGAAGTCCACGGCACCGGCATGTTCCAGCACGCCGATGTAGGTGACCACGCCGCAGATCAGCAGCACGGTGGACCAGCTGATGCCATCCACCGCACCCTTCTGGCTCTGCGGCGACAGCAGTGCCAGCACCACCGCAACGGTGATCGAGACCAGGCCGACGTTGAGGTTGTAGATCAGCGCGGCCACGCCCAGGCCGAGCAGGCCGATCAGGGTGAACAGCCGCTCGCGGGTCAGGCCCACCGCATCCAGTGCCACCGGGTCGTTGGACAGGGTGCCACCACCGGCCGCGACCAACGCACCGTGGCCTTCAATGGCGAACTGCCGCGATGAGGCCTGCGGACCACCGGCCATCGCCAGTTCCGCGGTGCCGACCGTGCCCGCCGCAGTGATCGAACCGCGACGCAGCAGCGCGATGCCGCCGAAGGCGAAGAAGCAGATCGTGGCCATCATGAAGTTGAAGCCGAGGCTGGTCAGGAACACGGCCATCTCG
Organism: Stenotrophomonas indicatrix; assembly: GCA_041545745.1. NCBI lineage: Bacteria > Pseudomonadati > Pseudomonadota > Gammaproteobacteria > Lysobacterales > Lysobacteraceae > Stenotrophomonas > Stenotrophomonas indicatrix. Next base: position 1,169,868 of record CP168152.1, read on the forward strand.
GTGACTTCCAGCCCGGCCTTCTGCACCACGCCGTTGGTGATGCTGCCGTACACGCTGATCGGCGAGAATCCGCCGGCCTGCGCACCGTGGATCACCAGCAGGCCCATCATCAATGGGTTGATGTTGTACTGCATGGCAAAGCGCAGCGCGACCGGGCCGATGATCGCCACCGCGGCCGGGCCCAGCGCACCGAAGGCGGTCAGCACGGCGGTGATCACGAACATCACCCACGGGATGGCGACGATATGGCCGCGTACCGCTTTCACCGCCCAGTGCACCAGCAGGTCGATGGTGCCGTTCTTCTGCGCGATGGCGAACAGGTAGGTGATGCCGACCAGGGTCAGGAACAGGTCACCCGGGAAGCCAGCGAGGACTTCCTTGCCCCCCATGTCGACCCAGAGACCGCCGACGATGAAGGCCAGCGCGAAGGCGACGGCACCCATGTTGATCGGCATCGCGGTGGCGACGATGAACATGATCACCAGACCGATGATCGTTGCAATTTGTGGAGTCATGCGCCCTCCCAGACACCTGATTCGCGTACTGCACGGATGGAAGCCCGCCATCCCGGGGTATGGCCTGTTACGTACTGCGCGTTACGTACTGCTCAAACCCGCTACTGCTCAAACCCGTTACCGCAGCCGTTGCAGCGCGCTGCGGACCCACGCCGCCGCGCCGTCCAGGCTCTGGAATTCCTCGATGGCGCGTACCTCGCAGCATGGATAGGCCGGCGCGATCATGCGTGCCAGTGCGTTGCCCGGGCCCAGCTGCAGGAACACCCGCGCGCCGCGCTCGAAGGCCTGGCGCATCACCTGTGCCCATTCGATGGTCTGCGCCAGCTGCGCGGACAGCGTATGCACCGTCGTCGTGGTGTCGCGCACCGGTCGTGCATCGATGCCAGCCAACAGCGGCAGGCAAGGGGCATGCAGGGTGGTGGCCTGCAGCGCAGCAGCAAACGGTTCGACTGCCGCCGACAGCAGTGGCGTGTGTGCCGGCACATGCACCGGCAACGGGCGGACCTCCGCGCCCTGTGCGTGCGCGGCAGCGGCCAGAGCATTCAGTGCCTGCTGCGTGCCGCCGATGATGAAATGATCTGCGCCGTTGGCGATGGCCACGTGCGCGCCGTGCGTGTCGCACAGCGGCTGCAGCGTCTGTCGATCCAGGCCGAGGATCGCCTGCATGCCCGCACCGGCGGGACTGGCAGCATCCATCAGGCGCGCGCGCTGGGCCGACAGCGAAAGGCAGGTGCTGGCGTCGAAACTGCCGGCGATGGCGTGCGCCGCCAGTTCGCCGATGCTGTACCCGGCCAGCACGATCGGGCTCGGCAGGGTGTCGCGGAGGACATGCCATTGCGCAATGCTGGCGGCGCACAGCAGCGGTTGCGCCTGCGCGTTGTCGAAGCGGTCGTCGGCGGCTGCGGCAGCGAACACGTCGCGTTCCAGCACATCGCCCGCCGCATCCAGTACCGCGCGTGCAGCGGCGATGCCACGCACGCGGTCGAACATCGCCGGATGCTGCGCACCTTGTCCGGGGCAGAGCAGGGCCAGGCTCATGCATCCTCCTGCTGCAGCAGGAACCAGGCGCAGGCCAGCAGATCGGCACTGCCACCTGGGCTGAGCCGACGCATCACGAAGGCATCGCCGATGGACTGCAGGCGCATACGCCAGTCCGGCGCGAAGGCGCCGCCCGAGGAAAGGAATGCGCTCGCTTGTTGCTGTGCCCAACGCAGGCCCTCGGCGCCACCACGGTGCAGCAGGTTCAGATCGTCCACCTGTGCCACCAGCTGCATCAGCGTGTGGCACAGCGCGGCATCGCGCGGCAGTCCGCTGTCCAGTGCGTGGCGCATGGCAGGCAGGGCCAGCTCGCGCAACACCGGGTAGCCGGCGGCAGCCTGTTCGCGTACGCCGCAGACGCTGTGCCGCGCGCGCGCGCGCTGTCCCGGGCTGTGTGGGTCCAGTGGCGCAGCGATGAGCGCGTCTTTCCATTGCTGGACCGCCAGACACACCTGCGCGGCAGATGCGGCCTGGCCATGCACACGCCTGCGCTCAGCAGCGGCGGCCACCAGCAGGCCAAGGCTGAAGATCGCACCGCGATGGGTGTTGATGCCGGCGGTGGCGGCCAGCATGGCCGCTTCAGCGGCAATACCGTGATCGCGCAGCACCGTGAAGGGGGCACCCGCGGCACCGGCCCTGGCCACCGCAGTGAAGTAGTGGCGCAGGGCGAACAGACTGCGCAGGAAGGTACCGGCATCCATGTCGTCATGGCTGCCGCTGTCGAACGGCGTGACCAGGCCAGGCTTGGGGGCGCACGCCAGCTCGGCGTGCAGGCTGGCAATGGCCAGCCGTCCCAGGCGAGCGCTGTCGATCACCGTGCCGTGTGCAGGCAACTGCTTGCGGGCGGCAATCATGCGATCGCCTCGCGCGTGGCAAACAGCGCATCGCGCGCTTCCAGTGCGGCTCCGTCCAGACGTTTCACCAGCACCTGCCGACTGCGGCCGGCAAGTTCGCGCCAGTTCACCGCGCCACCATCGGGCAGGCACAGTTCGCCATCGAGACGATGCGGATGGCGGGTCTCCCATGCCAGCAACTGCGCGATCAGCGCCTCGGTCTGCGCAGCATCGGTCACCTGCCATAGCAGGTCGATGTCCGAACGCTCATGCACGTAGGGCAGGGCGGTCAGCCATTGCCAGGCGAAGGCGCCGAACACCCGGGCCGGGGCCAGTGACTGCAGGTCGTGAAGTGATTCCCGCCACGCCTGTGGAACAACGGCGTCGCCCGCTGCCAGCAGCTCACTCAATGCCGGCGGCGCGTGCATGCGAGCAACGTCGCGCAACGGCACGCGCAACGACAGGCGCTGCTTGCCTTCGGTCGGTGGCAATGGAATGCCCAGTCGCAGGCGCGGATCGGCATCATCCGCGGCACGACGCGCCACCACCGCAGGCAGGTCCTGCGCCAGCCATGCGGCAAGGCGCGGCTCGTACGTGGCCACGTCGGCCCGCCAATCGGCATCGGCCGACAGCCAGACCAGCGTGTGCCGGGCCGGCCGCTCAGGCATTGCCGTGGCTCACAGCGGTGGCCACCTGCGCAGCCAGCGTACGGCCACCGCGTTCGGCGCCCAGCGCCGCGCGATGGTCACCGTCGACGGGTGCACGTAGTGCTTCCAGCAGGTGATGTGCCAGATCGCCGTCCCACAGCGTTTGCACTGCGCCCATCGCCACATAGTTCTCCACGCCCGGTGCGAACACCGGCGAGGTCAGGCTCAGCGCCTGCAGTTTTTCCAACGGCTGCTTGGTCACCCGTGCCATCGCGCGCAGGTCCATCACCCGCACCTGCGCATCGGGCAGGGCATGGATGTGGTCGGCCATCAGCCCGAACGACAGGAAGCCACCGCTGACCGATTCGCCGTAGACCAGCGTGACCAGGCGCGCACCACGACGGCGGGCCAGGTCCAGGGTCTGTGCGAGGTGGGCGAAGTAGCCGTTGATGCCCAGCAGCTCATCGCGGCGCGCCAGCCGCTGGCCGGCGGTATCGACCAGCATCACGATCGGACGCTGCGGATGTGCAGCGGTGCTGGCCAGCACGGTATCAGCCAGCACCAGGGCGTGATCCACGCCCACTTCGATCCTGTCGGTGGTGCCGATCACGGTCACCTCGCCGTCGTCGGTGGTTGCCGTTCCGGTCAGTACCGAATCGTTCACCGCGACTGCATGGCCACGCGGGAACAGCGCATCCAGCAGTGTATTCAATGGCAGGCTCATGGCAGGCTCCGGTGTGCGGTGGCGGCAAGGAAGGCATCGGTTTCCAGCAGCGCCAGGCGTTCTGGGTCAGCAATGCCCTGGCGTGCCCAGATCTGAAGTCCATCGTTGCAGTCGCCCCACGCCGCCACGCGCGCTTTCAATCCGGCGTGGCGTGCCTGCAGCGCGGCCAGCGCCGCGTCGGTGTCGGTGCTTGCGGTGTCTGGCTGCAGCGCATCAAAGGCCGCCTGCGCAAACGCGCCGATCGCATCGGGCACCAGCACCTGCGCCTGGTCGATCAGGTAGCGGTGCTTGCCACCGGTCACCCGCCACACCAATGCGCGGTCGCGCGAATCGAACTCCTCCACGCCGCGCACGGTCTCGATCACTTCCGGGCCGGACAGCGACAGCCGTCCTTCTTCGGACATGATCACGGTGCTGCAGCAGCGGGCGACGATACCCATGCCGCCGAAGGCGCCGTTGCCACTGCCGATCAGCGCAACTACCGGTACGCCGGCGGCCCGCGCGCCCAGGGTGGCGCGCATGATTTCGGAAATGGCGATCAGGCCGGCGTTGGCTTCATGCAGGCGCACACCGCCGGTATCGAGCAGCAGCAGCACGCCGTCGGGATGGGTGTCTGCCGCGCGGCGCAGCAGGCCGGTCAACTTGGCGCCATGCACCTCACCCACGCCGCCGCCCATGAATTCACCCTGCTGCGCGGCCACCAGCACGCGCTTGCCGCGCAGGCGTCCTTCGCCGACGACGATGCCATCGTCAAAGGCGGCCGGTTGGTCCAGCTGCGCCAGATGCGGGCTGATGGCACGCTGGGCTGGACCGAGAAATTCGCAGAACGATCCGGCATCGAGCAGGCCGGCGATGCGCGCGCGGGCATCGGCTTCGTAATAGCTGTTGCGCTGTGCGAGCGTCATGTCCAGTCTCCGGCACGCAGGGTCTCTACCGCCTGGTCCAGGCGCAGGCTGACCACGGCCGGTGTGGCGCCGGCATCGTTGATCGACACGCGTACATCGCGCAGGGGGTGACGCTGGGCGAAGTCGGCGATCACGGCCTGCCATACCGTGCCGAAGCCACGTGCGGCGGTGATGATGCGCACCGTCATCGCACCATCCAGGTCGGCCGGTTCCAGCAGGATTTCCAGGTTGCCCGAGGCCAGCACGCCCACCAGCACTGCATTGGTGGGGAAGCGCACGGGCGTCGTGCCGTCGAATCGATAGTCGAGGGTTTCCATGGCGTGCCCCTTACCAGTTGCGGAAGCGCTTCGGCGGGTCGTACAGACCGCCGGACCAGCGCACCAGGTCTTTCACCGAACGCGCGGCAAGAAGATCACGGCTGGCATCGCGTACGTTGATGCCGAGATCGTCCGGGCGGCGGATCACCCCGCGGTCGCGCAGGTTTTCCACCATCGCGCGGTCGCGACCCCTGCCGACGGCGGTGTAGCCGGCCACGCCGCGGATCGCCTGCTCGCGTTCTTCCGGGCTGCGGCACAGCAGCAGGTTGGCGATGCCTTCCTCGGTCAGCACATGGCTGACGTCGTCGCCGTAGATCATCACCGGCGGCAGCGGCATGCTCGCGCGTTCGGCCAGTTCCCAGGCATCGAGGCGATCGACGAAGGCCGGCGCCATGTGCTCGCGGAAGGTTTCCACCATCTGCACCACCAGCTTGCGCCCACGCGGCATCTCGCCCGGTCGCGCGGCCTGCTGGCCGGCCTTGATCCAGGCGTCGCTGGCATGGCGACGGCCACGTGCATCCGAGCCCATGTTGGGCGCACCCCCAAAGCCGGCTATACGGTCACGCGTTGCGGTGGAGCTGTTGCCCTGCAGATCGATCTGCAGGGTGGAACCGATGAACATGTCGCAGGCATACAGCCCTGCGGTCTGCGAGAACGCGCGGTTGGAGCGCATCGAACCATCGGCACCGGTGAAGAACACATCCCCGCGCGCGGCGATGTATTTCTCCATGCCCAGTTCCGAGCCGAACGAGTGCACCGATTTGACGAAGCCCGATTCGATGGCCGGAATCAGCGCCGGGTGTGGGTTGAGCGCCCAGTGCTGGCAGATCTTGCCTTTCAGCCCCAGCGATTCGGCATAGGTCGGCAGCAGCAGTTCGATCGCCGCGGTATCGAAACCGATGCCGTGGTTGAGCCGGTTCACCCCGTACTCGGCGTAGATGCCCTTGATCGCCATCATCGCCATCAGCACCTGGATCTCGGAGATCTGCGCCGGGTCGCGGGTGAACAGCGGTTCGATGTGGTTCGGGCGCGGCGCTTGCACCACGAAGTTGACCCAGTCGGCAGGAATGTCGACGCGGGGGAGGGTGTCGACGATCTCGTTGACCTGGGCGATGACGATGCCGCCACCGAATGCGGTGGCCTCCACGATCACCGGCGTGTCTTCGGTGTTGGGGCCGGTGTAGAGATTGCCGTGGCGGTCGGCGGCCTGCGCTGCCACCAGTGCCACGCGCGGGGTGAGGTCGATGAAGTAGCGGCCGAACAGTTCCAGGTAGGTATGGATGGCGCCGATCTGGATGCGCCCTTCGGCCACCAGGTTGGCCAGCCGTACCGACTGCGGCCCGGAGAAGGAGAAATCCAGCCTGGAGGCGATGCCGCGCTCGAACACATCCAGGTGCGAGGGCAGCGACAGCACCGACTGCACCATGTGCAGGTCATGCACCCTTGCCGGATCGAGGTCGGCCAGCGCTTGGGCGAGGAAATCGGCCTGCTTCTGGTTGTTGCCTTCCAGGCAGACCTTGTCGCCCGGTTCCAGCAGCGCGTGCAGCAGCTCGGCGACATCGCCGGCGGCCACCTCGCGGCCCCTGGCCCATGGCGCGGCGCGTTCCAGCCGCGCCTGGCGGCCCCGCTCCAGCGTGTCCCAGCTCGGGTTCATCGACGGACTTCCGAATGGCGTTGGAATAATTACGCCATAATTATGGAGGGGTGTGCAACCCGCAGCGCAGCAAAGAAAAGGCCCGCGCGAAGGCGGGCCCATTCAGGTGGGCCACGACCGTGGGTCGTGGCGGAGCGTCAGAAGCGTGCCGACCAACGGTCGGCACCCACCATTTCCGGGTTGCTCAGAACTTCCAGCGCAGGCTGGCCGCCACGAAGCGCGGCTCGCCGTAGTTGTTGTAGTCCAGGTTGGCCCAGTAGGTCTTGTCCAGCGCGTTGCGCACGCTCAGCGTCGCCGTCCAGTTGTCGCTGATGCGGTAGTTGGCGTTGAACTGCACCAGCGCATACGCGGGCTGGTTCACCGTCACTGTGGTGCTCACGCCCACCGGGTAGGGGATGTTGTAGCCCTGCACCTTGCTCTGCCACTGCACGCCGGCACCCACGCTCAGGCGCTCCAGCGCGCCGCGCAGCTGCAGCTGGGTGTTGAGCTGCAGCAGGTCTTCGGCCGGGTTGGCGTACAGCAGGTCGGTGGCCGCACGGGTCACCTTGACGTGGGTATAGCCGGCATTGACCGTCCAGCCCGGCAGGATCTCGCCGTTGATGTCCACTTCCCAGCCACGCGCCTTGGTGCCGTTGACGCCGATGTAGGCCGAGCTGCCGTCGCTGAGTGAGCCTTCCGGCACGCTCATGTCGCGCACCGCGTAGTTGTCCTGCTTGGCTTCGAACACCGCCGCGTTGGCGGTCAGGCGACCGTCGAACCATTGCGTCTTCAGGCCCGCTTCCAGGTTGGAGCCCTGCACCGGCGCCAGCAGGTTCTCGTTGCGGTCCTTGTAGTTCTGCGGGTTGAAGATCTCGGTGTAGCTGGCATAAGCCGCCACGTTCGGGGTGATGTCGTACACCAGGCCCACGTATGGGGTGACTTCATCGCTCACCTTGTACGCGCCGCTGGTAGCGGTGTAGCTGCCGGCGGCGTTGTAGGCACGGGTCTGGGTCTGCCAGCGGCTCAGGCGTGCGCCGGCAATCAGCGCCAGCGGATCGGCCAGGCGCAGGCGGGTGGCGAGGTAGAAACCGCTCTGCGTGGTCTTGGCCACGCGGCGTGCGCCGGTAAGGGTGTACGTCACTTCGGAGATGTCGCCATCCCAGGTATGCACGTTGGGGATGTAGTAGCAGCGCTCGCGGCCACACGTCGCCCAATCGCGCGGATAGTTCAGCGCAAGGGTGTTGGTGGTGCCTTCCAGGTCGGCCCATTGCGCGCCCACGGTCACGTCGTGCTCCTGGCCCCACAGGCTGAAGGTGCCGGTCAGGTAGGCGTCGACGTTGCGGCGGGTGTCTTCCGAATCGCCGGCGGCGGTGCGCAGGTAGATGCCCGCGCCGGTCACCGGGTCGGGATTGCCGGTGCCGTACAGGCGCATGTTCTGCACGTTGCCACGGGTGTAGGCGGTGTTGATCTTCAGCAGCCAGTTCTCACCGAAGCGCTGTTCCAGGTTGGCGAATACCGTGCTGGTCTCGCGCTGCCAGTAGCTCCACTTCGGTGCCAGGTTGGTCGAGCGCGGCAGATGGGCGAAGTTGCCCTGGCTGTCGAAGAACGGCACGGTGCCCCAGGTCGAACCCACCGGGTTGTTGTCCTGGGTCTGGTAGCCGACGGTCACCGTGGTGCTGTCGGTCACATCACCTTCCAACACGGCCATGCCGGCCATCTTGTTCTCTTTGTAGCGGTCGTAATAGAAATCGCGATCGGTGTAGGCGGCGACCACGCGGCTGCGGAAGCGGCCGTCGGCGGTCAGTGGTGCGGTCACGTCCGCCTCCATGCGGCGGTAGTCCCAGCTGCCGGCACTGACCGAGAACGAAGCGTCGAACTCCTTGCCCGGGCGCTTGCGCAGCAGGTTCACCGTGGCCGACGGCACACCCGCGCCGCTGAGCAGGCCGTTGGCGCCGCGGATCACTTCCACCCGGTCGTAGAAAGCGGTGTCGTATTCCTGGTTGGTCGAGCCGCTGTAGGTGGGAATGCCGTCCACCTGGAAATCGGTGATGGCAAAGCCGCGCGCGTAGTACAGCGGGCGCTGGGTGTCATAGAAGGACACGCTGACGCCGGTGACATAGCGCATCACATCGTTGAGGCTGAACAACGATTCGTCCTGCAGGCGCTGCAGGCCGATCACCGTGGACGACTGCGGCGTTTCCTGCAGGGTGATCGGCAGGCGGGTGGTGCTGGACGGCGGCGCGGACTGCTCGGCGCGCACGCTGACCCGATCCAGGGTCTTGGCGTCGGCCGCATCGGCAGCGGCATCAGCATCGGCAAACGCCGACGGCGCAGCCAGGGTGAGGCAGGACAGCAGGGCAGCGGGCAGCAGCGCACGGCGGGGCAGGCGGGTACGGAGAGTCAGGGACATGGCGGGCTCGAAGCGTGAAGGCGGGGAAGGGGCGGCAACAGTCGTCCAGCACCCGGGGCGGCGGCTTCGGGCACATCGGGTCCATCTGGGAGTGGCGCGGTCACTGCGCAGGATGCAAATGTAAATAATTCTTAACAACATTACAATTCGCGCCGTTGCGCAGGGGTTTGTCGGCGCCTGGCAGGGGCTGAAGCGGGGTCGGATCCCGTTGCCCAAGCAACGGGCTCTGACTCCGCCCTCGGCGCTCAAGCGCGGGTCAGAGCCCTCCCGTGCGGGAGTGATCCGACCCTCAACCGCACAAACGCAGACGGCCACCCGAAGGTGGCCGTCGTATGCATACGCAAACCGCAGGCTTACAGCGCCTGCAGTTCCTCGTTGGCGTTGCGCTTTTCCTTGGCCGGCGCCGCGGCCGGCGCGACCGTCGGCGCCAGTGCCGGCGTCGTACCTGCTTCCGCCGGAACCTCCAGGTAGGGCAGGTGCAGGGTCTGGCTGGTCAGCGTGCGGATCTCGTTGGTCAGCGCGGCACTCTCGTTGAGCTTGCGGCCGTACGAGGGAACGATCTCGCGCAGGCGGGCTTCCCACCCGGCCTTCATCTGTTCCGGGAAGGCCTTGGCCATCAGGTCCAGCATGATCGGCGGCGAGGTCGAAGCGCCCGGCGAGGCACCCAGCAGCGCAGCGAGGGTGTGGTCCTTGTCGGTCACGATCTCGGTACCGAACTGCAGCACCGCGCCCTTCAGCGGATCACGCTTGATGATCTGCACGCGCTGGCCAGCGGTGACCAGCTTCCAGTCGCCCGGCTTGGCATTGGGGAAGTACTTGACCAGTTCGGCCTGGCGATCAGCGTCGTTCAGGCGTGCCTGGCTCATCAGGTACTGCACCAGGTCCAGGTTGTCCTTGCCCACTTCCAGCATCGGGCCGACGTTGTTGTGGTTGACCGACGAATACAGGTCCCACCACGAGCCGTGCTTGAGGAACTTGGTGCTGTACAGCGCGAACGGCCCGAACAGGACCACCTGCTTGCCGTCCAGCTTGCGCGCGTCCAGGTGCGGCACAGACATCGGCGGCGAACCGGTTTCAGCCATGCCGTAGGCCTTCACGCCATGGCGCGAGGTCACGTCCTGGCCCTGGAAGGCGAGGAACTGGCCGCCCACCGGGAAGCCGGCGTAGTCCTTCGATTCGGGGATGCCCGACATCTGCAGCAGCTTCAGCGCGGCGCCACCGGCACCGATGAACACGAAGCGGGCGTGGGTGGTGGATTCGGTGCCGGCCTTAAGGTCCTTCACCGTCACGTTCCAGCTCTTGTCCGCGTTCTGCCGCAGCGCGCTGACCTCGTGGTTGAGGTGCAGGCCGAAGTTCGGGCTGTGCTGCAGGCCGGCGGTCAGCTGGCGGGTGATGACGCCGAAGTTGACGTCGGTGCCCAGCGGCATCCAGGTCGCTGCGACCTTCTGCTTCGGGTCGCGGCCTTCCATCAGCAGCGGCGCCCACTGCTTGATCTGCGCCGGGTCCTCGGAGTACTGCATGCCGTAGAACAGCGGGTTCTTCACCAGCGCCTGCTGGCGCTTGTGCAGGTAGGCGATGTTGTCATCGCCCCAGACGAAGCTCATGTGCGGGGTCGGGTTGATGAAGTCGCTGGGCTGGCTCAGCCGGCCTTCCTTCACCTGGTGCGACCAGAACTGGCGCGAGACCTCGAACGATTCGGCGATGCCGATCGCACGCTTGGTCTCGATGCTGCCATCGGGCAGTTCCGGGGTGTAGTTCAGTTCGGCGAATGCCGAGTGGCCGGTGCCGGCGTTGTTCCAGCCATCCGAGCTTTCACCGGCGACGCCGTCGAGGCGCTCGTAGACCTGGATGTTCCAGTCCGGCTGCAGTTCCTGCAGGTAGGTGGCCAGGGTGATGCTCATGATGCCGGCGCCGACCAGCACGACATCGACGGGCTTGTCGTTGCTCGCAGCGGGCACCGAGCGCTGGGTCAGCGGCCAGTACAGGAACAGTGCGGCGACCAGCAACAGCAGCACGAGCAGGGCGAGTAGGGCCTTGCCAAATTTCTTCATGGGGGCGGAATCGTTGGCGGGGGGAAGGGGTCAGGATGCGCAAGAAGCAGGGAAAGAGCGTGAAGAAACAACGCCTTGCAGCATTCCAGTGGCGATTTTAACCGCTTCTGGTCCGATTTTGATGCAACGCAGCATCCGGCCCGCGCGTTCAGCCCAGTTCCGGTAGCGCCGGGCCATGCCCGGCGGCTTTTCCCGGCGCCGCGCGTCATGACAGCTCAAGAATCTCGTCACCGGCCTCGTCGATCTCGCCGGTCGCCTTCCAGCCCAGATGCCGATAGAAGCCATGGGAACGCGAGCGCGGGTCGGCCGAGCAGGCCAGGAACAGGCGGGTGTGGCCGGCATCGCGGGTCAGGCTGACCACGTCCTGCAGCAGCTGCCGGCCGATGCCGCGGTTCTCGAATTCCGGCAGCAGGGCCAGCACCAGCACCTCGCCGCTTTCGCGGTCGGCGAAGCAGTAGCCGGCCATCCGCTCGCCCTCCCAGGCGACGCGACCAATTGAATCTCCACCGGCAATACCTGCGGCCCAGCTCTCCTTGGTGATGCCCAGTTCCGCCAGCTGCGCGGCGCTGAAGGCATTTTCGCGGGTGCGCCCGCGAAGGTCGATGCAGGCAGCAGCATCATCGGGAAGGGCGTCGCGGTAGTGGATCGTCATCTGGGGAAACCTGTGGTCGAACGGAATCGCGCGATTGTGGCCGGCCCGCATGGAGATTGGATGGAGGCGGGGAGCGGTCTTCATTCATTGCCGATGGTGAAGTACTCCGCCGCGAAGTAGCCCAGTTGATAGGCCAGCGTCGCTGCAGCCAGCACCAGCTGCGAACGCGTGCTGCGCAGGTGCCAGCCCAGTGCGGCGACGACGAGCATCAGTGCCGTATGCAGTGGGTAGGCCTCGCCCAGCAGCCGCCATCGACTTCCCCCTTTGATCGCGGTGTCCACAAGATCCAGAAGCGTCAATATCGCGATCACCCCGAAGATCCAGCGTCGACGCTGCATCAGGTAGTTGCCGTAACTTCCGTACTCGCGCAGGTCTTCGGGAAACAGCAGCGCGCACAGCAGGAACCAGGTCGCGCTGTAGGTGATCACGAACAGATAGGTTTCAAACGTCCAGCGGTGCACTTCAACCAGGCGGAACTCCCACCACCAGAAGGTCACCAGCGATACCAGCGTCCACATCACCCAGCACAGGTGCAGCGCCGAACAGCCACGCCGCTGCGGGTGTTCGATGATCTGCGCCAGCCCCTTCAGCAGGGTGGTGATGGACAGGCCGAGGATGATCCCCATCACCACGCGGATATGCAGGAATACCGGTTCGGTTTCCATCGGCCAGCCCCCTCGTCGGTTGCACCGATGCTTGCATAAAAAGGCGGGAGAGGGGATCAAGTCGTTCATGCCACGACGGACTTGATCCCCTCCATCCCCTTTTTCAGCGCCTGCGCTGCACCAGCGCCGAGGCGGCGTCCAGCACCGCCCGGGTCAGCAGCGCCATCGTCTGCACATCGCCCTTCCAGTGCTGCCAGTACAGCGGCACGTCTTCCCACGCGCGCTGCCGCACGTAGACCAGGCGCCCGGCATCCAGATGGCGCTTGACCAGCGGCAGCGGATTCATGGTCCAGCCCAGCCCGCCCAGATTGGCCTGCACGAACGCGCGGGTGGAGGGAATCCACCACGTCGGCGCGGTGCTGGGCAGGTCGGCGCCGGCCATGCGCCGGGCAAAGCGTGACTGCATGTCGTCCTTGCGGTTGAACACCAGCACCGGTGCCTGCGCCAGCGCCTGTGCGGTCACGCCCTTGGCGAAGTGTTGCTCGCGGAACTCCGGCGTACAGGTGGCGGCGTAGCGGATGCTGCCCAGCGCGTGGATCTGGCAGCCCTGCACCGGCTCGTCCAGGGTGGTCACCGCCCCCAGCACGGTGCCCTGGCGCAGCAGTTCGACGGTGTGGTCCTGGTCCTCCACCCGCAGGTCCAGGGTGGTGCCGGTGCCCTGCGCGAACTGCTGGGCGGCCTGTGGGAACCAGGTCTCCAGGCTGTCGTGGTTCACCGCTACGGGGATGCTGGCCTGCGGCAGGTCCTCGTCGGCCAGGCCCATGCGGTGCAGCGCGTCGTGCTCCAGCAGGGCGGTCTGCTCGGCCAGCTGCACCAGCAACTGGCCCTCGGCAGTCGCGGTCGCAGGCGTGCCGCGCTTGACCAGCAGGCGGCCGATGCGGTCTTCCAGTGCCTTGACCCGCTGCGAGATGGCCGAGGGGGTGACGTTGAGCGACTGCGCGGCACGGTCGAAGCTGCCTTCGCGGATCACCGCAGCCAGGGCCCGCAACTGGGCATGGTCGATGCGCATGGAGATTAAGCTCCGCTAATGTTGGTTTAGTAAGTTTAGCTCGTCTTTTCTATGTTGCGGCGCGACAATGGCGCCCGTTCCGGTGCTGTCCGCCTTCGCGAGGCACCGCTCCCCCAAGCAAGACAAGGTAGTGAATCCCATGTTCTCGGTCATCTCCGCCAGCACCGGCCTTGGTGCCTGGTTCAGTGGTGCGGCTACCGGCATCGGCCTGTTTGCCGTGGTCGGCGCCCAGAGCGCCTTCATCCTGCGTCAGGGCATCCTGCGCAAGCACATCGTGCCGGTGGTCGCCACCTGTGCGGCCATCGATGCGATCTTCATCTTCGCCAGCGTGGCCGGCCTGCGCACGCTCACCACGGCGCTGCCGTGGCTGACCACCGCCGTCCTCTGGACCGGCGTGGCCTTCCTGGCCTGGTATGCGATGAAGTCGGCACGCCGTGCGATCGCCGGTGGCGGTGGCATGGGCGAAGCCGACAGCGATGACGGCAGCCGTCGTGCGGTGCTGATGGCGGCAGTCGGCTTCTCGCTGATCAATCCGCACTTCTGGCTGGACATGATGGTGATCGGCTCGATCGCCGAGAACTTCGGCAATGCACGCATGGCCTTCGCGGCCGGCGTGGTCACCGCCAGCTGCCTGTGGCTGACCGCGCAGGGTCTGGGCGCGCGCCTGCTGGCACCGCTGTTCACCAAGCCCAGCACCTGGCGCGTGCTTGACGGCACCATCGCGGTGATCCTCAGCATCCTGGCCCTCACTCTGGCGGTGCGCGGGGTCCATTGACCCGGCGCACGCCCCCCGAACCCACGTCCTTACTCTCTCTCCAAGGTAGTGGCAACGACGGCACCGGCAACGGTGCCGTCGTTTTTTCTGCCCACTGGCGGCGCGGCCGCTGGCCTGCCTAGAATTGGCCAGCCGGGACAAGGCGTCCAGGCGTAAGGGGGAAGGATGCGCAGGTATGGGTTGGCCGCCATCATCGTGGCAGGGATGTCGTGGGGAACCGCCGCTGCGGTTGATCTGGACGCTTTCGTGCGGCCGGACAAGTTCGAGGACGTCGTGCTTTCCCCGGCTGGCAACTATCTGGCCGCAACCGTTCCCGGCGACGGCTTCACCGCTGTGGTCATCCTGCGCACCGACGACGACACGCCCGTGGCGAGTCTGCGGCCGCCGCGCTATTCGCACGTCATCGACATGCACTGGGTCAACGACGAACAGGTGATGTTCGGCCTGGCCCAGAAGTTCGGCACCCGCAACGCGCCCTGGGCCACTGGCGAATTGATGACACTCGACGCCCGCAGCGGGCGTCCTGAGTTGCTGGTCGGCTATCGCCAGCTTGGCCTTCGTCTGCGGCCCAGATACCTGGACGCCGTTGCGGCATTCCTCAGCGATGACCTGCCTGACGACGATGACCACGTGGTGATCGCGGTCGGCGGTTCGCGCCTGGATGCCAACGGCTACGCCGCGCGGCTCGAGTTGGCCACCGGCAAGCAGCACCTGTTGGTGCGTCCGCCACTGCCGGGTGCCACCTATACCGTCGATGGCCAGGGGCAGGTCCGGTTCGCGCGGGGCGTCGGTGCAGACAGTGGCAGCCGGCTCTACCACCGCTTTGGTGGCGGCGATTGGATGCTGGTCAACGATGAGAAGCGCAGTGGCCGCGTCGACGTGCCACTGGGTTTTTCCGCCGACGGCCAGGTGGCCTACCTGCAGAGCGAGCAGGCCACGGGGCCCGATGCCATCGTCAGCTGGAACCCGGCCACGCAGGAGCGCAGGGTTGTCCTGCGCGGCGATGTGGTCGATCCGGCACGGGTGATCCGCCGTCCAGGCAGCAGGGTGCCGGTCGGCGCACTGTTCCTGGGCGATACCCCGCGCACCCGCTTCTTCGATGAAGCATCGGCCGAAGCGCGGCAGTACCGCAGCCTGGAGGCGGCGTTCCCCCAGCGGGCGGTGTTCATCACCTCCAGCACCCGTGATGGACGAAAGCTGCTTCTGGAAACCTGGTCCGGTGCCAACCCGGGCGAGTTCTACCTTTATGACGTCGACCGCAGACAGGCGCACTTCCTGCTTGCCCGCAGCGAATGGATCGACCCGGCTACGACCGCATCGGTGCGGTCCATCAGAGTGAAGGCACGCGACGGACTGGACCTGCATGGGTTCCTGACCGTGCCGCACGGCAGTACCGGCCGCGACCTGCCGATGGTGGTGCTGCCGCATGGCGGCCCCATCGGCGAGTACGACGACGGCCGTTTCGCACACGAGACGCAGTTGCTGGCAGCGGCCGGTTATGCCGTGCTGCAGGTGAACTTCCGCGGATCCGGCAACTTCGGCCGTGCCCACATGCGTGCGGCAGTGCGGCAATGGGGCCGCGCCATGCAGGATGACGTGACCGATGCAACGCGCTGGGCCATCGCCGAGGGCATCGCTGACAGTAAACGCATCTGCATCTACGGTGCCAGCTACGGTGCCTACGCAGCAATGATGGGGCCGGTACGCGAGCCGGGGTTGTACCAGTGCGCGGCAGGCTACGTGGGCGTCTACGATCTGCCGTTGATGTACACCCGTGGCGATGTGGGCGACAGCCGTTCCGGCGTGGCCTATCTGCAGCAGTGGCTGGGCGATCCGGCCTCGCTGGGTGAGGTGTCGCCGGTTGCGTTGGCAGAGCGCATCAAGGTGCCGGTATTCTTGGCCGCTGGTGGTGAGGATGCGCGTGCGCCCATCCAGCACAGCAAGCGGCTGCAGGCTGCGCTGGAACGGGCCGGTACCCCGGTAGAAACCCTGTATTTCCGCACCGAAGGCCACGGCTTCTACACCCAGGCGCATCGCAGCGAGTACTACGGACGCCTGCTCGCGTTCCTGTCGCGCAGCCTGGGCGGAGCCACCGCACAAACGCAGGCCACCGGTGATGCGGAGAAGGCGCCCTGAGCATGGCCGTGGCCCCCGCCACTGGCGGAGCCATCGCGGGCCTGCCTAGAATCGGCCAATCTGGACAGGGTGTCCGGGCAGGGAGGGGGAAGGATGCGCAGGACTGTACTTGCCGCGCTGTTGTGCGCGGTGGTGGGCGGGACGTCGGCGGGTACCGGCGGGGTGGACCTGGAGAAGTACCTGAAACCGGAGTCGTTTTCGAACGTCAAGCTCTCGCCCGGCGGCGAATACGTTGCCGGCACCGTACCGCTGGACGATTCCACCGCGCTGGTCATCCTGCGCACGTCCGACCGCAAGCCTGCCGGCGTGTTCCGCCCGCAGGACAAGAACCACGCCAACACCTTTGAATGGGTGAGCAACGAGCGCCTGCTGGTCGGCCTGGCCGAGAAGCTCGGCGCGCTCGACACGCCGCAGCCAACCGGTGAGCTGTACGGGGTCAACGTCGATGGCAAGGGCGGGGAACTGCTGGTCGGCTACCGCGTGCAGGGGCGCGGGTTGGGCACGCGCATCCAGCCGAAGAAGGTGGAGGACGTCGCGGCCTTCCTCACCGATGAACTGGCGGGTGACGACCGCAATGTGCTGATCGCGGTATGGCCCTTCGCAGAGGACCCCTACACCCGGGTCGAGCGGCTTGACGTGATCAGTGGGCGTCGCGTGCGCGTGTCCGGTTCACCCGTGCAGCGTGCCGATTTCACTACCGATCATCAGGGTGAAGTGCGCTTCGCCCACGGCGCAGCGTCGGACAACGTCAACAAGCTCTACTACCGCTCCGGGACCAATGCGCAGTGGTCGCTGGTCAATGACGAGTCGCTGAGCCGCCGGATAGAAACCGCAATCGGCTTCTCCGAAGATGGCGCACTGGCTTATCTGCAGGTCCAGCAGCCCACCGGGCCCGATGCCATCGTCAGCTGGAGCCCGCAGACCGGCGAACGGCGCGAGGTGCTGCGCGATGGCGTGGTCGATCCCTACGCGATCATCTTCCGCCCGGGCACTCGCGTGCCGGTGGGCGCGCTGTTTGCCGGCGATGCACCGCGCACGCGGTTCTTCGATGAGAAGGGGGCCGATGCTCGTCAATACCGCAGCCTTGAGGCGGCGTTCGGCGGCCCGGTGTTCATCACATCCAGTACCCGCGATGGCGGCAAGGTGGTGGTGCAGACGTGGTCGGGCAGCAATCCCGGGGATTTCTACCTGTTCGACACCCGCGCAAAGGCAGCCGAGCATCTGCTCAGCCGCAGCGAATGGGTCGACCCGAAACTTGCCGCCACCGTGCGTCCGTTCTCGCTGAAGGCGCGCGACGGACTGCCGCTGCACGGCTTCCTGACTCTGCCGCCGGGCAGCGAAGGGCGCAATCTGCCATTGGTCGTGCTGCCGCACGGTGGTCCCTTCGGCGTATTCGATGAAGGCAGCTACAGCAATGAGCCGCAGATGCTGGCGGCAGCAGGGTATGCCGTGTTGCAGGTCAACTTCCGTGGCTCGGCCAACTATGGCCGCGCGTTCACCCAGGCGGGTGCGAAGCAGTGGGGCGCGGCCATGCAGGACGATGTGACCGACGCCACCCGCTGGGCCATCGCAGAGGGCATCGCCGACAGGAACCGCATCTGCATCTATGGGGCCAGCTACGGTGCGTATGCCGCGATGATGGGCCCGATTCGCGAACCCGGGCTGTATCAGTGCGCCGCCGGCTACGTCGGTGTGTACGACCTGCCGCTGATGTTCAGTGGTGAGGCACAGTTGAGCGATTCGGCCATGGCCTGGCAGCGCGAATGGGTAGGCGATCCGAAGGCCCTGGGAGGCCGTTCGCCGGTGAACCTGGCCGCACAGCTGAAAGTGCCGGTGTTCCTGGCCGCTGGCGGCGAAGACACGCGTGCGCCGATCAAGCATACCGAGCGCATGGAGGCAGCGCTGAAGGCGGCCGGCTCACCGGTGGAGAGTTTGTATTACCGCACCGAAGGGCACGGTTTCCATCGGCCTGAGCACCAGCGCGAGTACTACAGCAGGCTGCTGGCCTTCCTGTCACGCAGCCTGGGCGGCGGCACCGCCAGCACCAGCACGACCGCAGGCGCTGACAAGGCACCGTAAGGCAGGCGAGCCGCGCGCCGCGGACCCGACGCCGGGCAGGGGGATGCCCGGTTTCAAGGAGAACGTCATGAAGCATGCAAGGGTGCTGGCCGCATTGATGGCCATCTGCGGTGTGGGTGGGGTGGAGGCTGCGGAGGTTTCGCTGGACGGTTATGTGCGCCGCGCGGAGTTCAATGACATCCAGCTCTCGCCCACCGGCGAGTACCTGGCCATGACCTTGCCGCTGGACGGCGCAACCGCGGTGGCGGTACTGCGTACCGACACGATGGAACTGGTCGGCAATTTCCGACCGCCACGCAACAATCATGCAGCCGAGGTCGACTGGGTGAGTGACACCCGCCTGCTCATCGGCCTGGCCGAGAAATGGGGGCCACTGGACCAGCCACGGCCGACCGGCGAACTGTATGCCATCGATGCCAATGGCAAGCGCGGTGATCTGCTGGTCGGTTACCGTGCGCGCCCGGACGAGCCCGGCTTCGTGACCGGACGGGTGGCCGAGCAGGTGGCTGCATTCCTGGCCGATCCCCTGGCTGCCGACGAGCGCAACGTGTTGATCTCGCTGTGGCCATTTGCCAATGACACCAATACGCGGTTGGAACGGATGGATGTCATCACCGGGCGCCGCGTCCTGGTCTCGCGCTCGCCGGTGCAGCGCGCGACGTTTACCACCGACAATCAAGGTGAGCTGCGCTTCGCCCACGGAGCCGCCGCCGACAACGTCAACAAGCTCTACTATCGCCAGGACCGTGATCACTGGACCCTGGTCAACGACGAAGGCGGCAGCCATCGCATCGAACGCCCGATCGGCTTTTCCGCCGACAATCGGCTGGCTTACCTGGTGGTGGAGCAGGCCCGCGGCCCTGATGCGGTGGTCAGCTGGGACCCGGTCAGCGGAGAACGGCGTACGCTGCTGCAGGACGACACCGTCGACCCCACCCGCGTGGTCTACCAGCCCGGCACGCGCGTGCCGGTGGGTATCCAGTTCGTCGGCGCCGTCACGCGCACCGCCTTTTTCGATGAGCAGTCGCCGACTGCCAGCACCCAGCGCAGGCTTGAAAAGGCGTTTCCCGGGCAGGTCGTGAGCCTGCTCACCGGCACCCGCGACAACGCGCGCCTGCTGGTGAAGGTGAGCTCGGCGACCAATCCCGGCGACTATTTCCTGTACACCACTGCCACCCGCAACGCCGCGTTCCTCACCAGCCGCCATCGCTGGTTCGATCGCGATGGCGGTGCCAGCGTTCGCCCGGTCACCCTGGCTGCGCGGGATGGCCTGCCGCTGCATGGCTTCCTGACCCTGCCCAAGGGCAGTGATGGGCACAATCTGCCGATGGTGGTGGTCCCGCATGGAGGTCCGATAGGTGTGTTCGATGACGGCAGCTTCGAACGCGAGAACCAGTTGCTGGCCGACGCCGGCTACGCGGTGCTGCAGATCAACTTCCGCGGATCGGGCAACTACGGCCGTGCACATACCCAGGCTGCTGCCCGGCAATGGGGCCGCGCGATGCAGGACGATGTGACCGACGCCACCCGCTGGGCGATCAGCCAGGGCATCGCCGACAGCGCACGCATCTGCATCTACGGTGCCAGCTACGGTGCGTACTCGGCCATGATGGGCGCTGTGCGCGAGCCGGGGCTGTACCGCTGCGCGGCAGGCTATGTGGGGGTGTACGACCTGCCGTTGATGTTCAAACGGGGCGACATCCAGGATCGCGCCTCCGGCGTGACCTATCTGCAGGAGTGGCTGGGTGATCCGGCCACGCTGGCGGCGGTATCGCCGGTGAATCTTGCGGCGAGCATCAAGGTACCGGTGCTTCTGGCCGCCGGTCGCGAAGACCTGCGCGCGCCGGTGCAGCACACCGAACGCATGGAAGCGGCGTTGAAACAGGCCGGTGTGCCGGTGGAAGCGCTGTATTACCCGCGAGAGGGACACGGCCTGTACGCCGAGGCCAACCAGCGCGACTACTACAGCCGATTGCTTGCCTTCCTGTCACGCAGTCTGGGGGGCGGTACCGCAGCGGCCGCGACGTCTTCCGACAAGGGCAAGGCGCCTTGAGCTGACGGCGACGGGCGCATAGGCGCCCGTCGCCCAGTACTTCAGCGGAAGCGGTAGCCGAACTGAAGGTCAGCGCGGACATCGCGTTCGCCCCACTGGCGCAGGCTGGACAGCTGCGCGCCGAAGCCCAGGTTCGATGCCTGGTAGTTCAGGCCCAGCTGCAGCCTGTGGTCGACGCCGCTGCGGCGTACGCCGGGCAGGGTGAAGGCATTGCCCGATGCGCCCAGCAGCTGCGCAGAGCGCGCCTGCTCGCGCAGTGCCATCGGTCGGCTCGCTGCCACGTCGGCCTGCAGGTGCCACTGCGCGCCGAGCGAGCGCTTGAACGCGCTGCCCACTTCCAGCTGCACGCCCTGCAGCCGGCCAGCGGCCACCGCCAGGCCGAAGCCGTTGGCGTGCTGTTCGTGGAAGGCGCCTTCACGCTGGTCGAAGGCGCTGGCCTTGATGCGCGGCTGCCACTGCACCTTGCCCAGTGAAGACGTCATGTCGAGCGTGGTGGCCAGCATCGTCCTGCCGATGCGGCGCTGGCTGTGCGCGGTTTCGCGGGTCTGGTCCCAGCCGAGCTGGCGCTGACCCTGCAGCTGGTGCTGCTCATGGCCAAGCTGGTGGCGCAACTGCAGCGCTCCCCACTGCTGGGCCAGACCGATACCGGCGAACTGCGAGTGCAGCCGATCCTGCCCGCCGCCTGCGGAAAGGTCACCCGACAGTGCCGCCGTGGCCAACTGCAGAATCTGGCCGCCACGCAGTTGCAGCGCCACCTGCATCGCGCCACCATCGCCGCGCACTCCATACGCATTGGCCTGCCCGCCGCCGAAGGCCAGCGCGCGCGATTGCCCGGCCGGTTGGGCCGCCAACTGCGACCACAGCGCATCCGCATTGCTGCCCACGCGCAGCGCACTGCCCACCAGGCTGGCGCCGGACAGCTGCCGCAGCGCGTTCTGGAATGTGTGCTGATCGGCCACCTCCAGGCTGTGGAAAAGCGCATCGTTGCGGTATGCGTTTTCCAGCGCGGATGCGATCTGCTGCTGGTCATCGCTGGCCAGCTCACGGTAGTTTCGGCGCTGCATCGTTACATCCACGTTGCCCTGCGCATCGCGTTCGGCGTGCGCGTGCCAGACCACACTGGCGCTACGGATGTTCTGCTCGCCGCCTTCGGCACCGCTGACCACATCGTGCAGCACGACGTGCGAGGCATCAGTGCCGCGGGTGAAGCCGGTGTCCACCGCAACGTCCTGCAGCTGCCCACCGTCATGCAGCATCAGCCGGCCGGCGCTGCCATCGGCATTGGTGCCAACGGTGTAGCCGCCGATGCCGCGGGGCGCCTGCCAGCCAAGATCATCGCCCGGGCGGTCGGCGGCGGCCGAATCAGCATCGGCATGCAGGCCACTGCCCTGGCCGTATAGGTTCACCACGCCATTGTTGATCAGCCGGCCGCTGCCGCCTGCGGCGATCTGGAAGGCGAAGGAATCGGCGGCATGGATGTTGATCACCCCACCGCGTCGGTTGTTCATCGTTGCGCTGCCATCGGACTGCATGGCCACCATGCCGCGGCCCTGGTTGTTGGTGGTCGTGCCCAGGTTGATCACGCCATCGTTGATCAGGGTCGCGCCGCGCGTGCCGCGCATCGCCACCGCGCCGTCGCCGGTGACAGTCAACGTGCCCTGGTTGAGCACTGTGGCGTGCACGCCTTCGGCGTGCAGCAGGGCGCTGTTGCGTGCCGAACTCTGGATGCTGGCGCCGCTGCGGTTGACGGCATGGCTGGCATGGCTGTCCGCCACCAGGCGAAGCACGCTGCCATTGGCGCCGTCGAGCTGGATGTGGCCACGGTTGTCGAGCACATCGATCGCATCGCGATCGGTACCCCACGCCCCGGTCACTGCATCGAACAGCGCGGTGCCAGCGGCGAGGTCGCGCGCCAGGATGCGGCCTTCGTTCTCCACTTCCGCACGGTCGCGCAGGGCGATGCTGGTACCGCTGATGTCGAGTACGCCATTGCGGCCATTGTCCAGGTCCGAATCCTGGGTGAAAGACCATTGGCCACCCCGCACATGCAGGACACTGTTGTTGTCGATCTCGGCTTCACCTGCTGCCTGCACGCGCGCGCCGATGAACTCGGCCCGGCTGAAGTTCTCCAGGCTTCCATCGCCGGCGAGTTCGAGGGCGCCCTCGATGCGTAGTGCGCCATGGTTGTCCAGGTCCGCATCGCCATCGATGCGCAGGGTACTGGCGCTTCCGACGGTCAGGTCGCCGGTATTGCGCAGCTCGCCTTCGCCAACGAGGTGCAGCGTGCCGGCCAGCAACTGCAGTTGCCCCTCGTTGCGGGCGCGGCCGGCGACACGGGTGGTGACCGGCTGATGCCAGTTCACCTGGGTGCCCGCGGCCGACAGCACCTGGTTGTTGCCGAACTGGCCACCTTCCTGGCCGGGCGGCACCGCGCCACCGCCACCGCTGCCACCCTCACTGCCGCCACCGCCACCGCCACCGCCACCGCCACCGCCACCGGCTGCCGCAGCACCCAGGCCCAAGGCCGCCAGGCCGCCCCACCACCAGCCGGAAATGCCGGTGCCGGAATCGCAGTGAATCTGGTCGGTATCCTCGCAGGAGTCGGAGGTACCGTCCGCGAGCGCCGGAACCGGGGTGAGCAGACAGGTCGAGATGAGCAGGGCCAGCGGAGTGCGGGCCAATATGGAAGAGCGCATGAAAGAAGGGGGGGAGTGTAGGGAGGCCGCATCCTGCCTCCCTCTTCGGCCGCATCACATGCAATTTGTACGAAAACGCTGTCGTCTTCGGCGCGACAATAGTGAATGACGCTGCAGGGTGACGCTATCGGCCCTATTTCACCCCGTGCATCATCCGCTTCAACAACGGCGCGGCGATGAAGGCCAGCAACGCGCAGCCCAGGCCGATCCACATCAGCAACCAGAACAGGTGCGCATAGGCACCGGCGGCCGCGGCCATGTCCAGCGTCTCGCCTTCGGGCACGTCAATCGCCGCCAGCTTGCCGAACAGCGCGGCGAGTGTTTCCGAGAAGGCTGTCGCGAGGAACCAGGTGCCCATCATCAGGCTCATCACCCGCGGTACCGCCAGCTGGGTGACCGCCGACAGGCCCACCGGCGACAGGCACATCTCGCCGCTGGCCAGAAGGAAGTAGGCCAGTACCAGCCACCACACGCTGGCCATCTCGCCGGTGGCACCGACGTGCTGCGCGGCCAGCGCCAGCGGCACGAACGACAGCGCACCGATCACCAGGCCCCAGGCCGACTTCACCGGCTTGCCCGGTTCCCAGCCACGACGGTCCATCCACGTCCACAGCGCAGCGAACGCTGGCGCCAGCAGCACCAGGAACAGGCCGCCGAGGTAGGTCAGCGAGCCGGCGGTCTGCGGAATCACCAGGCAGTCGCGCACCAGCAGCACCAGCATCAGCGCGACGATGGCGATGAAGAACGTACGCGGCGCGGCCGAACCGGGGCGGCGTTCGGACAGGCGCGCGCTGACCACGAAGCCCAGCGGTGCCAGCAGCAGCGAGAGGATCGACCACGGCAGCGGCGAGCCCTCGCGGATCACCAGTGCCGGCACGATGTCCTTGGTCAACAGGCGGTCGGTAAAGGTCACCCACGAGCCGTAGGACTGCTCGTACATCGTGAAGAACACCAGTGCCATGAAGATCAGCACCATCAGCGCGATCATCTGCTGGCGCTGCACCGGCGTGCACTTGCTGCCAGTGAACCAGGCGAACCAGACCAGCACGCCGCCGAGCACCACCAGCATCAGCATCAGCGCCAGGCTGATTTCACCACCAAGCGCGAAGGCACCGTTGCCGGCCGCCCACATCAGCCAGGCCACCGGCAGCACGCCGATCACCGCGCAGAGGTAGATCAGCCATTCGCGCGGCAGGCCCAGCACCTTCTGCTTCAGCGTGGCCGGCTGCGGCGGTTCGGCATGGCCCTGCAGGTATTTCTGGCCCCACAGGAACATCGCCAGGCCGGCAATCATGCCGATGCCGGCCGCACCGAAACCGTACTTCCAGCCGTAGACCTCGCCGAGGAAACCGCACACCAGCGAGGAGAACAGGGCACCCAGGTTGATGCCTGCATAGAACAGCGAGAAGCCCGAATCGCGGCGCGGATCGTCCTGCGGATAGAGCTTGCCGACGATGGTGGAGATGTTCGGCTTGAGGAAGCCGACGCCCATGATGATCAGCGCCAGCGACAGATAGGTCACTGCCAATGCCGAGGTGTCGCGCACCACTTCACCATTGACCCGGTACGCCGCGTGGCCTTCGAAGGCCATGCCCAGATGACCCAGCACCAGCAGGATGCCGCCGAACAGCACCGCGCGGCGCATGCCCAGCCAGCGGTCGGCGAGCATGCCGCCGAATACCGGGATGCAGTACACCAGGCCGCCATAGGCACCGAGCAGGTCCAGCCCGGCCTTGTCACCGAACAGGTGGTATTTGGTGAGATACAGCAGCAGCAGCGCCTTCATGCCGTAGAAGGAGAAGCGCTCCCACATTTCGGTGAAGAAGCAGACGTAGACGCCCTTGGGATGACCCAGGAAGTCGTCGGAAGCGATAGCAGTGGAATTCATCGCGGAATTATAGGCCCGCGCCCGCTTTCAGTAGATCCACGCCATGCGTGGATGGCTGCCCCGGTGCATGACCTACAGATACCGCAACCAGGCCAGGTCGCGTCGCCGTGCCTTGAACCGCGCGAATGCCCGCGTCGGTGGGTACAGCACCACCGCCAGCGCGCAGGCCACCAGCAGCAGGCCGGCCACCGAGTCCAGTGCATACAGGCAACCGTGAGTCGGGCCCCAGGTCTTCAGCGCGGCCAGGTACAGCAGCTTCAGCACGTACAGGTGCAGCAGGTAGAAGAACATCGGCGCTGCGCCGATATCGGCCAGCGGCCGCAGCGCGCGCGCCAGCGGCGGCCACTCATACAGCCGCAACAGCAGCAGGCCCACGCCCAGGGTCAGCAGCAGGAACTGCAGCGACGGCGGGTACTTGGTGATGTTGAACACGCTCATCCACGTGCGCAGCGTGCTGGTCTGGTACTGCCAGGGTGCATCGCCATAGTCGTTGGCGAAGCGCAGCAGGGCGAAGGCGGCCAGTGCGCCCAGCCCGGCCCACCGCAACCGCTGCCGCCGCTGTTCCGGATCGCTGCCGACGCCGAACCAAGGCGCCATCAGGTAGCCCAGCGCGATCACCCCGATCCATGGCAGCACCGGGTAGGAGGTGCGCAGGCTCAACGGCCCAGCCTCGATCCAGTCGCGCTGGTGCAGCACTTTCCACAGCACCGCCACCGCGCCGTCGCCCTGCACGCGTACGCCATCCAACAGGTTGTGGCCAACCACCAGCGCTACCGCCAGCACCGCCAGCACCGGCCGCGGCAGCCACAGCAGGCCGGCCAGCGCGATCATGCTCAGGCCGATCGCCCAGATCACCTGCAGGTACACCGTGTCCGGCGGGAACTGGAAGGTCCAGGCGAAGTTGACCAGGGTCAGTTCCAGCACCACCAGGAACAGGCCGCGCTTGAGCAGGAAAGCCGCAATGGCACGGCGCGGATCGGCGTGGCGCTGGCCGTACAGCCATGCCGACAGGCCGGTCAGCAGCACGAACACCGGCGCGCACAGGTGGGCCAGCAGGCGGCAGGCAAACAGGGCAGGGGACACGGTCGCCGCGTCCATCGGATCGCTGACCTGATGCTGCAGGAAGAACGTCTCGCGGACGTGGTCGAGCAGCATCAGCAGCATCACGGTGCCGCGCAGCTGGTCGATGGAGGCCAGCCGGGATGAGGGGGAAGGGGCCACGTGGGATGCTCGACCGGCGTGACAGGATATAACATAACGTTTTGCCGCGCAGCCCGTCAGGGCTGGCAGACAGCTGCGCTCCAACCCGTCCGCTTGTCGTACCTGATGGGGATCACCCGAGTCGATCCGTCAGGCGCAGCTTTCAGGCAGAACTTCGCCGTGTAGCCCCTGATTGGGCCATTGGTGGGAGCGTTGAGGTAGACCTCATACAAGGTTGCAGGAATCAATGGCTGTGGAGAAGTGCGCAGCGTGGCCGAGGCTGGCAGATCGCCGTAGACGATGCACTGGCCCGGCGCCAAAGGCTCTGCGGGAGTCAGGTCGTACATGAACGACCATGCCTTCACCGTGTCGTGGTGATACACCATCACCGCTTGCAGGATACGGGGCGATCGGACCCATTCCAGTGCCCGCGGCGGCAGGCCGAAACAAGGTATTCCTTCCCGATCCTCGATCACCGCGGTGCCGAACCCGCTGTAGGCGTTGACGTTGCAGATACCCAGCAGCAGGCACAGCATCGCGCCCGCTGCAACGAGGAGGCCTCGCATCATCGTGATCAATGGTGCGTCTGCCATCCGGTCTCCTTACTGACGATGTGTTGGTGGCAGTGCACGGTGTTGGATTCCGGGAATCGACTCAAGCAGGCGCCGAGCCGCAAACCCCATCGCCTGGCACGCATCGGCCGGTGGGCCGGGGGCGTCGGGGGATTGGGGTCAAGGGACCCCCGCTCCGACGAACCGGTGCACTGTGCACAACTTGGTCAAACACGACACATCTGAAGGGGCCAAGGGCCTGCTGGGGCGCAGTGCCGGGCGAGGGCTTGCCAGCCGGTACCAACCGCACTGGACTTGCTGTCCCCTGAACGCTAGCGTGGCAGGGATTTTTTGCCAGCAGGGGCTTTCATGAACCATGACGCTGCGCCCAAGCAGCTCACTTTCCGCGCGGTGGTCCTGGCCATCGTGCTGGCGGTGGTGCTGTCGGCCGCAAACGCCTACCTCGGTCTGTTCGCAGGCCTGACCATCGCCACCGCGATTCCCGCCGCGGTCATTTCCATGGGCGTGCTGCGCCTGTTGGGTGGCGGTTCGATCCTTGAGAACAACATCGTGCAGACCGGCGCTTCGGCCGGTTCGTCGATCGCCGCCGGTGTGATCTTCACCATCCCCGCGCTGGTGATCATGGGCTACTGGCCGGACTTCAAGTACTGGTGGGTGCTGGGCATCGCCGGTCTCGGCGGCCTGCTGGGCGTGCTGTTCTCGGTGCCGCTGCGCCGTTCGATGATCGTCGAAGACCCGCTTCCGTTCCCGGAAGGCAAGGCGGCAGCTGAAGTGCTCAAGGCCGGTGAAAACCCCGGCCCGGGCCTGAAGATCCTCGGCCTGTCGGCGGTGATCGGTGCCTTCGTCAAGCTGGCCGCGGAAAGCGGCATGCGCCTGATCCCCGACGCCTGGGCCACTTCGGCCTATGTCGGCAGCTCCAAGGTCACCGCCTTCATCGGCACCAACCTGTCGCCCGCACTGCTGGGCGTGGGCTACATCGTCGGCCTCAACGTCGGCATCGTGGTGGTGTCCGGCTCGATCCTGACCTGGCACATCGCCATTCCGATCTACCAGGCGTTCTTCATGAACACCGATCCGGCGCTGGCCGCCTCGATCGCCACCGCCTCGTCCACCGAAGCGGCGTTCGCCATCTGGGGCGCGAAGATGCGTTACCTGGGCGTCGGCGCAATGCTGATCGGTGGCATCTGGACCCTGATCTCGCTGCGCAAGTCGCTGCTCAACGGCGTCAAAAGCGGCTTTGCGGCCGCGCGCAAGAGCGGTGGCCCGGCGCTGGCGCACACCGAGCGCGACCTGCCGATGAAGTGGATGCTGGTGGCCCTGGTGGTGTTCACCCTGCCGCTGCTGGCGCTGTACCAGGCCATTGTCGGCCAGTGGCACGTGTCCATCCCGATGACCCTCATCATGATCGTCGCCGGCTTCCTGTTCGTCTCGGTATCGGCTTACCTGGCCGGCCTGATCGGTTCGTCCAACAACCCCGTCTCGGGCATCACCATCTCCACCATCCTGTTCGCTTCGGCGGTGCTGGTGCTGCTGCTGGGCAAGGACGGCCTGCAGCCGGTCGGTGCCTTCGGTGCGCCACTGGGCGCGGTGGCCGCGATCATGATCGGCGCGGTGGTGTGCTGTGCCGCCGCCGTTGGTGGCGACAACCTGCAGGACCTCAAGGCCGGCTACATCGTCGGTGCCACTCCGTGGAAGCAGCAGCTGATGTTGGGCATCGGCGCGTTCTCGTGCGCGCTGATCATGGCCCCGGTGCTGAACCTGCTGGCCACCGCCTACGGCATCGGCGTCAAGTCCGAGCTGCACCCGAATGCGCTGGCCGCACCGCAGGCCAACCTGATGGCGTCGGTGGCCAAGGGCCTGTTCGGCGGCGAGCTGCCGTGGACCTTCATCGGTATCGGTGCCGTGGTCGGTGCCGCCATCATCGCGTTCGACAGCTGGCTGAAGTCGCGCGACTCGCGTTTCCGCGTGCCGGTGCTGGCCGCAGCGATCGGCATCTACCTGCCGCTGGAACTGATGGTGCCGATCTTCCTCGGTGGCCTGATCTCCTACCTGGTCGAGCGCTTCCACAAGGTGCGCGCCGATGACGAAGAAGGCCGCGACCGCGTGCACAAGCCGGGCGTGCTGTTCGCTGCCGGCCTGATCACCGGTGAGGCGCTGATGGGTATCGCCATCGCCGTGCCGATCGTGGTCAGCAGCCGTGCCGACGTGCTGGCCGTGCCGTTCCACCTGCCGGCCGCGCAGTGGATCGGCCTGGCCGTGCTGTTCCTGGTCGGTTGGCTGATCTACCGCACCGGCAAGCGCGCCGTGGCATGACGCCCACGGGGTCGGATCCCTTCCCGCAGGGAAGGGCTCTGACCCCAGGTTCAATGGGTAGTGCCGGCCGCTGGCCGGCAATCCCGGAATGCCGTGATGCCCCTGGTTGCCGGCCAGCGGCCGGCACTACCACAAACCGCGCTACGGCGCGGTTTGCTGTTTCTGGCGGCGGAGCCAACCCCCGCAGGCAGCCATGACCGATGGCCTTGGCAGCCCCGGTCGCGCAGGCCTACCATCGGTCTTTTGCCGTCCTGCGGAGACCCCGATGAAACTGCGTCATGCCCTGCTGCCACTGAGCCTGCTGGCTGCCCTGCCCAGCGTCGCCGCTGCCCGTGGCCTGGAAGTCCGCGACATGGTGGCGATGGACCGCGTCTCCGCGCCGGTATTGACCGCCGACGGCGGCACCGTGGTGTTCGCCAAGCGCAGCACCGATGCCAACCTCAAGGCCAGCACCGCACTGTTCGCGCGCAACCTGCGCACCCGCGACGCGGCACCGCCGAAGCAGATCACGCCGGCTGGCTGGAACGTCAACTCCGCATCGCTGTCGGCCGATGGCCAGACCGTGTACTTCCTCAGCGCCAAGAACGGCAGCCAGCAGCTGTACGCACAGCCGATCAGCGGCGGCGCCCCGCGCCAGCTGACCGATTTCCCGGTGGACGTGGACAGCTACCACGTGTCGCCGCAGGACGACCGCGTGCTGTTCAGCGCTGGCGTGTTCCAGGCCTGTGCCTCGGACCTGGCCTGCACCGAAAAGAAGCTGAAGGACGTGGAAGGCGCCAAGGCCAGCGGCAAGGTCTTCGATTCGCTGTTCGTGCGCCACTGGGATACCTGGAACGACGGCCGCCGCAACACCCTGTTCGTCGCGCCGTTGCCGGCGGCCAAGGCCGGTGCAGTCAAGGGCGCTTCGGCGCTGAGCGCGACCATCGACGGCGACGCTCCGTCCAAGCCGTTCGGTGGCAATGACGATTTCACCTGGTCGCCGGATGGCAGCAGCGTGGTCGCCAGCATCCGCGTGGCCGGCAAGCAGGAGCCGTGGTCGACCAACTTCGACCTGTACCGCTTCGATGCTGCGGGCAAGCAGGCGCCGGTCAACCTGACCGCGTCCAACCCGGCGTGGGATGCCGGCCCGGTGTTCAGCGCCGACGGCAAGACCCTGTTCTACCGCGCGATGAAGCGCCCCGGCTTTGAAGCCGACCGTTTCGGCCTGATGGCGATGGACCTGGCCAGCGGCAAGGCGCGCGAGATCGCGCCGCAGTGGGACCGTTCGGCCGGTGGCATCGCCCTGTCCGCCGACGGCGCCAGCATCTACACCACGGCAGATGACCTCGGCGAGCACCCGCTGTTCCAGATCGACGTGGCCAGCGGCAAGGCGACCAAGCTGATCGGCGACGGCAGCGTCACTGCTGTGGACGTGGCCGGCAACAGCGTGGCGATCACCCGCAACAGCCTGAAGAGCAACGACCAGGTGCTGGTCGGCCTGCTGCCGGCCGCTGGCGAGCCGATCGGCGCGTTGCGCGCGCTGACCCCGGCTGCTGGTGAGGTGCTGAAGGACGTGTCCTTCGGCGACTACGAGCAGTTCGAGTTCAAGGGCTGGAACAACGACACCGTGCACGGTTACGTGGTCAAGCCGCACAACTACCAGGAAGGCAAGTCGTACCCGGTTGCGTTCCTGATCCACGGCGGCCCGCAGGGCAGCTTCGGCAACGGCTGGAGCTACCGCTGGAACCCGCAGACCTATGCGGGCCAGGGCTACGCCGTGGTGATGATCGACTTCCATGGCTCAACCGGCTACGGCCAGGCCTTCACCGATGCGATCAGCCAGCACTGGGGCGACCGCCCGCTGGAAGACCTGCAGAAGGGCTGGAGCGCGGCGCTGAAGAAGTACGACTTCCTCAACGGTGACAAGGCCTGCGCACTGGGCGCCAGCTACGGTGGCTTCATGGTCAACTGGATCGCCGGCAACTGGAACAGCCCGTTCAAGTGCCTGGTCAACCATGACGGCGTGTTCGACCAGCGCATGATGGGTTACGCCACCGAAGAGCTGTGGTTCACCGAATGGGAGCAGGGCGGGACCCCTTACCAGAAGGCGGCGAACTATGAGAAGTTCAATCCGGTCAACCACGTGGCTGACTGGAAGAAGCCGATCCTGGTGATCCACGGCCAGCAGGACTTCCGCATTCCGGTCGAGCAGGGCCTGGCCGCGTTCACCGCCGCCCAGCGCCAGGGCATCGAATCGAAGTTCCTGTACTTCCCGGATGAAAACCACTGGGTGCTGAAGCCGAACAACAGCATCCTCTGGCACGACACCGTCAACGCCTGGCTGAAGCAGCACATCGGCAACTGATGTAGCGCCGAGGGGTCGGATTCCTTCCGCACGGCGGAGGGGCTCTGACCCCGCCATCGACCGTCCCTGGGGGCAGAGCCCTTTCGCATGGCGAAAGGGATCCGACCCCGAACAAGAGCGCCTGCATGCCCTCGACTGCCCTGATCCAGAACGACATCGTCGTCTTCGGCCTGATCGCCGCCACTCTTGGCGCCGTGTTCTGGACCGCCTCGCGCGAGCAGGGCCTGTGGAAGCGCGTCTATACCTTCGTGCCGGCGCTGCTGCTGTGTTATCTGCTGCCGGGCATCTACAACACGTTCGGCCTGATCGACGGGCAGAACACCAGGCTGTACAACCCCATCGCGCGTGACATCCTGCTGCCGGCGGCGCTGATCCTGCTGACCCTGGCGGTGGACATCAAGGGCATCCTGCGGCTGGGGCCGAAGCTGGTGCTGATGTACCTGGGGGCCTCGGCCAGCATCATGCTGGGTGCGGTGGTGGCGTTCCTGGTGATGCGTGCGATCCATCCCGATACCGTCGCCGGCGACACCTGGGCCGGCATGGCGGCACTGGCCGGCAGCTGGATCGGCGGCGGTGCCAACATGCTGGCCATGCGCGAAGTGTTCGATGTCAACGCGACCACCTTCGGCCAGTTCGCGGTGGTCGATGTGGGGGTTGGCTACGTGTGGATGGCGGCGTTGATCTTCCTGGCCGGGCGCGCGGCGAAGATCGATGCACGCAGCGGTGCCGATACCTCCGCCATCGACGAGCTGAAGGAGCGCATCGCACGCTTCCAGGCCGAGCACGAGCGTATTCCCAGCCTGACCGACCTGATGCTGATCGTGGCCGTGGCCTTCGGTGGCGTCGGTCTTGCCCACGCCATCGGCGCGCCGCTGGCGGCCTGGTTCAAGGTCAATGTCAGCTGGGCATCGCAGTTCAGCCTGGACGCGCCGTTCGTGTGGGTGGTGGTGCTGTCGACCACGCTCGGCCTGGGCCTGAGCTTCACCCGTGCACGTACGCTGGAGGGCGCGGGCGCCTCGCGCCTGGGTTCGCTGCTGCTGTACTTCCTGATCGCCTGCATCGGCATGCAGATGGATCTGCTTGCGTTGCTGGACCGCCCGTGGCTGTTCCTGCTCGGCCTCATCTGGATCAGCGTGCACATCGTGCTGCTGTGGTGCCTGGGCAAGCTGCTGAAGGTGCCGTTCTTCTACTTCGCCATCGGTTCGCAGTCGAACATCGGTGGCCCGGCCTCGGCGCCGGTGGTGGCCGCCGCGTTCCATCCGGCGCTGGCGCCGGTGGGCGTGCTGCTGGGCACGATGGGGTATGCCACCGGCACCTATCTGGCGTATGTGGTCGGCATCACCCTGCGCGCGCTGGCAGGGCAGGGCTGATCATTCAACGGTCGGGGCGATGGGGTCAGATCCCTTTTGCTGTGCAAAAGGGATCTGACCCCGGTTCACGGGGGATCACGCCACCGGCAACCCGCGTTCGATCAACCACGCTTTCGCGTCTTCCGCGTCCTGCTCGAACCACGCCTTCGTCGACCCCAAGCGATACGTGTACCCCCACGCATCCATGTCGGCCATCAGCCGCTCGCTGCCGACACCGGGCAGGTGTCCGGCCAGCACGATCTGCAGGTAGCAGGTGGCATCTTCTTCGGGCACCGAATCGGTGGCGTCGGTATGCACCTGCGCGCGCCGCTCCGGCGGCAGCACGATCAGGTGGCAGGCCTCGTGCAGCATCGAATGCACCGGCGTGTCATCGCGCACGTACACGTCGCTGGCGATGATGCCGGCCTCGGGCTCGCCCCAATAACTGCCCGGGATCGGCTCGCCGGCCGCAACGCGGTGCAGGCGCAGCTCATGTGCCGCGAGCAGGCGCTGGGCATCGGCGAAGGCGATGTCGCCGACGCGGGTAACGTTCGGTTCGGGCGTGGTATCAGTCATGCGGGTCAGGCAGCCCCGCCCATGCAGGCACGGGCGGGGCAGGGGTCAGGGTTTGTCCGGGCCTTCAGGCAGCGCCACGGAGATGTCCAGCACGTCGTGCTGGCCATCCTTGACCAGGTCTACCTTCACTGCATCGACGTCGATGTTCACGTACTTCTTGATCACTTCCAGCAGCTCGCGCTGCAGTAGTGGCAGGTAGTCGGGACCGCCACGGTGGCTGCGCTCCTGCGCGATGATGATCTGCAGGCGGTTCTTGGCGGTTTCGGCGGTGGTCTTCTTCGCTTTGAGGAAATCAAACAGGCCCATGCTTACCCTCCGAACAGCTTGCTGAAGAAGCCCTTCTTCTCGACGTTGGTGAAGCGCATCGGGCGTTCTTCACCGAGGATGCGCGCGACGGCGTCGTCATAGGCCTGGCCGGCAGCGGACTCGCCGTCCAGGATGACCGGCTCGCCCTTGTTGGAGGCATTGAGCACGTCGCCCGATTCGGGGATCACGCCGATCGCCTTCAGGCCAAGGACCTCCTCGACGTCGGCGATGCTGAGCATCTCGCCGCTTTCCACGCGCACCGGGGTGTAGCGGGTCAGCAGCAGGAAGGCCGGCACGTCCTGGCCGGATTCGGCCTTGTGGGTCTTCGAATCGAGCAGGCCGATGATGCGGTCCGAGTCGCGTACCGAAGAAACTTCCGGGTTCACCACCACCACTGCGCGGTCGGCGAAGTACATCGCCAGGAAGGCGCCTTTCTCGATGCCTGCCGGGGAGTCGCAGATGATGTACTCGAAGCCGTCGGCGGCCAGGTCCTTCAGGACCTTGCCTACGCCTTCCTGGGTCAGCGCATCCTTGTCGCGGGTCTGCGAGGCAGCCAGCACGAACAGGTTGTCGAAGCGCTTGTCCTTGATCAGGGCCTGCTTGAGGGTGGCTTCGCCGTGCACGACATTGACGAAGTCGTACACCACGCGGCGTTCGCAACCCATGATCAGGTCGAGGTTGCGCAGGCCGACGTCGAAGTCGATCACCGCCACCTTCTTGCCACGCTTTGCCAGGCCGCAGGCAAGGCTGGCGCTGGAAGTGGTCTTGCCGACGCCGCCTTTGCCGGAGGTGACTACGATGATTTCAGCCAAAGGACTTCTCCTGATGATTCTGTTTGAGGTGCTGCGTCAGTCCAGCGCAGCGATCTTGATCTGGTCCTGTTCCAGCCACACCTGCACGGCCTTGCCGCGCAGGGTTTCCGGGACATCGTCCAGCACCTTGTAATGGCCTGCAATGGCGACCAGTTCCGCATGGAAATCACGGCAGAAAATGCGTGCCGCGGTGTTGCCCTGGGCCCCTGCCAGCGCACGGCCGCGCAGGGTTCCGTAGATATGGATGCTGCCATCGGCGATGACCTCGGCGCCGGCGCCGACGGTGGCCATCACGGTCAGGTCGCAGTTTTCCGCATACAGCTGCTGGCCCGAACGCACGTTACCCAACTGCATGCGGCCCGGCTGTGGCGCGGCGGCATCGGCGGCCTTGCCCATCGGCGTGGCCGGAGCCGGTGCGGAAGCGGCCTTCGCCTCGGCACGCGCGGCACGGCGCGGTTCCGGTGCTGGTGCCGGCGGCGGCGGGGCAGGCTCTGCTTCGGCGCGCTCGTACTGGGCACGGAACTTGGCCAGCAGTGGCAGGCCAAGCTGCTGCGAGAGCAGGTCGACCGCGCTGGTGCCATAGGCCAGTGCCACCGGCAATACGCCGGCACCGCGCAGGCCATCCACCAGCGCCTGCGCCGTCGCCACATCGGGCACTTGGCTGAGGCCGCCGAAGTCCAGGATCACCGCCGCCCGGCCGAACAGCTTCGGCGCACGGCTCACCCGTTCCTGCATTTCCTGCACGAGGCGTTCAACATCGAGGGTGCGGATGCGCAGGTTGGCGATGCCCACCTGGCCGATCTTCAGTTCACCGGCCTGTTCGTAATCGAAATTCACCGCCACGCTCAGGTCCCCGTCGACCGCTGTGCCTGCGCCGGCAGCTGCCGGTCGCGTGCCCACGCCACATCAGGCAGCTTGCCGCCATAGGTTTCGTTCACCCACGGGAAGCTGCACAGTTCCTTGGCCAGCATGCTGGCCCGCACGTCCACCTGCGGCATGGTGTTCTGGCCCAGCTCGCGGAAGCCGAAGCTGCCGTGGAAGAGCAGGGCGGCATCGGCACCGTGGTCCAGGAACACCTCGCAGGTCATCTGCGGGTAGCGCAGCTCGGCGAAGCTCTGTGCGTCGGCATAGAACGCACGGCCGACGCCACCACCGCGACGGCGGCTGGCGACCACGATGCGGTCGATATAGAAGAAGGGGGAGTTCAGCTGTTGCTTGAACCAGGCGAAATTGCTGCTGTCGTGCTGGCTGTCGCTGCCGAAGCCGATCAAAAAGCCGGCCAGGTTGCCGTCGCGCTCGGCGACGCGGAAATATTCAGCGGTTGCGTAGAACAGGCGCAGGCGCTCGGCATCCAGGGGAAGGATGGCCAGGCCAGCATTGTTGTTCAAAGCCAGGACGGAATCGAGCTCGTGCTCGCGCACGTCGCGGATGACAATCGACATTGTGACTCCGTGGGGTAACGCGGTTGGTCCCATGTACGGACCCTGCGCATGATTATTGCATGCCCGGGGTGGGCTGCGGCATGAACAGGGGGCCGCGCCGAACATGACTTTATGCCCTTGGGCCCTGACGCGCACAGGCTACGATGGGCCATGCTGGCCCGACTCAACCACAATGCGATGCTGCGCTACTCCGGGTTGTTCACCTGGGGCACCGTCGGCCTTTGGCTTGCGATCTACCTGATCGATCCGGTGTCGCTGACACTGGAGAGCCTGGACGGCGAGGCCGGCTTCCGGATCATTCCCTGGGCCTCGGCCTACCTGGCCTTCGGCTTCGTGTACTGGGTGCTGACCCGCTCGTTGGGCGAAAGCCGGCCCGGCTTCTTCGACCATGCCGCGCTGATCCTGCTGACGGCCTGCGCGATCGGCGTGAGCTATTTCTCCGGCACCGCGCTGGGCAGCATCCTGCTGATGGTGGTGGCTGGCCTGCTGCCTTGGCTGCTGGGCCCGCGCATCGGCGTGGTGTGGCTGGTGGCCAGCAACCTGGCCGTGCTGCCGGTCTACATCCAGCCTCTGGGCTTCCCGCCGGTCATCGCCGTGCTGCAGGCCGTCGGTTACATGGGCTTCTCCAGCTTCGTGTTCGTGATCGCGCTGGTGGCCCGCCGCCAGGCCGAGGCACGCGAGGAGCAGCGCCGGCTGAATGCCGAGCTGCGCGCTACCCGTGCGCTGTTGGCCGAAAGCGCCCGGGTGAACGAGCGCACCCGCATTTCGCGTGAACTGCACGACCTGCTGGGCCACCAACTGACCGCGCTGACCCTGAACCTGGAGGTGGCCGGCCATCTGGCCGAGGGCCAGGCGCTGGAGCACGTGAAGCGCTCACATGCCTTGGCCAAACTGTTGTTGGGCAACGTACGCGAGGTGGTCAGCCAGCTGCGCGAGACCGGTGCCATCGACCTGGCCGCTGCCCTGCGTCCGCTGACCGAGCACGTGCCTTCTTTGGACATCCAGTTGGAGATCGAGGAGCCGCTGAACGTGGAAGACCCGCAGCGGGCCCACGTGCTGCTGCGCTGCACCCAGGAGATCATCACCAACACGGTGCGCCACGCCGGCGCCCGCCACCTGTGGTTGCGGGTGTACCGTGAGGTTCCGGACCAGGTCGTGGTGGAAGCCCGCGACGACGGTGTCGGGGCGGAAACTGTCAATGTGGGCAATGGTTTGCGCGGCATGCGTGAACGCCTGCAACAATGTGGAGGCCAGCTGCAGGTGGAGACCCGCCCCGGCGAAGGCTTCCGGCTGCGGGCGACGGTACCGGCAACGGTGCTGGCGGCCCTTACCCAGGTTCCTGAAGGAGTGCGTTGATGATTCGCGTCTGCCTGGTCGACGACCAAACCCTGGTGCGGCAGGGGATCCGCTCGCTGCTGGCGCTTGACGACGGCATCGAAGTGGTGGCCGAGGCCGCTGATGGCCGCCAAGCGGTCGAGCTGATCCCGCAGATCCGTCCGGACGTGGTCCTGATGGACATGCGCATGCCGGTGATGTCGGGGCTGGAGGCGCTGCAGGTGCTGTCACGGCAGGAACAGCTGCCGCCGACCATCATCCTGACCACCTTCGACGATGACCAGCTGGTGCTGGCCGGGCTCAAGGCCGGCGCCAAGGGCTACCTGCTCAAGGATGTGACCCTGGCGCAGCTGGTCGGGGCGATCCGCACGGTGGCCGATGGCGGTTCGCTGGTGCAGCCGGCGGTGACCCAGCGCCTGCTGTCCGGGCTGGAGCACATGCGCAACGACTTCGTCAGCCTGGACCGCCCCGACCCGCTGACCGACCGTGAAACCGAGATCCTGCGGCTGATGGCCAGTGGTTTCTCCAACAAGGAGATCGCCAATTCGCTGGGGGTCGCCGAGGGCACGATCAAGAACCATGTGTCCAACATCCTCTCCAAACTGGGCGTGCGCGACCGTACGCGTGCGGTATTGAAAGCGTTTGAACTCCAGTTGGTGTGAGGAAAATCCTTTAGCGACAAAGACTTGGCATGCAGCCCGGGCCTGGATTCAGGGTCGCCCCCCAATTGCCCCCTACATGCCGGGTACGCGGATGCGTTACCCTTCGAATTCTTTGTGCATACAAATGCGCCGCCGGCACGGAAACCGGTGCGCCAATCCCGATAACCAATGCCCGCGAAGCCTGCTAGGATTGGCGCTTCGCTTCAATCAACCCGGCCGTGGGATCGGCCCCGGAGACTCTCTGAATGACCCGTATTATCGAGTTCCTGATCGCCTTGGGGATCGTGGCTGGCCTGTTCGTCATCATTGGCGTCTGTCTGCCGGGCGAGCGTCACATCACCGAAAGCATCGAGACCAACCGCAAGATGACGATCGTGTACGACACGGTCAGCAGTCTGCGCCGCTTCAAGGACTGGAACCCGCTGGTACTGCGCGATCCCGCCGTTGAACTGAAGCTGTCCGGCCCGGCCTCCGGCGTCGGTGCCACTCTCGACTTCACCTCCAAGGACCTGGGCACCGGTTCCTGGAAGGTGACCGAAGCCGAAGAGAACAAGCGTGTTGTCA
Organism: Stenotrophomonas indicatrix; assembly: GCA_041545745.1. Lineage (NCBI taxonomy): Bacteria > Pseudomonadati > Pseudomonadota > Gammaproteobacteria > Lysobacterales > Lysobacteraceae > Stenotrophomonas > Stenotrophomonas indicatrix. Next base: position 1,208,369 of record CP168152.1, read on the forward strand.
TCGCCATCGACGACGCCACCAAGGGTCACGACAAGGTCAGCACCTTCACCCTGGAGCCGACCGGCAAGGGCGGTCGCAACGTCAAGATCACCCAGGACTACTCGGTGAAGTATGGCTTCGACCTGTTCGGCCGCTACGCAGGTCTGTATGTCAGCCGCCAGATCGGCGATGACATCAAGATGGGCCTGTCGCGCATGGCGAACATGCTGGCCACCGTGCCGAATGTCGACTACCGCACTGCCGAAGCCCCGCTGACCGATCTGGGTATCGTCGATGTCCCGGCCGAGGACCTGCTGGTCGTCACCGCCGGCAACGTCGATCGTGGCCAGGAGTCCATCAGCAAGTCCATCAAGGACAACCAGGAGTGGATCAAGCGCGTGATCGAGGCCAATGGCCTGGAAGCCGCTGGCCCGCTGCGTATCATCACCACCGATTTCGGTGCTGAGAAGTACGCCTTCGACATCGCCCAGCCGGTGAAGAAGAAGGGTGCCGAAGGCGTGCCGGCCGAACAGCTGACCGTCAAGATCGACGGTGGCGCTCCGGTCAAGTACGTCCGCGTTGCTCCGCACCGCTCGGCGCATGCGGCCTACACCGGCCACATGGCAGGTCTGGACGTTGCCCGCAGCGCCCTGCGCGCCTGGGCCGTGACCTCGGGCAACGAAGTCATCGACCGCCCGTACGAAACCTGGAAGGATGGCGTGGACAAGTCGTTCACCCCGGAAGCGACGTACGACATCTACTGGGCCGTCAAGTAAGCCTCGGCTGACCCATGTAGTGTTGGACACGAAAACGCGCCGCTTCCTGCGGCGCGTTTTTTTTATCCCGAGCCCGGTGTCGGGCATTGCGCAAGGAGCTGTCATGTTCAATTCCGAACGACGCGCGCGTAAACCGTCGTTGCTGGCCTGCCTGGGGGCGCTGCTGGCGGCCGCCTCGATCGGTCTGTCCGCCTATGCCGCGCATGGCGTGTCCGATCCGCTGGCGCAGCAGCACCTGAACATGGCGGCGTTGTACGCCTTTGCCCACGGAGCGGTGCTGGTCGCCCTCGGCCCGCGCGCGCAGGGCGTGATCGCGCATCTGGCGTTGTACGTGTTGCTGCTGGGCGTGCTGCTGTTCTCTGGCAGCCTGGTGGGCGGAGCGCTGTGGCAGTGGCCGACGCGACTGGCGCCGGTAGGTGGCACCACGCTGATGGCCGGGTGGGTACTGCTGGGTATCAATGCATTGCGGCGCTAGCCGCAACGTCCAAGCACCGGTAGCGCCGGGCCACGCCCGGCGTCAAGCGCAGCGACCCGCGTTTGCTTTTGCTCTCTTGTTCCATTCCGTGGTGAACGCACCCGGAACAATTCCGGGGCGCGGGCGGGGTGAGCTTGCGGGGGTGTAAGCCGCATGGATGCGGCGCCCAAGCCTCCAGGGATGGATTTACGGCGGCCCCCGCAAGTTCATCCCGCCTGCGGCCATGCGCGGACTGCTCCAGGCCTTCGCCACGAGGGGCTCAGCCGTTGGCCGGTTTCCAGCACCAGTGCCACGGTTCGTAGACGATCCCATGCGGGTTGTCGCGTGGATAGCTCAGATGGAACCCGTGCGCCGCGGCATTGGCCTGCAGCCACGCAAACGCGGCCGTCGCCTCGAAGCTCTCCTCGGCGGGAGCATCCCCCGGTGTGCCGATGTCCAGTGCGTGGCCACTGTGGTGTTCGCTGAATCCTGGCGCAGCATTGACCTGCAGGATCTGCAGCACGCTCTGCCCGCGCGCCAACTTCCGTTCGAAAATGCCGAGCTGATACGCATGGCTGCGGAAGCCGGAGATCGCGTCCAGTGCAATGCCATCCCGCGTGGCATGCAGGCGCATCCGTCGCCAACCCTGCGCGGCACCGCGACGCAGCCACAACGGGCGCGCGAAGCGATCACGTCCGGCGAAGTGCAGCAGGCAGGGCTCGGCCTCCAGCGTCAGCCCGCTGTCGTGCGCATAGCGCTGTGCATCCAGACCCAGCTGCTGCAGCCGCTGCTGCAGGCCAACCAGCGGCAGCCACTGGTCTTCCAGTGCAGCGCCGAACGGTCGTGACCGTGCGCCATCCAGCAACGCCAGCGCTTCCGCCACGCCTTGTTCCCGCGGCAGGCGCGGCACCAGCGAGTGCACACCGTGCGCCAGTACTGCCGCCAGGTAGCGGCCATCCTGCTTGCGCCGCAATACCCATTGCGCGCGCGCCAGCAGGCGGGCGTCGAGATTGCTGCGCGCGCGCAGCAGTGGCGCTGGCCACAGTTCGACGGTCTCGGTGTTGATCAACAGCGGAGGGGGGCGGTGCATCGATCCAGCTTACTGCCGTGGCGCCGTGGCGGCCACCTTGCGCAGCGCCTCCAGCAGGGCCTGCGGGCGCTCCAGGCTGAGCAGCAGGGTGCTGCCGCCGCGCACCGGAATCACCAGCGTGCGTGCGCGATCGGTGACCAGGGCAAAGCCCTTGCCACCTCCCTGCAGGCGGAAGTGCCCCGAGTAGAAGCCGGGCATGCTGTAGCCGTTGGTCTTGAAGCGGATGCCGTAGCGGCGATCACGGCCGAGGTCGACCACCTCCGCCTGATCCAGCAGCAGGTCGGCCACCGGCGTGCGGCGACGGTACAGCGTCGAACGCACGTCCAGTACGTTGTCTGCCAGCTCCACCCGCCGGCGGAAAAACGCCCAGCCCAGGCCGACTCCCATCACCACGATCACCGCCAGGCTCCATGCCGCGCTGCCGCCCATCAGGAAGAACGGCGGCGACAGCGTGACCTCCATCCAGGGGACGTCGGTGCGGCTGACGTGCAGTTGCGACCAGATGCCGATGCCCAGTACCGCCAGCAGCGGCAGCAGTACCCACAGCACCCGCAGCGAGGAGCTTTCGGCGACGTCGAACGGGCGTGCATCACTGCCACTCATCGTTGCGACTCCACCCAATGAGCGACGTCATCGATCAGCTGCCCATCGACATGGCCCGGCTGCGCGTATTCCTTCAATGAACTGGAGCCGCTGCCGGCGATGCCGATGTGGTTGAGGGCAGGATAGGCCTTCCATTGCACGTCCTTGCGGTCGGCCAGGGCTTTTTTCCACAGTGCCCAATCCGTTTCTGGTACCTGGAAGTCACGGCCGCCGTGCAGCATCAGCAGTGGTTTTTTCAATGCCAGCGCATCGCCACGTGCGTTCACCGCTTCGATGCTCTTCCAGAACGTCTGCGGCACGCCCAGTGGCAGTTCGCTGGCGGGTGCAGGCGTGTCGCTGCGGGCCGCGGCGATCTGTGCTGCCAGCTTGTCCAGGAACGCCTGCTCAGGCGCACTGATCGAGCCGTCCAGCGACAGCAGGTAGCGGTTCTGCTCCGGCAACAGCTCCAGCAATGTGCGCGCAGGCGCAGCCCACAGGATCGCGCCGCGCGCCTGTGGCCAGCGGCTGGCGATGCGCGGGGCGAGCATGCCGCCTTGGCTGTGGCCGAGCACGAAGATCCGCTTGCCGTCGATGCGTGGGTCCGCCGCCAACGCGCTCAACGCTGCGATGGCATCGTCGGTGGTCTCGTCATCAACGTTGAAGCTGCCGCTCTGGAAGTCCTGGGGACGCGCATGGGTGCGCTTGTCGTAGCGCAGCACGGCGATGCCCTGGGCGGCCAGGCCGCGGGCGATGTCCAGGAACGGGCGGTTGCCACCGATGGTTTCGTCGCGATCCTGTGGGCCGGAGCCGTGCACCAGCACTACGGCCGGGAACGGTCCTTTGCCCTTGGGCAGGGACAAGGTGCCGGGCAGCGCACCCCGTGCCTGTGGCACGCTGAAATCGGCCTCGCTGTAGTTCGCGTCGGATGGCGGTGGCGGCGCCTTGGCGGCCGGGGCCGGGCGCAGCAGCAGGCCAGCCACTTGGTCCTGCGCGTTCACCGCCACCTGCGCGATCACTGCACCGCTGGCGAACTGCAGTGGTACTTCCACCAGGTGCAGGCCCTGCTGCTCGCTGCTGTGCGCCGGCCCGCGCTGCTTCAGTTCACCCAGCGACTGCCACAGGCCCTGCAGCTTGTCGGCAGGCACGGCTGCGGCCATCTGCGGGGTCAGCATGGCCTCGGCATCGGCGGTGCGCCCTGCCTGCAGGTGATCGAGCAGGCGTGCTGCGACCTGCTGCGGTTCGCCAGCGGATGCGCTGGCGGACAACAGGGCAAGGGAAACAGCAAGCAACGAGCGGCGTGCGCCCATGGTCACAGCTCCTTCTTGAAGACCAGCAGGGCCGGGCGCATCGGCGCCGGGATGATGATGTTGACCAGTTCCCAGCCGAGCTGGCCCTGGCGGCTGAGTTCGGCCTGGATGTCGTCAGCCTTCTGCAGGCCCATCATGGTGGTCTTGACCTCGACGGTCAGGTAGCTCCAGCGCTTGCTCATTCCTTGTCCTCCGGCGATGGCTTGGGTTTCGGCAGGCGTCCTGCCTTGCGCAGGGCGTCGCGCAGCACGTATTCAATCTGCGCGTTGAGGCTGCGCAGTTCATCGTCCGCCCAGCGCTGTGCGGCCGCCAGGACCTCGGCGTTGATGCGCAGCGGATAGGCTTTTTTCTCGCTCATGCAGACTCCTGGCGGGGCGGTGGGGCGCCCCGTTGCGAGGGTGGCTCAGTACAGCGAGCCGGTGTTGACGACCGGCTGCGTGCCGCGGTCCGAGCACAGCACGGTCAACAGGTTGCTGACCATGTGCGCCTTGCGCTCCTCATCCAGCTGCACCACGCCGTTCTTCTGCAGCTCGGCCAGCGCCATCTCGACCATGCCGACCGCGCCGGCGACGATGCGCGTGCGTGCGGCGATGACCGCGTTTGCCTGCTGCCGCTGCAGCATCGCCTGGGCGATTTCAGCGGCGTAGGCGAGGTGGCTGATGCGCGCATCGATCACCTGCACGCCGGCATCGGCCAGGCGCTCGGCCAGTTCGTTCTTCAGGTGCTGGGAGATCTCGCTGGCGTGGCTGCGCAGTGCAAGCTGGCCGTCCTCGTGCTGGTCATAGGGGTAGCTGGTGGCCATCGCGCGCAGTGCCGATTCGGACTGGATGTGCACGAAGCTCTCGTAGTCGTCCACGTTGTAGACCGCTTCGGAGGCATCGACCACCTGCCAGACGATCACCGCGGCGATCTCGATCGGGCTGCCGTCCAGCTCGTTGACCTTCAGCTTGCCGCTCTCGAAATTGCGCACGCGCTGGCTCACGCGGCGCTTGCTGAAGAAGGGATTGTTCCAGCGCAGGCCGTTGTCCTTGACGGTGCCTACGTACTTGCCGAACAGGCTGACCACCGCCGCCTGGTTGGGCTGCACGGTGTACAGACCGGCCAGCGCAACCAGCGCCAGCGCAGCAATCAGCAGGCCGGCCAGGATCAGCAGCACGTTGGGTGAGCCGGTGCTGGCCTTCGCCGCGACCCCAGCCACGAACAGGGCGCCGCCGGCGAGGGCTACGAGCAGGGACCCGGCGAGCGCGCCCAGGCCGTTGAGGGAGGACAGCGACTTCTCTTTCATGGCGGTACGTCCTTGAGGGTTCGAATTTAAGATATCAAAGTGATATCACATTCGGACTGCCGCTCGTCGGCTGGGCTTGCCCAGGCGCTGCGGCTGGACCGGCTAGAATGCCCACCCGCCTTCACATCGCTGCTGGAACCCCCGCCATGGCCAAGCTTGGAACCCCGTTGTCCCCCTCCGCCACCCGCGTGCTGCTGCTGGGCTCGGGCGAACTTGGCAAGGAAGTGGCCATCGAACTGCAGCGGCTGGGCGTGGAAGTGATCGCTGCCGACCGTTACGCCGATGCCCCGGCCATGCAGGTGGCACACCGCTCGCACGTGATCGACATGCTGGATGCGATGGCTCTGCGCCAGTTGATCGCGCAGGAGCAGCCGCACCTGGTGGTGCCGGAGATCGAGGCGATCCATACCGAGACCCTGGTGCAGCTGGAACAGGAGCAGGGCCTGCGGGTGATCCCGACTGCGCGTGCGGCGCGCCTGACCATGGACCGTGAGGGCATCCGTCGCCTGGCCGCCGAGACGCTGGGCCTGCCGACCTCGCCGTACCGCTTCGTGGATACGGAGGCCGAGTACCGCGACGCCGTGGCGGCGATCGGCCTGCCGTGCGTGGTCAAGCCGGTGATGTCGTCCTCGGGCAAGGGCCAGAGCACGCTGCGCAGCGAGGCGGACATCGCCCCGGCCTGGGAGTACGCGCAGACCGGCGGCCGTGCCGGTGCCGGCCGCTGCATCGTCGAGGGTTTCATCGACTTCGATTACGAGATCACCCTGCTGACCGTACGCCATGCCGGCGGCACTTTGTTCTGCGCGCCGATCGGGCACCTGCAGAAGGAGGGCGACTATCGCGAAAGCTGGCAGCCGCAACCGATGTCGGACAAGGCGCTGGCGCGTGCCGAGGAGATCTCGCGCGCGATCACCGATGATCTCGGTGGCTGGGGGCTGTTCGGCGTCGAACTGTTCGTGAAGGGCGACGAGGTGTGGTTCAGCGAAGTATCGCCGCGCCCGCACGACACCGGCCTGGTGACGCTGGTCTCGCAGGAGCTGAGCGAGTTCGCGCTGCATGCGCGGGCCATCCTCGGCCTGCCGATCCCGGTGATCCGCCAGAGTGGCCCATCGGCCTCGTGCGCGCTGCTGGCGCATGGCGAAGGCGTGCCGTACTTCAACAACGTTGCCGCCGCACTGCAGGTGCCGGACACCGCCGTGCGCCTGTTCGGCAAGCCGAGCGTGCATGGCCACCGCCGCGTCGGCGTGACCCTGGCGCGCGCGGAAACCATCGACGAAGCGCGTGCGCTTGCCCGCGACGCCGCCGAAGTAATCGGCGTCGAACTGCGCCCTTGAAAAAGAAGCGACGACCAACGGTCGTCGCCTACCGAATTTCGGTGGGTACCGACCGTTGATCGGTACAGATTTCCGGTGGGTACCGACCGTTGGTCGGTACCCCATCAACACCGGTTACGGCTTCACGTCCACCCACACCAGGTGGTGGTCGCTACCGTCGGCGATCTTCGCCTCGGCACTTTCATTGGCCGGCCAGAACACGCCGCTGCCGATGTACTCGAAACCGGTCGAGGGCAGCACGTAGTCCAGGCGCATGGTGCCGGACTTCGGGCCGAAATCGCCGGTGGCATGGAACGGCGCACCCTTGCGGGCGATGCCCTTGGCCGCATAGGCCAGGCTGGTCTGCTCGGCGCCGACGCTGCGCGGGGTGGGGTAGCGCAGAACGCGGGCGTTCTCGATCAGTTCGACGATCGCCTCGTGGCGGCCATCGCCATCGACCGGATCGTTGTTGAGGTCGCCAAGGATGACAAAGCGTGCATCCTGGGCCAGGCCACCGCACTGACCCTTGTCGTCGCACAGCCACGGCTTGTCACCCTTGGACAGGTATTCCTGCCACAGGCGCAGTTCGTCATGGTTGCGCGCGGCGTTGCGCTTTTCCGGGCCGTCGAACACCGGCGGCGTCGGGTGCGAGACCAGCGCGTGGACCACGCCAGCCGGGGTCTTCACCGGCACGTCCCAATGCGACTTCGACGACAGCCGCAGCTGCGACCAGACGGTGTCGTTGTAGAAGCTCTTGCCGGTACGCGGATCGACCGGACGGATCGCGCCGGGCATCGCACTCCACTTCAGCAGCTGGAAACTGCGTACTTTGGCTTCGTCAATCGGGTAACGCGACAGCACCAGCATGCCGTACTGACCCGGGTGCAGGCCGTAGCCCCAGGCGTCGTTGCCGCGGCCGCGGCCTTCGCCGCCGACCACACCGTTGTTGTCCAGGTCCAGGCCGCTGGGCACGCCGGTGTTCACCGGTGCCAGGTAGCGGTAGGCGAAGTGCAGCGGCTTGCCGCCACCGGGCTGGGCCACTTCCAGGTAGCGCTTCTGGAACAGGTCGGCGGCACGATGGGCGTCGTCGAAATCGAATTCGTTCAACAGCACCAGATCCGGACGCGCCTGCTGCAGCACCGCAGCGATCTTGCGTGCGTGTTCGCTGTCGCCTTCCAGCTCGGCGATCAGGCCGCCGGCTTCGTCCGAATACAGCGAGGTGTTGTAGGTGGCCAGGCGCAGCGCTGCAGACGGTTTTTCGGTCATCGCGGGGGACGTGGCGAAGGCGGGAGCGGTGGCGCCACAGAGCAGGGCCAGGCCGAGGATCAGGGGTTTGGCGTTCATGGGCCGTATTGTGCACTCGGCCCGGTGTCAGTGGTTTGTCAGCGTCCGTCCAGATCGTCATCGAAATCATGCCAGCGGCGGCCGTCGTAGGCCTCCAGCGGGCGGTAGCGCCGCTTGTAATCCATCTTCTGGTGCTCGCGTATCCAGTAGCCCAGGTACAGATGTGGCAGGCCCTCGCGGCGGGCCCACTCCAGCTGCTGCAGGATCGCGAACGTGCCCAGCCCGCGGGCGGAATGTGCGGGGTCGAAGAAGGTATAGACCGCCGACAGCCCGTGCTCGGTCACATCGGTCACCGCCACGCCCAGCAGCTGGCTGGGCTGGCCGTCATGGCCGGGCAGGCGCATTTCCATGAAGCGCGTGTGCGACCAGCTGCCGATCAGGAACTGCTCGAACTCGTGCGGGCCGTGGTCGTCCATGCCGCCCTTGGCATGACGATGTACCAGGTAGCGGTGGTACAGCTCGAACAGATCCTCTCGCGGCATGGCTGCAGTGATGCGCACTTCCAGGTCGGCATTGCGGGCGGCGCAGCGGCGCTGGCTGCGGTCTGGGGCGAAGCGCGCCACCGGGATGCGCACGGCGACGCAGGCGTGGCAGTTCGCACAGTGCGGGCGATAGACCAGATCACCGCTGCGGCGGAATCCCCAGCTCAGGGCAAGTGGATACAGCCCGCCGAGGCGACGGTCCTGCGGGTCCAGCACCAGATCGCGCGCGACCCGGTCCGGCCAGTACCCGCAGGGGTGCTCGCCGGTCTGGAACAGTCGCAGTTCGTCGTCTCTGTCGCCGTGTCTCGCCATGGGCACAGCATAGCTCCAGCCTGTCGCAATGGCCGCGACTGTCCGCCGGATGAATGGGATAGGCGGCTGCGTCAACCGAGGCTGTGGTCAGGCGTTCTTGTCCTCCGAGGGTGAGGTGTTCACCCCGATGCCAATCCCATTCCCAGGAGTGACCCCATGATCCGTACCCCCCTGCTGCTGGCCCTGCTGCTCGGCACTTCCGCGACCGGTATCGCCTTGGCCGCCGACACCCCGGCTGCACCGGCACAACGCCCGGCCAAGCTGGATACCAATGGCGATGGTGTCATCGACCGCAGCGAAGCGGCGGCCAACCCGCGCCTGGCCACAAAATTCGACGAGCTGGACAAGAACAAGGACGGCAAGCTCTCGCGTGATGAACTGCCGCGCTGGAAGCATGGCCGCCACGGTGGTCGCGGTGGCGAGCGTTGGGCCAAGCTGGACGCGAACAAGGATGGCCGCATCAGCCGTGAGGAAGCCAAGGCCGATCCGCGCCTGGCCGAGCGTTTCGACCAGCTCGACCTCAACAAGGATGGCTACCTGGACAAGGTCGACCGCGAGCTGCGCATGAAGCAGCATCGTGACGCTTGGTTCGCCGCGGCCGACACCAACAAGGATGGTCAGCTGAGCAAGGCCGAGTTTGATGCCGCCAAGGGCCCGATGCACGGTGGGCCGCGCCACGGCGGCCCGCGTGACGGCGCCGCGCCGAAGCCGCAGCGCAACTGATCGCGCACTCCCCAGGTACCTGCATCGCCGGCATCATGCCGGCGATGTTTGTTTGTGGGTCAGCCTAATGATTCCAGCCAGTGCACGCCAGCGATGGCCAGCAGCAGGAATACGCAGCAGCTGATGATCGCCGTTCGCCCGTACATGGATTCGTACACCCAGTTGCGGCCGGTGCGTCCCCGCCGTGCGTTGTCTCGGGCGATCAGTGGCGCCATGATCCGCTGCAGCGGCCCCAGGCACTGGTAGCTGACCACGCCCATGCCCAGCATCAACGACGAAGTGATCATCCACGTCGGCGCCTTCAGCATTTCCCCGATCAGCACCGCCAGGCAGATGCCCATCGCGGTGAAGGTGCTGTAGCGGACGAAGCGCATGATCTGCGCCTGCTCGGCTGGCGTTTCGGTGAAGCGCAGCAGGTAGCGGCCGCCCAGGTAGCAGCCGACGAAACCGCCCACCACGCCGCCGACCACCAGACCCGCGTTGAAGCCGTTGCCGACCAGCGGGCTTTCACCAATGGCCGCCGTAAGCGAACCCAGTGCCGTACCGCCGGCGGCACTCACACCGCCCAAGCCCAGCTTGCTACCGCCCACGCCGACGCCGGTGCCCAGCAGGATCGCTGCGCTGGCCGTGCCCGGTGCTGCCACCAGCACCATCGACACCACCGTCGTTGCAAACGCGGCACTGGGTGCACTGCTGCGTGCGAATTCGCCGAAGCGCTGCAGCAGGCCCTCGCGCACCTGCGCACGGGCACGCGACAGGCGCTTGCGTACTGCCGCGTCGCTCAGCCCGAGCAGGTCAGCGACCTGCTGCGAATGCTGGCCCTCGCGGTAATACAGCAGCAGTACTTCGCGGCTGTCGGCGGGCAGGGCGGAGATGATGTTCTCGGCGGCGATTTCCTCTTCCAGCCGCTGCAGGCGATCGGCCACGCCCGGGGTCGGATCCGCGGCCATGGTCAAGGCCACTTCGGCAGCCTCGCCGCTCAGCGGTCGGCCACGTTGCGCGCGCAGCCAGTCACGGGCGAGGTTGCGGGTGATCTGCCGCAGCCAGGGCAGGAAGCTGCTCGCGCTGCGCAGCTGGTGCAGCTGCTGCCAGCCCTTCACGAACGCTTCCTGGGCGATGTCCTCGCTGGCCTGGCGGTCGCCGGTGATGGCCAGGGCGATGGCGGTGACCGTGTTCTGGCAGGCCAGTACGATGCGCCCATAGGCATGCTGGCAACCGCCTGCCGCCGACGGCAGGTCGCGTTCCAAGGTCTCGTCGATGCTTGCGGCGAAGGTCGTCATGGCGGCGGGCTCCTGCAGGGATTGTGTCCCATGACGGAGCTGCGTGCGGATTGTGACCTGCCTTCTGCATGGTAGTGCCGGCCGCTGGCCGGCAACATCATGAGCCCATTCGGCGGGCTGTTGCCGGCCAGCGGCCGGCACTACTTCGCCGGCTGGATGCGGACCCGCACTTCCTCTTCTTCCGGCGGTGCCGGTGCGGTCGGCTGGGCTTGCTGCGGCTGGGCCTGCGGGGCGGGCACCGGGGCGGCGGGGGCAGGGGCGCCGCGATGGCGCAGGCCGATCACCAGCGCCACGCCGGCGATCACAACCAGCAGGGCGATGCGGATGCGCCAGGCCCAGCCACGACCACCGGCACTTTCCTGCACATCATCGCGGAAGGCGAATTCGGCGGTCGGGTGGTCACGGCGGGTGGTGTCGAGCAGGCGGGCGTCGCGCAGGATTTCGCGCGCGCGCGGCTGGTCGTCGGCGCGCACGACCCAGACTGCCGGGTAGGCGCCGGCATTGCCCAGGTCGGTATAGCTGAACTGGCCTCGGCGCCGGGTCTTGTACGAGCGCCCGTTGGTGACCTTCACCTGGATGTCGTGGCTGCGCAGGAGCTCGGCCACGCCTTCCACGGTTTCCACGCGCTGGCTGCTGAAAATCTGACGCATCTGATCAATCCTTGGCCGGCACGGCGGCCGCTGCTGCCTGGTCCGGAACCACGCGGATCAAGCCTTCCTGGGCGGTGCTGGCAACCAGTACGCCATCACGGGTAAAGAACTGGCCGCGGGCCAGGCCGCGCGAATCCTGCGCACTGGGGCTGTCCAGCGAGTACAGCAGCCAATCGTCGGCGCGGAACGGGCGGTGGAACCAGATCGCGTGGTCCAGCGAAGCCATCTGCACGTGCGGATGGTAGTAGCTGATGCCGTGCGGGAAGGTCGCCGTGCCCAGCAGGTGGAAGTCCGACGCGTAGGCCAGCAGCGCCTGGTGCAGCTCGGGAGCATCGCCTACACGCTCGCTCAAGCGCAGCCAGACCTGGTGGTAGGGCGGGCGCTTGGGCGGGTTCAGCTCATCGCGCGGATATACGTGGCGGAACTCGAACGGACCGCCGCGCGACAGCCAGCGCTGCACCTTGATCGGCAGGCGCTCCAGCACTTCGGCAGGCAACGGCCGGTTAGGTTCGATGTCTTCCGGCTGTGGCACTTCGGGCATCTTGTGCTGGTGCTCGGCACCGGATTCGGCCTGTTGGAACGAGGCGGCGCAGAAGAAGATCACCTTGCCGTGCTGGATGGCGGTCACCCGGCGCACCGAGAAGCTGCCGCCGTCGCGGGTACGGTCGACGTCGTAGACGATCGGATGGTCGATGTTGCCGGCGCGCAGGAAATAGGCATGCAGCGAATGCACATGGCGACCGTTGTCGACCGTGGCCTGGGCGGCCGCCAGGGCCTGGCCCAGCACCTGCCCGCCAAACACGTACTTGGTGCCGATGTCGCGGCTCTGGCCGCGGAACAGGTTGTCCTCCAGCCGCTCCAGGGTGAGCAGATCGATCAGCTCGGAGACGACGGGTTCGGGCGTGTCGTTCAAGGGGGCGGCCACAGCGATGAAAGAGGGCTCGATTATACCGGTGCCGGCCAGCCCATCAGCGGTAGTGCCGGCCGCTGGCCGGCAGCCTCGTGATCCTCCCGGGATGCCTGCGGTTGCCGGCCAGCGGCCGGCACTACCGTTTACTTGCCGAGGCGGGCGACCAGTGCATGCAGTGCGTTCTGCGCATCCGGGGCGAACCAGGCCTCGACGAAGCGGTCGAGCTGGATCAGGTCCGGGTGCAGGGCGTCGTGCAGCTCGGCGCGGGCGATGGCACGGGTCAGCAGCATCGGCTGCCGCGGCTGCTTCAGCAGGTCCTGCAGCCAGGCCACCGCACGTGCCGCCACCAGCTCGCCATCAACCAGTTCATCGACCAGGCCGATCTGCAGGGCCTGTTCGGCCGGTACCAGCGCGCCGGTGGCCAGCAGGACACTGGAGCGGTGTGCACCCACGGCACGGCGCAACAGGCGCTGGATGCCTTCCGGTGCGATCAGGCCGACCTGCACTTCGTTCAGGCCGATGGCGTAGGGGCGCGCCGGATCGGCACTGCGTGCCATCACCCGGTAGTCGCAGCACAGTGCCAGCACGCAGCCGCCCGCCGGTGCATGGCCAGTGATCGCCGCAACCACCGGGATGCGGCTCTCGGCCAGCGTACGTACAGCGCCGAAGAATGCGTTCCAGGTGTCCAGCAGCTTGTGCTTGTCATCACCATGCGAGAGCAGATGAGGTACGTCCATGCCGCCGGTGAAGATGCGCTCGCTGCCCGACAGCACGATGCCGTGCGCGTCCTCGGCCATCGCCAGTTCGATGGCATGGATCAACTGCCGGCACAGCTCGGTGTCCAGTGCGTTGACCGGCGGCCGCGCCAGCCGCAGTTCGCGGATGGGGCCATGGTTGATCACCTCGATGAGCGTCGTCATGCTGCGGGTCTCGTTGCGAAGAAGGAACCTGGGCGATGATAACCAAACCATGCGTTGGCGTACTGTTCGTGCTGTGTGCGCTTGCAACATCGGCGTCGGCGGCGGAACAGGGCTGCGTGACGGTGGAACAGGGCTGGGCGCGGATGCCGCCGAATCCGACGATGCCGATGACCGCCGGCTATGGCGTGATCCGCAACGGCTGCGCCACTGCGGTGACCATCATCGGTGCGCGCAGTGCGAGTTTCGGTGATGTGTCGTTGCACGAGACCCGGATCGTCGACGGGGTCAGCCGCATGCGTGCCGTTGAGCGTCTGCCACTAGCGCCGGGCGAACGCGCCGTACTCAAGCCCGGCGGCCTGCACCTGATGTTGATGGACGGCAGGCGCGTATTGGAGGAGGGGCAGCCGGTGTGGCTGCAGGTGCAACTGGAGGGTGGCACCGAAGTCAGCACGGCCCTGATAGTGCGCAAGGCCGCGAAATGAAGATGGGGTAGTGCCGGCCGCTGGCCGGCAGCACAGCTGATTGCCGGCCAGCGGCCGGCACTACCGACGAGGCTTACGACCAGTCGTACGAGAACAGCACCGTGCGGCTTTCCGGCTCGTACAGCATCACGATCGCATCGGCACCGGTTGCACACCAATTGTAGCCGGCCACTTCTGCCACGGCGAAGAACTTGTTTCCATCGCGGGTGATGATCGCGCACTCGGCATCGTCAGGCGCATGGCGGTCGTCGGCAGCCTCGGTGAACTGCAGCGCGAAGGCGGCGGGAATCTCCGCGGTTTCAATCCAGTTGCCGGTCGAGATCTGCCCGCCCAGCACGTCCAGGCAGGCCTGCTCGCCAGGCTCGCCATCGCCATAGCGCGAATAGCTGGCCAGGCGTCCATGCTGCTGGAAGTACGCGCGTGCCTTGTTGTAGCTCCCGCGCATCTCGGTGATGTGCTCCAGCGCGTCGTTGTCCTGCACCTGGTCGCCGATGAAGTAGCCCTCCTCACCGAGGAAACGCATGCGGTTGTCGGCGGTCAATTCAAAGGCGATCCAGTTGGTGCCGGTGAACGCGTTGTGGTGGTCTTCGGTGGTTTCGCCGATGCAGCCGTCGTAGGGTTCGATCGGGCACAGCATGGTGGCCACGCTGCCGGCCAGTTCCGGGCGCAGCACGCCGAGGTCGATCTTCAGCAACGGCAGCAGGTGCTGGCCAAGCCAAGCCTGGTCATCGGGGAACACATCGACGGGGAAGGGGACCATGCCGGGCAGCAGGTCGCGCAGTTCAGTCTGGTGGATCATGTCAGTCCTTTGAAGGGTGTCGGTCGTGCCGGCCAGCGGCCGGCACCACCTTCAGCTGGAAGCGTTGCGGATCGCGTCCGGCAGTGGCGCACTCTTGCCGGTCTGCGTGTCCATCCACACCACCACCACGTTGCCGTCCGAATACAGCCTCGACTCATCCTGCTGGTCGACGATGCGATGACCGATGGTCACGCTGCTGTTGCCCAGACGCTCGACGAACAACTCGACCAGGATGTCGTTGGGCCACACGATCGGCAACCGGTAGTTGACGTTGGTGGCAGCCACCACCGGTGCGATGCGGTCGGTCATCGACACGCCTTCCACGCCCAGCATCCAGCGCACGCGTGCCTCTTCCAGGTAGGAGATGTACTTGGCGTTGTTGACGTGGCCCATGCTGTCCATGTCGCGCCAGCGCACGCTGATCGGAATGCGGGCCAGGATCTTGTGTTCGCTGCTCATCAGGCGTCCTTTTTCTTCTTGGTGCCGCCGGCCGCGGCGGTCTTGCTGGCCTTGCCGGTGCTCTTGGCGGCCGCTGCCTTCTTCGCCGGCTTTTCAGGCTTCACCTTGCGCGGCGGGCGCGCATCGGGCTTGTTGGCCACGGCGGCCGGCTGGTCCGGTCGCGCATTGGTGGAGGGCAGCATCCGGGCGAGGAACTGGCCGGTATACGAATCCGGGCATGCAGCCACGTCTTCCGGCGTACCGGTCACCAAGACGGTGCCGCCGCGATGACCGCCTTCCGGACCCAGGTCGACGATCCAGTCCGCGGTTTTGATGACGTCCAGGTTGTGCTCGATCACCACCACCGTGTTGCCCTCGTCGCGCAGCTTGTGCAGCACGCCGAGCAGCGCTTCGATGTCGTGGAAATGCAGGCCGGTGGTCGGCTCGTCGAGGATGTACAGGGTGCGGCCGGTATCGCGGCGCGACAGTTCCTTGGACAGCTTCACGCGCTGTGCTTCACCGCCGGACAGCGTGGTCGCGCTCTGGCCCAGCTTGATGTAGCTCAG
This sequence comes from Stenotrophomonas indicatrix, assembly GCA_041545745.1. NCBI lineage: Bacteria > Pseudomonadati > Pseudomonadota > Gammaproteobacteria > Lysobacterales > Lysobacteraceae > Stenotrophomonas > Stenotrophomonas indicatrix. The sequence continues at coordinate 1,224,061 of CP168152.1, forward strand.
GCCGACATCGACCAGGGTTTCCAGCTTGCGGGCGATGGACGGCACCGGCTCGAACAGCTTCAATGCATCTTCGACGGTCATTTCCAGCACGTCGTTGATGTTGAAGCCCTTGTACAGGATCTCCAGCGTTTCGCGGTTGTAGCGCTTGCCATGGCAGACGTCGCAGGGAACGTACACGTCGGGCAGGAAGTGCATCTCGACCTTGATCAGGCCATCGCCTTGGCAGGCCTCGCAGCGGCCACCACGCACGTTGAAACTGAAGCGCCCCGGCGAATAGCCGCGCGCACGCGATTCGGGAACCTGTGCGAACAGTTCGCGCAGAGGGGTGAACAGGCCGGTGTAGGTGGCCGGGTTCGAACGCGGGGTGCGGCCGATCGGCGACTGGTCGATGTCCACCACCTTGTCGAACAGGTCCAGGCCATCGATCTCCTTGTAAGGGGCGATCGGGTGCGAGGCGCCGTTGATCTCGTTGGCGGCCAGTGAGAACAGGGTGTCGTTGATCAGGGTCGACTTGCCCGAGCCGGACACGCCGGTCACACAGGTCAGCAGCCCCGCCGGGATGGCCAGGTCCACGCCTTTCAGGTTGTTGCCGGTGGCGCCACGCAGATGCAGCGTCATCTTCGGGTTCGGCTTGTGCCGGCGCGCCGGGATCTTGATCGCGCGCTTGCCCGACAGATACTGGCCGGTCAGCGAGCGCGGTGCATCGAGAAGGTCCTGCAGGCTGCCCTGGCCGACGATCTCGCCGCCATGCACGCCCGCGCCCGGACCGATGTCCAGCACGTAGTCGGCCAGGCGGATCGCATCTTCGTCATGCTCGACCACGATCACCGTGTTGCCGAGGTCGCGCAGGCGGGTGAGGGTGCCCAGCAGGCGCTCGTTGTCACGCTGGTGCAGGCCGATGGACGGCTCATCGAGCACGTACATAACGCCCACCAGGCCGGCACCGATCTGGCTGGCCAGACGGATGCGCTGCGCCTCGCCACCGGACAGGGTGTCGGCTTTGCGCTCCAGGGTCAGGTAATCCAGGCCGACGTCGACCAGGAAGCCGAGGCGTTCGCCGATCTCCTTGACGATCTTCGCAGCGATCTCGCCGCGCCAGCCCGGCAGGCTCAGTTCGCTGAAGAACTTCAGGGCCTCATCGATCGGCAGCACCACCAGTTCCGGCAGCGGGCGGTCGGCCACGAACACGTTGCGCGCGGCCTTGTTCAGGCGTGCGCCGTTGCACTCGGGGCAGGCATGCTCGCTGATGTACTTGCCGAGCTCTTCCTGCACCGCCGCCGATTCGGTTTCCTTGTAGCGGCGTTCGAGGTTGGGAATGATGCCTTCGAAGCGATGCTTGCGCTGGGTGCGGCCACCGGCCTCGGTGAAATAGGTGAAGGTGATTGCTTCCTCGCCACTGCCATACAGCACGGCCTGCTGCACCTTGGCCGGCAGCGAGTTCCACGCCGCGTCGGTGTCGAACCTGTAGTGCTTGGCCAGCGAGGCGATCAGCTGGAAGTAATAGGCGTTGCGGCGATCCCAGCCGCGCACGGCACCGGCCGCCAACGACAGCTCGGGATGCACCACCACGCGCGAGGGATCGAAGAACTCGGCCATGCCCAGTCCGTCGCAGCCGGGGCAGGCGCCCATCGGTGCGTTGAACGAGAACAGGCGCGGCTCCAGTTCGGGCAGCGAGTAGTCGCAGACCGGGCAGGAATACTTGGACGAGAACAGGGTAGGGGTCGCACCGGCGTCGTCCAGCGACTGCACCGACGCCATGCCATCACCCAGCTTCAAGGCCGTTTCGAAGCTCTCGGCCAGGCGCTGCTTGATGTCTTCGCGCGGGCGGAAGCGATCGATCACCGCTTCGATGGTGTGCTTCTGGCGCAGTGCCAGCGGCGGCACCGCATCGATTTCGTACAGCTCGCCATCGACGCGTACACGCACGAAACCCTGCGCACGCAGCTGGTCGAACACCTGTGCGTGCTCGCCCTTGCGATCGCGGATCACCGGCGCCAGCAGCATGTACCGCTGTTCCGGGTCCAGCGTCAGCATGTGGTCGACCATCTGGCTGACCGTCTGTGCTTCCAGCGGGTAGCCGTGGTCGGGGCAGCGCGGGGTGCCGACACGTGCGTACAGCAGGCGCAGGTAGTCGTAGATCTCGGTGATCGTGCCGACCGTCGAGCGCGGGTTGTGCGAGGTCGACTTCTGCTCGATCGAGATCGCCGGGGACAGGCCTTCGATATGGTCCAGGTCCGGCTTTTCCATCACGCTCAGGAACTGCCGCGCATACGCCGACAGGGACTCGACGTAACGCCGCTGGCCCTCGGCATAGATGGTGTCGAACGCCAGCGACGACTTGCCCGAACCGGACAGGCCGGTGATCACGATCAGTTTGTCGCGAGGCAGGTCGAGGTCGATGTTCTTGAGGTTGTGCGTCCGCGCGCCGCGGATGCGGATGAAATCCATCGCCATGGGGAATCCGGTTGTGGGGGCGTGGCTGGGCCGCCGGGCCAGCGAAAGGGCGGCAATCGGTCAGCCTACCGAGGTGACCAGATGGGGGCAATGGGCGACAATGCCAGCCCGGTGTCTCACCTCGTGAGACCGGCCGACAGGCAGGGGTCAGATCCCTTTTCACGTGGTGAAAAGGGATCTGACCCGGTTCCGGCCCGGCCTCCAGAGTCGTTCAGTGGTTGACTTGACCCGTCCCCGCTGGTCCACGTACAATTCCGCTCCTGTCCGCCCTCGACGGCGGCAGTCCATAGACCACAATAACTACAGAGGAAGTCTGGTCATGTACGCAGTACTGGTCACCGGCGGTAAGCAATACCGCGTGGCGCAGGGCGAAAAGCTCCGCATTGAAAAGCTCGAAGTCGAAGTCGGCAGCGAGATCAAGTTCGACAACATCCTGCTGCTCGGCGACAGCGATGGCATCAAGATCGGCGACGCCCTGAGCGGCGCTGCGGTCACTGCCACCGTCCTGTCCCAGGGTCGTGCCGACAAGGTCCGGATCATCAAGTTCCGTCGCCGTAAGCACCACATGAAGCGCCAGGGTCACCGTCAGTACTACACCGAAATCGAGATCACCGGCATTGCCGGTGGCAGCAAGTAAGGAGATAGGTCATGGCACATAAAAAAGGCGTAGGCTCTTCGCGCAACGGTCGCGACTCCAACCCGAAGTACCTCGGCGTCAAGATCTTCGGCGGCCAGGCCATCGAAGCCGGCAACATCATCGTGCGTCAGCGCGGCACCCAGTTCCACCCGGGCACCGGCGTCGGCCTCGGCCGTGACCACACCCTGTTCGCCCTGACGGACGGCAAGGTGGAGTTCACCGTGAAGGGCCCGAAGAAGCGTCGCACCGTCAGCGTCGTCTCGGTCGAAGCCTGATAAGGCTGCGTCCGGCGCCCATGCCTCGGCATGGCCGTGCTGGATGAAGAGCTCGCTGCATGAAGAGCCCCGCTTCGGCGGGGCTTTTCGTTGGAATCAATGGTAAAACGGGCATCGCCCGGTTGTCGGCCAGCGGCCGGCACTACATCAAGGTGGCGGCGTGCATGCCGCGCCCATCGCAGGCATCGAAACAATGAAACTGGTAGACGAAGCAGAAATCGAAGTGTTCGCCGGCAACGGCGGCAACGGCTGCATTGGCTTCCGTCGCGAGAAGTTCATTCCGCTCGGCGGCCCGGACGGCGGCGACGGCGGTGCGGGCGGCAGCGTGTGGATCCGCGCCGACGAAAACCTCAACACCCTGGTCGACTTCCGCCATGACCGCATCTTCAAGGCGCAGCGCGGCGAGAACGGCATGGGCCGCCAGGCCTATGGCAAGGGCGGCGAAGACATGGTCATCACCGTGCCGGTCGGCACCGTGATCATCAACGTGGCCACCGATGAAATCATCGGCGACCTGACCCAGCACGGCGACCGCTTGCTGGTGGCCAAGGGCGGCCGCGGCGGCCTCGGCAACATGCATTTCAAGAGCTCCACCAACCGCTCGCCGCGCCAGGCGCTGCCGGGTGAGCCGGGTGAAGAGCGCACGCTGAAGCTAGAGTTGAAGCTGCTGGCCGACGTCGGCCTGCTGGGCTTCCCCAATGCCGGCAAGAGCACTTTGATCCGTGCGGTCTCGGCGGCGACGCCGAAGGTGGCCGATTACCCGTTCACCACGCTGTACCCGAACCTGGGTGTGGTGAAGGTGGAGAACTACCGCAGCTTCGTGATCGCCGATATTCCGGGCCTGATCGAAGGTGCGGCCGACGGTGCCGGCCTGGGCGCGCAGTTCCTGCGCCACCTGCAGCGCACCCGCCTGCTGCTGCACCTCGTCGACATCTCGCCGATGGAAGGTGGCGTGGAAGGCGTTTCCCCGGTCGAGCAGGTGCGTGCCATCGAGCGCGAACTGGAAAAACACGATCCGGAGCTGCTGGCCAAGCCGCGCTGGCTGGTGCTGAACAAGGCTGACCTGATGTTCGAGGACGAGGCCAAGGCCGCCGCCGAGAAGATCGTTGCCGAGCTGGGCTGGAAGGAGCCGTGGTTCCTGGTGTCCGCACTGGGTCGCGAAGGTACCTTCCCGATCATGAGCCGGATCATGGCGTTCTTCGATCGCCAGAAGGAAGACGAGCTCGAGGCGGCCCGCAACGCGCAGTAATGCCTGTTGTGGTTCCCGCGAAAAAACCCGGCTTCGGCCGGGTTTTTTGTTGGCCGCCGAATGGGGTCAGATCCCTTTTCCTGCGGAAAAGGGATCTGACCCCGGGCATCGGTAGCGCCGGGCGCCAGATTGCAGGCAACAAAAAACCCGGCCGAAGCCGGGCTTTTGCGTGCTGCCGGAGCCGGGGCTCCAGCAACCAACCGGATCAGGCGGCCTGGAGGGCCTTGATGCGGTCGTTCAGGCGGCTCTTGTGGCGAGCAGCCTTGTTCTTGTGGATCAGGCCACGCGCGCTGAAACGATCCAGGATCGGCTGGGCAACGGCGAAGGCGGCTTGAGCGCCGGCGGCATCGTTGGCGTCCAGCGCCTTGATCACTTTCTTGACAGCGGTGCGCAGCATCGAGCGCTGAGCCACGTTGCGCGCGTTGCGCACGACGGTCTGCTTGGCGCGCTTCTTGGCGGACTTGATATTGGCCACGGTGGTGGTTTCCTGAAAAATCGGTGTTATGGGAACAGCAAGCTAGCTAGTATGATGGCGTAAGAAATGTACGTCAAGTCGATTGTCAAGAGGGACGTTGAGTGAGTTCACCCAAGATGTTGCGGGGCCTGCTGTCGTTCAGCAGCATGACCATGGTCTCGCGGGTTCTCGGCCTGGTCCGGGACCAGGTGGTGACCTCGACCTTCGGCACCAACGCCATCACCGATGCTTTCTGGGTCGCCTTCAGGATACCCAATTTCCTGCGCCGGCTGTTCGCCGAGGGCTCCTTTGCCACCGCATTCGTGCCGGTGTTCACCGAGGTGAAGGAAACCCGCAGCCACGCCGAGCTGCGTGAACTGATGGCCCGCACCGCCGGCACCTTGGGCGGCGTGCTGATGCTGGTCACGGCACTGGCGCTGATCTTCGCGCCGCAGCTGGCTTCGGTCTTCGCCAGTGGCGTCGACACCGACCCTGCCAAGCAGGGCCTGCTGATCGACCTGTTCCGCCTGACCTTCCCGTTCCTGCTGTTCGTCTCGCTGACCGCCCTGGCCGGCGGTGCGCTGAACAGTTTCCAGCGCTTCGCGATGCCGGCGCTGACCCCGGTCATCCTCAACCTGTGCATGATCGCCGGCGCGCTGTGGCTGGCGCCGCGGCTGGGCGGCACACCGGAAAAGCAGATCCTCGCCCTCGGCTGGGCCGTGCTGGCCGCCGGCCTGCTGCAGCTGCTGTTCCAGCTGCCTTCGTTGAAGGGCATCGACCTGCTGACCCTGCCGCGCTGGGGCTGGAACCATCCGGGCGTGCGCAAGGTGATGACGCTGATGGTGCCGACCCTGTTCGGCTCGTCAGTGGCACAGATCAACCTGTTGCTGGATACCGTCATCGCCGCCAAGCTGACCGATGGCTCGCAGTCCTGGCTGTCGCTGGCCGATCGCTTCCTGGAACTGCCGCTGGGCGTGTTCGGCGTGGCCCTGGGCACGGTGATCCTGCCGGCGCTGGCCCGGCACCATGTCAGCACCGACCGCGAAGGCTTCTCACGCTCGCTGGACTGGGGCCTGCGCATGACCCTGCTGATCTCGGTGCCGGCCATGCTGGGCCTGCTGCTGCTGGCCGAGCCGCTGATCTCCACGATCTTCCAGCACGGCCAGTTCACCGCCTTCGACACCCGCATGACGGCGCTGTCGGTGTACGGCCTGAGCTTCGGCCTGCCGGCCTTCGCGCTGCTGAAAGTGGTGCTGCCAGCCTTCTATGCGCGCCAGGACACCAGGACGCCGGTGCGTGCCGGTGTCGCCGCGCTGGTGGCCAACATGGTGTTCAATTTCGCCCTGCTGGCGGTGCTGTACCAGGTGATGGTGCCCGATGAGCTGAAAGCGCAGGGGGTGATGGCCGCCCTTGGCAAGCAACCCGGCCTGCACCTGGCGCTGGGCATTGCCAGCGCGCTGTCCAGTTACCTGAACCTGGGGCTGCTCTGGTACTGGCTGGGCAAGACCGATGTCTACCAGCGGCGCCCGGGCTGGGGCGGCTACCTGCTGCGTCTGCTGCTGGCGTGCACGGCGATGGTCGGCGTGCTGCTGGCCCTGCTGTACTGGCTGCCGGGCTTCTCGTCGATGGGCGTGTGGGAACGGATCGGCGCCCTCGGCCTGCTGGTCGGCGGTGGCGGGATGACCTACCTGCTGGCGATGGTGGCGATGGGCTTCCGTCCGCGCGACCTGCGTGGGCATTGATCGTGGCTCCCGGCGGCTATACTTCAGGGTTACACCATTGAAGGGGCGGGCTGCGGCCGGCCGGAACGAGAGTTGATGAGCAGGCTGTTCAGAAGCGTCGAGGGCGGGGAGTTGTTCCCCAACGGAAGCGTGGTCTGCATCGGTGCATTCGACGGCCTCCACCTGGGCCATCGTGCGCTGGTGCGGCACGCGGTCGCGCGTGCGCGCGCCTTGGGTGTGGCTGCGGTGGCGGTGGCCTTCGAGCCCCTGCCGCGTGAGTTCTTCGCCCAGGGTACGCCGCCGCCGCGGTTGACCCTGGCCCGCAGCAAGGTCGAGATCCTGCACGAACTGGGCGTCGATGCGATCGGCCTGCTGCGCTTCGACGCGGCGATGGCGGCGATGCCGGCCGAAACCTTCGTGCGCCAGCTGCTGGCCCAGCGCCTGAACGCCCGTGAGGTCTGGATCGGGCCGGAGTTCTGTTTCGGCAACCGTCGCCGTGGCGATCTGGCCCTGCTGCAGGCGCTGGGCGCCGAGCTCGGTTTCAGCGCTGGCGAAATCGAAGCGGTCGATCTGCATGGTGATCGCATCTCCAGCACCCGGATCCGCCAGCTGCTGCAGGAAGGCGACTTCGCCCGCGTCGGCGACCTGCTGGGTCGTCCCTATTCGATCAGCGGGCGGGTGGTGCGCGGGCGCCAGCTCGGCCGTACGCTGGGCTTCCCCACCGCCAACCTGCGGTTCCCGAAGACCCCGGCACTGTCGGGCATCTACGCGACCTGGGTGCACGGGGTGTTCGACCAGCCGTGGCCGTCGGTGTCCAGTTTCGGCACCCGGCCGACCGTGGACGGCGTGGAGCCGCTGCTGGAAGCGCATCTATTCGATTTCCAGGGCGACCTGTACGGGCGCCACATCGAAGTCGAATTCGTTGCCAAGCTGCGTGACGAAGAGAAATTCAACGATCTGGCGGCGCTGACCGACCAGATGCACCGCGACGCCGAACAGGCGCGTGCCATCCTTTCCGAACATAGATTGCGAGCCACTGCGTGAGCCAGGACTACAAGACCACCCTCAACCTGCCGGCCACCGAATTCCCGATGCGCGGCGACCTGCCCAAGCGCGAGCCGGGCATTCTGGCGCGCTGGGAAGAGCAGGGGCTCTACCAGCAGCTGCGCGACAACGCCGCCGGCCGCCCGCTGTTCGTGCTGCACGACGGCCCGCCGTACGCCAATGCGCGCATCCACCTGGGCCATGCGGTCAACAAGATCCTCAAGGACATCATCGTCAAGTCGCGCTACCTGGCCGGCTTCGATGCGCCCTATGTGCCGGGCTGGGACTGCCATGGCCTGCCGATCGAAATCGCGGTGGAGAAGAAGTGGGGCAAGGTCGGGGTGAAGCTCGATGCGGTCGAGTTCCGGCAGAAGTGCCGCGAATTCGCCGAGGAACAGATCGACATCCAGCGTGCCGACTTCAAGCGCCTGGGCGTCACCGGCGACTGGGACAACCCGTACAAGACCCTGAGCTTCGATTTCGAGGCCAACGAGATCCGCGCGCTGTCCAAGATCGTGGCCAACGGCCATCTGCTGCGCGGCGCCAAGCCGGTGTACTGGTGCTTCGACTGCGGCTCGGCACTGGCCGAGGCTGAGATCGAGTACCACGAGAAGACCTCGCCGGCGATCGACGTCGCCTACGCCGCGCGTGATGCGCAGGCGGTGGCGCAGGCGTTCGGCGTCAGCCTGCCGGCCGACGTGGAAGTGGCCGTGCCGATCTGGACCACCACGCCGTGGACGCTGCCGGCTTCGCTGGCGGTGTCGCTGGGCGCGGACATCCGCTACGTGCTGGCCGAAGGCCCGGCGCACAAGGGCAAGCGCCGTTGGCTGGTGCTGGCCGCTGCACTGGCCGAGCGCTCGCTGCAGCGTTACGGCGTGGACGCGGTGGTGCTGCACGGTGAGGCCGAAGGTTCGGCGCTGGAAAACCAGCTGCTGATCCATCCGTTCTATCCGGAGCGCGAGATCCTCGTGCTCAACGGCGAACACGTGTCCGACGAGGACGGTACCGGTGCGGTGCACACGGCCCCCGGCCACGGCCAGGAAGACTACGTGGTCAGCCAGAAGTACGGCCTGCTGGAGAAGTACAACGCTGGCCAGATCAATCCGGTCGACGGTGCCGGCGTGTACCTGGCGTCCACCCCGCCCGCCGGTGACCTGGTGCTGGCCGGTACCCACATCTGGAAGGCGCAGCAGCCGATCATCGAAGTGCTGGCCGCCAGCGGCGCGCTGCTCAAGGCGGTGGAAATCGTGCACAGCTATCCGCACTGCTGGCGCCACAAGAAGACACCGCTGGTGTTCCGCGCCACCCCGCAGTGGTTCATCTCGATGGACAAGGCCAACCTGCGCAACGATGCGCTGGCCGCCATCGACACCGTCGGCTGGTTCCCGAGCTGGGGCAAGGCGCGCATCCAGAGCATGGTCGATGGCCGCCCGGACTGGACGATCTCGCGCCAGCGCACCTGGGGCGTGCCGATCGCACTGTTCACCCACCGCCAGACCGGCGAGATCCACCCGCGTTCGGTGGAGCTGATGCAGCAGGTCGCCGACCGCGTTGAAGCCGAAGGCATCGACGTGTGGTACTCGCTGGATGCGGCCGAACTGCTGGGCGCTGAAGCGGCCGACTACGAGAAGGTCACCGACATCCTCGACGTCTGGTTCGATTCCGGCGTGACCCATGAGGCGGTGTTGGCCGCACGTGGCTTCGGCAAGCCGGCCGACCTGTACCTGGAAGGCTCCGACCAGCATCGCGGCTGGTTCCAGTCCTCGCTGCTGACCGGCGTGGCCATCGACAAGCGCGCGCCGTACAAGCAGTGCCTCACCCACGGTTTCACCGTGGACGAGCACGGCCGCAAGATGTCCAAGTCGCTGGGCAACGGCATCGAACCGCAGGAAATCATGAACAAGCTGGGCGCGGACATCCTGCGCCTGTGGATTGCCTCGGCCGACTACAGCAACGAGATGTCGCTGTCGCAGGAAATCCTCAAGCGCACCGCCGACGCCTACCGTCGCCTGCGCAACACCGCCCGCTTCCTGCTGGGCAACCTGGATGGTTTCGATCCGGCCCAGCACCTGCGCCCGCTCAACGAGATGGTCGCGCTGGACCGCTGGATCGTGCATCGCGCCTGGGAGCTGCAGGAGAAGATCGAGGCGGCGTATGACAACTACGACATGGCCGAGATCGTCCAGCTGCTGCTGAATTTCTGCAGCGTGGACCTGGGTTCGCTGTACCTGGACGTGACCAAGGACCGCCTGTACACGATGCCGACCGATTCGGACGGTCGTCGTTCGGCGCAGAGCGCGATGTACCACATCGCCGAAGCGTTCACCCGCTGGGTGGCGCCGATCCTGACCTTCACCGCCGATGAGCTGTGGGGGTATCTGCCGGGCGACCGTGCCGGCCACGTGCTGTTCACTACCTGGTACGAGGGCCTGGCTCCGCTGCCGGCCGACGCACAGCTCAACGCGGCCGACTTCGACCAGCTGCTGGCCCTGCGCGAGCAGGTGGCCAAGGTGCTGGAGCCGATGCGCGCCAATGGTGCGATCGGTGCCGCGCTGGAAGCGGAGATCACCATCGCCGCCAGCGAAGAGCAGGCGACCCGCTGGCAGCCGCTGGCCGATGAACTGCGCTTCCTGTTCATCAGCGGCGACGTGCAGGTGCGTCCGGCGACCACCGACGAGGTGTTCGTCAGCGCGCAGCCGACGACGAAGAACAAGTGCGTGCGCTGCTGGCACCACCGTGCCGACGTTGGCAGCAATGCCGACCACCCGGAACTGTGTGGCCGCTGCGTGACCAACGTCGCCGGTGCCGGCGAAGTGCGGAGCTGGTTCTGATGGCCGCCGCGCGCCCGCATCCCAATGCGCTGATCTGGCTGCTGCTGTCGGCAGTCATCATCGGCCTGGACCAGTGGTCGAAGGCCTGGGTGCTGTCGAGCCTGCCGGAGTTCCAGCCGGTGGTGGTTATCGACGGCTTCTGGAACTGGTACCGCACCTACAACACCGGGGCTGCGTTCAGCTTCCTGAGCGATGCCGGTGGCTGGCAGAAGCACTTCTTCACCGTGCTGGCGATCGCGATCAGCGGTCTGATGGCCTGGTGGCTGCGCGCTACCGCTCGTGGCAACTGGAAAGCCGCCGTGCCGTACGCGCTGATCATCGGTGGTGCGATCGGCAACGTGATCGACCGCCAGGTGCACGGCCACGTGGTGGATTTCATCCAGTGGTACGTCGGCGAGCATGCCTGGCCGTCGTTCAACATCGCCGATTCGGCCATCGTGGTGGGTGCCGTAGGCATCGCCCTGTTTGGCCTGTTCGACGGCAAGTCCGCCAAAAAGGCGGATAATGCCAACCCGAAACCGTAAGCCGGCCGCTGCCGGGAGACTGAACTGATGGATGTGCTGCTCGCCAACCCGCGTGGATTCTGTGCCGGTGTCGATCGTGCGATCGAGATCGTCAAGCGCGCGATCGAAACGCTGGGCGCGCCCATCTATGTCCGCCATGAAGTGGTGCACAACCGCTTCGTGGTCGATGACCTGAAGCAGCGCGGCGCAATCTTCGTCGAAGAACTCGACGAAGTGCCGGACAACAACACCGTCATCTTCAGCGCCCATGGTGTTTCCCAGGCCGTGCGCCTGGAAGCCGAGCGTCGTGGCCTGAAAGTGTTCGACGCCACCTGTCCGCTGGTGACCAAGGTTCATTTCGAAGTCGCCCGTCACTGCCGTGCCGGACGTGACGTGGTGCTGATCGGCCATGCCGGCCATCCGGAAGTGGAAGGCACGATGGGCCAGTGGAACCGCGAAGCGGGCACCGGCCAGATCTACCTGGTCGAGGACGTGGAGCAGGTGGCCACGCTGCACATCAACCAGCCGGAAAACTTCGCCTACACCACCCAGACCACGCTGTCGGTGGACGATACGCGCGGCATCATCGAAGCCATGCGCGCGCGCTTCCCGGCGATGCAGGGGCCGAAGAACGACGACATCTGCTACGCCACGCAGAACCGCCAGGACGCCGTGCGCGACCTGGCCAAGCGCTGCGACCTGGTGCTGGTGGTCGGTTCGCCGAACAGCTCCAATTCCAACCGTCTGAGCGAGCTGGCCCGCCGTGAAGGCGTGGAGAGCTACCTGATCGACGGTGCGCACGAGATCGACCCGGCCTGGGTGCTCGGCAAGCAGCATATCGGCGTGACCGCCGGTGCGTCGGCACCGCAGGTGCTGGTCGATGGCGTGCTGGCGCGTCTGGCCGAGCTGGGGGCTTCCGGAATCGGTGAGCTGGACGGCGAGCCGGAATCGATGGTGTTCGCGCTGCCGAAGGAACTGCGCCTGCGCTTGGTCGACTGACCGGCAGCGCTATTGGTGGGTGCAAACCTTGGTTCGCACGGCTTCGGGATGCTGTCTGCCTTCGACGTCGCTGCGGTGAGGCTTTGCTGCATCAGGCCGATGCGCTACCGACCATGACCTTCGGCCATGGGGCTCGGCACCTCACAGGCCTAGCATCGGGGAATCCTCTGCTGCTGGAAGTCGCCTGATGAAAACCCGTGCCCTGGTGATGTCCGTGCTGTTCGCGCTGGCAGCCACGCCCGCGCTGGCGCAGACCCCGCCACCGGGTGATGCCGCCGCCCCCGGCCTGCTGCGCATCGACGTCGATGCGCGCGACCTGGCTCGGCGCATCTTCAAGGTGACCGCCGCCGTGCCGGCCAAGCCCGGCCCGCTGACCCTGCTGTACCCGCAGTGGATTCCCGGCAACCATTCGCCCACTGGCCCCATCGACAAGCTGGCCGGCCTGCGGGTGACCGCAAACGGCAAGCCGTTGGCGTGGCAGCGTGACCAGTTCAACGTGTACGCGTTCAAGGTGGAGGTGCCGGCGGGCGTGAGCGAGATCGTCGCCCACTTCGATTTCCTGTCTTCGCAGGGCGGCAGCCAGGGCCGGGTGGTGATGACCCCGGAAATGCTCAACCTGCAGTGGAACGCCAATTCGCTGTATCCGGCCGGCGTAGACGCGCGCAACCTGCAGGCACAGGCCAGCGTGACCCTGCCCAAGGGATGGGCCTATGCCACCGCGTTGGAAACCGCACGTCGCGATGGCGACACCGTGGTGTTCAAGCCGATTTCCTATGATCACCTGGTCGACTCGCCGTTGTTTGCCGGTGAGCATCACCAGCGCATCGACCTCGACCCGGGCGCGAAGGCGCCGGTGCATCTGAACGTGTTTGCCGACGATGCCAAATCGCTGAAGCCGACCGACGCGCAGTTGAAGGTGCATCGTGCGCTGGTGCAGCAGGCGGACAAGCTGTACGGCGCGCGTCACTACGACCACTACGAATTCCTGCTTGCTCTGACCGATCGTCTCGGCGGCATCGGGCTGGAGCACCATCGCTCCAGCGAGAACAGCGCCGATCCAGGCTACTTCACCGAGTGGGACAGCAATGCCTGGATGCGCGACCTGCTGCCGCATGAGTACACCCACTCGTGGAACGGCAAGTACCGTCGCGGCGCCGACCTGGCCACGGCCAATTTCAATACGCCGATGGGCGATAGCCTGTTGTGGGTGTACGAGGGCCAGACCCAGTTCTGGGGCCAGGTGCTGGCCGCGCGTTCGGGGCTGTGGTCCAGCGAGCAGGCGCGCGACATGCTGGCCAACGTGGCGGCCACCTATGATCGTGGTCGCCCGGGCCTGGCCTGGCGACCGCTGCAGGACACCACCAACGATCCGACCATCGCCCAGCGTCGCACCCTGCCGTACCGCAACTACCAGATGAGCGAGGACTACTACTCCGGCGGGCAGATGCTGTGGCTGGAGGTGGAGGGCAAGCTGCGTGGGTTGACCGGCAACCGCCGCAGCCTGGATGATTTCGCGCGCGCGTTCTTCGGCGTCGGCAACGGCGATTGGGACGTCAGTCCGTACACCTTCGATGACGTCGTGGCGACCCTCAACGACATCGCGCCGTACGACTGGGCGAGCTTCCTGCGCCAGCGCCTGGACGGACACGGTTCGTTGACCGGCGGCCTGGAACTGGCGGGATGGAAGCTGGTCTACCGCGATGCGCCGAACGAGGCCTACAAGGCACAGGAAAAACGTGCGAAGGCAGCGCTGCTGGCCTACTCGCTGGGCGCGACGGTGCTCGACAGCGGCGTGGTCGGCGATGTGGTCTGGGACAGCCCGGCGTTCAATGCCGGCCTGGCGCCGGGGATGAAGGTGATCGCCATTGGCGGTCGCGAGTACAGCAGCCAACGCTTGAAGGATGCAGTTGCTGCAACGGCCACTGACAAGGCGCCGATCACACTGCTGGTCAAGCAGTTCGACCGCATCGATACGATGAAGATCGATTATCACGGCGGCCTGCAGTATCCGGTGCTGGAACGCATTGCCGGCCGCCCGGACCGCCTTGCAGAGCTGTGGAAGGCACGATGAGCCTGCGCACGCGCACGCGCGATGGGGTGATCCTGATGGTGGCCGTGCTGGCCATCGTCGGCGCCTACCTGGACGGCGACGGGCGTTGGTTGCACTGGTTGGCCAAACCGGCAACCACGTTGCTGATCGCCGCCATCGCTTGGCAGGCGCGGCCGGCGGCCGATGCGTTCTACCGGCGCGCGGTGCTGGTCGGCATGCTGTTGTCCTGCGTGGGCGACATCGCGCTGATGTTGCCGGTTGACGCGTTCGTGCCGGGCCTGGTGGCCTTCCTGCTGGCGCATCTGTGCTACATCGCCGCGTTCCGTGCCGGCGCGCGCGCGGGCCGCGGACTGCTCGCTGCCTTCGTGCTGCTTGCCGCATTCGCTTCGATCAACGTGGCCGGCCTGTGGCCGCATCTGCCGCTGCCGCTGCGCATTCCGGTGTTGGCCTACGTCGTGGTGCTGGCCGCCATGGCAGTGCTGGCACTGGCGCGTTACTGGAAGCGGCCGCACGCCGATGCACTGGAAGCGGGCAGCGCCCATTGGGCCGCCGGTGGCGCACTGCTGTTCGTGGCCAGTGATTCATTGCTGGCATGGGATCGCTTCAGCGGTGGCCTGCCGTTGGCCAGCCTGCTGGTGCTGTCCACCTACTACGCCGCGCAGTACGCCATCGCCCGCTCGGTAAAGTAAAAAGGGGACGGCGGGGATCAAGTCGCTTCCGCCCTCGTACTGCCTGGCACGACTTAATCCCCGCCGTCCCCTTTTTCGATGTCGGTGGCGCTGTCGCAGGTGCGTTGTGGTGCGCACAAGCGATCCAGCAGCGCCAGGGTGACGCCGTTGCTCCAGCCGAAGCCATCCTGCAGCGGGTATTCGCCGCCGCCACCGCCGCCAGCGGAACCGTCAACCACATACTTTTCCACCAGCTTGCCTTCGCGGTCGTAGACCGACTGCACGGTACGCAGGAAGCGCACGCCAAGTTGCCGCGCCAGCCGCTGCTGACCGTAGTGCTGCAGGCCATCCACCGCCACCCACTGCAACGGTGCCCAACCATTGGGTGCGTCCCATTGCTGGCCGGTGCTGAGGGTGGTGGTCAGCAACCCACCTTCGCGCAATAACTGTGCTTCCACGGCGTTGGCAGTGCGTCGCGCCTGGGTGCGGTCGGCAATCTGCAACCACAGCGGATACAGTGCCGCGGCGGTCAGGGCAGGACGGGTGATGCCGTGGTCCATATCGCGGTCCACATACCATCCCTGCGCGGAATCCCAGAGATGGTCGTTGATGGCAGCGCGGCGTGCAGTCGCTTGGCGTGCGTAATCGCGGGCGTCGTTGCGCAGGCCCGCGGCCCTGCTGGCCCGCTGCAGGGTCAGCTCAAGCTGGTGCAGCAGGCTGTTGAGGTCCACAGGAATGATCGATGTGGTGCGGATGCTGGCCAGAGACGCGGGATCATCCAGCCAGCGGGAACTGAAGTCCCAGCCGGATTCGGCGCCAGCACGCAGGTCGCGATACACCTGCGATGGCGCACGCCCAGAGACATGCGAAGCGGTAGCCAGATCATCGGTCCACGATTCGGTACGCGGCACGGCCCGCGCGTCCCAGTAGCGATTGAGCAGGCTGCCGTCGGCCAACCGCACCACGCGTTCGCGTGCCGCCCCCGACGCCAGGCCATCGGCACCGCGCATCCAGAACGCATGCTCGATGCGCAGTTGTGGCAGGTAGCGTCGATAGGCACCGTCGCCTTCGTGGCTGACCAGCAGCTCGACCATCAAGCTGAAGAACGGCGGTTGCGAGCGGCTGAGGTAGTAGCTGCGGTTGCCATTGGGGATGTGCCCGTACTGATCAAGCTGCCAGGCGAAGTTGTCGACCATGTCGCGCACCTGCTGCCAGCGACCACTGGAGGCAAGGCCGAGCATGGTGAAATAGCTGTCCCAGTAATAGACCTCGCGGAAGCGCCCGCCCGGCACCACGTAAGGGTGGGGCAGTGGCAGCAGCGAGCCACGTGGGTCCACCGCCGGGGTCTGCCGGGTCAGCACCGGCCACAGTCCTTCGATGTGTGCACGCAGGGTCTCGCCGGCTGGCGGCACGTAGCGCGGAGCCTCGCCCGGCACATTGAAGGCGGAGGAGACGAAGTCACGCAGGGTGTAGCCGGGCTGTTGCCGCGCACGCTGCCAGTCGGCCAGCACGACGGCGGGCTCGCGCTGCGGCACCGCATCGGCGAAGGTTTTCTGGTCGGCGAACAGCTGCGCGCGCTGTACCTGCTGGAACAGCGGCTGCAGCTGCTGGTCAGGAGGAGCCGCCGCCGCTCCGGTATCGACTGCGCCGGCAGCGCCGATGCAGGAAACCAGGGCCAGCGTGGCACCCACCAGATGGATCGAAAGGCGCATGGAGGGGCTTCCTTGTAACAATGGAAGCACTGTAGGTCAGCGGCCGTGAAAGCAGGCGCAGGGCTACTGCAGGTTGCCCTTGGCATCGAAGCGCAGGCGCACGGTCTGGTGGTCGCCGGCTACTTCATCCGGCAACCACACCAGCTTGCCGCCCTTGCGGATGACCACATACACATGGCCGACGTCGGCGGGCGTACGCATCAGTGCATTGCGCTGTTGCTGCAGGGCCTGCACCACGCGTGGCACGGCATCGAAATCGATGTTGGCCAGTGCGGTGCTGCTGCGGCGCAGGGTGATGGTCGGCGCGAACTGTTGCGGATTCACCGCGTCGCCCTTGCGCCACTGCCCGCGTTGGTAGTGGTAAGCATCCACATGGCCCGGCTGCTGTGGATCGACCAGGTCGATGTCGATGCGGCCGTCGTCATGGAAGTGGATGCTGTGGAAGACGATCAGGCGTTCACCGACCAGACCGGGCATCGCCTCCAGAGCCTGCCGTGCAGCCTGCAGGCGCTCGGTGTCGAGCAGCAGGTTGGGCCGCGCGCGCCTTGGCAGCTGCATCGCTTCGGGCGCTGCCCGTGGCGTGGCGATGGCCGCCGTACGCAACGGTTGTTCCCAAGGATGCTGCTGCGTTGCATCTGCAGGCGTGGTCGATATGGCGCCACGCAGGGTCGCATCGACGGTCTGCAGTGCGCCGCCCGCCGTGGCGGCACCGGCCAGGGCCAGCACTACGCCAGCAAACACCAGCGGCGTGGACACGGGCCGCTTCACGGGTGCTCCATGCGCACGCTGCGGCGATCATCCGGGTCGTAGAGGATGTCGACCTGCCCACGTGGGATGTTGGCCAGTTCGAGCAGCGCAACGAAGCGGCGCACGCTGGCGTGCTGCACGTTGCCCTCGCGGTCGAGATATTCCAGCTTGAACTCCACCTGCGGTTGTTCGTTGACGTAGGTGCCGGTCTGGCGCACGTCGAGCACCCGCGCTTCGGCACCGATGCCGCGGTACTTGAGGGCTTCGCTGCGCGCGTCGATCTGCAGTGTGCCGGCCAGCAGTCGCGCCAGCAGGCGCAGGGCGATCAGGTAGCTGCACAGCACCAGCGGGCAGATCAGCAGTGGATGGCCGAAGCCCAGGAACGTCCAGCCCATTCCATCGCTTTGCAGCCGGTAGGCCATGACGTACGCGGCAGCGACCCCGACGATGCCGACCAGGCCGCCGATGGCACGGCGCCACAGGCTGGCGCGGTCCAATTCCGGTTGCGCTCCTTCCAGCATCAGATTGGGCGATGTGCCCGGCGTGCGGCTGAGCAGCACATCCACCTGGCTGCCCACGGCAAAACGCTGCAGCTGTGGCTTGCTGTCGACCACGATCATCGTTTCGGTGATCGGCGTGCCGGACAGGTTGTCGAAGGCCAGTTGCAGCCGCCACTGCGCGAAGCCACGCACCTGCACGCCGGTCTGTTCGGCCTGCTCGATGCGTGCGCTGCGTGGCTCGCCGTCGGCGATGATGCTGCGCACGCGTTGCAGTGCGCGCGGTGGCGCCAGCAGCAGGTAATGCAGGAATGCGTAAAGCAGCACCAGCCACAGGGTCAGCGACGTCGCCAGCAGGCCCAGTGCCAACCCTGGCGCGCTGCGGTCGCCCACGTCCAGCGGCCAGCTGGTGCCAAAGTAGATCAGGCAGGGGAAGGGCAGCGCGAAGAACAGCATGAGCGCGCCCAGGAACCAGAGGTAGGCTTTCATGACTCGCCTTCGACGCCGTGGAACAGGCGGCGTAGGGTACTACGCTCAGCGGAATTGCAGGGTCAGCAGAAAGTAGCGGCCGAGTGGATCGTCCAGCCCGGGCATCTGTCCGCCGCTGCCGATAAGGTAGTTCACCGGCTGCGTATCAAGCAGGTTGTGCACGTCCAGTGCGGCAATCACGCGCGGGCTCAGCCGGCGCGCCAGGTGCAGGTTCCAGCGCAGCTGCGCAGGGTTCATGCAGCGGCCCTGGTCATGCTGCTCCTGCGCGCACGCCTCGCCGGCCAGCCATGCGCGGGTGCGACCGACGCGATTGCCACGCAGGGCGATGTCCCAGGACGGGTTCTGCCACTGCACGTTGAGAATGCCCGCGTTTGCCGGCGTGGCATGCCCGCGCAGGTCCACCGATTGGCCATGGCTGCGATCACGACGCAGTTCCTGCTGCTTCAATGCATCCAGCGAGAACAGCCATTGCCCGTTGCGGCCGGCATCCACCCGGTACTCGCCACGCAGTACCCAGTTGCGCGAGGTGGTGCGGCCGATGTTGTCGAATGACAGGCGAAGATCACGCAGGCGACCTTGCTCATCCAGCTCCCAGGTACCGGGATTCCACAGTGCATCGCTGGGTTGCAGAGCAAGGATCTCGTTGCGCAGTTCGACGATGTTGTGGGTCAGAGAGAGCGAGAACGCATCGTTCGGTGTCCAGCTGGCGGCCAGCGAGTGGCTGCGCGAGGTCTCGGCTTTCAGCACATCGTTCTCCACCACCTCTACTTCCACCGCGCAGCCGCCACCGCGCAGCGGGCGCGCGCACGGCGGCAGGGAGGCCGATGCGGGCAGGCCGTACAGGCCGAAGTAGCCCGGCGGTCGCCGCCGCTCGAAGATGCTGGGCGCGCGGTAGCCGCGGCCACTGGCCAGCAGGAACGACCAGTGCGGGCCCGGACTCCAGCGCAGGCCGGCACGCGGTGAGAACGCAGTGTCACCGCCATCGCGGTCCAGCCGCGCGGCCACGTCCAGGCGCAATGTCGGCGCCAACGGCAGGCCCAGTTCGGCGTAGGCGGCGTTGCTCTGCCGCGACAGCCGGCGCTGCTCCATCGGCAGGCCCAGCGCCAACTCACCCTTGCCCAGCAGCGGATCGGGCAGCGATGTCCAGCGCTCGCGGCGCAGGTCGATACCGGTTGCCAGCTGTGCCGCACCGCCCGGCAGTGTCATCAGGGTGCGCTGCATGCCCCACCAACCCTGCAGCTGCTCGGTACGCCCGCGATTGTGGATGGCCGGAAACAGCTCCTCTGCCAGCCCCGCCGGCAGGGTGGAAAAGCCTGGCAGGAAATCCAGCGTTCGTGTGGCTTCCAGCAGGCGTTCGCTGCGCACGGTGCCTTCGGTGCGCAGGTCCACCTGGCTGCGCTGCGCGCTGAGGCCGGCATCCCAACTGCGGCCGGCGTGCTCACGGCCCATGCCGAAACTGATGTCGCCTTCGGTGGCATGCACGCGCGGGCGCACTTCGCCGCCTTCCTGCAGGACCACATTGAGGATCGCACCACGGCTGAAATTGAGGGCAACGGCGGTCGGGCCCAGTTCAAAACGCTGGCGGTTGTGGCTGGCGCGCGCTTCCACATAGGCGTAGCGTCCGTCACCGCGTTCGTGGCGATAGCGCAGATAGCCGGACAGCGTTTCCGATGCCGGCTGCAGCGAGCGCGGGCGGGCGTTGTCGAACCAGCAGCCGTCGTCTTCGCGCTGCAATGGCCGATCGCACTGCGTGGCCGGGTAGTAATTGCCGTTGGCAAGGATCAGCCCGATCGGGTACAGCGAGGTTTCCGCATGCCAGTCGCGCTGGTCACCGGCCACATGCTGCAGGCGATGCAGGTCGACGCCGGCGAACCAGCGGTCGCCATCTTCGCGCACACCACCGGTGGCTGCCTGCAGCCGGTACTGATCGCCATCACCACGGCTGCTGACCCCCGATTGCAGCGTGGCCTCCGGCCCCTCGGCCTGGTCGCGCAGGATGATGTTGACCACGCCGGACATTGCATCGGCGCCGTAGATGGCCGAAGCACCGCCGCGCACCAGTTCGATGCGCTCGACGAAGCTGAGCGGAATGCCACCCAGATCGGTCAGCCCGCCTTCTTCCAGCGATACCATCGGATAGCGCGGCAGGCGCCGGCCATTGACCAGGAACAGGGTCGCGCGCGGGCCCATGCCGTCCAGGCTGGTGGTGGCTGCTGCGCCGACCGGCAGGTACAGCGAATCGCCACTGCGCGAGGTGCTTAGTGGCGGGTGGCCGTTCATGCCGGGCAGGTGGCGCAACAGGTCGAACAGCGTGCCGTAGCCGCTGCGCAGGATGTCTTCGCGGTCGATCACTGTTACCGGCAGCGTGGTCTGCACGGAGGTGCGCGGCAACCGGCTGCCGGTGACATGGATCGGTGCCAGTTCCACCTGCACCGGCTTCGGTGGCGCCGGCGGTGGTGGCCGTCGTACCGGTTGTGCGACCACGGCGGGCGGGGCAGCATGTCGGCGCACCACGAATCCGCCGCTGGGTGTCTGCAGGATGTTCACCGGCATGCCGGCGACGAGCTGCTTCAGTGCGGCGGCCGGCGCCAGCGAGCCGGCGACGCCGCTGGTGCGCAGGTCGGCCAGTTCCCGTGCGTCGAACACCAGGGCGATGCCGCTCTGGCGTGCCCATTGCTGTAGTGCCGGCGACAGGGCGCCAGGAGCGATCCGATAGTCGACCTGCCTGACTGCCTCGGCAGCGCCTGTCGTGGCCGCCACACCGGGCACCAGCACAACGCACAGCAGGGCCTGCAGCAGGCCCCAGCGCAGCATGTCCCAACGAAGCACACCCGGCGCCGGCATCGGCCGCCGCCTCAGTAGGTGCGGCGCAGTTCCAGCGCGCCATCCGAGCGCGGCTGGCCAGCAATGGACCACCCCAGTTCCAGGGCGGAAAGCAGTTCGTGCGCGTCGCCTGCACGGAAGGTGCCGCTGACCGCGAGGTCGGCGATATCCGGGTCGGCGACCACCAGTGGCGTGCTGCCATAGCGGTTCATGCGTTCGACCACGGTGGCCAGGGGCGTGCCATCGAACACCAGCTTGCCCTGAGGCCAGGCCTCGGCGGCGGCGGTCGAGGACAGCTGCGGGCCCGGTTGGATCTTCCCGGACGCCAGGACCTGCAGCTGCTGGCCCGGCGAGAGCGTGTGCTGCGCGCTACCACTGGTGACTTCCACCACGCCTTCCAGCAGCGCGACCTCGACCCGGCCGTCAGCCAGGCGTTCCACCTGGAAGGTGGTGCCGATATCGCGGATCGAACTGCCACCGGCCTGCACCCGCAGCGAGCGTGATGACGGTTCGACCTGCAGCTGGATGCGGCCGTGTTCCAGCGCCAGTTCGCGTTTGCGCCAGCCGAAGCGTGCGGTGAGCATGGTGCCGGCGTCGAGCACGGCGATGCTGCCATCGGCCAGGGTGCGCTGCTGCGGCAGCAGGCTGGTGTTGGCATAGGTCAGCGCTGTGGGGTTGCCATCGCTGTACAGCATCCAGCCCAGGCCAACGGCGAGGCACACGCCGGCGGCGGCGGCCACATTCGGCAGCCAACGTCGCTGCGGCCTGCGTGCCGCGCGCGCGGCGGCGGTGCGCAGCCACGGGTCGCCGGCCAGACCGGCACTGCGCTGGTTCAGCCTCTCGGCCTGCACCCATGCGCTGACGTGCGCGGGATCCTCGGCCAGCCAGTCCTCGAAGGATTGACGCTCTTCGGGGCTGCAGTCGGGGGCTTCCAGCCGGGCCACCCAGGCGCTTGCGTGTTCAAAAAGCAACGTGTCATCCCTGTTGTCGTTGCGGATCATTCGGTGTCTCCATCATTGTGGAGAGGATCGGGGCCCAGCTCCTTGCGCAGGCCCTGCAATGCACGGGCAATGTGTTTTTCCACGGTCTTGGCGGTGATGCCACAATGCTGGGCGATCTGTGTATAGCTCATCCCGGTGATGCGGTTGAGCAGGTACACCTCGCGGGCACGTTCGGGAAGCTTGAACAATGCCTGGCGCAGCAGGGCGAGCATCTGCCCGGATTCTGCCTGACGCAGCGGATCAGGAGAAGCACTGGCGGCTTCTTCGTTGCCGTCGCGTTCGGTCAGCGACAGGTGGTTGCGCGATTGCGGCGAGCGCCCGCGGTCTGCCAGGCGGTTGCGGGCGATGCGGTACAGCAGCAGCCGCAGTTCCTCGGTGTCGTGTGCGCGGTAGCGGATCAGGCGCTCCATGCAGTCCTGGGCGATGTCCTCGGCATCCTCGGGACCGACACCGCGGGCGCGCAGGAACGCGCACAGCGGCGCGCGTTCCTCACGTACGAATGCAATGAAGACGTCCGGAATCCCAGGCAGTTCCGGCACAGCACGGAGCAAAGGGGAGGGCACGGACAGGGGAGGGCCTCGGACGACAATGACGGACGCGTCATCGAGTTTTACGCGACGGTGACCGGATGGGGAAGCCCACGTTTCTCTGGTATTTCCATTGTGAATGCATTCATCTTTTTTCTCGTCGCCGACTGGGGGCGTCTGCCCCGCTGCTGCGTTCTGCTTTCGACCCGCGTGGTGCGGGCGGAGAGAGAGAACGCAATGAAGCATTCGAAGTTGAGCATCGCCCTGGCCGGCCTGGTGGGTATCGCGACCCTGGGCCAGATGGATGACGTCATGGCAATGAATTATCACGTGCAGGGCGATCGCGTCGTGCTCAGTGGCGGTGTCACCGTCGCCGACGTCGTCGCGCTGCCGGCGCTGCTGGCCAAAGCGCAGGCCGAAGGCCGTCCGATCCGCGAAGTCGTGCTGCGCACCTCCAATGGTGGCGCGCTGATCGCGGGTGAGTGGCTGCAGGGGGTGATCCGCACCAATGGCCTGAACACCATCGTGTCCGGCCACTGCATCTCGTCCTGCTCGATCATGCAGTCCGGTGGCGTCGAGCGTTACCTGGCCGGTGACCTGCCGCTGGTCGACTCGGTGCAGATCCACGCCGCCAGCAGCGGTGGCAAGGTGATCTATACGCCTTCGCCGCGGATGACCGAGATCTACACCGGCAACTACGGCGGCGGCATGGATGCCGGGTTGCTGCACAAGGCCATGTACGAGGTGGTGCAGCCCAACGGTCTGCTGGTGTTCCGCGATCCGGCCCGGACCACCGGCGCGTCGGTCAGCTTCGATCCCGATGGCAGCGGCCGCAAGCTGGAAACCTTCCCCGGCCAGGACATCCACAGCAACAACATCATCACCGCCGCCGGCTACCGCGACCCGGGCGACACCCTGACCGTCACCGGCAATGTCAGCGGCGACATCAATCCGGGCTACCTGCGCACCGCACGCCAGCTGCAGGCGTTCGTCGACGACGACTTCTCGCGCTGGAACGATACCGACTTCGCCACCACGTACATCAACCAGGCCGTTTCCATCTACAACGCGGCGGCACGCGGTCCCAACGGCATCGGTCGCTTCTCGGTGCAGGACTTCCTCAACGATCCGGGCATCCAGGCCGACCTGCTGGCGAGCCTGCGCCTGTCGGAGCTGGATGCCTCCACGCTGGGCAATTCGGCCGGTGTGATCCGCGTGGCCAAGGGCGGCACCTGGCGCACCGCCGAGACCACCGGCGCCGATTTCATGCTGGTGGAGAACGGCACCATCGCCCTGGAGGGCGGGGCCCTGCGGACCCCGGAGCTGCGCGTGCTGGCGGCCGGCATGGTGGTCGGCCACGGTGACATCGCCTCGGTCGCCAACGACTCGGATGCGCTGTTCGATGGCACCGGTCCCTCATTCCGCGAGGATGGCTTCAACCGCCTGCGCGTGTACGGCACCCTGATGCCGCGTGGCGGTGATCTGGTCACCCACGGCTACGTCAACATCATGCCAGGCGGCAAGGTGCTGTTCGACGTCACCGAGGCGGGCGGGGCCAACAGTGGCCGCCTGCGCGTGGGCGACTTCTACGATAGCGGCACCAACGAAGGCGCGCTGGTCATCTCGCCGGGCGCGCACCTTGAACTGAACGTGGCACAGGGCTTCTACGCCGGCAACTACCAGCGTGAGCTGGTGAGCGGCCCGATCTACCAGGGCGGTTTCACCGATGCGGTGCGCCTGGGCGACACCGGCTATACGGCCAGCATCACCGACGGCGAGGTGTTCCGGCCGCGCCACAACTCGCTGCTGAGCTTCAACATCAACCAGACCGCCGAGGGCCTGTCGCTGACCGCCAACCCCGGCTTCGACCAGCTCGCGCAGCTCACCGGCAACAACGGCAACGATGGACTCGGTCGCGCGCTGGCTGCTGCGGGCCAGCGCCAGGATGCCGGCCTGAAGCCGCTGCTGGGGGCGCTGCAGTTCGCTGACCGCGATGTGATCGCCCAGCAGGCCGGTGCACTGCGTGGTGATGGCCACGCCAGCCTGCGCCTGGCCGACAACGCCCTGGTTGGCAGCATCGGCAGCGTGGTGCAGCAGCACCAGGCCGCACGACGCAGCGGCAGCGGTGACGCCGGCGGCCTGGCCGCACAGGCAGCGCAGGCGGCTTCGGCGCAGCCCGGCATGGCCAATGGCAGCCTGTTCAACCAGTTGGCGATGCACCTGGTGGAGCCGGCGGGGGCGGGCGGTGGCAACACCAACTTCGGCGGCGAAGCACCACGCAACCACGGCCTCTGGGGCCGCGGCTTCGGCAGCCATGGCCGCATCGACGGTGAGGGCGGCGTGGCCGGCCTGAGCCATACCGTCGGCGGCATCGTGCTCGGTGCCGATACGCAGCTGGCCGATGACCGGCTGACCCTGGGCGTCAGCGCTGCCGCCGCCGACATGTCGACCAAGGGCCGCGATGGTTCCGGGTTCACCGGTGATGTGCGCGCGCTGGATGTGGGCGGCTACCTGGATGCCACCTACTCGCGTGGATACCTCTCGGCCTCGGTGCGCTACACCGACCTGCGCCACGACACCCGCCGCAGCATCGAGGGCATCGACGGCCTGCAGGGCCCGCTGCGTGCCAAGTACAACAACGATGCGATCTCGGCCCGCTTGGAGCACGGCTTCTCGTTCACCACCGCCAAGGGTGTGGTGATCCAGCCGCTGCTGCCGGTAGTGGACTACGCGCGCACCTCCGCCACCCGTTTCAATGAAGGGCAGGGTGCTGGCGCACTGGTCGGGCGTGGTGACAGCCTGGAAAGCATCCGTGTCGGCGCGGGCCTGCAGTTGTTCAAGACCTTCGAAGGTAACAACGGCGAGCGCATCACTCCGCGCGCGCGCGTGGTCTGGCAGAAGGAACTGGGCGACACCCAGGCCCGTTACAGCACCGGCTTCGCCGCTGCGCCGGACCTGGTGTTCGGTGCCAGCAGCCAGACCGTGGGCGAGCAGGTGCTGGCCTGGAACCTGGGTGTGACCAGCCGCGCCAGCGATCGCCTGTCGGTGATGGTTGACTACGTGGGCGAGCGTCGCGACGGCCAGCTGCAGAACGGCGTGATGCTGGGCCTGGGTTATACGTTCTAAGGCAGTACCGGCACCGGCGGCTGTCACGCCGCTGGTGCCATCCCCATCGATGTGCGGGTGCGCTATGGTCGTGGCGGATTTCCGCGCAGACCTTGCCATGCAGATCGCCGTTTTCAGTGCCCGTCCCTACGATCGCCGCTTTCTCGAGGAAGCCAACGCGCGCGAAGGGGCAGGGCAGCCGTTCCAGTTCGTGTACTTCGACGCCGCGCTGGATGTGCACACCGCCGCACTGGCACAGGACTGCGCTGCCGTCTGCGTGTTCGTCAATGACCGGCTTGATGAGCCGGTGCTGCAGGCCCTGCATGTGCTGGGCGTGCACGCGGTGCTGCTGCGCTGCGCCGGCTTCAACAATGTGGACCTGGCCGCTGCGAACGCGCTCGGCCTGTTCGTCGCCCGCGTGCCGGCCTACTCGCCGGAAGCCGTTGCCGAACACGCACTGGCGCTGGTGATGACCCTCAACCGGCAGACCCATCGCGCCTACAACCGCGTGCGTGAGGGCAACTTCATGCTTGATGGCCTGCTCGGCCGCACCCTGCATGGCAAAACCGTGGGCATCGTCGGTACCGGCAAGATCGGGCTGGCCACCGCGCGCATCTTCCGCGGCATGGGCTGCACCGTGCTGGGGCGCGATCCGTATCCTTCGCCGGCGTTCGCCGAGATCGGTGCGATGGTTGGGCTGGACGAGCTGCTCTCGCGCTCGGACATCGTCTCGCTGCATTGCCCGCTGACGCCGGATACCCAGCACCTGATCGACGACGCCTCGCTGGCGCGGATGAAGTCCGGCGCGATGCTGGTCAACACCTCGCGCGGCGGCCTGGTCGATACCCACGCAGTGATCCGCGCGCTGAAGTCGCGCCGGCTGGGTCACCTGGCCATCGACGTTTACGAGCAGGAAAGCGCGCTGTTCTTCCAGGATCTGTCCGGCGAGATCATCGACGACGAGGCCTTCCAGCGGTTGATGACCTTCCCCAACGTGCTGGTGACCGGCCACCAGGGCTTCTTCACCGTGGAGGCGCTGCAGGAGATCTCGGCGATCACGCTGGGCAACCTGGCCGATTTCGCGGCGGGGCGGGAGTGCGGCAACCGGGTGGCGGCGGGTTGAGAGCCCGGGCGGGCGGGCGTTTGACGGCAATCGTCACGACCGGATTGACCGCAGGGGCAGGGCGACCGTAAAATTGCCTGCTTCGCCGGAATAGCTCAGTTGGTAGAGCGGCGCATTCGTAATGCGTAGGTCGTAGGTTCGATTCCTATTTCCGGCACCAGTTTCAGCAAAAGCCCCGGCCTTGGTCGGGGCTTTTTGTTTGGGCGGCACGGCCATTGGTAGTGCCGGCCGCTGGCCGGCTGGTTCAGTAGTGCCAGCCCATGGCTGGCAGCCATAAGGTTCCCGTAGCCGTTCAATCCCTCACGAGGCATCGCCCTCGGCTTCGCTGGTGCTTTATAGCCAAGGGTCCTGTCCAACTCAGGATGGCCCCTTTGGCCTCGGCCCTGGAGTTGCATTCCGATGACCTCCTTGTGTCATGAATGCCGAACCTTGCGTCGAGGCTCTTTCAAGGAGCATAAAAGACCCTGCCAAGGTCGCCGAGCAGGTCGGTGGCAGGACTGCTTACACTGGGGAAGATGCGAAGGTAGTCCTGAATGATGAGGGGGAAGGTCATAACTGCCATTCCAAGAAGCAGCGATGGGTTGAGAGACCCGAAGGTGAAGTGAAATGAAGCGGTCTATCTCGTCCCGTCTGCATTCTCTGTTGGCTGAAATCGCAGCGAAGCACAGCTTTCACTTGCCTGAAGAGGGCATCAAGCACCTTGCCAAACAGGACCGCGAGTCGCTGATCGATGCATTAGCGCAGGAGTTTTCGGAGACCGGTTTGGGATCTGACGATGAGCCTAATCAACGAGGCGTCGAGATCGAAGAGATCATCGATTTCGTTGGCGCTATCGCTGATCAGACTGATGCATCCAGCGACTAGGCCATCGTTGATTTGGAGTCGTAGGCGGCTGGTCGCAGGTTCGATTCCTGTTTCCGGTACCCGTGGTTTGTAATGAAAAGCCCCGGCCTCGGTCGGGGCTTTTTGTTTGGCCGTGACCCGTCCTGAATTGGGTTGACACCTTTTCCCTCTGGAAAAGGAATGTTCAATGAAATCAACAATCAGGCGCAGCCAACGGGATTACTCGCTGGCCTTCAAGTTGTCGGTGGTAGACCAGGTCGAGCGCGGGGAGCTGACCTACAAAAAGGCCTAGGAGCGTTATGGGATCCAAGGGCGCAGCACGGTGCTTTCCTGGCTTCGTCGGCATGGTCGGCAGGATTGGTCAGCTGGGGCATCATTGCCTCCCATGAGCACTGTCCCCAAAGCCGGGGCGGCCAAGCCGCTGACGCCGGAACAACAGATCAAGGCCCTGCAGGTCCAGTTGCGGGAGGCAAACGAGAAGGCGCAGTTGTTCGAGGCCATCGTGGATGTCCTCAAAGAGGATTACGGGGTAAAAATCGTAAAAAAGCCTTCCGGCAAGTCCTCACGCAAGGGCGCCTCAAAGGCGTAAGCGTGGCAAGGGCTTGCCGCCATTTCGGCATCAGTCGGCAGGCGTTCTATCAGGCCGGTCACCGCCATCAGCGGCGAGACGCTGCTGATGCTACGGCACTGTCGCTGGTGAGCGACTGCCGCGCGCGCCAGCCTCGGGTCGGTACGCGCAAGCTGCACCATCTGATTGAGCCGAAGCTGCAGGCGGCGGGGATCGCTCTGGGGCGCGATCGTTTATTTGACGTGCTCCGAGAAGCGCGCTTGCTGGTGCCGCAGCGCCGCGCGTATCACAAGACGACCGATAGCCATCATCGCTTCCGCAAGCATCCCAATCTGCTCAAATCCGGTGAAGGATGCATCGTTCCCAGTGGCTGCGAACAGGTGTGGGTGGCTGACATCACCTATCTACCAACAGATGGGAAGTTCGTTTACCTGAGCCTTGTTACCGATGCGTGGTCACGCAAGATCGTAGGCTGGAGCGTGAATGAGACGCTGCAGACCGAACATACCGCGCAGGCATTGGAGATGGCCCTGAAAACCCGGAAAACGAGGCAACGGCTGATCCACCATTCGGATCGGGGCATCCAGTACTGCTCGGACAACTATCAGAAGATCCATGCCAAGCACGGCCTGACCTGCTCCATGACCGACGGCTACGATTGCTATCAGAACGCTCTGGCAGAGCGGATCAACGGGATCCTCAAATGCGAGTTTCTGCTCCGTCGCCCACGGGACCTGGGACAGGCTCGGCAGATGGTGGCTGAGGCAGTGGAGATCTACAACGCCGAGCGCCCCCACCTGTCCCTTAAAATGCAGACGCCCGATGCGATGCACCGGGCATCCTTGGCCGCCTGACGGCGGCCGGATCATCCACCCCATAGGTGTCAACCTATGGCAGGACGGGTCACCGGCACGGCTCCCAGTCGGCCCTCGCCCCTGGACCTCCAGCTCCCCCTATAATCGTCCCCGCAGATCACCTGCACCGGTTCACCCGCACGGAGGCTTCCCATCATGTCCATTGCTGCAATCCCCGATGTTTCGCTGGTCGACAACAGTGAGCAGCGCACGCCGCTGATCCTGGTGCTGGACTGTTCCGGCAGCATGAGTGGTGGCCCCATCGAGCAGTTGAACGCGGGCCTGAAGCTGCTGGAGCAGGAGCTGAAAGCCGATGTGATCGCGGCCAAGCGTGTGCGCGTGCTGCTGGTCGAGTACGGCGGCATGGACAACGCGGCCATCAGCGGTGACTGGTGCGATGCGATGGATTTCACCGCGCCCACGTTGTCGGCCAATGGCACCACGCCGACCGGTGCGGCCGTGGAAGTGGCGCTGCAGGAGATTGAAGACGAGAAGGCGCGCTTCCGCCAGGCCGGCGTTGCCTACACCCGGCCGTGGCTGTTCCTGATGTCCGATGGCCAGCCCACGGACGCCTGGGAAGCGGTGGCCGAGCAGTGCCGCGAGGCCGAGCAGCAGAACAAGGTGGCGGTGTTCCCGATCGCTGTCGGTAATGCTGACATGAGCGTGCTGGGTCAGTTCAGCCGCAATGGCGAGCGCGGCGTGAAGCGCCTGCAGGGCCTGCAGTTCAAGGAACTGTTCCTGTGGCTGAGCGCGAGCATGCGGGTGGTCTCCAACTCGACGCCCGGTGGCCAGGTGCAATTGCCGGCCACCGACAGCTGGTCACAAGTGCCGGTCTGACCATGGCCTGGCGCGTGATGGCCGCATCGGCCACGGGACGGTCCCATCTGGACCGTGGGCAGCCCTGCCAGGACGCCTATGCGTCGGTGCAGGTGGGGCAGACATTGGTCGCGGTGGTCTGCGATGGCGCAGGCTCCGCGTCGCACAGCGATGTGGGCGCGCGGCATGTATCCAGCAGCGTGGCGGCGTCGGTTACCGGGTCCGCGCAGCTCGGCGCCGATCCACTGGCACTGCCGGTGGACGCGCTGCGCAGCATCATCGAAACCGCTGTCGACGATGCGCGCGGGCAGCTGGCGATGCTTGCGCTGAGCCAGGGCCTGAAGCTATCCGACCATGCCTGCACGCTGGTAGGGGCGGTCGCTACACGCGATGGCGGCTGGTTCTTCCATGTCGGCGATGGCGTGGCCGCCTGTGCGTTCAGCAATGAATCGCCCGATGCGGTATCGCTGCCTGCCAATGGCGAGTACGCCAACGAAACCTGGTTCGTGACCGGCAGCAACTGGCGCGAGCAGCTGCGGCTGACCCGCTTCGAAGGGGCAATCGACGCGCTGGTGCTGATGTCCGATGGCGTGCAGCCGTTTGCGATGTCGCGCGCGGGCGACAGCTTGTTCCAACCGTTCATCGCACCGGTGATCCGTTATCTGTCCGGCGTCGATGAGACCCACGGCAGCCAAGCGCTGCATGCGACGCTGGCCGACCCGCGCACCGATCAGATCACCGGCGACGACAAGACGTTGCTGGTCGCGCTGCCGGCCTGAGCACATGCCCGGGCGCAGCGGCGAACAGGTCTACGACGCACAGCGCAGGCCGCTGACCCTTGAGCGGCTGCTCAAAAGTGGCGGCGCGGGCAGCGTGTTCACCCTCAAGGAGCGGCCGCGCGAAGTGGCCAAGCTCTACCATTCAGACAAGGACGCGCGCGTCTACGAGCGCAAGCTGCAGGCGATGCTGGAGCTGCAGCCGGACCTGCCGCCGATGGAAGGGCAGGGGTCCGACCAGGTACAGATTGCCTGGCCGTTGACCCTGCTGCGGGAGCGCAGTGGACGTTTCATCGGCTTCACCATGCCGATCCTGGATCTGTCGGCTACCAGCGATCTGGAACATGTGCTGCAGGAGCGCCAGGCGCGCGCGGAGGGCCTGCCCACCGGCTTGGGCGCGAAGATGACGCTGGCCGCCAACCTGGCGGTGATGCTGGCTGCGCTGCACCGGCGGCAGCACTATGTGGTCGACCTCAAACCGCTGAACGTGCGGTTCTATCGCAGCACCTTGTTCATCGCGATGCTCGATTGCGATGGTTTCAGCATCCAGGGCAAGGGTGAGCGCTTTCCGGCCGGCCAGGTCACCACCGATTATCTGGCGTCCGAGTTCCAGCAGCCGGGGGTGAAGCCGGGCCAGGAGGAGGCGCAGGATCGATTCGCGCTGGCGGTGATAGTGTTCCAGCTGCTCAATTCCGGCCTGCATCCGTATGCGGGCCGGCCGCAGGGGGCGACGGTGCCCAGTGACCTGCCGGCGCGCATCGCCGCCAACCTGTACCCCTACGCGCGCGGCAAGCCGCATCCGCGGATGCTGCCCTCGCCGGTGAGCGGTCATGAGATGTTCCCGCCGGCACTGCGCGACATGTTTGATCGTGCGTTCTCGATGCAGGCGCGGCGGCGGCCTTCGGCGCAGGAATGGGCCACGCTGCTGCTGGACTACGCACGGCGCAACGCCGGCCAACTGGTGACGTGTAGCAAGGATGCGGGCCACCAGCATTTTGTCGGCATGCCCTGTGCCGCCTGCGCCCGCGCCGAACTGCTGGCCGGCAGCGCACGCGCGGCGCAGACTCGCACGCGGCGGAAACCGAACAAGGCCCGCAAGCAGCGTGCACGCACCGCCGCGCGCGTCGCCCAGGCGCAGCCGGTCGCCGCACAGGCGTCGGCGGCGAGTGGCGTTCCCGGGGTGATGTCGCGGGTGACGATGGCGGTGATCGGCACGTTGTTGCTGGGCTGGGTGATGGGCTGGGGCATGCCGGCCTACCGCCGCTACAGCGCGCTGGTGGACCCGGGTATCTGGGATGGCGTGGGCCTGGCCGTGCAGATGGCCATGCTGGCGATCGCGATCCTGCTGTTCATCCTGTTCGTGCCGATGCTGATCATGAGCAAGCGCCCATGAGGCTGCTGGGTGTACTGGCCGTGCTGCTGCTGGCGCTGATCGGGATGGCGCCGTTCTGGGGCGACCTCGGCGTGCTGGTCTACAGCTCGATCGGCTGGCTCGGGCGAGTGCTGTCGAGCGGCGTGTTGAGTGATGGCAGGGCGGCGTTGCGTGCTGCGCTGCTGATCGGCGGTGTGGTGTCGGTGCTGTCGTTCCTGCGCGTAGCGGTGCAGGACCGGGCCGTGGACTATCTGATCGCGTCGGTGATGTTCGGCTTCCTCTCGTTCGTCATCTTTGTTGTCACCGGCATTTCCGGGGATGGCGTTGCGGGCGCGGGGAGTATGCAAGGAGCGCGCTCGGCCGTGGTCGGCGAGGATCGCATGACGGTTCCGCGCTGGTATTCGCGCGGTCATTTCGAGCGGGAAATGCTCAACAAGGTGCACGAGACCGCGCGTGCCGCTGCCCGCGGCGATCTGCCGCAGACGCAGGCGCTGATGCAGGAGCTGGATCTGTGGGCGCGCAATGGCCCGGCGCTGCGCGAAGACCGCACCGAGTACGAGCGCCTGCGTGCGGCGTACAACGAGACGATCGAGACCCTTGCCGCCCGCTCCGGTCGCCGCACGCAGAGGACGGGAGGCCTGGCCAGCAATGCGGGCGCGATGGTGGATCGGCTTACCGCCGAGGAGGCGCGCGAGCTGGAACTGAAGCAGATCGAGCTGCTGCAGCAGATGTGGAAACTCTCGCCGTCGAGTACGACGGTTGCAATGCGCCTGCTGGCGACGGATCTGCAGGAGCTGGCGATCCGCTCACGGTGGTCGCCACGCAAGCCGTTCGACCGTGAGGGCGACGCGGCACTGGAAGAGCGCTTGTGGCGCATCCACGGCACGCAGGAGGTGTTGTTCGCCTATGCACCGCTGGAGGAGCGTCTGTGGAATGCCTACGCTTCGACGATGGTCGACACGGACGAAGAGCTGGCGCTGGGCGCGCTGGTGATCGCCGGACTGATCGACCGCACCGACAAGAACGCCTCGTCCGATCCCGCCCGGTTCGACGTGAACACGCTGCTGCTTGGCAGCGACGTGTTCATGCTCTCGACGCTGCTGGCCAGTGCGTCCGAAGACCGCATGGAGATCCTGAAAGCGCGCGCGACGCTGCTGCTGGGCGATGATGATCGGCAGGCGAAGGCAGGCAGAGGCGAGGCGCAGGACGCCACCGGCACCGCGGCGGACCCGGCGGGCCCGGTGGTCTCGGAGCCCTCACCACCGGCAACCTCGAAAGCGGACACCACCAGGCAGGCGCAACGCGCGATGCCGCCAGCGGGCATGCTGGTCGATCGCAAGGGTCTGGCGCTGCGTACGTCACCTTCTCTGCCGCCGTCGTCGCCACCAGCAGAGTATGGGCAGGTGCTGGTCGACCTGCCCGCCGCCGGCTTCAAGGACCTGCGCCATGGCATCCCACTGCGTGCACCTGTGGAGGCCGACAGCATGGTGACCCTGCAGGTGGATGTCTGGCAGACCGGCGTGGTTACAGCGGTGCTGGTGGAAGGCAGCAGTGGCAGCGCCCAACTGGATGAGGCCGCGCGCCGGGGCGCACGCACCTGGCTCAGCGCGTCGAAGGTGCCCACAGGCGGCGAGCGCAGGCAGGTGACGGTCGTGTTCAAAGCGCCGGTGGTTGCCGCACCACCGCCGATGACCGTGGACGCACCATTGCCGATTGCTATGAGCCCGCCGCCGCCCCAGCTGAACCCCGAGCAGACGCTGGGCGCGCAGCTGGCGGCGATGGCGCGCCGGCAGCCGCCGCGTTATCCGCGTGGAGACGGGGAGACGGTGCCCGAAGGCAACGTCGAGCTGCTGATCACCCTGTCAGCCGAGGGGCGCGTGCTCGATGTGACCGTGGACCGCAGCAGCGGACATCCTGCGCTGGATCGCGCGGCCCGTGAGGCTGCGCTGAGATGGCACGTCACCCCCGCGCGGCCGCTGACCACGCTCAAGCAGATTTCCCTGCGCGTGCCGGTGCGGTTCCAGGGCTGATAGCGGAGGCAGGGTACGGGCCGGAGGCAGTGGTCGTTTCATCGACTGGCTCCGTTCGCAGGCCCCTTCAGTTCCACCGTGTTGCCGTCCGGATCCTTGAAGTACAACGACAAGCCATCGCCCTCGGCGCCGAAGTTGACCTCGGCCGGCCCCAGTACCGGCACGCCGTGGGCCGCAAGGTGGGCGACCAGCGCGGTTTCGTCGAAGGGCTCGACGCGCAGGCACAGGTGGTCGACGTTGCGCCCTTCGCTGCCCGGCCCGCTACCGCCGTGGCGACCGAGCGTGCCTTCCAGGCTGACCAGATCGATCATCGACGTGCCCGCACGCAGGTGCACCAGGCCCAGGTGCTCGCGCCGCCGCACCGCCACGCACCCCAACACCTGGCCATAGAAGGCTTCGCTGCGGGCCAGCTCGCGCACCCGCAGCACCACATGATCGATGCGTTCAACGCTGAAGGGTCTGTCCATGCCGGGCTCCTCGAAGAATGGGAATTCAAGACTTGCTGAACCTGTTCAGTCCACTTTGCCGAACGAGGGGCCTCGACGTCCCCGTGGCCGATGCTACGCTGCCGTCCCCGCGCGTTCTGCCTGTCGCAATGGCGCGGTGCGACAACGTGTCGCATCCAGATCCGGGCCTTTCCTGCGCCTGATCATTGTCAATGCCTTTCTTAAATGGTGGGTGACGGCCTAAAATTGAAAGGCTGACTCGACCCCACCTCACCTGCCTGTCCTCTGGACGGGTGGGCCGGCTTTGGCCGGTGCGGGCAGGACGGGGAACGGCATTCCCTCGCAATTGGATCGACCGATGATTCCGTTGAAAACCCTTGGGCGCTGGTTGCGCCCGGGCCTGCTGCTCGCATTGCTGGTGATGCTCACCGGCTGCGATGCCGTGGCCATCCTCAGTCCGAAGGGCCAGATCGGCCAGGATGAAAAGACACTGCTGATCACGGCCACCGTGCTCATGCTGCTGGTCGTCATCCCGGTCATCATCATGACCCTGACCTTCGCGTGGAAGTATCGCGCCTCCAACACCAAGGCCCGTTACGAGCCGAAGTGGTCCCACTCGACGGCGATCGAGGTGGTGGTGTGGTCGATCCCCTGCATGATCGTGCTGGTCCTGGCGGTGCTGACCTGGCGGTCCTCGCACGCGCTGGATCCGTACAAGCCCCTGGAATCGGACGTCAAGCCGGTCACCATCCAGGCGATCTCGCTGGACTGGAAGTGGCTGTTCATCTATCCGGAAGAGAAGGTCGCGGTCGTCAACGAGATCAAGTTCCCGGTCAACACCCCGCTGAACTTCGAGATCACCTCCGATACGGTGATGAATGCGTTCTTCATCCCGCACCTGGGCAGCATGATCTATTCGATGGCGGCGATGGAGACCAAGCTCCACCTGATCGCCAACGAACTGGGTGAATTCCCGGGCATGTCCTCGCACTACAGCGGCGCAGGCTTCGCCAAGATGCATTTCACTGCCTACTCGGTCACCGATGCGCAGTACCGCCAGTGGCTGGACCAGGTCCGTGCCGGCGAGCAGACCCTGGACAAGGCCTCGTTCAAGGCGCTGGGCGAAGCGAAGAATTCCGAGTGGTACCCGGTCACCTACTTCGGCAAGGTTGAAGACAACCTGTTCGATTGGGTCGTCTCCAAGCACATGGGCGACAACAAGCACTACGGCATGAAGCATTCCCATGCGGGTGCGGCTGCTGCCGATGCGTCCAGCCATGAAGCGCACGAGGGGCACGCCCCAAGCGACGCGCATGATGCCAAGGAATCCGGGAAGAACCTGGATGCCACCGAAGAACACGAACACGCTGGCCATGAAGGCCACATGGGTTCGGGAGAATGAACATGTTGGGAAAACTCTCTCTTGAGTCGATCCCCCACGATCCAATCGTGCTGACCACCCTGGTCGGTGCGGTGCTGGGTGGGCTGGGCGTCATGGCCCTGATCACCAAGTTCAAGCTGTGGGGCTATCTGTGGAAGGAGTGGTTCACCTCGGTGGATCACAAGAAGATCGGCGTGATGTACATCATCGTCGCCTTCGTCATGCTGCTGCGCGGTTTCTCCGACGCGATCATGATGCGTACCCAGCAGGCCATCGCCGTCGGCGGGTCCGAGGGTTACCTGCCGCCGCACCACTACGACCAGATCTTCACCGCCCACGGCGTGATCATGATCTTCTTCGTGGCGATGCCGCTGATCACCGGCCTGATGAATTTGGCCGTGCCGCTGCAGATCGGTGCGCGCGACGTCGCGTTCCCGTTCGTCAACTCGCTCAGCTTCTGGCTGTTCGTGTCCGGTGCGGTGCTGATCATGCTGTCGCTGTGGATCGGTGAATTCGCCGCCACCGGCTGGCTGGCCTTCCCGCCATTGTCGGGCATCGAGTACAGCAACAATGTAGGTATGGACTACTACATATGGGGACTACAGGTGGCGGGTCTGGGTACTACGTTGAGTGGTATCAACTTCTTCATCACCATCCTCAAGATGCGCACCCCGAGCATGAAGCTCATGCAGATGCCGGTCTTCACCTGGACCGCGCTGGTGACCAACGTGCTGATCGTCGCCGCCTTCCCGGTGCTGACCATCACCTTGGTGCTGCTGACCCTGGATCGTTACCTGGGTACGCACTTCTTCACCAATGACGGTGGCGGCAACGCCATGCTGTACATCAACCTGATCTGGATCTGGGGTCACCCGGAAGTCTATATCCTGGTGCTGCCGGCCTTCGGCGTGTTCTCCGAGGTCATCGCGACCTTCTCGCGCAAGGCCCTGTTCGGCTACAAGGGCATGGTCTACGCCACCGCCTGCATCGGCGTGCTGTCGTTCATCGTGTGGCTGCACCACTTCTTCACCATGGGCTCGGGTGCCAACGTCAATGCCTTCTTCGGCATCACGACGATGATCATCTCCATCCCCACCGGCGTGAAGATCTTCAACTGGCTGTTCACCATGTTCCGCGGTCGCGTGCAGTTCACCACGCCCGTGCTGTGGACCATCGGCTTCATGGTCACCTTCACCATCGGCGGCATGACCGGCGTGATGCTGGCGATCCCGGCCATCGACTTCGTGCTGCACAACAGCCTGTTCCTGATCGCCCACTTCCACAACGTCATCATCGGCGGCGTGGTGTTCGGCATGTTCGCCGGCATCACCTACTGGTGGCCGAAGATGTTCGGCTTCCGCCTCAACGAGTTCTGGGGCAAGTGCGCGTTCTGGTGCTGGTTCATCGGCTTCTATGTGACCTTCATGCCGATGTACGTGCTGGGCTTCATGGGCATGACCCGTCGTCTGCAGAGCACCGTCAACCCGGCCTACGAGCCGTTCCTGCTGGTTGCCGCTGTGGGCGCCTTCATCGTGGGTGCCGGCATCCTGTGCCAGATCATCCAGGTGGCCGTGTCGATCCGCGACCGCAAGAAGACTGCCGACCTGACCGGCGACCCGTGGGATGCCCGTACGCTGGAGTGGGAAACCTCTTCGCCGCCGGCCTTCTACAACTTCGGCACCTTGCCGGAAGTCACCGAACTGGACGATTTCTGGGAGCGCAAGCAGCGTGGTGAAGCCTGGCCGAAGCCGGCCAAGTACACCGACATCCACATGCCGCGCAACACCGGCACTGGCGTTGTCATCGGCGCCTTCAGCATGGTGTTCGGCTTTGCGATGATCTGGCACATCTGGTGGCTGGCCATCATCGGCTTCGTCGGCATGATCGCCACGTTCATCTACCGCACCTTCGACCAGGACGTGGACTACTGGGTCCCGGCTGCCGAGGTGGAACGCATCGAGAACGAACACCGCAAGCACCTGGAAGCCCAGGGCCTGGTGAAGTCGGAGCTGAAGGCATGAGCACCAATACCTCGACCGTGAACCACGGGCACGCCGCGCACGCGGCGGCCCATGGCCATGACGACCACGAGCACCACGACACCGGCGGCAACACCGTCTTCGGTTTCTGGGTGTACCTGATGAGCGACTGCCTCATCTTCGCCTCGCTGTTTGCCACCTACGTGGTGCTGGCCGGCGGCACCGATGGTGGCCCCGGCGCGAAGGACCTGTTCGAGCTGCCGTTCGTGGCGTGGGAAACCGCGCTGCTGCTGACCTCGTCGCTGACCTTCGGCCTGGGCATGATCGCCATGCACCGCAAGCAGGTCGGGCAGATGTTCCTGTGGCTGGGCATCACCTGGCTGCTGGGCTTCGGCTTCATGTGCATGGAAGTCTATGAGTTCCAGCACCTGATCCATCAGGGTTACGGTCCGGACCGCAGTGCCTTCCTGTCGGCGTTCTTCGCCCTGGTCGGTACCCACGGGCTGCACGTCAGCGCCGGCCTGCTGTGGCTGCTGGTGATGTTCGTGCAGCTGAAGAAGTACGGCCTGACCCCGACCAACAAGACCCGCATGGCGTGCCTGAGCCTGTTCTGGCACTTCCTGGACCTGATCTGGATCGGCGTGTTCTCCGTCGTCTACCTCAATGGAGCGCTGTAATGGCACATGACAACCATGCACACGACCACGCCGCCGGCGGCGAAAGCCACGGCACCGTGAAGTCGTACCTGATCGGCTTCGTGCTGGCGGTGGTGCTGACCGTCATCCCGTTCTACATGGTGATGTCGGGTGATTTCTCGCGCACCGTCAACGGTGTGGTGATCGCCATCACCGCGGTGCTGCAGATGCTGGTCCACCTGGTGTTCTTCCTGCACCTGGACCGCTCGTCGGAGAGCCGCTGGAATGTCAACGCTGCGGCCTTCACCGTGGTGGTGATCGGCATCATCGTGGTCGGTACCCTGTGGGTCATGCACAACATGAACGTGCACATGATGCACTGACGTCTTCGCGACGTTGCCACGCAGAAGGGCCGCCCCCGGGCGGCCTTTCTGTTTTTCCGTTGCCCGGTAGTGCCGGCCGCTTGCCGGCAGCCAGTAGATCCACGCCATGCGTGGATGCGGTTGCCTCTCACCCCACCTTGCGCAGGAATTCCTCGGCCTCCATCGGCCGTCCAAGGTGGTAGCCCTGCAGCTGGTCGCAGCCCAGCTCGCTCAGGTAATCGCGCTGGGCCTGGGTCTCCACGCCCTCGGCCACCACCTGCAACTGCAGGGTACGGCCCAGCGCGATGATCGAGGATACGATGGCGGAATCTTCGTCATTGCGTTCAAGGTCATGCACGAACGCCCGGTCGATCTTCAGCTCGGTGGCCGGCATGCGCTTGAGGTACAGCAGGCTGGAATACCCGGTACCGAAATCATCGATGGCGATGTGCACGCCCATCGCGGTCAGGTCGTTGAGGATCGCCAGGCTGGCCTCGACATCCTTCATCGCCGTGGTTTCGGTGATCTCCAGGGTCAGCCGCGCCGGGTCGATGCGGTGCCGCTCCAGCACCGAGCGCACGCTTTCCAGCAGGGCCGGCGAGGCGAACTGCAGCGGCGACAGGTTCACCGCCATCGTCCAGTCGCTGTGCCCGCCGTCATGCCAGGCCCGCAGCTGCGCGCAGGCCTGGTCCAGCACCCAGTCGCCGATCGGCAGGATCAGGCCGCTGCGCTCGGCGATGGGAATGAACACGTCCGGTGCCAGCAGCCCCAGCTCCGGATGCTGCCAGCGCAGCAGCGCCTCGGCGCCGGTGGCGGGCGCATCAGC
The DNA here is from genome assembly GCA_041545745.1 of Stenotrophomonas indicatrix. NCBI lineage: Bacteria > Pseudomonadati > Pseudomonadota > Gammaproteobacteria > Lysobacterales > Lysobacteraceae > Stenotrophomonas > Stenotrophomonas indicatrix. Next base: position 1,263,858 of record CP168152.1, read on the forward strand.
GGCCGGGAATTTCGGCTGGTAGTGCAGCAGCAGCTCATTGCGCGCGATTGCCTTGCGCAGGTCCTGCAGCAGCCGCAGCTGGCGGTTGGCGCTGAGCTGCATCGAGGGGATGAAGAAGGTATAGCCGTTCCGGCCGGTTTCCTTGGTGTGGTACATCGCGGCGTCGGCATGTGCCATCAACTCGCGTTCGTCGCCGGCATCGTCCGGATACAGGGCAATGCCCAGGCTGGCGGTGACCTGCAGTTCCGCCGCATCCAGCACGAACGGTTCGCTGGCCGCCGCGATCACCCGTTCGGCGACCACCGCCGCATCGTCAGGCGCATCAATGGCCAGCACGATCACGAACTCGTCGCCACCGAGGCGGGCGAGGGTGTCCTGCGGCCGCAGCTGCGCCCCCACGCGATGGGCCACCGCGACCAGCAGGCGATCGCCCAGCTGGTGGCCATAGGCATCGTTGACGGCCTTGAAACCGTCCAGGTCGCAGAACATCACCGCCACCGACTGCTGGTGGCGTCGCGCCTTCTCGATGGCCTGCTCGATCCGGTCCTGCAGCAGCATGCGGTTCGGCAGCTGGGTCAGCGGATCGTGCAGCGCGGCCTGGATGAGCTTGTCGTTGGCGCGCGCCAGTGAGTCGGCCAGCAGACCGGTGCGCACGCGCATCTGGCGGTCGAACAGCGAGGCCACCAGGGCGATGCCCAGCGTGGCCAGGGTGGTCACGATCACCAGCACTGCCAGCCAGCGCGGATCGATGCCGCCGCTGCCGATGGCGCCGCAGACGCTGCCTGCCGGGAAGCGCGCGGCGGCCATGCCGGTGTAGTGCATGCCGACGATGGCCAGGCCCATCACCAGCGACGCCAGTATCCGCAGGCGCACCGTGTTGCGTTGCTCTACGCGCAGCCGGAAGGCGATCCACAGCGCTGCACCGGCGGCACCGATGGCCACCGCGATCGACACGGCGAACCAGCCGGGGTGGTAATCGATGCCGGGCTCCATCCGCATGGCGGCCATGCCCAGGTAGTGCATGGCCGCGATACCCAGTCCCATCAGCACCGCACCGGCGGCCAGCCGCTGCAGCGGCAGGCTGGGCCGCGACACCAGCCACAGCGCATAGGCCGACGCGCCGATCGATACGGCCAGCGAGTACAGGGTGATCGCCAGGTCGTAACCGACTGGAATCGGCAGCCTGAAGGCCAGCATCGCGATGAAGTGCATCGACCAGATGCCCAGACCCATCGCGGCAGCACCGCCGGCCAGCCACCAGCGGGCGACCCGGCCCTCGGCCGTGGCCAGGCGTCCGGCCATGTCGAGTGCGGTATACGATGCCAGGATCGCCACCAGCAGCGAGATGGCGACCAGGCTCTGACTGTAACTACCAGTCATGTTGAATCCAGAGGGGGAGGGAGGGGCGCCCGCAAGGCGCACGCCCGCCACCGCTATCGGCACCAACGGGTGGGACTTGAGTGGTCGCAGCAGCTGCGACCCGGCTCGGCTATCCTGCCACGCTCGTTGCCCCTGCAGGAAATTCCCGATGGCCAAAGCCCGCACCGCGTATGTCTGCAATGAATGCGGCGCCGAATACAGCAAGTGGCAAGGCCAGTGCACCGAGTGCAATGCCTGGAACGCGCTGTCGGAAATCGTCCTTGAGAGCGCTGCGGCGGCCAAGGCGCCCGCCTCGCGCCGTGCCGGCTGGGCGGGCAAGATCGACCCGCCGAAGATCACCGCGCTGAAGGACGTGGCGCAGACCGAGCACAACCGGGTCAGCACCGGCATCGGTGAATTCGATCGCGTGCTCGGTGGCGGCCTGGTCGAGGGCGCGGTGGTGCTGGTCGGTGGCGACCCGGGCATCGGCAAATCCACCCTGCTGCTGCAGGCGGTGGCGAAGATGGCCGCGGTGCTGCCGGTGCTCTACGTCACCGGTGAAGAATCACTGGCCCAGGTTGCCGGTCGTGCGCACCGGCTGGAGCTGCCGCTGGAGGGCGTCAACGCGCTGGCCGAGACCGGTGTCGAATCCATCCTGCAGCACGCCACCAAGAGTGGGCCGCGGCTGATCGTGGCCGATTCGGTACAGACGCTCTGGACCGAGACGCTGACCGCCGCGCCCGGTTCGGTCAGCCAGGTGCGCGAGAGCGCTGCGCGGCTGGTGCGCTTCGCCAAGGAAACCGGAACCGCGGTGTTCCTGGTCGGCCATGTGACCAAGGAAGGCGGCATCGCCGGCCCGCGCGTGCTGGAGCACATGGTCGATGCCGTGCTGTATTTCGAAGGCGAGAGCGGCAGCCGTTTCCGCCTGCTGCGCGCGTTCAAGAACCGCTTTGGTGCGGTCAACGAGCTGGGCGTGTTCGCGATGGGCGACAAGGGCCTGAAGGAAGTCTCCAATCCGTCGGCGATCTTCCTGTCCGGTGCCAGCACGCACCAGCCGGGCAGCTGCGTGATGGTCACCCGCGAGGGCACCCGGCCGCTGCTGGTGGAAGTGCAGGCACTGGTCGATGCCTCGCCGCTGTCCAATCCACGCCGCGTCGCCGTGGGTCTGGAACAGAACCGTCTGGCCATGCTGCTGGCGGTACTGCATCGTCATGGCGGGGTAATGGTGGGCGACCAGGACGTATTCGTGAACGTGGTCGGTGGCATCCGCGTGCAGGAGACCGCCGCCGACCTGCCGGTGCTGCTGGCGGTGCTGTCCTCGCTGCAGGACCGTCCGCTGGCCGAGAAGACCATCGCGTTCGGCGAAGTCGGCCTGTCCGGTGAGATCCGGCCGGTACCCAACGGCGAGGATCGCCTGCGCGAAGCCGCGACCCACGGCTTCAAGCGCGCCATCGTGCCCAAGGCCAATGCCCCCAAGGGCGGCTCGGTGAAGGGAATGGAAGTGATCGCGGTCGAACGCTTGTCCGAGGCCATCGACGCGGCGTGACCGGAGTCGGGTCCATGCTCGGACCTGCAGATTCAGCCGACGGCACAGCAGCGCTCAGCCAGCCTGTGCTAGTTTTCCCGGCTCGACGAAGTCGCCCCCTGGCGCCTTTACGTGGCAAGGAGTAATCGTTTACATGCAGGACCCGATGTTCAGCACCCCCGCCGCCGAAATCCGCCGCGCCGGGGTCGATCTCAATGGACTGATGACGGTGCTGGGCAAGCACCTGTATTCCACGCCAATGGTGGCGCTGCGCGAGCTTGTGCAGAACGCGCATGATTCGATCATCCGTCGCCGTATCGAGCAGCCCGGCATCCAGAGCGTGTCGCGCATCGACGTGCAGGTCGATGTCGCCGCCGGCGTGCTGCGCATCACCGATACCGGTGCCGGCCTGACCCGGCAGGAAATCCACGATTACCTGGCCACGGTCGGTGTCGGCTACACCCGGGGCCTGCGCCAGGACGGCGAGGACGATGAAGGCCTGATCGGCATGTTCGGCCTGGGTTTCCTGTCGGCCTTCGTATTGGCGCGCCGTGTCAGCGTGCGTACCACCTCCTACCAGTCACCAGAGCTGGGCCACCTGTACCTGTCCAGCAATGCCGAGCAGTACACCGTCAGCGAAGTGCCGGCGCGCGCGATCGGCACCGAGGTCGAGCTGGAGCTGCATCCGGACTTCCTGCCGCTGGCCAACGAAGCGCGCCTGCACGAGGTGCTGGGCCGCTACTGCGCGCTGCTGTCCGAGCCGATCTTCATCGGTGCGGCGACCGCCGCGATCAATCCCGAACCGCCGCCGTGGCGCGGGCAGGGTGGCGTCGTCCTGCATCCGGTGCAGGCACGCCGCCAGGCGCAGCAGTTCGCGGCCCGTTTCGAACACGATTTCGAGCCCATCGTGACGATGCCGCTGCAGTCCGATGGCAGCAGCGACGCCGTCGGCATGCTCTGGGTACAGGACGGTGCCACCTATGGCACCAGCGACAACCGCAACCTCTCGGTGTTCGTGCGCGGCATGCTGCTGGACGACGACGCGCGCGACCTGCTACCGCCGTGGGCCGGCTTCATCGGCGGAGTGATCGAATCGTCGAAGCTGACCCCGACCGCCAGCCGCGAGGATCTGCAGCGCGATGACCATTACCGCGCCGTGCAGCACGCCCTGCTGGAAGCGCTGATCGATGGCCTGGCCGATGTCGCGCGGCAGCAGCCCGAAGCCTGGCGCCGCGTGCTCAGCCGCCACAATGAAGCCCTGCTCGGCGCGGCGCTGTGCGATGAGCGCCTGTTCGACCTGCTGCTGGAACACGTGCGCGTGCCGACTTCGCAGGGTGACCTGCCGGCCAGCGCGTTGCCGGCGCGCGGCGCAGTGCATGTGATCCTCGACAACGGTGGTGGCTTCGAGGAAATGCTGTTCCGCGCGATGGGCGTGCCGGTCGCGCATGGTCATCGCTACGCAGTGGTGCCGTTCCTGCGACGCTGGGCCCAGGCCAAGGGCCTGCGCCTGGTCGAACTGGGTACCGAGCAGGGCAACCGCGCACTGTTCCGCACCGACGACAGCCTTGATGATGCGCAGCTGACCTGGCTGCGCGAACACCTGGGCGATGGCGAACAGCTGCTGCCCGCGCGGTTCAGCCCCGAGGCGCTGCCGGTGGTGGTGGTGCCCGACCGCGAGGCCGAACTGAAGCAGCGCCTGGAAGACGACGAGAACGACAAGCGCGTATCGATGGCCGCATTGCGGCTGGCGCGCCAGTTCACCGCGCGCATCGAGGCGCGTGCGCCGTCGCGGCTGTACCTCAACCTGGACAATCCAGCGGTGCAGGCGTTGCTGCAGGCCCAGCGCGAGGGCCACCCGCAGGCCGGGGCGGCCGCGCGCCTGCTGCGCTCTCTGAAGATCATCGTGTCCGCACAGGGCCGGCCGCTGCAGCAGAGCGCGGCGACGCCGGGACCCGATCTCAATGGTGCATTTACCGATATTGCCGGTGCCCTGCAGCAGATGCTGCGCTGAGCACCGCTACTCCCTCTCATCCAGCCTTCGCTAGACAGGAGCATTACCCCCATGGATATCTGGAACTGGGTCGAAAAACTGCAGGAAGACCTGCGCCAGGCAGGCCAGGCGCAGAACGCCCACCTGCTGACCCGCCTTGCCGATGAAGTCAGTGAACTGCAGGTCGACCGTGTCGATGCACTGCTGCCCGAAGCGCGCGCGCTGGGCAAGGCGCTGGACAACCCCTGGGTCGACGTCTACGTCGGCCATTGGGCGCTGCGCAACCGCGTCGGCAACCGCGTCGAAGGTGAAAGCGCGCTGGGCGAGTCGGTGGCGCTGTTCGAGCGCGCACACCGTGCCGATACCCTGGACTGCCCGCAGTCGATCTGCGTCACCCAGGACCTTGCCGCCTGCTACGGCAACATCGATGGTCCGGGCTGGGTGCCCGAGCGCATCGAGGTCTGCGATGAGACGCTGGGCCGCATCGACCCGAGCTGGGCCTGCTTCCAGTGCCTGAGCTGCGAAAAGGCCGACGCGCTGCTGGACGACGGCCGCGGCCAGGACGCGCTGGATTACCTGCAGGTGCAGGCGGCGGCGATCCAGGCGCGCGGCAAGGAAGTGTTCGACAGCTTCCCGGAAATGCAGATCAAGATCCTTCTGGCCAGCGGCCGCGCGGCGGAGGCGCTGGCACTGATCGAGCAGCGTGAGGCCGAAGTAGCCGCCGCAGGCGAATACGAGCCGGCCAACTGCACGGTGCCGCGCCGGCTGTCCAAGGCCTGGGCGCTGGCCCAGCTGGGGCGTGATGAAGAGGCGCTGCAGCAGCTGGTGCCCTGGAGCGAGCTCACACCGAACCACTGGCGGCTGTGGGCCAATACCGCGTCAACGCTGTGCAGTCGTGATGGCGAACGCAACACCTGGGATCTGGGTACGCGCTTCAACACCATCATCGAGCACTTCGCCGCTGTCGGCGCGCATCGCCTGGTGATCGAGATCGCTGCATTGAGCCTGGAACTGGCCCTGCAGCGCGGTGCGCGCTGGGTGGCACAGCGGCAGCTCGGCCTGGCCCGCACCCATCTGGTGCAGCTGCGGCAGGACCGTGGCGCTGCCGCACTGGTGGCTGGATTGGCGGCACGGATCGAGGCGCTGCCGGAAATGGCACCGCTGCCGGTGCCTGCCGAGGAACTGCTGGCGTGGCTGCAGGCGCAGGGGGAACAGAACCAGTCGCGCGATCCCGAGCGTGAAGCGCAGTGGCTGCTGCAGGCGCACGCCGAGCGGCCGGACGACGGCGCGCTGGCCGAGGTGGCCGCCTCGGCGCTGCACGCCTGTGGCGCCAAGACCGAAGCGCAGGCGCTGCTGTGGGACTTCGTGCGCGGCCACGCGCAGGAAGACGGCGCGGCGGCCTACACGCTGATGCGTTGGCTGGCCGAGCAGGGCGATGACGATGGCCTGCGCAGGCTGGCCGCGACCTACCGCGACAGCGTGCCGGTGTTCGCGCACTGGTGCGAGGTGCAGCGCGCACGGCGCGCGTCCGACTGGCCGGCGCTGGAGCAGGCCGCGCAGGCGCTGCTGGCGTTGTCGCCGGAGTCGAACGGTGCACGCGGGACGCTTGCCCGCATGTACATGGAGACCGGCCGCTTCAGCGAGGCACAGGCCTGCTATGCGCAGCTGGTGGAGCTGCTGGAAGAGCCCAACGCCGCGCACTGGGATCACATGAGTGCGGCCAGCGCGGCGCTCGACTGGGATGCGGTGCGCCGCTCGGCAGCAGCGATCGGCATGGAACTGTCCAGCCAGCAGGGCGTGGTCGAAGAGCCGTGGGGCTGGGTGATCATCCGTAGCGAAGAAGGCGGCGAACCGATGGAGTACTACGCCCGCCGCAGCGGCCCGGTGACCGCGCGCATCGTCGAGAACGCACCGGCCAACCGTGCGCAGCAGGTGGGTGACTGGGTGGTGTTCGACGCCGGCTTGGTGCACCCCGCGCCAGAGGATGAAGCGGAGCGCGAGCACTTCATTCCGACCTATGCGCAGGTGCACGTGCTTGAGCGGGGTGGTTTCGCGCGCAGCTGGCTGGTCGACGGCGCGCACCCGGGTGAGGAGGCGTGGAACGCTTTCGTGGAAGCGGCCGAGGCACAGGGCTGGAAGGTGTGGGCGCACAGCCGTGCGGACTACACCGTGACCGATCCGGACGCGGAAGACGGCACGCTGCCGGGTCTGCTGTTCACTGTCGCGCAGCCGCAGGATCACGCGCCGCTGGCACTGCATCGATTCCTGCAGCAGGCGACGGCGGATTGGGCGCACCCGCACTGCTGGCTGCGCCTGGCCGAGGCCTGCGACCAGGACCGCCAGCCGCACCTGGACGCGATCGAGCGGTACGGGCTGTAATTCGCCGACATCGGGGTTGCCGGCCGCTGGTCGGCAACCCCATGGAATCACGCGTTGCCGGCCAGCGGCCGGCACGACCGCCAGGGAATTGGAACATGCGGAAGACAGGGATGTGGGTGATCATCGGCCTGCTGCTGGCTCCCACCGTGCAGGCCGCGCCAGCCTGCCAGCAACCGGCCGACGTGGCGCGCGCCTTCTTCGAAGCGACCATCGGCAAGGGCGACCTGCTGGAGCCGCCGCAGGCACTGGTCAGCGCGGCGTTTGCCAAGGCGTTGCACGGTGAGCGCGCCTGCCAGGTGCGCGAAGAGGGCATCTGCACGCTCGATTCCGATCCGTGGCTGGACGCTCAGGACGGGGAGATCGACAGTCCGGTGCGCTACAGCTGGAAGCAGGCCTCGGCCACGGCCGGCCAGGTCGAAATGCGCTATCCGGTCTGGAGCAAGGCCTACGTAACCCGTCTGCCGATGGTGCGAAAAGGGGAGGGCTGCTGGCAGGTCGACGACATCCTCACCAACAGCGGCCGCTCGGTGCGGAAGATCCTGGCCCAGCCGGTGCCCTGAAGGCGGTAGTGCCGGCCGCTGGCCGGCAACCGGGATGCAGTAGATCCACGCCATGCGTGGATGGGGTCACCGCTCAGCGCGAATGCCCGAACACCAGCTCGATCACGAACTGGCTGCCGAAGAACGCCAGCAGCAGCAACAACATCGCCGTCAACGTCCAGTGCACCGCCTTCGTGCCGCGCCATCCATAGCGGCGGCGGCCGATCAGCAGCACGCCGAACACGATCCACGACAGCACGCTCAGCACGGTCTTGTGCACCAGCTTCTGCGCCAGCAGGTCGTCGACGAACAGCACGCCGGTGACCAGGGTCAGGGTCAGCAGCGCGAAGCCGACGGTGATCACCCGGAACAGCAGCGATTCAAGGTCGGCCATCGGCGGCAGCGCACGCAGCCACGGACGGAATTCACGGCGGCGCAGCGCACGCTCCTGCAGCCACAGCATGATCGCCAGCAGCGCAGCGATGCTCAACGTGGCGTAGGCCAGCAGCGCCAACCAGGCGTGGCTGGCCAGGCGCCAACCCAGCAGCTTGCTCGGTTCGTGGCCGTAGCCGTGGTAGACCAGCAGCAGCAGCGCGGCCAGCGGGAACACCACCACGCCCAATGTGGACATGCGCCCGCGCGCGCCCACCAGCGAGGTCAGCCACGCCATTCCCAGGCCTACCAGCGACAACGCGGCGAAGAAGTGCATGTCCGGTCCACCGGTCGTGCGCATCGCCACCAGCACGTGGTAGCCGCCATGCAGCAGCATCGCCGGCAGCGCAGGCCACAGCCACACAGGTGAGGTCACCCCGTCGTTGCGACCAAGGGCGCGCACCAGCAGGGCGCTGGCGGCCAAGTAGAGCAGGACGGCGATGAGAACGATTGTCATCGTTGAAGTTTCGCATACCCCCGGGGTGCTGGCGACGGGCCTGGCGTCGCAGTCCGGGGAGCGCGGTGGACCCGTTATACTGTGGGCCTTATTGTCCCCCGCTTTCAGACAGGTTGCGCCGCATGTTCGAGTCCCTGACCCAGCGCCTTTCCGGCACCATCGAGCGCCTGCGCGGCCGTGGCCGCCTGACCGAAGAGAACATCCGCGAGGCGACCCGCGAGGTCCGCATCGCGCTGCTCGAAGCCGACGTCGCGCTGCCGGTGGTGCAGGCCCTTATCGAGCGCATCAAGGTGCGTGCGGTCGGCCAGGAAGTGCTGAAGTCGCTGACCCCGGGCCAGGCCCTGATCAAGGTCGTGCGCGACGAGCTGACCGCGGTGATGGGCGCCGAAGCCAGCGACCTGAACCTCAACGTTCCCGCTCCGGCCATCATCCTGATGGCGGGCCTGCAGGGTGCCGGCAAGACCACCACGGTCGGCAAGCTGGCCAAGCACCTGAAGGAAAAGCGCAAGAAGAAGGTGATGGTGGTCTCGGCCGACGTCTACCGTCCGGCGGCGATCGAGCAGCTGAAGACGTTGGCCGACCAGGTGGGCGTGCTGTTCTTCCCGTCCAGCGCCGACCAGAAACCGGAGGCCATCGTCCGCGCCGCGATCGACGATGCACGCAGGTCGTTCGTCGACGTGCTGCTGGTCGATACCGCCGGCCGCCTGGCCATCGACGAAGCGATGATGGCCGAGATCAAGGCCCTGCACGCCGCGGTCAACCCGGCTGAAACGTTGTTCGTGGTCGACGCCATGACCGGCCAGGACGCGGCCAACACCGCCAAGGCCTTCGGCGATGCACTGCCGCTGACCGGCGTGGTGCTGACCAAGACCGACGGTGACGCCCGTGGCGGCGCGGCGCTGAGCGTGCGCTACATCACCGGCAAGCCGATCAAGTTCGTCGGTGTCAGCGAAAAGCCGGAAGGCCTGGATGTCTTCCACCCGGACCGTATCGCCAGCCGCATTCTCGACATGGGCGACGTGCTGTCGCTGGTCGAGCAGGTCGAGCAGCAGGTCGACAAGGACAAGGCGCAGAAGCTGGCCGAGAAGGTCGCCAAGGGCAAGAAGTTCGATCTGAACGACATGCGCGACCAGCTCGAGCAGATGCAGAACATGGGCGGCATCGGCGGCCTGATGGACAAGCTGCCGGGCCTGGGCCAGATTCCCGAGCACCTCAAGCAGCAGGTCAGCCAGGGCAAGGAAGTGCCGCGCATGATCGCCATCATCGGCTCGATGACCAAGAAGGAACGGCGCAACCCGAACCTGCTCAATGGCTCGCGTCGCGCCCGTATCGCCAAGGGCTCGGGCGTGACCCCGGCCGACGTCAACAAGCTCATGAAGCAGTACATGCAGATGGAAAAGATGATGAGCAAGATGGCCGGCGGCGGCATGAAGGGCATGATGCGCAGCATGAAGGGCATGATGGGCGCCATGGGCGGCCGTGGCATGCCGTTCCGCTGAGCGCGCGCTGTATCGAACGCTTGAACAACCCGCGGAATAAATCAAAGGAATGTGCATGAACAAGTCGATCGTGGTGATGGCGCTGGCCCTGGGGCTGGTTGCCTGCAAGGACGACACCTCCGTGTCGCAGAAGGCCGGTAGTGCCATCAGTGGTACCGCTGCCGATTTCGTCGCCGGGCTGGGCGAGGGCGTGGACAAGCGTATGAACGTGACGCTGCAGACCGATCCAGGCCTGGCCGCGCAGGGCCTTACCGTCACCCTCGGCAAGAGCCGTGGCATGGGCTCCAAGGACGCAGCGGTCTACGTGGTGGCCGACAAGGCCTTCAAGGGCAAGCTGGTGGCGCGTGCACTGGATGCCGAGGGCACCGAGATCGGCCGCGCCAGCGCCGAGGAAGAGTTCGCCGCTGATGACGCGCGCTATGTGACGTTCAAGTTCAATGAAGAAATGGACAGCCAGCTGGTCCGCACCTACGCGGTGTCTGCACGCTGAGCAACGCGGGAGCGGATCGCCCAACGCGACGCTCCCGTCCACAATGTCTGGCGTATGCTGGCAGCGACTCCTCCCACAGGTGCGTCGCGTGAGCCTTTCGCCGATTCTCGAACGCGCCGACGATTTCTGTCGGCGTTTTTCATTGCAGCTACCGATCCTGCTGGCACCGATGGCCGGCGCCTGTCCGGTTCCGCTTTCCGCCACGTTGGCCAACGCCGGCAGCATGGGCGCGATGGGCGCCGTGTTGTCGCCCGCGGCTGATATCGGTCGATGGATGCAGGACTTCCGGGCCGCGTCCAGCGGGCCGGCGCAGGTGAACCTGTGGTTGCCTGATCCCGCGCCGGTGCGCGATGTGGCTGCCGAGGCCGCATCGCGCGCTTTCCTGGGTCAGTGGGGGCCGGAGGTTGCGGCCAGTGCAGCGGATGCCACGCCTGCCGATTTCGAGGATCAATTCAGCGCGCTGCTGGCGGCACGGCCGGCGGTGGCCTCGACCATCATGGGTGTGCTGTCGCCGCGTCATGTGCAGCAGTTGAAGGATGCGGGCATCGCCTGGATCGCCTGCGCTACGACGCTGGCCGAAGCGCGCGCTGCGCAGGACGCAGGTGCTGACGCGGTGGTCGCGCAAGGCGCCGAAGCCGGTGGCCATCGCGGCGCCTTCGATCCGATACGTGCAGAACAGCAGCTGGTCGGCCTGTTCGCGCTGCTGCCGCGGCTGGCGGACAACCTGAAGATTCCAGTGATCGCTGCAGGTGGCATCGGCGACGGTCGCGGCATTGCTGCTGCCTTGATGCTCGGGGCCAGCGCCGTGCAGATCGGCACGGCCTTCCTGCGCACACCCGAAGCGGCGGTCGCGCCGGCATGGGCCGACGCGCTGGCCCGCAGCGAACCCGAAGACACCTGGCCGACCCGTGCGTTCAGTGGGCGCCTGGGCCGTGGCCTGGCGACCGCTTACGTGCGTGCAGCTGCCGCCGAGGGCGCGCCGACGCCGCGCCCGTATCCGGTGCAGCGTGGCCTGACCGGACCGATGCGCAAGCAGGCCACGCAGGAAAACCGGCTTGCTGCGATGCAGGCCTGGGCCGGGCAGTCGGCGTGGATGGCACCGGCAGCGCCAGCCGCCGACGTGCTGCGTGATATGTGGGAACAGGCGCGGGCGTTGCTGCGATGACGGTGACCTGCAACGGCGCCACGGCGCGGGTCGAAGACCTGTTGCCGGCGCTGACCAACTACGGCCACTTCACCTCGCTGCAGGTGCGCGGCCAAGCGGTGCAGGGCCTCGACCTGCATCTGCAACGGCTGGCGCAGGCAACGCGCGAGTTGTTCGGCAGCGCGCTCGATATCGTGCAGGTGCGGGCATGGATGGCGCAGGCGCTGCAGCAGTCGGCTCAGATCGATGCATCGATGCGGGTCACCGTGTTCTCGCGCCGTTTCGATTTCCGCGATCCGCTGGCCAGCGTGCCGGTGGATGTACTGGTTGCCGTGTCCGTGCCGGTCGCGCTGACCGCGCCGAAACGCGTACGCAGCGCGACATGGCAGCGAGAGCTGCCGCAGATCAAGCATGTCGGTACGTTTGGCCTGTTCGCCCAGCGCCGTGCCGCGCTGGCAGCGGGTTTCGACGATGCGCTGCTGGTGACTGCCGACGGGCAGATCAGCGAGGGCACGACCTGGAACCTGGCCGTGCATGATGGCGAACAGCTGATCTGGCCGCAGGCGCCTGCGCTGCGGGGAACCGCTGAAGCGCTGCTGCAGGCGGGCTGGGCGGGTCCACAGCAGATCCGCCCGTTGCGGCTGGATGCGCTGGCCGGCATGCAGGCTGCCTTCGCCTGCAACGCCAGCGGGCTGTGGGCGCTGGATGCCATCGACGGTCAAGCGCTGCCGGGTTCGCAGGCCCTGGCCGAACAGGGCAGGGCGGTGCTGGCGCGGGTGCCCTGGCAGCCGCTTTCCTGAACGAGGTGCGTGGCGGATGCTCGCCGGGCGTGCCTCGGCGCTAGCGTGAATACCCAGGGTGGGTAGCGCCGGGCCATGCCCGGCGGATGCTTTCGCAGCACAGCACAGTTCAGGAGTTCCAATCAGATATGGGCACAGTCACCGAGCAGCATCGCGCGGTAGCGATGCACGCGATGAAGATCATGGGCGGCGACGCACGGCCCAAGGTCCAGGCCTTTCACGATGACCGTCGCCAGCGTTCGGTCGACATCCTGACGACACTCAACGCTCCGGAAGCGGGCCTGAAGTCGATTTCGTCCATCGGACTATCTGATTTCGCTCTACGCCATTCAAATGGTCGTGAACTGGAAACGCGCGTCGAGCTTTGCGCATGTGTACCTGAGGAGAGACTGCACTGGGACAACGTCGTTGCCTCCACTGCATTTGCGATCATGCGTGATCGTGCGGCGGTGCTACCGGGCAGCGTGATTCCAGACATCCTGCTGGACTACTTCCCGTCGTCGACGATGCCGCATATTTGTCTGGTGCCTCCCTTCTTCTGGCGTGAGGGAAGGTTTGCGGGGCTGCCGCTGCCACCTCTCGCGATCAACTGGCTCCAGTGCATCGCCATCCATGAATCTGAGCGGCGTCTGATCGAGCAGATTGGCGCGGACGCGTTTGATGATCTGCTGCAACGTCACGAGGTCGACGTGTTCGATATGGATCGTGTCGCCCTGCCGGCGTTGGGCGTCGCGTGACGCCTTTGGCATTGGTTGGACGCGGGATCAGTCGCTGAATCCATCACTTTGCTGAATGAAAGCCGCCGGGCATGGCCCGGCGCTACCGGGCAGGTCCGTTTTTCCGCGGGGTTGGCTCGGCCGGAATCTGCCGCTATAATCGCCCGCTTACCGCGCCATCCTGGCGACTGGGCAATAGGAAAAAACCACCATGGTCAAGATTCGACTGACCCGCGGCGGCGCCAAGAAGCGTCCGTTCTACCACATCATCGTCACCGACGTCCGCAGCGCCCGCGACGGCCGCAACATCGAGCGCGTCGGCTTCTACAACCCGGTTGCACAGGGTGGCGAGAAGCGCATCGAGCTGGACCTGGCCCGCGTTGACCATTGGGTCAAGAACGGCGCCCAGCCGACCGAGAAAGTTCGCAACCTGATCAAGGAAGCGAGCAAGTCCCAGGCCGCTGCGGCCTGATCCTGACGGGCCGCGCCCTGGTGCGGCCCATCTGATTGAACGCAGATGAAAGATAACGAGCGCCGCATCCTGCTTGGCAGGGTTGTCGGCGCTTTTGGTGTGCGCGGCGAAATAAAGCTCGAGTCCTGGACCGAGCCGCGTTCCGCTATTTTCCGTTACCAACCGTGGATCCTGCGCAGCCCCAACGGGCAGGAATCGACGCTTGAAGGCGCCCGTGGCCGGGATACCGGCAAGCACCTGGTGGCCCGTTTCCCGGGCATCGAGGATCGCGACACGGTCGAGGCGATGCATGGCACCGAGGTCTTCGTGGCCCGCAGTGCGCTGCCGCCGCCGAGTGCCAACGAGTATTACTGGGTCGACCTGGAAGGCCTGGATGTGAAGACCGTCGAAGGCGTTGCCCTCGGCCAGGTCTCGCACCTGTTCAGTACCGGCGCCAACGATGTGGTGGTCGTACGCGGTGATCGCGAGCGGATGATTCCGTTCGTTGTGCCGGAGTTCGTCAAATCCGTCGACTTCGAGGCCAATCTGGTCGTGGTCGACTGGGACCCCGAGTTCTGAGTGTGAGCATGCGTTTCGACGTCATCACCCTGTTCCCCGATTTCCTGGCCCAGTCCGCTGGGCTGGGCGTGGTCGGCCGTGCGCAGGAAAAGGGATTGTTCAGCCTGCATGGCTGGAATCCCCGTGACTACGCCGAGGGCAACTACCGCCGGGTGGACGATCGTCCGTTCGGCGGTGGTCCGGGCATGGTGATGCTGATCGAACCGCTGCAGGCCTGCCTGCAGGCGATCCGTGAGGCCGATCCGACTCCGGCCCGGGTGATCTACCTGAGTCCCCAGGGGGCTCCGTTGACCCAGGCCAAGGTGCGGGAACTGGCGGCATTGCCGCGCATGGTCCTGCTCTGCGGCCGCTATGAAGGCATCGACGAGCGGTTCCTGGCCGCCCATGTCGATGAGGAGATTTCCCTCGGCGACTATGTGCTGTCCGGCGGCGAGCTGGGGGCGGCGGTCATCATCGACGCGGTCGCCCGGCTGCAGGAAGGTGCCTTGAATGACGCCGAATCGGCCGCGCAGGACAGTTTCGAAGGCGACCTCGGCCTGCTCGACTGCCCGCATTACAGCCAGCCGGCCCAGCATCCGCTGGGGGACGTGCCGGACGTGCTGCGCTCGGGCAACCATGCCGCCATTGCCGCTTGGCGCCGGCAGCAGTCATTGATCCGTACCGCGCAGCGGCGCCCGGACCTGCTGGATGAACAGGCGCTGGGCAAGGCCGACCGCAAGCTGTTGACGCTGGCCCGTCAGGGACTGGCAGAAAAGGGCAGGCCCTAGCGCCAGCCCTGTCTTATCGGCTATCATGGCCAATTACGCCGGCCCCGGCCGGTGCGCAGTACCCAAAACAAACGTGCAGCACAGTCCGGTGACTGCATGAGCCCACGCTGTCGAATGACACGCCCACCCGAACAATGAATCGGTGTAACCCATGAGCAAGCTGAACAAGTCCATCGTCGCGGAATTCGAATCCGCCCAGATCACCCGCGAACTGCCGCAGTTCAGCCAGGGCGACACCATTGTCGTCAACGTGAAGGTGAAGGAAGGTACCCGTGAGCGCGTGCAGGCCTATGAAGGCGTTGTCATCGCGACCAAGAACGGCGGCCTGAACTCCTCGTTCACCGTGCGCAAGATCTCGCATGGCTACGGCGTCGAGCGCGTGTTCCAGACCCACAGCGCCATCATCGACTCGGTCGAAGTGAAGCGCCGTGGTAAGGTCCGCGCCGGCAAGCTGTACTACCTGCGTGGCCTGGAAGGCAAGGCTGCCCGCATCAAGGAAGATCTGGCTGCCGCTGCTGCCGCCAAGGCTGCCCGTCTGGCAACCAAGGGCTGATAAACAACTTCGGTTGTTGCCGCGACGGCCGCCTTCGGGCGGCCGTTTGCGTTTGCGGGATCGTCTCGTTAGTTTCAGTGAATGGATGAGACCGACCATCGATACCCAGCGGACATCCAGGTGGCATTGCGCTTCCTGGCCCGTTCCGGCGTACCGCGGCGGGAAGCGGCCCCCTTGCTGCACCGCATGCTGTGGCGGCTGGGTATCGCGCTGCCGCCGCCGATACTGGCCGGGTTCCTGACCAATACGCTGCTGCAGGGCGCGCTGTTTGGTCTGTTCTGGACGATGCTGATGTGGCTGCTGCTGTGGCAGGGCAGGGCCCTGGCGCTGGAGCTGCTGTTGCTTGTCGGGGTGGCAGCAGGCGCGATGTTCGGCCTGGTGATGGCGACCCTGATGTGGTTCCTGCGCGGGACCCGCAAGCTGCCCACCTGGCAGCAGTTCCGCCGCAGCCTCTGAAGCCATGGCGCAGTGCGCCGTGACCGCTGCCTGACGGCGGCGTACGCTCGGGCCTTCGACCTCGATGGCCCCCTGCGATGCCCGCCAAGCAACCTGCCAACAGTGCTTCGCCCAAGCTGCTGTCCGGCGGTAACCCGCAGATCGCCAAGGGCGAGGGCGATGCGACCGTGCAGGCCTATATCGCCGCCATGCCGGACTGGAAGCGGGCCGTCGGTGCGCGTCTGGACGCATTGATCGAACAAGCCGTGCCAGGCGCGCACAAGGCGGTGAAATGGAACTCGCCGATGTACGGCGTCGCCGCCGACGAGGGCTGGTTTCTCAGCTTTCATTGCTTCACCCGCTACATCAAGGTCGCGTTCTTCCGTGGCGCGCTGTTGCAGCCTGTTCCGCCTGAACCGTCCAAGAGCGCCGACACGCGCTACCTGCACATTCCTGAGGACGGGGTGCTGGACGAGGCGCAGTTCCTCGACTGGGTGCGACAGGCCAGCAAGCTGCCCGGCGAACGCATGTAGTTTCCACGCGCTTCCCCCGAACGAGAGCACACGATGGCTACGCACACGTCCGATCCCGCCGACACCGCACTCCCCGCCGCCGCCCAGATCGATGCCCGCATTGCCGAGCTCGGTGATTGGCGCGGTGACATCCTCGCCCGCGTGCGCGCGCTGATCCACGAGGCGCTGCCGGACGTGGAGGAAACCTGGAAGTGGCGCGGCACACCGGTGTGGGAACACAACGGCATCCTGTGCACCGGCGAAACCTACAAGCAGGCGGTGAAGCTGACCTTCGCCCACGGCGCAGCGTTGCCGGACCCGAAGCGCCTGTTCAATGCCAGCCTGGAAGGCGGCACGCGTCGCGCGATCGACATCCAAGAAGGCGCAATGCCCGACGCTACGGCGCTGAAAGCACTGCTGCGCGCCGCCGCCAGGCACAACGCGGAAAAGAAAAAGCGGTAGTGCCGGCCGCTGGGCGGCAACTGCACGATGTTTCCGAAGTGCATGGGGTTACTGGCCAGCGGCCGGCACTACCGGTGGATGTTCAACGCGGTGGGATGGTCTCCAGCGCCGCATCCGGATCAGCCACCGGCGAAGGCGGGCAGGCCGGAATCTCCGATGGCGTGGCCAGTTCCTCCGCGTGCACCGGCTTGCTGATCATCCTCGCCTTGCGCCAGCCACCCCAGCGGTAATACGCCAGCGACAGCAGCATCGATATCAGCGAACCGGCCGGGAAGCTCCACCAGATCGCGTCGGCGCCCCAGTACGGCTGCAGGAACTCGGCGAACGGCACGCGCACGCCCCACAGCGATGCCGCCAGGATCAGCAGCGGCGGCAGCACCGCGCCGGTGGAGCGCACCACGCCGGAGATCACGAAGCTGACGCCGAAGAACAGGAACGAACCGATCACGATGTGGTTCAGGTGCCGCGCGATCTGCAACGACTCGCTGCCCTGCGGCAGGAACAAGGCCAGCGAGTACTGGTCCAGCAGTACCAGCGGCAGGATCAACGCGCCGGTCAGCAGGAAGTTGAACGCGATGCCCTGGCGCGCGGTACCGCGTACGCGATCCCAACGCTGCGCACCGACATTCTGCGCGGCCATCGACGAACACGCCGCACCGATCGCCATCGCCGGCATCTGCACGTAGTTCCACAGCTGCAGCGACGCGCCGTAGGCTGCGCCGGTGTCGGTGCCGTACTGGTTGACCATCGTCATCAGCATGATCACCGACAGCGAGATCAGCACCATCTGCAGGCCCATCGGCACGCCCTTGATCACCAGCGCACGCAGGATGGTCATGTCCAGCTTGAACAGGTGCATGTCGGCGCGGCCCAGCCACAGTGTGTGCCGCTTGTGCCGCATGTACAGCAGCAGGCCGGCCAGTGACAGCGTCTGCGACACCAGCGTGGCCCAGGCCGAGCCGGCGATGCCCAGTTCCGGGAACGGCCCCATGCCGAAGATCAGCACAGGGTTCAGGGCGATGTCCAGCACCACCGAGACCAGCAGGAAGCGGAACGGTGTGCGCGAGTCGCCGGCACCACGCAGCGCCGCGCTGAGGAAGGCGAAGGCGTACAGCGTCGGCATCGCCAGGAAGATGATGCGCAGGTAGGCCTCGGCCAACGGCAGCGAGGCGGCAGGCGTGCCCATCGCCGCCAGCAGCGGGTGGGCAAGGAACCAGCCGGCGATGGCGATGATCACCGACAGGCCGATGAAGAACGTGGCGCTGGTGCCGACCACGCGCCGTGCCTGCGCGATGTCGCGCGCGCCGATGGCCTGGCCGATGAGGATGGTCGAGGCCATGCCGAAGCCGAACACCGAACCGATCAGGAAGAACATGATGTTGTTGGCGTTCGCGGTCGCGGTCAGTGCCGCTTCGCCAAGGAAGCGCCCCACCCATACCGCGTTCACCGAGCCGTTCAGCGACTGCGCGATGTTGCCTGCCAGGATCGGCAGCGCGAACAGCAGCAGGTTGCGGCCGATCGGGCCGGAGGTCAGGTCAAGCGGCGCTTTGGCCATGGAGTGGTGATCGATTCCCGGGAGGCGCACACTAGCATCAAGCCGGTTTGCAGGATGTGGCAATGCATCAACCACAACAGGCGATGCGGATGATCGTGGCGGCCTTGATCGCAGCGGCACTGGCCGCATGTTCGTCAGGTGACCGGCTGGGCGATACCCAGGTGCGGCCGACCGACCGCCCCGAGTGCCTGGTCGGCAGCCAGCGCCAGGATCTGGCGGCCGGAACGCCGGCATTGATCGGGGGCACGGGTTGCCGTACCGACCCCGACAATCCGCGCCCCCTGAACAAGCGAACGGAGTAGTCCCTACTGATGTCCGAGCTTTCCCCGTTGGCGCCCAGCGTCCGTCTGGACATCTGGCTGTGGGCGGCCCGCTTCTTCAAGACCCGCAGCCTGGCAAAACAGGCAATCGAGACCGGCAAGGTATCCGTGGCCGGGCAGCGCCCGAAATCCTCGCGCGCGGTGCGTGTGGGGGAGCAGCTGCTGGTTGATCGTGGTGAAGAACACTTCGAGATCCAGGTGCTGGGCCTGAGCGATCAGCGCGGCCCGGCGCCGGTGGCGCAGCAGTTGTATGCCGAGAGCGAGGCATCCAAAGCGCGTCGAGCCGAACTGCGTGCACTGCGCATTGCCGCGCGTGATGGCTACCAGGCACCGGAGCACAAACCGGACAAGCGCGCACGACGGTTGATCCGCGCCCTGGGTGATCTTGACGCGTTGTGACGCAGTGGCCGGACTGAACCGACCCGCGCTCTGGTAGCCGCCCACCTTGGTGGGCGCTGTGCCGCCTGCGCTCAGCCACCGTTCGGCTTGCGCCCCGCACGTTGGATGGTCCTTTTCATGGAAGCCCGCCATGTTCCTGCGCCGCAGCCTGCTGTGCCTGGCCCTGTCCGCCGTCGTCCCGGTGTTCGCCGCCGACATCACCTTCTGGGACACCCCGCAGCGCGGTGGCAACAGCTTCAATGAAGCGCCGCCGGACAAGGCTTATTTCCAGGCGTTGCGTGCGACCGGCGCCACCTGGGTACGACTGACCCCGGACAAGTGGCGCAGTGCCGGCGGCCGCGATTTCCTGATGGGCGATGCCGATCACTACCAGGGCCTGGTCGAGGCTGACGTGACCACGTTGCGTCGCGCGCTGGATGACGCCAATGCCGTGGGCCTGAAGGTGGTGCTGGTGCCGCTGTCGCTGCCGCTGCTGCGCTGGAAACAGAAGAACGGCGACGTGGTCGACCAGCGCCTGTGGCAATCCTTCGACAACCACGCACCTGCGCAGCGCTTCTGGCGTGATCTGGCGACCGCGCTGAAGGGGCATCCGGCGTTGGCCGGCTACAACCTGATCAATGAGCCGGCACCGGAATACGGCACCACGCTGGCCGAACACGCCTCCCGCGAGGACATGCTGAAGTGGTATGCCGGGGTGAAGGGCGGGCCGCGCGATCTGCGCCAGCTGTACACGGAACTGGTGGCCAGCGTGCGCGAAGTCGATGCAGAGATACCGTTGATGCTTGATGCCGGCTGGTATGCCGCGGCCGATGCGTTCGACTACTGGCCTGCGCCACTGGACGACACGAAGCTGCTGTACAGCGTGCACATGTACGAGCCGTATGCCGCCACCAGCGCGCCGAACCAGAAGCGCAGCACACCGTACCGCTATCCCGCCGAAGTGCCGTTCGGCGACCGCAGCGAGCGCTGGGACGCCGTGCGCGTGCGCAGCTACCTGCAGCAGCCGATGGACTGGGCGAAGACCCATGGCATCGGCGCCAACCGCATGGTGATCGGTGAGTTCGGCTGCATGCGTCGTTGGCCGGATTGCGGCGCCTACCTGCGCGATGTGCTGGCGGTGGCCGAGCAGCAGAAGGTGCACTGGGCGTTCTACGCATTCCGCGAAGACGGCTGGGATGGCATGGACTATGAACTGGGCGACAGGCCGCTGCCGGGATCGTACTGGCAGGCTGTCGAGAAGGGTGAGGCCGTGCAGCCGCCGCGTTCGATGCAGGCGCCGTTGTTCGCACCGATCCTGCAACGGTTGAAGGCGGGAGCGCGCTGACGCCTTCGCGGTGACGCCGGCCACGCCCGGCGAGTGCATCGGTAGCCGCCCACCTTGGTGGGCGTTGTGTCGTGTGCCAACCAAGGTTGGCATCTACCAGAGCATGTCAACCGTGCAGGTCGTAGCGGTCCAGTTCCATCACCCGGGTCCAGGCGGCGATGAAATCCTGCACGAACTTCTTCTCGCCGTCGGCGCTGGCGTAGACCTCGGCCAGGGCGCGCAGCACGGCGTTGGAGCCGAACACCAGGTCGGCACGGGTGCCGGTCCAGCGCGCAGCGCCATCGTTGCGGCCGCGGCCTTCATAGCTTTCGCGGCCGGTTGCCTTCCAGGTGGTGCCCATGTCCAGCAGGTTGACGAAGAAGTCGTTGCTCAGCGTGCCGGGACGGCTGGTGAACACGCCGTGCCGGCCACCATCGGCGTTGGCGCCGAGCACGCGCAGGCCACCGACCAGAGCGGTCATTTCCGGTGCGGTGAGGGTCAGCAGCTGTGCCTTGTCGATCAGCAGCGCCTCACCCGGCACGCTGTAGGCACCCTTGAGGTAGTTGCGGAAACCATCGGCAGCCGGTTCCAGCACCGCGAACGATTCGACGTCGGTCTGCTCCTGGCTGGCATCGGTGCGGCCCGGCGTGAACGGCACGCTCAGGTCGTGGCCGCCGGCTTTCGCCGCCTGCTCGATGCCGACGCCACCGGCCAGCACGATCAGATCGGCCAGCGACACCTGCTTGCTACCCGCACCATTGAACTCGGTCTGGACCTTTTCCAGCGCAGCCAACACCTTGGCCAGCTGCTGCGGCTGGTTCACCGCCCAGCTCTTCTGCGGTGCCAGGCGCACGCGTGCACCATTGGCGCCACCGCGCTTGTCCGAACCGCGGAAGGTCGAGGCCGAGGCCCACGCCGTGGACACCAGCTCGGCCACGCTCAGGCCGGTCGCTGCGATCTTCTGCTTCAGCGCGGCGATGTCCTTGGCGTCGATCAACGGATGCTTGGTTTCCGGCACCGGGTCCTGCCAGATGAATTCCTCGGCCGGAACTTCCGGGCCCAGGTAGCGCGCACGCGGACCCATGTCGCGATGGGTCAGCTTGAACCAGGCGCGGGCGAACGCATCGGCGAAGGCCTGCGGATCGGCGAGGAATTTCCGCGAGATCTTTTCGTAGGCCGGGTCCATGCGCAGCGACAGGTCGGTGGTCAGCATGGTCGGGCGGTGCTTCTTCGACGGGTCGTGCGCATCGGGAATCACCGCCTCGGCGTTCTTGGCGACCCACTGGTGGGCGCCAGCCGGGCTCTTGCTCAGCTCCCACTCGTTGCCGAACAGGATCTCGAAGAAGTCGTGGCTCCACTGCGCGGGGGTGCGGGTCCAGGTCACTTCCAGGCCGCTGGTGATGGTGTCGCCGCCCTTGCCACTGCCGAAGCTGTTGGCCCAGCCCAGGCCCTGGCTTTCCAGGCCCGCTGCTTCCGGTTCCTTGCCGACATTGTCGGCCGGGCCGGCACCATGGGTCTTGCCGAAGCTGTGGCCACCGGCGATCAGGGCGACGGTTTCTTCGTCGTCCATCGCCATGCGGCCGAAGGTGTCACGGATGTCATGCGCGGCCAGCACCGGATCGGGATTGCCATCCGGGCCTTCCGGATTCACGTAGATCAGGCCCATCTGCACTGCGGCCAGCGGGTTCTCCAGTTTGCGCGAATGCACGTCGCCATCAGCGTCGTCATCGGACACCAGCACGCCGTGGTTCTCTTCCACCCCCTCCGAACCGTGCTTGTAACGCACGTCGCCGCCGAGCCAGGTGGTCTCGCGGCCCCAGTACACGTCCTGGTCCGGTTCCCAGGTATCGGGACGGCCGCCGGCAAAGCCGAGCGTCTTGAAGCCCATCGATTCCAGTGCGACGTTGCCGGTCAGGATCAGCAGGTCGGCCCAGGAAATGGCCTGGCCATACTTCTGCTTGATCGGCCACAGCAGGCGTCGCGCCTTGTCCAGGCTGACGTTGTCCGGCCAGCTGTTGAGCGGCGCGAAGCGCTGCTGGCCGCGACCACCGCCGCCACGACCGTCATCGATGCGGTAGGTGCCGGCGCTGTGCCAGGCCATGCGGATGAACAGCCCGCCGTAGTGGCCGAAGTCGGCCGGCCACCAGTCCTGCGAGTCGGTCATCAACGCCTTCAGGTCGGCCTTCAGGGCGCTGTAGTCCAGGCCCTTGAAGGCCTTGGCGTAGTCGAAGCCCGCATCGAGGGGGTTGGAGCGCGTGGAGTGCTGGTTGAGCAGGTCCACGCGCAGCTGGTTCGGCCACCAGTCGCGGTTGGTCGTCGCGTCACCGACGACGGCATGGTTGAACGGGCACTTCGCTTCGCTTTTCATGGGTCTCTACCTGTGGACTGGCGAATGAGGGAATCAGATCGCTTACCCACCATAGGCATCGCCTAACGATGGGTAAATTCGATTGATTCAACCGCTGCGATAGTGACTGCCTATGGTCGGCAGCGCTTGCATCGTTGTGCGCGATCAGCGCTTGAGCAGGCCCGCGCCGAGCTTGAACAGATCGCTGGCGCCGAACTGGCCATCGCCGTCCTGGTCGAGCGCACCGCCGAGCAGGCTGCCGATGCCGCCGCCGGATTGCTGTGCTTCCTGGCCCAGGGCCTGGCTGAGCTGGCCGGCGTTGCCGCTCTGGGCAAACCGCTGGGCCAGGAACGACATGACGATGGGGGCGAGGATCGCCAGCAGCTGACTGGACCTGCCGCTGTCCAGACCGGTCTTCTGGCCCAGCGCTTCTGCTGCCTGCGAGGTCTGCCCACCGAACACATGGCCGAGGATGCCGGCACCGTTGGTGGCGTTGCCACCGCCACCGCCCATCACCGCGCCGAGGATGCTGCCGATGTCGAAACCGCCGCCACTGCCGCCGGCCGAGCCGAGGTGGTCGCGCTGCAGGGCATTGAGCAGGGACTGCGCACCCTGCGGCTCACTGGCGTTCTGGCCCATCGCGCCGAGCAGCAGGGGCAGGGCGCTGCCGACGGCCTGGGTGGCTTGGCTGCTGTCCAGGCCGAGCTGCTGTGACACCTGCTGCAGGCCTTGGCCCTGCTGCAGCTGCTGGAAGAGGGATGCAGCGAGGGATTCGGTGTTCATGGCGGTCTCCGGTCTGTGAAGGACGAACTGCCCGAGCATAACGCCGTGTACACGACGGCAATGCGAAGGCTTCATGGCGGGCGTCCGCCGGGCAGTGCCGGCGGAACCTGCGCCCTGCGTTACAGCAGCGCCTTCAACCGGTACAGCGCTTCCAGTGCCTGCTTCGGGGTCAGCTCGTCCGGGTCGATCGCGGCCAGCGCCTCCTGTGCCTTGTTTGGCGGGGCGGCGAACAGTCCGAACTGCTGCGGTGCATCCAGCGCCTGCGGGGCGAGCTCGGCAGCATGGCTTTCGCCGCCGCGCTGCTCCAGCTCGGCCAGGCGTCGACGCGCCTGTGCCACGGTGGCACGCGGCAGGCCGGCCAGCGCGGCCACCTGCAGGCCGAAGCTGCGGTTGGCCGGGCCGTCCTTTACCGCATGCATGAACACCAGCGCCTCGCCGTGCTCGACGGCATCCAGATGCACGTTGGCGATGCCGCTGCGGCCGCCCTCGTGCTGCTCGTCGGCCAGCGCGGTCAGTTCGAAGTAATGGGTGGCAAACAGCGTGTAGCAGCGGTTCTCGTAGGCGAGGTGGCGCGCCACCGCGTCGGCCAGGGCCAGGCCGTCGTAGGTGGACGTGCCGCGGCCGATCTCGTCCATCAGCACCAGCGAATGTGCGGTGGCGTGATGCAGGATGTAGCTGGTTTCAGCCATCTCGACCATGAAGGTCGACTGCCCGCGGGCAAGATCGTCGCCGGCGCCGATGCGGGTCAGGATGCGGTCGATCGGGCCGATCAACGCACGGCTGGCCGGCACGAAGCTGCCGATGTGGGCCAGCAGCACGATCAGTGCGTTCTGCCGCATGTAGGTCGATTTACCGCCCATGTTCGGGCCGGTGATGACCAGCATGCGACGGTCCGGGTGCAGGTCCAGGTCGTTGGGCTCGAACGGCTGGTCGCGCACCGCTTCCACCACCGGATGGCGGCCGCGTTCGATGTTCAGGCACGGCTCGGCCTGCAGTTCCGGGCGCGCCCAGTCCAGCGCTTGCGCACGCTCGGCGAAGGCGGCCAGCACGTCCAGTTCGCTGAGCGCGGCGGCGCACTGCTTGAGCGGCTCCAGCTGGGTGCCCAGCGTGTCCAGCAGCTGCTCGTACAGATACTTCTCGCGCGACAGCGAACGGTCGCGGGCGGACAGCACCTTGTCCTCGAACGCCTTCAGCTCTTCGGTGATGTAGCGCTCGGCGTTGGTCAGTGTCTGCCGGCGGGTGTAGTGCACCGGCGCGCGCTCGGACTGGCCCTTGCTGATTTCGATGTAGTAGCCGTGCACACGGTTGTAGCCGACCTTCAGGGTGGCGATGCCGCTGCTCTCGCGCTCGCGCTGTTCCAGGTCGACCAGGAACTGGTCGGCGTGGGTCGACAGGCGCCGCAGTTCATCCAGCTCAGCGTCGAATCCATCGGCCAGCACGCCACCATCGCTGAGCTTGAGCGGCGGCATTTCGGCGATGGCGCTGGCCAGCAGGTGTGCACACTCGTCGTGCTCGCCGAGCGCCGCGTGCAGGGTCTGCAGGCGCGGTGAATCCAGCGGTGCCAGCACCTCGCGTACGGCCGGCAGCAGGCCGAGGCCATCGCGCAGGGTGGAGAAGTCGCGCGGCCGCGCCGAGCGCAGGGCGACGCGGGTGAGGATGCGTTCCAGATCACCGAGGCGGCGGAACTGCTCGCGGATATCCGTCTCCGCGCCGCGGTCGATCAGTGTTTCCACCGCGTGGTGGCGCTGCACCAGCACCTCACGCAGGCGCAGCGGTCGATGCAGCCA
Organism: Stenotrophomonas indicatrix; assembly: GCA_041545745.1. NCBI lineage: Bacteria > Pseudomonadati > Pseudomonadota > Gammaproteobacteria > Lysobacterales > Lysobacteraceae > Stenotrophomonas > Stenotrophomonas indicatrix. Next base: position 1,289,441 of record CP168152.1, read on the forward strand.
GCGGCGCAGCAGGCGGCCACCCATCGGCGTCACCGTGCTGTCGAGCACGCCGAGCAGGGTGTTGCGGGTATCGCCATCGACGCGGGTGTCCAGCTCCAGATGGCGACGCGTTGCCGCGTTCATCGCAATCGCTTCGCTGGCGGTCTCCATCGAGATGGACGTCAGGTGCGGCAGGCGCTGCTTCTGGGTTTCCTCGACATAACCGAGCAGGGCGCCGGCAGCGGCCGTGGCGCGCGGCTTGTCGTCGATGCCGAAGCCGCTGAGGTCGTGCAGCTTGAAGAAGTTCAGCAGCTGGCGGCGACCACTGTCGGCGTCGAACAGCCACGGTGCGCGGCGACGCACGCCGCTGCGCTGGCGCAGGAAGTCGGGCCAGTTCTCTTCATCCGGCACCAGCAGTTCGGCCGGTTCCAGACGGGCCAGCTCGGCTTCCAGTGCATCGTCAGTGTCGACTTCGTTGACCAGGAATCGGCCGCCGGCCAGGTCGGCCCAGGCCAGCCCATAGCCGCTCTTGTTACGCGACAGGGCCATCAGCAGGGTGTCGCGGCGCTCGTCCAGCAACGCTTCGTCGGTGACCGTGCCCGGGGTGACGATGCGCACTACCTTGCGTTCGACCAGACCTTTGGCCAGTGCCGGGTCGCCGATCTGTTCGCAGATCGCCACCGATTCGCCCAGCGCCACCAGTCGTGCCAGGTAGCCTTCGTAAGCGTGCACCGGCACGCCGGCCATCGGAATCGGTGCACCACCGGAGCTGCCGCGTTGGGTCAGGGTGATGTCGAGCAGGCGCGCGGCCTTGCGCGCGTCGTCGTAGAACAGCTCGTAGAAGTCGCCCATGCGGAAGAACAGCAGCAGGTCCGGATAGTCGGACTTGGCTGCGAAGAACTGCTTCATCAGCGGGGTGTGTTCGGCGGACTTGTCTTTGGACATGGGACTCGTGGATCAGGGGCGTCCGCTCGCGCCGGAGGGCAGCGGGGCGGAGCCGGTACAGGGTTGTCCATGGTAACGGGTAGAGCGGGCTGGCCGCTGCTGGAGCCGGCGGGCAGGGCGGCTGTCACGCCACGCGGTGCGGGTGTAGGCTCTGGCCTGCGGCCATGCTGGCAGCACATCAGCCAAGGAATGAACGATGACGCAACAATCTGCACCCCAAGAAGGCCAGCAGGCCAAGGCAGCCGTTGAAGCGCCGCCTTCGCTCTATCTCGTCGCGCTGTACCAGTTGGTGGGGGGCGCCTTCGCCCTTTACGGCATGCTCAAGGTCTATGGGCCGGGTGTGCCCGAGTATCAGCTGCTGGCCCGGATGAGCCTCTACCACTCTCTGCCGTATGCGGTGCTGGTCACTGCCGGTGTGCTCAACGCGTTGGCAGGCATCGTCATCGGGGTGGGCATCTTCGCGCGCTGGGCGTGGGTTCGCCCGCTGTTTGTGGTGATGTTCGTGGAGGCGACCGTGTTGCAGTTGGTCGACATGAAGATGGCAGGCCCCTTCGAATTTCTGACCGTGGGGGCCATCTTCTGCGTTTCCCTGTATGTCGCATTCCTGTTGTACCGCGATCCGGCAGACCGTTACTTCCGCAACCGGTGGCGCTGAAACGGTTGGCGTGTTCCGCAGGCGTGACCCCACACCAGAGGGCGCGCCGCCACTTCAGGGGCACACCAGCGCAACGTTCGGGTGGCTGGCGAAGATATCCATCACGATCTGGAAATAGGTCTGCCCCTCGCCACGTTGCAGGGCGTCCAGCTGGCGGCCGATGGTTTCGGCATTGAACGTACCCGGCTGCCGCAGCTTGTCTTCCAGCCACGCGCGCGTGGCCTCCGATCCCAGTGCCTCGCGGCTGCGGTCGATGTCGCGCCAGACCACCGTGGCGGTTTCGTGCCCCGCCAGCGCGCCATGGCCGCCGTACAGCAGATCGTCCAGCGCATCGAGGCTGGGCCCGAGCTGCCAGTCCTCGCTGGCCATGAACACCCGGTTGATCTCCGCATAGAGACTGGGGATGTCAACGATGGCGGAGCCTTCGATCTGCAGGAATGCGGTCATGCGCGGACTGTAGCGTGGGCCGGCGGAAGGCGTTGTGCTGAACGCCGTTGCTTCGCGACGTGGCGCGTGCCCCCGCATACTCTGGATTGCCGTCTGCGGTGTGGTTTCCCGTAGCTCCGGGTATTTGAATATTTTCCTATAGAAATCCTCGGGGCAGCCGATAGCCTATGCGTCACTTCGCGTCGGGCGCGGTGGCGTGCCGTTGAATATCCCCGGCGAACCTCGATCAAGCCACCGGGTTGGCCCTTCTCCCTTCCGGGAGCAGGACCACTGACGCGTGGCATCAAAACCTGGAATTGATTGTGCGAGCAAGGAAGAAGTCTGCGCGCTGTGCGCGCCGCAGTGGTGGAGGATTGGTGCTTCTGGTCATGGCCTTCGGTGTTGCTGCCCAGCAGGTGGGTGACCCGGGTGCACAGGAACTGTTGCGCCAGCAGGAGCGCGAACGCGTACTGCGCGAGCAGCAGGAAAGTCGGCCCGATGTGCGCCTTGAGAACAGCCAGGGTGAACAGGGTGAGCGCCTGCCGGCGCAGGAGCAGCCCTGCGTGCGCATTGATCGCATCGTGCTGGAAGGCGAGGCCGCCAATCGCTTCCAGTGGGCATTGGCCGCAGCCGATCCGCGCGAAGATCCCGCCAGTGGCCGCTGCCTGGGCACTGAAGGCATCAACGTAGTGATGAAGCGCGTGCAGAACGCGATCATCGCGCGCGGCTATGTCACCACCCGCGTGCTGTCGGCACCGCAGGATCTGAATACCGGCACGCTGATGCTGTCGGTGGTACCGGGGCGATTCCGCGAGGCGGTGTTTTCCGACGCGGATGCGCGGCATCAGGCCATCGTCAACGCGCTGCCGATCCGCAGCGGTGGCCTGCTGAACCTACGTGACATCGAGCAGGGGCTGGAGAACCTGCAGCGCGTGCCCACGGTCACCGCCGACATCAAGATCGCACCCGCTGATGGCGAAGGTGCCGGACCCGGGCAGAGCGACCTGCAGATCGACTGGAAGCAGCGTTCGCCGGTGCGCGCCAGCGTGACCCTGGACGATGCCGGCAGCCAGGGCACCGGAAAACTGCAGGCCAATGCCACACTGTCGCTGGACAACCCGCTGGGCCTGAACGAGTTGTTCTACGTCAGTGCCGGGCGCGGCGTGTTCAATGGCAAAGGCAAGGACACCAACAGCTGGACCGCGCACTACGACGTGCCCTACGGCTACTGGCTGTTCGGCGCCACGGCCAGTGCCTACGACTACAGCCAGACCGTGGTCGGCGCTTACGAAAGTTATGACTACAGCGGCCGCAGCGGCAACGCCGAGGCACGCGTGGATCGCCTGCTGCTGCGCAACGCCAAGACCAAGCTGGGCATTTACGGTCGCGGTTGGCAGCGCACGTCGAAGAACTACATCGACGATACCGAGATCGAGGTGCAGCGCCGCCGCACGTCGGGATGGGAGCTTGGCCTGACCCACAAGCAGTTCATCGGTGCGGCCACACTCGATGCCACGCTGGCCTACCGCCGCGGTACCGGCGCCTTCCATGCACTGCGTTCGCCCGAAGAGATGGCGCAGGCGTGGGATCCGACCCTGCCGTTGGAAGGCACGTCGCGGATGAGGGTGATCACCGCTGACGCGCAGTTCACCGTGCCGTTCCAGCTGGGCAAGCAGCGCCTGCGCTACACCGCTGCATGGCGCGCACAGTGGAACCGCACGCCGTTGTCGCCACAGGATCGCTTTGCGATTGGTGGCCGCTACACGGTGCGTGGATTCGACGGCGAAAGCTCGCTCAGCGGCGAGCGCGGCTGGTCGCTGCGCAACGATCTGTCGCTGGGTATCGGCGGTGGCCAGGAGTTCTACGTCGCCGCCGACTACGGCCGCATCGGCGGGCCATCGGCGCAATGGCAATCCGGCCGGGATCTGGCCGGCATGGCGTTTGGCCTGCGCGGCGGCTGGCAGCAGCTTTCCTGGGACGGCTTCGTGGGCTCGGCCCTGCACAAGCCCTCCAACTTCCCTACCGACTACACCACCTTCGGCTTCAGCCTGGCGTGGCGTTACTGATCTGGCACAAGGATTCGTGAAATGAACAGCATCTATCGCCTGGTTTTCAACCGCGCGCTGCGCGTGTGGCAGGTCGCTTCGGAACTGGTGAAGGGCGGCGGCGGCCTGGTCGGCCAGGTCGCTGGCCGGCAGACAGCGGCCGTGTCGCCGCTCGGCTTCGCGCTGATGTGCGCGTTGGGATGGGTCGCCCTGGTGCCCGTGGTTGAAGCGCAATCGGTCGGCCACATCGCGTCCGATCCCAATGCGCCCGGTCGTGAGCGTCCCACCGTGGTGACCGCGCCGAATGGCGTGCCGATGGTCAACATCACCACGCCTTCGGCCGGTGGCGTCTCACGTAATCGCTATTCGCAGTTCGATGTCGGCCGCGAGGGCGTGATCCTCAACAACGCGCGTGGCCAGGTGCAGACGCAGTTGGGCGGTTGGGTGCTGGGCAATCCGTGGCTGGCCACCGGCAGCGCACGGGTCATCCTCAATGAGGTCAATGGCCCGGCCAGCCGCCTCAATGGCTATGTGGAAGTGGCCGGACAGCGCGCCGAGGTGATCATCGCCAATCCGGCGGGCATCCAGGTCAACGGCGGCGGTTTCCTCAATGCCAGTCGCGTCACGCTCACCACCGGCACGCCGATGTTCACCGGTGCTGGTGCACTGGAAGGTTATCGGGTCAGTGGTGGGGCGATCGAGGTCAACGGAGATGGCCTCGATACCAGCCGCGCCGACTACACCGACCTGATCACCCGGTCGCTGAAGGTCAACGCCGGCATCTGGGCCAACCAGCTGCAGGCGTCTCTCGGCAACAACGTGGTCAGTGCTGATCACAGTCAGGTGACCGCCACGGCGGCCAGCAGCGAGGCGCCGACCTTCGCGCTGGACGTAGGCGCGCTGGGCGGCATGTTCGCCAACAAGATCTGGCTGGTGGGCAATGAACACGGCGTGGGCGTGCGCAACGCCGGCAGCATCGGCGCGCAGGCAGGCGAACTGGTGGTCACGGTGGATGGCCGGCTGGAGAATACCGGCGCGTTGCAGTCGCTGCAGAACGTGCGCGTGCAGGCGGGCGGCGATCTGGCCAACAGCGGCACGATAGCCGCTACGCGCGAGGCTGCAATCACTTCTGGTGGCACGCTGGACAACAGTGGCGGCAAGCTCAATGCACAGCGCCTGCAGCTGCAGGCGCAGGGGCTGCGCAATCGTGGCGGCGCCATCGAGCAGACCGGCGTGCAGGCATTGAACCTCAACGCAGGCAGCGTGAGCAATCGCAGCGAAGGCCTGATCGGTGCGCTGGATGCGGTGGCGTCGGGCGGCACCGGTGGTACCCCCGGCAGTGGCACCTCCCCGGGAAGCGGCGGAACGCCAGGGACCGGTGCGCCCGGAACCGGAACGCCCGGTACGGGTACTCCGGGTACCGGCACGGGGGGCGGCACGCCGGTGACGCCGGTGGTTCCGTTGGCCACGGGTGTGTTGGACATCGCCGGCCTTCTCGACAACGACGGCGGCAGCATCAGCAGCGGCGGTCGTGTTTCGCTGGTTGCCGGCAATGGTCTGGACAACAGCGGAGGTCGCCTTGGCGTGGCCTCGCTGCAGGCCAGGGGCGACCTGAACAACGACGGCGGCACGCTGCAGGTGCACGGTGACGCTGCGCTGCAGTTGGGCACGCTGTCCAACCAGAAGGGCGCGCTGAGTGTGGCCGGTGCGCTGCAGCTGCAGGCACAGTCGCTGGACAACCGGGAAGGCGAGCTGCGCCATGCCGACAGTGCAGCATCGGCCTGGACGGTGCACGACACGTTCAACAACGACGGTGGCCTGCTGGCAACCAACGCCGAGCGCCTGACCCTGGGCGCAGGCCGGGTATCCAATGCAGGCGGTCGCCTCGAGCATGCCGGTGACGGCGCGCTGGTGCTGACCACCGGCGACTGGACCGGTGTCGGCGGTCGCCTGAGCACGCTCGGTCGCCTGGACTGGACGGTGGGCAACGCGGACGTGCGCAACGGCACGCTCACCGCAGCGCAGTTCCAGATCGTCGCCGGCACGCTGGACAACCGCGGCGGCAGCCTGCTGTCGCTGGGCAACCAGGGCAGCATGCTGCGCGCCGGTACGCTGGACAACGGTGCCGGTGGCACCGTGGCCGGCAATGGCGAGCTGACCGTCTCGGCGACCACGCTGGACAACAGCAAGGGCCTGCTGCAGCAGGCAGGCAATGGCTCCCTGCGCGTGCACGCCGGTACCCTGCATGGCAGCGAAGGCCGCCTGCTCAGCAACGGCGACCTGACGCTGACCGGTGGCCAACTGGATGTGAGTGGCGGCATCACCTCCGCCCAGAGCGTGCAGATCAACGCCGATGGCCTGCGCAATACCGGTGGCCAGATCGTCTCGCTGGGCAATTCCGAGCTGGCGCTGGATGTGCGCGGAACCTTCGACAACCAGGGCGGGCAGGTGCTCGGCAATGCAGGCCTGCGCATCGACGCGGGCCGCATCGACAACCAGAAGGGCACGCTGCAGTCGGCCGGTACCCAGGGCGCGACACTGACCGTGCGCGACGAACTGGACAACAGCGCCGGTGCGATCTCTGGCAACGGCGAGGTGCAGCTGCACGTCGGCAGCCTGCTCAACCAGGGCGGCAAGGTACTTGCTGCGGGGAGTGGCCTGTTGCAGGTACAGGCCCGCGAACTGCTGGACAACCGCGATGGCGGCCGACTGGCCGGCAGCGGCGACGTGCTGTTGCAGGCGGCACGGCTGGACAACCGCAGCGGTGCAATCGAACACGCCGGCAGCGGCACGCTGCAGGTCCGTGCCGATACGCTGCAGGGCGCAGCGGGCCGGATTCTCAGCCAGTCGTCGCTGACGCTTGAGGGGGGCGAGCTGGTGCTGGGTGCCGGCAGCACCACCCAGGCCGAGCGCATTGCGATCAATGCCGAACACCTGGACAACGCCGGCGGCAATCTCAGCGCGACGGGCAGCGATGCGCTGCAGGTACGCGTGGTGCAGACCATGGACAACAGCGGCGGCGTGATCGCCGGCAACGGCGCGCTGGACGTGCAGGCCGGTGAACTGCTCAACCGCAAGGGCACGCTCAGCGGCGCCGGCGCGGTCGACAGCACGTTGCAGGTCACCCGGACGCTGGACAACCATGAAGGCACCATTGCCAGCAATGCCAACCGGCTGACCATTACTGCCGCGCGGGTCGACAACACCGCCGGTTCCATCCGCCAGGCCGGCAACCAGGGCCTGGACATCACCACGACCCGCCTGGATGGCAGCAAGGGCACGCTGGTCTCTGCGGCTACGCTGACCCTGCGCGCGGATGAGGTGGACCATCGCGACGCAACGCTGGGCGCTGATCGCTTCGACCTCGAGGCCGGAACGCTGGACAACGCCGGTGGCCGCATCATTGCCAGTGGCGAGGGCGCCAGCCGCATCAGTGCCACCTCACTGGGCAATGCCGGCGGTACGCTGGCCAGCAATGGTGATCTGACGCTGCAGGCGCAGACGCTGGACAACAGCGCAGGCAAGATCCAGCACGCCGGCAGCGGCCAGTTGCAGGTGCATGCGCAGACCCTGCTGGGGTCGGGCGGCAGCGTGCTCAGCAATGGCACGTTCGTGCTGGAGGGCAAGACCCTCGATCTGTCGAAGGCAACCACCTCGGCGCGCCGCATCGATATCACTGCCGATAGCCTGACCACCGCTGGCGGTGCGCTCACTGCCACCGGCGAAGAGGCACTGCGCCTGCGTGTGCAGGGGCTGCTGGACAATCGCGGCGGCTCGCTGGCCAGTAATGGTGTGCTCGACGTTGCCGCGCAGCAGCTGATCAATGCGCAGGGCACCCTGCAGGGTGCCGGCAGCGGCCGGTCCACCCTGGCCATCGGCCAGACACTGGACAACCAAACCGGGCGCATTCTGTTGGCAGGCGCCGGCACGATCACCGCGGCCAGCGTCGACAACCGCGGCGGTACCGTCCATGCCGGCGGCAGCGAACTGGTGCTGGGCATCGACGGTCGTCTCGACAACGGCAGCCAGGGGCTGCTGTCCAGCGCCGGTGCGATGACGCTGGACGCTGCCAGTCTCGACAACCGGCACGGCACGGTGGTGGCTGGCAAGGACCTGTTGCTGACCACGGTTGCAGGCGTGGACAACAGCGATGGCGCGATGCAGGCCGGCGAGCTGCTGCAGCTGCAGGCCAGCGGCCTCGATAACCAGCGCGGCACGCTGCTGGGCGGCCAGCTGACCGTCGATACCCGTGGCCAGCGGCTGGACAACCGCGGCGGCACGCTGGGTACGCAGAAGGGTGCGCTGACCGTGCACAGCGGCGCGCTGGACAACCAGAGCGGCCGGATACAGTCGGCCACCGATCTGCGCATCGATACCGCAGGGCAGGCCATCGACAACCGGGACACCGCCAGCAGTGGCGGCCTGTTGGCGGCGGGCACGCTACAGCTGGGCGGTGGTGCGCTGGACAACCGCGGTGGCACGCTGAACGCACAGGGCGATGCGCGGCTGTTGCTGACCAGTGTCGACAACAGCGCCGGCGGTACCCTTGCCAGCGCGGCAGGCCTGTCGCTGCAGGCGACGACGCTGGCCAACGGCGCCGGGCGCGTGCAGGCCGGGCGCAATCTCGACCTGACCCTGAGCGGGCGCCTGGACAACACGGCCGGCGCGATCGCCGCTGGCCAGCTGCTCACCCTCAACGCAGCCAGCGTCGACAACCGCAATACCCGCGGCGGCGATGGCACCCGCGGCCTGCAGGCGGGCCAGCTGCAGTTTGGAACGCAGTGGCTGGACAACAGCCAGGGCCAGATCGTCACCGACGGTGGCGCGCGGTTGCAGGTCAACGGCCAGCTGCAGAACAACGGGGGTGTCATCACCACCGGCGGCAACCTCGACAGCAGTGCCGACAGCGTTGCCAACAGTGGCGGCCTGCTGCGGGCCGATGGCAGCCAGACCCTGGTGGCGCGCGCGCTCAGCGAGGACGGCCAGGTACACGCCCAGCACGACCTGAGCCTGACCCTGCAGCAGGGCCTGAGCAACCGCGGCGAGTGGGTCGCCAACGGCACGCTGGCCCTGCATCTGTCCGGCGACCTGGACAACCAGGGCGTACTGCGCGGCGGCAACCTCGATCTCAACGCGCAGAACATCACCAACGCGGCCAACGGCGAGATCTCCAGCGAAGGCATCACCCATCTCAATGCCCGCGGCCAGCTGACCAACCGCGGCCTGATCGACGGCAAGGTGACCCACCTCGAAGCCGACGTGCTGGACAACCTTGGCACCGGCCGCATCTATGGCGACCACGTGGCGATCTCGGCCGGCGTGCTGAAGAACCATGCCGAGGATGCCAACGGTGCCACCCGCGTCGGCACCGTGGCCGCGCGCGAGCGCCTGGACCTGGGCGTGCGCGAACTGCAGAACACCGGCAAGGGCCTGATCTACAGCGGCGGCGATGCGGCCATCGGTGGATCGCTGGGGGCTGATCGCATTGCTGCGGGCACGGCCGGCAGGATCGACAACATCGGTTCGATCATTGATGTGAGCGGCAACCTGGCGATCGATGCGGGCGTGATCAACAACATCCGTGAAAACGTGTCGGTCGTTTCGACAAAGACGATCGACACCACCGCGAGCATGACGGTTGCGTCGTGGCAGAAGAACAGCAAGAACACGGCGGGAACGGTCAGCGACACCAGCAACTACAAAGCATGGGAGTTCTACTACATCGCGCCGGAAGACGTGCTGCAGGATGAACCCTTCATTGCCGCCGATGGCACCCGGCTGGGCAAGGCGGTGATCCGCCTGACTGCGAACACCTCGCGCTTCTTCTTCGGCTCCGGCGGCTTGGGCTATGACGTGCGTGGCGAGCGCTGGCGCATGGACCCGGTGAACGGGACGGTCACGATCTACTACGTAAGCAAGGGTACTGCCGCCAATCCGGACCAGGTGGCAGGTGGCGACCCCTTCGATGTGCTCAAATCCAAGGAGAAGTTCACCTACCAGACCGACCGTCTGACCTTCTCCAATGCGTACGGAACGTGCAGCACCAGCTGCATCCAGTTCATCACCCCCGCCGGTTTCAACAATCCGGACGCGACGATCTTCGGGCGGCGCCAGCACACCCAGGAAACCAGCCTCAACGAGCAGAACCGCCTGGCGCACCATGTCGCCTACGAGGACCAGCTGCAGCCTGGCGTCGGCGCCGATGCGGTCATTCGATCGGGTGGCAACATGCGCCTTTCGGTAGATGAGCTGAACAACCTCTATGCGCAGATCGCTGCCGGCGGCAACATGCAGATCGTTGGCCACGGCGCGGACAGCCGTGTGCGCAATGAAGGCGTGGAGCTGTTTCGAACGCATACGTTCAACAACACATCGATTGCCTACAACGGCACCCGCACGCAGTGGGAAGCAGCACCCATCTCCGAAAAGATCGGCCAACTGGGTGGGCAGATCACTGCCAACGGCACGCTCACCATCGACGTCGGCGATCTGAGTAACCTCAATCAGGGGCGCAACGCGCCCAACGTGCAGGATGGCGCGGCAATGGCCAACCTCAACGTGCAGGGGCCGAAGACGCTGCCGGACGGCCCTGGCCACGGTGGTGCACAGGGGCCGGGCCATACAGGTGGAACAGGTGCGGAGCGCGCGCTGGCGCAGGCGGCCGACGCCGCTGGCGCGCAGCAGGGTGGCACGGTGGGCGGAGTAGCCGGCAACGGCGCCGCATCCGGGTCGCGCGTGGTTGCCGCCGCCGGCGGCTCGCCGGACCGCATCGCGATGGGCGCGCCGGACACCCGTGCACCCACGGCCAGCCTGTTCAACGTCAACCGCAACGGCGGCTACTATCTGGTTGAAACCGATCCGCGCTTCACCGACCACAAGACGTGGCTGAGCTCGGACCACCTGCTGGGGCAGATGGGCTACTCGCCCGATACCGTGCAGAAGCGGCTGGGTGACGGCTACTACGAACAGAAGCTGGTGCGCGAGCAGATCGGCGAGCTGACCGGACGCCGCTTCCTGGACGGTTACGCCAGCGACGAGGCGCAGTACCGCGCGCTGCTGGAAGCCGGCGCTACCGTGGCCAGCGAATGGGGCCTGCGCCCCGGCGTGGCGCTGACCGAGGCGCAGATGGCGCAGCTGACCAGTGACATTGTCTGGCTCGTCGAGCAGACCGTGACGCTGGCCGACGGCAGCACCACCACCGCACTGGTGCCGCAGGTCTATCTCCGTCTGCGTCCGGGCGACCTGGATGGGCAGGGGACGCTGCTGGCCGGTGCCAACTTGGACATCAAGCTGGCCAATGGGCTGGTCAATACCGGTGACATCGCCGGCCGCAAGCTGGTGACCATCGATGCCGGCAACATCGAACACCTGGGCGGCAGTATCTCCGGCCAGTACGTGGGTCTTTCCTCGGACAAGGACATCCGCATCGTCGGTGCGACCGTGACGGCGACCGATGCGCTGTCGGTGCAGGCGGCGGGCAATGTCACGGTGGCCTCGACCGTGGAGACTCTCGGCGCAGGTGGAACGCATGCGTTCGAGATTACCCAGCTTGATCGTGTCGCCGGACTGTATGTGACCAACCCCAGCGGCGATGGCATGTTGTCGGTGGTGGCCGGCGGTGACATCAGCCTGCAGGCCGCGCAGATCCATAATGCCGGTGCTGATGGGCTTACCCAGTTGGCGGCAGGCGGCAGTCTTGATCTGGGTGCGTTGACGCTTGGCCAGCGCAACGACTCCACCTACGACGAGCGCAATCATGTGCGCAGCAGCCAGACCACTCACGCAGTTACCACGGTGCAGGGCGCTGGTGACGTGGTGCTGGCTGCTGGCAAGGACATCAACCTGGCTGCAGCGCAGATCAAGGCCGGTGGTGGCCTGGCATTGCAGGCCGGCGGTGACATCAACAGCCAGGCGCTGGTGGACAGTGTCAGCAACGACTCCAGTGCGGCGGGCAAGCGCAGCTCGCGGCAGGTCAGCCAGAGTGACGAGACGGTGCGCGGGAGCACGCTGCAGGCAGGGGACAATCTGCTGCTGAGCGCAGGGCGCGACGTGAACCTGACGGCCGCACTGGTCGACAGCAGCGATGGCGCAGTCAGCGTAGCCGCCGGCCGCGACGTCAACCTGCTCTCGGCCAACGAGACGCACGACTACAGCCTGGACAGCTACGAGAAGAAAAAGAAGACGCTCTCCAGCACTACTACCACGCGCAGCGTCGACAACAGCGACAGCTATGCCATCGGTACGGCGATTCAGGGCGAGAGCATCAACATCACTGCCGGTCGCGATCTGACCGCAGTCGGTGCGGTGGTCGATGCCACCGGTAACGTGATTCTGGGGGCGGGCAACAACGTACTGATCACCGCCGCCGAGGACCATCACAGCAGTGAGTCCAGCCAGAGCAAAAAGAAATCCGGCATTACCGGAGGTTTTGGCAACGGCGTGGCGTCGGTGGGTTACAGCAGCGCGAAGAACAGCAGCACCAGCGCCGAGCAGTCCACCACCCAGGTCGGGTCGGCCATCGCCTCGCGCGAAGGTAATGTGCTGATCAATGCCGGCAACCAGCTGACCATTGCCGCTTCGGACGTCGCCGCTGGTGAAAACCTGACGCTGGTGGGCAAGGACATTGCCCTGCTGGCGCGGCAGGACACCACGGACAGCCAGTCCAGCCAAGCGAGCAAGTCCAGCGGCTTCTCGGTGGGCGTGACCTATGACCCGACCAAGGCCTACCGCAGCGCCCGCGATTCGACCACAGACGGCATGGCCGACAGCGGCTCGGCGATGGGGCGGATCACCCGCACCGCTGAAGGCGCTGCGTCCGGCCTGCGTGCGGCCACTACCTCGACCGTGGTGACCGCCGGCAGCCAGCGCTCCAACAGCGAGCAAAGCCATTCGACCAGTAACGCGCGTGTCAGCCAGTTGGCTGCAGGAGGCGATCTCACGCTGATTGCCAACGGGGGCTCGATCCTCAGCCAGGGCACGCAGATGTCGGCCGAGGGCAACGCCGTGCTGCTGGCCACCAAGGACATCGTGTTCGATGTGGCCCACAACACCGAGCGCAGCGACAGCAGTAGTCGTGGCAAGGGCTGGGGCCTGGCCAACAACACCAGCGGCCTGCCTTTCGGTACCAACAATTCGCAGAGCCAGGGCAGCGGCAGCAGTGACACCATCACCGGCACCCAGCTGTCGGTGGGCGGTGGCGTGCGCATGGCCACCACCGAGGGCGATATCAGCCTGACTGCGGCCAACATCGCCGCCGAGAAGGACGTGAACATCCGTGCGGCTGGCGATCTGCTGGTGCGCAGTGGGCAGGACACGGTCAGCAACGCCAATACGTCGGACAGCAAGGCGATCGGTTCGGTACAGATTTCCGATACCGAAAAGTTCTCCGGCTGGCACCGCGAGCAGCACCAGGACGACAGCGCGCAGGTGTCACAGGTGGCCAGCAGCATCGGCAGCCTTGGCGGCAGCGTGAACCTGACGGCTGGCGGCAAGTACACGCAGACGGCCAGCAACGTGGTGGCCGCCAAGGACGTGAACATCACTGCCGCCGAGATCGAGCTGCTGACCGCCGACGAAAGCGGTCATTACTCGCAGAGCGACAAGGACCTGAAGATCGGCGTGTTCGCACGGGTGAAGTCGCCGCTGATCGACCTGATCAACAACGTGGACGCGGCCCGTCAGTCCGATGACCGCCTGCAGAAGATGCAGGGCATGGCCGCCGGCGCCAACGCGTATCAAGCGGCCAGTGCGATCAGGGGGCTCGCCAGCGATGGCGTGACGGGCAGCGGCGAGCTGTTCCGTGCCGAGGCCGGCATCGGCTTCAAGACGGCCAACAGCAGTGCCGATGGCAGCAGCACGGTCTCGCGCGGCTCGACCATCCAAGGTGGCGGCAACGTCAACCTGACCAGCACCACGGGCGACATCCACGTGGTGCAGGGCAACCTGAGCGCGGGCAACACGCTCAGCCTGGATTCTGCCGGCGACATCCTGCTGGAAGCGGGCAAGGCGCACGTGGCAGACCGTAGCAAGAGCAGCAATGCCGGCGCCGAAGTGGGCGTTGGCGTTGTGGTGGGTGCGCAGACGGGCGTGTATGTGTATGCCGAAGCCAGCGTGGGCAGCAGCAAGGCGAACTCGGACAGCAACACCTGGCAGAACACCACGCTGACCGGCCAGAACATCTCGTTGAAGGCCGAGGGTGACACCACCCTGCGCGGCGCGACCGCCACGGCCGATCGCATCGACGTCAAGACCGGCGGCACGCTGACCATCGAATCGCTGCAGGACATTGCCGAGAGCATGTCCAAGAACAGCCAGGTGGGCGGCCGCGTGCAGGTGGCTTTCGGTAATGCGTGGAATGCCGATGGCTACGCCAGCGCAGGCAAGGCCGAGGGCAGCTACCAGGGCGTGGGCCAGCAGAGCGGCTTGTTTGCCGGCAATGGCGGCTACCACGTTGATGCCGGCCACGTGAACCTGATTGGCGGCGCGATTGCCAGCACCAACGCGGCCAACAGTGAACTGACCGCACAGACGCTGACCTTCAGCGACCTGCAGAACCAGATGGACTACTCGGCCAGCTCGGGGAGCATCAGTGGCGGTGCAGGCGGGCAGATGAAGGGTTGGGATCCGAAGGCGGGCACTACCGCCCCCCGCGGCGGCCCGGGTACGCCCATGACGGAGAGCGGCAGCGATAGCAGTTCCACGCTGGCGACACTGACCGAAGGCAACATCACCATCGGTGGCAAGCAGACCACGGCGGCGGAGCTGGGTATCAATACTGATGCCGGTGCGGCGCATCGTGCGCTGGAGGCATTGCCTGATGCCAGCAAGTTGCTGGCGGACCAGCAAGCGATGGCTGGAGCGATAGGGACGGTGGTTTCCACGAGCCAGCAGATTGCCAACGACATTGGCAGTGCGGGCGCGGACAGGATCACTGACAAGTATCGGGAAGGGCTGAGCGTCGAAGAAAGGCGGGTATTTGATGGCCTTCCTTCGGACGAGCAGTTCAATCGCCTGAAAGTGTTCGATCCGTCATACCCCGAGGCATTGGTCACGCAGCAGAAGTGGGCTCCTGACGGTGTCTATGGCCGCGCGCTTGGCGCGGTAACCACCGTACTGGTCGGAGGCATGTCCGGCCAGGGGCTGGGTCAGCTGGGTTCCAACGCGCTTGCACCGTATGCGGCTGAACTGATTGGCAAGACGTTCGACCCGAACAAGCAGAGTGCCGTGCCCAGCGAGGCCATGCAGATGCTGTCGCATGCGCTGCTGGGCGCGTTGTTGGCCGAGGCCAACGGTGGCTCGGCGGGGAGTGGGGCGCTTGCGGCCGGTGGGGGTGAGCTGGCAGCGAAGGTTCTGACGGACACGTTGTTCGGCGGGGATCCCTCGAACCTGAGCCCACAGCAAAGGGAGGCAGTTCTAGCGCTGTCGCAGGCGGTGGGTGCGCTGGCGGGTGGGTTGTCGGGGCAGGATCTGGTTGGGATCGCGTTGAATGCGGGGATTGCCAGAAATTCTGTTGAGAATAATTTCCTGACCGAGCCGCAGGCGCTGGTGCTTAAGGAGCAACTGGACGAGTGTGGCTCGGACGTGGCGTGCCAACAGATGGTGCGGAATGTGTCGAAGGAAGTGTCCCGGAGCATGGATTACGAGTTGCTCTCGGTCTGCACTGCTAACTCTGCAAGCCCAGCCTGCCAAGCCTTTGTGGGTGCTGCGGTCGCGTACAAGTACGGCACTTGGGCCGGCGATCTTGGGATCTACGATGATCTGAGCCGCAGCAGTGAGGCACTTAGCTCGTTCGCCCACTCCCTGAATGGAACTGCTTACCGCCAGCTCATCTTTGAAAACGGCGGGCTCAAGCCTGTCTACATCATGCCTCAGGAATACACGGTAGCTGCTCTAGCACAGTGGACTGGCAACTTTGACAAGACCGTTGACCAGTACGGAATCTTCTCCAAGGAAGCGTCCGCCGAACTGGGGTTGGGCCTTGCGAAGGTACTGCTTCGAAAGTACGGGGTTGTTAACATTGTTGGCGGAAATGGGGGGTTTGGTGCTGGGAGTTCGACGCCGAGTGGGACCCATGCTGTCACCGCACCCGCCGCGCCTGAAGTTGCCCGCGGGCATTTGAACGACCTGACATCGATTGAGATAAAGCAGTTGGACAAAAAGTTCAAGCATGCGGAGGATTTTGGGCTGGTGACAAGCAAGAAGAATCCGCAGACAATTGCACAATATGGATCCGCAATACGGGACCACATGGCTGCGCCAGAGACAGGGCTTCGGGGTACTTACGGATTTGTGCCGGGGTCAAAGGTTTATTTCAATGGATCAACCAATAACGCCGTGGTGTTGGATTCTTCAGGTAAATTCGTTACCGGATTTAAGTTGGATCCGAAAAGTTCGCAGTACGAAAATCTCTTCAAAAATGGTGTGCTTCGATGAGTGTGTTGATTTTTAAGTTCGCTGAAAGGTTCGTCAATGGTTGGATTTCTGCACAATCATTTTCGGATGCTTATGTTCAGTTGTGGAAGATTGAGAGGGACTCTGATCTTCTGCGGGAGGATTTTCCGGGTTTGAATGAGTGTCTATCCACAATATTCTGTGTTGCTGATATGTATGAGCCAGATGAGGTGTCGCGAGCGGACTATGAGCTTGGGGATGAGGGCCTTTTGCGCGAAGTGTCAAATGTGTTGGCTGCCTTTGATAGATCAGTGTTTGATTAAGGGTGGCGCCGCATCTTTCGGTTAGTGGTGCTGCGCGACTCGACCATCCAGGGCGGCGGCAACGTCAACCTGACCAGCACCACGGGCGACATCCACGTAGTGCAGGGCAACCTGAGCGCAGGCAACACACTCAGCCTGGATTCTGCCGGCGACATCCTGCTGGAAGCGGGCAAGGCACACATGGCAGACCGCAGCAAGAGCAGCAATGCCGGCGCCGAAGTGGGCGTTGGCGTCGTGGTGGGCGCGCAGACGGGCGTCTATGTGTATGCCGAAGCCAGCGTGGGCAGCAGCAAGGCGAACTCGGACAGCAACACCTGGCAGAACACCACGCTGACCGGCCAGAACATCTCGTTGAAGGCCGAGGGTGACACCACCCTGCGCGGCGCGACCGCCACGGCCGATCGCATCGACGTCAAGACCGGCGGCACGCTGGCCATCGAATCGCTGCAGGACATTGCCGAGAGCATGTCCAAGAACAGCCAGGTGGGCGGCCGCGTGCAGGTGGCCTTCGGTAATGCGTGGAATGCCGATGGCTACGCCAGCGCAGGCAAGGCCGAGGGCAGCTACCAGGGCGTGGGCCAGCAGAGTGGCTTGTTTGCCGGCAATGGCGGCTACCACGTTGATGCCGGCCACGTGAACCTGATTGGTGGTGCGATTGCCAGCACCAACGCGGGCAACAGTGAACTGACCGCACAGACGCTGACCTTCAGCGACCTGCAGAACCAGATGGACCACTCGGCCAGCTCCGGCAGTGTCAGCGGTGGCGCGGGCGGCAAGATGAACGGTTGGGACGCGACGGAGGGCACTACCGCTGCGCGCGGTGGCCCAGGCATGTCGATGACGGAGAACGGCAGCGACAGCAGTTCAACGCTTGCGACGCTGACCGAAGGCAACATCACCATCGGTGGCAAGCAGACCACAGCGGCGGAGCTGGGCATCAATACCGATGCCAGTGCAGCGCATCGTGCGCTGGAGGCATTGCCTGACGCCAGCAAGCTGCTGGAGGACCAGCAAGCGATGGCTGGAGCGATAGGGACGGTGGTTTCCACGAGCCAGCAGATTGCCAACGACATTGGCAGTGCGGGCGCGAACAGGATCACTGACAAGTATCGGGAAGGGCTGAGCGTCGAAGAAAGGCGGGTATTTGATGGCCTTCCTTCGGACGAGCAGTTCAATCGCCTGAAAGTGTTCGATCCGTCATACCCCGAGGCATTGGTCACGCAGCAGAAGTGGGCTCCTGACGGCGTCTATGGCCGCGCGCTTGGCGCGGTAACCACCGCTCTGGTGGGAGGCATGTCCGGGCAGGGGCTGGGCCAGCTCGGTTCCAACGCGCTGGCACCGTATGCGGCAGAACTGATCGGCAAGACGTTCGACCCGAACAAGCAGAGTGCCGTGCCCAGCGAGGCCATGCAGATGCTGTCGCATGCGCTGCTGGGCGCGTTGTTGGCCGAGGCCAACGGTGGCTCGGCGGGGAGTGGGGCGCTTGCGGCCGGTGGTGGTGAGTTGGCAGCGAAGTTCCTGACGGACAAGCTATTCGGCGGGGATCCCTCGAAGCTGAGCCCACAGGAAAGGGAAACAGTTCTGGCGCTGTCGCAGGCGGTGGGAGCTCTGGCGGGCGGGTTGTCGGGACAGGACCTGGCCGGGATTGCGTTGAATGCGGGGATTGCCAAGAACTCGGTGGAAAATAACTGGTTGAGCAGGCAGGAAATCGCACTTATGGAGTCCGAACGGGCCGCGTGTGGTGGCGAGGGGGGAGATGTCCAAGCCTGTAAGGACTCTGTTACACGTGCGTACGACGAGCTGAACGCAGAGCGTGATCGCGAATTGCTTGCGCATGGTGCTGCTGTTGAGCTGAGCATGCGCTCCTATCCAGCGACTTCAGAAGCCGACTGGAAGCGCGAGTTTGCGGCGCGGATTGACGTCTACTGGCAGCAGCAGTATCAAGGTATTCCAGTGCAGGACCGGGTGGCTGGAGCCACACCTGGAGCTGATGCCGCTTACGCGTTCAGGGAAATACAAAGGCAGATGCTAGCAGGCAGCATGCAGGCACTTGTATCCATTTCCGACAAGGGGCCCGGCGCATGGTTCATGGACAAGATGGCCAAGGACGCGGAGGCACTGCGGGACGGGATGCTTGGCCAGTTTAACGCTGCAAGCGGGTTGATTACTTCCAAGTATCCATCGATCGAGATTCAGTCGATGTTGGATCAAGCATCGGTAATGACGAAGGTCGAGGAGACTCAGGCATATCTGGCCCTGGTTGCAAGATCAGGGAATCAATTGGCCGGGATTCTCAGGGTCAAAGGCGGATCTCTTTCAAAGGTTGCGGACGGCGGAACATCGGGGGGGAAGCCGTTCATACCGCGAGATTCTGTGAAGGTGAGTGCGGCACACAGCGTGGACACAATTGGGCCGAAGACCTGGTTTGGTGACGGTAGCGCCAATACGCCAAAATCCGTCGTCAAAGGGGGATATGATATTGCCAAGGATGTAAATGATCTGAACTCAGGGAAAGGTGTTTTGCTCCCAAATGGTGACGTCATGGTGCCCTCAGGCCGCATCTGGGGTACTCATCCTGATAGAGCCTCGATGTTCCCAAAGGAGGGGCCGGGAATTGTTCAGCTGTCGCGGGCAGAGTTTCGTGTTTACACGGACATGGTGCGTGACGGCGGTCTCAGGGGCGGATCGGAGAAGGCGCTTGAGGGTATGATCTCAGCGGGGAACGCAGGAGTGAACGCGACTTCCAGGGCGAGGTTGCTGGAACTCTACAATTCGCGTGGCTCGAATAAATAAATTGAGGTGATATGTGGATTCCTTCCAGTTTTCGATTGAGCGCTATTTGAGCTTTGATGATGTGCGTGCGGTGCTGTCGGAGTCGTTGGGTGTGCCGCAATCAAATGTGTTCGATTCCGATGAGTATTGGGATCATGCGCAAACTAGGGGATCGGTGGGGATTTGGGTTATGCATGATGACGGTCAGTTCAAAACTATCGTCAATGCCTACAGTGGCTTGAATGTAAACGATGAGGAGCTCGGGCGTCTGGCCATTCGGATGGCGCCCAAGTTCGATTCAGGGGTTCTTATAGGAGATCATTTCAGTAATGTACCTGATTTGGAGGGGCGGTTTGTTGTTTGCTATCCGGATGGGAGTTTAAAATTTGGGTATGAAGTGGAGGGGGTTATTAAGTTCTTTGAATGACTGCCCCCCTGCGCTCTACGCGCCGCGATCTGTCCAAGGCAACCTGCCGCATACGATTGTCACGAGCAGGAACTGGCAACGAGGGGATGTAGGCGCCGAGGTTTGGTCGTTCGTCCTTTGCACAAACGTGGATGGCAGCAAGTCTGATGCCATCCTGTCGAGCGCGGTTCGGCGCTGGCGGGCCGCGTGTCAGGGTAGCCTCTGGCTGGGATCACACTGAATGCGGAGATTGCCAAGCATTCGGTCGAGACCAACTTCCTTGCAGAGGATTAGGCTCGTGTAATGAAGCAACAGCTCGACGAGCGCCGCAGCGACACGTCATGCCAGAAGACGGTGCGCGACGTTGCCAAGCAATTGTCGGAACGAGCGGATTACGAGTCGCTCTCGGTGTGCAGGGCGAGGAGATGAATGGCTCGACGCCCAAGCCGGGAGTTGCCACACCTTGTGGTGGTCCGGGCCTGCCGATGATGGAAAAGGGTAGCGACAGCAGCTCCACCCTTGCCACCTTGTCCGAGAGCAACATCACCATCGGCGGCAAACAGACATCGGCTGCTGAGCCTGGCATCAATACCGACGCCAGCGGAGCGCATCCTGCGGTGGATGCATTGCCGGATGCGAGTAAGTTGTTGGCGGCCAGCAGGAGATGGCGGCTGCGGCGGGGATGGCGCTGGCCACCAGCCAGCAGATAGCCTGGGGTATTGGCAGTGCGGATGCGAAGAGATCACGGACAAATATCGGGAAAAGATGAGTCCCGAAGAGAAGCGGGTATTCGATGCGCTTTCTCGGGGCGAGCGATTCAACCGGCTGGTTGCGTTCGATGCATCCTACCCGGATGCGCTGGTGACCTAGCAAAAGTGGGCACCTGATGGTGTCTATGGTCGCGCGCTCGGCGTTGCCGGGAATTCTGTTGAGAATAATTTCCTGATCGAGCCGCAGGCGCTGGTGCTAAAGGAGCAAATGGACGAGCGTGGCTCGGACGTGGCGTGCGAACAGACGGTCCGGAATGGGTCGAAGGAAATGTCCCAGAGATCCGTGAATCATCGCTTATTGCGCCCTGGGGGCGCATTGTTATGATAATATCAAGTTTATTCAGATAATGGATGACGGTGCTCGAAAATCCAGCGCCTTCATTCCTTCTCCATAAATAATGCGGGCTATGTTATATCCAGCGCGAGAAGAGTTTCTTGAGATTTTCGGGCTTGAGCCTTTTCGGGTTGACCCCGAAATTGGCCTGTTCGTCTACAGGGCGGGGTCGGAAGCACGGGTTGAAGTTGAGTTTTCCTTTAGCTTGGTCATGCGATCTTTCCAGGTTTCAATGTTCATTGATGGGGTGGAGGTTTCTGTTATCTCATCGGAGGGTGTGGATTCAGTTTCGATGTTTGAATCAGATGGAAGGTCTGGTTTGCGTATTGAGTTCATTCCTGGATTGGGCCTGTCCAGGGTTGAATTGGCGCTTGAGCCAACAATACATCTCGTCTGGTCTACGCTTGTTTAGGAGGGATGTTCGGCAGAGGCAGGCCGGGGCAGGTGTGCGTGCCGAAGCCAGCGTGGGCAGCAGCAAGGCGAACTCGGACAGCAACACCTGGCAGAACACCACGCTGACCGGCCAGAACATCTCGCTGATTTACCCACCCGCCGCATCGGTGCGTCCCAAGTTTGCACCCGCTGTTTATCCTCCCGCCACTCCAAAAGGTAAAAGCTCATGAAGAACGGAATGTTGACAATCGAGGAGGCTTATATGGCCATGTTTTACTTTCTAAGTATCGATTACTCTCGAGGGGCGACTGACGAGGTTGGTGGGTTGCTGGGGTCCCTTAGCTGGGATATGACTATGGATCGGAGTCCTATGGATGCGGGTGCCTGGGATGACTGGTTGAGCGCGGTGAAGATGTCTGTAGCAAATCGTACGGAAGGATTGAGGAATATGGAGGAAACATATATTGATTTGGTGAAGGGAGGTCCTGCCTCTTGAATTTATTATATGTTTTTAGTGTGGCTTGAGCGCCATGCTGTCCTCCCTTCGGTGGATGGCGGGCAATATCCAGAAGGATAATGTGCGCGGAGTAATTTTGACTATCGCCGCAGCGCTCTGATGTGGTCCGTCAAGCCAGCGTGGGCAGCAGCAAGTCGAACTCGGACAGCAATGCCTGGCAGAACACCACGCTGACCGGCCAGAACATCTCGCTGAAGGCCGAGGGTGACACCACGTTGCGCGGCGCGACCGCCACGGCCGACCGCATCGACGTCAAGACCGGCGGCACGCTGACCATCGAATCGCTGCAGGACATGGCCGAGAGCATGTCCAAGAACAGCCAGGTGGGCGGGCGCGTGCAGGTGGCCTTCGGCAACGCGTGGAACGCCGATGGCTACGCCAGTGCAGGCAAGGCCGAGGGCAGCTACCAGGGCGTGGGCCAGCAGAGTGGCTTGTTTGCCGGCAACGGTGGCTATCACGTGGATGCTGGACACGTGAACCTGATTGGCGGCGCGATTTCCAGCACCAACGCGGCCAACAGTGAACTGACCGCACAGACGCTGACCTTCAGCGACCTGCAAAACCAGATGGACTACTCGGCCAGCTCCGGCAGCATCAGCGGTGGTGCGGGCGGCAAGATGAACGGTTGGGACGCGAAGGAAGGCACCACCGCTCCGCGCGGTGGCCCGGGCATGCCGATGTCGGAGAGCGGCAGCGACAGCAGCTCCACGCTTGCAACGTTGACTGAAGGCAACATCACCATCGGCGGCAAGCAGACCACGGCGGCGGAGCTGGGCATCAACACCGATGCCAGTGCCGCGCATCGTGCGCTGGAGGCGTTGCCTGATGCCAGCAAGTTGCTGGCCGATCAGCAGGCGATGGCGGGAGCGATAGGGACGGTGGTTTCCACGAGCCAGCAGATTGCCAACGACATTGGCAGTGGTGCGAACAGGATCACCGACAAGTATCGGGAAGGGCTGAGCGTCGAAGAAAGACGGGTGTTTGATGGCCTTCCTTCGGATGAGCAGTTCAATCGCCTGAAAGTGTTCGATCCGTCATACCCCGAGGCACTGGTCACGCAGCAGAAGTGGGCTCCTGACGGTGTCTATGGCCGCGCGCTTGGCGCGGTAACCACCGTACTGGTCGGAGGCATGTCCGGCCAGGGGCTGGGTCAGCTGGGTTCCAACGCGCTTGCACCGTATGCGGCTGAACTGATTGGCAAGACGTTCGACCCGAACAAGCAGAGTGCTGTGCCCAGCGAGGCCATGCAGATGCTGTCGCATGCGCTGCTGGGCGCGTTGTTGGCGGAGGCCAATGGTGGCTCGGCGGGGAGTGGGGCGCTGGCGGCGGGTGGGGGTGAGCTGGCAGCGAAGGTCCTGACGGACACGTTGTTCGGCGGGGATCCCTCGAACCTGAGCCCACAGCAAAGGGAGGCAGTTCTAGCGCTGTCGCAGGCGGTGGGTGCGCTGGCGGGTGGGTTGTCGGGGCAGGATCTGGTTGGGATCGCGTTGAATGCGGGGATTGCCAGAAATTCTGTTGAGAATAATTTCCTCGGGAAGAATGATCAGCAGCGGCTGGCAGATCTACGTGAGAAGTCTAAGAAGGGGAAGTTGACGCCACAGGAATCCGCGGAGCTTATTTATCTCGACGGTGGGGATCATATGAGTGATGGCCTGCTGAATATGCTTGCCAGCGGCCAGCCTCTTTCTGTCGTGCAGCAGCACAATCTGGAGCTCTATCTGGGGGCGTATGCCCGGCAGAACGGCACGGATGCGGCGATTGCCCTCGTCAGTAGGGGTATTCGCGAGGTAAGCGAATTCCCTTACTCGGGACTTTCGCGTGATAAGCAGAAGTACACTGATGAGAACTTTTCGTTCTTCGAAAAGAATATTTGGAGAGCTGATAGCGAAAACGAGGCAATCTTCAACAAGGCTGTTATCAGGTCCGGCTTGGAGGTATGGCGCTCTGAAGATCTCCTGCCAACGGTGATGAGGCAACGGCGTGACTTCGCGCTGATGGATGCCTTGGTCGGTAGCCCTCTGGCGAGCGGAAGCTATCTGTTCGGCAGCCTTGTAGGGCTGAGTGACGATGATCGATATGCACTCACTATGACTGCGGGGAACATCGCGCTGATTGCCGGGGCAACGGCTGCGGGGAAGACGGGTTTGCTGCCTGTGACGGGCCGTTTGGGAATTAACCCAGTTGGTGAGGACGGTCAGAAGAGCAGCGCTTCGAGCAGAAGGCGCGTGGGGGAGTCGCCTAGAAGCGATAGTGTTTCCGTCTCCACTAATAGTGGAACAATCAAGGCCAGCGAAACGATCGGTCAGCCTGTAGAGGCTGTCATAAACGGTCGTAAAAGGATGCTTCGGGTCGATATCGAGCCGAATGGTAAGCTTCAGATCCAGTCAGGAGGCGGAAAGGACTCGTTCGTAGACTTCCGTCCGGATCTATCATTGCCCTTGGCTCCTCAGATAGACAAGGCATTCAGGCGATTGCCAAAATCTGCAAGGGATCAGCTTGTCAGAAACGCTGAGAAGGGGCTAAGACGCCTGCAAGAAACCGGGGATATGTAATGGGAACCAAATTTATTGTTGTTTTGAAGGGTGGCATGAAGTTGCCCGAGAGAAAGTTCTTGATTGACCAGGCATGGGGTGATTTTCCCGTGTCCTACTTTCAGGATGATGAGAGTCTTGGTGAAAGTAATTTTCTTGATCTTAAAGTTAATAAGTGGGAAATTAATAGCGAATGGAGTGTGGTGCAAGGGGATGCGCCTTGGATCAGGGTTGAGATATTGCGGGGCGCCTCTCTCGAGGAGTATTTAAAAGGCGAAGGGCTCTTCCCGCTAATAAATGGGTGTGGTGAGCTGCTGCTTGTTTTTGAGTTGGATGATGGTGGTAATGAGTTGGATGAAATTCTTCTGCTTCGTCTCGTGATGTTTTTCTGGGGTAGTGGAAAAATATATCGCTGGGGTGATGGTTTTCACATCGTTGATGAAACTGCCATTGCTTCTTTGCCAGAGCTTGGAGTAGTTCGGAGTCGCTTGCTTAGATGTCAGTAGCTGAACTTTGCTTGCCAGAGCGCTTTCCTATCAGGCGGGCATTAAAGTTGGCTATATGGAGCCGTGAGTGGTCAATTGTTCGGGTCGTGGGCGGATCGGAATGATCCTGATTGGGTCGTATTAACATATTTTGATTGGATCTATGGGGCAGGTCTGTTTGTGCAGATGCTGGAGTGTCTGACGAAACGTTGGGGATTTGGGATCGACGATGTTGACTGCAGTTTTCCGGATTTGAACAGCTATGACGCGGACGATCACTTCTGTGGCGTGCAATTTGCATATGGAATGCTGTGCGAACCCGGCGTGGTGATTGTCAGTGATGCAGATTTTTTCACCTATTTGGCTATGGCATGCTCCATTTATGTGAAAGAGAAGCCTGAATCTGCTGATCAGGTGCGCTCAATGATGCTTCTCAAAGAGCATGTGTGAATTGTTTGCTAATGGAGTATCCGAGTGTCCAGTAACGCGCTAAACCATCGCAGCCTTGCTCGCCGCGCCTTCCGCAGCAGCTTCACCCTGGCGACAACTATCGCCACAGCGAGTCTGGCACTCACTTCACATCCCGCGCTGGCTGCCGAATCCGGCTTCGAAGGCATTGCCTGGGGCGCAACCCAGGCCCAGCTGAAAGAAGCACTGGGCGAGCGATTGGGTACGCGAGCCTGCCCTGAGGAACAGCAAGAAGAGCCGGAACTGAATCGATACGCCAGAGCCTGCGGCCCTTACATCGAGGATTACACCATCGACGGCATCTCCTTCGTGGCGTTCTTCGGTCTTCGCGGAATCGAGGGGCCGCTGAGCGCCATCTATCTCGATCGCGCCGCGACGGTAACCAACGAGCAGATCAAGGCAGGTAAAGGTGCGGAATTCAGGTACAACCGGGTGAAGAAGGTGCTGGCAGAACGGCATGGCCAGCCTGAAAGGGTAAGCGAGACGTCTGCGCGTCCGCGCGACAAGCCTGCGGTGCTGCTGACCGAATGGGTGAGTGGTGATACGACGATAACGCTCACTGAGACGATTGTCTCCGAGGCCCGCGGTCAGCAGTACTATCTCAGTGTCGTCTACGCGCCGAAAACCGAAGCACCGGAAGCTCGCTGACCTTTTGAAGCCTTTCGAACGATTATCAGTGTATCTTGCTTTTGGATGAAGAATCAGTGCGGATGAAGATCGAGCCCACTTTCGGTGGTGCAGAGGGTGGTCCGGAGCGAGGCGCAGACTCTGCCGCTGACGAGCCAAGTGAAAAGAGTGCGCTGGCGATTGTGGTTGGGGACCGGTTCTCCACCTATTGCCATTTCTGGAGGCTGGACGACGCTGCCGGCAGGGCGCCGAGACGTTGGCATTGGCCGGCGTTCCTGTTTTCATCACTATGGTTTTTCTTCCGACGCATGCCCGTACTGGGCACGATCTGGTTCATCGTTCCGCCTTTGGCGATGACCACGTTCACTCAGATGGGCCTGCCATGGTTCGCGGTAGTGGTCTTCGTGGTCTGCCGCGTGCTTGCCGGAATTCTGGCGAATTCCCTGTACCTGTCTCATTGCCGGAAAGTTGTCCGCAAGGTGCTTGCCGGGCATGGAGGCGCGCATAGGCGGCACGCGGAACTGCAGAAGGCCGGTGGTGTCAGCTACACTGCTCTGGTGATCGCCTTGGCTGTAACGGCCTCACAGAACACCCTGATCAATCTGGCAGTTCGTTCGATGCCGAAGGCAGCGCCCAAGCAGTCTTCACCGCATCTGCCGGCGAGCCGGCCGGACCCGGATCTCGAGTATGCGGAAAGGGAGGTTTACCAGGAGGAACTGCGTGCGATCGCGATGACGGCGTGGCCGGCGGGTGTTCCAATGGACAACAATGTCTGCATTGTCGAGCTACGTCTGACGCCACCGGGTACCGTGCTGGACGCCAATGTTCTGGAGCCTTGCACGTTGAACGACGAACAGCGCGAAATGATGCTGGGTGAAATCAGGCGCACGGACTTCACCATCCAGGGGAAGATGCGGTTCTTCAACAGGCATACCCTCATCGGCTTGCGCAAGTAATGAGCATTTCGCTGTTTCTCGAGGTCGAAGCCGGTGCCGACCTCGATGCCGTTCTGCGTGTCCTGGATTCGATCCGGGCCGAGTACTCCAACGGCATTGACGGTTTGCATGGGTATTTTCCAGCGTCCAACACCGGCTTCGGGTTCGGCATGGTCGATCCGCCGGAGGCTGTCGTAGCCGAAGGAGTTGAAGCCGAGTGGAGGGTTGGACTGCTCGGCTCGTTTCATTTCCGCGCGAGCGGATTTGAAAGCGCCTGGGAGGAAATCTGCTGTTTCATCAGGTGTTACGCCGCGACGTGCGGGTTCCGGTTTGTGCTCTCGTTCCAGTTCGAGAGCATCTATGCAGCAAGGCTCGGGCAGGATCTGGTCTGCACTGGGCCCGCTGCGTCGTAATGCCGCATGACGGGGGCGATCCCGGTTCGATCTCGTTTTTTCTGCATGTATCGATATGCCTTCTGGATATAGAGCATCTGTGGGTTGACTGATTTCACACCTGTCTGCACAGTTTCAGAGTTTTGGATCGATATAATAAAATCGGCCCATAAAGTTTCCCTTGCCCGTGCCGCCACCGATATAGGGCCACGATCAAGGGAATTGAGATGCTCGCCTTACGCAACCTCCGTGTGGGATCCCGGCTTTCCGCCGGCTTCGGTCTGCTGTTGCTGTTCATCCTGGCCATCGTCGGCCTGGTGTTGTACGGAAACCATCTGAAGTCCGCCCAGTTCGAGAAAGTAGTGGGCGTGAACATGGTCAAGATGCGGTTGTTGAACGACATGCTCGATACCAACAACGCGGTGCTGATGCATCGTCGCCTGATGGTGATCAAGCGCGGCGAGGAGTTCGACAAGGATTACCAGCGGGCGCAGGAACTGAGCCGCACCTACGACAGCATCTGGGACAAGTACGTCAAGATTCCCCGCGATGCCACCGGCGATACGCTGGTGGCGCAGATCGCGGCGGCACGCAAGGCCACCGACATCTCCACTCAACAATTGCACGAGCGGATGAAGGCGGGCGACTACGACGGTGCAGCCACCGAGCTGCTGGCCGAGCACGGTCTGGCCACCGCCTGGAATGGAGCGATCTCCAGCCTGCTACGGCACCAGGAGACCCTGACCGAACGCAGCCGTGAGGAATACCGCGCCACGGAAGCGTGGACGGGAACCCTGTCCATCGCCTTCGGTGTGCTCAGCCTGATTCTCGGCGCACTGGCCGCGTGGGCGATCACCCGCAGCCTGACCCGCCCCTTGGCGGGCGCGGTGAAGCTGGCCGATGGCATCGCCAACGGCCGCCTGGACAACGTCATAGATGCCTCGGGCAACGACGAGGTGACCCAGTTGCTGAAGTCCATGCAGCGCATGCAGGGGCAGCTGCAGGCCGTGATGGCTGCGCAGGGCGAGATGGCGCGGCAGCATGATGACGGCAGCCTGAGCTATCGCATGGACGAGAGCACCTTCCCCGGCGATTACGGGCGCATGGTGCATGACACCAACGCGCTGGTGGGTTCGCACGTGCAGGTGCAGAACCGCCTGATCGAGGTGATGAAGCACTACGCGCGCGGCGACCTGTCGGTGGACATGGATCGCCTGCCGGGCGAGAAGGCGGCGATCACCCAGGCGATGGATGAGACCAAATCGAGTCTGTCGGCCATCAACGGCGAGATCCGCCGGCTGGCCACAGCCGCGGCCGCGGGCGACTTCAGCCTGCGCGGTGATGAAGCACGCTTCGAGCACGATTTCGGCGAGATGGTGACCGGACTGAACCGGTTGATGCAGACCACCGACGAGAACCTGGTGCAGGTGTCGAGTCTATTGCAGGCGATCTCACGTGGCGATCTGACCGTACGCATGCAGGGCGATTTCCACGGTGTGTTCGCACGCATGCGCGACGACTGCAATGCCACCGTCGAGCAGCTCACCCAGATCGTCGGCCGCATCCAGGCCAGTGCATCCAGCATCAATCTGGCAGCGGGGGAAATCGCCTCGGGCAATACCGATCTGTCGCGGCGTACCGAGCAGCAGGCGGCCAATCTGGAAGAAACGGCGGCGTCGATGGAGGAACTGACCTCCACGGTGAAGCAGAACGCCGAACACGCGCGCCAGGCCAATCAGCTGGCGATCGGTGCACATGGGGTGGCCTCGCAGGGCGGCGAGGTGGTGGGGCAGGTCGTGACCACCATGAGCGCCATCGAAGCGTCGTCGAAGAAGATCGCCGAGATCATCAGCGTGATCGATGGCATCGCTTTCCAGACCAACATCCTGGCGCTCAATGCCGCGGTGGAAGCCGCGCGTGCGGGTGAGCAGGGCAGGGGCTTTGCTGTGGTGGCCAGCGAGGTGCGCACTTTGGCACAGCGCTCGGCGGGTGCGGCCAAGGAGATCAAGCGCCTGATCGAAGAGTCGATGGGCAAGGTATCCGACGGCTCGGCGCTGGTGCGTCAGGCCGGCACCACGATGGGCGAGATCGTCGCCTCGGTGCAGCGGGTGACCGACATCATGGCCGAGATCTCTGCAGCCTCGGAGGAGCAGAGTTCCGGCATCGAGCAGGTCAACCAGACCGTGATGCAGATGGACGAAACCACCCAGCAGAACGCTGCGCTGGTGGAAGAGGCCAGCGCGGCTGCGCGGTCGATGGAGGAGCAGGCCAACTTGCTGGCCGAAGCGGTATCGGTGTTCCGCACCGGGGCTTCGGTGGCGGCGGCAGCAGTCCGTCCGATGTTGGCAGCGGTCGCTGCAAGTGTGCCGCCGGTGCGTCGCGCGACCGGCCTGCCGCCGCGAAACGCCCCGTCGCTCGCTGCCAACACGGGTGGGTGGGAAGAGTTCTAAGCCGGGTGGGAGACCGCGCCCATCACGATGCTGGTCGCGATGGGCGCATTTTTGTTTCCTGAACCGATGTTGGCCGCCGAGCGCTTGGAGACGTGGATTTCACCTGCAGTTGCCACGTGCAGGCAGACACTTGCGCCATACCGGAGCACAGGAGATGGCCATGAAGACCTCGACCCGATTGATGGTGCTGGGCACCTTGCTGGCAGCCTCGTCCGTTGCTGGCGCACAGAATTACGGCCCGCGTGATGAAGGCCGTAAGTTCAACGATGGCAGCCGCGTGGTCTGCAAGAACGTGGAAGTGCAGCGCAATACTCGAGATCCCAACCGCATCACCGGCACCGCGACGGGCGCCGTGGTTGGTGGCCTGCTGGGCAACCAGGTAGGCGGCGGCAACGGCAAAAAACTGGCGACGGTTGCCGGTGCTGTGGCGGGCGGTGCAGCCGGCCGGCAGATCCAGGGTAACCATCAGCAGAAGACCGGCGACCGTGTGGTCGAGCGCCGTTGTGAGCGCGTCTACCGCTGATCCTTCCACGCGATATCCCCTTCCACACTGCTGTACCCCGAACGCCGGCCCTGTGCCGGCGTTCTTCGTTTCAGGCCCACTCCTTCCTTGGAGCATCCCGTTCTGGTAGGCGCCGGAGCCATAAAAAGGGGACGGAGGGGATTAAGTCGCTTTCTCCCTCTCCGTGCCAGTTACGACTTAATCCCCTCCGTCCCCTTTGGGCTGTGCAGGCGCCAGAGGGCGAGGGCGCCGTACAGCACCAGCAGCACGGCCAGGGTGATCAGTTCGTGGCTGACCTCGACGAGGCTGGCGTCCATCTGGTTCAGGCGCACCATCACGTTGATGCCGGAGGTGGTCGGCAGCAGCTGCGCCAGCCACACCAGTGGGCGTGGGGTCATCACCGCCGGCCAGGACAGGCTGGCCAGGAAGAACAGCGGGATCGAGGTGGCGATGATGTACTGGAAGGCGCGTTCGCGCGTGCGGAAGAAGCTGCCGACGAACAGGCCGAACGCCACCGTGGCAGCGATGAACAGGGTGCCGCCGAGCAGCTGGCCGAGCCGGTTGCCGCCACGCGGATAGTCCTGCACCCAGGCGGTGAAGCCGGCGTACCAGAGCAGCCCGAACAGCCCGATCAGGCCGAAGCCGAGCGCCATGCCGGTCAGGGTGGGAAGGTCGAACTGCAGGCGCCGGCCCAGCACCAAGCGGCGACCACCGAGCAGCACGCCGATGCCCATCAGCAGCGTCTGGTGCACGATCAGTTCGGCCACGCCAGGCACGATCGCGCTGCCATAGCCTTCCTGCGTGTTGAACAAGGGCCGTTGTACGAGGGTGACCGGCGGCGCCTGTGGCGCGCCCATGAACGCGGCCTGGGTGACCGCCGCTTCACGGCCGAATGCGCCCAGCGCATCAGCCACGCTGCCCAGTACCCAGCTGGCGCGGCCAAGATAGGCGCCGTTGCCGAGCAGCACCAGTTTGGCCGGATGCCCGCGCAGGATGTCGCGTTCCAGGTTGGCCGGGATCAGCACGATGCCTTCGGCCTGGCCGGCCTCCAGCTGTGCGCGCGCTTGCTGCAGGTCGGCCGGTTGCCCGACCACATGGGCCACGCGCAGGGAATCCAGCTTGCGCAGCAGTTCGCGACTGGTCGCGCTGTGGTCTTCATCGACCACCAGCACGGGCAGGTTGCCGGCCACCTGGTGGCGATAGGCGGCGGGGTAGAAGAACGAGTACAGGATCACCGCGCCGACCATCACCACGATCGCATAGCGGTCGCAGAGCACGGCCAACAGGGTCTGTCGCAGGCTGTGCCAGATCCGGCTCATGCGCCGGCCCCGGCGGGTTGCGCGGCCTGCGGCGTGCGCGCGAACGCCAGCAGGCGCCAGCCGCCGGTGCCGCCAGCGACCAGGATCATCAGCAGCAGCGTGGCCAGCGGCCATAGCGACACTGCCAACGGCGAGCCGATGAACTGCTGCTGGGTCTGCAGCTTGATGTAGGCGCTGAGCGGCAGCAGCAGATGCCAGACGCGGGTGAACAACGGCGCGTCGATCACCGGGAACGTGGCGCTGGAAAAGGCCAGCGCGGTGCCGATGCTCAGGCCCACTGCGGACAGGGCCGTGCCCATGTCGCGGGTAACGCCGACGAAGAACAGGGCATACGCCGCGGTGGCCAGGTAGAACAGTGGCTGTGCGAGCAGCAGCAGAACCACACTGCCCGCGATGCCGTCGCCGCGCAGCCAGGCCAGGTAGGCTGCGCCCAGCGCACCGTACAACGAGAACAGCAGGGCATAGGGCAGCACCTTGCCGGCAATGGCCGACCACGGCGCGTGGCCCAGCCAGGCGGGCAGGGTGCCGTCGCGGATTTCGCGGCCGAGGCTGCCGGCCACCGCCAGCGCCAGTACCAGCGACAGTACCGCCGGGAAGATCAGCGGCAGCAGGAACAGCTCGTAGCTGCGTGCCGGATTGAACAGGATGTCCGACTGCACCGCGATGGGCGCGGCACGCAGCTTGCCCGGCCCGACCTGCAGGCCGATGCGTTCGCGCAGCAGGCGCGCGTTCCACGCCGATACCGCGTCGCCGATATCACGCGCGGCGGACTGGCCGGTGGTCATGTAGGTGGCGTTGTAATAGGAAAATACCGTGCCTTGCCGGCCGCGCAACGCCTGGCGGGTCACATCGCGCGGCACCAGCACCACCGCGAACACCTGCAGCTGGCGCAGCTGCATGCGTGCCTCATCCATATCGGCCGGTTGGCTTGTGATGCGTACACCGGGGCTGGCATCGAGCATGCGCAGCAGCAGGCGGCTGTCGCTGCTGTGATCAAGGTCGACCACGGCAATCGGCACATCGCGCATCACCGATGCGGAGAACATCCAGGCCATCACCACCAGCATCAACAGCGGCAGCACGGTGACCAGCGCCAGGTCTGCGCGGTTGCTGCGCAACCGGCGCAGTTCGCGCTGCCATGAACTGCCGAAGCTGCTGCGGCTGGTGTTCAGTGCTGCGGCCATGCGAACAGCACGCTCATGCCGGGGCGGAAGCCCTCGATGCGGCGTACCGGGCGCACCCGCACTTCGAAGCTGCGCACGTCATAGCCCGATGACTGACGGGTCGTACGCCAGGTAGCGTAGTCGCCCGCGGGATTGATGAAGTAGACCTCGAACTCGTCGTCCTTGCCGAGCGCCGGCACGCTGCCACGCAGTTTGCTGCCGACCTTCAGGCCCTGCATCTGCGATTCGCGCAGGTTCATCGACACCCACATGCGGTCGATGTCGACCAGGGTGAACACCGGGAAGCCGGCCGGGACCAGTTCGCCCGGGTCGGCCATGCGCTTGTTGATCTCACCGGCCACCGGTGCGCGACCTTCCACTTCAACGCGTGCAGCGTTGACTTCCGCAACCGCGCCCTGCGCCTGCTGCACCTGCCCCTGCGCGGCACGCTTGTCCTGCTCGCGTGCACCGGCCAACGCCATGTCGTACTGGGCGCGGGCGGCGCGGGCGAGTTCGCGTGAGCTGGTGGCCTGGGCAGCGGCTTCGTCGCGCTTCTGCCGGGTCATCACCCCTTCGTTGAACAGGTTCTGCACGCGCCGGTAGGTAGCTTCGGCGAGGGTGGCACCGGCTTCGGCGCGCTTCCAGTTGGCTTCGGCCGCACGAATGTCTTCGCTGCGTGCGCCGTCGTTGGCCTTGTCGGCCACCGCCTGCGCCGCGGCCAGCGCGCCGCGCGCCTGCTGTTCCTTGGCGGCTACTTCCGGGCTGTCGAGCAGGAACAGCACCTGCCCGGTCTGCACGCGATCGCCTTCGCGCACCTTCAGTTCGGCCACGCGCGCGGTGATCTTGGCGGACACGTTGAGGGTGTCGGCGTCGGCCATGCCCTGGACCTGGTCGGCGGGGCTGCGCCAAGCCAGCCACAGGCCCAGCACCACCGCCACCAGCAGCACCACCAGCAGAATCGGCCCCAGCCTGCGCTTGCCCGGGGGCGTCGTCGCTTCGTCGTGCAACACGTCACTCATGATCAATTACCTCGTCTGCACGCCGCCGATGGTCTTCGAAGCGGTCCATCTGTCCACTCACCTCAAGCAACTGCGCCAAGGCGATATCGTATTGGTAGGCCGCCTGCGCACGTTCGACGCGGGCGCCGCCGAGGCCGAGCCGCGCATCGATCACGTCCAGCGAGGTGGCTTGGCCTTCGCGGAAGGCCAGCTCCTGCAGGCGCAGGTTCTCGTCGGCCTGGGCGATGCTGCTGTCCAGCAGCACGAACTGCTGGCGTGCGGTTTCCAGCTCGTTCCAGGCCTTGCGCACACCCAGCGCGACCTGGTTCTCGGCCTCGCGCAGGCCGGCTTCGGCCTGTTCCTGCTGCGCGCGTGCAGCGCTGATCTGCGCCGGTCGCGAGTTCGGCGACAGGAAGGTGTACTTCAGGCCGATGCCAAACGCCCAGTCCGGATCGGTCAGCATCTCGTCGCGGCGACGGAAGTCGTACTGGCCGAACAGGAACACCGTTGGCTTGAGCTTGGCCTGCTGCACGCGCACGCCCTGTTCGGCCTGCGCGACGATCGCCCGCAGGCGCGCGATCTGCGGCTGCCGTGCCTGCGCGGTGCGCTCGAAGCTGGTGACCGGTTCCAGCGGGGTGCGCTGCACGAACAACGGCGACAACGGCTGCACATCACCGCCACTGCGCAGCAGGGTGGCCAGCGCAGCCTTCAGCGTGGCCAGGTCATTGAGCGTCTTCTGGTACTCGCGCTCGGCCTTGTCGCGGGCGACGGTGGCCTGCAGGCGCTGCGCGCGGGTGGCGAAGCCTTCGCGTTCCAGTTTCTCCGCATCGGACAGGTGGCGATTGAGGCCATCGCGCACGTCGCGGCGCACGACCACTGCTTGTTCGGCCAGGCGCTGGCCGAAGTAGGCCTGGGCCAGTTGCACGGTCAGTGACTGCCGCTGCGCTTCGCGCTCGGCGCTGGCCTGTTCGCTGGCCGCGCCGGCAGCACGCTGTGCGGCGGGAATCAGGCCGCCGGTGTACAGCGGCAGCACTGCGGTGACCACCGGTCGCGTGCGCCAATCGCGTTCGGTGAACGACAGCGGCGAGTCGATGCCATAGGCCTCGGCCACCGGTGCCAGTGAGCCCAGCGGCAGGGTCAGTGTCTTCTGGAACTGCAGGCGGCGCACTTCGCCGGTGATCTCCGGCAGGCGCAGCAGGCGGGTGGCTTCCTGCAGTTCTTCCTTGTTGCGCACGCCGGCATCAGCAGCGGCCAGTGCGTCGGAGACCTGTTCCAGCCGCTGCCGCGCCTGTTCCCATTCCAGTGCGGGAGGCGCGCTGGTCTGTGCCGCTGCGGCCAGCGGCAGGCTTGCCAGCAAGGCCAGGCCGGCAGCGCCGAGTGCGCGGTGCATCCTTGTCCGTGGGCAGCTCAGGCGCATGCCGTTCCTGTAGTGAAGAAGTGGGCAAACGGTAGTGGTCCGCGCGTGAAGCCGGGGTCTGCGGTGGTCGGGATCATGTTCTTTTCAACATAGGGTGTTGCCAGCGGCGGTGCGCAGCGCCTGGGTGATGTGCTGCAGCGTGCTCGAACGCACGGCGGCATGCTGCCAGAACAAGGGTACGTCGAGCCAGCGACGAGGTTCCAGCACCACCACCTGCCCGGCCTGTACCGCTGGCGTAACCAGCGCCTCCGGCGCCAGGCACCAGCCGAGGCCACGCGCGGCAGCATCGACGAAGCCGGTGGAGGAGGGCAGGTAGTGTACGGGCGGTTGCAGGCGTGCACGGGTCAGCCTGCGCATGAAGCGCCATTGCAGTTCATCCTTGCGGTTGAACACGATCATCGGCGCCGACGCCAACGCGTCGGCGTGCATGCCCTTGCTGAAGTGGCGTTTCGCAAAGGCAGGTGAGGCGATGGCGTGGTAGCGCATCGCGCCCAGCGGATGCACGTTGCAGCCCTTCAGGGGCTTGCGTTCGGCGGTGACCGCGCCAAGCACGCTCCCGTTGCGCAGCAGTTCCAGGGTGTGGTCCTGGTCATCCATGCGCAGGTCGAACAGGTAGCCGTGGCGCTGGTGCAGCTCGGCGATGGCGGCGACGAACCAGGTGTCCAGCGAATCGTCGTTGACGGCCAGCGGGATTGGCGTGCGGATGGCATCGCTGCCGCGCTCCGGCAGCAGTTCGGCCAGCGCTTCGGCCTGCAGCGCCTGCATCGGCCGTACCCGCCGCAGCAGCACTTCGCCAGCAGCGGTAGGCCGGCATGGCGCCTGCCGTACCACCAGCACCTGGCCCAGCCGGTCCTCAAGTGCCTTGATCCGTTGCGACAACGCCGACGGACTGATCGACAGGCGGCGTGCGGCGGCCTCGAAGCTGCCTTCTTCGAGCACCGCGGTGAAGGCGCTCAACTGCGGATGTACCAGGTCCACGAGATGCCTCTTCAGTTTTTCTGCACAGGATAAAGAAAAACCAGCTTGTCTTAACGGGGCCGTTGGTCGCACCCTGCGCCTCCTTTCACGGTGGAGAGCGTCGGATGTGGATTGCTGCGGCCTTGGCCGGCCTGTTCGCGGGTGCCGGCCTGATCATCGCCATCGGCGCGCAGAACGCCTTCGTGCTGCGGCAGGGGCTGCAGCGTCGCTACGTCGGCATGGTGGTGCTGGCCTGCATGGGCGCGGACATCGCGTTGATCCTGGCCGGCGTGGGCGGCATGGGAGCACTGGTACTGCAGTGGCCGTTGCTGTTGCAGGTGCTGCGCTTCGGCGGGGCCGCCTTCCTGCTGTGCTATGGGCTGCAGGCCGGGCTGCGCGCATGGCGCGGTGGCAGCGCGCTGGCCGCGGCCGATGCCAGTGGTGGCAGCCGGCGGCAGGTGCTGCTGGCCTGCCTGGCCTTCACCCTGCTCAACCCGCACGTCTACCTGGATACGATGGTGCTGCTGGGCAGCCTGTCCACGCGCTATCCGGGTGACCTGCGCTGGGCGTTCGCAGCGGGCGCCTGCGTGGCCAGCGTGGCTTGGTTCTGTGGGCTCGGGTTCGGCGCCCGGTTGCTGCAGCCGGTGTTCCGTAACGCGGCAGCGTGGCGGTTGCTGGATGCCGGCGTGGCCGCCTTCATGCTGTGCCTTGCGCTGCTGTTGCTGCTGCGCCCGCTCTAGGCCGCATCCACCGCGCACAGCGGCGATTCGCCCGGGCGCAGGGTCAGTACACGCACACCGCTGCGGGTCACGGCCACGGTGTGCTCGAACTGCGCCGACAGCTTGCCGTCGCGCGTGTACACCGGCCATTCGTCGGGCTGTTGGCGGATCGCAGGCTTGCCCTGGTTGAGCATCGGCTCGATGGTGAACACCATGCCTTCCTGCAGTTCCATGCCGGTGCCGGCATGGCCGTAATGCAGGATCTGCGGTTCCTCGTGCATCTCCTGGCCGATACCGTGGCCGCAGTATTCCTTGACCACGCTGTAGCCATGGCTGCGGGCATGGCGGGCGATGGCGTGGCCGATATCGCCGAGGCGCGCGCCGGGCCGCACAGCGGCGATGCCCTTCCACATGGCCTGGTAGGTGACCTGCACCAGCTTGCGCGCGGCGTAGTCGACTTCACCCACCAGATACGTGGTGCTGGAATCGGCGATGTAGCCGTTCTTCTCCAGCGTGATGTCGAGGTTGACGATCTGGCCATTGCGCAGCACATCGTCGGCCGACGGCATGCCGTGGCAGATGACGTTGTCGATCGAGGCGTTGAGCACGTACGGGAACCCGTACTGCCCCTTGCTGGCGGGCCGTGCCCGCAGCTCGTCAACGATCATCCGCTCGACGATGTCGTTGATCTCCAGCGTGCTGCGGCCCTGCAGCGGCAGTGCGTCGAGCATGGCGAAGACCTGCGCCAGCAGCCGTCCGGACTCGGCCAGGCGGTCGATCTCGTCGGGGCGCTTGATCATGGCCATCGGCTCAGGCCCGCCCGGGCGCAAGCAGCTGCGGCTGCACGCCGGCGGCGCGCAGTTCGCTGGCGACGACGTCCTGGAAGCTCAGGGTCGGGTTCATCTCGCACAGCATGCCGACCCGGATCCAGAACGTGGCCTGGGCGTTGATCGAGCGGTTGGAGACGGTGCAGGCACGGCGCAGCTGGTCGTGCAGGGTGTCATCGATGTTGACGATGCCCATGGGCGTTCTCGATTGGGAATATATGAAGCGTATACGAAACGTATATTCCTGCTCAAGCGCGGGGTGTTCAGCCAGCGTCGGTGGCGAAGCGCAGGCGGTTGCCGTCCGGGTCGACGATCAGCATCTCGCGGCTTCCCCAGTCGGTATCGTGTGGCGGCTGCTCGATGGGTACTCCCGCAGCGCTGAACGCGCGATGCAGGCCATCGACGTCGGTGACGATGAAGTACACCGCACCGCCCACCTCGCAGTCGCCGGTGTGTTCGGTCAGGAAGATCGTCTGGCCTTCGCGGGTGAGCTGGGCGAACAGCGGCAAGCCGGGTTCGAAGCGGTGCTCCCAGTCAATGATGAAGCCCAGGCCCTGCACGTAGAACGGCAGGCTGGTATCGGCATGGCGCATGCGCAGCTGCGGGATGACGGTCTGGGGCATGACGGCGGCTCCGGGGGCGGGACTACTGCATACCACGTCTGCGGATGCCTGCGCCGGCGCAGCCCCGCGTTGCCAGGTGCCAACCTTGGTTGGCACATCGTGGTACAGCTGCCGGCCAGCGGCCGGCACCACAGGGCGGGCTCAGCAGGCAGTCGGCACGGCGGCCATCGCCGCCAGCAGTTCACGGTTCACCTGCTGGTGCCGCGCCTGCCAGGCTGGCAGATCGCTGGCAGTGATATCCGGTTGCCCATCCAGCGACGACAACCAGCGCTTGAAACGGCCCTGGTAGTTGGCCAGTGATACTTCGCCGGTGATATCGCTGCCCACCAGTCCACCGGTGCGCAGGGCCTCGATCACCATCAGTGCGTGTTCAAGCTGGAAGCGGCCCTGGTCCCAGTTGCTGCGCGCGACATCTTCAGCGAACACGTCCTTGTCGATCGACAGATAGGTCGGCTGAGGTGCCTGCGCCTGTTCGGCGGCGAACGCGGCGACCAGGGCCTCGGGATGGTCGAAGCGGAGGAAGGCATCTGCCATGCCCATGCGGCTGGCCCAGCCCACATCCACATCCATGCACCAGTAGGTCAGCCGCCGCCCCAGCAGCGGCCGCCAGTGGTTCTCCCACGCATGGCCCAGGCCGATATCGGCGGAGGTGATGCCCAGCACATGCACATGCGATACCTGCGGCAATGCGGCGGCAGCATTCACCCAGGAACCGCAGTGCATGCCGAAGGGAAAGCGCATGTTGTCCGGATGG
The DNA here is from genome assembly GCA_041545745.1 of Stenotrophomonas indicatrix. Lineage (NCBI taxonomy): Bacteria > Pseudomonadati > Pseudomonadota > Gammaproteobacteria > Lysobacterales > Lysobacteraceae > Stenotrophomonas > Stenotrophomonas indicatrix. The sequence continues at coordinate 1,328,563 of CP168152.1, forward strand.
TTGTCCAGCACCACCAGCTGGAACGGGGCACGCGTGTGCAGGCGCTGCAGCAGTGGCAGGCTGAGATGGTGGAAGTCGCCGCTGCCGAGCATCACCGTGCCGAGCTGTGCCGGCAGCGGCCGAAGAACTTCAGTGGCGAAGCGTGACAGCGTGGCGTTGCCGCAGGCAAAACGCAGCGGGTCATGCCAGTGCCGCAGCGCGAGCGTGCGTGCCTGCGGCAATGGCAGTACGCCACCATCGAGATCGAGGATCAGCGGGGGGCGCAGTTGCATCGGTCAGCCCCCTCCATCCGGCTCACCCCGCAGGTGCGGGGCCAGCCTGCGCAGCGCGGCGCGCAGCAGGGGCGAACGCGCATGCACCGCATGCACGGTGGAAGTGAAGCGGGCACCCAGTTCGGCCTTGATGCGTGAATCGGTCCAGCCCGCGACGTAGTGGCTGAGGCCGTGCTGCAACGCGTATTCCAGGTTTTGCATCCAGCTGACCGAGTACAGGTTGTGGTCGCGCGACTGCGGATAGGACAGGCCGATGTACTTGTCCACCAGCTTGCCGGCGTGCACGTAGCACAGGTTCCAGCCGATCAGCTCGCCGTTGTGGCGGTAGAGGAACAAGTGCCCCTGACCCTGTGTGTCTGCCAGCAGGTGCTGGAAAAAGGGCAGGTCGAGCTGGTCGAAATGCACGGCGCTCTGTGCATACACCTGCAGGTACAGCGCATGCAGTTCGGCCTGCAGCCGTGGCTCGGCAAGGGCGGGGTCGCCGGTGGCGATGCAGTCGATCTGCAGATTGCTGCGTGAGCGCAGTTTGCGCCGGATGTTCTTGCGCCGCGCCGTGGACAGGCGCGCCAGGTAGGTGTCGATGCAGTCGAAATCGATCGCCACCCATGCCAGCGGCATGCCTTCCAGCTGGATGAAGCCGCGTTCCAGCAGCGCCTGCAGGAACGCCTGGCTGTGCGCGTTGGCAGCGTCGTCCAGCAACGGGGAATCGATCGCCAGATCCTTGACCACCAGCAGTCGACTGTCACCGACGCCGTGGCGCAGCACGTCGTCGGCCAGTGCAGCCGCCGACACATGCGCGGGCAGCGGTGTGTACTCGGTGCTGGTGGCACCGATGAACCGTGTCTGCCAGGTCAGCCACGGCCGCCACAGGCGCGACAGCGGCAGCCCCAGCAGGCGCGAGCGCAGTGCATCGTCCAGGGTTGTGGTCAGGTCCAATGGCGCACGGAAACTGGGCAGGCCGCTGGGCAGGCGGCTGGCATCGAACCCCAGGGGCGGGTGGGCCAGGAAGCCTTCCAGCAGCGCGGCCGGTTCCAGCGCGGTGCTGGAAACACGCGGAATCAGGTCCATGCGGGGCACGGGAACCGGCAACGCATTGCAGCTCAGCCCTTGGCCTTGGTCAGCAGCTGGTCCAGCAGGGTGATCGCCAGATCGATTTCTTCGTAGGTGATGTTCAACGAAGGCGCGAAGGTGATCACGTTCTTGTACCAGCCACCGACATCGAGCACGAGGCCCATGCGCTTGCCGTCGTGCAGCAGGTCACCGGCCAGGCCGATGTCGACCATGCGGTCCAGCAGCTCACGGTTCGGAGTGAAGCCATCGGCGGCGCAGATTTCCGCACGCAGGGCCAGGCCGAGGCCGTCGACATCACCGATTTCCGGATGGCGCTTCTGCAGGCCCCGCAGGCCGTCGAGGAAGTAGGCGCCCTTTTCCGGCACAGTGCGCTCGTAGTCCATCTCCTTGCCCAGCTTCAGCACTTCCAGGCCCAGGCGCGTACCCAGCGGATTGGAGTTGAAGGTGGAGTGGGTGGAGCCCGGCGGGAACACGGTCGGGTTGATCAGCTCTTCGCGCGCCCACAGGCCCGACAATGGGTTGAGGCCGTTGGTCAGCGCTTTGCCGAACACCAGCACGTCCGGGGTGACATCGAAGTGTTCGATGGCCCACAGCTTGCCGGTGCGCCAGAAGCCCATCTGGATCTCATCGACGACCATCAGGATGCCGTACTTGTCCAGAACGCGCTTGAGGCCCTTGAAGAAGTTGCGCGGCGGAATGACGTAGCCGCCGGTGCCCTGGATCGGCTCGACGTAGAACGCGGCGTACTCGGCCTGGCCGACCTTGGGGTCCCACACGCCGTTGTACTCGCTTTCGAACAGGCGCTCGAACTGGTGCACGCAGTGGTCGGAGTACTCGTCCGGGGCCATGCCCTTCGGGCGACGGAACGGATACGGGAACGGGATGAACATCGCGCGTTCGCCGAAGTGGCCGTAACGACGGCGGTAGCGGTAGCTGGAGGTGATCGACGAGGCGCCAAGGGTGCGGCCGTGGTAGCCACCTTCAAACGCGAACATCAGGCTCTTGCCGTTGCGCGCGTTGCGGACGATCTTCAGCGAATCCTCCACCGCCTGCGCACCACCGACGTTGAAGTGCACGCGACCATCGAGGCCGAACTTTTCGTGCATGTCCACCGCGATGGCCTTGGCCAGCTGCACGCGTGTCGGGTGCAGGTACTGGCTGGCGACCTGCGGCAGGGTGTCGATCTGGTCCTTCAGCGCATTGTTCAGGCGCTGGTTGGCGTAACCGAAGTTGCACGCCGAGTACCACATCTGCAGATCGAGGTACGGGGTGCCGGCGGCATCGAACATGTAGCTGCCTTCGCAGCGCTGGAAGATCTTCGGCGGATCGACGTAGTGCACGGTGTCGCCGAAGGAGCTGTAGCGGGCTTCATCGACCAGCAGCTGCGCATCGGTGATGGCGGCATCGGCGTTCTTGTCAAAAATATTCATCGGTTCGGTTCCGGAGAGGGCATTCGAAGGAAGCAACGGGCGGAGCGATCAGGCGGTGGCGAGCAGCCGCGGAAGCGAGGGCTGAAGCAGGCTGCCGTCGAGCAGGCGCGGCAGCAGCGCAGTAGCGTCGTGGAAGGTGTCGATGGCAGCGTGGGGAATGCCGGCGTTGGTGCAATGGGCGATCAGGCGACGCTTGGCGAACACGAAATCGGCGTGTTCGGACACGCAGAAATCCGAGGCGCCATCGCCGATCATCAGCACGCGGGGCGCGTGGCCAGCACGTGCCTGCGCCGCGCAGGCGCACTTGCAGGTGCCGCTGCGGCAGCCTTCGGCCTGGTACGGAGATTCAAGCTGCCAATGGCCGTCACACCAGCGCAGGTGGTTGGCCACTACAGGCAGCGGTGGCAAGCCATGGTTGGCAAGGATGCGATGGATCGCGTAGTCCAGGCCGTCGCTGACGATGCGCAGTGGCAGGCCCAATGCGTGTGCGCGATTGACGAAGGCGGCGAAGCCCGGATCGATCCGTACCTGGTCCAGGTGTGCATCGAGTGTGGCCGGATCCAGCATCAGCAGGCGGACCTGGCCCTGCATGCATTCACGCGAGCCGATCTCACCCGAACGCCACTGATCTTCCAGCTGCTGCCAACCGGGCTGGCCGAATTTTTCCAACAGTGAGTCGATGACGTCCTCGAGGCTGATAGTGCCATCGAAGTCACACAGGATGCTCCATTGCATGGGCAGCTCCGTCGATGAAGAGAGGCCTTGGCACGATGCCGGCGACGGGGCCAATGTAGGCAGGCCGTCTTTCTCGTTCCTTTCCGCCTGAAAGCTCGAACGGAGGCGCTCGGGAAGCGTTCAGCCAGTGACGCGAAGCAGGCCTCGCCTGGCTTCAGCGACTATTGGCGTGCCAGTACCTTCGCGATCTCGCGGGTGTCTTCATGGGTCAGCCAGGGGCTGTTGCCCACGGTCAGGGAGCGTGCGGCGAAGTCGCGGGCATTGGGTACATCCGCGTCTGCAACGACGCCTCGCAGATAGGCGTAGTCCGGCAGGGCATGGATGAACATGCGGCTGACACCCAGGCCGCGCTGCCACAGCGCGGACAGCGCTTTATCACGCGCACGTTCGCTCGGCAGCAGCAGCATCAGCATCGGCCAGGTACCAAGGGTGCCAGGCATTCCGTCCACCACGTCAACGGCAGGCAGCGACTCCAGCTGCACGCGCAGCTGCAGCGCACGCAGGCGGGCCGCCTGCAGGAAGGCGGGCAGGCGCTGTGCTGCGCGTGCACCGACGTTCTGCCGCCAACGGCTGACGCGATGCTGCGGAATGTCCAACGGAAATACATCGCCCACCGCAGCTTCAAGGTCGCCGCTGCGCAGGGCACGCCGCAGCGGGTTTCCATACACCAGCGACAGCAGGGAAGGGCGGTAGCAGGCCGCCAGGCCCAGCAGCTGCAGGCTGCGGGTCAGCTCCCAGCGCAGGCTGAAGGGCGTGCTTCCTGCGGCCTGCTCGATCAATGCCGCACGCAGTTCTTCATCACGTGTCAGCAGCAGGCCGCCCTCATGCAGGCTCAGGCCCTTGCCAGCGGCCAGACTGAAGAAACCGATATCGCCGCGCAGGCCGACGCTGTTGCCGGCCACGCGTGCACCCAGTGCCTGCGCAGCGTCCTCGATCACCCATGCGCCGACGCGGTGCGCGATCGCACAGGCGTGATCGACATTGGCGATGCGCCCGCCCAGATGCGTGGGAATGATCGCCAGCGTGCGCGTATCGGCGGCGGCATGCAGTGCTGCCGGGTCGAAATCGAAATGGTCGCGGCGGGTATCGCACAGCTGTATGCGCAGGCCGAGGCTGTGCACGGCAATCGGTACCAGCGGACAGGTATAGGCCGGCAGGATCACCGTATCGCGTTGCGGCGCGCGCCTGCGCAGGGTGCGCAGGGCAATCAGCAGGGCGTGGGTACCCGAGCAGGTCAGTTGCAGCGGCGGCGTGCCCAGCTGTTCGGCGAGAATCGTGCACAGGTCACCGCCGCCGGGCAGAAAATCGCTGGCCTGCAGGGGCAGGCCAGCGGTGGGAGGCAACTCGCGCGACAGCAGGCTCACGGGGCTGCTTCGGTAACTGCATGCGGATCATCCGCCTCGGCGCGGCCCAGGCAGATGATGCCGGCCACGATCAGCACCGCACCGATCAGGTGATGCAGCGTCAACGGTTCGTGCAGCAGCCACGCCGACAGCAGCAGCACGCTGATCACTTCCAGGTGCGAGGCCGCGAACGCAGGGCCGATCGGCGCGTGCCGCAGCAGGCTCATCCAGGTGAAGAACGCGCCGACGTAACCAAGCATCGCGCCGTATACCCACGGCTGCGACAGCACGCGCAGCAGCCACGCGGTGTTGGCCTCCACCGGTAGCGCGGCGTCGCCGGCATACTTGAAGCACAGCTGGGCGAGGGTGTCGAAGGCCATCAGCAACGGGAAACCGACCAGGTACAGCCGCCTCATGTTCCGGCTCCCACCACGGCAACGCCGGCGCTGACCAGCAGCATGCCGGTCACCCGTAACGGCGTCAGCCGCTCGCGGAACAGGAGGCGACCGGCAATCATCAACGCGACGATGTTGATCGAGCCAAGCAGCACGCCCTGCGACAACGGCACCAGCGACAGGAAGGCGATCCAGGCGACGAATTCGAGCACGTAGCAAGCGATGCCCAGCCATAGCCAGGGACGGCCGAACATGTGTTTCCAGCGTTGCAGGCCTTCGCCATCCTGCGGGTCGCTGGCGGCAGCCTTGAAGGCCAACTGGCCGCCGGTGTCGAGCACCACGTTGACCAGCCACAGCAGGGTCGCAAGCGATCCCATCTCAGGCGACCGCCTGCAGCACGCCCGCACGTTCGCCGATGTCGCTGAAGAAGCGCGCGCTGCGGCGGATCACCTCGCGCCGTTCGCGATCGATGGTGATCATGTGGTAACTGTCTTCCAGCACCACCAGTTCGGTCGGGCCGCTGACGCGCGAGATCACCAGTTCGGCATTGCCCATGCTGGCCACGTCGTCCTCGCGGGCATGCATCACCAAGCATGGTGCCGTGACCTGGTGCAGGTGGCGCCGTGTCCAGGTGCTCAGTGCACGCATTTCGGCCAATGCATGCCACGGGTTGCCTGGCAGGCCGGCAGCGGCACTGTCACCAGAGAGCATGGCGGCGCTGACCTGCGCACGCAGGCGCTCGTCGCGCAGGCCGTACGGCGGCTCTTCCATGAACATGCGGTCGCGGCCGATGCCCAGGCGCTTGAACCACGGCAGCAGGAACGAGAAGCGCGCGACCGCCGGAATATTCCAGCCGTCGTAGCGGAAGGTGGCGCCGTACACGCCCACGCCGGTGACCCAGGCCGGCCGGCGCGCGGCCAGCGCCAGCGCCAGCACCGCACCCATCGACAGCCCGCCGACGAACAACTGGTCGACCTTGCCGCGCAGGTTCGCCGCCGCATCTTCCACGCCCTGGTACCACTCTTCCCAGCGGGTCTGCAGCAGGTCCTCGACGCTGCCGCAGTGGCCCGGCAACTGCACGCCGTGCACGCTGAAGCCGGCGTTGTTCAGGCCTTTGCCCAGCATGCGCATCTCGGCCGGCGTGCCGGTCAGGCCATGGATCAGCAGGACGCCCTGCGGGCCACCGGGAAGAAAGAACTCATGGGATGCGGACACCAGTCGGCTCCAGCGTGGCAGTCGGGAAGGTCAGCATCGCAAGCGCGATTTTCGGCAACCTTTCAACGGCCCGGCTGGATCAAGGGCCCTTCAGCAACGGTATGGTGATGGACACCTTCAGGCCGCCACCGGGACGGTTGAGGTAACCCAGGCGCCCGCCCAGATGCTCGACGGCCTCATGGGCGATGGCCAGGCCCAGGCCGGTGCCGCTGGCGGCAGTGCCGGGCGCGCGGAAGAAACGTTCCCCCAGCCGCGACATCACGTCCTCGGGTACGCCCGGGCCGTTGTCTTCGACGTACAGCTCGACATCGTTGTCGTCCAGGGTCTGCACGCCCACCGTGACGGTCGCATCCACGCCGGCGTAGCGCAGGGCGTTGTCGATCAGATTGTCCAGCGCCTCGTGCAGCAGTGCGCCGTTGCCCAGTATCCGCACCGGCTGCTGCGGACCCAGGTAGCCCAGGTCGATGCCATCGCGGATCGCTTCGGGCACGCGCATGCCCACCCATTGCGGCACCAGTTCGGACAGGTCCAGCGCCTCCACCGTCTCCGGCACGGTCTGGGCACGGCTCAACGCCAGCAGCTGGGTGCTGACGCGGGCGGTTCGCTGGTTGAGCCGGCGGATGTTCTGCAGCGCTTCGCGCACGGTCTCCGGATCGCCGTGGGCCAGTGCCTGGTCCACGTGCAGTGCCATGCCCGCCAGCGGCGAGCGCAACTGGTGCGCGGCATCGGCAATGAAGCGGTTCTGCAGCGTGATCATTTCCGCCTGCCGCGCGAACAGGCCATCGATGGTGCTGATCAGTGGCTGGATTTCCTCGGGCACGTCGGCGTCGGAAATCGGTGCCAGCTCGCCGCGGCGCTGGGCCAGGCGCGAGGTCAGCGGAGTCAGAATACGCAGGCCGTGGGTGACGCCGAACCAGACCAGTGCCGCCATTCCCAGGGCCAGCATGGCCATCAGTGGAATGACGATCATCAGGATCTCGCGTGCACGCTGGCGGCGGTCGGCCATGCTTTCGGCCACGGTCACCGCCAGCTGGTCCTGCGGATCGTTCATCGCCTGGGTGCAGACCGTCGACATGCGCACCTGCTGGCCGTTCAACTCGCCTTCGTACAGCGCCGGGTGCGTGCCGCTGCAGTCCTGCGACGGTGCGTAGGCACTGAAATCGGCGTTGCCGGCGATGGTGCCCAGGCGGCTGCTGTCAACGTTGAAGTAGCGGTGACCGTCGGGGTCGTACTCGATGAGGAAACGTGCCTGCGGGGACAGGTCGCTGCTGACCGGCATGGTGCTGAGCATCTGTGCGAACGATACGGTGTCGTCGGTCAGGTTGCGGTCGTGGATGCGGTTGGAGTAGTCCAGCGCCACGTAGTACGCCAGCAGCGTGTTGAAGGTCAGCAGGCCCAGCATCGGCAGCGCCAGGAAGGCGAGCAGGCGCCGTCGCAGGCTGGGCGGTCCGCTGATCACGCGCCGGCGTCTTCCAGCATGTAGCCCAGCCCGCGCACCGTGCGGATGCCCATGCCGCCCGGCTGCAGCTTGCGGCGCAGGCGATGCAGGGCGATGTCCAGGCCATTGTCGGTCAGGTCCTGGCCCCAGTCGCACAGGGCCTCCACCAGCTGCGCACGGGAGACGATGCGCTCGGCACGCACCGCCAAGGCGGACAGCAGGCCGAATTCGCGCGCGGTCAGCTCCAGCGTCTGCTCGTCTATCCACACCCGGTGCCCGGTCAGGTCCAGGCGCAGCCGGCCGATGCGCAGGTCAGGGTTGCCGTTGCTGGTGACCCGCCGCAGCTGCGCGCGCACGCGTGCTTCGAATTCGTCCAGCGCAAAGGGTTTGACCAGGTAGTCGTCGGCTCCCAGGTCGAGCACGCGCACGCGCTCGGCCAGTCCATCGCGTGCGGTGACCACCAGCACGGCCAGGCCATCGCCGCGCTGGCGCAACCGTTGCAGCACGTCGCGGCCGTCCAGCTGCGGCAGGCCAAGATCCAGCACCAGCAATGCGTACTGGGTGGAATTCAGTGCGGCATCGGCATGCGCGCCGTTGTCCACGTGGTCGACCACGTGGCCCTGCCGGCGCATCGAGGCGCACAGGCCGGAGGCGATGTCGGGGTCGTCTTCTGCGATGAGAACGCGCATGCGCGGGGCTCCTGGGGGCGGATGGGCCGCCCCGGGGGGCAGGGCGGGCCTCTCGGCTGCCGAGGGTAGCGGCAAACCGGGTGCAGGTGGCGGGCGTGGGGGACCTGGGCAGGCCCGACGCTGGCCCTTCGTTCAGTCCTGCAGGCCGGGCTCGCCCTTGGCCAGTGGCACCCGCGAACCGTCCAGCAGGCCGCGACTGAGCTTGCCGTCCTCGATGAACAGCAGTTCGCCGTTCTCACCATTCTTGATGCTGCTGTCGATGGCGATCACGCGGTCATCGTGGAAGCTGCTGACGTGTGGCATGGACGTGTGGCCGACCACGATGCGCTTGAGCTGGAGGCGATCGAGCACCGCCTGCACGCCCGGGGTGTCCAGGCGTCCGTCGAAGTAGCCGCGGTACCAGATCGGGCTGATCTTGCCGTCGTACAGCGGTGCAGTGGCGGGATCTGCCTTCACCTCGGCCTTGGGAACGCCCAGCGAGGCCTGGTAGGCGGCGTTGGTGCGGGCCGGGTCCAATGCCATCTGCACGGCGTCGGGCGAGATGCCGCCGTGCAGGAACAGGGTATCGCCGATCTGCAGCAGCACCGGGCGCGTGCGCAGCCACTGGCCGATCACCGAGTCGGCACCATACAGCTGCGGATAGCTGCGACCGAGCAGCTGCGCGCTGCGCAGGTACTTCGGGTTGACGTAACGCAGGTCGTCATAGAGCACCATGGTCTCGTGGTTGCCGAGCACGAAATGCACCGCGCCACCGGCGGCCGCCGCCTGCTGTTGCAGGCCGTACAGCAGCCAGAACGCTTCGGTCACCTGTGGGCCGCGATCGAACACGTCGCCGGCGATCACCAGCGTGTCCGTGCCCAGTGTCCAGCGGTCCTGCGCGTCGATCACCCGGTTGGCGCGCAGCAGGCGAACCAGCAACTTGTACTGGCCGTGGATGTCGGACACCGCGACGATGCGCGGCACCGCCGGCAGCACGGATACCGACGGCGCATTCGGCGGCAGCACATGCACCGCATGCACGTAGCCGCAGTGCGCGGCAACGTCCGCGCCGTCGCTGCCGGCGTGCACGGTATGGGTTTCCACCTGGTCCTGGCAGATCCACTGCGCTTTCAGCTGCGTGCCTTCACGGAACACGTAAGGGCCGTCGCTGCCGACGTGTTCTGCGGGTGCTGCGACGTCGCGGGCCGAGGCCAGTGGTGCGGCCAGCAGCAAGGCCAGCGGCAGCAGGATCGAAACGGTTCGGGCGCAGTTCGGCATCGGCGGCATCCAGCGGCAGGAGACGAGCGATGCTAACTGCCCGGGGACGTCGCCGGTGTGCGTGAACGGGCGGGTCAGGCCCGGCCGCCTGCTTCCTTGAGCTTGCGCACGCGGGTATCGGCGGCGTGCAGGGGCTGGCCGTCGCGTCCGTGGGGTCGCATATAGGGCAGCGGCCGGCGGTTGCTGCATTCGATCAGCTGCGAGTGCGCCTCGCCAGCGGCGAAGCGATGCCGTTCTCCCCATTGGCGCAGGGCGACCAGCAGCGGGAACAGGTCCTGGCCGGCCGCGGTCAGCACATAGTCCTGGTACGCACTGCCATCGGCGGCAGGCTGCTGCACCAGCAGCCCGGCCTCGACCAGTCGCCGTAGACGGTCGCTGAGGATGTTGCGCGCCGCGCCCAGGCTGCGCTGGAAATCGCCAAATCGGCTGATGCCATCGAAGGCGTCGCGGATGATCAGCAACGCCCAGCGGTCGCCAAGCAGATCGGCGCTGCGGGCCACGGGGCAGGGGCTGTTGGCGTGCATGGCGGAATTCCTCAGGCGTGGTTGCAGTTTAAAACCAGTGGCGCTACCGTGCACGTGGTTTCAAATTGCAACTACAATGATGATGCCTTCGCTGTCACGCCCGTTGTTGGGCCTTCTCGCCATTGCTGCCGGTGCCAGCGTGGCCAACGTCTACTTCGCGCAGCCGCTGCTGGAGCGCCTGGCCCACGATTTCGCCCTGGATGCTGCGGTGGCCGGCGCACTGCTGGCTGCCACCCAGGTAGGCAGCGTGCTGGCCTTGCTCGGATTGCTGCCGCTGGCCGACCGTGGCGACCGTCGCCGACTGCTGCGGGTGCAGTTGCTGGCACTGGTGGTGGCGCTGCTATGGCTGGCCGCCGCCCGCAGCACCGCATGGTTGCTGTCGGGCATGCTGCTGGCGGGGCTGCTCGGTACCGCGCTGACCCAAGGGCTGATCGCCTACGCCGCCAACCTCGCTGCACCGGAGCAACGCGGGCGGGTGGTTGGCATGGTCCAGGGCGGTGTGTTCATCGGCCTGCTGTCGGCACGGGTGGTGTCCGGCGCGGTCGCCGCCGTGGCGGGATGGCGCGCGGTGTACCTGCTGTCGGCACTGTTGATGGCAGCGCTGGCGCTGCTGCTGTGGCGGCGACTGCCGCACGTGCCGGTGCCTCCATTGCCGCCGGCGTGGCGCGAGCTGCTGCGCTCCATGGTCCAGATGCTGCTGCAGGATCGGGCGCTGCGTGAACGTGGGCCATTGGCACTGCTGTTGTTTGCCGGTCTCAATGTGTTCTGGGCGGCGGTGCCACTGCCGTTGTCGGCGCCGCCCCTGAGCTGGTCGACCGCTGGCATCGGCGCGCTGGGCCTGGCTGGCATCATCGGCGCGCTGCTGGCGGCGCGGGTCGGGCACTGGATGGATCGTGGCCTTGCCCACCGGGTGAGCCTGGGGGCGCTGCTGCTGATGCTGGTCGCCTGGGTGCCGCTGCTGGGCCTGCCGCACTCGCTGGCGCTGTTGCTGCTGGGCGTGGTGGTGCTGGACCTGGGCGGGCAGGCGTTGCATGTGTCCAACCAGGCCCTGCTGCTGCGTGCCCCGGCCGAACAGCATGGGCGCCTGGTGGCGCTGTACATGCTGTTCTATGCGGTGGGCAGCGGTGCGGGCGCTGCCGCAGGCACCTGGATGCAGGCGCGCTACGGGTGGCCGGCGGTGTGCGCGCTGGGAGCGGGAATCGCCCTGCTGGGCTTGGCGTGGTGGGCGGCGTGGCGCATTCCGCGTAAGGCCGCCCTGTAGCGCCGAGGCTGTTCGACGCCCTACCGCGCGCGCTGCAGGCTCAACGTTGCAGCGCGCGTCGCCCCGGTGCCTCGGGCAGTGCTTCGTCGGCCACCACCACCCGGTTGCGGCCTTGTCGCTTGGCGGCATACATCGCCGCGTCGGCGCGCGCCATCAGCCGCTCGTAATCGGGATGCCCATCGTGTCCGGCCACGCCGATGCTGGCGGTCAGGCCCAACGTCTGTCCATTGGGCAGGGAGATCGGCGATTGTGCGATCTGCCGACGCAGGCTTTCGGCAATCACCTCCGCCTGCGACTCGCTCGCCGCCACCAGCACTACCACGAATTCCTCGCCGCCATAGCGGAACAGGTAGTCGCTGCCTCGGGTCTGCTGGCCGAGCAGGGCAGAAACGTGCTGCAGCGCGCGGTCGCCAGCGTCGTGGCCGTGGCCATCGTTGATCGCCTTGAAATGATCCAGGTCCAGCAACAACAGCGAGAACGGTGTGTGGTTGCGCGTGGATAACTCGATCTCACGTCGCAGCACGGTCGGCAGGAAGCGCCGGTTGAGCAGGTTGGTCAACGCATCGCTGCCCGCATCCAGTTCACCGATGCGTTCGAACAGCAGGGTCATCAGGTTGCGGATGGTGGCGAGGTCTTCGCGGATCGCCGGCAGAGCGGCCAGACGTCGTGTCGGATCTTCATCGGTGGCGCGCTGCAGGCGGCTGTCGATGCGCGCCATCAACTGCCCGACCTGCTGCGTCTCGCTGCTTTCGCCGAAGCTGGGAATGCCCTTGTGGGTGAACCACAGGCCGAATTCCGAGCTCGCCAGACTGGCGTTGTCGGCACCGGTCGCATGGCCGGCGAGGGTGTACAGCAGGCTGTTTTCCCAATCCAGCAGCAGGGCGCGCTGGCGCTCGCGCTCGGTGCTGACGTTCTGCACCAGCGAGAACAACCGGTACGCCGCATCGGTGCGCGATGAGCGCTCACGGGCGTGCGTATAGGCCAGCGTCATGCCTTCCATGGCGATGTCCATGATCGCGCTGAGGCAATCGATGGCGGCGAAGGCGGTGTCGTTGTCAGCGGCGTCGGCGCGCAGGCGGATGAACAGCTCGTGCTTGAGCACGCGCGCACCGCGGGCCACCAGGTCCACCGGAATGCCGACCCGCGCGTGCACATCGCCGATCACCCGTTGTGCGGCGACGGTAGCGGCAATGCCATCCGCATCGGTGGTCAGCAGCTGGGCCAGCCAACGCTGCATCGCCGGTTGCAGGCGCTGCTTGACCTGTTCGTGGGACAGGAAGCGGCGCGCACGCGTGTCCTGCAGCAGCACTTCGTAGAAGCGCTGCGCCAGCGTCGGCGGTGCATCGGCGGCAACGGCGTGCAGCAGCGCGGCGGCGGCGGGGCCGGCCAGCAGCAGACACTGCTGCCAGGCCTGAGCCAGCGGTTGGCTGGCTTCGTCCAGTTGGGGTGTATCCACGTCGATCTCTAACGGCGCACAACAGACCACGGTATCGGCCACGGCTGTCGACGGTTGATGGCAGGGAAGCCGACCAGTTTAAGCGCCATGCAGGCCGAAAAACGCCGGCAGAGCACATGCCGGCCGTTGCTGCAATGCGTTGACGCATTTGAGAATCACTCGCATTTGTGAAAAAATGACGGCAGGAACCGAGCTGCGCGCATCCCGCAGTGATCGTTCCGCCTCCCCCGTCGCCGCCTCGTGCCCTATGCCAGAGGCTTCCGCTGCCCTGCCAGAAGGTCCAGAACATGCCTGCAACCACTCTTTCACCGCGCCCGCTGGCGCTCGCCGTCGCCGCGCTGCTGGCTGCCGGTACGATTACCGCGCACGCGGAAACCGATGCCGCCGATATCGATACCGTGCATGTCACTGCCTCGCAGATCGCGCGGCAGGCGCTGGGCACCTCCACCATCACCGCTGAAGACATCGCCAAGCGACCGCCGGTCAACGACATCGCCGAACTGCTGCGTACGATGCCCGGCGTCAATCTGACCGGCAACAGCGCGTCGGGCCAGTACGGCAACAACCGGCAGATCGATCTGCGCGGCATGGGGCCGGAAAATACCCTGATCCTGATCGATGGCAAGCGCGTGGGTGCACGTGATGCGGTGCGCATGGGCCGCAGTGGCGAGCGCAACACGCGCGGTGATACCAACTGGGTGCCGGCGGAAATGATCGAGCGCATCGAAGTGCTGCGCGGCCCGGCGGCGGCGCGCTATGGCTCGGGTGCATCCGGTGGCGTGGTCAACATCATCACCAAGCGCCCGACCGGTGACCTGACCGGCGCGGTTGACCTGTACGGCCTGGTACCCGAACACAGCGCCGAGGGTGGCAGCGAGCGCGTCGGCCTGCAGCTGAGCGGGCCGATGACCGACACGCTGTCGTTCCGGCTGTATGGCAACCTCAACAAGACCGATGCCGATTCGCTGGATCTCAACCGCAACTTCGCCACCGCTGCCAACGCGGTACCGCCGGCGGGCCGCGAAGGCGTCAAGAACCGCGATGTCAACGCGCTGCTGCGCTGGGACGTGACCGCCAACCAGGTGGTCGAGTTCGAGGCGGGTACCAGCCGCCAGGGCAACATCTATGCCGGCGATCGTGCGGTCAGCACCACCGGTACCTCAACCGGTGTCGACCTGGCCGCGCTGGCCGAGCAGCAGGCCGAGACCAACCGCATGTACCGCACCACCGGCGCGATCACCCATCGCGGACGCTGGGGCGATGTCAGCTCGCGGCTGACGGCAGCAGTGGAAGGGGTCAACAATTCGCGCATCAACGAAGGCCTGGCCGGCGGCCCGGAGGGCAGCTTCAATGGCGCCGACTGGTCGACCTCGCGACTGCGCAACTACCAGCTGGACGGTGAGGTCAGCTTCCCGACTACCCTCGGCGGTGCGGAAAACGTGTGGACGCTGGGCTTCGAGTACCTCGACAGCCGGCTGACCGATCCGTATTCGATGAGCCAGTCCGGCAGCAGCGGTGGTGGCATTCCGGGCCTTTCGGCCGATCGCGCACGCGGCAAGTCCGATGCACAGACCGCCGCCGTCTACGTGGAAGACAACATCTACCTGGGCGAGCGCTGGATCGTGACCCCGGGCCTGCGTTTCGACCATCACAGCCAGTTCGGCAACAACACCAGCCCGAGCCTCAACGCGCAGTTCCGGCTCAACAGCGATTGGGTGGTGAAGGGCGGCATCGCGCGCGCGTTCAAGGCGCCGAACCTGTACCAGTCCAACCCGGACTATCTGTATTACACCCGTGGCAATGGCTGCCCGAACGCATTGCCGAGCCTGGGTGCCGGTTGCTACATGCAGGGCAATGCGGATCTCAACGCAGAGACCAGTTTGAACAAGGAACTGGGCGTGGAGTGGGCACCGCAGAGCGGCTGGCAGGCCTCGTTGACCTACTTCCACAACGACTACAAGGACAAGATCCAGGCCGGCTACACCCAGATCGGCCTGACGGCCGACAGCAAGGGCCGCATCTTCCGCTGGGAGAACGCACCCAAGGCCATCGTGCAGGGGCTTGAGGGCAACCTGGTGATTCCGCTGCTGGGCGAGCAGGGCGACCGCCTGAAGTGGAGCAACAACTTCACCTACATGGTGGAGAACGAAAACAAGAGCACCGGCCAGCCGCTGTCGGTGATTCCCAAGTACACCGTCAACACCATGCTGGACTGGCAGGCCACCGAGCAGCTGTCGCTGCTGCTGATCGGCACTTTCTACGGCAAGCAGGAACCGGCCACGGCCAACATCAACAATGATCCGCGCTGCACGGCCAACTGCGATGCGTCCACCGTGCTGCAGACCCGCAGTGCGTACAACGTCTGGGGCGTGAGCGCGCGCTACAAGGTGACCGACACGGTCAGCGTGGGCTTCGGCGTCAACAACCTGGCCGACAAGCGCCTGTTCCGCGAGGCCAACAGCAGCGATGCCGGTGCGGCGACCTACAACGAACCCGGCCGCGCGTATTGGGCGAGCCTGCGTTTCGGGTTCTGATCATCAGGCGGTGGTGCCGGCCGTTGGCCGGCACCCTCCCGCTTCGCGCCAGTGGTGCATGCCTGCAATGTTATAAACACCGTGATAGTTTCCCAACGCCCGCCGGCGTAGCCTGCCTCCCATCGCAAAGGAGCTGTTGCCATGGGTCACGACCACGATCACCTGCCATCCGAGATCCGCCACGAGAAACCCTTGTGGTGGGCGCTCGGCCTGACCTCCACCTTCCTTGTCGTGGAGGTGGCCGGTGCGTTCTGGACCAACAGCCTGGCGTTGTTGTCCGATGCCGCGCACATGGCCACCGACACCCTGGCGCTGATGATCGCGCTGGTTGCCGTGCGGCTGAGCCGGCGTCCGCCGGATGCGCGCCGCACCTACGGCTATGCGCGCCTTGAAGCACTGGGCGCGATGATCAACGGCGCCATGTTGTTCGTGGTTGCCGGCTATATCCTGTGGGAAGCCATCGGTCGCTTCCGCCAGCCGCAGGAGATCGCCTCCACCGGCATGCTGGTCATTGCCGCAGTCGGCCTGGTGATCAACATGATCTCCATGCGCCTGCTGCAGGCCGGCAGCGGCGAGAGCCTCAACGTCAAGGGGGCGTACCTGGAAGTGTGGGCCGACATGCTCGGCTCGGTGGCGGTAATCGCCGGCGCACTGCTGATCCAATGGACCGGTTGGAAGCCGATCGACCCGATCCTGGCCGTGCTGATCGGTCTGTGGGTGCTGCCGCGCACCTACGTGCTGATGCGCGAAGCCATCAACGTGCTGCTGGAAGGTGTGCCCAAGGGCATGGACGTGGCCAGGGTCCGCGACCGCCTGTCCGACCACGACGCAGTGCTGGACGTGCATGACCTGCACGTGTGGGCGCTGGCGTCCAGCACGCCGGCACTGACCGCGCACATCGTGATGCGCGAAGGCGACGACGCCGACCGCCTGCGGCGCGAACTCGGTGATCGCCTGCACGATGATTTCGGCATCGAACACGTGACCCTGCAGATCGAAGCCGACCACTGCGGCGAAGCCTGTGGCCAGCCGTCGGCGGCGAAGGACGACGATCACGCCGGGCACGATCATGCAGCTGCCGATGCGCAGGGCCATCGCGGTCACGTGCATCGCTGAAGCGGGTGTGGCGGCCGGTGCCCGGCGCTACCTCTGTTCGTCGCGCCGCGAGGCCAGCCGATCCGCCAGCCGGGTCGGCTCGGGCAGGCGATAGCCGCGCAGCGTGCGCTGCACCCAGGCCAACGCGGT
Organism: Stenotrophomonas indicatrix; assembly: GCA_041545745.1. Lineage (NCBI taxonomy): Bacteria > Pseudomonadati > Pseudomonadota > Gammaproteobacteria > Lysobacterales > Lysobacteraceae > Stenotrophomonas > Stenotrophomonas indicatrix. The sequence continues at coordinate 1,345,428 of CP168152.1, forward strand.
ATCGGCGCTGACCCGATGCCCGCCGGCGACGAACAGGGGCTTGCAGCGCAGCTTGCTGCGCAGCACCCAGCCGAGCTGCTCGCTGCCATCCATCAACGGCGTATGCGCGCCAGCGTCGGCGCCCGGCTCGATGAAGCGGCCGACCAGCTTCGATTTGGCCACGCCAATGCTCGGCAGGTCGGTCACCACGCCCAGGTGTGCGGCAATGCCCAGGCGGCGCGGATGGCTGATGCCGTGGCCATCGACGAACACCAGGTCCGGCGTGCGTGGCAGCAGCGCCAACGCGGCCAGCAGCGCCGGCAGTTCGCGGAAGCTGAGCAGGCCCGGGATATAGGGCATCACAGTAGGGATGCGGGCGATGTCCTGCGCCACAGGCTGCAGGGTCTCCGCGTCGAGCAGTACCGCCGCAGCGCGGGTAATCGCACCGCCTTCCTCGAAGCCGACATCCAGCCCGGCCAGCCAGCGCACGGTGGCGGGCAGGTGGTCCTGGCGCTGCACGCGGCTGGCCAGCTGCTTCTGCTGCTCGCGGGCGGCGCTGACGCTGCCTTCCCAGCGCCCGGGGTCGATCACGGTATTCATCGGCCACAGGATGACATCCGTACCGCCACGGCGCGGTGAGCGGGCGCCGGGGCTACAATGGCCGCCTGCCTTTCCTCGCGTTGGAGACCCTGCAGTGACCCGTAAACTCGTACTGTTGCGCCATGGCCAGAGCCAGTGGAACCTGGACAACCGCTTCACCGGCTGGGTCGATGTCGACCTGACCGAGCAGGGGCGCCGGGAAGCGGCTGCCGCCGGCCGCCTGATGCGCGAGGAAGGCCTGCAGTTCGACGTTGCCCACACCTCCGTGCTCAAGCGCGCCATCCACACCCTGCAGGGGGCGTTGGCCGAGCTGGAGCAGGACTGGCTGCCGGTGAACAAGTCCTGGCGCCTCAACGAGCGCCACTACGGTGGCCTGCAGGGCCTGGACAAGGCCGAGACCGCCGCCAAGCACGGCGAAGACCAGGTCAAGGTGTGGCGCCGTTCGTACGACATCCCGCCGCCGGCGATGGACCTGGAAGATCCGGGCCACCCGATCCATGACCGTCGTTACGCCGGCCTGGACCGCAACGCGCTGCCGGGTACCGAATCGCTGGCCACCACCCTGGACCGCGTGCTGCCGTACTGGCACGACGCCATCGCGCCGCAGCTGAAGGACGGCAAGACCGTGCTGGTCACCGCCCACGGCAATTCGCTGCGCGCGCTGTACAAGTACCTCAACAATGTGTCGCGCGAGGAAATCCTCGAGCTGAACATCCCGACCGGCATCCCGCTGCTGTTCGAGTTGAACGACGACCTCACCGTGAAGTCGTTCCGCTACCTGGGTGACCCGGAGGCGGCACGCAAGGCCGCTGAAGCTGTCGCCAATCAGGGCAAGGCGCGGTAGATACCCACCGTTGGTGGGTATTCCTCTGCTGGGTAGGCGCGGACCAACGGTCCGCACCGACCCGGTTGCGACCACGGGCGTTCCCTCTGTGACCTTTGGCCGGTCCCCACCATCGCTGCAGCGGCTACGCTGGACGATTCGCCGTTGGAGAATCGCCATGAACGTCCGCAATCTGGTCCCGCTGGGCCTGACCATCGCCATCGCCGCCTCGCTCGCCGCCTGTGGCAAGAACGAGACCGCGCCCGCTGCCGACGCCGCCAAGCCGGCGTTCGACCAGTCGCAGATCAAGACCGCACTGATCTCACTCAACAGCGCCGATCTGGATCCGTCCATCGCCGCATGCGCCGACCTCAACGGCTTCGTCAACAGCAAGTGGCTGAAGGCCAACCCGGTGCCGGGCGACCAGACCACCTGGGGCAGCTTCGAGATCCTGCGCGAGCGCTCGCTGGAAGTGCAGCACGCGCTGGTGCAGCAGGCCGCCGCCAGCCAGGCCAAGGCCGGCTCGGTGGAAGCCAAGATCGGTGACATCTGGAAGACCGGCAACGACGAAGCGAAGATCGAGGCCGCCGGCCTGGCGCCGCTGCAGCCGACGCTGGACAAGATCACTGCGCTGAACGACACCGCCGCCATCACCCAGTACCTGCGCGACAGCCAGGCGCAGGGCCAGGGCGCGCTGTTCTCGCTGTTCGCCAATGCCGACTACAAGGATTCGGCCAACGTCATCGCCTACGTCGGCCAGGGCGGCCTGGGCCTGCCGGAGAAGGGCTATTACTTCGACGACGCGCAGGCCAAGATCCGCGACGCCTATGTGGCCTATATCGCCCAGGTGCTGACGCTGTCCGGCGTTGACGCCGCGCAGGCTGCCGAACAGGCCAAGGCGGTGATGGCGTTCGAGACCCGCCTGGCCAAGGCCTCGATGTCGCGCATCGAGATGCGCGACCCGGCCAAGCGCTACAACCCGCTCAGCGCCGCCGACGCGGACAAGCTGACCCCGAATTTCAGCTGGACCGCGCTGTTTGACACCCTGAAGGTGCCGGCTGCACAGAAGTTCTCGCTGGCCCAGCCGGGCTTCTTCAGCGAAATGGACAAGATGCTGGCCGACGTGCCGGCCGCCACCTGGCAGTCGTACCTGCGCTTCCACACCATCGACGATGCCTCGCCGTACCTGAGCAGCCAGTTCGAGAAGGCCAACTTCGAGTTCTATGGCAAGACCCTGCGTGGCCAGCAGGAAATGCAGCCGCGCTGGAAGCGCGTGCTGGAGTCGGTCAACGGCGGCATGGGCGAAGCGCTCGGCCAGCTGTATGTCGATGCGGTGTTCCCGGCCGAATCCAAGGAGGCCATGCAGCACCTGGTGCAGAACCTGTCGGTGGCGCTGAAGGCGCGCCTGGAGCAGCTGCCGTGGATGGGCGAGGAAACCAGGAAGAAGGCACTGGAAAAGTGGGCCAGCTTCACCCCGAAGATCGGTTACCCGGACAAGTGGCGTGAGTGGACGGGCCTGCAGACCAACGGTGACAGCTACCTGGGCAACATGCAGGCAGCGCGTGCGTTCAACTACCGCTACATGCTGGACAAGGTCGGCAAGCCGGTGGACAAGACCGAGTGGGGCATGACCCCGCAGACCGTCAACGCCTACTACAACGCCACCAAGAACGAGATCGTGTTCCCAGCGGCGATCCTGCAGGCGCCGTTCTTCGACGCCAAGGCCGATCCGGCGCTGAATTACGGCGGTATCGGTGCGGTCATCGGCCACGAGATGATGCACGGCTACGACGACTCGGGCAGCCAGTTCGCCGCCAACGGCAACTTCGACAACTGGTGGACCGACAGCGACCGCAAGGCCTTCACCGAGCGCACCGACCAACTGGTCGCGCAGTTCGACGGCTACGAGTCGGTGCCGGGCGTGTTCGTGAAGGGCAAGCTGACGCTGGGCGAGAACATCGGTGACCTGGGTGGCCTGACCGTGGCCTACGATGCTCTGCAGATGGCGCTGAAGGAGAACCCGAAGGCGAACGTCGAAGTCGACGGCCACAGCCAGGACCAGCGCTTCTTCATGAACTGGGCCACCGTGTGGCGCCGCAACTTCACCGACGGTGAGCTGCGCGTGCGCCTGAACACCGATCCGCACGCACCGGCGAACTTCCGTGCCAACGGTGCGCCGTCGAACATGCCGTCCTATGCCGCTGCGTTCCAGTGCAAGGCCGGTGATGCGATGGTGCGCGCAGACGACAAGCGCGTGGTGATCTGGTAACCGATCGCCCGCAACGCGTGAAGCAGAAGGCCCGGCGCAAGCCGGGCCTTTTCATTGGGAACCACTACAACCGGCTGCGGCTCAGCCCGGGCATTTCAGGTACTGCGACAACGTTGCCTGCCATGCACTGGTCGGGTCGAAGCCTGGCACCAGGCCGCCACCCGTGCCGGTGAAGTTGGACATGCCATGGGCCAGCATGTAGGTGGGGGTATACGAGGGCGGCCCCACGCGCTTGCTGAAGGTACAGATGCCAGCGACATAGGCGGGCGCCTTGTCGGGGGTCAGCTGCGCCTTCAACGCGCTGTCGAAACGGCCGAGATTCTCCTCGCCCATGGCCGAACCCGCCATCGCCTTCAGCGCGTTGTAGGCACTGTGTCCGGTCTCGTCAGCGACCCGCTGGCGATCGAAATGGGCGAACACGCCGGCGATGTTGTAGAGATCGATGGCGTCCTGCATGCGCCCATCCTGCACGCAGCGGGGCAGGGCGTTCATCAGGGCGGCGGGCGAGGTGCCAGCGGTGATCTGGCTGCGCGACAGGCAGGCGGCAGCGGACGCGTTGCTCTCCTGCTGGGCCTGCGCGAACGGCGCCAGGGCCAACAGCAACAGGCCCAGCGGTGCGGTGATACGGGTGTTTCCATTCATGGGTGATGCTCCTCGTAAGCAGGCGACCGTCTTTGGTCGACCACCAGATTGCGAGGATTGCTGCGGCTGCGCAAGCGAGGCGCAGCCCGGCATGTGAATGCTCAGGCCAGCGCCGGTTCGTGCTTGAGCATGCCGTGGAAACGCTGCAGCACGTACGGATCGATCAGGCCACCGGCCTGCTCATCGAGTATCCGCAGCACCGTCTCATGCTCCATTGCTGCGCGATAGGGGCGTGCACTGGTCATCGCATCGTAAGCATCGACGATGGTGACGATACGTGCGCCCAGCGGGATGTTCTCGCCCTGCAGGCCATCGGGATAGCCGCTGCCATCGAACGCTTCATGGTGGGCGCGGATCAGGCGCGCGACCGGCGCCGCATCGCTGCGGCCGGTAGCCAGGAAGATGTGTTCGCCACGCACCGGGTGCTCGCGCATGATCGCGCGCTCTTCATCGCTGTGCCGGCGCGGACTCAGCAGTACCTCGTCGGGGATGCCGATCTTGCCGATATCGTGGAAGCGCGCGGCCAGGCCGACCTGCGCACGGGCCTCCTCATCCAGGTCGCAATGCAGGGCGAGGTGCTGTGCAAGAAGGCCCACACGGTCGCAGTGGTGGCGGGTATAGGCATCTCGCATCTGCAGAGACATCGACAGGGCGTCGATCAGGCAGGCCTGCGCGTGCAGGAGGTCGGGAGGTCTTGACTGGGGCATCGGAACTGGCGGCGCGGCGAAGCCGCGCAGAAAACGGAAAGGCCCGCGAGAGCGGGCCGGGGCGGCGCATAGGGTACCCGCATCGGTGTTGCGCGGGGCGCATCGACGGTATCGCGTGGGGCCGTGCGTTCAGTCACGCAGCGTGTCGTCGCCCCGGTCGCATCGGCAACCGGGGTGGCGTGGCTCAGCCGGTGGTCTGCAGGTGGATGCGATGGGCTTTGGCGAAAGCGTCCTGCGCGTCGCTCAGGGTCTGCATGTCTTCGTCCATCTTGGTCACGGCCTCATCCAGCGTCTGCAGCAGCGGGGTGACCTGTTCTTCGCTGTAGCCATCGGGCAGGGCAGCCAGCTGTTCCATCACCGCGAACATCTGTTCGGTGCTCTTCAGGGAATCGAGCAGGTTCTGGTGCAGTGCATCGGCGTCCTTGCCATGGGTGAACTGCTGGACGAAGACCAGCCGGTCGGCGATCTCCTGGTGCGCGTTCTTCAGGCCGAAGCGATGCTGCTGCATGCTCTTGCCATCCTGCAGCGACGCATGGAAGGACTCGCCGTTCGGGCCGTTGGTCCATTGCTCGACCATGCTGACCGTGCCGTTCCAGCTGGCGACATTCTCATGCAGGTAATCGCGGTTGCTCATGCCGCTGTGGCAGGCGGCCAGCAGGCCCAGGCTGGTGGCGAGCAGAAGGGGGGCGAAACGATTCACGGCAACACTCCTTGTCGCGGGCGCGGTAAACGGAAAGGGTGCCGGTCTGCCGCCCGCGGCGGACCGGAACCTTGGAGATCGATCAGCGCAGGGCCAGGGTCAGCAGCAGCGCACGTGCGGCGTTGAAGCGGTCTTCGGGCAGCGGCAGCGGATGCTTGACGCGCAGCTTGTCCGGACCGTCCATGGCATAGAGGTTCGGTTGTTTCTGGATCAGCTGGATCACCGCCATCGGATCGATGTTCGGCTTGGATTCGAACACGATGCGGCCACCGTTCTCGCCCAGGTCCAGCTTGCGGATGCCCAGCGTGCTGGCCTGCAGCTTCAGTTCTGCGATGGCGAACAGGTTCTTGGCCGCATCCGGCAGCAGGCCGAAACGATCGATCATCTCCACCTGCAGCTCGCGCAGCGCGTCGCTGTCGCGCGCGCTGGAAATGCGCTTGTACAGCGTCAGGCGGGTGTGCACGTCCGGCAGGTAGTCGTCCGGAATCAGCGCCGGCACATGCAGTTCGACCTCGGCGCCACGCACTTCTTCGCCGGCATCGATGTCGGGCAGATGGCCCTGCTTGATGCTGCGCACGGCGCGTTCCAGCAGCTCGGTGTACAGGCTGAAGCCCACTTCGGCCATCTGCCCGCTCTGGTCCTCGCCCAGCAGTTCGCCGGCACCGCGGATCTCCAGATCGTGGGTCGCCAGGGTGAAGCCGGCGCCCAGTTCGTCCATCGATGCGATTGCTTCCAGGCGTTTTTCCGCATCCGGCGTAATCGAGCGACGGTCCGGTACAACCAGGTAGGCATAGGCGCGGTGGTGCGAACGACCGACGCGGCCACGCAGCTGGTGCAGCTGGGCCAGGCCGAAGCGGTCGGCACGGTTGATGATGATGGTGTTGGCGTTGGGAATGTCGATGCCCGATTCGATGATCGTGGTCGACAGCAGCACGTTGAAGCGCTGCTTCTGGAAGTCCAGCATCACCTTTTCCAGTTCGCGCTCGGGCATCTGCCCATGGGCGATGCCGATGCGCGCTTCGGGCACCAGTTCGGACAGCTCACGCTGCATGCGGCCGATGCTTTCCACATCGTTGTGCAGGAAATACAGCTGGCCACCGCGTGCCAGCTCGCGCTGGAAGGCTTCGCGCAGCAGCGCGTTGTCCCACTGGGTGATGAAGGTCTGCACCGCCAGCCGGTTCGGCGGCGGAGTGGCGATGATCGACAGATCGCGCAGGCCGGCCATGGCCATGTTCAGCGTGCGCGGAATCGGCGTGGCGGTCAGGGTCAGCAGGTGCACGTTGGCACGCAGTGCCTTCAGCGCCTCCTTCTGGCGCACGCCGAAGCGCTGCTCCTCGTCGACGACGACCATGCCCAGGTCCTTGAACTTCACGTCCGGCTGCAGCAGGCGATGGGTGCCGACGATGACGTCGATGGTGCCGGCGGCGACCTTCTCCAGCTCGGCCTTGATCTCCTTGGCGCTCTTGAAGCGCGACAGCACCTCGACCTTCATCGGATAGTCGGCGAAGCGGTCGCGGAAATTGCGGTAATGCTGTTCGGCCAGCAGCGTGGTCGGCACCAGCACCGCCACCTGCTTGCCAGCGCTGGCGGCGGCGAATGCAGCACGCACGGCCACTTCGGTCTTGCCGAAGCCCACGTCGCCACAGACCACACGGTCCATCGGCTGGCTGCTGGCCAGGTCACGCAGGGTGGCGTCGATGGCGGCCAGCTGGTCCGGGGTTTCCTCGAACGGGAAACCGGCGGCGAACGGCTCGTACATCGCGCGGTCCACCTGCAGTGCCAGTCCGGCACGCGCCTGGCGGCGGGCCTGGATCTCCAGCAGCTCGGCGGCCACGTCGCGCACCTTCTCGGCAGCCTTGCGCTTGGCCTTGCTCCACTGCTCGCCACCCAGTGAATGCAGTGGCGCGGTTTCGGCGGAAGCGCCGGAATAGCGGCTGATCAGGTGCAGCTGCGCGACCGGCACGTACAGGCGGTCGCCCTTGGCGTACTCGATTTCGAGGAACTCGCCGGGCATGCCGCCGACGTCCATCGCGATCAGTCCGCGATAGCGGCCGACGCCATGGTCCTCGTGCACGATCGGCGCGCCTTCGGTCAGTTCGCCCAGATCGCGGATGATCGCTTCCGGCTCACGTCCGGCACGGCGCGTACGGCGCGTGCTGCCTGCGCGCTCGGGGAACAGCTGGCGCTCGGTCAGCACCGCGATGTGCGGCGCATCCAAGGCGAAGCCGTCTTCCAGCGGCGCCACAGCAATGGCGAAGCGTTCGTCGCTGGCGAGGAAGGAGAGCAGGTCGGCCACCACCGGCGGCTTCAGCTCGGCGGCCAGCAGCACTTCCAGCAGGGCTTCGCGGCGGCCGGGCGAATCGGCGGCAATCAGCACACGGCCGGGGTAATGGCCGAGGAAGGATTTCAGTGCGTCACCGGCTGGTGCTTCGCGCGCGGCCACCGGCAGCGGCGGCAACGGCTGGTCGCCCAGCGCATGCGCCTCGGCAATGCGCGCGTGATCGGCAGCCCAGACTTCGATGCGCGGTGCGTCGTTCAGGCGCTCGCGCAGCAGGTCCGGCGACAGGTACAGCGCCGACGGTGGCAGCAACGGCCGTTCAACATCATGGCGGCGTTGCTCGTAGCGCTCGCCGGTCTGCGTCCAGAAGGTCTCTGCCGCTTCAGCGGCGCCGACGCAGACCACCGGCAGGCTGCCGGCAGGCAGGTAGTCGAACAGGGTGGCGGTGCGCTCGAAGAACAGCGGCAGGTAGTACTCGATGCCGGCCGGCGCCAGGCCCGATTTCAGATCCTGGTACAGCGAACTGCGGCGGGTATCGACGTCAAAGCGCTCGCGCAGGGTGGCCAGCACCCGGGCGATGCTGGCGTCGTCCATCGGCACTTCGCGGCCGGGCAGCATATGCACCGCCTCGACCTTGTCCAGCGAGCGCTGGCTTTCCGGATCAAATGCACGGATCGAATCGATGTCCTCGTCCAGCAGCTCCACCCGCAGCGGCTCGTCGGCGCCCATCGGATAGACGTCGAGCAGGCCGCCACGCACGGCGAAATCACCCGGGTCCATCACCTGCGGCACGTTGCGATAACCGGCGCTTTCGAGGCGACGCTTCTCCGCTTCCAGGTCCAGGCGCTGGCCGACTTCAAGATTGAAGCTGCCGCCGATGACGTAGCTGCGGGGTGCCAGCTGCTGCAGCAGGGTCTGCACCGGCACCACCACCAGGCCACGCTTCAGCGTGGGCAGGCGGTGCAGGGCCGACAGGCGCTGCGAAATGATGTCCGGATGCGGGCTGAAGCGGTCGTAGGGCAGCGTTTCCCAGTCCGGGAACGCCACCACCGGCAGGCTCGGGTCGCCTCCCAGCAGGGTGTGCAGATCCGCTTCGATCTGGTTGGCACCGTGGTTGTCACGGGCCACCACCAGTACCGGGGCGTCATGCGTGCGCGCGGCCTGGGCCAGATACCAGGCCAGGGCAGTGGGCGAGGTGGGGGCGCGCCACCAGGCGCGGAGCTGGCCGGCACGTGGCAACGGCGGGGCGGGGAATGGAGTACGCGACATTGACCGCTGATTTTAGCAGAAGCCTGATCGAAGCCCGCTGCGTAGTGCCGGCCGCTGGCCGGCAGCTCATGATGCTGCGGGGTATCCGTGGAGCCGGCCAGCGGCCGGCGCTACCGAACGCGTGCCGGGCAGGGCCCGGCACTGCCGTCAGTTGTCCAGTTCCAGCACCATCCGCACCAGGCCTTCGGCTCCGTTCGGGTGGGGGATCGGCTTGAAGCCCAGCGAGGCGGCCAGCTGCTTCATCGGCTCGTTCTCGGCAGCAACATCGCCATACAGGCGGTCCAGGTACTTGCCGCGGCCCCATTTCACCAGCTTGCGCATCAGCTGGCGGCCCAGGCCCTGACCGATCAGGAACCGGCTGATCAGGATTGCGTACTCGGCTTCGCGGGTACCGGGGATGATCGAGGCACGGGCCACCGCGCCGACCACGGCCTCACCGGCCGGCAGCGACTCGGCGGCGACCAGAGTGATCTCGGTCTTCGGGTTGGGGTGGGTCAGGCGCTGGGTGGTTTCCGGTGACAGCTCGGTCACCGATTGCAGGAAACGGTCGCGGATTTCTTCCGGCCCGAACAGGCTGAAGGCGGCCTGCAGCGGCGCGCCATCTTCGGGACGGATGGGGCGGATCAGCAGCTCGTGGCCGCTGGGAGCCTTGAAGATCTCATGCCAGGGCGGCATGCGGTTGCGAGTGGCCATACCGGGTGATTCCTTGGTGGTCCATCGATTGTGTCATCACCGGGGCTGCATTCCGTGAACGAAAGGCTCACGGTCGTACAGCCTCGTGAAGGCCCTATTCGGCCGTCTTCAGCCAGTCCAGGCGGGTGCTGGCACCGGGCTCGCCCAGATGCTGGCGCAAGGCCGGCAGGGCCGGGCCGACCACGCGGTCGAACTGCCAGGGCGCATTGAGCACCAGCATGCCGCTGCCGTTGAGGCGCAGCGGGGAGTCGTCCGGGCGCATCAGGAACTCGATGGTCATCGCCGCCTTCACCGGCAGTGCGGTGGCCTTTCGCAGGAAATGCAGGATGGTGCGGCGCTGCTTGATCGGGAACCAGACCGCACAGGTGGCCTGCGGCCAGCGGGCCAGGGTCTCGGCCAGCGCGGCGAGGACTGCCTGGTACTCGGCGTCCTGGGCTTCGTAGGGCGGGTCGATCAGGACCAGGCCGCGGCCGATCTTGGCACCGTTGGCCTTGGGCGGCAGCAGCGAACGCAGCAGTGCGTAGCCGTCACCAGGGTGTACGCCGACGCGGCTGTCATGGGCGAACAGGGTCTTCAGCGAAGCGGCCTCATCCTCCTGCAGCTCGCACACCGCCATGCGGTCCTGCGGGCGCATGGCCTGCGCGCTGAGCAGCGGCGAGCCGGGGTAGGCGATCATCGCGCCGACCGGATTGTCGGCCTGCACCGCCTTGAGGTAGCGCTCGACCACCTCCGGCAGCTTGGGCTGGGCCATCAGCCGCATGACCCCGGATTCGGCTTCCAGGGTCTTGCGGCTTTCTTCGCTGGCCAGCAGGTAGCGGCCGGCACCGCCGTGGGTGTCGAGCACGAAGAACGGGCTGTCCTTGCGCTTGAAGCTGTCGATCAGGGCCAACTGCACGATGTGCTTGAGGACATCGGCGTGGTTGCCGGCATGGAAGGCGTGGCGATAGTTCATGGGCGGCAGTGTACGGGGCACGGGCCGCAGCGGCTATGCTGCGCGCCATGACAGCCCCTGTTACCCATGTCCTGGTGGTCGAAGACGAAGCGGCCATCGCCGAAACCGTGCTCTATGCGCTGCGCAGCGAAGGCTATGCGGCCAGCCATTGCCTGCTGGGCGGGCTGGCCCTGCAGCAGCTGCAGGCCGGCGATATCGACCTGGTGGTGCTGGATGTGGGCCTGCCGGACCTCAGTGGTTTCGAGGTCTGCCGCCGGCTGCGGGCCCTGCCGGGGCCGGTGGCGCAGGTGCCGGTGATCTTCCTGACCGCCCGCAACGACGAACTCGACCGTGTGCTGGGCCTGGAACTGGGGGCCGACGACTACATGGCCAAGCCGTTCTCGCCGCGCGAGCTGGTGGCGCGGGTGCGCGCCCGCCTGCGGCGTGCCATACCCGCTCCGGCCGCCCCGGGCGCCGAGACCGGCTGGCAGGAGCATGGTGCCTTCGCCATTGATCGCGATGGCCGTCGCATCCGCTTCCAGGGCCACGCGCTGGACCTGACCCGCTATGAATATGCGTTGCTGGAAGCGCTGCTGCAGCGCCCCGGCGCGATCCTCAGCCGTGCCCAGCTGATGGACCGTGGCTGGGACAGCGCCGCCGACAGCGCTGACCGCACCGTCGACACCCACGTCAAGACGTTGCGCGCCAAGCTGCGTGCGGCCGGCGCCAGCGGTGAACCGATCCGCACCCATCGCGGCCTCGGCTACGCCCTGGAGGTCTGACGCGTGCGTCTGGTCCTGAAACTGTTCCTGGGCTTCTTCCTGATCGTGGGCATCGCCGCGTTCTTCGTGATGCGCGTGTTCGTCAACGAAGTGAAGCCAGGCGTGCGCCAGGCGATGGAATCGACCCTGGTGGATGCGGCCAACGTGCTGGCCGAGATGGCCGCCGCCGACGTCAAGGCAGGCACCATCCGCAACGGCAGCTTCACCCGCAACCTGGCCAAGGCCCGGCAGCGCGACCTGAAGGCGATGGTCTGGCGCTTCCCCAAGCGCGCGCTGGACTACCGGGTGACGATCACCGACGCCAAGGGCATCGTGATCTACGATTCGCTGGGCCGCGACGTGGGCCGCGACAATTCGCGCTGGAACGATGTCTATCGCACCCTGCGCGGCGAGTATGGTGCGCGCTCCAGCCCGGAAACGCCGGGTGATGACAGCAATACGGTGATGCACGTGGCCGCGCCGGTGTACGACCCGGTCGATGGCAGCACCCTGATCGGCGTGCTCAGCCTGGCCCAGCCGAACCGCAGCATCGACCCGTTCATTGCCGCCAGCCAGCGCGCCATCATCGAACGTGGCGCGTGGCTGATCGGCCTGTCGGCGCTGGTGGGCGTGCTGGTGACCATGTGGCTGACCAACGGCCTGGGCCAGCTCAGCCGCTATGCGCGGGCGGTCAGCGCCGGTGAACCGGTGCCACCGCCGAAGCGCCGCAACGATGAGATCGGCGAGCTTGGCCAGGCACTGGAGACGATGCGGCGCAAGCTGGAAGGCAAGGCGTACGTCGAACAGTACGTGCAATCGCTGACCCACGAGATGAAAAGCCCGTTGGCGGCGATCCGTGGTGCCGCCGAACTGCTGCAGGAGCCGATGGCCGACGCCGACCGCGCGCATTTCGCCCGCAGCATCGTCGACCAGCAGGAGCGGCTGACCGAAACCATCGACAAGCTGCTGGCGCTGGCCGAGGTCGAGCAGCACGGCTGGTTGCAGACCCGTGATCCGATCGCCTTGCCCGCGCTGCTGCAGGAAGCCGCAGCGGCGGCGCAGGTGCGCGCGCAGGCCGCAGGTATCGAGCTGCTTATCGATCGGGCGCCTGATCTGCGCGTGCAGGGCGATGGCTATCTGCTGCGACAGGCGCTGCACAACCTGATCGACAACGCCATTGCGTTCTCGCCGCCCGGGGCACAGGTGCAGCTGGATGCACAACGGGACGGGCAGGGCGTACGCCTGCAGGTTGCCGACCGTGGCGCGGGCATTCCTGATTACGCACGCGAGCGCGTGTTCGAACGCTTCTATTCGCTGGCCCGACCCGGCACCGGCCGCCGCAGTTCCGGCCTCGGCCTGCCCTTCGTGCAGGAAGTCGCGCGCCTGCATGACGGCCGCGCCAGCCTGCAGCCGCGAGAAGCAGGCGGCACCGTGGCCAGCCTGTGGCTGCCGCTGGCGATACCGGGGCAGCGTCCGCGGCGCTGACTTCACACTCGCTTCAAATTCGCCACAAACCCTGCTCACCGCCACGGTCCATCCTGCAGTCCTCTCCAACGAGGACGGACGATGAAATCCCTGAAGATGCTGCTGCGGTTCGCCATTGTCGGCGGCCTGATCCTGCTGCTGCTGATCCCGCTGTTCCTGATCCGCAGCGTCATCACCGAGCGCAGCGCCTATCGCGAAGAGGCCTACTCGCGGGTGGCCGAAAGCCGTGCCGGCACCCAGCGCGTGGTCGGGCCGGTGCGCGTGGTGCCGTGGTCCAAGCGCGAGCAGGTGGAAGTGGTCGATGCGCAGGGCAACAAGAAGACCGAACTGCAGACCACCCAGGGTTACTGGTTGCAGCCGCCGGCCACCCTGCAGATCAGCGGCGAGCTGCTGCCAGGCCAGCGTTCGGTGGGCCTGTTCAAGGTGCCGGTGTACAGCTGGAATGGCCAACTCAAGGCGACCTTCAGCGAGGACGACTACCCGGAGCACGATGGCACGACCTATGGCGAGGCCTACATTGCGCTGGGTGTGTCCGATGCGCGCGGCCTGGTTGGTACGCCGAACCTGCGGGTGGATGGGCAGCAGGTCAAGCTGCTGCCGGGCGTGGCCGGCGCATCCGCACTGGGCCGTGGGTTGCATGCACCGGTCGCCGGCATCGCCCGCAGCGGAGGCACCCTGGCGGCCAGCAGCGTGGAACTGGAGCTGCAGCTCGACGGCAGCCGCTCCCTGTCGGTGGTGCCGGTAGGCGATGACAACCAGATCGCGCTGCGCTCCAGCTGGCCGCACCCGTCGTTTGCCGGTGCGTTCCTGCCGAACGAGCGGCGTGTGGATGCGCAGGGCTTCGATGCACGTTGGGCCGTCTCCTCGCTGGCATCTGACGCGCAGCAGCGACTGCACGAGGGCGATGACCTGGACGCGCAGGCCGTGCAGGTCTCGCTGGTGGACCCGGTCGATACTTATACCCAGGCCGACCGCGCTTCGAAGTACGGCGTGCTGTTCGTGGTGCTGACGTTCGTTGGCTTCATCCTGTTCGAACTGATCAAGTCGCTGCGCATCCACCCGCTGCAGTACCTGATGGTCGGCCTGGCGCTGGCGATCTTCTTCCTGCTGCTGATCAGCCTGTCCGAGCACATCGCCTTCTGGCAGGCCTATCTGGTCTCCGCGCTGGCCTGCATCGGCCTGCAGGCGGTGTACCTGGCCAATGTGCTGGGGCACTGGAAGCGGGGCCTGGGCTTCGCCGCGATGCTGACCGTGCTGTACGGCGCGCTGTATGGGCTGCTGGTGTCGGAAAACAATGCACTGCTGATGGGGTCGCTGCTGCTGTTCGTGATCCTCGCGCTGGCGATGTGGGTGACCCGTCGGGTCGACTGGTACGCCCTGGCCGAGCAGAAGTAAGGAGCAGGCCATGGGGTGGCGCCAAGGATTGCAGCAACGGGCACGACAGGGCATTCCCGCCCTGCTGGAAGTGGATGCGCTGCTGCAGGCCCATGGGGTACTGGCGGCTTTGCCGGGGGCACGGATCGCGCCCGGCCTGGTCCGCTTCCAGCTGGCCGCCATCACCTGCGAGGGATTGCAGCGGCGTGGGCTGGACTGGTTGCGGGAGGCGCGGCATGGACGCGGCGCGCTCGCGGGCCAGGTGCCCCGTTACCGGCCATGGAAGGCCGGGGCGGCAGCATTGTCGGAGATCGGTATCGACGGGCTGCCAGCGGACTGGCCGGAACATGCGGCGGTGTTTGGTTGCAGCAGCATCGACCAGCGGCACTGGCTGCTGTTGTTGCCGGAGCGCGCGCAGCTGTGGCTGGGGTGGGAGGCGTGATGGTGGAAGGGCCATCCACGCATGGCGTGGATCTACCAGGCCTCTGGTGGGTGAGGACCTTGGTCCTCACCGCTCTTCGGTGGGAGACCCCATCCACGCATGGCGTGGATCTACCAGATGCCCATGACCGATGGGACGGGGGCTGGGCGCCACGGCTGGCTAGACTCGACCGGTTGATGATCGAGCCGAAGGGCAGGGGTGCGGCGTGTTGACGTGGAGCGGGCTGAAGTGGGGCGTGCTGGCAGTAGCGCTGGCGATGGGTGGCAACGCGGTGGCGCAGCAGCGCGAGCCGGTGGACCTGGACATGGTCGGCAAGATCCGCCAGCAGGCGTTCCACAAATCGCAGGTGATGGACACCTTCGGCTACCTCACCGAACGCATCGGG
This sequence comes from Stenotrophomonas indicatrix, assembly GCA_041545745.1. Classification (NCBI taxonomy): domain Bacteria; kingdom Pseudomonadati; phylum Pseudomonadota; class Gammaproteobacteria; order Lysobacterales; family Lysobacteraceae; genus Stenotrophomonas; species Stenotrophomonas indicatrix. The sequence goes on from CP168152.1 coordinate 1,360,766, forward strand.
CCGCGCCTGACCAATTCGCCGGCGATGGGGCGGGCCAATGCCTGGACCCGAGGCAAGTTCAACGAATGGAAGCTGGACAATGTGCATGACGAAGCCTTCGACGAATTCGGCCGTGGCTGGGAATTCACGTCGGCCAGCGTAGAGATGCTGGGCGATCGCGTGCAGCCACTGCATGCCCTGCCCAAGGCGTGGACCCCGGGCACCAAGGGCCCGGTCGAGGGCGAGCTGTTGCAGGTGGACATCAAGAAGCCTGAGGACATCGAGAAATATCGCGGCAAGCTGCGTGGCAAGATCCTGCTGCTGGGCGAGGCACGCGAATACAAGCGTGGCACCGATGCCGATTCGCACCGGCACGACGCCACCTCGCTGGAAGGCCTGCAGGAGTTCACCCTGCCCAAGGACAAGGACGTGGCCGCCGACCGCGCCAAGCGGGTCAAGGAATACCAGGAGAAGCAGGCGCTGGCGGCGAAGGTCAACGCGTTCTTCGTCGAGGAAGGCGCGCTGGCCTCGATCAGCATCAGCAGCTGGGACAACGGCATCATCCGCGTGGCCGGTGGCGGCTCGCGCAAGGCCGGCGAGTCGGTCGGCATTCCCGAACTGGCGATGATCGCCGAGCACTTCAATCCGCTGGTACGTGCGCTGGAAGCCAAGCAGAGCGTGCGCCTGCGCGTGGATGTGGCCGCACGCTTCACCGACGAGGCCGACCAGCCCGGCTACAACACGCTGGCCGAGATCCGTGGCAGCAGCAGGCCCGACGAAGTGGTGATGATCGGCGCGCACCTGGATTCCTGGCACAGCGGCACCGGCGCGGCCGACAACGCGGCCGGCGTGGCGGTGATGATGGAGGCCATGCGCATCCTCAAGGCCAGCGGCGCCAAGCCCAAGCGCACGATCCGGGTTGCACTGTGGAGTGGCGAGGAGCAGGGACTGATCGGTTCGCAGGCGTACGTGGCCAAGCACTTCGGTCGATTCCCCGAGCCGACCGACCCGGCGCAGAAGTCGCTGCCTGCCTCGCTGCGCGAACCGACCGGTGCCCTGCAGAAGACCCGTGACTACGGCAGGTTCCAGGTCTACTTCAACATGGACAACGGCTCGGGCCGTTTCCGTGGCATCTACGCACAGGAAAACCTGGCGGCCATGCCGATCTTCGAAGCCTGGCTCGCCCCGTTCCATGACGTGGGTGCAACCACCGTGGCCACCCGCAATACCGGCAGCACCGACCACATCAGCTTCGACCGCATCGGCCTGCCGGGCTTCCAGTTCATCCAGGACAAGCTGGACTATTTCAGCAACGTCCACCACAGCCACCTGGACACCTGGGACCACGCGGAACCGGAAGACCTGAAGCAGGCCGCCGCCATCGTCGCCTCCTTTGCCTACCACGCCGCCATGCGCGAGCAGCCGTTCCCGCGCAAGCCCGAGCCGCAACCGTGAAAAGGGGACGGAGGGGATTAAGTCGTATTTCCCCTCTGTTGCCCGAGTGTCCCCGCAGGAGCGGGGGAATCGCGACTTAATCCCCTCCGTCCCCTTTTTCCGCAGGGGGCGGAGGGCTGGTAAAATCGGGGGATACCCGTTCCTCGAGCCCTCCATGACCTGCCGCACCCGCTTCGCCCCCAGTCCCACCGGCTACCTGCATATCGGTGGCGCCCGCACTGCGCTGTACTGCTGGCTGGAGGCCCGTCATCGTGGCGGCGAGTTCGTGCTGCGCATCGAGGACACCGATCGGGAACGCAGCACCCAGGGCGCGATCGACGCCATCCTGGAGGCGATGGAGTGGCTGGGCCTGGACTACGACGAAGGCCCGTTCTACCAGACCGAGCGCGTTGCCCGGTACAAGGAAGTGGCCGAACAGCTGATTGCCGACGGCAAGGCGTACTACGCCTACGAGACCCGCGAAGAGCTGGACGCCATGCGCGAGGCCGCGATGGCCAGGCAGGAAAAGCCGCGCTACAACGGCGCCGCGCGCGAGCAGGGCCTGCCGTACAGGGACGACCCGAACCGCGTCATCCGCTTCAAGAATCCGCTTGAAGGCACGGTGGTGTTCGATGACCTGATCAAGGGCCGCATCGAGATCGCCAACAGCGAGCTGGATGACATGGTGATCTTCCGTCCGGACGGCTACCCCACCTACAACTTCGCGGTGGTGGTGGACGACTGGGACATGAAAATCTCCGAAGTCATCCGTGGCGACGACCACATCAACAACACCCCGCGCCAGATCAACCTGTACGAAGGCATCGGCGCACCGGTGCCGAAGTTCGGCCACATGCCGATGATCCTGGACGAGCAGGGCGCCAAGCTGTCCAAGCGCACCGGCGCGGCCGACGTGATGCAGTACAAGGACGCCGGCTACCTGCCTGATGCACTGCTGAGCTACCTGGCCCGGCTGGGCTGGTCGCACGGCGACCAGGAGCTGTTCAGCCGCCAGGAACTGATCGACCTGTTCGATGTGAAGGACTGCAATTCCAAGGCCTCGCGCTTGGACATGGCCAAGCTGGGCTGGGTCAACCAGCAGTTCCTGAAGAGCGAAGCCCCGGCTGCGGTCGCCCCGCACCTGGTCTACCAGCTGCAGAAGCTGGGCCTGGACGTGGCCGCGGGCCCGGCGCCGGAAGACGTGGTGGTCGCCCTGCGTGATCGCGTGCAGACCCTGAAGGACATGGCCGAGAGCGCCGCAGTCTGGTACCAGCCGCTGACCGAGTATGACGCCGCCGCCGTGGCCAAGCACTTCAAGGCCGGTGCCGAGGTGGCGCTGGGCAAGGCGCGTGAACTGCTGGCAGCCCTGCCGGAGTGGACCGCCGAGGCCGTTGGCGTGGCCCTGCACGATGCAGCCGCGGCGCTGGAAATGGGCATGGGCAAGGTCGCCCAGCCGCTGCGCGTGGCCATCACCGGCACCCAGGTCAGCCCTGACATTTCCCATACCGTGTACTTGGCCGGCCGCGAGCAGGCCTTGAAACGCATCGATGTGGCCATCACCAAGGTAGCAACGGCCTGAGCCCACCGGCCCACGCCCGAACTGGAGAACGCGCATGTCCGCCAAAACCGCCTGTACGGCCCCGCACCACCATGTCCACGACGCTTCGGATTTCGTGGCGGTGGTCGAGCGTGTCTCGCGTGAGCGCGGGCTGCGCCTGACCCCCATCCGCGCCAACGTGCTCAAGCTGATCGCCGAGGCCGGCAAGCCGGTCAAGGCCTACGAGCTGCTGGAGTGGGTGCGCAACGGCAAGGGTGTGGGCGCTGACGCCCCGCCCACCGTGTACCGCGCGCTCGACTTCCTCATGGCCAATGGCTTCGTGCACAAGCTGGAGTCGGTCAATGCCTTCGTGGCCTGCCACCATCCCAGCAGTGCGGCCCATTCGGTGCCGTTCCTGATCTGCAACAGCTGCCACAGCGCGGTGGAACTGGAAGACCGCGAGATCGTGACCCAGCTGGAGAAGCGGGCCAAGGAACTCGGCTTCCAACCGCAGGCACAGACGCTGGAAGTACACGGACTCTGCGCCCGCTGCGCAGGTTGATGCGAGGGTAGTGCCGACCGCTGGCCGGTATCCCCGGGATTGTGGTCAGATCCCTTTGCCTCTGGCAAAGGGATCTGACCCCGAGCATGGCTCGACTCCACCGGGCCGACGCCCTAGTCCATCGGCTTGCTCGCAGTATCCACCCTCACGATTACCGACATGCCCGGCCGCAACCGCGCCGCCAGCTGCTGCTCCCCGTTGATCGAGATCCGCACCGGCAACCGCTGCACCACCTTGGTGAAATTGCCGCTGGCATTGTCCGGGCGCAGCACGCTGAACTCCGATCCGGTGGCCGGGGCAATCTCTTCCACCCGTCCACGCAGCACCTGGCCCTGGAACGCATCCACCGAGAACGAGGCGGGCTGCCCGATCTTCATCTGCCAGGTCTGGCCTTCCTTGTAGTTGGCCACCACCCACAATGCATCGGGCACCAGGAACAGCAGCTGCGAACCGGCGGCCACGTACTGCCCCACGCGCACGCTCGCCTCGCTGATCTGCCCATCGCGCGGCGCATGGATCACCGTATTGGCCAGGTCGATGCGGGCGAGCTCAAGCTGTGCCTGCGCACTTTCCACCTGCGCTTCCAGGCTCTTGCGCGAGACCTGGGTCGAGACCAGGGTTTCTTCAGCGATGCGGATCTGCGCCTGCGACTGCTGCACGCTGGCCTGTGCCGATGCCCGGCTGGTGCGGAACTTGTCGCGGTCGTTGATCGACACCAGCTGCTGCGCTGCCAGTTCCTCGTAGCGCTTGGCCTCGTTGCGCGAGCGCTGCAGCTCGGCCTGGCCGGCCGACAGCGTGGCCCGTGCCGCAGCGATCTGCGCGCGGTTCTGCGCCTGCGACTGGTCCGAATTGGCCAAGGCCGCGCGCGCGCTGTCCAGTGTGGCCTGCGCCTGCGCCACCCGCTGCGCATAGATGCGGTCGTCGATGCGCAGCAGCGGCTCGCCCTGCTTCACGTGCTGGAAATCCTTCACCAGCACATCGGTCACGTAACCGTTCACCTGCGGCGCCATCACCGTGATCTGACCACGTACGTACGCATTGTCGGTCACCATCACGCTGCTGGTGAACGGCCACAGATGCCACGCGCGCAGGATCAGCGCGATGCCCAGCAGAGCCACCACCACCATCACCACCACGCTGCGCGAACTCGGTTTCAGGTACTTCGGTGCGGCGGCGGGTGCGGCAGGCGTCGCCGCAGGCGCCGCATCGGTGGGCGGTGGCGGGGTGACGTTCTCGGCAGCGTCGTTGTCGTCTGGACGGGGCGGGACGGGAGGCATGACGGTGGACTCAGCGCGGTGCCGCGGTCGCAGCCGCAGCGGGGGAGGAAGGATGGCGCTTGCGCCATTGTTTGCGCACGGCGGTACGCAGCGACAGCAGCAGCAACCAGCACAGGAAGCCGATCGCCAGCCAGCCGCTCAGGGTGAACACATCATTGAAGCCACGCACGTTGGCTTCGCGGCGGGTGGTCTGCGCCAGCTGCGCGCTGCCCTGTGCGCTGCGCAGCACCGGGTCGGTGATCTGCGCTGCGTACAGCTGCTGCTGGATGCGCAGGCGCTGCGCCACCACCGGGTCGGCCGGATCGAGCTGGCTGGTCAATGCGCTGGAATACAGCTGTTCGCGATGCAGCTGGAACGTTCCCAGCACTGCCGAGCCAGCCAGTCCGCCCAGCGTCTGCGTGATCGACAAGGTCACCAGGAAGGTGATCATGTGGTCCACACCCTGTTTCAGCGCGGCGGAAATGCCCAGCATGATCAGCGGGCCCATGAACATGCCGGCGCCCACCGAGGCCAGGAACTGGCTGACGTAGAAATCGTGTGGTCGATCCATGCTGGTGCGGTGCTGGTCGAAGAACGCGGCCGCGCCCAGCAGCAGGATCGCCATCAGCAGCTGCGCGATCAGCCGCTTCGGGCCGAAGGTGATCGCTGCGCCGGCGATGCCAGTCACCACGCCGGCGAGGATCACCACGAACAGCGGCCGCATCTGGTCCGGCCCCATGCCCAACGTGCGCATCAGGTTGACCACGCCGTAGGACTGTTCGGTGGTCAGGAAGCGGATCAGGAAGGCGCCGACGATGAAGTGCATCACCGGCAGGGTCGACAGCCAACGGATCTGCAGCAGCGGATTGCGCCGGTAGTGTTCGATGATCAGCGCGGTGGTGGTCAGCGCGATGGAGGCGATCAGCGCCCAGCCCAGCCACGGCGTGTTCAACCACCAGCGCGTGTAGCCCTGCGCGAGCACGATCACCAGCAGGGCGACGGCAGGCGCGAGCAGGACGAAGGTGAGGAAGTCCAGCGGTTCGAACGCCTTGACCTGGATGCCCGGTGGCAGCTTCAGCACGACCACGGCGGCAAACGCGCACAGCGCCAGCCCCGCTTCGAACGAATACAGCTGGTGCCATTGGCCGGTATCGACCAGACCGGGCGAAACGATCCAGGCAATCGGCACCGCCAGTTGCGACAGGCCAACGCCGACCACCAGCAGGTTGCCGGTGAAACGCCGCGGCAGTGCCTGCAGCATGTACAGCGTACCCAGTGTCGAACATGCCGCGCCGGCGAAACCGCTGGCGGCGCGGGTCAGCATGGTGGTCTCGAAGCTGCCGACGAACAGGTGCAGCACTGCCAGCGCCGCATACAGCCCCAGGCCGATCTCGGCGAACAGGCGGATGCCGTACTGCTGGCGGAACTTGAAGGCCAGCAGGTTGGCGGTCACGTTGACCATGGCGTAGGCAGCCACCAGCCAGCTTCCCTGGGTGGGGGTGAGCGCCAGTTGCCCCTGCAGGAAGGGCAGGTTGGCCGTCACCAGCGCATTGCCGAGGCCACCGGTGATGGCCACCAGCAGCGACACCAGTGCATAGGCTGCGCGCCGATAGGGCGGGTGCCACGGCATCGATGCCGAACCGGGCATGGTCGGCTTCTCGTGCTCCTCCCAATCCGGAACCGGCTTGAGGTACGGCTGCACCATCAGCGTTCCCCGCTGGCTGCTCCCTGGAGTCCCCCGCGCAACAGCTGCAGGGCACGCCCGGCCAGCTGGGCGCGCTCATCGCGGGTCTTGCCGCGCAGGGCCGCACCCAGCATGCCCGAGATCAGTGAAATATCCGTCTTCTCCAGGTCGGGCCGGCACAGGCCAGCGGCCTTGGCGCGGGCGATGGGCGCTTCCAGCAGGTCACGCACGGTCTCGCGTGCGGTGCGCATGGCCGGCACGTCCGAATCAACCGCGCGCCAGTAATCGGCCAGTGCAGGCGAATCGACGATGCGCTGGGCCATGCCTTCGAACACCTCGAACAGCGCATCGTCGCGGCCGCCAAGCTGCTCGACCTGGCGGCGGATGCGGTCGACCGTGCGCTGCAGCAGCGCCTGGATCAGCGCCGTACGGTCTGGGAAATTGCGGTACAGGGTGGCGCGGCCGACTTCGGCGCGCTCCACCACCAGGTCCAGCGGCGCGGTAACGCCATGTTGGCCGAACACATGGTCGGCGGCATCGAGGATGAGGGCTCGGCGGGCAGCGGCATCGGCACGTTGGGTGGTCATGGCTTCATTTTCGGACACAAATGTCCGGATGGCGAGAGACAGATGGCGACGGGATTGTCCGCTTGTTGTCGTACGCACATCTTTGTGACGGATGCGTGATGGACCCTGCCGGATCGAAGACGGAAGCTCGACCGGCTCCTCAGCATTCAGTAGATCCACGCCATGCGTGGATGAAAAGCTTGCGCAGAGTGGATCTGGCTAGTGGCTGGCTGTTCCACTCATCGAGGCTTCTTCCTGCTCTTGATGAAAGCGATGAACTCCTTCTTGTGGCCCTCAAAGACACGACGTCCGTACTTCCTGTAGTGCGGCTCGAACAGGACGTAAGCCTCTTCCAAGTCTCCCGATTCGAAGTGAATGGTAGCGGCGAGTTCGTCCATGGACACGCTCGCGGTTTCTCCCTCTCCATAGATGCCTCTGGCGACCATCGCCCACTCTCTGGCCTTCTCAAACTGGGCGGTGTCACGATAGAACACCGCCATTCCGTACGAGATGATCTGGCCGTAGTCATACGCGGATTTCGGCTCCGGAATCATGTCCCAGCTTTCAAGGAAACGATGCTCCGCCTCCGCAATATCACCGGCCAGCCAAGCAGTCCTTCCGCGCTGGGCTACGGCGAGGAAACGCGCCTCCAGATCGGTGCCAAGACTCAAGCCCATGTTGAAAGCCTCCTTCAGTTCGTTTGCTAAATCGAATTCTGAAAGAGTTTAGGCAAAGGGTAGAAAGTGATGCCGTGGCGACGGGGTGATTTCACAAGTGCAGGCCACATACGACAAAAGAGGGGGCCATTCGGCCCCCTCCAGCTACATCTCAATGATGTGTATCGATCAGAAGAACGCGCGGATCCCGAAAGCGACACCACGACCCGGCAGCGGCGAGTAATCCTTCAACAGCGAGGTGTGCGGACGCACTTCGCGGTTGGTCAGGTTGCTGCCGTCCAGGAACAGCTCGTAGCTGTTGCTGTCGCTGCGGTCCCAGCGGTAGGCCAGGTGCGCGTCGACCAGGGTGTAGCCGTTGCTCGGCTCCTCGTTCTGCGCAACGTCCTTCTGCCGGCTGTAACGCACCGCACCGACCGAGGCACGCCAGCCGTCCTTCGCCCAGCGCAGGTCGGCGCCGACACGGGCCGGGGCGATGCGCGGCAGGTAACCGGTGTTGGCCAGTTCCACGCTGTAGTTGTGGTTGTGGTCACCGTGTGGCACGGCGATGTCCAGAGTACGGCTGCCGTTGCCGTCCAGCTTGGCCTGCACGTAGTCGCCGAACACGCGCAGGTCCCAATCGCCGGCACCGCCTTCGAACAGGTGCACCAGCGCTTCGGCCTCGGCGCCCTTGAACACCGCGTCCTGCTGGGTCCAGGCACGCACCGGCAGGCTCTCGGTCACGCCGGTGTCAGCCAGGTAGATGAAGTCCTTGAACTTGGTCTGATAGATCGCGGCGGAGAAATCGAGGCGTTCGCTGTGGGTGTGGATGCCCAGTTCGATGCGCTGGCCGCGCTCGGTCTTCAGGTTGGCATCACCGATTTCCAGCGAACGGGTGGCGATGTGTGCACCGGCGGCGTACAGCTCTTCATTGGTCGGCGCGCGCTCGGAGCTGTCCACGCCGATGCGCAGGTCGACGGCATCGTTGAGCTTCCAGATGCCGGCGGCCGACAGGTTGGTGGCATCGAACTTACGGCGCTGGTAGTCGCCGGTCGGGTCCAGCTTGACCTGGTCGTGGCGACCGCCCAGTTCCAGCTTGAACGGGCCGAACTGCTTTTCCTGCAGCACGAACACGCCGATGTTCTTGGTGCCGGTATCCGGCACGAAGGCTTCTTCACCCTTTGCGCCGAAATCGCTGTTGCCGACCTGCAGGCCGAAGGCGCCGTCCCAGCCGCCGATCTGCTGCTGCACCGCTTCCAGGCGGCCTTCGATGCCGCGGTTGGTGAAGCGCGTGGACGGCGTGCCGGCTTCCAGTTCCACGTGTTCGTAGTCGGTGTAGGCCACGCGCGCGTTGACGTTCTTCAGGAACGACACCGGGTTGTAGATACCGGCCTTGGTCTCGAAGCGGTTCTGCACCATGTCGATGCGCACGTCATGCTCTTCACCTTCCTCCTCCTCGCCATGGTCATGGTCGTGACCATGGTCGTGGTCATCGCCGTCGGCGTGCACATGGGCGCCGTTGGGAATGCCGTAGTTGGTGCGGTAGGTGCTGGCAGAGACGCCGAAGTAGCCACCTTCGCCCAGCCAGGTGGCGCCGACGCCGCCGGCGCGGGTCCGGATGGAACTGTTGTCCAGGCGGCCGCGACGCGGCTCTTCGCCTTCCTCGCCCGCGTGGTCGTGGTCATCGTGATGCTCTTCCAGGCCGTCGATCACCGCGTAGCCGGGTATGCGGAAGTCGTCGCCGTTGCGGACCAGGCCATCCACATGCAGCACGACGTTGCCGCTCACGCCGTCAAGGCGGAACATGCCGCTGCGCTCGTCGTTGACCGAGTTGCCGCGCAGTTCGGCGCGGCCGCTGAGCGGACGGTCCGGCAGTTCGCGCGCGATGCGGCCATCGACCACGTTCACTGCGCCGCCGATCGCGCCGCTGCCGAACAACAGGGTCGCAGGGCCTTTCAGCACTTCGATCTGGTCGGCCAGGAACGGCTCGATGCTGGTGGCGTGGTCGGCGCTGACGGTGGAGGCATCCATGTTGCCCATGCCGTTGGACAGCACGGCCACGCGCGGGCCTTCCTGGCCGCGGATGATCGGGCGGCCGACACCGGGGCCGAAGAAGGTGCTCTGCACGCCGGGCAGCTTGGCGACGGTGTCGCCGAGGGTGCCGGCCTTCTGCTCGTCCAAGCGCTCACCGGCCAGCACTTCAACCGGGCGCGCCAGCGATTCGGCATCACCCTGCAGCGGCGATGCCGTGACCTGCACCGAGGACAGTTCGGTCAGGTGGCGGTCACGATGCGAATCATCGTCGGAGGCCGCAAAGGCGACGGAGGGCAGCAGTGCAGCAAGCGCCAGGGCCAGGGAATGCGGCTTGAAACGAGGGTGGTGGGAGGGCATGGGCGGTCCTTTGTTACAATGTATCAATCGGGTGGCGCACGAATCCCGTCGGCGGGACAGGGAGAGGGAAACCGTGCGGGTCGGGGATCAATGTTATATTATTCCATAACGATTCGCCGCCCTGCTGGAAGTCATGCCTTTGCCCTCACGTCTGCGCCACCTGCTCGATCGCTTCGGCGCCACCGGTTCGATGCTGTGCGCGGTGCACTGCGCGGTGATTCCGCTGCTGTTGGCCGCTGCCCCCTCGCTGGGTCTGTCTTTCTGGCTCAGTGATGGTGTGGAAAAAGCGCTGGTGGTGTTCGTGACCCTGCTGGGCTTGTTCAGCCTGGTCTGGGGTTACCGGCGGCACGGTGCGCTGCGTGCGCTGGCGTTCCTGATTCCTGGCCTGGTCGCGTTGTGGGCCGGCGTGCTGTACGACCCGCTGCACCACAACGCAGTGCCGCATGCGGTGGTGATGACACTGGGCGGGCTGCTGGTCGGCATCGCGCATCTGGTCAATCTGCGCCTGAATCACGGACACGTACATGACGCCAGCTGCGCGCACTAGGTGCTCCGTGGTAGGCTTTCCGATCGTGCGCGGGGGCGCCCAGCAAGGCGGCCCCGCCGAACCCGTGTCAGTACGGGGTAACCAGATTTCACATTTGAGGAGTTGAAGACATGGGTAAGGGTGACCGCAAGACCGCCAAGGGCAAGCGCTACAACGCCAGCTACGGCAACGCCCGTTCGCACACCGCGAGCAAGGTCGCTGTAGGCGCCGCCGCCCCGGTTGCCAAGAAGACCGTGGCCAAGGCTCCGGCGAAGAAGGCTGTGGCCAAGAAGGCAGTGGCCAAGGCCGGCTGATCCGCCGACCGACCGGTCCAAAGAAAACGCGGCGCTCGGCGCCGCGTTTTTTTTTGCTCTTCGGTCAGGGCGTAAGGCCGCGATCAGCGCAGGGTTTTCTGCAGCGTCTGCGCGTTGCCATCGTTGGCCGCTTCCGGCACCTGCAGCAGGTGCGCCAGCAGCGGGTAGACGTCGACGTTGTCGAAACCGTCGATCACCAGGCCTTGCCGGAATGAAGGGCCATGGGCCACGAACACCGCGCGCATTGACGGCAACGCGTTGTCGTAACCATGCGAGCCGCGCTCGACGTGCTCGCGCTTTGCGATCTTCTCGCGTGTCAGCGCGTCCCAGCCCTCATCCATCTGGCAGACGATTGCCGGCACGCGCGGATGGGTGCCGTAGTGCCAGCGCGCCGGCAGGTTTTCCTTCTTCCAGCATTCGTAGTGAGCATGACGGCCGAGCAGCGCGCGCTCGGCCTCTGCCTCACGTCCCGCCACCGGCGCGAAGCCGACCGACTGGCCCGGGCTGACGTTGCGCGCGATGCTGGGATCAACCATCGATTCGAGGGCGATCACCTGGCCCTCCGGCACCGACGCCATGCCATGGTCGGAGACCACAATCACGTTGGTGGTATCGGCCAGGCCCTGCTGTTGCAAGCCATCGAGCACCTGGCCGATGATCCGGTCGGCTTGCATGATCGCATCGGTGTACTGCCTGGAGTCCGGCCCAAAGTTGTGGCCGGCCTTGTCCACGTGCTCCATGTACAGCGTGGTCAGGCGAGGCGCATCGGCATCGGTCTGCGACAGCCAGTCGAGCACCGTCTGCGCACGCTGTTCCAGCGGTTCCTTGGCATCGTACATGCGCCACTGGCTGGGCCGTGTGCCCTGGATCTCGGCTTCGCTGCCGGGCCATGACGTGGTGGCGGTGCGCACGCCGACCTTCTCGGCCCCCACCCAGATTGGTTCGCCGCCCCACCATCCGCTGGTCATCACCGCAGTGCGGTCGTGCAGCGCGAAGCGCCCCAACGCAGCGTCGTCCATGCTGTTGTTGATGATGCCGTGGTGGTCCGGACGCAGGCCGGTGACCAGCGTGTAGTGGTTGGGGAAGGTGAGTGACGGATAGGAGGGCGTCATCCATCGAGCACGCACGCCACCGTCGATGATCCGCTGCAGGTTCGGGGTGAGGCCGCGATCCAGCGCATCGGCGCGCAGTCCGTCGATGGAGATCAGCAGCAGCTTCGGCGGCGAGGTCGGGGTCGCGCTCGTGCCGCTTGCCGCGGCGATTGTCGATGGCGAAGGCGTAGTGGTGCAGGCGGCCAGGGGCAGCAGCAGCGCCAGCGTGCAGGTCAGGCGTACGGATGTCATCCGCCCATGATAATCCGTGGCGATGACGTACCAAAGACACGTGGCGCCCTTGGGCGCCACGTGTCCGCGCATTCCACCTTATCCCCCCGCCCTTGGCGCGCCCCCTTGAACACGCCATCCCGCCGTTGGCGTGCTGGCGTGTCCACGCATTTCACCTTATCCCCGCGCCTTTGGCGCGCCCCCTTGAACAACAAGGGGGCTTTTCTCCAGACAGATTACGGATGCTTCCATCCACGCATGGCGTGGATCTACCGGAACGAATCAAACCGTCACCGGGAACCTGTCGAAGGCGGGGCGGTGTCGGATTGCGGGGTGTCCGCGGCATGGATGCCGCGGCCAAGCCTACAAGGACGTACTTGCGGCGACCCCGCAATCCGACACCGCCCCGACCACCCACGGATAGCCCGCTTTGGACGTTGATGTTGACGTTGATGTTGCTCTGGCTTGTAGCGGGTGCAGGGCGCAGCCCTGCCTCCAACCCTCATGCAAACAACGGCGCCTGCCGCTGCTCCAGCCGCAACAAGGCCGCCTTGGTTTCCAGTCCACCACCGAAGCCCGTCAACGTACCGTTGCTGCCGATCACGCGATGGCAGGGCAGCACGATCGGCAACGGATTGCGGCCATTGGCCGCGCCGACTGCACGGGTCGCCGTAGGCTGACCCAACTGCTGCGCCAGCTGCAGGTAGCTCCAGGTCTGGCCGAAGGGAATCAACGCCAGCGCATGCCAGACGCGCAGCTGGAACGGCGTGCCATGCGGTGCCAGCGCCAGGTCGAAACCGCTGCGCTCACCGTGCAGGTACTGCAGCAACTGTTCGCGCGCCTCCGGCAATGCGCCGGGCGCGTAATGCCAGTGCTCGCGGCCGCGCGCAGGATGGCGGTTTTCCGGGAACAGAACGTGGGCCAGGCCATTCTCATCCCCGGCGATGGTCAGTTCACCGATCGGTGTGTCGAAGCGATCGAACAACAGGTTCATGAGGGTTCTCCAACGAAAGTGCCGGACAGGTGCCACAGATGCAGCACGGCATAGGCGCGCCATGGGCGCCACGATTGCGAACGCGCTTCGGTGGCGCGTTCGCTGAGGCGCTGGCCCTGTGCGTGGCCCAGCACCTGCTGCAACACCAGATCACCGGCGGGGAAGGCATCAGGCTGGCCGAGCCCGCGCAGGGCAATGTACTGCGCCGTCCACGGGCCGATGCCAGGCAGTGCCACGCAGCGCGCGACGAAATCCTCCAGTGCCTGGCCCGGCCCGAAGTCCAGCTGGCCGCTGGCGCAGGCCGCAGCGAGGGCGCGCACGGTGGCGGCGCGGCTGCGTGGCAGGCCGATCGATTCCAGTGGGGCTTCGGCAAGCACGTCCGGTGCTGGAAATTGACGGTCGAATTCAGACGGCATGCCGGGCAGGTGCGCACCGTAGGCATCGACCAGCCGGCGCGCGAACGTGGTTGCCGCCGCCACGCTGACCTGTTGGCCCAGCACCGCGCGTACGCCCACCTCGAAGCCGTCCCAGCCGCCTGGTACGCGCAGGCCGGGGCGCTCGTCAATGCCTCGTGCCAGCAGGGGTTCATTGCCCAGTGCTGCGTGCACCTGCTGCAGGTCGGCGTCCAGGTCGAACACGCGACGCACGCGGCGCACGATGTCCGGAATCAGGCGCGGGTCGACCGCGCCCAGCTGCAGGCGCAGCTCGGGCCGCTTCGGGTCGGCGGTGACCCGCAGTAGCGTGGGGCGCTCGGCTGTGCCCAGTACGCGCTGGTAACTGTCTTCACCGATCAGCTCGATGCCGGGCAGGCTGCGCTTGCGCAGGAACGACAGCATCCGCGGGAAATCCAGCGGCGGTCGATAGCCCAGGCGCAGCACCAGCCCGCCATCGTCGGCGGCCAGTGGATGGTGTTGGCGGCGCAGTACAGTAGGCGCCATACCGCAGCCCTGCAGGAATGCCGTGTTGAAGCGGCGCAGGCTGTTGTAACCGGCGGCCAGCGCCACATCGGTCACCGGCAGCGTGGTTTCGGTCAGCAGCTGCTTGGCCAGCAGCAGGCGATGGGTTGCGTGGATCTGGCCTGGCGTTGCCCCCAACCGTTCGACGAACAGGCGTTGCAGCTGGCGTGCGCTGAGGCCGATCTTCCCAGCCAGGTCGGCCACCGGCTGGTCCTGCAGGAAGCCCGCATGGATCAAAGCGAGGGCGCGCTGCACGGCCTGTCCGGCCAGCGCCTGTTGTGCCAGCGGGGCCAGTTCGGGTCGGCAGCGCAGGCAGGGACGATAGCCGGCCGAAGCGGCGGCAGCAGCCGTGGGGTAATAGGTGATGTTGCGCGGCTTCGGTGGCGGCGCCGGGCACACTGGCCGGCAGTAGATGCCGGTGCTGCGCACGGCGGTGAAGAACACGCCGTCGAAGCGCGCATCACGGGCCAGGCGGGCGCGATCGCAGGCGGCAGTGTCGAGGGCGAGTGCGGTATCCATGGCGCCAGTCTAGGCGCGTCCGGGGGACAGTACTCGCCATATTCGGACATGGATGCTGGGGGAGGTCGGCCGGGCTGCGCCCGGCACCCGCAGAGGCAACGGCAACCTCAGCAGCAACAGCAACAGCGGGCGATCCCTGGGATGGCGGGGTGGGTCCGGTTGCAGGGGACGCTGCAAGTACGTCCCTGTAAGCTCGGTCGCGCCATCCATGGCGCTCACGCCCCTGCAACCGGACCCACCCCGCCTTTGACAGTTTCACGCTGCTGTTGGTGGGTGCCGACTTCCCACTGCTTCTGATGGGCGTCGACTTCCCGCTGCTTCTGGTGGGTGTCGACCTTGGTCGACACGTAGATCTGCGCCATGCGTGGATGGGATGTGGGACGACGCTGGAACGGGAAATGACAGGGTCAGAGGGTCAGAAGAGGTTCAGTGGCGCGCGCTGAATGCGCGCCATGGGCAGGTAGACTGTGGTTCTTACCTGTCCGAAATCCGGTTGCCCGATGTCCGCCAAATTCCGCTGGTTGCCCCTGTTGTGCCTGGCCCTGGCGGGCTGCACTCAGTTGGAGAACCCCGGCAACGTCACTGCCGCAGACAAGGCTACGCGTGCCCCGGCCAGCGATGGCGAGAACATGGTGTCGATCAATGCCGCCGATGCGCCGCCGCCGCCGGCACCGGCACGCAGCCGGGCTGATCGGCCTTGGCCGCAGGCGCAGCTGGAAAACGGCAAGGCCTGGGTCAGCTGCACCACCGATTACGCCGGCGACGGCGGCGATGGTGTTGAACTGGAAGGCCTGCAGCGCGAACAGCTGAAGCAGGCCCTGGCGCCGTGTGCCGAGCGTGGGCTGCTGCGGGTGCGCTACAACGGCAAGATCAACCCCGGGTTTGCCGAGATGATGTGGCGGCTGGCCGTGGTGGCCGACGAACTGCAGATCCACAAGCGCATCCTCGACCTGGATTCCAGCGGTGGCCAGGTGGAATCGGCCATCGTTGCCGGCGACAGCATCGGCGAATCCGGCTGGACCATCTGGGTGCGCGAGGGCTCGATCTGCCACAGCGCCTGCGTGTTCGTACTGGCTGCCGGCGACAACCGCCTGCTGACCGGCAAGGTCGGCATCCACCGCATGATGCGCATCAGTTCCAAGGCCACGTCGCGCGCTGAACTCAACCGCGAACTGCACGAGGTCTATGACAACGTGAAGGACTACCTGCAGCGCAATGGCGTGGCGGTGGGCGTGGCCGACCTGATGATGACCGTGCCCAACCGCAGTCTGCGCCTGTTGACGGCCGAAGAGCTTCGCCAATACGGCCTGGACGGCACCAACGCGGTGCAGGATGACCTTGAGCGGATCAAGCAGATGCGTGCCTGCGGCGACGACTTCGTGCAGCGCAAGGATGCGTTCCTGGTGGCCTTCGACCAGCAGTGCAAGCGCGACGGCGCCGACATGGAATCGATCAACAGCTGTGGCCAGTCGCTGAAACAGCGCTTCGGCTTCCCCGATCCGGTATGCCCGGAGGAAAGCCCGCTGTCGGAGATCGACGTGGCCACGCTGCCGCCGGCACCGCCGGAGCAGCCACCGGTGGCCGAGCAGCTGCCCCCGACATCGGCGGCACCGGCGGCGCAGGCCGAGGCTGGTGCGGTGGAAGGCAGCGTCCGGGCGCGCTGACGGTCCGCTCACTGCGCTGGCGTAGACTGCGGTTCTTTCAATCGAACCGGCGGTGTCCATGAAGCGCGTGCTCCTGCTGCTGTCCCTGTTGCCCCTGGCTGCACTGGCGCAAGCGCCTGCACCGGCCACGCCCGCGCCGGCCCCGGCGCGCCCCGCGCCGAGCACCCCGGCGGCCGCGAAACCGGCGACCGCTGCCACGCCCGTGCTGAGTGCTGCCCAGCAGGCGCAGGTGCAGAAACAGGACGCGGAAATGGGCAGCGCCGCATTGAAGGCCGCGCAACTGGTCGACGCCAATCGGGCGGGTGAGTTGTGGGACGGCGCCTCGGCTGTTGCCCGTCGCGCGGTGCCCAAGGCGGCCTTCGTCAGCCAGCTTGCGGCAGACCGCACGCGCCTGGGTGCGCTGGCCGGGCGTGGCCAGCCGACCATCACCCGCGTGAAATACGCTGCAGGTGCTGCCGTGCCCGAGGGCCTGTACATCAACGTCAGCTTCCCGACCCGTTTCGCCAACAGCGCGCAGCCGGTCCGCGAGCTGGTGTCGTTCCGCTTCGACGAAGACCAGACCTGGCGCCTGGCCGGTTACAGCCTGCGTGCGTCGGCACCCTGAGGATCGGCAGCAGTAACTCCTTGGTGGAGCCAATTGCAGAAAAGCTTAGGAAAATAGCTGTGAAATATCATCTAACGGAGGGGCAGCTCAATCGTTCGGCTGAAATTTCGGCTGTTGATGGTCTGTCAACACAATTGGGAGTGGCACTTCCTGAGAGTTACATTGAATTCCTTAAGACGCACGACGGTGGCGAAGGATTCATTGGCGATAACTACATAATTTTCTGGAAGGCAGAAGAGGTGGTCGATTTCAATCGTGAATATGAGGTCGATACATATGCGCCAGGCATATTTTTGATCGCTTCCAGCGGCGGAGGCGAGGGGTATGGTTTTGACACATTGGATGTAGCGATGTCGGTAGTTCGGGTTCCTTTCATAGGTATGGATCGTCAGCATGCGATCTCGGTAGCGAGGGATATTCCCGATCTGTTTGCTCATCTGGCAGAACAGGATGATTGGCTTGAATAAGAATTCGCGTCCTGGAGGCATGGAGTTGTTCGAGATTGAACCCGTTATCGTTGGCGGTGATCCGGTCCGTCCTGAGAATAAAACGTGGTTGACGAGACAGCAGCACTTTGAGGCTGTGCGCTACTGGAACCGAATTATCAGCAGTCTGCGTAATGAATCGAAGTAATTGAGGATTCTCCGATCAACCTGTCGCCCCGTGGATGAGCAAATGGCAACTGAACTGACGATGCTGGCGTGGGCGATGCTGCTGGGTTTCGTCTACATCTTCGCCGCCTCCACTGTGGTCACCCGCGAGCGCGGGATGAAATGGAACGCCTCGGCACGCGACGACTCGTCCAAGCCGCTGAGCCCGCTGGCAGGCAGGCTGCAGCGGGCGCAATCCAACTTCTTCGAGACCTTCCCGTTCTTCGCCGCCGCTGCGATTGCGGTGGTGGTGGCCGGGCGGGGCAGCGACACCACCGCGCTGGCGGCACAGATCTACTTCTGGGCACGTGTGGTGTACCTGCCGCTGTATGCGGCCGGCGTGCCCTATGTGCGCAGCCTGGTCTGGCTGGTATCCATCGTGGCAATCCTGGCGCTGGTGTGCGCGCTGCTGTGACGCGCAGCTGATCCAGATCAAGGCCGGTCAGGCACGCAGCGCTATGCTGGCCGCGACTGGATCAACGGCAGGAGGCGCGCATGCGCAGGATGGACGTGGTGGTGGTCGGTGCCGGGCCGGCCGGGTTGTGCTTTGCGCGCGCACTGGCTGCTACCGGCCTGCAGGTCGGGCTGGTCGAGGCGCAGCCGCGCCAGGCCTTGGCCGAGGCCGCCTTCGATGGCCGTGAAATCGCCCTGACCCATGCGTCGCGGCAGAGCCTGGAACGGCTTGGCCTGTGGCAACGCCTGCCCGAGACCGAGGTTGCCGAGCTGCGCGATGCGCGGGTGATGAACGGCGGGTCGCCATTCGCGCTGACCTTCGCCAGCAGCCAGGTCGACGGCCAGCCGCTGGGCTGGCTGGTGCCCAACCATCTGATCCGCCGCGCGGCCTGGCAGACAGTGCAGGGCCAGGACGGGCTGGAGCTGTTCGATGGTCGCAAGGTGCAAGCGGTGCGCGCCGACAGCCAGGGCCACGTGGTGCGCCTGGATGATGGCAGCGAACTGCACGCGCGCCTGCTGGTGTGCGCCGACAGCCGCTTCTCCGGCACCCGCCGCATGCTTGGCATCGGTGCGCAGATGCGTGACTTCGGCAAGTCGATGCTGGTCTGCAGGATGCAGGTCGAGCGCGATCATCACCACACGGCGTGGGAGTGGTTCGGCTATGGCCGCACGATGGCGCTGCTGCCGCTCAACGAAGGCCAGGCATCGGCGGTGATCACCCTGCCGCCGCGGCAGATCGAAGAACTGCTGGCGATGGATGAGATTGCGTTCGGGGACGCCATCAGCGGTTTCTTCGAGCATCGGCTGGGGCGCATGCAGCCGGTGGCGACGCCGCAGGCTTATCCCCTTGTCGGGGTATATGCGCACCGCTTCGTGGGCGAACGTTCGGCTCTGATCGGCGATGCAGCGGTGGGCATGCACCCGGTCACCGCGCATGGTTTCAACCTGGGCCTGGCCAGTGCGCAGCGGCTGGCGCAGGGCATCGCCGAGCAGCAGCGGCGCGGGGCGGACATCGCCGCCGCCGGCGTGCTGGGCAGCTACCAGCGCGGACATCGGCTGGCGGCGCGGCCGCTGTATGAAGCGACCAATGCGATTGCCAGCCTGTATACCGACGACCGCCGGCCGGCGCGTCTGTTGCGTGCTGCCGGGTTGCGTGTGGCGCAGGGAGTGGCGCCGTTCCGGCAGCTGATTGCCGCCCACCTGACCCAGCGCGTGGCCTGACGGCCGCGCGGTGACTCAAACGGCGGCCAGCACCCGGATCTGGCTGTCGTTGAACTCGACCACCTGGCCTGCGCGGATCTTGCAGGCCTTGCGCAGCTCGACCTCGCCATCGACCAGCACTAGGCCTTCGCTGATGACCATCTTGGCCTCGCCGCCGCTGGTGACCAGGTCGGCCAGCTTCAGCAACTGCTTGAGTTCGACGTAGTCGCCGTCGAGGTCGAATTCGAGGATCTGCATGGAACGGGGTTTCCTGGGGCTGGCGCTGCAGGGCAGGGCCTGCAGCGGTAGAATGGGCGCTCATTGTGCGCCACGGCGGGCCGTAACGGCATGCCGGTGGTGTTCCTGTACACCATGTTCAGGAACAGTGCGGTATCATTCCGCTCTGAGCGAGTGAAACCTCAGCTTCAACCGAGCAGCGCCAGGGCACGCGATAAGAAGGGCGCCCAAAGCGCGGAATCCCCCTTTTTTCGCCTGCCATGCTCGTGGCAGTGCCTTCGGAGTTCCCCATGTCCCAAGAAACCCAAGCGCAGCTGCAGTTCGCGCAGCTCGGCCTGTCCGATTCCGTCATGCAGGCTGTCACTGCCATCGGCTACGAAACGCCGTCGCCGATCCAGGCTGCCACCATCCCGGCGATGCTGGAAGGCCGCGACGTGCTGGGCCAGGCCCAGACCGGTACCGGCAAGACCGCAGCCTTCGCGCTGCCGGTGCTGTCCAACATCGACCTGCAGCAGATCAAGCCGCAGGCCCTGGTGCTGGCACCGACCCGTGAGCTGGCCATCCAGGTTGCCGAGGCGTTCCAGTCCTATTCCTCGAAGATCCCCGGCTTCCGCGTGTTGCCGGTGTACGGCGGCCAGCCGTACGGCCAGCAGCTGACGGCCCTGCGCCGCGGTGTGCACATCGTGGTCGGTACCCCCGGCCGCGTCATCGACCATCTGAACCGCAGCACGCTTGACCTGTCCGAGCTGAAGACGCTGGTGCTGGACGAAGCCGATGAAATGCTGCGCATGGGCTTCATCGACGACGTCGAAGCGGTGCTGAAGAAGCTGCCGGAGAAGCGCCAGGTGGCGCTGTTCTCGGCCACCATGCCGCCGGCCATCCGTCGCATCGCGCAGACCTACCTGAAGGACCCGGTCGAAGTCACCATCGCGACCAAGACCACCACCTCGGCCAACATCCGCCAGCGCTACTGGTGGGTGAGCGGCATGCACAAGCTGGACGCGCTGACCCGCATCCTGGAAGTCGAGCCGTTCGACGCGATGATCGTCTTCGCGCGCACCAAGGCCGGCACCGAGGAACTGGCCAGCAAGCTGCAGGCCCGTGGCCTGGCCGCTGCCGCCATCAACGGTGACATGCAGCAGGCCCAGCGTGAGCGCACCATCGCCATGCTGAAGGAAGGCAAGCTGGACATCCTGGTCGCCACCGACGTGGCTGCCCGTGGCCTGGACGTGGAGCGCATCAGCCACGTGCTGAACTACGACATCCCGTACGACACCGAAAGCTACGTGCACCGTATCGGCCGTACCGGTCGTGCCGGCCGTAGCGGTGAAGCGATCCTGTTCGCCACCCCGCGCGAAAAGGGCATGCTGCGCCAGATCGAGCGCGCGACCCGCCAGCCGATCGAAGAAATGCAGCTGCCGAGCGTGGAAGCGGTCAACGACAACCGCATCAACAAGTTCACCTCGCGCATCACCGAGACCCTGGGCCAGGGCGGCCTGGACTTCTACCGCCAGCTGCTGGAGCGCTTCGAGGCCGAGCAGAACGTGCCGGCCATCGAAGTGGCCGCCGCACTGGCCAAGATGATGCAGGGCGATACCCCGTTCCTGCTGCAGCCGCCGGTGCGCGCACCGCGCGAAGAGCGCGCGCCGCGTGAGCGTTTCGAGCGCACTGAGCGCCCGGAACGTGGCGACCGCAACGAGCGCGGCCCGCGCTTCGAGCGTGGTCCGCGTCGTGACGATGCCGAAGGTGGCTTCGAGCAGCGTCCGCGCCGTGACGTGCCGCCGCGCGGTGCGCCGGAGCAGGGCATGGAGACCTACCGCATCTCGGTCGGCCACCAGCATGGCGTGAAGCCGGCCAACATCGTCGGCGCCATCGCCAACGAAGCTGGTCTGGAAAGCCGCTTCATCGGTCGCATCGACATCCACGACGACTTCTCGCTGCTGGATCTGCCGGCACAGATGCCGTCGGACGTGCTGACCCACCTGCAGAAGGTGTGGGTGTCCGGCCAGCAGCTGCAGATGCGCCCGTTGGCGGCCGGTGAAGAGGTCAATCCGGCGCCGCGTCCGTTCAAGCCGCGCTTCGACAAGCGTGGTCCGGGCGGTCCGGGTGGCCCGGGCGGTCCGCGTCGCAGTGGTCCGGGTGGCCCCGGCGGCGACCGTGACAGCCGTCCGCCGCGTCGTGATGGCTTCAACAAGCCGCGCGGCCCGCGCAGCTTCTAGGCCGCGCTGAAGTAGATGAACAACGCCAGCCTCCGGGTTGGCGTTGTCTTTTGTGCAATGTCAGGCATGCTCGCTCCGACCTGCCGGTCACCGGCCAGGTCCGGTTTCGCATGGCCCACACATCACCGGTTCTAGGCTGGCGCGGTTCCGTAGGAGATTGTCACCGCAGCACATTCGGGGGATCCAGGATGGGTAGAAGTGGCAGGGACCAGCAGCGCCGACGGGTACCGATGACCCGCGGGCTGGGACTGCGTTTTGCGCTGTTGACGGGCATGGCGATCGGACTGGTCGCGCTGTCGGCCGTGATCCAGGAGCTGCAGGCGGCATCGACCGCGTGGATCGCAGGGCAGGGCTACTGGTCGAGGGGGCAGCAGGACGCCACCGCAGCGCTCAGCCGTTACCTGGCACGTGGCCATCTGCAGGATCTGCACGATGCCCAACGGGCACTGCAGGTTCCGCTGGGTGATCTGCAGGCTCGCAAAGCGCTGGAGCAACCCGAACCGGACGAGGCGATAGCGCGGGCCGGCTTCCTGCGTGGCGGTAACGCCCGCGCTGATATTCCAAGGCTGATCTTCTCGTTCCGCCATGCGCGCGATGTCGGTGCCTTCCGCGAGGCCACCGGGTTGTGGCGGCAGACCGACGCGGACCTGTTGGCCCTGCAGGCGTTGTCGGAGGAGCTGCAACGCCGCCATGGTTCGGGACCGCTGGACGAGGCGACCGTGGACGAATACCTGCACCGGTTGCGTCGCATCGACCATCAATTGCGGGAGCAGGCGCAGGCGTTCTCGCAGGCGCTGCTGCGCATGGCCCACGCGGTGCGCATCGCGACCCTGGCCGTGGGCGGCCTGTCGGTCCTGCTGATCAGCCTGATGGCGGTGGCCTTGGCGCGCCGGGTCGGCAAGGACCTTACCGAGCACGAGAGCCGCTTCCGGGCCGCCTTCTACCAGGCCAACGTCGGCATGCTCAAGCTGGATGCCGCTGGCCGAATAGTGGAGGCCAACCAGGCGATGGCCGATATCCTCGACCATCGCCGTGACGTGCTGCTGCAGATGTCGCTGGCGGAGCTGCTGATGGAGGGCGAGCTGGTGATCGATGGCGGTGGCCGAATCGATTGGGATCGCCAACTGCGACCGGGCGAACTGCGCTTCCGGCGTCGCGACGGCAGCCTGGTGTGGGGACGCTGGAGTGGTACCGGCGTGCGCACCGCCAGCGGTGGCCTGTCGGTGTTCGCCATCGTCGAGGATGTCAGCCAGAACCATGCCCTGGCGCGCGAGATAGAGCACCACGCCAGCCATGACCCACTGACCGGCCTGATCAATCGCCGCGAGATCGAGCGTCTGCTGGAAAAATCCCTGCTGCAGGTCCGCTCCGACGGTGGAACCCACGCACTCGGCTATATCAACCTGGACCACTTCAAGCTGGTCAACGACAGCTTCGGCCACGCAGCCGGCGACCAGATGCTGCGCAGCTTCGCCGAGTACCTGGTCGGTGCGGTGCGTGACGGCGACTGGGTCGGCCGCCTGGGCGCAGACGAGTTCGCGGTGTTCCTCGCCCGCGCCAACCAGGATGAAGCCAAGCGCGTGCTGCAGCGGCTGATCCGCAACCTGGGCCAAGCCACGTTCCCGATCAGCGAAGGCAGTCCGCAGCTGAGCTGCAGCGTGGGCGTGGTCGAAGTGACGGCCGAGGCGCCGGACGCGAACTGGTTGATGAGCGCCGCCGACAGTGCCTGCTATGCAGCCAAGCAGGCCGGTCGCAACCGCGTGCATTGCTTCAACGAGAACCGGTTGGCCCTGGAGGAACGGCGGTTGGAGGCCGAGCGCCTGCAGCGGGTCAGCCGTGCCATGGCCGAGAACCGGATGCTGTTGTATGCGCAGCGCATCGCCAAGGTGGGTGATCCGTCCTACCTGCACTACGAAGTGCTGGTGCGCATGCGTGACAGCGATGGCGTGCTGCACCTTCCAGGCCAGTTCATGCCAGCGGTGGAACGCTATGGCATGGCGGTGGTGCTGGACCGGCACGTGCTCGGCCTACTGTTCCGCCACCTGCAGGTGTGCCCGGCACACGTACGCCTGCTGGGCCTGTGCAACGTCAATGTGTCGGCCCAGTCGATCGCCGAGCCGGGATTCCTGGCGTTCGTCTGCGACCTGCTGGAGCGCAACCGCGCACTGGCGTCCAAGCTCTGTTTCGAGATCACCGAAACCGCAGCGATCGGCAACCTGAGCCAGGCACGGGCCTTCATCGACGCGGTCAAGGCGCGCGGATGCCGGGTGGCGCTGGATGATTTCGGCTCGGGCCTGTCCTCGTTCGGCTATCTGCGGCAGCTGCCGGCGGACATGCTGAAGATCGATGGAGCCTTCGTGCGCGACATGGACACCGATCCGGTCAGTCGTGCCAGCGTGCGCGCGATCAGCGAGCTGGGCCGCGAACTGCAGATGGAGGTGGTGGCCGAGTGGGTGGAGACCATAGAGGTTGCCGAGGCGCTGGCCGGGATGGGCGTGCAGGGCCTGCAGGGCTATGCCATTGAACGGCCGCAGCCGCTGGAACGGCTGACCCTGGCCGACCTGCGGCCGATGCGGTTGGCCGGCACGCAGGGGCCATCGGCTGCCGGCTGAAGGTGTTGCGGCCGGGCGGCGCCCGGCACCCGCTGTAGTGCCGGCCGCTGGCCGGCAACCTCAACAGCAACAGCAACAGCTGCATTCCGTGGGATGGCGGGGTGGGTCCGGTTGCGGGGGACGCCGCAAGTCCCCCTCCGGGGCCCGGCCCAGCCGCTGGCGGCTGTGCGTTCGGGCGCTTGCGAAGCAGTGCTTCGCAAGCAAAACGCCCTCACCCCTGTAAGCTCGGTCGCGCCATCCAGGCGCTCACGCCCCCACAACCGGACCCACCCCGCCTTCGACAGATCTGCGCGATCTGTCGGAATGGCCTGGCCTGCTCCTGGTGGGTGTCGACCTTGGTCGACACGTAGATCCACGCCATGCGTGGATGCTCTTCGTCCAATTATCGAAATATTCGATTTCGATGGAGTTTCATCCACGCATGACGGGGATCCAGCAGACGCCAGGACGCTGTCAGGGGTGGGGCGGTATGGGCAGGCAGGACCGTTGGCGCCATGGATGGCGCCATCGAGCCCCCATGGACGGGTTTACGGCGTGTCCTGCCTGCCCATACCGCCCCGCCCACCTCGGTAGCCGCTTTCGCTGTTGCCGTTGCTCCGGCCTCTGCGGGCGCCGGGCGGCAGCCCGGCCAACACCCTCACCACTTTGGTCTACACATCGGCGGTGCCTTCGACTGCGATAATGCCGCCAGGGGCGACGCGCAGTGGGCGCGGACGTAAGCAGTAACAGGACGTGGCGTGGGCGGCAGGCAGGTGCGTTTCGAAACAGGGGCGGTGCTTGTCCTGCTGCTGGTGTGGTTGGCATTGCCATGGCTGGGCCACGCGCGCAGCGTCGACGCTGGCCGCGATTACCTTCTGGTCGGCACCGCGACGGCTGAACCTACGCCCCATCGCGCGTGTACGCCGGAGATGCTGGCCGGGCCGCGCCAGCAGACTCGGGTGAATGCACCGCCAGAAGGCTGGTCCGGGCAGCCGCAGGCGCTGGATGTCTTCAATGTCTTTGCCGGCGAAGTGCGGTTGCAGCACGGTGACCGCGAGATCTGCGGCAACATGCAGGATGCGCGCACCCGCGATTCGCGCTTCCGTGCGGGCATCGGCATGGTCGCGGTACCCGCTGCCGGCAGCCACGAACCCTTCGTGGTCTCTTGGCAGACGCCGCTGAAGGCACGCTGGGTGCCGACATTGCAGCTGGGCGCGCCCAGCCCGGTACAGCAGAACGACACTGCCCGGCTGCTGGTGCGTGCCGCCTGCATTGCCGTGGCAATCGCGCTGGCGCTGTCGGCGCTGATGGCCTATCTGACCACCCGCGACCGCAGTTTCCTGATGTACATCGGCGCCACCCTGGTGCTGGTGCTGTGGCAGTCGATCCTCGGTGGCCTAAGCGGCTATCCCGAACCCTGGCTGCGGGTCGGCGGACGCGGTGACGGGTGGCTGCTGGCGTTGACTGCGGCAACCCAGGCGCTGGTATTGCCGGCATTGTGGCGCCTGAACGGCGGCGACCGGGTGCTGCCACGTTCGCGCGTGGGCCAGCAGCTGGTGTTGTGGTCGCTGCTCATGCTGGCGGCAGCGGTGCCGTGGTTGCAGCGCGACGGACTGGGCGTGGTTGCGCAGGTCCTGCAGTGGAGTTTCATCGTCGGCTGCGCACTGTCGTTGGCGATGGGCATCTGGGCCCGCCTGCGCGGCGATGTCTGGTCGCTGGCGGGGCTGGCGGCACTGGCGCCGATGCTGGTGCTGATCGTGGCCGACGCCGCCAGCGCGCACTGGCTGATGGCGTACCGGGTGGAGGCCCTGCAGCTGGCAGTCACCTGGCTGCTGATGATGGCGGCCTACGCGCTCAACCTGCGCCTGGGCCGGCTGCGCCAGCAGCGTGATGAAATGCGCCAGCTCGCCGAGACCGACATGCTGACCGGCCTGCCCAACCGCCGCGCCGGCCTGCATCAGCTGGCCCAGCATCTGCAGGGCGGCGAGCGTGAGAGGGGGCCGCTGGTGATCGGCTTCCTCGATATCGATCTGTTCAAGGACATCAACGATCGCCATGGCCATGAGATCGGCGACCAGGTGCTGGTGGCAGTGGCCCGCGCGCTTCGCGCTGCTGTACGCAGCGAGGACCAGGTGGTGCGGATGGGCGGCGAGGAGTTCCTGCTGCTGTTGCCGGGAATGCCGCGGGAGATCGCTGCCGCCCGCCTGGAACGCCTGCGCCAGCGCATCACCGAGGCCTGCCAGGGCCTGCAGGTGCCAGGTCTGGAGGTGACCGCGAGCATCGGCCTGGCACAGTGGCGGCCGGCCGAAGATGACCTGGCCGCGTTGCTGCGACGCGCCGACCACGCCATGTACGTGGCCAAGCGCAGCGGCCGCAACCGGGTGTTCGATGGCGAGACCGGAGATCCGTTGACCACGGCATGAGGCGGGAAGGGCGGCGATGCCGGATAATGGGGCGATGACCACCCGACTCAACAAATATATCGCCGACACCGGCTTCTGCTCCCGTCGCGAGGCCGATCGTCTGATCACCGCCCGCCGGGTCACCGTCAATGGCCATGCCGCCGGCACCGGCGCGGTGGTCGGCGAGGATGACAAGGTGCTGGTCGACGGCCAGCCGTTGCGCGTTCGCACTGCCCGCAAGCCGGGCGCCCGCCGCCACGTGTACATCGTGCTGAACAAGCCGGTAGGCGTGACCTGCACCACCGAAAGCACGGTGAAGGGCAACATCGTCGAATTCGTCGGCCACGAACAGCGCATCTTCCCGATCGGCCGCCTGGACAAGGAATCGGAAGGCCTGATCCTGATGACCAGCAACGGCGACATCGTCAACCAGATCCTGCGCGCCGAAAACGGCCACCAGAAGGAATACCTGGTGGCGGTGAACAAGCCGGTCACCGACGAATTCCTGCGCGCCATGGCCCGCGGCGTGCGCATCCATGACCAGATGACGCTGCCGTGCAAGACCTCGCGGATCGCCAAGTTCGGTTTCCGCATCACCCTGCAGCAGGGCCTGAACCGGCAGATCCGATTGATGTCGGCCGAGTTCGGCTACCGCGTGACCCAGCTGCGCCGGGTGCGCATCGACAACATCAAGATCGGTGCACTGAAGCCTGGCCAGTGGCGCAACCTGACCGAGCAGGAGCTGCACGGCCTGTTGCCGCAGCAGCAGGACTGGTAACGAACTGCAGGTAGTGCCGGCCGCTGGCCGGCAGCCTGGCGCTGTACGGTTGCCGGCCAGCGGCCGGCACTACCAGAAAGCAGATTGCGCGCCTGCATCAGTTCGGCTTTGCGGTGACCTGCCGGAACGCGACGCTGCATCCTCAAGCCCGACAGGCCCGCCAACGAAGCCCTGCACCTGGAGGCGCTGTAACGCTACCGGGCCCTCGATTCCGAACGCGAACGCTCGTGGATGCACCAGTAGATCCACGCCCTGTGTGTATTGCCCGGGCATTGCATTGCATGCAGTCGCAGCCATTGCGAAACCCGTACGGCACCCTCAACGTCTCACTGCAAGGACGTCGACCATGCTGCAGACCCTGGCCATCGCCAACTACCGATCACTGCATGGGCTGGTGCTGCCGATGCAGCGGCTCAACGTCGTCACCGGCGACAACGGCAGTGGCAAATCCAGCCTGTACCGCGCGCTGCGCCTGCTGGCGGAAACCGCGCAGGGTGGCGTTGCAGCGGTGCTCGCCCGGGAGGGTGGATTGGGTTCGGCGCTGTGGGCCGGACCGGAAAAGATCGACCGCCGCGTGCTGGCTGGCGAGATCCCGCTGCAGGGCGGGGCGCGGCAGGAATCGGTGGGGCTCAAACTGGGCTTTGCCACCGATGAATTCGGCTACGCCATCGACCTCGGCTATCCGCCGCCGAGTCGATCGGCCTTCGCGCTGGATCCGCAGATCAAGGCCGAAGCGATCTGGGCGGGCCCGTTCCTGCGCAGCGCCAATCTGCTGGTCGACCGCCGCGGTGCGCTGGTGCGGCAGCGGCACGCGCGCGGCTGGGACCTGGTGGACGACCATCTTTCGCTGTTCGACAGCCTGTTCACCCAGGTGGGCGATCCGCAGCGCATGCCGGAAGCCATCACCTTGCGCGAGTACATCCGGCGTTGGCGCTTCTACGACCACTTCCGCAGCGATGCCGATGCGCCGGCGCGACAACCGGCGATGGCGACCCGTACCCCGGTGCTGCACCACGACGGCCGCGACCTTGCCGCCGCGTGGGTGACGATTCTGGAAATCGGCGATCCGCAGGCGCTGGCGCGCAGTATCGATGATGCATTCCCCGGGGCGACGGTCAGCTTCGAGGAACTGGATGGCCGGCTCGCGCTGCGCTTCCACCAGCCCGGTCTGCTGCGGCCGCTGTCTATGGCCGAACTGTCCGATGGCACGTTGCGCTTCCTGTTGCTTGCCGCAGCGCTGCATACGCCACGGCCACCGCCACTGCTGGTGCTCAACGAGCCGGAGACCAGCCTGCATCCGGATCTGCTGCCGGCGCTGGCACGGTTGATCATCGCCGCCAGTGCGCGCAGCCAGGTCTGGGTCGTATCGCATGCCACGCGCTTGATCGCCGCGCTGGAACAGGCGCCGCAATGCCATTCGATGCACCTGCACAAGGAGCATGGGCGGACGCTGCTGAGTGGGCAGGGTCTGCTGGATGCGCCGGCCTGGCACTGGCCGCAGCGCTGAGACGGGTACCGGGAAAATCCGCGCAATGCGCGGACGCACTCAATCGGCGATGTTGCGCGCTTCGGATGTGCCGAGGATCTCCGGATGCTGCACGGGCTTGCGGCGGTTGAGCAGCGGATGCAGGAACACGGCACCGACGATGATCGCCACGCCCAGGTAGAACCACGGGGTGACTTCATGCTGCTCGCGCAGCAGCACCACGGCCAGCACCACGGCGTAGACCGGTTCCAGGTTGGTGACCAGCTGCACGGTGTAGGCGCTGAGATGGCGCAGCGCGACCAGGGCCAAAGCGAACGGCAGCAGCGTGCAGACACCGGCCAGCACCAGCAGCAGGATGCCGTCGTGCAGATCCGGAACGATCCACAACGGGCTGGCCAGTGCCGGCAGCAGGTACGGCATCAGCGGTGCCAGCAGGGTCAGGGTGATGGTGCCGGCGCCCAGCTCCAGCGCGGTTACCGTCAGCGGATCGGCATGGCTGACCATACGCTTGTTGAGCGAGCCGAACACCGCCACCAGCAAGGCCGAGAGCGCGCCGATCAGCACGCCCATGCGCATGCCGTCGGGCACGCCGCCCACCACCAGCGCGACACCGGGCAGCACGGCCAGGCCGAAGGCCAGTTCGCGCATCTGGAACGGGCGTTTGGCCACCCACGGTTCGATGATCGACGTGAACACCGGTGCCAGGGCGATGCAGGTCGCGGCAACCGAGGCATTGGCCAGCTTCACCGCGCCATAGAACGTCAGCCAATGCAGCGCGACCAGCGCGCCGATGCCGGCATAGCCGGCGACCAGCCGCAGCGGCAACGTGCGCAGGCCGCGCCAGACCCGCGGCAGCAGTGCCAGCATTGCCACCACCAGCAACATCCGCCACCACACCAGCGGCAGCGCCGGCAGGGTGATGAGCTTGCCGAGGATGGCGGTGACGCCCCACAGCAGGACACAGAAGTGGATCTGCCAGAGGGCTTTGCGGGTGTCGGGTGTGCTCATCGGCGTATTGTGAGGCAAGGCGCATCGGCGGGCGATGCCTGTGGCATGCTCGCGGCGTTGCCACGAGGGAGCCGTGCATGCCTGCTGCCCGTTTTTTCCTGCTGCGCGGCTGGGCGCTGTTGACCGCGTTGGTCGCGGCCGCATCGCTGCTGCTGCAGTTTGCCCTGCTGCTGCGCGGTGTGGGTGCCAGCCTGGGCATCGGCGTGGCGAGCCTGCGCTTCCTCAGCTACTTCACCATCCTCAGCAATCTGGCCGTGTGCCTGGGCTGCGTATGGCTCTGCCGCGGCCGCGCCCTGCGACCGACGGTGGCCGCCACCCTTGCACTGTGCATCGGCGTCACCGGCCTGATCTATCTGCTGGCGCTGCAGGGGCTGTGGCAGCCAACTGGCCTGCAATGGTGGGCCGATGCCGGTCTGCACTACGTGGTGCCGCTGCTGTATCTGGCTGGTTGGGTGGGGCTGCTGCCTCATGGTGGCCTGCGCTGGCGTGCGTTGGGCGCTGTCCTGCTGGTGCCGCTGGCCTACCTGGGCTGGGCGATGCTCACGGCCTCGTGGCTGGGCAGCGCACCGTATCCGTTCCTGGAAGTGCAGCGGATCGGTTCGCGTGCGTTCGGCCTCAGCGTGCTGCGCGTCGGCGGGGTGTTTGTGCTGGGCTGGACACTGCTGTGGGCCGTGGATCGCTGGCGCCGTCGATGAGCCGTTGCAGCGCCATCGCCGCCGCTGGGTTGCGTGCCTTGCCGGCGCCGATGCACAGCAGGTAGACCTCGCGCGGCGCGGCAGGGGCCGATGGGGCCAGGCAAGGCAGGTCGTCCACTATCTCGCCTCGGGCCCAGCACTGCGCGCGACCGGCCCAGCGCTGCTGCATCGGCAGGGGAAGACCTTCGGTCAGCCTGGCCTGGCTGCGTTTGATCCGTGCATAGACGAAGCCGGCGGTGATGTCGCCGTGCAACGGTGACTCGTCGCTGTCTTCGATCACCAGGGCCACGCCATGCCGGCGCGCCGCTTCGACCAGTTCCGGCCCATGGACGCCGGCGTTGCGTACCTCCAGCGCATGTTGCAGCACCGTTCCATCCAGTTGCTGTGGCAGCCGTGCCATGAAGGTGTCCAGCGCCTCGGCATCGGCCGGGTGCTGCGGGTCGAACTGCCAGAGCAAGGGGCCGAGCCTGTCGCCGAGAGCGATGGCTGCCTGCAGGAACGAGCCAGCCGCCTCGACCGTGGACGACAGATCCCGGCGCTGCACCAGATGGCGCGGCGCCTTCATCGAGAAGCGGAAGCCGTCCGGTGTCTGCGCGGCCCATTGCGCACACTGGGCCGCTGTCGGGGTGCGGTAGAAGGTGCCGTTGATCTCGATGCAGCGCAACGCGCGACTGGCGTAGGCCAGTTCTTCGCGCTGGATCAATCCTGGAGGATAGAAGGCGCCGCCACGCCATTGCGGGAACACCCAGCCGCCGATACCGCAGCGCACCGGCAGCGCAGATGCTGATCGTGCCGTCATTGCGAGTGTTCCGCCCGCCACGGATCGTAACTGCCGAACCACCACAGGTAGCCTTCCGGGTCGGCGCAGGCATAGCCCCTTCCACCGTAGGCCTGGTCGGCGATGTCGATGACGATGCGCGCACCCGCGGCCTGGGCCCGGGCGTAGTGGGCGTCGACATCGGTGACGATCACGCAGGCGCTCTGGGTCTGCCGGCCGCCAACCTCATCGGGCATCACTGCCAGCTTCGCCCATTCGCCGCTGTTGCTGGCAGATCCGAGCATGATCATGCCCTGGCCGAACACCAGCTGTGCGTGGTGCACCGTATCGCCGTCGGCATAGACGGCCTGCGCGTGGAAACCGAACGCGCGCTGCAGCCAGTCGATGGCGGCCAACGCATCGCGGTAGCGCAGGCACGGAATGATGGCGGAGCCGTTGCTGCTCTGGCCGTTCGCACCCATGACACCCCTCCTATGGCACAGGGCAGGCTGCACCCGGGACCGTTACCATCGCGCGAAACCCCGGTGACGGCCTGCACATGGCCGCTACCCCTGTTCGGAGATGGTGCTGGATGAAAACCTGGATCGGAGGAGCCGTGCTGCTTGCGTGCACGACCATGGGCAATGCGGCGACCCCGCAGCAGCTGCAGGAACTGGATGCGACCGTCGAGCGCGTGCGTGCGCAGTTCGACGTGCCCGGTATCGCCGTGGCCGTGGTCAAGGACGGGCAGGTGGTACTGGAACGTGGCTGGGGCGTGCGTGAACTGGGCAAGCCGGCGCCGGTCGAGGCCGATACCCTGTTCGCCATCGCCTCCAACACCAAGGCCTTCACCGCCACCTCGCTGAATCTGCTGGCGGAGGACGGCAAGCTGAAGATGGACGACAAGGTGATCGACCACCTGCCATCGTTCCGCATGTCCGATCCGTTCGTGACCGGGCAGATGACCATCCGCGACCTGCTTTCACATCGCAGCGGACTCAGCCTGGGGGCAGGCGACCTGCTGTTCTGGCCGACCACCTCCTACAGCAATGCCGACGTCGTGCAGCGCCTCGGCCAGGTGCCGCTGAAAGGTGGTTTCCGCGAGCGCTATGCCTACGACAACATCCTGTATGCGGTCGCCCAGCAGGTGATCGAGCACGTCTCGGGCATGAGCTACCAGCAGTTCCTGCAGACGCGCATCTTCGACAAGGTCGGGATGACCGGCACGCGCTACAACGCCGATCACCTCAAGGCCGGCGACAACGCTGCGGTCGGTCACGCCAAGTACGATTTCAAGGATCTGCGGACGGTTGCGCCGTTGACCTGGTCGAACAACGCCGGTGCCGGTGGCATCTATTCCAGTGCCCACGACATGGCACGCTGGATGCAGGTGCAGCTGGCCGAAGGCAAGCTGGCCGATGGCACTGCGCTGTTCACTGCCAAGAGCCAGCAGCAGATGTGGCAGATGATCACGCCGCAGACGATTCCGGCGCCGAGCGTGCCGGAGCTGGCGCCGGCGCGGGCCAACTTTGCCGGCTATGGCGAGGGCTGGAGCCTGAGCGACTATCGCGGGCAGAAGCTGGTCTGGCACACCGGTGGCTGGCCAGGCATGGTTTCGCGGCTGACGCTGGTGCCGGGCGAGAAGCTGGGCGTGGTGGTGCTGACCAACCAGGAAGTGGGTGCAGCCTTCAATGCGATCACGCTGAGCGTGCTGGATGCCTACCTGGGCGGTGAAAAGCACGACTGGGTGGATGCCTATGCCAAGGGCGTGGCCAAGGGCCAGGACAAGGCCGACGAAGCGTGGGCCAAGCACCAGGCCGAGCGTGACAAGGGCAGCAGGCCGTCGTTGCCGCTGGCCGGGTATGCGGCCACCTACCGCGACCGCTGGTATGGCGACATGGTGGTGACGGCAGAAGGCAAGGGCCTGCGCCTGCGCTTTGCGAAGACCGCACAGCTGAGTGGTCGCATGGAACACTGGCAGCACGACACCTTCATCGTGCGCTGGGACGACCGCTCGCTCAATGCCGATGCGTTCGTGAATTTCAGCCTGGACCCGGATGGAAAAGTGCGCGAGGTGCGCATGCAGCCGATCTCCGACCTGACCGATTTCAGCTTCGATTTCCAGGATCTGCTGTTCACCCCCACGGCCCGGTAGATGCCGACCTTGGTCGGCATGCGGTAGAGCGCCCACCAAGGTGGGCGACTACCAGAGCGTACCGGAACCGGGGGAGATCGTCGGCCGGCGTACACACGAGGCGTGGGATACTTTGCCGGCTATTGATGGCGAGGGAATGCGATGTTCCGTTGGTTTGAATCCCTGATCCCGGTGTTTCCGCCCATTGACGGGCGCATGCCGCCGCGCACCGTGGTGCCGTTCTACCTGCACTACCTGCGGCCGGTGTGGCCGGTGCTGCTGGCCACCCTGATCGCCGGCCTGCTGCTGGCGCTGGTGGAAGTGGCGATGTTCGATTTCCTTGGTCGCATTGTCGACATGGTTGCCGAGCAGCCCGGCGCGGACTTCTTCCAGCGCCATGCCGATACCCTGGGCTGGATGCTGTTCATCACCGTCATCGCGCGCCCGATCCTGGTCGGCCTGCACAACCTGCTGGTCAATCAGGCCATCGTGCCGGGCCTGAGCAATCGTTCGCGCTGGCTGATGCACAACTACGTGGTACGGCAGAGCCTGAGCTTCTTCCAGAACGACTTCGCTGGCAGCATGGCCAACCGGGTGATGCAGACCGGCACCTCGCTGCGCGAGTCGGCGGTGCAGATGGTCGATTCGCTGTGGTACATCGTGGTCTACACCGGCACCGCGCTGTACCTGTTCGCGCAGGCCGACTGGCGGTTGATGGTGCCGCTGATCCTTTGGCTGCTGGCTTACGTGGTGATCATGATCTACTTCGTGCCGCGCGCGAAGGAACGGGCCTGGATCGCGTCAGAGGCGCGCTCCAAGGCAATGGGGCGCATCGTCGACGGCTACACCAACATTCCCACGCTGAAGCTGTTCGCCCACGGCGGCCGTGAACAGGCCTACGTGGCCGATTCGATCCAGGAACTGGCGGTCAAGCACCGCGCACAGACCCGGATCACCACCGGCATGGACCTGACCATCGCCATCGTCAACGGGTTCCTCATCGCCGGTACCTGCGGACTTGCGCTGTGGCTGTGGAACGGCGGGCACATCACCGTCGGCGCGATCACCCTGGCGACCGGTCTGGTGATCCGCATCCACAACATGTCCGGCTGGATCATGTGGACCATCAACGGCATCTTCGAGGACATCGGCACCGTACAGGATGGCATCACCACCATCGCCCAGCCGCTGACCGTGCAGGACCGCGAGGATGCGGTGCTGCTGCAGGTGACACGTGGCGGTGTGCACTTCCAGGATGTCCATTTCCATTACGGCAAGAAGGGCGGCGTGATTGCTGGCTTGGAATTGGTGGTGAAGCCGGGCGAGAAGATCGGCCTGGTCGGCCCCTCCGGTGCCGGCAAGTCGACCCTGGTGAACGTGTTGCTGCGGCTGTACGACCTAGAAAGCGGACGCATCCTGATCGACGACCAGGACATCGCTTACGTCACCCAGGAAAGCCTGCGCCATCAGATCGGTGTGGTGACCCAGGACACCTCGCTGCTGCACCGTTCGATCCGCGACAACCTGCTGTACGGCCGTCCCGACGCCACCGACGCGCAACTGCGCGCGGCCGTGGCGAAGGCGCGCGCGGAGGCGTTCATCGATACGCTGGTCGACGGCGAAGGGCGTCGTGGCTACGACGCACACGTCGGCGAACGCGGCGTGAAGCTGTCCGGTGGCCAACGCCAGCGCATCGCCATTGCCCGCGTGCTGCTGAAGGACGCCCCGATCCTGGTGCTGGACGAGGCGACCTCGGCGCTGGACTCGGAAGTGGAAGCGGCGATCCAGGACAACCTGGACGAACTGATGGGTGGCAAGACGGTGATCGCGATCGCCCATCGCCTGTCGACCATCGCGCGGATGGACCGGCTGGTGGTGATGGACCAGGGCCGCATCGTCGAGACCGGTACCCATGCCGAGCTGATCGAGGCCGGCGGCCTGTACGCGCGGTTGTGGGCGCGGCAGACCGGTGGGTTCGTGGCAGCCGATCAATGACGGCCCCCGGACGGTGGCTGAGCAACAGTAGATCCACGCCACGCGTGGATGCCGTACAACACAGATGAAAACGGCCCGGGTCTCCCCGGGCCGTTTGCGTTCAGCTCACACCCGATCCATCACTCGATCGGCTGGTCCAGCATCAGCTGGCGCGCGAAACGCACCGGCGGTGCGCCGTAGGACAGCATCTGGTCGTGGTAGGCCTTCAGGTTGAACTTGTCGCCCAGCTTGTCCTGCATCGCCTTGCGGGTGTCGAAGTGTTCCTGTGCACCGACGAAGTAGGTCGGCAGCTGAGCCGAGGTCAGCTGCGCGCGCACCCACTTGCCCGAGGCTTCGCTTTCCTGCTGGAAGGCGTCGTGGGTCATCAGGTGCATCGCCTTCTCGCGATCCCAGTTGTCCACGTGCACGCCCTGGTCGAGGATCGCGTTGGAGATCGTGCGCAGGTAGAACTTCAGCTGCACCAGGTGGAACAGCGGATCGTTGTTGAGATAACCCTGCTCCTGCATCATCCGCTCGGTGTAGACCGCCCAGCCTTCGGCGAACAGGCCCGAACGCAGCACCGCACGCAGGGTGGAGGGGAACTTGGCCGAATGCCAGCCTTCCAGGTAGTGGCCCGGGGTGCCTTCGTGGATGCTCAGCAGATGGATCATGCGCGAGTTGTACTCACGCAGGAACGAATCGACCTGCTTGTCGTTCCAGTCATCGGGAATCGGCGAGACGGCGTAGAAGGTCTTCAGGTTCTTGTCCAGCGGGCCCGGTGAATCGCAATAGGCCACGGCCACACCACGCTGGAATTCCGGCATCAGGATGATGTCCACCGGCGCGTCCGGCAGGGTCATCAGGTCGTGTTCGCGGACGAACGCGGTGGACTGCTCCAGTGCGGCCTTGGCATCGTCGACCACCTTGTCGCGCGCCGGCTTGTCGGCGTAGGCCAGCTCGAGCGCGGCCTCGATCGCCTTCTGCTGCTGCTCGTCGCTCGGCTGCGCGGGCATTTCCGGTGCGCCCGGCTTGTCCTTCAGCACGGTCTGCGCGATGCCGTACATGTCCTCGCGCACGCGCTTCAGTTCGGCGCGTGCACGCTCACCGATCTCCTGCCGCGACAGCGAGGAATTCAGCGCGAACTTCAGCTTCTGGTCGTACTTTTCCGCACCGATGCGGAAGTCGCCCTTGGCGTTCGGCACCAGGGTCTTGTCCAGCCAGGTCTGCTGCTCGTCCACGGCCTTCTTCAGGCCGTCGATGGCGGCCTGCAGGCGCTGCTGATCTGCCTGCGGCAGCTCGCCGATGTGCGGGGTGATGAAGGTATCGACGATGCTGAGGATGCCCTTGTTCTGCTTGGCCACGGTCTCGGCATGGATCTTCGGCACGCGTGCCGGATCCAGGTTCTCGCGGGCCTGGGCGAAGATCGCCGGCAGCTTTTCCATGCGCGCGGTAGCCGACTTCAGGCGATCGGGCAGTGGTGCGAACTCGCGCGCCATCAGGCCGTAGATCGCGCTGCCGGCAATGCCGTTGTACAGCTGCGGGTCCCACTTGCCGGACTGCATCACCTCGGCATTCCAGATTTCCGACTGCAGCTGGTTGCGCAGGATCGCGGCATCCACTTGGTTCTCGCGGCCCAGCTTGGCCACCTCGATCTTGTCCAGCTCGCCCAGCAGGCCCTTGTAGGCGTCCACGGTCTTCTGCTGGCCGGCCGCGCTCAGGTCGTCGATCTCGCTGTCATAGCGGTGGTCGCCGATTTGGGTGGCGCTGACCGGGGACAGCTGCATCCAGGTGTCCAGGGCGCGCTTGGACAGGTCGGCGAAGGCGGCATCGACCGCCGCATCACCGGCCTGCTGGCCGGCGGCCGGGGTGGAACCGTTGGTCGGGGCATCGGCCGGCTGGCAACCGGCGAGGGCGGCGACGAGGGCGAGGGCAAGAAGATGCGGGCGCATCGGCATTCCTGTACGGGGTCAATCCACGA
The DNA here is from genome assembly GCA_041545745.1 of Stenotrophomonas indicatrix. NCBI lineage: Bacteria > Pseudomonadati > Pseudomonadota > Gammaproteobacteria > Lysobacterales > Lysobacteraceae > Stenotrophomonas > Stenotrophomonas indicatrix. The sequence continues at coordinate 1,398,289 of CP168152.1, forward strand.
GCATAGGCCCCCGGGGCTGCTTTGTCCCCGTGCCATAGGATTACCATGGGCGCACACAAGGACCCTCCAGCGGAGCGCAGGACATGGAATACCAGGGAAGTTGCCATTGCGGCAGGATCGCATTCACCGTGCGGGCTGATGTCCCCATCAAGGACGTCATCGACTGCAACTGCTCGATGTGCCGCCGCCGCGGCAGCCTGCTCTGGTTCGCCCCGCGCGAGGCGTTCCAGCTGGGCACCGATATCGCCGACGTGGCGACCTACCAGTTCAACACCCACAACATCGATCACCATCACTGCCGCGCGTGCGGCACCGCGCCGTACAGCGAGGCGGTGGATCCGCGCAGTGGCCTGCCGATGGTGGCGATCAACGTGCGCTGCCTGCCACAGGTTGAGCTGGCTGGATTGTCGATCACCGCGTTCGACGGAGCGTCGCGATGACCGCACGCCGCGTGTGGACGCGCGTGCTGATCGTGCCGGCATTGCTGCTGGTGTTGGCTGCCTGTGCCAAACAGAGTGAGAGCGCCGCCGATGCCGGTGGTGCCGCCGAAGCGGGCGTAGCCTCGCCTGAAGGCGCTTTCCTGGCCTATGAACACGATGTGCAGGTGCAGCTGGAAGCGGCGCAGATCGCGCCGCGTATCCAGCAGGTCGCACAGGCGTGCCAGAACGCGAAGTTCGGTGAGTGCGCGGTGCTGCAGGTGGATCAGCGCAGTGGCGAACAGCCCAGTGGCGAAGTCAAGGTACGCATCGCGCCGAAGGGCGTGGAATCGCTGATCGGCCTGGCCGGCGAAGGTGGCAAGCTGCAGGCGCGCAACACGCGTGCCGAGGACCTGGCCCAGCAGGTGGCCGACACCGCGCTGACCAAGGCCCGGCTGGAGAAGGAGCACGCGCGCTTGCTGTCCTACCAGGACCGCGGTGATCTGAAGATCGAGGACCTGATGGCGATCACTACGCGCCTGTCGGAGATCGAGGCGGGTGTGGAGCAGGCCACCAAGGACGCCGCCCAGCAGCGCAGGCGCATTGATACGCAGCTGGTGACGATGCATTTCGATACCACCTCGGGCCAGCGCAGCCGCAGCGAGATCGGCGAAGCCCTGAGCGAGTCGGGCAGTATCCTCAGCACCAGCGTGGCATTCCTGATCCGCGCAGCGGCGGCATTGCTGCCGGTGGGTCTGGTGGCGCTGGTGATGGCCTGGATCGTCCGCGCACTGATCCGTCGTCGCCGCCGTAAGCTGCCGCCGAAAACCTGACCGGAACAGGTAGTGCCGGCCGCTGGCCGGCATTCCTGCGGATCAGCCTTCGTCGGTCTCGTATTCGACGAACACATCCAGTTCCAGCGCCAGTTCCTGCACTGCATCGCGCACCTTCTGTGCGGTGCTTTCGTTGCCCACTTCCACTTCCAGTTCGTGGGTGCCCGGGCCGATGTCGTCGGACAGTCCGGCCGAGCTGGAATCATCGTCATCCATGTGCGGCATCAGGTCGTCGGTCTCTTCGACGTGTTCGATGCCTTCCAGGCCGAGCAGCAGGTCGCTGATGGAGCGGGCATCGTCTTCGGTTCCGGTAATTCGCAGTCGCAGCAGGGCCATGGCGGAAGCACGTTGTGGGGTTCGTCTGCAGCCTAGCCAGCGCCGGGCAAAGACCGGGTGAGGGCGCAGTCAGCCGGGTGTGCTCGGGCGCCCCAGCAGGCTATCGGGCAACGCGGGAACCGGCGTGCGTTCGTCCTGCGCCTGGCCCAGCAACCAGTCGATGAACAGCCGCGCGGCAGGGCTGGGCGGCCGCCCTTCGGCGTGCACCACATAGTAGGCGTAGCGTGCCTTCAGGGCAGGGCCAGGCAGGCGCACCAGCTCATAGCGCTGCAGATAGGGCTGGGCGACGTGGGTGCGGGCAAGCACCGCGCCCATGCCATACACCGCCGCGCGCATCGCGTCGGTACTGTCGGCAAAGGTGTGCATCGCCGGCAATGGCGACGGCGGGCGCACGCCGGCGTGGCGGAACCAGTCGCGCCAGCCCTGTGGTGACAGATCACTGAGCAGCGGCAATCCGGCGATGCGTGCCGGGTCTTCCAGTGCTTCGACACCGGGCAACGCCGGGGACGCAACGGGAAAGAGGTTGTCGTCCATCAGGTGCTGCGCGTGCAGTCCGGGCCACTGGCCCAGTCCATAGCGGATGCCGACCTCCGGGCCGTTTTCATCGTAACGGTCCAGCCCACTGCCGGTGTGCAGTTCGATGCGGATGTGTGGATGGGCCTGGGTGAAACGCGGCAACCGCGGCAGCAACCAGCAATACGACAAGGAGCGCAGCGTAGCGATCCGCAGCGGCACGCTGTCCGCGTCCGGCTGCAGATGGTGGGCGACGGCGGCGACATCGGTGAACGCGGCGCTGGCGGCGTCGGCCAACTGCCGGCCTTCGGCCGTCAGGCGTACCCCGCGCGCATGACGCAGGAACAGGCGCGTGGCCAGCACCTCTTCCAGGCGGCGCACGTGATGGCTGACCGCGCTGGCGGTCAGATGCAGTTCCTGCGCCGCCTGAGCGAAGTTCTGGTGGCGCGCGGCGACCGCGAATACGGCCAGTGCGGGGAGCAGGGAAGGGCGTAGCAGCATGTCCAGCCTCAAGCCATATTTGTGGCTGGCAGCGATACTACGCGCTTGTGCAGCGGGCGTCTGCGGTCGATCCTGTGTGGCCAGACCAGCACCGCGATGGCGGACGGACACAGCACATGAATGCGATACCCCAGGCGAACGAGCGAGATTGGCGCACACCCCTGGAATTGACCCTGCTCGGCGCGATCTGGGGCTGTTCGTTCCTGTTCATGCGGGTGGCGGTGCCCTCGTTTGGCCCGTTCGCCCTGGTCGAGGTGCGGCTGGTGCTGGGCGCACTGGTGCTGCTGCCGTTCCTGTGGCGCGCACGCGCGCAGTTTCCGCCGCGCCGCTGGCTGTGGCTGGCACCGATCGGCCTGGTCAATTCGGCATTGCCGTTCGTGCTGTTCGCTTACGCCGCAGAGCGTGCGCCGGCCGCCATCGGGGCGATCTGCAATGCGATGACGGTACTGTTCGCCGCGTTGATCGCGTTCCTGTTCTTCGGCGAGAAGATCGGTGTGCGCCGTGCCGGCGCGCTGCTGGTCGGTTTTGCCGGCGTGGTGGTGCTGGCCACGGCCAAGATCTCGGGGTTGAGCATCGGCACGGCCGTGCTGGCCGGTGCGGCGGCGTCCCTGCTGTACGGCCTGGGCGTGAACCTGGTGAAGCGGCACATGACCGGTCTGCCCTCGGCTGCGGCCGCCGCTGCCACGTTGTCGTGCGCCTCATTGTGGTTGTTGCCGATGGCGCTCACGCATCTGCCGCAGGGGCCGATTCCGGGCAAGGCATGGGGCGCGGCGATCGCGCTGGGCGTGGTCTGCACCGGGTTCGCCTTCCTGATGTTCTATCGCCTGATCGGTCGCATCGGCCCGTCGCGTGCATCGACGGTGACCTACCTGGTTCCGTTGTTCGGTGCGGCGTTTGCCTGGTTGTTCCTGGGCGAAGCGGTGACGGTGCAGATGTTGATTGCCGGTGCGTTGATTCTGGGTAGCGTGGCCGTCAGCCAGAAGGGCTGAGGGCGCCGACACACGGCTAGTGCCGGGCGCTGCCCGGCAGCCCTTTTCCGCGCCTGCGGAGAGGTGTCACTTTCTTTGCTCGTGCAAAGAAAGTAACCAAAGAAACACGCCGCCGCCGCGAGCCGCCGTGCTTCGCACGTCGGTCCCCTGCGCTTCTCGGTGAATCAGGGGACGGTGCGCAGAAGTCAGCCGACTAACAGTCGGCTCTACAGGACATCGGCACCTCTTCGCCCCTGATTCCCCTGCGATGCTCGGCTCGCTCAAGGCGGACCCAAGATCAAAGGCCGCAGCTGTACCCAGTAGATCCACGCCATGCGTGGATGCTCTTGCTGTTGGTCTTGATCTTCCAGTCCGCCTTGAGCGAGCCGAGCACCGCAGGTCCGGCGAGGGCGAAGAGACGCGGGTGTTTGAGCGCAGCGAGTTCCCGCGCCGTCCCTCGACGGGCCGAGGAGCGCAGGGTACCGGTGCGCAGCACCGGCTCGCGGCCGGCGGAACGTTTCTTTTGGTTACTTTTCTTTGCGTACAAAGAAAAGTAACGCCCATGAACAGTGAAGCACCTTCAGCACGCGCCACGCGCAGGAAGCCAGGCACCTACCGCACCGGCACCGGGATATTGCACAGGTCGATATGCCCCGCCGGACGCTTGTAGAAATCATCCACGCGATTGCGGCGTGCCTCCACCGTATCGATGAAGGTCTTCGAGTCGGTACGCAGCACCTGGATGGGCGTGCGCTCGGCCACCGGCACATCGCTGGCACGGCGGATCGATACGATCGGCGTGCGCAGCTTCGGGTCGGCGTAGAAGCCCATCGGTGCCGGTCCGCGCGGCGTTGCGCTGAGCAGTTCCATGCCCTTCAGCACGCGACCAACCAAGGTGATGTTGCGGTCCAGCTGGCGCGGTGACTGGCCGGTCACCACGTACAGTTCGGCACCAATGCTGCTGTCTTCCTCGTTGCTGCGGCCGGCGCCCAGCATGCCGTAGCAGTGCGCCAGCCAGGCCTTGCCGGCCTGCGGGTCCTGACCGACCGGGAAGCCATCGACGAAGCCGGTCTGCGCGGCCCAGCCATTGCGATCCGGCAGCACGTTGACCTTCAGGCCGGCGCTGGCGCGCTCGAACTCGGCCGGCAGCTTGCGCGCGGCGCTGCCGAACGGCCTGGCCTTGGCTGCGTCATCGGCGTCGGCATCGCCGAACTGCACCACGAAGTTGTCCTGCGAGCGGTAGATGCTGGTGCCGTCCCAGAAGTGCTCGTGGGCGAAGGTCTGGATGTTGGCGACATGGCGCGGGGCGAACTGCGGCGCCAGCTCGATGATCACGCGCCCGGCGGGCAGGTCCATGTACAGCAGGTTGGCCGGGTCCGGCGTGCGCCAGTCGCTGGCCGCCGAGGCATCGAGGATCTGCTGCGGGCTGCGGTAGGGCGTGGCGGCGCTGGCCAGGGCGGGCAGCAGGCAGGCCAGGGCGAGGGTGGTCAGGGCAAGACGGCGACGGTGCGGCATGGGATCCCCGGAGCATGAACGAGGCTTCGATTCTGCGCGACGAGATACCGTATCGCCAAGTGACATGCGGGGCATTCGCGTCAGCCTGCGCGCCGCCTCTTGGCCGATCCAATCGGCCTGGCATCAACGTCTATCTTTCTTCTGCAATTAGACCGGAGTAATGGCCGAAGACAGGTACAGGCTCGTAGTTGCCTATTGGGTCGTGCGTAGTTGAACACTCTTCCACATGATGGGGCGAGAATTTCTCTATGAAGAGCCGACCATCTTCGTTGAAGATATAGCAGGTTCCTTCAGCAATGCTGTCACTCTTTTCAGCGAACGTTCTATGTACCGCCATGCTCAGGAACAGATTTCCCGGTGCTACTTGCTGGAACTGATACGTCAGGCGCTCCCTTAGATGTTCATCCAGAAAGTCGACGCCAATCATGTCTTTGTCCAACAGCACATCGACAATCACTGATGGCGTGGTGGGAGAGCCAACGAGAACCGTATAGCGAGCCTGGCTCTCATGTCTCGATTTGGCTTCGGATTCACTGATTATGTTTCGGGCGGACTTCTTTGCGCCAAACCAGAAGTCGCAATAATAAAACTCAGTCATAAGTGGATAGTCCCGGGATCGTCGTGCTCGCAGGAGCTGGATCAGCCGCTGCGCTGTTGGAAGACGACGGTATGCCGCGGCTCGCAGAGGGGCAAGCAAGCCAATGGGCCTGCCGGCCAGATGGTCGGCCGACCCTCGCCAACCGGCAGAGTGACTAACGACACATTCGCTATACCGAACTTCGCACTACTGTGGACTTCAACGTAGTGGAGGGCCGGTCATGTCCGAGGACGATGTCCACCTGAAGAAGTTCCAGAAGGAGCTCAGCGCCGGAACGGTGTCGCTGGCCCTGCTGGCGGTGCTGGCCCGGGCCGGGGAGCCGCTGTACGGCTACCTCATTGCCAAGGAGCTGGAGCGGGTGGGCGAGGGCGTGCTGAGCGGCAAGCAGAGCGCGCTGTACCCGGTACTGCGCAACCTGGAGGGCGCCGGCCTGCTGGAAAGCCATGTGGAACCGTCCAGCAGCGGGCCGCCGCGCCGCTACTACCGCATCAACGCGCGTGGCCGGGAGGTGCTGGAGCAATGGCGCCAGGCCTGGCGTGACACCCGTGATTCCGTCGATTCCGTGTTGGAGGGGGTACCGCAATGAACGACCTGAACCTGGCAGGCAACAGTCTGCCCAGCACCATTCCGCAGTATCTGGCGCAGTTGCGTGCGGCGCTGGACGGTGCCGATCCGGCGATGGTGCAGGACGCCCTGTACGACGCTGAGGAATACCTGCGCTCTGAACTGGCAGCGCAACCCGGCCGCAGCGAAGCCGAGGTCATCGCCGACGTCGCCGGCAGCTACGGTGCACCGGACGAGGTGGCGGAAATCTATCGCGAAACCGAGCTCACGGTGAACCGCGCGCTGCGTACGCCGCGGGCCGACACGGGCCCGATGCTGCGTGCAGCGGCCGAGGCCAGCGGTGCTGCGCCGGCGGCGCAGCCGGCAGCGCCCGTGCAGCGTTCGCTGCTGGCGCGCTTCTTCGGCGTGGTGACCGACCCGCACACCTACGGCGCGCTGTGCTACATGCTGTTGTCGCTGGCCACCGGCATCTTCTTCTTCACCTGGGTGGTCACCGGCCTGTCGCTGTCGCTGGGCCTGCTGATCCTGATCATCGGCGTTCCGCTGACCGTGCTGTTCTTCGGCTCGGTGCGTGGACTGGCGTTGCTGGAGGGGCGGCTGGTGGAAGCGCTGCTGGGCGAGCGCATGCCGCGTCGGCCGCAGTACACCGACCGCAGCCGCAGCTGGCTGCAGCGTATCGGTGACATGTTCACCGATGGCCGCACCTGGCTGACCCTGCTGTACTTCGTGCTGATGCTGCCGCTCGGCATCATCTACTTCACCATCGCGGTGACGTTGCTGTCGCTGTCGCTGGGTTTGATCTGGGCACCGGTGGCGGCGATCTTCAGTGGCGATATCCCCGGCATCTATATCGACGACGTGAACGTGCTGCCGCTGGCGGCGTCGCCGCTGGTGGCCATCGTGGTTGCAGCGGTGGGCGTGTTGTTGTTGCTGCTGACGATGCACCTGGCACGCGGCATCGGCAAGCTGCACGGCATGCTGGCCAAGAACCTGCTGGTGCGGTTGTAGGAGGCCAGGGGTCGGATCCCTGTTCGCAGAACAGGGCTCTGACCCTGCATCCGCTCGCGCTGGGGTCAGAGCCCTTTCCGTGGGAAAGGGATCCGACCCCGGTTCCAGCGGGGTTACCCCGCCTTGCGGCGCAGCGGGGTGACGTTGCTCTTCTTCTTCGTGGCCTTCGCTGCCGGTGCTTCGGCATGCGCGGCGAAGAAGTCACGCACCTTCGGGTAGACCACTTCGCGCCAGCGGCGGCCGCTGAAGATGCCGTAGTGGCCCGCGCCTTCGACGATGAAATGCTCGCGGCGGTCAGCAGCAATGCCGGTGCACAGCGACTGCGCCGCTTCGGTCTGGCCGAGGCCGGCGATATCGTCCAGCTCGCCTTCGATGCTCAGCAGTGCGGTATCGCGGATCGCCGACGGATCGACCTTCTCGCCGTTGACCACCCATTCGCCACGCGGCAGCAGGAAGTCCTGGAACACCACGGAAATGGTGTCCAGATAGTACTTGGCCGGCATGTCCAGCACGGCGTTGTACTCGTCGTAGAAATTGCGATGCGCGTCGGCATCCTCCAGGTCGCCCTTCACCAGGTCGGTGTAGAAATCCCAGTGCGAACTGAAGTGGCGGCTCGGGTTCATCGACAGAAAGCCTGCGTGCTGCAGGAAGCCGGGATACACGCGGCGACCGGCACCGGGATAGCTGGCCGGCACGGTGTGGATGACATTGTTCTCGAACCACGACAGCGGGTTCTGCGTGGCCAGATTGTTGACCGCGGTCGGGCTGCAGCGCGCATCGATCGGGCCGCCCATCATCACCAGCGTGCGCGGCGTCGGTTCACCGCGGCTGGCCATCAATGAAACTGCGGCCAGCACCGGTACGGTCGGCTGGCAGACACTGACCACGTGCAGGCGCTCGACGCCGAGATGGCGGATGAACTCCTGGATGTAGGCGATGTAGTCGTCCAGCCCGAACTCGCCTTCGCTGCCGGGCACCATGCGCGCGTCGACCCAGTCGGTCACATACACGCGGTGGTCACGCAGCAGCGTGCGCACGGTGTCGCGCAGCAGCGTGGCGTGATGGCCCGACAACGGCGCCACCACCAGCACGAACGGCTGGTTGAGCATGGTGTGCAGCTGGTCGGCTTCATTGCTGTGGCGCTTGAAGCGCAGCAGCTTGCAGAACGGCTTGCTGAGTTCCTCGTGCACCACGATCGGCACGCGCTCGCCCTCGACTTCGATTTCGTTGATGCCCCATTCGGGCTTCTCGTAATCCTTGCCGATGCGATGGAACAGCTCATTGACCGCCGCCAGGCGATCAGCGCCGGGCATCTGCGACCACCAGTGTCCCTGGTTGGCGAAGAACTTGGCGTTGGCCTGGGCCTGGTGCACCCAGGGGGCGAGCAGGTTGCGGGTCAGTTCGTGCAGTTGATAGAGCATGCCGACCGAATATGTATGGTCTTATGTTGCCGCGCAGCATAGCGCATCCGACTGTCCCGGACGTTAAGCAGACTCACTGGCCCTATTCAGCGGGCCGCTTGCTCCAGCGCGGCTGCTTCACCGGCCAGTGCTGGCCCCAGCCAGAGGTGGGACCCGACTGCCTGCAGGCCTTGGCGCGTCAGCTCGCGCCGGTACCAGCGGGCCGGACGCGACTGGAAGCCGTCATGGTCGCCCTCGAATTCATCTTCGGCAGCGAAGGTTTCCAGGAACGCCACCCCTGCGGTCAGCTCGGCGACACCGGCCAGGCCCGCGCGCAGTTCGCGGTTGGGCACGTAGTGCATCACGTCCGAACAGACCAGCAGATCGACCGGGGCGCAGGGTCGCAGCCAGGCGAAATCGCCAAAGCTGGCCAGGTGCAGGTTGCGGGTCCGGCCGTAGCGGCGCACAGCGTACTCGCTGCTGTCGAAACCGAGGTAGTCGACCTTCGGACGCAGTTTCAGCAGCGGCGCGCGCCAGGCGCCTTCGCCGCAGCCGATGTCCAGCACGCTGCGGATCGGTCGTTCCAGGTAGTACTCGGCCGTCGCTACGGCGAGGGCGACCTTGCGCGCCAGGCGCGCGCTGCCACCGATGTCGGCGCGGCGGTACCAGCGCTGGAAGTAGGCGGCGTCGTAGGTCTTGTCCATGGCGTTCGGCTGCGGTCGTGAAATCGGCGCCTATCGTACGGCGTTGCAGCACACCATGCGTCGATGTGTCGCGGCGGTTGCGCATGCGGTGGCCTCATCACGACATGCGAGAATGGCGGACATCCACGCCAGCCGCCGGAGCGAGCGCATGCAGAGCTACTACTGGGTCAAGACCTTCCACATCGTGTTCGTGGTGGCGTGGATGGCCACGGTGTTCTACCTGCCGCGCATCCTGGTGAACCTGTCCGAGACGGCGGGGCAGCCGGCGGTGGTCGAGCGCCTGCAGCTGATGGGCATGCGCCTGTACCGCTTCGGCCATTCGATGTTCGGCCTGGCATTCGTGCTCGGCCTGGTGCTGTGGCTGGGTTACAAGGTGATTCCGGATTTCCCGACCATGGTCGCCCAGGACGGGGCGGGCTGGCTGCATGCCAAGCTGGGCCTGGTGGTGGTGCTGCTGGCGTACTTCATCTGGATCGGACGCCTGCTCAAGGGTGTGGCCAAGGGCAGGGCGCTGCCGTCCTCGCGCGCGCTGCGCTGGATCAACGAGATCCCGCTGCTGGCCTTCATCCCGATCGTCTGGCTGGTGCTGGCCAAGCCGTTCTGAGATCCCGCGCGTTCGAACATGTCACTTTCTTGCTCGTGCAAGAAAGTAACCAAAGAACACGCCGCCGAACGCTCGCCGGCGCTGCGCGCCGGTTCCCTGCGCTTCTCGGTGAATCAGGGGACGACGCCGAACTCGCTGCGCTCAAACATCGGCGCCTCTTCGCCCCTGATTCCCCTGCGATGCTCGGCTCGCTCATGGCGGACCCGAACGTCAAAAGCCGCAGCTGCACCCGGTAGATCCACGCGATGCGTGGATGCCGTCAGGGCGCAAACAAAAGAGCCGGGCGTCTGCCCGGCTCTTTGCGTATCCGACGTCAGGAAGCGATCACGCAGCTTCGTAGGTGCCGTAGCTGCGCAGGCGCTTGTAGCGCTGGTCCAGCAGCTCCTGGGTGGACAGCGAATCCAGCGCTTCCAGCTCGTTCAGCAGCACGGCCTTCAGCCGCTTGGCCATCTGCGTCGGGTTGCGGTGGGCGCCGCCGGTCGGCTCGCGCACGACCTTGTCGACCAGGCCCAGGCCCTTCAGGCGCGGCGCGGTCAGGCCGAGCTGCTCGGCGGCGTCCTTGGCCTTGCCGGCGTCCTTCCACAGGATCGAGGCGCAGCCTTCCGGGGTGATGGTCGAGTACACCGCGTATTCCAGCATCACGGTGCGGTCGCCCACGCCCAGCGCCAGTGCGCCGCCGGAGCCGCCTTCACCGATCACGGTGCAGATGATCGGCACCTTCAGCTCGGCCATCTCGATCAGGTTGCGCGCGATCGCTTCGGACTGGCCGCGCGACTCGGCATCGATGCCCGGCCAGGCGCCGGCGGTATCGATCAGGGTCAGCACCGGCAGGCCGAAACGCTCGGCCATCTTCATCAGGCGCAGCGCCTTGCGGTAGCCTTCGGGCTTGGGCATGCCGAAGTTGCGCTTGATCTTTTCCTTGGTATCGCGGCCCTTCTGGTGGCCGATGACCATCACCGAGCGGCCATTGATGCGGGCCAGGCCGCCCATGATCGCCTTGTCGTCAGCGAAGGCACGGTCGCCGGCCAGTTCCTGGAACTCATCGCAGATGATGCGGATGTAGTCGGCGGTGTACGGGCGCGACGGATGGCGGGCCAGTTGCAGCACCTGCCACGAGGTCAGGTTGCGGAAGATCTGCGCGGTACGCACGCGCAGCTTGTCCTGCAGCGCGTGCACTTCGGCCTCGACATTGACCGCCGGCCCGGCACTGGCGTTGCGCAGTTCCTGGATCTTGGCTTCCAGGTCGGCGATGGGTTGCTCGAAGTCGAGGTAGTTCGGATTCATCGGAAGCCGTCGTGTAAAGAAGAGGGGAATTCTAGCCGAATGCGCAGGAACGGCCCGTACGCCTTCGTCTGGAAACCGACGGTAGCGCAGTGGGGGCGGGCGGCGCCAGTCAGGCCGCCGGTCGCCGGTTCAGGGCAGGACCAGCGCGCTGCGGGCCATCAGCGTGCTGCGCTGGGTCACAAAGTCGTTGTAGGCCTTGTTGGCCGCGACTGGCAGCTTCGCGCCCAGCGATGCGGTGGCAAGGGTGAAGGCTATCTGTGCCTGCGTGTCCTGCTTGCGCAGGGCCTTCTGCTCGCTGGCGGTGGTGGCCTTCAGCCAGCGTGCGTAGACATCGCGCAGGGGGCCGGCATGGGCTTCGAACACGGGATCCAGCGTCGGCAACGCCGCCGGTGCAGTGTCCAGGGTGAAGACGGGGGCGACATAGCCGGCGGGCTGCTCGCGCTTGTAGGCACCGGGCTCGCCCATGCCAGCCTCGACATAGGTGATGAACGCCGGCGCGGTGAAGATCTTGGTGCTGATCCTGCCGCCGGTCGAATCGACATGGGCAACCAGCTGTTCCTCGGGGAACGCTTCATGCACGCCGAAGTTCCAGGTCTTCTCGATGAACAGGCCATGCTGCTTTTCGAACGGCCCCTTGAATTCGACGCCTCCCAGTTCGATGCCCGGGCCGCTGACGCCGAAGTTCTTCAGCTTGTTGTCGTCGGTCACATAGATCTCGCGCGCGGTTACGTACTCGCTGAGGCTTGGGTTGATCAGGCCGCCATGACCGCCGGCGTAAACGATGAAGCGCACCTCACCCAGGCGTTCGGTGTGCAGGCGATGTTCGCCGGCCGCCAGACTGACCGGGCGCGACGCATGTGCGGCTACCGGCAGGTCCTTGCCATCGATGCTGATGGCAAGGGGCGTATCGGTCGGGTTGTCGATCTCGAAATCGACTTTGGAAGAGCAGCCGGCCAGCGCGAGCGCGGCCACCATCGACAGCAACAGATTCTTCATTGCGGACAATCGTCCTTGACGTATGCGGCGGGAAAGCGGAAACGGGGGTTCGGCCAGCCTCAGCTGGCCCATGGCGGGCTGTAGCGCACCTTCAGCGTGCGTACTGCCGGTTCGGCGCGAAGCGCCTCCATCAACCGGGAATCGACGCGCACCGCGCTCTGCCCGGAAACATCGAGCATGCCGGCGATGCCGCCGCCATCGGGGCCCTTCAGCAGCAGGTCCAGGCGCAGCGGCGTGCGGCCGGGGCGATGACGGTCGAGCAGGGCATCGATGCGCTCCCACACCGGCCGCTGCTGGCGCAGGTCCAGCCGCAGCGACAGGCGCGTGGCGTAGTTCGCACAGACCTCGTCGAAGTCCCAGCACTGGCGGATGCGCAAGGCGAAGCCACCATTGAATTCGTCTTCGCGCAGGCCGCCCTTGACCACCAGGATGCGGTCCTTGGTCATCAGGTGGCCGAACTCGGCCATGGCATCGGAGAACGCGCTGCATTCGACGCGGCCACGGCCATCTTCCAGCTGGATGAAGATCTGGCTCTCGCCCTTGCGGCGCACGCCGACCACCTGGCCGGCAAGCACGGTCTGCACTTCCGGACGCCAGCGCTTCTCGCCGCCACCACTGTTGCTGTTGGCGCTCCAGATCTTTTCCACCGAGCCGAGGTCGGTACCGACCAGATCGCGCACGTCATCGCGCCAGGGGTCGAACGGGTGGCCACTGAGGTAGAAGCCCAGCGTGTCGCGCTCGCCGTTGAGGCGCTGCAGCAACGGCCATTCGTCGGTTTCCTGCAGCTCCAGGTGGATGGCCTGTACGCCTGGCTCGGGGCCGCCGAACAGCGAGTTCTGGCCGGACGCACGCTCGCGCGCCATCTGTTCGGTGGCCTTGATCACTTCCGGCAGCTGCAGCATCAGCGAGGCACGGTTGTGGCCCAGCTCATCCAGCGCACCGCAGTTGATCATGGCTTCCAGCGTGCGTCGGTTGAGCTTGGCCGAACCGATGCGGGTGCAGAAGTCGAGCAGGTCGGTGTAGTCGCCGCCGCGAAGGCGCTCCTCCACCACCGCTTCGCAGGCACCCTGGCCGACGCCCTTGATCGCCCCCAGGCCGTACTGGATCGTGTCCGGCGTGGCTGCTTCAAACATGAAGGCGGACTGGTTCACCTTCGGCGGCAGCACGGTCAGGCCGAGGTTGCGTACCTCGTCCAGGAAGCCGACCACCTTTTCGGTGTTGTCCATGTCCGAAGACAGCGTCGCTGCCATGAACTCGGCCGGGTAATGGCGCTTGAGCCAGGCCGTCTGGTAGCTGACCAGGGCGTAGGCAGCGGCATGCGACTTGTTGAAGCCGTAGCCGGCGAACTTCTCCATCAGGTCGAAGATCGCATCGGCCTTGGCTTCGCCGACGCCGTCCTTGGCCGCACCTTCGCGGAAGATCTCGCGGTGCTTGGCCATTTCCGCCGGCACCTTCTTGCCCATCGCACGGCGCAGCAGATCGGCGCCGCCCAGCGAGTAGCCACCGACGATCTGCGCCATCTGCATCACCTGCTCCTGGTACACCATGATGCCGTAGGTGTCACGCAGGATGCGCTCGGTGCGCGGATCGGGATACTCGACGTCTTCGCGCCCGTGCTTACGGTCGACGAAGGAGGGAATCAGGTCCATCGGGCCGGGGCGGTACAACGACACCAGCGCGATCAGGTCTTCGAAACGGTCGGGCTTGGCGTCCTTCAGCAGGCGGCGCATGCCCGAGGATTCGAACTGGAACACCGCGCCGGTATTGCCCGAGGCGAAGATGTCCTTGTAGGTGGGCGCATCGTCCAGCGGCAGCTGGGTGATGTCCACCGGCGGAACGCCGGCGCGCTCGTGGCGCTTGTTGATCGCCTTCACCGCCCAGTCGATGATCGTCAGCGTGCGCAGGCCGAGGAAGTCGAACTTCACCAGGCCGACTTCTTCAACGTCGTTCTTGTCGAACTGGGTGACCGGATTCTTGCCGCGGCCATCTTCATCGTGTTCGGCGAACAGCGGGCAGAACTCGGCCAGCGGTTCGGGCGCGATCACCACGCCGCCGGCGTGCTTGCCGGCGTTGCGGGTGAGGTCTTCCAGCTGCCGCGCAAGGTCGATCAGATCGCGGACATCGTCCTCGCTCTGGTAGCGCTGGATCAGCTCGGGCGAGGCCATCTCGCTGTCCTTGCCCTCACCCATCGCGTCCTTCAGCGAGATGCCGAGGATGTTCGGGATCAGCTTGGCGACGCCGTCGACCAGGCCATAGGGGAAGCCGAGCACGCGGCCGGAGTCGCGCACCACCGCCTTGGCCGCCATGGTGCCGTAGGTGATGATCTGGCTGACCCGCTCGCGGCCGTACTTGCGCGCGACGTAGTCGATGACTTCGTCGCGACGGTCCATGCAGAAGTCGATGTCGAAGTCGGGCATCGACACGCGTTCGGGGTTGAGGAAGCGCTCGAACAGCAGGTTGTACGGCAGCGGGTCCAGATCGGTGATCTGCAGCGCCCACGCCACCAGTGAGCCGGCACCGGAACCACGGCCCGGACCGATCGGGATGCCCTGCGCTTTACCCCACTGGATGAAGTCGGCCACGATCAGGAAGTAGCCGGGGAAGCCCATCTTGATGATGGTGTCCAGCTCGAACTCGAGGCGGTCGCTGTAATCCTGCGCGGTCATGCCGGGCGCGATGGGATTCTTTTCCAGGCGCGCGGCCAGGCCCTTGCGCGATTCGCTGCGGATCCAGCTGTCCAGCGTCTCCTCGTCGGGCACCGGATAGTCGGGCAGGAAGTAGGTGCCCAGGCGCATCTCGATGTTGCAGCGTTCGGCCAGCGCCAACGTGTTGTCGATCGCATCGGGGATGTCGGCAAACAGCGCGCACATCTCCTCGGCCGACTTCAGGTATTGCTGGTCGCTGTACTCGCGTGGGCGCTTGGGGTCATCCAGCACGCGGCCGGTGGAGATGCACACGCGTGCTTCGTGCGCGCTGAAATCGGACGACGACAGGAAGCGGACGTCGTTGCTGGCGATCACCGGCAACCCGCGCTGGCCGGCGGCCATCAGCGCGAACTGGTTGAAGCTTTCTTCGCCGTCGCGACCTGTGCGGGTCAGCTCCAGGTGCAGGCCGTCGCCGAACACGCGCTGCCAGTCTGCGAGCTGCTGTTCGGCCAGGTCATGCTTGCCATCCAGCGCCAGCCGCCCGGCCAGGCTGTCACGGCCGGCCAGGGCGAACAGGCTGGCGTTGCCGGCCTTCAGCCAGTCCGGATGCACGGCCACGCCGCCCTCGGGGCGATGGCCTTCCATCCATGCCCGGGTCAGCAGCCGCGACAGGCTCAGATAGCCTTCGCGGTCGCGGCACAGCAGGGTCATCCGCCACGGGTCCTGGCCTTCCTCGGCGATCATCACGTCGGCGCCGGCGATGGGCTTGATGCCCACGCCTTCGGCGGCCTTGTAGAACTTGACCAGGGCGAACAGGTTGTTGAGGTCGGTCACCGCCAGCGCAGGCAGGCCGAGCTCGACCGAGCGCGACAGCAGGTTGGCCTGCTTGGCCTTCTTCGGGTCAGCCTGGTCCGGCTTGGCCGGCACGCGGATGGTCGAGTCCGCCAGCGAGAACTCGGTGTGGACGTGGAGATGTACGAAGCGGGAGTTGGACATGCCGGACCAGGTTGGAGCGCGCAGGCCCCGGGTGCAGACGCGGGAATCGTCGCCGGGGTCGGGAAGCGCTGGAGTGCCCGGTCAGGGTAGCGAGGGCAGGGGGTTGCGACAAGGACTTGACGGTGCGCGATATCGCATTCGCGCTATCGCTTCCCACGGTTCGCAGGCGAACCGCGGGCCCCTTCTCAGCATGCTTCCAGACCCCCGCGCCCTTGGCGCGTCCCCCTGACTCAGGGGGACTGTTCCCCCAGACGGATTGCAGCGGCCGTTCAGGCGATTCAGGCAATCGCGATGTCGATGGCCGACGTCGGCGGCGCCTCCAGGCACTCGCGCACCGGGGCGAAGCTGCGCCGGTGCTCCGCGCACGGGCCGTGTTCACGCAGGGCGGCCAGATGCGCCGGGGTGCCGTAGCCCTTGTGCTGGTCGAAGCCGTACTGCGGGTGGCGAGCGTGCAGGTCCAGCATGTAGCGGTCACGCGAGACCTTGGCCAGGATCGAGGCCGCCATGATCGCGCGGTCGATGCCATCGCCGCCGACCAGCGCCTGCGCCGGCAGCACCAGCCCCTTGGGCACCACGTTGCCATCGATGCGGGCGAAGCCGGCCACGTGGGCCACCGCCGCGACGACATCGCGCATGCCCTGCAGCGTGGCTTGATAGATGTTCAGGCGATCAATGGCTTCCACGTCCACCAGCACCACGTGCCAGGCCAGGGCGCGGTCGAGGATGCGATCGTGCAGCTGCTCGCGGCGGGCCGCGGTCAGCTGCTTGGAATCATCCAGGCCGTTCAGTCGTGGCCGCTGCGGATCGAACACCACCGCTGCCACCGCCACTGGCCCAGCCAGCGGCCCCCGACCCGCTTCGTCGACACCGGCGATGCGGTGGCCGGGGTCGATCACCGCGGCGCCATCGAACAGGGCCAGACTGGCCGCCGCGGCGTGGCGGCGGCTCATGCTTTTTCCTGGCCGCAGACCAGCAGTTCGCCGACAGCATCGGCTGCGCGCGCCGATGCGTTGCGACGCAGGCGTTCATGCAGGCGCGTGTAGGTTCCCTGCAGGTCGGCGATCCGTTGCGGGTGGTCGAACCACTGCTGGACGGCCGCAGCCAGTTTTTCCGGCGTGCAGTCGTGCTGCATCAGTTCTGGCGCCAGATCCTGCCCGGCAAGGATGTTGGGCAGGGCGAAGCGGTCGACCTTGATCAACCCCAGCGCCTTCACCAGGCGGTACGTCAGTTCGTTGACCCGGTAGCCGACCACCATCGGCCGCTTCACCAGCATCGCTTCCAGGGTCGCGGTGCCAGAGGCCAGCACCACCACGTCGGCGGCGATCATCGCGTTGCGCGCCTGGCCGTCCAGTACATGCGAATAGGCCACCGGCAGTGCCGAGCGTGACAGCTGTTCTTCGATCAGGCGCCGGCAGGCCGCATTGGCCGCAGGGACCACCACGTGCAGGCCGGGAATGCGCTCGGACACCTGCCATGCGGCCTCGAAGAAGGCTTCGCCGAGCTTGGATATCTCACCCAGGCGGCTGCCGGGAAGCACGGCCAGCACCTTGGCCGAGGCGGGCAGTCCGAGCTCGATCCGGGCCGCTTCACGGTCGACATGCAGCGGGATGTCATCGGCCATCGGATGGCCGACAAAGCGCGCATCGATACCGTGCTTGGCGTAGATCGGTGGCTCCATCGGAAACAGGCACAGCACCAGGTCGGCGCTGCTACCGATCTTCTCGGCACGCTTTTCGCGCCATGCCCATACCGAAGGGCTGACGTAGTGCACGGTGCGTACGCCACGCTGTTTCAACCAGCGTTCGATGCCCAGATTGAAGTCGGGAGCATCGATGCCGATGAACACATCCGGCTGCCACTCCAGCGCACGCTGGCGGAACGCCGAACGCAGCTTGAGCAGGCGCGGCAGATGGCGCAGCACTTCGGTCAGGCCCATCACCGCCAGTTCGCTGGCATCGTGCCAGGTCTGGCAACCGGCGCTGCGCATCGCATCGCCGCCGATGCCGGCGAATTCGGCATGCGGGAAGCGGGCCTTCAGTTCGCGTATCAGGCCCGCACCGAGCAGGTCGCCGGAGGCTTCACCGGCGACCAGTGCGATCCGCAACGGGCGGTCGCTCAGCACCCGATGGGCAGGCACGCTGCCGGCCATCGAGGCCAGCGAAATCACGTCGGCGCCGGCCGGCGCCTGGCCGGTCGCGCTGCTCATCGCAGCAGGTGCCTCTCGGCGTGTTCGATGAAGTCCAGCATCGACTTGACGTCGTCGCTGTCACGCGCCTGCTCGGCCAGCTGTGCCTTGGCTTCGGCCAGCGGCAGGCCCGCCACGTACAGCGTGCGGTAGGCGCGTTTGATGGCGGTGATGCGCTCGGGGTCGAAGCCGCGGCGCTTCAGGCCCTCGCTGTTGATGCCGCGCGGGCGGCCCAGCGAGTCGGTGCCGACCATGGTGAACGGCGGGACGTCGCCATTGGTCAGCGCGCCCATGCCGAGGAAGGCATGCGCACCGATGCGGCAGAACTGATGGGCGCCGGCAAAGCCGCTGATGATCACGTAGTCACCCACAGTCACGTGGCCGGCCAGCGTGGTGTTGTTGGAAAACACGCAGAAGTTGCCGACGTGGCAATCGTGGGCCACGTGCGTGTAGGCCAGCATCCAGTTGTCATCGCCGATGGTGGTGATGCCACCGCCGCCGCCGGTGCCACGGTTGAGGGTGACGAACTCGCGGAACACGTTGCGGTCGCCGATCACCAGTTCGGTGCGCTCACCGGCGAACTTCTTGTCCTGCGGTTCGCCGCCGACCGCGACATGGCCGATGAAACGGTTGTCGCGGCCGATCCGGGTCGGGCCGTGCACGCTGCAGTGCGGACCGACCTCGGTGCCGGCACCGATCTCGACGTCCGGCCCGATGATCGTGAACGCGCCCACGCGGACATCGTCGGCCAGGCGCGCCGACGGATCGATCACGGCAGTAGGGTGGATCAGGGGGGCGTTGTCGCTCATCTCGGTCCTCCAGCCAGGGTCATTCGCGGGTGCCGGCGCACAGCACCTCGGCGCAGGCGACGACTTCGCCGTCGACCTTGGCCACACAGTCATACACGGCCATGTTGCGGATCACGCGCTTGATCTCCACGTGCATCTCCAGCACGTCACCCGGCACCACCTGCTTGGTGAAGCGGGCCTTGTCGACCTTGACCATGTAGAACAGCTTGGACTGCGCATCGCGGCCCAGCGTCAACTGGGTCAGCACGCCACCGGCCTGGGCCATGGCTTCGATGATCAGCACGCCGGGCATGATCGGCTGGCCCGGGAAGTGGCCCTGGAAGAACGGCTCGTTGATGCTGACGTTCTTGGTCGCGACGATCGTGCGCTTTTCGTAGTCGATCGCTACGACCTTGTCCACCAGCAGGAACGGGTAGCGGTGCGGAAGCAGTGTCTGGATCTGCGCCATGTCCGGCAGGGTCTGGGGCTGGCTCATTCTTTCTCCTTGCTCACAGACAGGATGCGACGGGCCAGTGCATCGAGCTGCTTGAAGCGCGCGGCGTTTTTGCGCCACGTGCGGTTGTCGGTCAGGGGCGTGCCGGAGGAGTACTCGCCCGGCTCGGTGATGGAGTTGCGGACCACCGATTTGCCGGTGATCACGACCTTGTCGCAGATTTCGAGATGACCGACGACGCCAACTGCGCCGCCGAGCAGGCAGTAACGGCCGATCTTGGCGCTGCCGGCAATGCCGGTGCAGCCTGCGATGGCCGAGTGGGCGCCGATCTGTACGTTGTGTGCGATCTGCACCAGGTTGTCCAGGCGGACGTCCTCGGCCAGCACGGTGTCTTCCAGCGCGCCACGGTCAACACAGGTATTGGCGCCGATCTCGCAGTCGTCGCCGATGCGCACGCCGCCAAGCTGCGGCACCTTGATCCATTTGCCAGCGTCCATTGCCAGGCCGAAGCCATCGGCGCCCAGCACGGCGCCGGGATGGATGCGCACGCGCTTGCCCAGCTTGACGCGGGTGACCAGGGTGACGCGGGCGATCAGCTCGCAGCCGCTGTCGAGGGTGCAGTCTTCGCCGATGATGCTGCCGGCGCCGATGATGCAGTTCTCGCCGATGACGCTGCGTGCGCCGATGGTGACGAACGGGCCGACGTGGGCGCTGGCGGCGACCTGCGCCTGCGGATCGATCACCGCGCTGGGGTGGATGCCGGGCGGGCGGGTCGGGGCGATGTCGAACAGCGCGCCGATCTTGGCAAAGGTGGTGTAGGGATCCTTGGCAACCAGCGCGGTGCCGGGAGCTGCGTCGGCATCCTCGGCGCGCAGGACCACGATGCCGGCCTGGCTGTCGGCCAGCTGGGCGCGGTAGCGCGGGTTGGCGAGGAAGGTCAGCTGGCCGGCACCGGCATGGGCGAGGGTGGCCACGCCATGGATGGCGGTGCTCGGGTCGCCATGGACCTGCAGGCCGAACTGATCGGCGAGTTGCTGGGCGGTGTAGGTAGGAGTATTCACGGCGGGAGTTTAACGTGTGACGCCATTGCGGTCATGCGGGGCGGTTCTGCTGCCAACGGCGGGGCCCCTCGCGGCTGGCAGAGTCAGGCCGGTGGGCTGGGTCGGACGGGTGGGGCCCGCGAGGGACGGCGCAAGTACGTCCATGTAGCCTTGGTCGCCGCATCCATGCGGCTCACACCCTCGCAGGCCCCACCCGTCCGCCCTCCGACGGCGTGGCGCGAGTGCCAGCCACGGAAAAACAGGAAAGATCAAGAGCGGAGCGCTCCCTTCCGCCAACCCGTCTAAACGAAAACGCCGGGCAATGCCCGGCGATCCGATACCCGTCTGGTGGAGAGCCCCCCTTCTGTCAAGGGGGGCGCGCCAGCGGCGCGGGGGATAGGTGAAATGCGCGGGCAATTCACCGGAGGTGGATCAGTTCTGAGAAACGTCGTTCCTCAGAACTGGCCACCGAAGGTGAATTGCAGACGCTCGACCTCGTCGCCGTCCTTCTTCTTCAGCGGGAACGCGTAGCTGATCGAGATCGGGCCGACCGGGGCGCGCCACAGCAGGGCCACACCGGTGGACACGCGCAGCTCGTTGGCCTTGAAATTGTCGGTGCCGTTGTAGACGTTGCCGAAGTCGACGAAGGCCGATACGCGGGCCGACGGGCTGTCGAACAGGCGCGGGAAGTAGGCTTCGACCGAACCGACGGTCTTCAGCGAGCCACCCAGCGGCTGGCCGTTCGGGTAACCGCTGGTGACTTCACGCGGGCCGAGGGTGTTGTCCTCGAAACCACGCACCGAGTTGGTACCACCGGCGTAGAAGTTCTCGTAGAACGGCAGGCCCGAGGCGGTGACGGTGCGGGTGGTGCCGTCGCCGTTGTCGATCACGCGGGTCTTGTCGTTGCCGTAGGCATCACCGTAGCCGATTTCGGCGCGGGTGTTGATCACCAGCGAGGGGATGATCGGCCAGTACTTGCTGATCTGGTAGTTCAGCTTGTAGTACTCGATGGTCGAACCCGGCAGCGTGGTTTCCAGGCCCACGCGCTGGTAGGTACCGCGGGTCGGCATGAAGTAGTCGTTGCGGGAGTCGCGCGCCCAGCCCAGCTCCGTGCGCCATGCATGGAAGGTACGGCTGCCGACGGCATCGATGTAGTCGATGATCGATTTCGGAGTCGAGCCCGCATACGTGGTGATCTGGTTGCTGTCGATGCCGAACATCAGCGAGACGGTGTCGGTCTCGGTGATCGGCACGCCGAACACCACCTGCGCCGAACCATTGGTGCTGTTGTACTGCGCGGTGTTGAAGTCGGAGTAGTCCAGTTCGCGCCAGGACAGGTTGTAGCCCAGCGAGACGCCGTCATCGGTGAAGTACGGGTTGGTGTAGCTGAAGCCGTAGCGCTGCAGGTAGCTGCTGCGCGAGGCTTCGACCGACACGCGGTTGCCGCCGCCCAGGAAGTTGTTCTGCGACAGCTGCACCGAGGTGGTCATGCCGTAGGACTGCGAATAGCCCAGGCCGAACACGAAGCTGCCCGAGGTGGTTTCCTTGACGTTGTAGACGACGTCGACCTGGTCGTTGCTGCCACTGACGGCCGGGGTTTCCACTTCGACACCTTCGAAGTAGCCCAGGCGCTGCAGGCGGATCTTGGAACGGTCGATCGCGGCCTGCGAGTACCAGCTGTTCTCGAACTGGCGCATTTCGCGGCGCATCACCTCGTCGGAGGTGCGGGTGTTGCCCTTGAAGATGATGCGGCGGACGGTCACGCGCGGGCCGGGCACGACCTGCATGTTGACCGCCACGGTCTGCTCGGCGCGGTTGGTGGTCGGAATCGGGTTCACCTTGGCGAAGGCGTAACCGATGTTGGACAGCGAGTTGGTGATCGAGTCGGAGCTGAATTCCAGCAGCGCACGCGAGAACGTGTCGCCGGACTTCTGCACGACCATGCGCTCGACGTCTTCCTGCGGCAGGATCGTATCGCCGCTGACCTTGATCTCGGAGATCTTGTACTGGTCGCCTTCGGTCACGCCGGCGGTGATGAACATGTCGCGCTTGTCGGGGCTGATCGACACCTGCGTCGAGTCGATGCTGAAGTCGACATAGCCGCGGTCCAGGTACCAGGAGTTGAGCTTTTCCAGGTCGCCGGACAGCTTTTCCTTGGAGTACTGGTCGTCACGGCGGTACCACGACGCCCAGTTGTGCTCCTTGGACTCCCAGTATTCCAGGATGTCCTTGCTGTCGTACTTCTCGGTGCCGACGATGTTGACGTGGCGGATCTTGGCCGCCTTGCCTTCCTTGATCGCGATGGCGATGTCGACACGGTTGCGGTCCAGCGGGCTCACCGTCGGGGTGATGTCGACGGTGTATTTGCCACGATCGTTGTACTGCCGGCGAAGTTCCTGGGTCACGCGATCCAGGCTCAGGCGATCGAAGGTGCCGCCTTCGGTCAGGCCGATGTCGGACAGGCCCTTGAGCAGCTGGTCGGACTTGATGTCCTTGTTGCCGGTGACGGTCAGCTTGTTGATCGCCGGGCGTTCCTTGACGGTCACCACCAGGATGCTGCCCTGGCGATCCAGCTGCACGTCTTCGAAGAAGCCGGTCTTGTACAGGGCGCGGATGGTCTCGCCGACCTTGCTGTCTGTGACCGTCTCGCCACGCTCGACCGGCAGGTAGGTGAACACCGTACCGGAGCTGATGCGCTGCAGGCCGTCGACGCGGATGTCGCTGACAGTGAAGGGCTCGGCTGCCTGGGCCAGGGCGGGAGCGCCGGTGACGGCGGCGAGGGCGAGGGCCAGCAGGCGGCGATTGGGGAGTCGCGTCATGTCACGTCCGGTAGGAAGGTCGATTTCATTGGTAAGGGATGCCGACGCTGTAGACGGCAAAAACATGGAAAAGTTCATCGCGGGACCAAGCCGAGGATGTCGTTGTAGAACGCCAATCCCATCAGCCCGGCCAGCAACGCCAGGCCGATGTATTGGCCGGCGGCGACGGCACGCTCGCTCAGCGGGCTGCCCTTGACCAACTCGATAAGGTAATACAGCAGGTGGCCGCCGTCCAAGATGGGGATCGGCAGCAGGTTGATGATGCACAGGCTCAGCGACAGCAGCGCGAGGAACTGGATGAACCAATCCACGCCACGTTTGGCCGAAATATTGGCGACCCGGGCAATGGTGACCGGGCCGGAAACGTTCTGCAGCGAGGCTTTGCCGGTGACGATCCGGCCCATCATGGCCAGTGAATCGGCGGCCATCCTGCCGGTTTCACGCACCGCCACCGTCACCGACTGCAGCGGGCCGAACTTGAGCAGGGTGTCATAGGCGGGGCTGTAGCTCTGGGCAAAGCCGGCGCCGATCTGCCAGGTGGGCTGGCCCTTGCCGTCCTTGCCCTGGCGCGGGGTGATCTCCAGCGCCAGGCGCTCGCCACCACGCAGCACTTCGACCATCGCCGGGCCGCCGCGGCGGCCGAGGCTGCCCACTTCGCTGATGGCCTGCTCGACGCTGTCGATGCGCTGGCCGTCGATCGCCACGATCAGATCGCCGGGTTGCAGGCGACCCTCCGCAGCCGAACCCTTCACGATGTTGTCCACCAGTGGCGGCTGCAGCCACGCACGCCAGTACACGCCAGCCAGGATCGGAACCCGGCGTTCATCAAAACCGGCCGGCAGCTGCGACAGCGGCAGGGTGCGCGAGCGCAGTTGGTCTGCGGGGTCGAGAACCTGCAGGGTCACGTCGCGACGGTCCATCGCCGCCGCAGTAAGGGCCATGCTGGCCTCGCCCAGTGTGATCACATCGCGGCCGTCCACGCGCAGCAGGCGGTCACCACTGCCGAGCCCCGCCGTGGCGGCCATGCCGGTAGCGCGGCCCACGGTGGCGGAATAGTCCTGCTTGCCGATCACGAACATCGCCCACAGCAGCAGGATGCACAGCAGCAGGTTGGCGATCGGGCCGGCGGCGACAATGGCGATGCGCTGCCACACGGTCTTGTGGTTGAAGGCCTGGCCGCGCTCGTGCGGATGGACCTCGACTTCGCGTTCGTCGAGGAATTTCACATAGCCGCCCAGCGGGATGGCGGCGATGGCGAACTCGGTGCCATGGCGGTCACGGCGCGACCACAGCGGGCGGCCGAAGCCGACCGAGAAGCGCAGCACCTTGACCCCGCACAGGCGTCCCACCCAGTAATGCCCGAACTCGTGGAAGGTGACCAGCAGCCCAAGGCTCACGATCATCCACCAGACCGATCCGATGAAGTCAGTCATGCAGGTTCACATTGGCGGACACGGGCGGCGGCGTCATTCGGGATGGGTGCGCTGTTCAGGTGGCGTCGATGGCGTTCAGGGTCAGCTGGCGGGCCCGCTGGTCGGCGGACAACAGAACCTCAAGTGTATCGGCTGGCTCGGTCGGCAGTGTTGAAAGAGCGTTAGCAACCAGCGTCGGAATGGTCAGGAAGCCTATGCGGCCCTGAAGAAACGCTGAAACAGCCTCTTCGTTGGCGGCGTTCAGCACGGCCGGGGCGGTACCACCGGCGCGCATCGCCTGCCATGCCAAGGCCAGGCAGGGGAAGGCGTCGGTATCGGGGGCCTCGAAATCCAGCCGGCCCTGGGTCAGCAGATCCAGCCCGGACACCCCCGATTCGATCCGCTGCGGCCAGCCCAGGCCCACGGCCAGGGTGGTGCGCATGTCCGGCAGGCCCATCTGCGCCAGCGTGGAACCGTCAACGAACTCCACCAGCGAATGCACCAGGCTCTGCGGGTGCACCAGCACCTCAATGCGCTCGCCGGGAATGCCGAACAGATGGTGGGCCTCGATCACTTCCAGGCCCTTGTTCATCAACGTCGCCGAATCGACCGAGATCTTCGGCCCCATCGACCACTTCGGATGCGCCACGGCCTGGGCCGGGGTGACCTGCTGCAGTTCGGCGCGGCTGCGCCCACGGAATGGTCCACCCGAGGCGGTCAGCAGGATGCGGCGCACGCCGGCACCGTCGAGGCTGGCATCACGTGAACGCAGGCACTGGAAGATCGCACTGTGCTCGCTGTCGATCGGAATGATCTCGGCGCCGGCACGTTCGGCGGTACGGGTCAGCAGTTCGCCGGCCAGTACCAGCGATTCCTTGTTGGCCAGCAGGATGCGCTTGCCGGCCGCAGCGGCGGCCAGGGTCGAGGACAGGCCGGCGGCGCCGACGATCGCGGCAACCACGGTGTCGCAGGCGTCGCTGGCCGCCAGCTGGTCCAGCGCGGCATGGCCGGCGTGGGCCTGGGTGGCCAGGCCGGCATCGCGCAGGCCATCACGCAGTTCGGCGTACAGGGTTTCATCGGCGATCACCGCATGCGCGGGCCGGTGCTGCCGGCACAGGGCCAGCAGCGCCTGTACCTGGCGGCCGGCAGCGAGCACGGTGGCCTGGTAACGCAGTGGGTGGCGGGCGATCACGTCAAGCGTGGAGGCACCAATCGAGCCGGTGGCGCCGAACACGGCGACCCGGCGCAGGTCTGCAGCAGCATCCATGGTCAGAACCCGAAGATTTCCTTGCCCAGTGCGAACACCGGAATGGCCGCCAGCACACCGTCGACGCGGTCGAGCACGCCGCCGTGGCCGGGGATCAGGTGGCCTGAATCCTTGGCGCCAGCATGGCGCTTGATCAGGCTTTCGAACAGGTCGCCCAGTACCGAGGCGAATACGGCCACCACCGAGGTGATCAGCAGACCAGGCAGGTGCGCGGCATCGATACCGGCCAGCCAGCCCAGGCCGACAGCCACCGCAACGCCGGCGATCAGCCCACCGACCAGGCCTTCCCACGTCTTGTTCGGGCTGATCCGCGGTGCCAGCTTGTGCTTGCCGAAGTGGCGGCCAGCAAAATAGGCGCCCGAATCAGCGGCCCAGACCAGTGCAAGCGCGGCCAGCAGCCACAGGTGGCCCTGATGGCCCGGCGGGTCGCCGCCGGCATGGATCAGTACCAGCGCCGCCCACGCCGGCACGATCGCCAGGGTGCCGGCCAGCAGCTTGAGGATGCGCGCCGGGCTGCCGGGCTGCGCGCCGAAGTTGAAGAAGCGCAGCCACACCAGCGCGCCCAGCCACCAGGCAACGCCCACCAGGGTCGCGATCTGGAACAACACCAGGGTGCCGGCATCGGCCCACACCAGCAGCACCATCAGCACCAGGTTGAGGACCAGCAGCACGGTGCGGGCGAGGGTGTCTTCGACATCGGCCAGTTTCAGCCATTCCCACAGGCCGATCAGCAGCACGGCAGCGGCGGCGGCGGCCAGCCATTGCGTGGGCAGCAACAGGATCGCAGCAATGGCGACCGGCGCCATGATCAGCGCGGCGAGGACTCGGGTCTTGGTCATGGGCTGGACGTCTCGGTGGCCAGGGCGGCGATCTGGGCGCTGGTCAGGCCGAAGCGGCGCTCACGGCTGGCATAGGCATCCAGCGCCAGCTGCAGCTGCGCGGCGTCGAAATCCGGCCACAGCGCCTCGGTGAACCACAGCTCGGTATACGCCAGCTGCCACAACAGGAAATTGCTGATGCGGGTATCGCCGCCGGTGCGGATGAACAGGTCCGGTGGCGGCAGGTCGGCCAGAGCCACCTGTCGCCCCAGCAGGGATTCGTCGATCTGCTCGGGAAGCAGGCGGCCGGCGGCCACTTCAACGGCCAGTGCGCGTGCGGCACGGGCGATGTCCTGACGGCCACCATAGCTGGCGGCGATCGACAGGGTCAGGGCACTGTTGTCGGCGGTGCGCTGTTCGGCCAGCTGCATGCGGCTGACCAGGGCGGCGCCGAAGCGCTCGCGTTCGCCGATGAAGCGCACGCGCACGCCGCGCCGATGCAGCTCGTCCACTTCGCGATCGAGCGCGCCGAGGAACAGCTTCATCAACGCATCGACTTCTTCCTGCGGCCGGCCCCAGTTCTCGCTGGAGAACGCGAACAGGGTCAGCGCGGGAATGCCGAGTTCCAGGCAGCGCTCGATGGTACGGTTGACCGCGCGCGCACCGGCCCGATGGCCGATCACGCGGGGGCGACGGCGCTGCTGTGCCCAACGCCCGTTGCCATCCATGATGATGGCGACGTGGCGCGGCAGGGCGGCCGGCAGGGGAGGCGGGACTGAAGGCATCGACTTCAGACCGACATCAGTTCCTTTTCCTTGTCGGCGACGACCTTGTCGATATCCTTGATGTTGGCGTCGGTCAACTTCTGGATATCGTCTTCGCCGCGCTTCTTCTCGTCTTCGCTGATGACCTTGTCCTTCAGCAGCTTGGCGACTTCCTTGTTCGCATCCTGGCGGATGTTGCGCACGGCGATCTTGGCGCCTTCGCCTTCCTTCTGTACCTGCTTGGCCAGTTCCTTGCGACGCTCTTCGGTCGGCGGCGGCAGGTTGACGCGGATCGAGGTGCCGATGGTGTTCGGGGTCAGCTCGATGTTGTACAGGCCCTTCTCGATCTCCTTGATCATGCTCTTGTCGAAGGGCGTGACCAGCAGGGAGTGGGCGTCGGGGTTGGAAATGGACGCAACCTGATTCAGCGGCGTGCTGGCGTTGCCGTAAGCATTGACCGTGACGCGGTCCAGCAGGGCCGGCGTTGCGCGGCCGGTGCGGATCGAGGTGAGGGTGTGCTTAAGAGCGTCGATGCTCTTGGCCATGCGCGTCTGCGCGTTGTTCTTGATGTCGTTGAGCATCGCCAGGGTCCTGGATGTAACTGGAATCGGGCGATTATAGGCGAATACGGGACGCCGCCGGGCCTGAATCGGCCCGGAGGTCGCCTTGCGCTCAGCCTCAGGCCGGGTCGCGGCCCTGGACGAGGGTGCCGATGTTCTCGCCGTGCAGGATCTTCAGCAGTTCGCCCGGCTGGCCCATGTCGAACACGCGCATCGGCAGGTCGCTGTCGCGGGCCAGGGCGAAGGCGGCGGTATCCATTACTTCCAGGCCACGACGGATCACTTCGTCGTAGCTCAGGCTGTCGAAACGGACGGCGTCGCTGTACTTGTTCGGATCCTTGTCGTACACGCCATCGACCTTGGTTGCCTTCAGCAGCAGGTCGGCGCCGATCTCGATGGCGCGCAGGGCCGCGCCCGAGTCGGTGGTGAAGAACGGGCTGCCGACGCCAGCGGCGAAGATCACCAGGCGACCCTTTTCCAGATGGCGGATGGCGCGGCGGCGGATGTAGTCCTCGCACACGTCGTTGATCTTGATCGCGCTCATCACGCGGGCCTTGGCGCCCACTTTTTCCAGCGCATCCTGCATGGCCAGCGCGTTGATGACCGTGGCCAGCATGCCCATCTGGTCGCCGGTGACCCGGTCCATGCCGCCAGCGGCCAGGCCTGCGCCGCGGAAGATGTTGCCACCACCGATGACCAATGCGACTTCGGCGCCGGCCTGCTGGGCCTCGACGACTTCACGGGCCAGGCGATTGATGATCTTGGGGTCGATGCCGTAGTCCTCATCTCCCATCAGCGCCTCCCCGGAAAGTTTCAACAGGATGCGGCGATAGGCGAGCTTGGACATAGGGACCTCGGGTGCGTGGAAATCGCGGGCGATTCTACGCGCAAGCGGCGCGCGGCCAAAGCGTTTTGTGCACTGCGGCGCAAAATACCGGTGTGCCCCGTACATCCGGGGCGCACCATTCAGCCAAGCTCGGCGCCCGCAGTGGCAGACAGTTCATCATGCCCCAGTTCGCCGGGAGAGCGCGCGATGACCCGGTTGCGGCCCAGGTTCTTGGAGCGGTAAAGCACGTCATCTGCCGCGCGCAGCAGGTCCTGCACACCGGCAAAGCGCTCGTAGCCGCCCTGGGTGGCCACGCCGGCCGAGAAGGTGATGAACAGCGGGCCGCCTTCCAGTTCCGCCATCGGGGTAGCGACGATGTTGGCCAGCACGCGGCGGATCACGTCAAGGGCCACCGATTCGCTGGTATTGGGCAGCAGCGCGACAAACTCCTCACCGCCGAAGCGGGCCACGGTGTCGCTGTTGCGCAGCTGCCCCTGCAGCTTGCCGGCAAAGGCGCGCAGCACCTCGTCACCGGTCAGGTGGCCGTGGGCGTCGTTGATCTTCTTGAAATCGTCCAGGTCGATGAAGGCCACCGACAACGGCCAGCCATGGCGGCCGGCGCGCAGGAACTCCTGCTCAAGCACGGCTTCAAGCTGGCGGCGGTTGAGTACGCCGGTCAGGGCATCGCGATGGGCCTGGTCGGCCAGGCGCTTGGCGCGTGCCTCGAATTCATCGGCGCGACGGCGGGCCTGGTCGGCGTCCTGCAGTTCACGCAGGTTGCGCAGGGTGGCCAGCTCCTGCGCGTGGTCGATCAGCTCGCGCACGCGGGCTGGTGAATTCAGGCCGTTCTCGAACAGGCTGGCGATGTCCGGCAGCGCATCGCTGATCCGCGCCAGGACCTGGTCGAAGCGTGCACTGTCCAACTCCAGCCGGTCGTGGACCTGCTGCAGGGCGCGCTCGCGGGCGGCATCGGCGTCTTCATCCAGCCAGATGTCGGCAACGGCGCCAGACAGCTGTACGCAGGCCTGGAACGGATTCTTGGCGGCACCTTCGTCTTCGCTGTGGCGGATGCTGTCGACCAGATAGCGCGGCAGGCCCCACTCCTCGGCTACCCAGGCACCGACGTCGGCGTGGCTGCAGCCGAGTTCCTGACGCTCGCGCGCGATCAGGTCGGGGTTGTCGCGCGCTTCGCGCAGCAGCGGCAGGTAGCGTTCGGATTCAGCCTGGGCCAGGCACAGCACGCCCATGTCCTGCAGCAGTCCGGCCAGCATCAGCTCCTCCAGCCGGCGCAGGCCGCGCGCCTGGCCGAGCTGGCTGGCCGCCAGCGCGCTGAGGATGCTGCGCTTCCAGGCGCGTTGGCGCAGGTCGTGGTCGGCGCCGCCTTTGCCGGTCAGGCCCTGGGTGACGGTGAAGCCCAGGGCGAGGCTGATCGTAGCGTTCAGCCCGAGCATGGTCAGCGCCTGGCCGAGGTTCTCGATCCGGCGCCGGCTGGCGTACAGCGGCGAATTGGCGATACGCAGCATGCGGGCACTCAACGCCATGTCGATGGCGATGATGTCCGCAGCGGTTGCGATGTCCGCTTCCGGGTCCTGGGCCAGTTCGATGATGCGCAGGGCAATACCGGGCGGCGAGGGGAGGTTGCGGCAAAGCGCCAGTGCAGCTGTCAGCTCGGGAGGCATGTCGGGTCGTTCAATTCCATTAGGACAAGAATACCTAGGAATGCATCACAGTCCGCGACTTTCGTTCCTGTTATGTGACTGCAGATTCCCTGTGCCGAGTATCGGCCTGATTCGCACGCAACGCAAAGACCCTTCGCTCCGGTGTGCGCAGCAACGGCGCGCATCCACGGAATGGGCACCCACCGCGGGTGCAGGCATAAAAAATGGCCAGTGTCAAGCCTTCTGCGCAAAGGAATTGTGGTTTAAAAGAATATACGGGGCAATAGGTTAGCTCCATTTGGCACCGCTTGCAGGGGATGCGGTGTTGCGGGCTGGGGGCCACATAAGAGCCTTGGGAAAGCAAGCCGGGTCGCGCTGTAACGGTGACGATTGCCAAGGGACGGTGGACTTATTAAGCATCATGGCCCAACCGGCTATTGCACTCCAGTACATGGAAAGCCGCCCAAACCCGCGTGGTTTAAGGACTTGGCTGTAACCGGCATGGGCCGATACCGCCGCTTGTACCGTCAGAAACGCATAAAGGCATTTGGCACTGTTGCCAATCCCTCGACAACGAAATCAACGAACGCCCTGACCTTCGGCGAGAGCTGGCGACTGGAGGACCAAATCAGCCACAGCGCCCCGAACGGAATCATGAACTCCGTTAGTACCGGTCGAAGCACACCCGAAGCGATACCAGGAGCTGCGACATAGACTGGCAGGTGCGCCATCCCAAGCCCCCTTGTTGCAGCGGCAAGTCCCGCTTCTGTGTTGTTAACCACAAGACTCGCCGGAATCGCTGTGTCTCCGTATGGCTGGGCGAAGGACCAGGGTGCGAGTCGGCCACTCGACGGGTACTTGAAGTGAATGCAGGAGTGCTGCCCCAGATCACTGGGCATTTGGGGTCGGCCACGGCGCTCGAAGTATGCGTCGCTGCCATAGACCACGGAGTGCTGCTCCCCGATCAGGCGTGCAACCAGCCGAGTATCTGGTAGGTGCCCGCTGCGCACCGCGACGTCCAAGCCGCTGGCGACGATATCGACGACCTGGTCCTCAACGTCGACGTCCAGTTCGATGTCTGGAAAGCGTTCCGTGAACTCTGGCAACTGTGCCATCAGCAAATGAAGACCGAAGATCTGCGGAACGCTGACGCGCAGCCGGCCTCTGGGCGTCTCGCGGCTTTGCAGCAGGGTGGCTTCCGCATTCCACAGTTCGTCGAGAACGCGTTTGCATCGTTCGTGGAACAGCGCGCCTTCTTCGGTCACGCCGATGCTTCGCGTCGTCCGGCTGAGAAGGCGAACGCCCAACCGGGTCTCCAGCCGTGCCACGTTCTTGGAAACGGCGGACGACGAAACCCCGAGAATGCGCGCGGCCGCAACGTAGCTGCGCACGCCGGGTTAGCAGATTGCTTGTGCGTGCCTGAGGATACTCATTGCTTCAATGAAACTGCGGGAGGCACAAGAACAGCCCTCGCGTTAGGTGCTCCCTGATAGGCCATCGCGGCGTCAATCTCCTCGAAACGAAAAACCTTGCCGATCTTAGTGCGGAACAAAGGGTCCGCGATGACACTGCGCAGATCAGTCATCGCCGCTGCCAGTCGTGCCGGGTCTTTGGCCGTGGCGCTATTGAAATTACTGAATCGCTTCACCACAAGGTTCTTGCCCATGAACAGCTGTGACGGAATCGTCACTGGCACCGAAGCATCGAGGATTCCGTATATGTAAATCGAAGTATTCATCGGTACATGCGGAGCAATGCGGTTAATCAGAACGCCGCCCAACCCGTCAAACACCGCTGTGGTTCCAAGGGCTTCGGCCAGTTGTCCCAGCTTGCCCTCGAACCCTTCGCCATCCGTTGCTATGACGTGTTCGAGACCCAGCCGACGTGCTTCCTCGTATTGCGCCTGCGAGCGCACAAGATGGATGACCGGAACCTGGCGTTTTTTCGCCAGCACGGCCAGCGCCAGTGCGGTCGCCGAGGCTCCCGCCGTGGCGATCACGCCACGATGGCCTTCCACCGCCATTTCCTGAAGGAAGGCATAGGGTGTGAACGCATTGACCAATGAACCGCAGTAGTCGCACGCCGGCAGTTGGTCAGGCAGGATCAAGCAGCTGGTGTAAAGCACCTGTGCCTTTTCGGACCACAATCCTACCGTCTGGGCACTGGCGCTGAGTGACCGATAGAGCGCCACGGACTTTCCAAGAAACTCCTCCGGAACTCCTGCGCCAATCGCGGCCACTTTGCCAGTTGCGGAAGCGCCCCATGCGCTGTTTGATCGATTGAGAGCCCCACCGGCCGCGCCTGGCATTGTCAAGAACAACTTGTCGCCATGGTTAATGCCGCAAGCCTCGATGTCCACGATCACATGATCCGGAGGCGGAATATCAGGTGCGGGGATGTCCAGGACTTCCAACCTGCGGCTGGACGCATTGATGCCAATTGCTTTCATGCATGTTCCTCATGCCCCGGCGAAGTTGAAGGGAGGGATGCCGTGCCAGGACGGATACATGAGAATTCCAATTCTTACTTTTTACAAGTACGGAATTATTTGTTAGTGTTTTCGCCATGAAGCTTGAAACGAAGTGCCCCGTGGCGTTTACTTCGCGGATTCTGGGCGGCAAATGGAAGGCCAGAATCATTTGGGCGCTTGTCCGGAATGAACCATTGCGCTTCTCGGAGATCCGTCGAGCCTGCCCGCCCGTCAGCGATCGCATCCTGACGAAGGAGCTGCGGGAGCTGGAGCACTGTGGCCTGATCTCGCGTGAGGCCTTCCCCGTCATTCCGCCGAAAACCGAATATCGCTTGACCGCCCTGGGTCAGACGCTTCGTCCGGTCATGTCCGCCATGGCCGATTGGGGCTTGGCTAATCGCGAAAAAGTAATCGAGACATCAGAGGACACCGACCCAGCCACTTCGTCCAATGCCGGGGCATGAATTGTTTAGTGTGGTGTTCGGCATGGCCCGGAACTCCAGAACGAAGAACGCGGTGGATAGCATGCAACGCCGTCATGCCGGCTTCGATGGCGCGCTCCGTGTCGCCGTGCCCTTCCTGAATCCTCTATCCCCCGCCATGAACGCTGCCAGCATGTGCGGGATCAACTTCGTTGCATCGACTGCTTCGCCATACGCATGCGCATGCAGCGCGACATAGCGGTCGAGGTCAGGCCTGTCGGCGCAGATTATCGTCAACCCACCGAACTCCGCCAATAGGGCAAGGAAGACCTGGGTGGCGGATATACCTATCTGCTCCGTGAAGAATCTACTGTGGCGGGGAAGTCGCGCTAGTCGAATTAGCTAAGAACTTTCTGCCTCCCACGATGGAAGATCACAAATCCCAGAAAGAGGGGGCGGGCGATGGTCGCCGGGAGTCGTTCAGCATTATTTGCTTCTGCTTGCCCTTACTTTCTTGTCGCCTAAAGATGTGCAAAATCATTTGTCACCGATCAACCGTATCCAATTACCGTGGGCGAACCCGGCCTTGTCTTGCACAGAGAGTCCGCAGTTGTCCAGGAAACTCCTCGCCTCATGGCCGGGACGGTACTGATAGGGAAAATCGGTCGAAAAGAGCAGACGGTCAGCCCCGACCACCACAGCGGCTCGTTCTAGGAAATGCGGAAGGAACATGCCGCTCGCGGTGACGTAGAGGTTCTTGCGCAAGTAGGTGGCGATCGGATGCGCAAGGCCGGACACACGATCCATCGCAGCCAAGCGTTCCGCATAGAACAGCACCAGCTCGCCCCAATGGCCGAGGATCACTTGAAGGTTCGGCAGGCGGTCGAAGGTACCGGACAGGACAAGGCGGATGAACTGGATGCCTGCGTCATAGTGCCAGCCGAGGCCGTAGGTGGCGAAAGCCGCATCAACGTCAGGCGAGAACCCCGAATAGTAGGCCTCCCTCACCGCCGGATCGGGCACGCGGGGGTGCAGGAATACCGGTACGCCCAACTCCGCCGCAGTGTGGAAGACGGGCGCAAAAGCAAGGTCATCGAGGTGGCGCTTGCCGACTTTCCCGCACAGCAGCGTTCCCTTGAAGCCCAGCGTTTTGATGCAGCGTTCCAATTCGCGGGCCGCAGCCTCCGGTACTGCCATCGGCAGCGTAGCCATCGCCTGGAAGCGCGTTGGATGACGCGCCACCGCCGCCGCCAAGGCGTCATTGGTTCGCCGTGCCAGATCGACACTTTCCGCCCCGAGGTCGTGGAGCGCTGGTGTCGTTAGGGACAGCACCTGAATGTCCAGTCCGGTTTCATCCATTAGCGCAATCCGGTCTTCGGCCAGATTGAGCAAGCGCCCCTCCATCACGCCGGAATGGAACGCGACGCTTGGATCGGTTGCCTCCAAGCCGGCATCGCTCCAAGCCTTGAGTATCTCGGCGGTCAGAAAATGTTCTTCGATGCCAATGAGCTTCATGGGCGCTCCCAGATTTCCATTCAGTACAACTTTGCTGCTGGAGCTGCTGGCCATGGCCGGTTGCTTCGCAAACGCCTTTCCGGGGATTAGCGAACCACTCGCCGCACCCGCCAGAAGACTCAGCGAGGCGCCAAACACCGCCCGACGTTCATCATTGATATTTTCGGCAGTCATGTGCTTCACCAAGGAACAGTTCGGCCCATGCGATCGAGGTATTCCAGACCTGGCCTTCCGCGTTTCGAGAGGACTGCCTTCACCAGGTCGGGGACGGTTTCCTCCAGGCTGAACGGTGCTTCCGGTCCACCCAGTGCGGTACGAATCCAGCCGGGAGCCAACAACATCAACGCACGGGATTCGTCTGCATTCCGGGCTGCGTAGCTGCGCATGTATTGGTTCAAAGCCGACTTGCTGCCACGATAGACCTCATGTCCGCCTTTCTCATTGCTGGTGATGCTGCCTTGCCCGGACGACATGACGCCGATCAGTCCGTTGGCAGGCACCAAGCCCTGCAACGCTTCGATGACGCGCATCGGTGCGAGCGCGTTGGTGAGCATGACGCGCACAAACTCCTCCGTGGACACGTCGGCAATGGTTTCGTTCTGGTTGGTGTTCGCGGTTCCGGCATTCACGAATAGGATCTCGAAGCGAGAGCCAGAGAGGCGATCGCGTAGCGCGGTAATCTGCTCCTGCTCGGTAACGTCGAGCTGCTCGATTTCAACGCGACCCGCGTGGGCATCGGCCAAATCATGCAATTCGGTTCTGGCAGTCCCGCGCACGGTGCCGGTGACGTTCCATCCACTTTTGATAAATTCCGCAGACATGGCGGCGCCAAGGCCACGCGAAGCACCGATGAGCAAAATGCTCGGACGAGGTTCACGGCTGGTTGAGTTCGTCATAGTTGCAATCCCTTCATTCGGCTGGCAGCCATGATTCTCGACGTGGATCATGGTTTGCACCAGACGCGTGCGATGCAATAATCGATTGCATCAAACGCATAGTTGATTCAAGGATTGGCCATGGTGCAGAACGTGGATCTGAACCTCCTCACATCGTTGGACGTGCTGCTCACTGAGCGCAACGTGACGCGGGCGGCACACCGCCTTGGCTTGAGCCCCTCGGCCATGAGCAGAACGCTTGCCAGGCTTCGGCTAGCCATAGGCGATCAACTGCTCGTACAGGCCGGCAGGACACTTGTCCCAACCCCTTACGCGGAACAACTGACCGAGCAAGTGCATGAACTTGCGCGCCATGCCCGCGCGGTGCTCCAGCCCGTCAGCAACACCCTTGACGTTGCGACCTTGGAGCGGACGTTTGCGATCCGGGCCAATGATGGGTTTGTCGATCTCGTCGGCCCCTCGCTGATGGCCGTGATCGCCCAGACTGCGCCCTATGTTCGCATCCGCTTTGTTCCGAAGCTCGACAAGGACGCACAGCCGCTTCGGGAAGGCATGATCGACCTGGAGATCGGGGTGATTGGAACCAAGGCGCCGGAACTGAAGACACGGCTTCTTCTTCAAGACCGGTTCGTTGGCATTTGTCGAACGGGCCATCCCATCTTGGGCAGACCGGGCGTGACGGCCAGACGCTATGCCAGCTTCCCGCATGTGGTCGTCTCGCGCAAACGCCAATTCTCCGGCCCGGTGGACGATGCTCTGGATCAGTTGGGCTTGCACAGAACGGTCGTCATGGTTGTGCCCGCCTATGCCAACGCAATGCGGATCGTGTGCTACTCAGACCTCATCGGGCTTGTCCCGCGTTTGAGCCTGGGGATTGGTTCGCCGTGCGACGCTACCATAAGCGCGGGCATCCAGCACTTCAAGCTGCCGGTGCATACCCCCCCGATAAAGGTATCCGCCATTTGGCATCCACGACTTAACGCAGATCCCGCCCATCGCTGGCTCCGCGACACCATCTTCGCTGTTTGCAATGACGTGGGACTGGTCAGCTGATTGCCTGACTGCTGCCAGAGAACGACGGCAGCGGCAGGCATGGCTTCAGGTGTTGGCGGCGAGCGTTACCTGCGCCAACGCGCTTGCAGGTCCGTCGAGTGAAGCGATTGCAGCGGGCCAAGCCCCCACATCAAGGTCGAGAGCGGTGAGAAGCCAGGCCACGCTTAGCCGCCGCGTCGCCTCAAGACTATCGGGCGCCTCAATTTCCGTTTCTTTTGCATCCAGACCAGCAATGCCGCCCAATCCGTGACCAACGCCATACAGGGTGACGAGAGCCTTGGCTCCCGGGCTGTCGTGAAAGGCATCCGAGTGCCACTCCGGGCCGCGTGACGTGAAGTGCGGGTTGTCGTCCGCGCCGCAGATCACAACACTGCGCGTTTTCATATGCGAAAAATCCACATCAAAAAATGGAAAGCGCGCCGCACTTTGCGCGGTGAGGTCACTGCCACCACGACCCGGTGCCGCCAGCAGGACGCCTGCGGATATGCGCGGGTCAGCAAAGTCCTCTTTTGCAAGCCGCGCGCCCAGAAGCAGGCCGACCGTGTGCCCGCCAAAAGAGTGGCCAGCAGCCGCTATGCGTCGGTGATCGAGCCGACCCGCTATTGCTGGCGCCTGCTGTTCCACTTCATCCAGTTGGTCGAGAATTGCTGTCATCTCGGACACGCGCTGGCGCCAAAAGTAGGGCGCACCGGGAGCGTCCTTGGGCAGGCCACCGACAGGCGAATTTCCATGGGTTGGCTGGATCACGGCAAAACCGCGTTCAGCCCAGAACTGCGCCAGGGGTGCATAGCCATCTTTGGAGGGAGCATATTTTGAAGGTCCGGCTCCGTGCGAGAGAAGCACGATTGGCAGTGCGTCGCCTTTTGCCGGTGCAGTCAGGCGCAGCTCAAGTGGTGCACGCCCTGCCATCGGCAGGACGATCGGCGTATAGGCCACGGTCAGCGCCGCCTGGGGCGTAGGGATGGACCGCGACAAATCGATGAGATTATTCATGTTGTCACCCTTTTGAGCCCCCTATGGGCGCCGGGTCAAGAGGAGCGGTACGTTCAGCTGTTGGCCTGGGTGGCTGTCTGATTGAAGATAGTTTCTGCATCGGCGCCTGCTGGCAGGCGCATCGGCGCATCCGGCTCCGTCACGGCCCGCCATACGGCCTGCGCCACGTCGTCAGCCTCTGTTTTCTCGGTCGAGCCGCGCATCATTGCAAAGTAGTCTTTCACGAAAGCGTCATAGGGCGCCGGAACGTCCATCCCCATGCGTGCCACGGCGTTCTTTCCAAAGGCGGTCGTCGGGGCCGACCCCGGCAGGACAAGCCGGGCACGGATGCCGAATTGTGCTGTCTCAAGGGCGAGGCTTTCCGTGAACGCATTGATGGCGGCCTTGCTGGCGGTATAGACCGACAGCGCCGGAAATGGGCGCAGCGTGACGCTGGAGCTGATGTTGACGATGACGCCGGACTGT
Source organism: Stenotrophomonas indicatrix (assembly GCA_041545745.1). NCBI lineage: Bacteria > Pseudomonadati > Pseudomonadota > Gammaproteobacteria > Lysobacterales > Lysobacteraceae > Stenotrophomonas > Stenotrophomonas indicatrix. The sequence continues at coordinate 1,436,575 of CP168152.1, forward strand.
CGCGCACGCATGCCCGGCAGCACCGCCTGGGTCATAGCTATCGTGCCGAGCACATTGGTCTCGAAAAGTTCGCGGGCCTTGGCCATGTCTACACCCTCCAGCACGTTCAGCATGCCGACCCCGGCATTGTTGACGAGCGCCTCGACAGCACCGGCGTCGGCCACGGCCTGGGCGATGCTGGCTGCACTGATGACGTCGAGTGCCAGTATGTGCAGGCGATCATGCGCTGGCATTGTGTGTGCCTGCGGGTTCCGCATGGTCGCGACCACCTCCCAACCTTGAGCAAGGAAGAGTTCTGTCGTGGCGAGACCAAAGCCCGACGAAGCGCCGGTGATAAGAATTTTGGGCATGGGTATCTCCTGTCGTTGGTACGACAAGGATGGATAAAACTTTCCGGACTGTCTATATTTGAAAATCCGATATATTTCAGCGAAAGTCCGAATTATGGCTATTTCGACAATTGACCCCCTCGCCAGTGTCGTCGCGCTGCTCAAGCCGGAGCCTTCGATCGCCAAGCTTGTCAACGGCGGCGGCCGCTGGCGCGTCGAGCGCACAAACATGGCAAGCCCGTTCTACTGCGCCATGGTCGAGGGCACTTGCTTGCTGACCCTTCGGGACCGTGCGCCGCTTGTTCTTGGAGCGGGAGACTTCGTTCTGGTACCGGAAAGCTTTGATTTCACTATGTCGAGCATTGATCCGCCGCCACGCGGCGCCCCGCACCGGCCGCTGGAGACCGGCCCAGGTGTTTTCCGCCTGGGCGAACAGGACGCACCGAACGAAATGCGGTGCTTAGTGGGCCACTGCAGCTTTGCCTCGCCGGACCGGGAACTGCTCGTTTCGCTCCTGCCGGCGGTCATCCATGTGCGCGCACATAGACGCTTGATCGCGCTCGTTCAGATGATCCAGGAAGAGACGCAAAGTGATCGTGCAGCCCGAGACATGGTGCTCGTATGCCTTTTGGAGCTGCTGCTGGTCGAGGCCTTGCGCTCCGTCGAAAGCACGATGGCAGAACCTGGATTGCTTCGCGGCCTCGCCGATCCCAAACTTGCCTTGGCGCTGCGGCAGATCCACGCAGACCCCGGTGCAAGCCTGTCCGTTCAGGGCTTGGCCGCTGCAGCGGGCGTGTCGCGCTCCACCTTCTTTGACCGCTTTCACAGCGAGGTCGGATCCGCGCCCATGGAATATGTAGCTGCCTGGCGGATGGCAGTGGCAAAGGACATGTTGGTGAAGGGCAATATCGCGATGGCGGAGCTCGCGCGGCGTGTCGGCTACGGGTCGGTCAGTTCATTCAGCATGGCCTTTTCGCGGCATGTTGGAACACCACCCGGCGCTTTCGCCGCCAGATGCCAGGCTGCGTAAATCGCACCTCGACCAGTTCTCATCCGATGACCATGATGCTGCGGATGAGGTCGGTAGCTGCCGCAGCACCTGGGCCCCCTGCAGCAAACCGCCATCTCTCGAATTGCGGTCCCCGTGAACAACGTGGTGGGCTCACACAGCGAGACTGCGAACGGCGATCAATGCCGGCTCATGCGGACAAGGCTTCGGGTCTTCGGTTTCAGCGGTTTATATCCACATCCCTGTTGCATTGCCACGATGGAGCACCTTGGGCATCTGCAGATGCCCCGGCGAAAGACCCGAAGCGGTCTACCGCTGGCGCCAAAAACGGGCGTTTGTCACTTGCGCACGGTCGCAAAGAATCTGTCCGGGGTTGTCGTGCCCGCGACGGACTCGGTGCCAATGACACCATGATCGATCCAGCTGGAATTGATCCCATCATTCAGTTCCTCTATCGGGCCTGTAGAGCCCGCCGGTATCCCCATCGATTCCAGCGTTGACGTCCATGCCTCACGTGGAACGGATCGGGCTGTGACGGCACGGCCAACGACGTTGCCTATCGCCTGAGCCAGATCGTCCGGACTGAATCGCGAGCCGAGCTCGACAATCCTGCGACCCTCCCAATCCTCTTGCAGTCGCCTTGCGATCTCCGCGCCGATATCAGCCGTAGCGGTCATGGGCACCTTGCGGTCAGTCGGCGTCAGGAAGAAATCAACGAACCCTGACGCCTCTGCCTGATGCAGGCCGTACAGGTAATTTTCCATGAAGGAGCCTGGCCGCAAGATGGCGGTAGGCATGGCGAGGTCGTCCAGCGCCTGCTCCATCAGGTGCGTGGATGTGATGTTCCCCAAACCGCTGGTTCGTTCGGATCCAAATGACGACAGCAGGACCAGGCGTGGCGGTGGCGTGACTCGAAGCGCCTCCACGAAACTGGCGATGGTGGCCCTGGCTTCTGGATGCCCCGGCGCCGGGGTCATCGTTGGCGGCAACATCAGGAAGGCGCCTTCGACACCCTCCAGCGCTGCGGCTACATCCCGCGCATTGTTCAGGTCGCCTTGATGAACCCGCACACCTTGCCGCGACCATTCCAATGCCCTTTGCGGATCCCGCACAAGCGTGCTCACATTGAACCCGTCTTCGAGCAACTGACGCGCAGCAGCACCACCCGTTTTCCCTGTGACGCCAGCGATGAAAAACATACGATGTTCCTTGTTCTGTTTGAGCAGCGCCCACAGTAACAAGACAAGCTTGGACGATCCATGCTTTAGGCTCCACAGTACTTTCGATATCGTCCAAGCTCATCATCCCCCGGCTATCAGCATGGACCTACTCTCCGAAGCCCTCGCGCTCCTTAGACCCCAGACGTACGTCCTTCATGCGTTGGACGCAGGCGGCGATTGGGCTATCCAGTTTCCTGTCCATAACGGCGTCAAGCTGAATGCCGTCTTGAAAGGCTCATGCTGGCTTCTTTCAGATGGAGAAAGCGAACCCTATCGCCTTGTCGAAGGAGACTGCTTCCTGCTGACGCGCGGCCGGCCATTCGTCCTTGCCAGCGACCCTTCCATATCACCGGTCAACTATCTGGACGCGCTGTCTTACGATGCCCAAGGCATTGCACAATGCCAGGCTGGTGGCGACTGTTTCCTGGTCGCAGGTCACTTCTCCTTGAAGGGAACCGGTGTCGACAGGCTTTTCGAATACCTCCCGCCGGTGGTCCCGGTGAGCGCCGCATCGAGCGAGGCGTCAGTGCTTCGATGGTCACTGGATCTTCTCGCGCAGGAATTGCGGAATAGTCAGCCAGGCCATTCGCTTACGGCTGAGCATCTTGCGCACATCATGCTCATCCAGGTGTTGCGGCTGCATCTTGCGTCGACAAAAACGATGAACAACGGTTGGCTTTCAGCGCTGCATGATCCGCAGTTGAGTGCAGCCATCAATGCGGTGCACCAGGATATTGGCCGTCGTTGGACTGTGTTGGAAATGGCGCAGCTTGCCGGCATGTCCCGTTCGAGTTTTGCCGCAAAGTTCAGACAGGTGGTCGGAACAACGCCATTGGGGTATCTGACTCAATGGCGAATGCAGATCGCCGTTGATCGGCTCATAAACCGGGAAATCAGCCTCGCGAGGATCGCATATGAGGTTGGATACGAATCGGAAGCGTCATTCAGCACCGCATTCAAGAAGATCCATGGCCATTCTCCAAGAGACCATCGGGCTCGTGTCTTGGCCGAAACGCCGGCCCAACAACACTGAGTCGCGAACAGCGTGGCGAGAGCCGATGAGAAATTCCGCCAGTGTCCACCGACGAAAGCGCAGGCTGTGGGCTGCGCTTTCGCTTTCAAGGCGCGCGGCCGACTGCGGCTGGCCGCACCGCGCAGCGGTCGCAATGCAGTGGAGAGTCTGGAAGAGCATGCAATTTGTCCCACGAGGAATGCGCGCAGCGCAGGGGAAACTGTTTGCGTTGGAAGGTTGCGGCCATGGAGCCCAAGGCGCAACCGCGCCACCGCCAGGATTCACGACAAGACAAGGACGTGCAGGCCAACCGCTGCCGAATGAAAACATGGCCGACTACGCTTTCGCACAACCTGCCCCAGCAAGCCGGGGCGTAGCCCCACAAGCCGTGCCTATTGCGGCGGGGCTACTTATCCCGCAAGCGCAGGCGCGAAGGCATGAGGGGTTGATGCCGCGCATGGCTGCAACGGCAAAGACGACGCGGGGCGAAGCCCGGAAGCCCGGCGGCCCATCGTACGGCGACCAGCCTAAAACCCCATAAGGCATAGCAGGCTAAACCGCCAGCAGCACGACGCACAACAGCGCGATATACGCCTTGCTTCGGCGGACATTCCCGCGCTCTACGACGAAAACGGGCGCGACAGCGCCTTGGTGCAACTGCTTTTGCAGGAAGTACGCTTGGCGCAGACAATGCCCCTGTTTGCGCCGATCCCCCAAGACCGTCAGCTTGCGCGGCTGTGCAAGGCATTTCTGAAATCGCCCGGCATCCAAGCGACGCCCCTGACCTGGGCGCAGCGGCTGCACAAGGGCCTGCGTACCTTCACCCGGTTCTTCCACCAGCAGACGGGCATGAGCTTTGGCGCATGGCGCCAGCAAGCCTGCCTGCTGGCGGCGCTGCCCCGGCTGTCGGCCGGGGCAGTCCGTCACGTAGGTCGCGCTAGATCTCGGTTACGACAGCCCCAGCGCGTTTTCCACCATGTTCAGGAAACGGATTGGCAAGACACCAATGGACTCTATTCGGGAAGGTCATGGCGCTGCGCGAGCCAGCGTCAGACCAAGCCCCGGTTTCTCTGCGACAACCTTGGCCACAAAGTCCATCACGGCACGCACGGGCGCAGAGTGCCTTAGATCGCGGTGCACCACCAGCCAGATGTCACGCGAGAACATGGCACCGTCATGGTCCAGCCGCACCAGCCCGGATTCCGCATCGCCGAGAAAACAGGGCAGACCGGCCACGCCAGCCCCGCACCGCGCAGCCGCCAGATGGCCGCTGATGTCGCTCAACTTGCACCCGACCCGACGCCCGGCGGCAATCCCGAGCAGCCACTTTTGCTGGGGCATGTCGGCGAACTGCGCGTCGTAGGCGATGAAGGTCCAGTCTTCGGGGCGGTGCGACGTCACGTAATCCTGAGTCGCGTAAAGCGCAAAGGGCATCTGCCCGAGCTTGCGAACAACGCTGCTGGCTTCCTGGGGCCGCACCTGCCGCAGCGCCACGTCGGCCTCCCGGCGGCTGAGCGACACCTGCTGGACCTGCGCCGAAACAGACAGCTGGATGCTTGCATGTTCGTTGCGGAAGTCGGCCAGCTTGCTGGCCAGCAGGTGCGTGGCCAGCACCGGCGACGCGCTGAGGGTGACCTTCCCGCTGAGCGGCACATGGCTCGCATGCGCCAGGCGCTCCGCCGTGAAGGCTGCATTTTCCATCGCCTTGGCCTGCTCGTAGAGTTGCACGCCCATCGGCGTGAGTCGGCAGGAACGTGGCAGGCGCTCGACCAGCGGCGCCTGCAACTCGGCCTCCAGCGCCGTCAGGCGTCGGCTGACGGTGGCATGGTCCACGTGCAAGGCCCGGGCGGCCCCGGAGAGAGTGCCGGCGCGGGCCACAGCCAGGAAATGACGAAAGTTCTCCCAATCAAACATCGGTGCGTTTTCTCCAGTCTGGATTGAAATTTTAGGGAATTTACGCTGACATGACCGCAGCCTAGCATGCGTTCTCATCGGCTTTTCGGACGCATCCATGTCTCTCTCCTCTCCTTCCGCACGCGGCACGCTGTGGGCGGCCTCGCTCGGCTTCGTGGTCGTCTTGCTCGACGTCAGCGTCGTCAACGTGGCGCTGGACGCCTTGCGTCATGAATTCGCCACTGATGTGGCGGGCCTGCAATGGGTGCTCAACGCCTACACGCTTGTATTTGCCGCGTTGCTGCTGACCAGCGGCGCGCTCGGCGACCGCTTCGGCGCGCGGCGGATCTTCCTGCAGGGCTTCGTGGTGTTCACTCTGGCGTCGGCCGCGTGCGGCATGGCGAGCAGCCTGTCGATGCTGGTCGTCGCCCGGTTGGTCCAGGGTCTGGGCGCGGCCCTGCTGGTGCCGAACTCGCTCGCCATGCTGCAACGGGCCTTCCCGGACCGCGAGCAGCGCAGCCGGGCGGTCGGCTGGTGGGGTGCCTTTGGCAGCATGTCGCTGGCGGCCGGTCCGGTGCTGGGCGGCGTGCTCGTGACGCACCTGGGCTGGCACAGCATTTTCCTGATCAACCTGCCCATCGGCTTGATCGGGATCTGCCTGACGCTGCGCCACGTCGCCCCGCATGGGGGCAGCCACCGGCGCAGCCTCGACTAGGGCGGCCAGGATCAACGCGACGCTTTCGTCGGTGGATGCTTCGCGTACGGGGATTGCCTCCGGCGTGCTCAATTCCGCGCGCCAGGTCGGCGGCATGTTGGGCGTGGCCGTCTTCGGCTATCTGATCCGGGATACCGCGCCGCAGGCCTTCATGCGCGGCATGCATGTGTCGATTGGCATTTCGGTGGCATTGCTGTTGTTCGGAACTATTCTGTGCTGGCTGGGCCATCCGACCAGATCGCTCCACGGCTTGATGACGCCACTGCAAGTGCCACCACTTTCGTCCCGATCTTGGAGAGATCAGCAGACTTACTGATGCGGCTCAAGCCACGACACGCGCCGAAACGTCGTTGGCCCAAGAAATGGGCGTCTTTGCCAGTCCGGATGGCGTCGGGCTGCTCACGGCATCGAGGCGGCTGATTTGTTCCGCTGAAAGCTCCTGCGCCAGTGCGCCGAGGTTGTCGTTGAGTTAGGTGCGTGAACGCGGCCCGAGGATCGGAACAGCGCCATGCGTGCCCGCCCAGGCTATTGCGACCTGGCCAGCGTTGACGCCGAGTTCGCCAGCGCGTTGCCCGGGCTGCGCAGTCGAATGTACCGATGACAGAAATGTGCATCGTCAGATGGGCTTCGCCGACGTGGGTCTGGCCGTCTTCTTCTTGAACCCTCGATCCCCAGCCATAAACGCCTCCAGCATGTGCGGGATCAGCGTCACGGCATCGACCGCCTCGCCATACGCCTGTGCATGCAGCGCGGCGTAGTGGTCGAGGTCGGCTTTCAGGCTGGCCGGGCAGGCAAAAGTCAGCTTCGCGGATTCCGTTTTCGGTAGCGGGCCGAGCCGCAGCTTGCGCGTCGTCATCGTGAAGTCCCCTTGTTGAAGAACAACGGCTGGTAGGGCCGCAGCACCAGATCCCGGTTGGCGATGATGCGAACCGGCAGGCCCGGCCGCTCGGTCAGCGTCGGCTGGATGTTCATGTTGCGCCGGGTCATCTCTTGGCCGACCTGATTGATGCTGTCCTGCGCGCTGTCGCGCCCGGCGATGATGATGCGGTCGCCATCCTGGCGGTTCTCGGGCGCGGCCAGCTCGGCGCCGACGCCCAGCAGCGTGGTCAGCGCCGCGCCGGCGAAGATGCGGCCCCAGTGGTAGTCCACGTCGTCTTCCAGCCCGGCATAGCCGGCCGGGTCGGCTCCGACCAGGTTGTCGAGCGTGAGCGAAGACGTGTCGGGCAGGATAATCCGGTTCCAGACGACTTGAACGCGGCTCTGGCCGTAGCTGACCTGGCTGTTGTAGCGGCCCAGGATGCGCGAACCCTGCGGGATCAGCAGAAAGCGCCCGGTCGCCGTGTCATAGACCGGCTCCGTCACCGTGGCGATCACATCGCCCGGCAGATCCGACTTGATGCCCGTCACCAGCGCACCGGCGATGACCGTACCGGCCATCACTTGATACGGCGATGCCGGCATTTGCAGGCTGCCGGAATTACGGGTTTCCGCAGTTCCGGCTTTCTGGAACGCCTCTTTCTGGTCTTGCCGGTTCTGCACCGCCGTTGGGTCGGGAGGCTGCGCCGCCGTCGAGGCTGGCCCGGCAGCCATCGGGTCGAACGCCGCATTGGCGGCGAAGCCCGGTGCGGCGGCGGCCTGCGACTGTGCCACCGGCGCGGCCTTCTGCGTGCCAGAGCGGAAGAACACGGACGATGCCGCAGCCGCTTCGGCTTCCTTGCGCAGCGCATCGTTCGGGTCGTTGCCAGGGGCCGCATAGGCGGCCGTCACCGGCTGCTGCGACTTGACGATGGCCGGGCCAAGATCGCCCGGCAGCGGTGGCCCCAGCTCGGGCACCGCGGGCGGCAAGGCCGGCGGCAGCTTGGAGTAGTCCGCCGGCAGCGCGTCCAGTCCTTCGGACTTGGAGACACGATCGACGTTGTAAAGCTCGGTCTGCTCGTTGGTCCCGCGCCGCTGCGGTTGCAGCGACCACATCAGCGCGCCGAGCACAGTGACCGACAGGCCGCCGGCGAGGATGGCCAGCGTGCGCCGGTTCAGGCGCGTGACCGGGCGTGGCTGGGCGCGCAGCGCCACCGCCTCGGGCGCGACCTTGCCCGGCTGAGGCGTGGCGAGGTCGGGAGTGTTGTCCTGGCTCATGCTCAGTTCCTCCGCGCAATGCCGTCGGTGCGCTCGATTCGCACCACGTCGCCGCCATCACCGCCCAGGCGCAGTTCGGCCGCACCAAAGAGGCGATCCACGATGTAGTACGGCGAACGGAAACGGTAATTGACGAGCTGACCGTCACCCTGCGCGCCGATTACGAACAGCGGCGGCAGTTCGCCTTGGGCGATACCCGGCGGAAACTGGATATAGACCTTCTCGCCATCATCGAAGGCCCGCTGCGGCTTCCACGGCGGATTGCTGCCGCTGATCGCGTAGCGGAAGCGGATCTTCTCCAGCGCCAGGCCGGTATCGACCGGCGCGGCTGTCTGTGCGGCCTGCGACTGGCGCTGCAAGGCTAGCATCCGGTCTTTCGGGTAGTCCCAAGACACCGACGCCATCCATGCCTTTTCCGTCGAGGTCAGTTCCAGCAGGTACGTCCGCCGGCTGGTGGTGATGACCAGATTGGTTTTCAGGCCCGAGCGAGTGGGCTTGACCAGCACGTTGACGCGCAGCGCCTCGCCGCTGCCGCTGGACGTGTCACCGACGATCCAGCGCACGGTATCGCCAGCGGCGACCGTCACCAGTTCCTCGCCGGGCTGGAGCGAAACCACGGTGACGCGCCCCGGCGCGGCATAGACTTGATACAACGCGCCGTCGCTGTACGGCCACACCTGAATCGCGTTGACGTAGCCCTCGCGGGTCGGCGCGATACGCGCCTCGGCATTGGCGCGCGAGACGCGCACCTTCTCGTCGGTCGGCTCCGGCACGGTCGCTGCCTCGTCCGCCTCCGGCAGCGGCTTCAACTGCGCCGGCAGCGCCAGCGCCAGCGGCTCGGGCACGGCGACGACTTCGACCGGCTTGGGCGGCTCGGGCAGCGGCTGCGCCTGCACCGGCTCATCGAGCGAGATGGTCGGCGGCGGCTTGCCCTGCGAGGCGCAGCCCAGCAATGACGACGTGGTGGCCGCGAGCGTCAATACGAAAGCGTAAAAGCGGAAAGGCACGTTCATGGTTTGGCTCCTTCGGAAGAATCCAGTTCGCGGCTCCACGACAGGCCGTTGACGTAGATCCCGAGCGGGTTCTTGCGCAGGCGCTGTTCTGTGCGCGGGGTTTGCAGGACGGTAGAAAGCACGGCGTTCCAGCGTTCGGTGCCAGCGGGTGCGCCATTGACGAACCGCTGTTCTGTCCAGCGGACGTTGAATGAGGCATCGCTGGCGCGCGTGACGCTGGTGATTTGCACCGTCACCGACTCGCGGCCGACGCGGGCGAACGGATCGTTCTTGCTGGCGTAGTCGTTGAGCACGGCCGCGCCGCGGTCGGTGGTGTAGTCGTAGGCATCGAGCCAGTTCTGCCGCACCACGATGGGGTCGATGGACAGCGAGCGCACCAGCGTCACGAAGCGCGCAAGGTGATGCGCGATCTGCGCATCGGCAGGCTGGTACGGCGTGGCGGCCTCGCCCACGGTACGCACCTGGCCGGATTGATCGACTTCGATGACGTAGGGCGTGACGATGGACTGTGCCGAGCGCCACACCAAACCACCAGCCATCAGCAGCGCGAGCGTGAGGCAGCCGAAGGCCATCAGTCGCCAGTTCTTGGCCTGTACGCGCGCCGAGCCGATACGCTCGTCCCACACCTGGGCGGCGGCTTGATACGGAGTGGCAGGCTGCGGCGTATCGGCATAGCGCACCTGCGGTCGTTTGAATCGCATGGTCAGTTCTCCTTGTGAATCGCTCTAGTCGTCGGAGCCGCGCAGGCTCGGGCCTTGCCCGGAGCCGCCACCGTCGCCACCGCGCAACGTGTGCGCGGCAGTGGTCGCGGCATGGGTGATCTGCTGGCGGCGGTGCATCCGCTTGGCCCAGGCGGGCTGCTCTGGCTTCTGCGAGCTGGTGGTGCCGGATTCGGCTTCGCCTGCGGCCGCCTGACCGGAGCCGGCCGCACCGGACGCAGCGCCGCCACCGGCCTCTGTGCCGTTCCATCCAGCGCGGAAGGAGCCGGTCATCTTCTGCGCAGCGCCGGACGCGCCGGATGCAGCACTGCGCCCGGCAGCCTGCGCGCCGGTCTTGGCGACATTGCCTAAGCCGGCCATTGCGCCCTTGGCTCCGCCGCCCGCAGCGGCGGAACCGGCCTGGAACGCCGAGCGTGCGCAACCGGCCGCCGACGTGGCGGCACGCGCACCGGCGCCGGCCAGCTTCGCGGCCGCCGGCGCCATGCGTGCGCCGGCGGCCACTGCGCCGCCCACGCCGGTTGCGGCAGCACCAATGGCAACGGCCGTGCCAGCGGCGCCAATGGCAGCACCGGCCATCGCGCCGGCGCCGAGCTGCGGCGCCCCGGACACCAGACCCGTGGCGATGCCCGGCCCATAGATACCCAGCGCCAGCAGCGCGAGCGAGGCCAGCATCACGACAAGGGCGTGGTCGATGGAGGGTTCGGCGGGGTGAACCTGGAACTCCGCGAACAGGCCCGAGCCAATGCCGACGATGACGGCCAGCACCAAGACCTTGATGCCCGAGGACACCACGTTGCCGAGCACCTTTTCGGCAAGAAACGAGGTCTTGTTCCAGAGCGCGAACGGCACCAGCACGAAGCCGGCGAGCGTGGTCAGCTTGAACTCGATCAGCGTGATGAAAAGCTGAATCGCCAGCACGAAGAAACACAGGATGACGGTGAGCCAGGCGAGGAACATCACCACGATGGGGTCGATGTTCACGAACACTTCGGGGAAGCCCGCCATGTCGCCGATCTGGTCGAGAATCGGCGCGCCGGCATCGATGCCGGTCTTGGCCAGCCGCCCCGGTTGCAGGAAGTTCTCCATCGTCATGGCCGAGCCGGTGGCCGTCAGGCCCAGCCCGGCGAACGAGCGGAAGACGATGCCGGCCAGCCAGTTGAAGTTGCCAATGATGTAGGCGAACGCACCGACGTAGAGCACCTTGCGCAGCAGCTTGGCGATCACGTCTTCGCCCTGGCCGGTGGCGTGGCTCATGGCCCAATACAGGCCGGCGATGGTCATGTCGATGACGATCAGCGTGGCGGTCAGGAACGCCACTTCGCCTTGCAGTAACCCGAAGCCGGAGTCGATGTAGCGCGAGAACGTGTCGAGGAAGCGGTCGATGATGGTCACGTCGTTCATGGCGCGTCCTCCACCGCTGGCTCATCGAAGCTGGGGGGAATCGGCGGCAGGTCTGCCAGCGTCCGGTACTCGTCCGGCCCGGTATGGCCGGCGAAGAAGCGCCGCCGGAACGCTTCGGCGGCGGCGCGGCAGTCGTCTTCGCCCACGGCCTGCCGGTCGGCCGCGCACTGCGCACGCAACCCCTTGAGCCGCACGGGATCGGTGGTCAAGGTGTCGGCCAGGTCTTCGGCCTGCTGCTGGCCGCACGCGGTCAGCAGCAGGGCCAGCAGCGAAACCGACAAGACGGAAGCGCATCGCATGGCCGCCTCCGTCAGTTGTTGTAGAAATTGATGGACTGCGGCGTGTACGGCGTGCCGCTGCCGAGGAAGCGCCGGCGCACTTCGCGGGCGCGCTCGGTGGCCGCCGCCTGCCGCGCCAGTTCCAGCGACGCGGCGCGGTCTTGCGTGATCTGGAGCTGCTGCGCCTGGATGGACTGCTTGGCCTGCAAGGCAAGGAGCTGGTTGGTCGCCTGCTGCGCCTGCAAGGCGCCGGTCGCCGATTGGCTCTGGCTGACCAGATCGGCCAGTGCGCTTTCGTCTTGCGTCAGGTTCTGCGACACCTGCGCCTGCATCCGCATCGCGGTGTGCAGGCCGTCGAGGGTGTTCTTCCAACGCTCGCGGGCGTCCTGCGCCATGCGGTCGCCGCTGACGGTGGCGGCGTACTGCTCCGGGTACAGGCGCGAGAACGTAGCGTCCATGCTCTGCACGTCGTAGGCCAGTCCCTGCGCCTCGGCGATCAGGCGTTCAGTGGTGGCGAGCGTCGAACGCAGGCGGTTGACGATGTTGAAGTCCAGGCTCGCCAGATTGCGAGCTTGGTTCATCAGCATCTGCGCCTCGTTTTGCAGTTGATTGATCTGGTTGTTGATCTGTTCCAGCGTGCGAACGGCGGTGAGCGTGTTCTGCACGAAGTTGGACGGGTCGAATACGGTGATGGCCGCCGCCGGCTGGGCGAGCATCAGCGAGCCAGCCAGCGCGGCGGCCAGCGAAACGGAAAGCGCCCGGATCTTCATGGCAGGTTCTCCTGTCGTGGTTGGGAAAGGAAGGAAGCCGCCGCCGGTGAGGACGGCAGCAGGTCGGCGGCCCAATCGAGGCCGCGATGGCGCAGCCACGCACCAGCGAAGCCCGGAGCGCCGGCCTGCGTCAGCACGCGGTCAATGTCGCGCTGGTCTTGCGGTGTAGATGCGCCCGCGAACGCGAGCGCGGCCGACCCCAGAACAAGGTCGAACAGGCGATTGCCGAGGCGCGATTGGTAGTAGTAGTCGCGTTTGGGCTGCGCGGTGGCGACGATTTCGATTTGCCGGCTGTTGAGGCCGAAGCCCTCATAGATCGTGCGAATCTGCGGCTCCGTGGCCTGCGGATTGGGGAGAAAGATTCGACTCGGGCAGCTCTCGATGATCGCGGGCGCAATGCTCGAATCCTTGATGTCGGCGAGCGACTGCGTGGCGAAGATCACCGACACGTTTTTCTTGCGCAGCGTCTTCAACCATTGGCGAATGCGCGCGGCGAAGGAAGGCTCATCGAGGAACAGCCACGCCTCATCCAGAATCAGCAGCGTGGGCGCACCGTCGAAACGCTCATCGAAGCGGGCGAACAGGTAGCGCAGCACCGCTTGCACGGCGGCGGGGCTGTGCATCAGTTCTTCCATCTCGAAGCCCTGCACGTCACCGAAGCCGAGACGATCGGTGTCCGCGTCCAGCAGCTTTCCGTGCGCGCCACCGAGCACATAGGGCGCGAGTGCCTGTCGTAGCGCGTTCGATTGCAGCAGTACCGAGAACCCGGTCAACGTGCGTTGCTCGACCGGAGCACCGGCCAAGCTGCCCAGCGCCGACCAGATGACCGCCTTCTCGTCCGGGCCGACCGTCACGCCCTCATGCAGCAGGCGGCCTTCCACCCATTCCCCCGCCCAGGAGCGATAGCTTTCCCGATCGATACGCGCGAGCGGCTGGAAGGCAATGCCGCCATCGGCACCCAGGTCGTAGTGCTCGCCGCCCAGGCCTAGGATGGTGGCGCGCATCGAGCGGCCCATATCGAATGCGAATATGCGCGAGCCGCGATAGCGGCGGAATTGCTGCACCAGAATGGCAAGCAACACCGACTTTCCCATGCCGGTCGGGCCGGCCACCAGCGTGTGGCCTACGTCGCCGATGTGTGTCACCAGCCGGAACGGCGTGGCGCCATCGGTGCGGGTGACGATCAACGGCGGGCCGTCCAGGTGGTCGTTCTTCTCCGGCCCGGCCCATACGGCGGACAGCGGCATCATGTGCGCCAGGTTCAGCGTCGAGACGATTGGCTGACGCACGTTGGCGTAAGCGTTGCCGGGGATGGACGACAGCCACGCATCCACGGCATTCAGCGTTTCGGGGATGGTCACGAAGCCTCGGCCCTGGATGACGCGCTCCACCATGCGCAGCTTTTCGTCGGCCACGGCCGGATCGGCATCGAGCACCGTCACCGTGGCAGTGAAGTGACCGAAGGCGACTTGATCGCCACCCAGTTCCTGCATGGCGGCGTCTGCATCAGCGGCCTTGTTGCTGGCGTCGGTATCGACCAGCGGGCTTTCCTGCTGGAAGATCGTCTCCCGCAGTAAAGCCACCACGTTCTTGCGCTTGGCAAACCATTGGCGGCGCAGGCGGCCGAGTTCCTTTTCCGCTTCGGCTTTGTCCAGGCAGAGAAAGCGCGTGCTCCAGCGGTACGCAAAGCCCAAGCGGTTGAGGTCATCCAGCAGACCCGGCCAGGTCGAGGTCGGAAAGCCCCGCACCGACACCACGCGCAGGTGCTGGTCGCCCAGCATCGGTGCCAGGCCGCCGACCAGCGCGGAGTCGGCCAGCAACGCGTCGATATGGAATGGCACTTCGGGTACGCCCACGCGGTAGCGCCGCGTGGACACTGTGGCGTGCAGGTAGGTCAGTGTCTCGGCGTCATCGAGCCAGGCGATTTCCGGCATCACGCCATCGAGCAGGTCGAACACGCGGTCGGTTTCCGCCACGAAGGCATCGAGCCGGCCGCGCCAGTCCACGCCGTCGCCGGGCGCGTTCTCGTAGAGCAGCTTGGCCGCGCGGGCGCGGGATTCCTCCGGCGGCAGATACGCCAGCGTCAGGTGATAGCCGCTCTCGAAGTGATGCCCCGATTCCTCGAAGGCGGCGCGGCGTTCCTCGTCCACGAGCCAGGACAGCGGTTCGGGAAAGTCGGAGTGTGGGTAGTCCGCCGCCGGTCGGCGCTCGGCCTCAATGAACAAGGCCCAGCCCGAACCCAGCCGGCGCAGCGCGTTGTTGAGCCGCGCCGATGTGGCGATCAGTTCGCCCTGCGTCGCGCTGTCCAGATCAGGCCCGCGAAAGCGCGCCGTGCGCTGGAAACTGCCGTCCTTGTTCAAGACGACGCCCGGCGCGATCAGCCCGGCCCACGGAAGCCAGTCGGCAAGCAAGGCCGGGCGCTGACGGTATTCGGCAAGGTTCAGCATGGCGGCGTCCCCCTACACGTCCAGCAGCGGTTTGTGCTTGATGTGCCGGGCGAAGACCTGCATGAACTGCGGATCGACGCGCGCGCCCCACACCGCCAGCGAATGGCCGACGATCCAGAGCACCGCACCGGGAATCCACAGTTGCAGGCCCAGCCCGACGGCGGCGGCCAGCGTGCCGTTGGCGATCGCCACAGTGCGCGGCGCACCGCCCATCAAGATCGGCTCGGTCAGCGAGCGATGCAGCGGCACCTCGAAGCCCGCCGCGAAGGCGTCCGGGGCACTCATACGACCGCCCCGCCGGAGAACGAGAAGAACGACAGGAAGAAGGAGGACGCGGCGAACGCGATGGACAGGCCGAACACGATCTGGATCAGCTTGCGGAAGCCGCCGCTGGTATCGCCGAAGGCCAGCGCCAGGCCGGTGGAAATGATGATGATGACCGCGACGATGCGTGCCACCGGCCCCTGGATGGATTCGAGGATGGAGGTCAGCGGGCCTTCCCAGGGCATGCTGGAACCGGCCGCCTGCGCCGTGCCAGCCAAGAACAGCAGCAGCGCGGCCAGCAGCAACCCTTGCCCCGCAGGGTGGGCCAGGCAGCGCAGCCGCGCCATGCGCAGAAGCGGATTTACGGAAATGCGGAAAGCATGAATGTGCATCTGCGTCATGGCAGTTCTCCAGAGGGTTCAGGGGACGGGGAAGAAACTGGCGGCAGCTCGGGAAACGGCGTTTCCAGCGCATCCGCCATGCGATAGCCCACGCCGTCGAAACCGACGACGCGGACGATGCTTTCGACGTGGCGCTTGCGGCCACGCCCGGCGATGTGGATGACGACGTTGATGGCCTCGGCGATCAACGCTCGCGGCGGATTCACCGCCACTTCAAGAATCAGTTGCTCTAGGCGCAGCAGCGCGCCCAAGGCGGAACCGGCGTGAACCGTGGCGATGCCGCCGGGGTGGCCGGTGCCCCACACCTTGATGAGATCCAGCGCCTCGCCGCCGCGCACCTCACCGACGATCACGCGGTCGGGGCGCAGGCGCATCGTGGCGCGCACCAGTTCCTGCATCGACACGACGCCTGCGCGCGTGCGCAGCGGCACATGGTCGCGGGCGGCGCATTGCAGCTCGATGGTGTCTTCGAGCACCAGCACGCGGTCGCCCGTGGCAGCGATTTCCGCGAGCAAGGCATTGGCGAGCGTGGTCTTGCCGGTACTGGTGCCGCCGGCGATCAGAATGTTCTGCCGCTCGCGCACGGCACGGCGCAGGAAGTCCGCCTGGCCGGCAGTCAGGATGCCGTCGGCCACATAGCGATCCAGGCCGATGATGCTCACGGCCCGCTTGCGCAGCGCGAAGGCTGGCCCCGGTGCTGCGGGCGGCAAGATGCCCTCGAAACGCTCGCCTGTCTCGGGCAATTCGGCGGTCAAGAGCGGCTGACCGCGATGCACTTCCGCGCCGACGTGGGCGGCGACAAGGCGGATGATGCGTTCGCCATCGGCTTCGGGCAGTTCGACACCCAGTGGGATGCGGCCCGACGACAGCCGATCCACCCAGAGGGTGCGGTCGGGATTGAGCATGATTTCCACCACGTCCGGGTCTTCCAGCGCGGCGGCGATCAGCGGCCCCATTGCCGTGCGCAGCATCTGGATGCGGCGATCCTGTGACGTGCTGACCGACGAGCGTGGTTCGGGCGGGATCTGCAGAACGGCGCTCATGAGGCACGCTCCGCAGCACGTTCATGGGCTTCGGCCAGCGCCGCCGCGCCATCCATCCGTGCGGTGTCCGGGTGCAGTTCTTCCACCACATCGCGCACGAGACTGCGGCCGCGCAGCAGGTGTCTGCCGAGCTGTTCGATGAACTGCTCGAAACGCGCCTTTCCCTGCGCGCGGGCCGCGTCCTGATGGGCCTCGGGCACCGACGTGCTGACGGTCAGGAAGTAGCGGATGAACAGCGCCAGCGTCTCGATCTGGATGTTCTGGTCGCGCTCCAAGCGTTCGGCCTGCCGCGACAGGCGATCCAGCCGCTTGGCAATGGCGGCCTCGCGCTGGTCGCCCGCGTCCGGCGACAGCCAGGACGCCAGCGCCGCCGCGACGATGCTGGATTTCGAGACGCCTTTCTTGGCGGCCAGTTCTTCCAGCCGCTTGGCGTGCTCGTGTTGGATAAAAAGATTGAGGCGGTATTGGCTCATAGGTCGATTCCGTCGTTGGGGTCGAGGGAGGCCAGCCGCGCCGTGCGCTGCATGGCCGGGTCAAGCTGGCCTGAGAACGGCAGCGGTAGGTCGTCGTCGTCATCGAGCAGCGCCAGGTCGCTGGACGCGTCCAGCTCGGGGGCGTAGGCGACGGATTCGGAGAGTTCGGGCTGGCGGCGCGGGCCGCCGTCACCGGTGCCGCCCAGGTCATCGGCGGATGCCGTGGCTGATGCCGCGGGCACGGCTGGAATCGCCAGACCGCTCCAGTCGTCGGCGCGGGCCGGTGGCACGTCGGCGTACTGCCCGGCCGCCAGCGCAGGCGGTGGCAGCACGCGCTGCTTGAAATTGGCGTCGGCGTAGTAGCGCAGCTTCTTCGCCTTGATCGGCGCGACGCTGGACACCATCACCACCGACTCGTCGGGCGGAAGCTGCATCACCTCGCCAGGGGTGAGCAGCGGACGCGCGGTTTCCTGCCGCGACACCATCAGGTGCCCGAGCCACGGGGCCAATCTGTGTCCGGCGTAGTTGCGCTGCGCACGTAGTTCGGTGGCGGTGCCGAGCGTTTCGGAAATGCGTTTCGCTGTGCGTTCGTCGTTCGTCGCAAACGTCACGCGAACGTGGCAGTTATCGAGGATGGAATGGTTCTGCCCATACGCCTTGTCGATCTGGTTCAGGCTCTGAGCGATGAGAAAGCTGCGGACGCCGTAGCCGGCCATGAAGGCCAACGCCGTCTCGAAGAAGTCCAGACGCCCCAGCGCCGGGAACTCATCGAGCATCAGCAGCAGCTTGTGGCGGCGCTCGATGCCGTCGCTACCATCGAGCGATTCGGTGAGGCGTCGGCCGACCTGGTTGAGGATCAGGCGGATCAGCGGCTTGGTGCGCGAAATGTCCGAAGGAGGCACCACCAGATACAGCGATACCGGATGCTCGGCGGAAATCAGATCAGCGATGCGCCAGTCGCAGCGCGACGTGACTTCGGCCACGGTGGGGTCGCGGTACAGGCCGAGGAACGACATGGCCGTGGACAGAACCCCCGACCGCTCGTTGTCCGATTTGTTGAGCACTTCGCGCGCAGCGGATGCGACGACAGGGTGCGGTACATCGCCCAGGTGCTTCGTCGTCATCATCCGGTGCAAGGTCAGCTCGAACGGGCTGGCCGGGTCGCTGAGGAAGTTCGCCACGCCGCGCAGCGCCTTGTCCTCGCCCGCGTAGAGCACATGCAGAATGGCGCCGACCAGCAGCGCGTGCGAAGTCTTCTCCCAATGGTTGCGCTTCTCCAGTGCGCCTTCGGGATCGACCAGGATGTCGGCGATGTTCTGCACGTCGCGCACTTCATGCGCGCCGCGCCGAACCTCCAGCAGCGGGTTGTAGGCTGCTGACTTCGCATCGGTGGGGTTGAACAGCAGGCAATGCGAGAAGCGCGAACGCCAGCCGGCCGTGATTTGCCAGTTCTCGCCCTTTATGTCGTGGATGACGGCGGACGCGGGCCAGCTCAATAAAGTGGGCACAACCAGGCCAACACCTTTGCCTGAGCGCGTGGGCGCGAAGGTCAGGACGTGTTCCGGGCCTTCATGGCGCAGGTACTCGTTGCGATACTTGCCGAGGAAGACGCCGGCCGGCTGCGCCAGCCCGGCCTTGCGAATGTCGTCCGCTTCGGCCCAGCGCGCCGATCCGTAAGTGGTGACGAGGCGCGCTTGCCGCGAGCGCCACACCGACATGGCGATGGCGACCACCACGGCCAGCAGGCCGCTGCCGCCAGCGATGACGCCGCCAATGTCGAAGACATGCGGCGCGTAGGCATCGAAGAAGAACCACCACTCGAACAGCCGCCACGGGTGATAGACCGGGTTGCCGAAGAAATCGAACCAGGGCGAGCCAAGGCGTACTTGATAGCCCAGAGCGGCGGCTGTCCATTGCGTTGCACTCCATATGCCGGCGATCACGATGCCGAAGATGGCGGTGATCTGCCCAAAAAGCACGCCCTGAGCTTGCATTGACTGGCCTCCGATGTTCCTGCGCTTTTCCTCGTTCAGAAGCGGCACAAGAACGTGCCGCATAGCGCGAGGATCAGTGCCGGGTCAGTGCCGGTCAAAGACCGTTATCGGAAGCAAGCTGATGAAAAAAGCAATGGTTCAGGTTGGGTGGAACCCAATAGAAATGCCGCAGGCGCGGGCGCACTGCGGCGTGTTTGCAGAGAACGGCTGATTATTTAGCGAAGGACAGGCGATCAGAACTTCGGCGACGTCTCCGATGGCGTGTACGGTGTCTTCCCATCGCCGTAGAACCGCTTGCGCGTGGCCTCGGACACTCGGTTGCACAGCACGTCGCCCAGTGTTTGGCGATCGGTCTTGCACTGTTGGCGCAGTTCCTTCAACAGTGCCGGATCGGCGGCCAGTTCTTTCACCGTAGGCACGTTGGCTGGCTTGGGTGCCTCCGATGGGTCGCAGGCCGTGAGCGCCGCAACCAGTAGCAAAGGGGGGTGAATTCAACTCCGGTTCGCAACAGCGTGATTGAAACCCTCGGCGAAGATGTCGAGGGGCGTTTTGTATCGGTGCCGCTTGCGCGGCCGTGTGTTGAGGCGCTGCTCGATGTGGCGTAGCTGCGCGGGGGTGATCGTAGCGAAATCCAGGCTGCGTGGCAGGTACTGGCGGACCAGGCCGTTGGCGTTCTCGTTGCTGCCACACTGCCATGGCGAGTATGGATCGGCAAAGTAGACCTCGGCCTGCAGGGCCGCTGCCAGCAACCGGTGTTCGGCGAACTCCTTGCCGTTGTCGGCCGTCAGCGTGTACACCATGTGGCGGAAGCGGCCCAGGCGCTGGACGATGGCGCGCATCACGTTGCCAGCCGTGCAGTCCGGCGAGCACGCCAGCAACTGCAGGCCGGAGCCGCGCTCGGTCATCGTCACCACCACCGCGGTGCCGCTGGCGGCATGCATGGTATCGATCTCCCAGTCGCCGGTACGGGCACGGCTCTCCACAACGTCGGGGCGCTCGCGCCAGCTGCGCCGGCCCGTCAGCTGGCCGCGACCGTCACGCAGCCGGCGTTTGCGACGTCGCCGTCGAGGGCGGCGCAGGCCTTGGTACAGCGTGCCGCCACGGCGCTGATCGGCGTAGATGTGGCCGTAGATCCATTCGTGGCTGGCAAGGCCGGTGCTTCCGGCGATCTGCTCGGGGCTCCAGTCTTGGCGCAGGCATTGCTCGATCAACGCGATGGCCTGCGGCATGACCCGTGGCCGGCGGCTTGCGTGCGTGCGCCGGCGCTGGCTCAACCGCTGCGCACGCTGCGGTTCGTAGTGCCCGCCACTAGCATTGCGCCTGAGCTCGCGGCTGATGGTGCTGGGCGCACGCACAAGCGTCTGGGCAATCTCGCGCAGGCTGTTGCCGGCCTCGCGCAGGCTGTGGATGCGATATCGTTCGTGCTGGTCCAGGCGGCCGATGGCCATGAGCAACTCCACTTGGCGGTGAAGTGGCTCAGGTCTGGTCGCCTGGGCCACTTCACAACCTCAGGTGTTGCGATTGGGAGTTGAACTCACCGGGTCATTCGCTTCATGGCTCGATGTCCTCCTGGAGATCAGGTTCAAGTGGCGGCGTGGGCCGTGCGCCTTTGGGCAAGTCGATGGCATGCACTCGCTCGATGAATCGGGACAGCACTTCCGAAGACTCGCCCTCGCGACGCAATACATAGGTCGTCAGTACGGGGGAGCGGCCCGCCAAAGGACGCGCGACCACGTCCGGCGCACGGCTGGCCGCGATGTGGGGTGCGCCGGTCAGCCCCAGCGCAAAGCCTGCCGAAACCAGCGCCATCATCAGATCGCAGGAGGCCACGCGCTCGGCAATCAGCGGCTCCACGTCCGACCGGCGCAGCACCCGCTCGACCTGGCGCGCGTGCCCTTCGCACGCCAGTGGGTCGCACAGCACCAGCGGGTACCGCATCATTTCCTCCAGGGGAATGCGCTTGTGCTTGAGCAAGGGATGGCGCGCTGGCACGGCAACCATCAATGGATCGCTCCATACCGCTTCGGCCGCGATGCCTTCGCCTACCTCATCGGACTGGGCGAAACCCACGTCGTACAGGTCGTCGTGCAGCCCCTTGATCTGCTGCGACAGCGGCACCTCGAACAAACGGATATCAGTCTCGGGTTCTTCCTGCCGACACATGGCCAGCAAAGCCGGCAGGCGCGACGGCGTGATGCCGTCGGATAGCGCGATGCGCAACTGGCCGTGGAAGCCATTACTCGCCGCCTTCACGCTGTCGCGTGCTTGTTGTAAAGCAGTAAACACGCGCGGCACATGCTCAAGGAACAGCTTGCCCGACCGCGTCAGCCGCGTGCTGCGGCTGGTGCGGATGAACAACTGCTCGCCCAGCTCTTCCTCCAATTCCTTGATGGTGCGCGACAGCGGTGATTGCTCGATATGCAGTTTCTCGGCGGCGCGTGCGAAATGAAGTTCCTCGGCCACTGCTATGAAGCATCTTAGATGTCGCAATTCCATCGGTGGACACCTTTGTCAACATGAATATGTCTCGCTTGCTTCCGACAACTATTGCCTCTGTGGAGAAACTCACTTGGGCAGACATCAATCTCATGACTTCAGCGTGGTTCGTTCCAGAAAATCCATGACGTGCGGCGCCTGGTCCGGGAGAAAGTGATAGCCCGCTTCGATGAACCGGATTTCCGCGTGAGGAACGGTCCGCTGCAACCTGTCCCTTGTGTCTCGCGAGTCCAGTAGGACGTCCCGCTCACCTATGATCGTCAGGATCGGCATGCCGAGTTCACGGAGTTGGGCATCTGTTAGTTGTGGAATGCGGATCACCCGCGGCTTGGCGGCCAGTCCTACGCTTTTCATAAGTTCTGCGAGCGGTTGCATTTCCTGGGGCAAGACCTTGGGAGCTGGACCGAACACCAGTTTCCATATTCGCCGCTTGCCCCAGGAACCGAGCAGGAGGAGCGGCAGTATCTTCAGCAGGAGATTCTTCTGTCGGCCGATTCCGGACGGACACATCAGCGCCAACGCGCCAACGCTTGCCGGCCTTCTGCTGGCATAGTCAAGAGCCAGCCATCCGCCGAGTGACGTGCCGACGATGGCAACGCGCGTTTGCCCCGATACCAAACCCAGCCGTTCGAGAACCTCGTCGAGCCACAACGCATGGGCGTCGCTGGCAAGGTCGGGCCGAACTCTTGCACTGAGGCCAGCCTCGCCGATCACGTCGATCGCGAACAGTCTGAACTTCGTTGACCACAATGCCACATCGGGTAGCCATGCAGCCGAGTTGGCCATTGAGCCGTGGAGCAGTACGACGGGAGGCGCACTTTCCGGCCCGCAGATCACGACGAACGTCGAACCCTGACGAGTGGATATGTGCAGTTCGGTCTTCGGAACCGGCCATCGCTCCAGGACTCGTCTGTATTGGCCCTCAACAGCCGCAGCCGCCTCGGCGCTTCGATAAACCACGTCATTCATAAGCTGTTACTCATATGAAACTGCAACATCTCTAAGAGCTTGGCCGCGCTGGATGGATCACCGATCACTACGACCTTCATGCTCTTGGCGAGCGGATCGAACGCCGTTTGGAGATGCAGTGGCGCTGCGCCGGCAGGACGGGACAAGGCAGCGGACTGGAGGAAGGTTGCCAGTCGCTCGGCCTCATTCCCCGGGATATGGGGGATGTCAACGATGCAGGTAGTCCGCACGATTGCCGTCGCAGCTTCGGACTCGACGCTCGGGACGCCGGCAAAGGCATCCAGCTCGGAGCGAACGATGCGGTAGGACTTTCCAACGCGCGTCGCCGGGAGCCGTCTGTCGCGGATGTAGCGCAGCACAGTCTTGGGGTGCAGATTCAGGTGCTCGGCCGCTTGCTCGACGGTGACAAGGCTGGCATTCATTCCTAAAACATCCCTATTAAGTACGAAGTGAGGTATAATGTGTAATTATAGAGAGTGTCTAGCGAGCGCACAACATGAACAACAGGCTTGAGAACATCGGCATGCAGATAGATGCCGGAAAGGACGTGAAGGATCGACTGCGCGCCGATCTGCGGGTTGCCATGAGGGGCAGGCACGCCTTCGAGGCAAAGGTCATCCGGGTGCTCGTCGCGGCAATCGACAATGCCGAGGCGCCGCCCGTCCAAGCCGAGCAGACTGCGTTTATCCAGCATCGTTTCCATACCGGATCGGCAGAAGTGGAGCGACTTCTACTGAGCGAGTCTGATGTGCGTCAAGTGCTGTTGATAGAGATTGATGAGCGCGAGCGCGCGGCGATGGAACTGGAGCGTCTAAACATGACGGAGCGCGCCAAAGCCCTGCGCGCAGAGGTGCTATTCGCCAGGCGCTATCTGGAGTGATGGGAATCGGGACACTTGCGCCGCTATTCATGCCAATGCTCTGCGCTGCCTGCGCCAAGCCGCTATTGCTGCTCTTGGCCAGGCGGCGCGCTCAAGATTTCTTGAAAGCCTCGTTGAACCAGTCTCGCCACTTGGGTTCGCTCGATGCAGCGCGCTGCTTGGCGTCGTCGCCATAGAGATAGAACGCCATGCTGACGTTGGTGGCGTTGCCGACTTCTTAAACAGCGCGGCGCTGATTTCTTTGTTCTTGTTTCGACCCCCACAGCGTCAAACTCCTATCAGTACTCCTCTCCCTTCCTTCGGAAACAAACAACATGTGCAATCGCGTCCTCCAGGTCGCTGCGGTATCAGTGGTCTTCCTTTTTTCAGCGCCTTTCGCGACCGCGCATGAGCTGTGCACGCTGATCGCCGATGCCGATTCCGGCAGGGTGCTTCTGCAGCGCGGCTCCGCCTGCTCCGGGCGCGTGACGCCTGCCTCGACTTTCAAGCTGGCCATCAGCCTCATGGGCTACGACGCAGGCGTGCTGAAGGATGCTGCACAGCCTGCCTTGACGTATCAAACGGGATATCCGGATTGGGGTGGTGATGCCTGGCGGCGCGACATCACGCCAACCACATGGATCAGGGACTCCGTCTTCTGGTACTCACAGCAGGTCGTGAAGCGCGTGGGGCAGGAGCGCTTCGCGCAGTATGTGAAGGCCTTTCAATACGGCAATGCCGATGTCTCTGCCGTGCCGGTCGATGATCCTGGACAGAACGGCGCCTGGGTGATGAGTTCACTGCGCATCTCCCCTAAGGAACAGCTTGCGTTCATGCGCAAGATCGTGCGCCGCCAGTTGCCGGTGAGTGCGCATGCCTTCGACATGACCGCCCTCATCGCGAACTACGGTGCACCGGTCGACGGCTGGGCCGTGCATGGCAAGACGGGCACCGGCTCGCCGGGCCGCGACAACCGCTATGACGCAAGCCGCGCTTATGGCTGGTACGTGGGCTGGGCGACCAAGGGCGCGCGAAGGCTGGCATTTGCGCGCCTGATCCAGGACGAGCAGGCTATCAAGCCCAATGCGGGCCTGCGTGCGCGCGACGAGCTGCTTCGGCTTCTGCCAGCCATCGACCATTGAGACGGGCATCGCGATGACTGCATTGCGCCGCGCGCTTGCCGCGCTTCTCATCTTTCTCGGATCGTGCTGCGTCCAGGCCCAGACCGTGGCGCTGACATTCGACGACGGGCTCGATCCCCTGAAGGAGCCCGCGGCCCCGTCGTGGAACCGGCAGATCCTGGAGACGCTCCGCGATGCAGGCGTGACGTCCATGGTGTTTCCCACACTTGTGCGCACCGGCCGGGCGCAGGGACTGGATCTCATCCGGGACTGGGCGCGCGCGGGCCACGCGGTCGGCAACCATACGTCCCGGCACCGCAGCCTGGGATCGCCCCAAGTGCCGCTCGCGGATTTCATCGGCGATGTCGAGGAGGCCGACGCGGTGCTGAGCCGACTCCCTGGCTGGACGAAGATGCTGCGCTTTCCGTATCTCAAGGAAGGCAACACGCTCGCGAAGCGGGACGGCATGCGACTCTGGATGCAGGCCGCAGGCTACCGGGCAGCACCGGTTTCGATCGACGCGAGCGACTGGTACTACAACCAGGTCTATGCAGCCTGGCTGAACGAAGGAAACGCCGACAAGGCCGATCGTGTGAAGGCAGCGTACATCGAGCATCTGCTGGACCGTGCCGCCTACTACGATGGTCTGGCCCGGCGGGTCCTCGGCCGCAGCCCTGCCCATGTGATGCTGCTGCACACGAGCAGGATCAACGCCGCCGCGCTTGGGGAGTTGATCGCGGCTTTCCGGGAGCGAGGGTGGGCTTTCATAGCCGCCAAAGCCGCCTTCGAGGATCCGATCTACACCGTGCAGATCGATACCTTGCCGGCGGGCGAAAGCGTCGTCTGGGCCAGCGCCAAGGCTGCGCAGGTTCCAGGGCTGCGCTATCCGGCCGAGGACTCGGTCTATGAGGAGCCCAAGCTGCGCGCGCTGGAACTGGTACCGGCGCGCATGCTGCCGTAGTGCACCGGCAAAGCGTGTGACGATGACATGGTTTTGTTAGCTGCTCTTAGCCGCAGCATGATGTAGCGTTGCCTGTCATCCTGCTCGACGCGCTCGACAGTGGCTCCGGCGTTTGCTGAGCCGTTCTTTCTTCGCCGGCGTTTGCGCCAGCGAGACTGAGCCCTTCGGCCAGCCGCTTCCAGACATTCAGTTGGGGGGCCTCGCGCTCCAGGCGTTCGGCTTGGCGCGAGAGGCGATCCAGGCGCTTGGCGTGCTCATGCTGGATGAACAGATTGAGGCGGTACTGACTCATAGTTCGATCCCGTCGTGCTGGTCGAGGGACGCCAGCCGGGCCGTGCGCTGTAGGGCCGGATCGGACGAGTCAGAAGCAGATCACTCGCACGGCTGATCTTGTGTTTCTGGCAGTCAAAGCCACGCAGATTGAGGCGGCAGCAGACTGGCTGGCCACGCTGGTCGGGCCGCAAACCGTTGTGCGTGTTTTGCAGAATGGGATCGAACAGGCGGAAATAGTTCGATCACACTTGCCACGCGGGGACATCGTTCCCGCTGTCGTATGGTTTCCGGCACAGGCACTTCAAGGGACGCGGTGCGCCGTGGACTTGGCCGAAAACTTCAGCGCCCTGGCTTGGCGCAAGCTATTGCAGAACGCGGTAGCAGGCCTAATGGCGCTCACGCACCGCCGTTCGGGCATATTCAGCCGATCTGATATCGCTGGCCTGACCCTTGCCTATGCGCGAGAATGCCTGGCCGTGGCCCGGGCTGAAGGCGCCGAACTCGGCGACGAAGTGCCGCAGGAGATTCTCGAAAAATTCCAGGCGGCACCGGCGGACATGAGCACCTCCATCCTCACGGATCGGGAAGCAGGACGGCCACTCGAATGGGATATCCGCACGGCATGATCGTGCGTCGCCGCCGGGTTCATTGCGTTCCGACGCCGATCAGCGACATCCTGGTGCCGCTGCTCGCGGCTGCGAGCGACGGTCCAGGCTAAGGTGCATTTGCTCGCTTGAATACACACCGTTTCAACCAACGGTTGGCCCACGCCGCCTCCCAATCTCCCAGGACACGCCACCGCTACGCATGGTCGCGGCGATCTGCTGCCCCAGCCGCTGTTCGATCACTGGCAGCCACGGCACCAGCGAGAAGCCCATGCCGTCGTCCAGCATCGCGTAGCGCCCACTGGCGAGCGTGACGGAACGCCGGTAGATGCCGGCCACGCGCTGACCGTCGGCGACGGGTCGATGCTCCAGGCCGGTGTCGGCGGTAATGTCCTTGGCGGCCTGCGCCAACTCCCGGTTACGTAGCGTGCCCAGCAGGTTCCGGGCGAGGATCACACGCTGTCCCCGCCGCTCGGCCAGCCCCTGCTCGGCGAGGAAGTCGGCACGCTGTTGCAAGGTGTTCTTGACCTCGCCACCAAAGCCCAAATCACCGAGCCCCTTGCCGCCACCGATCAACTGCTGATCCAGCCAGGTCGCGCCGATCACACGGGCTTGTCGCTCGATGGGCAGGTGTGATTTCAACTCCACCACCACGCCGCCCAGCCGTTGCGCGTCGTACTGGCGACCACGTTCGACCAGGTCGTCCGGCACCTTCCATAGCCCATCGGCCACGCGCTCCACGACGCCGGCCCGGCGCAGGGCTTCCAGCCGGCGGACGTGGGCCGCGACAACCTCCTGTGGGTCGCGTCCGGCCTTGGCCCGGCCCTGTTCGATGGCCAGGTGGTGATTGGCGCGGTACAGGCCATCGCTCGCCAGCGCGGCGATGTTCCTGTCGGCCGCGCGCACGTCGGCCGATCCCTTCACCTCCACCACGGCGCCGACCGGATAGTTCGCCAGCTCGTCGCGGGCGTTCAGCGCGACGTAGTGGGCCTTGCCATCCACGCCGTCGATGACCAGATAGCCCCGGTCGCGCAGCTCGTCGGCCAGCCCCTTTGCGGCCACGCGGCCCAGAATGGTTCGGCCGTCGTCGCCCGGCTCGAACACCGCCAACTCGCGCGGCTCGCCGCGCATGGCCCGTTGCATGGTACGAATGATGTCGCCACGCTCGCCCAGGACGCGCAGGGTCTTTTCCGCGTCGGCGTGGACGGCCCAGGTGCCGGGCTGCATTTCGTCGGCCAGGCCCAGGCGCTGCAAGCGTTGCAGCCGGCCAACCAGCAACAGGCGCTGGCGTTGCAGTCGCGGTTCGTTGAAGCGTTCGATCTGCACTCGGCCGGCCTCGCCGGCCTCGCGTTGCAGGGTGCGATCCAGGCTCGTCCACCGCTCTTGCTCCACCTCGCGCTGCAAGGTCTGCTGGATCTCCAGCTCGGTGCGTGGCCCCAGCCATTCGGTCGCCAGTTCGGCGGCGCGATGGCGGAAGCCGTGCGCGATGTAGTCGCCCGCGATGATGAGGTCTTTGCCGGTGTCATCGCGCCCGCGCCCGCGCACGACGATGTGCGTGTGCGGGTTGTCGGTGTTCCAGTGGTTGACGGCCACCCAATCAAGGCCCGTGCCCAGGTCAGCCTCCATGCGGCCCATGAGGTGCCGCGTGTAGGTGCGCAGGTCTTCCAGCTCCGCGCCGTCCTCGGGCGAGAGGATGAAGCGGAAATGGTGCCGGTCATCGGCGCAGCGTTCCTTGAAGGCGTCGAGGTCGGCGGCATCGGTCTGCGGCCCGTAGGCTTGGCCCGGTTCGCCATCGCGGCCCACGCCGTCGCGCTCGATGTAGCGCAGGTGCTTGGCGAGCGACTGCGGGCTGGCCTGGCGCTGGTTGACCAGCAGCGTCTTGATGGTCACGCGCCGCGACATGGGAGTGAGCTTCGCCCCCGCGAAGCGCGCCGCCGTGTGGCCGCGCCCGAGGCGCGAGCCGGGCCTCTGGCCGGTGCCACGCGCCGACACCGGACGGCGCACCGAGGACTTGCCGCCGCTGGCCTTGCCGGCCTGCTTGAGCACCTTGGAAACGAAACTCTGATCATGGCCCTTGCCCCGGTTCTTCGGGGCGCTGGGGCGGATGCGGAAATCGTCGTCGCGGCGGTCGGTCATGGCTGTGCTCCCTGCAAGCTCCGGCGTGTCTGGTCGTGCGAAGCACGCGGACATGCCTGCATTGGCGCGGGCCTCGCGCCACAAGCGGCACGGCGGCGAAGCCGCTCCGTGCTGCGCCAACCCCACGTGCAGACAGGCTTTCGACGCGGCCCGGTGCCGCGTCCTTTTGTCTTGCCTTCCGCCTTTGCCCCTCGCTCTCGCTCCGGGCGTCGGCGGCCCGGCGGCGCTGTGCTGCTTGCAGCCAGCGCGCCGGTGAATCCGCCAATGGCCGCAGGCCGGGCGTGTTCAAGGCAAGACGCCTGCACGTTGGACGGCTGCGCCGGATGTTGCGCGAAGTGCGGCGCAGATGCGCTCGCACTGCACGCGCGACGACACGGCAGCAGCAGCCGGAACGACACGCCCGATGGCACGATGGGATGCGCGGCAACGTGAAGCGAATCGGCGGCCATCATGGGTGTGTCTCCAGCCAAACCGGATGCGCGACGCCGATCACGGCGGATGCGCTAACCGGGCCGAAGTAGCGGCTGTCGAATGACGCCGGATTCGTCACGCTCAACAGGAACAGTTCGCCAGGGGCAAGGCGGCGGCATTGCGGCCAGGATGGCAGCGGCCGGCCCAGCCGGTCGGCATGCAGCACGGCGGCCGAAGGCACGCCGTCGATGCGTATCTGACCAGCGACGATGCAAACGTGTTGCGGTGCGACGGCGCCCACACGTTTGAGCAGCGGAACGCGCGTCGGCAGGTAGCCGCGCTGCGCAGCCAGTGCGGCGGCCTCGGCTGGCAGCGGCACCAGCACGATACTGTCCACGGACAACGGACGTGGCAGCGAGGCGGTGCGCGGGTCGAACGGTTCGATGCGATACCAGCCGACCGCCACGCTGTCGGATGGGTTGTATGTCAGGCGCGGCAGCGGCGACACGAAAGCCGCCCAGGCCAGCGCAGCGAGGCCGCAGGCGGTCAGACCCGCCAGCACGAAGCGAGCGCGCCAGCGCGAGCGAGGACGCGGCGCGGAGCCGGTCGTAGAAATGCTGGTCATGGGAGGGTCCTTCCGGCCAGCCAAGCGGCGTGCCGTTCGATGCTGTATTCGGGCAGCGGCAGGCGCGCCGCGAGCCGGTTGCCCAGCGTGCGCCAGTACGCGGGCGAGACGGCGGAGGGCGCGGTCCCCAGCGCCTCGATGGCGTCGATGCGCTCCAGCACGGCGCGCACGCTGGCGTCACCCTCGGCGTGCAGCAGCAAGCGCGCACCGGGCCGCACGCCGGGGATGCACTGCAAGGCATCCAGCGGCGTGCCAGCCTGCATCACCATCAACTGCCAGCGGATCGTGCCGTAGTCGTTGGCCTGCCAGCGGATGCGGCAGAACATCGCGCCCGGCAGGAACACCGCGCAGCGCCGCCAGCGGTCGAGCTGGAGCGTGCGCGCCGGTTCGCCGAAGCGCAGGTAGAGCTTGAAGCGCGGTTCGATGTAGGCCAGCGATACGCGGGTCAGCGGCACGTTGCCGGCCTCGCCGGCGAGTACCACAAGCGACGGCGCAGCCGGAGGCGATGCGGCAGCCGTGGCCGCGTTCTCGGCGGGTGCAGCGGATACGTTCATGGGATGTTCTCCGTGCGGTTTTCGGGAAACTCCCGCTCCAGCAAAGCGCGCAGCAGTTCGGCCACGGTCACGCCCCGCGTGAAGGCCGAAACCTTGATGCGCGCCCGCATGGCGGGCGTAATGTCGAGGGTCAGGCGCGCGGTGTAGAGGTCGCCCTTGTTGAGCGCATCGGCGTCGCCTTGGCGAATCCACGCTTCGGCGTGCGGATTCGCG
Source organism: Stenotrophomonas indicatrix (assembly GCA_041545745.1). Taxonomy (NCBI): domain Bacteria; kingdom Pseudomonadati; phylum Pseudomonadota; class Gammaproteobacteria; order Lysobacterales; family Lysobacteraceae; genus Stenotrophomonas; species Stenotrophomonas indicatrix. Next base: position 1,466,912 of record CP168152.1, read on the forward strand.
GGCGGGCGCGCACCGATACCGACGCGCTTGCTGCGTGGTGGCTTCGCTGTCATGTCGGCCACCGCAGCAGTTCGTCCACCAGCGCAGTGATTTCGCGCGCGGCGGCGCTGTCGGGCGCCGTCTCGCGTGCGAGTCGGCCAGCGGCCACGCTGTCGGCGAAGACGATGCGCTGGCGCACTTCGGCGCGCAGCGCCGGCAGCGGCTGTTCGGCCAGCGACTGCCGCGCCTCCCGACCAATCACCGTGGTGCTGACGCGCCGGTTGATGACGAAGGCCGCGTGCAGCGCAGGCCGGAACACCTGGGCCTCACGGATCAGCGCCACCATCTCGGCACTGGCCCACAAGTCGTAGGGGCTGGGCTGCACCGGGATCAGCACGCGCTCGGCCGCCAGCAGCGCGGAGCGCGCCAAGGCGGCGATGCGCGGCGGCCCGTCGATGATGACGTGATCTGCGCGGCGGGCGAGTTCTGGCGCTTCCTGATGCAGCGTTTCGCGGGCCAGGCCCACGGCGCTGAACAGCCGTGGCAAGCCTTGCTGGCTTCTGCGCTGCGTCCAGTCCAGCGATGAACCTTGCGGGTCGGCATCCAGCAGGATGACCGACTGTCCGCGCATCGCCAGTTCGCCGGCAATGTGCGTGGCGAGCGTGGTCTTGCCGACGCCGCCTTTCTGGTTGAGCAAGGCGACGATCATTGCGTGGCCCTCCATGCTGGAAAGCCAGGCTTTGCCTGCCATGCGAAACGCTGTTCGCCGTACCGTTCGGCAGTTGTCCACCGAAACGGCGCGCTTCTACTAAAAGTTAGAGATTTATAGTTAGGTAAGTTAGAGGGAACGCAAACCCGCGCCGTTATTGGCTTTCCGGCGTTTTCGTACTCCTGATAGCACGATAGGCGTACTCCTGATAGCACGATACCCGGTACTCCTGATAGCACGAGGCCGTCCACAGGCTTTACCGTAGTTATCCCCGTGCCGTATGCAGCACGGGCCGGAAGGTCAGCAGTTCCAATCCTTCGTCCGGCATCGCCTCGATGCCCAGGACGTAGCCGGGCAGCGACTGCCGCGCCACTAAGGCGCGCAGGTCGTAGGCGAAGTCCGAGAAGCGTGCCGCGCTGCCCGACTTGCGGTGCAGGTGCCGGAAGTCGAACTGCCAGCCGTCCGGCTGCTTGCCGCCGTGCTTGCGCACGAGGCGGTACAGCCAGCGTTCGATGCCGCCTTTGAGGCGGAAGTACGCGGGGTCGATGGTCAGCACCAGGGCGGCGTCCACCACGCCCGCGTAGAACCAATCCGGCAGGATCAATTCGAGGCCCAGCGGCACGCCGCTGGCGTCGGCCAGTTCCTTCCACTCGTTGATCCACGAAAAGCGGTGCAGGCGCCGCCCGGTGGTTTCGCGGATGGAAGTCGCCACGCTGGTCGATTGCAGCCGGTCGAGCGCGGCTTTCAGGCGCTGGTAGTCGTTGAGCGACGTGCCGCGTCCGATGAAGCGCAGGATCTCGTAGGGCGTGGCGCGTATCCAGCGCGACGGGCGAATGCCCGCGTCGCGCGCTTCCACGATCTGCGAGGCGGCCCAAATCAACACGTCGGCATCCCAGATGGTGGCGATGCCATGCTCGGCCGTGCCCTCCACCCGGATGGTGATGCCGCCCGCGCGGAAGTCGATCGGGGCGGTGCGTCGCGACTTGGCGAGCGAGAAGAACGGAAAGGCCATCAAGTCCTGGCTGTCGCGCGGTGCCATGTCGCCCGGCAACGCGCGGAACAGGTCGAGCTGTTCGCGCTGTGGCAAGGCTTGCCCTGGCGGGCTGGACATGGCGATGGCCACCGGCGATGCGCCGATCAGCGCGCACGGCTGTCGGCCGAATGGTTCTCGGCGTATTCGGGATCGGACGTGGCCTCGTAGCTGCGGGCATCGGCCCAGGCATCGAGGTCGCTCACGGCGTACATGACGCGCCGCCCGAACTTGCGGAACTTCGGGCCACCACCGATCACGCGCTGCTTCTCCAGCGTGCGAGGGCTGAGGCGCAGATACTCGGCGGCCTCGTCGTTGGTGAGGTAGCGTTGGGGCTGCGCGGGCGCAGCGACAGCAGCGGCGGCAGGCCGCAAGGGAGCAGGTCGCATGGGATGGTCCTCCATCAAGCCCGGCCACACCACGCAGCCGGATAGAGGCACTTTCAAGAAAGCGAGGCTTCCTGCTAAGGGACGAATTGCAGGGTGCGTGAAACGTCCCCCTAATGCGATGCAACTGGCGGAAGCTGCGCCAGGCTGCGATAGCCGCCGCGCATCAGCGCCTCGCCGCGACGCACCAGCCGCCGCACGCGGGCACGCAAGGCGCTGTCCTTGTGCCAGTCGGCGGCGACGGCATTCTCACCGAACAATCCTTCGGCAACCTCGCGCAAGGATGCGCCCGCCAGGGTCGCGTCAAGCGCCTGCAAGGTGTTCAGTCCCAGCACCGCCGCGGGCGAGGGCCGGGAACGGACCGCTGCGGCAGGCGCAGCTACGCTCGCCACGGCCAAGGCATCCAGCCCGGCCGCGAGCGCGCGATAGCGTGCGCAGGGTGTATCGCAAGCGCGGGTGGCGTAGAGGTAGGCCATGCCGTCTTCCAGGCCCGGCGCCAGCACAAGCCGCATGCAGCAGCCGGGCCAGTGCGACACCAGCACCAGGCGCTTGCCATCGTGGATCAAGTGTTTGCGACCGGGGAGGCGCCAGAACTCGAAGGCATAGGCATCGGGCGGCGGATCGGCATCGGGATAAAGCTGCACCACGGCGTCGTGATCGGGAAACCAGGCCGGATGCGCGTCGCGTGCGTCCAGGGCCGGATCTTCCCACAGGCGCAGGCCCCAGCGCTGTGCTGCGTTCGGCCGGCGGCGACGGCGCAGCCAGTCGTAGCGGTAGTCGGGGTGGCGGCGCAGGTATTCCCACGCCAGCGCCGGGCCGTCGAGGTGCAGCGTGTAGAGATACGCGGCTGTCGGATACCAGTGTTCAGCGCTCGGGCCAGCCATGACGCAACCTCCTGTCAGTCAGCAGGAACGTCGCCACGGTTTTCGATGTGTGGGAGCTATCGGTTCAACATCAAAACGTCATCGTTATCGGGTTAGGTTGCGTCTTCTGGTGTCAAGACCGATTGGCTCCGGTGCATCGCGAAAATCGTCTGAATGCGACGGCTGCACCGCCAGGAAATGGTGCGCAGCACTGGACACCGTGCCGCAGCCCGCGTCAAAGATCGTGACTGTTTCCAGCAGAGTCGCACCGCTTCGGTGCAAGAATGCGGATTGAGACCTGCACGGTCTTGAGTAAGACGGAAATAGTCACAATGCACCCCGGCTGGATGGGTTGCGCAGGGCTCGGTCAGTCCGAGATCGAGCCGCTTTCCTGTGCCAGTCGGACATACTCCGACAGCGGGCGCACCGCCTGGAAATACCGATCTCGCCGCACCGGCATCTTGCGCGGGCCGACGATGCCGGCCAGGTCGGACAGCTTGACCGTTCCCAGTGCAGGCATCCCGATGCCAAGGTCGATCAGGCCGTAGGCCGAATCGCCATCCGCAGGATCGAGCGCCACCAGCAGCCAGATCACATGCGCGTCCGGCGTGAAGATCCGCACCACGGGCAACGGGTCGATGGACTGGCCGGCAGCGCGTGCCGCGCCGTGGGCCAGCAGCCGGGCGCGTTCGTCGGCGGTGACAAGCGGCAGGGTCATATTCGGAATTCCCACAAAACCGAGGACGCGCGGATGCGCTTTTGTGCCGAAGCGCAGAACCGCCGAACCGTGTCCGCGCATCCGTGCGCAAGCACGGAAACGCAATCCATCGCATCCGTAGAAGAACGGAAGTGCACAAGCGGAATTGTGGAAAGCCGGAAAGACACGGATGCGGTTCCCTGAATTTGGAGCCATCCGCAGATGCGGATTTCCGTAAAGGCACGAAAGCGTAGAACAGCACTAAATGCGCACTATAGTTTGTAGCTCTATAGTGCGCAATCGGATGTCATCTTGGTTTTGTAAGGAAAACCATAGGTGGCAGCGAAACACTCATTGGCGACGGCAATACGGACGGTCAGGAAAGCGCGCGGCTTAAGCCAGGAAGCGTTCTCCGATGTCTCCAGCCGTACCTACCTGAGTTTGCTGGAGCGCGACCTCAAAAGCCCGACCATGCACAAGCTGACCAAGCTGTGCGAGGTCATGGACGTGCATCCGCTCACGTTGCTGACGCTGGCTTATGCCGGCGAGGACAAACGCAAAGTCCAACAGCTTCTGGTACAAGTCCAGAAGGAACTGGATGCAATCGTTTTTGGTGAATGACATGACCGAACCTCGCAACTTCGACCACCTCTGGCGCGACCGCAACGACACCTCGCAACAGCGCGTACCGCGCGTGCTGATCCGAGTGTTCGTCGGGCCGGGGGAGCTTGAGCGCAGCGTGCGTTTCTATGAAGAACTCCAAGGCGTGGCAGCCGATGGTGGCTTTCCGTTCCCCGAAGCGGGTTTGCGTCTGGCGATGGTCGGTGCGTTCCTGCTGATTGAGGGAACGCCCAAAACATTGGCACCTTTCACGTCGACCACGGGCACGCTCTTGGTCGATGACGTACAGCCTTACTACGACAAGCTGATGGCTGCCGGCGCAAAGATCATATTTCCTTTGCAAGTCGTTCCCACAGGCGCGGCATTCAACGCGGTTCACCCGGATGGCGCGGTTGTCGAGTACGTCCATCATCGGCCCGACCCAAAGGGCCGGTAATCAGCGACGAACGCTGGAGCCGGGTTGCACAAGGATGCGCCCCGCCGCAAGGGGCGGGGCGCGGTGGCGGCCGTCAGGCCGCCTTGGGCTTGCTGCGCGACCAGATCAGGTCGTGCGTGCCGTCCTCGCCTTCGATCAGGCGGGCATAGACCGTTGCCGGGAACGAAGGATCGTCGAGGGACACGGACACATAGGGGCGTCCGGCTTCACTGACTTTCCGCCACCCCGCGCCGATGTCGTGTCCAGCCGCCTGAAGGCGGAAGTCGGGGGCGTTCTCGGTGTCGCCCTTGTCGTTGGGAACCAGCTTGACCTTGACGTTGAGCGTCAGGGTACGGAGCGTGCCGGTGAAGCCGTCTTTGTCTGCGCTGAAGGTGCCGATGTTAGCCATGATGTTTCTCCTTTCGGTTGAACAAGGTCGCGCCAGTGCGTCCTTGTTGTGAACCGGCCGGCGAGGGATGGGCTGGCCGCACCGCGCAGCGGTCGCAACACCGTGGAGAACCTGGAAGCGAAGAGAATTTGCTGCGCGAGGAAGCCGCGCAGCGACGGGGAAATTGTTTTCGCTGGAAGGTTGCGGCCATGAAGCCCAAGGCGCAGCCGCGCCACCGCCAGGATTCACGACAAGCCAAGGACGCACGGGCCGCCCACTCCCGAATGGAGACGTGGCCGACTCGGCATCCCCGCATGACGGCTGCACCGACATGCGCCCTGATGCGACCAAGTCTGCCCGCCACGATTGGCGGGAGCGTCCCAGTCGTATCCTGCGGCGGCTGGCTTGAGGTGTGGTGTGGATGCGCCATAGCGAGGCCGCGCGGTGTCCGTGAACCGTCCTTCGTGACGTGGTTGCATTGGACCGCCAGCGTCGAGGACGGCACGCTTTCGCACAAACCTGCCGCAGCAAGCCCAGGTGTAGCCTCACAAGTACCGCTCATTGCGGCGGTGTGCTGATTTGTCCCGCAAGCGAAGTGCGCAGCGGCGCAGGCGCGAAGGCATAAGGGATTGAAGCCGAATGGACAGGACGCCATTGGCGGCATGAGGCGCAGCCCGAAAGCCCGGCGGCGCTATGCGCAGACATGCACAACAGATTTTTCAAGGTGACCAAAACGCCATTGGACAAGTTATGAAATGAACTAAGTTTCGATGTTCTATACCATGCAATGAAAAACAACTATCAAGAACCAATGGAAGAACCGATTCATGCGCCCCTTATCGACCGCTGCGTCCGATGAATTCAAAACTGTGCGTTTCATCCTGACCGACATGGATGAAACCCTGACCTATCAGGGCCGGTTGGCCGCCGCTACCTACCGAGCGTTGGAGCGGTTGCAAGACAAGGGAATCAAGGTCATCCCCGTAACGGCTGCGCCAGCGGGTTGGTGCGACCAGATGGCCCGCATGTGGCCTGTTGACGGGGTTATCGGCGAAAACGGCGGCTTGTTTTTCCAGCGTGCGCCTGGCGGGCATGGCGTCACGCGCCGTTTCTGGCACAGTGAGGACGGTAGGCTAACCGTAGCTGCTCGCCTGGACAGCATCGCGCGGACACTGCGCGAAGAAATACCACAAGCCGCCTTGGCAGATGACCAACCCTTTCGGCTCACCAGCATCGCCTTCACGCAGCCAGAAAATTCTGCAATCACCCAGCGCCTCATCGCGCGGCTACGGGAGCTGGGTGCTGATGCCACGCTGAACAACCTATGGGTCTTGGGGTGGGTGGGGGGATACGACAAATTGAGCATGGCAAGGCGAGTTCTTGCCGAGACTTATGGACTCAATATCGACACCCATCCCGAAGCCGTGCTCTATACCGGAGACTCGACAAACGATGCTCCTATGTTTGGCTTCTTCAAACATTGTGTTGGCGTTAGCACCGTGCGGCGTTATCTGCACGAAATTCCCGTGCCTCCGCGTTGGGTGACGAACGGGCCAGGCGGCGCTGGTTTCGTCGAAGCTGCGGAAGCGGTGCTTTCAGCAATTTGAAGCCCTTTCCAATCCAGCTCGCCCCGACTTGGGTTTATGAATCGAGCATGGCGTTGTGCGTTTTTCGGGCGCGGCTACAGCCGCGCCCCGTGATGGAGTGAAAATCTGTCAGATCGGCGCCGGCCCCAATTGCCGTGTTGCAGCGCCAGAACATGCCGCCCGCGCAGGTCGCCAAGGCGATGGCGCTGTTTACCGCCGTCTTCGTGGTCGGCCAGGTGATCGGGCTGGTGCTGGCTGGCGAGGTCGCCGACCGGCATGGCCTGGGCACCTCACTGTGGTTCGGCGCGGGACTGCCGACGGTAGCGGTGGTCTTGCCGTGGGGCATGCGCAGGACAAGATCTACATAGTGTGTGCGCCGCCGCGAGGGGCGGCGCACCGCCGTGACCCATCCGACAATGCCGGTTCGGTAGCATTCGAGGGTGACGAGCTGCAAGCGTCGGGGACGGGCCTTGCTCTGGTCCCCTAGCAGCACCGCGGGCGCGAAGACGTGAGGGATTGACACCGGATGGCTATGACGCCATTGGCGGCAATGGGGTGCAGCCCGAAAGTCCGGCGGCACACGGTGCCGACACGCACCAATGACACGAAGCCGCTTCATGTTATATTGGGAAATAATCATTCCCTAATATTGGCGTACTGCGTCATGCCTAGACCTTATCCATCATCCAACACCACTGCCCGCACCCGTGGCCGACCACGCGAGTTCGACATGGATGAAGCTCTGGACAAGGCCGTTCGTGTGTTCTGTGAACGTGGATATCACGCGACCTCCATTACCGACCTAACCTCGGCGATGGGGTTGGCGGCAGGCAGCATCTACAAGGCGTTCAAGGACAAACGCGCGGTGTTCCTGGCTGCGTTCGACCACTACAAGGCAATGCGTGATGCGCAGTTGAGCGAGGCCATCCAGGGCGGCCGCGATGGCCGCGAGCGGTTGCGCAATGCCCTCGATTTCTTCGCTGCCTCGTCCTGCGGCGCACAAGGTCAGTTGGGATGCCTGGTGGTCAGTGGCGCAAGCGAACTGGGGACCTTCGATGAGGAGATCGCGCGGCGCGTCACCAGCTCGCTGGAGAGAAGCGAAACCATGCTGGGCGAACTCATACGGCAAGGGCAAGACGATGGTTCGATCCCCACGACGCTCGACAGCCAGGCGACGGCCCGGCTAATGCTCTGCGTGCTGCAAGGTATGCGCGTCATCGGCAAGGCAGGCCGGAGCAAGGAGGACATGCAGGCCGTGGCCGATACCGCGTTGAAGTTCCTGGATTGATATTTTTTTGCCAATTTAGGAAATAAATATTCCCTTTATTTGAGAGTTTTTTATGACAACACCTGCTTCTTCGACGACCGCCACGGCGGAACCATCGGCCATATCCCCCTGGCTGACTTCGCTTCTCGCCGTGGCCTGCGGCCTGATCGCCGCCAACATCTACTATGCGCAGCCGCTGGCGGGGCCGATCGGTTCGGCGCTTGGCCTGTCCGCCAAGGCGACGGGGTTGATCGTTACGCTGACACAAATCGGCTACGGTCTGGGTCTGCTGCTGATCGTGCCGCTGGGCGACTTGATCGAGAACCGGAAGCTGACGCTGACATTGCTGCTGATTGCCGCGCTGTCGCTGCTAGGCGCAGGGTTGTCCACACAGCCACTGCCATTCCTGCTGTCGGCGCTGGGCATCGGCATCGGAACTGTCGCAGTGCAAGTGCTGGTGCCCTATGCCGCACACATGGCTCCGGTCGCTGTTCGCGGTCGCGTGGTGGGCAACGTGATGAGCGGCTTGATGCTGGGCATCATGCTGGCCCGCCCGGTATCGAGCTTCATCACCCAGCTTGCCTCCTGGCATCTGGTGTTCTTCGCGTCCGCCGTGGGGATGGTATTGCTGGCCGGTGTGTTGAGCTGGAAGCTGCCGCAGCGTGCGCCCGCCGGAAATCTGCGCTATGGCGAACTGCTGGCGTCGATGGCCGGCTTGGCGCGCACGACGCCGGCACTGCGTCGCCGTGCGCTTTACCATGCCGCCTTGTTCGGCGCTTTCAGCCTGTTCTGGACGACCACGCCGCTGCTGCTGGCCGGGCCTACCTATGGCCTCTCGCAAGGCGGCATCGCCTTGTTCGCACTCGCCGGTGTTGCGGGCGCCATCGCCGCGCCTATCGCGGGCCGCGTGGCGGACCGGGGCTGGAGCCGTCCGGCCACGGCAGCGGCCATGCTGGCGGTGGCATCGGGCTTCCTGTTGACGCATCTCGGCGCGCCCGGCTCGTCATGGTCGCTTGGCTGGCTGGTGCTGGCGGCCATCGTGCTGGACTTCGGGGTGGCGGCCAACATGACCCTGGGGCAGCGTGCCATTTTCGCGCTGGGTGCGGAAGTGCGCGCCCGGCTCAACGGCCTGTACATGACCACGTTCTTCCTGGGCGGCGCGCTCGGCTCGGCGCTCGGCGCTTGGGCCTATGCGAGCGGCGGCTGGGCATGGGCATCTGCCTTCGGTATCGCGCTGCCCGTGGCGGCCTTGGTGTATTGGATGACGGAAGAACGCCCGGGATGATCCAGGCGAACCACAACGACAGTCGTCCGATGGTGGCGATTGAATGGAGCGCTATGCGCCGACACGCTACCGCGTGTTTTGGGGCTAACCCCTTGATGCAATCACGGCGGCCGCCCCGGTCATCAGACCAGCCGATGAGCGATTGACCAATCTCATGTGGCGCTCGGACTGAACGAATTTGCGCGCCCGAGTCGCTGCAAACAGATACGTAAGCTGTATGGAAAGGTCGATCACCAGACCCAGCACCAGAATCAATCCCATGTGCACGTATGAGAGTGAGGTCATATCGAAAGCATGAGGAAGCACGGCCCCAAAAAACACAACCGCTTTCGGATTCCCCATTGTCAGCAACATACCCGGCACCAAGCCGCTGGTATCCACTTTTGAAGTCTCGGAAATGACAGGCGGCGCATTCCAAAGTTTCCAGGCCATGAAAAGCAGATATGCGACACCCACCCATTTAATGGCGATGAATAGTCCTTCGTAGCGCAGGGCAACCGCCGACAAACCAAACATGGCGGCAGCAAGCCAGATCAAATTGCCGAGCACCATGCCCAATACAAAGAGAAGGCCCGATGAACCGCCTCCCGACGAAACGACACGTGCCACAAGTGCGCCTTGTGCCGGCCCCGGCAACGCGGCAGCGATGGCAAAAGGAATGATGAAGAAAAGCAAATTCTCAGCCATAGCGGCTCCTAACCCTTATTGATGCGCGAAGCGTGCAATACCGTTGTTAGGCATAACTGCCAGATCTGAAAAATGATACTGGACATGGGTGGCGGTTGGTGAGTCCTTTCGATGATGTCGGACAGTTGAGGTCAAGGATTTGAGCCGGGCGCGGCCACTGTCGCGCCCGGCTTTTTTGACCACCGGCCCCAAGGCGGCACGGCTTGGGGCCGGTGCTGACTGGACAGCAAAAACGCCTTGGCCGAGGCCAAGGCGCTTGCTTGCATGGATGGGGAGATCACGCGGCCAATTGCTCGGGCTGCGTCGGTTCATCCGCCATAGCGGCGGCCTCCGGTGCTTCGGCGTCTTCATCCTTTGTCACGACCTGCGCATCCTGCCGCGGGCCTTCGGTGCGGAAGATGGCGGGCATCCAGCCAGTGCCATCGGCCAGCCGTTCGGCTTCGCGGGCAATGTCGCCCTTCTTCAACTTCGCCAGCCGGGTGATGTGGGCCGGGGCGAACGCGCCCACGGCGTCAAGAATCGCCGCCTTCGGCACATGCTGGAAATAGCCCTCGGCGGTCGGCTTCCACCATTCCGCCATATCCAGCCCCACGGCCTGCGCCAGTTCCGCGCCCGGTTGCTGCGTCATGGCGCGAGGCGTCACCACGTCAACCGTGGAAGCCACGCACACGGCCAGCAGCCGCACCAGTTCATCCTGCGACTTCGCCAGCAGCGCGGCGAACAGTTTGGCGCTGTCCTGCGGCAAGGCTTCGCCCGCCACCTGTTGCAGTTCGTGCAGCGCCACGGCGGCGGGCGATTCGGGCCAATCCGGGGCCATGCCTTCCAGCCGGTCTTGCACTTTCAAGCTCACGCCCAGCGACTGGTCGTGGCCGTAACGGTGTTCCTGCAAAACGCTCTGCACCATGCTATGCACCACGGCAGCCAGCGCGGCTTGTGGATGCCGGGCGACTTCGATTTGCAGCGCGGCGGTACGGTGGGCGCTCAGGCGCTGCGCCAGCCGGTCGGACATGACTGCGGCCTTGGGTTGCTCGGCGTCCTCGCCTTCGTCCTCGTTCGCGGCGTCCTCACCACCAAAACCCTCCCGCAAGCGTTCCAGCGTGCGCAACGCCTTGGCTTCGGCTTCGCGCATCAGGCCACGATGCACCACGGCTGCGCCGTTGCGGTCGAGGGTGACGATGGCACCGGCTGCGGCCTTCACGTTCGCGCTGTAGTCCTGCAAGCCATCTTCCAGCGCCTGTAACTGTTCGCCCAGGCGTTCGCCTTCCTCCTGCAAGGCATCGGCCTTGTCTTCGTCGTCGGCATCCAGCGCGGTATCCACGGCTTCGGCCAGTTCGTGCAGCTTGGCTTGCAGCTTTTCGATGCGTGCGGCTTCGCGCTTGTTCGGTTCGCGGCGTTCCCTCGGGGCACGTTGGAAGGCGTGCAGGTCGGCATGGGTCACGCTCGGCGTGGCATCCACCCATGCCCAGCCTTCGGCCTTCACCTCGGCGGCGATCCTTGCCAGCTTGTCTTGCGCCAGCCGTTCCAGCAGCGCAGCATCGGTCAGATACACGCCCGCATCGCCTTCGGCGAACAGGTCGCGGCGGATGCCGCCGCCTGCGGCGTCGTAGGTGTCCAGCCCAACGAAGCGCACCAGCGGATGCCGATAGGCGTCGATTTCGCGTTCGGTCAGGCGGTCGCGCAGCGCGGACGGCTGGCGCTGCCACGTCGGCGCATCGTAGAAGGCGCTTTCCTGTGCGGCGTGATCGTCGGTGATGGACAAGGCCATCAACTGATCGAGCGCGACGGCATCGGCGCGGTAGTCGGCCAGCAGGCGCGGCGAAACATTCGCCAACTTCAAGCGGCGCTGTACTACCAGCGGCGTGACGCTGAAATCCGCCGCTATGTCCTCGATGCTGCGACCCTCCATCACCAGCGCGGCGAATGCCTCGAACTGGTCGGCGGGGTGCATGGCTTCGCGCTGCACGTTCTCGGTGAGGCTGGCCGTGCGTGCGGTGCCATCGGCCACCAGCAGGCAAGGCACTTCCCATTCCTTGCTGATGCGGTGCTTTTTCGCCAGCAGCTTCAACGCGGCCAGTCTGCGGCCCCCAGCCACGACTTCGTAATGCTCGCCATCGGCGGCGGCAATCACGATGAGGTTTTGCAGCAGGCCGACACGCTGGATGCTGGCGGCAAGTTCGGGAATGGACATGCGCGGGCTCTTGCGCACGTTGCGGCCCGCGGGACGCGACACCAGCCGCGACAGCGGAACCAGAATCAGGTTCTTGGTCGGGTCGGCCACTTCCAGCGGGGCGGCGGTTTCGATGGCGCGGGTTTCGATTTGGGAAACTTGGGTATTGGCGTTCATGGTGATAACTCCTATCGGTTCAGGGATGCAGCAGCGAAGACAGCGGCAAGGGCTGCTGCCTGCCCCTGCCGCGTAGGGGTTCAGGCTTTCAACTGGCGCATGCCATCGGCCAGCAGCCAAAGCGCACGGTTGAGGCGGATGTTTTGGTCGATGCCCTGCACCGGGCGGGTTTGCTGGCGGCGTCCGTTGGCGCTGCGACCATGCAGGCCGCCTTGGGTGAGGTTTTCTTGTGTGCGGTTGAACACGCTCCACAAGTCCGGGCGGCGGTCATCGAACCGGCGCGGCATCAGGATCTGCGTTTCCGTGACGGGCGCGGGCTTGTTTGGGTCGTCGTACTTGAGGGCCAGCGCGGCGCGGGCGAACACTTCGGATTCGCCATCGTCCAAGGTGAGGCCGCGCATGGCATCGCGGGACTCCTTCACTCGGTCGAAGCCGCGCAACACCTCATAAGCGCCCTCGATGACGGAACCGGCCACGTCGCCTTTGTGGGGCACTCGCACATCGGCCACAGTGTCGCCGCAGACAAGGCCATTGCTGCATACGAAGCGGAACATCCCGGCCAGCATCTGATAGCTGCTGGTGCCGTCATGCGAGTTCAGAAGCACAATTTCATTGGCTTCCGCGCCGTTGATCTGGCTCGCGTGCCGCAGCCGCAGCATGTGTTTGGTGTGCTCGCGCTTGCCTTCATCACGCACGCGGGTCTGGCAAGCCATGAAGGGTTGGAATCCCTCCTTGCGAAGCTCGGACAGCACGGCGGCGGTGGGGATATAGGCGTACCGCTGCGAGCGGCTCTCATGTGGGGCGTCTGCAAAGATGGACGGGGCCACGCGGTGAATCTGCTCATCGGATAGCGGGTAATCGCTGCGCAGCGACGGCGAACGGGAAGCGAATCGGGATGCGAGTTGCATTGCGTTTCTCCTGACAAAAAAAGGTTTGCTGTTCAAACCGCACACCGAATTCCTAGATTCGGAAGCCCAGCCTTCGGCTGTTCGGTGCGGTCGGCACGAAGAACCCGGTTGGCCTCGTTGCCGCCGTCTTTCCTGAGTTCATCGCCCGCGGCCAAAGGAGCGCGCGGACGGGGGCCGTCAAGGAGACAAGCGCAGGGTTGGTGCGGCCCGCAGCGCAGCGAGGACACGGCCCTGCGCGCCTTGACGGCACACGGGAGCGGGCTACGGTCGCGGACAAGGTGATGAAGTCAGGGGAGACGGCTGGACAGGCAACGGCCATCCCTTTGTGCCGACCGCACGCAAGCGAAGCGCGCAGGCCCGGATCGAGGCATCCGGGCCGGAGGCGTCAGCCGAGCGGAGCGAGGGAACGATGGAAGCCCGTCAGGGGCGAGACTCGCGCAGCGAGGCTCGATGCCACGCACGACAGCGCGACCGGTCATGCTTCTTGGCCGGGGACGCCCATGCAGTCGTGGAGATGCAGCGTGGATCGTCTGAGGTGGACAAGCAGCCTTTGCGGCTTCGGTATTGCCGCGCCGGCGCAGCCGGGGCGGCGGTGTTGCAGGGGCGCCAAGCAAAGCTCGGCGGGGATGTGCCGAAGGCACTTTCCCTGGAGTGCAAGCGCCGCAGGCGCGATCAGTTCGCCGCCTTCATCGTCTGCAACTGCTCGATCACGCCGGGCTCGACGAAGACGCACGGCTGGTCGGCCGCGATCGGCACGTTGAACACCTGCGCGAAGGCTTCGCGCTTGAGGTGCGCTAGGCGGCCCGTTCGGTACGCCTGTTCGGGCTTCACGCGGCCACCGCCCGCCGGCGAGCCGCCGCGCTGCGGGTCACACTCGACCAGGGCGACAAAGCCATCGTCGGACAGCTTCTGATGTTCGGGGCACAAGCCCCAGTCGGTTGCCGTGCGGCGATCCATGCTCGCGCGCAGGCGATCCAGCAGGACGGCGCCGGTGTCGAACCGAGTACCGCAGGCAAGGCAAACGTGTCGTTCAAGCGAAACGTGCGATTTGTCGTTCATGACGATCTCCGGTTGCTCGGGCGGAATTGCCCGGAACCGTCGCCAGCACGGCGCAGCGCAAGCAGTCAGGGGGCGCAAACGGACGCAAGGACGCAAGCGCGCAAGCCGCGTGCAGCCCTTGACGGCGAGAACGCCGTGATACGGTGGAGGGACACAGCAAGCCCGCCCCCAACGAGACACACCCACACCCTGCCTTTGGCAAGTGCGCAGCACGCGCAGGCCCGCGAGGGCCGGAGCTGCGCCATCGGGCGCAGCAAAAAGGGGGCCGAAGCCCCCTCGTTCAGATCAAGCCACGTTCGGCGAAAGACGTGGTGGTGCTGCCCGCGATGATGATGTGATCCAAGGTGCGAACATCCACCAGCGCCAGCGCCTGCCGAAGCTGCGAGGTCATTGCCTTGTCGGTGGCGCTCGGCTCGGGGTTCCCGCTCGGGTGATTGTGTGAAATGACGACCGCCGCCGCGTTGAGCCGCAGCGCCTCCTTGACCACTTCGCGCGGATGAACCTCCGCGCTGTCGATCGTGCCGCGGAACATCTCGGCATAGTCGATCAGCCGATGGCGCGTATCGAGGAACAGCACCGCGAAGACTTCATGCTCGAAGCCGGCCAGCTTGGCGCGCAAGTAGTCCTTGACCGCCGTCGGCGAAGTGAACTCGTCACCCCGCTGCATCTTCTTGTCGATGACCTGGCGCGCGGCTTCGAGAATCTGGTCGGCCGATGCCTGACGGTAGCGCCCGCGCGAGTCACGCAGCATCAACGGGGAATCGAAGGAAGGAATGGACAGTTGCGACATGATCGTGCTCCGGTTGCTCGGGCGGAATTGCCCGGAACCGTCGCCAGCACGGCGCAGCGCAAGCAGTCAGGGGTCGAAGACGGCCATCAGGACGCAAGCGCGCAGAAGCGCGCGCCGCCCTTGACGGCGAGAACGCCGTGATACGGTGAAGGGAACAGCAAGACCGCCCACACCTGCCACTGCACACACTCGGCTTTTGGGGCAAGCGAAGCGCGCAGGCACGGATCAGCGAGCCGAGCCGGAGGCGTCAGCAGAGCGGAGCGAGGGAACGATGGAAGCCCGATAGGGCGAGACTCGCGCAGCGAGGCTCGATGCGCAGCACGACAGCGCGACGGCGGCACGCCGGGACGCCCGACTGCTTGAGACAGGACTACTCCATGTCCGTCTTGCGCTGCTCGATCTGCAGCCGTGCCCGCTCGGTCGCCTGCTGCAACCGTTCGCCCAGCACCGCACGCGGCGGCAAGGTGGTCAGATACTCGGCGACGTGGATACCGGACTTGTCCAACTCCAGCAACTCGATCTGCTCGGACTTCTTGCCAGTACACAGGATGATCCCCAGCGGCGAGGCTTCTTCCGGCTCCCGCTCATGCTTGTCGAGCCAGCGAAGGTAAAGCTCCATCTGCCCCTTGTAGGCGGCCTTGAACTCGCCGATCTTCAACTCCACCGCCACCAGCCGCCGCAGCTTGCGGTTGTAGAACAGCAAATCAAGATGGAAATCCTCGTCGTCGATCTGGATGCGCTTCTGCCGGGCCAGGAAGGAAAAGCCCGCGCCCAGCTCCAGCAGGAAGGATTCCATTTCGCGGATGATCGCCGCCTCCAGGTCGCCCTCCTGCCAGGTATCCCGCAGCCCCAGGAAGTCGAGAATGTACGGGTCGCGCATGACCAGCGCCGGTGTCATGCGCTGCGCATCGCGCAGGGTCGCCAACTCCTGCGCAATCGTCTCGCCCGGCTTTTTGGACAGCGCCGTGCGCTCGTACAGCATCGAGTCGATGCGCTCCCGCAGCGTCCGCACGCTCCAGCGTTCGGCACCGGCCATCTGCGCGTAGTAGTCCCGCTGGAGCGGGTCTTTGAGCGGGATCAAGGCAATGAAATGCGTCCAGCTCAATTGTCGTATCAGTGATACGACAATCTGCTCGTCGGGAAAGGTGGCGGCGAACTGCACCATGCGGCGCAGGTTCTTGACTGCAAAGCTGCTGCCATACTCCTTCACCAACTGCGCCGCCAGCGTCAACACAACCTCCTCACCGTAGTCGGCCCGTCGGCCATCCAAGACCTGCGTGTGGATGCGCTGGCCGATGCGCCAGTAGAGGATCGTCAGTTCGCTATTCACCGCCGAGGCGGCCCGCTGCCGCGCCGCCTCGATCAGCCCCCGAATGTCACCCAACAGCGCCGCCGACGAAGGAACGGATACCCTGCGCCTGGTCATGCTGTCACCTCCGCAGGAGGCTGCTTGGCACCGGTAATCGTCTTGCGCCGGTTCGCCACGAGTTCGGCCGCCTCGCGCACCGGATCATCCTCGGTGTGGACATAGCGCATGAACATCACGACGGTCTTGTGCGCCGTCAGCGCCATGCCGACCTTGACCGGGATACCTGAATTGGCAATGTCGGTCGCAGAGCGATGGCGGATGCCATGTGTCCCCACGTGCGCCGCGCCCGCTGCCTTGAGCGCGCGGCACCAGCCACCGTAATACTCGCCCGTGGTCAGGTGCTGCCCCGGATGGCGTGGCGACGGCAGCACATAGGGATTGCCCTCCTGCCTCGGTGCCGTCGAAAGCAGCCGGTAGGCTTCCTCGCTCATGGGCTTGGACATGCCGCCTGTCTTGCTGTCGGGCCAGACGACGCGCCGATTCTCCAGATCGACCCATTTCCATTCGAGCGTGACGATTTCGGAGCGGCGGGCGGCGAACTCGAATTGCAGGCGAATCGCCAGCGGGATGACGTAGTTCTCAAGCCCTTCGGCCTCGATCTTGTCGAGCTGCCGGAACAGCTTGCCCATGTCCTCGTCGCTGATGAGGTGGGTGGACTTGCCGGCAGGGAACATCGGGACGTGGCGGCAAGGATTGGTGCCGTCTGGCCGATAACCCCACACCTCCGCCATGTTGAACATCTTGCGCAGGATGCTGAACGCCTTGTTGGCCTCGGTCTGCTTGTATGAAAGCTTTTCCATCAGCCCGGCAACGTCCGGCCGCTTCACGTCGTGAACCTTCTTGCGGCCCAGCAGCGGGATGATGCAGCGGTTGATGACGCCTTGATAGCCGACTCGGGTGCTGGGCTTGTTGCGCTTCCTGGAGTAGTCCTCCATGAACTTTTTGCACAACTCCTCAACGGTAGGTGCCTGGCGCGCTTCGGCCTTGTCCGCTGCCGGATCGCCGCCCCGGCGCACCTGGGCCAGCCATTCCTGCGCCAGCGAGCGGGCCTGTTCGACAGTCAGCTCGCCGAACAGGCCCAAGGCAGGCTTGCGTCGCTCGCCGGCGTTCGTTCGGTACTGGAGCATGAACACCTTGCGACCGGCCGGGGTAATCTTGCACAGGAAGCCGGGGACTAGCGTATCCCTGAGTTCGACGGCCTCTGCCTGGGGTTGCGCCGCGTCGACAGCGGACTTAGTAAGTTTGATCTTAGCCATGATGACTCCTTGGGAAGACCCGGATTCCAAGAGCCGGATAGGAGTCAGGCGGTCGGAAGTCAGGTCAGGTTTCGGAAAGCACCGGCATATGTTGAACTCGCCTAAGTTATTGATAAACCTGCTGTATCGGGCTGAGGCGTAGTCCAGCAAAGTGCGGTGCTGGAGTCATCCTGAAATAAAAAAAGAGCCGCGGTTTCCCGCGGCTCCTTCTGGTTTCATTACAGCCGGGAGGCTGGAATCAGACCTGCATCGCCTTGGCAACTTCGGCGGCGTAGTCTTCCACCACCTTCTCGATGCCTTCGCCAACGACCAGCAGCTGGAAGCCAGCCACGTCGGCGCCTGCGGCCTTGACCACCTGCTCGACGGTCTTGTCGCCGTCCAGCACGTAGCTCTGGCCGTACAGGGTCACTTCGCTGACGATCTTGTTGATCTTGCCGCTGATGATCTTTTCCAGGATGTCGGCCGGCTTGGACTTGTCCTTCTCGGACATCTTGGCCAGTTCGATTTCCTTTTCCTTTTCCACGAACTCGGCCGGCACGTCGGCAGCCTTGTTGTGCGGCGGCTTCAGCGCAGCCACGTGCATGGCCAGGCCGCGAGCCAGTTCGGCGTCGCCACCGATCAGGTCGATCAGCACGCCGACCTTGCCGTTGGTGTGGACGTAGGAACCCACGTTGCCGGTGGTGTCCAGCTTGACCAGGCGACGGATGAGGATGTTCTCGCCCAGCTTCTGGATGGCGGTGGCGCGGGCTTCTTCGACGGTTTCGCCGGTGGCCAGCTTGGCGCTCTTCAGCACTTCCACGTCGGTGGCGCCCGATGCCAGGGCAGCGGCAGCGACGGAATCGACGAAGTTCTTGAAGTTGATGTCGTTGGCGACGAAGTCGGTTTCCGAGTTGATCTCGACCAGCACGGCCTTGCCGCCGTCCTGGGCCAGGCCCAGACGACCTTCGGCGGCCACGCGGTCAGCCTTCTTGTCGGCCTTGGCAGCGCCGGACTTGCGCAGCGCTTCAGCAGCGGCGTCGATGTTGCCGCCGGCCTCGGTGAGCGCCTTCTTGCATTCCATCATGCCGGCGCCGGTGCGCTCGCGCAGTTCCTTGACCAGGGAAGCAGTGATTTCCACGGGATTACCTCACGAAAGAAAGGGGTTGGGCCGGCATGGTGGCCGGCCCGTGTGACAGTTTCCTGTCGTCGCGCCATCGGCAGCGGACAGGAAAGGTGGGCGCGTGGCGCCCACCGGGGCCTGGATCAGGCCTGGGCTTCGCCCTTGTCGGCAGCAACAGCCTTCTTGGCCGGAGCGCGGCGAACCGGCTTGCCTTCTTCGGCCGGAGCGTCGGCGAACTCTTCTTCACGGACGGTGGCAGCGTGCGGTGCAGCAGCCTTGCCTTCCAGCACGGCGTCAGCAGCGGCGCGTGCGTACAGCTGCACGGCACGGATGGCGTCGTCGTTGCCCGGGATCGCGTAATCCACCAGCTCCGGGTTGTAGTTGGTATCGACGACCGCGATCACCGGGATGCCGAGCTTCTTGGCTTCCTTGATGGCGATGTCTTCGTGACCGATATCGATGACGAAGATCGCGTCCGGCAGACGGTTCATGTCCTTGATGCCACCCAGCGAGGCTTCCAGCTTGTCACGCTCGCGACGCAGGCCCAGCACTTCGTGCTTGACCAGCTTCTCGAAGGTGCCGTCGGATTCACCGGCTTCCAGTTCCTTCAGGCGGGCAACCGACTGCTTGACGGTACGGAAGTTGGTCAGGGTGCCGCCCAGCCAACGCTGGTTCATGAACGGCATGCCGCAACGCTCGGCTTCTTCGCGGATCGACTCACGCGCGCTGCGCTTGGTGCCCAGGAACAGGATGGTGCCGCGCTTCTGGGCAACCGACGAGATGAAGTTCATCGCGTCGTTGAACAGCGGGACGGTCTTTTCCAGGTTGATGATGTGGATCTTGCCGCGGGCGCCGAAGATGTACGGAGCCATTTTCGGGTTCCAATAGCGGGTCTGGTGGCCGAAGTGGACGCCGGCTTCCAGCATCTGACGCATGGTGACCTGGGGCATTGCAATACTCCTGATGGGGAACCGGCGATTCCGCCCGCGGGATAGGTATGCGGGACGCGTGGAAGCGCTGAAGGTTCCGGGGTTGGGCTTCCCTGTTGCCTCCGTGGCCGAACTCCTTGCGGAGCACCCCGGCACGGATGGGGGCAGCAGGTGTGGATTCACCGGTGACGTCCGGCGTGGACGGCGTCCTGCGCACAGGGCGGCAGGACATCCCGGCGATTATAGCCCGCTTGGGCGGCGCGCTGCAATTGCGGGCGTCGGCGCGGCCAGGATCACCTCTGCACCGTCCTGCAGGCGAGCGTGGAACCTGCCGCCTGCATAGCCATCGGCGCGCGGCGGCAGCTGCCATTGGCGCTGGCGCGCCGCCAATATGTAGCCGGCAAGGCCGGGCAGCAGCAGGTTGCGGTGGCCGCCAGCCGCCTCATAGGCAAGATCGCTCAGGCGCGCGTGCCCGGTGCCACCGTTCAGCAGTCGCAGTATCAGTTGCGACCCGTTGAGCACCACTTCTGCCTGCAGGCAGGGGGGCGCTGGGCCGGCCGGTTCGCCGCGGAACAGGGGCAGTGAATAGCGTGGCATGGCCGGTTCTGCCGGTGCCAGGATGATACGGAATGCCTGTTCGGCGGCCACCGGCGCGGACGACGCCGGCAGCAACCAGACGCGCTGCCGCGCACCGACAGGAAGGTCCAGCACGGTCGGACTGGCCAGCACCAGCGCGCTGCGTTGCAGGTGTTCGGCCCCCGGTTGCTGGTCCCACGCCCAGATCTGCACCTGGCCGCGCCAATGGCCAGGGCCAGGATTGTGCAGCCACAGCTCGGACCGCCCCTGTGCAGCCGGCAGGCGCAGCGTTGTCGGCATCAGATCCAGCGCCTGTAGCGGCATGGGCAGTAGTGCCATCAGCAGGGGCAGCAGTTGGCGCATCAGTAGTAGGTGGTACGCGGTTCGGATGCGGCACGCCCTTGCTCGTCCTGCGCTGGCGGGGCCAGTTCACGGATCTGTGGCGGCAGGTGCAGGGCGTCGCTGTGCTGCTGTGGCACCGGGCAACGGGGGCCGCCCTCCGTGCCTGCGCAGCCTTCAACCACGGTCAGGCGGATCTGCAGTGGGGCGGGCGCCGGGCCGGCCCACGCTGTCGTGCTGGCAATGGACATCACTCCGATCAGTACTGCCCGAACCACCTGCCATCCACTGCGTTGTCGACTTGATGCGCGGTATCGGCCGACAGGGGGGATTCTGTAGTGCGGGGCGTCACTCAGTAAGTGATCGTTACCTGTACCAGGTCGTTGTACGTGCCGGCCGGCGGTTGGCCACTCACCGGCGGTACCCGGCCGTAGATGGTCAACGGTTGCGCGCTGCCAGTGCCGACGCCGCTGAAGGTGTCCACGGTGAGCGTATTGCCCCAGCGCTGGCTGCGCGCAGCATCCCGATACAGCTCATAGGTCAGGTAATAGTTGTTGCTGCCGATGGTGGTGCGCATGCGCCGGGTACTGCTCAGGGCAGGGTTGTTCTGGCCGTTGTCGAGGCTTACCTGGAATGCGGTGCGCTTGAGGCAGGTCAGGGTGAAGGTGGCGGTCTGGTCGATGTTGGCGGGAATGCCGCCGGTGACGTTGCCGAAATTCATGGTGGTGGTGAGGTAGCTGCCGCATTGCGGCAGCACCGTGGCAGTGGCATTGAAGGTGAAGGCATTGCTGGCGGTGTTGGTGCCGGTAGCGCCGCCATTGCAGGTGGCCGGAACGGTGGCGGTGCCCAGCAGCACCTCGTTCCAGGCCCAGGTGAGTACCACGCTGGCACCGGTGAAGGTGCTGCTGTAGTTGCCGGAGGCCAGCAACTGGTTGGCCGGGATCTGTGCGAACAACTGCGTGGTACGGCTGCCGGAGCCGCCGATCAGCGGCACGTTGTAGGTCATCGTCAGTTCCTGTGCGGGCGGTGTGCCGCGCGGTGCCAGGCCGGTGACTTCGCTGTAGTTGGCGACGTTGTAGATCTGGAAGTTGAGCGGATCACTGCTGCCGTTGACCATTGTCCGCCACGGCGAAGTACTGGTGCCGCCGGTGCCATTGCCCAGGCCGATGCAGACGCGGATGCCGGTGGTGGCGATCAGGCTGAGCGCGGCGGTGGAGCAGTTCACGGTGATGTTCAAGGTACCGGGGGTGGCACCTGAAGCGCCGCTGCTGACGTTGCCGAAGGGCAGCAGCGCGTCGGCGGTGGCGGTGCAGGTGGCGGCCGCGCGCGTCGGTGCACTGGCGACCAGGCCTGCAAGCAGCAGCAGGCCGAGCAGCAGCGGGCGCAGGCTCACGGCGCCACCTCCGGCACGCATTGCAGGGGCGCCGGACGAGGCCATGCACCTGCGGCGACCACCTGCGGCGATGCCGGTACCCGCGTACGGCATTGTCCCCTGCTGGTGGTGATGTACAGCACGGTGCCAGCGGCCACGTCTTCCAGGTACAGCAGTCCGTCGTAACCAAGTGATGCCTGGCGGCCATCCGGCAGCTGCACCTCGCTGCCCGCTTCCAGCGGCTGCCCCGCCATGTCCTGCACGGTGAGGGTCAACGAGGGCCGCGAGCGCAGGTTGAAGGTCAGCCCGGTGCCGGCACGCTGGCGCGGTGTCACCCAATCCTCGATGCGATCGGCGCGCATGTCCGCCGGCAGGTCCAGGGTGTCGATGGAGACGCGGTTGCGCTGCCAGGACAGCAGTGGGCTGATCAGGAGCAGGCCGCGATCGTCGGTGACACCGATCAGGCGGTTCTCAAGCCGCACTGGAACACCGCCAATGCCATTCGTGCTGACCACGGCGAAGGCATCGGCGACTTCGCGGGCGGCAAAGGTGTGCCCGGCCATCCACACCAGGCTGCCGCTGGCGCTGCCATAGGTGTAGTTGAGGCCGGCCTGCCGCGAGGCACCCAAGGCGTAGCGACCGACATCGTTGAGGATGCCGACTTCGGCCAAGCCGCCACTGCCGCCGTCGCCGTGGCGGACCTGGGCGCGCCAACCGATGCCGCCGGCGCTGCCGTCGCCAGGCACCGGCTGGGTGACATCGGCGACCCAGCTCTGGCGGTCGCCGTTGCGCTGGGTGGACAGGCTTGCCTGGCGGTTGTTGCCCAGGCTTGCGGTCAGCGACAGGTAGACACTGCGGTCATCGCTGTTGTCCAGGTTCTGGTTGACCGACAGGTAGGCCGACCAGCGCTGGCTCCAGCTGCGTGACCAGAACAGGCTGGCATAGCGGCTGTCCTCGCCATCGGGGTAGCGCAGGCGCAGGTAACTGGCGCTCAAGGTGCCCAAACGCAACAGGTCCAGGCCGACCGTGGCCTGCTCGCTGATGCTGGGCGGCAGGTTGGCCTGCAGCGCGCCCAGGTCGCGGTAGTCGCCGTGGCTGCGCACGCTGCGCAGGTTGAAATTGAAGCGCCGGTTGTTCCAGCTGTACCCCAGCGCCCACTGGCCGCCCTGCAGACCCTGGTAGTGGCTGTGGGCGTAAGCAGCATTGAATACGCCCGCACCGCCCAGCAGCCACCAGCCACCCACGCCGGCCTGGGCCAGACCGCCGCCGCCTTCGGCGTGTGCTTCGCCGGTGAAGGTATCGCTGACGCCGCCGCGCCAGCTGGCGCTTGCCACGGTGCGGTCGTCGTAGGCGAAGGAGCGTTCGCCGAACTGCTCGCGCAGCTGGCCGACGCCGAGCGACCAGTCCGACAGGCCCTTGGCCAGCAGCTGCTGGGTGCCGTAGAAGCTGAAATCCAGCGTCTGCATGCGGCCGAAGGCATCGGTGACCACCACCTGCGCGCTGCCGGTGCCGCTGATGCCCGGTTGCGCCGCCAGCTGGAACGGCCCGACCGGTACCTGGCCGCTGTACTGGCGCAGGCCATCCACATACAGCTCGACCGTCGATGGCACCACCGCCTGGCCGAGGAAGGCCGGGGTCGGAGTGAGTACACGGTACGGCTGCAGTCCGTAATTGCGGCCGATCTGCAGTCCGCCCAGGCGTACCGGCCGGCTCCAGTCGACAAAGCCGCTGTAGAAGTCGCCCACCTCCAGGGTCAGCGCCCTGTCCGGGAAATCCAGGGTCCAGCGCGTATCCAGGCGTACGCTTTCGCTGCGCCAGTGGCGGTCTCCGGTCTGGTAGCGACGGCTGACCGCGGTGTTGTCGAAGGTGCCGGCCCCTATGCCGAACACCCGCAGCTCAGAGCTCAGGGTCAGGTTGCCGAGGCTGTCGACGCGGCTGCCATACAGGTCGTAGTTGAGCAGGACGCCGGGCGAGGCACTGCCGCGCGGGGCACGGACCTGCGGGCGGCCGAGCATGGTGGTGGGCAGGGTCAACTGGTCCACTGGCACGTCCAGGGCGAGGGTCTGCAGCTGCGCGTCATAGCGCACCACCGCGCCGCTGATCTGGTCCAGATAGACCGGGACCTCACCGCTGGCGTTGAAGCCGAGCTGGCGCAGGATCTCGGGGCTGGCCTGCAGGCGACCCCGATTGTCGGTGAAGGGAAGCAGGCCGCGTGGCGTGCTGTTGAGGGTCACGTCCAGGTACAGCGTCTGGTTGGCTGTGAGTGGGGTGGGTGGTGGCAGCAGGGTATCGGCGGAGACCCCGGAGACATCGGCTGCATGAGCCGCCGGGGACAGGGCCGCACCGAGCGCTGCGCTCATCAGCGTCTCAGCGAGCCGGTGGTGGCGGCAGCGGCGTCTGTTCCGACTCGCCATTGAGCTTGGCCGTGATCTGGTCGTTGTCGCGGTCGATCGCCGTGCGTTCCAGCGGCCAGCGCATGATCTGGCCGGGGAGTACGTAGCCCAGCAGGCCCGGATGGACGATGCGCGGGCGCTCCTTGCTGCCGAGGGCAAGGTCGGCGATCTGCGCGTAGCTGTTGCCCGTGTTGCCCACTTCCACGCCGTTGCGGCCGTCGTCCAACCGGACCAGTCGGGCATGCAGCTGTGGCGCGAGCCGGCTGCCGGCGCCGGGTTGCACGAATACCGGAATGGAATAGCGCAAAACGAACTGCATGCCTTCGGTGCGCGTGGCCAGATCGGGCACCTCGTCGACGATCAACCGGTAGTACTGCTGCGCAGCCGGTGCGTCGGCCACGGCGCGGATGACCCGTACCAGCTGCTGCTGGCCGGCGGCCAGTTCCTGCATCGGTGGCGTGGCCAGCAGATCTTCGGTGGGCAGCAGCTGTTCGTTGCCGTCCTGCTGCACCCAACGGAATACCCGCACCTGCAGCTTCACCGGCGAGGTGCCGCTGTTGGTCAACCACAATTCGCCGGCGCGCTGGCGTGCCTCCAGCTGCAGGCTGGTGGGCGCGACCTGCAGGCTGGTCGCCGGGACCTCGGCGGCCACCAGCAGGCCAAAGACGAGCAGCGCCACGCCGGTGGCGCGCCACCGGCGGGATCCGGCCATTCGGGCGTGCTCCATCAATAGGTGATCGTGGCGGTAACGGTATCCAGGTAGTTGCCGGTCGCAGCGTTGGCCGTGCTCAGGTTGAGGATCTGGCCATAGACGATGTAGGGCACCGCCAGGCCGGTGCCGATACCGGCCTGGGTGTTGGTGCCCGTGGTGGCGCCCCACACCAGGGTATGCGCAGCATCCTGGTAGAGCTGGTAGCCCACGTAGTTGTTGGCCGTCACTGCTGCGTTGGTGTTCTTCATCCGCCGCGTAGTGACGTCATTGGCCGTGCCGGCATTGGCGCCGGCATTCAGCGAGATGGTGTACGGGGTCAGCGCCGAGCACTGCGCGGTCACGGTGCCCTGGCCCAGGGTCGGGGTGGCGGTGGTGGAGGCGGCGGTACCGAAGTCGACGTTGGTGGCTGCGGCCGCAGTAATGGTGCAGGCCTTGGTGACCACCAGGGTGACGTTGAACGTGGTGGTGTCGGCGGCGGCGGCCGGGCCTGCCACCAGCAGGGCCAAGGCCCAGGCCAAAGGGGAACGAGCTGCGGATCGCATGGACAACCTCCCTGACCCGAAGGTCCGTTGAACAGCGCGAAGTCGGCACGTTCGGCGCCGATTTGACGACAGTGGCGCCAGCGTAGGCACCGCAAGTGTCTGTATTCCGTGAGAAACAGGCGATCGAAAGGGTGTGGGCCATCACGCTTTCACCTTCCTTGCCGGATCCGTGCATGGCCCGTATCGCCAGTTGGGTGGCGTTCGTTCAGATTGCGGCCGGATCGGCGATAATGGGAGCCATGAGCGTGAATATCAAAACCCCGCAGGAAATCGAGATGATGCGCATCGCCGGCCGCCTGGCCAGCGAAGTGCTCGACATCGTCACCCCCCACGTCAAGCCCGGTGTCACGACCGAGGAACTGGACCGCATCTGCCACGACCATATCGTGAACGTGCAGGGCACCATTCCGGCCAACGTCGGCTACCGCGGCTTCCCAAAGACCGTGTGCACCTCGGTCAACAATGTCATCTGCCACGGCATTCCCAGCGAAGGGAAGGTCCTCAAGGATGGCGACATC
Source organism: Stenotrophomonas indicatrix (assembly GCA_041545745.1). Lineage (NCBI taxonomy): Bacteria > Pseudomonadati > Pseudomonadota > Gammaproteobacteria > Lysobacterales > Lysobacteraceae > Stenotrophomonas > Stenotrophomonas indicatrix. Next base: position 1,493,031 of record CP168152.1, read on the forward strand.
ATCAATATCGACGTCACCGTCATCAAGGACGGCTGGCATGGCGACACCAGCCGCATGTACTTCGTCGGCACCCCGTCGGTGATGGCCAAGCGCCTGGTCGACGCCACCTATGAGGCCATGTGGCGCGGCATCCGCGCGGTGCGTCCGGGCGCAACCCTGGGCGACGTCGGCCATGCGATCCAGAGCTATGCCGAAGGCGAGCGATTCAGCGTGGTGCGCGAGTACTGCGGTCACGGCATTGGCAAGGTCTACCACGATGAGCCGCAGGTGGTGCATTACGGCCGTCCCGGCCAGGGCCTGGTGCTGCAGCCGGGCATGACCTTCACCATCGAGCCGATGATCAACGAGGGCACCCGTTACAACAAGGTGCTGCCCGATGGCTGGACCGTGGTGACCAAGGACCGCAAGCTGTCGGCGCAGTGGGAGCACATGATCGCGGTCACCGAGACCGGCGTGGACGTGCTGACCCTGTCGCCGGGCGAGTCGCAGGTCTCCTGACGATGCTGCCGGCGAGTTCGCTGCTGGACACGCCGGCCGCGTCGCTCAACGACCCGGACTGGGCTGCTGCCGCGCGCGATGCGCTGCAGCAGGCCGATACGCGCCTGTACCGCCGCTTCGACCAGGGCGACAACATCGAGCGCCTGCTGGCATTGCGCGCGCGCGCGGCCGATCACCTGATCCGCCATGCGTGGCAGCGCTGCCTGCCGGCCGACAGTGGCCTGTCGCTGTTTGCGGTCGGTGGCTATGGGCGCGGTGAACTGTTCCCACGCTCGGACATCGACCTGTTGGTGTTCGGCGATCCGCAGGCGCAGCTGGCCCATGAGGAGGCGCTCGCGCGCCTGTTCGCGCTGCTGTGGGATTGCGGCCTGGCGGTCAGTCACGCGGTGCGTTCGGGCGGGCAGTGCGGCGAGGCTGCAGCCGACCAGACCGTGCTGACGGCATTGATCGAAGCGCGCCCGCTGATGGCCGATGAGGCGGCGCGGCGTGCGCTGCGTGCGGCAGTGGATGACCGCGAACTGTGGCCGCCGCGTGCGTTCTTCCTGGCAAAGCTGGAGGAACTGCGCAACCGCCACCAGCGTTTTGGCGACACCGCCGACAACCTGGAGCCGGACCTGAAGGATGGCCCCGGCGGCCTGCGCGATCTCAACACGCTGGGCTGGATGGCGCTGCGTGCGTTTGGTGTGCGCGATCTGGAAGCGCTGGTCGGCCTGGGCCACCTGGGCGCTGACGAGGCCGCGGCGCTGAAGCGCGAACGTGCGGTGCTGGCGCGACTGCGCTTCGGCCTGCACCTGGTGGCGCGACGCCCGGAAGAGCGCCTGCGCTTCGATTACCAGAAGACCCTGGCCGCGCGCCTGGGCTTTGAAGACGACGCCGAAAGCCTGGGCGTCGAGAAGATGATGCAGGGTTTCTACCGTGCCGCTTCGGTGGTGCGGCGGATCAGCGATCGTCTGCTGCAGCGCTTCGAGGAACAGTTCGATGGCGAGGCGCAGCCCGAGCCGCTGACCGTGGGGTTCGCCCTGCGCCGTGGCTATCTGGCGGCCAACGATGCCGACTGGCCGAGTGCTGACATCGGCCAGGTCTTCGCGCTGTTCGCCAGCTGGGCGAACAATCCGCAGATCCGTGGCCTGCATTCGTTGACCGCGCGTGCGCTGGCCGAATCGCTGCCGCTGCTGCCTGCCTATGACCAGGCAGACCCCGACGCGCGCGAACAGTTCATGGCCCTGCTGCGTGGCCAGCGCCCGGTCGACACGCTTTCGCGCATGGCGCGGCTGGGCGTGCTCGGGCAGTGGATTCCCGCATTCGCCCAGGTCAGCGGGCGCATGCAGTTCGACCTGTTCCATGTCTACACCGTCGACCAGCACACGCTGATGGTCCTGCGCAACATGGGGCTGTTTGCCAGCAGTCGCGCCGATGAACGTTTCTCGATCGCCCATGAAGTCTGGCCGCGCCTGCGCAAGCCCGAGCTGCTGCTGCTGGCCGGCCTGTTCCACGACATCGCCAAGGGCCGAGGTGGCGATCATTCCGAACTGGGCGCGGTCGATGCACGGGCGTTCTGCCATGCGCAGGGGCTGAGCGGTTCGGACACCGAACTGGTGGCCTGGCTGGTCGAACAGCACCTGCGGATGTCGGTGACCGCGCAGAAGCAGGACATCGCCGATGCGGACGTGATCCATCGCTTCGCGACCCTGGTCGGCAGTCGCGACCGCTTGGATTACCTCTATCTGCTGACCTGTGCCGACATCGCCGGCACCAGCCCGAAGCTGTGGAACGCGTGGAAGGACCGGTTGCTGGCCGATCTGTACTTCGCGACACGGCGCGCGCTGCGCGAGGGCCTGGAGCACCCGGTTCCGGCCACCGAACGCGTGGCCGAAGCGCGCGACAGCGTGCGTGCGCTGGTGCGCGAGCAGGGCTACGACGATGCCACCATCGATCGCCAGTTTGCGGTGATGCCCGACGAAGGTTTCATCCGCCTGCGCCCGGAACAGCTGGCCTGGCAGGCTGCCGCGCTGATACCGATCAAGCAGGGCCAGACCCTGGTGAAGGTTCGCCGGATCAGTGTCGATGATCCAGCGCTGGAAGTGTTCGTGCATTCGCCGGACCGTGACGGCCTGTTCGCCGCGATCGTGATGACCCTGGACCGCAAGGGCTACGGCATCCACCGCGCGCGCGTGCTGGATGGTCCGGCCGACACGATTTTCGATAATTTTGAAGTGAGCCCGGCCGATACGTTTGCCGATGGCAGCAGCGCCAACCTGGAAGCGGCCCTGCGCGAGGCGCTCAGTGGCGATTTGACGCGGCTGCGACCCTCGCGCCGGGTGGTGCCACGCCAGCTGCGCCACTTCCGTTTCGCCCCGCGTATCGAGTTCCGCGATGAACCCGGCGCAACCCGTTTCGCCCTGGTCGCACCCGATCGTCCCGGCCTGCTGGCCGACGTGGCGTTCGTGCTGCGCAACCAGGGACTGCGCGTGCAGGACGCGCGCATTGCCACATTCGGCGAACGCGCCGAAGACACCTTCGTGATCAGTGACGAACACGACCTCCCCCTGACTGAATCCGCCCGGCAGCAGCTGCATGACGCAATGCTGGCCTGCCTGGACCCTGATCGAAACGCCGGAGACCCCGCCTGATGGCCACCAAGCCTGTAAAGAAGACTGCCGCGACCGCCAAGAGCGCAGCAGCCAGAAAGACCACTGCCGCTGAGCCGGTTGCGAAGAAGACTGCCGCGCCGAAGAAGGCTGCGGTGAAGAAGGCACCGGCGAAGAAGGCACCGGCGAAGAAGGCCCCGGCCAAGACCGCCGAAGCCGCGCGCGCCGAGAACATCGCACGCAAGTCGCTGCGCAAGCCGGCCGGCCCGGGCGTGGAAGAGCTGAAGTTCGGCATCGAAAGTGCCTTCGAGCGCCGCGCCACGCTGACCCTGCACGAACTGGAAGGCTCGACCCGTCCGCTGGTCAACCGCGTGATCGACGGCCTGGAAAGCGGCGAATTCCGCGTCGCCGAGCCGGACGGCCATGGTGGCTGGAAGGTCAACGAATGGCTGAAGAAGGCGGTGCTGCTGTATTTCCGTGTCAACGACATGGCCGTGGTCGATGCACGCCCGGCACCGTTCTGGGACAAGGTCGAATCGCGCTTTGCCGGCTATGACGAGGCGAAATTCCGCCGCGGCGGCGTGCGCGTTGTGCCGGGTGCGATCGCCCGTCGCGGCACGTATTTCGGCAAGGACGTGGTGTTGATGCCGAGCTTCACCAACATCGGCGCCTACGTCGGCGAAGGCACCATGGTCGACACCTGGGCCACCGTCGGTTCCTGCGCGCAGATCGGCCAGCACTGCCACCTGTCCGGCGGTGCCGGCATCGGCGGCGTGCTCGAGCCGCTGCAGGCCAGCCCGACCATCATCGAAGACCATTGCTTCATCGGTGCGCGTTCGGAAGTGGTGGAAGGCGTGGTCGTCGGCCATCACAGCGTGATCGGCATGGGCGTGTTCCTCAGCCAGAGCACCCGTATCTACAACCGCGCCACCGGCGAAATCAGCTACGGCTACATCCCGCCGTACAGCGTGGTGGTGTCCGGCTCGCTGCCGAGCAAGGACGGTACCCACTCGCTGTACTGCGCGGTGATCGTCAAGCAGGTCGATGCCCGCACCCGCAGCAAGACCAGCGTCAACGACCTGCTGCGCGGCCTGGCCGACTGACGGAGCCGCACGCATGAGCACCATCGTCTACGGTCTGAAGAACTGCGATACCTGCAAGAAGGCGACCAAGTGGCTGGACCGCTTCGGCGTGCCGTATACCTTCGTCGACTATCGCGACAACAAACCCAGCCCGGAAACGCTGCTGGAATGGGCCGCGCAGCTGGGCGGCCTGGCGGCGATGGTCAACCGGTCCTCCACCACCTGGCGGCAGCTGCCGGACAACCGCAAGGCCGCCGATTCGGAGGCGGAGTGGAAGCTGCTGCTGCGCGAGTACCCACAGCTGATCAAGCGCCCGCTGGTGGTGACCGCCGACGGCAAGGTCAGCCAGGGTTTCAGCGACAACGGTTTCAAGGCGCGCTTCGGCGTGGGCGGCGCGTGAGCGCCGTCCTCGACCTGGCCTGCGATCTGATTGCACGGCCGTCGGTGACCCCGGACGACGCCGGTTGCCAGGCGCTGATCGGTGAACGTCTGCAGGCGGCCGGTTTCACTTGTGAGCACCTGCGGTTGGGCGAGGTCGACAACCTGTGGGCCACCCACGGCAGCGGCGCACCGGTGCTGGTCCTGCTGGGCCACACCGACGTGGTGCCGCCGGGCCCGCGCGAGGCATGGCAGAGCGATCCGTTCGCGCCGCAGATCCGCGATGGCGTGCTGTACGGTCGCGGCACCGCGGACATGAAGGGCAGCGTGGCTGCGTTCGTGATCGCTGCCGAACAGTTCGTCGCGGCGCATCCGCAGCACACCGGCACGCTGGCGGTGCTGTTGACCAGCGACGAAGAGGGCGATGCCATCGACGGCGTGCGCCATGTCGCACGGCTGTTCGCCGAGCGCGGCCAGCGCATCGACTGGTGCATCACCGGCGAGCCGTCGTCCACCACCACGCTGGGCGACCTGCTGCGCGTGGGCCGGCGTGGCAGCCTGTCGGCCAAGCTGCGCGTGCAGGGTGTGCAGGGCCACGTGGCCTACCCGGACAAGGCGCGCAATCCGATCCATCTTGCCGCGCCGATGCTGGCCGAACTGAGTGCGCGGCGCTGGGACGAGGGCTATGAGAGCTTCCCGTCGACCAGCCTGCAGATCTCCAACATCCACGCCGGTACCGGCGCCAACAACGTGATTCCTGGTGAGCTGGTGGTGGATTTCAACATCCGCTACAACCCGCATTGGGATGCAGCGAAGCTGGAAGCGGAGATCACCACGCTACTGGACCGTCATGGCCTGCAGTACACGCTGAAGTGGCATCGCAGCGGCGAACCGTTCTACACCCCGGAAGGGACATTGCGCGCAGCGGCGCGCGCGGTGCTGGCCGAGCACACCGGTCGCGCGCCGGAAGAGAGCACCGGTGGTGGCACCTCCGATGCGCGCTTCATCGCGCCCCTGGGTGCGCAGTGCATCGAAGTCGGCCCGGTCAACGCCAGCATCCACCAGGTGGATGAAAACGTGCGCGTGGACGAGCTGGAAGCGCTGCCGGGGCTGTACCAGCGATTGGTTGAACGCCTGCTGGTGTAGCACCCCTCCGCCGGGTTTCCGTGGATACGCCGGGCATGGTCCGGCGCTACTCCGAGAACTGGAAGAACGGCGGTTTGATCGCTTCGCGCCAGTACGACTCGTCGGCCATGTAGAAGCCCTGCGCGCGGGCCTTGGCGAACCACGTCGCCGCGGCATCCACGTTCTTCTGCAGGCCATCGCCGCCGCGGCCGAGTGCCAGCCCGGCCAGGTACTGGCCATACACGTTGCCCTGTGCAGCGGCACGCTCATACCAGCGCAGCGCTTCGGTCTTGTCCTGCACCACGCCGATGCCGGCCTCGTACAGCGTGCCCAGGTCCACCTGCGCTTCGGCATCGCCGCGCGCGGCACGGCGCTGGATGCGGGCGATCACCGGGTTCGGTGAAGCGTCAGTGCTGAGCGGAGTGCCGGGCTTCGCGGACCCGCTGGTGGCATCGCGCAACGGCTGCAGCTTGTACAGCTGGCGCAGGTAGACCGCGTGGCGCAGGCGCCAGCGCAGTGCGCCCTCCATGTCGCCTCGTCGCTCGTACCACGTCTCCAGATCGCTCATCGCATACGGCGAGCCGTGATAGGCGGCGCTGTGGTACCAGCGATAGGCCTTGCGCGCGGAGGGTTTGAGCACGACCGCGTCGGGCTTCTGCGGAGTGTCACCACTGTCCAGTCGGCCGCGCTCCAGGATCGCACCGAGCTGTTCCTCTGCACTGGTGGTGCGGTGGGTGCGCGGCGTGGTGGCGGCGGCGCGCGCGTACCAGTCCAGTGCGCGCACGTCGTTGCGGTACTGGTACAGCTTGGCCACGCGTAGCGCCGAATCGAACTGGCCATCGGCAGCTGCGGCCAGGGCGTCGCGTTCGCTGTCATCGACCGGGCGGGTGGACGTGGTCGCGCAGCCGGCCAGGGCGATCAGGGCCAGGATGGGCAGCAGGTGACGGTAGGAAGGGGTCATCCATGGGTTCCGGAAAGCGGGCAGGGGATTATCCGGGTCGGCACCGGCGTGGCCGCTGAATCGGTTGCCATCGCAACAGTTGCGCCGCGCCGGAAACCCGGTTACGGTCGGATCCATGTCGCTCCGCCTGGCCACCGCCGTCAACAACACCAACCGCAATAATCTGCGTGCGAATAATCGTGCGCGGCCGATGCGGGACTGCGCCCTGGGTAGATAGACAGCAACATACGCCCGGACACCAGAAAACCCGCATCGGCCGATGCGGGTTTTTTTGTGCCCGGGCGCAGTCCCACCCGGGCCTGGATGGCCGGTCGAACACCTTTCCCCCGTGTACTTCCCCACAACAGGAGTTCCACCCATGTGTTCGATCTTCGGTATTTTCGGCCTGCAGGCCGGTGACGATCTTCCTTCCCTGCGCCGCCATGCGCTGGAGCTGTCGCAGCGCCAGCGTCATCGTGGCCCGGACTGGAGCGGCGTGTACCTGGACGAGGGCGCGCTGCTGGTGCACGAGCGCCTGGCCATCGTCGATCCGGCAGGCGGCTCGCAGCCGCTGCTGTCCGAAGACGTGCAGCTGGCGCTGGCGGTCAACGGAGAGATCTACAACCACCAGCAGCTCAAGGCCGGCCTCGTCGAAGCCTATGCCTTCCAGACCGGTTCGGACTGCGAGGTGATCAACGCGCTGTACCGCCAGGGCGGATCGCCGGCGCAGTGGCTGGAACAGCTCAACGGCATCTTCGCCTTCGCTCTGTGGGACCGTGCAGCCGGCCGTGTACTGGTGGCGCGCGACCCGGTCGGCGTGGTGCCGCTGTACTGGGGCCATGATGCGCAGGGACGGTTGCGCGTAGCGTCTGAAATGAAGGCGCTGGTGGATACCTGCGCCGACGTTGCCCAGTTCCCGCCGGGCCACTACTACGACAGCGCCAGCGGTGAGCTGGTGCGCTACTACCAGCAGCCGTGGCGCGAGTACGACGACGTGCAGGGCCGCCAGGCCGATCTCGCCGAGCTGCGCCAGGCCTTTGAACATGCGGTCGAACGCCAGTTGATGAGTGACGTGCCATATGGCGTGCTGCTGTCGGGTGGGCTGGATTCGTCGCTGGTTGCTGCCGTGGCAGCACGTTATGCGCGGCGTCGCATTGAAGATGGCGGCCAGAGCGAAGCGTGGTGGCCGCGCCTGCATTCGTTCGCCATCGGCCTGAAGGGTTCGCCGGATCTGGCCGCTGCTGCGGTCGCCGCCGAAGCGCTGGGCACGGTGCACCACGGCTTCGAATACACCTTCGAGGAAGGCCTGGATGTGCTGCCGGAGGTGATCCGCCACATTGAAACCTACGACGTCACCACCATCCGCGCCTCCACGCCGATGTTCCTGCTGGCGCGTCGGATCAAGGCAATGGGCGTGAAGATGGTGCTGTCCGGCGAGGGCAGTGACGAGATCTTCGGCGGCTATCTTTACTTCCACAAGGCACCGGACGCGCGCGAATTCCACCAGGAACTGGTGCGCAAGCTCGATGCCCTGCACAACTACGATTGCCTGCGCGCCAACAAGTCGATGATGGCCTGGGGCGTGGAGCCGCGCGTGCCGTTCCTGGACCGCGAGTTCCTCGACGTGGCGATGCGTTTCGATGCCGCGCACAAGATGGTCGGCGCCGGCTTCGGTGGTCGTCGCATCGAGAAGGCGGTGCTGCGCGAGGCCTTCGAGGGCTACCTGCCGGATAGCATCCTGTGGCGACAGAAGGAGCAGTTCAGCGATGGCGTCGGCTACGGTTGGATCGACGGCCTGAAGGCGCATGCCGAAGCACAGGTCAGCGACCGCGTACTGGCCGCCGCCGACAAGCGTTTCCCGCACAACCCGCCGCAGACCAAGGAGGCGTACTACTACCGTCACCTGTTCGAGCAGTTCTTCCCCAGTCATGCGGCGGCTGAAACCGTGCCGGGCGGGAAGTCGATCGCCTGTTCCTCGCCGGCAGCCATTGCCTGGGACGCCAGCTTCGCCGCCGCCGCCGATCCGTCGGGCCGCGCCATCGCCGGCGTGCACGAGCAGGCGTTGGCCTGACCCAAAAAAGGGGACGGAGGGGATTAAGTCGCTTATGCCACAAACGACTTAATCCCCTCCGTCCCCTTTTTGCGACGTATCATCGGCGCCCTGCACATTGGGGAATGTTCATGGACGTACAGACCGGAGGTCCCGTGCGGCCGACGAAGTGGGCTTGGCGTTACCTGGTCTGGGCCGGCCTGCCGCTGCTGGTCGGCCTGCTGCTGGCCCGCTATGCCGGGCCCGGGCTGCCGGTGATCCGCAACAAGGCCGAGGCCGTGGTCGGTAGTGATTGGGCACATCACCTGTCCTCGCCGCTCGGCCTGTTCCTGCTGCAGCTGCTGGTGCTGTTGCTGGTCGCCAAGGGCGCCGGCGCACTGTTGAAGCGTTTCGGCCAGCCGGCCGTGATCGGCGAGATGGCCGCTGGCCTGATGATGGGGCCGCTGTTGCTGGGCAGTCTGCTGCCACAGGTGCACGGCGCGCTGTTCCCGGCCGCTTCGCTGGGGCCGCTGGGCATGCTCAGTCAGCTGGGTGTGTTGATGTTCCTGCTGGTGGCTGGCGCCGAGCTGGATCTGGGCGCGCTGCGCGGGCGTCGTCGATTCGCCTTCACCGTCAGCCACGCCGGCATCGCGGTGCCGTTCGTGCTCGGCGTGGCGCTGGCCATCTGGCTGTACCCGCAGCATGGTCCGGAAGGCGTGAGCTTTACTGCGTTCGCGCTGTTCGTCGGCATCTCGATGAGCATCACCGCCTTCCCGGTGCTGCTGCGCATCCTCGCTGATCGCGGTATCACCCACACATCGTTGGGGCAGACCGCCATCGCCTGCGCGGCGCTGGGCGATGCGACCGCGTGGTGTCTGCTGGCGCTGATCGTGGCGGCGGCGCAGGCCACTGGCTGGCTGCCGGCCAGCCTCAACCTGCTGTGCGTGGTGGCGTTCATCGCGCTGATGCTGGGCTTGGTAAAGCCATGGTTTGCCCGCCAGACCATCGCGCCGGGCCGCGAAGGGCGCTGGCTGCTGGGCATCCTGCTGCTGTCACTGGCCAGTGCGCTGGTCACCGAAGTGCTCGGCATCCACGCGCTGTTCGGCGCCTTCGCTGCGGGCGTGGCGGTATCGTCCAACGCGCAGCTGCGGCAGCTGCTGGTGGTCAGGGTCGAACCGTTCGCGGTGACCCTGCTGCTGCCGCTGTTCTTCGCCATGACCGGCCTGCGCATGCGGGCCGACGCGTTGCACAGCAGCGACATCCTGCTGTGCGTGGTGGTGATCGCAGTGGCCACGGTGGGCAAGCTGCTGGGCACCTGGAGTGCGGCGCGCAGTACCGGCATGGCCTCGCGTGAAGCGTGGCGACTGGGCGCGCTGATGAACACCCGTGGGTTGATGGAGTTGATCGTGCTCAACCTGGGCTACGAGCTGGGCCTGCTCGGCGACCGCCTGTTCGCGGTGCTGGTGATCATGGCGCTGGTGACCACCGCGATGACCGGGCCGCTGTTGAACCTGATCGAGCGTCGCAGGGCCTGAGCGCTGGACGGTAGTGCCGGCCGCTGGCCGGCAGCCACGCACACGAGTCGGGCATCATGCGGTCACTGTCGGGCGCTACCTCACCGGTACCAGCGTCATCGTGTGCTGTGCCTTGCCGGGCAGGAACGGGGTGGGGTGACCATGCACCCAATCCTCATGCCCCGCGCCCCAGTACGGCGACAGCGGATGGCCGCTCTGCCCGCCCGGCATGTGCACGATGCCGTCGGCTTCGTGGCCGGGCGAGACCACCATCCGCTGCGAGGCACCGAAGGTCGGCGTCTGTACACGCGGCATGTCACGGTCGCCGGGCAGGGGATCGGCCGGCATGCACAACCAGCGACTGGCGAAGGCGGGCAGGGCGCGCGCAACCGGATGGCAGATCGCTGCGGTATTGCGCTCGCCCCAGGTACGGTGTGCCAGCGGCCCCTGCGTGGACAGCTCGGCTTCGGTGCGACGTGCAGCATCGGCCAGCAGCGCATCCCAGCTCGTGTACGCGGACGGCAGCAGGTTGGCGGGTCGCTGTTCCAGCATCGGCCAGGCCACGCCTTCCAGCTGTGCCAGGCGTGGTGCCAGGAAATCCTCGCCCAGCTGCGCCCGGGCCGGTGCCAGCAGCGCATCGGTCAGCGTGTCGAGCACCTGTGTACGGAACTCGCGTACCACCCGGTAGCTGGTCGAATTGATTGCGGCGCGACCGTCCCAATGGTCGCTGACCGTTCTCAACCGCTTCAGTGCCGGATCGTCGCTGTGCTCGATCACTTCCTGAAGCAGCACCCACCAGCGCTGCAGGAACACCGCGCGGTCGTCCAGCTGGATTGCCAGCAGGTCGTGTTCGTCAAAGCGCTCCTGCGTGGCCAGCAGATCGCGGATCTGCCGTCCGCGTGCACCGAGGTCGTAGCCGCCGTTGCCGACGGTGGCCAGGGTCGCCTCGTCCACCACGCGGCTGTTGGCGGTCCACAACCGATGGCTGGGCGGATCGATCAGGCTCGGCGCGGCGTCGCTGCGGATCGGCCAGGGCGCGCAGCCCTGGTTGGCCTGATTTTCATTGAAACCCAGTGGCGCGCAGTGCGGGCCACGGTCGGGCCGCGCGCCGATCAGGCGCCACGCGATGCGTCCGCTGCGGTCGCCGACCACCAGGTTCTGCGCGGGAATGCCGGCGTGGTCGGCAATCTGCAGGGCCTGGTCCAGATCGGCAGCGCGTGCCATGTCGGCGAAGTCCATGCGCACCGCGCCCGGCAACTGCGCGACCCAGCGCAGGGCGTCGCCACTGCCATCGGCGTGGGTATGCACGATCGGTCCCCACGCGGTTTCGCGTACCGGAAAACGTACGTCGGCGCCGCCGGCCACGACGATCCGTTCCTCATGCACGGTCACCGCGGCGTCGGCGGGCTCGCTGCGAAAGTCGGCGGTGTCGATGTAGCTGTTGGTGAAACCCCAGGCCACGTGGCCGTTGCTGCCGACAATCACCGCCGGCACGCCCGGCAGCGAGAATCCGCTGACGTCGACCTGGCCACCTGCGGCCTGCGGATCGGGGTAGCGCAGGCGCACGCGGAACCACAGGCTGGGCGCGCGCAGGCCCAGGTGCATGTCGTCGGCGACGATCGCACGGCCATCGGCGGTCAGCGCGCCGGCAACGGCGAAATTGTTGCTGCCGACCGCGTCGGCATCTTCGGCAACTGCGCCGGTTGCGGCCTTCAGCGTGTGCAGGTCCAGCTGGCTGGCATCGGGCAGTGTGGCGTTGCCGCGGGGAGGGCCGGCCAGCGGCGCGTCCCACTCGCTGCCGTCATGCGCCAGCAGGGCGTACAGGGCCGGCGGCACCACCGTGCGGATGCGCTGCAGGGCCAGTTCGGACTGGTTGCTGGGGTCCTGCAGGTCGGCGTACATGGCCAGGCCCGCCAGCACGCTGTCGCTGGCCTGCCACGGTTGCGGCGCCTGCCGCAGCAGCAGGTAGGCCCATGGCCGCACCGCCAGGCTGCCCAGGCCCTGGTTGACCCCGTCCACATAGGCGCGCACGGCCGCAGGGTCGCTGCCCAGCGCATCCTGCAGATGGGTTTCGGTGCGCGCGCGCAGGCGGTGTACGCGCATGCGCTTGTCGGCTTCGATGGCCTTCGCCCCGAACAGCGCGGACAGTTCACCTGCGGCACTGCGCCGCATCAGGTCCATTTCGAAATAACGTTCCTGCGCGTGAACACGGCCGAGCGCCCGCAGGGCATCGGCCTTGTTGCCGGCGGTGATGGTGACCACCCCCAGCGCATCGCGCTCCACGGTGACCTTGCTGGCCAGCCCGGGCAACGGGCGCTCGCCGTCCAGCTCGGCCAGGCTGCCGCGCAGCAGCAACCACAGGACCAGCACCGCGAGCAGCACGATCGCGACCAACGCACCCAGAATCCACCGCCACGTACGACGCATTGCAGGTCCTTCCCGAGCATGTCGGCCGATTGTAGCCGCAGGCGCAACTGCGACTGATTCCGATTAGATCACCGTATTTCCAGATGGGGCACCATGGGCGCCATCGATTCACAGGAGCTCCCCCCATGAAAGGCAACCCGGACGTCATCGCCTGCCTGAAGGAACTGCTGCGCGGCGAACTCGCCGCCCGCGACCAGTACTTCATCCACTCCCGCCGCTACGAGGACCAGGGCCTGTTCGCGCTGTACGAACGCCTGAACCACGAGATGGAAGAGGAAACCCAGCATGCCGACGCGCTGCTGCGCCGGATCCTGTTCCTGGGCGGCGACCCGGACATGCGCCCGCATGCCACCGAGCCGGGCAGGACCGTGGAGGAAATGCTGCGCAAGGACCTGGACACCGAATACGCCGTTCGCAACAACCTCGCCGCCGGCATGAAGCTGTGCGAGGAGAAGGGCGACTACGTGAGCCGCGACATGCTGCTGGCACAGTTGAAGGACACCGAGGAAGACCACGCCTGGTGGCTGGAGCAGCAGCTGGGCCTGATCAAGCGCATCGGCCTGGAGCTGTACCAGCTGAGCAAGATCGACGGCAGCGGCGCCCCGGCGCACTGACCGACGCCGCTTTCGGTAGAGCCGAGCCATGCTCGGCTGCTGTACCTGATGTAGAGCCAAGTCATGCTTGGCGGCATTTCACAGAATCACAACGTCCCGTCGCCCGCCAGCACCGGAGCACCGCCAGCCAGCCTTCGCCAGCCAGCTGCTCCACCGCCCGCCAGCCGACAAACAAAGAAGCCGGGGAATGCCCCGGCTTTTTTGTGTCTGACGTCTGGGGTCGGATCCGTTTTCGAAGAAAACGGCTCTGACCCCATCGGGTGAGGCGTGCCAACCAAGGTTGGCATCTACCAGAGGTGATGCCTGGGGTCGGAGCCCTTTCCGTTGAAAGGGATCCGACCCCGCGCCTCATTCGACCGACAGCCCTTCCACCTTCTGCCAGCCGCGCGGCAGCAGGTGGCCGCGGGTGGCACGGGCGCCCAGGTAGGCCTCGAGCTCGTTGAACTTCAGGCCCATCGTGCGTTGGCCACTGCGTACCTGCAGGGTCTGCCCGGGGCTGATCGCCACGATCGCCACCACGCGTTCGGTGGCGAGCTTCGCCTTGGGGATCTCGATGATCTTGTTGCCCTTGCCCTTGTCCAGTTCCGGCAGGTCGCTGGCGGCGATCGCCAGCAGGTTGCCCGAACTGGTCACCGCGACGATGCGGTCGGTGGCGACGTTGGCCACCACCGACGGCGACAGCACCGACGAGCCCGCCGACAGGTTCAGCATCGCCTTGCCGGCCTTGTTGCGGCCGATCAGGTTCTCGAAACGGGTGACGAAGCCGTAGCCGTGGGTCGAGGCCAGCACGAAGCGGGTATCCGGCTCGGCGCTGGCCAGGGTCACGAAGCTGGTGCCCGCGGCCGGCGAGAAGCGGCCGGTCAGCGGTTCACCGTTGCCGCGTGCCGAGGGCAGGGTATGCACCGGCGTGGAGTAGGCGCGGCCTTCGCTGTCGAGGAACGCGACCTGCTGGGTGCTGCGTGCACGCACCGCGCCCTGCAGGGCATCGCCATCCCGATAGGACAGGGTCGAGGCGTCGATGTCGTGGCCCTTGGCCGCGCGGATCCAGCCCTTCTCGGACATCACCACCGTCATCGGCTCGCTCGGTACCAGTTCGGTCTCGTCGATGGCCTGCGCCGCCTGGCGCTGCACCAGCGGCGAACGGCGCTCGTCACCGAACTTCTTGGCATCGGCCTGCAGCTCGTCGCGGATCAGCTTCTTCAGCTTGGCCTTGCTGTCGAGGATGCTCAGGATCTTGTCGCGTTCCTTGGCCAGCTCGTCCTGCTCGCCACGGATCTTCATCTCTTCCAGGCGGGCCAGCTGCTTCAGCTTGGTTTCCAGGATGTACTCGGCCTGGTCTTCGGACAGGCCGAAGCGCGCGATCAGCGCTGCCTTCGGTTCGTCCTCGGTACGGATGATGTGGATCACCTCGTCCAGGTTGAGGAACGCCACCAGCAGGCCTTCCAACAGGTGCAGACGACGCTCGACCTTCTGCAGGCGGTGCTGCAGGCGACGGGTGACGGTGCTGCTGCGGAACACCAGCCATTCGCTGAGCAGCGTCTTCAGGTTCTTCACCTGCGGACGGCCGTCCAGCCCGATCACGTTGAGGTTGACGCGGTAGCTGCGCTCCATGTCCGTGGTGGCGAACAGGTGGCCCATCAGCTGCTCGGCGTCGACGCGGTTCGAGCGCGGCACCAGCACCACGCGCACCGGGTTGGCGTGGTCGGACTCATCACGGATGTCTTCCAGCCACGGCAGCTTCTTTGCACGCATCTGCGCGGCGATCTGCTCGATCACCTTCGACGGCGACACCTGGAACGGCAACGCGGTGACCACCACGTTGTGCGCTTCCTTGATGTAGGTCGCACGCGCACGCACGCTGCCGTTGCCGGTCTCGTACATGTTCCGCAGGTCGTTGGCGGGGGTGATGATCTCGGCGTTGGACGGGTAGTCGGGGCCCTTCACGTGCTCGCACAGGTCGCGCACGCTGGCGTCCGGGTCGTCCAGCAGGTGCAGCAGCGCGCTGACAATCTCGTTGAGGTTGTGCGGCGGGACATCGGTGGCCATGCCCACGGCGATGCCGGTGGTGCCGTTCAGCAGCAGATGCGGCAGGCGTGCCGGCATCCAGGTCGGTTCCTGCAGGGTGCCGTCGAAGTTCGGCGCCCAGTCGGTGGTGCCCTGGCCCAGTTCGCCCAGCAGCACTTCGGCGATCGGGGTCAGCTTGGATTCGGTGTAACGCATCGCCGCGAACGACTTCGGATCGTCGCTGGAACCGAAGTTGCCCTGGCCTTCGATCAGCGGGTAACGGTACGAGAACGGCTGCGCCATCAGCACCAGCGCCTCGTAGCACGCGCTGTCGCCATGCGGGTGGTACTTGCCGATGACGTCACCGACGGTACGCGCGGACTTCTTCGGCTTGGACGCGGCATTCAGGCCCAGCTCGCTCATCGCATAGATGATGCGGCGCTGCACCGGCTTCAGGCCGTCGCCGAGGAACGGCAGGGCGCGATCCAGGACCACGTACATCGAGTAGTCGAGGTAGGCGCGTTCGGCGTATTCGCGCAGCGGCAGTTGTTCGAAACCGTGGAACACGGGGCGGGCAAGATCGGTCATGCGGCGTTGTTACCTATGTCGGGAGGCGGTGACGGCGGTCGCCGCTCTCAATCCAGTGATTATCCGGATGCGGCGGGGGATGCCAAGCCGCGTGCAGGGTCAAGGCCCGGTTCCAGGCCGTGGCCGGCCCGTGCCAGGTAGCGTCCGGGCGGTAGTCCGAAGTGTCGCCGGAACACGGTGACGAAGGCGCTGGCACTGCTGAAGCCCAGTGCGTGGGCGATGTCAGCCACGCTGTGGCCTTCGCTGAGCTGCCGCAGCGCCTCGGCCAGCCGCGCCTGCTGCCGCCACTGGGCGAAGCTCAGGGTGGTTTCGTCGCGGAAATGGCGGGTCAGGCTGCGCGGCGACAGGCCGGCCCAATGCGCCCACTGCGCCAGCCCGCGCTCGTCGGCCGGATCGGCCAGCAGCTGCGAGGCGATCTTCAGCAGGCGCCGGTCGCGCGGCATCGGCAGGTGCATGCGCTGGCGCGGCGCGACGCGTATCTCGTCCAGCAGCACGTTGATGATGTGCTGCCGCTCGGTGGTGCTTTCGTAGTCCTGCGGCCAGTCGCAGATGCGTTCGGCCACCGCCTGCGCCAACCGCGAGATGCCCAGTACGCAAGGGTCGGCGGGCAGTTCGGCGCACAGCGGCGCGGCCAGCACCATGCCCCAGCCGCGCAGGGGGCCATCGATGTGGACCGTATGCGGCTCGGCTGGTGGCATCCAGCCCGCCGAGCCCGGTGCCAGCGACCAGGTGCCATGCGAGGTGCGGGTGGTCAGCAGGCCGCGTTCGACGCAGATCAGCTGCGCGCGCACGTGGTGATGCCAGTCCACTTCGCGGGCCAGTCCCTGCGGGCTGTCGAAGCGGAAGGCGATGACCGGAGGGCCGTCATTGCGCTCGAACCAGTCCAGCGCTTCCTCACGCAGCAGGGTGGCAGGTCCGGGTTCGCCCGCCTTCACGTGGGCTGGGGGTGGCTTGAATGTGACATTCATTGGCTGGATTGTACTACCGGGCCAGTTGGGAGCGCCATTAAGGTGGCGCCTTCACCTGATCCAGCCCATTGCTGCAACACAGCATTCGATGCCAGATCGAATATTTCCATTGAGAAATATTTTTTTTGGAAGAGAATGCTCCCCCATGATCTGTCCTGCAACCACTCCCCCCAGCTTCGGCCTGCTGCTGCGTCAGGTGCGCGACGGCCTGGTCCGCCAGCTCGATGCGTCCATGGCCGAAGAAGACCTCGGCATCGGCTTCACCCACTACATCGGGCTGAAGGTGCTCTCGAACATGGCGCCGTGCACGGCCAACGAACTGGCCCAGGCCATCGACCAGGTGCCCAGCGCGGTCACCCGCCTGCTGGACAAGCTGGAAGCGCTCGGTTGCGTGCGCCGCGAGCCGCACACCCAGGACCGGCGTGCGCTGCAGATCGTATTGACCGACGAAGGCCGCGCGCTGTGGGCGCGGTTGAAGCTGCGCGGCGACGCGGTGATGGATTACGCCCTGCGCGATCTGTCCGCCGACGAACGCACGCAGCTGCTGTCCCTCCTGACCCGAATCCGCGATTCCCTGACGACCCCATGAACCCGATCCCGCATCCCACTCTCCGCCGGTCCGGGCGCGCGCTGCTGGTTTCAGCGCTGACCCTGGCCCTGGCCGCTTGCGCCAGCAGCCGCGGCCTCACCCCGCAGGGCCACGTGCTCGACGTGGACAGCCTGCACAGCGAACGCACCCTGGCCGACAGCGACCTGAGCGCCGCCGGTTTTCCCGCCCAGGACTGGTGGAAGGCACTGGGCGATACGCAGCTGGATGCGCTGATCGCCGAAGGTCTGGCCGGCCATCCGAGCCTGGACGCCGCCGACGCCCGCCTGCGCCAGGCACAGTCACAGGTCGGCACCGCACGCGCCGATCGCCTGCCCAGCCTGTCCGTGTCCGGTGGCTACACCGGCCTGCGCCTGCCCGAATCGATGGCCGGCGATGAAATCGGTGGCCATTACGCCGGCAGCAGCCAGGTCGCCTTCGATTTCAGCTACGGCATCGACCTGTGGGGCGGCAAGCGCGCCGCCTGGGAAGCTGCCGTGGACGGCGCCCATGCCGCTACCGTCGAGGCCCAGGCCGCGCGCCTGAACCTGTCCACTGGCATCGCCCAGGCTTATACCGATCTGGCTTACGCCTGGCAGCTCAATGACGTGGCCGAAGAAGAACTGGCGCGCTCGCAGAAGTCGCTGGAACTGACCCGTCAGCGTCGTAGCGCCGGCATCGACAGCGACCTGCAGGTGCGCCAGGCTGAAGCCCGTGTGCCGGCCGCACAGCAGCAGTTGCTGGCGGCACAGCAGCGCATCGACGCGGGCCGCACCGCGTTGGCCGCGCTGGTCGGCAAGGGCCCGGACCGTGGCCTGTCGATCGAACGCCCGCGCGCGATGAACCCGTTGGCGCTGCAGCTGCCGGGCGTGGTGCCCAGTGAACTGCTCGGTCGCCGCCCCGACATCGTCGCCGCGCGCTGGCGGGTGGAAGCGGCCGACAAGCAGATCAAGGTCGCCAAGACCAAGTTCTACCCGAGCCTCAACCTGACCGCACTGGCCGGCGTGGTCGCACCCAACGTCGGCGACCTGCTGCAGAGCAGCTCCAGCTTCGCCTACATCGGCCCGGCGCTGAGCATGCCGATCTTCGAAGGCGGCAAGCTGCGCGCGAACCTGGCCAACACCGATGCGCAGTACGACCTGGCCGTAGCGAACTACAACCAGGCGGTGCTCGATGCACTGCGCGATGTGGCCGACCAGGTCAACGCCGTGCGCTCGCTGGCGCAGCAGGCGCAGTCGCAGCAGCAGGCGGTGGATACCGCACGCGCTGCGTTCGACCTTGCGCAGCAGCGCTATCGCGCCGGCATCGGCAGCTATCTGGACGTGCTGACCGCGCAGTCCACCCTGCTGCAGTCGCAGCAGCAGCTGGCCGGCCTGCAGTCGCAGCAGCTGCAGACCTCGGTGCGCCTGAGCAAGGCGCTCGGTGGTGGTTTCCAGCCCAGTGACGCTGATGCCGCCCCGCTTGCTTCCCATTCCGATTCCTCGCATTCCTGAAGACGCCTGCCATGAGCCAGACCCAAGACACTGCGGCCCCCGCCGCCCCCAACCGCCGCGGCAAGCTGTTGCGCGGCCTGTTCGTGATCGTCGTGCTGCTGCTGGCGGCACTGGCGCTGTGGTACTTCATGTTCGGCCGTTGGTTCGAAGAGACCGACGATGCCTACGTGCAGGGCAACCAGGTGCAGATCACTCCGCTGGTGGCCGGTACCGTGGTCGCCATCAACGCCGATGACGGCATGCGCGTGGAGCGTGGCCAGCTGCTGGTGCAGCTGGACCCGGCCGATACCTCGGTGGCCCTGCAGCAGGCCGAAGCCAACCTGGCCAAGACCGTGCGGCAGACCCGCGGCCTGTACCGCAGCGTCGAAGGTGCGCAGGCGGACTTGAACGCACGCCAGGTGACCCTGAAGCGCGTGCGCGACGACTTCGCACGCCGCAAGGACCTGGCCGCCACCGGCGCCATCTCCAACGAAGAACTGGCCCACGCCCGCGATGAGCTGGCAGCTGCCGAAGCGGCCGTGGCCGGTTCGCGCGAGACCGTCGAGCGCAACCGCGCACTGGTCGATGACACCGTGATCGCCACCCAGCCGGACGTGCAGGCTGCCGCCGCGCAGCTGCGCCAGGCCTTCCTCAACAACGCACGTTCGGGCATCGTCGCGCCGGTCACCGGCTATGTCGCCCGTCGTTCGGTGCAGGTCGGCCAGCGCGTGCAGCCGGGCAATGCGCTGATGGCGGTGGTGCCGACCGAGCAGATGTGGGTCGAAGCCAACTTCAAGGAAACCCAGCTGCGCCACATGCGCCTGGGCCAGGAAGTGGAGCTGAAGTCGGACCTGTATGCCGGTGACGTGAAGTACAAGGGCCGCATCGACAGCCTCGGCCTGGGCACCGGCTCGGCGTTCTCGCTGCTGCCGGCGCAGAACGCCAGCGGCAACTGGATCAAGATCGTTCAGCGCGTGCCGGTGCGCATCGCCATCGATGCCAAGCAGCTGGCCGAACACCCGCTGCGCATCGGCCTGTCGATGAAGGCCGAAGTGAGCCTGCGCGACCAGAAGGGTGAAGTGCTGCCGAGCGCGGCCGCCAAGGGCACGGTGTTCGACACCGACGTGTACGCCAAGCAGCTGCACGATGCCGATGAGGTGATCCACACGATCATCCAGGGCAACCTGCCGCAGCAGTCCAAGGCGAGCTGAGGTCGGCCATGTCCGCACAAGCTCCAGCTGCGCCCGGCGCACCGGCGGCGCCGGGTGCGGCCGCCGGCTTCCTGCCACCCAGTGTGGCCCTGTGCACCGTGGGCCTGGCGATGGCCTCGTTCATGCAGGTGCTCGACACCACCATCGCCAACGTCTCGCTGCCGACCATCGCCGGTAACCTTGGCGCCAGTTCGCAGCAGGCGACGTGGGTCATCACCTCGTTCGCGGTGAGCACTGCGATCGCGCTGCCGTTGACTGGCTGGCTCAGCCGTCGCTTCGGCGAGCGCAAGCTGTTCGTGTGGGCCACGCTGGCCTTCGTGATCACCTCGCTGCTGTGCGGCCTGGCCCAGAGCATGGGCATGCTGGTGCTGTCGCGTGCGCTGCAGGGCTTCGTCGCCGGCCCGATGTACCCGATCACCCAGTCGCTGCTGGTGTCGATCTATCCACGGGAGAAACGTGGACAGGCGCTGGCGCTGCTGGCGATGATCACCGTGGTGGCGCCGATCTGCGGGCCGATCCTCGGTGGCTGGATCACCGACAACTACAGCTGGGAATGGATTTTCCTGATCAACGTGCCGCTGGGCATCTTCGCTGCGCTGGTGGTGGGCAACCAGTTGAAGGGTCGCCCCGAGCACGTCGAGAAGCCGAAGATGGACTACGTCGGCCTGGTCACCCTGGTGATCGGCGTGGGCGCCTTGCAGCTGGTGCTCGACCTGGGCAACGACGAGGACTGGTTCTCGTCGATGAAGATCGTGGTGCTGGCCTGCGTGGCCGTGGTGGCGCTGACCGTGTTCCTGATCTGGGAACTGACCGACAAGGATCCGATCGTCGACCTGAAGCTGTTCCGGCACCGCAACTTCCGCGCCGGTACGCTGGCGATGGTGGTGGCTTACGCGGCGTTCTTCAGCGTGGCCCTGCTGATTCCGCAGTGGCTGCAGCGCGACATGGGTTACACCGCGATATGGGCAGGCCTGGCGACCGCACCGATCGGCATTCTTCCGGTGATCATGACCCCGTTCGTGGGCAAGTACGCATCGCGCTTCGACATGCGCATGCTGGCCACCATCGCGTTCGTGGTGCTGTCGATGACCAGTTTCCTGCGATCGGGGTTCAACCTGCAGGTGGATTTCCAGCACGTGGCCGGCGTGCAGTTGATCATGGGCATCGGTGTGGCGCTGTTCTTCATGCCGGTGCTGCAGATCCTGCTGTCGGACCTGGATGGTCGTGAGATCGCGGCCGGCTCGGGCCTGGCCACGTTCCTGCGTACGCTGGGTGGCAGCTTCGCCGCGTCGCTGACCACTTGGCTGTGGGCGCGTCGCACGCAGGTGCATCACGCGGACCTGACCGAACACATCTCGGTGTATCAGCCGGGCATGCAGGATCAGGTCGCAGCGATGGGGCAGGGTGACCTGCAACACGGTGCGGCGGTGTTGAACAACATGATCAACCACCAGGCGTCGCAGATGGGCTTCAACGACATCTTCTTCCTGCTGGGCTGGATCTTCCTGGCGATCATCACCTTCCTGTGGCTGGCCAAGCCGCCGTTCGGTGCAGGCGCGGGTGCCGCCGCCGGTGGCGGGCACTGATCGATCGTTGTTGTTGAAACGCAGAAACCCCGCCGGAAGGCGGGGTTTCTGTTTGGGCGTTGCGGAAAGTGCGGGGACATGCCTTTCAAATGGTGTGCCCTGGCACATCCAGGTCAAGCAGACTGGTTCGGGCCTAGCGTGTGCGATACACGCGCTTGAACACCACGCGATCGCGGAACAGCTGGCTGATCGCCCACATTCCTGCCACAAGTACGACGCCACCCGTGACCCAGCCGGCAGTGGCCTGCACGTGGCTACCGACAAATGCGCCGCAGATGATGGCGGCGACGATGACAAGCAGGTGCGCTTCTTTTGGTGCGCCGTAATGGACCTCGGCCTGGCATCCCACGCAGACGGTTACGCCGTAGTTGGAGTTGGTGTGGCAGTGGGGGCAGATGATGCTGCGCTGCATAGAGCGTCCTTTGCGGGAGGAAGGGCACCGGAGCAGAGCGTGATGTCGTGTCTGCCCCCGGTAGCAGTAAATCTGCCTGCCGGGGAAAAGGAATTGCGTGGATTTCGTTTAGGAAAAGTACGAATTCGAGCGGAACGTGAAATGGATTCGGATACGAATGATGTTCAGAGCGTGGCGGCGATGTGCCGAAGGGGGATCGCACAATCAAGTGGCCGCCAGATGGGGCCGGATACGACACGTCACGTCGAGCAGCAATCGCATGCAACGCCGCGCCCCGAACTCCGGACATGAAAAAACCCGCTTGCGCGGGTTTGATCATTGTCTGAGTCATGGTGCCCAGGAGAGGACTCGAACCTCCACGAAGTTGCCCCCGCTAGCACCTGAAGCTAGTGCGTCTACCAATTCCGCCACCTGGGCGACTCAGGAGGAGAATTTTGCAGGAAGGTTGGATATGTGTCAACACCATTTCACACATTTTTTTCTGCACCCCTTTCCGCGTCCACATCCAGATGCAGCAGCAGGCTGCGCATCGGCGGCGAGAGCGATTTCCAGTCGGCGAACGCGGCGCACAGCCGGCGTTGTGCCCATGCGTTGTCGAGTGCAACGGCGACGATGCCGGTGGCCCGCCGATATTGCCGCGCGATCGTGCGCGGCGCGATGCCCACGCCGATGCCATGGCCCACCATCGTGCACAGGCCTTCAAAGGTCTTCATGCGGATGCGTACGTCGAGCGTGCGTCCGGCCTCTGCCGCCAGTTCTTCGATATAGGTCTGCAGCGCATTGCCGTCGGCCAGGGCAACGAAGGTCTCGCCCAGCACATCGCTGAAGTCGAGCGAGCGCCGCGCGGCGAAGCGGTGGCCGGCCGGCAGCAGCATCATCAGCGGGTCTTCGGCAATGACATGGCGGCCCAGCCCATCGGCGGGGACGGCGTCACTGATGATGCCGGCCTCTGCCTGGCCGGCACGGATCGCACGCACGACTTCATTGCTGGTGCGTTCGTGCAGTTCGACGCGCAGGCGAGGGCGTTCGGCCAGCCATGGGGCCAGTCGTGCGGGCAGATAGTTGGTCAATGCCGCGGTGTTGGCGTACAGGTGCAGCGTGCCGCGAGCGCCGTGGGCGAACGCCTGCAGTTCGCCGCGCAGCTGTGCCTGCTGCTGCAGGATCAGGCGCGCGTGATGGGCCAGTGCGGCGCCCGCTTCGGTGAGGCTGACGCCGCGCGGGTGACGGGTCAGCAGTGCGGTGCCGGCGTCGGTTTCGATGGCGCGCAGGCGTTCGCTGGCCGATCCCAGTGCCAGATTCGCCTCTACGGCGCCGGCGGTGATGCTGCCGGCTTCGGCTACTGCCAGAAACAGGCGCAGATCGGCAATGTCCAAGCGCATGTCGTTTGCTCCGCTCGGCCCTGCCTTCGGCTGGTCCGAAGGCGCAGGCGGGAAAGACCGCATTGTGCGCGCCTGCGGCGCCGGCTCCAATGGCAGCATGAACGAGACGACGTACTTCTATGGGTTGCTGGTGGGGGTGTTCCTGTTGGCCGGGGTGGTCAAGGGCGTGACCGGCATGGGCCTGCCGACGGTGGCGATGGGATTGCTGGGCGGCGCGTTGTCGCCGGTGGCGGCGGCCTCGATGCTGTTCATTCCCACCTTCGTCACCAATGCCTGGCAGTTGCTGTCCGGGCCATCACTGGGTCGCACCGTGCGGCGGCTGTGGCCGATGATGCTGGCGGTGGTGATCGCTACGCTCGGTGCCGCCGCGTTGCTGGTGCGGGTGGATCGTGATGTGTCGCGTACCGCGTTGGGTGTGGCGCTGGTGGTCTACGCCGGGTACGCGTTGCTGGCGCCGGTGTTGCGGGTCCCGGCTCGGCGCGAGCGCTGGCTCGGACCACTGGTGGGCGCGATGTCCGGTGTGGTGACCGGCGCAACCGGCGTGTTCGTGATGCCGGCAGTGCCCTACCTGCAGTCGCTGGGGTTGCAGCGAGACGAGCTGGTGCAGGCGCTGGGGCTTGCATTCACGGGGTCCACGATCTCGCTGACCACGGGCCTGGTGCTGCACGGTGCGTTCGGCGTGCAGCAGCTCGGTCTCAGCGCGTTGGCGGTGGTGCCGTCGCTGGCCGGCATGTGGCTGGGGCAGGTGATCCGCCAGCGCATCAGTGCGCGGGTATTCCGTGCGTGCTTCCTCGGCTTCCTGTTGCTGCTGGGCCTGGAGTTGGTGCTGCGTTCGTGGTGGTGATGCCGGCCGGACGCCGGACAAGAAAAAACCCGCTTTCGCGGGTGTTTTTCATTCTCGACATGGTGCCCAGGAGAGGACTCGAACCTCCACGAAGTTGCCCCCGCTAGCACCTGAAGCTAGTGCGTCTACCAATTCCGCCACCTGGGCGTCGAGGAGGAGAATTATGCGGTGCCGTGATGGAGGTGTCAAGACCCTTGTGAAATCCCCGCGACCACCGCGCCCAGTAGATCCACGCCATGCGTGGATGGGGTGCCGCATCCGGATTACAGGCAAAAAAAATCCCCGCCGAAGCGAGGAATTTTTTCGTTGGTGCCCAGAAGAGGACTCGAACCTCCACGGTTTTACCCGCTAGTACCTGAAACTAGTGCGTCTACCAATTCCGCCATCTGGGCGTTCCAGAGGCGCAATTGTGAAGATGAACCGGGGGGCTGTCAACGATTTCCTGAAAATTCTTAATGGGGATGCTTCAACCGTTTTGCTGACCCGTTCTGCACGCCCGCAACGGCTACCATGGAGGGCGATGACTACCAAAAAACCAAGCAAGGGCGGGAGCAAGTCCCGCAGCGAAGCCCCGAACAAGGGTGCCAAGGCCGGCCCGGCCCGCAACAACAAGCCAGGCAAGCCGTTGCCGGGTTGGCTGCCCGCCGTGGCCGATGCCGCCGCCGCTCCGCGTGGACGTGGCCCGCGCAATGCAGAGGCACCGGGCCCCGCGCCGGGCCGCAAGCTGCCGCCGACGGGCAAGGTGATCGACGATCCCTATGCGTCCCGCGAAGCGGAAAAGTACGAACAACCCATCGCCAGCCGCGAGGCCATCCTGGCCCTGCTGGAACGCTGCGAAGGGCCGCAGACCGCTGAAGAACTTGGCGCGCGCCTGGGCCTGACCGCACCGGACCGCGCCGAGGCACTGTCGCGCCGGCTCGGCGCCATGGTCCGCGATGGCCAGCTGGTGCAGAACCGCCGCGGCGGCTTCGCGCCCATCCAGACGTTGAACCTGGTCACCGGTGTGGTGATTGCCAATCCGGAAGGGTTCGGCTTCCTGCGCCCGGTCGAGGGCGGTGACGATCTGTTCCTGCCGCCGTATGAAATGCGCAAGGTGATGCACGGCGACAAGGTGCTGGCCCGTGTTACCGGCATCGATCACCGCGGCCGTCGCGAAGGCAGCATCGCCCGCGTGCTTGAGCGCGGCATGACGCGACTGATCGGTCGCTTCAGCGTCGAGATGGGCATCAACTACGTGGTACCCGATGACAAGCGCATCCAACGCAACGTGCAGGTGCCGCCGGACCAGACCGGCGACGCGCGCGATGGCCAGCTGGTCGTCTGCGAGTTGACCCAGGCACCGGACAGCCGCCGTCCGCCGATCGGCCGCATCATCGCCGTGCTCGGCGACAAGCTGACCGCATCGCTGGTGGTGGAGACCGCGATTCACGGCCACGAACTACCGTTCGAGTTCCCGCAGGAGGTGCTGGACGAAGCCGCCTCGGTGCCGCTGGTGGTCGAACCGGCGATGATCGGTAATCGCGTCGACCTGCGCAGCACGCCGCTGGTCACCATTGATGGCGAGGACGCCAAGGACTTCGACGACGCGGTGTACTGCGAGCCGAACGCCGACGGCTTCCGTCTGGTGGTGGCTATTGCCGATGTCTCCAACTATGTCCGTCCCGGCACGCCGCTGGATGATGAAGCGCAGAAGCGCGCCACCTCGGTGTACTTCCCGGGCTTCGTGGTGCCGATGCTTCCGGAAACGCTGTCCAACGGCATCTGTTCGCTGATGCCGAAGGTCGACCGCATGTGCTTTGTCTGCGACATGCAGATCGACCGCGAGGGCGTCGTCATCCACTCGCGCTTCTACGAAGCGGTGATGAATTCGCACGCGCGCCTGACCTACACCCAGGTGTGGCAGGCGGTGGGCGAGGACGATGCCGGTGCCAAGGCCTTCATCGGCGACCTGCTGCCGCAGGTGCAGCGCCTGCACCAGCTGTACAAGGTGCTGTCCAAGGCGCGCACCAAGCGTGGCGCGATCGAATTTGAAAGCAGCGAAGTCCGCTTCGTGCTCGACAACCGCGGTGAAGTCACCC
Source organism: Stenotrophomonas indicatrix (assembly GCA_041545745.1). NCBI lineage: Bacteria > Pseudomonadati > Pseudomonadota > Gammaproteobacteria > Lysobacterales > Lysobacteraceae > Stenotrophomonas > Stenotrophomonas indicatrix. Next base: position 1,519,354 of record CP168152.1, read on the forward strand.
AGGCCGGCATGCTGGTACGCAACGATGCGCACAAGCTGATCGAGGAATGCATGATCGCGGCCAACGTGGAGGCGGCCAAGTACCTGCTGTCGCGCCACGTGCCGGCGCCTTACCGCGTGCACGAGAAGCCGCCGGAGACCAAGTACGCCGATCTGCTGGAGTTCCTCAAGGAGTTCAAGCTGAGCCTGCCGCCGTGGTCGAAGGTGCGCCCGGGCGATTACACCAAGCTGCTGAAGAAGATCCGCGACCGTCCCGATGCCACGCTGCTGGAATCGGTGCTGCTGCGCAGCCAGAGCCTGGCCGTGTACAGCCCGGACAACAACGGCCACTTCGGCCTGGCCCTGGAGGCGTACGCGCACTTCACCTCGCCGATCCGTCGTTACCCGGATCTGCTGGTGCACCGTGCGATCAAGCATGCGCTGTCGGGCAAGCCGCTGGACAAGTTCACCTACAACGCCCGCGAGATGGCCGCACTGGCACTGCAGTGCTCCGAGCGTGAGCGTCGTGCCGATGAGGCCGAGCGTGAAGTCGATGAGCGTTACCGCGCGGCGTGGATGGAGAAACACGTCGGTGGCCAGTTCGACGGCGTGATCAGCGGTGTGACCAGCTTTGGCCTGTTCGTGGAGTTGGCCGACTCGAAGGTACAGGGCCTGGTGCACGTGACCCAGTTGCCACAGGACTATTACAAGTTCGACGCGACCCGCAAGACGTTGACCGGTGAGCGCCGCGGCAGCAGTTACCGGCTGGGTGACCAGGTGCGCATTCTGGTGCTGAAGGCCAGCATGGAAGAACGCAAGATCGACTTCCGCCTGGTCGAGCACAAGGGTGAGGAAGAGGTGCAGAACCCGGCGCCGCTGCCCGAGCGCGGCAAGCCGGCCAAGCGCACGAAAAAGCAGTATTGAAAGGTGTGCCGACCAACGGTCGGCACCCACCTCACCCGGTAGGTGCCAACCGTTGGTTGGCACGACGTTTCGGAGGAAAGCGGCAATGCAGGGCCAACCCGAATACAGCGGCGGCTGCCAGTGCGGTGCGATCCGCTTCCAGGTGCGGGGCGAGCTGACCGACAGCTCGATCTGCCACTGCCGGATGTGCCAGAAGGCCTTTGGCGCGTACTACGCGCCGCTGGTCTCGGTGCGCGGCGTGCAGTTCAGCTGGACGCGTGGCCAACCGCGCTATTTCCAGTCCTCCAACGTGGTGCGACGCGGGTTCTGCGCCGACTGCGGCACGCCATTGACCTATGAAGCGCCCGATGGCATGGCGGTGGCCGCCGGTGCCTTCGACCAGCCTGAACGCCTGCCGCCGACCATCCAGTATGGCGTCGAGCGCAAGCTGCCCTTCGTTGACGGGCTGGGCGGGCTGCCGGCACGCCGCACCGAAGATGATGTCGCCGCGCTGGAGTTCCTGGCCACGATCGTGTCCCACCAGCACCCCGACCACGACACCCCGCACTGGCCGCCGCGCAGCCGTTCGGCCGAAGGGTGAACGGCGGGTAGCGCCGGGCCATGCCCGGCGAGCGCGAAGCGCGGCCGCCCCCGATGCTCTACCATAGCCACCCCCTTTCCGGTCCTGCCCGCATGAGCAAGAACAGCCAGTGGATCGTCGGCGTCAACGCCGTCGCCTCCTCCATCGAGAACGACGCCGAGAACGTCCGCGAAGTGCTGGTCGAGGCCGGTGCGAAGAATCCGCGTCTGACCGAGATCGAGGAAAATGCCCGCCGCAAGGGCATCGACGTGCGCAAGGTCAACAGCCAGGCGCTGGACGGCGTGGGCGGTTCGGTGCGCCACCAAGGCGTGGCTGCACGCTATGCCGCCGCCCGCACCTACAACGAGAACGAGCTGGAAGGCCTGGTCACGGCTGCGGAAGGCAAGGCCCTGCTGCTGGTGCTGGACGAGGTGCAGGACCCGCACAATCTCGGCGCCTGCCTGCGTTCGGCCGCCGCTGCCGGCGCTACCGCCGTGATCATTCCCAAGGACAAGTCGGCCACGGTCAACGCCACCGTGCGCAAGACCTCGGCCGGTGCTGCCGACCTTATTCCGGTGGTGGCGGTGACCAACCTGTCGCGCTGCCTGAAGGACCTGCAGAAGCAGGGCGTGTGGATCTACGGCCTGGCCGGTGAAGCCACCTCGTCGCTGTACCAGTTGGACCTGAAGGGCAACATCGCGCTGGTGCTGGGCGGCGAAGCCGACGGCCTGCGCCGCCTGACCCGCGAGAACTGCGATGGCCTGGTCAAGATTCCGATGCCGGGCGAGATCGAGAGCCTGAACGTTTCGGTCGCTGCCGGCGTCAGCCTGTTCGAGGCCGTGCGCCAGCGCGGTTGATCGGCACCGCTGCAGAATGATCGGGGTCAGATCCCTTTCCAGGGAAAAGGGATCTGACCCCTTTTTTGTGATCTGCCATGTCGACCAAGGTCGACACCTGCCGGGCAGGTGTTAGCCGCCAACCTCGGTTGGCGCTCCGGGCACGTTACCCGGCGCTGCCACCCAGCGCCTTGAACAGGGTCACGTCGTTGTTCAACTGGCTCTGCCGCACCCGCGCCAGTGACAGTTCCGCATCGCGGCGGGTCTGTTGTGCTTCCAGCCAGGTGCGCAGATCGGTAGCGCCCACGCGATAGCGCACCTCCTGCGCGCGCTCCACTTCCACTGCTTCATCGTAGGACGCCTGCGAGGCAGTCACCTGGCGCAGCAGCTGCTCACGTGCGGACAGGGCGTTGTCCACCTCCGACAGCGCGGTGTACAGCGTCTTGCGGAAGTTGGTGGCGGCGATCTGGTAGTTGGTACCGGCCACGTCCGTATCCAGCTGCGCGCGCTGCAGGTTGAGGAAGGGCAGCGACAGGCCAGCGCCCAGCGTCGCCACCGGATTGCGCAGCACATCGCCCAGCGAGGTCGCGCTGGAACCCAGGCTGCCGGTAAGACTCAGTGCCGGGTAGTACTGGGTGGCGGTCACCCGGATCGTCTTCAGGCTGTTGCGCAGCCGCAGTTCGGCCGCGCGCAGGTCCGGCCGGCGGCCGAGAAGATCGGCCGGCAGGCCTTCGGCAATGGACGGACTCTGCGCCTCCAGCAGGTTCTGCGGTTCGTCCTGCTGCGGCCAGGGCGTGCCATCCAGCAGCACGGTCAGCGCATTGCGCACTTCCACCCGCTGTTGTTCCAGCGCGCTCTGCGCCGAACGCTGCGACTGCAGGTTCTGCAGTGCCTGGCGTACTTCCAGCCGCGACACCGCACCGGCATCGAAGCGTGCCTGCACCAGTTCGTGCGTGCGTTGCAGTCGCTCGAGGTTGGCCTGGCCGGTGGCGATGGACTGGTTGAGGTAGGCCAGTGCCCAGTACTGGTTGATGACATCACCGATCACCAGCAGGGCGGTGTTCTGCCGATCTTCTTCGCTGGCGTCTGCCTCCCAGCGGGCGATGTCGCGCTGGGTGCGCAGGCGGCCCCACAGGTCTATTTCCCACCCCAGCGACACACCGGTGGAATAGCTGCGGCGCCAGTCGTCGGCCTGGTCGGTGGCGCGGCTGCCACTGCCGCTCACCCCGGACGACGATGGCTGCGGCCACAGCGCGTTGCTGGCCAGCCCGGCCTGCAGGCGTGCACGTTGCACCGCCAGCCCGGCCGCACCGAGGTCGCTGTTGGCGGCAAGCGCCTGCGCGACGAGGCGGTCCAGGCGCTCATCGCCGAAGCCGATCCACCAGCGGTCCTGGCGGATGTCGCGAACCGGGGTGTCCAGGCCGCTGCGCGGGTCGTCGGCCGGTGCGTTGAGGGTCGCATCGCCACGGCCATAGGTGGCCGCAACGCTGGGGTCTTCAACCGGATAGCGGCCCACGGAAGCGCAGGCGGAGAGTGCAAGCAGCACGGCGCCGGCCAGCAGCAGGCGTGTGGGAGCGGGGAAGGGCAGTCGGGTCATCATCTTCATTCGCGGGCCAGGGCCTCCACCGGGTCGAGCTGGGCGGCACTGCGTGCCGGCAGGAAGCCGAACGCCACGCCGATCAGGGTTGAACAGGCGAAGGCGGCAATGATGGAAGCGGTGGAGAACAACACCTGGAAATCGCTGGCGAAACGGCCGATCAACACACCCATCAGCAGGGCCAGGCCGATGCCGAGCAATCCGCCGAGCAGGCACACCAGCACCGCTTCGATCAGGAACTGCTGGCGGATGTCGCTCTGCCGCGCACCCACCGCCATGCGCACGCCGATCTCGCGGGTACGCTCGGTCACCGAGACCAGCATGATGTTCATCACGCCGATGCCACCGACCAGCAGCGCGATGGCGGCAATGGCGCCGATCAGCAGGGTCATCGTGCGCGTGGTCTGTTCGATGGTGTCGCGGATCTCGGCGCTGTTGCTGAGGAAGAAGTCCTCGGTGCCGTGGCGCATGGTCAGCAGCCGGGTGATTGCTTCCTGCGCCGCATCCATCGGCGTTTCATCGTTGACCCGCACGGTGATGCTGGAAACGTGGCTCTGCCCGAGCATGCGCGACATCACCGTGGTGTAGGGCACGAACACGCTCAGGCTGGTGCTGCCGCCGAAACCGAAGCTCTGCTTCTTGGCCACCCCGACCACGCGCACCGGAACGTTGCCAAGCAGGATCACCTGGCCGATCGGGTCGCTGTCAGGGAAGAACTGGGTCCTGGTGTTCTCATCGATCACCGCCACCTGGCCGAGTCCCTTCACCGCATCGGTTTCGAAGAAGCTGCCGCTGAGCAGGCTCACGCCCTTCACCCGGAAGTACTGCTCGCCGACGCCACTGATCTGCGCGGTGGCCGACTGGTTGCGGTAGCGCGCGGTGACCGAACTGGACACGCTGGGGGTGGCGCTGTCGACGTAGCTCTGCCGCGACAGGGCATCGGCATCGCTGGCCTTGAGGGTCTGCACCCGCGCCGAACGCATGTCGCCGAACCCGCGGCCGGGGTAGACGTCGATGGTGTTGGTACCAAGCGCGCTGATGTTCTGCAGGATCTGCTGCTGCGAGCCATTGCCCAGTGCCACCACCGATACCACCGAGGCGATGCCGATGATGATGCCGAGCATGGTCAGGAAGGTGCGCAGGCGATGAGCGTTCATCGCCAGCAGGGCCATCCGGAACGCTTCGGTGAAGCGGTCGCGGGCGGCCAGCCAGCTGCTGCCATGGGCGACGCCCGTGCTCGGTTCGCGTTGCGCACGGTAGCTGGGCGCGGCCGGATTGGCGCGGTCGGCGATGATCTCGCCGTCGCGGATCTCGATGATGCGTTGTGCGTGCTCGGCCACGCTCATGTCGTGGGTGACGATGATGATGGTGTGCCCTTCGGCATGCAGCTCGCCGAGGATGGCCATCACCTCTTCGCCGGATTTCGTATCCAGTGCGCCGGTCGGTTCGTCGGCCAGGATCACCTCGCCACCGTTCATCAGCGCACGCGCGATCGACACGCGTTGCTGCTGGCCACCGGACAGCTGCCCGGGCTTGTGGTGCATGCGGTCGGCCAGACCGAGGCGCTGCAGCAGCTGCTCGGCACGCGCGGTGCGCACCGGGCCGGGGCTGCCGGCATAGACCGCCGGTACGGCCACATTGCCGCGCGCGTCGAGATCCCCCAGCAGGTGGTAGCGCTGGAAGATGAAACCGAAGTGCTCGCGGCGCAGCTCGGCCAGCTCGTCGGGTGCCATTTTTCCCGTCTCGCGGCCCGCTACCTGGTAGCTGCCACGGGTAGGGCGGTCCAGGCAGCCGAGGATGTTCATCAGCGTGGACTTGCCCGAACCGGACTGGCCGACAATGGCCACCATCTCACCGGCATGGATGTCCAGGTTGACGTCGCGCAACACGGCGATGACGTCTTCGCCGGCCGGGAATTCGCGTCGCAGGTTGCGCAGGCGCAGCAGCGGCGCCGTCGTGCTCATCGGCGCCCCATGCCCGGGCCGCCGACCCGCATCTGCATGCCGCCACGGTTGCCGCCGCCTGCGGCCGCCGCAGCGCCGCCTTCGCCGACCACCACACGCTCGCCTTCCTTCAGGCCAGACAGGACCTCGACGCTGGCGCCGTTGTTGATGCCGACCTTGACCTTGCGCGGCTGCGGCTGGCCCTTGTCATCGACCACGCGCACGATGCGCTCGCCATCGCGCGACTTCGGCCCCAGCGCAACGGCGGGCACCATCAGTACGCCCTTGGCCTGCTTGAGCAGCACCGATACCTGTGCGGTCATGTCGATGCGCAGGGTGCCATCGGGGTTTTCGACGTCGAACAACGCGTTGTAGTAGACCGCGCTGCTGGAGCTGGAACTGGACGAGCTGCTGGAACTGGACGAGCTCTCGTTGGCGATCGACGCCGGCGCCGGATTGATCTGCCGCAGCGTGGCGTGGTACTTGCGGTCAGGGTCACCCAGCGTGGTGAAGTACACCGGCATGCCGGCCTTGATCTTGACCACGTCGGCCTCGGATACCTCGGCATTGACAGTCACCACGTCCAGCCGGGCCAGCATCACGATGGTCGGCGCGGTCTGGTTGGCGTTCACCGTGCGGCCTTCCTCGGCCACTACCGCCACCACGGTGCCGTCCATCGGCGCGACGATGCGGGTGTAAGCCAGGTTGGCACGCGCGGTGCCCAGTTCGGTTTCGCGGCCCTTGATCTGCGCTTCGTAGGATTGCAGCTGCGCACGCGCGGTCTTCAGCTGGGCCTCGGCGGCATCATATTCCTGGCGCGAGGTGGCTTCGGCCGCCAGCATCTGCTGCTGGCGTGCGAACTCCAGTTCGGCCTGGCGAAGGGTGGCCTGCTGCACCGCGCGCTGCGCGGTCACCTGGTCCAGCGAGGCCTGCGCGTTGAGCACCTGGTTCTGCTGGGTGGTGGCATCGATCTCGGCGATCAGGTCGCCTTCCTTCACCGTGTCGCCCAGCTGCACCTTCAGCGACTTGATCTGGCCGGAGGCCTGCGCACCGACGCTGACCAGCTTGTAGGCGTCGATCACGCCGGTAGCCTCCACCGTCTGTTCGATGTCGCCGCGGCTGACCGGGGTGGTCGCCAGGGCCGGTGCGGCCGGCTTGCGCAGCAGCCACCAGGCGGAAACGGCGGCGATCAGGACAAGCAGGGCGATCAACATCAGGCGACCCTTGCGGGTCGCGGGCAACAGGCGGGAGATCACGTGGCGGCTTCACTCTGGGGGCCGCAGTGGCGGCGTTGGTGGGCATTGTGAAGATCGAGCGATGCTGTGCTCAATCCTCGGGGTGTGTCTCTATGTAACACTGTCTCCGAGACGGCGTATCAGCAGGTATCCCGCACTGCGGGGGATACAGTGGTACGCATTGGCCTGGATGCGGTTCAGCTGCCGACACGGGATGATTCGCGACATGGAGACTGAAAACCCGATGCACCGTTTGCTGATCGTCGATGACGATAACGATATCCGTACTCTGTTGGCCGAGCAGCTCGGCCGCGCTGGCTATCAGGTCAGCACCGCCGCCGATGGCACCGCCATGCGACAGTTGCTGGAACGCGAGCACGTGGACCTGATCGTGCTCGACCTCAACCTGCCACGCGAAGATGGCTTGACCCTGTGCCGCGACCTCCGCGCGCGCTCGAACACGCCGGTGATCATGCTCACCGCGCGCGCCGAGCCGATCGACCGCGTACTTGGCCTGGAAATGGGCGCTGACGACTACCTGGCCAAGCCGTTCGAACCGCGCGAACTGCTGGCGCGCATCCGCAACGTGCTGCGCCGTACCGAGGCGCTTCCGGCCAACCTGGAGCCGCTGGCGGTGCGCCGTGCGCGTTTCTCGCGCTGGATCTTCGACCTGGAGCATCGCCACCTGGTCGATCCGGACGGGCGCGTCGTGGTGCTGTCCGGCGCCGAGTTCCGCCTGCTGCGGGTGTTCATCGCCCATGCCAACAAGGTGCTCTCGCGCGAGCAGCTGGTGGCCCTCAGCAGCGGCCGCAACTATGAAGCGCAGGACCGGGCCATCGATCTGCAGGTCAGCCGGTTGCGCAACAAGCTCGCCGATGACGGTGGCCCCGATGGCCTGATCAAGACCGTGCGCAACGAAGGCTATGTGCTGGCCTCGGCCGTCAACCTGGAATAAGCCGCGATGAAGCGCCTGCGCCATTTCCTGTCCTCGATGGTAGGACGGCTGTTCGTGATCCTGCTGCTGGGCATGAGCGTGGCCGCGATCGGCGCGACCATGCTGGCCAGTTCAAAGCGGCAGCAGGAATTCGAGCGGCAGAACCTGAACCGCATTGCCGATCGCCTGCAGGGCTACATCAATCTGCTGGATGGCAACCCGGAACTGCGTGAGCGGCTGTTGGAGATCGGTGGCCCCAGCGTGCGGGCGCTGCAGCCCGGCGCGCGCATCGGGCGGGCCGACAGGGCGCTGATGGAAGTGCTGGAGGACCGCCCGGGCCCGGTGTCGCGGGCCCATGTGCACTTCGCCTCGTTCCGTTCGTGCATTCCCAAGCTGCAGGACCTACTGCCGCCGCCGCCGCCGGGTCACCGCAAGCCGCCACACGAACGCGATCCCACCTTCATCCCACCCAAGTGCCGGGCGGTGGACGTGGTGCTCAACGACGGCACATTGCTGAAGCTCGCCCTGGATTCGCCTGCGATCGCACACAACGGCATCCTTGCCGTGGACCCGCTGTTCCTGACTCTGCTGGTACTGGCCATTGCCGTGCTGGCCTACGTGGTCGCTCGCATGGCCAGTGCGCCGCTGCAGGAGCTGGCGGCAGCCGCCGAGGACCTCGGCGATGACCTGCAGCGGGCGCCACTGCCGCTGCGCGGGCCGCGCGAAGTGCAGCGCGCCGCCGAGGCCTTCAATGCCATGCAGCATCGGCTGCAGCGGCACCTGGCCGAACGCACGCAGATGCTGGCGGCGATCACCCACGACCTGCAGACCCCGCTGACCCGGCTGCGCCTGCGCCTGGAAAACGTGACTGACGAGACCTTGCGCGAGCGACTGATCGGCGACCTGGCCGCGATGCAGGCGCTGGTACGCGAGGGGCTGGAACTGGCCCGCAGTGCGGAGAGTGCCGAGCAGCGCGCCGCGCTGGATCTGGATTCGCTGCTGGGGAGCATCGTCGAGGACACCGCTGAGGACGGCGCCGACGTCGTCTTCGAAGGCCGCAGCGGCGCGGTGCTGATGCTGCGCCCGTTGGCGATGCATCGCTTGTTCTCCAACCTGGTGGACAACGCGGTGATGTATGCGCAGCGGGCCCGGGTACGTGTCGAGCGCGGCGAGGACACGATCACGGTGGTCATCGCCGATGATGGCCCCGGGCTGGCCGATGACCAGCTGGAAGCGGTATTCGATCCGTTCGTGCGGGTGGAGACATCCCGTTCGCGCGAGACCGGTGGTGCCGGCCTGGGCCTGACCATCGCCCGGGCGCTGGCCGAAAAGGACGGGGGCCGACTGTGGCTGCGCAACCGCCCCGAAGGTGGGTTGGAAGCAGTGGTGCAATGGTCGACCAGCGCCGAGGCGCGGTAGCCGCAGGGATCGGCACCGGTGCCAGGCGGTGCCGGATGCGGTGACTCCGACGACAGGGTTTGCCCTATCATCTGCATACTTCCCTATTCTTCGTCCGATGAGCCTGCCTGTTCCTGCCGGCATGCCGCCCTACGCGGTGCGGCCATTCCTGTTCGCGTTTGCCGCCACCGCCGGCATCCGCCGCTGGCCGCCGCCGCCGCGCTGATGGGCGGGCAGGGGGCGGGCAGGTGCCGGGCGGGGCGCCACGCGAAGAACATGGGTCGTCTGCTGCGATTGGGTGTGCTGTGGCTGCTGTTGGCGATAGCCGCGCCGCTGGCCGCGCAGAGTGGCGCGCCGCCACTGCGCGACTACGCCATCGACGTATGGACCTCGCGCAATGGTCTGCCGCACAACTCGCTACGCGACATCGCGCAGACCCCGGAAGGCCACCTGTGGTTCGCCACCTGGGAAGGCCTGGTGCGCTACAACGGCCTGGATTTCACCGTGTTCGACCGCAGCACGCGGCCAGGGCTGCGCGACAACGGCATCGGCGCGCTGCTGGTCGACCCGCAGGGCGGGCTGTGGATCAGCGACTCGCGTGGCAATGTCAGCCACCGCGGCAGCGATGGCCAGTGGCGGGTCTGGGAGCACCAACCGGATACGCCGCAGGTGCTGATCCAGTCCATGCAGATGGACAGCCAAGGTCGCCTGTGGCTGTTGTACGAGGGCAAGGGCATCGGCTATCTGACCCCGGACAAGGGCATCGTCTACCAGCACCCGCCGCCGGGCCTGCCGCTGGCGATGAGTTTCACCAAGATGGCGGTCGATGCGCAGGACCGGGTCTGGATCGGCACCCTCGACGGCCTGGTGCTGCGCGACACCGACGGCGTACTGCAGCGCGCGCCGGCAGCGTGGGGCGTGGACAGGGGCCTGTCGTGGCCCTATCGGGCACCCGATGGCACGCTGTGGATCGTCGCGGGCGAGCGCCTGTACCGGGTGGAGGACGATCGCCTGGTACTGGTGCACCGGTTGCCCGGCCAGTTGCACTTGACCGCCATGCTGCAGGACCGCCATGGCGACCTGTGGCTGGGCACCGAGAACCAGGGCCTGCTGCGCATCTCGGCGCATGGCCTGGAGCGCCTGCCGGCAGGTCTGAACCTGCCCGGCGGGCGTGTGGTCAGCCTGCGCGAAGACGCCGAGGGCAGCATCTGGGTGGGTGCCAACGGGGGCCTGTATCGCCTGCGCGAAACGCTGTTCAGCAGCTACACCGAACGCGACGGTCTCAGCGGTGACTACGTGCGCACGGTGCTCGAAGACCGTGATCGCCACCTGTGGGTGGGCAGTGCCAGCGGCCTGGACCTGCAGACCGCCGACGGTCGATTCCGCGCGATGCCGCTGCACAACCGCGGTGGCAAGGCGCCCTCGGTGCTGAGCCTGGCCCAGGATGCCGGCGGCGATCTGTGGGTGGGCACCTTCGGCGACGGCATCTACCGGTTGCGCGCCGATGGACGGCTTCGCCACAACTACGCCGCGGCCGATGGCCTGCCCGGCGGCAACATCCGCGCGATCAGCATCGCGCCTGACGGCGTGGTCTGGGCGGGGACGCAGAAGGGCGTGGTCCGCATCGAGGGTGACGAGGTGAGCGTGCCAACGGTTCCCGGCATGCCGGGAGGCCTCACCACCGCGCTGGAACACGATCACCAGGGAAATCTGTGGATCGGCACCATTGAAGGCGTCCGCGTGCTGCGTGGTGATCGGGTGCAGTCGATCGACCTGGCGCCGCTGGGCGGTGGCCGCAGCGTGTTCGGCTTCCACCAGATCGGCGATGCGATGTGGATCAGCAGTGACCGTGGGCTGTATCGCTGGCAGCGGGGCACACTGGCGCGCGTGGGCCTGGAGCAGGGCATGCCGGTGGATGCGGTGTTCCAGCTGGTGCCCGACCGCCTGGGCAATGTGTGGATCAGCAGCAACCGCGGTGTGCTGCGTACCGATATGGCAACGCTCAACGCCGTGGCCGATGGGCGCGCGCCGCGGGTAACCGTGGAGCGTTACAACGAAATCGACGGCATGGCCAATGCGCAGGCCAACGGCAGCTCCGGACCCTCGGCGATCCTGCGCCAGGATGGCACGTTCTGGGTGGTGACCGCCGGTGGCCTGAGCACGGTCGATCCGCAGCGGCTGCAGCGTTTCCGCGAGCGTCCGGCGCCACCTGCGGCAATCGAGAACGTGCAGGTGGACGGTGCGCCGGTGCACTGGGAAGGCCGCGAGCGCAACCTGATTCCAGGTGGGCGACGGCTTGCGGTGAGCTACGTGGGCCTGAGCTATCTGATGTCCGACCGCATCCGCTACCGCACGCGGCTGGAGGGTCTGGACAGCGGCTGGGTGGAGCGTGGTCCGCAGCGCAGCGTGGAGTTCGTTGGTCTGCCGCCGGGCGATTACACGCTGCACGTCGCCGCTTCGCACCCAGGCGGCAGCTGGGGCCATCAGGAAGCAGTGTGGAGCTTCACTGTCGAGCCGTTCTGGTGGCAGCGGCGCAGCGTACAGGCGCTGACCGGGCTGGTGCTGCTGGCCGCGCTGGTAGCGCTGTACCGTTTCCTGCTGCAGCAGTACAAGGCCAGCAACCTGCGCCTGGCACGGCGCGTGGACGAGGCAACCTTCGACCTGCAGGCGCAGACCGTGCACCTGCAGGCGTTGAACCAGGAAAAGACCGAGCTGGCCGAGCGCCTGGCGCGGCAGGCCGAGGCATTCGAACGGCAGGCCCGCGAAGACGCGCTGACCCGGCTGGCCAACCGTCGCGGCTTCGACGAGGCGCTGGCCCGCGACTTCGCCCGCGCCCAGCGCAGCGGCCATCCGCTCTGCCTGGTGGTGCTGGACATCGACCACTTCAAGGACGTCAACGATCAGCACAGCCACAGCATTGGTGATGCGGTATTGGTGGAAGTAGCCCAGGTGATCGCAGCGGCCAGTCGCGATTCGGACCTGCCGGCACGCACCGGCGGCGAAGAATTCGCGCTGCTGCTCAACGACACCCGGCTGGAGGAGGCGGCGCAACTGTGCGCGCGCCTGCGTGGCCTGTTCCATGACCATCCGGACTGGGCCGGCATACCCGGCCTGCGGGTGACCTTCAGTGCGGGCCTGGTGGAACTGGATGGCGACGACCGCACCCCGGCGCTGCTGTACCAGCGTGCCGACCGCGCGTTGTACCGCGCGAAGAGCGACGGCCGCGATCGTACGAGTATCGGTTGATCCAGTGCAAAGCATCCACGCGTGGCGTGGATCTACTGGAGTGCCGTACCAACGGTTGGCACCCATCGAGCGCAGCGCCCCGCTGTTGCCCCCGCTCTTCTGATCTTTCCGTGGCGCCCAGGAAACTGTCGAAGGCCGGGCAGGGTGGGTTCGCGGGGGTATCCGCGCCATGGATGGCGCGGCTAAGCCTCCAGGGACGGATTCACGGCGTCCGCCGCGAACCCACCTTGCCCGGCCCAACCGATGAATCGCTGTCAGCCCGCCACGAGGGGCTCCGCCGTTGGCCGCCTTACCGCGGCCAGGCGTTGGCGATCGTGCAGAACAACCGCGCCGTCTGCTCGGTGTCGTACACCGCGCTGTGCGCCTCGTTGGCATCCCAGCCCAGCCCGGCCGCCGTGGCCGCGCGCGCCAGCACGGTCTGGCCATAGGCGATACCCGCCAGGGTGACCGTATCGAACACGCTGAACGGATGGAACGGATTGCGCTTGTGCCCGGTACGGGCGACGGCCGCGTTGACAAAGCCCAGGTCGAAATGGGCGTTGTGGCCGACCAGGATCGCGCGCTGACAGCCGTACTTCTTCATCGCCGCACGCACCGGAGTGAAGACGTGATCCAGCGCCGCCTTCTCTTCCTTGGCCAGCCGGAACGGATGGTCGAGGATGATGCCGGTCACTTCCAGCGACTTCGGGTCGATCTCCAGCCCTTCGGCCGGTACCACGTGGGCGCTGGCGGTCTGGCCGGGATAGAGCAGGCCGTTCTCGTCCATCTCGATCGGCACGGCGGCGATTTCGAGCAGTGCATTGCGCTGGCTGTCGAAGCCGCCGGTTTCAACATCCACCACCACCGGCAGGAAGCCGCGGAAGCGTTGTGACATCGCGCGCTGCGCCTGGGGTACGTCGGAAACAGGGGCGGCGGCAGGTGCGGAAGTGGGGTCAGTCATGTACGGATTCTAGCAGAGCGACCCTGAGCGCCCGGGATCCGGGTAGGTGCCAACCTGGGGTGGCACACTGCGCTCCGACCAAGGTCGGCGTCTACCGGACCGCGGGGCGCGCCGTGGGGCCCGATGGATACCACCGCGCCAGCACTGCATCCACGCTCAGGCGCCCGGCGCCGGTGAACAGCAGCGGCAGCAGCATCGCCATGAACAGCAGCGGCAGTTTGAAGTTGCCAAAGCCCTGGTCGCTGATCGCATAGCCCATCGCCAGATCGCCCAGCGAGGTCCATTCGGCTGGCCAGTGCACCGCGTACGTGGCCACGACCGTCAGCACCAGCAGGCTGGCGGCAGCGAAACGGGTACCGAAGCCGAGCAGCAGGCAGGCTGCGCCCAGCAGCTCGAACCAAGTGGCCAACTGCCAGTTCAGCGCGGTGGGCAACTGGTCGAAGGGGAAGGGGAACGCGCCCTGCAGGTCGGCGAACCAGTTCTCGCCGTGCAGTTTCTCGCGCCCGGATTCAAAAAATTCCCAGGCCAGCAGTATGCGCAGGCCAAGCGGGGCCAACCACGGGGCGAAACGGTCCAGCTGGCCGCGGGCTGCGGCCAGGATCGGGGTCTTCATGCGTGAATCTCCTGGAAGGGGCGTCAGGGTGAAGCGGGGAGCGGACCGATCACGCCAGCACGCAGGAACTGCTGCAGCAGTTGCGCGCCCGGGGCGGCCAGGGTCTCGGGATCGAGGTGGTGCAGGACGGCCAGTTGCTGCAGCTGTTGTTGGCCGGTGGCCCCGGCCGCTTCGCCGATCAGGGTCAGCAGATGCACCGCCAGGCTGGTCAGGGTGGCAAAGCGCACCGCGCCATCGGCATCGCGCCGTACCAGCAGGCCGGTGGGTTCTGCCGGTGGCTGCGACGGCGCATCGTCGCTACCCAGTTGATGCACCGGCCAGCGATACAGCAGCGGCCAGGCCAGTGGCGAGCGCCGCAACGGCACCTGCAACGGATCGAGGTCGCCCGGTTCCGGCAGCGGATCAGCCTGCAGTTGGTACAGCGCGGTCTCCACCCACTCGTAGTGGGCCAGCTCAGCCAGCGCCGGGTGCGGCAGTTCCGGTTGCACCTGCAGCCACTGCACGAACTCGGCGGCCAGCTCGGTGAACAACGGCGCCTGGCAATGGTGGCTGGCGAAATAGTGGCGCACCAGCGCACTCCAGGCCGGTTCGCCCAGCAGGCGCACGCAGACCGGGAAGCCGTTGCTCAACAATCCCAGCAGATTGTTGAACAGCAGGCGTTCGTACACCGCCACCCGGCGCGGGTCCATGCCGGGCGGCGCCGGAACCTGCGCCGGGTCGCGCAGGTGTGCGGTGAACGCGTGCTGCTGCGCGCGTAGTCGTTCGGGGGCGTCAGCCATGGGCGGCTCCAGCATGCGCGGCCTGCAGGCGATGGATGGTCTGCAGCTCGCCCCGCAGCTCGGCGTAAGGCGGGAAGTTGAAGTCGCGTTCGAGCAGGGTAGGGCGTGGGCCGATGCGGTCGTAGGTGCGCGCCAGCAGGTCCCACACCGGGTCGATCACCGGGCTGCCGTGCGTGTCGATCTTCAGGTCCGGAGCGTCGTCCAGGTGCCCGGCCACGTGCAGGCAGACGATGCGCTGCGCGGGCAGGCCGGCGATGAAGGCATCGGCGTCGTAGCCGTGGTTGCGGGCATTGACGTACACGTTGTTGACGTCCAGCAGCAGATCGCAGTCGGCCTCGGCCAGCACCGCATTGGTGAAGGCCAGTTCGTCCATCATCGGCTCCGGCGCAAGGTAGTACGACACGTTTTCCACGGCGATGCGGCGGCCGAGGATGTCCTGCACGCGGGCGATGCGTGCAGCGGTGTGGCGTACCGCCTCATCGGTGAATGGAATCGGCAGCAGGTCGTACAGGTGGCCCTCGTCGCTGCAGTAGCTCAGGTGTTCGCTGTACAGCGGCACCCGATGGCGTTCAAGAAAGGTACCCACCTGCGCCAGCAGCTGGGTATCCAGTGCTGCGCTGCCGCCCAGTGACAACGACAGGCCATGGCAGCTCAGCGGATGGCGCGCCGCCAGTTCGGCCAGCGCGTCACCGGCGGGGCCGCCGACACCGATCCAGTTCTCCGGCGCGCACTCGAGGAAATCGAAATCACCGGCCGGTGCGTCGCGCAGGTCCTGCAGCAGGGCGCGGCGCAGGCCCAGGCCCACGGCCGCCGCGGGGAGCGGCGACCGCGGGTGGACGACGCCGGCGCGGACGTCAGTGCTTGCCACCGCACTTGCCTTCGCCGCACTTGCCTTCGGCCGACTTCTTGTCGCCGCCGGTCTTGGCCTTGGCGTCGGCACCGGCCGCGGCCTTGCCCTTGTCGCCGCCACACTTGCCCTCAGCGCTCTTGCCGTCGGCGCCACACTTGCCTTCTGCATGCTTGGCCGCGTCGGCGGATTTCGCATCGGCCGCCTTCGCGTCGGTGGCCTTGGCCGCTTGGCCGGCAACCAGATAGCCCTGGGCGAGATCGCTCATGCTCAGGGCCGAGGCGGAGGCGGTCATGCCGAGACCTGCGACCAGGGCGGTGGCGGTCAGCAGGGACAGGGTCTTGTTGGAGGTGCTCATCGGTCGTGCTCCTGGGTGGTGGGCGGGTGCCCGTGGTGAAGCGATGGTGCAGCGATCCTACTCAACGAATCCTCGCCGGGAGTTCAAATTTTCGTGAGAAGTATTGCGATATCAACAAAAAAGGCCGCTGTCGCGAGGACAGCGGCCACCTTGGAGTCGAATCCGGTGTTGCAGTGCAGTATCAGATATCGCCCGCGCTGGAGGTCTCGTCGCGCTTCTGGCGCGGTGGCAGCGGCTGTTCGCCATGCACCAGGAACCACACGTTCTCGGCGATGTTGGTGGCGTGGTCACCCACGCGCTCCAGATTCTTGGCCATGAACAGCAGATGGGTGCACGGGGTGATGTTGCGCGGGTCTTCCATCATGTAGGTCAGCAGCTCGCGGAACAGCGCGGTGTACTGCGCATCCAGGCGGGCGTCGTCCTCGCGCAGTTCCAGCGCGGCATCGGCATCGTTGTCGCGGTAAGCTGCGATGGCGCGGCGGACCTGCTGCGCAGCCAGACGGCCGAGGGCGCGCAGGCCCTGGATCTGCGGCAGCGGCGGCACCTTGCCCAGCGCGATGGAGCGCTTGGCGACGTTGGCTGCATAGTCGCCGATGCGTTCGATATCGGCCGGAATGCGCAGGCCGGCGAGAATCTCGCGCAGGTCGCGCGCCATCGGGCCGCGCAGCGCCAGGCGCATCACGTCGTGGCTGATCTGCTGTTCCAGCGAATCGATCGCTTCATCGTTGGCGATGATGCGATGGGCGGCGTTCTCATCGCGTTTCTCGATGACGTCCATCGACGCCTCCAGCTGGGCGACGGCCATCTCGCCCATGCGCACGATTTCGGCCACCAGGCGCTGCTGCTCTTCGTCGTAGCTTTTGACGATGTGGTCGTTGGGAAGGTTCATGGTCTGCAATCCAGGTAGAGCCAGGCCGCGCCTGGCTGGGACATGTGGCGAAGCGTCAGCGCCGATCAGCCAAAGCGACCGGTGATGTAATCCTCGGTCTGCTGCTTGGACGGCTGCGAGAAGATCACTTCGGTGCGGTCGTGCTCGATCAGGTCGCCCAGGTACATGAAGGCGGTGTAATCGGACACGCGTGCGGCCTGCTGCATGTTGTGGGTGACGATCACGATGGTGTATTCGTGCTTCAGCTCTTCCACCAGCTGCTCGATGCGGCTGGTGGAGATCGGGTCCAGCGCCGAGGTCGGCTCGTCCAGCAGCAGCACCGACGGGCGCAGGGCCACGGCACGGGCGATGCACAGGCGCTGCTGCTGGCCACCGGACAGGCCCAGCGCGCTCTGGTTGAGCTTGTCTTTCACTTCGTCCCACAGTGCGCCCTGGCGCAGCGCGTGTTCGACACGGTCGGCCATGTCCGCCTTGGACAGCTTCTCGTGGTGGCGGATGCCGTAGGCCACGTTCTCGAAGATGGTCATCGGGAACGGCACCGGCTTCTGGAACACCATGCCGACCTTGCTGCGCAGGCGGTTCATCGGGTACTTCGGCGACAGGATGTTCTCGCCGTCGAGGATCACCTCACCGCGCGCTTCCAGCTTCGGGTACAGCGCGTAGATGCGGTTGAAGATGCGCAGCAGGGTCGACTTGCCGCAACCGGAGGGACCGATCAGCGCGGTCACGCGCTTTTCCGGGATCTCCAGGTTGATGCCCTTCAGGGCGTGGAACTTGTCGTAGTAGAAGTCCAGTCCACGCGCGGCGAGCTTGACCGGTGCCGGAGCGTGCAGGTTCTCGTGCGAGGCCGGCACCACGATGCGCTGCATCGGCACGGCGTTGGAAAGGTCGTTCATGGCGGTATCCACGGAAAGGTCAGTCATGGGAGATACGGTTGCGCAGCAGGAAGCCGCGAGCGGCAAGGCTGACAAGCAACACGAAGACAGTCAGCACCAGGGCACCTGCCCAGGCCAGCACCTGCCAGGATTCATACGGGCTGCCGGCGAACTGGTTCATCACCACGGGCACCGAGGCCATCGGCTGGAACACGTTGCTGTTCCAGTACTGGTTGCCGAAAGCGGTGAACAGCAGCGGTGCGGTCTCGCCGGAAATGCGTGCCAGCGCCAGCAGGATGCCGGTAATGATGCCGGCCGAGGCACTGCGGTACAGCACCTGCACGATCACCTTCCACTGCGGGATGCCCAGCGACAGGGCGGCTTCGCGCATCTGCGAAGGCACCAGGCGCAGCATCTCGTCGGTGGTGCGCACCACCACCGGCAGCACGATGAATGCCAGCGACAGTGCACCGGCGAACGCGGAGAAGCTGCCGCCGGTCTGCATCACGTACAGGGTGTAGACGAACAGGCCCAGCACGATGGACGGGGCCGACAGCAGGATGTCGTTGACGAAGCGGACCACGGTGCCGGCCTTGCGGGCGTTGCCGTACTCGGCCAGCCAGGTGCCGGCCAGCACGCCCAGCGGGGTGCCGATGCCGATCGCCAGTGCACACATCACCGCACTGCCGAAGAAGGCGTTGGCAAGACCGCCTTCCTGCATTGGCGGCGGTGTCATCTTGGTGAACAGATCCAGGTTGATGCCGGCCAGGCCCTTGGAGGCCAGGGTGAACAGGATCCAGCCGAGGAAGAACAGGCCGAACAGCGCAGTGGCGCAGGACATCGTGATGGCGATGACATTGCCGATGCGGCGGCGCAGGTACAGGGAGTCAGCGGTGCTGGACATCAGTTGCCCTCCTTTCGGGACAGGCGCATCAGCATCAGGCGGGCGATGGCGAGCACCACGAAGGTGACGATGAAGAGGACGAAGCCGAGCAGCAGCAGCGCCGAGCGGTAGGTTTCAGTGGCCTCGCCGAAGTCGTTGGCGATCAGCGCGGCGATGGTGGTGCCCGGTTCCAGCAGCGACGGCGACAGGCGCACGCTGTTGCCGATCACGAAGGCGACGGCCATCGTCTCGCCCAGTGCGCGGCCCAGGCCGAGGAACACGCCACCGATCACCGCCGAGCGGGTATAGGGCAGGACGATGTCCCAGCTCACTTCCCACTTGGTGGAACCCAGCGCGTAGGCCGATTCCTTCAGGCGGGTCGGCACGGTCAGGAACACTTCGCGCATCACCGAGGAGATGAATGGGATGACCATGATCGCCAGCACGAAACCGGCGGTGAGCATGCCGATGCCCAGCGGCGGGCCCTGGAACACCGGGCCGATGATCGGCCATTCGCCCAGGGTTTCGTTGAGGAACGGGGTGACGTACTCGGTCATCACCGGCACCAGCACGAACAGGCCCCACATGCCGTAGATGATCGAGGGAATGCCCGCCAGCAGTTCGATGGCGGTACCGACCGGACCACGCAGCCAGCGCGGTGCCACTTCGGTGAGGAAGAAGGCGATGCCGAAGCTGACCGGCACGGCGATGACCATCGCGATCAGCGCGGTGACCAGGGTGCCGTAGATCGGGGCGAGGGCGCCGAACTTGTTTTCGACCGGATTCCAGTCGGAAGAGAAGAAGAAGCTCAGGCCCTGCACCTGCAGGGCGTGGCGACCACCCCACAGCATCGACAGTGCGGCGCAGGCCAGTGCGATCAGGACGAAGATGACGGTGCCGACCAGCACCCATCGGAACAGTTTGTCGTTGCGGGCATCACGCGTGTCACGCGTGGACGGGGCGGCTACAGGCTGGGCGATGGCATTCATGGGGACGGCAGGGCCAGGAGGGGGCGGGGCAGCACGATGTTCAGGAGGCGGTGCCCGCACGTGGCGGGCACCGTCGGGTCCATCACTTCAGTTCGGTCGCCCAGTAGGCTTCGATCTGCTTGACCAGCTCGGCCGGCAACGGCACGTAGTGCAGTTCGTTGGCCTGGGTCTGGCCGCTTTCGAAGGCCCACTTGAAGAAGGCCAGCGCATCCTGGTTGCGCTTGGCATCCTTCGGCTTCTTCTGCATCAGCATGAAGTTGGTGGCGGTGATCGGCCACGCCTGCTCGCCCGGGGCGTTGGTGATGACCAGGTTGAAGTCCTTGGCGCTGGCCCAGTCGGCGCTGGCGGCAGCGGCGGCGAAGGTTTCAGCGTTCGGCTGCACCCAGGTGCCGGCCGCGTTCTGCAGCGAGGTGTATGGCATCGCGTTCTGCAGGGCATAGGCCAGTTCGACGTAGCCGATCGAGCCCTTGATCTGCTTCACGTAGGAAGCAACGCCTTCATTGCCCTTGCCACCCACGCCGTCCGGCCACTGCACCGAGGTGCCTTCGCCAACCTTGCTCTTCCACTCCGGGCTGACCTTGGACAGGTAGTTGGAGAAGTTGAAGGTGGTGCCCGAACCATCCGAACGGTGGACGATGGTGATCTTGCCGTCCGGCAGGGTCACGCCCGGGTTGGCGGCGACGATGGCCGGGTCGTTCCAGGTCTTGACCTTGCCCAGGAAGATGTCGGCGAGCAGGGCGCCACTGAGGCGCAGCTTGCCGGCTTCCAGGCCGTCGATGTTGACCACCGGCACCACGCCGCCGATGGCCGACGGGAACTGGGCCAGGCCAGCCTGGGCCAGTTCGTCGCTGCTCAGCGGCTTGTCGGAGGAGCCGAAATCAACGGTGCCGGCCTTGATCTGGGCGATGCCACCGCCGGAACCGATCGACTGGTAGTTGATCTTGGCGCCGGTGGCGGTGTTGTAGTCGGCCGACCACTTGGACACCAGCGGGAAGATGAAGGAGGCGCCGGCTCCGGAGACCTCCGCGGTCACCTTGTCGCCGGCAGCGGCCGGAGCAGCGGCGCCGTCAGCGGCCGGCTGCTGTGCGGCCTGCTTGTCGCCACCGCAGGCAGACAGGCCCAGGGCGATGGCCAGGGAAAGGGCGGCAAGGCTGGCCGAGTGCAGTTTCATGGTCACTCCATAGCGGGGTAGAGCCGACGGTGTCGGCGGATGCGGCTATGAAATGATGTTTTTGTTACAGCCGTATGACGTCCATGACAGAGGTGTCCTGGATCACGTTCTGGCAAGGGTTTCGGGGAATTCGCAGTTGGCCGCCGGGCCGGCTGCCGGCGCCAACTGCGCTTCTGCGCGGTTCCCG
The DNA here is from genome assembly GCA_041545745.1 of Stenotrophomonas indicatrix. Lineage (NCBI taxonomy): Bacteria > Pseudomonadati > Pseudomonadota > Gammaproteobacteria > Lysobacterales > Lysobacteraceae > Stenotrophomonas > Stenotrophomonas indicatrix. The sequence goes on from CP168152.1 coordinate 1,540,535, forward strand.
GTGCGGCGGCGCATTGCCGTTGCCCTTGCTCCTGCTCCTGCCTTCCATGACCCCACCGCGCCCCCGATGGACTGTCGGACGGCGGTGGGCCGAGCCTACAAGGACGTACTTGCGGCGTGTCCTGCGCAGCCCGGCCCATCGACGCAACAACACATCAACGCAGGCGCAGCGCCTTTCACGACCAACCGCACAAAAAAGAAGAGCGCCGGACCCCGAAGGATCCAGCGCCCGGTGGGGCCGGCGGGGGAGAGAGGACCCGCCGACCCCGTTCCTGCGGGGGAACGCCTTGCAACGAAACTCAGTACTTCAGGTTCTGCGTCCAGTAGGTCTCGATCTGGCGCACCAGCGCGTCCGGCAGCGGCACGTAGTCCAGCTGCTTGGCCTGCGCATCGCCATTCTTGTAAACCCAGCGGAAGAACTCCTGGGTGGCCTTGGCGCCCGCCACGTTCTTCGGCTGCTTGCGCACCAGGATGAAGTTGGTGGCGGTGATCGGCCATGCATCAGCGCCCGGGGCGTTGGTCATCACCAGGTAGAAGTCACGGGCGTTGGCCCAGTCGGCGCTGGCCGCAGCGGCCGAGAACGAGGCGTCCGACGGCTGCACGATCTTGCCGGCTGCGTTCTTCATCGCCGCGTAGGACATCTTGTTCTGCAGTGCGTAGGACAGTTCGACGTAGCCGATGCCACCCTTGATCTGCTTCACGTAGGCAGCAACGCCTTCGTTGCCCTTGCCGCCGATGCCGGCCGGCCACTGGACCGAGGTGCCTTCACCGACCTTGCTCTTCCACTCCGGGCTGACCTTGGACAGGTAGTTGACGAAGTTGAAGGTGGTGCCCGAGCCGTCCGAACGATGGACAATCGTGATCTTGCCGCTGGGCAGGGTCAGGCCGCTGTTCAGGGCGGCGATGGCCGGGTCGTTCCAAGTGGTGATCTTGCCCAGGAAGATGTTGGCCAGGGTCGGGCCATCCAGCTTCAGCGCGCCCGGGGCGACGCCCGCGACGTTGATCACCGGCACCACGCCGCCAATCACCGACGGGAACTGGGCCAGGCCGGCGGCAGCCAGCTCTTCCGGCTTCAGCGGCGCATCGGACGAACCGAAGTCCACGGTCGCGGCCTTGATCTGGGCGATACCACCGCCGGAACCGATCGACTGGTAGTTGACCTTCTTGCCGGTGGCGGTGCTGTAGTCGGCCGACCACTTGGACATCACCGGATAGATGAACGAGGCGCCCGCGCCGGTGACATCGGCGGCGTTGGCGGCGAACACGGACGATGCGGCCAGAATGGCGACGGCGGCGCGCGACTTGAAGGCGTGGATCACGGGAGAGACTCCTGGGGTGGTCGAGGGGCGGCTGCCCGACGTTTCGGTGCACATTCCATAACGGTTCCATGACACGCCCGCGTCTGTCATATGACGCAGACGTGACAGCCGTCATGGCGGTGCCCCAGCCTCCCTGTCAGAGCCCGCGCAACGCCTCCGGAACGGCATAGCGACCGCCGCTGGGCAGCAGTGTCCAGCGCTGCGCAGGTGCCGTCGTGTCGGTTGCATGGCAGTCGTCACCCGCAGCGACGCTGATCGTATCGGTGCGCTTTTCGCGCACCAGGATCGGTGCCAGGCCAGGGGGATTGCTGTTGCCCATTTCCAGCGTGCGCTCGAAGCGGCTGAACTCGCCGGCGCAGCGCGTATCCCATTCGCCGCGACTGCCGCTGACGGCCAGCGGGGCAAGCACCCGGCGCAGCCGTCGGCCATCACGCACGAACAACTGCAGTTCGGTCTGTGCGAACGGGTTGGGGCCTGAGCTGCCGCTGTAGTCCATGCGCACGCCAAACGCGCGGGTGGCCGGATCCAGTTGCCAGCGTGCCATGTCCAGGTGGAGCCCGGTGAAGCGCAGCGCATCGCTGCTGACCGCATCGGCCACGCGGGTCCAGGCCAGCGGCCGGCCACTGGCGGTGTCGATCAGCAGAAGATCCAGGTCGCCACCGCGCACGTCTTCCGAGGCGGGCGCTGTCCATTGCGCGACGGCCAGCAGGGTCGTGCCGGGCTGCGCGGGCCACGCACGGCAGGCGGTGCTGTCGGCATCGGTAAAGCGTGCCGTCACTGGCAACGCGCCAGCCGGCAACTGCCGATACGCGACCTCGCGTACGGCCTCTGCATTGTCACAGGCGAGCGCGGTGGCGGGCAGGGCGGCGAGCAGGGCAGCGCACAGCAGGCGGCGCAGGCGAAGGGAAGTGGGCATCCCGAAGGTCCATGTCGACAGGGCAGGACATCATCGCGCGGCCACCACCTGCCCACAACGACGAAGGCACGGCCGGAGCCGTGCCTTCGTTCGAACGCGTGCTTCCGGTCTTACCAGAAGAACTGCGCGCGGGCTTCCAGGATGTTCGGATCGTCGTTGACGAAACCACGGGCGCTCGAGCTGTACTTCTTGCTGTCGACCATCACGTAGTTGAGCATCAGCTTGAAGTTCGAGCGCCAGTACCAGTTGGCGCCGACGGTCCAGATGTCCATCTTGCCGCCGAGCACGCCATCGACGATCGGCGGACGGCCGGCCACCGGGTTGGCGGCGAGGTTGCCGTCGTTCAGATCCATGTGGTCATAGCGCACGCCCAGCTGCCACTGGCCGCCGGCCGGGTTGTTCGGCAGGCCGGTGCCCGGCGTGCCACCCTTGTAGCTCCAGGTCTCGCCGGTGACGTTCCACACGCCGCTGACGTAGTAGCCGTCACTGGTGTAGTTGTCGTTGGCCAGGCGCTTGGCCTTGCTGGTGTAGTACTCGGCCTGGGCCTTGAACGGGCCCTGGAAGTACATCGCTTCGGCGCCAATGGTGCTGACGCGGTCGGTGTCGATCATGTTGCCACTGTCGACCAGGCGCACGGTGGCCAGGTCGGCGTTGGGACGGGCGCGCACGCGCAGGGTGTCCGCGTCGGTGTCGTAGTCAACATAGCTCAGGCCGAAGTGCAGGACCTGGCCCTTCTCGTTGATCGGCGCCCAGGTGCCGCGCGCGCCGTAGCCGCTGCCGTGGGCAAGGTTGCGGGTCAGCTCGCGGCCGAAGGCGCTGGCGGTCACCGACCAGTTGTCCTGGCCGTAGCTATAGGCACCGCCGAGGCGACGGGCGACGGCGTAGGTGTTGGTGACTGCAGCCTTGGAGATGAAGTCGTTGTTCTTGGTGCTGGACAGTTCTTCCAGGCTGTTGGGCTGCTTGAACTGGCCGACCTGGATGAAGTGGCTGGCATTGCCCAGCAGCTTGTACTTCACGTTGGTGTCGAGGAACTTGTCGGCCTTGGCGTCATAGCCGACCACCCACTCCACGTTGCCCGGGCCTTTGCCCTTCAGCACCAGCTCGGCGCGACGCAGTTCGAATTCGCTGTTCTTGCCGTTGCCGGCGTCACCGCCGTTGAGGTCCACGACGTCATTGTCGTACCAGTTGCCGTCGGCCTGGACCAGGCCTTCGAAGGTGATTTCCGAACCGCCGATCACATCGATGGCGACTTCGGCGTGGGCGGCCGGCACATACAGCGCAGCAGCCACGGCGACCGTCAGGAGTTGGTGATGCAGTTTCATGGAGAGGAGCCTTGCAGGCAGGTGGGAAGATGCGCGCAGGCTAAAACGTGAAGATTGCGTAAATGTGACAGTTCGCGCACGACCGCGATCCGCCGCAGGCCCCGTCACGGCTGGGCCCGCCATTGAAACCGGTTACGTATGACGCCCGGATTGCGCCCCGGTTGCAGTAGCTCCACGCCATGCGTGGATGGTTTTTCCGCAGATCCACGCCACGCGTGGATGTCATCGTCACTCCGCGAGGGTCTTGTCCTTGAACCGGCAAAGATCGGCAATCACGCACCCCGGGCAATCCGGTTTGCGTGCTTTGCACACGTACCGTCCGTGCAGGATCAGCCAGTGGTGCGCATCCAGCAGGAACTCGGCGGGAATCGCTTTGACCAATCGGTCTTCGACCTCGCGCACGTTCTTTCCTGGCGCAAGCCCGGTGCGGTTGGCGACACGGAAGATATGCGTGTCCACCGCCATCACCGGTTCGCCGAAGGCGGTGTTGAGCACCACGTTGGCGGTCTTGCGACCGACACCGGGCAGGGCCTCCAGTGCATCGCGATCGCGTGGCACTTCGCCGCCGTGCTTCTCCAGCAGCAGCGCGCAGGTGGCGATCACGTTCTTCGCCTTCGCGTTGAACAGGCCGATGGTGGCGATGTACTTCTTCAGTCCCTCTTCGCCCAGGGCGAGGATTTTCGCCGGCGTGTTGGCAACCGGGAACAGGCGACGGGTGGCCTTGTTGACGCCGACGTCGGTGGCCTGCGCCGACAGTGCGACCGCCACCAGCAGTTCGAAGGGAGAGCTGTATTCCAGCTCGGTCTTCGGATGCGGGTTGAGTTCGCGCAGGCGGGTGAACATTTCCACCACGTCGGCACGCGGCATCGTATTGCCGCGGCGCGCTGGCGCGCGCGCGGTCTTCTTCGCAGTCGCCATTACTGCTCCTTGCCGACGGCGCGGGCCTTGGCCCGGGCGAGGATGGCGGCCGCTGCGGCAGGCAGGGCGGGTTTGACGTCCGGTGCCGGCGCGGGCGTCCGCCGCGCATCACGCTCGGCCTCGCGGCGGGCCAGACGCACCTCGCGTGCGCGGAAACGTTCGCGCGCGGCCCACGCACGCTGCAGCTGCAGCTGCATCCGGCAGAGGCGGTCGGGCAGGTCAGGATGATCTGGCAACAGTCGATCATCGCCAGCGCGCACGACGTAGTCCATCAGTCCCGCCTGCAGGGCGCCATCGGGATCGTCTGCCTGGACCCGGGCGAACAGCAGCACGGGGTTGGGTCGGGATGCCATGGCGTCAGCGGTTCTGGAAAGCGGGAGGACGGCGCTGCAGGAAGGCGCTGGTGCCTTCGCGCATGTCTTCGGTGGCGAACAGCAGACCGAACTGCGCACTTTCGTATTCCAGGCCGGCGTCCAGGCTGCATTCGCCGCCCACGTGCACCGCGTCGAGCAGGCCACGCAGGGCCAGCGGCGCCGACTGTGCCAGCTGCCGGGCCAGGGCCTGCACGCGGGCGTCGAGCTCGGCGGCGGGCACCACCTCGTTGACGATGCCCAGGGCCAGTGCGCGTGCGGCGTCGATGGGGGTGCCCAGCAGGCACAGCTCCAGCGTGGCCGCCCGACCACACAGGCGCAGCAGGCGCTGGCTGCCGCCGAAGCCAGGAATCAGGCCGAGATTGATCTCCGGCTGGCCGACCTTGGCGGAATCGGCGGCGATGCGCAGATGGCAGGCCATGGCCAGTTCCAGCCCGCCGCCCAGCGCAAATCCGTTCACGCGGGCGATCACCGGCTTGGGCATGCGTTCGATGCGGCGCATCAATGCTTGGCCGAGCAGGGAGAAATCACGTCCCTGAACCGCGCTCAATGTGTTCATTTCCGCGATGTCGGCGCCGGCTACGAACGCCTTGGGGCCGGCGCCGGTCAGCACCACCACCCGTACCGCCGGGTCGGCGGCGGCGTCGCCAAACGCCTCGGCCAGGGCCTGCAGGGTGGCGGCATTGAGGGCGTTGAGCTTGTCCGGGCGTTGCACGGTAATGGTGCGGATGGCGCCGTCATCGCTGACGTCGACCGGGTGGGGAGTGGGGGCCTCGACCACGGGAAACTCCTGGAACGTTAAAAAATAGTGAGATTGAACTCTGTAAACGCAGACAGGTCATAGCCTGCGTGGTGAGTAGCGGTTACACGTTGTGGCCGTTATCCTAACCCGTCGCCTCAGGGCGGCGCAGAACGTCCCTGAGTTACCACCCCTGGAGAACTGTTTGATGAAGTTGCGTTCTATCGCGGTCGCCGTCGCGGCCCTGGCCCTGACGGGCAATGCCTTCGCCCAGGACATCGCGTCCGAGAAGGGCAAGCTGAGCTACTACTTCGGTTACGACTACGGCAACAACCTGGCGGAGCTGACCGGTCGCGGTGAGCAGCTGGACATCAACTCGGTGGTGAAGGGTCTGCAGGACGCCTACGCCAAGAAGCAGCCGGCCATTACCGCCGAGCAGCTGAAGCCGGCCGTTGAAGCGTTCCAGAAGCGCGAGCAGGGCCGTGCCCAGGCCGCCAAGGCCGAGTACGAAAAGGCTGCTGCCGAAAACAAGACCAAGAGCGATCAGTTCATGGCGCAGAACAAGGCCAAGGCGGGCGTGCAGACCCTGCCGAGCGGCGTTCAGTACCGTGTGATCGAAGCCGGCAAGGGTGCCAAGCCGACCCAGGCCAGCACCGTGCAGCTGGAAGTGGCCGGTCCGTTCCCGTACGGCCAGCGCCCGGCCGAGGCTCGCCCGGCCCAGCAGATTCCGTCGATCAAGGTCAGCGAAGTCGAAATGAAGGCCATGCGCGAGACCCTGCTGCAGATGCCGGCTGGCTCGAAGTGGGAAGTGTCCCTGCCGCCGGATCAGGCCTATGGCGCCGACCCGCGCACCCCGTTCCCGCCGAACGTGGCTGTGCAGTTCGAGATCAAGCTGATCAGCGTCAAGTAAGAAGAAGCAGCGTCAACATCAACGCGCCGGTGATCCCACCGGCGCGTTTTTGTTTCTGCGTCGCGCAGCCGTCGCGTTGATCCCATCCCAAATCCGGTCCATTCGCGCTACTGTTGACCGGTGCAAATAATGGAAGAAACGGCGCGTGCTGTCGCAAGCCCCTGCATCAACGTGTGCAAGCTGGATCACAACCGGCTCTGCGCCGGCTGCGGGCGGCATCTCGACGAAATTGCACGGTGGTCGTCGATGAGTGACAGCGAGCGGTCCCACATCCTGCACCGCGTGCTGCCCCTGCGCCAGCAACTGCAGCAGTCGCTGCGAGGTTCCCTGGCCGAACATGAGCGCCTGCTGCGTGCGCTGCATCCGCTGGCCGAGCCGCCGGCAGGCGATGGCTGGAACCGCAGTGAGCTGGATGATCTGCTGCCTCCCGGACCACCGGTCGAGGCAGCGGTGTTGGCTGGCATCGTGCCGCGTGCCAACGGGGCGCAGGTGATCCTGACCCGGCGTACCGAAACCCTGCGGCAACATGGTGGCCAGGTCGGTTTTCCCGGTGGCCGTACCGAATCGGATGATCGTGATGCGCTGGCTGCAGCACTGCGCGAAAGCCAGGAAGAAATCGCCTTGGCGCCGACGCAGGTGCAGGCACTGGGTTATCTCGATCCGTTCGTGACCATCACCGGCTACCGGGTGACCCCGGTGGTGGCGGTGATCGATCCTGATTTCGTGGCGGTCCCGCAGCCCAGCGAAGTGGCCGAGGTGTTCGAAGTGCCGCTGGACTACCTGATGGCTGCCGACAACCTGCGCCAGGTCGAAATCAACCATCGCGGCCGCGTCCGCCATGTCCTGGAATACGGCTGGCCCGGCCAGCGCATCTGGGGCGCTACTGCGGCCATCCTCTACAACCTGCGTCGCCGCCTGGAGCAAGTGCAATGAAGTTGATCGACCCGCCGTGGACCACCCTCGTTGATGTCGCGACCCTGGCTGCGGCCCTGGGCAACGGAGTACGCGTGGTCGATGCCCGCGCAACTGCAAGCACCGCCGTGCGCGTGGTCGACGCGCGTGCCTCGCTGGCCGATCCGCAGGCGGGCAATGGCCTCTACGCACAGGGACACATTCCCGGTGCGGTGCATGCCGATCTCAACCGCGACCTGTCCGACCTGACGCGGGTCGGCCATGGGCGCCATCCGTTGCCGGACAGCGATGCGTTCGCAGCGCGGCTGGGGCAGTGGGGCATCGGCACGGACACGCAGGTGGTGGTGTATGACGGCAGCGATGGCAGCATGGCCGCTGCGCGACTGTGGTGGCTGCTGCGCCTGATCGGGCACACGAAGGTGGCCGTGCTTGATGGCGGCATCGCTGCCTGGCAGGCCGCGGGCCAACCGTTGGCGACCGGCAGCAGCGAAGTCGCGGCGTTGCCGGCGTACCCGGGACGTTTTGATACCAGCCAGGTCGCCAGCGCGGACGAGATCGAATCACGCCTCAAGCATGCGCCGGGCTGGCTGGTCGACGCCCGCGCGGGCGAGCGTTTCCGTGGCGAGGTGGAGCCGCTGGACCCGGTCGCCGGCCACGTGCCGGGTGCGGTCAATCGACCGTTCGCGTTGAACGTGCTGGACGGCCGCCTGCGTGATGCGCAGGAACTGCGTGCCGAACTGCAGGGCGTGATCGGCAACCAGGACCCGCAGCGCGTGGTCCTGATGTGTGGCTCGGGTGTGACCGCCTGCCATCTGCTGCTGGCGATGGAAAGTGCGGGCTTGTCTGGCGCACGCATCTATGCCGATTCATGGAGTGGCTGGGTCAGCGACAGCAGCCGCCCGGTGGCGACCGGCGCCTGAGCCGCGCGGGGTCGGATCCGTTTTCCAGCGGAAAGCGGCTCTGACCCTATCGACCGTAAATCTGGGTCAGAGCCCGTTGCGTAGCAACGGGATCCGACCCCGGCTCGATCCGAAAGATCGCAGAGATCTGTCGAAGGCGGGGTGGGTCCGGTTGCGGGGGCGTGAGCGCCATGGATGGCGCGACCGAGCTTACAGGGACGTACTTGCAGCGTCCCCCGCAACCGGACCCGCCCCGCCAACCCACGGAATGCCTGCTGTTGCTTTGGCTTTGAGGTTGCCGGCCAGCGGCCGGCACTACCGCTTCGGCGGGTGCAGGGCGCAGCCCTGCCGATCAACCCAGTGGCTGCAGCGGCACCTTGGCCAGGATCCGCTGCCACGGGAACAACGGGCCCGGATCGCGCTTGCGCGCCACGGTCACCGCCGGGTCATCACTGGCCGGCACCTGCTCCAGGTCCAACTGGTCATGTCCGGCAATCCGCCGCAGCGACGGGTAACGAGCCACCAGTGCCTGCAGCAGCTGTTCCAGCGCCAGCAGCTGCGCTTCGGTATACGGCTCGTCCATCGCCTGATGGCGGCTGTCGAGCCAGTGCGGGTAGCGCCCCGAATTGACCAGTTCGATGCCCACCGAATCGGCATTCATGCCGCGCACGTGGTGGGCGATGCGCTCCGGCGCCACGTACTGCACCACGCTGCCGTCGCGGTCGATGTAGAAATGCCCGCTGTTGCCGGCGCCGCTGTCGTACAGCACGCGCTCGCCGTACTCCCGTGCGGTCGCCAGGTCGGGCAGTTCGGTGCAGTGGATCACCACCATCGCCAGGCTGGATGGATCGCGCAGTGGCAGGCGGTCGTGGTAGGGCAGCGGCTGCAGCTGCAGGCCGGGCAGGAGCGGGTTGGGCATTCGGCGATGCTAGCATTGCCGAATGAAACTGCCTTCCTTTCTGCTGTCGGTCCGCTCCGTGGGAGCGCACGCATGAGCCGCGGTCACTGCATCCTGTCGCACGGCTTCGAGAGCGGCCCGGAGGCGACCAAGGTCACCGCCCTGGCCGAGGTTGCCGAGCGCCTGGGCTGGACCCATGAACGCCCGGACTACACCGACCTGGACGCAATGAGCGAGGTCAGCCGCGTTGGTGACGTGCGCACCCGCCTGCAGCGCCTGATCGAGCGCACGGCCGCTGCCGCTGCGCAGGGGCCGGTGGTGCTGGCCGGCTCCAGCCTGGGCGCCTACATCTCCGCCATTGCCTCGCTGCAGGTGCCGGTGGCCGGCCTGTTCCTGATGGTGCCGCCCACCACCATGGGCCCGATGCCGGCGCTGGATGCCGCGCCGGTGCCTACCACGGTGGTGCAGGCCTGGCATGACGAGGTGGTGCCGGCCGTCGGAGTCATCGCCTGGGCGCAGGCGCGCTCGGCGCAGCTGCTGCTGGTGGACGATGGCCATCGCCTGGAACACCACGTGGAGGCATCCGCGCAGGCCTTCGAGCGCTTGCTGCGGCAGCTGTGAAGCCCGGGCGCACGGCGCGCCCGCCCGCATTGACTACAATGGCAGCCCCGCCGCCCCCGGCGCGGGCCTGCCGGCCGTGCCTACGGCCCTCCCTTCCGAATGGCCCGGCCCCCTGCCGTGCCTGACCACCTGCGAACCGATCCCGTGAAATTTTTTGTCTCCTGCGCCAAGGGCCTGGAATACCTGCTTGCCGATGAGCTGTCGGCCCTGGGCCTGGAAAAGGCCACCGCCACCATCGCCGGCGTCAACGCCGATGGCGAACTGGAGCAGGCGCTGCGGATCGTCATGTGGTCGCGGCTGGCCAGCCGCGTGCTGTGGCCGATCGACGAATTCGAATGCCCGGACGAGCAGGCGCTGTACGACGGCGTGCGTGCGCTGCCGTGGCATGAACACATCAAGCCGGAGATGACCCTGGCGGTGGACGCGCACGTGTCCGGCGACAAGATCACCCATGCCCGTTTTGCCGCGCAGCGGATCAAGGACGCCATCGTCGACCGCATGCGTGACGAAGGGCTCGAGCGCCCTTCGGTCAACACCGATCTGCCGGACGTACGCGTCAACCTGTCGCTGCGCAAGGGCCGTGCCTCACTGTCGATCGACCTCGGTGGTGGCCCGCTGCACCGCCGTGGCTGGCGTGGTGCTGCCCATGACGCGCCGTTGAAGGAAAACCTGGCTGCCGCGCTGCTGATGCGCGCGCAGTGGCCGCGCCTGCATGCTGCCGGTGGCGGCCTGCTGGATCCGATGTGCGGCAGCGGTACCCTGCTGATCGAAGGCGCGCTGATGGCCGCCGACATCGCTCCCGGCCTGATGCGCCATGGCAGCCTGCCGCCGAGCCGCTGGCTGGGCTTCGACAAGGCGGCCTGGAAAACCATCCAGAGCGAAGCGCGTGATCGCGAAGCGGCCGGCTTGGCCGCGCTGAAGCCGGTCGTCCACGGCAGCGACATCGACCCGGTGGCGATCCAGGCGGCGCGCGAGAATGCCGAAGTGGCCGGCGTCGCCCATGCCATCCGCTTCACCCGCGCCGATGTGGCCGATCTGCCCACCCCGGAGCAGGAGATCGGCGCCGTGGTCTGCAACCCGCCGTATGACGAGCGCCTGGCCGCCGATCCGGCGCTGTACCGCAAGCTCGGCAATGCCCTGCAGAAGGCGGTGCCGCAGTGGCGCGCCAGCCTGCTGTGCGGCAATGACGAACTGGCCTTCGCTACCGGCCTGCGTGCAGGCAAGAAGTACCAGATGTTCAATGGTGCATTGGAATGTGCACTGATCGTCTGCGATCCGATCGCGGTGCCTGGTCGCGACCCGGCACAGGTGCGCGAGCTGAGCGAAGGCGCGCAGATGGTGGCCAACCGCCTGCGCAAGAACCTGAAGAAGTTCAAGAGCTGGCGCGCGCGCGAAGGCATCACCTGTTTCCGCGCCTACGATGCCGATCTGCCGGAATACGCAGCGGCCATCGACGTGTACGAAGAGGATGGCGGCCAGCGGCGCACCTTCCTGCACGTGCAGGAATACGCCGCACCGGCTGCGATTCCCGAGAACGACGTGCGCCGCCGCCGCAATGAACTGCTGGCCGCTGCGCGCGAGGTGTTCGGCGTGCCGCCGGAACAGGTGTCGATGAAGTCGCGCGAACGTGGCAAGGGCGGCAGCAAGTACGGCCGTTTCGAGCAACGTGACGAGTTCCTCGTGGTACGTGAGAACAACGCGCTGCTGCAGGTGAACCTGTTCGATTACCTCGATACCGGCCTGTTCCTCGACCATCGCCCGCTGCGCCGCCTGATGGCCGAGCAGGCGCGCGGCAAGCGCTTCCTCAACCTGTTCTGCTACACCGGCGTGGCCAGCGTGCAGGCGGCGGTGGCCGGTGCCGCCAGCACCACCAGCGTGGACCTGTCGGCCACCTACCTGCAGTGGTGCTACGACAACCTGGCCTTGAACGGGCAAGGCGGCAATCAGCACCTGCTGGTGCAGGCCGATGCGATGGCCTGGCTGGAAGGCGATCGCGGCCAGTACGACGTGATCTTCTGCGACCCGCCGACGTTCTCCAACTCGGCCCGCGCCGAGGACTTCGACGTACAGCGCGAGCAGGTGAAAATGCTGCGTGCGGCCGTCGCGCGACTGGCACCGGGTGGCGTGCTGTACTTCTCCAACAACTTCCGCCGCTTCAAGCTGGAAGAGAACGCCATCGCCGAATTCGCCCAGTGCCGCGAGATCAGCGCCAGCACCATCGGCCCGGATTTCGAGCGCAATGCACGCATCCATCGTGCGTGGGAGCTGAAGCGCCTGGCGTGAACCGACGTCCGGGATCGGATCCCCTGCGCGCAGCGCAGGGGATCCGATCCCATCAAGGTCGGTGGATCCACGCCATGCATCGATGGCGGTACGTGCCTGGGGTCAGAGCCCTTGCGCTGTGCGCAAGGGATCCGACCCCGGTGGCTTCGGCTACAACAACGCCACCACCAGCCCGATAACCGGCAACGCGATCGCCAGCGGTGCGATCCACTTTGGCCGGTACGGATACAGCGCAAACGCCAGCACGATTCCACCCAGCGTAAGCGCGCCGAGCCACAGCACCGGGCCCATTGCCCAGCCGTGATCGACCACGCACAGCGCGAACGCCACGGTCAGCAGCACCCAGCCCAGCACCCGCCATTGCATGCGCCGTACCGGTGACGCCGCTGCCTTGCCGTGCAGTTCCTGCTGGTGCTTTTCCATCGCCAGCGACAGCGCGGTGAACGCTGTGAACGATAGCCCCAGTACCAGCAGCATCATGCGCTGGCCTCCGCTTCCACTGCATCGGCCGGTGCCTTGGTCGCTGCGGCGGCCGCAGCGCGCTTCTTCTTCTCGGCGGCAGTCAGCGGTGGCGTCCAGCGCTGCATGCGCCAGCCGCACAGGGCCAGCATCGCGCCGAAGGCGATCATCGACAGATCGAAGCCGGCCAATGCCCAGTCACCGTTGAACAGGGTCACGCCCAGGTGTGCGTGGGTGGTCAGCGCGTTCACTACCGGGATCAGCGCGAACGCGGCCGCGCCGATGTACAGCTGCCACGCCCACATCATCCGCTTGGGCCAGATGAAGGCCGCCAGCAGCGAGGCGCCCCACGCGTAGAAGAACACATTCGCTTCGGCGTTGGAGCGCTCGGCAAGGCCCAGCGGCAGCAGGCGGTTGCCCCAGAAATAGGCGGCGAAGGCGATCGGCAGGCCGGCCACGGCGCCGATGTTCAGCGCATCGACCAGGCGCAGGCCGAAGCCGGTGCGACCGCTCTTGGCATGCTTCGGACGCTCCTTCACCGCCCACAGCACCACGCCGCTGGCCACCATCAGGCAGCCGGTCAGGCCGGACAGGAAGAACAACGCGCGCAGGCCCCAGTCGGCGAAGCGGGCCAGGTGCAGGCCATACAGCACGCCACGGGTGGCGGTGGCGCCGCCGGAAGGCGGGGTTTCCTGCAGCAGCGCGCCAGTGACCATGTCATAGCGCAGTGCGGGCGTATCGCTGGACAAACGCTTGCCGTCGCGTTGGCGGATGTCGATCACCGCATTGACGGCACCGGGATTGGCAACACTGAAACCGGCGACCTCGGTGCCGTGCCAATGCATGCGGGCACTGTCCAGCAGCTGCCGCAGTGGCAGGGGGGCTGCCTTGCCTTCGGCGGGCGCGGTGACCTCGGGCAGGCCACCAAAGGCCTCCGCGTAGAACGCATCCTGGTCGGTGCCGTAGGCCACGTTCACTCCCCACGGCAGGTACATGATCATCAACGTAACGATGCCGGTGTAGGTGATCATCGCGTGGTAGGGCAGGGCCATCACCGCGCTGACGTTGTGGAAGTCCAGCCAGGAGCGCAGGCTCTTGTCTTTCCGGAAGGTGAAGAAGTCCTTGAAGATCTTCTTGTGGGTGATCACGCCGGTGATGATCGCCACCAGCATGAACATCGCGCAGAAGCCCACCAGGTAGCGCGCCCACAGTACCGGGATGTAATGCAGGTCGAAGTGCAGGCGGTAGAAGAAGTCGCCGCCGCGGGTCTCTCGGGCCTTCAGCTCGGTGCCGGTGTTGGGGTCCAGGGTGGCATCGCCGAAGGCGCCGCGGCGCCCCTTGCTCGGATCGGCCAGTGCCTCTGGCAATCGCCAGAACATCTGCATGGCCGGATTGCGTGGCTGCGGCAGGGTAACGAACCAGCTCTCGGCCTGTGGTGCGTTGGTCAGCAGGTAGTCGGCCGCGCGCTGCGCCGCTTCGTCGGTGCTGACCGTGCTGCGCGGCAGTTCCGGGCGCATCCAGCGGCTGATTTCCTCGCGGTAGTAGCTGGCGGTGCCCGCCATGAAGATCAGCAGCAGCAGCCAGCCGACCAGCAGGCCGGTCCAGGTATGCAGCCAGGCCATGGATTGGCGGAATCCATTCTTCATGCCCACGCTCCCAGCAGACGCGAAATGCCGGCCATCAGCAGGGTGGGGGCGAGAATGCCGACCCAGGCGCGCAGCGCACTGCGGGTGGCGAACGCCCACAGTGCTGCGCAGGCGGCGACCAGGATCGCCAGCAGCATGCCGGTCAGCACGGCCTGGCCGCGCGCGCCCGGCAGCACCAGCGCACAGAACACGGTGGTCACCGAGGCAAGCGCGTAGCCGCCGAAGATGGCGGCAAGGGATCGGGACAGCACGCCCCATCGCGGATTGGCGAAGAGGGTGCTGAAGCGGGGGCTGGCGGTTGCGGGCGAGCGGTCCACGTTGGTCCTGCAGGTTGAACGAAAGAGGACCGGCGCACCGAAGCGCGCCGGGGTTGGCTGTCCGTGGCCGGCGTCGTCATAGGAACCGGCGCGGTTGTAGTACTTCTTGTCCAGCAGGTTGTTCACGTTCTCCTGGCGGTGAGTTCTCGCTGAAGCGATAGCCGGCCGACAGGTTGAGCAGGTAGATGTCACCCCGTTCGATCGCCACGCGGTCGCGCTTGCCACTGACCAGGAAGGCCCCGCGCGACTTGCGCCCCCCCGCGTGATTCCCATCGACGATGGGCCATCTGCGGCAGGCCGGGGACCCGGTAGTCGGGAGATGTACACGGGCGAAGGGGCAGGTGGACGCGTGCTTCCGGACACCGCTTGGCTGAGCGTACAACCGATCAGTAAATGATAGGCATTCGCATTTCGTTAAGCAAGCGCGACAGCCTCAGTGATCCCCGCATGGTGTGGATCTACTGGCAAAGACTCCGGAATCTCAGCCTAGAACCGGAACAGAACAGTCGCCGCATGCAGCAGCAGCCCGATCAGGCCGCCCACCAGGGTGCCGTTGAAGCGGATGAACTGCAGGTCGCGGCCCACGCTCAGTTCCAGCTGTTCGACCAGGTGGCGTTCGTCCCAGCTCTTCACGGTCTGCGCGATATGGGCGGTGACGCCCTCGCGCAGGCGCCCGGTGAGGCGCTGCGCGCCTTCCAGCAGGTGCTGGTTCAATGCCTCGCGCAATGCCGGGTCCGATTGCAGGCTGTCACCCAGCGAGGCCAGGCTGCGCTGCAGGTGACCGACCAGTGCCGAGTCCTCGCGCTGCAGATCGCCGCGCAGGCTGGCATGGATGCGCGACCACAGGCCCTGTACGTACTCCTGCAGGGCAGGATGGTCGATCATTTCCTGCTTGAGCTGCTCGATGCGCTCGGCCAGTGCCGGGTCTTCGCGCAGGCGCTGCACGTAGTTGCCCAGCCACTGCTCGTAATCCTGGCGCAGCGGATGCTGCGGCTCCGCCAGCACCTGCTGCAGTTCTTCCAGCACCGCCCCGGCCAGGCGTTCGGCAAGGTTGTCGCCGATCTCATCGATCGGCTTGATCCAGTTCACCGTGCTCGACAGCGTCGGCCATTCGCGCTGGATGTAGCGCACGATCAGCTGCGAGGCGCGTTCCTTCACTTCCGGCTGCTCCAGCCAGCGCCCCAACCGTTGCAGGCCTTCGTCCAGCACCCGCTGGTGGCGGCCATCGGCGGTCAGCAGGCCCAGCAGTTCGCCGGCGGTGGCCGCGGCATTCCACTGCCGCAACTGCTGCACCACGAAGCTGTGCAGCTGCCGCCGCACCGCCGCTTCATCAAAGAAGTCCAGCGCCTGCAATGCCCAGCCACGGGCCATGTCGGCCAGCATCCTTGACCGTGCGGGATCGGCCAGCCAGCTGCCGAGGCGGCTGGCCGGGTCGAACACCTGCAGCTTGGCTAGCAGCACCGTCGGTTCCAGGAACTGGTCGCGCACGAACAGGGCCAGGCTGTCACCGATGCGTTCCTTGCTGCGCGGAATGATCGCCGTATGCGGAATCGGCAGGCCCATCGGCCGCCGGAACAGGGCGACCACCGCGAACCAGTCCGCGAGTGCGCCGACCGCGGCGGCCTCGCAGAAGGCCGAGACCCAGGCCCAGATGCCGCGCTCGCCCTGCCAGTGGCTGACCGCGAAACCGGCCAGCATCAGCAGCAGCAGGCCAAGGGCGAGGGCTTTCAGGCGCCGCAGCTGAGCGCGGCGCGGATCGATGGCAGACGTCATGCCCGAAGTCTACCCGCCACTGAATGATGCCGACGCATCGGTAGCGCCGGGCCATGCCCGGCGGCTTTTCAGAGCCCGCTGCGCTCGCCGGGCATGGCCCGGCGCTACCCATCCGTTACAGCGCTTCCAGCTGCTTGCGCAGATGGGCCAGCTGTGCGCGCAGGGTATCGTTCTCGCGGGTCAGGTTCACCACGCGACGGCGCAGCGCCGGGGCATCCTCGCCCAGCTGCTCCAGCGCAGCCAGCACCTCGGCATCGCGGCTGGCGATCTCATCCTCGTTGGCTTCTTCGAAGTCCATTTCCGGCGACTCCGTTTCCGGCTTCGGCGCGCGCGGCTTGCGCTTGGACTCGCGCACACGCTTTGCAGCCTGCTTCAGTTCATCCTTGCCACCGGCGGCAGCGGCGCGCTGCTCTTCTTCCGGCAGGTCGGCCACGGCAGCGGCGGCGCTGATCGAGATCATGCCGGCCTTCACCGCTTCCACCACCTCGGCCGCGGCCTGGGCGTGGATGCGCTCGATCATGCCGACCTGGCTGGTGCTCAGCTTGGCTTCGCGGGCCAGTTCGGCGCGGCTGATCTTCGGCACTGGCTCCCACGGCGGGCTGTCTTCGCCGGCCTCATCGGCAGGCTCGGCGGTGCCATCGCTTTCGCGCTGCAGCTGCGCCTGCTCGACCTGCTTGCGCGCGGACAGGATGTCGCGCTTGCGCAGGGCCAATACGCCGCGCTGGAAATCGGAGACGCTGCGCCGGCCCAGGTGCTGCTCGATCATCCACAGGTGCACGTCTTCCATGCTCTGGAAGCGGGTGTTCTGCACGGTGTTGAACGGCAGGCCGTGCTTCTGGCAGATGCCGTAACGGTTGTGCCCATCCACCAGCACCTCGCCCCACAGCACCAGCGCATCACGGCAGCCTTCGGCGAGGATGCTGCGCTCCAGCGCTTCGTGTTCGTCCGCGGTGAGCGGGTCGATGTAGGCCTTGAGTTCTTCTTTGACGACGATGTTCATGGGCACGGCAACGGACAGGAGCGGAACCGCCCATTGTACCCGCTCGCCACCTTCGTCCCGGCCTCAGGCGGTGGCCCGGATCATCTCGCCCAGGGTGCCGGTGATCTGGTCGATCTGTGCCTTGTCCACGATCAGCGGCGGTGACAACGCGATGATGTCGCCGGTACAGCGCACCAGCAGGCGCCCGTCATGGAAGCAACGGCGGAACACCTCGTAGCCACGGCTGCCGGGGGCGTCCTTGCGCGGCGCCAGCTCCACCGCACCGACCAGGCCGAAGTTGCGGATGTCGATCACGTTCGGCAGCCCCTGCAGGTCGTGCAGGCCCTCCTGCCAGTACTCACCCAGTTCGATCGCACGCTCGAACAGTCGTTCCTCGGCGTAGACGTCCAGTGTGGCCAGCGCCGCCGCGCAGGCCAAGGGGTGGCCCGAATAGGTATAGCCATGGAAAAGCTCGATGGCCTGTGGCGGACCCTGCATGAAGCTGGCATGCACGCTGTCGCCGACCAGCACGCCACCCAGCGGCACCGCGCCGTTGCTGGCGCCCTTGGCGAAGGTCAGCAGATCCGGGGTGACCCCGAAACGCTGTGCGGCGAACGCCATGCCGACCCGGCCGAACCCGGTGATGACTTCATCGAACACCAGCAGGATGCCGTGCTGGTCGCAGATCTCACGCAGGCGCTGCAGATACCCCGGTGCCGGCAGGATCACACCGGCCGACCCAGCAATGGGCTCGACGAACACCGCGGCAATGGTGGAGGGATCGTGCAGGGCGATCAGCCGTTCCAGATCGTCGGCCAGCTCGGCTCCCTGACGCGGCAGCCCCTTGCTGAAGGCATTGCGTGACAGGTCCAGCGTGTGCCGCAGGTAGTCCACGCCGCCCAGCTGCAGGCCGAACTGGCGGCGGTTGTTGGGCAGCCCGCCCAACGCCATACCGCCGAAGCCGACCCCGTGGTAGGCCTTCTCGCGGCTGATGAAACGCGTGCGCTGGCCCTCGCCACGCAGGCGATGGTGGGCCAGCACGATCTTCATCGCCGAATCCACCGCCTCCGAGCCCGAGCTGGTGAAGAACACGTGGTTGAGCCCGGCCGGGGCCAGCGCCGCCAGTCGCTGCGCCAGGGCGAAGGCCGGCGGCGAACCCATCTGGAAGGCGGGCGAATAATCGAGCGTGGCGGCCTGCTCGGCGATCGCGTCGACGATGCGCCGGCGCGCGTGCCCTGCATTGCAGCACCACAGGCCAGCGGTGCCATCGAGGATGACGCGCCCATCCACGTCCTCGTAGTGCATGCCCTCGGCACGTACCAGCATGCGCGGCGCGCCCTTGTACTGGCGGTTGGCAGTGAACGGCATCCAGTACGCGTCCAGTGAATCGGGGCGCTGGGTGGCCAGGTCGTGCAGGTCGCTTGCAAGGGGTTTCATGCCGGCTCCGTCGGGTCCGATGGTTGCGACTCTAGCGCAGCCGCGTCACGGATCTGTCGCCAGGCAGGGCCCGGCGCTACCGGAATACGCACGTCACGACCCGGTCGCGGCCGCGTCGGTATAACGGCGGACAGTCGATACGCGGAGGACCCCATGACCCACTTCCCCGACCGCAGCCACTGGCAGGCCCTGTCCTGCCGCGTGGCGATTCCCGGCCAAGCGTTCATCGATGGCCGCTACGTGGATGCCGCCGGCGGCGCGCGTTTTGATTGCATCAGCCCGATCGACGGGCGCGTACTGGGCGCAGTGGCCGACTGTGATGCGCAGGACGTTGAGCGTGCAGTGGCCTCGGCGCGCCGCGCGTTCGAAGCAGGCCACTGGTCGCAGGCCAGCCCCGCCCATCGCAAGCGCGTGCTGCTGGCGCTGGCCGCGCTGGTGGAGACGCATGCCGATGAGCTGGCCCTGCTGGAAACGCTGGACATGGGCAAGCCGATCCGCGATGCGCGCCGCATCGACCTGCCCGGCGTGGTGCGCTGCCTGACCTGGACCGCCGAGGCGGTGGACAAGCTGTACGGTGAAATCGCGCCCACCGGCCCGCACGAGCTGGGCCTGGTCACGCGCGAGGCCGCGGGCGTGGTGGCGGCCATCGTGCCGTGGAATTTTCCGTTGTTGATGGCCTGCTGGAAGATCGCGCCGGCATTGGCGATGGGAAACTCGGTGGTGCTGAAGCCCTCCGAGCGCTCGCCGCTGAGTGCGTTGCGGCTGGCCGCACTGGCGGCCGAAGCGGGATTGCCCGAGGGCGTGCTCAACGTGTTGCCCGGCCACGGTTCACGCGTGGGCGAACCGCTTGCCCTGCACATGGATGTAGATGTGCTTGCCTTCACCGGTTCCACCGCTACCGGCGCCAGGTTGCTGGAGTACGCCGGTCGTTCCAACCTCAAGCGGGTCTGGCTGGAATGCGGTGGCAAGAGCCCGCATGTGGTGTTTGCCGATGCGCCGGACCTGGATGCGGCCGCCAAGGGCGTGGCGCAGGGTATCTTCTTCAACCAGGGGGAAGTCTGCACGGCCGGTTCGCGGTTGCTGGTGCAGCGTTCGATCCGCGATGACTTCGTGCACCAGGTGGTCGCTTACGGCCAGCGCATGCAACCCTGCCATCCGCTGGAGGCAGATGCGCCGATGGGCGCGCTGGTCGATGCCGCGCATGTGGACAAGGTGCTGGCCGACATCGCCCGGGCCGAAACCGATGGCGCGCGCCTGCTGCTGGGCGGCCAACGCGCCGAGGTGGAGGCGGGTGGTTGCTATGTGCAGCCGACGGTGTTCGACCAGGTGCGGCCCGAGCAGGCGCTGGCCCGCGAGGAAGTGTTCGGCCCCGTGCTGGCGGTGCTTGGCTTCGACGACGAAGCCGAGGCCGTGCGCCTGGCCAACGACAGCCGCTACGGGCTGGCCGCCGGCCTGTGGACGCGGGATCTCGGTCGCGCCCATCGCGTAGCCCGTCAGCTGCGTGCGGGCAGCGTGTGGGTGAACGGCTGGGACGGCGGTGACATGACGGCGCCATTTGGGGGCTACAAGCAGTCCGGGAACGGCCGCGATAAATCGCTGCATGCCTTCGACAAGTACAGCGAGATGAAGGCCACCTGGATCCAGCTGTGACGGCGCGCTTGCCGTGCGGCTCAGCGCGCTTCTGTAGAGCCGAGCCCATGCTCGGCTGCTCTTCGCTCTTCTGTAGATACCGTGTCGCCTACCTGCAGCGTGCGCTCACCTGCAGCACCGCCGCACGCAGCTGATCCCGGTAGGCTTCATCGACGGCATTCTGGAAATAGTCCATGTCCTGCTTGCCCAGCTCGCACGGGTCGACGATGTATCCGGGGGGCCACAAACCCAGCAACTGGGCCACACCATGCACGATCTGCTCCGGGGTCATCTGCCGGCGGATGCGGAAGTAGTTGCGGCGTGGCGCGAACGCCGGGTGCACCTCGCGGCGGCCGATCAGGCGCGGCGTCACGCCGGCTGCGCTGATGCCGTCACCGCCATCGATGCTGTCCGCCGGCAGTCCCAGGTTCAGCGGGGCGGCAGGCTGCACTTCTTCGACGGCGGACTCCAGGCGGTTCGTCCGTACAACTGGTGCTGCGTGTGGCGCGATCGGCGCGGCAGGGCGCGTCATCGACGCGACGGGGAGGGCATGGTGCTGCGGGATCGGATCAGATTCCTCCGGTGGCAGCCAGCGCAACGAAATCCGTGGCCCGTCGTCGCTACGCAGTTCGATCCGGCCGCTGCCCAGCAGCCACAGCGCCAGCACGCCATGCACCAGCAGCACCACCAGCCAGGCCGCCAAGCGCGGCACCTTCGGGGAATCGGACCACGGCAACGCGACTGCAGCCATCGGCAAGGCATCCATGCGGGAACCGGTGGCGCAGCCTAGCGGGCGGCTGGAAAAATTTCGTTGGCATCGGTCTCGGCTGAAACCATCGCCCCGTACAGCCACTGCCCCGTGGCAGAATCGGTCGATCCGCCGTTACCCGCCTTGCCGATGTCGACGATCACCGCTGCCGCGCCACCCGTGAATTCTCCCCGCCGTGTCCTGCTGGCCAGCCTGATCGGCACCACCATCGAGTTCTTCGACTTCTACATCTACGCCACCGCCGCGGTGCTGGTGTTCCCGCACCTGTTCTTCCCGGAAAGCAGCGACCAGGCAGCATTGCTGCAGTCCCTGGCCACCTTCGCAGTGGCCTTCATCGCGCGCCCGGTCGGCTCGGCGGTGTTCGGCCACTTCGGTGACCGCATCGGCCGCAAGGCCACCCTGGTGGCCGCACTGCTGACCATGGGCCTGTCCACGGTCGCCATCGGCCTGTTGCCGACCCACGCGCAGATCGGCCTATGGGCACCAGCGCTGCTGGCCCTGTGCCGCTTCGGTCAGGGTCTGGGCCTGGGCGGCGAGTGGGGTGGGGCGGTGCTGCTTGCCACCGAGAACGCGCCGCCGGGCAAGCGCGCCTGGTACGGCATGTTCCCGCAGTTGGGTGCACCGATCGGCTTCCTGCTGTCAGCGGGCATCTTCCTGCTGCTCGGTCGCTGGCTGGGCCAGGACGATTTCCTGCAATGGGGCTGGCGCATTCCGTTCGTGGCCAGCGCGCTGCTGGTCGGCCTGGGCCTGTGGGTGCGCCTGAACATCCACGAGACGCCGGATTTCAAGCGCGCGCTGGAGCGCAAGGCGCCGGTGCGTCTGCCGATGTGGACCGTGCTGCGCGACCATCCGCTGCCGATGCTGCTGGGCACGCTGGGTGCGTTCGCCACCTTCGTGCTGTTCTACCTGATGACGGTGTTCAGCCTCGGCCACGGCACCGCCGTGCTCGGCTACAGCCGCGAGCAGTTCCTGCTGATGCAGATGGTGGCGATGCTGTTCTTCGCCGCCGGCATCCCGCTGTCGGCACGTTACGGCGACCGCTGGGGCACCCGCCGCACGATGGCCATCGCCAGTCTGCTGATCATCGGCTTCGGTGTGCTGTTCGCACCGCTGTTCCAGCCCGGCAGCCCGTGGCTGGTGCTGACGTTCCTGTGCCTGGGCCTGTTCCTGATGGGGCTGACCTACGGCCCCTGCGGTACCTTCCTGGCCGAGATCTACCCGGTGGAAGTGCGCTACACCGGAGCCTCGCTGTCGTTCAACCTGGCGGGCATTCTTGGTGCAGCTCCGGCGCCGTACCTGGCTACCTGGCTGGCCGAGCGCTACGGGCTGGTCGCGGTCGGCTACTACCTGTGCCTGACCGCGGTGATCACGTTGTGTGCACTGCTGGCGCTGCAGCGCCGCCAGCGCTGATCAGCCGAAGAAGCGCTTGAGCGTGCGGCCCAGCCAGCCGCCGCTCTGGTGCTCGCGGGCGAACTGGTTCAGATGCTGCTTGACCTGTTCGGCATAGGCCTGGTCGTCGCCGCGGATGTGGTTGAACAGCCAGCGCGAGAGCATGGTGCGCAGCTCGTCACTGATGTCCTCACCGGCCTGGAAGCGCAGGCGATACTCGGCCACGCGCTTGATGAAGATTTCATGCACGCGCTTGTGCGCGGCGCAGAACGGATAGCCTGCTTCTTCCATCAGTTCTTCTTCGAATGCGAAGTGCGACATGGTGTAGTCCACCACCTCGTCGATCACTTCGCCCACCGCCGCACGCTGCAGGCTGGTCTGCGCCATGTGCAGGTGGTTGAGCATCTCGACGATGCGGCGGTGTTGCTGATCGATCACATCAATGCCGATGTTCAGATCGTCCTGCCAGACCAGTAGTGCCATCCCCGGCTCCCCTTCATGCTGATGTCGGGGCCGACTGTAGAGGTGCCGCCCGCAGGCGGCGTTGATCTGGATCAAAGCACGCCGGTCAGGACAGCGCAGCCTCACGCGGACGCAGTGGGTTGGCAACGGTGGTGCAGCTGACCCGGTTGCGGCCGCCGGCCTTGGCCAGGTACAGCTGGCGATCGGCCTCGGAAATCAGCCGGTGCAGCGCATCGCGTTGCGGCCGCAGGCAGCACAGGCCGATGCTGACCGTCATGCGCAGGGTGGCGCTGCCGATGTCCACTTCCAGCGCGGCGATGCGCTGGCGCAGCTCCTCGAAATAGAGCAACGCTTCGTCCTGTTCCATGTCCGGCACCAGCAGGCAGAATTCCTCACCGCCGAAGCGCGCGATCAGGTCCTGGCTGCGCGCGTGGTCGCCGACGGCACGGGCGACCGCACGCAGCGCATCGTCACCGGCTTCGTGGCCGTGGGTGTCGTTGATGTGTTTGAAATGGTCGATGTCGATCATCGCCACCGCCACGCACTGGCCATGCAGCTGCAGTTGCGGCAGCTGGCGCTGGCTCTGTTCCAGGAAGCAGCGGCGGTTGGGCAGGCCGGTGAGGAAATCGCGGGTGGCCAGGTCCTGCAGCGTACCGATCAGCTCCAGCTGGTCGACATTCTGCGAGACACGGCAGAAGAACTCTTCGCGCGAGAAGGGCTTGCGCAGGAAGTCATTGGCGCCGTTCTTCAGGAAACGTGGGATCAACGACGCATCGGTATTGCCGGAAATGCCGATCACCGCCACCTTGTCGCGCGAACGCAGGGTGCGCAGGCGGCGGGTGAACTCCACGCCCTGCATGCCCGGCATTTCCTGGTCGACCACGGCCAGGCGGATCGCCGGGTGCGCCTCGATCGCCGCCAGGCCTTCGCTGCCATCGGCCGCTTCGTACACCTCGTGGCCGTACATGCGCAGCAGGGCGGCGGCATAGCCACGCGCGGACGGCGAGTCGTCCACCACCAGCGCGGCGATGCGCCGGTTGCGCTCCAGGCGCTGCACCAGCCACACCAAGTAGTCGATGCTGCCCGGGGTGTTCTTCAGCACGTAGTCGATGATCTGCTGCTGCAGCACACGCTTGCGCAGGTCCTCGTCATACACGCCGCTGACCACCACCGTCGGCAGGTTGCGCTTGAGGAAGAACTCGACCACCGCGTCGCGGTCACCATCGGCCAGCACCAGCCCGGTCAGGACCAGGAACCAGCCGTCCTCGGCAGTGAGCAGGCGGTCGGCCTCGGCCAGCGAGCTGGCCACCACCACCGGCAGCTCCAGGCGCTGCTCGATTGCCTCGCGCAGCATGCCGGTGAACGCGCGCGAGTTTTCCACCAGCAGGATCCGCTGAGGCAGGGGATCGGTCAGGTCGCCATCCAGAGCGGCCTGCGACAGGACGGGCATGATGCGGTGGCTCATGTGGGAAAGTCTTGGCACGGATAGCGGCGGTTTCGGGTGTAACTTTAGGACGAAAACGTCCATGCCCGTTGCCAGGGCAATTGATTGGACGGGAAGAGGTTAGTATCTGCTGGAGGTTCCCGACGTTAACTTCGACCTGGAGGTCACTGTGCGATTTTCATGTTTTGGTGCGGCCACTGGATTTCTGATGCTTGCCGCTGCCCCAGCAATCGCGGGCGGTCCGTCGGATTTTCATGGAAAGCCATTGGCTACGGCTGGGTTGGGGCAGGCCAGTCCGGCCGCGATCAATCTCAGCCAGGACCCCAGCTGGCAACTGTATGGATTCCAGCGTGACGGAATCACCTATCTGCAGGTGAATGACCTGCTCGGAAATGTGCAGATGATCATCGGCAATGCAGGGGGTACCTACTGGGTGCTGCCGGCAGGCAACAACGCGGCCCGGGTTTCGCTGCCCCAGCAGCAGATCCAGATTCCGGCAGGTGCCAGTCGCTCGCAGATCTACAGCGGCAGTGATTTCTCGCTGGTGCGGTATCGCAGTGGCGCGGAAGTCATCTGGTCGGTTGAAACGCCGTAAAGACGATGAACTAGGCAGCGGCGTCAGGATCTCCTGCGCCGCTGCGTTTGACCGCGATGTATGCGGCCGATGCGTGACACGCCGCAAGGCGGGCCCTTGGCGGACACTGGCCGTCAGGTCTGGGTCTGCGAGTTTCCCTGGCCGAAGGCCGTCACGTGATCCATGGCGTTGAACGATGCCATGCCCAGGGCAGCGGAATCACCCGTTTCCACCATCGCCATACGTATCCGGTTCCGATGGCACTGTACCGTTCCGCCATAGGCAATCGTCCGGCCAGCCAAGCGCTCGACTGTGGCGGTGACGGTGGACGGTGACAGGCTGCGATATGAATCCAGCAGTGCGACCGTCATCAGGATGCCGCGGCGTCCGCCTGCCTGGCCGCAACGCACGCGGATGCAGATCTGGCCTGATTCACTGTTGATCAACAGCGAAACGGCATCGGTCAGGGCGCGATAGGCGGCCAACTGCAGGCCGACACTCAGCTGACAGGGATCGCCGAGCAGGCGAGGGCGCATTACCCGATGGCTCAGGTCCCAGGTTTCGCGTACGCCGCCGGCCTGGAGGGCGACATAGAGCCCAAGGTGTTCCAGCGCAGCGGGGTAGACCATGCTGGTCTGTTCCCGGAACTGTCGCGAATGGACCGAAGCCATGTGCAGGAGACTGTTCGCTATGGTGGGATGGCCCTGAGCATTGAGCCAGTTCACCACCTCGCTGAGCGAGGTGTCGATGCCGTCCCCCAGTTTCCTCAGGTGCCGAGCCCGCTCGCGGAGATCGAGCTCGCTCGCCACCAGTGAATTACGCGCATGCTTGAGCGCATCTTTTTCACCCACTTCGCCCAGTCTCGAACGGTGGTAGTAGTGGGTGATACGCGAGCCCAGCACCAGCAGCGCAGCGCCGGTGACCGCCATGATCTGCTGGGTCGCGAAGGCGGCCGGATCGAAGGCGCCCGTGTAGGGGCTGGGCGTGGTCAGGCCAATGATCAGGTTGAGCGACGGCACGCCGATCGCCGCACCTCGCCAGCCATACAGGCAGGTAAGCACGACGACCGGCAGCGCCATCAGCAGCTGCATCGACGTCTTGGCGTTGACTTCGTCCAGGGGCAGCTGTGCGGCATACAGGCCAATCAATGCCATCAGCGTCAGGGCACCGAGTGCAGGCGGGGCGAAGCCTGAAGTCCATCGGGCGTTGCTGGTCCGTCGTGTCCACAGCAACGCGAGCGGCGCCAGGGTTAGAATGCCGATGAAGTCGCCGACGACCAGTCGCGCGATGCTGGCAAGCACCGGCATCTCCGGTGGTGTCGGCCACAGAAGGTGTGCCAGCATCAGATTGAGCGCCGTGACTACCAGCGCCGAAGCCGCCGCGACTGAAATCAGCCACGCATTCTTCGTGGTCAGCATCATCTTCCGGTGCAGATGCACGATCAGCATCACGGCAGGCATCAGCAGTGCCGAGCCCAGCACGATCCAGGCCAGCCCATACTTCTCGATCATTGGCACGCGCATCTGCGCAAAGTAGGCATATTCGCCCAGCAGCAGATACGGCCACCAGCGAGGGGGGAACAACAACACTGCAGCGACGCGGACGCCGGCAGGCAGATAGAACTGGTCGAGCGACAACTGACGCGACGCCCAGCATGCGACGGCGTACAGCAGTGCAAGGACCAGCCCCGCCGGGCGGATACGCAACTTCAACTGCAGGCCTTCATTCCACCAGTTCAATCGCACTACCCCTTCACAGTACGTTCCCTGTCAGCATCCATTCGCCGCGGGACCCGGTTCTTACCGACGGTATCGACACGCGTTCGATTATGCAATCGCCTCAGTGGTCTGCCCGGCAAGTGAGAAAGTCATCACATGATTACCTGCGGCGACGAGTTTCACAGTTTTCGGGGGACGGTAGATTCAGCTCGCTTCCCGGTGACTCACCACAGCGCATCGCGCAGTTTGTACCAGGACATGGCCGCCACCAGCAGCGGCATGCGCAGCAGGCGTCCGCCGGGGAAGGGCGCATGCTGCAGCCGCTGGAATACATCCAGCCGCTCGCTCTGGCCCGCAATCGCGGCAGCAATGACCTCGCCGGCCAAGCCGGCCGCTGCCACACCGTGGCCGGAGAAGCCCTGCGCGAAGTACAGATTCCCATCCAGCCGGCCCCAGTGCGGGGCGCGGTTGCGGGTGATGTCCACATAGCCGCCCCAGACCTGCTGCAGCGGAATGTCGGCCAGTTGCGGGAACACCTGGTGCATGCGCCGCTGCATCACCCGGTGCAGGCCCGGCGGCGGTAGCGCGGAATAGCTGGCGCGGCCACCGAACAGCAGGCGGTGGTCATGGCTGAGCCGGAAATAGTCCAGCGCCCAGGCCGTATCGGAGACCGCCATGTTGTTGCCGATCAGGGCGCGGGCGCGCTCGGCCCCCAGCGGCGCGCTGGCGCCGATATACGTACCGACCGGCATGATGCGCCGCTCAAGCTCAGGCACCAGCCCCTGCAGCAGGGCGTTGCCGGCCACCACCAGCTGCGGCGCGCGCACGCTGCCGTGATCGGTATGCAGCACCGCATGTGCGCCGCGTTGAATGCGCGTTACCGGCGACTGTTCGTGGATGACCACCCCGGCTGCGCGCGCTGCATCGGCCAGCCCGCGGGCGTAGGCCAGCGGATGCAGGTGGGCGCTGAGCGGGTCGAACATCGCCGCGCGGTAGCGCGGACTGTCCAGTTGCCCACGCAGGGTATCGCGCTCCCACCACTGCATCGGGTAATCGTACTGTCGCTGCAGGTGTTCGCAGTTGGCGCGCAGGTCGCGCTCGTGGCGTGCGCGGATGGCGACGCTGGCGTGGCCCTCCACCCAATGGCACTCAATGCCATGCCGGTTGATGCGCGCGCGCATCGCCTGTACCGCTTCGCGCGACCAGTCGAACAGGCGGCGCGCATCCTCGCGGCCGAGCTGGCGTTCCAGCTCGTCGACCTCACAGCCGTAGCCGACCAGTGCCTGGCCGCCATTGCGGCCAGAGGCTCCCCAGCCGATCCGCTGCGCTTCCAGCAGCACCACCCGCTGGCCGCGCAGGGCCAGTTCCAGTGCGGCGGTGAGGCCGGTATAGCCGGCGCCCAGTATCGCCACATCGGCATGCAGTTCACCGCGCAACGGCGGCAATGCGGGCGGTTCGGGCAGGCTGCTGGCGTACCAGCTGGGCGGGAAGGCGGCGCTCACCGGCGGCCTCGCAGAAGCGGCAAAGGGCGTTGGAGCGGGGGAGGACGGTCGGGCTTCACGGCGATAGTTTGGCCCAAGCCGGCCGCCCGTGGTGTGACGGCAGCGGCTTGCCGATGCCGATGCCGGGCGCGTACCTTGATGCCACGCCAAGGAGATTTCCCATGCGCCGCCTGCCTTGGGTGGGCCTGCCTACCGACAGCACCGTGCTCGGCCATCATCGTTTCGCGGTGGCCGGGGAAAAATATGTGCGTGCCTTGGTTGACGCTGCGCAGTCAACGCCACTGGTGCTGCCGAGCCTGCAGCCGCCGCTGCCGGCACGCGACTGGTTGCAGGGCCTGGATGGCCTGCTGTTGACCGGTGCGGTCAGCAACATCGAGCCGCAGCACTACGAGGGCGGCCGTAGCTGGGAGGGCAACCCTCACGACCCAGCGCGTGATGCCACTGCGTTCGCCCTGCTGTACGACGCGCTGGCAATGGATCTGCCGGTGCTGGCGATCTGCCGTGGCTTCCAGGAATTGAATGTGGCGCTCGGCGGCACGCTGCATCCGCAGGTGCATGCAGTACCTGGCCTGTCCGACCATCGCGAAGACCCGCAGGCGCCGGTGGAGGTGCAGTATGGGCCGGCCCATGCGATCACCCTGGCCGATGGTGGTTGGCTGGCTCAGTGGTCTGCCGGCGATCAGGTACAGGTCAATTCGGTGCACGGGCAGGGCATCGCGAGGTTGGCCGAAGGTCTGCAGATCGAGGCCTGGGCCGATGATGGCCTGGTCGAAGCAGCCCGCAGTCCGCGCCATCGATTCGTGCTCGGCGTACAGTGGCATCCGGAGTGGCGTGTCATGCAGACGCCGTTCTATCACGCTATTTTCCGTGCGTTCGGCCAAGCTTGCCGGCAGCACCAACAGAATCGACTGGAATCCCCATGAGTTCCCGAACGCGCCCGCGCAAGACGGCTACGCCCCCGCCCCCGCAGGAAAGCAGCCTGTTGCGCTGGCTGAAGGAGCGGCGCATCACCGAGGTCGAATGCCTGGTTCCGGACATCACCGGCAATGCGCGCGGCAAGATCATCCCGGCCGACAAGTTCTCGCACGATTACGGCACGCGCCTTCCGGAAGGCATCTTCGCGACTACGGTCACCGGCGAATTCCCGGACGACTACTACGACCTGACCTCGCCGTCGGACTCGGACATGATCCTGCGCCCCGATCCGGACACGGTGCGCATGGTGCCGTGGGCGACCGATCCGACCGCGCAGGTCATCCACGACTGCTACACCAAGAACGGTGAACCGCATGAGCTGGCGCCGCGCAACGTGCTGCGCCGGGTGCTGGATGCCTACACCGAGCTCGGCCTGCGACCGGTGGTTGCGCCCGAGCTGGAATTCTTCCTGGTACAGAAGAACACCGATCCGGATTTCCCGCTGCTGCCCCCGGCGGGCCGCTCGGGGCGCCCGGAAACGGCGCGGCAGTCGTACTCGATCGACGCGGTCAACGAGTTCGATCCGATCCTCGACCTGATGTACGACTATTGCGACGCGATGAAGCTGGACGTGGATACACTGATCCATGAATCCGGCGCGGCGCAGTTGGAAGTCAACTTCACCCACGCCAACGCCATGGATCTGGCCGACCAGGTGTTCCTGTTCAAGCGCACCATGCGCGAGTCGGCGATGCGCCATGGGGTGTATGCCACGTTCCTGGCCAAGCCGATGGAGAACGAGCCGGGCAGTGCGATGCACATCCACCAGAGTCTGCTGCGCATCAGCGATGGCCAGAATGTGTTCACCGGCGAGCACGGCGGTGAGGATTTCAGCCCGCTGTTCGCCCACTACCTGGCCGGCCTGCAGAAGTACGTGCCGATGGCCATGGCGTTCTTCGCGCCGAATGTGAATTCCTACCGGCGTCTGGTGTTCGGCGAAGTCTCGCCGAGCAACGTGCACTGGGGCTTCGACAACCGCACCTGCGGCCTGCGGGTGCCGCTGGATACGCCGGAGAACATGCGGGTGGAAAGCCGCTTCGCCGGTTCCGATGCCAACCCTTACCTGGCGATGGCCGCAACCCTGGCCTGTGGCCTGCTCGGCATCCGCGAGCGCCTCGCGCCGGATGCACCAGTGACCGGCAGCGCCAAGGAGCTGGGCTACGACCTGCCGCGTTCGCTGGGTGAAGCGCTGGACGGGCTGGAGCAGTGCAGCGAGCTGCAGGCATTGCTGGGCGAGCGCTTCTGCCGCGCCTACATCTCGGTCAAGCGCAAGGAATACGAGACCTTCTTCCGTGTGATCAGTTCGTGGGAACGCGAGTTCCTGCTGCTGAACGTGTGAAGGCCGCGAATAGAAAAATCCGTCGCCGGGGGGTAGGCTGGCACCCGTCGCCGGCCCGGCCGGCCCCCCTTTCCGCATTCTGGAGCACCCGATGAAGCTGCGTATCCTCACGCTCGGCCTGGCCTCCGCCATGCTTTCCGCCTGTGGCGGCGGCAACGGCGGCGGACAGGACAGCAAGGTCCTGAACGTCTACAACTACAGCGACTACATCGCCGAAGACACCATCCCGAACTTCGAGAAGCAGAGCGGGATCAAGGTCACCTACGATGTGTTCGACAGTGACGAGATGGTCGAGACCAAACTGCTGGCCGGCAACAGCGGCTACGACGTGGTGGTGCCGACGCTGAATTTCTTCGGCCGGCAGATCCAGGCCGGTGTATTCCTGCCGCTGGACAAGTCGAAGATTCCGAACCTGGCCAACCTCGATCCGGCGGTGATGAAGCGCATCGCCACCCAGGATCCAGGTAACCAATACGGTGTGCCGTACATGATCGGCACCACCGGCATCGGCTACAACGTGGACATGCTGAAGGAGCGTTTCGGTGGCAGCGCCGACATCGCCAACAGCTGGGACCTGGTGTTCAAGCCGGAAAACATCAGCAAGATGAAGGACTGCGGCGTGACCATCCTGGACACGCCGGCGGACATGATTCCGATCGCACTGCACTACCTGGGCCTGGACCCGCACAGCGGTGATCCGGCCGACCTGCAGAAGGCGGCCGACCTGCTGAAGTCGATCCGTCCTTACGTACAGAACTTCCACTCCTCGCAGTACGTCGGCTCGCTGGCGAATGGCGGTACCTGCCTGGTGGTGGGCTGGTCGGGTGACATCATCCAGGCCCGCGACCGTGCGGCCGAGGCCAGCAATGGCGTGCACGTGGCCTACTCGATCCCGAAGGAAGGCGCGCCGCAGTGGTTCGACATGCTGGCGATTCCCAAGGATGCCAAGCACCCGGAAGCGGCCTACACGTTCATCAACTACCTGTTGGAACCGAAGGTGGCCGCGGCCAACACCAACTTCATCCACTACGGCAACCCGGTGCCGACCGCGACGCCGCTGGTGGACGAAGCGATCCGCACCGACCCGACCATCTACCCGCCGGCCGACGTGGCCGCGAAGATGTTCACCTATTCGATCAACACACCGGAGACCGACAAGCTCTACACCCGGCTGTGGACCGAGGTAAAGACCGGCCGCTGAGCGGTCCTGGTGGCGCCGGGCCATGCCCGGCGGCTGCCTTACCCTGCGCCGGAGCCGGTACTGCCGCTCCGGCCAAGGTGCTGCAGGATGGCGGGCAGCAGGTCCCGCGCATCGCGACCGCCGTTGCACAGGAACGACGAGCTCATCCGCTGCAGGTTGTGCATGCCGATGAAGAACAGCCCGGGCTGCGGGGAGACACCGAACTCGCCGAGCGGGTAACCGTGTTCGTCCAGCACGCCGGTCACATCCAGCCACGGCCATTCGGCAACGAAGCCAGTGGCCAGGACAACCGAGCGGATGCCGGCAGCGTTCAGATCCAGTTCGCGCGGAGAGGCATCCGGCTCCCAGTGCAGATACACCTCCTCGGGAATGTAGCGGGCGTCGTCGGTACGGGGTTCGGGCCGCGTGGCGTAGTACGCGCTGGCCAGTGAATCGAGATAGGCGTACTCGGCCCGCGTCGCCTCGACCGCGATACGCAGCTGTGGGCGGACATCGGCGAAGCGGGCGATGTCCGCGTCGAAGCCCTGCAAGCGGCCCAGCAGGGTGATGCCCTCGCGATGCATCGCCAGCAGGCTGATCGAACTGCCCCTGCCGCCGGTGCCCTTGCCGGAAATCAGCGGGAACTCCGCAGTGCGGGCCTTGCGCAGGGCATCCGGCTCTCCCGCCAGCACACCGGCCGATTCGCGCACATGCTGGTGGATGCGTCCGGCCATGTCCCACCAGGTCATCGAGTCCTTGCCACGCAGCCGACGCGTATGCGAGTGGCGCTCGGCCAGCGACCAGTACACGCGGCGCCCGCTGGCGCGCAGGTCCTGGGCGATCTGCGCGCCGGACTGGCCGCCGCCGATGACCAGCACCGCGCCGTCGGGAAGCTGCCGGGAATTGCGGTAGTTGCTGGAGTGCAGTACCGCCAGCTCCGGCCCGGGCGCAAAGGGAACGCGGGGCATCCGGGGACGGCCGTATTCGCCGGTGGCCACCACCACCGCAGCGGCCTGGATCGGCCCGCGGCTGGATTCGATGGCATAGCCGCCCGCCTTGGGCGTGACACGCAGGACCGCGCAGCCTTCGTGGATCGGCAGTGACCTTTCGCCGGCGTAGTTGCGAAGCCGCCGGATCACTTCCGGTGCGGCCATGAAGCCCTCCGGATCGTTGCCGGCATAGGCGTGACCATGCAGCGCCATCGTCGCGTTGGCGGTGTTGGTCTGGAAGGAATCCCAGCGCCGCCGCCAGCTGGCGCCCACGGTTTCGGCTTCCAGTACGCGATGGTCGACGTTGGTCTCCTGCAGGACGGCGCTGAGTGAAAGCCCGGCCTGGCCGGCGCCGACGATGACCAGCTCCAGCCCGTTGGCTGGCGGTGCCAGGCGCTCGGGAGAGGCGGGAAGGAAGCAGTCAGCTGGGGATATCACGCGTGTTCATCCATGGTGGGCCTCGGTCCAGCAGATTGCGCCGGGGGTACTGCGGGCGATCAATGCTTCCGGTTCTGAAAAACGTTGCAGATTCCCGGTAGCACCGGTGGCGCTTGGCGGAGACGGCCGGCAATGGCGGGGAAGGGGGACGGGGTATGGACGGAAGCGCGCCAATTCCGGTCGGAATCCGACAGCCGACGCGCGGCCGGGCCGGCCGCAGCCGCTGCCACTTGCCGCCGTCATATCCCCATCGGCCCCCGGCCGTTAGAATGGCGGCCGCTGTCCACCGCCCGCTCCCGGAGCCCCCATGCCCGTTGAAGCCCAGCCGGAAGCCGCCGTCGTCGAAGCGACCGGTGTGCCCGGCTATCTCTCCATTCGTGATCTGCGCAAGGAATTCGATGGCTTCGTCGCCGTCGATGACGTCAACCTGGACGTCCGCAAGGGCGAGATATTTGCGCTGCTCGGTGGCTCCGGCAGCGGCAAATCGACCCTGCTACGCTGCCTGGGCGGCTTCGAGACACCTACCAAGGGCAGCATCACCGTCGATGGTCAGCGGATGGATGCGCTGCCGCCGTACCAGCGGCCGGTCAACATGATGTTCCAGTCCTACGCGCTGTTCCCGCACATGACCGTGGAGCAGAACATCGCGTTCGGCTTGAAGCAGGACGGGCTAGGCCGCGAGGCCATCGGCAAGCGCATGGGCGAGATGCTCGACCTGGTGCAGATGGGACATCTTGGCAAGCGCAAGCCGCACCAGCTGTCCGGCGGCCAGCAGCAGCGCGTGGCGCTGGCGCGGTCGCTGGCCAAGGGGCCCAAGCTGCTGCTGCTCG
The DNA here is from genome assembly GCA_041545745.1 of Stenotrophomonas indicatrix. NCBI lineage: Bacteria > Pseudomonadati > Pseudomonadota > Gammaproteobacteria > Lysobacterales > Lysobacteraceae > Stenotrophomonas > Stenotrophomonas indicatrix. Next base: position 1,574,491 of record CP168152.1, read on the forward strand.
ACGAACCAATGGGCGCGCTGGACAAGAAGCTGCGCTCGCAGATGCAGCTGGAGCTGGTCAGCATCATCGAATCGTCGGGCGTGACCTGCGTGATGGTCACCCACGACCAGGAAGAGGCGATGACCATGGCCACCCGCATCGCGGTGATGGACGCCGGCTGGATCCAACAGGTCGGCAAGCCCGACGAGGTCTACGAGCAGCCGGCCAACCGCTTCGTTGCCGAGTTCATCGGTTCGGTGAACCTGTTTGACGGGGTGATCGACGAGGACCTGCCCGAATACGTGACCGTGCGCTCGCCGCTGTTCCCGGCGCCGGTCTACATCGCCCATGGCATCACCTGCTATGAAGGGCAGCCGGTCGCGTTCGCGCTGCGCCCTGAGAAGGTGATGATCGGCAAGGACGAGCCGGAAGTGCACACCAACAAGGCGCAGGGCGTGATCGAGGACATCGCCTACTTCGGCAGCCATTCGGTCTACCACGTGCGCCTGCCCAGTGGTGCCAAGGTGCTGGCCAACTTCGCCAACTCGCAGCGCTGGGCCAGCGATGGCCTGACCTGGGGCGACGAGGTGTGGGTGCACTGGCGTGACAACGACGGCGTGGTGCTGACCTCATGAGCACGGCGGGCCTGAAGCGCTGGCTGCCGGGCACGCGTGCCACGGTCATCGGCATTCCGTACCTGTGGCTGCTGCTGTTCTTCGCCGTGCCGTTCCTGATCGTGCTGATGATCAGTTTCTCGCACAGCCGGGTCGGCTCGCCGCCGTATACCTGGTTGCTGCAGTACGTCGATGGCGGCCTCTCACTGAAGCTCAACCTCGAGAACTACCTGGCGCTGTTCCGCGATTCGATCTACGCGCAGGCGTTCCTGAGCTCGATCAAGATCGCCGCGATCTCGACGTTCCTCACCCTGCTGATCGGCTATCCGATGGCCTATGCCATCGCCCGCCTGTCGCCGGCCGCGCGCAACGTGGCGATGATGCTGGTGGTGCTGCCTTCGTGGACTTCGTTCCTGATCCGCGTCTATGCCTGGAAGGCGATCCTGGACCGCAACGGCCTGCTCGACCAGTTCCTGCAGTACACCGGCCTGCAGACGCTGATGACCAACATGGGCCTGCCCAAGCTGCAGCTGATCGATACCCCGACCGCCGCCTATATCGGCATCGTGTACTGCTATCTGCCGTTCATGGTGCTGCCGCTGTACGCCAACCTGGTCAAGCATGACCACCGCCTGCTGGAAGCGGCCTACGATCTCGGTGCCAAGCCGTGGCAGGCGTTCCTGCGCATCACCCTGCCGCTGTCGAAGGCGGGCATCATCGCCGGCTGCATGCTGGTGATGATTCCGGCGATCGGCGAGTTCGTGATCCCGGAAATGCTCGGTGGCTCGGAAACGCTGATGGTCGGTCGCCAGCTGTGGAACGAGTTCTTCAACAACCGCAACTGGCCGGGCGCCTCAGCGATGGCAGTGGCGATGATCCTGTTGCTGCTGGTGCCGATCCTGCTGTTCAACCGATCCCAGCAGCGACTGCTGGAAGGGAAGCAGGCATGAGCCCGCGTTCTGCCAAAGGCCTAGGGCTGGGCGTGCTGCTGCTCGGCTTCGCCTTCCTGTACCTGCCGATCCTGCTGCTGATGTTCTATTCGTTCAACAGCTCGCGGTTGGCCATGGTCTGGGCCGGGTTCTCCACCCGCGCTTACAGCGATCTGTTTGCCGACCGCGCGCTGATGGATGCGATGTGGACCAGCCTGGTGGTCGCGTTCTGGACCGCCTGTACCGCCACCGTGCTCGGCACGCTGGCGGCGATGGTGATGACCCGCTTCAAGCGCTTCCGCGGCAAGCCGTTTTTCGGTGCGCTGGTGACCGCGCCGCTGGTGATGCCGGACGTGATCCTCGGCTTCTCGCTGATGGCACTGCTGGCCTCGATGGGCGCGATTCCGGGTTTCCCGGCGCGTGGCCTTGCCACCATCTGGATCGCCCACGTCACCTTCACCCTGTGCTTCGTCACCGTGGTGGTGTCCTCGCGCCTGCAGGAGATGGACCTGTCGCTGGAAGAGGCGGCGATGGACCTGGGCGCGAGCCGGCTGACCGTGTTCGGCCGCATCACCCTGCCGATCATCGCGCCGGCGCTGGTGGCCGGCTGGCTGCTCGCCTTCACCCTGTCGCTGGATGACGTAGTGGTGGCCAGCTTCGTCGCCACGCCGGGCTCGACCACGCTGCCGATGAAGGTGTTCGCCTCGGTGCGCATGGGCATCAGCCCGAAGATCAATGCGCTGGCCACGCTGCTGGTGTCGGCGGTGTCGATTGCCGCGGTGATCGGCTGGTACATCAACGCGCGTGCCGAGAAGCGACGCCAGCGCGATCTGCAGCTGGCACGCCAGGACAACGGCTGAGCCAGCAACATCCGGCTCACGGCCGCCGGCGCACAATGGGGGTCTACCTGATGGAGACCCCCAATGACCGTCGAGATCATCAACCCGGCCACCGGCCAGGTGACCTACCGCCATGAGCTGATGGACGCCGCTGCCATCGAGAAGCGCCTGCAGGCGGCGGCCGATGCATTCCCGCGCTGGGCCGAGCGCTCTCTGCAGGAACGTGGGGCGATCCTCAAGCAGATCGCTGGCCAGCTGCGTGCGCGCCGCGACGACCTGCAGCAGGCCATGACCAGCGAAATGGGCAAGCTGAAGGCCGAAGCTCTGGCCGAGGTGGAAAAGTGCGCGAGCACCTGTGAGTTCTATGCCGACCACGCAGCCGACTACCTGAAGCCGCAACTGATCGATACCGAGGCGCAGCGCAGCTACGTGCGCTATGAGCCGATCGGCTGCGTGTTCGCGGTGATGCCGTGGAATTTCCCGATCTGGCAGGTGTTCCGCTTCCTTGCTCCGGCGTTCATGGCCGGCAACGTGGCGCTGCTCAAGCACGCCAGCAACGTGCCGCAGTGCGCGGACCTGATCCTGGCGGTATGCCGCGATGGCGGCCTGCCTGACGGCGTGTTCGACGTGCTGCACATTGACAACGACCAGGCCGCCGAGGTGCTGCGCGACGCACGGGTGAAAGCGGTGACCCTGACCGGCAGCGAGCGGGCAGGGCGTTCGATCGCGTCCAACGCAGGCAGCCAGTTGAAGAAGTCGGTGATGGAGCTCGGCGGCAGCGACGCCTTCGTGGTGCTCGATGATGCCGACCTGGACAAGGCAGTTGCCGCTGCGGTGAAGTCGCGCTTCGACAACAGTGGCCAGACCTGCATTGCCGCCAAGCGGTTCATCGTGGTCGAAGCGGTGGCCGATGAATTCACCCGGCGCTTCGTCGAAGCCGCAGGCGAGCGCCAGTACGGCGACCCGAACGAGCGCGGCACCACGCTGGCGCCGATGGCCCGTGCCGACCTGCGCGACGAACTGCACAAGCAGGTGCAGGCCAGCGTTGCCAAAGGCGCACGCGTGTTGATCGGCGGCGAACCGGTTGCTGGCAGCCACGCCGGCTATCCGGCCAGCGTGCTCGACCAGGTGGGGCCGGGCATGCCGGCCTACGACGAAGAACTGTTCGGGCCGGTCGCCGCGGTCATCCGGGTCAAGGACGAGGCTGAGGCACTGCGCGTGGCCAACGACACCCGCTTCGGTCTCGGCGGCAGCGTGTGGACGCGTGACCCGGTGCGCGGTGAGTCCTTCGCCCAGCGCATGGAATGCGGCGCGGCGTTCGTCAACGCCATCGTCAAGAGCGACGCGCGGTTGCCGTTCGGTGGCAGCAAGGAATCAGGTTTCGGCCGCGAACTGGCCGACCACGGCATCCATGAGTTCATGAACATCAAGACCATCTACGTGGCTTGATGCACCTGCCTGTGTAGAGCCGAGCCCATGCTCGGCTGCTCTTTGCCGGGAACAGCCGAGCGTGGGCTCGGCTCTACAAAAAAGCGGGTTACAACCACTTCACCCGCTTGAACAGCCGGTACAGGCCGACGCAGATGCCACCGACGCCGACGATCATCAACGGGTAGGCCCACGGCTGGTTCAGTTCCGGCATGTGGCTGAAATTCATGCCATACCAGCTGGTGATCAACGTCGGCGCGGCCAGCAGCGCGGCCCATGCACCCAGCCGTTTCACCGTCTCGCCCTGGGCCAGCGTCACCAGTGACAGGTTCACGCTCAAGGCGGTGCCCAGCATCTCGCGCAGGGTGTCGATCACATCGCTGATGCGTACCGCATGGTCGTGCACGTCGCGGATATACAGCTTCACTTCGTCCGGGAACAGTTCGCCCTGGTAGCGGCGCAACTGCGCCAGTACATCCTGCAATGGCGCCACTGCCATCCGCATCTTGTTCAACTCGCGCTTGAGCTCATACAGGCGCACCACGGTGCTGCGCTTGTAGCTGTCGGCGAAGATGTCCTTCTCCAGCAGTTCCAGGGTGTCGCGGAAGCGGTTGGTGATGGGCAGGTAGTTGTCCACCACGAAGTCGGCCACGGCGTACAGGCAGTACGACGGCCCCATCTTCAGCAGTTGTGGTTCGCGCTCGACGCGTGCGCGCACCGGCGCGTACGACAGCGAGGCGCCATGGCGCACGGTCACCAGGAACCGTGGGCCGAGGAAGGCGTGGGTCTCGCCGTACTGGATACGCTCGTCAACCATCTGCGCGGTGGTCACCACCACGAACAATGAGTTGCCGTAGGCCTCCACCTTGGGGCGCTGGTGCGCGTTGCGTGCATCCTCGACCGCCAGGTCGTGCAGGCAGAATTCTTCCTGCAGCTTCAGCAGTACATCTTCGTTCGGGTCGTACAGGCCGACCCAGACGAAGCCGTTGTTGCTGGCGATGACATCGCTGATGGCATCCAGGCTGATGTCGTGGCGTTTGCCGTCGTCATCGTAGTGGACGCAGTTGATGACGCAGGTGGGATTGGCTGCGGCGGAGGCGGCAGCAGGGGCGGGCAATGAGGCGGGCAATGACATGCCCGCCATCGTGCGTCAGTGCTGCGTTTCCGACAAGTGAGGACGGTGCCCCAGCACCCAGGCCAGCGCTGCGTGGACCGGCAGCAGCAGCACGATCCACTGCACGTTGTACTGCGCCTGCAGGCTCAGCCAATGCAGCACCAGGGCGGCCACGGCCTGTACCGCCACCAGCCACAGTACGATCCTGAACATGCGGCCGGGCACGCGCCGCCGCAGCAGGCTGATCGCCCCCGGCAGCAACAGCAGGCACAGCGGCGAAAGCAGCAGCAGGTTGCGGTTGGCCCAGGCGGCGTAGTGCGTGCTGAAGCCCCACAGGAATACCAGCAGGCCACCGGCGATCGTGCACAGCAGCCACAGCGGCAAGGCCAGGCCAGCCAGCAGGCGCGGACGGTTGCGCAGCGCCAGCACGCCCGCCGCAATCACCAGGCCGCACAGCAGCCACGGCCACCAGCGGCGCGCGAACTCCTTCGGCTCGGGGTCGATGCGGTGCGGCAGCAGTTCCTGCTCGGACTGCACCAGCGGGCGGCCGTCGCTGTTGCGGGCTTGCCGCAGGGCATCGGCCAGGCGCATCGGCACGAAGGCTTCCTGCCAGCGCGACAGCGGCTGGTCGGCAAACGGGCCCAGGCCGATATCGAAGCCCAGCCACATCCACGGGGCCGGCGACGCCAGGCGAACCGACTCGCTGCGATAGGTGTTGCCGCGTGAGCGGCCCGACAGCTGTGAATGCAACCCGCCGCCCAGTGCCTTGTCCAGCGTGTCGCGCACCATCGTCGCGCAGTTGGCGGTGTAGTAATCGTAGTGGTAGCGCGCGTTTTCCGGCTTGGCCCGTTCGGCCAGGTCGGCGGCCAGCGAGCGTGCCTGCTCAGGGGTGATATCCAGCCACTGTACGCTGGCACCGCGGCCGGTCTCGTCGTAGTACGACAGGTCCTGCTGCAGTGGCAGGGCCACCAGGTAATACATCATGTCGCCACGTACGAAGCGGCCGATGAAATCCTGTTCGGACGGATCGAAGTAGCCGAAGTTGTACGAGATCGCCTCGCCGCTCACCGGGTCCAGCACGACGATGGCATCGTGGCCGAAGCGCTCGAAGAACACGGTGCCCGGCTGCATGGTGACCACGCCGACACGCGGGGCAGGGGCATCGGTGGTCGTCGAAACGGTCGGCGCCGCTGCCTGCGCGAACGCAGCCAGTGGCAGGGCAGTGGCCAGCAGGCACAACGCCAGCCACAGGGTCAGGATCAGGCCACGGTGTTTCAAGCGTCGTCCTGCGCGTCCGGTGCCAGCACCGTTACATGGAAAGCCTGGACCCGGCGCGCATCGGCGCGGGCCACACGGAACATGAAGCGATCCAACGCCAGTTCATCGCCGACTTCCGGCAGATGGCCGACGGCTTCGGTCACCAGGCCGCCGATGGTGTCGTAGTCCTCATCGGAGAAGGTGGCACCGAAGCGCTCATTGAAATCGCCGATCGGCGTGAGCGCATCCACCACGTACTGGCCATCGGCCTGGATGGCGATCTGCGCCGAGAAATCCTCGGCCTCGTCGTGTTCGTCGTCGATGTCGCCGACGATCTGCTCCAGCACGTCTTCGATGGTGACCAGGCCGGCGACACCGCCGTACTCGTCCACCACGATCGCCATGTGGTTGCGCGACAGGCGGAACTCCTTCAACAGCACGTTGAGCTTCTTCGCTTCCGGAATCAGCACCGCCGGGCGCAGCAGTTCACGTACGTTGCCCGGACCATTGTCGGCAACCACGCCGCGCAGCAGGTCCTTGGCCAGCAGCACGCCGAGGATGTCGTCCTTGTTCTCGCCATGCACCGGGAAGCGCGAATGGCCGGACTCGACCACCTGCTTCATCAGCTCCAGGAAGGGCGCCTCCACCGGCAGCGAGACCATCTGCGAACGCGAGATCATCACGTCGCCCACGGTCAGCTCGGCTACCGAAATGGCACCTTCCATCATCTTCAGGGTATCGGCGGCGATCAACCCTTCTTCCTGCGCGGTGTGCAGGACAGCGACCAGCTCGTCGCGGGTGTGGGGTTCGCCGGAAAAAGCGGACGTCAGGCGTTCAAGCCAGCCGCGCTTCTTTTCACTGTGCTCCACGGAGGAGCTACTACTGTCGTCTTCTGACATCTCTGGAAAAAAGGCACCCGGCAGGCCGGGCGATGGCTCCAGTCTAGCAGGATGTGGGGGCCTGTCAGTGACCCTCGCCAGCCGGGGCGGCGGCGGCCGGGCTCTCGTCCTCGGCCGGCAGGTCCAGGCTGTAGGTGCAGCCGGCCAGGGTCTTGCCCGGGTGGGTGGCGACGGTGGATACGCTGAGGATGATCGACTCGATCTGCGCCTCGCCGGTCTTCGGGTCGGTCAGATCGCGGCTGACCAGCTCGCGCCCGGCCATGAACTTGCCGTCCTGGTCGTAGCCGGTCTCCAGCGCCAGCTGCGTGGCAAGCGGCCGCGGGTCGGCCTGGTCGAGCACGGCCATGATGCTGGCGCCGGCCACGGCTACGCGCTCGGTCTGCTGGCCGAACACGGTGATCGGACTGGCCAGCCGGTACTCGCTCATGAACTGGTTGCCCTGCGGCAGCGGCTGCAGGCCGTTGGACACAGCCTTCAGCGGATCGGCCAGCAGGGGTGCCAGCGCGGCATGCTCGGCCACGCCCTGGCGGCACTCGATCAGTGCAGGCAAGTCCAGCGGCGCGGCGGAGACGGCCGGGGCGACGACAAGCAGCATGGGCAGGAAACGCAGCGGTGACATCGCGACAACATCCGATCGGCGGCGGCAAGGCTGTGCATGGTAACGGCGCCCGTCGCGGCCTGCGACCCATCGTGGCCGGGGCCGGTCAGCGCCGGGGCGCGGCCGGCAGCTATTCGAACCTGACCGGGAAGCCGAGCCGGGCTTCCAGGTGTGCACCCACCACCGATGCCGCCGCGCGGTTTGGGGCATCGTCATCGAGCTGCACGTACAGCTCGCCGGTCCGCACGTCCAGGCCGTAGCCCGTGATGTACGGCAGCTGGGCCAGCAACCAGTCACGCTGGACCTGCATGCGTCGCCGCATCTCCGCCTCGGTCAACGCGGCACCGGTGCGGAAGTGCACGTACTGCGGGCCGTCCGCGCCGCCATGTACTTCATCTGCCACCGGTGCATCACCGGTCAATCGCACCACGATGTGCCAGCCCGGATCGTTTTCCACCCAGGCGCCCGCCAGCCGTGGCGCGTGCCGGACTTCCAGGCGCTCGATCAGCGCCCGTTGCTGGGCGGTGGCGACGGCCTGGCGGGTGTCCTGTTCGCTGCTGCCAAAGAACGCCCGCAGCTCGGCGACCTTTGCGGCGATGTCGGCCTCACTGTCGCTCGCGGGGAACGGTGAGGGCTGGTCAGGATCGGACATCAGGCCTGCCCCGGACTGCAGCAGCGCGGCAAGCAACAGTGCGGGCATCAATGTCATTGGCGCTCCCGGGGCGGCATGATCCGTTGCAAAGGGCGGTGTCAGCCCTGCGATGTCCGGTGCAGCAGCGCCCGCACACGTCGTACCGAACGGTTGGCCACGGCACGGAACGCCATCACCGGCAGGGCGAGCATCGCCGAGAGGAGGGCGATGTGGACCAGTTGCAGCACGGCGCGGACCGCAAGCTGCAGTGCACCCGGTTGCAGCAGCCAAGGCGACAGGTCTGCACTGGCGTGGTGGGCAGCGCCCATATACACGGCAGCGAGCACGAACAGCGCGCACAGCTGCGCGCGCGTTGCATGGAAGAACGGCAGGCTGCCGCTTGCGCGGCCCAGGCGTTGCTGCAGGACCACGCGCCAGCTTACCGGTGCGGAGAACGCGCCGATCAGGATCAGCACCATCGAGGTCATCCACAGCGTCGAGGTGCTGCTCACCGGCCCATGGCCACCCAGCAGGTGCGGCCCGACCATGCCCACGGCTACGCCTGCCAGCAGGCTGGTCGGGGACAGCAGGGCCAGCGTACGCAGCAGCCAGTGCCGGCCATCGGGATGGCGGGTGCTGACGCGGTGCACCACGTTGGCGGCCACGACCAGCAGCAGGGAGAAGATCGCACTTCCGGCCAGCAGTGGCCCCATGTCGCCCATCATCATCCATGTCTCCGGGGAGGTTGCAGGCGCAGGATAGCGCCGTGCGAGGCTCAGCGCTCGCCGGCGTAGGGATCGTCGATGCCGAGCTCGGCCAGGATCTCGCGCTCCAGCTGTTCCATCGCCTCGGCTTCCTTGTCGTCCTCGTGGTCCCAGCCGAGCAGGTGCAGCACGCCGTGCACGGTCAGGTGCGCGTAGTGGGCGTTGAGCACTTTGCCCTGCTCCTCGGCTTCACGCGCCACCACCGGTGCGCAGATCACCAGGTCGCCCAGCAGCGGGAACTTGACGCCCTTGGGCAGGCCCTCCGGCACGTCGGCCGGGAAGCTCAGCACGTTGGTGGCGTAGTCCTTGCCCCGGTAGTGCCGGTTCAACGACTGCCCTTCCTTGCTGTCGACCACGCGGATGGCCAGGTCCGCCTCGCGGATCCGGCCCTTCAGCGCCGCCGCCACCCACTTGCGGAAGCTGACGGCCGAGGGCAGGCCGGCACGGGGCAGGGCATAGTTGACGGCGACATCCAGTCGTACGGGACCACGGGTCATGGAGTCGCTCCAGGTTGGATCTCATGCAGGTCGCGGCGGTCGTAGGCACTGACGATGCGCGCCACCAGCGGGTGGCGGACCACGTCGCGGGCTTCGAAGAAGGTGAAGCTGACACCGTCCACGTCGCGCAGCACGTCGATCGCATCACGCAGGCCGGATTTCACGTGCTTGGGCAGGTCGGTCTGGGTCAGGTCACCGGTGACCACCGCAGTGGAGCCGAAGCCCAGGCGGGTCAGGAACATCTTCATCTGTTCGATGGTGGTGTTCTGCGCTTCGTCCAGGATCACGAACGCATCGTTCAGCGTGCGGCCGCGCATATAGGCCAGCGGCGCGATCTCGATGACGTTCTTTTCCAGCAGCTTGAGCACCTTTTCCACACCCAGCATCTCATACAGGGCGTCGTACAGTGGTCGCAGGTACGGGTCGACCTTCTGGCTCAGGTCGCCGGGCAGGAAGCCCAGCTTCTCGCCGGCTTCGACCGCCGGACGCACCAGGATCAGGCGCTGCACGCGCGATTCGTTCAGTGCTTCCACCGCGCTGGCCACGGCCAGGAAGGTCTTGCCGGTACCGGCCGGGCCGATGCCGAAGTTGATGTCGTGGCTGACGATCTGGTGCAGGTAGCGGCTCTGGTTGGAACCACGCCCGCGCACGGTACCGCGCTTGACCTTGATCGCCACGTCCTGCGCTTCGTAGGAGCGGTCGGCGATCTGTTCGATGTTTGCCGCGTTCAGGCGCAGGTGGATGCCGTGGCTGTCGAAGGTGGTCTCGGCGGCTTCGTCATACAGCGCCTCGATCAGCTTCTGTGCCTCGGCGCTGGCCTCGGTCGGCCCGCTGATGCGGAACACGAAGCCACGGTTGGCGATTTCCACGCCAAGCTTCAGTTCGATCTGGCGAAGGTGGCCGTCGAACGGACCGCACAGGTTGGCCAGCTGCGCGTTGTCTTCCGGCGACAGGGTGAAGTCTCGATGCTCGATGCTTTTCATTGCTTGGGGTGGGGCGGGGTCGCCGTCCACCGCGATGGAGTCAGGGACGACAAGGGTAACGCGCGAGGCGGCAGGACGACAGTTCTCCACACCGGGTGTGGACCGGCGCCGAAGAAACCTGTGGATAGTCCTTTGCAGCGCTTGTGCCACAAGGAAGATGATGCGGTGGTGAAAATTGTGCCAGTGCCAGCAGGGTTCTCCACATGCGGTGTGGACGGTGTTGCCGTGAACCTGTGGATAGGTGGCAGCGAGCCTTGCGGCAGTGGCGTTGCCGGCGGCTGATCAATTATTGACCAGCCCTGTTCTGGATCATTGCGGGTGCACAGGGAGCATGGCACCGTGGCGCCATCGGAGGAGGTGGCGCATGGCCGTGGGCACGTGGATGCGCAGGATGGGGCTGCTGGGCAGCTGCCTGCTGGCGGGCTGCGGCGAAGCACCGCCGGCGGCACTGGGTACGCTCGAGTGGGACCGGATCAGCATTCCCGCACCGGCGGCGGAAGTGATCAGTGCCGTCGACGTGCGCGAGGGGCAGGCGGTCAAGGCCGGCGCGCTGCTGATGCGCCTGGACCCTGCCCGTGGCGCCGCCCAGTTCGACGCCGCGCAGGCCGAAACCGCCCGCGTGCAGGCACAGCTTGAAGAACTGCAGGTGGGCCCGCGTCCGGAGCAGATCGCCCAGGCGCAGGCACAGCTTACGGCGCTGCGCGCGCAGGCGGCGGAAGCCACCGCGTACTACCGCCGGGTGCAACCGCTGGCCCGTCAGCGGCTGGTCGCTGCCGCCGACCTGGACCGGGCCCGCGCGGCCGCCGACAACGCCGTGGCCAGCGTGCGCGCTGCCGAACAGGCGTGGCTGGAGCTGCAGCGCGGCAACCGTCGTGAGGACATTGCCCAGGGCCAGGCCACCTCCCGGGCAACGCAGGCACAGCAGGTAGTGCAGGCCGTCAACCTGCAGAAGCTGCAGTTGCGCGCGCCGCGCGATGGCGTGGTCGATGCGTTGCCGTACCGGCAGGGCGACCAGGCACCGATCGGTGCGCCGTTGGTGGTGATGCTGGTGGGCGAACGCCCGTATGCGCGCGTGTACCTGTCCCAGCCATTGCGCCTGCAGGTGAAGGTGGGGCAGGGAGCGCAGGTGCAGCTGGATGGCGCGAACACCGTGTTGAAGGGGCATGTGCGGTCGATCCGCAGCGAGCCTTCCTTTACGCCGTACTACGCGTTGACCGGTGATGACGTCTCGCGGCTGAGTTACCTGGCTGAGATCGAGATTGATGACAGTGCGGACACGCAGGCTCTGCCCGCGGGGCTGCCGGTGCAGGTGCGTTTCTGAATCCGGTCGATGACATCGCCGTGCGCGCGCGGGGCCTGAGCCGCCGCTTCGGCGATCTGCTGGCGGTGGACAACGTCGACCTGCAGGTGCCGCGTGGCCAGGTATACGGCTTCCTCGGCCCGAACGGCTCGGGCAAGTCGACCACCATCCGCATGCTGTGCGGACTGCTTGAACCGAGCGCGGGCGAGATCGAAGTGCTGGGCCTGGAGATCCCGGTGCAGGCCGAAGCGTTGCGCCGTCGCATCGGCTACATGACCCAGCGCTTTTCGTTGTACGAAGACCTGTCGGTGCGGGAGAACCTGGAATTCCTGGCTGCCATCCAGGACCTACCGCGGGTGCAGGCGCGGCAGCGGGTCGATGCGCTGCTGCAGCAGTACCGCCTGCAGGACCGCCAGGTGCAGTTGGCAGGCACCCTCAGCGGCGGGCAGAAGCAGCGGCTGGCGCTGGCCGGTGCGGTGATCCATGCGCCGGAACTGCTGTTCCTGGATGAGCCCACCAGTGCGGTCGATCCTGAGTCGCGGCGCGATTTCTGGGAGGCGCTGTTCGAACTCGCCGATGCCGGCACTACGGTGCTGGTGTCCACCCACTACATGGACGAGGCCGAACGCTGCCACCGGCTGGCGATCCTCGATCGCGGTGCCCTGGTGGCCGATGGCACGCCGGCCGAGCTGTGCGCGCAGCTGCAGGGTCGTACGCTGAAAGTCACCGCCTCGCAGCCCCGGCAGGCCAGCCGCGCGCTGGCGGCGTTGCCGGGTGTGCTCAGCGTGGCCCAGATCGGCACCGAACTGCGCGTGCTGTGCGGCGAGGACGCGGCCGATACCAGCGTGCTGGCGCAGGCACTTGCCGCCGCTGATCGACAGGCCAGGATCGAACCGGTGGCGCCCAACCTGGAAGACGTATTCGTTGCCGCCACCCGTGGCCGTGGTCGGGAGCCTGCTGCATGAGCATGCGACGGCTATGGGCGATCATGCTCAAGGAACTGCGGCAACTGCGCCGTGACCGCATCACCCTGGCGATGATCGTCGGCATCCCGGTGATGCAGTTGCTGCTGTTCGGCTATGCGATCAACCTCAACCTGCGGCATCTGGATGCCGGTATCGCCGATCAGGCCAATAGTGCGGCTTCGCGCGCGCTGGTGCAGGACATGGTCGCCACCGGCGTGATCACGCCGCGCGCGCAGGCCTATACGCCCGATCAGCTGATGGAGGCGTTGCGACGGGGCCGGATCAGCGTGGGCATCGTCATTCCCGCCGACTTCGAACGACGCCGCTACGAAGGCCGCGAAGCAGTGCAGGTGCTGGTCGACGGCAGCGACACAGTGGTGCAGAGTGCGGCGATCCAGCTTGCACAGGTACCGCTGGACACGCGCCCGTCCAGCAACACACGGCCGCTGCGCGAAGGCAGCATCGCCAGCGGGCAGGTAAGCGTCATCAGTTTCTACAACCCGCAACGGCGCTCAGCGGTGAACATCGTGCCCGGCCTGATCGGAGTGATCCTGACCATGACCCTGGTGATGTTCACCGCAGTGGCGGTGGTGCGCGAACGCGAGCGCGGCAACATGGAACTGCTGATCGCCACGCCGGTATCGCGCAGCGAACTGATGGTCGGCAAGGTGTTGCCCTATGCGGCGATCGGTCTACTGCAGACCACGCTGGTACTGCTGCTGGGAACCTGGTTGTTCGAGGTTCCGATTCGCGGCAGCCTGGTTGATGTCTATCTGGCCGCGGTGCTGCTGGTGCTGGCCAATCTGGCGCTGGGCCTGTTGATTTCCACGCGCGCGCGGTCGCAGTTCCAGGCCATGCAGATGACCCTGTTCCTGTTCCTGCCGTCGATCCTGTTGTCAGGTTTCATGTTCCCGTTCGCCGGCATGCCCAGGCCAGTGCAGTGGCTGGCGGAAGTACTGCCGCTCACCCATTTCCTGCGCCTGGTGCGCGGCATCATGCTGCGCGGGGCCTCGCTGTGGGAGCTGTGGCCGGACGCACTGGCACTGCTGGTGTTCATCGTGGCGATGATGACCCTGGCCATCCTGCGCTTCCGCAAGCGGCTGGATTGAAGGGACCGGGGTCGGATCCCCGCAGGGGCTCTGACCCCATTGATCGGTGCAACAGGTCGGAGCCCCCGCGGGGATCCGACCCTGGCGCTCAGTCCGCCGCCACCACGCGGCCGCGCAGCGAATTGGTCAACGCTTCAGTGATCACCACGTCCACGAACTGGCCGATCAGGCGCGGGTGCGCCGGGAAGTTCACCGAACGCATGTTCTCGGTCTTGCCGGTCAGTTCGTTCGGGTTCTTGCGTGAAGGTCCTTCCACCAGCACGGTCTGTACGCTGCCGACCATCTTTTCGGAGATGCTTGCGGCGTGCGCGTTGATGCGTTCCTGCAGGCGCGACAGGCGTGCATGCTTTTCCGCATCGCTGATCGTGTCTTCCAGGTCCGCGGCCGGGGTGCCCGGGCGACGCGAATAGATGAAGGAGAAGCTGTGGTCGAAGCCGATGTCCTCGATCAGTTTCATGGTCTTCTCGAAATCCGCATCGGTCTCGCCGGGGAAACCGACGATGAAGTCCGAACTGATCGAGATGTCCGGGCGTACCGCACGCAGCTTGCGGATCTTCGACTTGAATTCCAGTGCGGTGTAGCCACGCTTCATCGCCGACAGCACGCGGTCGCTGCCCGCCTGCACCGGCAGGTGCAGGAAGTTGGCCAACTGCGGTACATCGCGGAACGCATCGATCAGCGAATCGCTGAACTCCAACGGGTGCGAGGTGGTGAAGCGGATGCGACCGACACCATCGATCTCGGCGATGGTGCGGATCAGCAGGCCGAGGTCGGCGAACTCGCTGTCGCCATAGGGACCGCGGTAGGCGTTGACGTTCTGGCCGAGCAGGTTGATTTCGCGCACGCCCTGCGCAGCGAGCTGCGCCACTTCCACCACCACGTCCTCGAACGGGCGGCTGACTTCGGTACCGCGCGTGTAGGGCACCACGCAGAACGAGCAGTACTTGGAGCAGCCTTCCATGATCGACACGAACGCCGACGCGCCATCGGCACGCGGTTCGGGCATGCGATCGAACTTCTCGATTTCCGGGAAGCTGATGTCCACCTGCGGGCGCTGCTGTTCGCGACGGGCGCGGATCAGCTCCGGCAGGCGATGCAGTGTCTGCGGGCCGAACACCAGGTCGACGAACGGCGCACGCTTGATGATCGCCTCGCCTTCCTGCGACGCGACGCAGCCGCCGACGCCGATGATGACCTCGCGGCCCTGGTTCTTCAGGCTCTTCCAGACGCCCAGCTGGCTGAACACCTTTTCCTGCGCCTTTTCGCGGATCGAGCAGGTGTTGACCAGGATGACGTCGGCGTCTTCCGGGCGGTCGGTCAGTTCCAGGCCATCGCTGGCGGCGAGCACGTCGGCCATCTTGGCCGAGTCGTACTCATTCATCTGGCAACCGTGGGTCTTGATGTACAGCTTGCCTTTCACCTGGTCGGGCTTGCGCGGACCAGAGGGCAGGGCAACGAGCGGAGTGCCGCCCTGGGCGGCGGGCGGAAAGACGTCTGGCGTCCCGGTCATGGCGCTTAATCCATTCGGGTGGCGGGAAAGGAGGCGATTCTACCCGCATCCCGTACCGCCCGCCTTGCCCCTGAAGCGCCGAGCACACGCGCGGCGGGATTCTCAGTAGAGCCAGGCCATGCCTGGCTGCATTCCGTCCGGTAGGCGCGGCGGACTGGTTCATCCACGCACGGCGTGGATCTACCGCAACCCCGGTTACGCCGCGATCAGTTCCGCATCGATCTGCCGCGAACGATCAAACGCGGTCAGTGCGCTCATCCGTTCGATGTAGGCGGCCGTCGCCGGTGCCGGCTGCACCAGACCGAACGCAGTGGTCCAGGCCAATGCATTGCCCCACAGCACGTCGGCTGCACTCATCACCTCGCCGAGCAGGTACGGCCCCTGCGCCAGCTGTGCTTCGATCACCTGCAGCACCGTGTCGGCATCGTTGTAGGGCGACATCGCATGCGGCGGCGGTTCGCGGTGCATGGCCTTGTCGATCATTGCCGGCTCGAAGCAGGCGCCATAAAAGGCCATCCAGCGCAGATAGGGGCCGCGCAGGGCGTCACCGATCGGCGGCGCCAGCCCGGCCTCCGGGTACAGGTCGGCCAGGTACAGGTAGATCGCCACCTGCTCGGTCACCAGGGCGCCGTTGTGCACGATGGCCGGCACCTTGCCCATCGGATTGATCGCCAGGTAGGCCGGGGCCAGGTTGGCGCCAGCCTTCAGGTCCAGCACCTGCATGCGGTAATCGGCGCCCAGTGCTTCAAGCAGGGCCACCGCGCCGCTCGAGCGTGAACGGGCGGCGTGGTAGAGGGTGATCTGGCGTGACGTCATGGCATTGCTCCTTGCAGGTGGTGATGAAGTGGGGCCCATGCTGGGGCACAATTGCGGACGACTTCTGTCCGCGATCTCTCATGCGCTATACCGCCCATCGCCTGCTTCGCCTGATCTCACTGCTGCAGGCCCGCCGCCACTGGTCCGGTGCCGAGCTGGCCGAGCGCATGGGCGTGGACCGGCGCAGCATCCGTCGCGATGTCGAGCGCCTGCGTGAGCTGGGGTATCCGGTACAGGCCTCGGCCGGTGTAGGTGGCGGCTACCGGCTGGGCGCCGGTGCGCCGGTGCTGCCGATGCTGCTGGATGAGGAGGAGGCCACCACACTGGCGATTGCCCTGCGCGCGGCGTCGGCCACGGTGTCCGGCATCGACGACACCGCACGCGGCCTGCTGTCCAAGCTCGACCCGCTGGTGCCCGCGCGTCGCCGCCAGCAGGCCGGCGAAGTACATGCCGCTACCGCAACCCTGTCCGACCTGCCGTCCACCGACGCGCGCCTGCTCGGGCGACTGGCCCAGCATTGCCGGCAGGCCGCGCGGCTGGCCTTCGAATACCGCAGCGCGCAGGACGCGGTGACGCAACGCGAAGTCGAGGCCCAGCACCTGGTCAACTACGGACGGCGCTGGTATCTGCTGGCCTGGGACCTGGGGCGGCAGGACTGGCGCACGCTGCGCGTGGACCGGATGGGCGCAGTGCGTTCGCTGCCAGAGCCTGGCCTGCATCGGCGCACTCCGGCGCCACCGGATGTGATGGTGCGCCAGGCGGTCAGCCAAGCGCCGTTCGCGCTGCAGGCCATCCTGCGCCTGGCCGGCAGTGAAGCGGAGCTGGCCGGCCGCATTCCGCCCTGGTGCGGTGTGCTCGAGGCTGACGGAGCAGACCATTGTCTGTTGCGGATGGGTGCGGAAAGCCGCGGCATGATGCTGGCGCAGATCCTCAGCCTGGACCGCCTGCCGGTGGAGGTGTGGACCACGCCGGCCGAGCTGCGCGAGGAGCTGGCCCAGCGACTGACCGGGCTCAGCCAGGTCCTGGCCGTGCCCGTCGTCACGGTCTGAGCCGGCGCCCTTGGCAAGCCGCAGCGAAGCTGGGACACTCGCGGCCATGAAGGGGAGACTGGGGATAACGGCGATCATCATCGCTGCGCTGACCGCTGCGCCGGCCAGCGCTGGCACCCTGTTCAAGTGTCTTGGCGCCGATGGGGTCACCAGCTATGTCAGCAAGCGGGTGGCCGGTGCCCAATGCAGCACCATCAGCTACACCCGCAGCGCGGGCAGGGCGGTGCGCGCCCCGGTCGCCACGTCGGCTCCGACGCCAGTACCCGTATCTGCTGCAGCGGTGGCCAGTGCCGAGCGTAATCCGGTCGCGGTTGCCGCCAGCGCTGCCCGTCCCGCTGTCGCACCGACTCCGGTGCCGGCGGCAGCGTCCGCGCCAGCCAGTCCGCGCGGCGGCAAGATGGTCAGCGGCCAGGTCTATTCGTACATGCAGGACGGGGTGCGCCACTACACCAGCGCACGCCCGACCCAGGTCGCCAACCTCGGCCCGGTGCGGACCATCCGCTACAGCTTCATGGAGCGCTGCTACGCCTGCGGGGTCAATCCGCGGGTCGATTTCGGCAGCGTGCGCCTGAACACCACGGCGTTTCAGAGCGAGATATCCTCGGCCGCACGCGAATTCGGGGTAGAAGAGGCCGTGGTGCGCGCGATCATCCACGCCGAGTCGGCCTACAATCCGACCGCGCTCAGCCGCGCCGGTGCCCAGGGCCTGATGCAGCTGATGCCGCCCACCGCCGCACGCTTCGGCGTCAGCGATTCCTACGACGCGGGGCAGAACATCCGTGGCGGTGTGCAGTACCTGGCGTGGTTGTTGAAGCGTTTCAAAGGTGATCTGACCCTGGCCGCGGCCGGCTACAACGCCGGCGAAGGCGCGGTCGATCGCCATGGAGGCGTGCCACCCTACAGCGAGACCCAGTATTACGTGCGAAGGGTAGGGCAGCTGGCCGAGCGTTACCGCACCGCCCTGACCCACCAGTAGGTGCCGACCGTTGGTCGGCACACCTTCAAGCGGGTAGGTGCCGACTGTCAGTCGGCACACCTTGAAAAGAGTTGTTGCAATGCGTTGTGTGGCGCGCGACGGTTCCGCTACACTCGACCGAGATTCAATGCGGCTCTGGCCCCCACCGGAACCGCTGGCAGCCTTAAAGCTACCTAATCAATATCGGAGTGCCGGATGGCCAACGATGGGGTACACGATCCAGTCAACACCGGACGTCGGCGTTTTCTTACTGCCACCACAGCCGTGGTGGGCGCCGTCGGCGTCGGATTCACCGCAGTTCCTTTCATCAAATCCTGGAACCCCAGTGCCCGCGCCAAGCTTGCCGGCGCACCGGTGGTGGCCGACATCAGCGCCCTGCAGGAAGGCCAACGCCTGATCGTGGAATGGCGTGGCCAGCCGATCTGGATCGTCAAACGGTCCAAGGCGATCCTTGACGCGCTGCATGGGCTGGATGGCCGCTTGAAGGACCCCGAGTCCGGCGAGAAGGACCAGCAGCCGGAGTACGTACTCAAGCAGAACCCGGAGCTGCGCTCGATCAAGCCCGAGATCTCGGTGCTGGTCGGTCTCTGCACGCACCTGGGCTGCTCGCCGGAAATGGTGGGTGAAATCCGCCCCGAGCCCTACGACCCACAATGGAAGGGCGGCTATTTCTGCCCTTGCCACAAGTCGCGCTTCGACATGTCCGGCCGCGTCTTCAAGGACGTGCCCGCACCCATCAATCTGAAGGTGCCCGCGCACCACTACCAGGACGACAACACCATCATCATCGGTGTCGATCCGCAGGGGGCTGCCTGATGTCCAACATCCTCAGCCGTACCGCCACCGGCGTGGCCGACTGGGTCAATGCCCGCGCGCCGGGGTTGATGCCGATCTACCGCAAGCATGTCAGCGAGTACTACGCGCCGAAGAACTTCAACATCTGGTACTACTTCGGCTCGCTGGCACTGCTGGTGCTGGTCAACCAGATCGTCACCGGCATCTTCCTGACCATGCATTACAAGACGAATGCCGCCGAAGCATTCGCCTCCATCGAATACATCATGCGTGACGTGGAGTGGGGCTGGCTGATCCGCTACATGCACTCCACCGGCGCCTCGCTGTTCTTCATCGTGGTCTACCTGCACATGTTCCGCGGGCTGCTGTATGGCAGTTACCAGAAGCCACGCGAACTGGTGTGGATCCTGGGCATGCTGATCTACCTGGTGTTGATGGCCGAAGCCTTCATGGGCTACGTGCTGCCGTGGGGCCAGATGTCGTTCTGGGGTGCCAAGGTGATCATCTCGCTGTTCGGCGCCATTCCGGTGATCGGCAACGGCCTGACCGAATGGATCATGGGCGATTACCTGCCCAGCGACGCCACGCTCAACCGCTTCTTCGCACTGCACGTGATCGCGCTGCCGCTGGTGCTGCTGCTGCTGGTGGTGCTGCACTTGGGCGCGCTGCATGAAGTGGGATCGAACAATCCCGATGGCGTGGAGATCAAGAAGGGGCCGAAGGGCAACCGCTGGTCACCGAACGCGCCGACCGACGGCATTCCGTTCCATCCCTACTACACGCTCAAGGATGGTGTCGGTGCGGGCTTCCTGCTGATCATCGCGGCCTTCATCATCTTCTTCGCACCGGCCTTCGGTGGCCTGTTCCTGGAACACGACAACTTCACCGAAGCCAACCGCCTGGTCACCCCCGAGCACATCAAGCCGGTCTGGTACTACACGCCGTACTACGCGATGTTGCGGGTGGTGCCGAACAAGCTGGGCGGCGTGATCGTGATGTTCTCGGCCATCGCCATCCTGTTCCTGGTGCCCTGGCTCGACCGCGCCAAGGTCAAGTCCTACCGCTACCGCGGCTGGCTGTCGCGCGGCCTGCTGGGCATGTTCGTGGTGTGCTTCGCGTGGCTGATGGTGATCGGGTCCGGTCCTGGTACCGATGCGCACGAGACCTACGTCGGGCGGGTGCTGACCTTCCTGTACTTCGCCTTCTTCATCACCATGCCGATATGGACAAGGCTGGACAAGACCAAGCCGGTACCGGAGAGGGTGACCACGCATGACTGAGCGATGGATGGTCCGGCTGGCCCTGGCGGCCGCCCTGATGCTGGGCAGTACCCTGGCCATGGCCGCCGAGGGTGGCACCAAGCTCCTGCAGGCCGGCAACGACCTGGGTGACCGGGCGTCGCTGCAGCGTGGCGCCCAGTTGTACATGAACTACTGCAGTGGCTGCCATGCACTGAAGTACCTGCGCTATTCACGGATGGGCGAGGACCTGGGGCTGAGCGAGGAAGAGGTGATGAACAACCTCAACTTCACCGGCTCGGCAGTCGGTGATCCGGTGCCGGTAGCGATGCCCAAGGAGCAGGCCGAGAAGTGGTTCGGCAAGATGCCGCCGGACCTGAGCCTGATTTCCCGGGTGCGCGGCAGCGACTGGATCTATACCTACCTGAAGTCGTTCTACCTGGACAGCAGCCGCCCGCTGGGCTGGAACAATGCGCTGTTCGCCAACGCATCCATGCCCAATCCATTGTGGGAGATGCAGGGCCTGCAGCATGCGGTGCATGGCAAGGCCGAAGCGCCGGGCATGGATCCGCCGGTGACTGGCCTGCGCATCGAAAGCCCGGGCTCGGTCGATGCGGCACAGTACGACCAGGCCGTGCGCGATATCACCAACTTCCTTGAATACGCCGGCGAACCGGCCGCACTGAAGCGGGAGCAGCTCGGTGTCTGGGTGATCCTGTTCCTGGCCCTGCTGACCTTCCTGGTGTACCTGTTGAAGAAGGAATACTGGAAGGACGTGCACTGATCCAGAGCCGGCCATCGCAACGGGCCTATTGGCTTTTGTGATGGTCGGTTGCACACTCGGGGAGGAGTCGACCGCCGGCACGGTGCTGGTGGCGCCGATGCGGCAGGCGGTCTCCTGTCGTAGGAGAGCCTTTGATGGCGGCGAGCGTACGCATGCGCAATACACTGACGCTGTTTTCCTCGAACGACGATGTACTGTGCCACCGTGTGCGCCTGGTGCTGGCAGCCAAGGGCGTGAGTTTCGACTTCGTTCCGGTCGATCCACAGAACCCGCCGGAAGATCTGATCGATCTCAATCCGTACCACTCGGTGCCGACCCTGGTCGAGCGCGAGCTGGTGCTGTATGCCGCCTCGGTGGTCAGCGAGTATCTGGACGAGCGCTATCCGCACCCGCCGCTGATGCCGGTCGACCCGCTGTCGCGCGCGCGCATCCGCTTGGCCATGTTGCGTATCGAGCACGACTGGGTGCCGCAGGTGCAGGCGATCCAGCTGGGCAACAAGACCCAGGCCGAGGCGGGGCGCAAGCGACTGAAGGAATTGCTGACGGCCTCGCTGCCGTTGTTCAAGGCCAGCAAGTTCTTCCTCAACCCGGAAATGAGTCTGGCCGACTGCGCGATGGCGCCGATCATCTGGCGCCTGCAATCGCTGGATGTGCCGTTGCCCAAGGACAGCAAGGCGATCGAGGACTATGGCAATCGGATCTTCCGCCACCCCGGTTTCGTCCGCAGCCTGACCGATCAGGAAAAGAAACTGCGCGATCTGCCGGGCTGATCCGGCATCCGCTTTCCCGTCTGCACGCCGACCGGCGTGCAGGCGATCCGCCCCGGCAGGGGCGTCGGGCGCTACACTTCACGCATGACCGAAGACTTCTTCCACATGACCAGCCACCGCCCGTATCTGTTGCGGGCTCTGGTGGAATGGATCAATGACAACCAGCTGACTCCGCACATCCTGGTCGACGCCGGCGTTCCCGGCGTGCAGGTTCCGCCTTCGGCCGTCAAGGACGGCCGGGTGGTGCTCAACATCGCCGAGCGCGCGGTGGTACGGCTGGTGATCGACAACGAGTCGGTGAGCTTCTCGGCGCGCTTCTCCGGCACCAGCTATCCGGTGCAGGTGCCGATCAGCGCGGTGCTGGCGGTGTATGCCCGCGAAACCGGGCAGGGCATGGCGTTGCCGGATGACATTCCCGGTGGCGAGCCGACGCCGGCCAGTGATGAGCTGCTGCACGACGATGAGCAGACGCCGCCGGACGACACGCCGCCCGCCGGTCCGCCGCCCAAGGGCCGCCCGACCCTTCGCGTGGTCAAGTAGCTTCCACAGCTTTACATCCACGCATGGCGTGGATCTACCGGCTCCAGTAGATCCACGCCATGCGTGGATGCCCTTGCTCACACATCCTCGGCATCTTCGTTGTCCGCACGGATCTGGCTGATCCGCGCCGCGCCCGGGCCGGTGAAGGAAATCAGCTGGTCGCCGCGCAGCACCATGCGGCCGACATGGCGATCGATGCCGTCGTAGGAATACTCGAACTTGAAGGTGCGCTCGAAACCGAGCCGGCCATCTTCCCCGCGCGACAGGCGCAGACCGGTGGCGTGTACCGCCTGGTCCAGCCACTGCACATCGGCGGCACGGCAGGCATTGCGGCCCAGTTCGACCGCACGTTCGGCGGCCGAACGCGCTGCGTTCCAGAAGAAGTAGACGATACCGCCGGCAATCAGCAGGATCAGCAGGGTGGGCATGGCTTCAGCCGTCAGGTGTCGATCCGCCAAAGATGGCGACGAATGGCGACCGGATCAAGCGGCATCTGCTCAGCGATCGCTGCCGGGCTCCGTTGCCGGCTGCAGCGGCACCGATGTCGGTGCAGCGGGTGCCGGCGGAAGCGGTGCAACCCGCGGTGTAGTGGCATTCAACTGCAGCAGTGCGGCCCAGTCCTGCCGGTTGAAGCTGCACTCGTCCTCGCGACCCGGTGTACAGGTCGGATCGATGCCGGTGGCGTCGCGCTCGCGTGGCGGCGGCAGCTTGATCGTGCCGGTGCGATCCAGTTGCAGCAGGCGCATCGCCACGGTGTTCATGACATTGCCGCCCACCAGGTAAAGCGTCTGGTCGCCACCGAGGTTGGCCGCCACCACCACTTCGCAATGCGACTTCCAATGGCCTACCGAGCCGTTGCCCAGGGCCTGCACCAATCCGCTGTAGCTGAGTGTGCTGCTACGGTCGCGCAGGAAGCACAGCAGGTCGCCCGGTGCAGGCTTGGCGGTGGCTGGGTCCACCAGGCGGTAGGGCACGCCGGAAGGGCCGGCCTGGTAGGCGGCGCGGATGTAGTCGATATGGCGTGGGGACGTGTTGAAGCCAGGTACGCCGGCACGCACCATCACCCAGGAAATGAAGGCGGCCGACCACGGATTGTCGATCAGGAACGCGCGGCAATCGCTGTCGGTGTAGCGGGTGCCCGACGGGGCCAGGCAGCTGCTGGCACCCGGCTGGCTGCCCAATGCATTCAGCGTGCCGCTTTCGCGCCAGTAGCTGCTGACCCGTTGCCAGGCGATCAGGCCGTTGTCGGCCAGATGATCGCTCTCGGCCTCGGTGACACTGAGGCTGGCGGCGCGGCCGTCACGGTCGATGAAGGGGCGGAACCAGAGACGATGCTCGTTGCAGGCAGTGTTGCGGATGGCGATGGCCAAAGGGCTCAGGCCGAAACGCGGGGGTACATCGCAGGCTTCGACGGCGGCGGCCGAGAGGGGCGTCGCGGCCAGCAGCAGGCAGGCGGGCAAGAGCATCCGGCGCATGCGCGGTTCCTGTGGGGGATGGTCGCAGCGTCGCAGCGCCGCTGTGAACGCCGGGTGTGAGAACGGTAGTGCCGGCCGCTGGCCGGCAACATCACGATCCGCGAATCCACCCTCAACCCGGTGGTGGACCCAGCTTCAACGACAGATCAATGGCCTGCACGTGCTTGGTCAGGCCGCCGATGGAAATGCAGTCGACGCCATCTTCGGCGATCGAGCGCAAGCCGCCGAGGCCGACGCTGCCGGACACTTCCAGTGGAATGCGGCCCCCGGTGATGCGCACCGCTTCGCGCCGCAGTTCCGGGCTGAAGTCGTCCAGCAGGATGCGTTCACAGCCGGCCTGCAGCGCCTGCCGCAGCTGTTCCAGGTCTTCGACCTCGACGACCAGCGGCAGCTGCGGCCATTGCCGGCGGGCCGCCGACACGGCGGCAGCCAGTGAACCGGCCGCACGGATGTGGTTTTCCTTCAGCATCACCGTGTCGTACAGGCCGAAGCGATGGTTGTCGCCGCCGCCGCACCGCACCGCGTACTTCTGCGCCAGACGCAGGCCGGGCAGGGTCTTGCGGGTATCGAGGATGCGTGTGTCCGTTCCTTCCACCGCAGCCACGTAGCGGGCAGTGGTGGTCGCTGTGCCGGACAGGGTCTGCAGAAAATTCAACGAGGTGCGTTCGGCGCTGACCAGGCTGCGGCTGCGCCCGTGCAGCAGCGCCAGCACGGTACCGGCGCTGACATGGTCGCCTTCGGCCACCCGCCACTCGATCTGCACGTCCGCATCAAGTGCGCGATGGGTGGCATCGAACCACGGGCGGCCCGCGATCACCGCATCCTGCTTGCACAGCAGGTAGCCACTGTCGGGCTGGTCGGGCAGCAGGGCGGCGGTGACGTCACCACTGCCCAGGTCCTCGGCCAACGCGCGGGCCACATCGGCCGCGACGACGGCTGGATCCGGCGTCGGCAGCGCGCTCATGTGGTCGGGAAGTCGGCGATCTGTGCGGTCGGGATGGCTTCTTCGGCCAACAGCACCGGAATGCCGTCGTCAACGCGGAATACCTGTTTGCGGTCGCGGGTGACCAGGGCTTCGCGCAGCGGCTGCGCCAGCGGGTTGCCATCGGCGCGGTTGACGGTACCGGCGGCGATCGCCCGGTTGAGGGCTTCCAGGCCCTTGCCATCCAGCAGGGACAGGGGCTGGCGGGTGTCGGGCGATACCAGCAGGTCGAGCAGCTTGCGATCCATGGTTCTTCGTCTTGCGTGGAAGATGGCTAGAATACGTCTTTAAGGCAGGTGACGGCCAATGACCCCCAACCCGATCGCGCCGCTTGTCGGCATCGTCATGGGTTCCCGCTCCGACTGGGAAACCATGCAGCACGCCGCCCAGAAGCTTGAAGCCCTGGGTGTTCCGTTCGAAGTGAAGGTGGTGTCCGCACATCGGACGCCGGATGTGTTGTTCAGTTATGCCGAGCAGGCAGGTTCGCGCGGGCTGCGCGCGATCATTGCCGGCGCTGGCGGTGCCGCGCATCTGCCGGGCATGATCGCGGCCAAGACCGCGGTGCCGGTGCTGGGCGTGCCGGTGCAGTCCAAGGCCCTCAACGGCATGGATTCGCTGCTGTCGATCGTGCAGATGCCGGCCGGCATTCCGGTCGCCACCTTCGCCATCGGCAATGCCGGCGCCTCCAATGCCGCGCTGTTCGCCGCCGCGATGCTGGCCAGCGACCAGCCCGCCATCGGCCAGGCGCTGGACAGTTTCCGCGCGCGCCAGACCGAAGACGTGATGGCCCACGACGATCCGCGCCAATGAGTCTGACCGTCGGCATCCTCGGCGGCGGTCAGCTCGCCCGCATGATGGTCCTGGCCGGTGCGCCGCTGGGTCTGCGATTCGAACTGTACGATCCGGCAGCCGATGCCTGCAGCGGCCCGCTGGCGCCGCTCACCGTCGGTGCTTTCGACGATCGGCAGGCACTGGCGGATTTCGCCGCCAAGGTCGATGTGGTGACCTTCGATTTCGAGAACGTACCCGCTGACAGCGCGCAATGGCTGGCCGACCGCGTGCCGGTCTATCCGCCGCCGTCGGCGTTGGCCGTGGCCCAGGACCGGTTGAGCGAGAAGACCCTGTTCCAGCAGCTGGGTATTCCGCTGCCGGCGTTCGCCGATATCCGCAGCCGCGAAGAACTGGCGGCCAAGGCGGCCGAATTCGGTCTGCCGTGCATCCTCAAGACCCGCCGCCTGGGCTACGACGGCAAGGGCCAGTTCCGTCTGCGCAGCGAAGCGGACATCGATGCGGCTTGGCAGGCGCTGGGTGCGCAGGTCGAGCGCACCGGCCTGATCCTCGAGGGTTTTGTCGCCTTCCAGCGCGAAGTCAGCGTGGTAGCCGTGCGCGGCCGCGATGGCAGCTTCCAGGCCTGGCCGGTCACCGGCAACTGGCATGTCGACGGCGTGCTGTCGGCCAGCGTGGCACCGGCGGTGCTGTCCGCTGCCGAGCACGAAGCGGCGATCGGCTATGCCCAGCGTGTCGCCGAACACCTGCAGTACGTGGGTGTGTTCGCGCTGGAGCTGTTCTGCCGCGACGGTGAACTGCTGGCCAACGAGATGGCGCCGCGTGTGCACAACTCCGGTCACTGGACCATCGAAGGCAGCGAAACCTCGCAGTTCGAGAACCACCTGCGTGCGGTGCTCGGCCTGCCGCTGGGCAGTACCCGCATGCTTGGCCATGCCTGCATGCTGAACTGGCTCGGGGCGATGCCTGACCCGAGGCCGGTGCTGCAGCAGGCCAGCGGCCATTGGCACGATTACGGCAAGGAATCGCGTGACGGCCGCAAGGTTGGTCACGCGACGCTGCGTGACGATGATGCCGGGGCGCTGGCCGATGCGTTGGTGCAGGTCGGTCTGGAACTGGACCGCCAGGCCCAGGTGGCCCCGGCCGTGCACGCGCTGCGCAACGGCTGACCAAGGTGATGCCGGCCGTCGGCCGGCAGACGTCGCTGATCTTGGTAGTGCCGGCCGCTGGCCGGCAAACGTTGCCGATCTTGGTAGTGCCGGCCGCTGGCCGGCAATGCCCACCAAGTCGTGGGCATCTACCAAGGCAGGCCCACCAAAAGGTGGGCCGCCGCCACGGCGTAGCGTGATACCGGCAGCGCCGGCTCATGCCCGGCGGATGCCCGTCCGTCTCAGCGCAGCTGGCTCTCGGCGAACTCCCAGTTCACCAGTTGCCAGAATGCTTCCAGATAGCGTGCACGATCATTCTGGTAGTCGGTGTAGTACGCGTGCTCCCAGACATCGCAGCACAGCAGCGGCGTGCTGTCGCCGGTCAGAGGCGTGCCAGCATTGCGCGTCGCCTGCAGGCCGAGCTGCCCACCCGGGTGCTGTACCAGCCACACCCAGCCGGAGCCGAACAGGCCAAGCGCGGTTCGACTGAATTCTTCGCGCAGACGCTGGCCGTCGCCGAACTGGCGCTTGACCAGCTCGCCCAGGCGACCCTGCGGCTCGCCACCGCCGCGCGGGCGCAGGCATTGCCAGTAGAAGCCGTGGTTCCAAGCCTGGGCGGCGGCATCGAACAGCGCGCCCTGGGCGTGGCGGACGATGTCCTCCAGCGTGGCTTCTTCCCATTCGGTGCCGACAATGGCGGCATTGACCGCATCGACGTAGGCGCGATGGTGGCGACCGTGATGGAGTTCCACGGTCTGTGCCGACAGGTGCGGCTGCAGGGACGAGGGCAGGTAGGGCAGGGCGGGCAATTCGACGGGCATGGACAGGTTCGTGGCCAGGGGGCGGCGGCAGCCGGTACCATCGGCTTACAATGGGGGCTACCGTGGGCAGTCTAGCCGACCACCACGGTTGGTTTGTCCAGCGAAGCAAGGAGTGAGGTGTGGCGGTAATGCAGCAAATCCAGGCCGAGGTGGATCGTTACCCGCTCGTGCTGTTCATGAAGGGCACCCCGCAATACCCCATGTGCGGCTATTCCAGCCGCGCCGTGCAGGCCTTGATGGCCGCGGGCGCCGCGTCGCTGCGCACGGTCAATGTGCTGGAAGAGCCCGAGATCCGCGCCAACCTGCCGCGCTTCTCCAATCTGCCCACCTTCCCGCAGTTGTTCATCAACGGTGAGTTGATCGGCGGCTGTGACATCGTCATGGAACTGTTCGAAGCCGGCGAGCTCAAGCGCATCGTCGAAGAGGCTGCGCAGGGATGAGCGCCTGGCCATCGACGTCACCGGCAGACGGGGCGCTCGATGGCCGCCCGTTGCAGGGTCGCGTGGTGCTCGTTGCCGGTGCCGGTGGTGGGCTGGGGAGTGCCGCCGCTGTTGCTGCCGCCGAGGCGGGAGCGACCGTGGTCCTGTTGGGGCGCAAGCCACGCCGGCTGGACCGGGTCTATGCCCAGGTGCAGGCGGTCGGGCCGGAACCCCTGTTGTACCCGTTGGACCTTGAAGGTGCAGGTCCTGACGACTATGCCGAGCTGGCCCAGGCCGTGGCGCAGGAGCTGGGACGGCTTGATGGCCTGCTGGTCTGTGCAGCGCACTTTCCCGGCCTGACCCCGTTCGAGCTGGCCGACCCGGCCAGTTTCGCCCGCGCCGTGCACGTTACCCTGACCGCTCCGGCCTGGCTGGCCCAGGCCTGCCTGCCGTTGCTGCGGCAGCGTGAAGACGCGGCGCTGGTGTTCACCGTGGATGCCGTGGAGCGGGTGGGGCAGGCTTACTGGGGCGGCTACGGCGCCGCCCAGCATGGCCTGCGCGGGCTGATCGGCAGCCTGCATGACGAGCTGGCCCGCAGCCCGGTGCGGGTAAGTGGCCTTTACCCCGGCCCCTTGCGTACCGCCCTGCGGGCGCGGGCCTATTCGATCGACCAAGACCCGGCCGCACGTGGCCCGGAGGCCGCCGCTGCAGCGGCCGTGACCCTGTTGTCCGCCGCTGGACAGGCGTGGCGGGGGCAGGTGCTCGATGCGGGCAATCCGCCATCGATGAGTGAAGACGTTCGTAAAGCGGAATGAAGATCCCGTCACGATAGCGTTGCGATCCGGTGCCGTTTGTCGCACAACCGTCACATTGAAAGCGTAGCGTGTTAATCTAGTGTTAACCGTTGCGGCAGCTGCCGTTCACGGTAGGGAACCCCAGATAAATGTCCGAACAGCCGCCCGCAAGGCTGCTTGGATGCGCTTTTTTTCCGCCATCGCCAACTCGCATCGAGGCTACCGAACAATGACTCACCCATTCCGGATGTCCAAGCTCACCCTTGGTCTCGTGGCTGCGCTCGCCGCCGCTCCCGCCTTCGCCCAGAGCACCTCTGCCGGTGTCGGCGGCCAGGTCGTGTCCCGTGCCGGCCAGCCCGTCGCCGGTGCTGAAGTCACCATCACCCACACCGAGTCGGGCACCGTTTCGCGTGCGACCACCGATGCGGCGGGTCGTTACAACGCGCGCGGCCTGCGCGTGGGTGGTCCGTACTCGATCACCATCACCAAGTCCGGTGAAGGCACCAAGACCGAAGATGGCGTCTACCTGGGCGTGAACCAGACCGGCACCATCAATGCCACCCTGGCCGGCGACCTCGCCGCGACCAACCTGGACACCGTGCAGGTCACCGCTGTCGGCGGCGGCTCGGAAGTGTTCAGCGCCACCAAGATGGGTTCGGGCACCAACATCAGCCAGCAGCAGATCGAAGTTGCGCCGTCCATCGGCGGCAACATCCAGGATCTGATGCGTCTGGATCCGCGCGTGACCTTCATCGATCGCGCCTCGGGCTCGATCTCGGCCGGCGGCCAGAACCCGCGTTTCAACTCGATCAACATCGACGGCGTCTCGGCCAGCGACACCTTCGGTCTGGAAGGCAACAACATGCCGACCCGCCGCCAGCCGGTCGCGATGGAAGCCATCGAAGCGCTGGACATCAACCTGTCCAACTACGACGTCAGCATCGCTGCCGCCGCCGGTGCCACCGTCAACGCGGTGACGAAGTCGGGTACCAATGAATTCCACGGTTCGGTGTACGGCACCTACCGTGACGGCGACTGGTTCGGTGACAACCCGGAAGGCCAGCCGTTCAAGGGCTTCACCAAGGAAGAAACCTACGGCATGACCTTGGGCGGTCCGATTATCAAGGACAAGCTGTTCTTCTTCGCCAACTACGAAAAGTTCAAGCAGGCCGCGCCGGGCGCCGACCTGAGTGGCACCGCGCTGGGCAAGGCCAACGCGCAGTTCACCATGGCCGACGTGACCCGCGCGCAGCAGATCGCGCAGGGCTACGGCATCAACGCCGGTGGCCTGGAAAGCAACGGCGACACGGAGATGGAAGAGTACGCGCTGAAGCTGGACTGGAACATCAGCGAAAACCACCGTGCCAACATCCGTTACAGCAAGATCGACCAGAGCAAGCTGCGCATCAACGGCATGACCACCAGCTCTGCCTCGCTGAGCTCGTACTGGTACCAGCATGACAAGACCAACGAGAGCTACGTCGCCCAGCTGTTCAGCGACTGGACCTCGAACTTCTCGACCGAACTGAAGGCCTCGTACCGCGAGTACTCGGCGATCCGCAACGTGTCCACCGATGCGCCGAGCATCCGCATCTTCTTCGGCGGCAACCAGGGTTCGCCGTCGGGTGACTCGCTGTACCTGGGTACCGAAGTCAACTCGCAGAACAACATCCTGGAAACCAAGGCGTGGAACTACTACGCCGCCGGTACCTGGACCCTGGGCAACCACGATGTCAAGTTCGGTGCGTCGTACGACACCAACGACATCTACAACTACTTCGGCGCCAACTCGTGGGGTGCCTACACCTTCTACGGTCTGGACAACTTCGCCGCTGGCCGCTGGAGCAGCTACAACTACAACCCGGAGCGCACCCCGGGCTCGATTCCGGCTGACTACAAGTTCAGCAACCTGGCCCTGTTCGTGCAGGACACCTGGTATGTCAACAACAATCTGACCCTGACCCTGGGCGTGCGTGGCGACCGTGCTGACACCAGCCCGGCCCCGGCTTACAACGCTGCAGCGTCGACGTTCTTCGGTCGCAACAACAGCGATGTGCTGAGCAACAAGTTCCTGATCCAGCCGCGCTTCGGTTTCAACTACACCTTCGACAGCGAGCGCCCGACCCAGCTGCGCGGTGGCGTGGGCCTGTTCCAGGGTGATGCCCCGCAGGTGTGGCTGAGCAACAGCTATTCGGCGACCGGCTTCAACAACTCGGTCTACGCGTACACCTCCAACAACCCGGCGCTGCCGTTCAACCCGAACAAGGACAGCCAGCCGGTCCCGACCACCCCGGGCTCGAACCGTCAGAACGTCAACTTCGTCGGCAGCGACTTCAACATGCCGTCGGTGTACAAGGCCAACCTGGCCTTCGACCATGAGACCCCGTGGTACGGCATCGTGGCTTCGGCCGAGCTGCTGGTCACCAAGGTCAAGGACGCGCTGTACTACAAGAACCTGAACCTGGGTCCGGTGCAGCAGCTGGGTCCGGACGGCCGTGCGCTCTACTACGCAGCGGCACGCAACGGCAACCTCTGGACCAATAACGACGCACGCGCCGGGCGTAATGGTGCCTACGACTCGGTGTACGAAATCGCCAACACCGACAAGGGCCGTACCTCGCAGTTCACCGTGTCGTTGAGCAAGCCGTGGTCGGAAGCCAGCGACTGGTCCTGGAACATCGGCTACACCTACACCGACGCCACCGAAGTGGGCTCGCTGACCAGCTCCACTGCCAGCTCGGGCTGGGGCTACCAGTACGCCTTCAACGCCAACAGCGAAACCGAGAACACCTCGCGCTACGAGATCCGCGACCGCCTGTCGGGCTCGCTGAACTGGAAGCACAAGTTCTTCGGCGACTACGAAACCAAGGTGGGCCTGGTGTACGAAGGCCGTAGCGGCCGTCCGTACAGCTACGTCTACGTCAACGACGCCAACGGCGACAGCCGTAGTGCGAACGACCTGTTCTACGTGCCGAACCGGGGCGATGTGCTGTTCGGTGACATCAACAAGGACACCGGTCGGTTCACCGCCAACCCGGAAATGGAGAAGTCGTTCTACGAGTGGCTGGCCGCCAACCCGCAGCTGGCCAAGTATGCGGGTAGCTACGCTCCGGCCAACCAGTTCCGTACCGGCTGGATCAACACCTTCGACATCCGTATCAGCCAGCAGCTGCCGGGCTTCATGAAGGGTCACAAGTCGGAAGTGTGGCTGGACATCCAGAACGTCGGCAACATGCTGAACAAGAAGTGGGGCAACATCTACGACTACGGCTTCTTTGCCGATGCGCGTGTGGCCACCCTGCAGGGCATGAAGGACGGCAAGTACGTGTACAACTTCCGCGGCGCTGACCTGCCGGCGGTGGCAAACAATGACGCAGACGGCTTTGACGTCGGTGTGTCGCAGTGGTCGCTGCAGCTGGGCTTCCGCTACCAGTTCTGATGAACTGACGTAGCAACAGCTGTGCACGGAAACGGCCGGGGAAACCCGGCCGTTTTCCGTTCAGGCGAAAGTCCTTGCGAGGGTGCCTGCATCGGCGTAGCATCCAGACACGTGCGCGGCGCAGATGCCGCCGATGCGGTCCCGAAGCGGCGAACGCGGGACGCACCTATCCAACGGTCGGGCTTCCCGGCCGTTTTGCTTTTTAAGGGGGCGGCAGTACAGTCGGACACCTTAAAGGAAGCAGAAAAGTGGATATGACAACGAACGAAAAGGCAGCGCGGACGCTGCCGGTGCAGGACGCGCGGATCTACCCGCGTGGTGGCCTGGATGTGCTGTCGCGGGCCGAGGTTGCGCGCCTGCGCGATGCCTCCAGCGGTGGCATGCACGAGCTCCTGCGCCGCTGCGCGCTGGCCGTGCTGACCAGTGGCAGTGCTTCCGATGATCCGCGCGCGGCGCGCGATCTTTACCCCGATTTTGATATCCAGGTCGCACAGCAGGATCGTGGCGTGCGCATCGACCTGGCCAATGCGCCGGCGATGGCGTTCGTCGATGGCGAGATCATCCGTGGTGTGGCCGAGCTGCTGTTCGCGGTGGTCCGCGACCTGGCCTACATGGCCATTGAGATGGGCCCGGCCTACGCGGCCGAGCTGGAATCGTCCGAGGGCATCACCAATGCGGTGTTCGGGCTG
This sequence comes from Stenotrophomonas indicatrix, assembly GCA_041545745.1. Taxonomy (NCBI): domain Bacteria; kingdom Pseudomonadati; phylum Pseudomonadota; class Gammaproteobacteria; order Lysobacterales; family Lysobacteraceae; genus Stenotrophomonas; species Stenotrophomonas indicatrix. Next base: position 1,607,428 of record CP168152.1, read on the forward strand.
CTGCGCAACGCGCGCATCCTCAACCCGGGTGACCCGAACCTGGTGGTCTGCTGGGGCGGTCACTCGATCTCGCGCGACGAGTACCTGTATACCAAGCAGGTCGGTTACGAGCTGGGCCTGCGTGGCCTGGACATCTGCACCGGCTGCGGCCCGGGCGCAATGAAGGGTCCGATGAAGGGTGCGACCATCGCCCATGCCAAGCAGCGCCGTACGGTGACGCGCTACATCGGCCTGACCGAGCCGGGCATCATCGCCGCCGAGTCGCCGAACCCGATCGTCAACCACCTGGTGATCATGCCGGACATCGAGAAGCGCCTTGAGGCCTTCGTCCGCATTGGCCACGGCATCATCGTGTTCGCCGGTGGCGTGGGTACCGCTGAGGAGATCCTGTACCTGCTCGGCATCCTGCTGCGCGAAGAGAACAAGGACCTGCCGTTCCCGCTAATCCTGACCGGTCCGACCGTGGCCGCGCCGTATTTCGAGCAGATCGACCGCTTCATCCGCCTGACCCTGGGCGACGCCGCGGCCGAGCGCTACGAAATCGTCATCGGCGATCCGGTGGCGGTGGCCAAGAAGATGTCGGCCGGCATCAAGCGCGTGCGTGAGCACCGCCTGGCGCAGAAGGATTCGTTCTTCTTCAACTGGTCCATCGAGATTCCGTGGGAATACCAGCAGCCGTTCGTGCCGACGCACGAAGCGATGGCGGCGCTGGATCTGCATCACGGGCGTGCACCGCATGCGCTGGCAGCCGACCTGCGCCGGGCGTTCTCGGGCATCGTCGCTGGCAACGTGAAGGAGGACGGCATGCGCCGCATCGAGGAGTTCGGGCCGTTCCAGATCCATGGCGACCCCGACATGATGCAGGCCCTGGACGCGCTGCTGCGTGCCTTCGTCGAGCAGCGCCGGATGAAGATCTCCGGCGAGTACCAGCCCTGCTACCAGGTACTGGCGTAAGCCAGGCGAGGGCGGCTGGACGGCGCGGCGGGGGGCGTGCCGGACCGGCCGGGGCAGGGCGGGTCGTCAAGCCTTTGACGCCCGTCGCCCGGATCTGACCGTTCATCCTGCCGCCGCTTGCCGGCGGCAGGCCGGTGCGCCATCGTGGCCACCAACACGCTGGGGAGCGTCCAATGTCTTTGCGCCGGCAAAACGGCTTCACGTTGATTGAGCTGATGGTCACGCTGACCGTCTTCGTGATCCTGGCGTCGATCGCCTATCCGAGCTTCCGCGGCATGATTCGTTCGAACCGGCTGGCAACTGCCAACAACGAAGTGATCGCGTTGACCAACCTCGCGCGCAGCGAGGCCATCCGCAACAACCATGGTGGTGGCCTCTGTGGCAGTACCGATGGCCAGGCCTGTGATGGTGAATGGTCAAAGGGGCTGCTGGCCTGGTCCGATCTCGATGCGGATGGCGTGCTGGGCAGCAATGACAGCGTGCTGCGCTTCTCCCTGGGCAACCCTCAGCTGAGCGTGGTCGGTCCCCCGGGTGCGACCATCGCCTTTGATGGCCGTGGCCGTCGCAAGGCCGCGGAAGATCAGACGTTGGTGCTGTCCCCGGCGTCCTGCAAGGCCGGCGAACAGCGCAGCACATTGACGATCAACAAGTCCGGCCAGGTCCGGGTGACCAAGGGAACCTGCTCATGAATCGCCGCAACCTTGCCTCTCCACGTTCGTCCCAAGGCGGCTTCAGCCTGATCGAAGTAATGGTGGCGTTGTTGATCCTGGCGTTTGGGTTGCTCGGCTTTGCCATGCTGCAGACGACAAGCGTGCGCTTCGTGCAGAGCGCCAATTACCGGACCCAGGCTACCAATCTGGCAAACGACTTGATCGAACTGATGCGCGCCCAGCGCACCGATACGCTTGCCGGCGGTGCTTACTCGTCGGCCTCGTTTTCTGCTGGTGCGGTAACGGCGAATGGTGCATGTGCCTGGCCGACCGGCGCAGCGGTGACGCCGAAGACCAATGTGGCACGCTGGCAATGTGAAGTTGTGAAGACACTCGGTGAAAAGGCCAGTGCGGAGGTCCAGTTCACCCAGAGCACCGGCCAGGTCAGCGTGGCCATTACCTGGGGTGATCAGCGTTGGGATCCGAAGGAACCTGACAGCCTCACCACCTTCGGCCTGACCACTTTCCTGTGAGCGCGTCCATGAGTCCGTCTTCACGAGCCCGCGGCCTGTCGTTGATCGAACTGATGATCGCAATGGTCATCGGTCTGGTGCTTCTGTTGGGCATCACGCAGATTTTCATCGCTTCCCGTGCGGCTTCGCGCCTGTCAGAAGGTGCTGCCCGAACCCAGGAGAACGCGCGCTTTGCATTGGACTTCCTGCAGCGTGACTTGCGCATGGCAGGTCACTTTGGTTGCGTGAACGACCAGGCACATGTGATCAAGAACACCGGCGATGTCCGCTACAACCTTGGTGTCGCCGCTGGCAGTGGAGATCCGCTGGATTTCTCGGTACCGGTGCAGGGGTATGAGGCCGCAGGCACCGCCCCGACCAATACACTGACACTGGGGCGCACGTGGAGCGCGGCGATATCCATGCCCAAGAGCATCAGCAGCCTGAAGCCGGCGCCATTGCCGGGCAGTGATGTGCTTGTGCTTCGCCTGCTGAGCCCGGAAGGGGCGGTTGTGACAGGCGTCGGTGTGGATGGCACTACAACTACGGTGACGGTGTCCAGTGATGGCATGGCGCGCCTGAAGGCGGGTGCTGCCGGCACTCCGACGGTGTTCGCTCTGGCCGATTGCACTCGCGCCGATGTGTTCCCGGCCAGCATCAGTGGATCCACGGTCAAGATCGAGAAGCTGGATCTGACCGGCTACTCCGTCAACAACGCGATGACGATGCTGTATCGCGCCGATGGCCTGGTGTATTACATCGCGAGCAATGGCAACAACGAGCCGGCCCTGTACCGCGCCCGCGCCAACGGTGCCGGTGGCTACGGTGACGGCGAGGAACTGGTGGAGGGCATCGAGAGCATGCAGTTGCTGTACGGCCTTGATGCAACACCGGATATTTCTCTTTCCACGCCGCCCAGCGGCCGCATCGTCGACCAGCGCGTGGCCAGCGACATCAGTACCGCAGTGGACGCGACCGCCGTTGGCGCGTGGCGTCGCGTAGGCATGGTGCAGGTGGGGCTGCTTGCCCGCAGCCCGCAGCGGGCGTCGGCGCAGGCTCCGGGTTCGGCAGCCACCTACCTGGGCGTGCTTGGTGTGACCATCGCGCCGGGCGATCCGTATGACCAGCGCCACCGTGGCGCCTATGAAGTTTCCGTTGCGTTGCGCAACCGCCTGTTCGGGAATTGACGACCATGCGCTCCATCAAGCTGTCTTCGCGCCGCACTTTCTCTGCCCCTGTCCGGCAGCGTGGTGCCGTGCTCTATGTCGCGCTGATTCTGCTGATCATGCTTGCGCTGCTGGGTGTCATAGGCATGCAGGTGGCCGGCATGCAGGAGCGCATGGCATCCGGTTACCGTGCTGGCAACGTGGCTTTCCAGAATGCCGAGGGCGCCGCCCGCAGTGCCGAGAATGCCGTGGAAAAGATTGCCAATCGCCAGTCGCCGGGTGACAGCCCGGCGGTTACTTCGGCCGACATCGATCAACGCTGCGACGACGGCTTCGATCCTTCGGACTGGGTCGCCAAGACCAAGCTGGGCAACAAGCCGGCAGTGAAGGTCCGGCAGATCCAGGGCTGCATCCAGGGAGAGGGGGCGCTGGACATGGGCAAGCCGTTGGAGGCCGCAACACCGGTCTACCAGATCACCACGTACGCCGGCGACACCGCTGCCGACGCGACATCGCGCTCGGCGGTCGACACCGTATTCAAGCTGTGAGGGTGGGGAACCCATGAACACGCGAAATCGCAGGATCCTGGCGGGCGTAGGCCTTGCCGTTGTCGCCGCCGGCGGCTACCTGGTGCATACCCTGATGGCCGCGCAGGCGCAGGGTGTGTTGGCGCAGGAGCCCTTGAACGTGCAGGTGCAGACACCGCCTGCGTTCATCATGGCGGTGGATGACTCGAATTCGATGACCTTCGAGCGCATGTTCCCGGGTGGTGACGGGCGATTGATCTTCACCAAAACGACGGGCAGTTTCTTCAACAACAACGGCAGCTTCTACAGTGTCGGCCAGGACTGCAGCTCCAGTTCAGTCGATTGCTACCTCTACCTTTACGCGCACAGTCAATACAACGAGCGCTATTCGTATGGACGCGCGATCCCACCGCTGGATATCTTCGGCTTTGCCCGCTCGCACGTCTACAACGCAAGCTATTACAACCCGTCCGTCAGCTACAAGCCGTGGCTGAGGGCCGATGGAACCCGTTGGGACGCTGCCAGCAAGACGGCGGCGCGTGTCGACCCGCGCTCCGGATTTGCGGGGTACGACATCACGTACGACATGACCAGTGTCCGTTCGAGGAATAATGAAGGGTTCCAGTTCGTCGATGGAATGAAGATTCCCAATCTGGCGGGAACCGACAATGCGTACTACCAGGGCGGCAGTTGGCGTACCGCTTCGCGCGACTTCAGCTCTGCGGTGCAGTATGGCGTGCAGTACTTCCCGGCGACCTTCTATCTGCCGGAGAATTCACCTGCGCCCTACGGATACAAGCTGGACGATGCGAATCGACCGGTGATCACGGGTGCCTGTGGGCCCAAGTGCAATCTGCGCCGCTATCAGATCAAGAAGGACAACTACAGCATCGATGGTGCCTACGATACTGCGGTGCAGAACTTCGCCAATTGGTTCCAGTATCACCGCAGCCGCACGCTGGCCATTGTCGGTGCCTCTACCGAGGCGTTGTACGGCATCGACAACATGCGGGTGGGTTACTTCACGATCAATGACTTGAAGAACGTGAAGATGCATGATCTGGTGACTAACCGCGCCGATCTCTATCAGCAGATCTACGGATTGAAGCCGATCAGTGGCACGCCCAACCGACGTGCTGTGGAGTATCTGGCCGAACAGTTCCGCCGCACCGATGACGGCGCGCCCGTCATCCGCGCTTGCCAGCGCAATGGCGGCATGTTGTTCACGGACGGCTATACGAATTCCAAGAACTATCCGAATGGCTCGTTCGCCAACGCGGACGCGGTCAATACCGTGAATCTGCCGACACTGCCCTTCGCCGACAATTACAACAATACGATGGCCGACATCACTGCGGCCTATTACTCGGGCAGCAAGACGCCGCTTCGTTCCGATACCGGCTTCCCCAAGGGGCAGGTGCCGGTGGACGAGCGCTGCGGCACGTTGTCCCAAGGCAGCGCGGAGTGGAAGCGACTGGACTGCCAGGCCGATCTGCACATGAATTTCTACGGTGTCACGCTTGGTGCTCAGGGGCGGATTTACGGCGTGAATGCTGCCGCCACGGCGGATCCGTACAAGAATCCGCCGAACTGGAACGGCAGCCCTGATCCGTCGACGGTGGACGATGGAACGGTCATCGATGAGATCTGGCACGCCGCGCTCAACAGTCGTGGTGAATTCATCAATGCTCAGACGCCTGCCGATGTAACCGAGGCGATGCGACGTGTGTTGGCCTCGATTTCCGGCGGCAAGTCGTCGTCGGGAACCATTGGCATGACCGGCGCCCGCATTGGCGCAGGTTCGCTGTCGGTGACGCCAAGCTATGACATCCGCAATGGTGCGACCGATTGGTCGAGCAAGCTGAAGGCGTCGACCGTAAAGATCAACAGTGACCAGGTCGCTGTGTTCAGCGAGGCCTGGGAGGCGTCAACGAAACTCGCTTCAACGGGTCGCCGCATCGTGGCCAACAAAGCGGGTACGCTGGTTGACTTCGGTTCGGCCGACATCAGCCTGGCCGATCTGTGCAGCAAGCCGGATGGCAAGTACGCAGAGATGCTGGTGTGCTCGACTGACAAGCTGAAGTCCATTGATGCTGATATCGACACGGCCATCCGCTATCTGAAAGCGGATACGACGATGGAAAAGCGCAGCGGCGGCAAGTACCGCGACCGGACCACGCCGCTGGGCGACATCGTCAATTCGGCCCCGGTGGTCAGTTCGCCTATCGATGACTATGGCTATCGCCAGCTCGGCACCGATTATGCCGTCAGCTATGCCAAGTACCTGGACACCAAGGCGAAGAGTGGTCGTTACACGGTGTACGTCGGTGCCAATGACGGCATGCTGCATGCCTTCGATGGTGGCATGGGGGCATCGGGTGAGATGGACAGTACGGGAGGGACCGAGCGCTTTGCGTACATTCCGTCAACCTCGCTGGGCCACATGGCCAACCTGCTGTTCCCGTACAAACCGGATACCGCTGATCAGACCTTCCGCCATCGCTATTTCGTCGACGGTCCAATCACCATCTCGGACATGCTCGTCGGCAGCACCTGGCAGACGGGACTGGTCGGTACGGCTGGCGCTGGTGGACGCTCGGTATTCGCGCTGGACGTGAGTGACCCGGCAGCGTTTGGCACGCGCCAAGCACTCTGGGAGATCAGCGACCTGAACATGTCGTTGGCCGAGGGCGTGCGCAACAACATCGGCTTCGTGCTGGGCAAGCCGGTGATCGTGCCGGTGAAGGAAGGCAAGACGGTTGCATGGAAGGCGATCTTCGGCAACGGCTATAACAGTGCCAGTCGCAAGGCCGTTCTGTTCGTCGTGGATATGGCGTCCGGCGCCACGCGGATGATCGAGGCGGTAGAAAGCAATGCCTCGGGAGCCAATATCTCCGGAGACAATGGGTTGGGCAACGTGGTGGTGGTGGATCGCTGGCGTGGTGACAGCCAGGACCTGCGCGGTCGCGATGGTCTTGCCGATACCGTCTACGCCGCCGATCAGCGCGGCGCCATCTGGAAATTCGACCTTACCGATAGTTCCGACACGGCGCTGACCGTTCCCGTATTCACCACCCAGGTCAGCCAGGACACCAGCGCGCGAAACTTCCGCCAGCCGATCACGGGTGGCATGACCGCTGCGACCGGTCCATCGGGTGGTGTGATGCTGTATTTCGGTACGGGCAGCTTCTCGTTCTACAGTGACAAGGACGATACCTCACGACAGGCGTTGTATGCGGTCAATGACATCGGCGGGAAGAGGGTCACATCGACCTTGACCGCGGCCAATCTGACGCCCTATACCGCGGATGTTCCGGCGACGGGCGCCGAGGCGCGCAAGATTGTGGCAGGGACTGCGCCGGCCAATGCGCGAGGGTGGATGATCAACCTGCCTGCGAGCAACGGTGAGCGGTTCGTTGGTAATCCACTGCTGGTCAGCGGCATCATGTTCATGCCGACCTATGTCCCCAATCTGGAATCCGTGGGCTGCTCGACGAGTGGTTCGAACTGGCTGTTTGGTCTTTCCTCGCTGACCGGTGCGCCTGCCCTGGAGAATGTCCGGACCGGTTCCCCCACGGGTGTCAAGCCGGCGCCGGGTACAGCGGGCCTGTCGATGAAGACCGAGGGAACCGCTCCGGTCAAGGACGTATCCCTGTCGGTCATACCGCGTCTGGGTAGTGGCAAGGAAGGTCCGCCCGGGGGCAGCTCATGCTGGATGGTGGTAGGCGCCGCTGGCAGCCAGTCGCTGTATCTGCCTTATCCCTGCGGTCGCCAATCCTGGCGGCAGCTCCAGTGACCCCTGTGCGAGGATCCACATCCATGCAGTCTTTCCGTGCGCCTCATCGCTCAGCGGGCTTTACGTTGATCGAATTGATGATCGTGGTGATCGTCATCGGCATCCTGGCGGCCATCGCGATTCCTTCGTACCAGCAGTACGTACTTCGATCACACCGTGCAGTAGCCAAAGCGGACCTGGCCGAGTACGCGCAACGTGCGGAGCGCTATCACTCCAGCAACAATTCCTATTCGGGCTACACCCTGCCCAGCAAGGTCTCGCCGCGCGAAGGCGGGGCGACGCGATACGACCTGAGTTACAACGGAGATGGTTCCACGTTCACGATCACGGCGTCTCCCGCGGGTACGCAGGTCAAGGACAGCTGCGGCAAGCTGACCCTCGACCAGGCCAACCGGAAAACCTCGGAAGGAGCGGTTTCCGATTGTTGGTAGTGGGTGTTGATCTTCCAGGATTCGACCAGTACAATGCGCCTCCCCGCCCGAATAGCTCAGCCGGTTAGAGCACTTGACTGTTAATCAGGGGGTCGTTGGTTCGAGTCCAACTTCGGGCGCCAGATATTGCAGAAGCCGCGAGAAATCGCGGCTTTTTGCTTTTCTTTGCTCTGTTCAGCACGGCAGATCGCGGTTGCTGCGTTCACTGCGGGTACGCCCGCCATTGTTGACCACCAGCTTGCCGTGCAGGTGTCTGCCAGCGCAGATGCGCAGGGTCAGATTGGCGCCGGGGCTTCGCCCATCCGCCTGGAAAAACAGGAGCGGCCGTCCGCTGCTGGCGTGTGCCAGGATCGAGACATCGTCGCGGCCACGGTGATGGGCCAGGATGGCTTCCGGCGTTGCTGGTGGGTCCCGCCGCAGGCCACTGCGATAGATGATCCAGCCAGCACTCCAGTCGTCCGTGCACTGATGCCCGTCTTCGCTGGCGCACACGCCGATCAGTTCACGCCGGATCAGCGCTTGGCTGCGCGCGCTGGAGAGACTGGCATGCAGCGTCAGCTGCAGTGCGTCGGCACGCTGGCGTAGCAGCAGTGACTGCATCGCCGGCCATCCGGCCGCCAGCATTACCGAAAGGACGGCAACAACCATCATCAGTTCAACCAGTTGCATGCCCTGGGCGGGCGGGTGTGCAGGCGGGTGTTTCCAGGAGGGGGTGGACATGGAGCGAGCGTCGCCCCTTTCAATGGGGCCCACCATCAGGCATTCCCCTGCCGGTCTCCCCGGCTTCCCCTCAGCCGACCGTCACCGGACGCCCCTTATACTTACCTTCCCCGGGACCTGGCAACACCATGAGCGACAGTTTTCAGCTTGTCTCGCCGTATTCGCCGGCGGGCGACCAACCCGATGCCATCGCCAAGCTGACCAGCAATTTCGAGGCTGGCGTGGCCAAGCAGACCCTGCTGGGCGTGACCGGCTCGGGCAAGACCTACACCATCGCCAACGTCATCCAGCAGATCCAGAAGCCGACGCTGATCATGGCGCCGAACAAGACCCTGGCCGCGCAGCTGTACGGTGAGTTCAAGGCGTTCTTCCCGCACAACGCGGTGGAGTATTTCGTCAGCTATTACGACTACTACCAGCCGGAAGCCTACGTGCCGTCGTCGGACACCTTCATCGAGAAGGATAGTTCGATCAACGAGCACATCGAACAGATGCGGCTGGCGGCGACCAAGACCCTGCTGTCGCGACCGGATGCGATCGTGGTGGCGACCGTGTCGGCCATCTACGGCCTGGGCGCGCCGGAAGACTACCTGTCGCTGCGCCTGATCCTGTCCAAGGGCGAGCGCATCGACCAGCGCGACCTGATCAATCACCTGACCCAGCTGCAGTACACGCGCAATGAATACGAGCTGCAGCGCGGTACCTTCCGCGTGCGTGGTGAAGTGATCGACGTGTTCCCGGCGGAATCGGACAGCGAGGCCCTGCGCATCGAACTGTTCGATGGCGAGGTGGAAAAGATCACGATGTTCGATCCGCTCACCGGTGAGACCATGCGCAACCTGATGCGCTTCACGGTGTACCCGAAGACCCACTATGCGACCACGCGTGAACGGGTGCTGGCGGCGGTGGAGACCATCAAGGTCGAGCTGAAGGAACGGTTGGAGCAGCTGTACGCGCAGAACAAGCTGGTCGAGGCGCAGCGCCTGGCCCAGCGCACCCAGTTCGACCTTGAAATGATGGCCGAAGTGGGCTTCTGCAATGGCATCGAGAACTACTCGCGGCATTTGACCGGCAAGAACGCGGGCGAGCCGCCACCGACCCTGTTCGATTACCTGCCGGCTGATGCGCTGTTGGTGATAGACGAATCGCATGTGACCATTCCGCAGATCGGCGCCATGTTCAAGGGCGACCGTTCGCGCAAGGAAACCCTGGTCGAGTTCGGCTTCCGCCTGCCGTCGGCGCTGGACAACCGGCCGCTGCGTTTCGAGGAATGGGAAGCGCGCTGCCCGCGCAGTATCTACGTGTCGGCGACGCCGGGCCCTTACGAATTCCGTGAGGCTGGCGAGGACATGGCCGAGCTGGTGGTTCGCCCGACCGGCCTGATCGATCCGGTGGTGGAGATCCGCCCGGTCGGCACCCAGGTCGATGACCTGATGAGTGAGGCCAACGAGCGGATCAAGGCCGGTGACCGCGTGCTGGTCACCACCCTGACCAAGCGCATGGCCGAGAACCTCACCGAGTATCTGACCGAGCACGGTATCCGCGTTCGCTATCTGCACTCGGACATCGATACCGTCGAGCGCGTGGAGATCATCCGCGATCTGCGTCTGGGCAAGTTCGATGTGCTGGTCGGCATCAACCTGCTGCGCGAGGGGCTGGATATGCCCGAGGTCTCGCTGGTCGCGATTCTGGATGCGGACAAGGAGGGCTTCCTGCGCTCGACCGGTTCGTTGATCCAGACCATCGGCCGTGCGGCCCGCAACGTGCGCGGCAAGGCGATCCTGTACGCAGACAGGATCACCCGTTCGATGCAGGCGGCGATTGACGAGACCGACCGTCGTCGCGCCAAGCAGGTCGAGTACAACCAGGAGCACGGCATCATTCCCCGCTCGGTCTTGCGGCCGATTGTCGATGTGCTGGAGGGCGCGCGCTCGGATGCCGCCGAGAAGGAGGCCCGCAAGGGCAAGGGCAAAGGCCGTTCCGGCGTGGCCGAGGATGCGGCCGACTACCGGTCGCTCAGTCCGGCGCAGTTGGCCGCTCGCCTCAAGGCGCTGGAGCAGCGGATGTACCAGCATGCCAAAGACCTGGAATTCGAAGATGCCGCCCGGGTCCGCGACCAGATCAGGCAGCTGAAGGAAGCCAGCCTGGGCTGAACGCGGTAAAGCGGCTTTTCTTCACAAAAGTATTGCGCTTGCCGGTCGCCATCCGTAATATACGCGGCCTGCACCGACGCAATCGCGGCGCTGCAGAAGCAACAAACGGGCGGTTAGCTCAGCGGTAGAGCACTACCTTGACATGGTAGGGGTCACAGGTTCGAACCCTGTACCGCCCACCACGAAGTCCCCCAGGGGGCTGTCGTGAGGATCAAAAGCCCGGCCCTGGCGCCGGGTTTTTACGTAGAAGCACCAGCCTGCGGGCTGTACGGAATTTTTGGGCGGTTAGCTCAGCGGTAGAGCACTACCTTGACATGGTAGGGGTCACAGGTTCGAACCCTGTACCGCCCACCACCGGTTCCCGGCATCGCCGAAGCAGCGGTGGACACGATGAAAGCCGGCCCTGGGCCGGTTTTTTTGTGCCTGCGATTCGCGCTCGTCTGCGCCTGGCCGGTTGCTGTCATCATCAACCGCGTTGCTCGACACTGGCGCTGCGCTGCAGCTGCCAATGACCTTCCACGCGCTGCCACAGCTGCATGAAGCCCCGGGAGTGCGCTTGCCCGCGCTGTCCCGCAGGCGCTTCAGTGTGCCCCCGATCATGGGCCACCTGCAGCACGCGATCCGCACTCAGGCGCAGGATCTGTACGCTCTGGCGCTCCGTCTGCCCGTGCGTGGCTGGCTCGCTGGCGGCACGCTGGGCATCGGCCTGCAGGATCTGCAATCGCAGCGAATCGCTTCCGGTGTCGGCGTCGCGGTTGCATAGACCGGCCATCAACAGCAGCAAGGCAAGCATCGGCATGGCACGGTGCTCCGGAGAAGGGAGTCCAGCGTTGCACCGTGGCCTGCGGTGTGAAACCGGTATGCGACGAAGGCTGGAAAAGCGCGTGCCAACGAGAGCCAGCAAGGATGAATCCGGGCTGGGTCGGGGCAGCTGCAGGACACGATCATGAAAAGGGCCGGGCCGCCTGTGAAGGCAGTCCGGCCCATTTGCCCGGAAGTGACCCCGTTTGGCCGGGAAGCCTGGGCTCAGGTCACGACATGGCTGGAACCTTCAAGCAGGCTCAGAGCGGATCGCAGCACAGGCGCGGGCCGGACCAGTGCCCTGAACCGCCATACGGGCAACCCGGGGTGAACTCGCAGCCCGGTGCGAACCCGGCCTTGGCCGGAGTGGCGAAGGCCTGCGCGGCACCGAATGACATCGCGGCAACCACGACGATGCCGGCAATGGACGAGAACAGCTTCTTCTTTCCGATCATCTGTATCTCCTTTGCAGAGTGTCGAGGTGGATCACATCGGATCGCAGCAGACCAGCAGGCCGTGGGAGCCAGCATTGCCGTACGGGCAGCTGGGATGCTCCTTGCAACCCGGTGCAAAGCCGGTCTTCACCGGTGTGGCGAAGGCCTGTGCGGCACCGAATGACATTGCAGCAACGATGACGATACCGGCGACGGACGAGAACAGCGCTTTCTTCCCGATCATGTGTATCTCCTTCAGTTGGTGTGGCTTCCCGGATTCATTGCCTTGGCGACGGCCTGTACCGTCTCTGTGTCGAGCTGGCCGACATGCTTGTAGGCGACGCTGCCATCTGCGGCGAGCACCATCAGCATCGGTGTCAGCGTTGCGCGGTAACGCTTGGAGACTTCGCCCTGATCGTCGACGGCGATCGGAAACGCCAGCGCGTGTTTGCCGGCGTAGTCGGCGAGCTGGTCATACGGTGGCAGGCCGACGCCGACCAGTTCGGCGCTGCCACGTGCAGCCGCGATCTGCTGCAGCTGTGGCACTGAGGCCAGGCAGTAGCGGCAGGCGGTAGAGAAGAAGTAGAGGATCTGCGGCACGGCGCGGTGGCCACCGATATCGACATGGGTCTGCTGCGTCGTCCGCAGCGTTAACAGTTCAGGTCGGGTGCCGGTTGCAAGACCATGTGCATCCAGCTGGGTCTGCTGCAGCTGCGCCGCCATCTGTTCGTTGACCTGCCGCAACTGGCGGTTCTGCCAGGAGAGCATGATGACCAGTGCGGCCAGCAGCAGGGCGACTACGGGAAACAGTGCACGCTTGAGCATCGATCATCCTTGAACGCCGCGTTGCATCGACCATACCGGAAACAGCAACAGGAATGTCAAGCTTTTCTATCATAGGTGACGCAGTTCCCAAACCTCAGGACGCCACCATGAGTGACCATGCTCCCGTTTCCCGGCCTGACCCGATCATCGAACTGCTGTTCGGCGGCAACATGCTGGAAGGCACCTTCAAGGCCGTGATCTGGGTCGCACTGCTGTCTGCGGTGCTGGCCTGGACGACCTTCCGCTGACGGGACGCTCAGGCCGCAGTGAAGGCCTGGCGCAGGCTGCGCAGCGTTGCCTGCCGATACTCGGCCGCACACGGCTCGCCCATCTCCAGTTCCTGCAGGCGCAGGCCGACCAAGGTCATCGACAGGGCATAGCCGCGCGCGGCATCGGCAGCGCGCGACAGGCCAAGCGCACGTCGGGTCAGTGCATCGACATGATCCATGTCCGGCAACAGGCCCAGGTAGGCGCGCTCGGCGCTGTCCAGATCCGGTGCGCGCAGGATCGCGTTGGCATCGGCGGTGGGGGTGACGGCGGCCATGCGGGATCCTTGTTGTCCGTGGGGCGGATGCAGGTTCGGTCAGAATGCGCGCATCAGCGAGATGAAAGCGGAGGTCTGGCTGCTGCGCCGTGCCATCGGGCTGTCCTCGACGGCATCACCGAACCACTGGTTGGCGACAACGCCGGTCGCGCGCCATTTCGTACCCAGCGGCGTGCTGACCGCGATCTGCAGGCTCGGCGAGGTGGCACTGCCGGGCTTGTAGGCTGCCAGCCCGGAGCGCAGTGCTTCCTCGTCGCTGATGCCGTAGTAGTAGTCGAGCAGGCGGGCGCTGGAATGCACCACGCCCACGCGCGGCACCCAGGTGAAACGGCCGGCCTGGATCGGATAGCTGTAATGCAGGCTGGATTCAACGCCGCCGCCGTGCCCGCTCACTTCGCGCTTCACGCTGGCCGCCACCGCACCCCAGTCCGCACTGTAGTCGGCATTGATGCCGACCATCGCCGACATCTGCCGGCTGTGCAGGCGGCGCAGCTGCGGATCGTTCACGTCGTCGGTCTTGAAGCGCAACGTGTAGGGCGTCGCTACCGCCGACAGGCGCAGGCCATCGGCCTTGTAGAGGTTCATGCCGAGCGAGCCAGGGCTGGCGAAGAAGCGCTTGCCCTGCCAGGACAGCGCCGGCAGCACCAGCGGCTTGTCGTCATAGTGTGCGTAGGCGCCAGTGGTCGCGCCGAAGGTGATGCCGGCCTGCACCCCCGGAGCCTGTTCCTGCGCGTTTGCCAGCAGCGGCGTGGAGAGAGCGACGGTGCACAGCAGGGGGCGCAGCAGGGCGGGGGACAGTGAGGTCATCGATGTAGTGCGTTGCAGGGATGGCGATGCATGCTGCGCGCGCAACATTGTCGGAACATTGCGCAGGCGCAATCTGCTGGCATCGCCGCCACCTGCACGCCGAAGGCACTATGATCGGCACCGTTTCCGGTTGCCGAGCCCCCGATGCGCATTCTCCTGGTCGAAGATGACCCCGATCTCTCGCGAGCCCTGCAGTCCGGGCTTGAGCGCCAGGGTGTGGTCGCCGACGTGGTCGGCAGCTTGGCCGAGGCTGCGCTCGCCCTGCGTGAGCCGGTGCATCAGCTGATGCTGCTCGATCGGCAACTGCCCGATGGTGATGGCGTGGGCTTCGTGGCGATTGCCCGTGCGCTGCGGCCGAACCTGGCGGTGATCATGCTCACTGCCAAGGGTGGGCTGTCGGACAAGGTGGAGGGGCTGGATGTCGGTGCCGATGACTATCTGGTCAAGCCGGTGGCGATCGAAGAGCTGATGGCGCGCATCCGCGCCGTCTCGCGTCGACCGTCGGCGATGGTGACCCCCCGGTTGCGGCTGGGCCGGCTGGAGTTTGATTTCGAATCGCTGCAGGCGCAGGTGGATGGCCAGCCGGTCGCACTGCCGCGTCGGCAGGTGCTGGTGCTGCAGGCGCTGGCGATGCGGCAGGGGCGCACGGTCACCCGCAGTGCGCTGGAAGCGGCGGTGTACGGGTTCGATGATGAGATCCAGTCCAATGCACTCGACGCGCATATTTCCAAGCTGCGCAAGGCGCTGCAGCAGGCCGGGGCAGGCGTGGAGATCCACGTGATCCGCGGCGTCGGTTACCTGCTGGCGGAGGCCTGAGATGGCACGACCGATCCGTTCGATCACCCTGGGGCTGGCGTGGCGGCTGTTCCTGGCGCAGGCCTTCACGGTGTTGTTTGCCGTTGTCGCGCTGATCCTGACCTGGGGCGACAAGGACACCTGGGGCATGGACATGTTCATGGCCGAGAGCGCGGCCAACGCCGTGCACAGCGAAGGCGGCCGGCTGGTGCTGGACGAAGCACGCTGGCAGAAGCTCGACGCGCGTGCCGGCGGCAACCTGTGGTTCGCCGCAGTGGATGATCGCGGTGCATGGCTGCAGCGCGGCACGCTGCCTGCCATCCACGCGCCGCTGCTGGCCCGCCTGCCGACACTGGGTGCCACCGAGCTGGGTTCGCTGGTACCGCCTTACCTGGACGTGGCCCGGGTGATGATCCGCAACGAAGACGGCCGCCGCATCACGGTGATGGTGGGCGGGGCGCCGAAGGGCGGCCTGCTGGATGGCGCATTGATGGTGCTGCGGTTGATCGGCCTGTGGTTCTTCCTGCCGTTGATCGTGGTCACGCTGCTGGTGATGCCGACGGTGATCCATCGCGCCATGCGTGGCGTGCGCCGGTCCGCGCAGCAGGCCAAGGAGCTGGATATCGGCCAGCCTGGTGCGCGCCTGGACGCGCAGCTGGTGTCGACCGAGGTGGCGCCTCTGGTCGAAGCGTTCAACGATGCGATCGACAAGGTGCAGCAGGGCTACGCAGCGCGCGATAAATTCCTCGCCGATGCCGCGCATGAACTGCGGGTGCCGATTGCGGTGGTACAGGCGCGCCTGTCGCAGTTGCCGCAGGGGGAGCTGAAATCGCAGCTGCTGACCGATGTCGCTCGTCTCGGCAATGTCGCCGAGCATCTGCTCGACCTGCAGCGCCTGGACAGGAACATCGCCGCGTTGCAGCGGCTGGACCTGGCGCATGTCGTGCGCGAAGCGGCCGCCGACCTCGCGCCGCTGGTCGTTGGCGCCGGCTATGGCTTCGAAGTGGATGCGCCGGAAACGCCGGTATGGATCCATGGCGATGGCCTGGCCCTGGGCCGGGTGATCGCCAACCTGGTGCACAACGCCATCGTCCACGGCGGTGGGCGCGGCACCATCTGCGTGCGTCTGGACCGGCAGGGCCTGCTGGAAGTCAGCGACCAGGGCGCCGGTGTGCCGGTCGGTGACCGCGAGGCGATCTTCGAGCCGTTCCATCGGCTGCGCGCTGCTGGCAGTGGTAGCGGCCTGGGTCTGCACCTGGTCAAGGAAATCGTGCAGCACCACGGCGGCACGGTGAGCGTAGGCGAGGCCGTTGGAGGCGGCGCCAGTTTCCGGGTCAACTTCCACCGCGGCAGCGTGCGTCGTTAGTCAGGCGCTGACAAAGCCGCAGGGAGTTGCCTGATGGTTGCGTGAGGCCCTGCCTCGGCACGCTGTGTCGATGGCTGCCGATCGGATCTTGTCGCCATTGCTCGGCCCCGCGTGCGCAGCCGCGCTGGTCACCGGTGCCTTGGCCTGCGTGCTGTTGCCGGTGTTGCCGCCGCTGTGGCTGTCTGTTCTGGCGGCCAACGTGGCGGCGCTGGGCTGGGTGCTGCGCTGGCGAGGACGCGCGGTGGCTGCGCTGCTGTTCGGCCTGGCCTGGACGTGCTGCCATGGGTATTGGGCGCTGCAGGCGCAGCTGCCGGCCGGTGCTGCTGCGCAGGATGTGCTGGTCCAGGGTCAGGTTGTCGACCTGCCGAAGGAAGCGCCTGGATACACCCGGTTCGAGTTCCGGGTCGATGCGTCCGATGCGATGCCGATGCTGCGTGGCAAGCGGCTGCAGGTGCTCTGGCACGCGCCACGGGGTGGGGCGACCAACGCTGGGGTTGATCAGAGACATCGCCTGCACGCCGGCGCGGACTGGCAGTTGTCGCTGCGCGTGCGACCGCCACGCTCACGCATCAACCCGGGTGGCTTCGATGGCGAGCGGCATGCGCTGCTGCGTGGGCTGGCAGCGAGTGGCAACGTGCGTGATGCCCGCACTACGCGGCAGCTGCGTCCCGCACATGGTCTGCCCGCCTGGCGCGAGCGCACCAGTGCGGCCATCGCCAGGCAGATCGCACATCCCTCGGCGCGGTTCATCCAGGCGCTGGCGCTGGGCGATACGCGTGGCCTGTCCGATATCGACTGGGCGCAGCTGCGCGCGCTGGGCCTGACCCACCTGATCGCCATTTCCGGCTTCCATGTGGGTCTGGTGGCGGGCTTCGCCGCATTGCTGTGTTCTGTTCTCTGGCGATCCTGGCCGGGGCTTGCCGGGTTCTGGCCACGACCGCAGGCGGCGGCCTGTGCGGCAGCGGTGGCAGCGGCCGGCTATGCCGTTGTTGCGGGCAGCGAGCTGCCGACCGTGCGCACCGCGTTGATGATCGCGGTGGTGGCCCTGGCACGCGTCGTCCGCCGCCCGGTGACGGTGGCACAGGGCTTGGCGCTTGCCGCGCTGGCGATGCTGTTGCCGGCCCCGCTGTCGGTGCTGTCTGCAGGCTTCTGGCTCAGTTTCGGCGGTGTCCTGTGGTTGTTGTGGTGCCTGCCACAGGGACGGCCGAAGGGGTTCGCCGCAATGCTGCGCGGCGCTCTCGCAGGACAGGGGGTGGCCAGCGTCGCTCTGCTGCCGCTGGCAGTGGCGCTGTTTGGCGGCACCGCACGGCTGGGGCCGCTGGTGAACCTGCCGGTCATTCCGCTGTGGAGCCTGCTGGTAGTGCCTTTGGCTCTGCTGGGAACCGCTCTGGAGGCCCTGCGCAGCGGAGCAGGGCAGTGGCCTTGGCGCGCGGCAGCCTGGGTGTTCGATGCCAGTTGGCAGCTGATGCAGCCGTTGGCCGAGCACCCGCAGGCGATGTGGTGGCTGGCGCAGGGGCCCGCCTGGGCGTTGCCGGCGGCGCTGCTGGGGGTGTTCTGGTGGCTGTTGCCACGCGGGGCGGGGGCGGTGCTTGCCGGGTCATTGCTGTGCCTGCCGTTGCTGTGGCCGGCACGCTCGGCGCCGCAGCAAGGGGAGTTGGAACTGGTGGTGCACGATGTCGGCCAGGGCACGGCGGTACTGCTGCGGACCGCCCACCACGCACTCTGGTACGACGTCGGCCCTCCAGCAGGCAGCGAGGGCGAGGAGCGGATGCTGCTGCCGACGGTGCGGGCGTTGGGGCAGGTGCCACCGACGCGGGTGATGATCAGTCACGACCATCTGGACCACAGCGGCAACCTGGCAGCGCTGCGCCGGCAACTGCCGGGACTGGACGTCCTGGCGCCACGGGGCAGTGCGATTGCCACTGCCGGCACCTGCCAAGCGGGGCTGCGCTGGCAATGGGACGGGGTCGATTTCCAGGTGCTGCATCCGCCTGCGGCTTTCCCGGCCGCCGGCATGAAGGGCGCCGACAACGAAGCCAGTTGCGTGCTGCGGGTTGCCGGCGCACACGGTGTGGTGTTGTTGCCCGGCGACATTGGCCGGCAGGGCGAGCAGGCGCTGCAGCAGGGCGCTGCCGATGCGCTGCGTGCGGACGTAGTGCTGGTGCCCCATCACGGCAGCGGAGGCAGCTCTACTGGGGGCTGGGTCAAGGCGGTGGCGCCGCAGCTGGCGCTGGTCTCGGCCGGGCACCAGAACCGTTTTGGCCACCCGAAGCGTGACGTGGTGCAGCGCTGGCAGGCGGCCGGCGCCGAAGTGCTGTCCACCGCCGAGTCCGGGGCGATCCGCGTATGGCTTGGTGCACAAGGCCTGCAGCTGCGTGAACAGCGTATCCACGCAGCCCGGTGGTGGGATGCCGCTGGGCGGGCACGGTCGGCTGCTATCCTATCGCCGATCGAACAAGCGGCCGTTGGGCCGGAGGGTTGAAACGTGTGGGAACTGGTCAAGGCCGGTGGCTGGCCGATGGTGCCGCTGCTGCTGTTGGGCGTACTGGCTTTGGCGATCGTCCTGGAGCGTTTCTGGTCCCTGCGGCGTAACGAGGTGCTGCCGCCTGGCCTGGGCCAGGAAGTGCGCAACTGGGCTGCGCGCGGCAAGCTCGACCCGGCGCACCTGCAGACCCTGCGGGCCAATTCGCCGTTGGGCGCCCTGCTGGCCGCCGCACTGGAAGCGCGCAACCGCCCGCGCGACCAGATCCGCGAGCGCATCGAAGACACCGGTCGCCACCTGGTGCACCGCATGGAGCGCTTCCTCAACGCGCTGGGCACCATCGCCTCGGCCGGCCCGTTGCTGGGCCTGCTCGGCACCGTGGTCGGCATGATCCAGATGTTCCTGGGCATCCTCGACCACGGCGTGGGGGATGTGAACCAGCTTGCCGGCGGTATCGGCAAGGCGCTGGTGTGCACCGCCACCGGCATGATCGTGGCGATCCCGGCGCTGATGTTCCACCGCTTCTTCAAGGGCCGCATCCACGGCTACGTGGTGGAGATGGAGCAGGAAGCCAGTGCACTGCTGGATACGCTGGACGGTCGCCCGGGGGTGATGGCCCCGGCTCCTGCCGCGCGCGCATCCTCCGCCGCCACGGCAAAGGCCTGATCGTGCGTATCGGCAACGACCGGTCCCAGGATGAACCGCATATCGATCTGGTGCCGCTGATCGACGTCATCCTGGTGCTGATCATCTTCTTCGTGGTCACCACCACCTTCGATGCGCGGTCGACCCTGCAGGTGCAGCTGCCGACCGCCAGCCAGCAGCAGACCAACGAGCCACCGCGCTCGCTGAGCGTGCTGATCAACGCGGACGGTCGCTACTTCGTCAACGATCAGGAAGTGCTGCGCAGCGACGTCGAGTCGGTCAAGCAGACGATCGCCGCTGTCGCCGGCAGCGACCGTGAACAGACCGTGCTGCTGCGTGCCGACGCGCGCACTCCCTACCAGGCCGTGGTCACCGCGCAGGATGCGCTGGGCCAGCTCGGCTTCCGTCGTATCGCCATTGCAACAGCGCCAGAGGTGCGTCCATGAGTTCCCATCACGCGCCAGTGTGGCCGATCTACAAACGTCTGCTGGGCTATACCCGCACCTACTGGGTCTTCATGATCGGCGCGGTCATCGCGATGGTGGTCGAAGCCCTGGCCGGCTATCACTTCACCAAGCTGATGGAGCCGCTGGTCAACCGGGGCTTTGTCAACCCTGAGCCGCGCATGGCGGTGATCCTGCCGCTGACCATCCTCGGCCTGTTCCTGATGCGCAGCGTGGCGACCTGGGTCAGCGACTACACGCTGGCCAAGACCGGCCGCAGCGTGGTCCGCGACCTGCGCGAACAGGTGCTGCAGAAGTACCTGCACCTGCCGTCCTCGCACTTCGACGCCGAGGCGACGCCGGTGATGGTCAGCCGCCTGAACTTCGATACCGAACAGGTTACCCAGGCCAGTGCCGACGCGCTCAAGACCGTGGTCGCCGATACCCTGACCATCATCGCCATGCTGGCGGTGATGCTGCAGATGAGCGTCAAGGTGACCCTGGCGATGCTGGTGGTGGTGCCGCTGATCGGCGTGATCGTCTCCTACGTGGGCAAGCGCTACCGGCGCATCAGCCGCGGCATCCAGGACGGCATGGGCACCATGGCGCAGACCGCCGAGCAATCGCTGGCCGCGCAGCAGGAAGTGAAGGTGCACGGCACCCAGCAGCATGAAATCTCGCGTTACTCGCGCTTGGCCAACCGCATGCTGGCGCTGAACATGAAGGTGGAAGTAACCCGTGCGGCCGCCTCCAGCGTGGTCCAGTTCCTGGCGGCGCTGGCGCTGGCGGTGATCGTGTGGGTGTCCACCCGCGAGGCGCTGGCCGGCAAGCTCAATGCGGGCCAGTTCATGGGCCTGATGACCTCGATGATGGCGATCATTCCGTCGCTGCGCCGGCTGACCAGCGTGCAGACCTCGATCTCGCGCGGCGTGGCCGCTGCCGAGCGCCTGTTCAGCATCATCGACATGCCGGTTGAGCGCGACGACGGCACGCACGCCGTGCAGCGCGTACGCGGCGAACTGGCCTTCGAGCACGTCATGCTGCGTTACCGTGAAGACAGCGGCATCGCCCTGGACGACATCAGTTTCGTTGCCAGGCCCGGCACGGTCACCGCCATCGTCGGTCGTTCCGGCAGCGGCAAGACCAGCCTGATCCGGCTGGTGCCGCGCTTCTACGAGCCCAACGGCGGGCGCATCCTGCTCGACGGCGTCGCCCTGGATGATTACCCCTTGGCCGATCTGCGCAGGCAGGTGGCCATCGTCGGCCAGAAGGTCATGCTGTTCGATGACACCATCGCGGCCAACATCGCCTATGGCATGGATGCAACCGACGAACAGATCCGTGCCGCCGCCGAGGCGGCCAATGCCTGGGAGTTCATTGCACGCATGCCGCAGCAGCTGCAGACGCCGGTGGGCGAGAATGGCGCGCTGCTGTCCGGCGGCCAGCGCCAGCGCCTGGCGATCGCCCGCGCGATCCTGCGCGATGCGCCGATCCTGATCCTGGACGAGGCCACCGCGGCGCTGGACAACGAATCCGAGCGTCTGGTGCAGGATGCGCTGCAGCGCTTGATGCCCGAGCGCACCACGCTGGTGATCGCGCACCGCCTGTCGACCATCGAGCATGCCGACCAGGTGCTGGTGATGGACCATGGTCGCATCGTTGAACGTGGCACCCACCAGGAACTGCTGTCGATGGGCGGCCTGTACCAGCACCTGCACAACATGCAGTTCCGCGAAAGGCAGGACTGATGGCGGGCAAAGGTACCCAGACCCCGCCGTACTGGTATGACGGCAGCCCGGTTCCGTGGCCGATGCGATTGCTGGCACCGCTGTACGCGGGCGTCACCGCGCTGCGCCGGCGCCTGTACCGGCGTGGCTGGCGCAAGCGCCATGCGCTGGCGGTGCCGGTCATCGTGGTCGGCAACATCACCGCCGGCGGCACCGGCAAGACGCCGCTGACCATCGCCCTGGTCGAGCGCCTGCGGGCCGCGGGTTGGAAGCCCGGCGTGGCCAGTCGCGGCTATGGCCGCGAAGAAGCGGACAAGGCGCGTTGGGTGGAAGCCGATACGCCGACCGCCCTCGGTGGCGACGAGCCAGTGCTGATTGCCTGGAAAACCGGCGTACCGGTGCGCGTGGACAGTGATCGCGTGGCCGCGGGCAAGGCGTTGATCGCCGCCGGCTGCGACGTGATCGTCTGCGATGACGGCCTGCAGCACTACCGGCTGGCGCGGGACATCGAGATCGAGGTGGTCGATGCCCAGCGCCGCTATGGCAATGGCCGGATGATCCCGGCCGGCCCGCTCCGCGAGCCGGTCAGCCGCGCCGCCGAATGCGATTTCCGGGTGGTCAACCTGGGCCAGGCGGATGAAGCGACGGCTGCCCAGGCCTGCGGCTTCGGCCAATGGCCGATGGCCCTGCACATCGACAGTGCACAACCACTGGCCGGTGGACGGGCGCGTCCGCTCTCGTACTTCGCGGGTCAACGCGTGCATGCCGTGGCCGGCATCGCCCATCCACAACGCTTCTTCGACATGCTGCGCGCGCGTGCGATCGGCGTGGTGCCGCACGCCTTCGCTGACCATCACGCCTACCAGCCGCAGGATCTGTCCTTTGGCAGCCAGTTGCCGGTGCTGATGACCGAAAAGGATGCTGTGAAGTGCCGCGCGTTCGGCAATGACTGGCATTACGCCGTGCCGTTGCGTGCCGAGATGCCCGCTGCTTTCTGGATCGCGTTGACCGATCGCCTGGACAAGCTGCGACCGAACTGAGGGGCCGTGCGGCGCTTGCAAATGCACGCCGCCGGCCGCATTCCTGCTATATCGCGCCTGCCGAGTACCGCCCGCATGACCGACTTCGTTGTTGCCATCCCGGCCCGCTATGCCGCTTCGCGGCTGCCGGGCAAGCCGCTGCGTCTGCTGGGCGGAGAGCCCATGGTGCTGCATGTGGCCCGCCGCGCGCTGCAGGCCGGCGCAGGTGAGGTCTGGGTCGCGACTGACGACCAGCGCATTGCCGAGGCGTTGTCCGGCCTGGAGGAAGTGAGGGTGGCGATGACCGCGGCGTCGCATGCCTCCGGCACCGATCGCCTGGCCGAATGCGCGCGTATCGCTGGCTGGGCTGAGAACACCGTGGTGGTCAACCTGCAGGGCGATGAACCGTTCGCACCGGCCGCCGGCATCCGCGCCGTCGCCGCGGCACTGGTGGAAGGCAGCGCGCCGATGTCGACCCTGGCCACGCCGGTCGAGGATGCACACACGCTGTTCGACCCGAACGTGGTCAAGCTGGTGCGCAACGTGCGCAACGAGGCCATGTACTTCAGCCGTGCGCCAATCGCCTGGCATCGCGACGGCTTCGCCCGCAGCCGCGAGATCCTGCCCGAGGGCCACCAGTGGCTGCGTCACATCGGCATCTATGGCTACCGTGCCGGCTTCCTGCAGCAGTTCGCCTCGATGCCGCCGGGCACGTTGGAACAGGTGGAATCGCTGGAGCAGCTGCGCGTGCTGGAAGCGGGCTACCCGATCGCCGTGGCGATCTCGCCCGAACCCTTCCCGCCGGGCATCGACACCCCTGAAGACCTGCAGCGCGCCGAAACGCTGCTGCAGGCGATGGCCGCGCGATGAAGCTGCTGGTCGTCTGCCTCGGCAACATCTGCCGCTCGCCGATGGCCGAAGGCGCGCTGCGCGCCCGCCTGGATGCCTCGGCGCTGGCTGGGCGGGTGCAGGTCGACTCGGCCGGTACCGGCGACTGGCATGTGGGCCAGCCACCCGACCGGCGAGCCATTGCGTGCGCAGCCGGGCATGGCGTGGACCTGGGCAGCCTGCGCGCGCGGCAGCTGCGGCCGCAGGACTTCGACACCTTCCACTGGATACTGTGCGCCGACGAGGCCAACCTGCGTGATGCCGCACGCCTTGCCACCGCCACCCAGCGCGAGCGCCTGGCGCTGTACCTACCGTGGTCGGGCGGGCAGGGCGAACGCGCGATTCCCGATCCCTATACCGGTGGCAGTGATCATTTCGAACAGGTCTGGTCGCTGGTCGACGCTGCTGCCGAACGCACCGTGGCACGCCTGTTGCATCACGCTGACTCCGGCATAATCGGGGCATGAACATCCAGCCCGTCCCGGACCTGCCCGAGTTCGCCGCCTGGCTCAATGCCGCGCCCTGCACCCTGACCGAACTGCGTGGCCGGCCGGTCGCGCTGTTGTTCGTCAACGCGGCTTCCGTGTGGAGCGCGCAACGGCTGGCCGAGTTCAGCCAGTGGCTGTCACGCCACCCCGGCAAGCTGCAACCCCTGGTGCTACAAGTACCGCGTTTCGATTTCGAGCGTGACGCCACGGCTGCGTTGAAACTGCTGCGCCGGCAGGGCCTGACCATGCCGGTGCTGCTCGATGCCGATTGGGATGGCTGGCGCCGCTTCGGTGTCACCGCCTGGCCGACCATGGTGCTGCTGGACGCGCAGGGCCGCGAACAGCAGCGCTTGATCGGCCAGGGCGTGCCCGGCGAGTTGGAGCGGGCCCTGAATGCCCTTTGCGAGGGTGCGCCGTCGGCCCCTTCGCGCGGCGGCAGCGAACTGCATCCCGAGCCGCGCCAGGCGTTGCGATTCCCCATGGGGCTGGCCGTGAACCAGGAACGGCTGTACATCGCCGACAGTGGCCATCACCGCATCCTTGAATGCAGTCATGGCGGCCGCGTGCTGCGTCAGTTCGGCCTCGGCACCGCCGACTTCATGGACGGCAACCTCGCCGAAGCCGCTTTCCACAGGCCGCAGGCGCTGGCGCTGGAGCGTGAGTCGCTGTACGTGGCCGACACCGGCAACCACGCCGTGCGCCGCATCAACCTGCTGACCGGCCTGGTCGATACCCTGTGCGGCAACGGCCGTCCGGGCGCTCCCGTGGAAGGGCCGGTGGCGCAGCCTCGGCAGGTATCGCTGGATCATCCGGTTGGCCTGGCCATCGCCGAAAACCAGCTGCACGTCGCCATGGCCGGCGACAACCGCATCTGGAGCTATCACCTCGGCCAGCGCAGCCTGCAGTGGCGCGCTGGCAGCGGCGCCATCGACGAGCGCGACGGCAGTGGGCACCTGGCCGCGTTCGCGCAGCCCACGGCCGTGGCCGTGGTCCAGCAGGTGCTGTACGTGGCCGATGCGCTGGGCTCTTCGATCCGTTCATTGCAGTTGCGCGGTGACCTGGTGCAGACCCTGGTCGGGCAGGGCACCTGGCGCTTCGGTGAGGACGATGGCCCGCGCGCGCAGGCCAGCCTGCAGTTCCCGCAGGCGATCGCGCTGAGCCCGGATGCGCCGTTGCTGTGGATCGCCGATACCGGCAATGGCCGCCTGCGCACGTTGCGTCTGGGGGGCGGCGAACTGACCACCCAGCCCTTGCCGCGACGCCTGCATGGCCCGGCCGGCCTGGCCGTCGGTGCCGGCGCGGTGTGGATCGCCGAAACGGATTCCCACACCGTGCTGCGCCTGGACCCTGACAGCGGCGTGCTCAGCGAAGTGCCGATCAGCGAATGACCGTTGTTCCCGTCCCGACCTTCGATGGCAAGGCCTTCGCGGCCCAGCTGAGTACCGCCCCGGGCGTGTACCGCATGTATGCGGCCGACGACACGCTGTTGTACGTCGGCAAGGCCCGTGCGCTGCGCAACCGCGTGGGCAGTTACTTCAACGGCAGTCCGAAGAACGCGCGCATCATGTCGATGCTCTCGCAGATCGTGCGCATGGACGTGACCGTGACGCGCTCGGAAGCCGAAGCGCTGCTGCTGGAAAACCAGCTGATCAAGTCGCTGTCGCCGCGCTACAACGTGTCCCTGCGCGACGACAAGACCTATCCGCATGTGCTGCTGACCCGCGAGGA
This sequence comes from Stenotrophomonas indicatrix, assembly GCA_041545745.1. Taxonomy (NCBI): domain Bacteria; kingdom Pseudomonadati; phylum Pseudomonadota; class Gammaproteobacteria; order Lysobacterales; family Lysobacteraceae; genus Stenotrophomonas; species Stenotrophomonas indicatrix. Next base: position 1,633,329 of record CP168152.1, read on the forward strand.
CTGGCCGCGCATCGCCCTGCATCGTGGCCCGCGCGCCATTCCCGGGCGCTATTTCGGGCCATATCCCGGCGTCACTGCGGTGCGCGAGACGCTGAACCTGATGCACAAGCTGTTCAAGCTGCGCAGCTGCGAAGACAGCGTGTTCCGCAACCGCTCGCGGCCCTGCCTGCAGTATCAGATCGGGCGCTGCAGCGCGCCGTGCGTGGAGCTGGTGCCAGCAGCGGACTACGCCGAGTCGGTGCGCCGCGCGGCGATGTTCCTGGAAGGCAAGAGCGATGAGCTGACCCGGGAGCTGGGCGAGCAGATGCAGGCCGCCAGCGAAGCGCTGGAATTCGAGCAGGCCGCGCGACTGCGCGATCTGATTACTTCATTGCGCAGCATGCAGACCCGCCAGTACGTGGACGGCCGCGCGGCCGACCTGGATGTGCTGGCGGTGGCCATGCAGGGCTCGCAGGCCTGCGTGATGCTGCTGGCCTTCCGTGATGGCCGCAACCTGGGCACCCGCCCGTTCTTTCCCCGCACCAACGGCGAGGAAAGCCCGGATGAAGTGCTGGCGGCCTTTGTCTCGCAGTACTACATCGAATTCGAGCCGCCGCGCGAGATCCTGCTCGACCGCGAAATTCCCGATGCCGATCTGATCGGTTCGGCGCTGTCGGCCTCGGCCGAGCGCAAGGTGCAGCTGAAATGGAACGTGCGCGGCGAGCGCGCAGGCTACCTGGAACTGGCCAGCCGCAACGCGCAGTTGACCCTGGCCACCGAGATCAACAGCCGCACCGCGCAGCACGCGCGCAGCGAAGCGCTGCGGGTGATGCTGGGGCTGGCCGAACCGGTAAAGCGGGTGGAGTGCTTCGACATCAGCCACACCATGGGCGAAGCCACCGTGGCCTCCTGCGTGGTGTTTGACGCCGCTGGCCCGGTGCGTTCGCAGTACCGCCGTTTCAACATCAGCGGCATCGAGCCGGGCGATGATTACGCCGCGATGCGCCAGGCCATCGACCGCCGCTTCCGCCGCGCCGTGGAAGAGCAGGGCGTGCTGCCGGACGTGCTGCTGATCGACGGTGGCGCCGGCCAGCTGGCACAGGCGCTGGCGGCGCTGGCCGATCTGGGCGTGGAAGGCGTGCTGCTGGTGGGTGTGGCCAAAGGCGTGGAACGCCGTGCCGGCCACGAAGCCCTGGTGATGCCCGATGGCCGCGAACTGCGCCCGGGTGCGGCCGATCCCGCCCTGCAGTTCATCCAGCAGGTGCGCGATGAAGCGCACCGCTTCGCCATCACCGGCCATCGCGGGCGTCGGCAGAAGGCCCGGATGAGCAGCAAACTGGAAGACATCCCCGGCATCGGGCCGCGCCGGCGCGCCAGCCTGCTGAAGCATTTCGGCGGCCTGGTCGGCCTGAAAGCGGCTGGAGAAGCAGAAATCGCCAAGGTGGAAGGCATCAATGACGCCCTCGCAGCGCGCATCTACGCTAACCTGCACGGGTTGGCCGCGCCGGATCCGGCCGAGTAGAGAGAGAATAAAGCCGCATGACGTTGACCCTGCCCACCTGGCTGACCCTGTTGCGGATCGTGATGATCCCGGTGCTGGTGCTGGTGTTCTACCTGCCCTACACCTGGACCAACTTCGCATCGGCAGCGATCTTTGGCCTGGCCGCGATCACCGACTGGCTCGATGGCTGGATCGCGCGTCGTTACGGCCTGGAGTCGGCGTTCGGCGCCTTCCTCGACCCGGTCGCGGACAAGTTGATGGTGGCGGTGGCGCTGTTCCTGATCGTGCAGGGTCATCCGACCCCGTGGATGGCGTTCTGGGCGGCGGTGATCGTCGGCCGCGAGATCGCGGTGTCGGCGCTGCGCGAGTGGATGGCCGAACTCGGCCAGCGTGCCAAGGTGCGGGTGGCGATGATCGGCAAGGTCAAGACCACCGCGCAGATGGTCGCGCTGCTGTGCCTGCTGTATTCGGTGGCGCCCAACGTGCCGGTCAACGACATCTGGATGGGCCCGCCGGTATTCCATATCGGTGACTGGACCCTGGCCATTGCCGCGGTGCTGACCCTGTGGTCGGGCCTGCAGTACCTGCACGCCGCCTGGCCCAGCTTGCGTGACGACGAGCGCGCCGCGCGCGAGCGTTCGCGGCAGAAGAAGCTGGGCAACGGTTGAGAAACTGCCGGTGTCGGATCCCTTTCCGCAGGAAAGGGCTCTGACACCATCGCCGCCCGCATCCACGCATGGCGTGGATCTACTGAAGCGTCCATCCACGCGTGGATACGCAATGTCGGCCAGCTCCACAAATCCCGGAAAAAAGCGCTTGACGCAATCCTTGGAACAGGTAAAATTTCGCCTCCCAAGCGGGAATAGCTCAGTTGGTAGAGCGCAACCTTGCCAAGGTTGAGGTCGCGAGTTCGAGTCTCGTTTCCCGCTCCAGATTCAAGAATAACGCTCCCGCAAGGGGGCGTTTTTCGTTTGTCTCCAGCGCGCTTCATATCCACTTCACCGCCACTCCATCGCCTCACCACGCGGAGGCTCGAAGCTGCATCTCCCTTCTCAAGTGGTGATGCCGCGATGCCTCACACTCCCACGGCCAACGACTACGACGTGATCATCGTCGGCGCCAGTTTTGCAGGTGCTGCCTGTGCACTCGCCGCCGCCCAGTACGGCCTGCGTGTCTGCGTGCTCGAACGCAAGGCCGACCCCGGCGAGCGCCTGCATACCACCGGCATCGTGGTGAAGGAGGCCATGCAGCACACCTGGCTTGGTCGCATGCCCGAACAGCTGGTGCAGCGCGTGGCGCGCGTGCGCCTGTACGCACCGAACCTGCGCAATGTGTTGCTGGCCGCACCGGGCTACTACTTCCTCACCACCGATACACCGAACCTGATGCGCTGGTTGGCCAGCGAACTGCGCGCCAGTGGCGTGGACCTGCGGTTGCAGCAGTCGTTCACCGACGCCTGCCGCGACGGCGACGCGTGGCAGGTTGAAGGGGTGGGGCGCACGGCCTATCTGGTCGGCGCTGACGGCGCGCGTTCACGCGTCGCGCTGCGCACCGGCCTGGGCCAGGTGCGCGACAACCTGTATGGCGTCGAGCGCGAGTTTGCCGGCGTGCAGCTGCCGGAAGGCGATGCCTTGCACTGCTTTGTCAGCCGCCGGTTCGCACCCGGCTACATCGGCTGGGCCGCGCAGAACCCCACCGGCGTGCAGGTGGGATTGGCGCTGCGGCATGATCCCGCACATGCACGCGCGCCGGATATCGAGGGATTCCTTGAACACGTGCGCGACGTTGTGGGACTTCCGCACTCGGCCCAGGTTGCCGGCACCCGCGCGGGGCTGGTGCCCTGCGGGTTGCCGGATGGCCCGATCACCGCGCCGGGCGTGATCCTGACCGGTGATGCGGCAGGTGTCGTCTCGCCGCTGTCGGCCGGCGGCATCCACTCGTCATGGCGGCACGGCTGGGCGGTCGGTGATGCGATCGGGCTGCACCGGCGCGGCAAGGGGCCAGCCGCCGAGCAGGTGGCAAGGCAGGCGGCCCCCACCTTTCACCGCAAGCGCGTGCTGCGCTGGGCCATGGACCACCTGCAGCGGGACTGGCCGGTCGATGCGCTGCTGCGTACCGGCCCGGTGCGCCGGCTGGCCGAACAGATCTACTTCCACCGACGGGGCGTTCGGGCGTGATCCGGAAGCTGAACGCTGGCCGGTGAAAGGGCTGCAGAATCCTGTTGACGCCGTGCAGCAATCCCGACACAATAGCGCTCCTTCGACGCAGGTCGAACGGAATCTGCGGGAATAGCTCAGTTGGTAGAGCGCAACCTTGCCAAGGTTGAGGTCGCGAGTTCGAGTCTCGTTTCCCGCTCCAGATTCAAGAAGAACGCTCCCGCAAGGGGGCGTTTTTCGTTTGCGCGCCGCCATCCAGATGCAGCCTTGCTAGCGCGGAATGCCCCGGCTCGCGCTGCACCAGGTACGCACGTCCGCACGATCAAAGCCGGCGCAGGCGTTCTTCCGCGGGATGTACAGATACGGGGCGTCGGCCTGGTAGGTGAAGTGGTAGTAGTAGGTCTGGTCCTGGCCATACAGCCAGTAGTTCGACGAGCCGTCATTGATCACGTACGGCTCGAAGGAAAGGATCGACGACTGCGCGGGAATGAAGTTGCTTCTGTCCATCAGCAGCATGGTCGCGTTCGATGCCAGTGGCGTCGCCAGGCAGATCGCCATCGTGCCCACGATAAGCACGGCCATGAAGATGCCGAGTGTGCGGCGAGAGCTGGATTTCAAGCGTATTGCCTGCCGGTATAAGCGTTGCGGCCAATGTGCCCCAGCGCCCGCGGACAGTCCAGCGTTCAGCTTGGCGGCGCCGATGAAAGGCTGTGGAAAGGCCGAGGGTTCGCAATGCATGCACCGCACACGCGCTGTAACGCACCTCCGACCGATTCTCCATGTCCACTCCACAATCGCGGCGTAGCCTCCTCGGCTTCTCTCTCCACGAAGGCGGGCGGGTGGCCAAACGTTTCACTTCCCCTGCAATGTCCGCTCAAAGGTATGTCCCCCTCCCGCGCATCGTACTGGCTGCCGGGGCGCTCCTGGCCAGCATGATGCTGGCAGGCTGCATGTCGGTGCCGGTTCCCGATCTGCCCGATCGCACTCCAGTGGTCTGGAATCAAGCCGCCCCTGCGCAGGGCGTCGCGGTCGATGCGCGGCAGTGGTGGAAGGTGCTGGCCGATGCGCGCTTGAACGCACTGGTGGAAGAGGCGATCGCCGGCAATCTGGACCTGCAGCAGGCCACGCTGCGGCTGCAGGCGGTACGCCTGGTGTCGGGCACCGCCGATGCGCGCTTCCGTCCGGAGATAACGGCCAGTGCAAAGCAGGTGCAGGACGCCGCCGCGGTCGACACCTACTTCCACGCCGGCGTCGAAGCGATCTGGGATCTCGGCCTGTTTGGTGCAGCGGAAAGTGCGCGGCTGAGCGCGCAGGCGGCCAACGCAAATGCAGAGGCACTGCGCGATGCAGCGCAGGTGGCGGTCGTCGCTGATGTGGTGCGCAGCTATCTGGATCTTTCCGTCGCGCAGGCGCAGGCGGATCTGTTGGGTAAGCAACAGGCGGTTGACGCACGCGGCGAGCAACTGGGGCTGGTGCGGCAGCGCCTGCATCTGGACGAGCCTGGCGAGCTGGATCGTCTGCGTGCGCGGCAGGCGACCACACGCGCTGCCATTGCACAGGCGGATGAAAACGCAGGCAACGCCGCGCGTGCGCTGGCGCTGCTGCTGGGGCGCGATGGGCCGGATCCGGCCTGGAATGCCTACCGCACGCCGCCGCAATTGAGCGCCTTCACCTTGCAGCAGGTGCCGGCCGATCTGCTGCGCCATCGCCCGCAGATCCTGCTGGCCGAGGCCGATGTGCTGCAGGCTGCCGCCGAAAAGGGCAGTGCACGCGCGTCGATGTACCCGAAACTGAGCCTGGGCGGCTCCATCCTGTACGCCTACAACCTCACCCAGAACGCACGCTCCAACTCCGATTCCAGCCCATCGATCGGTCCCTATATCGACATTCCGCTGTGGGACTGGGGCCAGCGTCGCGCGCGCTACCAGTCCGACGACAAGCAACTGGATGCGGCGTTGCTGGGCTATCGCAAGGCCGTGCTGCAAGGCGTGGCTGAAGTGGAAGGCGCATTGGGCAGCCTGGCCCGTCAGGACAGCAGCATCCAGTCGCTGCAGGTGGCCGACGACGCTGCCCGGCAGCAGGTCGCCCGACAGGCCCGGCAGGTGCAGCTTGGCCTCTCCAGTGAGTTCGACGGGCTGGAAAGCCAGCGTGCGGCGTTGTCCGCGCAGGCCGATCTGATTGGTGCGCAGGGTACGCGCGTGCTCGCCTTCGCATCGCTCTACCGGGCAGTGGGCGGCGCACCCTTGCCGGTCGAGCCTGAAGGCGACGCGCAATGATCGCGCTTGCCCGCAAGACGCTGGTTTACGAGTGGCGCCGATTCCTGCCGGTGGTGCTGGCCATGTGTTTCGCCGGTGTCCTGCTGATCGTGCAGGCGGCACTGGTGCTGGGCATCTTCGGCACCGCTGCGATCTACGTGAAGGCGTCCAGCGCCGATGTCTGGGCTGGCTTTGCCGGCACGCAGAGCGTGAACTACGGCCATGCGATCAGCGCGGATGTCGAGAGCCGGCTGCGCATGGACCCGGATGTCACCCGCGTCGAGCCCTACGAATGGGTCGATGGCGAGTGGCGCTCCAGCGCGCAGGGTATCGGCAACGTGTCGGTGTATCTGTCCGGCATCTCCACGGCGGACGACGCGATGATGTTCTCGCGCATCCTGTCGCCTGAGCTGCGTGCGCAGTTGCGTGAGCCCGGCGCGGTGATCGTCGACAGCGCTGACCTGGACACCCTGGGCGTAGATCTGCGCAGCAACCGGGCCTGGATCAACGGCAAGGCGGTGCGTGTGGTCGCCGCGCAACCTGGCCTGCGTGGCCTTGGTGGCGTCAACGTGTTGGCATCACTGGACACCGCGCGTGCCATCGCCGGAACCGATCCGCATGAGGGCAGCACCTATTTCGTGGCGGGCACGCGATCGCCGGAATTGGCAGGTCGCGTGCGCGATCGCCTCAACGATTCAACGGGCCGCGCCACGCCTGTCGAATTCTGGACAGCACCGGAGTTCGCCAGCCGCTCGCAGCAGTACTGGCTGTTCGATACCGGTGCCGGCATCGCGGTGCTGTTCATAGCGGTCATCGTCTGCTTCGTCGGCGCGGTGATCACCAACCAGTCTTTCGCGGCGGTGGTGGCCGGTTCGGTACGCGAATACGCCACCCTCAATGCGCTCGGAGCAGGCCGCTACGCGCTGGCGCGGGTGGTGTTCGAACAGGCCGTGCTGATCGGTGGTGTCGGCATGCTGCTGGCCGCAGCCTTCAGCACGGTGGTGCTGTTGGCGGCGCAGACCCAGCGCGTGCCGGTACAGCTCACGCCGACGGTGGTTCTCGGCTGCGTGGCGCTGGTCGCGGTGATGGCCATGCTGTCGAGCATCATGGCGGTGCGCAGCGTCGTCCGCTCCGACCCATCGTTGCTGTTGCGTTGAAGGGCGACTGATGACGAACACCTCCACCACGTCCCCGACGCTGCGTGCCGACGCACTGGAGAAGGGCTTCGTCTCCGGCGATGTGCACGTTCCCGTGCTGCGTGGCCTGTCGCTGGACATCTATCCCGGCGAATTGACCCTGGTGTCGGGCCCCTCCGGCTGCGGCAAAAGCACGTTGCTGTCGCTGATGTCCGGGCTATCCACGCCCGACGGCGGGCGCGTGCATGCGCTTGGACAGGACGTCAGCCACATGACCCGCAGCGAGGTGGAACGCTTCCGCCTGCATCATGTTGGTTTCGTGTTCCAGGGCTTCAATCTGTTCCCGGCGCTGACCGCACTGGAGCAGGTGCAGCTGCCGTTGGGCTATCGCGGCATGCGCAACCGTGACAGCGAGCCGCTGGCGCGGCAGGCGCTGGACGAGGTCGGTCTCTCGCACCGCAGCCACATGCGTCCCGCACAGTTGTCCGGCGGCGAGAAGCAGCGCGTAGCGGTTGCACGTGCCTTCGCCAAGTCACCGACACTGATCTTTGCAGATGAGCCCACCAGTGCGTTGGACGCCGAGAACGGCCAGCGTGTGATCGACATACTGCACCGTTATGCGCGCACACATCAGGCCACGGTGCTGTGCGTAAGCCACGATCCACGCCTGATCCGCCATGCGGATCGGGTGATCGCCATGGAAGACGGCACGGTCCGCGATGACCGTCGCCAGAACGAAACCGTAGGGCCCAGCCGATGACCAGATTGCCGCCGTTGTTTTCCCTCAGCATCTCCTTGGGCGCGGTATTGCTGCTGGGTGCCTGCAGCAAGGGTGCACCCGTACCCGCACCGCCGGCCGCGTCCACGTCCGCCAGCGCGGACAAGGTTGGCGTCGCCCGCGGCATCATCGATGTGGAAGGCGGGCTGATTGCACTGGTGCCAGCAATGGATGGTTCGGTCAGCACCGCGCCGGTGAAGGAAGGGGCGGTGGTCCGCAAGGGCGATGTCCTGCTTTCCCTGGATGGCGGACTGCTTGAACAGGAAGTGGGCATGGCCAACGCCGATCTCGCGCTGGCTACCCACCGGCTGAGGGGCAGCCAGGCACAGCTGCGCGAGTTGGAGCGCAATGCCACGCGTCTTGCCACCGGCGCCAGCGAAGGCGTCTCTTCCAACCAGCAGGCCGACGCCGCCAGGCAGCAGCTGGCCGGCGTCCGCGCCGATGTCGATGTGGCGGGCGCGCAGGTCGAGATGGCCCAGCACAAGCTGGAGCACGCCAGGCTCAAGCTGCGGCAGATGTCTTTGACCGCGCCGGATGCCGGCACCGTGGTTGGCCAGGTGCCCGGCGTGGGTGCGTTCGTGCAGGCCGGCAAGCCGGCGATGTCATTGCTGCCGGCGCGGCCGCTGCAGGTGCGCGCCGAACTGAGCGCGGCCTATGCCGATGCGGTGCAGGTTGGCATGCGCGCGACGGTGGTGATCGATAGCGATGGCACTGAGGGCAAGCCGCTGCCGGTGGCACGCGTGGTCCGCATCAGCCCGGTGTTCGCGCCGGCGCGGTTGCCGGAGGATGCAGGGCGCGGCGTGGCCAAGGTGGTGGAGTGCGTGCTGGAGTTCGAGAGTGCCGCGAAGGCACGCGTCGGCCAGCACGTGCGGGTGGAGTTCAGGAAGTAACGGCATTGCTCTCTACGGGAGCGCGTGGCTCTGTTTCCTTCTGACCAATGCCCGCCACGCACTGGCCAGTGACACCACGCACAGCGCCAGCAGCAACCCCACATCCAGAAGCAGCAGCCACAGCAGGTGCATTCCCTGTACCGGTGGCTGGTGCATCATCGATGCCAGCCACGGGAAGGTCCACGCCAGCAGCAACACGCAGGCGATCAACAGTCGCAGCCACAAGCGACCGAACTTCCAGGGGCGCACGATCAGCGCAGCGATCACCAGCTCGACCGTACTCAACAGCGCGAACACGACGACGCTGCTGGTCGGGTAGGGCAGGGTTCCGCCTTCGAAGTGCCGCAACATCCAGTAGTCCGGTGTGAAGCCCGCATTGACCAATGCGGCGATCAGCGCCAGCCAGATGAGGGCGACAGGGATCCAGAACAGGCGGGCGTAGCGGGTTCTCGTAGGCGGCTTCATCGGGTAGGCGGGCTGTTGACGGCGTGAAGGAATTTCGACACAATAGCGCTCCTTCGACGCAGGTCGGAGAATCTGCGGGAATAGCTCAGTTGGTAGAGCGCAACCTTGCCAAGGTTGAGGTCGCGAGTTCGAGTCTCGTTTCCCGCTCCAGATTGCACAGGGCCCCGGTTGGGGCCTTGTTTTTCTCCCGCCACGGCAAGGCGGGGCACGTTGAGCCACAAGGCTTTGCGCGCAGTCAGAAAAGTGAAAACTGTTGTGAAATGGCTGGTGTGCGTCCCGGGCTTCCGGTACCATGATGGCTTATGCGGGAATAGCTCAGTTGGTAGAGCGCAACCTTGCCAAGGTTGAGGTCGCGAGTTCGAGTCTCGTTTCCCGCTCCATGTTCCGACAGGCCCCATCGCGGGGTTTTGTCATGTCAGGGGCGTCGTTCCTGATCGCAGTACGTTGGCCTCATGGCAGAGTGGCTATGCACCGGATTGCAAATCCGTTTACAGCGGTTCGATTCCGCTTGAGGCCTCCAATTGAAAAGCCCTGATTACGGTCAGGGCTTTTTCTTTGCATGGTGTTCTGCGTCATTGTGCGGAATCCGCTGATACGACCGAAGAGCCATCGTTCTGCCACCCGTTTGCGGGTGGCAAACTCGCGTTGACATGCACCGAGTGCGTTTACGTGAGTCGCAGGGATGGCAACTAAACGATGCCGGGGCGACTCCTGGCAGTACACGATCAAGCGGGCTGGGTGTTGCCCCAGCCGGTTGAGCAGCAGGCCGTCGTGATCGAGCAAACCGCCACCCTTGAGAGGCACTACACCGATGCGGACTGACCTGTGGGATCAATTCGGCGAACTGGTCAGCAGCAACCCTCGATTGCTGGCGACCGTCACCGCGCACAACAGTGATGGCACCAGCACGCTGACGACGTATGACGGGGTACAGATGCGGGCTTTCGGCCAGCTGCAGCAAGCCATTCCATACAACGTCTGGGTTCGAGGTGGTCGGATGGTCGAAGCGGCTCCCAACCTTCCGGTGATGGAAGGCACTATCTAGCAAGACAGGGCGCTGCCCAGATGCCTGCAAGCATCCAGGCAGCGCCGCAACACAGGTGATCTCAGCACCTGGCATTGGCCGTGGCCCCGTCGCCCTAGCGAGAGCGGCGGGATTGTCGTCAGGGCCAAGGGTAGCGGGAATGGATCGGTAAGTTTCTACTCTGCGTTGGGTTGCTCAGCTGCTACACCTGTGCGTACCAACAACTACGCTTCTGAATGTGGATTCAGGGAGACTGCACAGCGCTGAGGGAGCCTCTACCAGTAGCACACCGCTGTGGTATGCATCCTTCCATCGACGAGTTCACAGTTCGGGCATCACTTATCAGACACGCTACTTGCGCTGTGTGTGTGCCTTCGAAGGGGGAGCTGTATGGCTCAGTCACCGACGTTGTACATCTTCCATCATCGATGGAAAGCGTTGCCTTCATGTCTCCTGCGACCACACTCTTAAAAGCAACAGCGCCAGCGGATGTGAAATTGCTTCCTACAGGATAGTACCCGTCAGGGGCAACAGCATACAGATAGTCCGAGCTCCTTGCAGAGATTGGGGAATTGCTCGAAGAAGGGGCATCAGCGTTGCTGTTTGTGCAGGACCAACTCCACACTGCCTCTCCGGAAATTGTAGTTGCCCCCCTTGAGGGAACAGAATCTTTCGCTTCACACAGGGCTTGATGATAGATCTTGGTTGCTTGACTTTGGTCGTCAAATCGATAGACAAGTCCTCCTTTTCCATCTCTAAACAGACGTTGCTCGACCATCACTTTTCCCCCGTTGAAATCGGACGATGGGATGGTTCGAACGATCCATGTCTTTCCATCTGAAGATTCAAGTTGGCGCTCATGAATCGCAGATTTCTCATTGGAAATATGATTGGCGCTTGCAAGTCCAGGCGTTGCCGCCATAAAAATGGCTAGAACGATCGCGGATTTCCCAAGCGGCTTCGAAGACTTTTTTACAGTGTCCATACTTTTCCTCTGGTCGATTTGGCGTATCAGCCAAGCTATCTACGCTACTGGCTAGTGACCTCCTGGACTCAACTGCCGAGACAGTTGATATGGAGAGCACCGGCTACACCATATGCGATGCAGGGCTCGCTTGCGCGAAATCGCTTGGATTTTGTGAAATCGATTCGCATTTAAGTTCCTCGCGCTGACCGTAATCTTCGCTGGGGAGTCCAGGTGACGAGTTGGGTGTCAGTGTCATTGATGTGATTGATTTGAAAGATGTAGTTTAGGATTGCAAATCCGTTTACAGCGGTTCGATTCCGCTTGAGGCCTCCAATTGAAAAGCCCTGACTACGGTCGGGGCTTTTTCTTTGCGCACAATCCGGCACCGACGCGCTGTACCAAAATGCACATGCGACCCGGCGGAGCCGGCTGCTAACGTCGCCGCACTCCTCTTCAGCAGTGGTGACCGCAGTGCGGAACCTGGCGATCCAGCAGGCCGTGTATGTTCCCCTCGGCGCAATGCTGGCGCTGATTGCTTTTGCATTCACCGTGCCCGGCTACCACCCGGTCTCGCAGCACCTCAGCGAGATGGGCCTGCTGCCGGGGCTGCCAGCCAAGGCGGTGCAGGTCGGCCCGGCGGTCAGTGGCTCGGCCATCCTCCTCTTCAGCCTCGCGTTGCTGGCGCAGAGTCGACGTTTCGCGCTCACTGCGCTCACCTCCACGTTGTTCGGGGTGGCCATGCTCAGCAACGGCCTCTTCACCATCGGCAGCCCGATGCATGGCCTCCATGCCATCGGCATCTTCTCGATCCTCACCCCGCTGCTGTTCCTGGCAGAGCTGGGCCCGCAGGCGTCCACGCGGATGGCATGGTTTGCGCGCGCCAGTTCGCTGCTGGGCATGGCCTATCTGTGGCTGATGATGTCCGGCTTCGATCCGGAGCCCTATCGCGGCCTAACCCAGCGCCTTGCGCTGCTGCCGGCGTTCGGCTGGTACACCCTCGCGGCGCTGGAGCTGCGTCGATTCCGCGGTTGAGCCAAGCGCTTCCTGCAGCAAGCGCTGGCAGTGTGCGGCCAGATATTCAAGCCGCCGCTGGCGCCGGATCGTCGGCGCGGAAGTTGCGCGCCATCGGCGTCGTCGTGCCCACATAGTGGCGGAACAGATAGATCAGCGGTGCCCAGCGCTGCACGTCGATGTGTTGGGTACCTGCAACGGTGATCGCCTCGTGTGCATGCACCCGGCAGATCCGTCCCTCGACGATCATGAATCCCTGATCCTGCTTTCCGCTGGGTCGATGCGAAGCAAGCAGCGCGACCTCCACCTGCAGCGGGCATTCGGCGATCGCCGGCGGTGCCACCAGCACAGATTCGACGCGGCTGAAGCCGCCCAGTTCGAACTTGTCACGCACATGCACGTAACCCATATGACGCTTTGAATCCGGCACAGGGGTGCGCGCGGTGGCGCGGGCGATGGCTTCAACCTGCGTCGCCTGCGTGGCAGCTGCGAAGTTCAGTACACATTCGCCGCGTGCCAGGAGGTTGCTGCAGCCTTGGCCCTGTTCGCCGATGCCGAGCACCACGCGGTCGCCCAACGCCCAGAATGACGAAAGCGGGCTGATGTTCGCACTGCCGTCTTCATTCAGCGTGGTCATCAGCACCACCGGCGTTCCCGGGTAGAGCACGGAGGGACGGATGCAGCGGCGTTGGAGGTCTTCCGATGGCATGCTTGAACTCGTTGGTTGCGGGCGATCACTGTGCCCTGTGCAAAGGCGCGGAAGCTTCGATCCGGGTCGAATGATGCGTGGCAGGGGGCGTGCCACAATGCGGCCATGGCCCAGACCTCCCGCTCTTTCATCAATGTCGGCACATTGGTCGGCGACCACGCACGCGCGGCCATGCTGTTGACGTTGATGGATGGCCGCGCGCACACGGCCTCCGAGCTGGCCGGCGTGGCTGGCATCTCGCCGCAGACGGCAAGCAGTCATCTACGGCGGTTGCTCGATGGCGGCATCCTGGTCGTGGCGGTACAGGGGCGTCACCGTTATCACCGGCTCGCCTCGACCGAGGTCGCCGACATGCTGGAAGGCATCCTGCGTTTCAGCGATCAACTGCCACCGCTCTCTCCGCGAACCGTCCGGGTCGATGCCGGCTTCCGCCGGGCACGCAGCTGCTATCGACACTTGGCGGGTGAATACGCTGTCGCCATCTCCGATCACCTGCTGGGCATCGGAGCGATCACCGCGGCTGCAGGCCATTGGCAGATGACGGCTGATGGCGCCGCTGTCCTGCGCGCCGTGGGCGAGCCGCTGGCAGAGCTGATCGAACGATCACCGCAGGTGAAGCCCGAGCGCTACTGCCGTGGCTGCCTGGACTGCACCGAGCGTCGCCCGCACATGGCCGGCATGGTCGGCGAAGCCATGCTGGAGAGCTTCCTGCAGAACCGCTGGCTGCGTCGCCTCGAGGGGCGGCGCGAACTGCAGGTCACGCCAGCCGGGCAGGCAGCTTTCCACAGGCTGTTCGACGTGGGCGCCTGAGGACCGCCACGTGTCCCTGTCAGTCTCAGCCGGCCACGACATGGCGACGGGGTATGGTCGAGTTCTGGTCTTCGGGAGCAGCAATGGCAGGCAAGGACATGAGGGGCTGCATGCATGATGCAGCTGGCGGGCAATGAGCAGATCCACCGCAGATGTGCGCTGGCTTACATTCCGGCTGAAGAACGGGCAGTCCATCGGCCCCGATCAACTGAAGGACGGCTGGGTCCTCGCCTCGGAGAGCCGTCATTGTGAGGTGCGCCGCGAACGCATCGAGGGCGCAGGCGTGGTCTATGCGCTGTATGGCCCGCCAGACCTTCCGTCTCCCCGGCGCGCTGAGTTGCGCATGCGCGACTTCCTCATGCGCTGCGGCTATACCTTCACCATGGGTACGCTCGGCCACTGATCCGGTGGGGTACTCAGAGGGGAGCCGCTGCTGTCTTCAACGCCTCGACCACCTGTGAATCGGTAAAGCCGCAGTGGCCTTCGCCAACCGCAGGCAGTACCCGCGGCAGTGGCGTTGCGCCGGCGCGCCTGGCCAGTTGCGGATACACCGTCTGCATGCGCGGCACGATGCTCGGGTCATTGTGGTTGAACTGGATCACAAGCGGCCGCCTGACCGCGCCGGTCAACGCCAGCTTTTCGCGCACATATCGCTGTGCCGGCGCAGCAGGTGCCAGCCGCTGCACGCCCGCATTGAACGCCTTGTCGTCGCCGAATCCGCGGTAGACAGTCCTCAGATTGCCGACCGGCATGCCGCCGGCGCGCGTAGCCAGTTCGTGCAGGATCATCGCGTGCAGGCTGATCGTGCCCGGCAATGCCTCGGCGCTTACCTGCAGCCGTGTGGCCAGTTGCGCAGCGACGGCCGGCCGGCTCTGAAGCGCGGCGGCGATGCCTTGATAGAGCGCCATCTGCGATAGCGCCGCAGCGTCTGCCGATACCAGGCCCTGGCGGGGCAGCCCCTCGGCCTCGGGGAAGAAATAATCGAACGCCACCAGTGTAGTCAGCAGGTCGTTGGCCAACTGCTCGCCGGGCAGGTTGGCGCCACACAGCGAAACACCTCCGTTGTAGTGCTGCGGCAGGCGTTCGAGAGTGGCGATGGCCACCGCACCGCCCATCGAGAAACCGAGTATCCAGGTGCGACGCACGTCCTTCAATTCGGACAGGGCATGCACGCGCAGGCGCTCCATGTCGTCGATTGCGTTTGCCACCGCCCAACCCTGGCTGGCATAGGCGCTCTGCGCAACGGCGTAGCCCGCTGCAAGCAGGCCAGCGGTGCTGTCGTTGGCCGGCATCGGTGAAGGCTGCGGAACGCCGACCGGTTCATAGCCATGCGCCAGCATCACCAGTTCACCGTTCCAGCCGGCGGGCACATCCAGGCGCCAGCGTGCGCCTTGCAGTTCGCCGCTGGAGGTGCGCGGCGTGGCTGCAGGTGCGGCGGACAGCGGGGTGTGTGGCAGCAGCAGGGCCACGGCCAGGGCGAGTCGAAAACGTGGACGCATCGTGACCTTCCTTGCAGGGCGTGTGGCGAGGATAGGGCTGGATAGTGCAAGGGGCGCGCTGCACCGCATCAGTGGCTTGCCCAGGCGCCTGATCTGACGCTAGTGTGGGGGAATGGTGACCCAGCGCATTCCGGCGATTATCCGAATTCCCCACGGGAAGGCGGGTTAGCGCGCGGCTGTTCCAGCCATGCAACCCGCCCGGGAGGGCGGGCTGCCACCGCTCCCGGGCGATCGACGTTCCTTCGCCCTCGTAGATGGCACATGCAGCTACTTCCCACCAGTACACACGATTGCCCGGCCACCCTGCACCTGGTATGCGGCAAGATCGGAGCAGGCAAATCCACGCTGTCCCGGAAGTTGTCGATGCAGCCGCGGACTGCACTGATCTGCGAAGACACCTGGCTGGCGGCACTCTATCCCGGCCAGATCAGGTCCGTGGCCGACTACCTGCGGAACGCGGCGGCGTTGCGCGGCATACTTACCGACCACGTCTGCTGCCTGCTGCAGGCGGGGGTGTCGGTAGTGCTCGACTTTCCCTCCAATACCCCCGCCAGCCGCGCATGGGCGCGGCAGATATTCGTTCGCGCCGGCGCGGCGCATCGGCTGCACTTCCTGGACGTCCCTGATGAGGTCTGCAAGGCGAGGCTGCGCGCGCGCAATGCTGCTGGCGCGCATCCATTCCAGGCTACGGAGGCCGAGTTCGAGCGGATTACCCGCCATTTCGTTGCTCCTGCCGAGGAAGAGGGATTCGACGTGATCCACCTACCCGGAGGATGAGCCCTTGTTCCGGCTTGAGCCGCCGTGCCGGTAGGTCTTGAATCCGATACGATCTGACGTATCTGCCTTCTTCCGCTTGATCTGGAGTCCCGTCATGGCCGATCGTCTCGCCATCCTGCTCGAACGCTTCGCGGTCACCGCCTCGGTGTTCCATGCCGGCGCGCTGTGTGGCATCAACAGCCTCGAAGGAGAGGGCGAGGCCGGCCAGCTGCATCTGGTGCGGCGCGGTCCGTTGCAGGTCAGCCATGGGGCGCAGACGGTGCAGGTCGACGTTCCCAGCCTGCTGCTGTATCCGCGCCCGCTGCCACACCGCTTCCACACCGATCCACAGCATGGCGCGGACATGGCCTGCGCCAACCTCCATTTCGAGGGCGGCAAGCTCAACCCGATCAGTGCCGCGCTGCCCGATTTCATCTGCCTGCCGTTGGCCGAACTGTATGGCGGCCATGCCGCCCTGGAGCTGCTGTTCGAGGAGGCATTCGAGCAGCGCTGCGGTCGCACGGTGATGGTCAACCGCCTGTTCGAGGTGGTGATGATCCAGGTGCTGCGGCAGTTGATGGAGGGGGGCGAGATGCGCGGCGGCCTTTTCGCCGGGCTCGGCCACCCACGCCTGCGGTTGGCGCTGGTGGCGATGCACGAGGCACCTGCCCAGGCCTGGACACTGGAAGATCTGGCCGATGTCGCAGGCATGTCACGCAGCGTGTTCGCCGCCAGTTTCCGTGAGGCCATGGGAACCACGCCCGGTCACTATCTGCAGGGGTGGCGGGTAGGTCTGGCACAGCAGGCGCTGCGTCAGGGCCGACCGTTGAAACGGATCGCCGACGAGGTTGGCTATGGCAGCGAGGCGGCGTTGTCGCGAGCGTTCAAGGCGCACACCGGGCAATCGCCACGGCAATGGCGGGGGCAGGCGCGCGTCGCTGCCGGTTGAGCATCACCCCAGCGCGAGCCGGGTCAGCTTCATGCCGGCGAACAGCCCGGCCAGGCCAAGGGCTACCGAACCGCCCGCGTAGAGTGCGGCAAGACCATGCTGGCCCCGCTGCAGCAGCAGGCCAGTTTCCAGCGAGAAGGTGGAGAACGTGGTGTAGCCGCCAAGAATGCCGGTGGCCAGCAGCAGGCGCAGTTGCGGCGAGGCGCCGTTGCGCAGGGCAAATGCCTCCACCACCACACCCATCAACAAAGCGCCGCTGATGTTGACCAGAAAGGTCGACCAGGGCCACGAACTGCCGACGGCGACGCGGGCGCCGATCAGATTGCAGCCATGGCGCAGGCAGGCGCCGACACCGCCGCCCAGGAATACCAGCACATAGTTGTTCAACGTCTGCATTGCTTGCCTCGAGTGCGTGTTCGCAGGTTCGATGGCGTACGCAATGGCGGGCACGGCCTGCCATCGAACGAACGCCGGGTTCGTCTCAGCAGGAGCCATCAGCCATCTCAGGCGGTTATCGGGGGAGCCCCATCCCCATCGACGGCCATGCTACCAGCCCGCGATGGGTCAGGGCAGGGCAGTCATCACCACGCGTGCAACCTTGCCGCGGCTGACGCCTTCCATCAGCAGGTCATGGGCCATCAGCCCCAGCGTGGCCTCGCGACGGTAGCCCACCTCCAGACCACGCTCGGCAAGGATGTGGGCGACCAGCTCATAGGCCGCTTGCCAGATATCCAGGTGGGCTTCACTGGGCATGTGCATGTAGGCCGTGCCGCGTTCGCCGACCCCCCGCCCCAACGGGCCGAACAGCAGCTCCCGCGGGTCCAGCTTCACCGCATCGGCTATGCGGAACAGCTGTTCGGCTTTCACGTGGTTGGCCTTGACGTGGTCGTTGAGCCAGTTGCTGACCGTTGCCGTCGTCGTTTCGGCGGCACGCGCCAGATCGGCCGGGCGTGCATGCCCGGCGTCCTTCATGGCGACCGCGAGTCGTTGTCCAAGAGTATTCATCTATGCAAGCCAGCTTAACGCGTGGAATCGAAAGAGGCCTTGGCGCAAGAATAAGTTTGATGATGAAAGGGATCGAAAATGGACGAATTCTGGAGCAAGCGGCAGGTCCGCACGCGGCTGGGCTTTTCCACCGACGCAGAGCTCGCCAGATTGTTTGGAATCAGCAGATCCGCTGTCTCGCAATGGCCCAGAGGCTTTCCCATTCCGCCGCTGAGGCGCTACATCCTGCAGCAGCGGTACCCCGCGCTGTTCCCTCTGGATCAGGACCCGAACGATGAAACTGCATGAGATGCGTCCAAGGCTGTCGCAGACAGACCGCTAAGATCAATTTGCTAAGTATGCTTAGCAACATAGGCAGAATCGATCGCCCCGCTCGCAGCGATGGCCTGATCTGTGATGGGCACCCGGGTTCGTTGGCGAGCAGTGTCGACATCGGCACGGAGATTCTTGATCCCCTTCGCCATGGCCTTTCATGAATGATTAATAATTTCAATCGCGAAAGTCGCGCCTTGTAATTGACGTGTCGTGAAATCTGTGACTAATTGGCATCAACCGGTTGTGAAGGCCGGGAGTCTTTCAGTAGCTCGCAAGTGAATCGGTCGACCGTCAACGATGCAGAACAAGTCCAACGGAGGTCGTATGGAATACGGCATGCATGGCTTGGCTGAACGGGTACGCCGCGAACTGGAAGCCAGTTATCACAAACACGGATGCGGTCCGGCGTTCTGGGATACCTACCAGCAGGTGCTTGATCGTCTGGTTCCGCAAGGAACCGGGCGGACCGATGTCACCAACGAAATGGCGCTGATCATCGAACAACTGGGCATCGTCCGTCGTGCCCAGCTGGTACCGCCGCGCCCGGGCGATCCGGGCTGACTCAGAGCAGGCGCCAGGCGCCACAGGCCAGCAAGGCCAGCAGCATCGATGCCAGGGCGGTGGTGCGGGGGCGCCACCACCTGCGCGGCTGGCCGGCCATCACCTGCGGGCTGCAATAGCTGATCAGGCCGGGCCCGAAGCCCGCCTGATGCTGCTGCCGGGTGCAGGCTTCCAGACAGGCACCGCAGGCCAGGCAATCGGCCTGTGGACCATGGCGGATGTCCAGTTGCATCGGGCATGCGCGTACGCAGGCCATGCAATCGATGCAGTCGCCCAGCCGATCCGCGCTGAAGGTCGGCATCGGTCCGGCCAGCAGTGGATGTGCGGCACGGAAAACGTAGTCCTGCGCGGTGGTCGGGTCGAGCAGGCCACGACCGCGGCCGAGTACGCCGCCCAATGCCGGTGGGCGGGCGCCGCGCGGCTCGCCACGGCGCGGGTCATACAACATGCGCGGGGTGTGCGGGTCGGTCAGCAACGGCTGCATGCGCGCGAAGGGGCAGAGCGATCGGCACACCTGCTCGCGCAGGAACCCGGCATTGCCCCAGGTGGCGCCGGCATAGAACAGCACCCAGAAGGTCTCCCAGCCGCTCCAGCGGCCATCGAGCGCGCCGGCGACGAGTTCGCGGATCGGGCTGAACAGTCCTACGAAGGTGATCCCGGTCCACAGCGACAGCAGCAACCAGACCACGTGGGTGACCGGCCGCGCTGCCTGCGCGGGCAGGAGGCGGGCCAGTGCCTGCGCGGTCCCATCGAAGGCCCGTGTCCACAGTGTCTGTGGGCAGGCATGCCCGCACCACACACGACCGGCCAGATGGGTGAGCAGGGCCAGACCCACCGCCATCACCGCCAGCAGGCCCAGCAGCACGCCGATGTCATCCGGCCACAGGGTCCACGCGAACAGGTCGAAGCGGCGCGCGTTGAGGTCCAACAGCAGGGCCTGCCGGCCATTCCACTGCAGCCACGGCAGCGCATGGAACAGGACCAGCAGCGCAAGGCCCAGGGTGCGGCGCCAACGCCATGGACGCGGTGGCGGACTAGTGGCGGCGCTCATCCCAATGGCTCCTCATCCTCTTCGCTCGGCATCGGCCGCAGCAGATACCCGGTCACCGCGCTTGACAGTGCGGTGACGGCCCAGAACATGAAGAAGCCTGCGGTGTAGCCCAGCTCACGGCTGATGGCCGTACCCGGGAAGCTGATCGCCTGCAGCCGCAGTGGATCGACGAAAGCAAAGAACACCACGCAGGCCAGGCCGGCGGCGATGAAGCTGGGCCACAGGACTGCGCCCCAATGCTGGATCAGCCGCTGGCGGCTGGAAGACGGTGTGTTCATGCGGGTTCGGGTTGAAGAAGAGGGCGGCGCGTATACTTCGCCGTGGTTGGCGCAGCATCCGCAAGGCATGCTTCCTGCAAGCGTGCCAGCCTAGGTGCGCCGCAGTGCGCTGACATTGATCTGGATCAACAGCGGTGGTGGCGGCATGCGGCACACTGCCGGTCCGCATTTGGTGCCCTGATGAACGCAACGCCCACGACTGTGCTTCCCATTGCTTCGCCAGAGTTGTGCAGTGAGGAGGAAGTGACCCGGCTGGTTCACGATTTCTACGCGCGCGTGCGTGACGAGGAGCGTCTGGGGCCGGTGTTCGAAGGACATGTGCGCGACTGGCCGGAACACCTGGCCCAGCTCGTCGACTTCTGGTCGGCGATGCTGCGCGGGACGCGCCGGTTCAAGGGTTCGCCGATGTCCAAGCACATGGCGATCGACCTGGAAAAGGATCTGTTCGACCGCTGGCTGGTGCTGTTCCACATCACCACGGCCGAATGCAACAACCCGCCGATGCAGGCGCTGGCCGACGATGTGGCCGCCCGCATCGCCGAAACCTTCTGGCGCCGTTACCAGATGCTGCGCTGGCCGCAGGTCATGCTGCCGGTGCTGGGCGTGCCCACCAAGGATTGATCTGGGTCAAGGCGCACCGCCTGGCTTGGCGCGATGCTGGCGCCATGGACACGTTCTCTCCCGCTGCCGGTGGCCTGGCTTGGACCTTCGATCCCGATCTGCTGCGCCGGCACGACCGGCCGGGGCCGCGCTACACCTCCTATCCGACCGCGCCGCACTTCCATGACGGCTTCGATGCACCAGCGCTGCGCCAGGCGATCGCCGACAGCAACCCGCTGGCGCGCGCGTTGTCGTTGTATGTCCATGTGCCGTTCTGCTCCAGCCCCTGCTTCTACTGCGGCTGCAACCGGGTGATCACCCGCGACCGCGGGCGTGGCCACAGTTACGTGTCACGCGTGCTGGCCGAGGCAGACCTTTTGGCGCCGCAGTTCGCCGACGGCCGTGAAGTGATCCAGCTGCACCTCGGCGGTGGTACACCGAATTTCCTGGATGCCGATGCGATGACTACGTTGGTGGAAGGCCTGCGCCGCCGCTTCGATTTCAGCGATTCGTCGCAGCGTGATTTTTCCATCGAACTGGACCCCCGTTTCATCGATACCAGCGACGTGGCGATGCTGGCCCGGCTCGGCTTCAATCGCGCCAGTTTGGGCGTGCAGGATTTCGATCCGCAGGTGCAGGAATCGATCAACCGCGTGCAGGGCGTGCGGCAGACGCTGGACATCCTGCGCGCGTGCCGCGACAGCGGCATGCGTTCGGTCAACGTCGATCTGATCTACGGTCTGCCTGGGCAGAGCCTGGAGGGCTTCGGCCGTACCCTGGAACTGGTGCTGGCGCTGCGTCCGGATCGACTGGCGGTGTACGGCTATGCGCACCTGCCTCACCTGTTCCGCGCGCAGCGGCAGATCGACGAAAGCCGGATGCCTTCGCCGGAAGACAAGCTGGCGCTGCTGGGCCTGGCGGTGGAGCGCCTGTCCGCGGCCGGTTACCAGTACATCGGCATGGACCACTTCGCATTGCCGGAAGAGGATCTGTCGCGTGCCCAGCGCGCCGGCCAGCTGCATCGCAACTTCATGGGCTATACCACCCATGCCGACACCGATTTGCTTGGTCTCGGCGTAAGTGCGATCAGCCACATCGGTGCCACCTACAGCCAGAATTCGCGTGACCTGCCGTCATGGGAAAACGCCGTGGATCAGGGGCAGCTGCCGGTCTGGCGCGGCGTCGCACTCAGTGCCGATGACGAGCTGCGCGCCGAGCTGATCCAGCAGTTGATGTGCCAGGGTGAAGTGGATGGAATGTCACTGGCCCAGCGCCACGGCATTGATTTCGAGACCTACTTCGCCGAAGACCTGCAGGCCGTGCAGCGCCTGCAGCAGGACGGCCTGGCCGAGTACCGCGATGGCGTGGTGCGTACCAGCGAGCCGGGGCGGCCGTTGCTGCGCCTGCTGGCAATGTGCTTCGATCCCTATCTGCGTGTTGCCCACGAGCAGCCGCGCTACTCGCGGGCGATCTGAGCGCAGCCTCCAGCGCTTGCCGGCATTGCGACGAGCAGCCATGCCGCCGCTGGTCGTGGTGTGGGTGTGGCCGACGTCCGTGCGCGAGGTCGAGAAATTCCTCACAGCTACAGGCAATCATATTGGCCGGAGGTGAGACGCTTGACGAAAGGGTTGGAAGCAGCTTCTGCGACAACAACACCAATTCATTGACAGGCAAAAACTATCGAACCTTATATGGGAGATGGTACGACGAGAACGTGGGCGTACAATGCCTTTATGGCACGGAGGTCTGAACTATGAAGACCAGCATTCTCACCGCCCTGTCGGCGTTGGTGATACTTCATGTGGTGCCCTTGCACGTGCGAGCGGTGGGCACGGATCTATCCGTTCCGAAGCCCTCAGAGCCAGCTTCTCGTGAAGACCAGAAGGCTCTGTGGAAGAAGGTGGAACAACTCTCATTTGCCGCCGTGGCGGGTGCGGAAAGCGTCAAGCGTGCTGCTGCGCTGGAGCAGGACCGTCTGCCTGACGGGGAAGTATCCGGCCTGGCTATAGGTGACCGACTCACCGGAACAAATGTTGCGCTACAACTCGATCCTGCGGGAAAGCTGGAAGAACTCTCATTCGACCTTCGCGGAGGCTGCATCTCGACGCGAACTCTTCTGTCGCAGTATCCCAATCTGCTTGTTCTTCAGGTTCCGCACGACCCGCAGGCCAATTCGCTTGTCGGCACCACTATTGGAGGTGCTCTGGCCACATTCACAATGGCCTCGGGCCCCGGACCATGCGCGCTCAGTGTGACCGTTCAGACGGTTGAGATGGCCAAGGCGCAGCTTCTGCTGCGTTGAGGTAAAAGCGCCGCCGGTAGTCGCATGACGGCGGCGCCCAACGCAGGACGCAACTCGGCCTCGCGCTCGGGAACCCACTTCGCAGCTTCCTGCTTTGTGTGTTTGGTAGTGGAGTCGCGAACGCCCGCCACGTAATCCTGCACGCGCCACTTGTTCCCTGATCGTTGGATGCTGCCCATCGCCGCATCATATGGGGAAACTCTGGGGAGAGTAGCCGGGCAGGTCCGGGCAGGTCCGGGCGAATCGGGGTGAGTGCGGATTCTTGTGCGAGTCCAAGCGGCTGATTCTTTGCCGATTTTTGGCGAATCGCTGTAAGCGCAAAGTCTCCCCAAAACATGCAGTGGTGCCCGGAGCCGGAATCGAACCGGCATGGGGTTGCCCCCGGCGGATTTTAAGTCCGATGCGTCTACCAGTTTCGCCATCCGGGCCTGCAGCGCGCGCCGATTGTAACGGAATCGCCGCCACTGCCGCCGGCTAACGCGGCTTTTACGCAACCGGGCGCGGCGCTGGGTACAGTCCGGCAACATTTCCGGGGATGGCGATATGCGTGCACGTGGCAGGCGATGGATCCGATGCAGCGCCGTGCTGGGGCTGATGCTGGCGATAGGCCCGGCCGCCGCGCAGCAGGTGCCGACGTCCACTGGCCCGGTGGTGGACATGGACACGGTGCAGGTGACCGGTGAACAACCCGGCCCCGGGCTCTGGAAGGTCACCGCTCCGCAGGGGCATGTGCTGTGGATCCTGGGAACGGTCTCGCCGTTGCCAAGCGGCGTGCAATGGCGCTCGGATGAAGTCGAACGGACCATCGCCGGTGTCGACCACGTGCTGGGCGATCCGGGTTTCAGCCTCGATGCGAAGATCGGCGTGTTCAAGGGCCTGACCCTGCTTCCGCTGGCGATGAGGACCGCGCGCGATCCGCAGGGGCGCACGCTGGATCAAATCCTGCCGGCGGCAACGTACGCACGCTGGCTGGGGCTGAAACAGACTTACATGGGCAATGATCGTGGCGTGGAAAAGGACCGTCCGCTGGTGGCCTCCGGTCGCCTGTACCAGGCGTTCCTCAAGCGCAACGGCCTGCGCGACGGCAAGCAGGTGAAGGAAGCGCTCGGGCGCGCCTACAAGGCCCGCGATCTGAAGCCGGAAGACGTGCAGGTGAAGCTGAAGGTCGACGACATCCGTGGCACGTTGAAGGAACTGCAGGCCACCGAGGTCGATGACCGTGCGTGCTTCGAACGCACGCTCGATACCGTGGAATTCCAGGCGCCGGTGTTGCGTGAGCGTGCCAATGCCTGGGCGCTCGGCGATGTTGCTGCACTGCGTCGGCTGTCGGGCTCGGCGATGGCCCGGACCTGCCGCGAACTGCTGCAGGATTCGGCCTTCGTGCGCCGGCGCGGCTGGAGCGATATGCCGCAACAGGTGCGTACACGCTGGTTGCAGGGCGTGGATGCGGCGTTGGCCGGCTACGCTGGCACGTTCGCGACGGTGCCGGTCAGCCTGCTGCTGGGCGAAGGCTATCTGGATGCATTGGTGCAGCGCGGCTATCAGGTCGAGGCGCCGCCGGAATAGTCAACGCTTGAAGTCCTCGTGCTTCCTGTCATATTCCTCTGCACTCAGGAGGGGAGTGATGGACATGCCGTTGCATGCGTACGCCTATGTCAGCACGGCCAGGGAGGGACTGGACGTGCCTGAGCTCGATGCGCTCCTGGCCGATGCGACCGCGTTCAATCGCATGGCCGGAGTGACCGGGGTGCTGATGTTCGATGGCAGCCGTTTCCTGCAGTACATCGAAGGCCCGCGGGATGGGCTGGCCTCGGTCCGCGCGCGCATCGGCAACGCGCGTCGCCACGGCAGCATCACCCTGCTTGCCGAAGGCCCGATCCCGACCCGCTGGTTCCCGCGCTGGACCATGGCCAACCGGTATGTGGATACCGCGACGTTGACCGGCATCGCGACGGCCCCGTGGCGCGATTTCAGCCTGGAGCAGAATCCCCCGGATAATGGCTTCTGCCTGCTGTTGCGGGCCTGGACAGGGGGGCACGGGGAGCTTGAACCTGCGGCCGTCAGCCTCGGATCCTGATCCGGGCGTGGTCTGCCGCCGCCGCCGCGGTTAATCTTGTCGGCATGTTTGCCTGCATCCGGACCCTCGCATGATCCAGTGGACACCGTCGTCGCCTGTTGGTCGCCGCGCATGAGCGCGCCGATTGGCGCAGCACAGATGCCGTCGCCGGCCATCATCGGCCTGGGGTATGTCGGGCTGCCGTTGGCGGTGGCGTTCGGGCAGCAGCTGCGGACCCTGGGGTACGACATCGACGCCGCGCGCATTGCCGAACTGGCCGGCGGGCAGGACCACACGCTGGAGATGGAGCCGGACGAACTGGCCAGCGCTTCGCTGCTGCGCTACAGCAGCGATCCGGCACAGCTGGACGCCTGCAACATCTACATCGTCACCGTGCCCACGCCGATCGATGCCTACGAGCAGCCCGATCTGGAGCCCTTGCGCTCGGCGACGCGACTGATCGCCAGCCATCTCCGCGCCGGTGACCTGGTGATCTACGAATCCACTGTCTACCCCGGTACCACCGAAGAAGTCTGTGTGCCGTTGCTGGAGCAGGGCTCGGGCCTGCGCTTCAACGAGGATTTCTACTGCGGCTACAGTCCCGAGCGGGTCAGCCCGGGTGATCGCCAGCGGCGCTTGGCCGACATCCGCAAGATCACGTCCGGTTCAACGCCGGAAGTGGCGGCGGTGGTCGATGGCCTGTACCAGCGGATCATCACCGCCGGCACGTTCCCGGTGCCGTCGATGCGGGTCGCCGAAGCAGCCAAGGTGGTGGAGAACATCCAACGTGACGTCAACATCGCGCTGGTCAACGAATTGGCCTTGATCTTCGATCGGCTCGACATCGACACCCAGGATGTGCTCGACGCCGCAGGCAGCAAATGGAATTTCCTGCCGTTCCGGCCGGGGCTGGTGGGAGGCCACTGCATCGGCGTAGACCCGTACTACCTGCTGCACAAGTCCGAAAGCATGGGCTACCACCCCGACCTCATCCATACCGCGCGGCAGGTCAACAACCGGGTGGGCGAGCACGTGGCCAACCGTGTGTTGGCGATGCTGGCCGAGCGAGGTCGTGCACCGACGCAATCGCGCATCCTGGTGCTGGGCGTGACCTTCAAGGAGGATTGCCCGGACCTGCGCAACAGCCGCGCGCTGGAACTGGCCCAGCGGCTGGCCGACAGCGGTGCGCAGGTGGACGTCAGCGATCCGTGGGTTGGGCCGGCGGCACTGGCGGACGAGGGCGTGAACTGGCTGGCCGAGCCGGTGGCCGGCAGCTACGACGCAGTGGTGCTGGCGGTGGCGCATGAGAGCTTCAAGGCGATGGACGATGTCCATATCCGCAGCCTGCTGGCGCCCGGTGGACTGGTCTACGACGTGAAGTCTGCCTGGCCGCGCAGCGTGGTCGACGATCGCCTGTAGGTGCTTGCGCGGTAGACTCGGGGGCAGTTGCAACCGAGGAACGCCATGCACCGGTATATCGTCTACCTGCTCGCCATCCTGATGTTTCCGATCTGCCTGTGGCTGGCCACGATCTGGCCGGCCTGGTATTGGGGCGTCGGCCTTACGGCCGCGATGGTGGCGCTGGGGACCTGGGACCTGCTGCAGAAGCGCAGCACCCTGCGCCGCAACTATCCGGTGATGGCGCACTTCCGTTACGGCCTGGAATCCATCGGCCCGGAGATCCGCCAGTACTTCGTGCAGAGCGATCTGGAAGATGTGCCGTTCTCGCGGCAGCAGCGCGCGCTGATCTACCAGCGTGCCAAGAACCAGATGGATACGGTGCCCTTCGGCACCCTGCGCAGCGCCTATGCGGTGGACTACGAATGGATCAACCATTCACTGGCGCCGACCACCATCGCCAAGCACGATTTCCGCGTGCTGATCGGTGCGAACTGTGCCAAACCCTATTCGGCCAGCGTGTTCAACATCTCGGCGATGAGTTTCGGCTCGCTGTCGGCCAACGCGATCCGCGCGTTGAACGAAGGCGCGCGCCGGGGTGGTTTCTACCACGACACCGGCGAAGGCTCGATTTCACCGTATCACCGTGAGATGGGCGGCGACCTGGTCTGGGAGATCGGCTCGGGCTACTTCGGGTGCCGTGACGAGAAGGGCGGCTTCAGCGAGGAACGCTTCGCCATCAACGCCGCGCTCGAGCAGGTGAAGATGATCGAGATCAAGCTGTCGCAGGGCGCCAAGCCTGGCCATGGCGGGGTGCTGCCGGCGCCGAAGGTGACCGCCGAGATCTCGGTGACGCGTGGGGTGCCGATGGGCGTGGACTGCGTTTCTCCGTCACGTCATTCGGCGTTCTCCACGCCGGTTGAACTGCTGCAGTTCGTCGCCCGCCTGCGCGAGTTGTCTGGTGGCAAGCCGGTCGGCTTCAAGCTGGCCATCGGCCACCCATGGGAATGGTTCGGCATCGCCAAGGCGATGCACGAGACCGGTCTGCTGCCTGATTTCATCGTCGTCGATGGCGCCGAAGGCGGCACCGGTGCGGCACCCGCCGAGTTCGTCGATCACGTGGGTGTGCCGATGCACGAGGCGTTGCTGCTGGTGCACAACACCCTGGTTGGCCTGGACCTGCGCGAACACATCCGCATCGGCGCGGCCGGCAAGATAACCAGCGCGTTCGATATCGCCCGCACCATTGCGATGGGCGCTGACTGGTGCAATGCCGGGCGCGGTTTCATGTTCGCGCTGGGCTGCATCCAGTCACTCAGCTGCCACACCGACAAGTGCCCGACCGGCATCGCTACCCAGGATCCGGCGCGCTGGAAGCACCTCGATGCTCCGGACAAGGCCACGCGCGTGTACAGCTTCCACGAGCACACGCTGCATGCGCTTAAGGAGCTGCTGTGTGCGGCAGGCTTGAACGATCCGGCCGAGCTTGGCCCGGAACACATTCTGCGCCGGGTGTCGCCAGTCGAGATCCGTTCGCTGGCCTCGCTGTACCGCTACCTGGAGCCGGGCGAACTGCTGCACAAGGTGCCCGACCACGCGGTGTTCCATTCGTTCTGGGCCGATGCGCGCAGTGATTCCTTCCAGCCGCCGCCGAAGATCCAGGCGCTGCGGGCCAGCAAGTCGCGATGACCCGCGTTACGGGGCATGAAAAGCAGACGCATACGGAGATCGCATGCAGTTCAGGACCGGCACCAACGAGGATGTAAGCACACTGTGGGCCCTGAGAACGCGCTGCGTACGTGAGCTGTGCAGCAGCCACTATCCGCCGGCGGTGATTGCACCCTGGTCGGCGTCGCCGCCGCCGGTGCAGTATTCGCGGCTGCTGGGGCAGGGCGGCTGCGTCGTCGCCGAGGATGATCGGGGCAATGTGCTGGGGTTTGGTGTGCTCGATGCCGAGGGCAACGAGATCGACGCGTTGTTCGTCGATCCGGATCGGGGCGGGCAGGGGATTGGCCAAGCGCTGATGCAGCGGTTGCTGGCCCTGGCCGACCCGACGCGGGAGGTGGTGTTGTCGGCTTCGCTCAATGCCGTGCCGTTCTACCAGCGGCAGGGCTTCGTCGCCGAACGCGAGGAACTGTATCCGCATCCCAGCGGCGTGGCATTGGCTTCGGTGAAAATGCGCCGGCCAGCCTGATGTGTCCGGCGCTACCGCACGTTGATCAACGCGTGGCCAACCACGCTGTCACGCCGTCTGCCGCACGCAGTCCGCTGGCATAGCACGCCGTCAACAGGTAGCCACCGGTCGGGGCTTCCCAGTCCAGCATTTCTCCGGCGCAGAACACGCCCGGCAAGGCACGCAGCATCAACCCATCGTCCAGCGCATCCAGGCGCACGCCACCTGCCGTGCTGATCACCTCGGCCATCGGCCGCGGGCGCAACAGGCGCAGCGGCAGGCGCTTCAATGTGGTGACTACGGCGGACAGATCGTTGCCGGCATCCTTGCCCAGCGTTTCGAATACCAGCGCGGTCTTCACCGCGTCGAGCCCCGCCTGGCGACGCAGGTGCTCGCCGAAGCTGCGACCCTTGCGCGGCTGTGAGAGATCGGCCTGCAGACGTGCGTAGTCGCGGCCCGGAACCAGGTCCAGCCATAGGGTGGCGTGACCATCGCGGTTGATGGTGTCACGCAGGTCGGCCGACAGGGCGTAGATCAGGCTGCCTTCGATACCGTACTCGCTGGCGACGCACTCGCCCTGCAGCGAGTGCGGCCCACCGTCGAGGCCATGCCAATGTGCGACGACCGGCTTCAGTGGCGCTCCCGCGTGGCGCTGCGCGAAGAACGGTGTCCACGCCACGTCGAATCCGCAGTTGGCCGATTGCAGCGGCGCGATATCCACGGCGTGGGCCTGCAACGCCGGAACCCATGCGCCGTCGCTGCCGAGCTGCGGCCAGCTTCCGCCACCCAGCGCCAACACGGTCGCGTCGGCGCGCACGTCCAGCGCACCACTCTCGGTGGCAAAGCGCAGTGCGCCGTCTTCGCCCCAGCCTTGCCAGCGATGGTTGACGTGCAGGCGCACGCCCTGTTCCTTCAGCCGGCGAACCCAGCCGCGCAGCAGCGGTGCGGCCTTGCGGTCAACCGGGAACACGCGGCCAGAACTGCCGACGTAGGTCTCCACACCGAAGCCTGCGGCCCAGTCGCGCAGCGCCTGTGCGTCGAAGCCGTCCAGCCATTGGCCGACGCTGGCGGCCTGCTCGCGGTACCGGCTGTCGAACAGCGGACGCGGGTCGGAATGGGTGAGGTTGAGCCCACCCTTGCCTGCGATCAGGAACTTGCGGCCCGGCGAGCCCTTGGCCTCGTACAGATCAACGTCGATCCCAGCCGCGCGCAACCGTTCGGCAGCAAACAGCCCCGCCGGGCCGCCGCCGATGACGGCGACGCGACGCGGCGGGCGTACGTCACTGTTGGACATTGAGCAGCTCGACATCGAACACCAGCGACGAACCCGCCGGGATCGGGCCGACCTGGCGATCGCCATAGCCGAATTCCGGCGGAATCATCAGCGTGCGCTTGCCACCGACCTTCATGCCGGCGACGCCTTCATCCCAACCGCGGATGACCTGGCCAGCGCCCAGCGTGAAGGTGAACGGCTCGCCGCGTTCGACCGAACTGTCGAAGGTCTTGCCGTGCTTGTTGTCGGCGCGCTCGTCGTAGATCCAGCCGGTGTAATGCACGCTGACCTTCTGGCCCGGCACGGCCTCGGCGCCGGTGCCGGGCTGGGTGTCGATGCGCTCGAACGTGGCAATGGTGCCTCCCGGCGGCGGGCCGGACGGCTCCGACGAGCAACCAACGGCGGCGAGGGACAGCAGCAGGGGAAGCAGCAGGCGGCGCATTAGGCGTCTCCAGGGGGGATGAGTCAAGGGCGGCAAGGTTAGCGCATCGGCGCCGGGTATCATGGGCACATGGCAAAACTCCTGCTCAATCTGCGCAATGTCGGCAACGACGAATATGCCGATGTCTGCACGCTGCTCGACCAGCATGGCATCGCCTGGTACCGCACCGAACCCAGTCCTTGGGGCATCTCCAATGGCGGCCTGTGGCTGCGCGAGGATGCCGACCAGCCGCGTGCCAAGGCGCTGATGGCCGACTACCAGGCGGCCCGCGGCGTGCGGGTCCGTGCCGAGCGCGAACAGGCCCTGCGCGACGGCACTGCCGAGACCTTTGGCAGCCTGGTGCGCCGCCGCCCTGTGTTCGTGGTGCTGGTGCTGCTGGGCATGGCGGTGGCGGCGGCACTGGTGCTGCTGCCGTTCATGCTGCTGCGGGGGTAGGGGGGTCGGCCGGGTTGCACCCGGCACCCGCAGAGGCAACGGCAACGTTAATAGCGGGTTTCCCGTGATTGGGCGGAGCGGTGCGGGCAGGCGGGGGACGGCAAAAGCTGCTCCTGCGTGCCTCGTAGAGCGCCATCCATGGCGCTCTGCGCCCCCGCCTGCCCACACCGCCCGCCCCGGACGCGTTCCGGGTGCTGTCGGTAGATGTCGACCTTGGTCGACACTGTGGTAGATCCACGCCATGCGTGGATGAACGGTGGAGGCTGATACGGGGGCGGTCAGGCGGTAAAATGGCGGGATGATCGCCAATACCGCTGCTTATCATTTCGCCGTCATCGACGCTCCGCAGGCCCTGTGTGACCTGCTGCAGACGCGTGCCGAGGCGTCCGGCCTGCAGGGCACGATCCTGGTGGCGGGCGAGGGGCTGAACCTGTTCCTGGCGGGTGCACCGTCCGCGATCGATGGCTTCTACGCGGAACTGCGTGCTGATGCGCGCTTCGCCGACATGCGGGTCAAGACCAGCTTCAGCGAGCACCAGCCGTTCGCGCGGCTGAAGGCCAAGGTCAAGGACGAGATCATCAGCTTCCGCCGTGACGATGGTCAACCGCTGGACTATCCGCGCGCGCCGGCGATCGATCCTGCCACCGTGCAGCGCTGGCTGCGGCAGGGGCACGATGATGCTGGCAAGCCAGTGGTGATGCTCGATACGCGCAACCTGCAGGAGATCGAGTACGGCACCTTCAAGGACGCGCTGGTACTGCCCATCCACAAGTTCACCGATCTGCCCGAGGCGCTGGCGCCCCATCGTGAAGCGCTGAAGGACAGCACCGTGGTCAGTTTCTGCACCGGTGGCATCCGCTGCGAGAAGGCGGCGCTGTGGATGCTCAACGACGGTATGGACAACGTGCTGCAGCTTGATGGCGGCATCCTCGGCTACTTTGAGGAAGTGGGCGGTGAGGGCTACGAAGGTCGTTGTTTCGTATTCGACGAACGGGTGGCGCTGGATGCCGAACTGAAGCCGTTGGTGGACGAGCCGTTGCCCGAGCCACGCCCCAGCGCGTTCTGACCCGAAATGCCGGTGTCCCGGTAGAGCCGGCCGCTGGCCGGCTGCCACGGCTCTCTGCCTGCCGGCCAGCGGCCGGCACTACCGGATCAAGCCCGGCGGGCCCTGGGCCCGCCCAACGGGAATCAGCGTCCCGCTACCGACACTGGCCGCCGGGGCAGGGCGACCCCATCAACAGGGGATCTTGTGACGGAAAACCGCCTGATGATCCCGTTGTCGATTCTCGACCTGGCCCCGGTCTGCGAGGGCAGCGATACCACTGCAGCCTTTGCCAACATGCTCGAGCTGGCCCAGCATGCCGATGCGCTGGGCTACCGCCGCTACTGGCTGGCCGAACACCACAACATGCCCGGCATCGCCAGTGCTGCCACTGCGGTGCTGATCGGTCATGTGGCCGGTGGCACGAAACGCATCCGCGTCGGTGCCGGTGGCATCATGCTGCCCAACCATGCGCCGCTGCAGGTGGCCGAGCAGTTCGGCACGTTGGCTTCGCTGTACCCGGATCGCATCGACCTGGGCCTGGGCCGTGCACCGGGTACCGACCAGCCGACCGCGCGCGCCCTGCGCCGCTATTTCGACAGTGCCGACCAGTTCCCGCAGGACGTGCGCGAACTGCTGCACTACTTCGAGCCGGTGCAGCCCGGCCAAGCGGTGCAGGCCGTGCCCGGTGGCGGCCTGCGGGTGCCGACCTGGATCCTCGGTTCCAGCCTGTTCGGCGCGCGCATGGCCGCCTCGATGGGCCTGCCGTACGCATTCGCCTCTCACTTTGCCCCTGACTCCATGGATGAAGCGCTGGCGGTGTATCGCCGCGAATTCCGCCCTTCGGCCACGCTCAAGCAACCGCACGCGATGCTGGCATTGAACGTGGTGACCAGTGACAGCGAGGCCGAATCGCGCCGGCTGTTCACCAGCCAGCAGCAGAGCTTCGTCAACCTGCGTCGCGGCCGTCCGGGCAAGATCCCGGCGCCGATCGACGACATCGAAGCGTTCTGGGAGCCGCACGAGAAGCTGGGCGTGGAGCGGGCGCTGGCGTGCACGGTGCTGGGTGATCCGCAGCAGGTGGCCGACGGCATCGCGGCTTTCATTGAACGCCATCAGCCGGACGAACTGATGCTTACTGCCAACCTGTACGACCACCGCGCACGCCTTCGCTCGTTCGAGCTGGCGATGCACGCCTGGCACGCCCGCCACGCGGGCTGAACAATTGCGTCACGGCAATTTGCGGCGCAGGCGCGTCTGATGGGGACTCACACCTCCGGAGTCCCCCATGGACCAGTCCCGTACCGAACACATTGCCCAGCTGGCCGAACTGATCAAGGACGTCGAGGTGGCGATGTTCACCACCCGCGGTGTCGACGGGCGCCTCTACAGCCGTCCGCTCGGCACCCAGCAGGTCGCCTTCGATGGCGACCTGTGGTTCGCCACCGCTGCCGACAGCCCGAAGGTGGCCGAGATCGCGCTCGACCCGCGGGTCAACGTGGCCTATGCCTCACCGTCAAAGAATACGTATGTCTCGGTGGCGGGTGTGGCGCGCATTGTCGATGACCGCGCCAAGGTCGAAGAGCTTTGGTCGCCGGCGATGAAGCTGTTCTTTCCCGGTGGTCCCGATGATCCGAAATTGCGGTTGATCCACGTACGTGCGGAGACCGCCGAATACTGGGACGGTCCGGGCACGCTGCTGGGCTCGGCCCTCAGTTTCGTGTTGTCGGCAGTGCAGGACGAGCCGGCCCAGCTGGGTGACAACGGTTTCATCGACCTGCGTTGAGGTGCCGCATCCACGCATGGCGTGGATCTACTGGGTTCAAGGTAGATCCGCGCCACGCGCCAATGCACGCGATCCGAAGTAGATCCACGCCATGCGTGGACGCAAGTGATTCGAAGTAGATCCACGCCATGCGTGGATGCAAGTGATCCGAAGTAGATCCACGCCATGCGTGGATGGGAAGCGCCCCGAAATTGCCTGCGCTCAGAACCAGCGCTGGAACAGTTCGACGGTGTAGCCCACCAGCTGCCCGGAACTGAAACCAAAGAATGCGATCGCCACCACGGCAGCAACCCAGTTGAACAACATCAACGCACCATCACGCTCGAGCAGAGCCAGTGCGAACAGCAGCAACTGGAAGCCGAACAGATAGTTGGTGAACGGAATCGGCAGCGACAGCAGCAGGCCCAGCAGCACCAGCAGCAGGCCGCTGAAGGCGTGGGCGGGGGGCGGCGTCAGCAGTTGTGGCATGCGCGGCTTGAGCATGCGGTCGAGGCGGCGCAGGGCGCCATCGATGCGGTCCAGGAACCGGTGCATGGTGCCGCGCTTGGGCCCGCGACGGGCAATGAAGCCGGGCAGCCAGGGCCGGCGCATGCAGAACAGCATCTGCAGGCCGATCAGGATCACCAGCGGACCGCTGACCGCGCCGCCCAGTCCCGGAATGGGAATGAAGGCCGGCAGGATGGCGACGAACAGGAATACACCGAAAGCGCTTTGCTGCAGATCCTGCAGGATCTGCCCCAGCTTCATGTGCTGGGCCGGATCACCGAAGGCGAACATCGCCAGCAGGGTGCGGATGCCCTCGTTGCGGTACTCCGGCGGCGCCGCGCCGGGGCCGGACTCAGGCGGTGAGCTCATCGGCCTGCTCGTCGGACAGGGTGCGAAGCAGCAGCTTGTCCACCCGCGCGCCGTCCAGATCGACCACTTCGAAGCGCCAGCCGGCCCAGTCGAAGTACTCGCCCGCGTGCGGGATGCGGCCGAAGAAATGGATGCACATGCCGGCCAGGGTGTAGTAGTCGC
Source organism: Stenotrophomonas indicatrix (assembly GCA_041545745.1). Lineage (NCBI taxonomy): Bacteria > Pseudomonadati > Pseudomonadota > Gammaproteobacteria > Lysobacterales > Lysobacteraceae > Stenotrophomonas > Stenotrophomonas indicatrix. The sequence goes on from CP168152.1 coordinate 1,667,948, forward strand.
CATCCTCGGCGTCAGGCAGGTCGTTGCTGCCGATCAGCTCGCGCAGGTCCTCGATCGGCAGCGAGCCGTCCACCAGCAGCGAACCGTCTTCACGGGTCACCACCAGCGCGTCTTCGTCGGCATTCTCCGTCGCCTGCAGGCGGCCGACCACCGCGCCCATCAGGTCGCTGATGGTCACCAGGCCCTGGATCTCGCCGTACTCGTCCACCACCAGCGCCATCGACTGCTGTTCTTCGCGGAAGATCTCCAGCAGCTTCATCGCATGGGTGGATTCAGAGACGTACAGCGGCTCGCGCAGGGTCTGGAACAGCGCGTTGTCACCGCGCGCCATGCGCGTGGCCAGTGATTTCAGTTCAAGCACGCCGACCACGTCCATGTCGTTGTCGCGGTACACCGGGTACCGCGAGAACTCATGCTCGGCCATGATCTCCAGGTTCTTGTCCAGGCCACCCAGCGTGTCCAGCCAGGCGATCCGGTTGCGTGGGGTCATCAGGCTGTCGGCGGTACGGTCGCCCAGGCGCATCACGCGGTTCATCATGTCGCGTTCGTGGCTGTCGATCACGCCGGCTTCGTGGCTCTCGGCCACCAGCATGCGGATCTCCTCTTCGGTGACCGACGCGGCCTCGTCCTTGCCCAGGCCGAACAGGCGCAGCACCAACTGGGTGGTCTTGGACAGCAGCCAGACGAAGGGGAAGGCCAGCTTGGCCAGCCAGCTCATCGGCAGCGCCACCAGTCCGGCGATGTCCTCTGAACGGGTCAGGGCCAGGCGCTTGGGCACCAGTTCGCCGAAGATCAGCGTAATGAAGGTGATGAAGGTGACTGCCAGCGCCTTGCCAACCGCACCGGCGTAGGCAAAGCCCGGCATCAGCCCCTGGATCCAGCCACCGATGGCCTCGCCCAGTGCTTCGCCCCCAAGGAAGCCCGTCAGCACGCCGATCACGGTGATGCCGATCTGTACGGTGGACAGGAACGCTTCGGGCTTTTCCGACAGCTCCAGCGCCTTGGCCGCGCGCTTGGAGGTGCCGGCCAGCTGCTTCAGCCGGCTCTTGCGCGAGGTCATGACCGACATCTCGGACATGGCAAAGAAGCCGTTCAACAGAACGAGCGCGAAGACAATCAGGATCATTTCAAACACGGGCATCGTCCCCGGTTGGTGACAGGGAGGGCGGGTGCTTGCGATGGCGGCAGGCGCTCAGGAACAGGGTCCGGCGCGGCGCTGGGGGATAAGGGTCGTCGTCCATAAGGTGCGCCCGAAGGCGCGCTGGCATCTTAGCAAAGGGCCGTGGTCGGGTGGCAAATGCCTGTTCAGTTTTGGGTGATCCTGACCCCGAAAAGGACCAGGGATACCCGTGATGGTCATCTAGCCGTCATAATTCGCCCTGGTGCCGTCCTTCCCGCGACGGCTGACAGGTTTCTCAATGTTCTCTCTGCAGACCATTTTCGGTTCCGGCAAACAGTTCTACACCCTGCTTGATGAGGCTGCCGTCGCGGCTTCCGACGCCGCCAAGGCACTGCATTCGATGCTGCGCGAGGCCGATCGCCAGCCCGCCCTGGATGCCTTCAAGCTGGCCCGTCTGCGCGAGCGCGCGGCCTCGGACAAGATCAGCCAGGCGCTGGTGGACAGCTTCATGACCCCGATCGAGCGCGAAGACATCGAAGCGCTGGGTTCGGCCCTGTACAAGATTCCCAAGCAGATCGAGAAGTTCGCCGATCGCTATTCGCTGGCCACGACCCATCTTGAGCACATCGACTTCGCGCCGCGCGCGGCGATGCTCGAGCAGGCCGCTGGCGTGGTGGTGGAGATGGTCGCCGACCTGCGCCACATGAACCTGGACCGGATGACCGCGCTCAACGAGCGGCTGCGTTCGCTGGAAAACGAAGCCGACCGCCTGATGCTCGAGCTGTATCGCGACATCTACTCCGGTCGCCTGGACAACCTGCAGATGTTCCTGCTGAAAGAATTCTTCGAGATCCTGGAAAAGGCCATCGACCGCTGCCGCGAAGCCGGCGTGGTGGCCTACCAGATCGTGTTGAAGAACAGCTGACGGACGCCACAGCATGCTGACCCTCGTCCTGGTGGTGATCCTGGCCGCGCTCGTTTTCGAGTTCATCAACGGCTTCCACGACACCGCCAACTCCATCGCCACCGTGGTGGCGACCAAAGTACTGTCGCCCGGTTGGGCGGTGATGCTCGCCGCGTTCATGAACCTGCTGGGGGCGCTGACCGGCACTGCCGTGGCTCTGACCATTGCTTCGGGCCTGCTCAACACCAACGTGGTCGACGTGACCCCGCAGGTGATCCTGTGCGCGCTCCTCGGCGGCATCATCTGGAACCTGATCACGTGGTGGAAGGGCTTGCCGTCCTCGTCCTCGCACGCGCTGATCGGCGGCCTGTGTGGTGCCGGCCTGGCCGCGGCCCACAACAACTGGGATGCGTTGATCTGGTCGGAACGCTTCGGCAGCTGGGCGCAGAACAAGGGCCTGCTGTGGAAGGTGTTCGTGCCGATGATCACCTCGCCGATTGCCGGCTTCCTGCTCGGCATCGTGGTGATGGTGCTGCTGTGGGCACTGATCGCCGGCCTGGCCAGGATCGGCGGCGCGATCGGCCGACTGGCACGCCCGCGCATCGTCAATGCGTTCTTCGGCAAGGCACAGATCGCCTCGGCAGCCTACATGGGCTTCGCCCACGGCCACAACGATGCGCAGAAGACCATGGGCATCATCGCGATGACCCTGATCGGTGCCGAAGCGACTGGCGCGTTGAACGACCTGCCGTCGTGGCTGGCCTTCATGCATCCGGACGCGCACGCCGGTGATGGCATCGCCATGTGGATCGTGCTGACCTGCGCCGTGGTGATGGCCGCCGGTACCGCCTCGGGCGGCTGGAAGATCATCAAGACCCTGGGCCACAAAATGGTCAAGCTGCATCCGATCCACGGTTTCGCCGCGGAAACCAGCTCGGCCACCGTGCTGACCGTGGCTGCCCACTTCGGCATGCCGGTGTCGACCACCCACAGCATCTCGACCGCGATCATGGGCGTCGGCTTCGCCAAGAACCCGCGTTCGCTGCGCCTGGGCGTGATCGAGCGCATTGTCTGGGCCTGGATCCTGACCATTCCGGCGGCAGGCGGCTGCGCCTACCTGATCCTGAAGTTGTTCGAGCTGCTCGGCTGGGCCTGAAGCACGAGGCAATGGGGTCAGAGCTCTTTCCCTACGGGAAAAGGATCTGACCCCGGCAAAACAAAAAGCCCGCCGGACTCCGGCGGGCTTTTTTCATGGGCAGGTCATTTTCCCGTATCCAACGTGTCGACCAAGGTCGACACCTACCAACATCAGACGGTCGCCCCCACCATCAGCAGCATGAACCTGTCGAAGGCGGGGTGGGATGGGCTTGTAGGACCGTTGGCGCCATGGATGGCGCCATCGAGCCCCCATGGTGAAGTGACCCCCAAAAGCTGGACAGTTGGGCGGTCAGGCGGCCAGCTTGGCCTGTTCCCGGTACTTTACCGGGCTCATGCCCTTCAACTTCAGCTTGATGCGGTCTTCGTTGTAGTACCTGATGTACTCAACCAGGCCCGCTTCCAGGCTTTCGATACTGTCAAAGCTGTTCAGGTAGAAAAATTCCGACTTCAGTGTCCCGAAGAAACTCTCCATGGCCGCGTTGTCCAGGCAGTTGCCACGTCGGGACATGCTTTGTTTCAGGCCGCGCCTCTCGAGCTTGTGCCGGTAGTTCTCGTGCTGGTAGTGCCATCCCTGGTCAGAGTGGATCATCGGTCGATCTTCGGGTGAGAGCTTTTTGATCGCCTGATCCAGCATCTGACCCACCAGATCGAACACCGGCCGACGCTTCATCTGGTAGGCCACGATTTCGCCGTTGTAGAGGTCCATGATCGGCGAAAGATAGAGCTTCATGCCCTGCACTTTGAACTCGGTTACATCGGTCACCCACTTCTGGTTGGGAATTTCGGCTTCAAACTGACGGTCCAGTTCGTTGGGAACCACGACATTGGCTGTGCCCTTGAACGCGCGGTAGCGCTTGATGCGTACGCGCGACTGCAGGCCCAGCTCGGCCATCAGGCGCTGCACCCGCTTGTGGTTGATCGCCTCGCCCCGATTGGCCAGTTCCAGTGTTATGCGGCGGTAGCCATAGCGCCCTTGGCTTTCGTCGTAAATCGCGCGGATGCGCTCACGCAGTTCCACCTCGCCCTCATCAGGATGGGCCAAGGCATGAACCTGGTAATAGAACGTGCTGCGCGACAACTCGGCCGCCTCGAGCAAAAGCGGCAGGGAGTGGGCCTGCCTCAATCCTTGGACGGCTTGCGCTTTGTGCGCTGTGCCGCCTGCTCTTCCTGGATCAAGGCATCGAGCTTTTTTAAGTAGGCCGTCTCCGCACGCAGGTAGGCTACTTCCTTAAGGAGCTCATCGCGGCTCATGTCCTCGGCTGGCTTGGACGAGCGGGTCTTCTTCATCGGCTTTGGGGGCGGTAATGGTGGCGGCGCCAACGCTTGGGCGCCACCGTCAGCATACAGCCGTTGCCATTGCCCCACCGCGCCGGCATCTCCGATCTGGAAATAGGTCGTGGCCTCGCGCCCAGACATCCCTTCTTGACGCATCTTTTCAAGGACATCCAGCTTGAACTGGAGATCGTAGGACCGGACTTTGCGGTGAAACCCACGCCAACCATGCAGCCGGTAGGTCGCTGCCCAACGCCGGACCGTCGAAAACTCCAGACCGTGGCGACGGGCCACCGCCTTGACGGATGTGGAGGTCTTGCAGGCCTCCTTGGCGACCTGAAGTTTGAAGCGCGCGTCATACCTATTCATGAAATCCTCGGAGTTGGACGGGGTGTCCAACTTCCGGGGGTCACTTCAGGGAAGGGTTTACGGCGTGTCCTGCAAGCCCATCCCATCCCGCCATCCCACGGAAAGCCAGCTTTTGCCGATGCCGTTGCCGTTGATTCTGCGGGTGCCGGGCCGCAGGCCCGGCCCACACACCCCTCAATTGCGCTGGAACAACGCCTGCACATCCCTGCGGAACGCCGCCTGGCTGTCCGCCCGGCTATAGAACATGTGCCCACCCGGATAGCTGCGCACCTGCACACGGTCCGGGTTGCTGCCCATCGCCGGCATCTGGTCCACCGTCAGGACCGAGCCCATGAACGGGCACGACAGGTCATTCCAGCCGTGCACGATCAGCACCTGCAGGTGCGGATCGATCGCAACGGCCTGGCGCAGCTGGGTCACTGCACCTTCGCGCAGGTCACCATTGCGATCCCACAGACGGTTCACGTCGTAGTTCAGCGCCTGATAGCGCGCATCCACCTTCCAGCCGACCTCGCGGGTGACAAAGTCGACCATCGCGGTGGTGGTCGGCGCGATGATGCTGTCCAGCAGCGGATCGTTGGCGCGCTGCTCCGGATCGTTCGGGAACGGATCGAACGCAGTGACGTTGGAATCGTAGCGGCTGCCCAGCGTGCCCTTGTCGCGGAACACCTCGCGCAGGTAGGCCTGTGTCTCCAGGCGGCCACCGGCGCGGCGCACGAACTGCGGGTCCAGGCCGGTCAACTCAGCCACCCGGCGCAGCATCACCTCTGTCGCCTGTGGATCGCTGCGGCCCTTCATCAGTGCGGTTGCGTAGTCGCCGCGGGTGTACTCGACCACCTCGCGCATCGCCGCGTCGGTCAGTTTGCCCTGGCGCTCCAGGTGCGCGGCAGCGATCGAGGGCAGGGTCTGCATCCATGCCATCGGCGAAACATCAGCGTTGTCTTCCAGCGTCGGGCTCAGGTAAGGCGACACCAGCACCAGGCCGTTCATCGCCACGCCCAGACGGGTCTGCAGGAAGTGGGTGATGCGCGGGCCGCGATAGCCGCCATAGCTCTCGCCGGTCAGGTACTTGCGCGCGCCCATGCGCTGGTTGCGCAGCAGCCAGTCGTAGATCGAGCGCGACAGGTACTCGATGTCGGCGCTGGGGTTGTACAGCTGCTTCTTCGCTTCGTCATCGCCGATGCGTGCGCGGCTGAAGCCGGTGCCGACCGGGTCGATGAACACCAGGTCGGTGAAGTCCAGCCAGGTGCCGGGGTTGTCATGCAGCTTCGCCGGTGCCGATGCGCTGTCGCCTTCCGAACCGAAGGTCACCACCTTCGGACCGATGGCGCCCAGGTTGAGGTACACCGAAGACGCGCCGGGGCCACCATTGAGCGCGAAGGTCACCGGTCGGTCCTTGCCCGGCATGGTGTAGGCGGTGAACACCACATCGGCGATCACCTTGCCCTTCGCATCGCGTACCGGCAGGGTGCCGACGGTGGCGGTGTAGTCGAGGGTGCGGCCAGCCAGGCGCATGCTCTGGCGAGCCGACGCATCGGCGGGCAGGGGAGCGGCTTCGGTCTTTTCCTCTTTCGTTTCGGAGGCGCTGTCAGCAGCAGGAGCGGCCAGCGCACAGACAGGGGCAATCAGCAGGCCGACGCAGAGCGCGGCAGAGTGCAGCAGGAACTTCATGGCACCGGAACGGCAGCGGAAGGGACCCCGATGCTAGGACGGGGTGCCGCGTACCGTATGTGTCCAAAGGCATGGGCCAGCGTTGCGACCTGATCCGGTCAAGCGAAGCTGGGTGGCCGCACAGTGTCGTCGACCAGCAGCCCGTACACGGCCGAGTCCGCCAGTTCGCCGCGGATACGCCAGCGCTGCCGCAGCAGGCCTTCGCGGTGGAAACCGAGACGTTCGAGCACGTGTGCCGAGGCGTGGTTGCGTGGATCGATCTCGGCCTCCACCCGATGCAGTTGCAGGGTGTTGAACAGATAGGCCAGCACCTGCTGCAGCGCTTCATGCATGTAGCCGTGGCCCTGCCTGGCAGGTGCCAGCAGATAGCCGATTTCGGCACGCGCCGCGTCGCGATCCAGGGCAAATACCACGCAGATGCCCAGCAGCGGGCCGTCCACGGATTCGCGCAGGGCCAGCTTCAATTGCGTGCCGGTCGCCTGTGCGGCGAGGTCGTCGTCGATCTGCGCGCGTGCTTCGGCCGGGCGCGTCCACGCCGGGTGGTTCCACCAGTGCATCACGTCCGGGTCGGACTGCAGGGCGAACAGGGCCGCAGCGTCATCGCGACGAATGGGGCTCAGCACCAGGCGCGCGCTGTGCAGCGGCAGTCCGGGAAACAGCAGCGAGTTGGCGGGCAATGGGGTCGTCCACGCGGATGAGCGCGCATTATGGACCCGCAGGGTTTGCCGATGGGGGCGGATCCATCGGTCCGGGTGGTGCCGGCCGCTGGCCGGCAACCTGGACAGGCCCGGTAGTGCCGGCCGCTGGCCGGCAACCCAGGCATCTCGGTGGTTCACGGAAAGCTGCCGGCCAGCGGCCGGCACTACCACCGGTCCGGAATCAGACTTCCAGCGAAGCCAGATCGCCCTTGCTCTCCAGCCAGCCCTTGCGATCCGACGCGCGCTTCTTGGCCAGCAGCATGTCCATCAGGGAATGGGTCTGCTCGCCATCGTCGATGGTCAACTGCACCAGACGACGGGTGTCCGGATGGATGGTGGATTCACGCAGCTGCGGTGGATTCATCTCGCCCAGGCCCTTGAAGCGGGTCACATTGATGGCGCCCTTGATCTTCTCGCGTTCGATCTTGTCCAGCATCGAGCGCTTCTCTTCCTCGTCCAGGGCGTAGAACACCTGCTTGCCCACGTCGATGCGGAACAGCGGCGGCATCGCCACGAACACGTGGCCGGCATCGACCAGCGCCGGGAAGTGCTTCAGGAACAGTGCGGTCAGCAGCGTTGCGATATGCAGGCCGTCGGAGTCGGCGTCGGCCAGGATGATCACCTTGCCATAGCGCAGGCCGGTGATGTCATCCTTGCCCGGGTCGCAGCCGATGGCTACCGCCAGGTTGTGTACTTCCTCCGAGGCCAGCACGCTGTTGGAGGAGACCTCCCAGGTGTTGAGGATCTTGCCGCGCAGCGGCAGGATCGCCTGGAAATCCTTGTCGCGCGCCTGCTTGGCGCTGCCGCCTGCGGAGTCGCCCTCGACCAGGAACAGCTCGGTGCGCGACAGGTCCTGGCTGATGCAGTCGGCCAGCTTGCCGGGCAGGGCAGGGCCCTGGGTGACCTTCTTGCGGACGACCAGCTTCTCGGTCTTCAGGCGCGCGCTGGCGCGTTCGATGGCGATCTGCGCGATCTTCTCGCCCAGCTCCACGTTCTGGTTCAGCAGCAGGCTGAACGCATCGTGCGCGGCGCCTTCGACGAAACCGGCGGCCTGGCGCGAAGACAGGCGTTCCTTGGTCTGGCCGCTGAACTGCGGGTCGGTCATCTTCAGCGACAGCACGAACGACACGCGGTCCCACACGTCTTCCGGGGCCAGCTTGACGCCGCGCGGCAACAGGTTGCGGAAGTCGCAGAATTCGCGCAGCGCCTCCGTCAGGCCGGTGCGCAGGCCGTTGGCGTGGGTGCCGTGCTGTGCGGTGGGAATCAGGTTGACGTAGCTTTCCTGCACCAGCTCGCCTTCCGGCAGCCAGGCCACGGCCCAGTCCACGATCTCGGTGTCTTTCTTCAGGTTGCCGACGAACAGGTCGGCCGGCAGCGACTCGCGATCGCCCAGTTCCAGCTTCAGGTAATCGCGCAGGCCGTCTTCGTAGTACCAGGTGTCGACGTCGCCGGTGGCCTCGTCGGTCAGTTTGACGGTCAGGCCCGGGCACAGCACGGCCTTGGCGCGCAGCAGGTGCTTGAGCGCACGCACGGCGAACTTGGGCGTATCGAAGTACTTCGGGTCCGGCCAGAAGCGCAGGCGGGTACCGGTATTCTTCTTGCCGACAGTGCCGACCACTTCCAGCGGCGAGGCGCGGTCGCCGTTGCGGAAGGTGATGCGGTGTTCGGCACCTTCACGCTTGATGTGGATTTCCACCAGGGTCGACAGCGCATTGACCACGCTGACGCCGACGCCATGCAGGCCGCCGGAGAAGGTGTAGTTGTTGTTGTTGAACTTGCCGCCGGCATGCAGGCGGGTGAGGATCAGCTCGACGCCCGGGATCTTCTCTTCCGGATGGATGTCCACCGGCATGCCGCGGCCGTCATCGCTGACCTCCACGCTGCCGTCCTTGAACAGGGTGATCTCGATCGAGCGGGCGTGGCCGGCGAGGGCTTCGTCCACCGAGTTGTCGATCACTTCCTGCGCCAGGTGGTTCGGGCGCGCGGTGTCGGTATACATGCCGGGGCGGCGCTTGACCGGGTCAAGGCCGGACAGGACTTCAATATCGGCGGCGTTATAGCGGGCGTTCATCTGTCTTCGAAAGCGTGGAGCGACGGGCAAGTGTGCGGTCTGGACCGGGAATTTGCACGCCTGCGGTTCAGCCTCGTTGGCGGGGAGGGGGTAAAATGGCAGCCGCTGGAACCGAACACCGGCGCCCCCCACATCCGAGCCATACCGCGAGGAGGACTCCATGAAGAAGTTGCTGACCATTGCGATCCTGGCTGCCGCCGCTGTTGCAGTGCCGATGGTGCTGGCGCAGAACGCCGGCCAGCCTGCTCCGCAGCAGGGTGACCAGGCCGACAAGGCGCAGTCCGAAGCCGACGCCAAGGCCAAGCGCCGTGCGCAGGCCAATGCCGAGATGAAGGCCAAGGGCCAGCCGGTGCCGCAGCAGGAAGAAGAGGAAGAGGCGCGGAAGAAGCGTTAAGCGCATGCGCGCTACCGCTTCCCCACGGTTTGCGGAGCAAACCGCGGGCCCCGCCTTACCACGTATCCGATCCCCTGCGCCTGTCGGCGCGCCCCCTTACCAAGGGGGCTTCCGGACATAAGACGCCCCGACGCCGGGGCGTTTTTGTTTGGGTTGGTCGCACAAGCCCCTTGGGTTGGCGGCCATCTATCTGTAAACTATGGCTTTCCGGGAGTAAGTGCGTGTCCACCATTTGCGAATGGGCTGGCACGGCCAAGCGTGGCCTCCAGCAAAGCGGGTCGCAGGTGACGGTCGAAGTGACCGGCACGGCCGCCCCGACCTCGCAGGGTGGTTTCCCGTTGGCGCCTGGCGCCGGCCGGGCCCGCATCTCCCTCGCTGCTCCAGCGATCCGGAAAACCCCCTTTCTGCTCCACGCCCGCCCCCCGGGCAGGCGTGGCGCTGCCGTTTTCCATTTCCAGACAGGATGCTTGCAGCCATGACTCCCTTGATTTTCGTAACCGGCGGCGTGGTGTCCTCGCTCGGCAAAGGTATTGCCGCCGCGTCACTGGCCGCCATTCTCGAAGCGCGCGGCCTGAAGGTCACGATGATGAAGCTCGATCCGTACATCAACGTCGACCCGGGCACCATGAGCCCGTTCCAGCACGGTGAGGTCTATGTCACCGACGACGGCGCCGAAACCGATCTCGACCTGGGCCACTACGAGCGCTTCGTGCGCACCCGCCTGAGCCGCAAGAACTCGGTCACCACCGGTCGCATCTACGAAGAAGTGATCCGCAAGGAGCGCCGCGGCGACTACCTGGGTGCGACCGTGCAGGTCATTCCGCACATCACCGATGAGATCCGTCGCTGCATGGACGAAGCCACCGAGGGCTTCGACGTGGCCCTGGTGGAGATCGGCGGCACCGTCGGTGACATCGAGTCGCTGCCGTTCCTGGAGGCGATCCGCCAGGTGCGCACCGAGCGTGGCCCGGAAAAGGCGCTGTTCATGCACCTCACCCTGGTGCCGTACATCGCCGCGGCGGGTGAACTGAAGACCAAGCCGACCCAGCACTCCGTGAAGGAACTGCGCTCGATCGGCATCCAGCCGGACGTGCTGCTGTGCCGCTCGGAACAGCCGGTGCCGGATTCGGAGCGTCGCAAGATCGCCCAGTTCACCAACGTCTCCGAGCGCGCGGTGATCAGCGTGCCCGACGTCGATGTGCTGTACCGCATTCCGATGGGCCTGCACGCACAGGGCCTGGACGAGATCGTCATCAACCAGCTGAAGCTGGCCGACAAGGCAGGCCCGGCCGACCTGTCGATGTGGGAAGACGCCGTCGATGCCACCCTGCATCCGCTGGATGCGGTGACCATCGCGGTGGTCGGCAAGTACATCGACCACCAGGACGCCTACAAGTCGGTCGGCGAGGCGCTCAAGCACGGCGGCCTGCGCCAGCGCACCAAGGTCACCCTGAAGTGGCTGGAGGCGCAGGACCTGGAAGGCAGCGACATGTCCGCGCTGGCCGATGTCGACGGCATCTTGGTGCCGGGTGGTTTCGGCGACCGTGGCTTCGAAGGCAAGGTCCTGACCTCTCAGTACGCCCGTGAGCAGAAGGTGCCGTACTTTGGCATCTGCTACGGCATGCAGGCTGCCGTGGTCGACTACGCGCGCCACGTGGTGGGCCTGGAAGACGCCAACAGCACCGAGAACGATCGCCAGTCGCCGAACCCGGTGATCGGCCTGATCACCGAGTGGCGCACCGCCACCGGCGACGTGGAAAAGCGTGACGACAAGAGCGACCTGGGCGGCACCATGCGCCTTGGCCTGCAGGAGCAGCGCCTGAAGCCGGGCACGCTGGCCCGCGAGCTGTACGGCAAGGACGTGGTCGCCGAGCGCCACCGCCACCGTTACGAGTTCAACAACCGCTACCGCACCCAGCTGGAAGACGCAGGCCTGGTGATCGCCGGCAAGTCGATGGATGACACCCTGGTGGAAGTGGTTGAACTGCCGCGCGACCAGCATCCGTGGTTCCTGGCCTGCCAGGCGCACCCGGAATTCCTGTCCACCCCGCGTGATGGCCACCCGCTGTTCATCGGCTTCATCCGTGCCGCGCGCGAGCGCAAGGCCGGTGGCAAGCTGCTGCAGGAAGTGCGCGCCTGACTTGTCATGGGGGCCGCCGGCCCCCATCTTGCTTGCTTCAACCCCAGCGCACCGGCACGGCCGGTGTAGCGGACAACAAGGAAACGCCATGAAACTGTGTGGATTCGAGGTCGGGCTGGACCAGCCCCTGTTCCTGATCGCCGGCCCCTGCGTGATCGAGTCGATGCAGCTGCAGCTGGATACCGCCGGCAAGCTGAAGGAAGTGACCGACAAGCTCGGTGTGAACTTCATCTTCAAGTCCAGCTTCGACAAGGCCAACCGCACCTCCGGCACGGCCTTCCGTGGCCCGGGCATGGAAGAGGGTCTGAAGGTGCTGGCCGAGGTCAAGAAGCAGATCGGCGTGCCGGTGCTGACCGACGTTCACGAGTACACCCCGATGGATGAAGTGGCCTCGGTGGTGGACGTGCTGCAGACCCCGGCGTTCCTGGTCCGCCAGACCGACTTCATCCGCAAGGTGTGCTCGGCCGGCAAGCCGGTCAACATCAAGAAGGGCCAGTTCCTGGCGCCGTGGGACATGAAACCTGTCGTCGAGAAGGCCAAGGCCACCGGCAACGAGCAGATCATGGTCTGCGAGCGTGGCGCCAGCTTCGGCTACAACAACCTGGTCAGCGACATGCGTTCGCTGGCGGTGATGCGCGATACCGGCTGCCCGGTGGTGTTTGACGCCACCCATTCGGTGCAGTTGCCGGGCGGGCAGGGCACCAGTTCCGGTGGCCAGCGCGAGCATGTACCGGTACTGGCGCGTGCGGCGGTTGCCGTCGGCATCTCCGGCCTGTTCGCCGAAACCCATCCGGACCCGTCCAAGGCGCTGTCCGACGGCCCCAACGCGTGGCCGCTGGACCAGATGGAAGCCCTGCTCGAGACCCTGATGGAGCTTGACGCGGTGACCAAGAAGCACGGCTTCTCGCGCTTCGCGTGAGTCAGCACTCGCAGGCGGCGCTGGAGATCCAGCGTCGTCGCCGGCACTGGCGGCAGTGGCCGTGGGGCCCGATCGCACTCGGTCTGGCCTTGCTCTCGGTATCGGGCGTATTCGCCATCGGCATGTTGTTCGGTGCCGGCATGCGTCCGTCCAGTGCGGGCGGCCCGGTAGTGAACCTGCTGCCCTTCGTCATCGCGCTGGCGGTGGCCGAAGTGCTGACCATTTCCGCAGGGCTTTTCGCCGCGGTGCTCGGCTGGCGCCTGAACCGGGGCAGGGTCACCGCTGCGCTGGCGATGGTCCTGCTGTCGCTGTGGGCGGGCATCCTGCTGCACGATCTGCTTTGATGAATACGACACCTGAACCTTCGCGCAGCTGGCCTTGGGGTCTGATCGCCCTGTTGCTGTCCGTGCTCGCCTGGGGCGCGTTGCTGCTGGGCGTGCTTGCCTTCGCCGCCAGCTTCCGTCCGCCGGGGGATGGCAGCAGCGGCGTACAGGCCATGCAGTACTGGATGCTGGGCGCGCTGGTCACGCTGGCGCTGTCTTTCGTGGGCAGCCTGGTGGCGATGGTGATGGCCTGGCGACGACGGCGCGGGCCAGTGTGCGCGGCCATTGCCGGTGCGCTGCTGGTGCTGCTGGTGTCGCTGGTGATGATCGTGATCGGGTCCAGCTGGGGCTGATGCCGCTCAGGCCATTTGGCAAGTGAGGGGTAGCCGGGGATAATCACGCGGCATTCGTTTTTGTCGCCCCCTCTCCATACAGGTAACCGGCCCGACCATGAGTACGATCCGCAGCATCCATGCCCGTGAAATCCTCGACAGCCGTGGCAACCCCACGCTGGAAGCCGAAGTCACCCTGGAGGACGGTTCGTTCGGTCGCGCCGCGGTTCCCTCCGGCGCATCGACCGGCACCAAGGAAGCGGTGGAGCTGCGTGACGGCGACAAGACCCGTTACCTCGGCAAGGGCGTGCGCAAGGCCGTCGACAACGTCAACGGCGCCATCGCCAACGCACTGAAGGGCTTGGAGGCCACCGACCAGGCCGCCCTGGACCGTCGCCTGATCGATCTGGATGGCACCGAGAACAAGGGCCGCTTGGGCGCCAACGCATTGCTGGGTGTTTCCATGGCCGCCGCGCACGCCGCCGCTGCCTCCAGCAAGCAGGCACTGTGGCAATACCTGGCCGGCAAGACCGGCGCGACCCCGTCGCTGCCGGTGCCGATGATGAACATCATCAACGGCGGCGCGCACGCCGACAACAACGTCGATTTCCAGGAGTTCATGGTGCTGCCGGTGGGCTTCACCTCGTTCTCCGAAGCGCTGCGTGCCGGCACCGAAATCTTCCATTCGCTGAAGTCGGTGCTGAAGGGTCACGGCCTGAGCACGGCGGTGGGCGACGAAGGCGGCTTCGCACCGGACTTCCGCAGCAATGTCGAAGCGCTCGACACCATCCTCGAAGCCATCGGCAAGGCCGGCTACACCGCCGGTGAAGACGTGCTGCTGGGCCTGGACGTGGCCTCCAGCGAATTCTTCGAGAACGGCAAGTACAACCTGGTCGGCGAGAACAAGCGCCTGACCTCCGAGCAGTTCGTCGACTTCCTCGCCGACTGGGCCGCGCAGTACCCGATCATCACCATCGAAGACGGCCTGGCCGAGAACGACTGGGCGGGCTGGAAGCTGCTGACCGATCGCATCGGCAAGAAGGTGCAGCTGGTCGGCGACGACCTGTTCGTCACCAATCCGAAGATCTTCCAGGAAGGCATCGATTCGGGCACCGCCAACGCGATCCTGATCAAGGTCAACCAGATCGGTACCCTCAGCGAAACCCTCGAAGCGATCGCCCTGGCCGACCGTGCCGGTTACGCCGCCGTGGTCTCGCACCGTTCGGGTGAAACCGAAGACACCACCATTGCCGATATCTCGGTGGCCACCACCGCCACCCAGATCAAGACCGGTTCGCTGTGCCGCAGCGATCGCGTGGCCAAGTACAACCAGCTGCTGCGCATCGAGGAAGCTCTCGGCGCCGGCGCGCGTTACGCGGGTCGTGACGCGTTCGTGTCGCTGAAGCGCTGAGCCGATGCGCGACTGGCGCTGGCTGCTGTTGTTGCTGGCCCTGCTGCTGGCATGGCTGCAGTACCGTTTCTGGTTCGGCCCGGGCAATTCGGGTGAAGTGATGATGCTCGAAGCCCAGGTCGCCAACCAGGAGCGGGACAATGACGGTCTGCAGCAGCGCAACGATGCGCTTGCTGCCGAAGTGAAGGACCTCAAGGAAGGCCAGTCCGCCATCGAAGAACGCGCGCGCAGCGAGCTGGGCATGATCAAGCCCGGCGAGAAGTTCTATCGCGTCGTGGAAGATGCACCGACGCGCCCGGCGCAGCCTGCGCCGGTCACGGCCCAGGCCGGCGACCATCCGGCGGACGTGCCATGAGCGCGGCGATCTGGGTGGTTGTTCCGGCCGCAGGGCGCGGCACGCGTTTTGGTGCGCCGTTGCCCAAGCAGTACCTGCAGGCGGGCGGGCAGACCCTGCTCGCCCATACCCTGGACACGCTGCTGGCACACCCGGCCGTGGCCGGGGCGATGGTAGTGATCGGTGCGGACGATGCCGATTGGCCTGGCTGGACCGAATGGGCCGGCAAACCGGTGCTGACCTGCACCGGTGGCGCCACCCGCGCCGCCTCGGTGCTGGCGGGGCTGCAGGCCCTGCCGGACAGTGTGCGTGCCGATGAATTCGTGCTGGTGCACGACGCGGCGCGTCCGAACCTGTCGCAGGCCGATCTTGGCCGCCTGCTGGAAGTGGGGCGCACCGATCCGGTCGGCGCCATTCTGGCCGCGCCGGTGCGAGACACCCTCAAGCGCGCCGGTGATGATGGCGGTATCGATGGCACCGAGCCGCGTGAGCGCCTGTGGCGTGCACTGACGCCGCAGCTGTTCCGCCGTCACCAACTGATCCGCGCCTTGTCCGAAGCGGCCGCCGCCGGTATCGATGTCACCGACGACGCCATGGCCATGGAGCGCCAGGGCCAGCGCCCTCTGCTGGTGGAAGGCAGCGAGGACAACTTCAAGGTCACCACCCCGGCCGATCTCGATCGTTTCGAATTCGTACTCTCCCGCCGCGCCGGCTGACCGCCCGCGCGGCCCTGCTGCAAGGGCTGCATCCATGAGCACCTCCCCGTTCCCGCCCGTCCGTATCGGTCAGGGCTACGACGTCCATGCCTTCGGTGAAGGCGACCACATCATGCTCGGCGGCGTTGCGGTACCGCACAGTTGCGGCGTGCTCGCCCACAGCGATGGCGACGTCATCCTGCACGCGTTGTGCGACGCCATGCTCGGCGCGATTGCGCTGGGCGACATCGGTCAGCACTTCCCGCCCAGCGATGACCGCTGGAAAGGTGCGGACAGCAGCGAGTTCGTGCGCCACTGCGACAGCCTGCTGCGCGAGCGCGGCTGGCGTGTCGGCAACACCGACATCACCGTAATCTGCGAGCGGCCCAAGGTCGGCCCGCATGCCCTGGCCATGCGTGAGCGCATCGGTGAGCTGCTGCAGCTGCCGTTGGATGCGGTCAGCGTCAAGGCCACCACGTCCGAGAAGCTGGGTTTCACCGGGAGGGGCGAAGGCATCGCCGCGCAGGCCGTCGTTCTGCTGGTGGCCGCATGATCCCGCTGCCGCTCGCGTTCGGTGCGCCGTTGCTGCAGGCGCGCATCCGCACCACCCCGGAAGACTTCCAGGTCGATGAACTGCCGGCCTTCGAGGCGACGGGTGAAGGCGAGCACCTGCTGCTGCATATCCGCAAGCGTGGCGCCAATACGGTGCACGTGGCCAAAGTGCTGGCCAAGTGGGCGGGCCTGCCGGAAATGGCGGTCAGCTATGCCGGCATGAAGGATCGCAACGCGGTCACCACCCAGCGTTTCAGCGTACATCTGCCCAAGCGCGTCGCGCCCGATCTGGCCGAGCTGGCCAGTGACGAGATCGAGGTGATCGACTCCACCTGGCACAACCGCAAGCTGCAGCGCGGTGCGCTGGCGGGCAACCGCTTCAGGCTGGTGCTGCGTGATGTGCGGGGTGACGCTGCGGCAATCGACGAGCGCCTGCAGCAGATCGCCATGCGCGGCCTGCCGAACTGGTTCGGGGAGCAGCGCTTCGGTCGCGATGGCGGCAATGTGCCGGCTGCGCTGGCGATGTTCGGTGGTCGCCGCATGCGCAAGGACCAGCGTTCGCTGCTGTTGTCGGCGGCCCGTTCGGCGCTGTTCAACCGGGTGCTGGCCGCGCGCGTGGAGCACGGCAGCTGGGACCAGCCGCTGCAGGGTGAAGTGTGGATGCTGGACGGCAGTCGTAGCGTGTTCGGTCCCGAGCCGTACAGCGAGGTGCTGGCCGAGCGCCTGGCGCGCTTCGACATCCACCCCAGCGGCCCGCTGTGGGGCGAGGGTGAGCTGCGCAGCAGTGACGCCGCCCGCGAGCTGGAACTGGCGGCGCTGGATGATGATGAATCCAAGGCGTTGCGTGTCGGCCTGGAAGAGGCGCGGCTGAAGCAGGAGCGACGCGCGCTGCGGCTGCGTCCGGCGTTGCTGCAGCATCAGTGGCTGGCCGATGACGTGCTGGAGCTGTCCTTCGCACTGCCGCCGGGCTGCTACGCCACGGCTGTCCTGCACGAGCTTGGGCCGGTAGAAGACGCGTCGCAGGCCTGAAAGAAAAGGGGGCGGAGGCGAAGAGCATCCACGCATGGCGTGGATCTACTTTCCTCCGCTCGCCGCAGTAGATCCACGCCATGCGTGGATGGGCCGTCAGTAGATCCACGCCATGCGTGGATGGGCCGTCAGTAGATCCACGCCATGCGTGGATGGGCCGTCAGTAGATCCACGCCATGCGTGGATGAATCCAACCGCCAGAACGTCAGCGCCGCGCCAGCAGCACCAGCAATGCGCCGGTGCCGCCTTGCCCGGTTGGGGCGGAATGGAACGCCAACACGTCGTTGCGCAGGCGCAACAGCCGGTCCACCAGGTTCTTCAACACCGGCGCACTGCCATCGGACTGCAGGCCCTTGCCATGGATTATGCGCACGCAGCCGTACTCGTGGGCGTGCGCCTCCAGCAGGAACTGGCGCAGCATCATCTCGGCCTGCGCGGCAGTGGCACCATGCAGGTCCAGTTCGTCCTGTACCGAGTACTGCCCGCGCTTCAGGCGCTGGAACAGGCGTGGTGGCAGGTTGTCGCGCCGGTAGCTGGCAACGTCGCCCGCTTCGAGGGGAGCGTTGTCGCGCAGCAGCCGGGCGAACTCACCGGCGGC
Source organism: Stenotrophomonas indicatrix (assembly GCA_041545745.1). Lineage (NCBI taxonomy): Bacteria > Pseudomonadati > Pseudomonadota > Gammaproteobacteria > Lysobacterales > Lysobacteraceae > Stenotrophomonas > Stenotrophomonas indicatrix. Next base: position 1,685,938 of record CP168152.1, read on the forward strand.
TTCGGCGTCGTCGCGCTCGGCCATGCGCGCGCGTGGCTTCGGGCGCGGCGCGGCAGGCGCGGGCTCCACTTCCTTGCGCAGCGGCGTCACTTCGCCGATGGCGGCACGGAACAATGCAGCCGGATCTTCGTCTTCAGGGTGCGACATCCGCACAGGTTAAACCGCCCGCGCGGGTCTGCCTATGCCCGTTGGATGTCGGCCGTGACCGCAGACAGGGTAGGACCCAGCGCCCGCTTGCGGCACAATAGTCGGCGCACTTGCGGAGTTGCCGCCTCCTTGGAGGAGACTGGCCGACTTCGCCCACGCAGCAAGGTGACGGGATCGAATTCTTGGAAAATCAAGCGGTTAAATCGAAGATGCGTATCCTGGTCAGCAATGATGACGGTGTCGACGCGGCAGGCATCCGGATGCTTGCATCCGTGCTGCGCGAGGCCGGGCACGAAGTCACGGTGGTCGCACCCGACCGCGATCGCTCCGGCGCCAGCAATTCGCTGACCCTGGATCTGCCGATCCGGCTCAAGCGCATCGACCACTACACCGTGTCGGTGGCAGGCACGCCCACCGACTGCGTGCACCTTGCGCTGACCGGGCTGCTGGAATTCGAGCCTGACATCGTCGTGTCCGGTATCAACAATGCCGCCAATCTCGGCGACGACGTGATCTATTCCGGCACCGTCTCGGCGGCGATGGAAGGTCGTTTTCTTGGCCTGCCCGCTGTTGCGGTGTCGCTGGTGACCCGCAACCACGACCCGAAGCATTTCGAGACGGCGGCGCGTGCCGCGGTGGAGATCGTTGCCCGCCTCAAGGCCGATCCGCTGCCGGCCGACACCATCCTCAACGTCAATGTGCCAGACCTGCCGTGGAGCGAGGTCAAGGGCTTTGAAGTCACCCGCCTGGGCAATCGCCATCGCGCCGAAGGCTGCATTGCGCAGAAAGACCCGCGCGGCAACGAGGTGTACTGGATCGGCCCGGCTGGCCGCGAGCAGGATTCCGGCCCCGGCACCGATTTCCATGCAGTGCGCACCGGCCACATTTCGATCACCCCGATCCAGGTCGACCTGACCCGCTACCAGGCGCTGGAAAAGGTCGCCAGCTGGGTCGGCGGCCTCACCGCCGCGCTGGACCAGCCGGCATGAGCCCACGCCTGCGCCTGCAGCCGGAAGCGGTCGGTATCGGCATGACATCGCAGCGTGTGCGCGACCGCCTGGTCGACCGCCTGCGCGAAGCAGGCATCGTCGACGAGTCGACGCTGAACGCGATCCGGGTGGTGCCGCGTCATCTGTTCATCGATGAGGCCCTGGCGTCGCGCGCGTATGAGGACACCGCGCTGCCAATCGGCCACGGCCAGACCATTTCCCAACCGTGGGTGGTCGCGCGGATGACCGAGGCCGTGCTGCAGGTGGCGCCGAAGAAGGTGCTCGAAGTGGGCACCGGCTCGGGCTACCAGGCGGCGGTGCTCGGTGCGCTGGGGCTGGAGGTCTACACCGTCGAGCGCATCGGCGATCTGCTGCGGCAGGCGCGCAAGCGTTTCCGCGCGCTGGGCATGAACATCCGCACCAAGCACGACGACGGCCGCGTGGGCTGGGCCGAGCATGGCCCGTTCGACGCCATCGTGGTTACCGCCGCCGCACCGGCGCTGGTCGATGCCCTGGTCGAACAGTTGGCCGAAGGTGGCCGCTTGGTCGCCCCGGTCGGTGGCGCGGGCGCACAGTCGCTGGTGCAGCTCGACCGCAAGGACGACGGCAGCATCGAACAACGCGTGCTGGCGCCGGTCACCTTCGTGCCGCTGCTGTCTGGCATGCTCGATTGAATCCACGGAGCAGGGTTGCATGAAGATTTTCGGGCCGCTGTACGAGCGGGCGATGAAGTGGGCCGCGCACGAGCGCGCGCCGACCTATCTGATGGTGCTGAGCTTTTTCGAAGCCATCATCTTCCCGGTGATGCCGGAAGTGATGCTGGCGCCGATGTGCGTGGCCCAGCCCAAGCGCGGCTGGTGGTTCGCCACCCTCAGCCTGGCCGGCTCGATGATCGGCGCGGTGATCGGTTACGCGCTGGGTCACTATGCATTCGAGGCGGTCAAGCCGATGTTCGAGGCGCTGGGCATGCTGCCGGCGATCGAGCAGGGCATCGCTACCGTGCAGGCCAAGATGGTGGAGTCGCCCTGGGCGGTGTTCACCTTCCTGGTGCTCGGCGGCTTCATGCCGATTCCGATGAAGGTCTTCACGTGGGCATCGGGTATCGTCGGCGTGCCGATGCCGCAGTACCTGTTGAGCATGTTGATCGGTCGTGGCAAGCGCGTGTTCGTGCTGGCCGCGGTCATCCGTATCGGTGGTGCGCGCGCCGAAGCAGCGCTGCGCCGATGGATTGAACCGCTGGGCTGGATCGCCACCGCGTTGGTGGTGGTGCTGATCGCCTGGCTTGTATGGAGGTCGAAGTTCGCATGAGTGCAGATCGTCTGAGCAAGGGAGTGCGCATCGGCGCACTGGCGTTGCTGGTATCCACCCTGGCCGCCTGTGGCACCGCCACCGTGGTCCGGCCCAGTGGCAGTGGCGGCAGTGGCGTCAGCACGCCGAAGACGTCGGTGCCCAAGCCGGGGCAGACGGTGGTCGTGCGCAAGGGCGACACCATCTATGCGCTGGCCCGCATCCACGACATCACCCCGGCCGACCTGATCGCCTGGAACAACCTGGACAACCCGTCGACCATTTACCCGGGGCAGGTGATCCGCCTGTATCCGGCCGGTTCCGCTGGCGGCCGTGCACCGACCACCGTGGTGACCGCGCCGCGCCCGGCCGGCAGCACGTCTGGCGGCAGCACCGCGCCGACGCCGGGTCCGGCCGGTCCGGTCAAGAGCAACATCGCCTGGCGCTGGCCGGCCGATGGCGCCGTCGTGGGCCGTTACGTGGCCGGTGATGCGACCAAGCAGGGCGTGGACATCGCCGGCACCAGCGGCGCGCCGGTGAGGGCTACGGCCAATGGCGTGGTGGTGTATTCCGGTGCTGGCCTGGTGGGCTATGGCGAGCTGATCATCATCAAGCACAGCGACCAGTGGTTGTCGGCCTACGGCCACAACCGCAAGCGCCTGGTCAATGAAGGGCAGAGCGTGAAGGCTGGCGAGCAGATCGCCGAGATGGGCCGTACCGGCGCCAACCGGGACATGCTGCACTTCGAGATCCGCTACAACGGCAAGCCGGTCGACCCGCAGCAGTATCTGCCGGCGAAGTAATCGGCCGCTCTTTTTCCGGGCGGATCCCCGGCCCGGCGCAGCGCGCCGGGCGTTCGCCGAGGGCGCGTCCCATGGGCCGCAAGCGCCCTCGGCTCACCCGCTACAACGGCAAGCCGGTCGACCCGCAGCAGTATCTGCCGGCGAAGTAATCGGACATTCGCCTTCCGGCCGGATCCCCGGCCCGGCGCAGCGCGCCGGGCGTGATTCACCTGTAGCGCCGAGCCATGCTCGGCTGCTCTTTGCTGCGACACGGCACCGCCGGAGCATGGGCTCGGGCGCTACGCGCAACGTGTGATCCAGAGGGGCGGGAGCGCCGGGCCATGCCCGGCGGCTTCAGGCCTCAGCCTTCCAGGATGAAGGCGGCCGCCACCTTGCGGCCTTCGCCGGCAAGGATGTTGAAGGTGCGCGCGGCAGCAGGATTGTTCATCACTTCCAGGCCGATACCGCGCGACAGGCAGGCGGCCATGACAACCGCCGGCGGAAACGCTTGACGCTCGCCGGTGCCGAGCAGTATCAACGCCGGCTTCAGTGCCAGGATCGGCTCCAGGTCCGCCACCTGCAGTGCCGCGACGTCGGTCACCGGCCACAGCTCGACCAGCTGGTCCGGAGTCAGGAAGAAGCTGTTGCCCAGAACGCGATCATTCACCCGTGCCGAGCGACCGTCAGCGGCGCGCAGGCTGTAGGCGTAGTCGGGCAGTTCGTGGTTCAGCTGCATGGCAGGGACCGATCAGCCGCGCGGCAGCACGATCTGACGGTGTTCCTTGCTTGGGCGATACAGCACGGCCACATGGCCGATACGCTGCACCAGCGCACTGTCGGTGGCCTGCACGATCTCGCCGATCATCACGTCGCGGGCGTCACGGTCTTCGGCGGCAACTTTCACCTTGACCAGTTCGTGGCGTTCCAGCACTTCGTTCAGCTCGGTCAGGAAGGCCGGACTGACGCCCTTGCCGCCGATCTGCAGCAGGGCCTTCAGGTCATGGGCTTGGCCGCGCAGGAAACGGGTCTGGGAAGGGGTCAAGGCAGTGGGCATGCAGAAAACACGGTTGAATGGGACGATCAGGGTATCATGGCGACCCCCTCAGCCCCTATTTCCAATGGCTACCCGCAGCAAAAGCAGCCAGCGCTGGCTCAAGGAACACTTCTCCGATCCCTTCGTGAAGAAGGCCCAGGCCGAAGGCATGCGCTCCCGTGCGGCCTACAAGCTTGAAGAACTGCTCGAACGTGACCGGCTGCTGAAGCCGCACATGGTGGTGGTCGACCTCGGCGCGGCCCCAGGCGGCTGGTCTCAGCAGATTCGGAGACAGATTGGCGATACCGGCCGTGTGCTTGCCCTGGACATCCTGGACATGCCGCCGTTGGCCGGCGTGGAGTTCCTTCATGGTGACTTCAGGGAAGAAACCGTCCTATCGGAGTTTGAAGCCATGCTCGGGGATCAGCCGGTAGACCTTGTGCTGTCGGACATGGCCCCCAATAAGAGCGGTGTGGGCGCGGTCGACCAGCCGCGGATGATGCACCTGGCGGAGCTGGCTCTGGATTTTGCCGACAACCACCTCAAGACCGGTGGGGCATTCCTGATCAAGCTGTTCCAGGGCGAAGGTTTTGACGACTACGTGCGCGACATGCGCCGCCGGTACGACAAGGTCTCCATCCGCAAGCCGGAAGCGTCGCGCAAGCGCTCCCCCGAGGTGTATGCCTTGGGTCAGGGAAAACGCGCCCACATGAAGTAAGCTCGACCCCGTAAGTTCGACCCCAACGCAACGCCAGCACTAAGAGGAACACCGGAGCCAATGAGGATGAACGACTTGACCAAGAACCTCCTGCTATGGGTGGTCGTCGCCGTCGTGCTGATGGTGGTCTTCCAGAGCTTCTCACCGAAGACCTCGGGGGCCGGGGCGCAGGGCGCTTCGTACTCGCAGTTCCTGGACCAGGTGGACACCGGCAACGTGCAGAAGGTCGCCTTCGGCGGCGACACGCGCGGCGGTACCAGCCAGATCACCTACACCACCCGTGGTGGACAGTCGTCCACCATCACCGCGCCGTTCGATCGCGACCTGATCAACGTGCTGCGCACCAAGAATGTCGAGATCGTGCAGGAAGAGCCGTCCAGCGGCATCTCCCTTGGCGCGATCCTGATGAATTTCCTGCCGGTCATCCTGATCATCGGCTTCTGGTTGTTCATCATGCGCCAGATGCAGGGCGGTGGCGGCGGAGCCAAGGGCGCGATGTCCTTCGGCAAGTCGCGCGCCAAGCTGCAGGGCGAAGACCAGATCAAGGTCACCTTCGCCGACGTTGCCGGCTGCGACGAGGCCAAGGAAGAAGTCGGCGAACTGGTCGACTTCCTGCGTGACCCGTCCAAGTTCACCAAGCTCGGCGGCAAGATCCCGCGCGGCGTGCTGATGGTCGGCCCTCCGGGTACCGGCAAGACGCTGCTGGCCAAGGCCATCGCCGGCGAAGCCAAGGTGCCGTTCTTCTCGATCTCCGGTTCGGACTTCGTGGAAATGTTCGTCGGCGTCGGCGCCAGCCGTGTGCGCGACATGTTCGAGCAGGCCAAGAAGCACGCGCCATGCATCATCTTCATCGATGAAATCGACGCCGTCGGTCGCCACCGTGGTGCCGGCCTGGGCGGCGGTCATGACGAGCGCGAGCAGACCCTGAACCAGCTGCTGGTCGAGATGGACGGTTTCGAGGGCGGCGAAGGCGTGATCGTGATCGCCGCGACCAACCGTCCGGACGTGCTGGACCCGGCGCTGCTGCGTCCGGGCCGCTTCGACCGCCAGGTGGTGGTCGGTCTGCCGGACGTGAAGGGCCGCGAGCACATCCTCAAGGTGCACATGCGCAAGCTGCCGCTGGCCGACGACGTCGTGCCGATGGTTATCGCGCGTGGTACCCCGGGCTTCTCCGGTGCGGACCTTGCCAACCTCTGCAACGAGGCAGCCCTGTTCGCCGCCCGCGGCAACGAGAAGGAGGTCCGCATGGACCACTTCGATCGGGCCCGCGACAAGATCCTGATGGGCGCCGAGCGCCGTTCGATGGCCATGAGCGAGGAGGAGAAGACCCTCACCGCCTACCACGAAGCTGGTCACGCCATCGTCGGCCGCCTGGTGCCCGAGCACGATCCGGTCTACAAGGTCACGATCATTCCGCGCGGCCGTGCGCTGGGTGTGACCATGTACCTGCCGGAAGGCGACAAGTACTCGATCAACCGCGTGGCGATCAACTCGCAGCTGTGCTCGCTGTATGGCGGTCGCGTCGCCGAAGAGCTGATCTTCGGGCCGGACAAGGTCACCACCGGTGCGTCCAACGACATCGAGCGTGCCACCAAGATGGCCCGCAACATGGTCACCAAGTGGGGCCTGTCGGAGACCCTTGGCCCGATCGCCTACGGTGAAGAGGACGATGAAGTGTTCCTCGGCCGTTCGGTCACTCAGCACAAGAGCGTGTCCAACGACACGGCGCGCCGCATCGATGAGGAAGTGCGCAGCATCCTGGACAAGGCCTATGCCCGGACCACCGAGCTGCTGACCGCCAACGTCGACAAGCTGCATGCGATGACCCAGCTGCTGCTGCAGTACGAAACCATCGACGCGCCGCAGATCGACGCCATCATGGAGGGCCGCGATCCGCCGCCGCCGATGGGGTGGACCAAGTCGAGCAAGGACGATGGCGGCAATGACAAGGGCGGCGACGCCCGTCCGCTGCCGCCCATCGCCGGTCCGGCCGAATCGATCTGACGGCCTGCCGTACGCAATGCAAGACGAGGCCGGGGCAACCCGGCCTTGTTGTTTCCGGGCCCTGGCCCATCCGATCCCGACAGTCCGCTGGAGTCCGCATGTCCGCCCCCAAGCCTGAACCGATTTCCCACACTGCCGAGATGGTCATCGCCACCGTGGTCGGCGTCGCTGTCGGCCTGACCGTGGACAATCTGCTGCTGGGCTGTGGCGTGGGCATCGCAGTGGGCATCCTGCTGAGCATCATCAAGACGCTGTACGTGGACCGGAAGCGTCGGCGCAAGTAGGGTTTTCAGGCCGGGCTGCGTCCGGCACCCGCAGAGGCGGAAACAACTGCAACAGCCGAAGCAACAGCCGGCTCTGGATTGTCTGTGTGTTTGGCGGGGCGGTGTCGGATTGCGGGGACGCCGCAAGTACGTCCTTGTAGGCTTGGCCGCGGCATCCATGCCGCGGACACCCCGCAATCCGACACCGCCCCGCCTTCGACGATTCCCCGCTGCTGTTGGTAGGTGTCGACCTTGGTCGACACGTAGATCCACGCCATGAGTGGATGCTCTTCGTTCAATTATTGAGATATTCGATTCCAATGGAGATTCATCCACGCATGGCGTGGATCTACTGGCCACCGGGAAACTGTCGAAGGCGGGGCACTGTAGGTTTGCGGGGTGTGAGCCGCATGGATGCGGCGACCAAGCCTCCATGGATGGATTCACGGCGACCCCGCAAACCTACAGTGCCCCGCCCCCCTCAGGACCGCTGTTGCTTTGGCCGTTGCCCTGGCCTCTGCGGGTGCAGGGCGCAGCCCTGCCGCCGTAAACTAACCTTCGTTGCCCGCAGGATCTGCCATGTTCGATATCTCTCCCCAGCTCGATTGCGCCGGCCGCGTGTTGCGCCTGGACCGTGCACGGGTCATGGGTATCGTCAATGTCACCCCGGATTCGTTCTCCGATGGTGGCGCCCATGACACCACCGAAGCGGCGGTCGCGCATGGTCTGAAACTGGTGGAGGAGGGCGCCGACCTGCTCGACATCGGTGGCGAATCGACCCGTCCGGGCGCGGCGCCGGTGTCGATCGACGAGGAACTGCGTCGTGTCGTGCCGGTCATCGAGCAGCTGGCAGCGCGCACGGTGGTCCCGATCAGCATCGATACCTTCAAGCCGGAGGTGATGCGTGCCGCGGTTGCTGCAGGCGCGGGGATGATCAACGACATCTTCGGCCTGCGCCAGGACGGTGCGCTGGAGGCGGCAGCGGACGCAGGCGTGCCGGTGGTGCTGATGCACATGCAGGGCGAACCGGGTCACATGCAGGCAGACCCGCAGTACGACGATGTCGTCACCGAGGTGCGTGGCTTCCTGGTGCAGCGACTGTTCGCCGCGGAGATGGCTGGCATCGCCAAGAAGAACCTGGTGATCGACCTCGGCTTCGGCTTCGGCAAGACCACTGCGCACAACATGACGCTGCTGGCCCGTTCGGAGCGTTTCCTTGAACTGGGCGTGCCGATGCTGGCCGGGCTGTCGCGCAAGCGCAGCCTGGGCGAGCTGACCGGTCGTCAGTCGCCGGCAGAGCGTGTCGCTGCGTCGCTGGCCGCACACCTGATCGCCGTGCAACGCGGTGCCCGTATCGTGCGCGTGCACGATGTGGCAGCGACGGTCGATGCATTGAAGGTCTGGCAGGCGGTCGAGGCGGTACCCGCCGTGCGGGTGGATGCCAAGCCGACCCTCCGCTGGCCGGACGAAGACTGATGGCAGTGGATCAGCGGCCGCTGGCGATCGCCGTGATGGGGCCGACCGCCAGCGGCAAGACCGCCACCGCGATCGCGCTGGCACAGCAGCTGGACGGTGAAATCGTCAGTGTCGATTCGGCGCTGGTCTATCGCGGCCTGGATATCGGTTCGGCCAAGCCGGATGCGGCCGAACGCGCACAGGCACCGCACCACCTGCTGGACCTGCGTGATCCTTGGCAGACCTATTCGGCGGCCGAGTTCGCTGCCGACGCCGCCCGCGTGGTGGCCGAAATTGTCGCCCGAGGCAAGACTCCGATCCTGGCCGGCGGCACGGGCCTGTACTTCCGGGCGCTGTTGCAGGGGCTGTCGCCGATGCCGGAGGCCGACCCGGCGATGCGTGCCGTGCTGAGCGCCGAGGCCGCCGAGCGAGGCTGGGCTGCGCTGCACGCCGAACTGGCCGCCGTTGACCCTGCCGCCGCTGCACGCATCCATGCCACCGATCCGCAACGCATCCAGCGGGCGCTGGAGGTCTACCGGCTGACCGGCACGCCGATCAGTGAATGGCAGCGTCGCCCCGGCGTCGCCCCGTTGCCGGTGCGTACATTGAAGCTGATTCTGGCGCCGCGCGACCGCGCCGTGCTGCACCAGCGCATCGAGGCCCGCTTCGACGCCATGCTCGCCCAGGGCTTTCTCGACGAAGTGCGCGCCCTGCGTGCGCTGCCGGAAATGCGGGCGGTCGCCGCGCCGCTGGACCTCCCGGCCGTCCGCGCGGTGGGGTATCGCCAGGCCTGGGAGTACCTGGACGGCGAGGGGGACGAGGCCCGCTTCCGTGACAAGTCCATTTTCGCCACCCGGCAACTGGCCAAGCGCCAGCTGACCTGGCTGCGCAGCGAGCTTGATGCACGCTGGTTCGACCCCCATATGGATGGGGAGCGCCTGGCAGGCGCGGTGTCGACCTTCGTTGCACGCTGAACCGACGCTGGCCGTGTACCATCATGGGCCGGCAAGCGGCTCGGGGGCCGCGGCAACCGCCGGCTACCAATAAGAACAATAATCAGGAGTGTGCAATGTCCAAGGGGCAATCGCTGCAGGATCCTTTCTTGAATGCACTGCGGCGCGAGCGCGTGCCGGTTTCGGTGTACCTGGTCAACGGCATCAAGCTGCAGGGCACGATCGAATCGTTCGATCAGTTCGTGGTCCTGCTGCGCAACACCGTCAGCCAGATGGTCTACAAGCACGCCATTTCCACCGTGGTGCCGGCGCGCAACGTCAAGGTCGGCCCGGGTGGTGGGTACGTGCAATCAGGTGAGGATGGTCAGGCGGGTGATGAAGCAGACGAATGATGTTGGAGCGGTGAATGTTTGACCGCTCGAAAAAGGGCGAACACGCCCTGTTGATCCAGCCGCATTTCGGCAAGCTGGAAGACGATGTGCTGGAAGAATTCGGTGATCTGGCCCGCTCGGCTGGGGCCAGCATCGCGGTGACCATCACCGCGCGCCTGGATCGTCCCAATCCATCGACCCTGCTCGGCAGCGGCAAGCTGGATGAGATCAAGGCCGCCGCCGAAGCAACTGGCGCAGATCTGATCCTGGTCAACCACGCGTTGAGCCCAGGCCAGGAACGCAATCTGGAACGTTTCCTGGAGCGTCGGGTGATCGACCGTACCGGTCTGATCCTGGACATCTTTGCCCAGCGTGCGCGCAGCCATGAAGGCAAGCTGCAGGTCGAGCTGGCCCAGCTGCGCCATATGGCGACCCGCCTGGTGCGCGGCTGGACCCATCTGGAGCGCCAGCGTGGTGGTTCGATCGGTCTGCGCGGCCCGGGTGAAACCCAGCTGGAAACCGATCGTCGCCTGCTGCAGAAGCGGGTTGAACAGCTGCAGAAGCGGCTGGAAAAAGTCGAAGTACAGCGCACCCAGATGCGCCGTGCGCGTGTGCGCAGCGAATTGCCGCGCGTGGCCCTGGTGGGCTACACCAATGCCGGCAAATCGACCTTGTTCAATGCGATGACCGGCGCCGAGGCCTATGCGGCTGACCAGTTGTTCGCGACCCTGGATCCGACCGTGCGCCGGATCGCCGTGCCTGGTGGCAACGTCGTGCTGGCCGATACGGTTGGTTTCGTACGCGACCTGCCGCATGACCTGGTGGCGGCCTTCCGCTCGACCCTGTCTGAAGCGCGGGAAGCGGATTTCCTGCTGCACCTTGTCGATGCCGCCGATCCGCACCGCGAGGAGCGCATCGCCCAGGTCGACGAAGTGCTGACCGCCGTCGGTGCCGGCGACCTGCCGCAGCTGCTGGTGTTCAACAAGATCGACCGCATCGAGGGTGCCGACGTGCGCCACGATGGCCAGGACGGCGTGCCGGATGAATCGCGGCGTGAGCGGGTGTGGATTTCCGCACGCGACGGGCAGGGCATCGAACTGTTGCAGGCTGTGCTCGGCAAGCGGCTGGGTCTGCAGCATGTCACCGGCGAGCTGCGCCTGCCACCCAGTGCCGGCCGCCTGCGCGCGCGCCTGCACCAGCTGGAAGTGGTCCGCAGTGAACAGGCTGATGAAGAAGGCTGGCTGTTGCAGGTCGATCTTCCCATCGCCGAGGCCGAGAAGCTGGCGGCCAGCGCCGATGGCGAGCCGATCCGGGCCCTGCTGCCGGAGAAACTGCCCGAATGGTGAGGTAGTGCCGGCCGCTGGCCGGCAGTTCCTGCAGCCCCGCGCCGCGACACCACCCTGCGATCTGCGGTACAACGTGCAGGTTCTTCATCTTTCAGCTACCCGATGTCCATCCCCTCCGACGCCGAACTCAACGCCCAGGCCGCTGCGCTGGGCCAGCGCCTGCATCAGGCTTCGCTGCAACTGGTGACTGCTGAAAGCTGCAGCGGTGGCTGGATCGCCAAGTGCATGACCGACATCGCCGGTTCCTCGGCGTTCTTCGACTGCGGCATGGTGGTCTACAGCTACGAAGCCAAGCAGCGCCTGCTCGGCGTGCGCGCGCAGACGCTGGAGCAGTTCGGTGCGGTCAGCCGCGAAGCCGTGCTGGAGATGGTGTCCGGGGCACTGGTCAATTCCGGTGCCGGCATCGCGGTGGCAGTGACCGGTATCGCAGGGCCGGGCGGTGGCAGCCCGGACAAGCCGGTCGGCAGTGTCTGGATCGGCTGGAAGCGCCGCGGCGGCTATGCCCGTGCCGAGCTGTTCCAGTTCGACGGTGACCGCGAAGCCATCCGCCGGCAAACCGTAGCGGCGGCATTGCACGGTATCGACGCCCAGCTGTGACATGCTGCTCCGGCAATCAACCGGAGTAGGCAACGATGTGGGAGACGCTGGGCACCGTCCGTGACCTTGGCCGGCTGCAGGAAATCGCCGCCGTCCTGATCCGCTACGGCTTCGGCGACGTCGTGCGGCGCATCGGCCTGGCCACGGTGCTGGAACGTACCGGCCGCCTGCTGCATTGGAACGAGGAGCGGCAGGAGATGCTGCGGATGACCGCGCCGGTGCGCGTGCGCAGCGCCCTGCAGGAACTCGGTCCGACGTTCGTGAAGCTGGGCCAGGTGCTCGCCACCCGTGTGGACCTGCTGCCGCCGGACTGGATCGCCGAACTCTCCGAGTTGCAGAACGCGGTCCCGGCATTGCCCTATGAAAAGATCCGCGAACAGCTGGAGGCCGATCTCGGTGCGCCGCCTTCGCAGGTGTTCGCCTTCCTTGATGAAACCCCGATGGCCGCTGCTTCATTGGCCCAGGCGCACCGTGCGCGGCTGCGCGATGGCCGCGAAGTGGTGTTGAAAGTGCGTCGCCCCGGAATCCGTGACGTGGTTGAAGCCGATCTGCGATTGCTGGCACGGCTGGCCGAGATCGTTGAGGCACGCCTGCCGGACCTGCGTCGCTACCGGCCCGCCGAGGTGGTGCAGCAGTTCACCGTGTCGCTGCGGCGCGAGCTGGATTTCGCCGCGGAGTGCCGCAACGCCGAGCGCATCGCGCGCAACTTCGAGGGGCGTGACGACATCCTGATTCCGGCGGTGCACTGGCAATGGACCTGCGAAAGCCTGAACGTGCAGGACTTCGTCGACGGCATCGCGGGGCGTGATCTGGCCGGTGTCGATGCCGCCGGCCTCGACCGCCGTGAACTGGCCCGGCGTGGTGGCGACATCGTATTGAAGATGGTGCTTGAGGACGGCAGCTTCCACGCCGATCCGCACCCGGGCAACATCATCTACCTGCGCGATGGCCGCATCGGCGTGATCGATTTCGGCATGGTTGGCGCCTTGTCAGAGGTACGCCGCTTCCAGGTCGCACAGCTGCTGCATGGCCTGGTGGAACAGGACCCGCAGGGCGTGGCCGACGTGTTGCTGGACTGGGCGGGCGGCGTGGAGGTGGACGAGAACCGGTTGCAGCACGACATCAGCCTGTTCGTCGACCAGTACCGTGGCGTACCGCTGAAGGACCTGCGCATCGGCCTGATGCTGGGCGACATCACCCAGCTGCTGCGCAGCTACAACCTGACCCTGCCGGCGGATCTGGCACTGATGATCAAGGCCTTCCTGACCCTGGAGGGCATGGGCCGCCAGCTCGACCCGGATTTCGACATGGCCAGCGCCGCGCGCCCGTTCCTGGAGCGGGTGGTACTGCAGCGCTATGCGCCGCGGGCGCTGTTCAAGCGTGGCCGACGCAGTCTGCTGGGCATGATCGACTTTGCCGGTGAACTGCCGCGGGATCTGCGCAAGCTGGTCCAGGCGGCGCGCCGTGGCCGCCTGCAGCTGAAGGTCGAGACCAGCGCACTGCAGGGCTTCGGTGACCAGGTCAATCGCGCCGCGAACCGGCTGGTGATGGGGATCGTCACCGCGGCCTTGATCATCGGTTCCTCGATCGTGATGCACAGCGTAGGGGGCGTCTCCAGCCGTTGGCTGCTGGCGCTGGGCGTGTGCGGTTTCATCGGCGCAGGGTTCTGCGGGGTGTGGATCCTGTTCTCGATCTGGCGCAGCGGTAAACACACGTAGTGTGCTTACCGCTGCGGTTCCCACCGGGAACCGCGGAATCGCGCAGCGATTCCTGTAGAGCCGACCGCTGGTCGGCTGCTTTCGGCTTTGCCGCCCGGCCATTCGCCCGATTACCGAGCATGGCTCGGCACGACAGGTCGGATTCGGCTCGCATTGCGCCTTGTCGCCCTCAGCACTTGCGGTCCCGGGAGTTAGTAGTAATACTACTAACCATGGACCTGACCGACACCCAGCAGGCGATCCTGCAGTTGATCGCCGAGCGTATCGAGAGCGAAGGGGCCCCCCCCTCGCAGACTGAAATCGCACGTGCCTTCGGCTTCAAGGGCGTACGTGCAGCGCAGTATCACCTGGAGGCGCTGGAGCAGGCCGGGGCGATCCGCCGCGTACCGGGCCAGGCGCGCGGCATCCGTCTGGTGCAGGCGCCTCCGGTGGAGAAGCTCGCCGAGCCAGGCCTGCCTGACAGCGTCCTGCGTCTGCCGATCCTGGGCCGTGTCGCTGCAGGTCTGCCGATCGGCGCCGACATCGGCTCGGATGATTTCGTGGTGCTGGACCGGGTGTTCTTCTCGCCGGCGCCGGACTACCTGCTGAAAGTGCAGGGCGACTCGATGATCGACGAGGGCATCTTCGACGGTGACCTGATCGGTGTGCACCGCACCCGTGACGCTCGTTCCGGGCAGATCGTGGTGGCCCGCATCGATGACGAGATCACCGTCAAGCTGCTGAAGATCGCCAAGGACCGGATCCGGTTGCTGCCGCGCAATCCCGATTACAAACCGATTGACGTGCTTCCGGACCAGGACTTCTCGATCGAGGGCCTGTACTGCGGGCTGCTGCGACCGAACCGTTGACGATCCACCCTGCAATTCCCGCGGTCTTTTGTGGCGATTCTCTGGTTCTGCTGAGGTTGGTACGGATGTCCGATAATTTTTTTCCGAACGCCGGGCAGAATCTCAGCCTGTGCGATACGCCAGCCTTAAAGTGAACCCATGGCCAAGAAGACTTCCAAAGACAGCACCTCCAACGACGTGACCTCTGCAAGGACCAATCCGATGGACGAGAACAAGAAGCGCGCCCTCGCTGCAGCTCTGGGCCAGATCGAAAAGCAGTTCGGCAAGGGCTCGGTGATGCGCATGGGTGACCGTGTGGTCGAGCCCGTCGAGGCGATTCCGACCGGTTCTCTGATGCTGGATATCGCATTGGGCATTGGCGGCCTGCCCAAGGGCCGCGTGGTTGAAATCTACGGCCCGGAATCCTCCGGCAAGACCACGTTGACCCTGCAGGCCATTGCCGAGTGCCAGAAGATGGGCGGTACGGCCGCCTTCATCGATGCCGAGCACGCGCTGGACCCGATCTACGCAGGCAAGCTGGGCGTCAACGTCGACGATCTGCTGCTGTCGCAGCCGGATACCGGTGAGCAGGCGCTTGAAATCGCCGACATGCTGGTCCGCTCCGGCTCGGTCGACATCCTGGTTGTCGACTCGGTGGCCGCATTGACCCCGAAGGCTGAAATCGAAGGCGAGATGGGCGACCAGCTGCCGGGTCTGCAAGCCCGTCTGATGAGCCAGGCGCTGCGCAAGCTGACCGGCAACATCAAGCGTTCCAATACGCTGGTGGTATTCATCAACCAGTTGCGTCACAAGATCGGCGTGATGATGCCGGGCCAGAGCCCGGAAGTGACCACCGGCGGCAACGCGCTCAAGTTCTACGCTTCGGTGCGCCTGGACATTCGTCGTATCGGTGCGATCAAGAAGGGTGACGAGATCATCGGCAACCAGACCAAGATCAAGGTCGTCAAGAACAAGCTGGCCCCCCCGTTCAAGCAGGTCATCACCGAGATCCTGTACGGCGAGGGCATCAGCCGCGAAGGCGAACTGATCGACATGGGTGTGGAGGCCAAGCTGGTCGAGAAGGCCGGTGCCTGGTACAGCTACGGTGAAGAGCGCATTGGCCAGGGCAAGGACAACGCCCGCGGCTATCTGCGCGACAACCCGCAGGTTGCGGCCAAGCTCGAGGCCGAGCTGCGCGAGAAGTTCCAGCCGAGTGAAGCCGTCCGTGAGGAAGGCGAAGACGAAGGCGACGACGAGTAAGGCTTGCTGTGGGGCAGGGCGGCGCCGTCAGTGACGTCGCCCTGTCCTGCAGATTCGGTTTCCCCGACGGGGGACGCGCCAGGGACGGCGCATTTGATTGAAGGCGAGCATGAACGATTCCGACGCCCCGGCACCCGGCCGCAAGCGCCGCGTACGCGAACAGACGCCTGTCCAGCGCGCCCTGGGGTTGCTGGTGCGGCGTGAACATTCGCGCAAGGAGTTGACCCGCAAACTGACCTCCCGGGGTATCGAGGGCGAGGCAGCGCAGGCCGCGGTCGACAAGCTGGCCGAGGCCGGCTGGCAGGACGACACCCGGTTTGCCGAGAATCTGGTGCGCATGCGTGCCAATACCGGCTATGGGCCGATCCATGTGCGTGCCGAACTGGGTACCCATGGACTGGACAGCGAGCAGATCGCTGCCGCCATGGAGACCTTTGAAGGAGACTGGACGGAGAACGCCCGGGATCTGGTCCGTCGCCGCTTCGGTGAGGCTGGCCCGCAGGACCTGGCGCAGCGTCGCAAGGCTGCCGATTTGCTGGCCCGCCGGGGCTTTGATGGTGACAGCATCCGCCGTGCGACCCGTTACGATCCGGACGACTGAGACTGATGGCGCCGGGCCTGATACCCTTTGGGGTTTCGGCGGTCCGTTCGACCCTGGCCACTGCGGCCGGCGGCACGGGCCCCGGCCCGCAGACTGCCAGCCCCCATGAACGCATCCGCCAAATTCACGACATCCCAGATCCGCAGCGACTTCCTTGAGTTCTTCAAGGGCAAAGGCCACACCATCGTGCCGTCGGCGCCGCTGGTGCCGGGCAACGATCCGACCCTGCTGTTCACCAACTCCGGCATGGTGCAGTTCAAGGACGTGTTCCTGGGCGCGGAGAAGCGCAGCTACGTGCGCGCGGCCGACGTCCAGCGTTGCCTGCGTGCCGGTGGCAAGCACAACGATCTCGACCAGGTGGGCTACACCGCCCGTCATCACACCTTCTTCGAAATGCTGGGCAACTGGTCCTTCGGCGATTACTTCAAGAAGGATGCGATCGCCTGGGCCTGGGAGCTGCTGACCCAGGTCTGGAAGCTGCCCGCCGAGCGCCTGCTGGTCACGGTCTACCAGACCGACGACGAGGCCTACGCGCTGTGGCGCGACATGATCGGCATTCCGGAAGAGCGCATCGTGCGCATCGGCGACAACAAGGGGGCGCCGTTCGCCTCGGACAACTTCTGGCAGATGGCCGATACCGGTCCCTGCGGTCCGTGCACCGAGATCTTCTACGATCACGGTGACCATATCGCCGGTGGCCCTCCGGGCTCGCCGGACGAGGACGGCGACCGTTTCATCGAGATCTGGAACCTGGTCTTCATGCAGTTCGATCGCCAGCAGGACGGCACGTTGATGCCGTTGCCTGCGCCGTGCGTGGACACTGGCATGGGCCTGGAACGCCTGGCCGCGATCCTGCAGCACGTGCATACCAACTACGAGATCGACCTGTTCCAGGCGCTGATCCGCAAGGCATCGGAGCTGACCGGCACCGCCGATCTGGAAAACAAGTCGCTGCGGGTGATCGCCGACCATATCCGCGCCTGTTCGTTCCTGATCGTCGATGGCGTGCTGCCGTCCAACGAAGGTCGCGGCTACGTGCTGCGCCGGATCATCCGCCGCGCGCTGCGACACGGCTGGATGCTGGGCGTGCGCCAGCCGTTCTTCAGCAAGCTGGTGCCGACCCTGGTCGAGCAGATGGGCGAAGCCTATCCGGAACTTCCGGCGCAGGTCGATACCGTCGTGCGTGCACTCCAGGCCGAAGAAGAGCGTTTCGCCGAAACCCTCGACTCGGGCATGAAGATCTTCGACGACGTCGCCGCCAAGGTCAGCAATGGCGTGATCCCGGGCGTGGACGCCTTCCGCCTGTACGACACCTACGGCTTCCCGCTCGACCTCACCCAGGACATCGCCCGCGAGCGTGACCTGACGGTGGACATCGACGGCTTCAATGCCGCGATGGAAACGCAGCGCGAGACCGCGCGTGCGGCCGGCAAGTTCGGCGGCGGCGTGACGCTGTCGGCCGATCTGGTCGCCACGCTCAAGCCGACCGTCTTCCTGGGCTATGACCGCCTGCAGGCCGACGGCCTCAGTGTGGTCGCGATCCTCAAGGATGGCCGTCCGGTGGAAGCGGCCCAGGCCGGTGACGAGGTCATCGTGCTGACCAGCCAGACCCCGTTCTATGCCGAGTCCGGCGGTCAGGTCGGCGACACCGGCACCTTGTCCGCTGCCGGCGTGCAGGTGCAGGTGAGCGACACCCAGAAGTTCGCGGGCCAGTTCCATGGCCACGTCGGCAAGCTCACCCAGGGCAGCCTGAAGATCGGTGACGTCCTGGCCGGTCAGGTCGATGGCGAGCGCCGTGGCGCCACCATCCTCAATCACTCGGCCACCCACCTGCTGCATGCTGCCCTGCGCGAAGTGCTGGGCACCCACGTGCAGCAGAAGGGCTCGCTGGTGGCACCGGACCGCCTGCGTTTCGACTTCTCGCATTTCCAGCCGATCAGCGCCGAGGAACTGGCGATCATCGAACGCAAGGTCAACCAGCAGGTACGCGTCAACAACGCTGTGGAAGTGCACAACATGGGCATGCAGGAAGCGCTGGACTTCGGCGCGATGGCCCTGTTCGGCGAGAAGTACGGCGAGAACGTACGCGTGCTGAAGATGGGTGACTACTCCACTGAGTTGTGTGGTGGTACCCACGTCAACCGGACCGGTGACATCGGCCTGTTCAAGATCACCTCCGAGGGCGGCGTATCGGCCGGTGTGCGTCGTATCGAGGCCGTCACCGGCCAGGGCGCGCTGGACTACGTGGACGCCGAGGAGGCGCGCCTGGCCGAGGCCGCGGAACTGCTGGGTGGCAGCGCAGCTGACGTGGTCGAAAAGATCCGCGCGCTGGGCCTGCGTCAGAAGCAGCTGGAGCGCGAACTGGAGGCCGTGAAGGCCAAGGCCGCCGCCGGCGCCACGGCTGATCTGTCAGGCCAGGCTGTCGAGGTCGCCGGCGTGAAGGTCCTGGCCGTCCGCCTGGAAGGCTTCGATGCCAAGGCCCTGCGCGATGCCATGGACCGCCTGAAGCAGCAGCTGGGCGACGCGGTGATCGTGCTGGCCGGTGCCCAGGACGGCAAGGCGGCCCTGGTCGCGGGCGTGAACGGCAGTGCAATGGGCAAGGTCAAGGCCGGGGAACTGTTGTCTCATATCGCCGGTCAGATCGGGGGCAAGGGCGGCGGACGCCCGGACCTCGCCCAGGGTGGTGGCGAGGACGGGCCCGCCCTTGCCACCGCGCTGGCTGCGGTCGTCGAATGGGTCAGCCCCCGCCTGTGATGAACCCCTGCCGTCCCCCTCCTTGTAGGAGCGGGACGGCTGACGGTACCATTGCGAATCTTTTCCCTTTGTCGTGGGCGCGCTTCTTGACGGAGCGTCAAGCCGGTGGGGGATACCCTTCCACACGGTTCCATGGAGACTTAAAAAAATGTTGATCCTGACTCGCCGCGTCGGCGAAACCCTGATGATCGGTGACTCGGTGAGCGTCACCGTGCTTGGCGTCAAGGGTAACCAGGTGCGTATCGGCATCACTGCGCCGAAGGACGTCGCTGTGCATCGCGAAGAGATCTACCAGCGCATCCAGCGTGGTGACGAAGCCGGCAGCACCGGTGGTGAAAATTCTGCGGAATAAGGCTTTACCTTCGCGCGTGATTAACGTTATGATTCACGCCCCGCTGAGGTGCAACGCACCAGACGCGGAGAAAACCCCGGAGCGATGCCCGAGCGGCTGAAGGGGCTCCCCTGCTAAGGGAGTATAGGGTCAAAAGCTCTATCGAGGGTTCGAATCCCTCTCGCTCCGCCAGATACAAAGAAGCGCCTGCAGATCCTCGATCTGCAGGCGTTTTTCTTTTCCGGTCCCTTAAAGCCTCACGGTCACGCCGACCTGGAACCCGCGACCGGGCAGCGGTGCGATGTACTTCAACGGCGAGTTGTGTGGACGCGCTTCGTCATCCAGAAGGTTGCTGCCGTTGACGAACACCTCCATCCCGGCGATGTAGGCATTGCGTACTGGCAGCTCGCGGCTGACCTGCAGATCGACCAGGTTGAATGCATCCAGCGGAATCTCTTCGCTGACGTTGCGCCCCAGGTACTTCTGCTTGTCGTAGTAGGTGCTGGAGAGTTGTACCTTCCAGCGGTCGCGCTGCCATTGCAGGTTGGCACCATAGCGGTTGGTCGGCATGTTCGGCAGGTACTCGCCATCGTTGTGCGCGCGCAGCGTGTCCGGACGATCGGCCTGGTTCCTGACCAGATCGGCGAAGGCGGACAGATTCAATTTCCCGTAGCCGCCAAGGTCGAGCGCCTGCGAGGCATCGATCTCGAATCCCTTCACCGTGGTGTCGGTCTGCTTCCAGTACTTCAGCGGCAGGCGGTTGGCCGTCTGCATGCCGGAGTAGCCCAGGTAGAGGTAGTTGTCGTACTTCATCCGGTAGGCGGTGGCCGACAGCGCGAAGCCGCCAAGGTGGAACAGTCCGGTCAGCTCCAGGTTCTTTGCGCGTTCCGGCTCCAGGTTCTGGTTGCCTTCTTCCTGGGTCATCACCGAATAATGCGCGTTGCTGGCATACAGCTCGTTGATCTCCGGTGTGCGCTGCGAAGACGAATAGCGCACCTTGGCGGCAAACAGCGGGCCGAGTTCGACATACGAACCCAGGCTGTAACTGTTGAGGCGATAGGAGCGATCCTGCAGCGTGGTGTTGGCAGCATTGCGCGAGGTCTTGAAGCGGCTGGGCTGCAGGCCATGGTCCACGCGTTCATGGCGCACGCCGGCGTCGAAACTGGCCCAGCCGAAGTCCAGCATCTCCTTCAGGAACACCGCGTTGCTGCGGGTGTCGACGTCAGGCAGGTAGCGCAGCGCGCCACTGCCGGTGACATCACGCGACTGGTGGCTGTAACCGAGCAGGCCGCTGAGCGGACCGACGCGCTGATGGCTCAGCAGCAGCTCGGCCTGGGTGCTTTCGACATCGTAGTCGTTGGCCCGGGTGGCACCCAGCCGTTCGCCCGAGGTGTTGTCCAGCTTGGAGACACGCAGCTCGGCGCGCTCGAACCACGGCAGCGGATCGCGCAGCAGCGCTTCCAGTGCATAGCGCTGCTGCTTGATCACCACGCCCACCGGCAGTGCGTTGGCGTAGTTGGAACCGAAGGACAGGTTCTGCATCGAGAAGCCCGGCACACCGTACTCGCTGTCCTTGGCATCGATGCTGACGCCGATATGGCCGCGATCGAAGAACCAGGTCGATCCGAGTGCTGCCTGCGAACTGCGTGAGTAGCTGTTGCCCAGCCGATGGTGGTAATCGGGGGTCACATCGTTGTTGATCTGTTTCTGTACGTACGAAGGCGTGCCGGCGACATAGGCCGGATTGACCGGATTGATGTAGGTGCGGCGCTGCCAGACCGAGGTCGGGTTGCTGGTATAGAAGGAAAAATCACCATCGGCCCAGTCGGGATTCTCGGTCATGAACTGGTCGATGTAGGGTTGCGAGGCCTTGTTGTAGAGCTGCTGGACGCGCGCTTCCTTCTGGCAGCTGTCGGCCAGCGCCGAATTGACACCTCCGGTGGCCGGGAACAGCTGGGTGTTGCAGACGCCTGCCTTGCTGTTGCCGGGAATGTCGTAATACGAGATGCGTTGCCGCGAGACCTGCAGGTTGGTCGAGACATTCCGCTGGTTGTTGAAGTTCATGCGGAAGCCCTGCGCATCGGCCGCGTTGAAGCCTTTGCGCAGCACCAGTTGCATCGACTGGTCCTTGTCCTCCATCGTGCGCGAGATCAGGCCGGAGTCGATGTCGACGCTGCCGCCGATCGCGTTGCCGCCGTAGCGGACGGTATCGGAGGATTTGGTGACGGTGACGCTGCGCACGAACAGCGGGTCGAAGGGAATGTTGATGTCGCCGCTGAAGGCGTTCATGCCGAGGATGGACTGGCCATCTTCCAGGATCTGCACGCGGTTGCCGCTGAGACTGCGGATGACCGGAGCGCCAGCGTTGGGACCGAAGGCACTGTTCTGCACGCCGGAGACATGTTCAAGCATGCCGCCGAGGGTGCGGTTCTGGGCCTGTGGGGTCTCGACAGTGACGATGCTGTCGATCCGGGAGGGCTTGCTTGCCTCGACCCGGACGGCGGGCAGGGTGGGGTCGTCGCTGGCATGGGCGTTGTGAACGACGAACAGGATGGCTGCAGCAAGCAGATGACGACGCATGACACACTCCGTGAAAAGAATGTGAAATGTTATAACGTAACTATTCAGATTCACAAGTCGGAAGGGGGGACGGCGGAGGGGAGGGGAGATCGGCCTGGCAATCGGCGGCAGCCTGGGAACTTGCACGCCCGGCCGCTGGCGCGCAGCATCCGGCATGGCAGGTTCCCCACAACGCACCTGCAGGACCTTCCTCACTCGAAAGGAGCCTCGCATGAAGCTGTTGTCCGTCGTGTTGTTGTCCGTGGTTTCGCTGCAGGCGATGCCTGCCCTGGCTGAAAACCCGAAGTCCTCGCCGCTGCTCGGCCGCTGGTCGCTGGATATCGCCACCTCCGCGCTGCCTGAAGCACAGCGTCCGGAACAGGTCGTGCTGGAATTCAAGGACGCCGGTGCGGGAAGGTGGAGCTCGCATGTGGATATCGTCCTGCATGATGGCAAGACGATGAAATCCGACGGTACGCTGGCATTGGATGGCACGCCCGCAGCGCTGACCGGCAGCTACGGCGCCAACCAGGCGACGCTGAAACTGCCGGCGCCGAACACGCTGGTGATGCAGCTGGTCGATCACGGTGCGCCTGCGTCCACCCGTGTGTATACGGTGGCCGCCGATCGTTCAACGATGACCGAAACCAAGGCGTTCTTCGGTCATGACGGCACGCCGATCCTGCAGACCAACCTGTTCAAGCGGTTGCCGTAGCGGTGTAATGCAGCGACACCCGCAGAGGCGTGCTCTGCGGATGCCGTTGCTGCGCTGTCATGCGGCGGCGGGGTCGCGCTTGCCGGTATCGATCCCGTACCGGTCGATCGCCTGCTGCAGCAGGCTCCGTTCGACATGTCCGTCATCGGCCAAAGCCTTCAGTGCCGCCAGTACGATGAAGTGGCGATCGACCTCGAAGAACGTCCGCAGCGATTCGCGTGTATCCGAGCGACCGAAACCATCGGTGCCGAGTGCGATGAAGCGACGATCGTTGATGAAGGGGCGGATCTGGTCGCCGACGATCTTCATGTAATCGGTCGCCACCACCACCGGGCCGGCGTGGTCCTGCAGGCACTGCTGCACGTAGGGAACGCGCGGCTCGTCGGCCGGGTGCAGCAGATTCCAGCGCTCGACGGCCAGACCATCCCGGCGCAGTTCGGTCAGGCTGGTGGCGCTCCAGACATCGCTGCTGATACCGAAATCCTGCTGCAGAAGATCGGCGGCGGCCAGTACCTCGCGCAGGATCGAGCCACTGCCCATCAACTGCACGCGCGGCGGTGCAATGGTGTCGGCAGCGGCGGGGCGCAGCAGATGGAGGCCCTTCAGGATGCCGGCTTCGGCGCCGTCGGGCAGGGCCGGGTGCGGGTAGTTCTCGTTGAGCAGGGTGATGTAGTAGTAGATGTCTTCCTGGTCCACGTACATGCGGCGCAGGCCGTCGTGGATGATCACCGCCAGCTCGAAGTTGTAGGTCGGGTCGTAGGACACGCAGCTGGGAATCACCGAGGACAGCACGTGGCTGTGGCCATCGTCGTGCTGCAGGCCTTCGCCCATCAGCGTGGTACGGCCCGAGGTGGCGCCAAGCAGGAAGCCACGGGTGCGCGCGTCGGCCGCTGCCCAGGCCAGGTCGCCGACGCGCTGCAGGCCGAACATCGAATAGAAGATGTAGAACGGAATCGTGGCCAGGCCGTGGTTGGCGTACGCGGTACCGGCGGCGATCCACGAACAGATCGCGCCGGATTCGTTGATGCCTTCCTGCAGGATCTGGCCATCCTTGGCTTCCTTGTAATAGCTCAGCTGGCCAGCATCCTGCGGCGTGTACAGCTGGCCCAGGAAGGAATGGATGCCGATCTGGCGGAACAGGCCTTCCATGCCGAAGGTGCGCGATTCATCGGGCACGATCGGGATCACCAGCCTGCCCAGCTCGGGATCCTTGAGCAGGGTGGTGAGGATGCGCACGAAGCCCATGGTGGTGGACTGGCCGCGATCACCACTGCCCTGCAGTTGGACGTTGAACGCGGACAGCGGCGGCAGTGGCAGCGGATCGACCTGTGCCAGTCGTGCCGGCAGCTGGCCACCCTGCGCCTGGCGACGCTGGGCGAAGTAGAGCGCTTCCGGGCTGCCCGGTTCCGGGCGCAGGTACGGCATTTCCTCCAGCTGTTCATCACTGACCGGCAGATCGAAGCGGTCGCGGAAGGCGCGCATCGCATCGGTGCTCATCTTCTTCAGCTGGTGATTGATGTTCTGGCCTTCGCCGGCCTCACCCATGCCGAAGCCCTTCACCGTCTTGGCCAGCACCACGGTTGGCCGGCCCGTGGTGTTCACTGCCTGCTGGTAGGCAGCGAAGACCTTCTGCGGGTCGTGGCCACCACGTGCCAGCGCCCATATCTCGTCGTCACTCATGTGCGCGACCAGCGCCAGCAGTTCCGGGTAGCGCCCGAAGAAATGCTCGCGTACATAGGCACCGCTCTGTGACTTGAAGGTCTGGTAGTCACCATCGACGCATTCCATCATGCGCTGGCGTAGCAGGCCGCTGTGATCGCGTGCCAGCAGGTCGTCCCAGCCATTGCCCCAGATCACCTTGATCACGTTCCAACCGGCAGCACGGAAGGTGCCTTCCAGTTCCTGGATCACCTTGGCGTTGCCACGCACCGGTCCGTCCAGGCGCTGCAGGTTGCAGTTGACCACGAACACCAGGTTGTCCAAGCGCTCGCGCCCGGCCAGCGAAATGGCCGCCAGCGATTCGGGCTGGTCCATTTCGCCATCCCCGAGGAAGGCCCAGACCTTGCGGCCCTGGTGCTGCTTCAAGCCGCGGTATTCCAGGTAGCGCATGTAGCGGGCCTGATAGGCCGCCGTCAGTGGGCCCAGGCCCATCGATACGGTGGGGAACTGCCAGAACTCCGGCATCAACCGCGGGTGCGGATACGAGGACAGGCCCTCGCGTCCGGCTTCGCGACGGAAGTTGTCCATGCGTTCGGCGCTGATGCGGCCTTCCACGAAGGCACGGCCATAGATGCCGGGTGCGGAATGGCCCTGGATGTAGATCATGTCGCCGTCGAAGGTGTCGGTACGGCCACGGAAGAAGTGATCGAAGCCCACGTCATACATGACCGCTGCGGACTGGTAGGTGGCGATGTGGCCGCCGACATTGGAATGCTTGCCGGCGCGCAGCACCATCACCATCGCGTTCCAGCGGATCATCGCGTTCAACCGCCGCTCGATGGCCAGGTCGCCCGGGTAGGCGGGCTGGCGTTCGGGCGGGATCGTGTTGGTGTAGGCGGTCCACGCGCGGGTGTGCAGGTCGCCATGCTGCTGCACGTCGAGTTCATCCAGCTGGTCCAGCAGGTAGTGCGCGCGGGGGCGGCCGCCAGCCTGGATCACCGCGTGCAGGGACTCGCGCCATTCGCGGGTTTCCTGCGGATCGGTGTCGAGAGGGAAGTGTGCCTGGTTCATGCTGCGTCTCCAGAGAGCGCCGGTCGGCATCTGCGCGACACCGCCGGCAGGGCGACAGCTCTGGAGCGGAGTCGCGCCGGCAGGGCCGTGGCGCGGGGGCAGCCTTGGTGGCTGCCGGGGAGACAAGCGTAGGCGGCGCACGGGTTGGCCGGTAGGCAGGTGACGATTGGATCTGCGCGAACCTGCGCTTTACCCGGCGGCGCTGCAATGCGGCTGTCATCGTCGGTGTGCACCCTGCTGGGCTTTCCAGCCTCGGGGTGGTTGGTCGGTTGTGAACAGCGTCAGGATCTGGGAGAAGAGCTACGCCTTGCGGCGCCGCCTGTTGCGGGGCTTCTTCCTTCGGCGTGGTTCACAGGCTGCCGATGCCGAGGATCTGGCCCAGGAGGTCTATCTGCGCCTGCTGCGCAGCACCGGCGAAGACGCCGCGGCGATCGAGAACCCTGAAGCCTATCTGTTCGCCGTGGCAGCCAACCTGGCCCGTGAGCAGGCACGCTCGCGCTCCGGCCTGCCGCAGATCGAGGATGTTGATCTGCTGGCCGAGGTACTCAGCAGCGAGGAGGACATCGAGGGTGATTTCGAACGGGCGCAGCGCTGGAGCGGGATCCGCGGCGCCATCGCACAACTGCCACCCACGACGCGGCGGGTGATGGAGCTGCACTACCGCGAAGGTCTGGATTGCCAACAGGTGGGGGCACAGCTGGATGTGTCGGTGCACATGGTGCGCAAGCACATCGGCAAGGGGCTGGATGCCTGCAGGAAGGCGCTCGGCGCGGGGAAGGATGGATGAACCGGCAGGAGCCTGCAGCAATGGATGACGAGGTGGCCGAGCAGGCCGCGCGCTGGTTCCTGTGCAACCGCGAGGGTGGCCTGAGCGCTGCGCAGCGTGCCGAGTTCATGGCATGGATGAAGCGCTCTCCCGAACACATACGCGCGTACCTGCATGCCCTGCATGTGCACCGGCAGGTGGGCGCGGCGATGTCGGCGCACGCGCAGGAGCAGGGGGACAGGGCCGCGCTGCCGGCGCTGCCGGCAACGGCGAAAGTCGTGCCGTTGTTTGCCGTGCCCCTGCCGCGCGCCGCGGTTGCATCGCGATCACGCCGGCCGCTCTGGAGGCGGGGGGCTGCGGTGGCGTGCTGTCTGTTGCTGGTGGCCGGTCTGCTGCCGTGGCTGACGCCGCGCGAACAGATGCTGGTCGCCGGGCACGGGCAACTGCGTGAGGTGGTACTGGCTGACCGGACGCAGGTGCGGCTGAATGCAGACAGCCGTCTGCGGGTGAACATCGGCTGGTTCAGCCGCCGCGTCGAACTGCTGCAGGGCGAGGCCACGTTTGATATCGCAGCGGATCGCCGACCCTTCGAGGTGCGGGTCGGTGATCTGCAGATCCGTGACATCGGCACCGTGTTCGATGTGTCGCGTCGTTTGCAGAGCACGCGTGTCGGCGTGGTATCCGGCGAGGTGGAGGTCTGGACTGCCGGTGATGAGCAACGCCGGCTGGCGCAGCTGCCCGCCGGGCGGGTGGTCCAGGTCGATCATCTCAGTCATGCGGTGCAGCCGCTGGAAATACCGATGTCCATGCTGCTGGACTGGCAGCAGCGCCGGGTGTCGTTTCGTGATGAGCGCCTGGACGAGGTGGCTGCAGCGTTCAACCGCCACAACCAGGTGCAGGTGCGGCTGACCGATGATGCGGCGCGGGCGGCGCGCCTGTCGGGCAGCCTGGAGGCGCACCGGGTCGCCGCATTGCAGGCATTCCTGCAGCGGGACGCGCGCTTCGTCATCCGCCGCGAACAGGACACGATATGGGTCTCCAGCCGCTGATCCCGGTGAGGGCGGTGGGCTGTCAGAAAAAATTCATCGAATCGGCGTTCTCCACTTCCGCCGATGCCGGCTCTTACTTGGGAGAAGCCGCTGTCGAATGCCGACGCGGCAGCAGCTGTCCTCTCTCCTGCAAGGAACCGTGATGCGCAAGAAGCTCTATCTGTCGGTGGTACTGGCCTTGTCTCCCTGTCTGGGCGCTCATGCGCAGGCGGTGTCGTCCAACGGGCTTGAGACCAAGGTCACTGCAGCGATCGCCCCGCAGCCATTGAGCCAGGCACTGGAGCAGCTGTCACGCAGCTCCGGCGTGCAGTTCCTGTATGCCGGCGCGGGCAATACACCGATGGCGGGCGCGGTACCGCGGGGAGCCACCGTCAAGCAGGCGCTGGACACGCTGCTGGCCGGCACCGGCCTGCGCTACACGGTGGTGGACGGCAACGTGATTGCCATCGATGCGGCACCGGCCCAGCGGGAAACCAGGCCGGCCGCACCTGCACCGCGGCCACCGGAAGCCGTGGTGGCTCCGACCCTGGGAACGATCAAGGTGATCGCCGCCCATGAGGTCATCGACCAGAAGAAGACGTCGCCGGTGATCAAGGATTCGGTGATCTACGATGAGATGGACAGCTACGGCGATGAGACGCTGGCCGAGAGCCTGATGGCCGCGCCTGGCCTGAGTGCGGTGGAAGATGCGGGCGAACCGCGTTATGTGACCGTACGCGGGGTGCAGGCCAATCTCAACTACACGACCATCGACGGCATCGCGATTGCAAGCGTGGGTGGCAGTGGCTCCGGCGAGCGCATGAACAACCTGCAGCTGATTCCCAGTGACATCGGCACGCGCACCGACATCTACAAGAGCTTCAGCGCTGAGCAGGCACCGGATGCCATTGGTGGTGTGATCGACATCATCAGCCGCAGTGCCTTTGATCGCTCCGGCAAGTATGTGTTCGCCGATGTGGCCGGCATTTATTCCACGGCCGAGACCAACGTAGGGCGCAGCGCGGGTGGCGACCACAAGACCCTGGGCCACTTCGGCAAGAGCGCCAAGGCGGTGTTCTCCAACCAGTTCGGTGCCGATGATCAGTTCGGCATCGTCGCGGTCGCACGCTATGAGCAGCGCTCACGCAACAGCGTCAAGCGCTGGGTGGAATCGAACTATTACTACAACGATGCCGGCAAGTACCTCACCGATGGGACCACCGGCCCCGACGAGGCGAAAGGCTGGAACGGCCTGCGCGCGCCGGGCAACTTCAGCACCGGCACCTACACCAACTACATCACCAACTTCGGTGGCTCGGCCAAACTGGAATGGAAGCCATCGGACGATCCGTTCTATGCCTCGCTGCTGCTGTACTCGTACCGGTTCTACGAGAACTCGACGATGAACAAGACCGATCTGTATGGCAACGCCAAGTTCCCGATACGCAACCAGAGCGAGGACGGTGGCACCACCCAGATCAACAGCATCTACATCAAGAACCGCCATGACCGCTGGGACCGCAGCAACCGAGGTGCGATCGCCAGCTTCAACTGGGATATCGGCGACCTCTCACGGCTGACCCTGCGCGCCGGCCACACCGAAGAGACCTTCCACAACAATCAGGTCTACTGGGGCGTACGCGCGTACCCGAGCAACCTGTTCGTCGACTATGCCAACGACAGCCATGGTTTTCCGAACGCGGTGGGCGTCTCGGACTCCAGTCTGCTGACCAGCTCGGCGTTCAAGCTCAATCCCGCGCAGGCCTACATCTCGCCGCGCGACGCCAAGGAGAGCATCGACAACCTGCGCGCCGACTTCAGCTACAACATCGATGCCGATGCGCGCGGCTTCGGTCTCGCCGCCGGTGCCGAGTATCGCCACCTGAAGATCTGGCAGGACATCGATTTCGATTACTACAAGACCAGCGCGACCTTGAACGACTATCTGTATCCCGGTTCGACGCTGCTTGGCAGCGTCCCCGGCTTCCCGCTGATCGACAACCGCAAGTGGCATGACGAGCTGTACCCGAAGCTGGGCAACAACGATGCGGCCTACCCGAATGCCGATTTCACCAGCGACTACAAGTACGTGGAAGACATCGCCAACGCCTACGTTTCGGCGCATTACGCCTGGGACCGGCTGCTGCTGATCGGCGGCCTGCGCTATGACCACACCTCCTTCGATGCGTTCAGCCCGTTCAGTGATGATGGCGGTACCACCTACACCTCGGCATTCCGCAAGAGCAGTGGCGGCTACAACAACCTGCTGCCGTCATTGAATGCGACCTTCAAGCTGAGCGAGAACCAGCGTCTGCGTTTCTCCGCCAGCCGCACGCTGGGTCGGCCGACGCCCAGCAACATCGCCCAGGCCACCAGTACCAGCTGCGGTGACGACGAGCTGGGTGGCGGCTTCTGCACTATCAAGCAGGGCAATGCCTCGCTGCAGCCGCGCCGCTCGACCAACCTCGATCTTGCGTGGGACCTGTACTTCAACGGCAACAACGGCCTGGTGTCGGTTGCGTTGTTCGACAAGGTCATCAAGGACGACATCTATACCCTGACCACGTTCGAGAACATCGGCGACGTCCGCTATCGAGTCACCCAGCCGATGAACACCGATGAGTCGACGCTGCGCGGTGTCGAGTTCGCGGTGGCAAACCGCAATCTGCAGTGGGGCCGCCACCGCTTCGACATGTACCTCAATGCCACCCGCCTGGACGGGCAGACCAACTACCGCATCAGCGATGGCAGCGAGCGCCGCCTGGACCGCCTGCTGTACCAGCCGGACTGGTCGGTGAACGGCTCGGTGATCTGGCGCATGCCGTGGAAGAGCTCGCAGCTGCGCGTGTCCGGCACCTACCGCAGCCGCATGCTGGTCGACTTCGGCGATACCCAGTGGCTGGATTCGTATTACGACCCGTACATGACCTTCAACCTGGCCTTCAGCCACAAGGTCAGCAAGCACGTGACGCTGAAGTACGAGGCGAAGAACCTGTTCAACACCCAGCCGACCTACAGCACCGGTCCGAACGGACGCTTCCGCACCGAGATCGATGACTACGGCCGCTTCTTCTACTTCCACATCATCTACAACTGAGGGGCGGCTGTCTTGGATACGATCAATCGCAGGCGCTTCCTTGCCCTGTCGGGACTGTCCGCATTGGGTGCGTGGGCCGGAACTGCCCGCGCGCTGGCCGCGCACAACGATGCAGCAGCGCTGAATCCCCGCAATCTGCTGGCCTCGCCGCGCTTTGCCAGTACGCCCTTCACTCTCGGCGTGGCGTCGGGTGATCCGTCGACCGACGGCGTGGTGCTGTGGACGCGGCTGGCCACCGAGCCCTTGGTGTTCGGTGGCGGCATGCCAAGCCGGCCGATGGTGGTGGCATGGCAGGTGGCCGCTGACGAGGGCATGCGCACGGTGGTGCGGCAGGGAACCTCGCTGGCCCACCCCGAGCTGGGCCATGCGCTGCACGTGGAACTGGATGGCCTGCTGCCTGGACGGCCGTACTGGTACCGCTTCACTGTTGGAGGCCATGCCAGTGCGATTGGACGCACCCGCACCCTGCCTGCGGCGAACGCGCCGATCGAGCGCGTGCGCTTCGCGGTGGCCGGTTGCCAGCATTTCGAGGAGGGCCACTACACGGCTTGGCGACATATTGCCGAGGAACCGCTCGATTTCGTGTTCCATTACGGCGACTACATCTACGAGGGCGAAAGCCAGACTGGCGTGCGGAAGATGAACGGTCAGCCGTTCACCAACCTGCGCAACCACATTGGCCCGCAGACCTACACCCTCGACGACTATCGCCGCCGCTACGCGCAGTACAAGACCGATACGGATCTGCAGGCGGCGCACGCCGCGTCACCGTGGTTCGTGACGTTTGACGACCATGAAGTGGACAACAACTGGGCGAGTGCTGAAGACCAGGACGGTACGCCCAGCGAACTGTTCCTGCTGCGCCGCGCACAGGCATTCCAGGCATACTACGAGAACATGCCGCTGCGCGCCTCGTCGTTCCCGCGCGACGGCCATATGCAGATGTACCGCCGCGCGCGCTACGGCACGCTGCTGGACCTGCATCTGCTCGATACCCGCCAGTACCGCAGCAAGCAGGTCAACATGGCGCAGCGCGGGCAGGTCGAATCTGCCGCGCGCAGCATTGTGGGTGCGAAGCAGGAGCAATGGCTTTTTGATGGTCTGGCCGATGCCGCACCGCGCTGGCACGCGATCGCGCACCAGGTCTCACTGGGCAATTACATGCGCGAGAAGGGCGGCGTGGTGCAGTCCTCCGATGATCAGTGGTCCGGCTATCTGTCCAGCCGCCGCCGCCTGCTCGATCACATCCAGAAGGTGGGCTTCGGCAACGTGGTAACCGCCTGTGGCGATGCGCACCGTCACTATGCCGGCGACCTGGTGCAGGACAATGCAGACTCCGGGGTGATTTCCAGTGAGTTCCTGGCCACCTCGATCACGTCGGGTGCGGACGGACAGGGCGTGGATGCGTATGCAGAGAACCAGCTGCGGCACAGCCCCCATCTGAAGGCGACGACGGACAAGCGCGGTTACGTGCTGTGCGACGTCACCCGTAATGCCTGGATCGGTGATATGAAGACGCTCGATACGGTCATGCAGCCGAACGGCGCGCTGCAGAGCTGGAAGCGCTATGCGGTGGAGCACGGCCGGCCGGGGTTGCAGGAGGCCTGAGCCGGATGTCCCACCCTGTGGAGCCGAGCACGCGCCCGGCTCCACGGAAAATCCCTCAGCCGTGCTCGAAGCGCAGCGGTTCGCTGCCCATGGCAGGGTCGCTGGTGCCAGGCCGGCCGTCTTCGGCACGTCCGGCCAGGCGTTGCTCGACGCCCTCTGAGTGCACGATCAAGTCGTACCAGCCTGCGGTGGGGGCGGGATCCCAGGCCAGTACGGTTTCCGCGCCGGCCACCAACTGCAGTTCGCGGGTGGGCATGTGGCCGGCGTAGGCGCCGGCCTGCGCCTGGACCTTCCGCGCTGAAGGCGATGGATTGCGCAGTATCAGGCGCATCTGGCCGTCCGCGCGTTCCACGTGCGCATGCAGCGGTGCGAGCGTGCCATCGCCGCGATAGTGACGATGGAATCCATTCGGCCCCAGCAGCCAGAGGTCGTAACGACCCTGTGCATCCAGCGGCCAACGATCCTGCAACGGGGTACCCGGTACCACGGTGTAACGGCGCGGAACGGCGTCCAGGCGCAGGCGGTCGTAGACATGCAGCACGGCCGCGGCGCTATCGCTGGCCAGCTGCAGGGTGAGACCAGCGCCATCCACCGATGTGGCCTGCACCTGCGGCCGATAGGGCAGTGCCCGTGCAGGACGTACGCCTGGCTCCTGGCGGGCCGGATGCAGGCCATCGGGCAGCGCGGGCACGGTACGGCCGGGCAGGGCGGCGGCGCGCGCTGCGACAGCGGTGACATCGGGCAGCGCCTTGGCGAAGGGGCGGGTGTCGCGCTGGGCGAAGTCGAAGGCGTTGCTCAGATCACCGCAGACCGCACGCCGCCACGGCGAGATGTCCGGCGCGGCCACGCCGAAGCGGCGCTCGATCAGACGCAGCACTGAAGTGTGGTCGTACACCTGCGAGTCGACCCAGCCGCCGCGGCTCCACGGTGAAATCACATACAACGGTACGCGTGGGCCGAGCCCATAGGGGCGCCCGCGCAGCTCGGCGGCATCGTATTTCTGGTCGCCGGGTGCCGGGTGGCGGTGGTACTCGCCCTCGGTGCTGACCGCCGACGCACCGGCCCAGCCATCGCCAAGCGGGGAGGGCGGTGCCGGTGGTGGCACATGGTCAAAGAAGCCATCGTTCTCATCGAACATCAGCAGCAGGGCGGTGCGGCTCCACACCTCCGGGTCGGCGGTCAAGGCATCCAGCAGGCGTGCGGTATAGGCTGCGCCCTGCGCGGGGCTGGACGGCCCGGGATGCTCGCTGCCGGCCGCATCGGCGATGATGAAACTGACCTGCGGCAGGCGGCCGCTGATCGCGTCCTCGCGCAGCTGCGCCAGGCCACGGGTACTGACGCCGCGCGCGCGCAGCTCCGGGTCATGCCCCGGGTCGCCGCGGTACGCCTGGCGGAAGGTCTCGAACCCGGCAAGCGGGTTGTCGGTGAAGTTGTCGGCCATGTCCTGGTAGATCTGCCAGGACACGCCGGCCTGCTGCAGCCGCTCGACATAGCTGGCCCAGCTGTACGAGTCGGGATGGCCGCCCAGCTCGGGGAAATTGTCGTGCGAATTGGCGATCACCGGGCCGCCTGCCTGGCCCTGGGCGTCGTTGTGGCCGGTCCACAGGAACACGCGGTTCGGGTTGGTGCCGGCCTGCATCGCGCAGTGGTAGGCATCGCAGAGCGTGAACGCATCGGCCAGGGCGAACTGGAACGGCATGTCGCTGCGCTGGAAGTAGCCCATCGAGTGGTTCTGCTTGGCCTTGGGCCAGTGCGCCATGCGCCCGTGGTCCCACGCCTGCTGTGCATCAGGCCAGGTGTGGGGCGTGCCTTCCACCCGCATGTAGCCGAAGTGCGCAGCAGTATCCAACGGGAAGGGGGCGATCGCGCGTTGTCCGCTGGCGTCGGGCTGCAGCCACAGGCTGCGCGGGCGGTCGCCATCGGGCAGCGGCGATGCCGGGGCAACGAAACGGTCACCGAAGCCACGCACGCCCTGCAACGTGCCGAAGTAGTGGTCGAACGAGCGGTTCTCCTGCATGAACACCACGATGTGCTGCAGGTCCTGCAGGCTGCGCGTGCGCGAAGCAGGGGCGATCGCTGCTGCCCGGGCGATACTGGGCAGCAGCGGCGAAAGGCCGGCGGCGACGCCGGCCTGCAACAGTCGGCGTCGGCCGGTATCAGTCACAGGGTCACACTCACAGGTCCACGCGGAAGGAGATGCCGACGGTGCGCGGGGCGCCGATGAAGGCGTTGTCGCGGCCGTCCACCCCTGCAAGATAGCGCTTGTCGGTCAGGTTGCTCACCACCAGGTTGGCGCCCATGCCCTTCAGGCGCGGCGACAGGGCCTGCAGATCGAAGCCGATGTTGGCGTTGAACACGGTGGCCGACGGCAGCTTGTTGACGTTGGCTGCATCCAGGTAGCGTTCGCCGAGGTAGCGACCGGACAGGCCGAAGTTCCAGTTCTCACCCTGCCAGTCGGCCGACACCACCAGGATCTGCTCGGGCTGGCCGATCACCTTGGCACCGTCGACGATGCCCAGCTGGGCATCACGCGCGTCGTTGCCACTGCCCAGGTACTTGGAACGGTTGTAGGTGTAGGCGGCATTGATGCGCCAGCCATTGTCCCAGCCGTAGCCGAAGGCCGCTTCCAGGCCGTTGCTCTCCACGCCGCCGAAGTTCTCGTAGACGCCATCGGTCTCGCCGAGGTAGTCGATGCCGCTGACCAGACCGGCCGGCAGGTAGACGATGCGGTTGTCGAACTTGATGTTGTACAGGGTGACCGAAGCGGTGAGCGGCCAGCGGCTGATGCGCATGCCCAGTTCGATGTTGTCGGCGGTCTCCGGCTCGACGTTGCGGAAGCGCTGCGGATCGGTTTCACCCAGCACGCCGGACGGGATCGCGGCGAAGTTCTGCGAGTAGCCAGCGAACAGCTCCATGCCCTCCACACCCGGGGCCCAGGTGAAGCCGGTGGACAGCAGCGGATCGGACTTCGAATCGGACTTCACATTCTCGGCGGCGCCGATCACACGGCGACGGGACTGGTCGACGAAGAACTGCTTCACGCCGAGGCGCGCGCTGAACGGACCGAAGCGGGCCACGTCCTCGACGTAGTACATCTGCTCATCGACCTTGTACTTGTCTTCGAACTGCACCCAGTAGGGCTGGTGGTCGAAGGCGATGTCCTGGCCGACGTTGAGCAGGCGGTGCCAGTCGCGGCGCACGGAACGGTCGAGCTTCTCCACCCACAGGCCACCGCGGATCGTGTTGTCGATCGCGCCGAAGGTCTGCCGCCATTCGACGTCGGCGGTGACGCCCATGCGATCGTTGTCGTAGTGGGAATGGCGGTAGGACTGTGCGCCCTGCACATTGCCGGCGTAGCAGTTGGGGTCGTACTCGGCAGTGAAGCCGAGACGCGGTGTGCAGTTGGCCAGACGCTGGGCGGAACTGCCATCGGGGTTCACGAAGTAGATCTGGCCACGGTTGCTGCCGCCGTAGACCGTCCTGCCGCCGAGGTATTCCGACTGCGGGCGACCGGCGCCATCGTCGTTGACATCGGCCAGGTACGGCGGCAGCCAGTCACCGCGGCCCTGCATACGGTGACCGTAGGCAGCCATCGAGGCTTTGAAACCGTTGCCGCCATCAAAGGCCGCGCGCAGGTAGCCGAAGGTGTTCTCGCGCAGTGCGCGCGAACCGGAGCGGTAGTTCTGGTCCAGATACGGAATGCCGGTCAGGGTGCCGACCAGGCCGTCGCGGTCCGGGTTGGTGGCGAAGCCCTTCGGTGAAACGCTGGTGTACTCCGGCTCGTCGGCATCGTTGTAGGACAGGTAGCCGGTCAAGGTCCAGCGGTCCAGTTCAGTGATGAATTTGCCGGCGATGTTGTCGTTGCTGGTGTGGCCGGTGCCATCGATCCAGTCATGCACGCGCGCCGATGATGCGCTGATCCACGCGCGGGTGTGTCCGCCCAGCAGGCCGGTGTCGTAGCGCACGTAGTACTTGCGCGCCTCATTGTCGCCGGCACCCACTACCATCCGCAGGCGCTGTTCCTGCAGTGGATCGCTGGTGAGGAAGTTCAGGGTGCCGCCCAATGCTTCGTTCGAGCGCGAGGAAATATCGGCCGTACCCTGGCTCACTTCCACCGTTTCCAGGTCGAGCGTGTCGATGTAGCGGTTGGCCAGCGAGCCGCCGCCATAACCGGAACCGCCATTGGGCAGGCCGTCGATGGTGGTGCCGATCTGCTGGGTATCGCGGTTGGTGACGAAGCCGCGCATGCTGATCTGCGTGCCCCAGACCGACGAGCCGGTGGCATCGGCTTCGCTGACGACCACGCCGGGCACTTCGTTGAGCGTGCCATTGACGCTGCTCAATACGGCCTGCCGGTTCAAGGTTTCCTGGCGCACCGAGGTCTTGGCATAGCTGGTGGCCTGGCCGATCACCTGCACCTGGTCCAGGGTCCGCGCGTCGGCGCTTCGCGTATCAGCGGCATCGCCCTGAGGTGCTTCAGCCAGGGCATCCAGTGCGGGAGCAATCAGCAGGGCAAGCAGCGAGATACGGGGAAAGCGCGCCATCGTTCGCATCGAAACCGGACCTTCAGGGGAGGAAAGTCCGGGAGTGTCGGCAGCGCCGATGACATGGCGGTGACGCGCAGATGCAGGGAGTGTGTTGTGTGACGGCCGGCAACGCCGGCGGCGCCCCTCAGTAGCGCGCGTCCTTCGGTTTCGGGTCGCGTGGCCAGTCCTTGGCCTTGCCGGCGAAGTCCGGGCGCGGCTGATTGATGAAGTAACTGGCGATATCCACCGCATCCTGGTCGGGCATCACCTGCTGGCCCAGTGGCGGTTCACGGGTCACCGCCGGCGGCATGTTGTGCTTGATGAAGCCAGCGGCCTTGTACAACCGCGCCATGCCGGCACCGATGTTGAAGCTGCGCTCGCCCCACAACGGCGGGAACGCGATATCGCCGCTGGCATCGCGCTGGCCTTCGCCGTTGTCGCCGTGGCAGGCGGCGCACTGCGCGGCGTACAGCGCCTGCCCACGTATCGGGTCCGGCGTCAGCGTGCTGTCGATCGGCCCTTCGCTGGGCGCGGCCACGCGTGCACCCTCCGGTACCGGGCGGCTCAGCCACGCCATGTATTCCAGCATGGCCCGCATCTCCGGCGCGTCCTTGGCCAGCGGTTTGCCGTTCATCGAACGCTGCAGGCAGCCGTTGATGCGCTCGGCCAGACCGATTTCCCTGCCCGGGCGCGGCATGTAGCGCGGGTAGCTGCCGCCGCCGGTGTTGAAGTAGTGATTGCCGAACGGTCGCTTGCCCTCGGCCATGTGGCAGGAGTTGCAGTTCAGATCGTTGCCGACGTTGTCCGGCAACAGCCGCGCGGTTTCATTGAGCAGGCGACGGCCGAACATCACCGTGTCTGCGTTGCCGAGGCCGGCGATCTCTTCGGCACTGGGCACGTGGTATTGACCCACCACCTGGCCGTGGCGGTCGAGGATATCCAGGGTCCTTGCCACCTCCGCATCCAGGTCCGGGTACAGGTGCTGGTATAGCAACGTACCGGCACCGGCCAGCAGCACCGCAACCACTGCGCTGGCGATCAGCGCTCTGGAACGCTTCTTCGAACGCCTCATTGCGCCGTCTCCTGCGGGACCACATGCACCGGCTTGTCACGCACGACCCGGCGCATGCGCGCCACGTCCAGTTCACTGACCGCACTGGCCTGGTTGCCCCAGCTGTTGCGGATGAAGGTGAGGATGTCGGCGAGCTGCGCATTGGGCAGTCGCTCGAAGCCCGGCATGGTGAACGCCATCCGGTCATGCGGCGTGTGCGGCGTGCGTCCACCGATCAGGGTTACCTGCAGCAGCGAGCTGGGATCGTCGGCGAACACGATGGAGTTGCCGGCCAGAGCAGGGTAGACCCGTGGCATGCCACGGCCATCTGCACGATGGCAGGCCTGGCAGTGTTCGGCGTAGGCCAGCGAACCGGCCACCCGGTAGTCGCCGCCGCGCAGTGCGGCGGTAGTGGTGTCGGTGCCCGGGGTCCGTTGCACGCTGCGACCTTCGCGTGCCGGCAACTGCTTCAGGTACCGCGCCATCGCCAGCAGATCGGCATCGGACAGGTACTGCGTACTGTGCTCGACCACATCGGCCATGCCGCCGAAGGCCGCGGAACGATCGGTGCGGCCGGTGCGCAGGAACTCGACGATCTCGGCTTCGCTCCAGCTGGCCAACCCGGTCGCTTCGTTGCGCAGGTTCTTCGCATACCAGCCTTCCAGCACCGAGCCGGACAGGAACTGGCGACTGCCATCATCGGCCATCGCCTTTTCCTGGAAGGCCAGCCCGCGCGGGGTATGGCACGCGCCGCAATGGGCCAGGCCTTCCACCAGTTCGGCGCCGCGCTGCTGGCCGGCATCCAGGGTTGGATCAGGGATGAAGCTGCGCGGGCGCGCGAACAGCAGCTGCCACCAGGCAAGCGGCCAGCGCATGTTGGCCGGCCATGGAATCGTGCTGTCGGCGTTGTCCTGCCGGACCGGCTGCACTGCGCCCATGAAGTAGGCATACAGTGCCTTGATCTCGGCATCGCTGGCGATCACGTACGAGGCGTAGGGCATTGCCGGATACAGCGGCTGGCCGTCATGGCGGATGCCACGCCGCACCGCGCGCTCGAAATCCGCATAGTCGTACGTGCCGATGCCGGTATCCGGGTCCGGGGTGATGTTGGTCGAGTACAGCGTGCCCATCGGTGTCTGCATGCCAAGCCCACCGGCGAACGGTCTGCCGCCCGGTGCGGTATGGCAGGCGGCGCAGTCGGCGGCACGCGATAGATACCGGCCCTGCTCGATCAGGGTCGGGTCGTGGATATCAACCTCGGCCGGTTGCCGTGGGGCGAACCAGTACGGTGTGCTGCGGGCGATGCCGTAGGCGGCGGTCAATGTGGCGGCCAGGGCAATGGCGAGCTTGAACGAGGTGCGCATGCTGGCACTGTGGCCATTCGTGCGATGGCGTTCATTGATCCGGATCAATGCTCTGGCCGGTCGCGACATTGTGACAAGCTGAATCGATCCTGCGCTGTCATCAACTCGTCATCCAGCTGCGATAGATGGCATCGGGCGCGACCGCTAACCTGCCACGCTGTCGCACTTTTCCCCTGACTGCCCATGAAGCGCCTGCTGCTGCTTTTGCTGGCGTGCGCCGGCCTGTGGCTGGCTGCATGCTCTTCTTCGATGACGGCCTCGTCCACCTCGCTCAGCGATCGCCTGATCGCGCCCGGTGGCGTTTCGACCCTGCTTGATCAACCGCGTATCGCCGCCGCTGTGGCCGCGCTGCCGAACCGGCATGGGTTCGCCGCGGGCCGTGATGGCGTGCCGATCTTCTGGCGTGCTTTCGATCCGGGTGACTATGGTGCGCGCTACCACTACCTGCCGCAGCAGCACCAGAACGGTCTGCCGCTGGATACCGGGCTGAGCCTGGCCGTACCGCAACCGTTCCGCGCGCAGGCGCCGCGTGGCACCGTGGTGCTGCTGCACGGCTGGATGATGAACGGTGATTCGATGCTGCCGTGGTCGCTGCAGCTGGCCGAGTCGGGTTACCGCGTGGTCACCCTGGACCTGCGCAACCATGGCCAGTCCGGCGCCGGCCCCTCCGGCTACGGCACCTACGAATCGGACGATGTGGTGGACGTCATCGCCGAGCTGCGCGCGCGCGGCGAAGTGACCGGCCCGCTGTACCTGTTCGGTGTTTCCTATGGCGCTGCCACCGCACTGTTCACCGCCGACAAGCTGGGTGACCAGGTTGCAGGCGTGGTGGCGATGGAATCGTTCGCCAATGCCGGCGTAGCGATCCGCACCATGATTCCGCATCTGATGGCCCTGCAGCCGGAAGGCTTGAAGGCACAGGCGATCGCTTCGTATGCACGCTGGCGCTACGGCAGCCAGGACATCAACCAGGTGGTGGCCGCCGCCAGCCGCCGCATCGACGTGGACCTGGACAAGGTGGATGTTGCCCGTGCGCTGGCCGATACACGTGCCTGCGTGCTGCTGCTGCACGGACAGGGCGACCAGCACATTCCGGTCAGCCAGGGGCGTGCACTGGCACAGGCCAATCCGCGTGCGCACTACATCGAGATGCGCGGCGAAGATCACATCACCCTGCCGCTGCGGCTGGACCTGCTGGCCGGGGTGGTCGATGACTGGATGGCGCGCGACGAGCACCACCCGAAGACCGCGTGCCCAGCGCCGCAGTTGCCGGCACAGGCCGAGTGGCTGGTGCACGGCGTCGATGCACCAGCAAAGACCCCAGCGCGCAGCTGAACCCTCAAAAAGGGGACGGAGGGGATTAAGTCGCATTCGGCCTACTAGTGCAGGAAACGACTTAATCCCCTCCGTCCCCTTTTTGCTTCAGGGCAGGCGGCGGGCCAGTGAACGCGCCGACGCCGCCACGCCCAGCAGCATCGCCGCCACGCACAGGAAGGCAAAGCCCAGGCTGGTAGCATGGGCGAGCGCGCCGATCGCTGCGGGGCCCGCAAGGATTCCGGCATAGCCCAGCGTGGTGACTGCGGTGATCGCAATGCTCTCCGGCATCGCGCGCTGCTGGCCGGCCATCGAGAACAGGGCGGGCACGATGTTGGCGCAGCCCAGGCCCACCAGCACGTAACCGACCAGCGCCATCGCGAAGGAGGGCACCAGCGTGGCCAGTGCGAAACCGGCCGCCGCGGTGATGCCGCCAATGACGATGGTGCGGGTGCGGCCAAGGCGCTCGACGATGCCGTCGCCGAACAGACGCATCGCGGTCATCGCCAGCGTGAACACCGCAAAGCCGGCACCGGCCTGGTCGCGCGATACCTGCCGCACGTCGGCCAGAAACACTGCACTCCAGTCGAGCATCGAGCCCTCGGCCAGGAACACCACGAAGGCCAGCACGCTGATGAACAGCACGACGCCGTGCGGCACCGCCAGCATCGGGCCGTCATGCAGGATGCGCTGCGGGCGCCAGTGCGGGGCCGACAGCACGGCCACCAGCAGCATGGCCGCCACGGCGACCACTGACGCCAGCCACAGCGGCGTGCCGAGAACCAGCAGGCCGGTCATGCAGCCGGCGCCGATGAAGCCGCCGATGCTGTAGAACGCGTGGAAGCCGGACATCATCGGTCGCCCCGCATCGCGCTCGACGGTCACCGCCTGCATGTTCATCGTGCAGTCCATCGCTCCCACACCCGCACCGAACACAAACAGCGTCGCTCCCAGTGCCAGCGGCGTGGGAGCGAGCGTCAGCAGTGGCAGGGCGAGCAGGATCAACGCGGTGGTGGCGATCATCAAGCGGCGTGAGCCCAGCCGCGCGGTCAACGCACCTGCCAGCGGCATCGCCAGCAATGAGCCGAGGCCAAGGCACAGCAACAGCCCGCCGAGGCTGGCATCGGACAATCCGGCCTGGGCCTTGGCATAGGGCACCATCGGCGCCCAGGCAGCGGTGGCAAAGCCGGGGATGAAGAATGCAGCGCGGGTCGCGTGCTGCTGGGCGCGGGGAGAGGAAGGCGTCATGCGCGAGAAGGGCTCCAGAGGATCCCTTTATGAAAACGTTTTCATGGGCCCTGGGCAAGTGCCATGAACGACATCAGACGACGCATACGATTGCAGTGGTCCGGATGCGTCACCGTTGATTAACGTCGCCAGCGCAAAGTAGCCCGACGGTGGGCATTCCGCCTGGCCGCCGCCGGAGATCAGCGCATGAGCACTACACCGACCATCCTCCTCGTCCATGGGTTCTGGGGCGGGGCCGCACACTGGGGCAAGGTCATCCTGGAGCTGCACCGCAAGGGCCACGACCAGGTGAAGGCGGTCGAACTGCCGCTGACCTCGCTGGTCAACGACGCCGAGCGGACGCGCAGGATGATCCGCCAGATCGATGGCCCGGTGGTACTGGTCGGGCACTCCTACGGGGGCGCGGTGATCACCGAAGCCGGCAACCAGCCCAATGTGCAGGGTCTGGTCTACATCGCTGCATTCGCGCCGGACAGTGGTGAGAGCCCCGGCGGCATTACCCAGCAGCACCTGCCCGAAGCAGCACCGAACCTGGCCCCGGACAGTGATGGCTATCTGTGGCTGCGTGCCGACAAGTTCCATGAGAGCTTCTGCCAGGACCTCAGCGCCGACGAAGGCTGGGTGATGGCGGTGACCCAGAAGGCGCCGCTGGCCAGCACCTTTGGTGATGCGATCAGCGACCCGGCGTGGAAGCACAAGCCGAGCTGGTACCAGCTTTCCAGCCAGGACCGGATGATCGCGCCACAGAACCAGAAGGCCATGGCCGTACGCATGCAGCCCAAGCGCCTGCTGCAGCTGGAGGCGAGCCATGCCTCACTGGCCTCGCATCCGGCCGAGGTGGCGGCACTGATCCTGGAGGCCGTGGCCGCCGTCGACGGCTGACCATCGATACGGAGCAAGCAGAGCCTGATCAGACCCGGGCGCCACTCACGACAGCGGGGGCGCAGGAGAGTAAACTCCTGCGCCGGCGGCCTTTGGCCGCATCCCCCCCCTTGCCTCGAGCCGCCGCCAGAGGATCCCACCCCTTCGTGGAGGTCCCGTCGTGTCGTCTGTGCCTGTTCGTTTTTCCGTGCTCTCCCTGCGTCGTCGCCCGTTGGCGAACGCCCTTGCCCATGGTCTTCTGCTGACCTCGCTGGCCGCTGCCGGCGCCGCTTCGGCGCAATCCGCCCCGGCTGAAGAGGAGGGCAAAACGCCCTCGCAGACCCTGCAGACCGTGCAGGTCACCGCCAACCAGCTGGGCACCATCACCGAAGGCAGCGGCGCCTACACGCCGGGCACCATCGCCACCGCCACCCGCCTGGTACTGACCCCGCGGCAGACCCCGCAGACCATCAGCGTGATCACCCGTGCGCAGATGGACGACTTCGGCCTGGATGGCATCGATGACGTGATGCGGGTGACCCCGGGCATCAGCATCGTCACCTACGACAGTGAGCGCACCGAGTACTACGCACGTGGTTTTGCCGTGCAGAACTTCCAGTACGACGGTATTCCGATGTCGCGCGACTCGGCCTACTCGGCCGGCAATACGCTCAGCGATACCGCGATCTACGACCGCATCGAAGTGCTCAAGGGTGCCACCGGCCTGCTGACCGGCATGGGCGATCCCGGCGCGACCATCAACCTGGTGCGCAAGAAGCCGGGCAAGGAATTTGCCGGCAGTGCGACGCTCGGCGTCGGTCGCTGGGACGACTACCGTGCAGAAGTCGATGTCGGCGGCCCGCTGACCGCCGATGGCCGCGTGCGTGGCCGTGCGGTGGCTGCCTGGCAGGACAAGCATTCCAATCTGGATTTCTACCAGCGCACCAGCAAGGTCGGCTATGCCGTGCTGGAAGCCGATCTGGGCGAACGCACGCTGCTGACCGTGGGTGGCGACGTGCTGGAGAGCGACCCCAAGGGCTCGACCTGGGGCGGCATTCCGTTGCTGGACAGCCAGGGCAATTTCAATGACATGCCGCGCTCGTTCAACAACGGTACCCGCTGGAGTGGCTGGCGCCAGTACGTGCGCACCGGCTTTGCCACGCTGGAACACACGTTCGACAACGACTGGGTGGCCAAGCTGCAGCTCAACCACCAGGTCAATGGCTACGATGCCGCGCTGGCGGGTGCGGCCGGCGGCAATCCCGATCCGGTCACCGGCGAAGGCGTCTCGCTGTGGCTGGGCAAGTACGTCGGCAAGACGGTCAGCAAC
This sequence comes from Stenotrophomonas indicatrix, assembly GCA_041545745.1. NCBI lineage: Bacteria > Pseudomonadati > Pseudomonadota > Gammaproteobacteria > Lysobacterales > Lysobacteraceae > Stenotrophomonas > Stenotrophomonas indicatrix. Next base: position 1,729,571 of record CP168152.1, read on the forward strand.
GCTGCGGACTTCTATCTGAGCGGCAACTTCGGTCTGTTCGGCCGCCAGCATGAACTGGTGGTCGGCGGCAGTGCGTCGCGCAAGCGCTGGACCAACACCGGCTATTCGCCGCAGCCCGGCTACCCGACCGCCGTTGCCGACTACAACAGCTGGAAGGGTGATATCCCGGAACCGGAATGGCAGCGCGGTTATGGCAACAATGAAGTGACCCGCGAGAACGGTCTGTACGTGGTCGGTCGCTTCGACGTGGCCGACCCGTTGAAGGTGATCGTCGGCAGCCGCCTGGCCAGCTACCGTTCGCCGCAGACGCGCGAGACCGGCGTGTTCGTGCCGTATGCCGGCGTGGTCTACGACCTTGGTGAGCACTATTCGGTCTATGCCAGCTACAGCACCATCTTCAAGCCGCAGGGTGAGCGCGACGAACAGGGCAAGGCACTGGATCCGCTGGAAGGCCGCAGCTATGAAATGGGTCTGAAGGCGGAGTTCCTCGACGGCCGCTTCAATGCCAGCGCGGCACTGTTCCAGCTTGACCAGGACAATTTCGCCCAGCCTACAGGCGGCAAAACGCCGACCGGCGATATCGCCTATCGCGGATTGATGGGGGTGCGCACCAAGGGCTACGAACTGGAGTTGTCCGGACAATTGGCCGAGGGCTGGCAGGTGCAGGGCGGCTTTGCGCACAAGATCGCCCGCCAGGCCGGGACCAAGGTGTCCACGCTGGAGCCGGAAAACCAGTTCAGCCTGCACACCAGCTACCGTCTTCGCGGCGACTGGCGTGGCCTGACCGTCGGTGGCGGCGCGCGCTGGCAGGATTCCACGTTCGGCAACATCACCAACCCGGCCAGTGGTGCGTCGGTGGTTCATCGCACCCAGCCGTACTGGCTGCTGGATGCCATGGCCCGCTACCAGTTCAACGATCGCCTGTCGGCTACCGTCAACGTCAACAACCTGCTGGACAAGCGCTATTACACGATCTTCAGCTGGTACAGCACCTACACCTGGGGCGAGCCGCGCAACGTGCGGCTGGCGGTGACGTACAAGTTCTGATCGCGTTGCGACATGACATGCCCGCGATGCCGGACGGCATCGCGGGCGTGTTGGTTACAGCGGCAGGTCGAACACCAGCACTTCGGCGTCGTTGCCGTTTTCCAGGGTCAGCTGTGCCTCGTCGCTGACCTGCAGTGCGTCACCTGCTTCCAGGGTGATGCCGTTGACCTGCAGTTGGCCCCGCGCCACCTGCACATACGCGCCGCGGCCGGCAGCCAGGGCGTGATGCAGCTTCTGCTCGCCATCGAGGATGGTGGCGAAGATGCGCGCATCCTGGTGGATGTGCAGCGAGCCATCGGCGCCATCCGGCGAGGCGATCAGGCGCAGCTGGCCGCGCTTGCTGTCCGGCGTGAAGTGGGTCTCCTCATACGACGGCGTGATGTTCTCGGTCTGCGGGAAGATCCAGATCTGCAGGAAATGCACCGGATCGGTGGCCGAATGGTTGAACTCGCTGTGGCTGACGCCGCTGCCGGCGCTCATGCGCTGCACGTCGCCGTAGCGCAGCACCGAACCGGTGCCCATCGAGTCCTTGTGTTCCAGTGCGCCACCCAGCACATAGGAGACGATCTCCATGTTGCTGTGGCTGTGGGTGCCGAAGCCCTGGCCGCCGGTCACCTTGTCTTCGTTGATGACCCGCAGCGGGCCGAAGCTCACATAACGGGGGTCGTAGTAGCTGGCGAACGAGAAGGTATGGCGCGAGGACAGCCAGCCATGCTCGGCCAGGCCACGGGTAGCGCTCTTGCGGATCTGCAGCATGATGGAATCTCCTTGTTCGATGGTTTCGATGGAGCGGGTTCGGCTGGAAGCCGCTGTGTTTCCCCGTTGGAGAGAAGTATCCGCTTGCACCTTGGGTTTGAAAAACGGATAGTTTTGACAGCCATCATCGAAAATTTCGAATGCTCAAGCTCAGCCTCGATGCCCTGCAGATCCTGGATGCGATCGACCGCCGAGGCTCCTTTGCCGGTGCCGGCAAGGCCCTGCACAAGGTGCCTTCGACCATTTCCTACACCGTGGCCAAGCTGGAAGAGGATCTGGGCGTGCAGCTGTTCGACCGGATCGGCCCGCGGGCGGAGCCGACCGAGGCCGGGCGCGCGTTGCTGGAGGAGGGCAGGCACCTGCTGCGTGCGGCCCGGGAGCTGGAACTGCGGGTACGGCGGGTAGCCTCGGGCTGGGAGGCTGAATTGACCATGGCGGTGGATTCGGTGTTCCCGACTTGGCTGCTGGGGCCGGAAATTGCTGCTTTCCGCGAGGTGGCGGCGCCGACCCGATTGCGCCTGTTTGGCGAGGCGTTGTCCGGGACCTGGGAAGCGCTGCTGGACCGGCGTGCCGACCTGCTGGTGGGCGCGCCGGGCGAGGGCCCCAGTGGCGGGGGCTACGTGGTCGAGCCGCTGGGCAGCGTTGGTTTCGTGTTTGCGGTGGCGCCCGGTCATCCGCTGGCGACGGTGCCGGGTGTGCTGGGCCGCGAGCAGTTGGCGCCGTATTGCGCGATCGCCGTGTCCGACTCGGCACGGCGGCTGCTGCCACGGACGGTGGGTCTGTTGATGGGCCAGGAGACGTTGACCGTGCCGGACATGGCCAGCAAGTTGAAGCTGCAGTGCCAAGGGCTGGGATTCGGTTTCCTGCCCGAGCCGTGCGCGCGCGCGGCGGTGGCGCGCGGCCAGCTGGTGATCCGCGAGGTCGAGGAGCACAAGCCGGAGGAGACCTTCTGGCTGGCCTGGCGCACCGGCGAAGATGGCGCGGCCCTGCGCTGGTGGCGCGAGCGCCTGCGACGGCCGGAGCTGCTGGCGCAATGGTGGCAGGCGATGGCAGAGGGATAGGGTTCGGCCGGGCTGCGCCCTGCACCTGCCGAATCGACGGCAACAGCCAAAGCCAAAGCCAAAGCCAAAGCAACAGCGGGCATTCCGTGGAATGGCGGGGTGGGTCCGGTTGCGGGGGACGCTGCAAGTACGTCCATGTAAGCTCGGTCGCCGCATCCATGCGGCTCACGCCCCCGCAACCGGACCCACCCCGCCTTCGACAGATCTCCGCGATCTGTTGGATGGCATGGCCTGCTCTTGGTCTGCTCTTGGTGGGTGTCGACCTTGGTCGACACGTGAATCCACGCGACGCGTGGATGCTCTTCGTTCAATTGTCGAAATATTTGATCTCGATGAGATTCATCCACGCATGGCGTGGATCTACCCGATCGCGGAAATCTGTCAGAGGTGGGGCGGTATGGGTAGGCAGGACCGTTGGCGCCATGGATGGCGCCATCGAGCCCCCATGGATGGGTTTACGGCGTGTCCTGTCTGCCCATACCGTCCCGCCATCCCACGGAATGCCTGCTTCTGCTGTTGCCGTTGCTTTGGCCTCTGCGGGTGCAGGGTGCAACCCTGCCGAAAAACACACAAAAAAAACAGCAGGCCGGGGCCTGCTGTTTCGGTGTAATGGTGCGCCCGGAGAGATTCGAACTCCCGACCGCCTGGTTCGTAGCCAGGTACTCTATCCAACTGAGCTACGGGCGCCAATTACATAAACTTGTTGTGTTGATCGTGTGTGGTGCGCCCGGAGAGATTCGAACTCCCGACCGCCTGGTTCGTAGCCAGGTACTCTATCCAACTGAGCTACGGGCGCGCGGTACACAATCAAATTTTACTGCACTTCCAGCGGCGGATGCTGAAGGTCTGTCGAGTGGTGCGCCCGGAGAGATTCGAACTCCCGACCGCCTGGTTCGTAGCCAGGTACTCTATCCAACTGAGCTACGGGCGCCCTGCGACAGGAGCGGAATTATGCGGATGTCGGCGCGAGTCGTCAACGCTTTTGTGAAAATTTTCACCCAACTGAATGAAAAACGCCTCTGCGACAGCCTCCGGGTGTTTCATCCACGCGAAGTGGTCGGCTCGCGCGCCCAGCTCCTGCGCAGAAAGCACGCGCAGCTGTGAGGCGACATTCGGCAGTTTCGCCAGCAGCGCCTGCATCGATCCGATAGGCGCCAGCCAATCGTTTTCCATCAGCACCGCCTGCGCACTGCCATGCACGCGCGCCATCTGCGCATCGAGGTCCTCGTCCATGCCCACGGCAGCGTAGTGATTGTTCAGCCCTACGCGCGCCCAGTCGGCGATCAATCCCCGTGCTTCGGTGCCGCCGAAGCCCAGCCGGCGCCCGTGCAGCACGCCCTGATGCCGTGAGATCCATGGCAGGAAGCGATAGATCAGCGGCAGCAACCAGCCGCGTGGTGGCGGGAACGTGCGCCAGAACGGTGTACCGCTGGCCGCCAGCCACAATCGATCGAATGCCTGCGGCTGGCGCCCGGCATGCACGCAGGCCAGCTGACCGCCCAGGCTGTGACCACCGATGATCCATGGCAGTACCTCCTGCGCGTCATCGGCATCGGCGAGCAGGGCCTGGCTGGCCGGCAGATCGTGATCGAGAATCTGCCGGTAGCCCCAATCCTGGGTGCGTGACGGGCGCAGCGAACTGCTGCCATTGCCGCGCCATTCGTGCAGGTAGACCGCCACGCCCCTGGCTGCCAGTGCCTGCGCAAGCGGCAGGTAATGGCGCGTGGCCACGCCCAGCGCCGGCAGCCACAACAGCCGTGCCAGCGGCTGTGCAGGCACGCAGGCGATGATCTCGTAACGGTGGCCATCGCCGCTGTCCACGGCGAGCGCGCGTGGCGAATCGCTCATGCGTGCGGTGCCGCGCCGAAGTGGTCCAGTACCAGCACCTCGCTGCGGCCAGGCGCGTAGCCCTGCTGCAGGCCGCGCGCTACGTAGTCGATGCCGGCTTCGCAGGCATTGGCCAGGCTCAGCCCGTTGCACAGCTGTGCGGCGATGGCCGAGGCCAGCGTGCAGCCCGTGCCGTGCGCATCCAATGGCAAGCGGGCATGGATGAACTCTTCGCTGCTGACACCATCGAAGTAACGGTCGACCACGCGGTTGCCCTCCTGCAGGTGACCGCCCTTCAGCAGCACGGCACCGGCACCCAGATCAAGCAGTGAGGCGGCGGCTTGTTCTGCGTCGTTGCCATTGTCGATGCTGCGGCCGACCAGCAGCTCCGCTTCCGGTGCATTGGGGGTGACCAGGGTGGCCAGTGGCAGCAGCCGTTCGCGCATTGCCTGCAGCGCGCTGTCCTCCAGCAGGCGCGCGCCGCTGGTGGCGACCATCACCGGGTCCAGCACCACGTGCGGCGGTCGATGGCGTTCAAGGGCATCGGCCACAGCGTGGATCACCTCGGCGTTGGCCAGCATGCCCAGCTTCACTGCGTGGATATCGAAGTCGTCGAAGCAGGCCTCGATCTGCGCGCGCAGGAAGTCGACCGGCGGCACGTGCACGGCGCTGACGCCGCGGGTGTTCTGCGCGGTCAGCGCGGCGATCACCGACAGGCCGTGCACGCGATGCGCGGCGAAGGCCTTCAGGTCGGCCTGGATGCCGGCGCCACCGCCAGAATCGGAGCCGGCGATGGTCAGGGCGGAAACGGGGGTGGTCGGGCTCATGCGGTGATTGTGCCGTGCTGCTAAGTGTGGGGGTAGTGCCGGCCGGGTTGCACCCGGCACCCGCAGAAGCAACAGCAACACCGGAGCAACGGCGGCATCTCGTGGGATGCGGGGCGGTGTGGGCCTGCAGGACACGCCGTAAACCCGTCCATGGGGGCTCGATGGCGCCATCCATGGCGCCAACGGTCCTGCAGCCCCACACCGCCCCGCCTCTGACGGCTTCCTGCAGTAGATCCACGCCATGCGTGGATATCGCGGAAATGATCGGAGGGACAACGTAGATCCACGCCATGCGTGGATGACGCCATGCTCACCGCCGCCAGCGTGCCCACTGCTGGTAGAACACATAGCCCAGGCCGGTCAGTCCGGTCAGCAGGGCAGGGGCGAGCAGGGCGTCGTACTGCCAGCGTACGAACAGCCAAGCGCCGATCACGCCGCCAGCAAGGAAGCCGCTGATGATCAGGCCGCTCAGGGTCAGGCGCCGTACCTGCAGCGGCAGTCCGCGCAGCAGGTGGCCCAGGCCGATGCCGAGATCGGTGAACATGCCGCTGAGATGAGTGGTGCGTACGACGGCACCACTGAACGTGGTAGCCATCGCATTCTGCAGTCCGCAGGCCATCGCGGCTGCCAGTGCGCCCCAGATCTGATGTTGCTTGAACAGCGGAATGGCCGCCAGCAGCAACAGCGATTCCAGCGCCAGTGCTACGCCGTAGCGGCGGCCGAGCTGCAGTGCGCTGTCCTGGATCAGCAGTCCGCTGACCATCGCGCCCAGTGAGAATGCGATCAGCAGACCCCACAGATGGCCGACCGCGCGCCAATCACCCTGCGCCAACGCCATGCCGAGCTGGCTGGTGCTGCCGGTCATGTGGCTGACCGCCTGGTGTTCAAAACCGAGGAAGCCAACCACATTGACCATGCCGGCCACGCACGACAGCGCGACCGCGCCGATCCAGACCCAGGTGGGCAGGCGGATTCCCATGGCAGGCCCCTCAGGGCCCGCCGAAGCCGCCGTTGAACTGCAGCTCGCTGAAGGTCCCGCTGGCCGGGTCGAAGACCGCGCCCCAGAACTGCGCGCCGCCATCGCAGACCCGCACCGCTTCGCGGGCGGGCCGCAGACTGTTGTCTTCAGGCTGGTGGAACGCGTTGATGTAGATCACCTGCTTTCCGTCCAGTTCGATGCCGACGTACTGGCGATCGAAATCCATGACATGCGGCACCTGCGTTTCCAGCGCTGACAGCTTCGCTTCCAGCTGGTCCACCTGCTGCCGGCTCGGTGCCCAGTAGCCGCTGACCCGCCCGGCCTCGCGGCCGGGGCTGGGTCGCGAACAGGTGTCGAGCACCTGCGCGGCGATGATCGGGCGGGTGACCACCCAGGATTGGCCACTGCGCTCGGTGGTCGGCACGCTGGCCGGTCCCTGCGTGGTCGCGCAGGCACCGAGCAGCGTGGTAATGGCGACCGCCATCGATGGCAGCAGCAGACGGGTGCAACGGTTCACAACACCTCCGACGCGTAATCGGCCAGCCGCGAGCGTTCACCGCGACGCAGCGTGATATGCGCGCTGTGCGGCCAGTTCTTGAAGCGGTCCACCGCATAGGTCAGGCCCGACGTGGTTTCGGTCAGGTACGGGGTGTCGATCTGTTCGACGTTGCCCAGGCAGACGATCTTGGTGCCGGGGCCGGCACGGGTGATCAGCGTTTTCATCTGCTTGGGCGTGAGGTTCTGCGCCTCGTCCAGGATCAGGTAACGCGACAGGAACGTTCGGCCGCGCATGAAGTTCATCGAGCGGATCTTGATGCGGCTGGCCAGCAGGTCGTTGGTGGCCTGGCGGCCCCAGGTACCGCCTTCCTGGTTGTGCGTCAGCACTTCCAGGTTGTCGGTCAGCGCGCCCATCCACGGCGTCATCTTCTCTTCTTCGGTACCGGGCAGGAAGCCGATGTCCTCGCCGACGCTGACCGTGGCGCGGGTCATGATGATCTCGCGGTAGCGCTGCTGGTCCATCGTCTGCGCCAGGCCGGCGGCCAGCGCCAGCAGGGTCTTGCCGGTGCCGGCGGTGCCAAGCAGGGTGACGAAGTCGATCTCCGGATCCATCAGTGCGTTGAGTGCGAAGTTCTGCTCACGGTTGCGCGCGCTGATGCCCCACACGGCATGGCTGCCGTGGCGGAAGTCATCGACCAGCGACAACACCACCTTGCCATCGCCGACGATCTTGCTGACACGCAGCTCGACTTCGTCTTCGCCTGGCAGGTACACGTACTGGTTCGGGTACCACTCTTCGCCGTCCTGGGCGAGAATTTCGTAGTGCGTGCGGCCCTTGTCGCTCCAGCTGCGCAGATCCTCGCCGTGGCGCTTCCAGAAGTCTTCCGGCAACTCGGTGGCGCCGGTGTAGAGCAGGCTGAAATCGTCCAGCGCGCGGTCGTTCTCGTAGTCTTCCGACACGATGCCGGCGATGGCGGCCTTGATCCGCAGGTTGATGTCCTTGGAGACGAACACCACCGGGATTTCCGGCGTTTCTTCTTTCAGCGCCAGGATCGCGCCGAGGATGGCATTATCCGGGATGACCTTGCCAAAGCTCTTGCCCGCGTCGAAATGGCTGGTCTGGAAGCGCAGCAGGCCCACGCTCTGCTTGCCGCGCAGCTGCAGGCCCTGCGGCCGCTGCAGCGGAATGCCCTCGGCCAGGTTGTCCAGGCCCGAAGCCTGCACCAGCTCGTTGAGGAAGCGGCTGACCTGGCGGGCATTGCGGCTCGCTTCGGTCGTACCCTTCTTGCCGTTGTCCAGCTCCTCGATCACCTGCATGGGCAGGTAGACATCGTGCTCCTCGAATTTGAACAGCGCGGTGGGATCGTGCATCAGCACGTTGGTATCCAGCACGTAGATGCGCTTGCCTCGGGTCATCATCGGTTCCTGGTTACGGACAGGGAAAAACCACCACGGCCTGCTGCAGGGCAGGGTGGTGGCGGACAAAGTGGGCGATGGGACTCACTTGGACGGATGGGCCTTCAGTTCGGCAAGCACGGCGTCGGCATGGCCGGCGACCTTGACCTTGCGCCATGACTGCACGATGCGGCTGTCGGGGGAAATCAGGAAGGTGCTGCGCTCGATGCCACGTACCTGCTTGCCGTACATGTTCTTCATCTTGATCACCTCAAAGGCGCTGCACAGCGCTTCGTCGGTATCACTGACCAGCGGGAACGCGAAGCCCTGCTTGGCGCAGAAGTTGTCGTGGGACTTCACCGAGTCGCGGGAGACGCCAAGCACCACCGCGCCCGCCTTCCTGAAGTCGGGCAGCAGTGCGTTGAAGTCAATGCCTTCGGTGGTGCAGCCCGGGGTGCTGTCCTTGGGGTAGAAGTACAGCACCAGCCACTGGCCGGCGTAATCGCCGAGGGTGGCCTGGGCGCCGCCGGACAGCGCCAGCGGCAGGGAGAGGGTGGTGCTGTCCAGGGTATCGCCGTTGTTCATGAGGTCCTTCTGTCGAGCCTGGGTTCTTTCTACGACAATTGCATGAAACGCCACGCGCCCGTGAGGAGCGCGCGAAAAATCAGGATTTCAATCAGAACTTCATCGGGTCCATGATCGCGTCCAGGTTCAAGTGGTCGCAGAACTCGAGGAAATCGTCGCGCAGGGCGGCGATGTGCATGTTGGCCGGCACGCCGATGGTGACCTGTGCGCTGAACATCTCCGCACCGGTCTGCATGGCGCGGTAACGCGTGCTCTGCAGGGTCTCGATGGTGATGCCCTGGCGATCGAAGAAATCGGCCAGCTGGAACAGGATGCCCGGCTTGTCGGCGGCGATCACCTCGACGATGTACGGCAGCAGGTTGGACTGCGCCTGCTTGGCTTCGGTGCGATACCACACCAGCTTCAGGCCTTCCTCGCGCTCGAGCCGGGTCAGCATCGCTTCCAGCTTGGCCACCGAATCCCAGGAGCCGGTGGCCAGCGCGGTCACCGAGACATCGCGGCCCACGGTGGCCAGGCGTGCATCCACCAGATTGCACCCGCTGTCGGCGATGCGGCGGGTGACGGACAACAGGGGGGACTCCGGATGCGTCGTATAGGCGTTGATCAGGAGGTGGTTTTCGCTCGGCGCTGGGCGCGGGGTGGTGTCGGTCAAGGCGATTCCGGGTAATGCATGCGTTAGTCTGAATGCCCGCCTGAGGCGGGGATCCACCGGTGTCCAGCATACTTGCCCGTGCTTTCGCGCCGCAAGTAACATTCAGAACGCCCGCGCCCTTCCGTGGCGGACGTTTTCCCTCCCCAGCCAAGAGCAGCACGTCCTTGTCCCTTTCCGGCCTCATCACCGCGCTGGCGACCCCCTTCCGGGCCGACGGCGCACTCGACCCCGACGGTTGGCAGCGCCTGCTGCACCTGCAGCTGGAGGGCGGCGTCCAAGGCGTTGTCGTTGCCGGCTCCACCGGCGAGGCAGCCACCCTGTCCGATGCGGAGTACGACCAGCTGCTGGCCAGCGCGGTCGAGCGTATCGCCGGCCGCGTTCCGGTCCTGGCCGGCACCGGCCTGTCCGGCACCGCCAAGACCATCGAACAGACCCGCCGCGCCGCCGCGCTCGGCGCCACCCACGCACTGGTGGTCACCCCGCCGTACGTGCGGCCGACCCAGGCCGGCCTGATCGCGCATTACCGTGCGGTGGCCGAGCAGGGGGGATTGCCGGTGGTGCTGTACAACGTGCCCGGCCGTACCGGCTGCGACATGCTGCCGGAGACCGTGGCCGAGCTCGCCAGCCATCCGAACATCGTCGGCATCAAGGAAGCGGTGGGTGATACCGGCCGCGTGCGTGCGCTGCTGGACCTGCGCAGCCCGACCTTCGCCGTGCTTACCGGTGATGACGGCACGGCCGCACGTTCGATCCAGGCCGGCATGGACGGCCTGATCTCGGTCGGTTCCAACGTGCTGCCCGGCGCCTACCGCCGGATGTGCGACCTGGCTGCTGCCCATGACCATGAAGCCGTCGAATCCTGGGATGCGCGCCTGCAGCCGTTCCATGACTTCTGCGGTGTCGAATCCAACCCGATTCCGGTCAAGGCGCTGTTGCGTCGGATCGGCATCGGTCACGATCTGCGCCTGCCGCTGCTGCCGCTTTCGGCTGCACATGCGCCTGCCGCCGACCATCTCGCCGGCGATATCGCCGCCCTCGAAGCCCTTTCCAGCCACTGACCTTCCGTCTTGGTCTGATCCAGGAGATTCACATGCGCCAACCCGTTTCCGCCGTCCGCGTGCTGTCCTTCGCGCTCCTTGCCGTGGCCACCGCAGCCGGCACCACCGGTTGCTTCAAGCGTGGCGTCAAGGGCGACTACGCTCTGGCCCCGGAAGTGCGTCCGCTGGAAGTGCCGCCGGACCTGAACCTGCCGGCAGGCGCCGGCAACAACCAGGTGCCGACCTTGAGCTCGGCGACCAAGCCGGCCACGCCGGCCGCAGCCACCCCCGCAGTCAGCGCCACCGGTTTCACCATTGCCGGCAGCAAGGATGAAGCCTTCGCCAAGGTTGGTACCGCGCTGGAAGGCGTGGAAGGCTTGACCATCGCCACCCGCGCGCAGCTGCTGGGCTCGTATGACGTGGCTTATGAAGGCAGCAACTTCCTGGTCCGCGTGGTCGCCGTCGACGCCGGTGCCTACATTTCCGCGGTCGACCCGCGTGGCCTGCCGGCCACCGCCGAAGCCCCGGTGAAGCTGATTGCCACGCTGAAGGCGAAGCTGGCCCCGTAATGGCCGGTTGGGTGGGGGCGGGCCTGCTGGTTCGCACCTGCCGTGGTAGAGGCCGACCTTGGTCGGTGCCTTTGTGCCAACCAAGGTTGGCAGCTACCAGGGCCTGACCCGTCCTGCCATAGGTTGACACCTATGGGGTGGATGATCCGGCCGCCGTCAGGCGGCCAAGGACGCCCGGTGCATCGCATCGGGCGTCTGCATTTTAAGGGACAGGTGGGGGCGCTCGGCGTTGTAGATCTCCACTGCCTCAGCCACCATCTGCCGAGCCTGTCCCAGGTCCCGTGGGCGACGGAGCAGAAACTCGCATTTGAGGATCCCGTTGATCCGCTCTGCCAGAGCGTTCTGATAGCAATCGTAGCCGTCGGTCATGGAGCAGGTCAGGCCGTGCTTGGCATGGATCTTCTGATAGTTGTCCGAGCAGTACTGGATGCCCCGATCCGAATGGTGGATCAGCCGTTGCCTCGTTTTCCGGGTTTTCAGGGCCATCTCCAATGCCTGCGCGGTATGTTCGGTCTGCAGCGTCTCATTCACGCTCCAGCCTACGATCTTGCGTGACCACGCATCGGTAACAAGGCTCAGGTAAACGAACTTCCCATCTGTTGGTAGATAGGTGATGTCAGCCACCCACACCTGTTCGCAGCCACTGGGAACGATGCATCCTTCACCGGATTTGAGCAGATTGGGATGCTTGCGGAAGCGATGATGGCTATCGGTCGTCTTGTGATACGCGCGGCGCTGCGGCACCAGCAAGCGCGCTTCTCGGAGCACGTCAAATAAACGATCGCGCCCCAGAGCGATCCCCGCCGCCTGCAGCTTCGGCTCAATCAGATGGTGCAGCTTGCGCGTACCGACCCGAGGCTGGCGCGCGCGGCAGTCGCTCACCAGCGACAGTGCCGTAGCATCAGCAGCGTCTCGCCGCTGATGGCGGTGACCGGCCTGATAGAACGCCTGCCGACTGATGCCGAAATGGCGGCAAGCCCTTGCCACGCTTACGCCTTTGAGGCGCCCTTGCGTGAGGACTTGCCGGAAGGCTTTTTTACGATTTTTACCCCGTAATCCTCTTTGAGGACATCCACGATGGCCTCGAACAACTGCGCCTTCTCGTTTGCCTCCCGCAACTGGACCTGCAGGGCCTTGATCTGTTGTTCCGGCGTCAGCGGCTTGGCCGCCCCGGCTTTGGGGACAGTGCTCATGGGAGGCAATGATGCCCCAGCTGACCAATCCTGCCGACCATGCCGACGAAGCCAGGAAAGCACCGTGCTGCGCCCTTGGATCCCATAACGCTCCTGGGCCTTTTTGTAGGTCAGCTCCCCGCGCTCGACCTGGTCTACCACCGACAACTTGAAGGCCAGCGAGTAATCCCGTTGGCTGCGCCTGATTGTTGATTTCATTGAACATTCCTTTTCCAGAGGGAAAAGGTGTCAACCCAATTCAGGACGGGTCAGCCAGAACAGAAAAGGGCGCCCTGGGCGCCCTTTTCATTGCCTGCTGGTGCGTACCTGCCGTGGTAGAGGCCGACCTTGGTCGGTGCCTTTGTGCCAACCAAGGTTGGCAGCTACCAAGGCCATGGTGCTGGCGCCTCAGCGCTCCAGCAGCTTCAGCTTGTCCGGCTTGCCATCCCACTCGCCGGCGTCGGCCGGCGGATCCTTGCGCACCGTCAGCACCGGCCATTCCTTCGCCAGTTCTGCATTGAGGGCGACGAAACCTTCCTGACCAGCGGGAACATCGTCTTCCGGGAAGATCGCGTTGACCGGGCACTCGGGTTCGCAGAGGGTGCAGTCAATGCACTCGTCCGGGTCGATCACCAGGAAGTTCGGGCCTTCGTGGAAGCAATCCACGGGGCACACTTCCACGCAATCGGTGTGTTTGCACTTGATGCAGTTTTCGGTGACGACAAAGGGCATGGGTAGAGGGTGAATCGCTTTCTGAACCTGCCAATTCTAGAACAGGTTGGCCCCCGGTGTCGGTTGCCGTGTGAAAGTGGGGCGGATTGGTGCCTGGAATGCCCATTTGGCGGCATGCCCGCCCTGTGCGACGCTGCCAAGGCCGCCGGCCCGCTTCGGTCGGCTCCCTTCCTTGCAGGATCCTTCATGTCGCCAGTCCAGCCCGGTGCCGCCCCCAACGGCGGTGAGAACACTGCCTTCATCGTCCTGATCAGCTGCGCCGCCACCCTCGGCGGGTTCCTGTTCGGCTTCGATAGTGGCGTCATCAATGGCACCGTCGACGGCCTGCGCCAGGCCTTCAACTCCAGCGAGGCCGCGCTCGGCTTCGAGGTCGCCTCGATGCTGCTGGGGTGCGCGATCGGCGCGTTCGCGGCCGGTTGGCTTGGTGACCGGCTGGGACGTCGCGGCGTGTTGATCGTGGCGGCCGTGATGTTCCTGGTGTCGGCGCTGGGCGCCGGCGCTGCACATGCGTCCTGGTTGTTCGTCTGTGCGCGCGTGCTCGGCGGATTCGCCGTCGGTGCGGCCAGCGTGATGTCGCCGGCCTACATCGCCGAAGTCGCGTCGGCGCGCTATCGCGGCCGGCTGGCGACCGTGCAGCAGATGGCGATCATCTGCGGTCTGTTCGCGGCGTTCCTCAGTAACTATCTGCTGGCCAGGGCTGCAGGCGCCTCTACCGAGCCGCTCTGGCTGGGGCAGGAGGCATGGCGCTGGATGTTCTGGATGCAGGCGCTGCCGTCACTGCTGTTCCTGCTGCTGTTGCTGGTGATCCCGGAAAGCCCGCGCTTCCTGGTGATGAAGGGCCGGCAGGCGCAGGCGAGGGCGGTGCTTGGCCGGTTGTATGGTGAACGCGCCGCGGTGAACAAGCAGGCCGAGATCGAAGCGAGCCTGGCCCAGGACCAGCACAAGCCGCGTTTCGGTGACCTGCTCAACAAGGCCACCGGCAAGCTGCGTCCCATCGTCTGGGTCGGCATCGGACTGGCGATGTTCCAGCAGCTGGTCGGCATCAATGTGGTGTTCTATTACGGCGCCGTGCTGTGGCAGGCGGTGGGCTTTTCGGAAAGCGACGCGCTGCTGATCAACGTATTGTCCGGTGCGCTGAGCATCGGCGCCTGCCTGCTGACGGTATTGCTGATCGATCGCATCGGCCGCAGGCCGCTGCTGTGGGTCGGTTCGGTCGGCATGTCGGTGGCGCTGGTGCTGATGGTGGTCGCCTTCGCCAGTGGCAGCCTGGCCGATGGTCGACTGCAGCTGTCCGACGGCATGGGCCGGTTGGCGCTGGTAGCGGCCAACGTCTACGTGGTGTTCTTCAACATGTCCTGGGGCCCGGTGATGTGGGTGATGCTGGGCGAGATGTTCCCGAACCAGATCCGCGGCCCGGCGTTGGCCGTGGCCGGTGCGGCGCAGTGGACGTCGAATTTCGCGATCACCGTGACTTTCCCGATGCTGCTGACCGGTATCGGCCTGGCCGGTGCCTACGGCATCTACACCGTCGCCGCGATCCTCTCGATCATCTTCGTCGTCCGCCACGTGCGCGAGACCAAGGGCAAGGAACTGGAGCAGATGGAAGGCTGACGGCTCGGCCTGGCTTTCAGCGCCTTCCTGTTCCGAGGTGAGGCGGCAGGCCAGCCGCTCCAGGACACGCCGTAAACCCATCCATGGGGGCTCGATGGCGCCATTCATGGCGCCAACGGTCCTGGAGCGGCCGGCCCGCCGCCTCTCGACAGATCGCGGATGGCGGACGCAGGCAAGCGCGTCGGGGTTGAATTTGTTTCGGAGGAGCGAGGCTGTTCTTGCCGCCGTCGCGGGAAATTGTCAGGAGGGGGCGGGCCACCCTTTCTTGGACCGTTGGCGCCAAGGATGGCGCCATCGAGCACCATGGATGGGCTTTAGCGTGTCCAGGAAAGGGTGGCCCGCCCCCTCCCGCGCAGGAACAGAGAGGCGCAAAAGCGACCACGCCCGTTGGAATCGAGAATCCGGTGACCCGTCCTGCCATAGGTTGACACCTATGGGGTGGATGATCCGGCCGCCGTCAGGCGGCCAAGGACGCCCGGTGCATCGCATCGGGCGTCTGCATTTTAAGGGACAGGTGGGGGCGCTCGGCGTTGTAGATCTCCACTGCCTCAGCCACCATCTGCCGAGCCTGTCCCAGGTCCCGTGGGCGACGGAGCAGAAACTCGCATTTGAGGATCCCGTTGATCCGCTCTGCCAGAGCGTTCTGATAGCAATCGTAGCCGTCGGTCATGGAGCAGGTCAGGCCGTGCTTGGCATGGATCTTCTGATAGTTGTCCGAGCAGTACTGGATGCCCCGATCCGAATGATGGATCAGCCGTTGCCTCGTTTTCCGGGTTTTCAGGGCCATCTCCAATGCCTGCGCGGTATGTTCGGTCTGCAGCGTCTCATTCACGCTCCAGCCTACGATCTTGCGTGACCACGCATCGGTAACAAGGCTCAGGTAAACGAACTTCCCATCTGTTGGTAGATAGGTGATGTCAGCCACCCACACCTGTTCGCAGCCACTGGGAACGATGCATCCTTCACCGGATTTGAGCAGATTGGGATGCTTGCGGAAGCGATGATGGCTATCGGTCGTCTTGTGATACGCGCGGCGCTGCGGCACCAGCAAGCGCGCTTCTCGGAGCACGTCAAATAAACGATCGCGCCCCAGAGCGATCCCCGCCGCCTGCAGCTTCGGCTCAATCAGATGGTGCAGCTTGCGCGTACCGACCCGAGGCTGGCGCGCGCGGCAGTCGCTCACCAGCGACAGTGCCGTAGCATCAGCAGCGTCTCGCCGCTGATGGCGGTGACCGGCCTGATAGAACGCCTGCCGACTGATGCCGAAATGGCGGCAAGCCCTTGCCACGCTTACGCCTTTGAGGCGCCCTTGCGTGAGGACTTGCCGGAAGGCTTTTTTACGATTTTTACCCCGTAATCCTCTTTGAGGACATCCACGATGGCCTCGAACAACTGCGCCTTCTCGTTTGCCTCCCGCAACTGGACCTGCAGGGCCTTGATCTGTTGTTCCGGCGTCAGCGGCTTGGCCGCCCCGGCTTTGGGGACAGTGCTCATGGGAGGCAATGATGCCCCAGCTGACCAATCCTGCCGACCATGCCGACGAAGCCAGGAAAGCACCGTGCTGCGCCCTTGGATCCCATAACGCTCCTGGGCCTTTTTGTAGGTCAGCTCCCCGCGCTCGACCTGGTCTACCACCGACAACTTGAAGGCCAGCGAGTAATCCCGTTGGCTGCGCCTGATTGTTGATTTCATTGAACATTCCTTTTCCAGAGGGAAAAGGTGTCAACCCAATTCAGGACGGGTCACGGAAAACAGAAAAGCCCGCACAAGGCGGGCTTTTTCGGTTCCTGCTGCGGCGACTGGTGCTCCCTAGGGGACTCGAACCCCTGTTTTAGCCTTGAGAGGGCCACGTCCTAACCACTAGACGAAGGGAGCAGTGTGTCGCTGCCGGTGCAGGAGCGCTAGTATATGCACCTCGATGCCATTGGGCAATCCCGAAACTTCAACCGGAAGCGCCAACATCATTTCCTCTGCTACATCACCGTTCAGCCTGCGCGTCATCCCGCGCGACCAGCACACGATCTCCCGCAAGGACATCAGCCCGAACGCTTTGCGCGTGCTTTATCGACTGCGCGATGCCGGCTTCGGCGCCTACCTTGTCGGCGGCGCGGTGCGCGATCTGCTGGTCAATGGCCAACCCAAGGATTTCGACGTGGCCACCGATGCCACGCCCGAACAGGTCAAGCAGTTGTTCCGCAACTGCCGCCTGATCGGTCGCCGTTTCCGCCTGGCCCATGTTGTGTTTGGCCGCGAGATCATCGAAGTCGCCACCTTCCGTGCCAACATCGATGACGGCAGCGGCGATCGCGAGATGGAAAACGGCATGCTCGTGCGCGACAACGTGTACGGCAGCATCGAAGACGACGCCATCCGCCGCGATTTCACCTGCAATGCCCTGTACTACGCCATCGAGGACTTCTCGGTGCGTGACTACACCGGCGGCTTCGAAGATGTGCAGGCACGTCTGATGAAGCTCATCGGCGATCCGGTGCAGCGCTACCAGGAAGACCCGGTGCGCATGCTGCGTGCGGTCCGCCTGGCGGCCAAGCTCGGCTTCCAGATCGAAGAGGGCACCGCTGCACCGATCCCGCAGCTGGCCGGCCTGCTCAATGAAGCCGCACCGGCGCGCCTGTTCGAGGAAGTCCTGAAGTTGTTCCTGTCCGGCCACGGCGTGGCCAGCTTTGAAGGACTGGAGCGCTATGGCCTGTTCGACGTGTTGTTCCCGGAAAGCGCCAAGGCGCTGAAGTCGAACCGTACCGGTGCGCTGCGCCGCATGGTGGTCGAGGGCCTGGCCAACACCGATGCACGCGTGGCCAATGACGAGCCCGTGTCGCCGGCGTTCCTGTTCGCACTGTTGCTGTGGCCGGCCTATTGCCGCGCGCAGGCAACCCTGCTCAAGCAGGGCGTGGCGCCGGAAGAGGCGCAGCGTCGCGCCGCCGACCGCGTCACCGTGCAGCAGTTGAGCACCATCGCATTGCCGCGCCGATTCTCGCTGCCGATGCAGGAAATCTGGCTGCTGCAGGCGCGCTTCAGTTCGCGTCAGCGCAAGCGCGTCATGCGCACGCTCAGCCACCCCCGTTTCCGTGCAGCCTTCGATTTCCTGTCCCTGCGCCAGGTGGCCTCGGCAGAGCACGAAGCCGATGTCGCGTTCTGGCGCGAAGCGCAGGCGCAGTCCGGGCATGAGCTGGATTCGTCGCTGGATTCGCTGCACAGCGAGGCCGGCGATGAGGATGGTGGGGCGCCGCGCAAGCGTCGTCGTCGCCGTCGTCGTCCAGATGGCGCAGCTGCCGGTGCCGCCGAGTAATCGATGACCGCTGCCTGGATCGGGCTGGGCGCCAATCTTGGCGATGCAGCCAACACCGTCCGCGCGGCTATTGCCGCGCTGGACGAGCTGCCCGGAACCCGGCTGACGCAGGCGTCGCGGTTGTACGCGACGCCGGCTTGGGGCAACGAGGACCAGCCGCCCTTCGTCAACGCAGTGGCCTCGGTCGACACCGATCTGTCCGCTGTCACGCTGCTGCAGGCCATGCTCGCGCTGGAGCAGCGCTTCGGCCGCGTACGCCACCCTGCCGTGCACTGGGGGCCGCGTGCGCTGGATCTGGACCTGCTGCTGTTCGGCGCGCAGGTGCTGGACCTGCCCGAGCTGAAAGTGCCGCATCCCTACCTGCACCAGCGTGCGTTCGTGTTGGTGCCGTTGGCCGAAATCGCCGCCGATCTGGCCATTCCCGGCCATGGCCGCGTGCGGGATGCAGTGATGCGGGTGGATGCCTGCGGGATCGCGCCGTTAGGGTGATAATGCCCGGGTTATCTCCCCCGGTTATCAGCACATGAGCACCCACGCAGACAGCAAGCCCTGGACCGTTCCCGCCCTGGCCGAGGCCAAGCGCAATGGCCAGAAGCTGGTCATGTTGACCGCCTACGACGCAGGCTTCGCCCGCACGTTCGATGCCAACGGTGTCGACCTGATCCTGATCGGCGATTCGCTGGGCATGGTCGTGCAGGGTCACGATTCGACCCTGCCGGTAACCGTCGCCGACATGGTCTACCACACCCGCGCGGTCGCCCGCGTGCTGCAGCGTGCGCTGCTGATCGCCGACCTGCCGTTTGGCGCCGATGCCACCCCGGAACGTGCACTGGATGCTTCGTTGCAGCTGCTGCAGGCGGGGGCAGAGATGGTCAAGATCGAAGGTGCCGGCTTCAAGGTCGACATCGTCCGCTATCTGGTCGAGCGCGAGATCCCGGTCTGTTCGCACCTGGGCCTGACCCCGCAGTCGGTGCTGCGCCTGGGTGGCTTCAAGATCCAGGGCCGTGGCGATGCCGCGCGCCAGCTGGTGGACGATGCGAAGGCCGTGGCCGAGGCCGGTGCCAGCATCATCGTGCTCGAATGCGTGCCGACTCCGGTTGCCGCCGCCGTCACCGCTGCCGTGCCGGTGCCGACCGTCGGTATCGGTGCCGGTCCGCAGTGCGACGGCCAGGTACTGGTGCTGCATGACTTCCTTGGCCTGGACAGCGGCCACCGCCGCCCGAAGTTCGTCAAGGACTTCCTGGCTGAGGGCGGCTCGGTGGCCGGCGCCACCCGCGCCTACGCCGATGCCGTGCGCGATGGCAGCTTCCCCGACGAAGAGCACGCGTACGCCCAATGATCCAGACCTTCAACGAACTCGGTGCACTGCGCGCGCAGATCGCGCAGTGGAAGGGCGAGGGCCTGCGCGTGGCGCTGGTGCCGACCATGGGCAACCTGCATGGCGGGCACCACGCGCTGGTCACCTTGGCAAAGCAGTACGCCGACAAGGTCGTGGCCAGCATCTTCGTCAACCCGACGCAGTTCGGGCCGAACGAGGATTTCAGCCGCTATCCGCGCACCCCCGAAGCCGATGTGGCCGGGCTGGAGCAAGTGGGCTGCGATGCAGTGTGGCTGCCCAGCGTCGAAGCGATGTACCCGCTGGGCGTGGACAAAACCACGCAGATGCATGCGCCTGGCGTCAGTGAAGTGCTGGAAGGCGCCAGCCGCCCGGGCCATTTCGATGGCGTGTGCACGGTGGTGGCGCGGCTGTTCCTGCAGGTGCAGCCGGACGTGGCCGTGTTCGGTCGCAAGGACTACCAGCAACTGGCGGTCATCAAGCAGATGGTGGCCGAGCTGTCGTTCCCGATCCAGATCGTCGGTGCCGAGATCGTGCGGGATGAGGATGGCCTGGCCAAGAGCTCGCGCAACCAGTACCTCAGCGCCGAGCAGCGCCCGTTGGCGACCACCCTTCATCGCACCCTGCTTGGCATGCGCGAAGGTTATGTGGCCGGGCACGGCCGTGAACGCATCGAGGCCGACGCCGTCGCTGCGCTGCAGGCGGCCGGCTTCCAGGTGGATTACGCGGTGCTGCGCACCCCGGAGCTGGCCGAACCGAGCTTCGACGGCGGTGGCCGTGTGGCCCTGATCGCCGCCCGCCTGGGCGCCACCCGGTTGATCGACAACCTGGAGTTCTGAGCCGCATGCGCGGTTCTGCAGGGCGCCCGTAGTGGGCGCCCACTGTTCGCCGGACAAGGATGACGTGCCGACATGACCTCGTATTCCGCCAGCTCCGGCCGCCGCGCCGTGGCGGCGATCCTGGCGGTGTTCGCCGCCGCGCTGCTGCCTTCGCTGGTGATCGGTGGCCTGATTGCCGGTCTCAGTCTCGGCCAGGAAGTGGCCACGGCCGCGCTGGCGGCCGCATTGATGTTCGTGCTGGCCTTCGCCCATGCCGTGGCGGTGCTGCTGCCGATGGGCCTGATCCTGCTGTCCTCCGGCCGCCTGCGCCGGGCGTGGTTCGCGCTGGTGGGGGCAGGGCTGGGTGCGCTGGCCATGGCCACCTGCGCCTGGCCCGACGGGTCTGACGGCGCTCTGATGAGCCGCTTGACCGATGCCGGCAGCTTCGACTGGACCAGCTATGCCTTCTCGGTACTGGTGGCGGCCGGATTCGGCCTGATGGCCGGACTGGCGTTCCATGCCGTGTTCCGGGCCGTGCTGGCCGGTGCCGCAGCGCCGGCGCCGGGCGCGCAGCAGCGCACCGGCTGAACGGTCTTCAGCATCCCGCGGCAGCTACCTGACCGCTGCCGCGTGGGTGCTAGAATCCGCTCTTTCCTTTGCCGTTGCAGCGCCCCCATGCACCTGTCCCTGCTCAAGACCAAGATCCACCGCGCCACCGTCACCCATTCCGAGCTGAACTACGAAGGCTCGATCGCCATCGATGACAACCTGCTGGCTGCCACTGGCATCCGTGAATTCGAGCAGGTGCACATCTGGGACGTGACCAACGGTGCGCGCTTCTCGACCTACGCGATCCGCGCCGAAGCGGGCAGCGGCGTCGTCTCGCTCAATGGTGGCGCCGCGCGCCACGTGCAGGTCGGTGACATCATCATCATTGCCGCCTTCGCCAGCATGACCGAGCAGGAAGCCGACAGCTTCAAGCCGAAGCTGGTGTACGTGGATGGCAACAACCAGATCTCCCACACCAACGACACGATCCCGACCCAGGCCGCATGACAACGAACAACGGATTCGACTCGCTGCATTCCCACGCCCAGCGCCTGAAGGGCGCAAGCATTCCCAGCCTGCTCGCCGCCGAACCCGGCCGTGTGCAGGACCTGGCGCTGCGGGTCGGTCCGTTGTATGTCAACTTCGCCCGGCAGAAATACGATGCCGCGGCGTTGCAGGCGCTGTTGGCGCTGGCTGCCGAACGTGATGTCGGCGGCGCCATCACGCGCCTGTTCCGTGGCGAGCAGGTCAACCTGACCGAAGGCCGCGCCGCGCTGCATACCGCGCTGCGTGGTGATGTGGTCGATGCGCCGGTGGCTGCCGAGGCCTATGCCACCGCGCGCGGCATCCGCCAGCGCATGGGCGTGCTGGTGCGCGCGCTGGAAGACAGTGGCGTGACCGATGTGGTCAGCGTCGGCATCGGCGGTTCCGATCTGGGTCCGCGACTGGTCGCCGACGCGCTGCGTCCGGTCACTGGTGCACGCCTGCGCGTGCATTTCGTGTCGAACGTGGACGGCGCCGCCATGCAGCGCACGCTGGCCACGCTGGATCCGGCGAAGACCGCTGGCATCCTGATCTCCAAGACCTTTGGTACCCAGGAAACCCTGCTCAACGGCCAGATCCTGCACGATTGGCTGGGTGGCAGCGAACGCCTGTACGCGGTCAGCGCCAATCCGGAACGCGCCGCCAAGGCCTTCGCCATTGCAGCCGATCGTGTGCTGCCGATGTGGGACTGGGTGGGCGGCCGCTATTCGCTGTGGTCGGCCGTCGGTTTCCCGATCGCACTGGCCATTGGCTTCGAGCGCTTCGAGCAGCTACTGGAAGGTGCCGCGCAGATGGATGCGCATGCACTGGACGCGCCGCTGGAGCGCAACCTGCCGGTGCTGCATGGCCTGACCGACATCTGGAACCGTAATCTGCTGGGCTCTGCCACGCACGCGGTGATGACCTACGACCAGCGCCTGGCGCTGCTGCCGGCCTACCTGCAGCAGCTGGTGATGGAAAGCCTGGGCAAGCGCGTGCAGCGCGATGGCCAGCCGGTCACCACCGACACCGTGCCGGTGTGGTGGGGCGGTGCCGGTACCGACGTGCAGCACAGCTTCTTCCAGGCCCTGCACCAGGGCACCAGCATCATTCCGGCCGATTTCATCGGCTGCGTGCACAACGACGACCCGTATACGGTCAACCACCAGGCGTTGATGGCCAACCTGCTGGCGCAGACCGAAGCACTGGCCAACGGCCAAGGCAGCGACGATCCGCACCGCGACTATCCGGGCGGCCGCCCGAGCACGATGATCCTGCTCGACGCGCTCACCCCGCAGGCGCTGGGTGCCTTGATCGCAATGTACGAGCACGCGGTGTACGTGCAGTCGGTGATCTGGAACATCAACGCCTTCGACCAGTTCGGTGTCGAGCTGGGCAAGCAGCTGGCCAGTGGCCTGCTGCCCGCTCTGCAGGGTGAGGATGTCGAGGTCAACGACCCGCTGACTCGTGAGCTGTTGGCCCAGCTGAAGGGCTGACCAGGCCTGGTAGTGCCGGCCGCTGGCCGGCATCCCGGTGATGCGTCAATCGTTCATGAGGTTGCCGGCCAGCGGCCGGCACTACCGTGAAGGGCGTGCCGCGTTATCGGCTTGGATCGCGCTCCGGGCTCGGCCGCTTGGCCAGCTTGCGCTGCAGCGAACGCCGGTGCATGCCGAGCAGTCGCGCGGCCGCCGACACATTGCCACCGGTTTCATGCATCGCCTGCTGGATGTGTTCCCACTGCAGGCGGCTGATCGGGGTCATCGCATCGGGCACTTCCATCTCGCCGTCATCGGCGGGGCCGTCGTCTTCTTCGCCCAGCGCACGCAGGATCATCGGCACCGTCGAAGGCTTCGGCAGGTAGTCGTCGGCGCCGAGCTTGATCGCCTCCACCGCGGTGGCGATGCTGGCATAGCCGGTCACCAGCAGGATCCGCATGTCCGCGCGCAGCGCGCGCAGCGGCTGTATCAGGGCCAGGCCGGAATCGCTGCCCAGCTTCAGGTCGATCAACGCGAACGCCGGCGGATGCTGGCGGGCCAGTGCCAGCGCACTGGCGGCATCCTGTGCGGTCTGCGTCTCCAGCCCTTTGCGGGCCAGGCTGCGCTGCAGGGTGCGCAGGTAGAGTTCGTCGTCGTCGACCAGCAGGCCAAGGGTAGAAGCAGTCATGGTCATTCCTCGCGGGGGGCCAACGGCAGGCGGAAGCCGACGCGGCTACCGGCCCCTTGGGCCGGGCGCATCCACATCTCGCCGTCCAGGCGTTCGATGGTGGCATGGGACAGGGCAAGACCGACGCCCATGCCTTCACTCTTGCTGCTGCCGAACAGCTTGCCCGGCAGGACGGCGGCGCGGGCATCGAAGCCATGGCCGTAATCGCGTACTTCGCCGATCAGGTCGTCGCCTTCGATGCGCAGGCTGAGGTCGACGCGCGGTCGCCCAGCCTGCTCGCCGGCATCGGCCGCGTTGTTCAGCAGCACCATCAGCAGGTGGCCGACGCCGGGGTCCAGCGGCAAGCGCAGCGGTGCGTCGTCGTTGCGGTGCAGGTCGATGGTCGGGCGCACCAGCCGCCATTGCTCCAGCACCTGCTGGGCAGTGGAGTGGGCGCGGCCGGGGCGGTCGTTGGAGGCCGGCGCGGCCAGTGCCAGCACACGCTCGCGGCACTGCACCAGCAGCTCGCGCAGGGTTTCCATGTCCTCGCGTACTTCCGGCTCTTCGCTGCGCTCGGCTACGTCATCGGCGAGCAGGGTCATGGTCGCCAGCGGCGTGTTCAGTTCGTGCGCCACCGAAGCCGCATGCGTGGCCAGGGCGACAATACCTTCGTTGCGCGCGAAGCGTTCGCGCAGCGCCGACAGTTCCAGCTCGCGCTCACGCAGGGCGATCGCCAGTCGGGTGGAGAAGATCAGTACCACTGCGGCGGACAGCAGGAAGGTGGCGATCACGCCCCAGCGATTGAGGTCCAGCGCGTTGAAGTAGCCGGCCGGCAGCGGCTGCCCGAACAGTCCGCTGGCGGCATAGCCCAGCAGGCAGGCGCTGGCTACGGCCAAGGCCCAGCGCAGGGGCAGGGCGAACGCAGCCAGGGCGATCAGGATCAGGAACAGCGAGCCGAACGGATTGGCGATGCCGCCGCTCCAGCTGACCATCCAGGTGAGGATGATCACATCGACCAGGATGTGGCCGAAGGCGGTCAGCGGCGCGGTATCGGCCGGCTCCGGGCGCAGCTGCGTATACAGGTTGAACACGGCAAGCACGGCCACGCCTGACCACAATGGCAGTTGCGGCAAAGGCAGTCCCAGCACCCAGGTCGCGACCAGGATGGTGGCCGCCTGGCCAGCCACGGCCAGCCAGCGCAGGCTGCACAGGGTTCGGAGAAACGGGGCGTCGGGACCGGTCATTCGCGCCCATCGTATGCGTTCGCAGGGACGCCTGCCTGCGACAATCGGCCGCAGCCGTACTGCCGCCTGAATGCGACACACCCGTAAGGTCGGGGCCGGCGTTAGAATGCCCGCATGCATGACGCCGTCACCCGCCCTACAGCCCCCTCCGATGCCACTGCCTGGCCCCGTCGCCTGACCCAATCGGTCCAGATTGGTGGAGTCACCGTGGGTGGTGGCAAGCCGGTGGTGGTGCAGTCGATGACCAACACCGACACCTCTGATGTGGCGTCCAGCGTCAAGCAGGTTGCCGAGCTCTGGCGCGCCGGTTCGGAAATGGTGCGCCTGACCGTCAACACGGTTGAAGCGGCTGCGGCGATCCCGCGCATCGTCGACAAGCTGGCGATGATGGGCATCGACGTACCGCTGATCGGCGACTTCCACTACAACGGCCATCAGCTGCTGACGGCCGAACCGGCCTGTGCCGAAGCGCTGGCCAAGTACCGCATCAACCCGGGCAACGTGGGCTTCGGCAAGAAGAAGGACCTGCAGTTCGCCCAGCTGATCGAGTTCGCCATCCGCTACAACAAGCCGGTGCGCATCGGCGCCAACTGGGGCTCGCTGGACCAGGCCCTGGCGGCGAAGCTGATGGACGAGAACAATCATCGCGAACAGCCCTGGGACGCCGGCCGCGTGCTGCGCGAGGCGCTGATCCGGTCGGCGCTGGATTCGGCCGAGCAGGCCGTGGACATCGGCCTGCCGCGCGATCGCATCATCCTTTCGGCCAAGGTCAGCGGCGTGCAGGAGCTGATCGCGGTGTACCGTGACCTGGCCCAGCGTTCGGACTTCGCCCTGCATCTGGGCCTGACCGAAGCCGGCATCGGCAGCAAGGGCATCGTTGCCTCGGCGGCGGCGCTGAGCGTGCTGCTGCAGGAAGGCATCGGCGACACCATCCGCATTTCGCTGACGCCCGAACCGGGCCAGTCGCGCACGCAGGAAGTGATTGTTGCCCAGGAACTGCTGCAGACCACCGGCCAGCGCGCCTTCACCCCGCTGGTCACGGCCTGCCCGGGCTGCGGCCGAACCACCTCGGAGTTCTTCCAGGAGCTGGCCAAGGTGGTGCAGACCCACGTGCGCGAAAAGATGCCGCTGTGGAAGATCCAGCATCCGGGCGCGGAGAACATGACCTTGGCGGTGATGGGCTGCGTGGTCAACGGGCCGGGTGAGTCGCGGCATGCCAACATCGGCATCTCACTGCCGGGTACCGGCGAAGCACCGTCGGCACCGGTGTTCGTGGATGGCGAGAAGAAGGTGACCCTGCGTGGCGAGAACATCGCCCAGGAATTCGTCGCCTTGATCGATGATTATGTTGAACGCACCTATGTCCGAAGCGCCGGGTAAGCCGACGATCCTCGCTGCACCGGAGCCGGCCTCCGGTTTCCGCCACTGGATGGCGCGCAATGCCTGGCGGCTGCTGTTGCTGTTTGCCGGTGTGCTGCTGCCGCTGGCCGGATTCGTCGCCTTGGCCGACGAAGTGCACGAGTTCGAGTCCTTCCACTTCGATGCGCCGCTGCTGTGGCAGATGCACGGCCTGCATTCGCCGTGGCTGGACCACGTCTTCGTGCTGCTGTCGAAACTGGGTTACGAGTGGTTCCTGATCCCGGCTGATGTGCTGATTGTCGGTGCACTGGCCTGGCACCGGCGTTGGCGCGAAGCGACCTTCGTGGCCGTGAGCTTCGTAGGGTCGGCGCTGCTCAACATGGGCAGCAAGCAGTTCTTCCAGCGCGACCGGCCCAGCCTGTGGGAATCGATCGCGCCGGAATCCACGTTCAGTTTCCCCAGCGGCCACGCGATGGGCTCGATGACCCTGGCGGTCACCCTGGTACTGCTGGCCTGGAATACCCGCTGGCGCTGGCCGGTGCTGCTGCTGGCGCCGTCGTTCAGCCTGCTGGTAAGCGTTTCCCGGGTCTATCTGGGGGTGCATTACCCCTCGGACATCCTGGCCGGATGGTGTGCCGCGCTGGTTTGGGTGGTAGGGTGCTACCTGGTCATGTTCAGCCGCCGTCATCCATGGCGACGGCACGGTTCGCCGCCAGCGACGGCCAGCGAAGCGATCACGCAAGGGGAGTGACGTGGATGCCCTCCCAAGGGCGTCTACCTGAGGGACGGGTTGTTTCGTTGTAACGGGTTCTGCGGGGCAAGGGGCACGATCAGTGCGTGAAGAATGTGATGCGCAAGGCAGAACGCCGGATTTGCGCAACATCCGCGCTTGCAGTGGTCAGGTGCTCCTGCCTAGGTTGACCCGTATTGGCCGCATTCGAAGAGGTACGTGAATGACGATTCGAGTCTACCTGGTGGATGACCACGCGCTGGTCCGCACCGGGATGAAAATGATACTGTCGAGTGAAACCGACATTGAAGTGGTGGGCGAGGCCGAGACGGGTGAAGACGCGCTGCCCGCGATCCGCCAGCTGCAGCCGGACGTGGTGCTGTGTGATCTGCACCTGCCCGGCGTGAGCGGGATGGAAGTGACCGAGCGCATCGTCCGTGGCCACCGCAGCACGCGGGTGGTGATCGTGTCGGTACTGGAGGACGGTCCGCTGCCCAAGCGCCTGCTCGAAGCCGGGGCTGCCGGTTACATCGGCAAGGGCTGCGATGCACAGGAACTGCTGCGTGCGGTGCGCGACGTGGCCGCCGGACGGCGTTACCTGGGCACGAGCATCGCGCAGAACCTGGCGTTGTCCACCGTGGAAGGCAACGGCTCGCCGTTCGACAACCTGTCGCCGCGTGAGCTGGAAGTGGCATTGCTGCTGACCCAGGGCCTGCGGCAGGAAGACATCGCCCGACGTCTGAGCCTGAGCGCTAAGACGGTCAACACGCACAAGGCGCGGTTGTTCGAGAAGATGGGAATCCACGACAACATCGCGTTGGCACGCATGGCCAGCCAGTACGGGCTGGTGGACCCGGCACGGCCGCTGTAAGGGTTTCGGCCAACGGCTGAGCCCCTCGCGGTGGGGCGGTTGGTTTCATGGGGTTGGCCCTGCGGAGGGATTGCGCAGGGGACGCCGTGAATCCATCCCTGGAGGCTCGGGCGCGCCATCCATGGCGCTTACGCCCCTGCGCAATCCCTCCGCAGGGCCACGGACAGGTTCCGTGCGCCGCTACCGCGGAATGAAGAGGGAAGTGCAGGAGCGGGTCGCGCGCTTTGCGCGCTCGTAGACTGGGGTCGGATCCTTTTCCCGGCGGGAAAGGGCTCTGGCCCCGTAGTGCTTCAGTGGCCGCGTACGCGCTTGATGATCTTTGCGGCCTGCGCCGCGCTTTCGCGCACCTTGTCCCACTGGCCGGCGTCGATCCAGTTGCCCGGCACCATCCACGAGCCACCAATACAGACCACGTTCTTCTGCTCCAGGTACTCGGCGGCCGTGTTTTCGGTAATGCCACCGGTCGGGCACAGCTTGAGGTCGGCAATCGGGCCGGCTACACCCTTGATCATCGCCAACCCGCCCACGGCCGTGGCCGGGAACAGCTTGCACACGCGGAAGCCACGCGCGTAAAGCGCCAGCAGTTCGGTCGGCGTGGCTGCACCCGGCACCACCGGCAGCGGTGCCGCAGCCAGCGCATCGGCCAGCACCGGCGGCGTGCCCGGGGTCACCAGGAAGTCCGCGCCCGCATCGATGGACTGCTGCATCTGCTCCACCGTCAACACGGTACCCGCGCCGACCACCACTTCCGGCAGCTCACGCTTGAGCATCGCCAGTGCTTCCATCGCGACCGGCGTCCGCAGCGTCAGCTCGATCGCCGGCAATCCGCCTTCCAGCAACGCCGCACTGACCGCACGCGCCTGGTCCAGCGTATGAATCGTCACCACCGGCAGGATGCCCGCCGCATGCAGCAACTCCGCCGCCCGCACCTGATGTTGTTCGATACCCATGCTCTGCTTCTGCCTTTGCTTTCGAATTTGATTTTCAGTGATCACTTCGCGGCGCGAGGGCGCCGGGAAACTGTCCGGAGGCGGCGGGTAGCCCCCACCAGGACCGTGAGCGGCATGGATGCCGCGACCGAGCCCCCATGGATGGGTTTACGGCGTGTCCTGGTGGGGGCTACCCGCCGCCTCAACCAGGACGCTCACCGCCCACGCATACCCGCAGCGCTCTTCAATCCCTCACGCGTCCTTGGCCTCATGTGGCGCCGCCGCAGCCGCAGCATCGTGCCCCAGCTCATACTCCGCGTCGTAATCCCACGGCCCACCATCAGCCGCCGCCGGACCACACGAAATCGAGATCGCACCCTGATCCGCCGGCCCCACCACGCGCCGGTTGATCGCGAACAGGTTGCGGCCCAGGTCGTTGGCGGCCGGCGCCGTATTCGGCGCATGCGGACGTGCAGCCCATTCGGCCGCGTCCACCAGCACTTCAAGCGTGCCGGCTTCACCATCCAGGCGGATGATGTCGCCCTCGCGCACCTTGCCCAGCGGACCACCGCGTGCGGCTTCCGGGGTCACGTGGATCGCGGCCGGAATCTTGCCCGACGCGCCGGACAGGCGGCCATCGGTGACCAGCGCCACGCGCCGGCCCTGGTTCTGCAGCAGGCCCAGCAGCGGCGCCAGCGAATGCAGTTCCGGCATACCGTTCGCACGCGGGCCCTGATAACGCACCACCGCCACGAAATGCTCGGGCAGCAGGCCGCCGGCGTGCAGCTTGTTCAATACCTGCGGTGCATCAACCACCACGGCCGGCGCTTCGATGGTGCGGTATTGCGACTTCACCGCCGACAGCTTGATCAGCGACTTGCCCAGGTTGCCGCGCAGCAGGCGCAGGCCGCCCTGGCTCTCGAACGGGTTGTCGACACCGCGCACCACTTCTTCATCGGCGCTGCGTTCCAGGCCCGGCAGATACACCAGCTTGCCATCGCGCAGCTGCGGTTCGCGGGCGTAGTCGGCCATGCCGCCACGCGCCACGCTGACCAGGTCGCCATGCATCAGGCCGGCCTTGATCAGCTCGCCGAACACGAACGCCGGGCCACCCGCTGCAGCGAAGCGGTTTACGTCGGCCTCGCCGTTCGGATAGACGCGCGCCAGCAGCGGAATCAGCTGCGACAGCTCGTCGAAGTCGTCCCAGGTCAGCACGATGCCGGCCGCCCGCGCTACGGCGACCCAGTGGATGGTGTGGTTGGTCGAACCGCCGGTGGCCATCAGCGCGATGATCGCGTTGATGATCGCGCGCTCGTCGATGATCCGGCCCAGCGGACGGAAGTCGTCGCCCAGGGCGGTGATGTCCAGTGCGCGCTCGGTGGCTTCGCGGGTCAGTGCATCGCGCAGCGCCGTGTCCGGATTGACGAACGATGCGCCCGGCAGCTGCACGCCCATCGCTTCCAGCAGCACCTGGTTGGAATTGGCGGTGCCGTAGAAGGTGCAGGTGCCCGCGCCATGGTAGGACGCTGATTCGGCTTCCAGCAGTTCTTCGCGGGTGGCTTCGCCGGCGGCGTAGCGCTCGCGCACTTCGGCCTTCTGCTTGTTGGGGATGCCCGGCGTCATCGGGCCGGCCGGCACGAACACGGCGGGCAGATGGCCGAAGGCGAGGGCGCCGATCAGCAGGCCCGGCACGATCTTGTCGCACACACCGAGGTACACAGTGGTATCGAACATGTCATGGCTGAGCCCGATCGCGGTGGCCTGGGCAATGACATCGCGCGAGAACAGCGACAGCTCCATGCCGCCACGGCCCTGGGTCACGCCGTCGCACATCGCCGGCACAGCGCCGGCAACCTGTGCCGTCGCGCCCAGTTCGCGCGCCACCGCACGGATCTGTTCGGGATAGGTTTCGAACGGCTGGTGCGCCGACAGCATGTCGTTGTAGGCGGTGATGATGCCCAGGTTGGCCGTCACGCCGCCGCGCAGGCGGCTCTTGTCGGTGCCGCCACAGGCGGCGAAACCGTGGGCGAGGTTGCCGCAGCTGAGGCGGCTGCGGAACGGGCCATCGCGCAGGGAGGCGTCGATCGCTGCCAGATAGGCGGCGCGCGAGGCGGCGCTGCGGCGGATGACGCGCTCAGTGATGGCTTGCAGTTGCGGATGGAGGCTCATTGGCTACCGGCGTTCGAGGTGGCGAGAGGCATGCGGCGCGAGGGCGCCGCGGCCGACATCAATCAGCCCAGTGGACGCGAAGGCGCGCGCCGTCCAGGTTGATCGCGTTGAGGATCGGATACTGCTGCGGGTCGTTGCTGTCCAATGCCTGGCGCAGCACCTGCAGTTTCTGCTTGCCGCGCAGCAGCAGCAGACGCTGGCGGCACTGGCCCAGGCCGCGCGGGGTCAGGGTGATGCGCAGTGGCCACTGGTTGGCACCGGGGCAGCCGGTGGCATCAAGCGCGGCATACGGCAGGGTGCTTTCGAGGGCACGTTGCAGGTCGCGCGAGCCCGGGAACAGCGAGGCGGTATGGCCATCGTTGCCCATGCCCAGTGCGACCAGGCTCGGCGCCTGGCTGTGCTGGGCCTGCAGGTTGGCGGTGTACACGCACTCGGGCAGCGGCTTGCCGATCCGCACCAGCGGATCGAAGTGTGCACCTTCGGCACGTGTGAGCAGGTTCTCGCGCACCAGCCAGGCATTGCTGTCGCGATCCTGCGGCGACAACCAGCGCTCGTCGGCCAGGCTCACTTCGACGCGGTCCCAATGCACGTCCAGCTCGGCCAGCGCCTGGTACACCGGTGCTGGCGTGGTACCGCCGGACAACAGGATGCGTGCGCGGCCCAGCTCGGTGATGTCGTGGTTGATTGCCTGTGCCATTTCGGCAGCGACCGCTTCGATCCAGCCATCGGCATCGCCGTGGTTGATGAAATCTATACGGTCGTCCTGGAAGATCGGGGTCATGTGGCAGCTCCTGCTACATCGTGTTCAACATCGCTGGCATAGGCAGCGGCACCCAGCAGCCCGGGGCAGGGGTGCATGATGGCCAGCGACGGTACCCGGCCCATGATCGAAGAGAACCGGCCCTTGTGCTCGAAGCGCTGGCGGAAACCGGAATGCTGCAGTGAATCGAGCATCTTCGGCACCAGGCCACCGGTCAGGAACACGCCGTCCCAAGCGCCCTGGATCAGCACCAGGTCACCGGCGATGGCGCCGAACACGGCGCAGAACACATCCACGGCACGCATCGCCTGCGGATCACCGAGGGCGGCGCGGGCGGTCACATCCGGCGGCTGCAGCTGGCCAGGATCGAAGCCGGCCATCTCGCAGACCGCGCGATGGATGTTGACCAGGCCGGGGCCACAGATCAGCCGCTCGTTGGAGACCCTGCCGAACTGCTCGGAGAGGATTTCCAGGATGCGCACTTCTTCAGGCGTGCCCGGCGGGAAGCTGACATGGCCACCTTCGGTTTCCAGCGGGTAGCTGCGGCCATGGCGCACGATCAGGCCGCCGACGCCGAGGCCGGTACCCGGGCCGATCACACCGTAGTTGCGCGGTTGCCCCGGCGTTGCCGGAACCCACTGTGCACCACCGATCTGCACTACGTCATCGGGCTGCAGCAGGCCGACGGCCATCGCCTGTGCGGCGAAGTCGTTGATCAGGTGCAGTTCGTCGAAACCGAGCATCGCCGCAGTGCGGTTGCGCGAGATCACCCACGGATGATTGGTGATGCGTGCTTCATCGCCATCAACGCGGCCGGCCACTGCGAACACGCCACGGCGTGCGGTGGCGCCGGCCTGTTCCAGATAGTGGCGGGCGGCATCGCCCAGCGAAGGGAACTGGGCCACCGCGAACTCGCGGATGCTGTCCTTCAGCAAGGGGGCGTCCAGCGAGGTATCGGCCAGGGCGAAGCGGGCGTTGGTACCGCCGATGTCGGCGACCAGCACGGGCTGCGAGCTGGCACTCATGCCGAGGCACCGCTGTCGGGCGCATCCACGCCCTGCGGCAGGAAGTCGACCGCGTTGGCCGGGCCCCACTGGCCGGCAGGGTAGGGTTCCAGCGGCAGGTCGGCCGCCTTCCAGGCATCGGCAACGCTGTCGATCCAGGCCCAGGCGGCGCGCACTTCGTCATCGCGCACGAACAGGGTGTGGTTACCGTTGAAGGCGTCCAGGAACAGGCGTTCGTAGGCGATGCGGCGATGCAGGCCGGTCGGTACCGACAGTTCCAGCTCCAGCGGCTGCAGTTCCAGCGCGCCCCATTCCGGGCCGGCCAGGCTGCTCATCAGGCCCAGTTCGATGTTCTCCTGCGGCTGCAGCTGGAACACCAGGCGATTCGGTGCGGCCTGCGCGCGCTGCGGACGCTCGAACAACCAATGCGTGACCGGCTTTAGGGTCACCACCACGCGGGTGGTGCGCTCGGGCAGGCGCTTGCCGGTGACCAGATGGAACGGCACGCCGCTCCAGCGCCAGTTGTCGATGTGCGCGGTGACACCGGCGAAGGTCTCCACGTCGCTGCCTTCCGGCGGCTGGTAGGCCTGTGCGGGCTGGCCGTTGATGCTGCCGGCGGTATAGCGGCCACGCACGCTGTCACGCGCTGCGTGCTTGGCATCCAGCGGGCGCAGCGCACGCAGCACCTTGACCTTCTCGTCGCGGATGCGGTCGGCTTCCAGCGACGCCGGCGGCTCCATCGCCACCATGCACAGCAGCTGCAGGATGTGGCTCTGCACCATGTCGCGCAGGGCGCCGGAGCGCGCGTAGTAGGCATCGCGGCCATCCACGCCTTCGCTTTCGGCGACCAGGATGTGCACCGATTCGATGTAATTGCGGTTCCACACCGCTTCCAGCAGCGTGTTGCCGAAGCGCAGCGCGATCAGGTTCTGTACCGCCGCCTTGCCCAGGTAGTGATCCAGGCGGAACACGCGGTCTTCGTCGATCCACTGGCCGATGGTGGTGATGATCTCCTCGGCGCTTTCGCTGTCGCTGCCGATCGGCTTCTCCAGCATCAGGCGCGCCGGTGCGGCCAGCGCGCCGCCCTTGGCCAGGCCTTCGCAGGTGGAGATGTACAGGCCCGGCGGGATCGCCAGATAGCTCACGCAGCGGCGGTCGACCAGGTCGGACACCGCGGCGGCGACCGAGTCGACGTCGCGCAGGTCGACCGAGCGGTAGTCGATGCGACGCAGCAGGGAGGCGATGTCCTCCTGGCTGGCCATCGGCATCGCCTGCTGCAGTCGTGGCCGCAGGATGTCATGGAAGGCTTCGGTGTCGTGGCCGGACAGGGCCAGCGCACGGATGCGGAAATCCTCCGGC
Source organism: Stenotrophomonas indicatrix (assembly GCA_041545745.1). NCBI lineage: Bacteria > Pseudomonadati > Pseudomonadota > Gammaproteobacteria > Lysobacterales > Lysobacteraceae > Stenotrophomonas > Stenotrophomonas indicatrix. The sequence goes on from CP168152.1 coordinate 1,763,415, forward strand.
AGCAGGCCGTCGCCGAGCAGGCGCAGCAGCGAAGGGAACAGGTAGCGCTGGGCCAGATCACCTGTGGCACCAAACAGGAAGAGTGTGTCGTGCATCGCTCGAGTTTCAGATCCGGGTGACATCGTTGTCAATCGCTTCATGGCTGGGTTCGGGGGACATCCGCGCAACTGCCTGTCCGAGGCTCATCTGGATCGGTTTTCCGGGTTGGCGGAGCACCGTTCCAATCGAAACCACTACAGCGGCAACCCTTCGTTCGGTCGACGATGCAGGTCGGCGCGCACCGACTGTCGGATAGTGCCACGTGAAAACGTTTACATGGCAGAATGGGCAACTGTATTCGATTGCAGTGGTCGCCGTCATGCGGCAACCGCGCAATCATCACTGCCATCGGGAGGGCCGAGGCAGTCCCAAAAGACAGCCCGGCGTCGGGCGGACTGGATGAGTGAAATGGCAAAAGTGCAGTTGCAGGGTGTGCGCAAGGTCTACGACAACGGCCAGGTCGCGGTGAAGGACGCCACGTTCGAGGTGGCCGACGGCGAACTGATGGTGCTGGTCGGCCCGTCCGGGTGTGGCAAGTCGACCCTGTTGCGGATGGTGGCTGGGCTGGAGGAAATCAGCGGCGGCACGTTGACCATCGGCGATCGCGTGGTCAATGACGTGGCGCCGAAGGATCGTGACATCGCGATGGTGTTCCAGAGTTACGCGCTATACCCGCACATGACCGTGGCCGAGAACCTGGCCTTTGGCCTGAAGCTGCGCGGGCATGACAAGGCGACCATCGACAAGCGCATCAGCGAAGCCGCGCAGACGCTGGGCCTGACCGAGATGATGGACAAGCTGCCCAAGGCGATGTCCGGCGGCCAGCGCCAGCGTGTTGCACTGGGCCGTGCGCTGGTGCGCGAGCCGGCGGTGTTCCTGCTGGACGAGCCGTTGTCCAACCTTGACGCCAAGCTGCGCCACAGCGTGCGCACCGAGATCGCGCAGCTGCACCGCAAGCTGGGCACCACCATGATCTACGTGACCCACGATCAGGTCGAAGCGATGACCCTTGGCCAGCGCATCGTGGTGCTGAAGGACGGTGTCATCCAGCAGATCGATACGCCGATGGCGCTGTATGACCGTCCGGCCAACCTGTTCGTGGCCGGTTTCCTCGGCAGTCCGGCGATGAACGTGCTGCGCGGTACGCTGCAGGGCGATGCCGGTGGCGTGACCGTGGTTGATGGTGCGTGGCAGGCTCCGCTGGGGCAGGCAACGATCGATCCGGCGTGGCTGCAGAAGCCGATCGCGGTGGGCGTGCGTCCCGAACACCTGCAACCGGCAGACAGCGAAGACACCCATGCGTTCACCGCGCGCGTCGAAGGCATTGAGCCGGTCGGCAACGAGATCTTCGTCAACATGAGCAGCGGCCAGCACGCGCTGACCATGCGCGTGGCGCCGCAGTCGCTGCCTGGCGTGGGCGAGGACATCCGGGTGGCGATCCACCCGCAGGGCCTGCATTTCTTCAACCCGGAAACCGGCGAGCGCCTGTAAGCGGTGGTGCCGGCCGCTGGCCGGCAATCTCATCGATGCGTGGTTGCCGGCCAGCGGCCGGCACTACCCATCCGGTGCGGACCAACGGTCCGCACCCACCGGTGCAGATCCGCACCAACCCGCCTCAGCGCGCCAGGCCGTCCAGCAGCGGCATCCGCTGCGCGGGCGCATCACGCACCTGCAGTTCGCCGTCATTGGTCTCCAGCGGCAGCACCGCCAGTGCCAGATCGCCTGCCACGCTGGCCAGGGTGCCCAGCGTGGTGCCATCCTGCTGCACGCCATCGCCGGCCTGCGCTGGTGCTGCGGTATGCAGCAGCTGCACCGCGCGCTTGGCCTTGCCGAGGAAATGGGTGCGCGCGACGATTTCCTGACCGGGGTAGCAGCCCTTCTTCACGCTATAGCCGTTGAGGCGGTCCAGGCCCAGCTGCTGTGGGGTCCACACTTCGCGCTGGCTCGCTTCCAATCGCGGCAGGCCAAAGCGCAGGTCGGCCTGGCGCCAGGCCAGAGCAAAGGTGGCGTCCCCGGCTTCGTCGCTGGCCGGGAAGGCATCGACCGGACCGATGCGCAGCGTGCGGGGAAGTGCGTCGCTGCCAAGGTCCAGCTCCCAGCCGTGGCTGCCGGCCAGCGCGATGGCAGCGCCGGTAGCGGCTTCCGGCGCAGTAAAGGCCCCGGCCACTGCCAGGTCGGCGTGCACCTGCAATTTCACTTTGCGGCGGAACACGAAGCGCTGCAGTTGCGACGCAATCGCATCGGCATCGCTGTCGGCCAGTATCAGCAGCACATGGTCATCGGCCAGCCGCAGCAGCTGAAACACCGCCAGGGTGCGGCCTTTGGCGCTCAGCCACGCGCTCCATTGCCAGTGCAGCAGGGGCAGGGCGGTCACGTCGCTGCTGAACTGGGCATGGGCAAAAGCAGCTGCATCCACGCCCTGCAGGCTCAGCAATTGATGGCCGGGCAGGCGCGGATATGCGACGAAAGCAGGGGGAAGGTTGTCAGGCACGTGAACGAGGTCTAAAATTTGTGCGTTGCGAGACCCATCATGATAGGCCAAACAACCCCCACTCCCGACGCCGAAGCTGAAGCCCTGCTGGTTCCCCCGGTCCCTGTGCCCGTGGAACAACCAGAGGTGGAAGAAGAATTCGGTGGCCGCGGCGGACTCGATCCGGTGCGGTATGGCGATTGGGAAAAAAACGGACGCTGCATCGATTTCTGATCCAGCATTGAGCCAACGCGGCATCATGCCGCCCAGCCGAGACAACGAGCCCAGCGAATGGCGACCAGACAACGTCCCCTTTCTCCGCACCTTCAGGTGTATCGCTGGCAGATTCAGATGGCCACCTCGATCCTGCATCGAGCCACTGGCGTCTTTCTGTCTGTTGGTGCCCTCATCATCGCCGGAGGCCTGTTGGCTCTGATGATGGGGCCCGAATCCTGGAACTGCTTCACCGGCCATGCCGGGGCCTGGTATGGCCGCGTGTTCCTGTTCGCGTGGACATGGTCGTTCGCCTATCACCTGTGCAATGGCATCCGCCATATCGTGCAGGACTTCGCGATCGGATTCCGCATTGCCACCTTCATCCGCAGCAGCTGGATGTCGGTGATCGGCAGCCTGCTGATCACCCTGGCGGTGTGGGCCTATGTGATGTTCGGAGGTGCCGCGTGAGCAAGTTCCGTACCCCGTTGAAGGGCGTGCGCGGTCTCGGTTCGGCCAAGACCGGCACCGAGCACTTCGTGCATCAGCGCCTGACTGCCGCCGCACTGGTGGTGCTGGGCATCTGGTTCCTGGTGTTCGTGCTGGGCCTGTTGGGCTCGGATTACGTGACCGCCACTGCCGCGATCGCCAAGCCGTGGAACGCCGTTCCGCTGATCGGCCTGCTGATCGCCATGTTCTGGCACGCCCAGCTCGGCCTGCAGGTCGTGCTGGAGGACTACATCCACGAATCGCTGCTGGCCCTGGTGCTGCAGACCGCGGTGAAGTTCGTTGCCGTGCTCGGCATGATCGTCAGTGTGTTTGCGGTGGGCCGCATCGCCCTCGGCGTTGCCTGAGCCCAGGCGCCAAGACAGGAATCCAGACTAGATGTCCGCTTACAAGATTACCGAACACAAGTACGACATGGTCGTGGTGGGCGCCGGCGGCGCCGGCCTGCGTGCCACGTTCGGCCTGGCCGCCAAGGGCCTGCAGACCGTGTGCCTGACCAAGGTCTTCCCGACCCGGTCACACACCGTCGCCGCCCAGGGCGGTATCTCCGCCGCGCTCGGAAACATGGGCGAGGACGACTGGCGTTACCACTTCTTCGACACCATCAAGGGTTCGGACTGGCTGGGCGACCAGGACGCCATCGAGTACATGTGCCGTGAAGCGATTCCGGCGATCATCGAGCTCGAGCACTACGGCGTGCCGTTCAGCCGCACCGCCGAAGGCAAGATCTACCAGCGTCCGTTCGGTGGCATGACCACCCAGTACGGTGAAGGCCCGGCGGCGCAGCGTACCTGCGCGGCGGCCGACCGTACCGGCCACGCAATGCTGCACACGCTGTACCAGCAGTCGCTGAAGCACGACGCACGCTTCATGATCGAGTACTTCGCACTCGACCTGATCTTCGATGACGAAGGTGCCTGCCGCGGCGTGCTGGCGTTGGACATGTCCGACGGCACCCTGCACCTGTTCCGCGCCCAGGGCGTGGTGCTGGCCACTGGTGGCTACGGCCGCGCCTACTTCAGCGCCACCTCGGCGCACACCTGCACCGGCGACGGTGGCGGCCTGGCCATGCGCGCCGGCATCGCCATGCAGGACATGGAGTTCGTGCAGTTCCATCCGACCGGCATCTACGGCGCCGGCTGCCTGATCACCGAGGGTGTCCGCGGTGAAGGCGGCATCCTGCGCAACAGCAGCGGCGAGCGCTTCATGGAGCGCTACGCACCGCACTACAAGGATCTGGCGTCGCGCGACGTGGTCAGCCGTTCGATGACCATCGAGATCCGCGAAGGCCGCGGCGTCGGCGAGCACAAGGACCACATCCTGCTCGACCTGACCCACCTCGGCCCGGGCGTGATCGACGACAAGCTGCCGGGTATCGCCGAAAGCGCCCGCATCTTCGCTGGCGTCGACGTGCACAAGCAGCCGATCCCGGTGATCCCGACCGTGCACTACAACATGGGCGGCATCCCGACCAACTACCACGGTGAAGTGGTGCAGAGGGTCGGTGACAACGACAATGCGGTCGTGCCGGGCCTGTACGCCATCGGCGAAGCGGCCTGCGTTTCGGTGCACGGCGCCAACCGCCTGGGCTCGAACTCGCTGCTGGATCTGGTGGTGTTCGGGCGTGCGGTGGCCAATCGTTGCGCTGCGACGATCACCCCCGGCGCCTCGCACAAGACCCTGCCGGCCGACGCCTGCGACAAGGCGCTGGGCCTGCTGGACAAGCTGCGCCACGCCAACGGCGATACCCCGACTTCGGTCATCCGCGATCGCATGCAGCGCACCATGCAGGCCGACGCGGCGGTCTTCCGTACCAGCCAGACGCTGAAGGAAGGCTGCGAGAAGATGGACAAGATCTTCGACTCGTTCCAGGACGTGAAGGTCTCCGACCGTTCGCTGGTCTGGAACTCGGACCTGATCGAGACCTACGAGCTGAACAACCTGCTGCTGAACGCGGTGGCGACGATCAACTCGGCCGAGCAGCGCAAGGAAAGCCGCGGCGCACACGCGCACGAGGACTTCCCTGACCGCGACGACGTCAATTGGCAGAAGCACACCCTGGTCAGCGTGGACGAGAAGGGCAAGTGCAGCTTCGACTACCGTCCGGTGCACATGTACACGTTGACCGATGACGTGTCCGTGGTGCCGCCGAAGCCGCGCGTGTACTGATCCGACCCCGCCTAACATGCAATCCGCGCCCTAGGGCGCGGGCCGCCTGAGCCAACGAGAGCAGCCATGGCCGAGTTTTCACTCCCCAAGAATTCCAAGATCACGAAGGGCAAGCACTTCCCCGCCAAGACCGGCGGCAAGAACGTGCGCACCTTCAAGATCTACCGCTGGAGTCCGGACGACGACAGCAATCCGCGCACCGATACCTATGACGTCGATCTGGACGCCTGCGGCCCGATGGTCCTGGACGCGCTGATCAAGATCAAGAACGAGATCGATCCGACCCTGACCTTCCGCCGCTCGTGCCGCGAAGGTATCTGTGGTTCGTGCGCGATGAACATCGACGGCACCAACACCCTGGCCTGCACCCGAGCCATCTCGGACTGCGGCAAGAAGGAAGTGCCGATCTACCCGCTGCCGCACATGAATGTGGTCAAGGATCTGGTTCCGGACCTGACCCACTTCTACGCGCAGTACGCCTCGATCAAGCCGTGGATCCGCACCCAGACCCCGGCACCGCCGGACCGTGAGCGCCTGCAGTCGCCGGAAGACCGCAAGAAGCTCGATGGTCTGTACGAGTGCATCCTGTGCGCGTGCTGCTCGACAAGCTGCCCGAGCTACTGGTGGAACGGCGAGCGTTACCTGGGCCCGGCGATCCTGCTGCAGGCCTACCGCTGGATCATCGATTCGCGCGACGAGGACACCGGTGCGCGCTTGGACGATCTGGAAGATCCGTTCAAGCTGTATCGCTGCCACACCATCATGAACTGCGCCCGGACCTGCCCGAAGGGCCTGAACCCGGCATTGGCGATCGCCGAGATCAAGAAGCTGATGATGGAACGCCGCGCCTGATACGGCCCGGCTGTACCCGGTAGAGCCACGCCACGCGTGGCTGCACCTCCCAGCAGAGCCACGCCATGCGTGGCTTTGCTGTATCTGGAGAGACACGATGGAAGAAGATGTTCTGTTGAAGAAGCTGCGCTGGCGTTGCCGGCGCGGCATGCGCGAACTGGACCAGTTGTTCGGTCGCTACCTGGACCGCGAATGGAGCAGTGCGCCGACCGAAGAGCGCGAGGTTTTCCTGTTCCTGCTCGATTGCGAGGACGATAAGTTGTGGCGCTGGTTCATGGGCTACGAGGCCTGCCCACATGCGCACGCCGTCCCCCTCATGCACAAGATCCTCGCCCTCAAGCCTTGAGTGGCGCCCGTCGCGGCTGCAGGCCTGCGCACAGCTGAGCGTGCTGCTGGCCGCGCCGTGGCTGTTGCGCGCTTCGGATCTGCCGCCGGCGCACCTTGTTCCCGTACTGATCGGGGTCTGGGTGCTGGGCCTGGCCGAACTGGCGTGGCGCCTGCAGCGGCCCCGCGCCATGCTGCGGCTGCCGCCCCTGCCTGAGCCGCTGCGCGTGGACGGGCAGGATATTCCCGAGCCGCGACTGGTAGTGCGCGGGCCCTGGCTGCTGCTGCAGTGGCGTGATGGCCGGCGTCGCAGGCGCCTGTTGTTCTGGCCGGACGTGCTTGATCGCGTACAACGACGTGAACTGCGACTGGCCGTGGCCGCACGAAGCGTTTCCCGTCGGCCCCGGTCGGTGGCACCATAGGCTGAATCGACTGGCGTGCCTGCATGTTCAAACCCATTCCCGTGGCAATCGGCCTGCGCTACCTGCGCGCCAAGCGCCGCAACGGCTTCATCTCCTTCATTTCGATGGCATCGATCCTGGGCATCGCGCTCGGGGTGACGGTGCTGATCACCACGCTGGCGGTGATGAGCGGTTTCCAGAAGGAAATCCGCAGCCGCCTGCTGCAGATGACCGCACACACCACCATCAGCCGCGACGGTGAACCGATGCCGGACTGGATGCGCGTGGTCGATGTGGCCAGCAAGGATCCGCGCGTGGCCGGTGCTGCGCCGTATATCGAGATCCAGTCGATGATCAGCGGCCCGCGTGTGCAGGGTGCGATCATCCAGGGTATCGATCCGGCGCTGGAGCCGAAGGTGTCGGTGATCGACAAGAAGGTCACCAAGGGCAGCTATGGCAGCCTGACCCCGGGCAGCTTCAACCTGTTGCTGGGCAAGGAACTGGCCGTCTGGCTTGGCGTGGACGTCGGTGACCAGGTGCTGGTGACCTTTGCAGAAGTGCAGGGCACGCCGGCCGGTGCGGTGCCACGGATGAAACGCTTCACCGTCAGCGGCATCTTCGAGGCCGGTTACAACGAAGTCGATCGCGGTGTGGGTTTTGCCAACATGAAAGACCTGGAGCGCGTACTGCGTTCCGATGGCGCCACCGGCGTCCGCCTGAAACTGCATGACATGGACCGCTCGCTGGAGGTGGGCGTGGACCTGGCGCAGAACCTCGGCGGCGCCTATCGGGTCAGCGACTGGACCCAGCAGAACGCCAACCTGTATCACTCGCTGCGCATGGAAAAAGTGGTGATGGGCATCCTGCTCTCGCTGATCATCGCCATGGGCGCGTTCAACCTGGTGTCCTCGCAGGTGATGCTGGTGACCGACAAGCAGGCCGATATCGCGATCCTGCGCACCCTCGGCCTGACCCCGGGCGGAGTGATGCAGGTGTTCATGGTGCAGGGCTCGCTGATCGGCATTTTCGGCACGCTCGCCGGCCTGATCGGCGGCATCACCCTGACCTTGAATCTTGAGCGCATCCTCGGCGCCATCGAGTCCGTGTTCAACGTCAAGCTGCTGCCGGAGGACGTGTACTACATCACCGGCCTGCCCACCGACATGCAGACCAGCGACATCGTGGTGATCACCCTGATCGCGCTGCTGATGAGCTTCCTGGCCACTTTGTATCCCGCCTGGCGGGCAGCACGCACCCAGCCGGCGGAGGCCCTGCGCTATGAATAAGGTCTTCAACCGCGGCGATGAAGTGATCCGTGCCGAAGTACTGGGCAAGACTTACGCTGAAGGGCGCATGCAGACCCCGGTGTTCGATGGCCTGGACCTGACGGTGACCGCAGGCGAGACGGTTGCGATCATCGGCGCCTCCGGTGCCGGCAAGAGCACGCTGCTGCATCTGCTCGGTGGGCTGGATACGCCCACCGCGGGCGAGGTCTATGTCACCGGCCAGCGCATGTCCGCGCTGTCTGATACCTCGCGCGGCCTGCTGCGCAACCAGGCGCTGGGTTTCGTCTACCAGTTCCACCATCTGTTGCCGGAATTCACCGCGCTGGAAAACGTGATGATGCCGGTGATGCTGGCCGGTACAGCGGTGGCGGAGGCCAGCTCGCGCGCCACTGCGCTGCTGGAATCGGTCGGCCTCGGCCATCGCCTGGATCACAAGCCCGGCGAATTGTCCGGTGGCGAACGCCAGCGTGCTGCAGTGGCGCGCGCGTTGGTCAATCACCCGGCCTGCGTGCTGGGTGACGAGCCGACCGGCAACCTGGATGACCGCACGGCCGCGACCGTGTTCGAGCTGATGCTCGAGCTCAATCGTGCCCGCCACACCAGCCTGGTACTGGTCACCCATGACCGCTCGCTGGCGCGACGCCTGGACCGTGTGCTGGAGTTGCGCGAAGGGCGCCTGCACGCGCTGGCCCACGCCGACGTCTGAGCGGGCTGGGCCCGCTTTGGTAGATGCCGACCTTGGTCGGCTGGTCCTGCAGCGCAGGCGCCAACCAAGGTTGGCGGCTACCGCGGTTGCAAGCGATCTGGGACCACCGACCAACGGCTGAACTGGGCCGCCGGCCGTCGCGCCGGCGCTGCATGACTGGGCGCATGATGTACACAGTTCGTCCGTGGAGATCACCATGAAGACCCCGCTGTTGATCGCCGGGCTGTGCCTGGCCCTGGCTGGCTGTGCAACGACTGGCCGCTTGGGCAGTGCCGAGAAGCTGGAGCTGTATCGTGCCCACGCCGGGGCCCCCCAGAAGGACATGCAGTTCTTCGGCAGCCTCAATGGCTGGACCGAACTGGGCGACAGCGCGCTGGCGGTCTGGACCAAGCCCAGCGAAGCCTACCTGCTGGAGCTGAGCGGACCGTGCCCGGATCTGTCCTACGCACCCGCGATCGGCCTGACCAGCCACATGGGGCGTGTCTCGGCGCCGTTCGACAAGGTGCTGGTGCGCGACCCGACCAGTGGCCCGCGCATGCCGTGCTTCATCAAGACCATCCGCAAGCTGGACGTGAAGTCGCTGCGGGCAGAGGAAAAGGAAATGCGCCAGGCGCAGGTGCAGGAACGCGAGGAATCCATGTCGCCCGCGAAGTGATGCGGTAGTGCCGGCCGCTGGCCGGCACCCCGGATGTGCCAGGTTGCCGGCCAGCGGCCGGCACTACCGGGAGTCAGGCCTCGGGTACGAACCCGGCGGGCTTCTCCGCGTCCTTCTCGAACAGGAACTTCACCAGTTCCGTTTCCAGCAATGCGCGATGCTCCGGCTTTCGCGGGGAGAGACGGTTTTCGTTGATCAGCATGGTCTGGTGTGCCAGCCACGCGGTCCAGGCCGGCTTGCCGATGTGGTTGAACACACGCTGGCCCAGCTCGCCCGGGTAAGGCACGAAGTCCAGGCCCTCGGCATCGCGTTGTTCGTACTGGCAGAAGACGGTTCGGGGCATGGCACTCACTCGTGGTTGCGGGATTTCGCGGAGGTTCGCTTGGGGGCCTTGATGGGTGTGCCATCAAGCAGTTTTCGGATAGGGGCTGGCAAACCCAGTACAGACAGTTCGGCGGCGCCGACCCAGCGCAGCGTGGGTTCTTCGACGCGCAGGCCGTGCACCTGCCGTGACAATACCTGCAGATGCAGCTTGTAGTGGCTGAAGGTGTGCTGCAGCACCGGTAGTTCCTCGGCATCTTCCAGCGAACCATCGACGTGCACGTCGAACCAGTCCTGCAGCTCGCTGCCCGCATCGGCCTGCGGAAGCGTCCACAGCTGCGCCCAGATGCCGGTGTCCGGCCGCTTCTGCAGCAGCACGCGCTGCTGCTTGTCGCGCAGCAGCAGGGCCACCGCCTCGCGTTCGGGCAGCACCCTGCTCGGCTTTGCTGTTGGCAGCTCGGCCGTGCGGCCTTCGCGACGGGCCACGCAATCCTCCTGCAGGGGACAGATCACGCAGGCCGGTCTGGACCGGCTGCAGACCGTCGCACCGAGGTCCATCTGCGCCTGGGTGTAGTCGGCCATGCGCGCCGCCGGGACCTGGGCGGCCTGTGCTTCGGCGATGGCCCACAGCTGCTTTTCGACGGCGGGCAGGCCAGGAAAGCCTTCGACGCCGTGATAGCGGCTGAGCACGCGCTTGACGTTGCCGTCGAGGATCGCGAACGGGTCGTTCCAGGCTTGGCTGAGGATCGCGCCGGCGGTACTGCGGCCGATGCCGGGCAGGTCGTGCAGGGCATCGAAATCATGCGGCAGGTCGCCGCCGTGCTCGGCCACGCAGCGCTTGGCGGCGGCATGCAGATTGCGTGCGCGCGCGTAGTAGCCCAGTCCAGCCCACTGCGCCATCACCGCGTCGTTGCTGGCGGCGGCGAGGTCGGGCAGGGTGGGGAAGTGCTGCAGGAAACGGTGGAAGTACGGAATGACCGTTGCCACCTGGGTCTGCTGCAGCATGATCTCGGACAACCAGACCCGATACGGGCTGCGCGGATGCTGCCACGGCAGGTCGTGGCGGCCGTGGTCGTCGAACCAGTGCAGCAGGCGGGCGACGAAGCCGTGCTCAGGAGCTGGCTTGGCGCTGGCGTTCGGCTGGCGGGGCATCGGTACTCCAAGAGGCAGCCACCCATGGGGTGGCTCTACCGGGTTGCAGTAGAGCCACGCCATGCGTGGCTGCGCGGTGTGTCAGGCACCCAGCGCTTCGGGCAACAGGGCGTCGACGAAAGCTTCCGGATCGAACACACGCAGGTCTTCCGGGCGCTCGCCGATGCCGGCGAAACGGATCGGAATGCCGAACTCACGGGCCAGCGCGAACACCACGCCGCCCTTGGCGGTGCCGTCCAGCTTGGTCACCACCAGGCCGGTCACCTTGACCGCGGCATTGAACTGGCGCAGCTGCGAAAGCGCGTTCTGGCCGGTAGTGCCGTCGATCACCATCAGCACTTCGTGCGGCGCGTTCTCGTCGATCTTGCCGAGCACGCGGCGGATCTTGCCCAACTCATTCATCAGCCCGGACTGGGTGTGCAGGCGGCCCGCGGTATCGGCGATCAGAACCGACGTGCCACGGGCCTTGCCGGCCTGCAGTGCGTCGTAGGCGACCGAGGCGGCATCGGCGTTCTGCCCCTGCGCGACCACGGCCACGCCGTTGCGCTCGCCCCAGATCTGCAACTGGGCCACGGCGGCAGCGCGGAAGGTATCGCCAGCGGCCAGCATCAGGCTGTGGCCCTCGTCCTTGAAGCGCTTGGCCAGCTTGCCGATGGTGGTGGTCTTGCCGACGCCGTTGACGCCGACGGTCAGCACCACGAAGGGCTTGGCGTTGCGGTCGATGACCAGCGGCTTGGACACCGGCTGCAGGATTGCGATCAGATCGGCGCGGAGTGCTGCCAGCAGGGCGTTGGCATCGATGAACTCGCGCGCCTTCATGCGCTTGCGCAGGTCAGCGATCAGGTCGGTGGTGGCGGCAACGCCGACGTCGGCGGTCAGCAGCGCGGTCTCGATCTCGTCCAGCAGGTCGTCATCGAGTTTGGGATTACGTGAGAACAGGCCGCCGAAACTGCGGGCGAAAGCGCTGTTGCGCAGGCGCTCGCGCCAGCCGGGCTTGCCGGCCGGGGCAGGCGGGGCATCGACCAGCACCGGCAGGTCGGCGGCGGGGGCGGCCGGTTCCTGCGCGGGGATGACCGGGGCCAGCGGAGCGAGGACCGCAGCGGCGGCGGCCGCTTCGGCTGCGAAGTTCTCCGGCGCCAGCACGCGGTCCGGCGCGGCTTCCGGAATGGCTTCCTGCGGCGGTTCCAGCGTTGCCTGCGGAGCCGGAGCCGGTGCCGCTGACGTTGCGGGCGCAACGACATCGGGAATGGCAGCCGGCACAGGCGCTTCCGCCACGGGCGGTGCTACCGGTGCGGCCGGGGCCTGCTCGGGCGGCGCGGCCGACGGGAATGCCGCCGCCAGCTCTTCAGCCGAGTAGTGCTGGGTCTTGGGCGCGTCCGGTGTGGCGGCGTCCTGGGGCTTCTTGCGGCGGAAAAAACTGAGCATTGGCAAAAGGCGCTGAAATCAGAGGGATATGCTACCACCCGGGCCTGTCTGGCCGGCGTGGACTCAAGGTCGCAGCCGCGCGGCCGTTAACCGGTGCGGAAGGCTGCGTTGGGCGGCCTGGGAGACCGCCGATGAACGATGTGACCGGTGTTGCCCTCAGCGGGATGCGTGCGGCCCAGCGGGGCGTGCAGGTGGCCGCGCACAACGTGGCCAACCTGGCGACCGCGAATGCCCCGCGACTGCAACTGCAGCGCGGAGCGGCAGCGCAGGGTGGGGTGGAGACTCGGGTGATCTCTACTGGTGACACAGGCCCGACCACGCCGCTGGGTGACCTGTTGGCCGCCAAGGCCGAGGTGGTGGCGTTTGCTGCCAACGCTGCGGTGATCCGCCGCGAGGACCAGATGCTGGGCTCGCTGCTGGATCGGCAGGCCTGATCCTACCGGTTCTGGGCGGGCCGGTGGCTGGCCATGAGGGCAATCGTGGCGGCCTGTTTCTGCGGAATACCAACCTCGCCGTGCTTCTGAGGACAACCGCGATGCGCCTTGGTAGGTGCCAACCTTGGTTGGCACGCTTTTGCAGTCGAACCATGCTCGGCAGCTTTTCAAGTGCCAACCAAGGTTGGCACCTGCCAGGGCAGCGACAGCGCCAACCAAGGTTGGCCTCTACCGGGGCAATGGCGGTGCCAACCGGGGTTGGCACCCTCCAGGCTGGGCGATCCCGGCATCGATCAGGCCGACAGTTCCAGCAGCAGCTTGTTCAGACGGGCCACGTACGCACCCGGATCCTTCAGGCTGTCGCCGGCGGCCAGTGCGGCCTGGTCGAACAGCACCCGGCCCAGGTCGTCGAAACGTGCGCCATCGGCTTCGGCATCAAGCTTGGCGATCAGCGGATGACCCGGATTGATCTCCAGTACCGGCTTGCTGTCGGGCACCTTCTGGCCGCTGGCTTCCAGGATCTGGCGCATCTGCAGGCCCAGGTCCTGTTCGCCGATGGCCAGCACCGCCGGCGAATCGGTCAAGCGGTGTGACACGCGCACTTCGGCCACGTCATCGCCGAGTACGTTCTTCAGGCGCTCGACCAGGCCCTGCTTGTCCTTCGCCGCTGCTTCCTGCTCCTGCTTGTCTGCTTCGCTTTCCAGCGCGCCCAGGTCGAGGTCGCCGCGGGCGATGTCGACGAAGCCCTTGCTGTCGAAATCGGTCAGGTAGCCCATCAGCCACTCGTCGATGCGATCGGTCAGCAGCAGGACTTCGATGCCCTTCTTGCGGAACACTTCCAGATGCGGGCTGTTGCGCACCTGGCTGTAGCTCTCGCCGGTCAGGTAATAGATCTTGTCCTGGCCTTCGGCCATGCGACCGATGTAATCGGCCAGCGACACGGTCTGTGCATCGGCCTCGCCACGGGTGGAGGCGAAGCGCAGCAGGCCGGCGACCTTCTCACGGTTGTTGTAGTCCTCGGCCGGGCCTTCCTTCAGCACCTGGCCGAATTCCTTCCAGAACGCGGCGTACTGTTCGGGCTTGTCGTTGGACAGCTTCTCCAGCATGTCCAGCGAACGCTTGGTCAGCGCCGCCTTCATCGAATCGATGACCGGGCCGGACTGCAGGATTTCGCGCGAGACATTCAGTGACAGGTCGTTGGAATCGACTACGCCCTTGATGAAGCGCAGGTACAGCGGCAGGAACTGCTCGGCCTGGTCCATCACGAATACGCGCTGCACGTACAGCTTCAGGCCCTTGGGCGCATCGCGGTGGTACAGGTCGAACGGCGCACGGCCCGGCACGTACAGCAGCGAGGTGTACTCCAGCTTGCCTTCAACCTTGTTGTGGCTCCACGCCAGCGGGTCGCTGTGGTCGTGGGCGACGTGCTTGTAGAACTCGGTGTACTCCGCATCGCTGATCTCGGTGCGCGGGCGGGTCCACAGCGCGCTGGCGCGGTTGACGGTTTCCCATTCGACGGCAGCACCTTCTTCGCCGCCTTCCTTGGGCATCTGGATCGGCAGGCCGATGTGGTCGGAGTACTTCTTGAGGATGCTGCGCAGGCGCCAGCCGTCGGCGAAGTCGTGCTCGCCATCCTTCAGGTGCAGGACGATACGGGTGCCGCGCTCGGCCTTGTCGATGGTGGCAACGTCGAAATCGCCTTCGCCACGCGAGGTCCAGCGCACGCCTTCATTGGCTGCCAGGCCGGCGCGACGCGAGGTGACTTCGACCTCATCGGCGACGATGAAGGCGCTGTAGAAGCCGACGCCGAACTGGCCGATCAGCTGCGAATCCTTCTTCTGGTCGCCGGACAGCTGGCGCAGGAAGTCGCCGGTGCCGGACTTGGCGATGGTGCCGAGGTGGGTGATGGCATCGGCGCGGCTCATGCCAATGCCGTTGTCTTCGATGGTGATGGTGTGGGCGGCCGGATCGAAGCTGACGCGCACGCGAAGCTCGCTGTCGCCTTCCAGCAGGGCCGGCTGGGTCAGGGCCTCGAAGCGCAGCTTGTCGGCGGCGTCGGCGGCATTGGAGACCAGCTCGCGGAGGAAGATTTCCTTGTTGGAGTACAGCGAGTGGATCATCAACTGCAGCAGCTGCTTGACTTCGGTCTGGAAGCCAAGGGTTTCGGTCTGGATCGTCTCGGTCATCGGTTAGGGCTCCATGTGCAATGCCGCGCAAGCGCGTGCGGCCTCGCCAAGGGGTAAGGGTGATTGTCCCGAAATCAAGGGGTTGGTCGGCCGGGCTGCGCCCGGCACCCGCCGAGGCCAAATCAACAGCAACAGCGGGCATTCCATGGGATGGCGGGGCGGTGTGGGTGGGCAGGACACGCCGTAAACCCATCCATGGGGCTCGATGGCGCCATCCATGGCGCCAACGGTCCAGCCCACCCACACCGCCCCGCCTTCGACAGATCGTCGCGACCTGCAGTAGATCCACGCCATGCGTGGATGAAATCTCTCAGATATCGAAACCCCACGAGCCGTTCCGACAGATCGCAGGAAACTGTCGAAGGCGGGGTGGGTCCGGTTGAGGGGGCGTGAGCCGCATGGATGCGGCGACCGAGCTTACATGGACGTACTTGCAGCGGCCCCCTCAACCGGACCCACCCCGCCAACCCACAGGAAACCAACTTTTGACGTTGCTTCGGCCTCTGCGGGTGCCGGGCCCAGCCCGGCCGAACTACAATCCCGCTCATGCTGAAATTCTCGAATACCTCCCGCCGGGGGCGCCGATGAGCGGCCGTGGTGGCAATGACGGCCAGGTCCGCATCATCGGCGGGCGTTGGCGCAATACCCGGCTGCCGGTGCCAACCCTGCCGGGCCTGCGGCCCAGCAGCGACCGCGTGCGTGAGACCCTGTTCAACTGGCTGATGCCCAAGCTGGGCGGGGCACGCGTGCTGGACCTGTTCGCCGGCAGCGGCGCGCTGGGCCTGGAGGCCGTCTCGCGCGGTGCCGCGCATGCGACCTTGGTCGAGCGCGATGCGCAACTGGCGCGCAATCTGTCTGCTGCCGTGGCCAAACTGCAGGCCACCGACCAGATCACGGTCGCCCAGGCCGATGCGCTGCGCTGGCTGCAGGCCGCGTCGGCGCAGCAGGCGGATCTGGTGTTCGTCGACCCGCCGTTTGCCGATGGCCTGTGGCAGGACGTGCTGGCCCAACTGCCGCGGCATCTGGCCGCCGATGCCTGGCTGTACCTGGAGTCGCCGGCCAGCCACGTGCCGGTGCTGCCCCCGGAATGGCTGCTGCACCGCGATGGCAGCACCCGCGAGGTGCGCTTTGCCCTGTACCGCCGTGCCGCTGCTACACTTTGACCTCATCTGAACATCTGCAACCGCCCATGACCGTGGCCAACCGCCGCATCGCCGTCTATCCCGGCACGTTCGACCCCATCACCAACGGTCATATCGACCTGGTGAGCCGGGCCGCGCCGCTGTTTGAAAAGGTCGTGGTGGGCGTGGCGCAGAGCCCCTCGAAGGGGCCGGCACTGCCGCTGGAACAGCGCGTGCAGCTGGCGCGTGGCGCCCTGGGCCACCACAGCAACGTCGAGGTCATCGGCTTCGATACGCTGCTGGCCCATTTTGTACGTTCGGTGCAGGGCGGTGTGCTGCTGCGCGGACTGCGCGCGGTGTCCGATTTCGAGTACGAATTCCAGATGGCGAGCATGAACCGCCACCTGATTCCGGAGGTCGAGACCCTGTTCCTGACCCCGGCCGAGCAGCACAGCTTCATCTCGTCCTCGCTGGTCCGCGAGATCGCACGCCTGGGGGGCGATGTGTCCGGCTTCGTGCCGGCCGCCGTGCTCGAGGCGCTGCGCAAGGTCCGCGAAGCGAAGTCGGCGCAGTCGTAAGCCCCGGCCCGCAGTAGATCCTGTAGTACCACGCACCCCATTACGCACACCAACACGCAACATTCCGGGAGGAAACCCATGAACAACACCATGCGCGCGATGCTGATCGCCTCGTTTGCCCTGGCTTTCACCGCCTGCAAGAAGGAAGAAGCCGCTCCGGTCGACGAAGCCAAGCAGGCGCTGGTCGCCCCGGCCAAGGAAGACGACGCAGGCTGGAAGAAGTACCTGCAGGAAGTGGCCATCCAGAACATGGGCAACATCACCAACAGCCCGTTCCTGTACTACCTCTCGCCGGAAACCGACCCGGACTTCCAGGCCAAGTACGAGCGCCAGACCGAAAGCGCGACCCAGGCCGTGGCCCGTGGCGTGCAGCCGGGCAACATGCTGGCCTTCGGTTCGTCGGCCTCGGGCAAGATGGCTGACATGATCCAGGTCGTGTTCAAGGACGTCTCGCCGGATTCCATGAAGGGCGTGCGCGTCGTCTTCATCGGCCAGTCCGCCGACAACGCCCGCGTGCAGGCCGTGGTCCAGCCGACCGGTGCCGAGTACATTTTCGTCGAAGCCAAGTAAGACCGAGCCGAGGCGGTCGTGCTGCGGCACGACCCGGGCGGCGCCCTGCGATGGGCGCCGCTGATGACCTGACCGGCCCGCGCGCCCGCGCAGGCCGGTCCTTGTCCCAAGGCGCGGGCGTGGAGTATCGCCATGTCGCTGAAAATCAATGAGCTCTGCGTCAACTGTGACGTATGCGAGCCGGCCTGCCCGAACCAGGCCATCACGATGGGTGAAACCATCTACGTGATCGACCCCGCCCGCTGTACCGAGTGCGTGGGCCATTTCGACGAACCGCAGTGCGTGGTCGTCTGCCCGGTCGAGTGCATCGACCCCGATCCGGATATCGTCGAAACCGAAATCGAGCTGCTGGCCAAGTTGCGCCAACTGCAGCACGATCATCCCGAACTCTATGCGGAGCCCCCATCCGAATGAAGCCGTTCGCCCGCCCCCTGTTGTTGCTCGGCCTGCTGCTGAGCCCCCTTGCCTGGGCTGATGCCCCGGCCCGCGCCGAGCGCCCTGATGGCGCCGCCATCGCCAGCGGCCACGCTTTGGCCACCCAGGCTGGTGTCGACATCCTGGCCCAGGGCGGCAACGCCTTCGACGCGGCGGTGGCGGTGTCCTCCACCCTGGCCGTGGTCGAGCCGATCAGTTCCGGACTGGGCGGTGGCGGCTTCTTCCTGCTGCATGATGCGGCCACCGGCAAGGACGTGATGCTGGACGCGCGCGAGACCGCGCCGGCCGCGGCCACGCCGCAGGCCTTCCTCGACAAGAAGGGTGACCTGGACCGCGACCGCTCGGTCAACGGCCCGTGGTCGGCCGGTATTCCGGGCCTGCCGGCGGCGCTGGTCGAACTGTCGGCCAAGCACGGCAAGCTGCCGCTGTCAGCGTCGTTGCAGCCGGCGATCCGCATCGCGCGTGAAGGCTTCCCGGTCTATGAGCGCATGGCCAAGGGCTATGCCTCGCGCCGTGAAGTGATGGAGCGTTATCCCGGCACGCGCGAGGTCTAC
The DNA here is from genome assembly GCA_041545745.1 of Stenotrophomonas indicatrix. Classification (NCBI taxonomy): domain Bacteria; kingdom Pseudomonadati; phylum Pseudomonadota; class Gammaproteobacteria; order Lysobacterales; family Lysobacteraceae; genus Stenotrophomonas; species Stenotrophomonas indicatrix. The sequence goes on from CP168152.1 coordinate 1,781,813, forward strand.
CTGCGCAATGGCAAGCCGATCGCCACCGGTGACCTGTTCAAGCAGCCGGAGCTGGCGCAGACCCTGGAACGCTTGGCAGCCGGCGGCTTCGATGGCTTCTACAAGGGCCAGACCGGCAAGCTGCTGCTGGCCGGCGTGAAGCAGGCCGGTGGCAAGTGGACCGCCGAGGAACTGGCCGGCTACCGCGTCAAGCAGCGCGCGCCGATCGTCTTCAACTACAACGGCTGGAAGATCACCACCGCGCCGCCGCCGTCTTCCGGTGGCATCGCGCTGGCCAGCATGCTGCAGATCCTGGAAGGCTGGGACATCAAGCAGATGGATGCGGCGCACCGCACCCATCTGGTGGTCGAGTCGATGCGCCGTGCCTACCGCGACCGCACCTTCTTCCTCGGCGATCCGGATTTCGTGCAGATCCCGCAGAAGGTGCTGGCCAGCAAGGACTACGCGCAGGGCCTGCGTGCGACCATCCACCCGGAAAAGGCTACCCCCAGCGACCTGCTGTCGGGCAACCCGACGCCGCTGGAAGATGACGAGACCACCCATTTCTCGATCATCGACCGTGACGGCAACCGTGTCGGCGCCACCCAGACCGTCAACCTGCTGTATGGCTCGGGCCTGATTCCGAAGGGCACCGGCGTGCTGCTGAACAATGAGATGGACGACTTCGCGCTGAAGCCGGGCACACCCAACGCCTTTGGCGTGATGGGGTACGCCGCCAATGCACCGAAAGCGGGCAAGCGCATGCTCAGTTCGATGACGCCGACGTTCATGGAGAACGACGACAAGGTGATCGTGCTGGGCACGCCTGGTGGCAGCCGCATCATCACCATGGTGCTGCTGGGCATCCTCGGCTACGACGCTGGCCTGGATGCGCAGCAGGTCGCTGCGCTGCCGCGCTACCACCACCAGTGGCTGCCGGACCTGATCGAAGCGGAAAGCAATGCTTTCGACGCTGGCACCATCAAGCAGCTGCAGGCGATGGGCCACAAGATCGACCTGCCGGGCGAGGTCGCTGCCGGTGGCCGTGGCTCCAGCCATGTGTGGGGCAACCTGCAGACGGTGGAGTGGGACCGCAAGGCCAACAAACTGTTTGGTGGCAGCGACCCGCGCAACCCGGTCGGCAGTGCCCAGGTTGTGCCGGCTCCCTGATCCGGCGGTAGCGGCGGGCCATGCCCGGCGGACACAACCCTGAGAACCCCGCCCGCAACGGCGGGGTTTTTCATTTTCCCGCTAGCGATTATTTAACGAGCGGCGACCGATAATTGCGCCATGAAACTATGGTCGATCCGCGGTAATACCCAGCGCCTGGACGGCGGTGCGATGTTCGGCAACGCACCGCGTGCGTTGTGGGAGAAATGGGCAGCACCGGATGAGCTCAATCGCATCGAGCTGGCCTGTCGTGCGTTGTTGGCGAGCCCGCTGGAAGGCAAGACGGTGCTGTTCGAAACCGGCATCGGTGCGTTTTTCGATCCGCGCATGCGCGAGCGCTATGGCGTGCAGGAAAGCCAGCATGTGCTGATTGATTCACTGCGCGAAGCCGGCTTCGAGCACGAAGACATCGACGTGGTGGTGCTCAGCCATCTGCATTTCGATCATGCCGGTGGCCTGCTGGCGGCGTGGCGCGAAGGCCGTGAACCGGAACTGCTGTTCCCCAATGCGACATACGTGGTTGGTGCGCAGCATTGGCAGCGTGCGTTGCAGCCGCACCCGCGCGACCGTGCCAGTTTTATTCCGGAACTGCCTGGCCTGCTGCAGGCCAGTGGGCGCCTGGAAGTGGTGGACGGTGAATATTCGAAGGTGCTCGGCCACAGCGTGCGTTTCAGCTATAGCGACGGCCACACGCCGGGGCTGATGCTGGCCGAGATCGTCGGGCAGGCACGTGCAGGCGAGGGGGCGCACGGCGGCGTGGTGTTCTGCGCCGATCTGATTCCCGGTCGTTCGTGGGTGCACGTGCCGATCACGATGGGCTACGACCGCAATGCCGAACTGCTGATCGACGAGAAGCGGCAGTTCCTGGAGGACAAGCTGGCGCGCAACGTGCATCTGTTCTTCACTCACGACCCGCAGGTTGCGCTGGCGCAGGTCGGGCGGGATGAGAAGGGGCGTTTCGTTACGCTGCATGAGCAGGGCGAGCTGAAGGCGCGGGCGTTGGGGTGAGGTTTGCCGGCAGGGCTGCGCCCTGCACCTGCCGAATCAACGGCAACAGCAACAGCGGGCTATCCGTGGGTTGGCGGGGCGGTGTCGTATTGCGGGGACGCCGCAAGTACGTCCGTGTAGGCTTGGCAGCCGCATCCATGCGGCTGACACCCCGCAATCCGACACCGCCCCGCCTTCGACAGTTTTCCGGTGGCCAGTAGATCCACGCCATGCGTGGATGGGACTTCCTTCAGTAGATCCACGCCATGCGTGGATGGGGCCTTTCTTCGCCGTGCTTACGATGCTCTCAGGCAGCTGCTCATGAAGGTCTTGCGGGCTTCGTCGGCGAGCTTCTTGGTCGCGGCGTCGGCGTTGCACTTCTTCATGCGGTCCTCCGGCGTGGCAGGGGCTGCCGGGGCGGCTGCGTGCGAGCTCAGGCATGCGCTCTGCGCGGACTTGTAGGCGTCGCCTTTCAGCCCCTTGTTCTTGGCCGAACAGTCGGCCATGCGCTCAGGAATGATGCTCTCACGGCGCCTCCAGGGCAGGGCGGGTGCGCGGAGCATTCGCCCGTCGCCGCAAGGCCGGTGTGAACGTGCCTGGAGCAGGTGGAGCACTTTCGTTTCGAAAGCGCTCCGACCCTGGCTGATCTCAGCCCACGCGGGTGCCGAAGATGCGGTCACCGGCATCACCCAGGCCCGGCAGGATATAGCCCTTGTCGTTGAGCTGCGCATCGATCGCGGCGGTGTAGATCTCCACGTCCGGGTGCACGGCCTTGACCGCTTCGATGCCCTCCGGCGCGGCAACCAGGAAGATGCCCTTGATACGGCGTGCACCGGCGCGCTTGAGCATGTCGATGGTGGCGATCAGGGTGCCGCCGGTGGCCAGCATCGGGTCGAGGATCAGCGCATCGCGCTCTTCCAGTCGGCCGGTCAGGCGCTCGAAGTAGGGCACCGGCTGCAGGGTTTCTTCATCGCGCTGCAGGCCGACCACGCTGACACGGGCGGCCGGGATCAGCGACAGCACACCGCTGAGCATGCCCAGGCCAGCGCGCAGGATCGGCACCACGGTGATCTTGGCGCCGGCGATGCGCTGCACGGTAACCGGACCGGACCAGCCCGGCAGGGTGTGAGGCTCGGTTTCCAGGTCGGCGGTGGCCTCGTAAGCCAGCAGCGTGCCCAGTTCGTTGGCCAGTTCGCGGAAATCCTTGGTGCTGAGCGCGGCGTTGCGCATCAGGCCGATCTTGTGCTGCACCAGCGGGTGGCGCACTTCGACGATCTTCATGGGAGGGTCTGGGAAGAGGGGAGGCCCCCATTTTGCCTGAACCCAATGCCGAAGCCGAATGCGTGGCAGGCACGTTGTTCCGGCCCCCGCACCACCGGTGTCATGTCCATGCAACCTGCCGGACATACCGTGCTGACCCAATCTTTACACCGTTGGGGATAGCTGTGCAGAAGAAGAACACGTTGGGCCTGGCAATCAGCCTCTCGTTGCTGGTGACGGCCAGCCCGTCCGTGCTGGCGGCCGAAAACGCTGCCGCTGCCGTGGCAGGGGGGGGCGCCGCAGCGACCGATCTGGACCGCATCGAAGTGCGCGCGCAGCTGGAATCGCAGGTGCGTGCGGTTGACCTCAAGCGCAGCAGCGATGCCATCGAAGACGCCGTGTCCTCCGACGCGCTGGGCCAGTACCCGGACAAGAACGTGGCCGAGTCGCTGCAGCGCCTGCCGGGCATCAGCGTGACCCGCGACCAGGGCGAAGGCCGTTTCGTGGTGGTACGTGGTCTGGATGCCAACCTCAACAGCGTCAGCGTCGACGGCATCGCCATCGGCACCCCGGAAGATTCCAGTCGTGCCGCGCCACTGGATGTGATTCCGTCCGATTCGACCGAGCGCCTGCGCGTGGTCAAGTCGCCCACCCCGGACATGCCGGGCGACGCCATCGGCGGCGCGATCCTGGTCGAGTCGGCCTCGGCCTTCGATCGTGACGGCCGCAGCCTGCGCGGCAAGATCGAAGCCAGCCACCAGCAGCTGTCCGGCGAAACCAGCCCGAAGGCCGCTTTCAATTACAGCGAAGTGTTCAACGACACCTTCGGCGTGGCGCTGGGCGTGAACTACCAGAAGCGCAAGTTCGAATCGGACAACACCGAAGTGGAGTACGACGGCGAAGATGATGCCGCACCGGGCGACGTCACCGCGATCAACCTGCAGCACCGCAAGTATGAGATCGAGCGCAAGCGCATCGGCGCCAATCTCAACCTGGACTGGCGTCCGAACGAGGACAGCAAGTACTACCTGCGTGCGCTGTACAGCCAGTTCGATGATGCCGAAACCCGCCAGCGGGTGATCTTCAACTTCGATGACGCCAAGATGGTGAAGACCGGTACCGACCAGTACCGGTTGGACGGCATGCCGAAGGATTCCATCGACAAGCGCATGCGCTACCGCACCAAGGAAGAGAACACCTTTGCGGCCAGCCTGGGCGGCGAGAACAAGCTGACCAACGCCGTGGTCGATTACAAGGTTGGTTTCACCCGTACCGAAGAGCGGGTGAACGATGAAATGGAGGCGCGCTTCAAGCTCAACGGCAAGGCCTTCAACGGTACGCTGGACCAGAGCAGCCGCCTGCCCAGCTACAGTTTCGACAATCCGCAGTGGCTGGACAACGCGAACTACGCGTTCGACCGCTTCGTGATTTCGCCCAAGCAGGTGAACGACAAGGAGCACAGCGCACAGGTCAACGTGCGCTTCGATGGCGACAGCAGCAGCATCAAGTTCGGCCTGCTGGGGCGCTGGCGCGACCGCGAGGTCAACGTCGACGAAAGCGAACTGCGCGTCGGCCCGAAGGTTGCCCTGTCCAGCTGGACCACCGGCTCCCCGGATCACCGCCACGGCACCCTGGGTGACGGCATGGATTCGGACGCGATGCGCGCGTACTGGGCGGCCAACCGTGGCCAGTTCAGTGCCCGTCCGCAGGATGTCGGCGCCAACGCGATGACCTCGCTGGAAGAGGACTACATCGCCAGTGAAGACATCTTCGCCAGCTACGCCATGGGGACCTGGGATGTCGGTGCGCTGCGCATCATCGGCGGCGTGCGTGTGGAGAACACCCGCTTCAGGGCCGAGGGCAACCAGGTCGATGTGGCTGCCAACGGCCGCAGCTACACCGTAACCCCGCGCGTGGCCAACAGCAGCTACACCAACGTATTGCCGGGCCTGCACCTGCGCTACGACGCGGCCGATGACTGGGTGCTGCGTGCCTCGGCCAACAAGACGGTTTCGCGCCCGTCCTTCGGTGATATCTCGCCGCGCGTAGGCTACAGTCGTGGCGACGAGGAAGTGCGCCTGGGCAACCCGGAGCTGGACCCGTACGAGTCGAAGAACATCGATCTGTCGGTGGAGAAGTACCTGGGCAGCACCGGCATCGTCTCGCTCGGTCTGTTCCACAAGTCCATCAACGGCTATATCGTCGAGACGGTGCGCACCAATGATCCGGCCTACGGTGGTTTCGACGTGACCCAGCCGATCAATGGCCGCAAGGCCACGGTGCGTGGTGCGGAGCTGAACTGGCAGCAGCAGCTGGCCTTCCTGCCCGCCGGCCTGGACGGCCTGCTGGTGGGCGCCAGCGGCACCTGGCTGGATACCGAATTCGACGCGGGCATCGAGGATCGCGCCGGTGAGGACTTCACCCTGCCGCGTGCCTCCAAGCACGTGTACAGCGCCCACATCGGCTACGAAAAGTACGGTCTCAGCACGCGTCTGGCGGCGGTCTACCGCAGCGAGTACCTGGACAGTATCGGCAAGGGCCGTGCGTTCGATATCTACGTGGCGCCCAACACCCAGCTCGACTTCTCGCTGGACTACAAGTTCAACGCGAACGTGAGCGTGTATTTCGAAGCGCAGAACCTGCTGGACAAGCCGTTGGAGCTGTACCAGGGCACGCGCTCGCGCACCCTGCAGATGGAGGAATATGGCCGCACCTACGCCGTAGGCCTGAAGGTGGCGCTGTGATGGCGCGCGGCATGACCCTGATGGCCGCCTCGCTGGCAGCCGTTCTTGCCGCCGGCTGCACGCCGGCAGCGGACAAGGCGCCTGCAGCGGCTGCGGCGACGGGCGCTGTGGCCCCCGTCGAACGCAAGGTGGTGACCATCGCCGAGGCCTTCCTGACCCCGATGACCCCGGCCGACAACATCGATTCGCCCGCCTCCTGGCAGGCACCGGATGGCAAGACCTGGCTGATCGCCACGGCCAAGGCCACCGACAAGCTGGTGGTCTACGACGGCAGCAATGGCCAGCACCTGCGTGACGTCGGCAGCACCGGCACCGGCCTGGGCCAGTTCGATCGTCCCAATGGCATCGCGATGATCGATGACCTGCTGTGGATCGTCGAGCGCGACAATCATCGCGTGCAGGTGCTTTCGCTGCCGGACTTCACTCCGCTGGCCACCTTCGGTGCCGACGACCTGCGCAAGCCCTACGGCCTGTGGGTGGATCGTCGAGCCGATGGCTACAGCGTCTACGTCACCGACTCCTGGGACAACGGCGAGGATGCACAGGGCAAGGACATCCTGCCGCCGCTGGCCGAGCTGGACAAGCGCGTGCGCCAGTACCACGTGACCCGCGACGGTACCAGGGTCCAGGCAACGCTGTCGGCCAGCATCGGTGATACCAGCGAAGCCGGCGCGCTGCGCGTGGTCGAATCGATCTGGGGTGATCCGGCCAATGATCGCCTGCTGATCGCCGAAGAGGACGAAAGCTACGCCAGCGAATTCAAGGTCTACACCCTGGCCGGGCGCTTCACCGGCACCACCTTCGGTCGCGACGTGTTCAAGGCGCAGGCCGAAGGCGTGATGCTGCGCACCTGCGGCAAGGATGGCTGGTGGATCACCACCGAGCAGGGCAAGCAGCGCAGCGTGTTCCATCTGTTCGACCGCCACACGCTGAAGCCGGTGGGCGCGTTCCAGGGCAATACCGTGGCCAACACCGATGGCATCTGGATGATGCAGCAGCCGACACCGCGATTCCCGCACGGTGCGTTGTATGCGGTGCACGATGACCAGGGCGTGGTGGCATTCGATTGGGAGAGCATTGCCAAGCAGTTGGCCCTGCCGCTGGAGTGCGGTTCGTGAGCGCGCGTTCGATGCGCGTGCTCGCGATCGGCTTGTTGTTGGCATTGCCATCGCTGGCGATGGCGGCGGCCGAGCCCAACACCCAGGTGCCGTCGGGCAGCCGTTACTACGCGGCGGCACCGGTGCCGGACCGCATCGTTGCTTCTCCGTCGGTCGACCCCAGCCACGGTTTCGCGGTGGCCTGGCGCACCGATGGCAGCGTGCAGTCGCCGTTGCTGGAGATCGCACTGGCCGACGATTCACCGGCCATCGAAGGCATCCGCCAGGTGCGCGCAACGACCCAGGTGCTGCAGACCGAGAATGGTCTGTCGCATCATCATCGCGCCGACATCGATGGCCTGCAGCCGGACACCCTGTATGTCTATCGCGTGCAGGGCAATGGCAGCTGGAGCGCGTGGAACCAGCTGCGCACGCTGGCCGCTGCCGGCCAGCCACTGACCCTGCTGTATTTCGGTGATACCCAGAACAAGAATGTCAGTCACGTCAGCCGCGTGGTGCGGGCTGCGCAGAAGGCTGCACCAGATGCGCGGATCAGCCTGTTCGCCGGTGACCTGGTCAGTGGTGGTGACAACATGGACGACAGCGAATGGGGCGAATGGTTCGCCGCCACCAGCTGGCTGGCGCAGGAGACACTGGTGGCGCCGGCGATCGGCAACCACGAGTATTTCGAGGAATTCGAGGACACCCCGCAGGAACGTCGCGTGCTGGGCCGTCATTGGCCGATGACCTTCGCCCTGCCAGGCAACGGTGCCAATGCGGCGGCGGGTACCAGCTACTGGTTCGATGCGCAGGGTGTGCGCGTGGCCGTGGTCGATGGCACTTCGGCGCTGGATCTCGGCACCGCCAAGGCGCAGGCGCAGTGGCTGGACAAGGTGCTGGCCGGCAACCGGCAGCCGTGGACGATCGTGCTGCTGCACCAGCCGTTCTATTCACCGCGTGAGGGCCGCGAGAACGCCGCCCTGCGCAAGGTGCTGCTGCCGGTGGTGCGACGCCACAAGGTGGATCTGGTGCTGCAGGGGCATGACCACACCTACGGCCGTCGCGGTGAAGGGCAGGCGGCAACGCCGCAGTACGTGGTGACCGTAGCAGGGCCGAAGCAGTACCGGCTGTCGGACGAAGCACGCAGGACGATGGAACCTGTGGGCGAGGACACCCAACTGTTCCAGGTGTTGCGTATCGATCCGCAGCACCTGCGTTATGAAGCGCGCACGGTCACCGGACGCCTGTACGACGCCTTCGAGCTGAAGCGCGATGACAATGGCGGCAAGCAGCGGGTGGAGCAGCAGGAAGGACGAATTGCCCCGCGTGACTGCGCGCGCGCCCAGACCGCCAAGGGCCGTACCGACCGCTGCTGGGAGTGAGGACAGACCGATGAGCATGCGCCCGCGCATCGTTCCGATGGTCGCTATCGCCGTTGCCCTGCTGCTGATGGGCAGCGTGGTGGCTGCCGCGGATTCGGTTTTGCACCCGTTCCTGGCCGCACCGCTGAAGCAGGCGCCGCTGGAAAGAAAGACGGGCGGGTGATCAGGGAAGGCATGAAGTAGATCCACGCCATGCGTGGATTGAATCTTCCCGTACACCATCCACGCATGGCGTGGATCTACTGCATCGCGTCCAGGAACAGTTCTGCTTCATCCGTGCCGCCCAGCACTGCGGCGACAGCGCGTAGCGCCGCTTCGCGATGGACGGGACGGATCCCGCCATCATCGTCATCGCTGTACAGGTCCTCATCGGCCTCCAGGTAAACGCTGCCGGCGGCCGCCAGCGCGGCCATCAGTGTCGGAAGGTCCGCAACGAAGTCACTGCCCTCCCAATGCCCCGCGCCATGACGGGCGAACAGCACGCGGCCATCGTTGATGTCGAGGATGAGAGGATCGGCGCCACGGTCGGCGATCACCAGCCAGTGCGCTGGCCAGTCGCCGATCGGTTCGCCATCAATGCCATTCCAGCGGTAGCCCGCCTGACAGGCCCACAGGCGCTGCAACGGCGGCAGCCACACCTCTACGCCCGGAATGGTGATGCCGCTGGGGCCTTTTGCAGCGTTGAATACCTCACCGAACGGGCCGACGTGTGCATAGAATCCGGCTAGCACGTCCGGCAACGGGAATGGTCCTTGCCACGCATCAGCGTGTTGCGGTTGCAGGGGGCCGAAGCGGGCAAACGTGGCGCGGAGATCATCCATGACGAGGGCAGGGCGGAGGCGGAAGAGCACGCAGCCTAGCAGAGCCGGTCGCACGCATCGCCTTCACCGCCACTGGCTATCATGGCCGCCCAGCAACAGAGAGGCGGTGCAGGTGTCGGTAGCGTTGGTATGGTTCCGTCGGGACCTGAGGTTGCAGGACAATCCGGCGCTGCAGGCAGCGCTGGAAGCGGGCCACGATGTGGTGCCGGTGTACATCCACGCGCCGCACGAAGAGGGCGAGTGGGCGCCGGGCGCGGCCTCCAATGCGTGGCGCCATCGTTCGCTGGCAGCGCTGGATGCCGACCTGCGTGCACGGGGTTCATCGCTGGTCCTGCGCGCCGGTGACAGCCTGCCGACCCTGCTGGAGCTGGTGCAGCAGACCGGCGCCGAGGCGGTGTACTGGAACCGCAAGTACGAACCGGCGACACAACCGCGTGATGCCGCCATCAAGCGCATGCTGCGCGAGCAGGGTATCGATGCGCAGAGCTGCAACGGCAGCCTGCTGCTCGAGCCCTGGGACATCGCTACCCAGCAAGGGCAGCCCTACAAGGTATTCACTCCGTACTGGCGCAACGTACTCAATCATTGGCGATTGCCGGCCCTGCAGGAGGCGCCGCGCACGTTGGCCGCACACACGGTTGAAGGCCTGGCGCTGGACGCGTTGCAGCTGGCGCCGCCATTGCAGTGGGACTCCGGCTTCTGGGAGCACTGGCAGCCGGGCGAGGCCGGCGCGCTCGAGGCGCTGTCCGTGTTCGAGGAGGGTGCGCTGCGCGGCTATCGCGAGCAGCGCGACCTGCCGGACCGGGTCGGTACCTCGCGGCTGTCGCCGCACCTGCATTTCGGCGAAATCGCCCCGTGGCGCATCGCCCACGCGCTGGAACGCCTGCGCAGTGCTGGCAGCGATGCCGACATCGACGGCTACCTGCGCCAGCTCGGCTGGCGTGATTTCGCCTACCACCTGCTGCACCACTTCCCGAAAACGCCCACGGACAATCTCAATCCGCGTTTCGACCGTTTCCCCTGGGCCAACCCCAGTGCCGCCCAGCTGCACGACTGGCAGCGCGGCAACACCGGCGTGCCCATTGTCGATGCTGGCCTGCGCGAGCTCTGGCATACCGGCTACATGCACAACCGGGTGCGGATGATCGTCGCCAGCTACCTGTGCAAGCACCTGCGCGCGCATTGGCTGCACGGCGCGCACTGGTTCTGGGACACGCTGGTGGATGCGGACCTGGCCAACAACACGATGGGGTGGCAGTGGGTGGCCGGTACCGGTGCCGACGCGGCTCCCTATTTCCGTGTATTCAATCCAGTCACCCAGGCCGAGAAGTTCGATCCACAGGCGCGCTACATCAGTCGCTGGGTACCGGAGCTGGCGGCGCTGCCGGTGAAGGCGCGGTTCGCTCCCTCGCAGCACCCGCAGCTGTTGGCCGAACGCGCGCCCGGGTATCCGCGCACGCCGCTGGTGGACCTGGCGGCAGGTCGGGACGCGGCACTCGCTGCCTACCGCCAGTCGGCAGCGGGGTAAAGCACTGGCTGAGCGGTCCAGACAGCTAGCTGAACACGCCCCTGTCGACCAGTGCGATCATCATGCCGACATCGCGTCCGGCTGTTTATCCTCGTTGCCGCCCGCAAGCCGCCGGCCCGACCGGAAACCAAGGAGAACACCATGATCCGCAACACCACCCGCAACGTCGCACTGGCCCTGATGAGTGCGGCCGTCCTGTCGGCCTGCGCCACCGGCGGCTCCTATGTGCAGAGTGATCCATACGGCAACCCGACCGAGCAGCAGAACCGCACCGGCCGCAACGCCCTGATCGGTACCGCCATCGGCGTGGCCGCGGGCCTGCTGACCGGCGACAGCGCGACCGAGCGTCGCCAGCATGCGCTGATCGGCGCGGGTATCGGTGCACTCAGTGGCGCCGCCGTGGGTCAGTACCAGGATCGCCAGGAGCGCGCGCTGCGCGAGCGCACCGCCAACACCGGCATCGACGTCGAGCGCCAGGGCGACAACATCATGCTGAACCTGCCGGACGGCATCACCTTCGACTTCGGCAAGTCGGCACTGAAGCCGCAGTTCTACGGCTCGCTCAATGGCGTTGCCGGCACCCTGCGTGATTACAACCAGACCATGATCGAAGTGGTCGGCCACACCGACAGCATCGGCAGCGACGCGGTCAACAACCGCCTGTCCAAGGAACGCGCCGATTCGGTGGCGCAGTACCTGATCGGCCAAGGCGTGCAGAGCGTGCGCATCGAGACCCTGGGCGCTGGCAAATCCTATCCGATTGCCGACAACAGCACAGATGCCGGCCGTGCCAAGAACCGCCGCGTCGAGATCCGCGTGATTCCCCTCAAACAATAATGCCCAGCGTTGTTGCTTGAGCCGGCCAGGCCATCGGCCGGAACGAAAATGCCGCCCTTGCAGGCGGCATTTTTGTGGGTGCTGGGCTTGCCCGGCACGCCGATAGCGCATGTGGAGAGCCGTGCCGACCAAGGTCGGCGACTACCAGGAGATTGGAGGCGGCATTGTTGTGGATTACGCCGCCGACGCAGCCACCTTCTCCAGAATCCGCTTGCCGCTGCTCGCCAGCGCCGCTTCTTCCTGTTCCTGCTGCTGCCGCGCCAGCTTCGCACCGGGGCACTGCGCCAGCATGTAGTTGGCGTCGAAGTTGAGCTTCTCCACCAGGAAATCGACGAACGCGCGCACCTTCGGCGAGACCAGGCGGCCACCGGCGAAGACCGCATTGAAATCCACTTCCGGCCCGGTCCAGCCGGCCAGCACGCGGCGCACCATGCCCGACTCGACGAAGGGCTTTGCCATCACGTCACCGGTCAGCAGCAGGCCTTCGCCACACACCAGCGCGCCATTCAGCGCCGACATGTCGTTGGCCGTCATCAGCGGCGTCACCGGGAAGTCGCGCAGCTCGCCACCGTTCTCGCCCAGCTGCCAGGTAAAGCGTGGCGAATTGCCGGTGTGGTACGGCTTGCGCATGGCCAGGATGCGGTGGAACTGCAGCTCTTCCGGATGCAGCGGCTCGCCGTAGCGCTCGATGTAGGCCGGGCTGGCGAACACCTGCGTGCGCAGGCTGCCGAGCTTGCGCGCCACCAGGTTGGAATCGGGCAGGGCACCCACGCGCAGGGCGAGATCGGCCTCACCGGCGATCAGGTCCAGCTTCTCGTTGCCCATGTGCATGTCCAGGCGGATCTCCGGATACTGCGCATGGAACTGGCCCAGCAGCGGCGCGATCCAGGTGATGCCGATCGAATAGGGCACGGTGAAGCGCAGCCAGCCGCGCGGGCCGGACTGCAGCTGGCTGACCGCGCTTTCGGCTTCTTCAAGCTCGCGTGCGATGCGCTGGCAATGCTCGTGATAGATCGAACCGGCTTCGGTGAGGCCGAGGCGGCGCGTGGTCCGGTGCAGCAGGCGCGCACCCAGGCGCGTCTCCAGTTCCTGCACCTTGCGGCTGACCGTGGTCTTGGGCAGGCCGAGCGATTTGGCAGCCGCGATGAAGCTGCCTTGCTCGACCACTTTGACGAAGATCAGCGTCTCGTTGAGATCGTGGGACATGGTCAGGAATCCTGGACGTCGGGGATGGGGCAATCGTGACAGAACGATTGGACCGGGGGCGGGATGATTATTCCCCTTAATCAGGACTAATCAAGTAGGGGTTTGAGGTCTATCGTGGCGCCATTCGCTAATTGGAGCCCGTCCGCCATGAGCCTGCGCAACATTCTTGCCCGCTTCCGGATTGCCGGCCAGAACGCCCTGGACCTGGCGATGACCGTCGAATCCCGCCCTAGTTCCTTGGTACACAAGGACTTTCGTGAGTTTACCGCACCCATGCGTCAGCAGCGTGGCGGTGCCTTGCGCCTTGCTTCGCAGAAGGGGGACCGACTGCGTCGAATCGGGACTATCCCGGATTTGGGAGGAAATGTCCCGTGAATGGGATTCTGACCCCCGAGGTGCTGGTTCTCGGCGGCACCGGTGCCGTCGGCCAGGGTGTAGTCGGCGCATTGCTGGAGGCCGGCAGCCCCGTGCTGGTGGTCGGCCGCGATCCGCGCCGCCTGGCGGCATTGCACGAGCAGTTTGCCGATGAGCCTGGCCTGCAGACGATGCTGGGTTCGCTCAGCGACGACAGCTCGGCACGCGTGCTGGCCGAACGCGTGGCGCAGCGTCCGCGTCCGCTTGCGGCAGTGATCGCGGCAATGGGTGGTCCGTACAACCGCGGTCGTGTGGTCGAGCGCGGCGGTGACGCACTGGCGGCGGCATTGCAGGCTGACCTGATGCCGCATGTGCACGCGGTGCGGCATCTGTTGCCGCTGCTGCAGGACAACGTGCACGCCCGTCGCTACGTGATGATCGGCAGCCCGGCCGGGCTGAAGCCCTGGGCCGGTTATGGCGAGACCTCGATCACCACGGCCGCGCTGCGCATGTACGCGCAGGTGGTGCACCAGGAAGCGCAGGCCGTGGGCGTTCGCGCGCAGATGCTGGAAGTGTGCAGCCCGGTATGCACCCCGGCCAACGCCGCCAACGCCTGCATCGAATGGCCCAGTTCGCTGCTGGTCGGTCGCCGCGTGGTGTCCCTGCTCGATGGTTGCCGCGATAACCGCGCAATCGTCCGTTGCGACAGCAGTGATGCCGAACTGCCGCGCGGGCTGCTGCACCTGGAAATACCGCCGCTGTGGCGCGACACCGCAGGCGTTGCTTGACCTCAGCCTTGGTTGAGGTCGCAGGATACGCCGCCAAAAGTTGATAGCAATTCTCAAATAGCTGTACCACCCCTCCGTACGGATGCATGCCATGACTTCCCCCAACACCACTCCACATCGTTTCCGTCATCGCCTGGCGATGGCTGGCGTGTCGATCCTCGCTGCCGCCGTTCTGGCTGCCTGCAGCGGTGGCCATGCCGAAGAAGCTGGCGCACCGCCGCCGCCGCAGGTCAGCGCTGCCCCCGTGCTGCTCAAGCAGATCAGCCAGTGGGACGAATTCAGCGGTCGCGTCGAGGCCGTACAGAGCGTCGAACTACGCCCGCGCGTGTCCGGCTACATCGACAAGGTCAACTACGTTGAAGGCGAAGAAGTGAAAAAGGGCGCCGTCCTGTTCACCATTGATGCCCGCAGCTACCAGGCCGAGTACGACCGCGCCAACGCCGAACTGGCTCGCGCCCGCACCCAGGCGGTGCTGGCCCGCAGTGAGTCCGAGCGTGCCAAGCGCCTGGCCGAACAGCAGGCGATCTCCACCGAAACGGCCGAACAGCGTCGCGCGGCCGCCGACCAGTCCGGTGCGGCGGTGCAGGCTGCGCAGGCCGCCCTGGATGCAGCCCGCCTCAACCTGGAGTTCACCAAGGTGCGTGCGCCGATCGACGGCCGTGCCGGTCGTGCGATGGTCACCGCCGGCAACCTGGTCACCGCCGGTGACAGCGCCAGCGTGCTGACCACGCTGGTCTCGCTGGACACGGTGTTCGTCTATTTCGATGCCGACGAAAGCACCTTCCTGCGGTACGCGCAGATGGCACGCAAGGGCGAACGCCCGAGCGAGCGCGACAGCGAGCTGCCGGTGAAGGTCGGCCTGTCCGGTGAAGAAGGCTACCCGCACACGGGCAAGGTCGACTTCCTCGACAACCAGGTGACCCGCAGCACCGGCACCATCCGCGTCCGCGCGCTGCTGGACAACGCCGACCGCCAGTTCACCCCGGGCCTGTTCGCCCGCGTGCAGCTGCTCGGCAGCGGTCAGTTCCAGGCCATGCTGATCGACGACAAGGCCGTGCTGACCGACCAGGACCGCAAGTACGTCTACGTGGTCGACAAGGATGGCAAGGCCCAGCGCCGCGACATCCAGCTTGGCCGCACCGCCGAAGGCCTGCGCATCGTCGAGCAGGGTCTGGCCGCCGGTGACAAGGTGATCATCGATGGCGTGCAGAAGGTCTTCATGCCCGGTATGCCGGTGCAGGCGAAGGCGGTGGCGATGCAGCCCACCGCTGCGCCGGCGCCGGGTCGCGATGCAACTGCCGCCCTGAACCACTGATCCGCCGGCTCCTGATCCGCGTCCCCGCTTAGCTGCCGGTGCCAGCGGCAGCCGTCACTGCCTTCACCAGATTGGTGAGGGGCAGGGCGGCTGTTGCCCGCCGACGGCCTTTTCCAGGAATTCTTCCATGGACTTTTCCCGTTTCTTCATCGACAGGCCGATCTTCGCGGCGGTGCTGTCGATCGTGATCTTCGCCGCAGGCCTGATCTCGATTCCGATGCTGCCCATCGGTGAGTACCCCGAAGTGGTGCCGCCGTCGGTGGTCGTACGCACGGTCTATCCGGGCGCCAACCCCAAGGTGATCGCCGAAACCGTAGCCACCCCGCTGGAGGAGGCCATCAACGGCGTTGAGGGCATGATCTACCTCAAGTCGGTGGCCGGCTCTGACGGCGTGCTGCAGATGACCATCACCTTCCGCCCGGGCACCGACCCGGACGAAGCGGCGGTGAAGGTACAGAACCGCGTCGCCCAGGCCCAGGCGCGACTGCCCGAGGACGTCCGCCGGCAAGGCGTGACCACCCAGAAGCAGTCGCCCACCTTCCTGATGGTGGTGCACCTGACCTCGCCCAACGGCAAGTACGACACCCTGTACCTGCGCAACTACGCCCGCCTGCACGTCAAGGATGCGCTGGCACGTATCCAGGGCGTGGGCGACGCGCAGATCTTCGGTGGTGGTGACTACGCGATGCGCGCCTGGCTGGACCCGGACAAGGTTGCCTCGCGTGGCCTGACCGCCAGCGATGTGGTGCGCGCCATGCGCGAGCAGAACGTGCAGGTTTCGGCCGGCCAGCTCGGCGCCGAGCCGATGCCCAACAGCCAGTTCCTGACCCTGATCAACGCCCAGGGTCGCCTGCGCAGCGAGCAGGAGTTCGGCGACATCGTGCTCAAGAGCGGCGCCGACGGTGAAGTGGTGCGGTTGTCGGACGTAGCTCGGGTTGAACTGGGCGCCGGCGATTACACGCTGCGCTCGCAGCTGGATGGCAAGAACGCGGTGGGTATCGGTATCTTCCAGGCCCCCGGCGCCAACGCGCTGGAGATCCGCGACGCGGTGATGGCCAGCATGGACGAGATGCAGAAGACCATGCCGGCCGACGTGAAGTACGAGGCGGTGTATGACACCACCATCTTCGTGCGCGACTCGATCAAGGCAGTGGTCTCCACCCTGCTGGAAGCCATCGCGCTGGTGGTGCTGGTGGTGATCCTGTTCCTGCAGACCTGGCGTGCCTCGATCATCCCGCTCATCGCAGTGCCGGTGTCGATCGTCGGTACGTTCGGCGCGCTGTACCTGCTGGGCTTCTCGATCAACACGCTGAGCCTGTTCGGCCTGGTGCTGGCGATCGGCATCGTGGTCGATGACGCGATCGTGGTGGTGGAAAACGTTGAACGCAACATCGAAGAAGGCCTGACCCCGCTGGCCGCTGCGCATCAGGCGATGCGCGAAGTGTCCGGGCCGATCATCGCCATCGCGCTGGTGCTGTGTGCAGTGTTCGTGCCGATGGCGTTCCTGTCGGGCGTCACCGGTCAGTTCTACAAGCAGTTCGCGGTCACCATCGCCATTTCCACGGTGATCTCGGCGATCAACTCGCTGACCCTGTCGCCGGCCCTGGCTGCCCGCCTGCTGAAGCCGCATGGCGCGCCGAAGGATGCCCCGACCCGCATCATCGACCGTCTGTTCGGCTGGGTGTTCCGTCCGTTCAACCGCTTCTTCAAGTCCAGCTCGGAAAAGTACGAGCGTGGCGTGTCGAAGATCCTTGGCCGTCGTGGTGCGGTGTTCGTGGTGTACGCGGTGCTGCTGGTGGGTACCGGCTTCATCTTCAAGCTGGTGCCGCCGGGCTTCATTCCGACCCAGGACAAGCTGTACCTGATCGCCGGTGTGAAGCTGCCGGAGGGTTCGTCGATCGCGCGTACCGATGAAATGCTGCGCAAGGTCGCCAAGATCGCCCAGGAAACCGACGGTGTGGCCCACACCATCTCGTTCCCGGGTCTGAATGCCCTGCAGTTCACCAACACGCCCAACACCGGTGTTGCGTTCATTCCGCTCAAGCCGTTCAGCGAGCGCCATGGCCGTACCGCGGCACAGATCAATGCGGAGATCAACCAGAAGATCGCAGGCCTGCAGGAAGGGTTTGCCTTCGCCATGATGCCGCCGCCGATCCTCGGCCTCGGTAACGGCAACGGCTACCAGATGTTCATCCAGGACCGTGGCAACCTCGGCTATGGCGCGTTGCAGAATGCGGTGCAGTCGATGCAGGGTGCGGTTGCGCAGACCCCGGGCATGGCCTTCCCGATCACCAGCTACCAGGCCAACGTGCCGCAGCTGGATGCCGAGGTGGACCGTGTCAAGGCAAAGGCCCAGGGCGTACAGCTGACCGAGTTGTTCGACACGCTGCAGACCTACCTGGGTTCTGCCTACGTCAACGACTTCAACCAGTTCGGGCGTACCTGGCAGGTGATCGCACAGGCCGATGGCCAGTTCCGTGACAGCGTCGAGGACATCGGCAAGCTGCGGACCCGCAACGATCGTGGCGAGATGGTGCCGATCGGCTCGATGGTCACCGTCAAGGAAACCTACGGTCCTGACCCGGTGCTGCGCTTCAACGGCTACCCGGCCGCTGACCTGGCCGGTGAAGCCGACCCGCGTGTGCTGTCCTCGGCCGAAGCGATGAACAACCTCACCGCCATCGCCGCCAAGGTGCTGCCGGTCGGCATGGCTACCGAATGGACCGACCTGAGCTACCAGCAGGCGACCCAGGGCAAGGCTGCCTTCATCGTGTTCCCGGTAGCGATCATGCTGGCGTTCCTGGTGCTGGCCGCGCTGTACGAAAGCTGGTCGCTGCCGCTGGCGGTGATCCTGATCGTACCGATGACCCTGCTGTCCGCGCTGTTCGGCGTGTGGATGACCGGCGGCGACAACAACGTGTTCGTGCAGGTCGGCCTGGTGGTGCTGATGGGCCTGGCGTGCAAGAACGCGATCCTGATCGTCGAGTTCGCCAGAGAGCTGGAGATGGGCGGCAAGGGCATCGTCGAAGCGGCTCTGGAAGCGTGCCGCCTGCGTCTGCGCCCGATCGTCATGACCTCCATCGCCTTCATCGCCGGCACCGTGCCGCTGGTGCTGTCGCATGGCGCTGGCGCCGAAGTGCGCTCGGTGACCGGTATCACTGTGTTTGCCGGCATGCTGGGCGTGACCCTGTTCGGCCTGTTCCTGACCCCGGTGTTCTACGTGGCACTGCGCAAGTTCGTCACCCGCAACGGTGGTGGCCAGCTGGTGCAGCACGGCGAGCCGACCATCCACCACTGACATGGAAAACAGCGGCGCCGGCAACCACCGGCGCCCGCTTCCCCCTACCAAGGCAATGAATCCATGAACACCCATCAGAACAAGATCGCGCTGGTCACCGGCGCAACCCGCGGCATCGGTCTGGAAACCGTGCGCCAGCTGGCGCAGGCCGGCGTGCATACGCTGCTGGCCGGTCGCAAGCGCGAGACCGCTGTCGAACTGGCACTGAAGCTGCAGGCCGAGGGCCTGCCGGTGGAGGCGCTGCAGCTGGACGTCAACGATGGCGCCAGCATCGCCGAGGCGGTCGAGCAGGTGCGCCAGCGCCATGGTCGTCTGGACATCCTGGTCAACAACGCCGGCATCATGATCGAGAACCCGGCGCAGCTGCCTTCGGAGCAGTCGCTGGATACCTGGCGCCGCACCTTCGACACCAACGTGTACGCGCTGGTGGCGGTGACCCAGGCCTTCCTGCCGCTTATCAAGCAGGCCAAGTCCGGCCGCATCGTCAACGTCTCCAGCATGCTCGGCTCGCAGACCCTGCATGCCGACCCGACCTCGGGCATCTACGACTTCAAGGTCCCGGCCTACAACGCGTCCAAGGCCGCAGTGAACAGCTGGACCTTGGCCCTGGCCCATGAGCTGCGCAGCACGCCGATCAAAGTCAACACCGTGCACCCCGGCTACGTGAAAACCGATATGAACGGTGGCAACGGCGAGATCGAAATCGCCGAGGGCGCACGCTCCAGCGTGCAGATGTCGCTGATCGGCGAGTCCGGCGCCAGCGGCAGCTTCACCTACCTGGGCGAGGTGCTGCCATGGTGATCCGCACCCTGGCGATGGCCGTCTCCAGCCTGGTGCTGGCGGGCTGTGTCAGCGTCGGCCCCAACTACAAAGCACCGGTGCAGGAGCCCGTCGTCCTGCAGGGCGCGCAGCAGCCGGTCTTCAGCACCACCTCGCCGGTGGCCAGCTGGTGGGCGCAGTTCGATGATCCGGTGCTTGAAGAACTGGTGCACGGCGCGCTGTCGGACAACCTGGACCTGCGCGTGGCTGTCGCCCGTGTCAGCCAGGCCCGTGCAGTGTTCGTCGAGAGCCGCTTCGACCAGGCGCCACACGTTACCGCTGGCGGCAGCTACGATCGCCGCAAGCAACCCGATCCGCAGCTGGGTGGGCAGCGGGTGTTCAGTGAAAGCTACCAGCTCGGCTTCGATGCGGGCTGGGAGCTGGATCTGTTCGGCCGCAAACGCCGTGCTGCAGAGGCCGCGCGTGCCGACCTGGACGCAGAGCAGGCCAACCTCGCTGACGCGCAGGTGCTGATCGCTGCCGAAGTGGCACGCAACTACTTTGAGTTGCGTGGCACGCAGAAGCGCATCGCGGTGGCCCAGCGCACCCTGGTCAACCTGCGCGATACGCAGAGGCTGACCGAGGCACGCTGGGAACTGGGTGCCGGCAGCGAGCTGGACGTGCAGAGCAGTCGCGCACGGTTGAAGGCCATCGAGGCCGATATCCCGCTGCTGGAAGTGGCCGAGACGCAGTCGCGCAACCGGCTCGCCGTGCTGCTTGGGCAGCGCCCGGAAGTGCTGACCGCCATGCTGGCACCGCACGAGGTGCCGGCGTTTGCCAAGGCATTGCCGCTGGGCGATACCCGCGAACTGCTGCGTCAGCGTGCCGACGTGCGGGTCGCCGAACGTCGCCTGGCTGCCGCCACCGCGCGTGTCGGCGTAGCCACGGCCGATCTGTTCCCGCGGCTGTCGCTGTCCGGTTTCGTCGGCTTCCTCGGTGGCGATGCCAGTGGCCTGGTCAACGGCAACAACAAGGCTTGGTCGCTGACTCCGTCGCTGAGCTGGGCGGCATTCGACTTCGGTACGGTCAAGGCACGCCTGCGTGCCAGCAAGGCCGAGGCCGAGGGCGTGGCCGCGCAATACGAACAGGCCGTGCTGCTGGCGCTGGAAGACACCGAAAACGCGCTGACCCGCTATTCCAAACAGCAGGCGCGGCTGGCCATCGTGGTCGAGCAGGCGCAGGCGGCACGACGTGCCGAATCGCTGGCGCAGATCCGCTATCGCGAGGGCTCGGAAGACTTCCTGACCCTGCTTGACGCGCAGCGCACGCAGTTGGTGGCCGATGATGCACTGGCGGCTGCCGAATCGGAGGTCAATGTCAGCGTGGTGGGCGTGTACAAGGCGCTGGGTGGCTGGGGACAGTCACCGCAGGCACCGAGCGTGGCCCAGGCGCGCTGATCTACAGGGGACGGGAGCATCTGCTTCCGTCCCCCTTTTTCGCTATGGCCAGAGGTTGGCCGGGACATCGTGACCGCGCATGCGCACGATGCAGAAACGATGGCCGGTGGGCGCTTCCATCACCCACCAGCGTTTTACGAAACCGACATGGCGGGCGCCGAGTTTTTCCAGCCTTTCGGCCTCGGCGTTGATGTCATCGCTTTCGATATCCAGATGCACCCGTGACGGGTGATCGACCCGCTGCACCTCCACGTTCAATCCCGCCGGCGCACCTATCAGGTCGGCGTACTCTGCGTCGCCTTCGGCACGGGCAGGCTCAGCCACCAGGCCCAGTGCTGCGGCCCAGAAGCGGGCGCTGTCTGCGGCAGGCGTATCCTGGCAATCGATGATGAACCCGGCCAGTCGGCTGCGATGGGCCATGTGCCGTCTCCGCTCAATGAGAGTGCCGGTAGGGTAGCGCGTGCGTTGCCGCACGCGTTCTCGCCGCCATGACGTTTCTGACTCTGCCGGAAGTCCCGCCCACCGTGTAACTAGTGGGGAAACTACGGGAGGACAGGGACATGAGCGAACAGAATCAATCTGCCCAACGGACGCTGCTCGGTGATCCTGGCTTGCCGGGGGCCGGGCTGTCGGTGGCCGTGGTGGTGCTGCTGGTGCTGGCGGCGATGGCTGCGGTGATCGGTTTCCTGCGGCTGCCCGATTCCATGCTGGGAGGCGGCCTTGTCGGCATTGCGGTGTTCCTCGCCGTCGGCGCACGCATCTGCCAGGCGCGCGACCAGCACCAGGCGCTGTACCGCCTGCTGGGCAAGCGACCCCCGCTGTAGCGAGGGCCGCCGTAGTGCTCAGGGCTTCGGCCAGTCCAGCTCAACAACCAGCGGGAAGTGGTCGGAGGGCAGCACGCCGTCAATGCGGCGGTCATCGGTGAAGAAGCTGCGCGCGTGGAAGCCGCGCACCAGCACCCAGTCCAGCTCGGCGGTCGCCGTGCCGGTGAAGTTGTGGAAGGTCAGGCGCGGACCCTGCGGCGACTTGACCTGGCGTCGGGTGTCCTGCAGCACCCGGGTGAAGGCCTGGTAGGTGCCGCCGCCGGGCTCGCTGTTGAAGTCGCCGGTAAGCACCACCGGCAGATCGGAAGGCAATGCGGCCACGCGCGTGGCGATCAGTTCGGCGCCCTTGATCCGCCGCGGTTCGTCTTCGTCGCGGTAGGGCAGGTGGGTGTTCATGAAGTAGAAGCGACGGCCATCATCCAGGCGTCGGAACACTGCCCAGGTGACCATGCGCGGGAACAGGTTGCCCCAGCTGATGCTGCCCGCAACGTCAGGTGTATCGGACAGCCAGAAGTTGCCGGACTGCTCCACCGCCAGCACCTTGCTGTCGTAGAACACGCCCATGTGCTCGTCGCCGCTGCCGCCGCGGCGGCCCTCACCGAACCAGCGATAGCCGGGCAGGTGCTCGGCCAGGTAGTTGGCCTGCTCCAGCACCAGTTCCTGGGTGCCGATCACCGCCGGGTGCGCCTGCTGGATCACCTTGACCATGGCATCGCGGCGGTCTTGCCAGCGCTTGCCAGGGTCGGTGTCGGCGGGGGTGCGTACGTTGAATGACATGACTTTCAACGGCGCGGGTGAGGCTGCCCAGGTCACGGCGGGCAGTGCAAAAGCCAAGAGTGCGCAGAGCGCGGACGTTCGGAAGCGAGACAACATCGTGGAATCCCTCCATTCCATGAAAGCGGTTTCATGGAGGATGCCATGGAAGGCCAGGGCAGCGGTATGCCGGGATGGGCGGCTGCAAGGGCCGGGCGGACGGCGTGCGACCGCCCGGCAGATGCCACTGGGCGATCAGGGGTCGTACATCATCCCGTTCTCGTCGCGGTTGTAGTGGTCGCTGGCCACGCGGGTGCCATCGTCGTAGACCACATACAGCGTGCAACGCTGGTGGATGCCGAAGCCGGCACGGAAGGGCACGCACTCTTCCTGCAGGCCGACCTCTTCGGCGGCATTTGCCGGCGCTGAAGGCACCAGCGTGGCAACCGCCAGCACGGCACCGAATGAACACGCGAACAGTTTCCTGTGCAGCATCATTGAACACGCTCCTTGTTGTCGTGGGTGCTGCCAGACGCTATTGATGCAATGACTGCCGGCCGCCGCTGGCAACAGCGTGCCGGCGCCACACCTGCAGCAGAACACAGGTGCGGTCCTGTGTAGCACGCAGCCTGCGCCGGCAGGAAGTGCCTGTCCTCTCAGTGACCGGCCAACGCATCCAGCAGGGTGCGCGCAGCCAGCTTGCCCAGCGCATTGCCCGCCAGCGGGCTGTCGCCGGTCAACAGCAGGCGGTCCTGCATCACGCTGCCATCGATGCCCTCGTTGACGATCTGCACGCCCTGTTGGGCCAGGCGCTCACCGAAGAACCAAGGTAGTTGACCCGGCATGTAGCCGATATCCGGGGTCTGCCGGTCCATCGCATCGGGGAAGGCGCAGATGCGGTAACCCCGGAACAGCGAGCTGCCATCGGCTTCGTCCACGCCAGCTGCCAGCAAGGCGGCGGGGCCATGGCAGAGGGTGATGATGTGGCGTTGATTGTCCATCGCCCACTGCAGGGTGGCCTTCACTGCACGGCTTTCCGGCAGGCCGATCAATGCACCATGACCACCGGGAATGAACACCGCAGCATAGTCCGAACCGGCATCGAGCGCGGCCGCCACGTCGTCCAGCTGCAGAGGCTGGCGGAAGCGGGACTCGTAGCGCTCGTACAGGCGGCCGATCTTGCGGTCCTCGCGTGGGAATGCCCACCATTCGAATTTCACCGGGTTGCCGGACAGCGTGACCACGTCGATCCCGAAACCGGCCTTGTCCAGATGGTACATCGGCAGCAGCGTCTCCACCGGATGGTTGCCGGTGGAGAACAGATGGCCATTGGCGGTAGGCAGATACCGTTCGTCAGCGGCGATCATCAACACTTTCCAGCGTCCGTCACTGCGTGCGTCTGGATAGTCCGCACCGGACAGGTTGCTCGTTGCCGAAGTGAACTGGGACAACGAATACGGCGACGGGAAAAACGCATCGCGCTCGGCCGGATCGGGGCTGGGCTGGCGGCTGGGCTCTGAGGTGTTCATGCGGATCTCCTGCGGAAGAGAGTGGTCAGCTTAGCCAGAGCGATGCGCAGGAACGATGAGGGTTTTCCCTCAATAGGACCGCCAGTTGGCAGATGCCAGTCCCATCAGCGTGGGACTGGCGGTGTCGATCCGTTGTTTCACCGGGATACTGGATCGACCGGAGTGCGCAGTCAGTATGGCGTGTTACATCCGGTGGAATTTTTCAGGCACCGGGATAGTGCGCCGTAACACCAGATCTCGCTTTTGCCTTGCGACAGGCAGATCTGGTAACCGCGCTAGCACTCATCGCATGGGGTCGGCTCGGCCGCGACAGCGTTCAATCCGAACACCAGCGCCACGGCACCGATAGCAACAGACAGCCTGAACATCCTCTTCATGCGTGTTCTCCGTTGTAGCCCGAATGGGCAGCTGCAACGCTACAGACCGCAGTCCGTTCATTCAATGCGGCACGTTGCCGCCATGGGGACGAACTCCACTTCCCGCACCCGAATATGGGCAAGCGCGGGCCACGGTTGCTGGACTTCGTGTATTACTTCGCCGGCAGCGGATGAGCCGCCATGTCCTCATGCAGGATGCGGCGAAGCTCGACGATGGCCGGCGTGGCTTCCTGCACGCTATGGCCGGACACGATCACCTTTTCCGAGACGGCATTGGGCAGGTGCGAACTCCAGTACGGGACCAGTCCATCATCGGTCTTTTCCAGCGGACCTTCTGCCTGGGTACGGGCAATGATCGAGTGGTAGCGCACCTTCGGCGATATCGGTAGATCGGCCACGGCCTTGACGAAGGCATCGTCCTTGTCCAGGTTCTGGATGCTGTTCATCTGGTAGCCGTGCTTGTCATCGTTGCGCTCGACCTTGCCGTCGTTTGCCAACGTTGCAACGTCCTCCAGCACGGTCAGCGGCAGCCGCACGAAGCGGCCCAGCCAGCGTCCCAGACGCGTGCCGGCAACATCGGTGCCGCGATGCGGGGTAGCGATGAACACCACCCGTGAAATTTCCGGTTCCGGTTGGAACGTCAGCACCGGCGCGCCTTTCGTTCGCAGCAGTTCGCGCTGCGCCGGGGTCATCTGCGCGGTTTCCAGCAGGGTGTCGACCAGATGGTCGCCGGAGGAGGACACCATCAGTCGCGAAATCACGCCGCCCATGCTGTGGGCGACCACCACCATGTTGTGCGATGCGAGGGCTTGGCCGCTCGGATCAAAGCGCTGCAGTGCCTCGTGCAGGATCCGCCGGATCTCATCGTGGCTGAGCGCGATCGGCATGTTGGTCGGGTAGTAGAACTGCCAGATCTGGAAATCGCCGCGGATCTCATCGTCGCGCATCAGCTCGTTGGCCACGTTGACCCACGCTTCCGGGCTGCTGGCCAGTCCATGGATCATCAGCAGCACACGGCGGTTCGGATCGTACGGCTGCATCATGAACAGATGCGGCTTGTCGATGCCGCCCTTGCCGCCGAACAACGAACGCAGCGATTGCCGGCTGAAGTTGGAGCGGGCCAGCCACAGCGCATAGCCTGCGGTGAAGTTCGCCGCAAGCGGTACCTGCTCGCCGTGCAGCTCCACCACCGCCACCTGGTAGGGGTCGTGGATCTCCAGTTGCGGTTCGTCATCGTGTAGCACTTCCCACAGGTTTTTGCCCGAGAAGCGCAGCAGCACGGTCATTGACGGCGACGGCATCTCGCTCCAGTCACGCTCGGCCGCCGGTGCGGTGCCTGCGGCGGCCGCCGCCAGCCCGGTGCTGGCCGGGTCGGCCATCACCGCCACCAACTCGGCACCGAAGCCATCGCGGCGATGCACGCTGCGCAGGGTGCCGGTGAAGGACATCGATGCAGCCGGTACCAGTTCGATCGGTTCGCGCGTGTCCGCTGCCGCGCCATCGTCGGCGGGCGCCAGTACAAAGGTCCAGCGGCCCAGCTGGAACCGCCCGTTGTCGTTGCGCACCTGCTTGCTCGAATAGGCCTCGAACAGCAGCACGGCGGATTCCTGCACGGCCAGGTTGTAGTAGTCGCGCACCTGCGTCTGGCGGTCTTCGAAGCCACGCTGGTTGGCGGTGCGTTCGGTGAAGAACAGATATGCATAGGATTGCCGCGCGATCTGCATCCACGCATCCAGGCGCGGTTGGAAGGTCGGGTCGGGCTGAATGGTCGCGGTCTTGCTGCGCGCAGCCGACGCTGACTCGCGCTTCGGCGCCGGCATCGTCATCGCGTACTGCACCCATAGTTCGGCCAGCGACGAGCGCTTGTCTTCCTCGCGGACGACGATGCTGGCTTCCATCGCTTCGATGCACGGCAGGCCCGGCTTGGCGCAGGCGCCTTCGTCCAGGCCTGCCACGCGCAGGGTCTCCATCGTGGCCGCGCTGAGCTTGCCGCTGGTGAGGATGTCACCGCGCTTGAGCGCGATGTACTGGCCCGGTGTGACCGTGCCCACCTGCACCGATGGGCCGAACTGGCGCAGCGTCGCGCATCCGCTGAGGGTCAGCAGGGCAATGAGGACGAAGGTGGTGTGGCCGATGAAACCGATGCCTGTTCTTGCCATGTGGACTCCCTGCGCTGGCGCCACTCTAGCGGCAGGCGTGTCAACGCGGAAGCAGGGCTCGGATGGGGCATCGCTGGCCGAAGTGCGGCTCCGGCATCGGCGTGTGACACTGGTTCGGACATCCGATGCCGGAACGGCCGATGCGATTGCTGGAAACCCGTATTCCCCCACCCCTTGTAATGCTGCTGTGCGGTCTGCTCGGTCTCGGCATCAGCCGCTGGCTGCCCGCAGCGGAATTGCCCACGCCATGGTGGGCTGCGGCGGCGGTGATGGCCGCAGGGCTGGTGATGAACCTGTTGCCCAAGTTGGCGTTCCAGCGTGCGGGTACCACGGTCAATCCGCTGCGACCGGCGTCATCGACCGCGCTGATCACCACAGGGGTCTATCGCCATACGCGCAACCCCATGTATCTGGGGCAAGCGGCGTTCCTGCTCGGAGGCATGCTGTATCTGCAGAACCTCCCGGCACTCGCAGTGGTGCCGATGTTTGTCCTGTACATCACGCGCTTTCAGATCCATCCGGAAGAACGTGTTCTCGGCGAACGTTTCGGCGCCCGGTACACCGCGTTCCGGCAGCAGGTCCGGCGTTGGCTGTAGCGCCCGGGCCGGCTCTTCAGTCGATCATCGGTCCGGTCACGGATGGATCTGGCAGGTCACCGAGGCCGAATAGCCCTCGTAGTCGTCAGCGGCGCCGACATGCAGGGTGTGACGGGCGTCGGTCTGCTTGATGTACGACGGTTCCTCCGTCTGCGCGGCATCATCGACAGTGGTCACCGACCACGCTTTAGCCAAGCGCTTGTGGTCGACGCTGTTCAGGTATACGTGCAGGCTCTTGTGGACATTTGACACGCTCACATCCGCGCTGGCCACGGTGCCTCCGAACAGCGCCACCGGCTTGTCCTTCGGCTCGAACACGCTGCCGGGGTCGCGGGTCAGGCCGGCGGCATGGAATGCCTGCTCCACCTGCGCTTCGGTGAAATCGGAGCCGGCCTTGCAGGCCAGCAGGGCTTCCAGTGCGGCGGTGCTGGTTACCGGAGGTGCGGCGACAGCGGCGGTCGATACGGTCAGGCCCAGCAGCAGGGCGATCAGCGGCGTGTTCATGGCAGATCCTTCTGTGTGTCGCGGAGGAGCGTGGGCGCCGGCTCGGAGTCCGGGCGGTCAGGCTGAAGTGTGGGGCAGGGCAGCGTTGTCGGCTAGGCCCCCCATGCTGGGCTGCCAGGAGGTCCCCCGATCAAGGGCATCCAAGGCCAGTTGCGCCCACTTGCGTACCTCCCCCAGCGGATGCTGCAGCTCAGCCAACAGGGTCGGGATGATGGCGCTGTCGCCTGATTCGCCGAGCAGCTCCAGCACCTTTGCGCGCGAGTGACCATCGTGCACGGTCGGCAGGCGGGCGAGCAGGTGCGGTACCGCAATGGCGGCGGCCGGGCGAACACCCCAGTAAGCGTCTTCGAAGGTTGCCGGGTCCTGATCCAGGATCTGGTCGAGCCAGGAGACAACGTCGATTCTGTCGAGATCCATGGCAGTTCCTCCTGAAGCCAAGGATTACACCATCTGCATGCCAGAGGCGTCGGTTTCCACCGTGATCATTTCCACCAGCGCCCATAGGCCGGTGATCATCACGCCGATCAGAAGCCAACCCAACAGCAGCGTGATCAGTAGCTGGCAGATCGCGCGTCCGTGGTAACCGGCGTAGAAGTTGTGGATGCCGAAAATGCCCAGGAACAGAGCGAGGAGGATGTAGATTGCCCGGTTCCTGGCGATCGGCAGGGCTTGCGACACCGGTGCCGCATAGACGGCGTCGATCGGCCGCGGAATGGCCGGCGAGGCAGTTGCATCGCAGAGTGGGCAGTTCGTCATATCGCTGCGTGCCTTGCAGTTGCATTCGGAGCTCTTCATCAACGCCACGGTGCTTCTCCTTGTCGAGGCGGCGGGCCTGGA
The DNA here is from genome assembly GCA_041545745.1 of Stenotrophomonas indicatrix. Taxonomy (NCBI): domain Bacteria; kingdom Pseudomonadati; phylum Pseudomonadota; class Gammaproteobacteria; order Lysobacterales; family Lysobacteraceae; genus Stenotrophomonas; species Stenotrophomonas indicatrix. Next base: position 1,810,374 of record CP168152.1, read on the forward strand.
CCTGATGCGGCCAACAAAAAAGCCAGATCCCAATCGACGGGAGATCTGGCTTTTCGTGCCCCGAAGGGCGGTACAAATGGTGGAGGTGGGCGGAATTGAACCGCCGTCCGAAGGCACTCCATCCCCAGCACTACATGCTTAGCTCACCGTTGAATCTCATCCCGGGACAGCACGGCGTGCAAAGCGCATCCAAGGACCAGCCTGTTGTGTTCTTGTGCCGGACTGACAGGCAGCCGCCCAGCGCGATTCCATGATAATGACTCTACGCTGCGAGCATGGACACAAGCAGTTTCGAGGCTCCGCCTAAGTCGGCAGAAGGTCACGCACCGCAGTTTTTAGGCTGCGAGAGCGACCGGAGCGTAGTTGTCGTCGTTGGCAACTAGAGTTTTGCAGCTGGATTTACGAGGAAAGCTACCCCCTCGGCATGCGCCAGGCGACTTCACAACCCCCGTCGAAACCAATGCACCCCCGGTTTCTTCAAGTATTGCAAGGCTTTCAGGCCCTTGGTTGACCAAATGTTGACCAAGAGCCTGCCTAACGATGTGGATGGTACGGCAATCTCCCTGAACAGTCACGCAGTCAGCCTCCATCGGCAGGCGGTCCGTCCCCGAGTTCGGGATGGTCATTCAGGAAGGAGGCCACGTCATCGCTGAAAAATTGGCTGCGGTAGTGGCTGCGCGGGTCATTCAAGGCAACCAGCTCGTCTGGCTATCGACGGGTGGAGTTGCGGCTGATGATGAACTGCCGTTCGATCTGATCTGGCTCTCTGAAAACGGACGCCATGAAGCCGTTTCAGGCGGCAGCCCTGAGCTGCCCGGCATATGGTGTTGGGCGACTGATAGCCCAGTGCCGAGCGTAGCCGGGCAGGATTGCAGAAACCGTGGATGCCGGCAGCAATGCTGGCTGGCCTGCTCCTGGCTCGCGTATGGATCAGCGGCCTCTTCAACCTTGGGCGTGGCGAAAAAGCTCTCGGCCACCGCGTTGTCCCAGCAATTGCCTGGCCGGCTCAGCTCCACGGCCTGGTGCTTGAACTCATAGGTGTACGAGCAGCATGCACTGGCGCGCTCGACCGGTGCTGCTGACAACAGTGCGCCGAGCGTTGGGATTGCCGGACTTGTAATGTATGGGGCCACTGCGGAGGCCCCTTCAGGGACCGGTGGCGCTCATGGCGGCATAATGCGAACGAACTCATTCAATGAGCAGCTTATGCCGGATGTAGCGAAGTCCGAGCGTCTCAGACGATTGCGGATGTGGCTTGCCGCCGCGGCCTTCATCGTTTTTGCGTGGTACTGCTTCCACTGTTTGGCATGGCTGGCGCGAAGCGTAGGGATCGTTCCGATTGTCGACTACGACCCGGCCGTGTCCCAGTGGCTGCTCATCGGCGAGAGCTGGCAGAAGGTGAGGGTCAGCCAGGACTTCACCCTCGCTGGCTACTCACTGGTGTTCCTGACTGCTGTGTTGGCCTACTACGTTGGGCGATTGGTGTACCACCTCGATTTCGCCATGGTGTTCCAACGTCGTGATCGATGGCTGATCGCCGGCTGGCTCATCGGCACGCCGATCATCGCCGTAGAAGGGCATCTTCTGTTGGTGCTGCTGTCGCAATTCCCTCTCGCACAGCATTGGCCGACAATTTCCGGTATTGCCGTGTGGGCTATTTTCATCGTCTCCGCGAACCTGTTCGGTGACTTTTGGGGATGGGTAATGCGGAAGCAACGGGTATCCCGCGAGATTTCAACCCGTTGAAGGTGGCAGTTCGCCCGCAGACTGATCGGCTGCCTTGTGGCGGGGGTGCCTTGGAAGCAATGCACTTGTCGATTCCCGAGCAGATGCGGTAAAGGCAGGCGCTCGGTTGCCTGGGCCGAATCGGACCGTTTGTTCTGTTGTAGAGCCTCCGTCATAGCGGATTGCTAACGTCGCTGGCACGAATTTGCGACACACTGGTCACGACCATTCGAGCCAGCACAGAGACGGAGACGGCCGGTGACCGAAGCAATGCAACAGCGCAGCCTGCGTCAGCTGGTTGGCCCGGTAGGGGCGGATTACCAGCGGCGGGCGTTGCCGCCCGGCTGGGTCTGGGCGGTGCTGGCGGTGTTGTTGGCCGCAACCTGGGCAACCGAGCTGCCGGCCACGGCTGCAGCCGCGCTGATCGCCAGTGCGGTGGTGGTGCATTGGCCTCGGCGTGGCCGCTTCCATTGGCTGGGCTGGCGGCTGCCGGCGTTGGCGGTGCTCGCCGCGCTGTTGTGGGGCCCGGATGTGCTGTCACAGTGGTTCGAACATGGCCTGGCCTTGACCCTGATGTCGCTGGCCAGCCTCAGCATCGGTGTGCACGTGTGGCAGTCGCGGCAACTGGCGCGGCAGTTGCAGACCTCCGCCGATGCGCTGGACGACGCCCAGTTGCTGGCCCTGCTGCCCGTCGACGCCGCGCGGCTGGCGCAGCAGTGGCGGGCCGGTGATGATCGCCATGCGCCGGAGCTGTCGGTGGTGATGCACCTGGCGGTGATGCACGCGGCGCTGTCACCGCGTCTGCGCGGGCAGGGCCTGCTGGCGGGTTGATCGGGGTCTTGTAGAGCCAGCCTGCGCTCGGCTGCTTCTTTGCCGAAGCCGAGCATGGCTCGGCTCCACACGAAGGCGGGTAGGCGTCCTTATGCGTCGCGGTTGCCGCGACGCATCACCCGCTGCTTCTCGATCGCCCAGTCACGATCCTTGGCGGCATCGCGCTTGTCGTGGGTCTGCTTGCCCTTGGCCAGCGCCACTTCCAGCTTGATCTTGTTCTTGCTCCAGTACATGGCCGTGGGCACGATTGTGTAGCCATCGCGCTCGACCTTGCCGACCAGCTTGTCGATCTCGCTCCGGTGCAGCAGCAGCTTGCGTTCGCGCCGGTCGTTGGCCACCACGTGGGTCGAGGCCTGGATCAGCGGGGTGATCTGCGCGCCGATCAGGAAGATCTCGCCATCCTTAACGTAGGCGTAGGCGTCGACGATGTTGCCGCGGCCAGCGCGGATCGACTTCACTTCCCAGCCCTGCAGGGCCAGGCCGGCTTCGAAGCGGTCTTCGATGTGGTACTCGTGACGGGCACGCTTGTTCAACGCGATGGTCTTGTTGGCCGTCGCGCTCTTTGCTTTATCCTTGCCGGTGTTCTTGCTCATTTCCGTATTGTCTCCGATTCGGGCCCGCCCGGTCGATTGCCGAAGCGTCCTGTATTCATGCCTACTATCCGCCGCAGTGCCCTGGTCGAACATTCGGCCGCGCGCATGTTCGATCTGGTCAACGACGTCCAGGCCTATCCGCGCCGCTTCCGCTGGTGCTCCGATGCCCGCATCCTCGAGCAGGGCGAAGACCGGCTGGTCGCTCGCCTGGATCTGGGCCTGGGTTCGTTCAGTACCTGGTTCCAGACCGAAAACACCCTGCAACGTCCGCACAGCATCGACATGCAGCTGCGCGAGGGGCCGTTCAAGCAACTGCACGGCCGCTGGGAATTCCATGCCCTGGCCGAAGATGCCTGCAAGGTCACTCTCACCCTGGACTTCGAACCGAGCTCACGCCTGCTGGGCCCGGCGCTGGCGATCGGCTTCCAGGGGTTGGCCGATCGCATGGTCAACGATTTCGTCCGCGTCGCCGACGAGGGCTGAACGATGATCGAGGTCGAGGTCGTGCTGGCCTGGCCACAACGGGTGCTGTCGCGCCGGCTGCAGCTGGAGGAAGGGGCGACCGTGGCTGATGCAGTGGCAGCGGCCCGGCTCGAAGGCAGCGCCGACTGTCCGGCTGCTGCGGTGCATGGCGTACTGGCGCGGCCGCAGCAGGTGCTGCTGGATGGCGATCGTGTCGAGCTGCTGCGTGTCCTGCAGGCCGACCCGAAGGACAACCGCCGGCGTCGCGCGCGCGGCGGATGATCCTCAAGACCCGTCCCGAAGGACGGGCAGGGTGGCTCAGCGGCCGCCCTTCTTCTTCTTGTCCTTCGGCAGATTGCGGCCGAACTGGCGCACGGTCTGCTGGGCAAGGGCCTTGTCGTTGGCCGGGAAGTAATCGCCATCCCAACGGGTGACCACGTCATTCTCGAAGTACACGACGAAATTCTTCACGTCGGTACGGCCCAGGCGGTTCACGCGCTCGGTCGAGGTGTAGTCCCAGCGCTGGGCGTGGAACGGGTCCGGCACCGAGGGGGTACCCAGCAGGGCGTTGACCTGCTGCTTGCTCTGCCCGACCTGCAGCTTGGCCACGGCATCTTCCCGGATCAGGTTGCCCTGGTAGATGGGTTGCTTGTAGATGATGCCGCACCCGGTGGTGGACAAGGCAACGGCGGCGACCAACAGGAGATTGCGCATCGGGACTGGCGGTTGGGGAAATCAATCCGATGATACACTCCCGGCGTGCCACCGCGACCCAATCCGAGGCAGCTGGCGCTAAATCGCCAATGAACGGAGACCTATGGAAACCCACGACCTGCGTAAAGTCGGCCTGAAGGTGACCCATCCGCGGATGCGGATCCTGGCGCTGCTCGAGCAGCGCAATGCCCAGCACCACATGACCGCCGAAGACATCTACCGCCAGCTGCTGGAGCATGGCGACGAGATCGGCCTGGCCACGGTGTACCGGGTGCTGACCCAGTTCGAGGCCGCCGGCCTCGTGCTCAAGCACAATTTTGAAGGCGGCCAGGCCGTCTACGAACTCGACCGCGGCGGCCACCACGACCACATGGTCGACGTGGACAGCGGCAAGATCATCGAGTTCGAAAGTACCGAGATCGAAGACCTGCAGCGCAAGATCGCTGCCGACCACGGCTACGAGCTGGAAGAGCACTCGCTGGTGCTGTACGTGCGCAAGAAGCGCAAGTAAGCCCCGCAGCCAGCTGATTGCGACGAAACCCCGGGCATGCCCGGGGTTTTTGCTTGTCTGGCCTCAGCGTAGCAGTAGATCCACGCCATGCGTGGATGGCCCCATCAGGACCTCCAGATCCACCGCCTCGGCCATCGCCCGGTTGCCGGCGTCACCGGGGTGCAGGTGATCGCCGGAGTCATAGGCAGCCGCCATCCGTGAAGGATCGGCCGGATCGCGCAGGGCCGCGTCGAGGTCGATCACCGCATCGAACGGACTATCCGTGCGCAGCCAGGCATTGAGCTGCCGGCGCTGGGCATCCTTGCCAGGGGCGTAGTAGTCGTCCAGCGGTGTGCCGGGCAGGGCGCCTGCAAACGGCGTCAGGGTCGCGCCAAGGATGCGCAGGCCGCGTGCATGGGCGCGTTCGGCCAGCTCGCGATACCCGGCCTGCAGTTCGGTCAGCGTGGGCTGGGCCTGGTTCCGGGCGAACGCGGTGCCCGGCCAGCTGATGTCGTTGATGCCGATCAGCACGATCACACTGGCGAGGCCGGGCTGGTCGAGCACGTCACGTTGGAAGCGCTTGAGGGCCGAATCACCCATGCCATCGCGCAGCAACCGACCTCCGGAAATGCCGGCATTGACCACTGCCACCCCTTCTGGCGCCAGCCGCGCGGCGAGATGATCGGTCCAGCGCTGGTCCTGATCGAGGCTGGCGGTGGCGCCATCGGTGATCGAATCGCCGATCACCACCACACTGCGCGCGCTGGCCGCGGCCTCGACCTCGATGCCCGACAGCAGCAGGCGGGCCGTGGTGCTGTTGGCGCCGTGCAGTGCGGGCCATTGATGCTGGTCACCCGGCGCAATCCAACTGGTCTGCCGCCCGTCCCAATGGAAGGTCTGCAGCGGCGTGGGGTCGGGCAGGTAGACGCTGACCTGCAAGGCCTGCCGATCAGCAGTGGGAAGGGGGAGCGGATCGCTCAGGCGGTCCTGCCCCGGCGCAATCACGACCCCGGGCTGGCCGTCGAAGCGCAGCGGCTGCGGCGTGTCACCCGTCTGTGCAGCGACGCTGGCAGCGCCGATCCGCAACGGTCGGGTGCCATAGGCATTGCTCAGCCGGACCCGCAGGCGCGCCCCGCCCAGGCTGATGCGAGCGCTCTGCCGGAAGGTCTGGGCCTGCAGTTGGCCAGGGACGAGGGTAGGGAACAGGAAATCTGCGCTCCATACCGGCTGCGGGCTGGCTTGCCAGCTGGCGACCCAGTGCGGCGCGGGTGACGCGGGTGACGCGGCGGCGGCGCCGGAGAGGGCAAGCAGGGCGGTGGCGGTCAGTTGGCTCAGGCGATTCATCGGAATGACCCGGTGGGAGGGACGGCCATGGTGCGTCCGCGCTCACCTGTGAACTAGACTGCGCATGGACAATCATCTGTGAATCAAATTCATTTTCATGGCACGCACCGACATCAACCGATCCGGCGAACTGGAAGTGTTCGTGCGGGTCATCGAGACCGGCGGCTTTTCCGCTGCCGCCCGCAGCCTGGAGATGACGCCGTCGGCGGTCAGCAAGCTGGTTGCGCGCCTGGAGCAGCGGCTGGGTACGCGCCTGCTGCAGCGCTCCACCCGCCAGTTGCAGCTGACCCCGGAGGGGTGTGCGTTCTATGAGCGCGGCCTGCGCGTGCTGGCTGATCTGGAAGAGGCTGAACGCTGCGCCAGTGCCCACAGCGAGCCGCGCGGGCGGCTGCGGGTGAATGCCAACGTGCCGTTCGGCCAGCACTTCCTGCTGCCGCTGCTGCCGGAATTCCTGCAGCGGCACCCGCAGGTGGGGGTGGACCTGACCCTGACCGACGAAGTGATCGATCTGCTGGAGCAGCGCACCGACGTGGCGGTGCGGGCTGGCCCGTTGAAGAGCTCCAGCCTGGTCGCGCGCCGGCTGGGGGCAACGCGGATGATGATCGTGGCGGCACCGGCCTATGTGGCACGACACGGATTGCCGGGCGATGTCGACGCGCTGCTGGCGCACAACCGGCTGGATATCGGCCACGCACGGTCGGTGCAGGGCTGGCCGCTGTTGCAGGACGGGCAGGAGCAGCGGGTGCTGCCCAGCGGAAATGCGCGCGCCAGCAATGGGGATGCGCTGCGTCAGCTGGTGCTGGGCGGGCTGGGCATGGCCCGGCTGGCGGCGTTCCAGGTGCAGGCCGACATCGGCGCAGGGCGGTTGTTGCCGGTGCTGGAGGACGCCAACCCGGGCGACCTCGAAGAGGTGCACGCCGTGTTCCTGGGGCAGGGCGGTTACCTGCCGCTGCGGGTGCGCGCGTTCCTCGATTTCCTGGTGGAGAAGGTCGACCTGACGCAGCCGCGAGGGTAGTGCCGGCCGCTGGCCGGCAACCTCACGATCTTCGTCCACCCGCATCGGGTTGCCGGCCAGCGGCCGGCACTACCCGTAGATCCACGCCATGCGTGGATGACATGCGTGGATGAACCGTGCAGTAGATCCACGCCATGCGTGGATGAATGCCCGCCATTCACGCGCGCCAGCAGGCGTGCAGGGGCCTACACCTGCAACAGCTTGCGCGCGGCGGCGCGGGCTTCCTTGCTCACTTCCACGCCACCCAGCATGCGCGCCAGCTCTTCCTCGCGCGCCTTGGTGTCAAGCTTCTCCACCGAGCTCTGGGTCATGCCTTCCACCGGCGCCTTGCTGACCCGATAGTGCGCGTGGCCCTTGGAGGCAACCTGCGGAAGATGGGTCACGCACAGCACCTGACGCTTTTCGCCGAGGGCGCGCAGCTTCTGGCCGACGATGTCAGCCACCGCGCCACCGATGCCGGAATCGACTTCGTCGAACACCATGGTCGGTACCGCGTCGAGGTCGAGCGCGGCCACTTCGATGGCCAGCGAAATGCGTGACAGCTCGCCACCGGAAGCGACCTTGCGCAACGCACGCAGCGGCTGGCCGGCATTGGCTGCCACCAGGAATTCAACGCGCTCGGCGCCCTGCGGGTCCGGCTTGCCGTTGTCCTGCGGCTCCAGTTCGATCAGGAACTGGCCGCCGCCCATGCCCAGTTCGGCGATGATGCCGGTGGTGGTGGCCGACAGCTCGGCAGCAGCGGTGCGGCGGCTGGTGGTCAGTGCCGCGGCCTCGACGCGCCACGCCGCTGCCGCCTTTTCGATCTCGCCGGCCAAGCGCTGCAGGCGTTCGTCGGCGCCGCGCAGCTGTTCCACTTCGGCGTGCATGCGCTCGCGCTGCGTGCCCAGCTCGTCCATCGGAACGCGATGCTTGCGTGCCAGATCGTGCAGGCGGCCCAGACGGCGCTCGTTCTCCTCGAACTGGTCCGGGTCGGCATCCAGGTCGTCATGTACCCGGTCGAGCAGGGCCAGGGCTTCGTGCAGCTGGATGGAGGCGCTGTCGATCAAGGCATCGACGTCGCCCAGGCGCGGGTCATGTTCGGCCACCCTGGCCAGTTCATGCCGGACCTGCTGCAGCAGATCGAGCGCCGAGTGGCCTTCGTCACCGTTGAGCTGGTCCGTAGCTGTCTGGCAGGCGCTCAACAGGGCGCTGGCATGCGCCTGGCGGCGATGGCTGGCGCCGAGCGCGGTGATCGACTCCGGTTCCAGATCCTCACGGTCCATTTCGCGCAGCTGGTGTTCGAGGAAGCCGATGCGGTCACTCACATCGCCCTGTTGCGACAGTGCCAGGGATTCATCGACCAGCGCCTGCCAGGTGGCGGCAGCACGGCGCACCTGGCGGCGTTCGCTTTCATTGCGGGCATAGGCGTCCAGCAGGGCCAGCTGCGACGGACGCGTCAGCAGGGCCTGCTGCTCGTGCTGGCCATGGATCTCCACCAGCAGTCCGGCCAGGTCGGCCAGCTGTGCCAGCGTGACCGGGCGGCCGTTGATCCACGAGCGTGAGCCGCCGTCGGCGCGGATCACGCGGCGCAGCTGGCATTGGTCTTCATCGTCCAGCTCGTTGCTGGCCAGCCACTGGCGGGCGGCCTGCAGCTGGTCCAGCGCGAACTCGGCCGACAGTTCGGCCCTGGCAGCGCCATGGCGCACCACGCCACTGTCGGCGCGCAGGCCGGACAGGAAGCCCAGGGCGTCGACCATCAGCGACTTGCCTGCGCCGGTCTCGCCCGAAACCACGGTCATGCCCGGCCCGAACTCCAGTTCGGTGGCGCGGACGACGGCGAAATCCTTGATTGAAAGATGTCTGAGCATGGGTAAGGGGGTGTCTGCAGCCGCGCAACGCTAGCACGCGCGGCGGGGTCGTCCAATGACTTGCCAAGGGGATGCGCCGCCATTATCTAATGTCCCTGTCTCACAGGTTGATTCCATGCACGGTTCTCCCGACCAACTTGCCCCGCGCGCGCGGCACCTGCTGCGCACGCTGATCGCGCGCTACATCCAGGACGGCGAACCCGTGGGCTCGCAGACGCTGGCGCGCGTGGCCGGCCTGGAGGTCAGTCCCGCCACCATCCGCAACATCCTCGGTGACCTGGAAGACCTGGGCCTGCTGGCCTCGCCGCATACCTCGGCGGGCCGGATTCCGACCGCGCATGGCTACCGGGTGTTTGTCGACAGCCTGTTGCAGATGCAGCCGCCGGGCGAAGGGGAGCTGGCCCGGCTGCGTCAGGAGCTGGCCGGAGGCGGCAGCACCCAGGCCCTGCTTGGCAGCGCCTCGGAGCTGCTGTCGGCGATGAGTCATTTCGTTGGCGTGGTCAGCGCGCCACGGCGCGAGCAGTTCGCTTTCCGCCAGATCGATTTCGTGGCACTGGACGGGCGCCGGGTGCTGGCGATCCTGGTGTTTGCCGACAATGAGGTGCAGAACCGGGTGATCGAGACCCGCCAGGACTTCGCACCGGGGCAGCTGGAGCAGGTGGCCAACTACCTCAATGCCCACTTCGCCGGGCTGCCGCTGGCCGAGATCCGTACCCGCCTGCTGCTGGAGCTCCGCGACGCGCGGTCCGAGCTGGAACAGGTGCTGGCGCACAGCATCGAGCTGGCCGAGCAGGCCCTGCAGCCGCCGGCCGACGACATGCTGGTGGCCGGCCAGACGCGTCTGATGGGGGTGCAGGACCTGTCCGACCTGGAGCGCCTGCGCGAGCTGTTCGAGCTGTTCTCCAGCAAGCGCGAGATCCTGCAGTTGCTGGAGCGGACCATCCAGGCCCCCGGCGTGCGCATCTTCATCGGCGAAGAAACCGGCGTGGTGCCCCTGCAGGGCGTCTCGCTGGTCACCGCGCCGTACACGGCCAATGGCCAGGTGCTGGGCGTGCTGGGCGTGATCGGGCCGAAACGGATGGCCTACGACCGCATGATCCCACTGGTGCAGGCCACCGCCGATGTGCTCGGTGCGGCCTTTTCGCCCGGCGGGCGAACGCCGGGTGCATCGGACGCTTGAAACGCAGCATCCCGCCCACACTAGGGTGGGTGGAGGCGGAGAGTGACCGCCAGGGACCCAGACATGAATCAAGATCAGCCAGACATCGCCGCCCAGCAGGCCGCCGCCGACGCAGCTGCCGCCGAGGGCGTCAACGAACAGATCGAACAGCTCCGTGCCGAAGTGGAGCAGGTCAAGGCCGAAGCGCTGCGAGAGCGCGCCGACCTGGACAACCAGCGCAAGCGCGTGGCCCGCGACATCGAGCAGGCGCGCAAGTTCGCCAACGAGAAGCTGCTGGGCGAGCTGCTGCCGGTATTCGACAGCCTCGATGCCGGCCTCAAGGCTGCCGGCGACGATGCCCATCCGCTTCGCGAGGGCCTGGAGCTGACCTACAAGCAGCTGCTGAAGGTCGCTGGTGACAACGGCCTGGTGCTGCTGGACCCGACCGGCCAGCCGTTCAACCCGGAACATCACCAGGCGATCAGCCAGGTCGCGGCCCCCGGCGCCGCCCCGGGCAGCGTGGTGACCGTGTTCCAGAAGGGCTACCTGCTCAACGAGCGCCTGCTGCGGCCGGCGCTGGTGGTGGTTGCCGCCGATTGACCGCGGGCGCCGGGCGAGGCCTGGCGCGGGTTTTCCCGCCGCGACCGGGGCATCGGCACGACCGACGCTGAACGTGTTGGGCGAACGGAAACACAGCGTTCGGGGGATGGCTTGAATGTTCCACGAGCCTCCCCCACATCCCATTCATCCACCGGCCGAACGGCCGGACTGACAAAAACAACATCCTTCAAGGAGTCTCCCCCATGGGCAAGATCATTGGTATCGACCTCGGCACCACCAACTCGTGCGTGGCGATCATGGACGGCGGCAAGGCCCGCGTCATCGAAAATTCGGAAGGCGATCGCACCACCCCGTCGATCGTCGCCTACACCAAGGACGGCGAAGTCCTGGTCGGTGCCTCGGCCAAGCGCCAGGCCGTGACCAACCCGAAGAACACCTTCTACGCGGTGAAGCGCCTGATCGGCCGCAAGTTCACCGACGCCGAAGTGCAGAAGGACATCGCGCACGTCCCGTACAGCATCCTGGCCCATGACAATGGCGATGCCTGGGTGGCCACCAGCGATGCCAAGAAGATGGCGCCGCAGGAAATTTCGGCCAAGGTGCTGGAGAAGATGAAGAAGACCGCCGAGGACTTCCTCGGTGAGAAGGTCACCGAAGCGGTCATCACCGTGCCGGCCTACTTCAACGACAGCCAGCGCCAGGCGACCAAGGACGCCGGCCGCATCGCCGGTCTGGACGTCAAGCGCATCATCAACGAGCCGACTGCGGCCGCGCTGGCCTATGGCCTGGACAAGGGCGACAACAAGGATCGCAAGATCGTTGTGTACGACCTGGGCGGCGGCACCTTCGACGTCTCGGTGATCGAGATCGCCAATGTCGACGGCGAGAAGCAGTTCGAAGTGCTGGCCACCAACGGCGACACCTTCCTGGGTGGCGAAGACTTCGACAACCGCGTCATCGAGTACCTGGTTGAAGAGTTCAACAAGGACCAGGGCATCGACCTGCGCAAGGATCCCCTGGCCCTGCAGCGCCTGAAGGATGCTGCCGAGCGCGCCAAGATCGAGCTGTCCAGCGCCCAGCAGACCGAAGTGAACCTGCCGTACGTCACCGCTGACGCGTCGGGTCCGAAGCACCTGAACATCAAGCTGACCCGCGCCAAGCTGGAATCGCTGGTGGAAGAGCTGATCAGGAAGTCGATCGAGCCGTGCCGCGTTGCGTTGAATGACGCCGGCCTGCGTTCGAGCGATATCAGCGAAGTGATCCTGGTCGGTGGCCAGACCCGCATGCCGAAGGTGCAGCAGGCTGTCACCGAGTTCTTCGGCAAGGAACCGCGCAAGGACGTCAACCCGGACGAAGCCGTGGCACTGGGTGCTGCGATCCAGGGCGGCGTGCTCGGCGGCGACGTCAAGGACGTGCTGCTGCTGGACGTGACCCCGCTGTCGCTGGGCATCGAAACCATGGGCGGTGTGTTCACCAAGATCATCGAAAAGAACACCACCATCCCGACCAAGGCCTCGCAGGTGTTCTCCACCGCCGAGGACAACCAGTCGGCCGTGACCGTGCACGTGCTGCAGGGTGAGCGCGAACAGGCCCGCTTCAACAAGTCGCTGGCCAAGTTCGACCTGTCCGGCATCGAGCCGGCCCCGCGCGGCCTGCCGCAGGTGGAAGTGTCCTTCGACATCGACGCCAACGGCATCCTGCACGTGTCGGCCAAGGACAAGAAGACCAACAAGGAACAGAAGGTCGAGATCAAGGCCGGTTCGGGTCTGTCCGAGGAAGAGATCGCACGCATGGTTGCCGACGCGGAAGCCAACCGCGAAGAAGACAAGAAGTTCCAGGAGCTGGTGCAGGCCCGCAACCAGGCCGATGCCCTGATCCACGGCACCCGCAGCGCGATCACCGAGCACGGCAGCAAGGTCGGCGGCGAAGTGATCGGCAAGGTCGAAGCGGCTTTGGCTGATCTGGAAACCGCGATGAAGGGCGACGACAAGGCACAGATCGAAGCCAAGTCGAAGGTGCTGGAAGAAGCCGGCCAGTCGCTGTTCGCTGCGGCTTCGGCCGACCAGGGCGGTGCAGCCCCGGGTGCCGACGCCGGCAATGCGGGCAAGGCGCAGGATGACGTGGTGGACGCCGAGTTCACCGAAGTCAAGGACGACAAGAAGTCCTGATCCGGACCGACGCGGGACGCTGCTTGCCAGCGTCCCGTTGTCGTATCAGGGTCCTGACCGCCCTCTGGCGCGTCGGGGCGCCCGACGCAAGAGCGGACCTGGTTCCGCTCTTCCGCTTTGACGAATCCCGACTTTCCGGAATGCGATCCACGATATGAGCAAGCGCGATTACTACGAAGTGCTGGGCGTTGCCCGCACCGCCACCGACGAAGAACTGAAGAAGTCCTACCGTCGTTGCGCGATGAAGTTCCACCCGGACCGCAACCCGGGTGATGCGGCGGCCGAAGCCTCCTTCAAGGAGTGCAAGGAAGCCTACGAAGTACTGTCCGACGGCAACAAGCGCCGCATGTACGACAGCCATGGCCATGCCGCGTTCGAACACGGCATGGGCGGTGGCGGTGGTGGTCCGGGTGGCCCGGACATGAACGACATCTTCGGCGACATTTTCGGCAACATCTTTGGTGGTGCCGGCGGCGGCGGTCCGCGCCAGGCGCGTCGCGGCGCCGACATCGGCTACGTGATGGAGCTGGACCTGGAAGAAGCGGTGCGTGGTGTCGAACGCCGCATCGAGATTCCGACCCTGGCCGAATGCGGCGACTGCGATGGCAGCGGCTCGGAAGACGGCAAGGTCGAGACCTGCAACGTCTGCCATGGTCGTGGCCAGGTGCGCATCCAGCGTGGCATCTTCGCCATGCAGCAGGCCTGCCACAACTGTGGCGGCCGTGGCCAGATCATCGCCAAGCCCTGCAAGACCTGCCACGGCAACGGTCGTGTCGAGGAAGACAAGGTGCTGTCGGTGAAGGTGCCGGCGGGCGTGGATACCGGCGACCGCATCCGCCTGGCGGGTGAGGGCGAGGCCGGCCCCGCGGGGACGCCACCGGGCGATCTGTACGTGGAAGTGCGCGTGCGTGAGCACCACATCTTCCAGCGCGACGGCGACGATCTGCACTGCGAAGTACCGATCCGCATTTCGCAGGCCGCGCTGGGTGACACCGTGCGCGTGGCCACCCTCGGTGGCGAAGCGGAAATCCGTATCCCGGCCGAGACCCAGACCGGCAAGCTGTTCCGCCTGCGCGGCAAGGGCGTGCGTTCGGTGCGCAGCCGCAGCGAAGGTGACCTGTACTGCCGCGTTGTGGTGGAGACGCCGGTCAACCTCACCAGCGACCAGCGCAAGTTGCTGGAGCAGTTCGAAGCCACCTTCAACGGCGAGGATGCGCGCAAGCATTCGCCGAAGTCGGCGACCTTCATCGACGGCGTCAAGGGCTTCTGGGATCGGATGACGTCCTGATCCATCGACGGACATGGTGAACGACAGCGCCGGGCCATGCCCGGCGTTTTCGTTTGCCGCTGCAGTAGATCCACGCCATGCGTGGATGCCGTTCAACGGATCAACGGAAGAATGCCGCTGGCGTCTGCCCCAGCTGGCGCTTGAACATGCTGGTGAACGCACTCGGGCTTTCATAGCCCATCGCCAGCGCGACATCGATCACCTTCTCTCCGCGGGCCAGTCGTTCCATCGCGGCCAGCAGGCGTGCCTGCTGCCGCCATTGGCCGAAGGTCATGCCCAGTTCGCTGGCGAAGTGACGTTGGATGGTCTTCACGTCGATCGCCAGCGCCTGCGCCCAATCCTGCAGAGTGGCCTCATCGCCGGGATGCTTCTGGATGTGCTGGCAGATCCTGTGCAGGCGCGGGTCGGCGGGCTCGGGCAGGTGCAGCGGCAGTACGTCCATGCGGTGCAGCTCATCGAGCATCAGTCGCACTACGCGGCCATCGCGACTGTGCTCTTCATGCGGTCCGTCGATCAGGCTGGTCGCCTGCAGCAGTTCGCGCAGCAGTGGAGCCACCTGCACGGCGAACGGCTCTGCCGGCAGCTGCGGGGCGAATGCCGGTTCGATGTACAGGCTGCGCATGTGCACGTCGGCGATGCAGTCCACCGCATGCGCCATGCCCGCCGGCATCCAGATCGCGCGGGTGGAGGGCACTACCCAGCGACCGACTTCCGATCGCACCACCATCAGCCCGGACATGGAATAGACCAGCTGGTGCCGGCGGTGCTTGTGCGCCGAGATGTGGGTGCCGGCGCGGTAGTCGCGTGCGCGGCAGGTCACCGGGCGATGCACCGGCACGTCGTTCCACGGCGCGGTTTCGCGGATGGGGCAGGGGGTGTCCTTTTTGCGATAGGCCATGACCAGAACGCGGCAGAAGGGAGCGGATGGCCACCGTAGCATGCACGACTCGCCCCCATCCTGACCGTGCGCAATGTCGACCCTGGCTTCTCCTGCCGTATCCACCCGCCCCGTATCGCCAGGAGTGCTGGCGGCGATCTCCAGCTCGCACATGGTCAACGACATGATGCAGTCGCTGATCCTGGCCATCTATCCGGTGATCAAGGGCGGCTTCAACCTCAGCTTCACCCAGATCGGCCTGATCACGCTGACCTACCAGCTCACCGCCTCGATCTTCCAGCCGCTGGTCGGGCTTGCCACCGACCGCCGACCCGCACCGTATTCCCTGCCGATCGGCATGGCCTCGACCTTGTGCGGCATGCTGCTGCTCGGCTTCGCGCCCAATTACGCGATGGTGCTGCTGGCCGCCGCGTTGGTCGGCATCGGTTCGGCCATCTTCCATCCGGAAGCCTCGCGCATCGCACGCCTTGCCTCGGGCGGCCGTCATGGCTTGGCGCAGTCGGTGTTCCAGGTGGGCGGCAACTTCGGCACGGCGCTGGGGCCGCTGATCGCCGCCGCGGTGATCGTGCCCTACGGCCAGCATTCCGCATCGTGGTTTGCTGGTGCAGCGTTGATCGGCATTGCCCTGCTGACCTATGTCGGCCGCTGGTACTCGCTGCATCTGGGGGCTCCTCGCCCCGCAGCACATGGTGTGATCGCCGCACGCCATCCGCCGCGCACGATCGCCCGGGTGCTCGCCATCCTGTTGGTGCTGATCTTCAGCAAGTATTTTTACATGGCCAGCATCGGCAGCTATTTCACCTTTTACCTGATGCATCATTTCGGCATTCCGGTGGTGCAGGCACAGCTGCATCTGTTCGCCTTCCTGGTGGCGTCCGCGGCGGGCGGCTTCTTTGGTGGGCCACTGGGTGATCGTATTGGTCGCAAGCCGATCATCTGGGCCTCGATCCTGGGCGTGGCACCGTTCGCGCTGATGCTGCCGCATGCCGATCTGCTGTGGACCACGATACTGGCGGTGCTGATCGGCTTCGTGCTGTCTTCCGCGTTCTCGGCGATCGTGGTCTACGCGCAGGAAATGATGCCGCACCGGATCGGCATGGTGTCCGGTTTGTTCTTCGGCTTTGCCTTCGGCATGGGCGGCCTCGGCGCGGCGGTGCTGGGTCTGTTGGCCGACAAGACCAGCATCGAATTCGTCTACCAGCTCACCGCGTTCCTGCCGCTGCTGGGCATCGTGGCGGCATGGCTGCCGCCGTCCAGGCCTACTGCGCACTGAGGGGTGTTCTTCGGCAGGGCTGCGCCCTGCACCCGCTGATGCCAGAGCAACGGCAACGGCAAAAGCGTGCATTTCGTGGGATGGCGGGGTGGGTCCGGTTGCGGGGGACGCCGTGAATCCATCCCTGGAGGCTTGGCCGCGGCATCCATGCCGCGGACACCCCCGCAACCGGACCCACCCCGCCTTCGACAGATTTCTGCTGCTGTTGGTGGGTGTCGACCTTGGTCGACACGTCGTGGATGCTCTTCGATTCGAATTCGAAATATTCGACTTCGACAGAGATTGATCCACGCATGGCGTGGATCTACTGCTCGCGGGGTACTGTCGAAGGCGGGGCACTGTGGGTTTGCGGGGTGTGAGCCGCATGGATGCGGCGACCAAGCCTCCATGGACGGATTCACGGCGTCCCCGCAAACCCACAGTGCCCCGCCATCCCCGGAGTGCCGCTGTTGCTGTTGTCGTTGCTGTTGCTGTTGCCGGCCAGCGGCCGGCACTACCGCTTCGGCGGGTGCAGGGCGCAGCCCTGCCGAAAACCCCCTTGAGCGTAGAATGCGGGCATGAGCGAATCCCTCGACAACCACTTGGTCCACGGCCGCCGCCAGCGGCCCGACGGCCCTTCGCCGATCGATGTCATTTCGGTCCAATCGCAACTGGTCTACGGCCATGCCGGCAACAGCGCCGCACTGCCACCTATGCGCGCGCTGGGCGTGCGCGTGGCCTCGATCCCGACCACGCTGCTGAGCAATGCGCCGTTCTACGAGACCACCCGTGGCCGTGTGCTGCCCAGCGACTGGTTCGCCGACCTGCTGCTCGGCACGCGCGAGCGTGGTCTTCCGCAACGGGCGAAGATGCTGGTTTCAGGCTACTTCGGCAGCGCTGCCAATGGTGCCGCGTTTGCCGAGTGGCTGGACGAGATCCTGCCGGCATGTCCGCAGCTGCGCTACTGCCTGGACCCGGTGATCGGCGATACCCACACCGGTCCCTACGTGGAGCCAGGCCTGGAAGAGATCTTCGCTGAGCGCCTGCTGCCGCATGCCTGGCTGGTTACCCCCAATGCCTTCGAACTCGGTCGCCTGACCGGCATGCCGGCGCTGGCCGAAGCCGATGCAATCGCCGCCTCGCGTGCGCTGCTGGCGCGGGGGCCGGAGTGGGTGCTGGCACACAGCGTCGGCGGCAATCCGGGTGAGCTGGTGACGCTGGCTGTCGGCCGTGAGGAAACCTGGCGCTGGACTTCGCCGCTGCTGCCGGTCGACGTGGCGGGTACCGGCGATGTACTGATGTCGCTGATGGTGTCCTTCCTGCTGCGCGGTGAGCCGATGCAGATGGCCATCTCGCGTGCCATCGCCGGCACCCATGCGGCGCTGGAGGCAACCCTGGCCCATGGCTTCGAGGAGTTCGACGTGATCGCGGCCGCACCGGCGGCGCTGGCCGACGGAATGCGCTTCCGCGCCGAACGGCTGGCATGAGCGAGCTGCACGAACGCACGCCGCGCACGGTCGGCATCGTCGGCAGTGCCGGCGCCTACGGGCGCTGGCTGACCCGGTTCTTCGAACAGCACATGCAGGTGCAGGTGATCGGCCACGATCCGGCCGATCCGGGCTCGCATGTGCCGGAGCAGCTGCTGGAACAGGCCGATGTGCTGGTGTTCTCCGCACCGATCCGGCACACGTCCTCGTTGATCACCGAGTACGTGCGTCTGTCGGCTGGCCGCGAGCGGGAACGCTTGTGGCTGGACGTGACCTCGGTGAAGGAAGCGCCGGTGCAGGCGATGCTGGCCTCGCGCGCCGAGGTGGTGGGCCTTCATCCGATGACGGCGCCGCCCAAGGCGCCGACTCTGAAAGGCCGGGTGATGGTGGTCTGCGAGGCGCGACTGCAGCATTGGCGGCCCTGGGTGGACGCGCTGTGCCTGGCACTGCAGGCAGAGTGCGTGCGGGCCACGCCGCAGCACCATGACCAGATGATGGCGCTGGTGCAGGCGATGGTGCATGCGACCCATCTGGCCCAGGCGGGTGTGTTGCGCGAGTACCAGCCGCAGTTGGGTACGCTGGCGGCGATGCTGCCGTATCGATCGGCTTCGTTCGAACTGGATACGGCGATCATCTCGCGCATCCTGTCGTTGAATCCGGCGATCTACGAAGACATCCAGTTCGGCAATCCCTATGTGGCGCCGATGCTGCAACGCTTGATCGGCCAGCTGCAGACGCTGCAGGCGCAGGTCGGGCAGGGCGACGATGCTGCGCGCGGCGCGTTCCGTGAGCACCTGCTGGGGGCCAACAGGAGCGCGTTCGGCGATCAGGCGTTGGCTGCGGGAAATTACACCTTCGAGCGCGTCGGCTATCTGCTGGCCGACCTGACCGAGCGCAACGCGCTGTCGGTGCATCTGCCTGAAGACCGCGCAGGTTCATTGCGCGAACTGCTCAATGTGTTCGAGCAGCATGGTATCAGCCTGGCCTCGATCCATTCCTCGCGCACGCCCGGCGGCGAGGTGCATTTCCGTATTGGCTTCGTTGCAGGCAGCGAGCCAAGGGCTATCGCCGCCGCTGCCGCCGAGGTGGATGCCAGCGGAATCGGCCGGGTGCTCGCGTAGAAGTATTCATCCACAGGGCGTGTGGATGGCTTCTGCGAAAACATGTGGATAACCGGCCGCAGGCCTTGGCAGAAAAGGCTGTCAAGATGGTTGGTCAAAAAATGACCAACCTTTTTTGACGGAACCAACGGCTGAGGCGAGCTTGGCTCGGCGCTACAGCGGACCGCTAGATCGACAGCCTGACTTCGCCACCGCTGGTGGTGAACTCGCGGCCGTTGCGCACCAGCTGGCGGCCGTCATCCAGTTCATAACGCGGCGTCGTCTCGGAGCCATGCCCGCTGCCGCTGGCCTCGGGCTTGAACTCGATGATGATGTGGCTTTCGCCATTGCTGTCGACAGCAGGGAACTGACGGAACGACATGTTCGACCTCCTTCAGTGGTTCATCGCTACGACGTCAGAGTGAGCCGGCCGGTGTTAGCCGGCCGTCATCAATCGATGAACTGCAGGCGTGCAAGCTCGGCATACAGGCCGCCTTCAGCCAACAGCTCCGCATGCGTTCCCTCGGCCACGATGCGACCGTGGTCCATCACTACGATGCGGTCGGCCTTCAGCACGGTCGCCAACCGGTGGGCGATGACTACCGTAGTGCGCCCGGCCATCAGTCGTTCCAGTGCCTGCTGCACGCCATGTTCGCTCTGCGCGTCCAGCGCACTGGTGGCTTCGTCGAGCAGCAGGATCGGTGCGTCCTTCAGCAAGGCACGGGCGATCGCCACGCGCTGCTGCTGGCCACCGGACAGGCGGGCACCACGCTCACCCAGTTCGCTGTCGTAGCCCTCCGGCAGCGCACGCAGGAAGGCGTCGGCCTCGGCGGCGCGGGCTGCATCTTCGACCTCGGCGTCGCTGGCCTCCAGCCGGCCATAGCGGATGTTGTCGCGTGCGCTGGAAGCAAACAATGTCGGTTGCTGCGGCACCAGCGCGAGCTGTGCGCGAAGTTCGGCCGGATCGACGTCGCGCACATCGATGCCGTCCACGCGGATGCGGCCGGCTGCCGGATCGTGGAAGCGCAGCAGCATAGACAGCACCGTGCTCTTGCCGGCGCCTGATGGGCCGACCAGAGCGACGGTTTCACCCGGTCGCACGTGCAGGTTGAAATGGTCCAGTGCGGCCTGGTCCGGTCGCTGCGGGTAGTTGAACACCACGTCGTCGAAGTGGATTTCGCCACGCAGCGGCTGTGGCAGCGCACGCGGCTTGGCCGGCGCACGGATCTCGATGTCTTCCTGCAGCAGCTCGCCGATGCGGCCCATGCCGCCGGACGCGCGCTGCAGTTCATTCCACACTTCGGCCAGCGCACCCACCGAGCCGCCGCCGATCAGTGCGTACAGCACGAACTGGCCCAGGGTGCCAGCGCTGAGGCGCCCGTCGATGACGTCGTGCGCGCCCAGCCACAACACGCCGACAATCGCGCCGAACACCAGCAGGATGGCGCTGGCGGTGACCAGCGATTGCGCGCCGATGCGCCGGCGCGCGGCACGGATCGCATCGCCCAGCGCATGGTCGAAGCGGCCGCGCTCATAGGGCTCGCGCGCATGCGCCTGCACGGTGCGCACCGCGCCCAGCGTTTCGCTGGCCAGGCTGTTGGCATCGGCGATGCGGTCCTGGCTGCTGCGCGCGATGGTGCGCAGCTTGCGCGCGCCGATGATGATTGGCAGCACCGCCAGCGGGATGCCGAGCAGTGACCAGGCGGCCAACCGCGGGCTGGTGACGAACAGCATCGCCAGGCTGCCAACCACGGTGACGCTGCTGCGCAGCGCCACGGACATGGTCGAGCCGACCACGCTGCGCAGCAGTTCACTGTCGGCGGTCAGGCGCGAAACCAGTTCGCCGCTGCGGCTGCGGTCGTGGAAGCCGGCGCCGAGCTGTATCAGGTGCGCGTACAGGCGGCTGCGCAGATCCGCCACGACCTTCTCGCCGAGCAACGAAACAAAGTAGAAACGCGCGGCCGTCGCCAACGCCAGCACCACCGCGACCAGCATCAGCAGCGCAAAGGCACGGTTGATCTGGCCACCGCTACTGAAGCCGTGGTCGATCATCTGCTTCACGGCCGGTGGCAGGCTCAGGGTCGCCGCCGAAGAAACGGCCAGGGCCAGCAGCCAGGCGCTGAACAAGCCGCTGTGGCGGCGCACGAACGGCCACAGCGTGCGCAGGCTGCCGAGGCGGCGCAGCGGCGGGGAAGCCGGATCGGTAGCCGGTGCGTCCTTGTCAGTCATCGAGGGGGTCATCTTGGATACGGATACGATCACGGGTGGCGTCGCGCAGGCGGATTTTCAATGCGTCGACCTGGTCTGCGGGCAATTCCACCCGTAATCTCACCCCGTTGGCATCGAACTGTTCATCACGCTTTTCAGCGGCATGGGCGGGCAGGGCCGCGTGCAGCGCGCCCAGGTCCTCGAATCCGGCAAGCAGCTGCAGCCGCGCCATCGCGACCAGCGGCAGGCGTGGCGCGGTGCGCAGGCATTCGGCAGCGGCGCCGCCGTACGCGCGGACCAAGCCACCGGCGCCCAGCTTGATGCCCCCGAACCAGCGGGTGACCACCACCATCACCCGGTCGAATCCCTGGCCATCAATAGCTGCCAGGATCGGCCGGCCTGCGGTGCCGGCCGGTTCGCCATCGTCGCTGGAGCGATAGTCCTGGCCGTGCCGGTAGGCCCAGCAGTTGTGGGTCGCATCGGCCACGGCCACGTCCTGCAGAAATGCCAGTGCAGCAGACGCACCTTCGATCGGCGCGGCATGCGCGATGAAGCGGCTGTGCTTGACGTCCAGGGTGTGGCTGACCGGTTGGGCGAGGGTATCGGACATTCCCTTCATTCTACGGGCTTGCCGTCGACGTGCTTCAGTCGTCCAGCAATGGCCGCACATCCTTTGGCAGGCGCGCCTCTGGATAGGTCTGCAGGTAACGCTCCAGGCTCGCCCGGGCCAGGTCGCGCTGGCCGGCGTCGCGACGCTCGCGGATCTTCTGCAGCCATTGCCGGCGGGGCAGCCCGGCGTCGGCCTGCACTTCAGCCTGCACGGCCTCCGCGCTGAGGCCTGCATCGCTGGCGCGGCGCATGACGCCAGGTGCGGTTCTGCCGGCTGCGTCCTGCTTGGCCGCAGTGAGCGCGATGCGGTCTTCGGCCGTGGCCTGTGTGGAGAGCGCTGCTTCTGCCGTTGCTGCGGTGGCCTTGCGCGCCCTCATCGCCGCGGCAGGAACCGCCGGTGCCGCTGCAGATGCAGGCGCCGAATAGGCTTCGGGTGCGGCTGGCGCTGCCGCAGGCATCGCAGGCGCGGCAAAGGCCGTGTCAGCGGCAGGCGAAGGTGGCGGCGCAGGCGCAGGCGCCATCGTCGGGGCAGGCACCTGCCGTGGTGCGGCGGGCGCAGGTTTCGGCACGTCTGCAATGGCCGGTGCCGGAGCCGGCGCTGCCTCAGCCGCCGCAGGTGCCGGTGCTGCTGTCGGTGCAGGTGCCGGTTCGGTGGCTGCGACATCGGCGGCCGCACTGTCGTGGGCCGTGCCTTCGGCGCTCGCATCGGCGGCCATTTCCCGTGCAGCCGGCGCGGTGGCAACTGCCTCCGCAGGGGCCGACGGCGGCTCTGGACGCATCTGCCAGGCGATGCCGACGGCGAACACCGTCGATGCGGCCACGCCGAATACGGCCGGCCAGCGGCGGCGCGGTCGCAGCGTGCGCGGTGCCACCGGGGGCGGGGTCGCCTCGCGTGCTGGCGTGTCCACGGCCGCACGCGCAGCGGCCAGGATCGCCGCGTCCAGCGTCGGCGGAGGGCCCTGTTCAGCGCGTCGCCCAAGCAAGCGTGCCAGCTCGCGTTCTTCCGGGGTCAGGGGATCGTCTCGGTTCATGCGTTCAGTCCCGCACGCAGCTTGTCCATCGCATAGCGCAGCCGCGATTTCACGGTTTCCCGGCCAACGCCGGTGATCTGGCCGATCTCCTCCAGGCTCAGTTCCTGTTCCAGCCGCAGCTGCAGCACTTCACGCTGTTCTGCGGGCAGCTCTTCCATCGCCAGTTGGATGCGGCGACGTTGTTCGAATTCGGACAGTTCCGCTTCCGGGGTCTGCCCATCCTCCAGCGCGGCCAGGCGCAGATCGGCATCGGCCGGTGCAGGGGGGCGATGGCGGGCGGCGCGCCAGTAGTCGTTCAGGCGGTTGTGGGCGATGCGGAACAGCCAGGTGCTGAAGGCCGCGTCGGCCTGCCAGCCTGCCCGCGCGCTGATCACCCGTTGCCAGACGTCCTGGAACATCTCCTCGGCCAGCGCGGTGTCGCGCAGTTGCCGCAGCAGGAAGCCGAACAGGCGCTTGCGATGACGTGCATACAGGCTTTCGAACGCGTGCACGTCACCGGCGGCCCAGGCCAGCATCAAGGCTTCATCGGTTGGCAGGGCGCTGGCATCCACGCCGTACAGGGTAAGCCCTGCAGGCAATGGCGCATAGCCGGCGATGGTGTGGGAGAGGGCGACGGTCACGGCGGGAATCAGGAGAAGATCGACAGGAAAAACGCCCGACGGCACGTTTCGGGGTTACCGGGCTTCCATTGCCCCCCGGGTGGCGCGTTATGCTCGGTAATTCAGGGGAGGCGGCGCTCAGGCGGCGCCAAGAGAACGTCATTTGTCCACCGAAGCCGACCGCGCGCTGGAAGCGTCCCACAACGAGCCCGTGCTGAGCGCGGCGCTGGTGCGCGCGCTGCATGCGCTGCTGCCGGAAACGGCGGTCGTGCGCGTCGGTTGGGACGATCCGCAGCTCGGCAGCGGGCAGGGCGGTTGGCCGATCGGTGGCAGCGGCGAGGACGTCTGGCAGCCCCTGGCCGACCATGCCGAAGGCCGTCATGGCTGGGAGTACGACGGTGCTCGGCTGCTGCTGTCGGTGCACGGGGCGACACCCTCTCCGGCCTGGTGGGGGCTGGCCCGGCAGGCCATGGAGCTGGCCTTGCAGCGCGACCGCCAGGCGGGTCAGATCAAGGCGCTGGAACAGGCCGAGCGGTTGCAGCAGGCCTTGTTCCAGATTGCCGACCTGGCCGGTGCCGACCTGGAAATGGGCGAGATGCTGCGCCACGTGCATGGCGTGCTGGGCACCCTGATGTATGCGCAGAACTGTTACATCGTCGAGTATGACGATGCCCGCCGGCAGATCCGCTTCCTGTACTTCGCCGACCAGGTCGATGACTTCGTTGCCGATCCTGCACAGGGCTACGACATCGACCAGATGCCGCGCAGCCTGACAGTGGCGTTGCTGCGGCATGGCCGGCCGCTGAGCGGGCCTTCGCGCGAACTGCTGGCGCGGGTAGACCAGGAGCACGATCCGCAGCGCGGCCCGGAAAGCCTGGACTGGCTGGGCGTGCCGATGCTGCGCGATGGCCGCGTGTGCGGTGCGATCGTGGTGCAGAGTTACGAGCACGCCGATCGCTACGGCGAAGCCGAACGGGCGCTGCTGGGTTTTGTTGCCCAGCACGTGCAGACCGCCATGGACCGCCGCCAGGCGCAGGTGCGGCTGGAGCAGCAGGTGGAACGGCGCACGCAGGAGCTGCAGCGCGCCAATTCGAGCCTGCAGGATGAAGTGGCCGAGCGCCGCCGCGCCGAGCAGCTGCAGACCGCGCTGTACAACATCGCCGAAATGGCGATGTCGGCCGACAGCCTGGCGCAGTTCTACGGACAGGTACACGGCGTGGTCGGGCGCTTGCTGGATGCGCGCAATTTCTATATCGCGCTGGTCAATGCCGATGGCGATGGGCTGGATTTCGTCTATTCGGTCGACGAGCACAACGCGAGTCGTGTACCGCGCGCGTTCAGTCGCGGCTTGACCGAGTATGTGGTCCGCCATCGTCGGCCCTTGCTGGCCTCGCGTGCGCAGATCGACGCGCTGCTGGAAACCGGCGAGGTGCGCGAATCCGGCGCACGTTCGCAGTGCTGGCTCGGCGTGCCGTTGCTGCGCGACGACGAAGTGGTCGGCGCGATCGTGGTGCAGAGTTACACCGAGCAGATCGCCTTCAGCGTGCATGACCAGCGCCTGCTGATCTTCGTTGCGCAGAACATCGGTACCGGTCTTGCGCGCCAGCGCGACCAGCAACGACTGCGCTCGGCGCATGCCGAGCTGGAAAAGCGGGTGGAGGAGCGCACCCGCGAACTGGGCGAGGTCAACGAAAAGCTGCTGGGCCAGATCGCCGAGCGCCTGCGCGCCGAGCAGCGACTGACCCACCAGGCCATGCACGACGCGCTGACCGGACTGCCCAATCGCCTGCACCTGCTGGACAGGCTGCAGGATGCGCTGGCGCTGGCCCGGCGCGAAGGTGGCCCGGTGTTCGCGGTGCTGTTCCTGGACCTTGATCGCTTCAAGCTGGTCAACGACAGCATCGGTCACGCCGCCGGCGATCGCCTGCTGGTGGAAGTGGCCAAGCGCATCGTATCCATGGCCGGCGACAACGATGTGGTGGCGCGCCTGGGCGGCGATGAGTTCGCTGTGCTGCTGCACTGTCCGGAGGGCCTGGCACAGGCGCTGGATTTCGGCCAGCGGCTGTTGCTGGCGCTGCAGGAATCGATGTGGATCGCCGGTCGCGAGCTGTTCCCCTCCGGCAGCCTGGGCATCGCCTTGTGGAACCCGCGCTATCGCACCGGCGAGGAACTGCTGCGTGATGCCGATGCGGCGATGTACCGGGCCAAGGCCCAGGGCCACGACCGCTGCTCGATCTTCGATGAGGAGATGCGCGAGCAGGCGCTGCGCAGCCTGGATCTTGAGGCCGACCTGCGGCGGGCGATCAACAACCGTGATTTCGTGCCGTTCTACCAGCCGATCGTGCGCCTGTCCGACGGCGAGGTGGTCGGCCACGAGGCCCTGCTGCGCTGGAAGCACGAGCGCCGTGGCCTGCTGCTGCCAGGCGCGTTTCTGGAACTGGGCGAGGAAAGTGGCCTGATCGAACAGGTCGACTGGCTGATCTATGAGCAGGTCATTGCTGGCCTTGCCGACGGCGGGCGTGGCTATGTGTCGGTCAACGTGTCGCCACGGCATTTCCGCTCCGCCGAGTTCAGCGGGCGGCTGTATGGCTTGCTGGAGGCGTGCAACGCGGACCCGCGGAGGCTGCGCCTGGAGATCACCGAGGTCGCGCTGCTCGACGATGGTCCGCATACGCTGCACATCCTCAAGGGCCTGCGAGAACGCGGCATCCAGGTGCAGCTGGATGATTTCGGCACGGGCTTCTCGGCGCTGTCCTACCTGCACCGTTTCCCGATCAGCACGTTGAAGATCGACCAGAGCTTCATTGCCGGCCTGCACGGCCCGGAGGCGCAGAGCACGCGCGCGCTGGTTGAAGGCGTGCTGTCGCTGGCACGCACGCTGGGCATCGAGACGATCGGCGAGGGCATCGAGACCGAGGCGCAGCGTGACACGCTGTTCGAGCTCGGCTGCGACTACGGCCAGGGCTACCTGCTGGGCCGACCGGCACCGTGGACGCGCGCGGCAGCCTGAGCCACCGCGCACACAGTCTTCAACGCAGCGCCGCGCGGCGCTTCTCGTCGATCCACTTCGAGGCCTGGGCCGGCTGGTAGTTCTTCATCCAGGTCAGCATTTCCTCGATATCCGAGCCGTACCACAGGTCCTGGCGTTGCTCGGGGTGCAGGAAGCGCTCTTCCACCATGCGATCGATCATGCCGATCAGCGGTGCGTAGAAGCCGTCCACATCAAGAAACGCGCAGGGCTTGTTGCCGATGCCGAGCTGGCGCCAGGTCAGCATCTCGAAGATCTCTTCCATCGTGCCGAAGCCGCCCGGCAGGGCGACGAAGCCATCGGAAAGATCGAACATGCGCGACTTGCGCTCATGCATCGAACCGACGATCTCCAGTTCGGTCAGGCCGCGATGGGCCACTTCCCAGTCGGCCAGCTGGCGCGGAATCACACCGGTGACCTCACCGCCGGCGGCGAGCACGGCGTTGGCCACGGTGCCCATCAGGCCGACATTGCCGCCGCCGTACACAAGGCGCATGCCGTCGCGGGCGATGCGATCGCCCAGCGCAATGGCGCGTTCGGTGTAGACCGGCTTGCTGCCAGCGTTGGAACCGCAGTACACACAGATCGACTTCATGGATCTTCCTGTCTTGGCCGGAAACGAAAACGCCCCGCCGTCGACCAGTGGAGCCGGTCGCAGGGCGGGGTGTCCGGGCAATTATGAGGCCTTGCGCTTGCTTCCTGTAGAGCCGAGCCACGCTCGGCTGCTCTCCGTTCATACCGCGCAGACGCCCATAGGTGGGCCGTTACGCAGCGGCAGCCTGCTCGCGGCGGGGACCTTCACGCAGGGCGCGGCCCACCATGCTCACCAGCAGGTCCAGCTCGCTGCTGTCCATGCCGAAGTGCGGGGTGAAGCGCAGCGAGTTCTCGCCGCCGTGGATCACGTTGATGCCGTGCTGGCGCAGCCATTCCTCGGTGGAATTGGCGCCATAGCACTTGAACTGCGGCGCAAGCTCGCAGGAGAACAGCAGGCCGGTGCCCTGCACCTTGGTGATCAGGCCGCCCAGCTCGTTCTTCAGCTGCTCCAGTTTGCGCACCGCCTCGGCGCCACGCTCGGCAATCGCCGCGCGGACCTGCGGGGTCAGCTGGGCCAGGGTGGCGCAGGCCACGTCCAGCGCACGCGGGTTGCTGGTCATGGTGTTGCCATAGATGCCCTTGCGATACAGCTGCGCGGCGTGATCGGTCACTGCCAGCACCGACAGCGGATACTGTGCAGCGTTCAGCGCCTTGGAATAGGTCTCCATGTCCGGCGCATCCAGGCCTTCGAAGCCCGGGTAGTCGACCACCGACAGCACACCGTGGGCGCGCAGGCCGGCCTGGATCGAGTCCAGCAGCAGCAGGCTGCCGTGGGCGCGGGTCAGTTCGCGCGCCAGTGCATAGAACGCCGGCGGCACGGAGCGGCCCGGGTCACCTTCGCCCATCACCGGTTCCAGGAACACCGCTTCGATGAACCAGTTGTTGTGCGCGGCATCCTCGAACACCTTGCGCAGGCCGGCCTCGTCGTACGGCGCGACGGTGATCACCGACTCCTCGCCACGGTAGCTGGCAAGGTGCTGCATGTAGGTCTTGCGGCTGGAATCGGAATACAGCGCCGGGCGGTCGGTACGGCCGTGGAAGCTGCCTTTGATGACCACGCGCTTGATCGCCGCACCGGCATGGCGGGCGCCCGGGTCGGTCTGCAGCTTGGCGTTGACGTCGGCGATGCGCGCAGCCAGGCCGACCGCTTCCGAACCGGAATTCAGGCACATGAAGCGCGTGAACGGGCAGCCGCCGCGGCGATGGCCGATCTCGGCCCGCAGCGCGCTGATGAAGCGCTGCTGGGACAGGCTGGGGGTCATGATGTTGGCCATCACCTGCGGCCGTGACATCGCTTCCATGACCGCATCGGGGGTGTGGCCGAAGCCGAGCATGCCGTAGCCACCGGCGTCGTACAGCACCGCGCCCTTCAGGGTGACCACCCACGGGCCGCGTGCGGCCAGCGCCACGTACGGGGTTACCGCATCATCGGCGTAGAAATTAACGAAGCCGTCCTGCATGGCATCGATCTGCGCCTGCTCATCCTGTGCCAGCAGCGGCCCCAGCTCGGCCTGCACGCGCGCGAATTCGGCGGCGGCGGCATCGACCGCGGCAACCAGCTGCGGGTGGTTGTCGGCGAGGGCGGTCAGGGTTGCGTCATCCAGGCCGTTGGTGAGGCGGGTGCCGGGCTGGGCGCGGAGGGGGGCGAGGCGTTCGATGAAGCTCATTGCAGATCTCCTGAAACGTTGGGTCGCACGGGCCTTCAAAAGCAAAACGCGCGTCTTTACGCGCGCTTGGGGCGGGCTCGTGCAGCGGACTTCCTCGTCGATGCTAGCACTTGTTTTTTTGCGCGATAACCCCGCAAAAGACTGCTGCATAGCAGCATTTTGCGCGACGTTTGGCCTCGCCCGTGCCGGCTCGCAGACGCTGGACGTACAATGCGCGCCATTGTCGACCTGTTGCCGTCCACTGCCTTGAAGAAGTCCGATTTCCATTACGAACTGCCGGCCGAATTGATCGCCCAGGCTCCTCTGGCCGAACGCTCGGCGAGCCGTCTGTTGCTGGTGCCGCCGACTCCGACAGCCTTCACCGACCTGCAGGTGCGCGACCTTCCATCGCTGCTGCAACCGGGCGACCTGCTGGTGTTCAACGACACCCGGGTGATCCCGGCGCGCCTGTTCGGGCAGAAGGCCAGCGGTGGCCGCGTGGAGATCCTGATCGAGCGCCTGCTCGGCGGCCAGCAGGCGCGAGCGCAGGTCGGAGCGAGCAAGTCGCCCAAGGCCGGCAGCCGCATCGCCCTGGATGCCGGTGGCGAAGCCGAAGTGCTCGGCCGCGACGGCGAGTTCTACGTGTTGCAGTTCCACGTGCCGGAGTCGCTGGAACAGTGGCTGCTGCACGCCGGGCGGCTGCCGTTGCCGCCCTACATCCAGCGCGAGCCGGGCATGGACGACCGTGAGCGCTACCAGACCGTGTTCGCGCGCGAAGTGGGGGCGGTGGCGGCACCGACCGCCGGCCTGCATTTCGACGAACCTTTGCTGGCCGCGCTGAAGGACAAGGGCGTGGATTTCGGCCACGTCACCCTGCACGTGGGCGCAGGCACGTTCCAGCCGGTGCGCGCCGACGACCTGAAGGACCACGTCATGCATCGCGAGTGGCTGAACGTGGGCGCCGAGCTGGTGCAGCAGGTGCGGCGCACGCGTGCGGCCGGTGGCCGGGTGATCGGCGTCGGCACCACCGTGGTGCGCGCGCTGGAAAGCGCGATGCGCGACGGCGAACTGCTGCCGTTCGCTGGCGAAACGCAGATCTTCATCACCCCCGGCTACCGGATCCGCAGCGTGGATGCGATGGTGACCAATTTCCACCTCCCCGAAAGCACGCTGCTGATGATGATCTCGGCCTTCGCCGGCAAAGAGCGGGTGTTCGAGGCCTACCAGCACGCCATCGAGCAGCGCTACCGCTTCTTCAGCTACGGCGACGCGATGCTGCTGTTCCCGCAGGCGGGCTGAGGCGCCAACACGCGCTTGCGGTGGGTGCGCACCGTTGGTGTGCACTTGCGGGCAATCCGCCGGGCATGGCCCGGCGCTACCGGAGCAGGAAAGGTGGTTTTGGGAGACAATAGGCGACTATTTGCCCGAACGACCGCTCCATGTCCCGATTGCAGTTCCAGCTCAAGACCCGTGATGGCCGCGCCCGCCGTGGCCGCCTGACCTTCCCGCGTGGCACGGTGGAAACGCCGGCCTTCATGCCGGTGGGGACCTATGGCTCGGTCAAGGGCATCCTGCCGGACCAGGTGCGTGCGCTGGGCGCCGAGATCATCCTCGGCAACACCTTCCACCTGTACCTGCGCCCGGGCCTGGACATCATCGCCGACCACGGCGGCCTGCACGGCTTCTGCCGCTGGGATGGCCCGATCCTGACCGACTCCGGCGGCTTCCAGGTGTTCTCGCTGGCCCACCGCCGCAAGATCACCGAGCAGGGCGTGACCTTCGCCTCGCCGACCGACGGCGCCCGGGTGTTCCTGGGCCCGGAGGAGAGCATGAAGATCCAGAAGGTGCTCGATTCGGACGTGGTGATGATCTTCGACGAGTGCACGCCGTACCCGGCCACCGAAGACGTCGCCCGCCGGTCGATGGAACTGAGTCTGCGCTGGGCCCAGCGCAGCCGCAACGCGCATGACGAGCTCGGCAATGACGCGGCCCTGTTCGGCATCGTCCAGGGCGGGGTGCACACCGATCTGCGCAGCCGTTCGGCCGAGGCCCTGCAGGGGATCGGCTTCGACGGCTATGCCATCGGCGGCCTGGCCGTGGGTGAGCCGGAAGACGAGCGCAACGCCATGCTCGACCATCTGGACCCCGAGCTGCCCGCCGACCGTCCGCGCTACCTGATGGGCGTGGGCCGCCCTGAGGACCTGGTCGAGGGTGTCGCACGTGGCGTGGACATGTTCGATTGCGTGATGCCGACCCGGAATGCGCGCAACGGCCACTACTTCACCTCGTTCGGCACCGTTCGCATCCGCAATTCACAGTATGCGCGGGACCTGGACCCGATCGAGCCGGGCTGTGGCTGCGTGGCCTGCGCCGGCGGCTATACCCGCTCGTACCTGCGCCATCTGGACCGTTGCAACGAGATGCTGGCGCCGATGCTGGGCACCCAGCACAACCTCTTCTACTACGAAAAACTGATGGCCGACATCCGCGCGGCCATCGAGGCGGGAACCTTCCTGGCCTTCCGCGAGTCCTTCTACGCAGCACGCGGGGCGGTAGCGCCGCCCCTGTAAACCCGCAGCACCCCCTGCCAAACGGCCCAAGGACGAATGCCCGGGGCCGTGGCATACTTCAAGGCTGACCCAGATCCGCGGTCGACACCTCGTGCCCGTGAAACGGCCGAAGCGCCGCCCAACCAAAGGACCAACGATGAACCTGCTTGCCTTCCTGATTCCCGCCGCCCACGCCCAGGCCGCTGGCGGCCAACCGCAGGGCATGGGCCTGACCACGCTGCTGTTCCCGATCATCCTGATCGCCATCATGTACTTCCTGATGATCCGCCCGCAGATGAAGCGGCAGAAGGAGCACAAGTCCATGCTGGAGAAGATCAAGCGCGGCGACGAAGTGCTGACCAACGGCGGCATCGCCGGCAAGGTCACCGATATCGGCGACAACTTCGTCACCGTCGAAGTGGCCGAGAACGTGCGCATCCGCGTGCAGAAGGGCGCTGTCGGCAGCGTGCTGCCGACCGGCACCCTGGATTCGGCCAAGTAAGCCACTCCCTTTCTGAAGCACAACCGCGGCGCCGGGGATGGCGCCGCGCGGGACCCAAGCAATGCTCGAATTTCCACGCTGGAAGTACGTCGTCATCGTGATCGTACTGGCGCTCAGCGCGCTGTACGCACTGCCCAACATCTACCAGAAGGACCCGGCCATCCAGATCACCGCCAACCGTGGCGGCCAGGTCGACGATGCGCTGCGTGACCGTGTGCTGGCCGACCTGAAGAAGGCCGGAGTGACCACGCTCGGCGCAGAGAAGGAAGGGGACAGCCTGATCGTCCGCCTGTCGGACCTGAAGTCGCAATCTGCCGCCAGCGATGCGCTGCGTGACAGCGTGGGCGAGAACTACACGGTGGCCCTGAACCTGGCCTCGACCGTGCCGGACTGGCTGGCCAAGCTCGGCGGTCGCCCGATGGTGCTGGGCCTGGACCTGCAGGGCGGCGTGCACTTCGTGCTGCAGGTCGACCAGAAGGCCGCGCTGGACAAGCGCCTGGACGCCTACACCGAAGACGTGCGCAGCACCCTGCGTGATGCGCGCATCGCCTACCAGTCGGTCGAGCGTCGTGCCGACAACACCATCGTCGCCAACCTGAGCCCGTCGGCCGGCGAAGATGCCGGTACCCGTGCGCGCGCCGCGCTGGCCAAGGCGCAGCCGACCCTCGGCTACGACGTCAATGGCAACCGCATCACGGTGTCCATTCCGGAAGCCGAGATCGCGCAGATCGCCAACGGCGCCATCGAGCAGAACATCAACACCCTGCGCAACCGCGTGAACCAGCTCGGCGTGTCCGAGCCGATCATCCAGCGCCAGGGTGCTGACCGCGTGGTGGTGCAGCTGCCGGGTGTGCAGGACACGGCCGAGGCCAAGCGCATGATCGGTGCCACCGCCACCCTGGAATACCGGGCGGTTGTGGATGGCAACGCGCAGGATGCCATCGCGTCGGGCCGCATCCCGCCGGAAGCCAAGGTCTACCAGCGTCGTGACAACGGCGGTCCTGTGCTGCTGAACAAGCGCGTGATCGTCACCGGTGACCAGATGGTGGCCGCGCAGGCGGTGACCGACTCCACCAGTGGCACCCCGGCAGTCAGCGTGACGCTGAACAACGTCGGTGGCCAGCGCATGTTCGATTTCACCAGCGCCAACGTGAACAAGCCGATGGCGGTGGTCTACACCGAGCGCGTGCCGACCGTGACCGTGGTTGACGGCCAGGAAGTGCGTGGCTTCAAGGTCAACGAGGAAGTGATCTCGGTGGCCAACATCAACGGCGTGTTCGGCAAGAACTTCCAGACCACCGGTCTGCAGAAGAAGGAAGCCGAAGACCTGGCCAAGCTGCTGAAGTCGGGCTCGCTGGCTGCGCCGATGGACTTCGTCGAAGAGCGCGTGGTCGGCCCGAGCCTGGGTGCGGAGAACGTCAAGAACGGCATCACCGCGGTGGTCTACGCGTTCATGTTCACCCTGGTGTTCTTCACCATCTACTACCGCATGTTCGGCCTGATCACCTCGGTCGCGATGCTGTTCAACCTGCTGATCGTGGTGGCGGTGATGTCGCTGTTCGGCGCGACCATGACCCTGCCGGGCTTTGCCGGCTTGGCGTTGTCGGTCGGTCTGTCGGTCGACGCCAACGTGCTGATCAACGAGCGTATCCGTGAAGAGCTGCGTGCCGGCGTGCCGGGCAAGACCGCGATCGTGACCGGTTACGAGCGTGCTTCGGGCACCATCCTTGACGCCAACCTGACCGGCCTGATCGTCGGTGTGGCGCTGTTCGCATTCGGTACCGGTCCGCTGAAGGGCTTCGCGCTGACCATGATCATCGGTATTTTCGCTTCCATGTTCACCGCGATCACCGTATCGCGTGCACTGGCGACGCTGATCTACGGCCGTCGCAAGAAGCTCCAGAACGTGGCCATCTGACGGGACGACACGCACATGAAACTGTTTCCGCTGCACATCCTCCCGAACGATACCAAGATCGACTTCATGCGCTGGCGCCATGTCGCGATGGTCGTCACGATCATCGTGTTCCTGGCATCGATCGGCATCATCGGCTTCAAGGGCTTCAACTACGCTCTGGACTTCACCGGCGGCACCCTGATCGAAGCCCGCTTCGAACATGCGGTGGACGTCGAGGACGTCCGCAGCAAGCTTGAGCAGAACGGCTTCGATGGCGCCCAGGTACAGAGCGTCGGTGGCAACACCGACCTGCTGATCCGCCTGGCCCCGCACGGTGAACACGCTCCGGGTACCGGTGGCGCGTCTGCCGAGGACAAGGCCACGGCTGCGGCCGTGGTCAAGGCGGTCTCTTCGGCGGACAACCAGGCCACCGTGCTGCGCAACGAGTTTGTTGGCCCGCAGATCGGCAAGGACCTGGCGATGAATGGCCTGTACGCCACCATCTTCATGCTGGCCGGCTTCCTGATCTACATCGCGGTGCGCTTCGAATGGAAGTTCGCGGTCACCGCCAGCATCGTGGCCATGTTCGACCTGATCGTGACGGTGGCTTACGTGTCGCTGCTCGGCCGTGAGTTCGACCTGACCGTGCTGGCCGGCCTGCTGTCGGTGATGGGTTTTGCGATCAACGACATCATCGTGGTGTTCGACCGTGTCCGTGAGAACTTCCGCAGCCTGCGCGTGGAGCCGATGGAAGTGCTGAACCGTTCGATCAACCAGACGCTGTCGCGTACGGTGATCACCGCGGTGATGTTCTTCCTGTCTGCGCTGGCCCTGTACATGTACGGCGGCAGCTCGATGGAAGGCCTGGCCGAGACGCACATGATCGGTGCGGTGATCGTGGTGCTGTCCTCGATCCTGGTCGCCGTGCCGATGCTGACCGTGGGTGCCCTTCGCGTGACCAAGCAGGATCTGCTGCCCAAGGCCAAGGACATCGAAGCCCTGGAGCGTCGTCCGTAAGCCTCTGCTGCACGCAACACACAGAGAACCCCGCGCAAGCGGGGTTTTTTGTTGGCAGGGCTTGCAGCCCTGCACCTGCTGCAATCAACGGCAACGTCAAAAGCCGGAGCGGCATTCCGTGGGATGGCGGGGCACTGTGGGTTTGCGGGGACGCCGTAAACCCATCCATGAAGTGACCCCCGGAAGTTGGACACCCCGTCCAACTCCGAGGATTTCATGAATAGGTATGACGCGCGCTTCAAACTTCAGGTCGCCAAGGAGGCCTGCAAGACCTCCACATCCGTCAAGGCGGTGGCCCGTCGCCACGGTCTGGAGTTTTCGACGGTCCGGCGTTGGGCAGCGACCTACCGGCTGCATGGTTGGCGTGGGTTTCACCGCAAAGTCCGGTCCTACGATCTCCAGTTCAAGCTGGATGTCCTTGAAAAGATGCGTCAAGAAGGGATGTCTGGGCGCGAGGCCACGACCTATTTCCAGATCGGAGATGCCGGCGCGGTGGGGCAATGGCAACGGCTGTATGCTGACGGTGGCGCCCAAGCGTTGGCGCCGCCACCATTACCGCCCCCAAAGCCGATGAAGAAGACCCGCTCGTCCAAGCCAGCCGAGGACATGAGCCGCGATGAGCTCCTTAAGGAAGTAGCCTACCTGCGTGCGGAGACGGCCTACTTAAAAAAGCTCGATGCCTTGATCCAGGAAGAGCAGGCGGCACAGCGCACAAAGCGCAAGCCGTCCAAGGATTGAGGCAGGCCCACTCCCTGCCGCTTTTGCTCGAGGCGGCCGAGTTGTCGCGCAGCACGTTCTATTACCAGGTTCATGCCTTGGCCCATCCTGATGAGGGCGAGGTGGAACTGCGTGAGCGCATCCGCGCGATTTACGACGAAAGCCAAGGGCGCTATGGCTACCGCCGCATAACACTGGAACTGGCCAATCGGGGCGAGGCGATCAACCACAAGCGGGTGCAGCGCCTGATGGCCGAGCTGGGCCTGCAGTCGCGCGTACGCATCAAGCGCTACCGCGCGTTCAAGGGCACAGCCAATGTCGTGGTTCCCAACGAACTGGACCGTCAGTTTGAAGCCGAAATTCCCAACCAGAAGTGGGTGACCGATGTAACCGAGTTCAAAGTGCAGGGCATGAAGCTCTATCTTTCGCCGATCATGGACCTCTACAACGGCGAAATCGTGGCCTACCAGATGAAGCGTCGGCCGGTGTTCGATCTGGTGGGTCAGATGCTGGATCAGGCGATCAAAAAGCTCTCACCCGAAGATCGACCGATGATCCACTCTGACCAGGGATGGCACTACCAGCACGAGAACTACCGGCACAAGCTCGAGAGGCGCGGCCTGAAACAAAGCATGTCCCGACGTGGCAACTGCCTGGACAACGCGGCCATGGAGAGTTTCTTCGGGACACTGAAGTCGGAATTTTTCTACCTGAACAGCTTTGACAGTATCGAAAGCCTGGAAGCGGGCCTGGTTGAGTACATCAGGTACTACAACGAAGACCGCATCAAGCTGAAGTTGAAGGGCATGAGCCCGGTAAAGTACCGGGAACAGGCCAAGCTGGCCGCCTGACCGCCCAACTGTCCAGCTTTTGGGGGTCACTTCACCATGGGGGCTTGGTCGCCGCATCCATGCGGCTCACACCCCGCAAACCCACAGTGCCCCGCCTTCGACAGTTGGCCGGCGGCCAGTAGATCCACGCCATGCGTGGATGAAATCTGTCAGACATCGAAACAATTCCGGGGTCAGATCCGTTTTCCTTCGGAAAACGGATCTGACCCCACGAGCCGTTCCAACAGATCGCAGAAAACTGTCGAAGGCGGGGTGGGTCCGGTTGCGGGGGTGTCCGCGGCATGGATGCCGCGGCCAAGCCTACAGGGACGTATTTACGGCGTCCCCCGCAACCGGACCCACCCCGCCACCCCACGGATAGCCGGCTTTTGACGTTGCCGTTGATTGCAGCAGGTGCAGGGTGCAACCCTGCAAAACACCACCACCCTACGCCAGCGTCGGTTGTGCAATCGGCCCCTGCGCACTACGATCCTGCGGTTCGCGCGCACACGCGTGCCCGTACTCCTGCTGAGCGCCCCGTGCGCCGCATCTGCCAACCCGAGGTCTTCATGGTCATCAAACCGCGCGTCCGCGGCTTCATCTGCGTCACCACCCATCCGACCGGCTGCGACGCCGCCGTCAAGCAGCAGATCGACTACATCCGTGCGCGCCCGCCGATCCAGAACGGCCCCAAGCGCGTGCTGGTGATCGGCGCCTCGACCGGCTACGGCCTCGCCGCGCGCATCACCGCCGCCTTCGGCAGTGGCGCGGCAACCCTGGGTATCTTCTTCGAGCGCCCGGGCAGTGAAACCAAGCCGGGCACGGCGGGTTGGTACAACTCGGCGGCCTTCCACAAGTACGCCGACGAAGCGGGCCTGTATGCCAAGAGCATCAACGGCGATGCGTTCTCCGACGAGGTGAAGGCGAAGACCATCGAGATGATCAAGGCCGATCTCGGCCAGGTTGATCAGGTGGTCTACAGCCTGGCTGCGCCGCGCCGCAAGCATCCCAAGACCGGCGAGATCATCAGCTCCACGCTGAAGCCGATCGGCGAGCCGATCACCCTGCGTGGCCTGGATACCGACAAGGAAGTGCTGACCGAAACCCACCTGCAGCCGGCGACCGCGGAAGAAATCGCCGGTACCGTCGCAGTGATGGGCGGTGAGGACTGGCAGATGTGGATCGACGCGCTGGCCGATGCCGGCGTGCTGGCCAATGGCTGCACCACCACGGCCTTCACCTATGTGGGCGAAGAGATCACCCAGGCGATCTACTGGAATGGTTCCATCGGTGCCGCCAAGAAGGATCTGGACGACAAGGTGCTGGGCCTGCGCGAGAAGCTGGCCAAGATCGGCGGCGATGCGCGCGTGTCGGTACTGAAGGCGGTGGTGACCCAGGCCAGCTCGGCGATTCCGACCATGCCGCTGTACCTGTCGCTGCTGTTCAAGGTGATGAAGGCAAAGGGCACCCACGAAGGCTGCATCGAGCAGCTCGACGTGCTGTACGACATCCTGTACGGGGCCAAGGCCGATGGCGGTGCGGTCGATCGCCTGCGCCACGATCTGGTCGATGGCAATGGCCACACCGTCGCGCTGATCGATGAAGAGGGACGCCTTCGCGCCGACTACAAGGAAATGGCGGCCGACGTGCAGGGTGAGGTGCTGGCGCTGTGGCCGCAGGTGACCAATGAGAACCTGTACGAGATCAGCGACCTGGCCGGCTACAAGGCCGATTTCCTGCGTCTGTTTGGTTTCGGTGTTGAAGGCGTCGACTACGAAGCCGACGTCAACCCGGACGTGAAGATCGATAATCTGGTCGATTTGACCTGATTGAAAAAAGGCCGGCGCAAGCCGGCCTTCTTCTATTGGTAGCGCCGCGCCATGCCCGGCGAGCGTAGCGGTTTGCCAACCATCCGCCGGGCATGGCCCGGCGCTGCCGGCGAGGCATCAACCGAACTCGAAGTTCATCGCCGGCGCTGCTGGGCCGACGAAATCGCCCTGCACGTAATCGACGCCGGCACTGAACAGCAGTGTCATCGAGTTGGCGTCGCTGACGAACTCAGCCATGGTGCGGATGCCGGCTTCCTGCGCGCGTGCGGTGATCTGGCTGACCCGGTCGATGTTCTCGCGGGTGGCGGCCAGGTCGCTGGTGAAGCCGCGATCAAGCTTGAGGAACTGCGGCTGGAAGTGGGCCAGCAGCTGGAACGAATCCAGGCCCGAGCCGAACTGCTCCAGACCGATCCGGCAGCCGAGTGGCGCCACTTCCGCCAGGAACTGCTGGGCGCTGCGCAGGTGGGTGAACACCTTCGACTCCGGCGCATGCAGCCACAGGCGTTCGCCCGGCACGCCGTGTGCCTGCAACTGCTGGCGCAGCGTGGCGATCATCTTCGGATCATCGAACGATTCCGGCGTGACCTTCACCAGCACCTGGGTGGGATGGCCCTCGCGCGCCCGCGCGCCCAGTACCGCGATCGCCCGCGATACGACCCAGCGGTTGATGTCCGCCAGCAGGTCGTGTTCTTCGGCAATGCCGAGGAACGCGGTCGGGCTCAGCAGCTCTCCGTTGTGCTCCAGCCGCAGGTAGGCTTCATACAGCTCCAGCGACTCGCCCTGCAGGTTCAGCACCGGCTGGTAATGCAGATGGAAGCCATCGCCTGCCAACGCTTCGCGGATGCGCGCGACCCAGCGCTGCACGCGCTCTTCCTCCACGCGATCAACAGCGGCCGGGTCGAAGATGCGGCAGGTATTGCCGAGCGCGGCAGCGGCCTGCGTGCATTCACTGGCGCGCGCCAGCACCTGGCCGATGCTGGCGATCTTCTCGCCCACCTGCACCCCGCCAATGCTGACGGTCACCGTGGCCGAGCGCGCACCGATGCTGAAGACGTGCGCGGCATAGGCTTCACGGATGCGCTCGGCCAATGCCACGGTCTGCGCATAGGGACCGGACTGCAGCACGGCGAAACTGTGTTCGCCGAAACGGGCCAGCTGCGCATCTTCGCCAACGACCTTGGCCAGCAGCGCGGCGAGGGCGCCGATCAGGGCGTCGGCCGAGGCCAGGCCGATGTCCGGGAGCAGGCGCGCGTAATGGTCCGGTTCGACCATCAGCAGACCGAACTGGCCCTCGCTGCGCCCGGCTTGGGCAACCGCATCCTCGACCTGCAGCATGAAGGTCGGGCGGTTGAGCAGGCCGGTGACCTGGTCGCGCTGGCGCAGGTCTTCGACCTCGCGTGCCAGCTCGGGGTCGAATTCCATGCGCCGGCGGAACACCACCTGCAGGCAGGATTCGCCCTCGTAGGTGGCCGCGGTGAACTCCATAGTGGCCGGGAAGGCGCTGCCGTCCTGGTGGCGGGCGTCCAGCTGGTACTGCGGCGGAGGCGCTTCGCCGCGGCTGAGTGACTTCAGCAGCTGCTTGAAATCATCCACGTGCTGGGCGGCAACCATGTCCAGCAGCGAGATGCCTTCAACCTCCTCGAAATCCTCGTAACCGAACATTTCCAGGTAGGCGTCATTGGCGCGGATGTGCATGCCTTCGTGGACATAGGCGATGGGCTCGCGCGACGAGGCGATCAGCGCGTCGCAGCGACGCTCGGTCTCGCGCATCTGCGCCTCGATCCGGCGCAGGCCGCGGCGTGCCTGCAGGTCGACCCACTGGTCGCGGACCACTGCCAGCAGGTGTTCGGCGCGCTGGCGCAGGGCGAGGGCGCGAACCCCGTTGCTGCTGGCCTGTACCAGTTCGTCCTCGTCGATGCGTTCGGCCAGCAGCACCAGCGGGATGTCCTTGCCGCTGGCGGCGATGTGCTGGGCCACCAGTGGCAGCGGAATGCTCTGCGAGGGCGCAGCCAGCACCAGGTCGATCGCCTGGCTGGCCAGCACCTGCGACAGCTCGGCCGAATCCTGCGGGCGCCATGGGCGCACGGCGATGCCGCTGTTGCGCAGGGTGCTGACGATGGCTTCGGCGTTCTCGCCGCTGTCATCGACGATCAGCAGGCGGATGGTGATGTCGTTCGCGTTCTGCATGCACTGCTCCCCAATCTGCAAATCTAGATACACGATGCGTGGCGGCACGTCCATGCGCGCAGCGGTTGCGTGCCTGGAACGGCGATGCGGTTCACACCGCGCAGCCGGCCGCGTGCCCGCTGGCCCAGGCCCACT
This sequence comes from Stenotrophomonas indicatrix, assembly GCA_041545745.1. Taxonomy (NCBI): domain Bacteria; kingdom Pseudomonadati; phylum Pseudomonadota; class Gammaproteobacteria; order Lysobacterales; family Lysobacteraceae; genus Stenotrophomonas; species Stenotrophomonas indicatrix. Next base: position 1,850,686 of record CP168152.1, read on the forward strand.
GGAAGTTGTAGCCACCCAGCCAGCCGGTCACGTCCAGCACCTCGCCGACGAAATGCAGGCCAGGCACGCGCTTGGATTCCAGCGTCGACGAAGAGACTTCGTTGGTATCGACACCGCCAAGGGTGACTTCGGCGGTGCGGTAGCCCTCGGTGCCGCTGGCCACCAGCGGGAAGGCTGAAAGCACCTGTGCTGCCTTGCGCAGGTCCGGCTCGTCCAGTTGGCGCACCGGGCGGTCAGGCAGCCAGTGCTCGCACAGGCGCTGCGCCAGTCGCTTGGGCAGTACATCGCCCAGCACCGTACGCAGTTCCGCGGCGGGGCGTTCGCGCTTCATCTGGCGCAGCCATTCGCCGGCATCCTGGCCGGGCAGCAGATCCAGCGACAGCGCGTCACCGGGTTGCCAGAACGAGGAAATCTGCAGGATGGCCGGGCCACTGACGCCACGATGGGTCAGCAGCATGAAGTTGCGGAAGCTTGTGCCATTGCAGCTGGCCTCGACCGGCAGGGCGACGCCGCTGAGTTCGGCCAGGCGCTCCTGGTGGGTACCGCTGAGCGTCAACGGCACCAGGCCGGCGCGGGTCGGCAGCAGCTGATGGCCGAACTGGCGCGCGATCTCATAGCCGAACCCGGTTGCACCGAGGCTGGGAATGGACAGGCCGCCGGTGGCGACCACCAGCGAGGCGCAATGGAACAGGCCGTGCGTGGTCTGCACGCGGAAGCCGTCGGTGCCATGCCCGATACGTTCCACGCTGCACTGCGTGCGGATCTGCACGCCGGCCTGCTGGCATTCGTCCACCAGCATCTTCACGATCTGCTTGGACGATACATCGCAGAACAGCTGGCCCAGCTCTTTTTCGTGATAGGCGATGCCGTGGCGCTCGACCATCTCGATGAAGTGGTAGGGCGAGTAACGCGCCAGCGCCGATTTGCAGAAATGCGGATTGGCCGACAGGAAGTTGGCCGGGGTAGTGCCGGTGTTGGTGAAATTGCAGCGGCCACCGCCGGACATCAGGATCTTCTTGCCGATCTTGTTGGCGTGGTCGATCACCTGCACATGCCGGCCTCGCTGGCCCGCCGTGATCGCGGTCATCAGCCCGGCTGCGCCGGCACCGATCACCAGCACGTCGCAACGGATCGTGCTCATGCCTTGGCGCGCTTGCGCCAGTTGGGGATCACGTCCAGCTGCATCTGATCGTTGAGCAACTGCACTTCGGCGTCCTGGATCAGCACGCTCCAGCGCATCGCACGCTGGATCTGCTGGCCCCACAGATCGACGAATCCGCCGTCCAGGTCCACCACCGACAGGTTGTCGAAGCGGGCCAGACCCTTGCTCTGCTTCTGCCACCAGATGTCCGACGCATTGCCGCCGTAGTTGACCACCTGCACCTGCCGGCTGCGGTTGCTGGCCTTGCGGATGCGCGACTCGTCCGGATGGCCGAGGTCGATCCACTGCAGGATGTCGCCGGTGTAGTCGTGTTCCCACAGGTCCGGCTCATCGTCGGTGCTCAGGCCGCGGCCGAACTCCAGGCGGTCGCCAGCGTTCAGCGCGAAGGCGAGCAGGCGCACCATCAGGCGTTCGTCGGTTTCAGACGGATGCTGGGCCAGGGTCAGGTTGTGGGTCGCGTAGTAGCCGCGATCCATGTCGCTGATCTGCAGTTCGGCCTTGCGGATGGTGGCGGTGAGGGCCATGAAAATCCAGAGGGGTAAAGACCGTCAATGATAGAGGTTTGCCCCGGGGGTGTCCGGTATGGGGGTGTCGGCAGGGCGTGATCGGTGGCACGCTGGCCGCCCTGATGCTTCCGGCTTGCCCTGTCGTATGTCCCGTTCACGTCCGCGCCGCCTGCAGATCTTCGGCGCCCCGACCACGTCATGAGCACGCCCAGTCGGCTGCAGCTGCCGCCCGGCAACTGGGTTTCCCTGCTGGAGGGGCTGTGCGCGCGCTTCCCGCGCATCGACCGGTTGCAGTGGGAGAGCCGCTTCGCGCGTGGGCGGGTGCAGGACGCGCAGGGCAGGGCGCTGGCGCCGGACATGCCGTGGCAGGTGGGGCTGGAGATCCGCTACTTCCGTGAAGTGGCCGACGAGCCGGTGATTCCCTTCGTGGAGACCATCCTGCATCACGATGCGCACCTGCTGGTGGCTGACAAGCCGCACTTCCTGCCGACCGCGCCTGCCGGGGCCTTTGTGCGCGAAACCCTGTTGGCGCGTCTGGTCGAACGCACCGGCAACGCCGATCTGGTGCCGTTGCATCGGCTGGACCGGCTGACGGCCGGCCTGGTGCTGTTCTCCACCCAGCCGGAAACGCGCGACGCCTACCAGCGATTGTTCCGTGAGCGCCGCATCGAGAAGACCTACGAGGCGCTGGCGCCGGCCTTGCCAGACCTGCGATTCCCGCTGGAGCGGCACAGCCGGCTGCAGCCGGGGGAGCCGTTCTTCCGGATGGCTGAAGTTCCCGGCGAGCCGAATGGGTTGACCCGTGTCGAGGTCATTGATGCGCACGGCTCGGTCTGGCGCTACCGGCTTGCGCCGGAATCCGGACGCAAGCATCAGCTGCGCGTCCACATGGCCGCGCTCGGGGCGCCGATCCTGGGCGACGGGTTCTACCCGCAGCTGCAGGACCGGCCGCAGGGTGAGGGCGAGCTGCCGTTGCAGCTGCTGGCGCAGGCACTGTCCTTCGATGATCCGTTGACCGGCCAGCGACGCAGCTTCCGCAGCGCGCGCACCTTGAGCGTTCCCGGCTGACGCGCGGCCGGATTCACCGGTTCGGGCGGCGCGCCAGCCAGCGGTCCAGTTCGGCAGCGAACAGCTGGCGGTCGCGCGCGCTGAGCGGCGGTGGTCCACCGGTCTGCACGCCGGTACCGCGCAGTTCTTCCATGAAATTGCGCATCGACAGCCGCTCGGCCATGTTGTTGGGGGTGTACAGCTGGCCGCGTGGGTTCAGGGCCACCCCCTTCTTCTCCAGCACCAGGGCAGCCAGAGGGATGTCCTGGGTGACCACCAGGTCGCCGGGGGCCACCCGCTCGACAATGGCGCTGTCAGCTACGTCCAGTCCCTGTGGAACCTGGATCGAGCGCAGCCAGCGCGAGGGCGGGGTGCGGATCCACTGGTTGGCGACCAGGGTCAGCTCCACACCGACCCGTTCAGCTGCGCGGAACAGGATGTCGCGAATGACGACGGGGCAGGCGTCTGCGTCCACCCAGATGCGGGGGAGCAGGGGTTCAGCTCGGGGTTCAGCTTCAGTCATTTACCCAGTGTAGGGTAGGAAAAACCTGAATGGGGGCCCGGATTTAGCCTCGATCTGGTGCAACCCCTTGCCCTGTCTGGGGGCCGACCGTCTGTCGCTGAATATCAGGGCTATCGCTTTTTGCTCAAAACACGCGTATCGTCTGGCCCACTGTGTTTGCTAGGGTCACCGTGAATCGTGGCCTGGTGCAGTTGATCTCACGATCCGCTCATCGATCCGCTTTACCAACGCCTGCAACTCAGTCTCGGCCCCGATACCCGGTGGCTGCGATTTTTTTCAACATGTGTTTCAGGAGTTAGTAAATATGTCTGATCGTCAGACCGGCACTGTCAAGTGGTTCAACGACGCCAAGGGCTTCGGCTTCATCACCCCGGAAAGCGGCCCGGACCTGTTCGTGCATTTCCGCGCGATCCAGGGCACCGGCTTCAAGACCCTGCAGGAAGGCCAGAAGGTTACCTTCGTCGCCGTCCAGGGCCAGAAGGGTATGCAGGCTGACCAGGTGCAGGCGGTCTAATCCGTCTGCTACCGTTTGGTAGCCAAAACGCCGGGAGCGAAAGCTCCCGGCGTTTTTCGTTATGGGCTTCCTGTAGCGTCGGGCCAGGCCCGGCTCTACAAAGGGCATGCACCCGGCACGGTACGATGCAGGCCTCCCCAAGGATCGTCCCCATGCGCATCGTCCATCATCTGGAAAACTCCCGTTCGCTGCGCGTGCTGTGGATGCTGGAGGAGCTGGGGCTGGACTACGAGCTGCGCCGCTACCCGCGCGACCCGAAGACGATGCTGGCGCCGCCGGAACTGCGTCAGGTGCACCCGCTGGGCAAGGCGCCGGTGCTGCAGGACGGTGAACTCATCCTCGCCGAATCCGGCGCCATCCTCGATTACCTGGCTGACCGCTACGACATGCATCGCCAGCTGTCGCCGTCGCCGGTGCCGGCCGATGGCAAAGAGCGCATCGATTACCGCTACTGGCTGCACTATGCCGAAGGCTCGGCGATGCCACCGATGCTGCTGACCTTGGTGATGAGCCGCATCCGCAGCGCGCCGATGCCGTTCTTCGCGCGGCCGATTGCCCGCAGCATCGCCGACAAGGCCGAGCGCGGTTTCGTCGGCCCGCAACGACGCCTGCATCTGGACTGGATGGAACGGCGTCTGGCCGAAAGCCCGTGGTTTGCGGGCGAGCGCTTCACCGCCGCGGACATCCAGATGAGCTTCCCGATCCAGGCGGCGGCCGCGCGCGGCGGCGGGCTGGACGACAAGCCGGCATTGCGTGGCTTCCTCAAGCGCATAGGCGAGCGTCCGGCCTACCAGCGTGCCGAGGCGCACGGTGGCGCATTGCAGGCCCTGCGCGGCGATTGAGGACGGCCGTCGTCGCCCCCATGCTGTGCTCATGGATACCACAGCTCCCCAGTTCGACAACCGCCTGCTGAATCTGCTGCCGGGCGATCCCGAGTCCGGCCCGCGCCGGCGCGAAGTACTGGGCGCAGCCTGGTCTTCGGTGATGCCGACGCCTGTTGCAGCGCCCGCGCTGCTGGCGTGGTCGCCGGAGGTTGCCGGGATGCTGGGGTTCGATCCTGCGCAGGTCAATGATGAAAGTTTCGCCCAGGTGTTCGGCGGCAACGCGCTGTATGCAGGCATGCAGCCGTGGGCGGCCAACTATGGAGGCCATCAGTTCGGGCATTGGGCCGGGCAGTTGGGTGATGGTCGCGCCATTTCGCTGGGCGAGGTGATCGCCCCCGATGGCAGGCACTGGGAACTGCAGTTGAAGGGCGCCGGGCCAACGCCTTACTCGCGCGGCGCCGACGGCCGTGCGGTGCTGCGCTCGTCGATCCGCGAATTCCTGTGCAGCGAGGCGATGCATCACCTCGGCGTGCCGACCACCCGCGCCCTGTCGCTGGTCGGCACCGGTGAGGACGTGGTGCGCGACATGTTCTATGACGGCCATCCGCGCGCGGAGCCGGGTGCGATCGTCTGCCGGGTATCGCCCTCGTTCCTGCGTTTTGGTTCATTTGAACTGCCCGCTTCACGTGGCGAGACCGCACTGTTGAAGCAGATGGTCGACGCCTGCATCGCCCGCGATTTCCCGGAACTGAAGGGGCAGGGTGAAGTGTTGTATGGCGACTGGTTCGCACAGATCGCCGTGCGTACCGCAGAGATGATCGCGCACTGGATGCGCGTTGGCTTCGTGCATGGGGTGATGAACACCGACAATCTCTCCGTGCTCGGCGTGACCCTGGACTACGGCCCCTACGGTTGGGTCGAAGATTTCGATCCGGACTGGACGCCGAACACCACTGATGCGCAGGGGCGTCGCTATCGTTTCGGCACCCAGCCGCAGGTGGCGTACTGGAACCTCAGCCGTCTGGCGCAGGCGCTGTCGCCTTTGTTCGCCGACGTACAGCCGCTGCAGGCAGGGCTGGCCGCCTACCAGGCGACCTTTGTCGCCTGCACCCGCCGCGACGTGGCGGCCAAGCTGGGTCTGGCGGCCGCCGACGATACCGATCTGCAGCTCTATCAGCGCTGGCAGCAGCTGATGCAGGACGGTGGCATGGACATGACCCTGGCATGGCGTGCGCTGATGCGCATCGATGCCAATGCGCCCGATGCGGGTGTACTGGCCGAAGTGTTCTACTACCCAGAGCGGCAGCACGCGGTGCAGGAAACTCTGCAGCAGTGGTTGCAGGATTACGCGGCACGGCTGCACGCAGATCCGCTGTCGGTACCCGCGCGGGTCGCGAAGATGGGTGCGGCCAATCCGCTGTATGTGCTGCGCAACTGGTTGGCACAGGAAGCGATCGATCGCGCCGAGCAGGGTGACCTGGGCGGTGTGCACGCCCTGCAGGACGTGCTGCGTGATCCGTACACCGAACGCCCGGGTCTGGAGCATTACGCCGGCAAGCGCCCAGCGTGGGCAGACAATCGCGCAGGCTGCTCGATGCTGTCCTGCAGTTCCTAGGTAGGGGTTCTTTTGCAGGGCTGCGCCCTGCACCTGCAGCAGCAACAGCAACAGCAACAGCAACAGCCGAAGCAACAGCAACGGCGTGCATTCCGTGGGATGGCGGGGCACTGTGGGTTTGCGGGGACGCCGTGAATCCGTCCATGGAGGCTTGGTCGCCGCATCCATGCGGCTGCCAAGCCTACAGGGACGTACTTGCGGCGTCCCCGCAATCCGACACCGCCCCGCCAAGCCACGTGATTCAGCTTTTGCTTTGGCTCTTGATCTGGCCTCTGCAGGTGCCGGGCGCAGCCCGGCCGAACCCCTCAACAGGCAGCCGGCGCCCGGAACAGGTACCCTATGCCGCCATCAGACAACTGAATCGCCATGACCGACGTCATCGTCGCTCCGCAGTGGGCCTCGCGCCTGCGCGACATCGCCGACTTCCCCAAGCCGGGCATCCTGTTCAAGGACATCATGCCGCTGCTCGCGCACAGCGAGGACTTCCGTGGCGCGATCGCAGCGATGGCCGATCGCTGGCGCGAGCAGAAGCTGGATGCAGTGGTCGGCATCGAATCGCGTGGCTTCATTCTGGGCGCGGCCATGGCGCTGGAACTGGGCGTCGGCTTCGTGCCGGTGCGCAAGCCGGGCAAGCTGCCGGGCAAGGTGCTGCGCGAGGAATACACCCTGGAATACCGCAGCGACTGCATTGAAGTGCATGCCGACGCGCTGCCGGCCGGTGCGCGCGTGGCGATCATCGATGATGTGCTGGCAACCGGCGGCACGCTGGTTGCTGCGTTGTCGCTGGTGCGCCGCCTGGGCGTAAACGTGGTCGGCGCAGGCGTTCTGGTCGAGCTGGATGGCTTGGGCGGTCGTGGCCGCTGGGAAGTGGATCTGCCGCTGCACACCGAACTGGTGTTCTGATTCCGGTAGCTGCCAACCTTGGTTGGCACCGGATGGATGGGCCAACCAAGGTTGGCCACTACCAGGTCACGTCGCTGCCAACCGTGATTGGCAGCGCCCCTTCAATCACATCATCCGCACACGGAACCGTCGGCCCTTGATCTTGCCGGCTTCCAGTTTGGCTACCGCCTTGTTGACCTGCTCGCGGGCGATCGCTACATAGGAGCGGGTCGGGAAGATCGCGATCTTGCCGATGAACTTGGCCGATAGACCGGCGTCGCCGGTGAGTGCGCCGAGGATGTCGCCCGCGCGCAGCTTGTCGGTCTTGCCGCCATCGATACGCAGGGTACGCATCGCCGCCTGCGGCAGCTCGGCCGGGCGCGACGTCGCCAGCGGCGTCTTCTGCCAATCCAGCGGCTCGCCGCGCTGCGCTTCGATGGCGTCGGCGCGGTTCTTTTCGCGGCCTGCCACCAGGCTGATCGCCAGGCCACTGGCGCCGGCACGACCAGTACGGCCGACACGATGCTGGTAGCTCTCGACGTCAGTCGGCAGCTCGTAGTTGATCACCGCGGCCAGCTCTTCCACATCCAGCCCGCGTGCGGCGACGTCGCTGGCAACCAGCACGTTGCAGCTGCGGTTGGCCAGGCGCAGCAGCACTTCCTCACGGTCGCGCTGCTCCATGTCGCCATGCAGGGCGAGCGCGGAGAACCCGAACTGCTGCAGCGAGTTGGCCACTTCGTCCACGTCCTTGCGGGTGTTGCAGAACACCACGGCCGATTCGGGCGTGTACTTCAGCAGCAGGCCGGCCAGTGCCTTCTGCCGGTGCGCCGGTTCGACCTCGCAGAACAGGTGCCGGATGGCCGGGGCCTGATCGGCGCCTTCCACGGTCACTTCCACGGCATCGCGCAGCAGGTCGCGGGCCATGGCGCGGATGGTGTCGGGGAAAGTGGCCGAGAACAGCAGGCTCTGGCGATCGCGGTGGGTACGGCCGGCGATCTCACGGATCGGCTCTTCGAAACCCATGTCGAGCATGCGATCGGCTTCGTCCAGCACCAGCGTGCGCACGGCGCCCAGATTCAGTGCGCGCTTGCGCGCCAGTTCCTGCACGCGGCCGGGCGTGCCGACCACCACGTGCGGATCATGGCTTTCCAGCGACGCCAGCTGCGGGCCGAGCGGCGTGCCGCCGGTCAGCAGCAGCAGCTTCAGGTTGGGGATGCCGGTGGCCAGCTTGCGGATCTGCTTGGCTACCTGGTCGGCCAGCTCGCGGGTGGGGCACAGTACCAGCGCCTGCACGCGGATCAGGCTGGGGTCGATCGACTGCAGCAGGCCCAGGCCGAAGGCTGCGGTCTTGCCGCTGCCGGTCGGGGCTTGGGCGATGACATCGCGGCCATCGAGGATGGCGGGCAGGCTCTGCGCCTGGATCGGCGTGAGGGTGGTGTAGCCGAGGGCATCCAGGCCGGGCTGCAGGGCCGGGCTCAGCGGCAAGGTCGAGAAATCAGTCATGGCGCATTGTACCTGTGCGCGCGCCCGCTCCCGACTTGGGGCTTTCATCCACGCATGGCGTGGATCTACCGGGAGAGGCGGTGCCTTGGGGATTCAGTAGATCCACGCCATGCGTGGATGCTCTGGCCGTCCCCTCAGCCCAGCCCGATGGCCACCAGCCGCGCAACCATCGCCTGCAACTGCTCCGGGGTGGCCGGTTTTCCAGCGACCCGGGGCTCCAGCAGCAGCTGGTGGAACCACGGGTTGGCGTGCCGCGTGTCGAAGTCGAACGAACAGGTTGCCTGCACGCCCATCACGGCCTGAACGATCTCGAGCAGCGTGTCTTCGGCCTCATCCACATTGCCCGGCCCGTAACGATCATCCAGCAGTCGCAACGGGATCGACAGCAGGGCGGAGGAGGCGGACATGCCTCAAGTCTAACGATCCAGGTTGCCCTCAGCCCAGCAGGGCCAGCACGCCCCGGTGGATCGCCAGGCCACCGAACAGCAGCCAGCCGAACAGGACCAGCGCCAGCAGCAGCGGTTTCAGGCCGGCCTGGCGCAGCGCCGACATATGGGTGGTCAGGCCCAGTGCGGCCATCGCCATCGCCAGCAGCACCGTATCCAGCTGCACCAGCGCTGCCTGCAGCCCGGGCGGCAGCAGGTGCAGCGAATTGAGGCCGGCAATCGCCACGAAACCGAACGCGAACCACGGCACCACGATCCGGGCCTTGCCTCCGCCCGCTGCCGCCTTGCCGCCACGGGCCAGCCACAACGACAGCGCGATAAGGAACGGCGCCAGCAGCATCACCCGCACCATCTTGGTGATGACAGCGGTATCGGCGGCGGGCTCGCTCACCGCGCGTCCGGCGGCGACCACCTGCGCGACTTCATGCACCGTCGCGCCGGTGAACAGGCCGTACTGCTGTGCGTCCATCGCCAGCCAGCCATGTGACTGCACCAGCGTGTACAGCAGCGGATACAGGAACATCGCCAACGTGCCGAACACCACCACCGTCGATACCGCCACCGTCACCTGCGCAGCACGGCCGCGCACCACCGGTTCGGCGGCCATGACGGCGGCCGCACCGCAGATCGCGCTGCCGGCACCGATCAGCATGGCGGCCTCGCGCTCCATCTTGAACACCCGCACGCCCAACCAGCAGGCCAGGCCGAAGGTGCTCGCCACCACCAGCACGTCCATCAGCACGCCGGCGACGCCGACGTGGCCAATGTCCTGGAACGTCAGACGCAGGCCGTACAGCACGATGCCGGCGCGCAGCAGCCAATGTTTGGAGAAGCCGACGCCCGCCGCGCTGGCAGGGGCCAGTCGCGGGTACAAGGTGTTTCCGACCACGATGCCGGCGACGATGGCGACGGTCAGCGCACTCAGGCCATGCGCCTGCAGCCAGGGCAGCTCGGCCAGATACAGCGAGGCGGCCGCGACCATGCCGACCAGCAGCAGGCCGGGCAGCCGCGGCTGCCAGCGCTGGCGCAGGGAGGGCAGGGACCAGGAGGAAAGGGCGGGGGCGTTCATGGCAGTGGGAGGGTCTGGAGAGGCCATGCCAGCGTGCGCTCGCCACGTTGACCTGTAAAACGAATAATATGAGTGAAAATTACCCGCCCAGCAGGTTGAATATGCGACTGACCCTCCGCCAGTTGCAGGTCTTCGTCGCCATCGCCGATCACGGCAGCACCACGGCCGCTGGCCAGGCCATCGCCCTCTCGCAATCGGCCAGCAGCGCCGCGCTGCAGGAGCTGGAGGCGCATTTCGGCACGCCGCTGTTCGACCGCATCGGCCGTCGCCTGGCGTTGAACGGCCACGGCCGGGCATTGCTGGAACCGGCGCGCGCGCTGCTGGTCAATGCCGCCGATCTGGAGCGCCAATTGGCGGCAGGCGGTGACCCGGCCCAAGGCGCACCGCTGCGGCTGGTACTGGCGGCCAGCACCACCATCGGCAACTACCTGCTGCCGCCGCGTATCGCCGAACTGCTCCGGCAGGCGCCGCAGGCCGAGGTCGATCTGCGTATCGACAACAGCGCAGGCGTGGTCGCCGCTGTGCAGCGCCTGGACGTCGACGCCGGCCTGATCGAAGGCCCATGCCACGAACGCGGACTGCAGGTCACGGTCTGGCAGCAGGATCCGCTGGTGATCGTGGCAGCCGCGGACGCGCCCCCGCGTTGGTCGCTGGATGAACTGCGCGCCGCCCGTTGGCTGCTGCGCGAACCCGGTTCAGGCACCCGCGAAGCCGTCGAACAGGCGCTGCTGCCGCATCTGCGCGGCTTCGCCCAGACCCTGCAGCTGGGTAATACCGAAGCCATCAAGCAAGCCGCCATCGCCGGCCTCGGCCTGGCCTGCCTGTCCCGCCACGCCCTGGAAGAGCCCCTGGCCCTGGGCCGCCTGCGCATTCTGGAAACCCCGCTGCCGGCGCTGCAGCGCACGCTGTGGCTGGTACGCCACCCCGGCAAGCGATGGTTGCCGGGTTTGCAGGCATTGCTGGGGGACGTGCAGTAGCAGGGATTCATTTTCCCCAGACGCGAATTCCACGAAGGGGTCAGAGCCCGTTGCGCAGCAACGGGACCCGACCCCGTGCCGACCAACGGTCGGCACCCACCAACAGCAGCGGAAATCTGTCGAAGGCGGGGTGGGTCCGGTTGCGGGGGTGTCCGCGGCATGGATGCCGCGGCCAAGCCCCCAAGGACGGGTTTACGGCGTCCCCCGCAACCGGACCCACCCTGCCATCCCACAGGAAGCCAGCTTTTGACGTTGCTTTGGCTGCGGCCGTTGCCTCTGCGGGTGCCGGGCGCCGCCCGGCCGACGCCCGCAACCCGCTACAATGGTCGGATGCCTCTGATTACTCTGCAAAACGTCGACTTCAGCGTCGGCGGCCCGCTGTTGCTGGAAAAAGCCGAACTGTCGATCGAGCCGGGCGAGCGTATCGCCCTGATCGGCCGCAACGGCGCCGGCAAATCGACCCTGCTCAAGCTGCTGTCCGGCGACCACAAGCCCGATGACGGCGAAGTGCGCGTGCAGCAGGGCGTGCGCGTGACCCGCCTGGAGCAGGAAGTGCCGCATGGCGCCGCCGGCAGCGTGTTCGACGTCGTCGCCGACGGCCTGGGCGAACTGGGCCAATGGCTCGCCGAATTCCATCACCTCAGCCACGCCGACGTGTTCGATGGCGAAGCGCTGGGCAACGTGCAGGCGAAGATCGATGCCGCCAACGGCTGGGGCCTGGACCAGCGCGTCAGCGAGACCCTGACCAAGCTCGACCTCGATGGCGAAGCGGAGTTCGCGCGCCTGTCCGGCGGCATGAAGCGCCGCGTGCTGCTCGGCCGTGCGCTGGTCTCCAGCCCCGACCTGCTGCTGCTGGACGAACCGACCAACCACCTGGACATCGAAGCCATCGATTGGCTCGAAATGTTCCTCAAGAACTGGAACGGCAGCGTGGTGTTCGTCACCCATGACCGCCGCTTCCTGCGCGCGCTGGCCACCCGCATCGTCGAGATCGATCGCGGCCAGGTCACCAGCTGGCCGGGCGACTGGGCCAACTACGAGCGCCGCCGCGAAGAACGACTCAATGCGCAGGCGCAGGAAAACGCGCGGTTCGACAAGCTGCTGGCGCAGGAAGAAGTGTGGATCCGCCAGGGCATCAAGGCCCGCCGCACCCGTGACGAAGGCCGCGTGCGCCGCCTGAAGGCGATGCGCAACGAGCGTTCGGAGCGCCGCGACCTTAGCGGCAACGTCAAGATGGAAGCGGCCCAGGGCGTGAGCTCGGGCAAGAAGGTCATCGACATCAAGGACATCTCGTTTGCCTTCGGCGATCGCACGATGGTCCGTGATTTCTCCACCACCATTTTGCGCGGCGACCGCATCGGCCTGATCGGCCCCAACGGCAGTGGCAAGACCACGCTGTTGAAATTGCTGCTGGGCGAGCTGCAGCCGCAGAAGGGTGAAGTCAACGCCGGCACCAACCTGCAGGTTGCGTACTTCGACCAGTACCGTGCAGTGCTGCGCGAGGACTGGAGCGCGATCGAGAACGTGGCCGAAGGCCGCGATTTCCTCGAGTTCAACGGCAAGCGCAAGCACGTGCACGCCTACCTGCAGGACTTCATGTTCACCCCCGAGCGCGCGCGCGCGCCGATCACCCGCCTGTCCGGTGGCGAGCGCAACCGCCTGCTGCTGGCCAAGCTGTTCGCGCAGCCGTCCAACCTGCTGGTGATGGACGAACCGACCAACGACCTGGACGTGGAAACCCTGGAGCTGCTGGAAGAGTTGCTGGGCGAATACAACGGCACGTTGCTGCTGGTCAGCCATGATCGTGACTTCATCGACAACGTGGTGACCTCCACCCTGGTGATGGAAGGCGATGGCGTTATCGGTGAGTACGTGGGCGGCTACAGCGACTGGCAGCGTTACGCGGCCAGCGTGGCCGCAGCGCCGGCGGTGGTTGCCGCGGCCAAGCCCGCTGCCGCGGCGCCGGCCGCTGCTGCGGAACCGGCTGCGCCCAAGCGCAAGCTTGCCTACAAGGAAGCGCGCGAGCTGGAGCAGTTGCCGAAGACGATCGAAAAGCTCGAAGGCGATGTTGAAGGCCTGACCGCCGCGATGAACGATCCGTCGTTCTACACGCGCAGCAGTGCCGAAGTGACCGCGCACACCCAGCAGCTGGCCAAGGTGCAGGCCGAACTGGATGCCGCGTACGCACGCTGGGAAGAGCTGGAAGGCTGATCGGCCACCACGGCCGTCTCGCCTTGGCGGGCGGCTGTGGCTTCTGATCTGATTCCGCCTTGTAGCGGACCGAGGAGCGCAGGGTACCGGTGCGTAGCACCGGCTCGCGGATGGCGGAGCGCTTCTTTTGGTTGCTTTTCTTTGCGCGCAAAGAAAAGTAACGCCCATGATCCGTGCGGACCAACGGTCCGCACCCACCGGCGGCCGGCGGTCATTTGACCCCGTGCAGATCCCGCAGCTGGCTCGTGCGGCTGCCGAAGTACGCGGCCAGATCGGCAATATCCTGATCGCTCAGGTCTTTCGCCTGCGGTGTCATCAACGCATGCTGACGGTCACCGGCACGATAGGCCTGCAGCGCATGCGCCAGGTAATCGCCGTACTGCCCACCCAGCTTCGGGTAAGTCGGATCGATCGGCGCATTGCCGTCGGCACCGTGGCAATCGATGCAGCTCTGGCTGGTGGCCTTGCTCTTGACCTTGGCGCGCGCCTCACCGGCGGCTTCACGCCCGGCAGGCAGGCCAGCGGATGAAGACGATCCGTGCTCGCCGCTGGCATGGCCGGGATCGCCGGCGGATTTCTCGCTGTTCTCCACCTGTGACTGCGAGCAGGCCGCCAGCAGCAGGGCGACGGACAGGGCGATGGCGTGACGCAGTGGATGCGCGGCTTTCGACATGGGCGGGCCTTACTTGACGGTGGACAGGTAAACAGCGAGATCGGCGATCTCCTGTTCGCTGAAACTCATCGACTGTGCCTGCATCGTGGGATGCCGGCGCTTGCCCTGGCGGTACTCGGTCAGGGCCTGGGTCAGGTACTGCTGGGTCTGGCCACCGATCTTCGGTACCCGGTAACTGGGGTAGGCGTTCTTGTAACCGGTGATGCCGTGGCACCCCTGGCAGGTATAGGCCAGCACACGGCCATTGTCGAAACTGCCGGTGGGCGTGGCAGCCGCCGGCACAGGGGCCGTAGCCGGTGCCGGGGCGGGTGCTGCAGGAGCAGAAGCAGGAGCGGGCTGTGCGGCGGCCCCGAGGGGCAGGAGGACGGCCAGAGCGAGACAAGCGGCGAGCGGCTGCGGGCGCATGGTGTCTTTTCCGGGGATTCGGGTCTGGTCGTTCCGGCGTGGGGTACGGAACAACCCGAGTATAGCCTCAGGTTTCATCTAGCTGAAATGGGGTCGGCCCGACCGGCGGCGTGAAGGCACCATGACCTTTGGGATATGGTGTTGCCGTGAAGTGGTGCATTACTTTGCTACCACACCTGCCCACGCATCCTCCAGGGATCTGACGATGTCGCACCAAACCTTCCTGCCCGGCCCCCGCAGCGGACTCTGCGCTGCCGCGCTGCTGCTCTCCACCTCACTGCTGCTGAGCGGTTGCGCCGCTGGGCCCAACAACGAGGCCAAGGCGGCCGAGACCAAGGACGAGAAGAAGGTCGACGCGGTGCCGGTGGAAGTGGCCGTGGCCAGCCATCGCGCAGTGGCCGCCAGCTACACCGGAACCGCAGCACTGGAGCCGCGCGCCGAATCGCAGGTGGTCGCCAAGACCTCGGGCGTCGCGTTGGCGGTGCTGGTCGAGGAAGGGCAGCGGGTCAGCGCCGGGCAGCCTCTGGTGCGGCTGGATCCGGACCGCGCGCGCTTGGCCGTTGCCCAGAGCGAAGCGCAGATGCGCAAGCTGGAAAACGACTATCAGCGTGCACAGAAGCTGGTCGGCCAGCAGCTGGTCAGTGCGGCCAGCGTCGACCAGTTGCGCTACGACCTGGAAAACATCCGCGCGCAGTACCGCCTGGCCACGCTGGAACTGTCGTATACGACCGTGGTCGCACCGATTTCCGGCGTGATCGCCTCGCGTTCGATCAAGACCGGCAACTTCGTGCAGATCAACACGCCGATCTTCCGCATCGTCGACAACTCGCGGCTGGAAGCCACCCTCAACGTACCCGAGCGCGAGCTGGCGACGCTGCGCGCAGGCCAGCCGGTCACGTTGTCGGCCGATGCGCTGCCGGGCCAGACCTTCACCGGTGTCGTCGACCGCATCGCGCCGGTGGTGGATTCGGGCAGCGGCACCTTCCGTGTGGTCAGTGCTTTCGATGGCGCTGCGCAGTCGCTGCAGCCTGGCATGTTCGGCCGCATCCGCATCGACTACGACCAGCGTGCCGATGCGCTGGTGGTGCCGCGCCTGGCGCTGCTGGACGATGGTGAGCCGGCGGTGTTCCGGGTGCGCGGGGGCAAGGTCGCGCGGGTGCCGGTCAAGCTCGGCTACGCCGAAGGGCCGTGGGTGGAAATCCGTGAGGGACTGGCGGCGGGCGACCAGATCGTCACCGCCGGCAAGGTCGCCCTGCGCGATGGCACGGCAGTGCAGGTGATCGCCGATCCGAAGACCAAGGCAAAGACGGTAGCCACCTCGGCCAAGCCGGCAGAGAAGGCCGGGAGCACGCAATGACCGCGCCCGGCCACGACCACGGTGCCTCGCCAGGGAGCGACGGCGCCGCCGCAGGCATGCGTGGCGGCCTGGTGGAGTTCGCCACCCGCCGCCGCGTCACCATCGCCATGTGCACGGTCACCCTGCTGCTGTTCGGCCTGATCGCGCTGGGCAACCTCAAGGTCAACCTGCTGCCGGACCTGAGCTATCCGACGCTGACCGTGCGCACCGAGTACACCGGTGCGGCGCCGACTGAAATCGAAACCCTGATCACCCAGCCGGTTGAAGAAGCCGTCGGCGTGGTCAAGAACCTGCGCAAGCTGAAGTCGGTGTCGCGCACCGGCCAGAGTGATGTGGTGCTCGAGTTCGCCTGGGGCACCAACATGGACCAGGCCAGTCTGGAAGTGCGCGACAAGATGGAGGCGCTGAACCTGCCACTGGAAGCCAAGGCTCCGGTGCTGCTGCGCTTCAATCCCTCCACCGAGCCGATCATGCGCCTGGTGCTGTCGACCAAGGCCGCGCCTGCGACCGACGAAGAAGCGGTCCGTGAACTGACCGGTCTGCGCCGTTATGCCGATGAAGACCTGAAAAAGAAGCTGGAGCCGGTTACCGGCGTGGCGGCGGTCAAGGTCGGCGGTGGCTTGGAAGACGAGATCCAGGTCGACATCGACCAGCAGAAACTGGCCCAGCTCAACCTGCCGATCGACACCGTCATCAAGCGGTTGAAGGAAGAGAACATCAATATTTCCGGCGGCCGTCTGGAGGAGGGCTCGCAGCGCTTCCTGGTGCGTACCGTCAACCAGTTCGCTGATCTGGAAGAGATCCGCAACCTGCTGGTCACCACCCAGTCCGCCAACGGCAGCGCGGCCGACTCGGCGCTGCAGCAGATGTTCAACATCGCGGCCTCGACAGGTTCGGCTGCGGCCGTCGCCGCAGCTTCCGCTGCGCAGAGCGCTTCGTCCGGCGGCGGCTCCAGCGTGGTCGCCAACGGTGTGCCGGTGCGCCTGAAGGACGTGGCCACCGTGCGCCAGGGCTACAAGGAGCGCGAAGCGGTCATCCGCCTGGGCGGCAAGGAATCGGTCGAACTGGCGATCTACAAGGAAGGCGACGCCAATACCGTTGCCACCGCCGAAGCGCTGCGCAAGCGTCTGGAGCAGATCAAGGCAACGTTCCCGGCCGATGCCGAACTGACCACCATCGAAGACCAGTCGCGCTTCATCGAGCACGCCATCGCTGACGTCAAGAAGGACGCGGTGATCGGCGGCCTGCTGGCGATCCTGATCATCTTCCTGTTCCTGCGCGACGGCTGGAGCACGTTCGTGATCAGCCTGTCGTTGCCGGTCTCGATCATCGCCACGTTCTTCTTCATGGGCCAGCTCGGCCTGAGCTTGAACGTGATGTCGCTGGGCGGCCTGGCACTGGCCACGGGCCTGGTGGTGGATGACTCGATCGTGGTGCTGGAGAGCATCGCCAAGGCGCGCGAGCGCGGCCTGGGCATCCTGCAGGCGGCCATCGCCGGCACCCGCGAAGTGAGCATGGCGGTGGTTGCTTCCACCCTGACCACCATCGCGGTGTTCCTGCCGCTGGTGTTCGTCGACGGCATCGCCGGCCAGCTGTTCCGCGACCAGGCGCTGACCGTGGCCATCGCCATCGCGATCTCGTTGCTGGTGTCGATGACCCTGATCCCGATGCTGAGCTCGCTGAAGGGCCGGCCGCCGCTGGCATTCCCGGAAGAAGCCGCGGCCGAGCCGTGGCAGCCGCAGAGCCGCTGGCAGAAGCCGGTCGCGCTCGGCCGTCGTGGTGTGATGGCAACGATGCGCTGGGGTTTCTACGCACTTGCATGGTTGGTGGTGCGCATCTGTCGCGGCGTCGCTGCGGTGGTCGGCCCGGTGATGCGCAAGGCCAGCGACGTCGCCATGAAGCCGTACGCCGGTGCCGAGCGCGGCTACCTGCGGCTGCTGCCAGGTGCGTTGGCCCATCCCGGCAAGGTGCTGGGCCTGGCTGCACTGGCGTTCGTCGGCACGATGGCGCTGGTGCCGATGCTCGGTGCCGACCTGATCCCGCAGCTGGCGCAGGACCGTTTCGAAATGACGGTCAAGCTGCCGGCCGGCACGCCGCTGAAGCAGACCGACGCACTGGTGCGCGAGCTGCAGCTGGCACACGGCAAGGGCGAGGGCGTGGCATCGCTGTACGGCGTCAGCGGCAGCGGTACTCGCCTGGATGCCAGCCCGACCGAAAGTGGCGAGAACATCGGCAAGCTGACCATCGTGATGGAAGGTGGCGGCAACCCGCAGATCGAAGCGGAGATCACCGAACGCCTGCGCGACACCATGGGCCAGCATCCGGGTGCGCAGGTCGACTTCGCGCGGCCGGCATTGTTCAGCTTCTCCACGCCGCTGGAGATCGAACTGCGCGGGCAGGACATGGCCACCCTGGAAGTGGCGGGCCAGCGCCTGGCGGCGCTGCTGCGCGGCAACGCGCACTACGCCGACGTCAAATCCACCGTGGAAGAGGGCTTCCCGGAAATCCAGATCCGCTTCGACCAGGAGCGTGCCGGTGCACTGGGCCTGACCACGCGGCAGATCGCCGATGTGGTGGTGAAGAAGGTGCGCGGCGATGTGGCCACCCGCTACAGCTTCCGTGACCGCAAGATTGATGTGCTGGTGCGCGCGCAGGAAACCGATCGTGCCAGCGTGGAGAGCATCCGCCGCTTGATCGTCAATCCGGGCAGCACCCGTCCGGTCACGCTGGACGCAGTGGCCGACGTGGTGGCCACCACCGGCCCCAGCGAGATCCATCGCGCCGACCAGACCCGGGTTGCCGTGGTCTCGGCCAACCTGCGCGACATCGACCTTGGCGCGGCCATGCGCGAAGTACAGCAGATGGTGTCCGAACAGCCGCTGGGCGCTGGCGTGGGCCTGCACATCGGCGGCCAGGGCGAAGAACTGGCTCAGGCAGCGAAGTCGCTGATCTTCGCCTTCGGCCTGGCGATCTTCCTGGTCTACCTGGTGATGGCGTCGCAGTTCGAGTCGCTGCTGCATCCGTTCGTGATCCTGTTCACCATCCCGCTGGCGCTGGTCGGCGCGATCCTGGCGTTGATGCTGACCGGCAAGCCGATCTCGGTGGTGGTGTTCATCGGCCTGATCCTGCTGGTCGGCCTGGTCACAAAGAACGCGATCATCCTGATCGACAAGGTCAACCAGCTGCGCGAGGCCGGCGTGGCCAAGCACGAGGCGCTGGTGGAAGGCGCACGCTCGCGCCTGCGGCCGATCATCATGACCACCCTGTGCACGCTGTTCGGCTTCCTGCCGCTGGCGGTGGCGATGGGCGAGGGCGCCGAGGTGCGTGCACCGATGGCGATCACCGTGATCGGCGGCCTGCTGGTGTCGACCCTGCTGACCCTGCTGGTGATCCCGGTGGTGTACGACCTGATGGACCGCCGCGGTGATGCCTATTACCGCGAACGTGGCCGCAAGCATGCTGGTGAGGGCCTGCACGCTGCGGGCCGCAGCGCGGGTGGGGAGGAACCGGCATGAGCATTGCCGAGTTCTCCATCCGCCGGCCAGTCACCACCATCATGTGTTTCGTGTCGTTGGTGGTGGTCGGACTGATTGCCTCGTTCCGGCTGCCACTGGAAGCGCTGCCGGACATCTCCGCACCGTTCCTGTTCGTGCAGATTCCGTATACCGGCTCCACCCCGGAAGAAGTCGAGCGGACCATCATCCGCCCGGTGGAAGAGTCGTTGGCGACGATGACCGGCATCAAGCGCATGCGCTCCTCGGCGACGTCGGAAGCCGCGTCGATCTTCATCGAGTTCAGCGACTGGGATCGCGATATCGCCATCGCCGCTTCCGACGCACGCGAGCGCATCGATGCGATCCGCAGCGATCTGCCTGACGACGTGCAGCGCTACAACGTGTTCAAGTGGTCCAGCAGCGACCAGCCAGTGCTGAAGGTGCGCCTGGCCAGCACCACCGACCTGACCACTGCCTATGACATGCTCGACCGCGAATTCAAACGGCGTATCGAGCGGATTCCGGGTGTGGCCCGGGTCGAGATCACCGGCGCGCCGCCGAATGAGGTGGAGATCGCGATCGATCCGAACCGCCTGAACGCACACGGCCTGAGCATCAACGAGCTGAGTGATCGCCTGCGCACGCTGAACTTCTCGATCTCGGCCGGGCAGATCGACGACAACGGCCAGCGCGTGCGCGTGCAGCCGGTGGGTGAGATCACCGACCTGCAGGAAATGCGTGATCTGGTCATCAATGCCAAGGGACTGCGCCTGGGTGACATTGCCGACGTGCGGCTGAAGCCGGCACGGATGAGCTACGGCCGCCGCCTGGATGGCAATCCTGCCGTCGGCCTGGACATCTACAAGGAACGCAGCGCCAACCTGGTGGACGTCTCACGCGGCGCGCTTGCCGAGGTTGAAGCGATCCGCGCGCAGGACTCGATGCGCGACGTGCAGATCAAGGTGATCGACAACCAGGGCAAGGCGGTGACTTCGTCCCTGCTTGAGTTGGCCGAGGCCGGTGGCGTCGGCCTGATCCTGTCGGTGACGGTGCTGTTCTTCTTCCTGCGCCACTGGCCATCCACGCTGATGGTGACCCTGGCCATTCCGATCTGTTTCACCATCACCCTCGGTTTCATGTACTTCGCTGGCGTCACGCTCAACATCCTGACCATGATGGGCCTGCTGCTGGCGGTGGGCATGCTGGTCGACAACGCCGTGGTGGTGGTCGAGAGCATCTACCAGGAACGCGAGCGACTGCCGGACCAGCCACGCCTGGCCTCGATCATCGGCACCCGCAACGTTGCCATCGCGCTCAGCGCCGGCACCTTGTGCCACTGCATCGTGTTCGTACCCAACCTGTTCGGCGAAACCAACAACATCAGCATCTTCATGGCGCAGATCGCGATCACCATCTCGGTCTCGCTGCTGGCCTCCTGGCTGGTGGCGGTCAGCCTGATTCCGATGCTGTCCGCACGCATGGCCACACCGAAGCTGGTGCATTCGCAGACCGGCGTGATCGCGCGCCTGCAGCGTCGGTACGCGCAGCTGCTGGACTGGTCACTGCGCCATCGTGGCTGGAGCCTGCTGGGCATCCTGCTGGTGGTGCTGGTCAGCCTGGTGCCGATGAAACTGACCAAGATCGACATGTTCGGCGGCGACGGCGGCAAGGACATCTTCATCGGCTACATGTGGAAGGGCGCCTACACCTACCGGCAGATGTCGGAGGAAGTGGCCCGCGTCGAAGCCTGGGTCGAGGAGAACCGCGAGCGCCTGCACGTGCAGCAGGTCTACTCCTGGTACAGCGAACAGGAAGGCAGCTCGACCGTGGTCACCTTGGACGAGAAGTACGCCAAGGACATCAAGGCGCTGCAGGAAGAGGTGCGCAAGGGCCTGCCGAAGTCTGCGCGTACCGACTACTTCGTCGGCAACCAGGGCGGTGATGGCGGCGGCGGTGGCGGCAACCAGGGTGTGCAGGTGCAGCTGGTCGGCGACTCCAGCGCGATGCTGCAGGAGATCGGCCAGGAAGTGCTGCCGCTGCTGGCGCAGCGGGCCGAGCTGCGCGATGTGCGTATCGACAATGGCGAGAAGGGCGGCGAGCTGAAAGTGCACGTCGACCGCGAGCGCGCAGCGGCCTTCGGATTCAATGCCGAGCAGGTGGCCAGCTTCGTCGGCCTGGCGCTGCGTGGCGCGCCGATGCGCGAGTTCCGTCGTGGTGACAACGAAGTGCCGGTGTGGGTGCGCTTCGCCGGCGCCGAACAGAGCAGCCCCGAAGACCTTGCGGGTTTCAGCGTGCGCACCGGCGATGGCCGCAGCGTGCCGCTGCTGAGTCTGGTCAGCATCGATGTGGGTTCATCGGCGACCCAGATCGGCCGCACCAACCGCCAGACCACGCTGACCATCAAGGCCAACCTGGCCGAGAAGATCACCGCGCCGGACGGTCGCAAGGCCATGGAAGCAGTGCTCAAGCCGATGAACTTCCCGGCCGGCTACGGCTTCACCTTCGACGGTGGCGACTACGGCGATGACAACGAGGCGATGCAGCAGATGGTGTTCAACCTGCTGATCGCGCTGGTGATGATCTACGTGGTGATGGCCGCGGTGTTCGAATCGCTGCTGTTCCCGGCGGCGATCATGAGCGGTGTGCTGTTCTCGATCTTCGGCGTGTTCTGGCTGTTCTGGATCACCGGCACCTCGTTCGGGATCATGTCCTTCATCGGCATTCTGGTGCTGATGGGCGTGGTGGTGAACAACGGCATCGTGATGATCGAGCACATCAACAATCTGCGCCGGGGCGGGATGGGCCGTACCCAGGCGCTGGTGGAGGGCTCACGCGAGCGTCTGCGCCCGATCATGATGACCATGGGCACGGCGATCCTGGCGATGGTGCCGATCTCGCTGACCGACACGCAGATGTTCGGCAATGGGCCGGAGTACTCGCCGATGGCGCGTGCGATTGCCGGTGGCCTGGCCTTCTCGACCGTGGTCAGCCTGTTGTTCCTGCCGACCATCTACGCGGTGCTCGATGACCTGCGCAATGCGGTGGTGCGCCTGATCCAACGCGCCCGCGGGCTGGAGAGGGTAGAGCCGGGCGCTGCCCGGCTGTAATGCACAACACAACGTGTTTGTGGTGGGGGGAGACCGGTCGTAGTGGGGCGGTCTCCCCCTTTTTTTCATCGCCGTAGCGTGTAAATGTCGTGCCAACCAAGGTTGGCAGCTACCGGTAGCGCCGGGTCATGCCCGGCGAGGCAGCGCGATCAGCTCGCCACCTTGCTCCACACCTTGCCGGCGGTCAGCCACAGGCCCAGCATGCTGCCCAGGTTGGTCAGCATGAAGGTCAGCACCACGCGGGTAACACGGTTGCGGTACCAGCCTTTCAACGACTGCGCATCGTCACGCAGCTTGAGGAAATCCTCGTAGGTTGGCTTGCGCAGGCGCGCCTCCACCAGGGCCGCGAACGCACCGGTGGGGATGCTCAGGCGGAACGGCTTGAACGGCGCCACCACGATCGCGGTGAGGATGCTCAGCGGATGGCTGCCGGCCACCAGGCAGCCCAGACCAGCCAGGCCGCCGGTATACATCGCCCAGGTCGCCAGCAGCTCGGTGCCCACGCCCAGTCCACCACGATAGAAGCCAACACCGATGCCGGTGGCCACGATGGCGAGGATCGCCAGGGTGAACCACGGGATGTTGCGCTTCTTCGGCACCGCTTCCAGCTGCTCGCGCAACGGCGCAGGCGCCTCGGTATCGGTTTCCAGGTAACGCGCCAGGCCGGCCAGATGGCCGGCGCCGACCACCGCCAGCACTTCGCGCTGCTGCGGATCATGCGCTTCGCGCAGGCGCGTGGCCATGTAGCGGTCGCGCTCACCGATGATCGTTTCGTACAGGGCCGGGTTCTCGCTGGCGAACTCGCCGAAGCTCGATTCCAGCATGTCACCCTGCTTCAGCTTCTCGATCTCGTCTTCGCCGACATCCTCGGACGAGAACAGGCCGGCGCCGAGCCCGGCCACCAGCTTCAGCTTGCCGAAGAAGCCCAGTCGTTGCGAGGCGCGACGGAACGTCAGGCCGACTTCGCGGTCGATCAGGTGCACCGGCAGGTTGCGCTCGCGCGCCAGGTCCACTGCTCGCTTCAGTTCGGCGCCCGGCTCGATGCCGAGCTGTTCGGCCAGTCGGCGCTGGTAGGCCGACAGCGCGAGGTTGGCCGCGAACAACGCGACGCGGCCCTTGCGGATCACTTCCACCAGGTCCAGTTTGGCCAGCGTGTCCGGATCACTCAGCGCCTGCAGGCGCTGCGGGTCCAGCTCGACCGCCACCGCATCGAAACGTCCACTGTCGATGGCTTTCTCCACCGCCTCGACGCTGGCATGGGAAACATGGGCGGTGCCCAGCAGGGTGTAGCGCACGCCATCGCGTTCGACGACGCGTACGGGCTGGCCGGCAAACAGATCGTCGCCGGTTTCGGGAAGGGTTTCAGTCATGGAATCATTCATTGGAAGGAGCGGAATCGGCGCCATCGCCGAGCGCGCGCTGCATCTGTACGGTGTCCAGCCAGCGGCCGTGCTTGCGACCGAGGCCACGGAACACGCCCACCAGCTGGAAACCGAAGCGTTCGTGCAGCTTGATGGAGGCAGTGTTGGTCGGCTCGCCGATCACCGCCACCATCTGTCGATGGCCGCGCGCGGTGCAGGCATCGATCAATGCCTGCAGCAGGCTGGTGCCGACGCCACGGCCCTGGAAACGGGCATCGACATAGACCGAGTTCTCAACGGTCCACTGGTAGGCGATGCGCGTGCGGTAGGTGTTGGCATACGCATAGCCGGCAACCTGGCCGTCGACCTCGGCCACCAGGTAGGGAAAGCCGCGGTCGATGATGTCGCGCATGCGGCGCAGCATCTCGGCCTGGTCGGGAATGTCGTACTCGTAGGTGTTGACGAAGTCGGTCACTTCCACCGCGTAGATCGCGGTGATCGCAGCGATGTCGGCAGGGCCGGCATCACGGATGAGTACGGCCATGCGCGGGCTCCGGGTCAGTCGATGTAGCGCTTGAGCAGGTCGCCGTAGGCGTCGATGCGACGATCGCGCAGGAACGGCCAGATGCGGCGCACATGCTCGCTGCGCTGCAGATCAACTTCGCACATCAGGATGGTCGCCTCGGTGCCGGCCTCGGCCAGGAACTCGCCCTGCGGGCCCAGCACGTGGCTGTTGCCCCAGAACTGGATGCCCGAGGCGCCCAGCGGTGACGCTTCATGGCCCACGCGGTTGCAGCTGAGCACCGGCACGCCGTTGGCCACGGCATGGCCGCGGTGGCTCAGTACCCAGGCGTCGCGCTGACGGGTCTTCTCGTCCTGCACGTCATCCGGGTCCCAGCCGATCGCGGTGGGGTAGAGCAGCAGCTCAGCACCGGCCAGCGCCATCAGACGCGCCGCTTCCGGGTACCACTGGTCCCAGCACACCAGCACGCCAAGGCGGCCCACCGAGGTGTCGATCGGCTTGAAGCCGATGTCGCCCGGGGTGAAGTAGAACTTCTCGTAGAAACCCGGGTCGTCCGGAATGTGCATCTTGCGGTACTTGCCCAGCAACGTGCCGTCTTTTTCGAAGACCACGGCGGTGTTGTGGTACAGGCCGGCAGCGCGGCGCTCGAACAGCGAGCCGACCAGCACCACGCCGTGCTTCTTCGCCAGCGCGCCCAGGCGCTCGGTGCTTGGGCCCGGAATCGGCTCGGCCAGGTCGAATTCATCGACCGATTCGTGCTGGCAGAAGTAGGGACCGTTGTGCAGTTCCTGCAGCAGCACCAGCTTCGCGCCCTGTGCCGCAGCGTCGGCAACACGCGCTTCGATCACCGCCAGGTTGGCGGCGGCATCACCGTGGTTGCGCTCCTGGATCAGGGCGACGGTAAGGGGGCTGCGCGAGTTCATGCGGGGCGATCCTGCGGGGGAAAACCCGCATGTTAACGCGGATGCGCCACGACAGCGTGTTGGCTGCTGAATGGTGCACGCAACCGGTAGCGCCGGGCCATGCCCGGCGGATTTTCCAGATGCCGCTGCGCTCGCCGGGCATGGCCCGGCGCTACCGCGTGGCTTTATGCCTTCAACAGCCCTGCCGGCAGCTGCATGGTGATGCAGTGCAGGCTGCCGTTCTGCCAGATCAGCGAGCGGCAGGGCACCTGCACGATCTCGCGGTCCGGGTGGGCCTGCGCCAGCACATCACGGGCCAGGTCGTCGGCCGCGTCGCCATAGGCCGGCATCAGCACCGCGCCGTTGACGATCAGGTAATTGGCGTACGAAGCAGCCAGGCGGCGGCCTTCATCGATCACCGGCTTTGCCCACGGCAACGGGAACAGCCGGTACGGCTGGCCGTCACGCGTGCGCAGTGCGGCCAGCTCGGCACCCATCGCCTGCAGTTCGGCGTAGTGCGAATCGCTGGCGTCGTCGCAGGCCTGGTAGACGATGCTGTCGGCCGAGGCGAAGCGGGCGAGGGTGTCGATATGGGCATCGGTGTCGTCGCCTTCCAGGTAGCCATGATCCAGCCACAGCACGCGTTCCTGCTGCAGCCAGTTCGCCAGGTCGGCGCTCAGGCTGTCGCGGTCACGGTCGGGATGGCGCTCGTGCAGGCACTTCCAGGTGGTCAGCAGGGTGCCTTCACCATCGGTCTCGATGCCGCCGCCTTCCAGTGCGAACGGAATGCTGCGCACCGTCGCGTCGTTGAACACGCCGGCCTGGTCGAGCACGCCGACCAGCTGGTCATCGAGCGTGGCATCGAACTTGCCGCCCCAGCCGGTGAAGCGGAAGTCCAGCAGCTGGAAGCCGCCATCGGCGCGACGCAGGGTGATCGGGCCCGAATCACGCAGCCAGGTATCGTCGTACGCGGCGGTGGTGAAGTGGACCTTGTCCATGTCGATGCGGTTGGAGCGCAACCGCATCTCGGCGTAGGTCTCCACGTCATCGTCGGCCACGCAGATCAGCACCGGCTGGAAGCGGGTGATCGCCGCAACCAGGGCGATGTAGGTCTCTTCCACCTGGCCCAGGCGGTCGGCCCAGTCGGTGTCGGCGGTGGGCCAGGCAATCAGGACGCCGCTCTGGGCTTCCCATTCGGCAGGAAAACGAAGGGTCTGGTTCATGGTCTCGCTACACGCGCCCGCCGGTGGCGGGCATGGAGGTCAACGGATCGGCGGCTTGGGGCCGATTTCGTTCGGATCCGCCTGGTTTGCCACCACGTCGATCACCTTCTGCTTCTCGAAGTAGACGGTGAACTGCGGGTACACCCAGCGGTGGATGGTCGGCCATTGCCGTTTCTGTCCGCCGCGCGGCTGCAGCTGCTCTGCCGGCGCGCCGAACTGGGACTGCACCTGCTGCATGCTCTGGCCGCGGACGGGCAGGGCGCCGGCCGGCTTTTCGCGGGCACGGTCGACAAGCAGGGTATCGGCCAGCGCCGGGGTGGCGGCAGCCAGGGTGGCCAGTACGGCCAGGGTGCACAGGTAACGCGTCATCTCGATCTACTCCCCAGTGGTCAAGAACAGCGATTACAGCAAAAACGGCAGGAAAAAACCGCATAAACAAAAAACCGCCCGAAGGCGGCTTTTTGCATCGGGTCGGCCCCGCGTGGGGCCAGCCGCGGTCACAAGGACCGTTGGGCTTAGCGCTGACGCGCCTTGAAACGCGGGTTCGACTTGCAGATGACGAAGATCTTGCCACGACGACGCACGACCTTGCAGTCACGGTGACGGGCCTTCGCCGACTTCAGGGAGGACAGAACTTTCATGGCATACCTCGGCGTAAACAGTAGTTGTTCGGGTGGAGCGTGGCCGCGATATGCGAAAGACAATCGGCAGTTGACGCTCGTTCAAGCCCGCCATTCTACCGGGCTTTTCCCCATGGTTTCAAGTGGTTGCACAAATGGCCCGTTGCGGGGTGTCTGGCAGGGGCTAGAATGGCCTCTTCACACGCGCAAGGACCCCCATGAATCCACTTGTTCCCGTCCTGACCATCGACGGCCCATCAGGGGCCGGCAAGGGTACCATCAGCCGCATCGTGGCGCGCCGGTTGGGCTGGCACTACCTGGATTCGGGCGCTCTGTACCGCGCCGTCGGCGTGGCGGCCAGCTGGGCCGACATCGATACCTCCGACGCCTCCGCGCTGGTGCGCTGCACCTTTGACACCCATGTCCAGTTCGTCGAGCAGGGCGATGCCATGCGGGTCCTGGTCAATGGCACCGATGCCACCGACGAGCTGCGGCTGGAGACCACCGGGGCGCTGGCGTCGGCGATTGCCGCCATTCCCGAGGTCCGGGCCGCCCTGAAGGAGCGCCAGCGCGCATTCAGGACGGAGCCGGGGCTGGTCGCCGATGGCCGCGACATGGGCACGGTCATCTTCCCGGACGCCCCCTACAAGGTGTTCCTGACCGCCAGTGCCGAGGAGCGCGCCGAGCGCCGGCATAAGCAGTTGAAAGACAAGGGGGTTTCTGTTAACTTTGATGACCTCCTGCGCGAGATCATGGCCCGCGACGCCCGTGATGCTCAGCGTACCGTGGCGCCCCTGAAGCCGGCAGACGATGCTGTCCTCATCGACACCACAGGCATCGGCATCGAAGATGTCGTTGCCAGAGTGATGGATCTGCTTCCGGTTCCGGCTGCCTGATCCGTTCGCGCGGGAGCTCTGCCAGCACCATCGGTGGAGGTCGCGTATTGCAGTGCTGTAAAAGCTCCGTCGCGCAATGATGCGTGGCGGTTTTCCTACTTCCACACACGACCTGCATTTCCGGGGTCGACCAACAGGCGGGCGGTAGCCATTCCCTGAAGGGAAGCCAACCGACCCATGTGTCCAACAGAGTAAATCTAATGACCGAATCATTTGCCGAACTGTTTGAAGCCAGCCAGGCCAACCTGGCCAAGCTGAAGCCGGGCGCCATCGTCAGCGGTACCGTTGTTGAAGTCCGCGGCGACGTCGTGGTGATCAACGCCGGGCTGAAGTCGGAAGGCATCGTGCCGATCGAACAGTTCCGTAACGACGCTGGCGAAATCGATGTTGCCGAAGGCGACATCGTCAAGGTCGCCCTCGACTCGATCGAGAACGGCTTCGGTGAAACCGTCCTGTCGCGCGAGAAGGCCAAGCGCGCGATGGTGTGGGACGAGCTGGAAGAAGCGTTGGAAAAGAACGAAACCATCACCGGTCGCATCAGCGGCAAGGTCAAGGGTGGTTTCACCGTGGACATCAAGGATGTCCGCGCCTTCCTGCCGGGTTCCCTGGTCGATGTGCGCCCCGTGCGCGATCCGGCCTACCTGGAAGGCAAGGAGCTGGAATTCAAGCTCATCAAGCTTGACCGCAAGCGCAACAACGTCGTGGTCTCGCGCCGCGCTGTCGTCGAAAGCGAGCACTCGGAAGAGCGCGAGCAGCTGATGGACAAGCTGCAGGAAGGCGCGATCCTGAAGGGTGTCGTCAAGAACCTGACCGATTACGGCGCATTCGTGGACCTGGGCGGTATCGACGGCCTGCTGCACATCACCGACATGGCATGGAAGCGCGTGCGCCATCCGTCCGAAGTCGTGAACGTCGGCGACGAGCTGGACGTGCGCGTGCTGAAGTTCGACCGCGAGCGCAACCGCGTTTCGCTGGGCCTGAAGCAGCTGGGCGAAGATCCGTGGGATAACATCGCCCGTCGTTACCCGGCCAACAGCCGCGTGTTCGGCAAGGTCTCCAACGTCACCGATTACGGCGCATTCGTCGAAATCGAGCCGGGCGTCGAAGGTCTGGTGCACGTTTCCGAGATGGATTGGACCAACAAGAACGTCAACCCGTCCAAGGTTGTGCAGGTCGGTGACGAAGTTGAAGTCATGGTCCTGGACGTCGACGAGGAGCGTCGCCGCATCTCGCTGGGCATGAAGCAGGTTGCCGCCAATCCGTGGGAAACCTTCGCTGCCACCCACAAGAAGGGTGACAAGGTGTCGGGCCAGATCAAGTCGATCACCGACTTCGGCATCTTCATCGGCCTGGACGGCGGCATCGACGGCCTGGTTCACCTGTCCGACATCAGCTGGGCAACCACTGGCGAAGACATCGTTCGCAACTTCAAGAAGGGCGACAACCTGGACGCAGTGGTCCTGGCCGTCGATCCGGAGCGCGAGCGCATTTCGCTGGGCGTCAAGCAGCTGGAGCAGGATCCGTTCGGCCAGTACATGGCGACCAATCCGAAGGGCTCCAAGGTCGAAGGCGTGGTGAAGGAAGTCGACGCCAAGGGCGCGATCATCGAGCTGTCCGACGGCATCGAAGGCTATGTTGCAGCTCGCGACATCGCCAACGAGCGTGTCGACGACGCGACCCAGCACCTGAAGGTCGGCGACAAGGTTGAAGCCAAGTTCGTGGGCATGGATCGCAAGGGTCGTACCCTGCAGCTGTCGATCAAGGCCAAGGACGACGCTGAAATGCGCGAAGTGCTGGAGGAATACCAGTCCTCTTCGGCTTCCAGCGGCACCACCCAGCTGGGCGCGCTGCTGCGTGCACAGCTGAACGGCAACAAGTCCGAGTAATATCGGCCCTGCGCTGTTCGTTGTTTCCTGGACGGCCCGGGCACTGCCCGGGCCGTTTCAGGCTGAGATGCCCCTGATGTGAGCCGGTAATGACCAAATCCGAACTGATCGAAATCCTTGCGCGCCGGCAGGCGCACCTGAAGGCCGATGATGTCGATCTGGCGGTCAAGTCATTGCTGGAAATGATGGGGGGCTCACTGTCGGCCGGTGATCGCATCGAGATCCGCGGCTTCGGCAGCTTTTCGCTGCACTACCGTCCGCCGCGCCTGGGTCGCAACCCGAAGACCGGCGAATCGGTTGCCCTTCCGGGCAAGCATGTCCCTCATTTCAAGCCAGGCAAGGAATTGCGCGAGCGGGTCAGCAGTGTGCTGCCGCTGGACGCAGATCCGGCCTGAGCCGTCCGTCGCGCGACTTCGTGCGAATCCCACCACGAGTCGGATAAGCTACGGCCTCCTGCCAATGGAGCTGTCGCATGAAAGTTTTTCGTCTGCTGGTCCTGCTGACGGTTCTCATCCTTGGTCTGATCATCGGTGCGGTCAACATGACGGCCATGTCGATCAACCTGCTGTTTACCCAATTGAACACGTCCGTCGGCGTGGCGCTGATTGCCGCCCTGCTGATCGGTGTCGTGGTCGGTGCTGGCCTGGTGCTGGTAAGCGTGGTCATTCCGCTCTACAGCCAGCTGCGCCGTGCCAACAAATCGGCGGCTGCACCGTCGGCGCCGGTGGTCCCCTCCCAATCTTTTGATGGACGTTGATCGAAGATGGAATTCGTTTCCGAGTGGTTCTGGTTCTTCCTCTGTCTTCCTTTGGCTGCGCTGGCCGGCTGGGTGATCGGACGCCGCGGCGGTCAACGCCACGGTGACAACCAGGTCAGCCACCTGTCCAGCACCTATTTCCGTGGCCTGAACTACCTGCTCAACGAGCAGCCGGACAAGGCCATCGAACTGTTCCTGCACATCGCCGAGCTGGACAAGGAAACCTTCGAGACCCAGGTCGCGCTGGGCCATCTGTTCCGCCGCCGTGGTGAAGTGGACCGCGCAATCCGTCTGCACCAGGGCCTGGTCAACCGCCAGGACCTGAGCGACGCGCAGCGCGTGCAGGCCCTGCTGGCACTGGGCGAGGACTACATGAAGTCTGGTCTGCTGGACCGGGCCGAAACCGTGTTCACCGAACTTGCGCAGTTGGACCAGCGCGCACCGCAGGCGCTCAAACACCTGATCGGCATCTACCAGGCCGAGCGTGACTGGGAAAAGGCGATTGACAACGCTACCCGCTTCGAAGATGTCACCGGCGAGCCGATGGGCAAGCTGATCGGGCAGTTCGAATGCGAGCTGGCCGAACGCTTCCGTGGCGCGGGCAAGCTGGAAGAGGCGAGGGCGGCCATTGCCCGCGCTTACCAGGCCGATGCCATGTCGGTCCGTGCCGGCATCATCGAGGGCCGCCTGGAAACCGATGCAGGCAACGCCGAGGCCGCCGTGCGTGCCTTCGAGCGTGCTGCCCGCAACGATCCGGAATACCTGCCGGAAGTGCTGCCGGCGCTGATGGAGAACTACCGCAAGGTCGGTGACCTGGGTGGCGCGCGCGCCTTCCTGTCCGAGATGACCGAGCATTACCGCGGCATCGCTCCGGTGCTGGCGCTGACCCGCCTGATGGAAGAGCAGGAGGGTGTTGCACCTGCCCGCGCCTATCTTGGCCGCCAGCTCAAGGATCGCCCGTCGGTGCGCGGCGAATCGGCACTGATCGACCTCACTCTGGCCGAGGGCGCAGATTCCACCGCGACCCTGCACGACCTCAAGCACATCACCGACCAGTTGCTGGTGCGCAATCCCGCCTACCGCTGCACCCGCTGTGGATTCGGCGCACGTACCCACCACTGGCAATGTCCCAGTTGCAAGGAGTGGGGCACGGTCAAGCCGCTGTTGAATTACGCGGTGCTCTGAACCATGCCGTGGCTTGTGATGGCCGCGCTGTTGGGCCTGGCCCTGCTCAGCGCGGCGTTGACCTGGGCGGCGCGCGTGTATGCCCTGCGCAGGCAGTTGCTGGATCAGCCCGGTGAGCGCCGCAGCCACAGTGTCGCAACCCCTCGCGGTGGTGGCATCGCCATCGTGATCAGTCTGCTGGTTGCTGCGGCCGTGGCCGCTTTTTTCTGGCCGGACGCCACGCTCATCCTGGCTGTCGCCAGTCTTGGCCTGCTGTTGGTTGCCGGCATTGGCTGGTGGGATGACCATCGGCCGCTGCCGGCCATGCGCCGGCTGCTGGTGCATTTCCTCGCCGCCATGTTGCTGGCAGGGCTGGTCAAGATGCACGGCGGCAGTTGGCTGTTGAGCCTGCTGGTGCTGTTCTTCACCGCTTCGCTGATCAACATCTGGAATTTCATGGATGGCATCAACGGGATTGCCAGCAGCCAGGCGGTCATCGTTGCACTGGGCTTCGCCACCGTGCTGCCCTGGCCCTATTCGCTGGTGGCCGTCGTCCTTGGCCTGGCATGCCTGGGTTTTCTGCCATTCAACTTCCCGCAGGCGCGGATCTTCATGGGTGATGTCGGTAGTGGCACGCTCGGCTATGCCGTGGCCGTCGTGCTGGCCGTCGCCGCAGTGCATACCGATATCAACTGGATGCTGCTGTTGCTGCCGTTGTCTGCATTCCTTGTGGACGCGGGCTTCACGCTGTTGGCGCGCATGCTTTCTGGGCAACGCTGGATGGAACCCCACACCCAGCATGTCTACCAGCGCGCGGTGCAGGCAGGAGCCAGCCACGCCCTGGTGACAGGGATGTATTTTGTTTTGGGCCTGTTCAGTATTACAGTGTTCAATATCTGCACCAATTTGCAGCCGAGGTGGGAGGCTGCCGTAGCGGTCGCGTGGTTTACCGCGTTGACCCTGCTGTGGCTCCTCCTGCGCAATGGATTGCGCCACCGATAAGGAATTACTCGATCTATGTCTTCACCCTGGCGGGACAGAATCCTCGGCCTGATGCCGCGTACGGCCATCGTCTGCCACGACTTGTTCATGGTATGGGCCTGTTGGCAGTTGTTGCATGCGGGTCGCTACTCGATCCTCGCAGACGCTCCCGCATTGCCGCTGTGGAACGTGGACACCACGCTGGTGCTGGCCCTGCAGGGCCTGGTGTTCTGGCGTATCGGCCTCTATCGCGGGCTGTGGCGCTTTGCCAGCGTCAGCGACCTGCTGAACATCTTCAAGGCGAGCTTCATCGGCCTGATTGCCATTGTTCTGGTGCTGGCCTGGAAACGCTTCAACGGCGTGCCGATGTCGGTGCTGGTGATCTATCCGTTCGCACTGTCGGCACTGCTGGGCGCGCCGCGCCTGCTGTACCGGGCATGGAAGGACTACCAGTCGCTGCAGTCCGATTCGTCCGCGCGCCGCGTGCTGATTCTCGGCGCCGGCCAAGCCGCTGAGACCCTGGTGCGCGACCTGCGCCGATCCGGCAATTTCGAGCCGGTTGGCCTGCTCGATGATGCACCGCACCTGCGTGGTGCAAAGCTGCAGAGCCTGCCGATCCTGGGCACGCTGGACGATGCGCCGGCGGTGGCTCGTGAGACCGCGGCCAAGCTGCTGGTGATTGCCATGCCCTCGCTGGATGCCGTCGGCATGCAGCGCGTGGTGGCCATCTGCGAGAGCACCGGCATTCCGTTCCGCACGGTGCCCAAACTCAGCGACATCCTGCAGGGACAGTCGCTGCCGGGCCAGTTGAAGGAAGTGGCGATCGAAGATCTGCTCGGGCGCAAGCCGATCATGCCGGACTGGAACCTCATCCGCGGCTGGTTGGGCGGGCGCACGGTGATGGTCACTGGTGCCGGTGGCTCGATCGGGTCCGAGCTGTGTCGCCAGTGCGCGCGCCATGGTGCGGGACGTATCGTGCTGCTGGAGATCAGCGAACTGCTGCTGTTGACCATCGAGGGCGAGCTGCGCCGCAGCTTCCCCGATGTCGAGATCGAAGCCGTGCTCGGTGACTGTGGCGATCCTGCGGTGATCCGCCATGCGCTGTCGCTGCACCCGGTCGACACCGCCTTCCATGCGGCTGCCTACAAGCATGTGCCGGTGCTGGAGCGTCAGCTGCGCGAAGCCGTGCGCAACAACATCCTGGCCACCGAGAACGTGGCCCGCGCCTGCCTGGAAGCCCGCGTCGAGCACTTTGTGTTCATTTCGACCGACAAGGCGGTGGACCCGGTCAATGCGCTGGGCGCCAGCAAGCGCTATGCGGAGATGATCTGCCAGAGCCTGGACCAGAAGTCCACGCACACCCGTTTCGTGACCGTGCGCTTCGGCAACGTGCTGGCATCGGCCGGCAGCGTGGTGCCGTTGTTCCGCGAGCAGATCCTTAAGGGCGGACCGGTCACGGTGACCGACCCGGAGGTCAGCCGCTATTTCATGACGATTCCAGAGGCGTGCCAGTTGATCCTGCAGGCGGCCGCGTCGGCGTCGCACGGGGCGATCTATACGTTGGACATGGGCGAGCCCGTGCCGATCCGGGTGTTGGCCGAACAGATGATCCGCCTGGCGGGCAAGCAGCCCTACAAGGAAATTCCGATCATCTATACCGGCCTGCGCCCGGGCGAGAAGCTGCACGAGACACTGTTCTATTCCGACGAGGACTACCGGCCGACCGCGCACCCGAAGATCCTGGAGGCCGGCGTCCGTACTTTCTCGCGGGATATCGTGCTGGGCAACGTGCCCAAACTGCGCGAGGCGATTGCCCGGTACGACATCGATACGATCCAGGAAATCCTGTTCGCGACCATGCCGGAATTCTCGCCAATCGAACAGGATGCTTACATTTCATCCGCTAAGGTTGTGCCCTTTCCGGCACGTGAGGCCAGCAGGCACCAATGAGCAAGCGCATTCGCAAGGCGGTATTTCCGGTAGCAGGTCTGGGCACGCGTTTTCTTCCGGCAACCAAGACGGTGCCGAAGGAAATGCTGCCGATCATCGATCGGCCGCTGATCCAGTACGCCGTGGATGAGGCGATCGAAGCGGGCTGTGACACCCTGGTGTTCATCACCAACCGTTACAAGCACGCTGTCGCCGACTATTTCGACAAGGCCTACGAGCTGGAGCAGAAGCTCGAGCGCGCGGGCAAGCACGAACAGCTCGAATTGATCCGCCATGTGTTGCCGGAAGGCGTGCGCGCGATCTTCGTTACCCAGGCCGAGGCGCTGGGCCTGGGCCACGCGGTGCTGTGCGCCAAGGCGGTCATCGGTGACGAGCCGTTCGCTGTGCTGTTGCCAGATGATCTGATCTGGAACCGCGGCGCGGGTGCATTGAAGCAGATGGCCGACCTCAACGAGGCCAGCGGTGCCAGCGTCATTGCTGTCGAAGACGTGCCACACGACAAGACGGCCAGCTACGGCATCGTCGCCACCGAGGCGTTCGATGGCCGCAAGGGGCGTATCTCGCAGATCGTGGAGAAGCCGAAGCCGGAAGACGCGCCGAGCGATCTGGCCGTGGTCGGTCGTTACGTGCTGAGCCCGAAGATCTTCGAGCTGCTTGAGCAGACCCGGACCGGTGCCGGCGGCGAGATCCAGCTGACCGATGCGATCGCCGAACTGCTGAAGACCGACGAGGTTGATGCCTATCGTTTCGAGGGCACCCGTTTCGACTGTGGCACCCATCTGGGGCTGGTGGAGGCGACGATCCGCTTCGCGCTGGACAACCCGAAACTGGCCGGCCCGGCACGCGAGAAGCTGGCGGCGATGCTAGCGGAGTAAGGTTTTTCGAGCGTTCCGTCGGCGCTTTGATTGATACGTGATGGGCGGGACGGGTAGGGCGGAATCAAAGGCAGAAGCAAAAGCAAAAAGGCAGCCATTGGCTGCCTTTTTTCGTGGGTCTGACCCGTCCTGAATTGGGTTGACACCTTTTCCCTCTGGAAAAGGAATGTTCAATGAAATCAACAATCAGGCGCAGCCAACGGGATTACTCGCTGGCCTTCAAGTTGTCGGTGGTAGACCAGGTCGAGCGCGGGGAGCTGACCTACAAAAAGGCCCAGGAGCGTTATGGGATCCAAGGGCGCAGCACGGTGCTTTCCTGGCTTCGTCGGCATGGTCGGCAGGATTGGTCAGCTGGGGCATCATTGCCTCCCATGAGCACTGTCCCCAAAGCCGGGGCGGCCAAGCCGCTGACGCCGGAACAACAGATCAAGGCCCTGCAGGTCCAGTTGCGGGAGGCAAACGAGAAGGCGCAGTTGTTCGAGGCCATCGTGGATGTCCTCAAAGAGGATTACGGGGTAAAAATCGTAAAAAAGCCTTCCGGCAAGTCCTCACGCAAGGGCGCCTCAAAGGCGTAAGCGTGGCAAGGGCTTGCCGCCATTTCGGCATCAGTCGGCAGGCGTTCTATCAGGCCGGTCACCGCCATCAGCGGCGAGACGCTGCTGATGCTACGGCACTGTCGCTGGTGAGCGACTGCCGCGCGCGCCAGCCTCGGGTCGGTACGCGCAAGCTGCACCATCTGATTGAGCCGAAGCTGCAGGCGGCGGGGATCGCTCTGGGGCGCGATCGTTTATTTGACGTGCTCCGAGAAGCGCGCTTGCTGGTGCCGCAGCGCCGCGCGTATCACAAGACGACCGATAGCCATCATCGCTTCCGCAAGCATCCCAATCTGCTCAAATCCGGTGAAGGATGCATCGTTCCCAGTGGCTGCGAACAGGTGTGGGTGGCTGACATCACCTATCTACCAACAGATGGGAAGTTCGTTTACCTGAGCCTTGTTACCGATGCGTGGTCACGCAAGATCGTAGGCTGGAGCGTGAATGAGACGCTGCAGACCGAACATACCGCGCAGGCATTGGAGATGGCCCTGAAAACCCGGAAAACGAGGCAACGGCTGATCCACCATTCGGATCGGGGCATCCAGTACTGCTCGGACAACTATCAGAAGATCCATGCCAAGCACGGCCTGACCTGCTCCATGACCGACGGCTACGATTGCTATCAGAACGCTCTGGCAGAGCGGATCAACGGGATCCTCAAATGCGAGTTTCTGCTCCGTCGCCCACGGGACCTGGGACAGGCTCGGCAGATGGTGGCTGAGGCAGTGGAGATCTACAACGCCGAGCGCCCCCACCTGTCCCTTAAAATGCAGACGCCCGATGCGATGCACCGGGCGTCCTTGGCCGCCTGACGGCGGCCGGATCATCCACCCCATAGGTGTCAACCTATGGCAGGACGGGTCAGTCGGGGTCGGATCCCTTTGCGCAGCAAAGGGCTCTGACCCCAGCTCTTGCCCTGCCTTTGCTCACCCCTCCGCCGCGCGGAATGCTGGCTGGTCCGGGCGGGTGAGGCTGACCGGGACTGTCAGCGGCATGGATGCCGCTGCCAAGCCTACAGGGATGTACTTGCGGCGTGTCCCGGGCAGCCTCACCCGCCCGGGCCCCACAGCCAGCAATCAGCCGGCAACGCCTTGAACCCTACAGCGCCTCGAAAATGCCCGCCGCGCCCATGCCGGTACCGATGCACATCGTCACCATGCCGTACTTCTGCTGGCGACGACGCAAACCGTGCAGCAGGGTCGCGGTACGGATCGCGCCGGTTGCGCCCAGCGGATGGCCCAGCGCGATCGCGCCGCCCAGCGGGTTGACCTTGCTCGGGTCCAGGCCGCAATCGCGGATCACCGCCAGCGACTGCGCGGCAAAGGCTTCGTTGAGCTCGATCCAGTCCAGCTGGTCCTGGCTCAGGCCGGCCTGCTTCAGTGCCTTCGGAATTGCGGCGATCGGGCCGATGCCCATCACTTCCGGGCGCACGCCGGCCACCGAGAAGCTGACGAAACGGGCCAGCGGGGTCAGGCCGTAATCCTTGATCGCCTGTTCCGACGCCAGCAGCACCGCGCCGGCGCCATCGCTCATCTGCGAGGAGTTGCCGGCGGTGACGGTGCCGCCGAACTGGCCGTTGCGGAACACCGGGCGCAGCTTGGCCAGGCCTTCAGCGGAGGAATCCGGACGCGGGCCTTCGTCGGTGTCAGCGACCTTGTTGCGGGTGATGATGCGCTTGCCGTCGGCCAGGTCGGGCTGGTGCGAGACGATCTCGTACGGGCTGATCTCGTCCTTGAAGTCGCCATTCTGGATGGCGGCCATGGCCTTCTGGTGCGAGGCCAGGGCGAACGCGTCCTGGTCTTCGCGCGAGACCTTCCATTCTTCAGCGACCTTCTCGGCCGTGATGCCCATGCCGTAGGCGATGGCGACGTGGTCGTTGTCGAACACGCTCGGGGCCATCGCGATCTTGTTGCCCATCATCGGCACCATCGACATCGATTCGGTGCCGCCGGCCAGCATCAGGTCGGCATTGCCAAGGCGGATCGCGTCGGCCGCCTGCGCCACGGCCTGCAGGCCGGAGGAGCAGAAGCGGTTCACGGTCTGCGCGGCGATGGTGTTCGGCAGGCCAGCCAGCAGCACGCCGATGCGGGCGACGTTCATGCCCTGCTCGGCTTCCGGCATCGCGCAACCGATGATCGCGTCATCAATGCGGTTGACGTCCACGCCCGGTGCCTGCGCGACGACGCTGCGCAGCACGTGGGCGAGCATGTCGTCGGGGCGGGTGTTGCGGAACATGCCCTTGGGCGCCTTGCCAACCGGGGTACGGGTGGCGGCGACGATGTAGGCGTCCTGGATTTGCTTGGTCATTGCAGTGATCTCTTGAATTTTTTAGCCGGAGTGCCGACCAATGGTCGGCACCCACCGAAAGCAGGGATGGGCGATCAATTACGCAACGGCTTGCCGGTCTTGAGCATGTGCGCGATGCGGGCCTGGGTCTTTTCCTGCTGGGCCAGTTCGACGAAGTGCTTGCGCTCCAGGGTCAGCAGCCACTCTTCGTCGACCAGGGTGCCGCGGTCGACCTTGCCGCCGCACAGCACGGTGGCGATGCGCTCGGCGATCTCGTAGTCATACGGGCTGATGAAGCGGCCTTCCAGCATGTTGACCAGCATCATCTTGAAGGTCGCGATGCCGACGTCACCGGCCACCTGGATGCGGCGTGCCGGCAGCGGCGGACGGTAACCGGCTTCGGCCAGCGCGCGCGCTTCGGCCTTGGCGATGTACAGCGCCTCGTAGCTGTTGAACACCACCTTGTCGGTGCTGCGCAGCAGGCCCAGTTCCTGGGCGTTGACCGCCGAGTTGGAGACCTTGGCCATCGCCACGGTCTCGAAGGTCTTCTTCAGTTCGGCGAACACGTCACCGCCCGGGCCAGCGGCCTGCGAGGCACGCACGGCCAGTTCCTTCAGGCCACCACCGGCCGGCAGCAGGCCGACGCCGGCCTCGACCAGGCCGATGTAGCTTTCCAGGAAGGCCACGGTCTTGGCGCTGTGCATCTGGAACTCGCAACCGCCACCCAGGGCCAGGCCACGCACCGCAGCCACCACCGGCACCAGCGAGTACTTGATGCGCTGGCTGGTGCGCTGGAAGTTGTGCACCATTTCCTCGAACTGGTCGACCTTGCCGGCCTGCAGCAGGCCGAGGGCGCCGGCCAGGTCGGCACCGGCGGAGAAGGGCTCCTTCTGCTGCCAGATCACCAGGCCCTGGAAGTCCTTCTCGGCGCGCGTGACGCACTCCTGCAGGCCGTCCAGCACGTGGTCGGACACGGTGTTCATCTTGGTCTTGAAGCTGACCACGGCGATGCCATCACCGTCGTGCCACATGCGCAGGCCGTCGTTCTCGAACACGGTCTCGCCCGGTGCGAACTTCTCGCCCAGCAGCGGATCCGGGAAGCGCTGGCGCTGGTACACCGGCAGCGACGAACGCGGCAGCTTGGCATTGCGCGACGGGCTGTAGCTGCCCTCGGCGGCATGCACACCGTCGCGGCCATCGAACACCCAATCCGGCAGCGGGGCGTTGCTCATGCTCTTGCCGGCGACGATGTCATCGGCGATCCACTGCGCGACCTGCTTCCAGCCGGCGGCCTGCCAGGTCTCGAACGGGCCCAGCGACCAGCCGTAGCCCCAGCGGATGGCCAGGTCGACGTCGCGCGCGGTCTCGGCGATGTCGGCCAGGTGGTAGGCGCTGTAGTGGAACAGATCGCGGAACGTCGCCCACAGGAACTGCGCCTGCGGATGCTGGCTCTCGCGCAGCTTGGCGAACTTCTCGGCCGGGTTCTTGATCTTCAGGATCTCGACCACTTCCGGCGCGGCGGTGCGGTCAGCCGGACGGTAGTCCTGCTTTTCCAGGTCCAGCACCACGATGTCTTTGCCGACCTTGCGGAAGATGCCGGCGCCGGTCTTCTGGCCCAGTGCACCCTTGGAAATCAGCGCATCCAGCCATTTCGGCGACTTGAAGAATTCATGCCACGGGTCGTTCGGCAGGGTATCGCCCATGGTCTTGATGACGTGGGCCATGGTGTCCAGGCCGACCACGTCGGAGGTGCGGTAGGTGGCCGACTTCGGACGGCCGACCAGCGGGCCGGTCAGGCCGTCCACTTCATCGAAGCCCAGGCCGAACTGCTGGGTGTGGTGGATGGTGGACAGGATCGAGAACACGCCGATGCGGTTGCCGATGAAGTTCGGGGTGTCCTTGGCGTACACCACGCCCTTGCCCAGGGTGGTGACCAGGAACGCCTCCAGGCCTTCCAGCACGCTGGCATCGGTGGTGGTGGCCGGAATCAGCTCGGCCAGGTGCATGTAGCGCGGCGGATTGAAGAAATGCACGCCGCAGAAGCGGTGGCGCAGCTGTTCCGGCAGCACGTCGGCGAGCTTGTTGATGCCCAGGCCCGAGGTGTTGGAGGCCAGCACCGCGTGGTCGGCCACGAACGGGGCGATCTTCTTGTACAGGTCCTGCTTCCAGTCCATGCGCTCGGCGATGGCCTCGATGATCAGGTCGCAGTCCTTCAGCTGTTCCAGGCCGGTCTCGTAGTTGGCCGGGGTGATGGCTTCGGCCAGCGACTTGCTGGCCAGCGGCGCCGGGCTCAGCTTGCCGAGGTTGGCGATCGACTTCAGCACGATGCCATCGGCCGGACCTTCCTTGGCGGGCAGGTCGAACAGCACGGTGTCGACGCCGGCATTGGTGAGGTGGGCGGCGATCTGGGCACCCATGACGCCGGCACCCAGCACGGCGGCGCGGCGGACTAGCAGGGAATTGGACATGGTGTAGGGCCTTTGTTGGTCAGCAGTTACTGGGTGGAATCAATGGAGGCGGGCAGGGCGCTGCCGCTGCGGGCGGCGGCGCGGAATCCGGCCTCGGCGAAATGGATCAGTTCATGCGCGGCATGGGCACGATGCGCCGTTTCGGTGACACCGGCGGGTCGCTTGATCAGCCCGAAATCGGCCATGGCATAGGTCAGCGAGCCAGCGAGGAAATCCAGGCGCCAATAGAGCTCTTCCTTGCTCAGGCCGGGCACGCAGGTGGCGATCGCCTTGCCGAACTCACGCAGCACGTGGCCGTAGTGGTCGGACAGGAACTTGCGCAGGTTGTCGTTCTTTTCAGCGTAGGCACGGGCGATCACGCGGACGAAGGCGCCGCCGTTCTGGCGGTCCTGGGCCAGCGCCAGGGCCGGCTCGACGAAGGCGGCCAGCACCGGCCGCAGTTGCCCGGGGTGTTCGTTGCGGGCGCGCTCGAGCTGGGCCAGGCGGCTGCCGGTCATCTCGTCCATGCGGCGGCGGAAGACCTCGTTGACCAGGTTTTCCTTGGAGCCGAAGTGGTAGTTGACCGCAGCGATGTTGACGTCGGCCTGGCTGGTGACCTGGCGCAGCGAGGTGCCGGCAAAGCCGTGCTGGGCGAACAGCTCCTCGGCGGCGCCGAGGATCCGGTCCTTGGTCGAGAAGTGGGCGGGCTTGGCCATCGGGCGGGCGGACCTTAATCAAACGATTGTTTGATACTAGAACCAGACGGTAGCGTATGGCATTTTGCAGTGCAGCAAAAATCTGACCAGCGGTTACAAAGGATTCAGTAGTGCCAGCCCATGGCTGGCAGCCGCTAAAGCCTGAATAGGCGGCCCAGGATGATCGGTTACAGCGCGGGAGGGGCAGCGTCCACCTGCCAGCCATGGGCTGGCACTACTCGGCGGGATCTTTTACAATCCGCGCACGTTTATCAGGCTAAGCCCGCGTTTCGACGCGGCTTTTTTTTTGTTACCCTTCGGGCCATCAGCGGCCCGATTCCATTGGAGACATCCCATGGCGCTGGAGCGCACCCTTTCGATCATCAAGCCGGACGCCGTTGCCAAGAACGTCATCGGCGAAATCTACGCCCGTTTCGAAAAGGCCGGCCTGAAGGTCGTGGCCGCCAAGTACAAGCAGCTGTCGCGCCGTGAAGCCGAAGGCTTCTACGCCGTGCACCGCGAGCGTCCGTTCTTCAACGCGCTGGTCGAGTTCATGATCTCCGGCCCGGTGATGATCCAGGCCCTGGAAGGCGAGAACGCCGTCCTGGCCCACCGCGACCTGCTGGGCGCCACCAACCCGAAGGAAGCCGCTGCGGGCACCATCCGCGCCGACTTCGCCGAATCCATCGATGCCAATGCTGCCCACGGCTCGGACTCGGTCGAGAACGCCGCGATTGAAATCGCCTACTTCTTCGCCGCCACCGAAGTCGTTTCGCGCTGAGAGTGATGCCGTGAACGAGGTCGTACAGCCAACCGCCATCCCTTCCGTACTCGTTGCGGGTCCGGTTGTGGCAAAGCAGAATCTGCTCGACCTCGATCGCGAGGGTCTGGAGCGCTTCTTCGCCGAGACTCTCGGCGAAGCGCGCTACCGCGCCCATCAGGTGATGAAGTGGATCCACCATCACTACGTCACCGATTTCGATGAGATGACCGACCTGGGCAAGGCGCTGCGCGCCAAGCTGCACCAGCACGCCGAGGTCCGCGTCCCCAACATCGTGTTCGACAAGCCCTCCGCCGACGGCACCCACAAGTGGCTGCTGGCGATGGGTACCGATGGCAAGAACGCCATCGAGGCCGTCTACATTCCGGACAAGAACCGCGGCACCCTGTGCGTGTCCTCGCAGGTGGGCTGCGCGCTGAACTGCACGTTCTGTTCAACCGCCACCCAAGGCTTCAACCGCAACCTCTCCACTGCCGAGATCATCGGCCAGGTGTGGGTCGCTGCGCGTCATCTGGGCAACATCCCGCACAAGCAGCGTCGTCTCACCAACGTGGTGATGATGGGCATGGGCGAGCCGTTGATGAATTTCGACAACGTCGTGCGCGCCATGAGCGTGATGCGCGACGACCTGGGCTACGGCCTGGCCAACAAGCGCGTGACCCTGTCGACCTCCGGCCTGGTGCCGCAGATCGACCGCCTGTCCGCCGAAAGCGACGTGTCGCTGGCGGTGTCGCTGCACGCGGCCGACGATGCGCTGCGCGAGACGCTGGTCCCGCTCAACAAGAAGTACCCGATCGCCGAGCTGATGGCATCGTGCGCACGCTACCTGCGCGCCAACAAGCGCCGCGAGTCGGTGACCTTCGAATACACCCTGATGAAGGGCATCAACGACCAGCCCGAGCATGCCCGGCAACTGGCGCGGCTGATGCGCCAGTTCGACAACGCCGTGCAGGCGTCGCACTCGGGCAAGGTCAACCTGATCCCGTTCAATCCCTTCCCGGGAACGCGCTACGAGCGTTCCGAAGAAGCGCATATCCGTGCCTTCCAGAAGATCCTGCTCGACGCGAAGGTGCTGACCATGGTCCGACGGACCCGTGGCGACGACATCGATGCTGCCTGTGGCCAGCTCAAGGGCCAGGTGATGGATCGCACCCGCCGCCAGGCAGAGTTCAACAAGACACTGCAGGCAGGGAAGGGGAGCGATGCTGCTGCCTGACCGCTTCTGGCTGGCGCTGCTTGCAGGCGTGCTGGCCCTCTCGGTCACCGCTTGCAAATCGCAACCCAAAGCCAAGCTGGGTCCCAGCCAGGCGACGGTCTATTCGGTCCGCGACCCGGAGGGCGTTCGTCGCCAGGTCCGCGCGGCGGATCTGCTGGCCCTGGCAGTCCGCGACATGCAGAGCGGCAACCTCGATGCGGCCGAGCGCAAAACGCGCGACGCGATCAAGCTGGCGCCTGCCGACCCCGATGCGCTGGTGCTGCTGGCCGGCATCGATGATCAGCGTGGCCGCACCCGGCAGGCCGGGGAGGGCTTCCGCAGGGCCGCCGAGCTGGCGCCGCAGCGGGGTGACGTGCTCAATAATTATGGTGCCTGGCTGTGCCAGAACGGACAGGCCGCCGAGTCGCTGGCTTGGTTCGACCGTGCGTTGCAGGCGCCCAGCTACACCACGCCGGCCGAGGCGCAGGCCAACGGCGGCAGCTGTGCGTTGGATGCTGGCCAGCTGGATCGCGCCGAACGCAACCTGCGTGCGGCCTTGACGCAGGTGCCGAACAACCCGGTCGCGTTGGAGGCGATGGCCCAGCTGAGCTTCCGTCGCGGCCAGTTCATGGAGGCCCGCGCCTTCGCCGAACGTAGGATTGCGGCTGCACCGGCCACGCGTTCCGTGTTACAACTTGCGTCTCAAATCGAGGCGCGGCTGGGTGATCAGGCAGCATCTGATCGCTATCTTCAGCGGATTCGACAGGAATTTCCGCAGGA
Organism: Stenotrophomonas indicatrix; assembly: GCA_041545745.1. NCBI lineage: Bacteria > Pseudomonadati > Pseudomonadota > Gammaproteobacteria > Lysobacterales > Lysobacteraceae > Stenotrophomonas > Stenotrophomonas indicatrix. The sequence continues at coordinate 1,894,919 of CP168152.1, forward strand.
CGCGGGCTCCTAACTCCAGGGTTGATGCATTGTGATTGATGACCAGACTGTGAGCGATCTCGAGACTGTGGCCGGCTGCGGCACCCGCCTGCGCCAGGCCCGTGAGGCCGCCGGACTGACCCTCGAAGACGTCGGCCAGCGCCTGCGCATGCCGGTTCAAGTGGTGAAGTCGCTTGAGCAGGAGCAATGGCAGAAGCTGGGGGCGCCGGTGTTCGTGCGCGGCCAGCTGCGCAGCTATGCCCGCCTGCTCGGTGTCGACGTCAGCGAACTGCTGGAGCAGGCCCAGGTCGGCCCGGTGGTTCCGCCGACCCTGGTCAGCCACACCCATACCCCGCGTGCGCGCCGGATCGCCGAAAATCTCGGCCGCCGTGCGCTGTATGTCGGTATTACCGCTGTATTGGCCGTTCCGGTCTGGTTCGCCACCCGTGGCCACTTCGATGGCACCGCGCCTTCGCCGAGCACCGCCTCGCTGGACGTGATCCCGGCCGCCGTACCGGTTACCCCGGCCGGTCCCGGGTCCGCCGCTGCCGCACCCGCCGAAGTGACGGCCGCGCCCGTCGTCAAGCCGACCGCTACCCCCTACGTTGCCTCGCTGGCCCCGGTGCCACGCGCTGCGCCGGCCGCTGCCGCCAATCTGGACATGCAGTTCAGCGGTGACAGCTGGGTCGATATCGCCGGTCCGGATGGCGGCAGCGTCGAGAAGGCGTTGATCAAGGCGGGCGAGACCCGCAGCTTCACCCCCGGCCAGGTGGCCCGGGTCACCCTGGGCAACGCCTCGGCGGTCCAGGTTCAGCAGAATGGCGCTATCGTCGATCTGACGCCCTATCAGCGAGCCAACGTGGCACGCTTTCAGGTATCCTCTGAAGGCTCCGTTGTCCCGGTTTCACACTGAGGCGCGGTTTCACCACCTTCGATAATCCCAATGGTCCCTCCCGATGGGCGGGGCGAGAGTACGCATGGCGATCGACGACCTGCTCGACGAGCACGAACAAAGTGAACGCGTCCGCAGCTGGCTGCGGAAGAATGGTGCCAGCATCCTCGGTGGCGTAGTCATCGCCATCGGTGCCATTGCCGGCTGGCAGTGGTACCAGAAGGATCAGGGCGGCAAGCTGGCCTCGGCCAATGTCGAGTACCAGAAGGCCCTGGTAGGCCTGCAGCAGAACAAGCTCGACGACGCGGCCAAGGCGGTCAAGGCGCTTGAGGCTGGCCCGTCCAGCATCTACGGCGACCTGGCTGCGCTGCAGCTGGCCAAGGCCCAGGTCGATGCGGGCAAGAATGAAGAAGCGCTGGCTACACTGCGCGCGGTGAAGGTCGAAGGTGACCTGCAGCGCGTGGTCGACCAGCGCGTGGCACGCCTGCTGGTGGCAACCGGCAAGGGTGATGAAGCGATCAAGCTGCTGGGCAGCGCCACCGACAGCAGCAGCCTGGAAATCCATGGCGATGCGCTGATGGCGCAGGGCAAGCGTGACGCGGCCCGCGAACAGTATGAGAAGGCGCTGAAGACGCTGGACGTGGCAGCGCCGCAGCGGCGACTGCTGGAAACCAAGGTTATGGACGCCGGCGGCACCGTCGCCGCCCCTGCGGAGTCGGTTTGATGAGTCAGAAGGTCATGATCACGCGCGTCGCCACCGTACTCCTGCTCGGTATGGCGCTGTCCGGTTGCAGCACCATGAAGGGCTGGTTCGCCGGCAAGGACGCAGCAGCGAAGAAGGCACAGGAGCCGGCTGAACTGGTCAAGTTCGAGCCGACCCTGAAGGTCAACAAGGCCTGGTCGGTCAATCTGGGCAAGGGCGAGCGCCGCATCGGCGTACGCCAGGGCCCGGCAGTGGCCAATGGTCACGTGTTCGCCGCGGCGATCACCGGTGGCGTGCACGCCATTGATCTGCAGACCGGCAAGAAGGTCTGGACCTGGGAGCCGAAGAAGGAAAAGAAGAAGGCCAAGCTGCGGCTGTCCGGTGGTCCGGGCGTCGGTGAGAACCTGGTGGTCATCGGTACCCTCGATGGCCAGGTGATCGCCCTGGACATCAACGATGGCAGCGAGAAGTGGCGCGCACGCGTGCCGAACGAAGTCATCGCCGCGCCGGCCATTGCCCAGGGCATGGTCTTCGTGCGCAGCAATGATGGCCGCGTCACCGCATTCGATGCCGGCAACGGCACCCAGAAGTGGTTCAACCCGAGCGAGCTGCCGGCGCTGACCGTGCGCGGCAACGCGGCGGTGGTGGCCGGTCCGGGCGTGCTGTTCATCGGCAAGGACGAGGGCAGCGTTGCTGCGCTGGCCATGCAGGACGGCCGCACGCTGTGGGACCAGAACGTCGGCACCGGCGAAGGCCGTACCGAGCTGGACCGCATGGCCGACGTCGATGGCGCCCCGGTGCTCGACGGCAATACGCTGTTCGTGAGCAGCTTCAAGAACCAGACCATGGCCATCGAAGGCCCGACCGGTCGCCCGCTGTGGGCGCGTGACCACGGCGGTGCCGGCGGTGTGGCGGTGTCTTCGGGCAATGTTTTCGTTACCGACAACAAGGGCGGCGTGTTCGGCCTGGACAAGGCCAGCGGCGCGGCGATGTGGTCGCAGACCGCACTGGCCCGGCGCTCGCTGACCGGTCCGGCGCTGCACGGCGACTACGTGGTGGTCGGTGACTACAAGGGATACCTGCATTGGCTGCAGGCCTCCGATGGCGCGATGGCGGCGCGGGCGAAAAGCGGCGGTGATGCGCTTCTGGCCCAGCCAATCGTCGTCGATGGGGTGCTGCTGGTGCAGAACGTTGATGGCAAGCTGACCGCATTCCGGTTGGCAAATTAATACGGAGTAATCGCGATGCTGCCTTTGGTCGCCCTGGTTGGACGGCCGAATGTCGGCAAGTCGACCATATTCAATGCACTGACCCGAACCCGTGACGCCCTGGTCCATGACCAGCCCGGCGTCACCCGGGACCGCAACTATGGCGTCTGCCGGCTTGACGAGGACAACCATTTCCTCGTCGTCGATACCGGCGGCATCGCAGAGGAAGAAGAAGGCCTGGCTGGTGCTACCACGCGCCAGGCCCGTGCTGCCGCTGGCGAAGCTGACCTGATCCTGTTTGTCGTTGATGCCCGCGAGGGCACCTCGGCGATGGACGATGAGATCCTGGCCTGGCTGCGCAAGCTGTCGCGCCCGACGTTGCTGCTGATCAACAAGATCGACGGCACCGACGAGGACACCGTGCGTTCGGAGTTCGCCCGCTACGGCTTCAGCGAGATGCTGACCGTGTCGGCCGCCCACCGCCAGGGCCTGGACGACCTGCTGGACGAGGTCATCCAGCGCCTGCCGGAAGAGGGCAGCGGCGAAGAGCTGGACAACGATCCGAACCGCGTGCGCATCGCCTTCGTCGGCCGCCCGAACGTGGGCAAGTCGACCCTGGTCAACCGCATCCTCGGCGAAGAGCGCATGATCGCCTCGGACGTGCCGGGCACCACCCGCGATTCGATCTCGGTGGACCTGGAGCGTGACGGCCGCGAGTACCGTCTGATCGACACCGCCGGCCTGCGTCGCCGTTCGCGCGTGGACGAGGTCGTCGAGAAGTTCTCGGTGGTCAAGACCATGCAGTCGATCGAGCACTGCCAGGTGGCCGTGCTGATGCTCGATGCCACCGAAGGCGTGACCGACCAGGACGCCACCGTGCTCGGCGCCGTGCTGGATGCCGGCCGCGCGTTGGTGATCGCGATCAACAAGTGGGACGGCCTGACCGACTACCAGCGCGAGCAGGCGGAAACGATGCTGTCGCTGCGCTTGGGCTTCGTGCCGTGGGCCGAATCGGTGCGCATCTCGGCCAAGCATGGCTCGGGCCTGCGTGAGCTGTTCCGTGCGGTGCACCGCGCGCACGAATCGGCGAACAAGACCTTCACCACCAGCGAAGTGAACAAGGCGCTGGAAGTGGCCTACGAGACCAACCCGCCGCCGACCATCCGCGGCCATGTCTCCAAGCTGCGTTACGTGCACCCGGCCGGCGCCAACCCGCCGACCTTCATCGTGCACGGCACCCGCCTGAAGGAACTGCAGGAGTCGTACAAGCGATACCTGGAGAACTTCTTCCGCAAGCGCTTCAAGCTGATCGGTACGCCGGTGCAGTTCATCTTCCGCGAGGGTGCCAACCCGTACGAGGGCAAGAAGAACGTGCTGACCGAACGGCAGGTCAAGGCCAAGCGGCGCTTGATGAAGCACGTCAAGGGCAAGTGATCCACAAGAAGGCGGCCGCAGGGCCGCCTTCTTGTTTGCGATGCATGCGGGTTCGGGCACGGTGCTGCTGGGTTTTGATTCGGTAGCGCCGGGCCATGCCCGGCGAGCGCAGCGGCGCGCGGGAATCCGCCGGGCATGGCCCGGCGCTACCGGTTGAGCCTGCGCGATAATGGCGCCATGAGCATTCCAGAGATTTCCCCCGAGCAGGCGCGTGCGCGCGTGGCCCATGGTGCGGTGCTGATCGACGTGCGCGAGGCGCATGAGCGGGCCGGCGGCATGGCCGAAGGCGCGCGTGGCATCGCCAAGGGCGAGTTGCTGGCTGACGCGGCCGCGCAGCTGCCGCTGCCGGAACAGGAGATCCTGCTGATCTGCCAGAGCGGCAAGCGCTCGGCCGATGCGGCGCAGGCGCTGCTGGATGCGGGCTATACGAACGTGAGCTCCGTTGCTGGCGGCACCGTCGCCTGGCGTGAGTTGTCGCTGCCGTTGGTGCAGCCGCTGACCAGCGCCGACGACCGCGATTTCTACGACCGCTATTCGCGCCATCTGCTGCTGCCGCAGGTGGGCGAGGTCGGCCAGCGCCGGCTGCAGCAGTCGCGAGTGCTGGTGCTGGGCGCGGGCGGCCTGGGTGCGCCGGCCGGTTTCTATCTGGCGGCGGCCGGGGTAGGGCACCTGCGTTTCGCCGACCACGACCGTGTCGAGCGCAGCAACCTGCATCGGCAGATCGTGCATACCGAGGCCAGCGTCGGCCAGTTGAAGGTGGATTCGGCGCGTGAGCGTCTGCTGGCATTGAACCCATCCATCAAGGTCGAGGCCGTGCCCGAGCGGGTGACCTCGGAGAACGTGGACCGCCTGCTGCAGGACGTCGACGTGGTGCTGGATGGCTCGGACAACTTCCCGCTGCGCTACCTGCTCAACGATGCCTGCATCAAGCACGCCAAGCCGATGGTCTACGCGGCCATCGAGCGCTTCGATGGCCAAGTGAGCGTGTTCGATGCCGGCCGCCAGCGTGGCGTGGCGCCGTGCTACCGCTGCCTGTTCCCGGAGCCGCCGCCGCCGGAGTTCGCGCCCAACTGTTCCGAGGCGGGTGTGCTGGGCGTGCTGCCGGGCCTGGCCGGTGTGCTGCAGGCCACCGAGGTGCTGAAGCTGCTGCTGGGCATCGGCGAGCCGCTGGTGGGGCGCCTGCTGCGCTTTGATGCGCTGGGCATGCGCTTCCGCGAGACCGGCATCGGGCCGGACCCGCAGTGCCCGGTGTGTGCGCCGGGCGTGCCGTTCCCGGGGTATATCGATTACGCCGCGTTCTGTCGGGGTGGGTGAACCGGGCGGCGCGTCATCCACGCATGGCGTGGATCTACTGGGGTGGGCGAACCGCGTCGGGGCGTCATCCACGCATGGCGTGGATCTACTGTAGAGCCGAGCCTACGCTCGGCTGCTCTTCGCGCTGAGGCCAGAATCAGCCGAGCGTGGGCTCGGCTCTACAGGTCATGGCTTCGGGATTGTGCCAACCAAGGTTGGCACCTACCGAGGCGCGCGCACGGTTTCAGGATGATGTGCGGGGCCGCCCCCTCGATCGTTCCATCTCCAAGACAATAAAACGCAACGTACATGCTATTGCCGTCATCGGTGTTGCTCTATCGTTGAGTCCGATTTCGATTTCCGGGGAACCCACCGCATGGCGGTAGAAGCAGCGACCAGCGAGCTGGTCAAGGTCGTCGCCCTGTTGGGCGCAGCGGTGGTGATGGTGCCGCTGTTCCGTCGGCTCGGCCTGGGCTCGGTGCTGGGCTACTTCGCCGCCGGCCTGGCGATCGGTCCGTTCGGGCTGGGCTGGTTCTCCGACCCGCAGGCGATCCTGCATACCGCCGAACTCGGCGTGGTCATGTTCCTGTTCGTCATCGGCCTGGAAATGCGGCCCTCGCACCTGTGGAGCCTGCGCAAGGAAATCTTCGGGCTGGGTACGCTGCAGATCGTCACCTGCGCGCTGGTGCTGACCAGCATCGCCAAGCTGTTCGGGCTGCCGTGGCAGATCGCCTTCATCGGCGCCACCGGCTTCGTGCTGACTTCCACCGCAGTGGTGATGCAGCTGCTGGCCGAGCGCGGCGATATCGCGCTGCCGTCGGGGCAGAAGATCGTCTCGATCCTGTTGTTCGAAGACCTGCTGATCGTGCCGTTGCTGGCGCTTGTCGCGTGGATGGCACCGGCTGCCGGCAGCGCCGATGGCGAGGGCTCGCGCTGGATGTCGGTAGCGATCGGCGTGGGCGCCATCGTCGGCCTGGTGCTGGTCGGCCGCTTCCTGCTCAATCCGCTGTTCCGCGTGCTGGCCGAATCGAAGGCGCGCGAAGTGATGACCGCCGCCGCACTGCTGGTGGTGCTGGGCGCGGCGCTGCTGATGCAGCTGTCCGGCCTGTCGATGGCGATGGGCGCGTTCCTCGCGGGCGTGCTGCTGAGCGAATCGACCTTCCGCCACCAGATCGAAGCGGACATCGAGCCGTTCCGCGGCATCCTGCTGGGCCTGTTCTTCCTCAGCGTGGGCATGGCGCTGGACCTGGGCGTGGTGGCCGGCAACTGGCCGATGATCCTCGGCCTGGTGGTCGCGCTGATGGCGGCCAAGGCGCTGTGCATCTACGTGGTGGCGCGCTTGATGGGCAGCGACCATGCGCAGGCGCTGGACCGTGGCGTGCTGATGGCGCAGGGCGGCGAGTTCGCTTTCGTGCTGTTCTCGGCCGCTGCGAGCGCCGGCGTGATCAGCCTGGACATCAATGCCAACTTCACCGCCGTGGTGGTGCTGTCGATGGCACTGACGCCGCTGGTGGTGCTGGTCTACAAGCGCGTGGCGCCGAAGCCGACCGTCAGCCTGGAAGGCGTGGACACTGCCGATGGCCTGTCCGGCAGCGTGCTGCTGATCGGCTTCGGCCGCTTCGGCCAGGTGGCCAGCCAGTCGCTGCTGGCCCGCGACGTGGACGTGACCATCATCGACAACGACGTGGAGATGATCCACAACGCCGAGCGCTTCGGTTTCAAGATCTATTACGGCGACGGCACCCGCTTGGACGTGCTGCATGCCTCTGGCGCTGGCAGTGCGCGGGCGATTGCGGTGTGCGTGAACAATGCCGAGGATGCCGACCGCATCGTCGAACTGGTGGCCCACCAGTTCCCGCAGGCCAAGCTGCTGGTGCGCTCGTTCGACCGCGAACATTCGCTGCGGCTGATCCATGCTGGCGTGGACTTCCAGATCCGCGAAACGTTCGAGTCGGCACTGCTGTTCGGGCAGGCGGCACTGGTGGAACTGGGCGCGGAGGAAGACGACGCGCGCGAGATCGCCGAGCAGATCCGCGAGCGCGACGCCGAACGCTTCGAACTGGAAATGGCCGGCGGCAACCTGCGTGCCGGCGCACACATGGTGTTCGGTACCGCGCTGTCGGGTGTGCCGACGCCGACGCCGTTCACCGCGCCCAAGCGCAAGGCACGCACGCTCAATGCGGATGAAGTGCCGGAAGAAGAAGAGGATTGATCTGAAGCCTGGTAGTGCCGGCCGCTGGCCGGCAGCTGCACGGTGCTTCCTGCGTTCATGAGGTTGCCGGCCAGCGGCCGGCACTACCGAAGCGGCGGCGGCCAGCATTCCCGGTGGGCGAGGGGGCGTGAATCGGGGACAATAGCGTCCCCGCCGCCCCACGCCTGCCCCCGATGACCGACTCCGCCCCCCAGCTTCCTGCCCGCATCCTCGATGGCCGCCGTATCGCCGAGGACCTGCTCGACAGCCTGAAGGTGCGGGTCGACGCCCGTGTCGCCGCCGGTGGCAGCCGCCCTGGCCTGGCCGTGGTGCTGGTGGGGGGCGACCCGGCCTCGACCGTGTACGTGCGCAACAAGCGCCGCGCCGCCGAGAAGGTGGGCATCGAGGCCTATGACTACGACCTGCCGGCCGGCACCACCGAGGCCGAGCTGCTCGACCTGATCGACCAGCTCAACGCCGACCCGAAGATCAACGGCATCCTGATCCAGCTGCCGCTGCCGGGCATTCCCGATGCGCGCCGGCTGATCCAGCGCATCGACCCGCGCAAGGACGTGGATGGCTTCCACCCGGAAAACGTCGGCCACCTGGCCCTGCGCGAGTTCGGCCTGCGCCCGTGCACCCCGCGTGGCATCACCACGCTGCTGGGGCACACCGACCAGCCGGTGCGCGGCCGCAACGCCACCATCGTCGGCGTCAGCAACCACGTCGGCCGGCCGATGGGCCTGGAGCTGCTGATTGCCGGCTGCACCGTGACCAGCTGCCACAAGTTCACCCCCAAGGACGTGCTGGAACAGGCCGTGCGCAACGCCGACATCCTGGTGGTGGCGGTGGGCCGCCCGGGCATCGTGCCGGGCGAGTGGGTGAAGCCGGGCGCGGTGGTGATCGACGTGGGCATCAATCGGCTGGATGACGGCCGGTTGGTGGGCGATGTCGGGTTTGAGGCCGCAGCGCAGCGGGCGAGTTGGATCACCCCGGTGCCGGGCGGCGTGGGCCCGATGACCGTGGCCACGCTGATGCAGAACACGCTGGAAGCGGCGGAAGCTGGGGTCTGATTGGGCCTGCTGTTGATGAGGGCGTGCTGACCGGAATGGACCGCTCCTGGTAGATGCCAAACCTTGGTTGGCACGCATCTGACAGGGCCGCGGCCCTAGCTGGGGTCCGGATGCCGGACGGTTTGTGCCAACCAAGGTTGGCACCTACCAAGGGCGGTGCGCTGGCGCGACACTGTGTCGCAGCATTGCCTGTTTCCGGTTACCAAAATTACTGTTCTTGGCCGCCAAAACAGGGTAAAATGTCGCGCTTCCCCACATCTCGGGTATGCCGATGCTGCGCATCCAGGCTGAAGCTCTCACCTACGACGACGTCTCGCTCGTCCCCGCTCATTCGACCATCCTGCCCAAGGACGTCAACCTCGAAACGCGGTTGACGCGCGACCTGAAGCTCAAGCTTCCGATCCTGTCCGCCGCCATGGATACCGTCACCGAAGCACGCCTGGCCATCGCCATGGCACAGCTGGGTGGCATGGGCATCATCCACAAGAACCTGAGCGTGGAGCAGCAGGCCGCCGAAGTGGCCAAGGTCAAGAAGTTCGAGGCCGGCGTCATCCGCGACCCGATCACCGTCGGCCCGGAAACCACCATCCGCGACGTGCTGGCCCTGACCCAGGCGCACAACATCTCCGGCGTGCCGGTGGTGGGCAGCGACGGCCTGCTGGCCGGCATCGTGACCCATCGCGACATGCGCTTCGAGACCGAGCTGGACGATCCGGTCCGCCACATCATGACCAAGAAGGATCGCCTGATCACGGTCAAGGAAGGCGCCGCGTCTGACGAAGTGCTGCAGCTGCTTCACCGCAACCGCATCGAAAAGGTGCTGGTGGTCAACGATGATTTCGCCCTACGTGGCCTGATCACCGTCAAGGACATCCAGAAGAACACCGACTTCCCGAACGCTGCCAAGGACATCGCCACCCGCCTGCTGGTCGGCGCCGCCGTCGGCGTGGGCGGCGATACCGATCGCCGCGTGGAAGCGCTGGTCGCTGCCGGCGTGGACGTGATCGTGGTCGATACCGCGCACGGCCATTCGCAGGGCGTGCTGGACCGCGTCAGCTGGGTCAAGAAGAACTTCCCGAACGTGCAGGTCATCGGCGGCAACATCTGCACCGGTGAAGCCGCGCTGGCGCTGCTGGACAGCGGCGCGGACGCAGTGAAGGTGGGCATCGGCCCGGGTTCGATCTGCACCACCCGCGTGGTGGCTGGCGTGGGCGTGCCGCAGATCACCGCGATCGACCTGGTGGCCGAAGCGCTGCAGGATCGCATCCCGCTGATCGCCGACGGTGGCATCCGCTACTCCGGCGACATCGGCAAGGCGCTGGCCGCCGGTGCCTCGACCATCATGGTGGGTGGCCTGCTGGCCGGTACCGAGGAATCGCCGGGCGAAACCGAGCTGTTCCAGGGCCGTTCGTACAAGAGCTACCGCGGCATGGGTTCGCTGGCCGCGATGGAGAAGGGGTCCAAGGACCGCTACTTCCAGGACGCCGCCACCGCCGACAAGCTCGTGCCCGAAGGCATCGAAGGCCGCGTGCCGTACCGCGGCCCGGTGGGCGGCATCATCCACCAGCTGATGGGCGGCCTGCGCGCCACCATGGGCTACGTGGGTTGTGCCACCGTCGAGGACATGCGCAGCAAGCCCAAGTTCGTGAAGATCAGCGGCGCCGGCCAGCGCGAGAGCCACGTCCACGACGTGACGATCACCAAAGAGCCGCCGAACTACCGCTCCTGATGCGGGACGAGCAAAGAGGAACGAGGAAGCTGATTCCCGTTCCTCTTTCTCCATCTGCCGCTGAAAAATCTGACGTTTTCGTTTTCCCTACTGCATTGCCGGGGCGCCATGACCAACATCCATAACGACAAGATCCTCATCCTCGATTTCGGCGCGCAGTACACGCAGCTGATTGCCCGCCGCATCCGCGAGCTGGGCGTCTACTGCGAAATCTGGGCGTGGGACCACAACCCGGCCGAGATCGCCGGCTTCGGCGCCAAGGGCATCATCCTGTCCGGTGGCCCGGAATCGACCACGCTGCCGGGCGCGCCCGCCGCGCCGCAGGAAGTGTTCGACAGCGGCCTGCCGATCTTCGGCATCTGCTACGGCATGCAGACCCTGGCCGCGCAGCTGGGCGGTGCCACCGAAGCGGCTGACCAGCGCGAGTTCGGTCACGCCGAAGTGAACGTGGTCAACCCCGATGCACTGTTCAAGGGCCTGAGCGACCACGGCGGCGAGCCGAAGTTGAATGTCTGGATGAGCCACGGCGACCACGTTTCCGTTGCACCGCCGGGCTTCACCATCACCGCCACCACCGACCGCATTCCGGTGGCCGCCATGGCCAACGAAGAAAAGCGCTGGTACGGCGTGCAGTTCCACCCGGAAGTGACCCACACCCTGCAGGGCCAGGCGCTGCTGCGCCGCTTCGTGGTGGACGTGTGCGGCTGCCAGACCCTGTGGACCGCCGCCAACATCATCGACGACCAGATCGCCCGCGTGCGCGAACAGGTGGGCGATGATGAAGTGATTCTGGGCCTGTCCGGCGGCGTCGATTCGTCCGTGGTGGCCGCACTGCTGCACAAGGCCATCGGCGAGAAGCTGACCTGCGTGTTCGTGGATACCGGCCTGCTGCGCTGGCAGGAAGGCGACCAGGTGATGGCGATGTTTGCCGAGCACATGGGCGTGAAGGTGGTGCGCGTGAATGCCGCCGACCGTTACTTCAGCGCGCTGGAAGGCGTGAGCGACCCGGAAGCCAAGCGCAAGATCATCGGCAACCTGTTCGTTGAGATCTTCGACGAAGAGTCGAACAAGCTGAAGAACGCCAAGTGGCTGGCGCAGGGCACCATCTATCCGGACGTGATCGAGTCGGCCGGCAGCAAGACCGGCAAGGCGCATGTGATCAAGAGCCACCACAACGTGGGTGGCCTGCCGGAGCACATGAAGCTGGGCCTGGTGGAGCCGCTGCGCGAGCTGTTCAAGGACGAAGTGCGCCGCCTCGGCGTTGAGCTGGGCCTGCCGCGCAGCATGGTCTATCGCCATCCGTTCCCGGGCCCGGGCCTGGGCGTGCGTATTCTGGGCGAGGTGAAGCGCGAATACGCCGAGCTGCTGGCCAAGGCCGATGCCATCTTCATTGATGAGCTGCGCAAGGCGGATCTGTACGACAAGACCAGCCAGGCGTTTGCCGTGTTCCTGCCGGTGAAGTCGGTGGGCGTGGTGGGTGACGCGCGGGCTTATGAGTGGGTGATTGCGTTGCGTGCGGTGGAGACGATTGACTTCATGACGGCGCACTGGGCGCATCTGCCGTATGAGTTCCTGGGGACGGTGAGCAACCGGATCATCAATGAGTTGCGGGGGGTGTCGAGGGTGGTTTATGACATCTCGGGGAAGCCGCCGGCGACCATTGAGTGGGAATGAGCACTGGCGCCCGGTAGAGTTACAGAATGGATTGCGTGGTTGGCTCTTTCTGAGTCTTGTTGTTAGTCGATGAATGTTGGTGGCGGTGAAAACGGGTAATTAGCGCTGGTGGGGCTGCCGGGTCGAGTGGTTGACCCGCCAGTCCCAGCAGTGGGGTTGGGTCGATACTGTCGGGAGGGAGCGATGGATAAGCACTCGCTAAGCGAAAGGGATATTTGTACCAAGTTCATCACGCCCGCCATTCAGGGGGCCGGGTGGCAGCAAGACCAGTTTCGCGAGGAGGTCAATCTCACCGATGGTCGCGTCATGGTACGCGGCAAACTCGCATCCCGTGTCAAGAACCCGGAAGTCAAAGGCGGCCCGAAGCGTGCGGACTATGTACTCTATGCCCGGCCAAATGTCCCTATTGCAGTTGTCGAAGCCAAGCAGGCACGTTTCTCTATTGGTCATGGCATGCAGCAGGCGCTTGTCTACGCCGAGATGCTCGACGCGCCCTTCGCGATCAGCAGCAATGGGAATGGTTTCCTGCTGCACGACCGCACCGGCCTGACCCGGCCGATTGAGCGTGAGCTTCCGCTTGTCGAATTTCCCTCCATCGATGACCTTTGGCCTCTGTACCAGCAGTGGAAGGGCATCACTACGACCGACGCCGTCAAGCTCATCGAGCAGCCCTTCCATACAGACGGGAGCGGCAAAGAGCCGCGTTACTACCAGCGCGTAGCCGTTAATCGTGCTATCGAAGTTATTAGCAAGGGGCAACAACGAGTGTTGCTGGTTATGGCTACCGGCACCGGAAAAACCTACACCGCCTTCCAGATCATTTGGCGCTTGTGGAAAGCCAAAGCCAAGAAGCGAATCCTGTTCCTTGCCGACCGCAACATCCTCGTAGACCAGACCATACAGCAGGACTTCGCTCCGTTCGGCCAAGTGATGCACAAGGTCGCCAATCGCGAAGTGAAAAAGAACTATGAGATCTACCTCGCCCTGTATCAGGCAGTCACAGGTAAGGAGGAGTGGAAGCAAATCTATCGTCAATTTCCGTCAGATTTCTTCGATCTGGTGGTCATCGATGAATGCCATCGCGGTAGTGCTACCGCCGACTCTGCCTGGCGAGAAGTGCTTGACTACTTTAACAGTGCTACACATCTGGGCCTGACCGCCACGCCTAAAGAGACGAAGGACGCAAGCAGCATCATTTACTTTGGCGATCCGGTCTACACGTACTCGCTCAAGCAGGGCATTGAAGATGGATTCCTTGCGCCCTACAAGGTCATTCGTATCGCCACCGATGTCGACGCTGTCGGCTACACGCCGGAGAAGGGGAAGCGCGATAGGTTCGGGAAAGTTATCGAACAGCGTCAGTACAACACGACAGATTTCGACCGAAGTTTGGTGCTGAAAAAACGGACCAAGCTCGTCGCGGCCAAGGTGTGGGAGTACCTCAAGGCCACCGATGCGATGGCCAAGACCATCGTCTTCTGCGATGACCAGGACCATGCCGAGCGCATGCGGCAAGAGCTGGTGAAGATCATCCCGGCTGCTGCCAGCAACCGCCGCTACGTGATGCGAATCACTGGCGACGACACTGAGGGCAAGGCCCAGCTCTCCTACTTCATCGACAACGACGAGCCTTACCCCGTCATCGTCACTACCTCCAAGTTGCTTACTACTGGGGTAGATGCCAAGACTTGCAAGCTTATCGTGCTGGACCAGAACATCAACTCGATGACCGAATTCAAACAGATCATCGGTCGAGGTACCCGGCTTCGTGAGGACTACCAGAAGCTCTACTTCACCATCATGGATTTCAAAGGTGCCACGCGCCTGTTCGCTGATCCGGACTTCGATGGTGAACCGGTAGTGATCTACGAGCCCAGGCCTGACGATCCAGTAGTACCACCAGACGACATCACCCCACTCGGCGGCGGAGAACCCGAGTTGTCGCCTGATGATTTCCGTACCACCGGCGGGGAGAGTACCGAGCCTAGTGGCGATGACGAAGGCGGGGGCGGCGGCCCAGGCCGCAGCAGGTACTACATCGATGACGTGAATGTGCGAGTGGCGGTCGAGCGCTCGCAGTACCTCGATGCTGACGGCAAGCTCATCACCGAGGACTACCGTGTGCTGCTCAGGGATGACATCAAAAAGGCTCTGCAATCTGAGTTCGGCAGCCTCACAGATTTTTTGCGTCGCTGGAACAGTGCTGAGCGCAAGCAAACCGTGCTCGAAGAGCTGGCTGAGCATGGTGTTCCGCTGCAGAGCCTGCAGCAGTCCGTGCCGAACGGCATCGAGCTCGATGCGTTCGATCTAGTCGCTCACGTAGCCTTTGACCAGACGCCACTCACCCGCCGCGAGCGGGCCGACAACGTCAAGAAGCGGAACGTCTTTGGCCAGTACGGCGAACAGGCCCGTGCTGTTCTTGATGCGCTGCTCGAAAAGTTCGCCGACCACGGCGTGCAGGATATCGAAGACGCCAAGGTGCTGGAACTGCCGCCCTTCGATCAGTTAGGTAGCAAAACTCAGATTCGACGCGGAATTTTCGGTAGTGTCGAACAATACGGCCAGGCTGTGCAGGCGCTTGAAAAAGCGCTCTATGACAAACCGGAACGCAAAAAGCAGGCCTGAGTATCTTTTCAGGTCGCGATACGAGAAAAGTAGATGAATCTCAGCAGCACTATCAAATCTATCCAGGACATCATGCGCAAGGACGACGGCGTCGATGGCGACGCTCAGCGCCTGGGCCAGCTTACCTGGATGCTCTTTCTCAAGATATTCGATCAGCGCGAGGACGAGTGGGAGGACGACAATCCAGAGTATAAATCCCCGTTGCCCAAGCGCATGAGATGGCGGAATTGGGCGGCCTATGTGCCGGGCCGAGACGGAAAGAAGAAACCGCAGGTCGCCGCCAGCGAAGTCGTCAGCTTCGTCAACAATGAGTTGTTCCCATCGCTTAAGGACCTGAATGCTAATGCCGGTCCGCAACATAAGGTGATTCGTGGCGTCTTTGAAGACGCTAACAACTACATGAAGTCTGGTCCCCAGTTTCTGGCAGTCATTGAAAAGCTGGAAGAGGCCATCGATTTTCATGACTTCAAAACCCGCGCTAACCTCGGTGATGTGTACGAGCAACTGCTCAACGATCTGCGTGGTGCTGGCAACGCTGGCGAGTTCTACACTCCGCGCGCCATCACTCAGTTTATGGTTGATCGGGTCAATCCGCGGTTGAATAAAATCGAGGTTGTGCTGGACCCAGCCTGCGGAACGGGCGGATTCTTGACAGCCACCATCGGCCATTTACGTAATCAGCGGACCACTAAGTCGGGCACAAAAGAGCAGAGGGCGATTGAGACTGCCATTCGTGGTATCGAAAAGAAGCAGTTGCCCCACCTGCTGTGCACAACCAATATGTTGCTGCACGGCATCGACGTACCCAGCCAGATCGAGCACCGCAACACCCTAGGTGTGGGCTGGAACGAGTGGAGCGCCAACGACAAGGTGGATTGCGTCATCACCAACCCGCCATTCGGCGGATACGAGGACGACGGCGTGGGCAGCGACTACCCGGCCGAACTGCGCACACGCGAAACCGCCGATATGTTCATGGCGCTGATCATCAAGAAGCTGCTGAAGGAGAACGGCCGCGCTGCCGTGGTGTTGCCCGACGGCTTCCTGTTCGGCGACGGTATCAAGGCGACGTTGAAGAGGCTTTTGCTGCGCGATTGCAAGCTGCACACCATCGTGCGTCTGCCGAAGGGCGTGTTTGCCCCGTACACCACTATCAAGACCAACCTACTCTTCTTCACTAAGGGCGCCCTGGTGGACGATGGTACCGAGCACTTCCACACCGACACCATTTGGTACTACGAGCACCCGTACCCACCGGGCTACAAGAGCTATAGCAAGACCAAGCCCATCCGCTTCGAGGAGTTCAGACCCGAGCAGGACTGGTGGGGGAACGAGGCCAACGACTTCGCTGACCGGGTGGAGAACGAATTCGCCTGGAGGGTGGACTTCAAGACCAAGCGCGAGCAGGCCGAAGCTGTCGCGAAGCCGCACTGGGATCGTGCCGAGCAGTTGGGCAACGAGGCCAGCGCGCTGGACAACCGTATCCGCGACTTGCGTGACTCCATCAAGGGTGTAAGCGATGCCAAGCAACGACAGCCGGTGGAGGCTGAAATCGACGCGTTGCGCACTCAGGTCGACACCCTACGTCTGCAGGCTCGCGACGCCCAGGCCGCTGGGGACAGGCTGTACTGGCCGATCTACAACTTGGATTTGAAGAACCCCAACACGCCCGAGGAAGAGAGCCACGACCCAGACGTGCTTATGGAAGAGTACAAGGTGCTGCTGGGCCAGATCGAAGAGACCGAGAACCGCCTGAAGAGTGAGCTTGCTGCGGCGCTGGCACACCACTTCATGGGCGAGGACGCCTGATGAATACGCAGCAGTTTCTAGCTGAGTTCGGGCACATTGCCAGTGCGCCGGGAGGCATCGCTCACCTGCGGCGGATGATTTACCAATTGGCAGTTGCCGGCTCGCTGACTCCACGCGGTGACTCGGAGGAAGACGCTGGGCTCTTGCTAGCCCGCATTGAAGAACACCGTCAGCAATTGATCCGTGCCAAGAAGTACAAGCGGATGCTTGAGCTTGAAAGCGAGCCAGTTGCATCCCCCCGGGGCATTGGTTTGCCGGCGACTTGGCGATGGACGCGCCTGCTTGACATCGGCGAGATCAATCCGCGTAACGACGCGCCAGACGATCAACTGGCTGCCTTTGTTCCTATGAGCGGTGTTCCTCAACTTCACGGCGCCGGTGTCGTCGCTGAGACGAGGCGTTGGGGCGAAATCAAGAAGGGCTACACCCACTTCGCTAACGGCGACGTGGTGCTGGCCAAGATCACGCCGTGCTTCGAAAACGGCAAGGCTGCCGCAATTGAACGTTTGCCTGGTGAAGCTGGCATTGGCGCGGGCACCACCGAACTTCTGGTGTTTCGGCCCATTCACGTCGGTGTCTTGCCCGCGTACGTCTATCTGTTTCTTCGTTCGCCGTTGTTCACGGTCGAGGGCGAGCAAAACATGACCGGCACCGCGGGGCAAAAGCGCGTGCCAACGGATTACTTCGCAACACGAGCCTTTCCGCTGCCTCCATCCGAAGAGCAGTCGCGCATCGTCGCCAAAGTCGACGAGCTGATGGCATTGTGTGATCAGCTGGAGCAGCAGCAGCAAGATCGCCGCAAGCTGCAGAGCGCGCTGCGGCAGTCCACTCTGCAAGCCATCGCAAGTGCCCAAAGCCCGTACGAGTTGCAGACGAGTTGGCAACGCCTACAAGGCAACTTCGGGCGGTTGTTCAGTGAGCCGGAGGACGTTCGGGACTTCAAGGGTTTAGTTCTGGACCTCGCAGTCCATGGGCAGTTGTTAGCCCCCCTCCCTGTAACGGTCACGGCGGCTGATCTGCTCGAACGAATTGCCTTAGCAAGGTCCAGGTGGGCTGAGAAGGCTGAGGGACAGGGGAAAAAGGAAGCCGTTGCAATGGCGAAAAAGCTTCGAATGCAGCGGGCTAAGACGCCCGATAAAATACTGCCTAACCATTGGCGTTGGGCGTCGATGCTGCAGGTTGCGCAGATGATCATTGATTGCGACCACAAGACTCCGATTTACTCCGCTGACGGGATCCATCTGGTCCGCACGACGGACGTCCGAGATGGGGAGATGCGCCTTGATGCTACCAAGAAGACTTCTGAAGAGGTTTATCTGCAAAGGTCGCGTCGTCTGGTCCCAAGAGCTGAGGATATCTTCTTTACGCGCGAAGCTCCTATGGGAGAGGCTGCAATGGTGCCTAAGGGGGTACGCGTTGGACTGGGTCAGCGCCTGATGTTGATCCGCCTCTTCAATGACTTGTTTAATCCACAGTATTTTCTGTACGTAGTTCAAAGCCCGATTTTTAAAGAGCGTCTCATGGAATCAGCAGTGGGGATGGCCGTGAAGCACATCAATGTTGGCGATGTCGAGAATCTTCAGATTCCGGTGCCTCCAAAAGGTGAGCAAGATCAAATCGTTGAAATTCTTGACCAGTTGTTCGGACTATGTGCGGTGTACTCAGACATGCTCTCTCGAGCTCGCAAGACAGCGGGGCAGTTTGTACGGTCTGCTGTTGCTTCCCTCACCGGCATCAAAATCGAACAAGAAAAGGATACCGCCGTGAAAGCCCCGCAAACCGAACTCATCGCCCCGTTGCGCATCGGTACTCAGCCCGACGTGAAGGACCAGGCGCCGCTGGCCACGATCCTGGCCCGCCACCAAGGCGAGATGGCGGCCCGTGATCTGTGGCAACGCTTCGGCGGTGAAATCGACGCCTTCTACGCCCAGATCAAGACCGAGGTGGCACACGGCTGGATCGCCGAGCCTGAGGTGGCGCAGATGCGTGAGAAAGCTGCCGCCGAAGCGGCCAAGGTCTGACCATGCAGTTGCGCCACTTGGCCATCCCGCAGTTCCGCAACCTGCATGGTGTGGCCATCGACTTCGTCGCCCAGCTGGAACCCATGTCGGGCGCTGACCCGGCCACGGCACTCAAGGTCATCCGCAGCCATGCTCTTATCGGCCAGAACGGTGTTGGCAAGTCCAATCTGATCGAAGCGTTGATCACCATCTTCCGTGACGTGGATCTGGACCGCGATGCCGCTCTGGACTACACGTTGGAGTACGAGATCCGCGGCCACACCGTACGCATAGAGGCTGACACAACCAAACAGAAGCGGCCCTTCGTGTGGGTGGATGGGCATGGTCAATCTCAAGGTCACTTGCTCCAGAATCGCGAGCTGTTGCCTTCACACATCTTTGCCTATTACTCCGGCCGGAACGAGCGTATTGAAACCTTGTTCCAAGAGCACCAGCGCCGCTTCAACCAGCGCCAGGAGATCACCACTGACGAAGTGCTACCAGAACAACTGCTGGAGAACTTCACGGCTAGCGAGGCTGACATCCGCGCGCTAGAGGACGCCAGACGTCGTCGCGATGCGCGGCTTAAACACGCCGGTGACGACCGCCTGCGGCGTTTGTTCTATTGCCGTGGTGGCCACAGTCAGCTGGTGCTTCTGGCTTGCCTACTGTCGGATGACCCTGTGTTCCAGAAGGTGCTGAAGAACCTGCATATCGAATCGTTGGAATCTGCGCTGTTCGTGTTGAAGGAGCCGCATCGTTTGCGCGAAAAGCGCCGGGGTGGCAAGTTCGACGAGAACGAACTCAATGAAGGCGATCCGCGATTCTGGTATGCCCGAGGCAATGTGGTGAGCGAGTTTCTCGACAAGCTTTGGCAGGTGGCCTGGGCCCCCATTGAGCAGGAGATCACGCGCCAGATCGACTTCCGTGGCCGCACCGAAAAACAGAAACAGCTCTACTTGTTCGTTCCCAATCATGCCAAGCTCAAGCAACTGGGCGAGCTGGTGGGCGGAACCGACAGCTTCTTCCGCTACGCTGAAGGCGCCTACATCGGCGATCTGATTGACGAGGTGCGCATCACGGTGAAGAAGCGCGACGAGCACGGTGGCAAGGTGAGCTTCACCCAGCTATCGGAAGGAGAACTGCAAATGCTCACCGTGCTGGGCCTGATGCGCATCACGCGGGAGAACCACTGTTTGTTTTTACTCGATGAGCCTGATACGCATCTGAACCCAATCTGGAAGTTGCGTTATTTTGACGACATCGAAGGCGTGCTAGGTGCCGACGAGAACCAGGTGGAGCAGGGCGAGTCGCAGATTCTCATTACCACCCATGACCCGATGATGGTAGGAAGCCTCAAGCGCGAGCAGGTGCATATCTTGCGCCGCCGGGGTGATCAAACAGTAGTGGAGCAACCGGATATGCACCCGCAAGGCATGGGGGTGACGGGGTTGCTTAAGAGTGATCTGTTTGGCCTCTCTTCCACGTTAGATGTCGAGACCGAGCGGCGGCTGTTCCGCCGCAACGAGCTGTACGTGAAGTCACCACGTACGTTGGAAGAGGATGCGGAGCTCAGTCGTCTATCGACCGAGCTGGCCGACTTGGGATTCTCTACGGCCGACTTCCGTGATCCGGATTACGCCTTGTTCGTGCGCAAAATGGCGCAACACCGCAAGTTCAGAAAGCCCACTCTTACGCCGGAAGAGCAGGCGGAACAGGATCAAATCGCCGACGAGATCATTGATGAGATCCTTCGCGAGGAGGATAACAAATGATCTTCATCGACCTCGAGCACAAGCGGCCGACGGACACCGACATACCCGGCTGGGTGCCTTGGACACAGGATCAGTGGGATACTTGGCTGGCAACTTCAAAACAGCTGGTTGTAAGCCTAGCAGCGCTAGAGGCCGAAGGAGGTCGTGCCGAGCGCAATGCACTAATCGACAAGAATAAGCCACATTGGGATGCGCTAAAGCCATGGTTGTTGGCGCTCTCTGGAGGAAAGTGCTGGTTCTCCGAAGTACGGGAGTTGTACTCGCACTACGATGTTGAACACTTTCGGCCTAAGAAGGCAGCAAAGGCGCTGGATGGCGCGGCGCGCGACGGCTATTGGTGGCTGGCTTTTGATTACATGAATTTCCGTCTCTGTGGCAACGTAGGAAACAGAAAGAAGGGTGGTTGGTTTCCGTTGAAGCAGGGCTCGCTCTGTTCAACTTATGGAGAGCCCTGCGAGGAGTCAGAGTCCCGCTACTTGCTGGACCCGATTGACGACGACGACGTTTCACTGATTGCATTTGACGAAGAGGGCAAAGTCATACCCGTGCCGGGCGCCTCAGATTGGGAGCGGGAGCGCGTGAGCGTGACAGTGCAGCGGCTCAAGCTAAACGAACATGTCCCTCTCGCGGAGGAGCGACGCAAGGTTTGGCAGAAGGTTGATGCATTGATTGATGACTTTTTCGCGGCCAAGGCCAAGTGCTCTATGGGCAACAATCCTGCGGCCAAGGCGAAACTGCTTGAGGTCCGCTCGCGAGTGCGGGAGATGACCCAGCGATCGGCTGAACTATCTGCGGTTGCCCGATGGTGCATCCAAGTGCGAAATGAACCGCAACTATCAAGATTGGTTGCCTAATCCCTCCACTATGTGGTGCTGACCATGGCCCACTTGTTCGGTATCTCCCATTGTGATCTATCAATAGGAACGAGAAGGCCGTTGCGCGTCAAATTTCTCCATCTTTCGCGCCAGTTAAAGATGAGAATTCTTGGCAGTAGGGGCGACGTGAGTTTTTTTCGATAGCAATCAGTTCGTTCAATTTAGGGGTTTATGAATCTCGTTGATGATCGAGCGGTATTGAGTTGAAGGTATCGCTGAACATGCGCAGTTTGGGGGCAATCCATGTCGTGCTTGAATTGCTAATTGGTTGATGGCTTAGAAGGTTGTGCTGATTGCTGTAGGTTCTGCTTTTGTGAACTATGTGGTCGAAGCGTAGATGTAGTTGAGTGGCCACCGTTTAGGCGTCACTCCGGCCTGACCTCCCGACAAGCCCACTCAGCCAACCCCCTGCAAGCCAGAAATAGCCCATCAACCACTCCCTCATCCAAATGCCGCTCCGGCTCCGCTGCCACCCGGCAGCGGTCCGCCGAATGAAGCACCTCCAGCACTGTCAGCAGGCCCACCAACGCGCGCTCGGTCCTCGCCAGGCTCACGCGGCGGCCAGGTGACACGTCGTTCTCCGGCCAAGGCAGTCCGTCGGCGCCCTCGCAGCCGCGCATGCGCTTGAGTATGCCCAAGAAGGTGCTGAGGTCCGGCAGTGGGGTGTCGTCGTTGATGGGCTCAACAACGGTGTACGAGGAGAAGGTGTCGGATTCGCTCATGGCGTCGGTTTCCTTGGCTGTGCTTAACAGCGCCACCGCGTGAGCGGGGTGGCGGACGGTGCGGGTTCCAAACCGGGACAGACAGTTGTCAATAGCCGGCGGGTCCGAAGACCCCCACGCACCGCCCGCCATAAAGGCCGACGGATTGCCCGCCGGCACCGGTTAAGGACGGTGCCGACGGGCAAGCGTAAACAACTATCTGTCTCGGGTTTGGACGCCCGGCCACCCGTTGTCGGTGGCGCGCCATAGTGTTTACGTGGTCGCTTCGAATGCAAATTGAAATTCGCGAAGAAATCGCGGGATTCGAGAGCGAAGAACCATTGTCGCACGCGCCCTTCGTGCAGCACGCGACGCCACAAGACGCATTCGTGCAGTTGTTCTGTTGATTACGAATCGAAGTGGCGCAATCGCCCATGCCGCAAGCGAATAGTGCGATGGCTTTCTTTGCAACAGTTCTTAGTCCGCATCGGGTGGCCACGCCGCCTGATCTGCCGCGCGGTCCGAAAATCGGTTCAAACCCGACACCGCAAGTAGGCATCGCATCCTTAGCCGACGCCTTCTTCAACGGCCGACGCATTCCCCACCAACAGCTCAATCATCGCCCGCGCCGCCGCAGACTGCCGCCGATGCGGCGCATAGATCACCGAGAACGGCCGCGATCTCCCTCGCAGCTGTGGCAGCACCTCCACCAACTGCCCGCGCTGTAGCCGCTCGCGCACGATGAACTCATAGCTCTGGCAGATGCCGATGCCCTGTTCGGCCAGCGACACCACGCCCAGCACATCGTCGGATGTCTCGATGGACGAACGCGGCAGCCAGTCCACGTCGCGCCCGCCGTCGCGGAAGGTCCACGGCGCCAGCCGCCCGGTGCGCGGCATCACGAACGGCAGGCACAGGTGCTGCTGCAGGTCGTCCAGCGTCTGCGGCGTGCCGTGGCGCTGCAGGTAGTCCGGCGAAGCCACGAGCAGCAGCGGGGCGTCTTCCAGCTTGCGCGCCACCAGCCCGCTGTCCGGCAGCTGGCCCAGGCGGATGGCCAGGTCGAAGCCTTCGGCCACCAGGTCCACGTTGCGGTTGGTGATGTTCAGTTCCACCTGCACCTGCGGGTACTGCTGCGCAAAGCGCGCCAGCACGGGCGGCAGCCGGTAGTGGCCATAGGTGGTGGGCACGCTCAGGCGCACGCGGCCGGCCAGCGCACCGTCCTGGGCCAGTACGTCGCGCTCGGCGTCGTCCAGCAGGCCGAAGGCGGTGCGCACCTGTTCCAGATAGAGCCGCCCGGCGTCGGTCAGGCCCACGCGGCGGGTGGTCCGCTGCAGCAGCTGCCGGCCCAGCCGCGCTTCCAATCGGGTGACCGCGCGGCTCAGCACCGAGGGCGTGGTGGACAGCGCCACCGCGCCAGCCGTGAACGAGCCGTGCTCGACCACCGCCAGGAACACCTCCACATCGCCCAGATAGTCGAACTTGCGGCTCATTTGGCTCTCCGGGGAACAGATGTTTTGCGATGGGGCCAATTTATCGCCGCTGGGGCGATGAATAAAGTGGCGGCCATTCCCCGATAGGAGCTCCCCCATGAACCTGATGACCCGGCTGGCCGCAGCGCTGGCCCTGACCCTGGCCGCCACCGGCGCGCAGGCCGCCAACGTGCTGGTGGTGCTGTCCGACGAAAACCACCTGGACCTGAAGGACGGCAAGGTGCTGTCCACTGGCTTCTATCTCAACGAGCTGATGCAGCCGGTCAAGCTGCTGCTGGACGCCGGCCACGAGGTGACCTACGCCACGCCGCAGGGGCGGGCGCCGACGGTGGATGCGTCCTCGGTGACGCCGGCGTACTTCGGCAACGACGCCGCGCAGCTGACGCTGCACAAGGACCTGCTGGAGAAACTGGCGCTGACATCGCCGACCGCCTCGCCGGTGGTCAGCCTGGCGCGCGTGGAGCAGCAGGGTTACGCGCGTTTCGATGCGGTCTACATTCCCGGTGGCCACGCGCCGATGCAGGACCTGCTGAAGAGCCCGGCGCTGGGCCGGCTGCTGGCCGACTTCCACCAGCGCAACAAGACCACCGCGCTGGTCTGCCACGGGCCGATCGCGCTGCTGTCCACGCTGCCGGATGCTGCAGGTTTCGCGGCGAAGATGGAAGCGGGTGCGATGCCGGCCACGCCGAAGTGGATCTACAGCGGCTACCAGATGACGGTGATCAGCAACCAGGAAGAAGAGCAGGCCAAGCCGCTGCTGGGGGGCGGCGAGATGAAGTTCTACCCGCAGACCGCGCTGCAGCGGGCGGGTGCGAAATTCAGCAGCAATGCCATGCCGTGGACGGGGCATGTGGTGGTGGATCGTGAGCTGATTACCGGGCAGAACCCGGCTTCGGCACTGGAGGTGGGGCAGCGGTTGGTTGAGCGGTTGAAGTAAGGCCGGGTCTGCATCGCATGCGGTGCCGTGGCACCATGGCGGACTGGTCTCGTCTTTGTGGGCGAGGCTGGTTACCCAGGGAAGCCATTCACTACGACATGCGAACGTCCGTTCTCTTCATTCTCTCCGCCTTGTGTCTGACCCTG
This sequence comes from Stenotrophomonas indicatrix, assembly GCA_041545745.1. Classification (NCBI taxonomy): domain Bacteria; kingdom Pseudomonadati; phylum Pseudomonadota; class Gammaproteobacteria; order Lysobacterales; family Lysobacteraceae; genus Stenotrophomonas; species Stenotrophomonas indicatrix. The sequence goes on from CP168152.1 coordinate 1,919,453, forward strand.
TTGTCTGGCTGCGCCAGCGGGCCGGAGTATCACCATTACAGTCGCGAGATCACCAGCGCGTTCGTGGCCGACGACGGCAAGCTGTATCTGCTGCCTGTCTATGACGAGCCAATGCGCTTCGATGCGGCGCCGTTCCGTGATTACCGCGCCCTGATGGACAGCCCGCTGCGCGAGGCCGTGGTCTGCGCGCAGATGTACATCCGTGAGGACTGGCGTGTTCCGGCTGACCGCACCAAGGTACATGGCAGCTACGCGTTGCTGCTGCGGCCCGAGCAGGTGACGCCGGAGCAAGCTGCCCAGTTCAAGCTGGAGCGGTTGGAGATCAGCCCACGAGTGGCCAAGGCCATCGACGAGTTGACGCGCCGGCCGTACATCCTTGAAGCGCGGACCCGCTACGAACTGGCGGCCGACCCGGACTGCAATCTTTCCAGGAAGGGCGGCAGCTATTACAGCGCGCTGTTCGAGGGTGATGGCGAGCGGGTGCAATTGCCGGACGCTGCTGCGCTGGCCGCGAAGGCGAAGCTGCCGCAGTCGATTGCCGCGCGGGCTGAGCGGATCCAGCCGGAGGATAAGGACAAGCCGGGCGTGGGTGCGGCGACCGGCAAGGTGCTGGGTGCGGCGTTGGTACCTGTGGCGGTTCCGGTGTTTGTGTTGAGCCTGCCGTTCCTGGGGCCGGATCATTGGAGGTGATGGAGCGTTGAAGCCAGAGCATCCACGCTTGGCGTGGATCTACTGGAGTCGCCAGTGCCTGAAAGTTAATCGTGGAGATCTGTGTGGCAAGCACACTGGAAGCTGTGTTGAAAATCCTGGCCTTCGCTGTCCTTGCGGCACTTCCGCTGCTGACTATTTGGCTGATCCATCGGCGAGTGTCACTGAGAGCCCGTTCTGCGTTGGGATCAGGGCTGCGATTGAACTCCCCTCGCCGGATTTCCGGTACGTCCATGACCTTGGTGATGGTTAATGGGAAAGAGGATCGAGAGCACTACTTCTTTGATACAGATACCTTCTATCTGCAGCGGGGCCCAGTGCCCACGACGGTTCCGCTCTCGCAGATCACCTCAGTCACACGAACGTCCGATGTCATCTACGCGCGCTATATCTGGCAGGTATGCTTCAGCAGAGAAGCGGGCAGAAGGTGCGTAACGTTCACCAACAATCTGTCGCTGTTCAATCGCGACTTCCTGCTCTTCCTAGAGGCGGTGCGGAAAGCCAATCCGCTCGCGACCGTTGATCGAGCGAGCGTCATCTTCTAACCGTGGGCCGACATCGGCCGTTCCATTCAAAAGGAGGTTGGCCCGTGGAGCTACACTGGCTGCCTACGCCCGATGGAAGCTCGCCCATGTTCAATGGAAAAGTCGCGGTAGTTACCGGCTCCACCAGCGGTATCGGTCTTGGCATTGCCACCGCGCTGGCGCGACAAGGCGCCGACATCGTGTTGAATGGATTTGGCGATGCGCAGGAGATCGAACGCATCCGCTCCGGCCTGGAAGCCGAGTTCGGTGTGCGGGTGGCGCATGATGGCGCCGACCTTTCCCGAGGTGAGGCGGTGCGGGAGCTGATCGCCCACGCCGTTGCCACGATGGGGCGCATCGACATCCTTGTGAACAACGCGGGCATCCAGCACACCGCGTCGATCGAGGAGTTTCCCGTAGCGAAGTGGGATGCGATCCTCGCGCTGAATCTCTCGGCGGTGTTCCACTCAACGGCGGCGGCCTTGCCCTACATGAAGCAGCAGGGCGCCGGCCGCATCATCAACATCGCGTCGGTGCACGGGCTGGTTGGCTCGGTGAACAAGTCGGCCTATGTGGCGGCCAAGCATGGCGTGGTGGGGTTCACCAAGGTGACGGCGCTGGAGAACGCCGGCACGGGCGTTACGGCCAACGCGATCTGCCCGGGGTGGGTGCGAACGGCGCTGGTCGAGCAACAGATCACCGCGTTGGCGGAGCGCGAGGGAACGGACCAAGAGTCCGCCGCTCGCGCGCTGCTGGCCGAGAAACAGCCCTCGTTGCAGTTCGTGACGCCCGAGCAGCTGGGGGAGATGGTGGTGTTCCTGGCCTCGGATGCTGCGGCGCAGATTACGGGCACGGCGCTTCCAGTGGATGGTGGCTGGACAGCGCGCTAGCTGGCAGGCTGTGCGCGCTGAGCCTGCCAATTTTAGGGCCGGTTCATTGGAATAAGGTTGCGCACATGCTCTGCGGCATGCTCGACGGAAGTGAGATCAGATTGCCCGTCGCAACCTGATCACAATTCAGGTGTCCGCTTCCTACGCAAGCCGGGCCGACCTGAGCTCAAGACACTTGTCGAGGTAGCTGTCCGAGAAGGCTCGCAGTCTTGCCCGCCGGCCAGACATCTCATGTTCCAGACTGGGGCTTGTGCGGCGAGGCATGTGGCTTGAAATAACATTCGCGAGTTGGGCATGCAGTTGCCCATTGGGGTTCAGTTGCCAAGCTCCGTTGGCACGTCCATCCGCCATCGTCACTATGACTTCGCAACGGATCTGCCCTAGAAGTTCTTGGAGCAGGTAGTCTCGCGTGGCAATGTACGGAACAACGAGGGTGTCAGTCAGGCCTGCGGAGAAGAGCGCAGTTGCAGGAAGCATGACGTCGTGGGTGATATTCAGTGCCGCCTTCTTCTGCAGCTCCACATTGGACTGCAGTTTGGTGTCCTTAGTGACTTTGCTGACGACCGCCTGAGGAAAAAGCTGGGGCTTATCCTTGATCAGGAAGAAAAGTGCAGCCAAGTAGAAGGGAATCTGAAGATAGGGGAGATCGTTCTCTCGAACCAGGCCTCCTAGCCACTCCAGCTTGCCCTCAGCACTTCCACGTTGGTGATAAAGGTAGGCGATGGCAGGGATGTAGCCGGACAGAAGTTCAACATTCGTTGCAATTTCTGGTTTGCCCTGTTCCAGAATCTTGTCAAACTCGACTGCGTTGCTCTTTGCCTCCCAAGAGCCAAAAGTCCTACCAAACAACTCTGCGAGGTCATGAACTGATTGACTGGCGGCGGCATAGTTCTGCCTCTTCTCGATCAGCGCCATCACGGGGTTGAACTCAAGCGGCATGGAGCGGAAGAGCTCGGTCAAGTATTTCAAGTCTGAGGGTCGACGATTCTCAAGCATGTCGGTTAGTACGTTGTTGTCGACAAGTACAGAATGAAGAATCCTCAGCTCGGACGGAGCGACGCCCATTTGATGCACCAAGGGCGTGATGTAGAGTGCATTGACTGCCTGAGGCCTTATGTTCGTTGCTTTGCCATCAACTACCCAGGTTTCACCGATGAGCGGTTCTACCAGCTGCGTATTTTGCGTCATCGCCTTGTAGCTCCTTAAGCAGGGAAATCCGAAATTGCGTATAGGCTTAGGTTTCGACCTGCGCCAAGTATGCGCGTGTCACCTAGTTCAGGAAAAATCGGGTGGACGCCGGGCAGTAGCTTGGCCAAAGTCGGGCGTTAGGCCCGCCGAATTTGGCTGCCCCGGCGGCGGGCAGAATAGCCGGATCTTGCGACCATCAGACACAGCAATAGTGGAGCTTTGCCCGGCGGCTTTGAGCTCTGACACTGCGTTGCCTTAGGAAGGACGCTGCGCTCGCCCGGCATGCCACAGCGCCAACCTGATGACGGAGCGGAAGCCAGCCGTTATCGAAGCCGCGTTGGATCGATCAGGGGAATCTCGCCGAGCGCGCCTAGCGTGATGTGATGGCTGCAGAACCCGAACGAGGTATCCGTGGCGGGCCGCACCTTGTGGCGTGGCACGCTTTCGATTTCCCGCACCTCGTCGACGGCCAGAGCGAGGGTCTCTGCGCCGGCCTGCATCAGCAGCATGGCCGGGCAGCTGTGGGCGAATGCATCCAAGCCAATGGCCTGGCGCAGGTCGACCACCGGCAGGGCGTGGCCGCGCACGGTGAGGTGCGGGCGCGTGCCACTGCCGGGGCGATCAAAGGTTTCCGGGCCGCGGATTTCAATCGCGGCTTCGACATCGATGGCAAACAGGTGGTTACCGGCCCGCACAACAACAACTTCAATGAAGGCTGGCGACGACGGGGCCGGTTCACCGGCCGAAGGGGAAGAGGGCTGCAAGAGGAACCTGTGGAAGGGTATTTAGACTGCGTCGCAATGATGCCGTGTTGACGTGGTGCAACGCGTGCTTGACGGGTGAGCGGCCAACACGCGTTGCATGTGTCGTTCAGCGGAATCAAGGCTCCTTCACGGGTCGGTTGGCGCCGGGGTAGGGTTGCCAGCCATGGGCTGGCACTACTGGGGTTTGGCGAAGACGTCCAGGCCTTTGCCGGTTTCCAGCAACGACTTCAGGCTCGAGAGCACGATCGGCCAGCCCTGGCGGATGCCGGTATCCATGCCGCTGCCCGGTTCCAGCTCGTCATGGATCACCGTCAGCTTGACCATGTCCTCATACGGCACGATCTCGAACGTCACCCGGCTGTAGGCCTTCGGGTTGTCCGCCTGCGAGGCGGCGGCCCAGGTGATCACCAGCCGTGAGGGTGGGGTGTTTTCCACCACGTCGCCCACCAGTTCGACCTTGCGTTCGTCATTGGCGCGCACGTGCTGCCAGCGCGAGCCGGGTGTCCAGTCCGAGACGTTTTCATGGCCCCAGTAGGTGCGGGCAATCTCCGGCCGGGTGATGGCCTCGAACACCTTCTGCGGCGTGGAGGCGATATAGATCACGTGGATGAAACGGGTGGATTCAGCGCTCATCGTCATTGTCCTTCCAGTTCCTGTTTGAGGTCATGCAGCAGGCTCAGGCGCTGCTGCTCGAACTTGCTTACCCAGCGCGTATAGACGTCGTGCAGCGGCACCGGGTTGATGAAGTGCAGCTTCTCGCGGCCGCGCCTGACGGTGCTGATCAGGTTGGCGTCTTCCAGCAGGCCCAGGTGCTGGGTGACCGATTGCCGGGCCATGTCCAAGTGCTCGCAGAGCTGGCCGAGGGTCTGCCCGTTGTCTTCACAGAGCAGATCCAGCAGCGTGCGGCGCGTGGGGTCGGCCAGTGCTTTGAACACCTTGTCTGCATCCATGGGGGCCTTCAGTTCCAGTTGTCGATCTTGATGTCGTGCGGGCTGGGCTGGCCGCGCCCGATTTCCAGCAGGGATTTCAGGCTCATCAGGAAAATGGCCCATTTGGTGCTGCAGTGGCTTTGATGCCAACTCTGTCTGCGATATCCACCATGACTGCGGCTCCACGGTGGGCGGCGGGTGCCGTCCGTGGGATCACTATAGGCAGGCAAATGCCTGCATGTCAACTGTGGTCCATGGATTTCCAACCGAGGTAGTGCCGGCCGCTGGCCGGCAACCAGGGTGGGGTTGGGAGATTGCAGTTGCCGGCCAGCGGCCGGCACTACCGGTTAGCGGCGCGCAATGGACTTTTGGCCATGGTGATGGCGGCTGCGCGGCGGCATTCTGAGCGGAGCCGGGTGATTGCAACCGTTCGGGTTCGTTGAATGAAAGGAGCACTACGCGTGACTGATACAGGAAAAGAGGCGCTGACGATCCGTCGCGCCAGTGTGGCCGATGCACCTGCGGTGCTGGGCTTGTTCGATGAGGTGATTGCGTGGTTCGTGGTCATCGGCAATCCGCAGCAGTGGGGCACCGAGGCGTGGTCGTCCATTCCGCGCCGTATCACCCAGGTGACCGATGCCTGCGCGCTGCCCGGTGCGTGGGTGGCGGAAACCGCGCAGGGCGAGGTGCGTGCATTCCTGGCGTTGGGCGAGGCCATGCCGTATGTGCCTGCTGCGACCGAACCCGAGTTGTACGTGCGCGTGCTGATTGCTTCGCGCGATGCGCGGGTGCGGGGTATCGGCCGTCGCTTGATGGCATTCGCCGACGAGCAGGCGCGCGCGGCGGGATTGGATTACCTGCGCGTTGATTGCTATGGCGGTGGCAGCGGCGAGCTGGTGCGGTTCTACGAATCGTGCGGCTACGAACGTTTGTCGACCTTCAACGTGGATGGCTGGCCGGGACAGGTGTTGGGTCGCCGGCTGTGAGGTAGCTGCGTCACTGCGTCGCAGCCTCTCTGCAGGATGCGGTACATCGGTTCAGCGCTAGAGTGGGCATACCCTATCCAGGAAGGAGACGCGCATGTACTACAGCAGTGGCAACTATGAGGCCTTCGCGCGCCCGCGCAAGCCGGCGGGCGTGGACAACAAGACGGCGTGGTTCGTCGGCTCGGGTCTGGCCTCGCTGGCAGGTGCAGCCTTCCTGGTGCGCGATGGGCGCATGCCCGGCGAGCGCATCACCATCCTAGAACAGCAGCAGATTGCCGGTGGCGCGCTGGACGGCCTGAAGGTGCCGGAGAAGGGTTTCGTGATCCGCGGCGGCCGCGAGATGGAAGACCATTTCGAGTGCCTGTGGGATCTGTTCCGTTCGATTCCGTCGCTGGAGATCGATGATGCCAGCGTGCTGGACGAGTTCTACTGGTTGAACAAGGATGACCCGAACTATTCGCTGCAGCGTGCCACCGTCAACCGGGGCGAGGACGCGCATACCGATGGCTTGTTCACCCTGAGTGAGCAGGCACAGAAGGACATCATCGCGCTGTTCCTGGCCACCCGGCAGGAAATGGAGAACAAGCGCATCAACGAAGTGCTGGGCCGCGATTTCCTGGACAGCAATTTCTGGCTGTACTGGCGCACGATGTTCGCGTTCGAGGAATGGCATTCGGCGCTGGAGATGAAGCTGTACCTGCATCGCTTCATCCACCATATCGGCGGGCTGCCGGATTTCTCGGCACTGAAGTTCACCAAGTACAACCAGTACGAATCGCTGGTGCTGCCGCTGGTGAAGTGGCTGCAGGAGCACGGTGTGCAGTTCCAGTACGGCACCGAGGTGACCGATGTGGGCTTCGCGCTTCAGGAAGGGCGCAAGCAGGCCACGCGCATCCACTGGACGCGGGATGGCCAGGCCGGTGGCGTGGCCCTGGGCGCGGACGATCTGCTGTTCATGACGATCGGCTCGCTCACCGAGAATTCCGACAACGGCGACCACCACACTGCTGCGCGCTTGAATGAAGGCCCCGCACCGGCGTGGGACCTGTGGCGGCGCATCGCGGCCAAGGATGCGGCGTTCGGGCGCCCGGATGTGTTCGGTGCGCATATACCGGAAACCAAGTGGGAATCGGCGACGGTGACCACGCTGGACGCGCGCATTCCGGCGTACATCGAGAAGATCGCCAAGCGCGATCCGTTCAGTGGCAGGGTGGTGACCGGCGGCATCGTGAGCGTGCGCGATTCACGCTGGCTGATGAGCTGGACGGTGAACCGGCAGCCGCACTTCAAGAACCAGCCGAAGGACCAGATCGTTGTGTGGGTGTATTCGCTGTTCGTGGATACGCCGGGCGATTACGTGAACAAGCCGATGCAGGACTGCACGGGCGAGGAGATCACCCGCGAATGGCTGTACCACCTGGGTGTGCCGGTGGGGGAGATCGACGAACTGGCGGCGACCGGGGCGAAGACGGTGCCGGTGATGATGCCGTACATCACCGCGTTCTTCATGCCGCGCCAGGCCGGTGACCGCCCGGACGTGGTGCCGGAGGGCGCGGTGAACTTCGCCTTCATCGGCCAGTTCGCCGAATCGAAGCAACGCGACTGCATCTTCACCACCGAGTATTCGGTGCGCACGCCGATGGAAGCGGTATACACCCTGCTGGGCATCGAGCGCGGCGTGCCGGAGGTGTTCAATTCCACCTACGACGTGCGCACGCTGCTGGCGGCGACCGGTCGCCTGCGCGATGGCAAGGAGCTGGACATTCCGGGGCCGGCGTTCCTGCGCAACCTGCTGATGAACAAGCTGGACAAGACCCAGATTGGCGGGTTGCTGCGTGAGTTCAAGCTGGTGCAGGACGACTGAGCGAGCGCGGTGCAGGTAGTGCCGGGCCATGCCCGGCGTCCCGCGCTGCAGTGACCGCTTCGCTCGCCGGGCATGGCCCGGCGCTACCGCAACGCCGCGTTGTCGGTGGAGCGGCTGAGGCGCTCCCAGGCATCGATGCGTTCTGTCATGGCAGCCAGCTTGCCGCGTACCAGGTGCAGGGCATCGCTGCCCAGCAGGAGGTGCGTGGGTGGGTTGGGACTGTCTATCACCTGCAGCATCGCCTGCGCGGCCTTGATCGGGTCGCCCAGCTGATGGCCGCTCTTTTCTTCGCGTGCGCTGCGGATCGGGTCGAACAGTGCGTCGTAGTCGCCGATGCTGCGCGAGGCCCGCACCATCGAGCGACCGGCCCAATCGGTGCGGAACGAGCCCGGCGCGATCGCGGTCACGTGGATGCCGAATGGCGCCACTTCCTTGCCCAGCACCTCGCTGATGCCTTCCAGCGCGAACTTGCTGCCGCAGTACCAGGCGATGCCCGGCAGGGTGATGAAGCCGCCCATGGAGGTGATGTTGAGGATGTGGCCGCGGCGGCGCGCGCGCATGTGCGGCAGCACGGCTTTGATCAGCGCGGCGGGACCGAACACGTTCACTTCGAACTGATGGCGCAGTTCGTCCAGCGTGGATTCTTCGAGGATGCCTTCGTGGCCGTAGCCGGCGTTGTTGACCAGCACGTCGATGGCGCCGATGTCGGCTTCGACGCTGGCCACCAATGCCTCGATGGCGGCGGCGTCGGTGACGTCCAACAGGCGGCCGAAGGCGTGACCCGGCGCGAGGGCTTCGAAATCCTGACGGGCGGTTTCGCTGCGCACGGTGCCGACCACGCGGTGGCCGGCCAGCAGCGCCTGCTGGGCCAGGGCGCGGCCGAAGCCGCTGCTGACGCCGGTGATGAGGAGGAGGCGGGATACGGTCATGGACGAGGGCTCGTGGCTGGGGTCTTGCACGTTAGTGGTTGAGTGCGGGGCAGCCCAGGCCTAAGCTTCGGTCATTCTTGCCTATTCCTATGGGGCGCCCGATGCGATCGGTCGATGATCCGCTGCACCATCCGGCACAGGCGCGCATGGTCGGCCTGTTGCAGGCGCTGGCGGTGGACGAGGGCTACACGCTGACGCCACTGCCCGGTGTGCGGCTGCTGCGCTCGAACCGGCCACTGGCGCGCACGCCGGTGCTGTACGACCCGGGCATCGTGATCGTCTGCCAAGGGGTGAAGCGCGGCTATCTGGGCGGGCAGGTCTACCAATACGACGCGCAGCACTACCTGGCGGTGTCGGTGCCGGTGCCCTTCACCATGGAAACCGAGGCCACGGCGGAGGCGCCGCTGCTGGCGATCTACCTGCATCTGGACCTGCAGCTGGCGGCGGATCTGCTGATTGAACTGGGCGAGCGCGCCGCCAGCGCCGAAGCGCCAGCACAGAGCATGATGTCCAGCCCGATGCAGGGGGCGATGCAGGCCACCGTGCTGCGCTTGCTGGAGGCGCTGGCCGATCCGTTGGAGGCAGACGTGCTGGGGCCCTCGCTGGTGCGCGAGCTGTATTTCCGGGTGCTGACCGGCGCACAGGGTGGGGCGATGCGCGAGGCGCTGGCCATGCGTGGGCGCTTCGGCCGCATTGGCAAGGTGCTGCGGCATATCCATGCGGCCTATTCGACGGCGCTGGATGTTGACGCGCTGGCGGCGCAGGCGGAGATGAGCGTGGCCACGTTCCATGATCACTTCCGCAGCATTACCGGGACCTCGCCGATGCAGTACGTGAAGTCCACGCGGCTGCACCAGGCGCGGCTGCTGATGCTGCGGCAGGGCATGACGGCTGAGGCGGCATCGCTGGCGGTGGGGTATGCCAGCCCGTCGCAGTTCAACCGGGAGTTCAAGCGCCTGTTCGGTTTGCCGCCGGCGGCCGAGGTGGCGCGCATGCGGCGAAGTTTTGCGCTGCCGCCGGCGCCGGCCGATGCGCTGTATGTGTCTTCGCACTGACCGCTGCGCTCGCCGGGCATGGCCCGGCGCTACCAGGGAAGCCCGTGTCAGGTAGCGCCGGGCCATGCCCGGCGAACGAGGCGGTTGACATGCGGCCTACCTACTAGTAGGTTTAAGTCCATGAAAGACTCACTCTCCCCAAAGGCCCACGAGATCCTGGCCCAGGCCCGTTCGCTGCTGGAAGCCGGTGGCTACAACGGTTTCAGCTATGCCGACGTGTCGGCGCGGGTGAACATCAGCAAGGCCAGCATCCACCATCATTTCCCCAGCAAGGCGGATCTGGTGCGCACGGTGGTGGAGCTGTACCGGGCCGAAGCCCGGGCGGGCCTGGCGCTGCTGGACCGGCAATTGGGCGACCCGTTGCAGGAGCTCAACGCCTACGTGGACTACTGGTCCAGCTGCATTGCCGGTGGCACGGCGTCGTTCTGCATCTGCGCGATGCTGGCGGCCGAGATGCCGATGATTCCGCCGGAGGTTGCCGAGGAAGTGCGCGGGCATTTCGAGGATCTGACCGGCTGGCTGACCGTGACGCTCGAGAAGGGCGTGGCCCGCGGCCAGCTACGCCTGCAGGGCACGCCTGCCGACGAGGCCAAGGCCTTCATGGCGTCGGTGCACGGCGCGATGCTGGCGGCGCGCGGATTTGGTGATGCAGCGACGTTCGCGGCGCTGGCACGGTTGTCGATTGCCCGGGTGAGCGCGGCGGCCTGAGTGTTTCCCGGAAGGCCTGCGCGAAGCGGGTCTTCTTTTTGTCCATCGAATCTACCTACTAGTAGGTTCATAACTCCAGCAGAGGTTGCCATGAGTCATCCGCTTTCTCCCTTGGGCGTCGTGCACACCGCGATCAGCCTGGTTCCCATCGTCGCCGGCATTTACGGATTCATCCGCCATCGCGCAATTGCTCCGGCTACGCGCGCGGGCAAGCTCTATCTGCTGGGATTGGTGCTGTCGGTGATGACGTCGTTCACCGTCTCCAGCACCGGGGGCCTCAACCCAGGTCATGCGTTTGGCGTGGTGATCCTGCTGATTGCATTCGGTGGAGTGCTGGCGTCGCGGCTGCGGTTGCTTGGCCGGTTGGCGCCTTATCTGTCCACGTTCGCGCTGTCTTTCAGCTTCCTGCTGTCGCTGGTGCCGGGCGTGAATGAAACGCTGACGCGACTGCCGGTGGCGCATCCGATTGCGGCTGCGCCGCTGGCGCCGGTGATCCTGCAGACGTTGCTGGGGTGTGCGGCGCTGTTTGCGATCGGCTTCGTGGCGCAGTGCTGGCGGATACATGCGCGCAACACACGCGCACGCGGCTGACGCTGCGCGGGACAGTCCGGGTGATCAGTCTGCCAGCGGTGCTGGTGCGTCTTCACCATAGGTGGCGTAGGCGCTGCCGCACGTCGCGTACGCCGCCGCGTTGGCAGGCAGGCCGGTGGCCTTGATGGCACGCCGCGAATCGCCGTTGGACACTTTCACGTAGCGCTCTGCTGCCAGCGTGTCGTCGGGCAGAACGTAAAGCAGCACGCGCTGCAGGGTGGATTGCCCGTCCAATGGCTGCGGCTGGCGGAATGCAGGAACCTGCACGCGCGCGCTGTGCCATTCCTGCGGTGCGGCGGCAGTCTGCCAGCGAACCTGCAACGGCTGGTCGAGATTCAACAGCGCGACACCGATGGTGTGGTTGGACGCCGTGCACGCAGCGGGGGGCGCAGCAATGGGCGCGATGGCGTCGTCGCCGATGTCCAGCGTCGCGCCATTGATTTCCAAGCGCACGATCGGCGCGGCGCCGTAGTTGTGCGTCCTGAACTGCACCAGCCCTTCCACGCGGCTGCGCTCGAGCTCGTATTCGGTAGCGCCGGCCAGACGCGCCAGCGCGGGGGCAACCTCGACGTGGTCGGCATAGTGGTAGTAGAGGTGCACGATGTCTGGCCCCCCCGATGTGCCCCACACGCGGGTGAGCGCTGCGGTATCCGGATAGGACTGGCGACGCAGTGGCAGGCGGGTGCCGGTGCCCCCGGGCGGGGCGCCGTAATAGTAATGCTCGATGCCTGGTTTCAGTCGTGCGTTGTCGTAGGGGAAGGCGCTGTCTGCATCGGACTGTGCGTTCGGATAGCGGTGGAAGGCAACGAAGTGCTCGGGTGTCTGCCCATTCATGGGCAGGTCGGGCCCCGCGCCGGAGTAGGTGGAGGCATAGGGTGAGGTGTCCAGCCACAGTGCATTGTCACTGAGGTTGATGTGCATTTCTGCGATGGCCGCGCGTGAGCCACCGGTGGCGGTGTCCACGGTACTGTGCAGCGCTTGCCCCAGCGGAACGATGAGCAGGGCGAGGGCAGTGGGCAGGAACATGAGGGCATGCACCCCGCCCGGCACGTTCCCGCGCTCGCGCACCATGTAACGGATCCAGGCCAGCAGGAGCAGCACCAGCAGCGGTACGCCAACCCACAGCGCGAGGGTGACCAACGCCACTACGCCCCAGCCGAGATTCGGGGTGCAGACTGCGATCAGGCCGAGCGCGGCGAGGAGGCTGGCCAGGACCAGCGAAACGCCAATACCGAAGCGGTAGTTCCTGTACGGGGTAGCAGTCATCACCGTTCCATCGGCAGGCCGGGGCGTGCCTGCATCTTGCCGGGTGGATGGCAGCGTGGAAAGACCGGGGGGCTGTCAGCAGCCCACCAGCCGGTCGGCGCTGATGCCACTGCGGCGCTGGTTGCGGTATTCGATGGGGCTGGCGTCGACCATGCCGCGGAAGTGCCGACGGAACGATTCCTGCGAACCAAAGCCCGCCTGTTCGGCCACCCATTGCAGTGGCCGATCGGTGGTTTCCAGCAGTTCGCGTGCGTAGGCCACGCGCTCGCGGATGAGCCAGTCGATGGGCGACAGGCCGGTGGCTTCGAGGAACTGGCGTTGCAGGGTGCGCTGGCTCAGCGCGGCCTGTTCGGCGAGGCTGCCCAGTGAATGCGGTTCGCGCAGATTGCGCCGCATCCATTCCATCAGTTTGGCCAGCCGCGTGGGTTCGCCCAGCGGGATCGCGCGGCTGACCCGCTGGCTGCGTTCGGCATCGCGCCAGGGTGCCAGTACCAGCCGTTCGGCGACCAGGTTGGCCACGCGGGCGCCGTAATCCTTGCGCACCATGTGCAGCATCATGTCCATGCCGGTGGCCGACCCGGCCGAGGTGATGATGCTGCCGGCGTCCACATACAGCACGTCGTCGCGCACGTGGATGCGCGGGAACTCGCGGGCCAGCGTTTCCGTGAGCCGCCAATGGGTAGTGGCCTGACGGCCATCGAGCAGGCCGGCCCAGGCGAGCACGAACGCGCCGGAGCAGATGGAGGTGATGCGGGCGCCGCGCGCATGGGCGCGGGTGAAGGCATCGAGCAGCGCCTGTGGCGGGCGCTCGCTGGGTTCGCGCCAGCCGGGAATGACGATGATGTCGGCGTCGTCGACCGCACTCAGATCGTAGGGCAGCTGCACCTGTGCGCTGCCGAGCATGCGCAGCGCACCGGGCTCGCCAGCGCAGAGCTGGGTGCGGTACCAGGCCACACCGAGTTCGGGGCGGATGGGCGCGAACAGGCCAACCGCGCAGCCGAATTCGAACAGGCCCTGGCCGTGGCAGGCCACGATGGCGACGGTGGGCGCGTTCGGTTCGGCAGGCAGGCTGGGCATGGCTTGATGCTACCGATGCAGGCACGTGCCGCTGAGTGGCGCGCGGGCATGAGGTGATGCCCGCGGGGTATATGCAGACCGGGGTCAGATCCTTTTCGCAGGAAGGGCGCTGACCCTGCGGATTCGCGTGCATGGGGTCAGAGCCCTTTCCTTTGGAAAGGGATCCGACCCGGTGTGTGCAGGCTGCGTAAGGTCATTACCAGCGGTCATGTAGCTGGCGCGATGTGACGGTCACATGACGCGATATCCGCTGTTGCGTGTTGGGCGTGGGCTCTTGAATGGAGGCGTGTCTCCGGCCCACCCCCACGAGCCCCCATGCCTGCTGCCCACATTCCTGCGCTGTCCACGCTCTCCCTTCTGATTGCCGCCGCCCTGGCCGCTGCCCCGGCGTATGCGGCTGATGCCGATGCACCGTCGGTGACCACGGCCACTTCTGCGAACCTTGCCGCGTCCACGCTGGATGCGGTGGTGGTGACCGGTTCGCGTACCAGTACACGCACGGTGAAGAACAGCTCGACGCCGATCGACGTGATTTCTGCCGAGGACCTGGCGGCTACCGGTCAGGCAAACCTGCTTGAAGCCCTGCAGCGCAGCCTGCCGTCGCTCAGCCAGATTGGTGGCTATCAAAGCGACCAGGAAAGCCTGATCCGCGGCTACCAGCTGCGCAACCTGTCGCCGGGATACACGCTGGTGCTGGTGAACGGCAAGCGCCGCAACGCCAGTGCGTATGTGAGTGGCGCCAACGGTGGTGGTTATCCGGGCCACGCCTGGGCCGACCTGGCGCTGATTCCGGTATCGGCCATCGACCACGTGGAGGTGCTGCGTGACGGCGCTTCGGCCATCTACGGTTCGGACGCGATCACCGGGGTGATCAACGTGATCCTGAAATCGCAGGCGCACGGTGGCGATGTGTCGGTGGAGAGCGGGCAGAGCACCGATGGTGACGGCAGCCGCACCAGCGTGCGCGCCAACATCGGTCTGCCATGGGGCGAGGATGGCTTCATCAACCTGTCCGGTGAGAGCACGGGCCAGCACCATGCAATCCGCACGCGACGCTATATCGATGGCTACCTGAGCTATCCGGCGGTGGACGGTAACGGCAACCTTGTGGCGCTGCGGCCGAACAACAGGCTGCCGGCCGGGGCGTCGCCGAACCCGGCCGAGGCCGGACGCGATGCCGAAGCCAACATCATCCTCAGCTCGCCGTCGTATGCGTTGAAGGCCTTTGCGGTGAACGTGGGCCATGGGCTGGGCGAGAACGCGCAGTTCTACGCCAATGCGACCGCCAGCGACCGCACCGCACAGGCGATCCAGAACTTCCGGCTGCCGGCGACGATCTTCACCACCTACAGGGCGCCGGGCGTGCTGAGCGTGTTTCCCGACGGCTTCCTGCCGGTGCTGGAAACCAAGGAGAAGCAGTACACCGGCACGGCCGGGGTGAAGGGCCAGGTTGCGGGCTGGGACTACGACGTCAGCCTGACCGGCAACCGCAACACGGTGCGTACCTACACCCGCAATTCGGTGAACTACTCGCTGCCGTACCCCGGCTCGCCTACCGACTTCTACGACGGCAAGCTGGACTACCAGCAGGGCATCGCCAACCTCGATCTTCGTCGCAGCTTCGAGGTGGCGGCCTTCGCCTCGCCGGTGGAAGTAAGTGCCGGTGCCGAGTACCAGCACGAGGAGTACGAGCGCGGGGCAGGGCAGTGGGAGTCGTACACCGGCTTCGGTGCGGCCGCCTTCGTGGGCTATTCCACCGCCGATGCGGTGAAGGCCACCCGCAACAGCAAGGCGGTGTATGCAGGCGCCGCGACCAACATCACCTCGCGCTGGTACCTGGATGCGGCCGCGCGCTGGGAAGACCATTCCGACTTCGGCACGGTGTCGACCGGTCGGTTGACCACGCGCTTCGACTTCACTGATGCACTGGGCGTGCGCGCCACGGTCAGCAATGGCTTCCACGCGCCGAGCCTGGGCGCGCAGTTCTACCAGGCCACCGGCAGCTGCCCGTGCGGTACCACGCTGGTGGCGCAGGTTTCTTCGCCGGCAGCAGTGGCGCTGGGCGCTACCCCGCTGAAGCCGGAGAAGGCCACCAACTACAGCCTCGGCGTGACCTGGGACCCGAGCCCTGCCTTCCATCTGGCGGTGGATGCGTACCAGATCGACATCCGCGGCCAGCTCGGCCAGTCCAGCCAGATCGGCTACAACGCGCAGGACCCGGCGCGGGTGACCGACAACAGTGGCACCGTGCTGACCGCCGCGCAGAAGAACACCATCGATGCGCTGCTGGGCACGGCCGGCATCAGCATCCTGCCCGGTGATGCGTTCTATGCCAGCTACTTCACCAACGTGGGCGACACCCGCACGCGCGGCGTGGAGCTGACCCTGGAGGCGAACCAGGAAACGCAGTGGGGCAAGCTGCGCTGGAGCTACGCGGCCAACGTGGGCCGCACCACCATCCAGAAAGTGAGCGCGATTCCGCAGGCGTTGCAGGGGCTGCCGAACATCAACCTGCTGACCAAGTCGAGCGAGTACGCGCTGCGCTTCCGCACGCCGTCGTACACGCAGGTGGCGGGAATGGGCTGGCAGAACGGGCGCTGGCGCTCGAACGTGGACTTCACCTACTACGGCCCGATCAAGCGCCTGAACAACGGCGTGGAGTACAAGCAGCCGCCGGTGCTGGTGACCAACCTGTCCGGTGGCGTCGAGCTGGGTGCCGGTTGGAGCGCGGCGCTGGGCATCAACAACGTGTTCGACAAGCGCACCCGCAAGGTACCCGCATATGCACGCAGCGCCACCGACGTGGCCAGCATCGAGACCACCTGGGACAGCGGTGATGTGCTGAGCAACGTCGGGACGTTCTGGTACGGGCGCGTCAACTACCGGTTCTGAGGTTCATGTGAAACGTCGCCGGGCATGGCCCGGCGCTACCGAGGAGGGGGTCATGTCTTCTGCGTTGAATGTGGTTGCGTTGATTGGTTCGCCGACGGCATCGGCCAACTCGCGCACGTTGCTGCTGGTGCGGCATCTGCTGGAAGAACTGCGCGAGCGGGTCAACGTCAGCGTGGAGCTGGTCGAGCTGGCGCCGATCGCGCGCTCGCTCGGGCAGGCCTTGCAGCGTAGTGAAGTGGAGCCGCAGGTGGAGCGCGCGCTGGCCACGATTGAATCGGCGCAGCTGCTGGTAGCGGCCACGCCGGTGTATCGCGGGTCCTATCCGGGCCTGTTCAAGCACCTGATCGACTTCATCGGGCTGGACGCGCTGGTGGATACGCCGGTGCTGCTGGCCGCGACCGGTGGCAGCGAGCGCCACGCGCTGGTGATCGACCACCAGCTGCGGCCGCTTTTCAGCTTCCTGCAGGCGCATACGCTGCCGATCGGGGTGTATGCCACGCCGGCCGACTTCGACGGCGATCGCATCAACAGTGCTGCTCTGCAGGCACGCATCCAACTGGCGGCCGAGCGTGCAGCGGGACACCTGGCGCCCTTGGCGACGTCCGTAGCGCCGCCACTTCGGCGGATTGCCTAGCGCGGTGCCATGACCTTATTGCCAACCTGCATCTGCATGGCCGGATCCGACCGTGGATTGTCGAGTTCTGGCGCTGGCATGCGGCCGTCCTTCTCTAGCATCGATATCGAAGCGGCAGTGCATTGCCGGCCCCTACGAGGACGATTCCGTGGCTGTAGACGCAACCCACAAACCCATCCTGTTCCTGCTGGACCGCGAGTTCGAGGACGGCCAGTTGCCCGGACAGCGCTTCTTCTGCCGGCACAGCCTGCTGCTGGAAGGTGCACTGTCGAGCATCGATGGCCTGGACGCGCAACTGGACGTGCGCCGCATCGGCTTCAGCCGGCCGCGCCGCGAGGTGATCGCCGAGATCGGCGAGCAGGACCAGTCGCTGCCGAAGCTGGTGCTGCCGCAGGGCGTGGTCAATGAACACGCCAGTGGTGAGTACCAGCAGCGCCAGTACATCTCCGGTGCCGAGCCGATCCTGGCGGCGCTGAACGGCCTGCTGGGCATTCCCGTGGCCCATCCCTGAGCGAGGACGTGACGATGAGCTACCTCACCAGCGTGTTGGACAAGAGCCCAGTGGCCGACGGCAGCACGCCGGAACAGGCGCTGCGCAACAGCCTGCAACTGGCGCAGCGTGCCGAGCAGCTGGGCTATCACCGTTACTGGTTTGCCGAGCACCACGCGGCGCCGACGCTGGCCAGCCCGGCACCGGAAGTACTGGCGGCGTGGGTGCTGGCGCAGACCCGGCGCATCCGCATCGGCAGTGGCGGGGTGATGCTGCGCCACTACGCACCGTACAAGGTGGCCGAGAACTTCAACCTGCTGGCGGCACTAGCGCCGGGGCGCGTGGATCTGGGCGTGGGCAAGGCACCGGGCGGTCTGCCGGCATCGACTGCCGCACTGGCCGCCGGTCGCCCGGCATTCGCCGATTTCGACCAGCAGCTGCGCGACCTGGAAGGGTATCTGTCCGATGCGCAGGCTGATGCGCAGGCGCGGCCGATTCCGCAGACGTCGCCGGAGCGCTTCCTGCTGGGTGCCAGCCCGCAGAGCGCAAGGCAGGCAGCCGAACTGGGCTGGCGCTTCGTGTATGCCGCGCATTTCGACGGTGACCCGAAGCACATCGAGGCCGCCTTCGAGGCGTATCGCGCGGTGTCCGCGCACGCCCCGTTGCTGGCAACGGTGGCCTTCGCCGCGCCCACCAGCGAGGCCGCTGCACGCCATATCGGCGCGTTGCGGGTCTACAAGCTGCACCTGGGCCCTGGACAGACGGTGAACCTGCCCAGCCCCGAGGCCGCTGCCGAGTACGCACGGCAAGTGGGTGTGACCGATTTCCGCGTCGAAGAAACACGCCCCAGCGTGCTCTCTGGCGACGCGCAGCACGTACGCAGCGAGCTGGATGCGCTGCATCGACGCTTCGGCGTGGGTGAATTCATCCTCGACGCGCCGGTGGCCGACCTCGACGCACGCCTGACGTCCCTTGAACTGCTGTCGCCCGCTCCCCGCGCGGCGGTGGCCTGACTGCTGGAGCGACCCCATGAGCACGACCCCGCGTCCCATCCCGTTCGGCATCATGCTGCAGGGCCCCGGCAGCCACATGCATGCCTGGAAGCATCCGTCCAACGTGCCCGATGCCAGCGTCAACCTGGGCTATTACATCGACATCGCGCGCACCGCCGAGGACAACGGCATCGCCTTCGGCTTCGTTGCTGACGGCCTGTACATCAATGAGAAGTCGATCCCGCATTTCCTCAACCGTTTCGAGCCGATCTCGCTGCTGTCGGCACTGGCGACGGCAACGAAGAAGATCGGCCTGGCCGGCACGCTTTCCACCTCGTACAGCGATCCGTTCACCGTAGCCCGCCAGTTCGCCTCGCTGGACGTGCTCAGCGGTGGCCGCGCCGGCTGGAACGTGGTGACCTCGCCGCTGGAAGGTTCGGGCCGCAACTACGGCCGCCCGCATCCGGAACACGCGCTGCGCTACCAGATTGCCGATGAGTACCTTGAGGTGGTGCAGGGCCTGTGGGATTCGTGGGATGACGATGCGTTCGTGCGCGACCGCGACAGCGGCACGTTCTTCGCACCGGAGAAGTTCCGTCGCCTCGACCACAAGGGCCGCTTCTTCCAGGTGGAAGGTCCGCTCAACATCCAGCGCTCGCCGCAGGGGCAGCCGGTGATCTTCCAGGCCGGTTCGTCCGACGATGGCATTGCGCTGGCCGGCAAGTACGCCGATGCGGTGTTCACCCACGCGCCGTCGCTGGAGGAGACCCGTGCGTTCACCCAGAAGGTGAAGAACTCGGCGATCGCCCATGGCCGCAGCGCCGGTGACGTCAAGATCTTCCCGGGCATCGGCCCGATCGTTGGCCGTACGGCGGAAGAAGCCGAAGCCAAGTACCAGGCGATTGCCGCGCTGGCCGGGCTGGACGATGCATTGGCGTATCTCGGCCGCTTCTTCGACCATCACGACTTCAGCCAGTACGACCCGAATGCGCCGTTCCCGGAACTGGGTGAGATCGGCAGCAATTCGTTCCGCTCCACCACCGACCGCATCAAGCAGGACGCGCGCGAGCAGGGCCTGAGCCTGCGCCAGGTGGCACTGCAAGCGGTCAGCCCGCGGCCGAATTTCATCGGCACGCCGGAGCATGTGGCCGAGGAGCTGATCCTCTGGTTCGACGCCGGTGCCAGCGATGGCTTCATCCTCGGCTTCGCCGCGCAGCGCGAAGGCCTGGATGATTTCGTGACCCTGGTGCTGCCCTTGCTGGAAGCGCGCGGCTACCACCGCAGCGAGCTCGCAGGAGAGACTCTGCGCGACCACCTGGGCCTGCCACGCAAGGCGAGCCGGTATGCGACCGACGCCGAGCCGGCGCGGAAGGTGGGATAAGGCGATGAGCGGAGATACCTCGGTAGCGCCGGGCCATGCCCGGAGGAATTCGCCGGCAACGGGCGTACTGCCCGAGATCGCGGCACGTGCCGACGAGGCCATCGCGATCCGCCATGACCTGCACCAGCACCCGGAACTGGCCTTCGAAGAACACCGCACCAGTGCCCGCGTGGCGGAACTGCTGCAGCAATGGGGCTACGCGGTCAGCACCGGCATCGGTGGCACCGGCGTGGTCGGTACGCTGCAGCGCGGGCAGGGCAGTCGCCGGTTGGGCCTGCGCGCCGACATCGATGCGCTGCCGATCCATGAAGAATCCGGGCTGGCCTATGCCAGCCAGCGCGAAGGCCTGATGCACGCTTGCGGCCACGATGGCCACACCGCCATTCTGCTGTCGGCCGCCCACTACCTGGCGCACCATGGCCGATTCGATGGCACGTTGCAGCTGGTGTTCCAGCCGGCCGAGGAAACCGGGTCGGGTGCTTCGAAGATGATCGCCGATGGCCTCTTCGAACGCTTCCCGGTCGATGCCATCTATGGCCTGCACAATTGGCCGGGTGTGCCGGTGGGTCACTTCGGCTTCGTCGACGGACCGGCGATGGCCTCGGTGGACTGGGCGCGGCTGCGGGTGATCGGCAAGGGTGGTCACGGCGCCGAGCCGCAGGGCAGCGTCGACCCGATCCTGGCCGCCGCGCACATCATCACCGCGCTGCAGAGCGTGGTATCGCGCAATGTCGATCCGCGGCAGATGGGCGTGGTCACCGTGGGTTCGATCCACGGTGGGCAGGCGGCCAATGTCATCCCGGATGTGGTCGAGCTGAAGCTGACCGTGCGTGCGTACCTGCCGGAGGTGCGCGATACCTTGCGCCAGCGGGTCACCGACATTGCCGAACAAACCGCCGCCGCGTTCGGCGCGCGTGCCGAGATCGAATTCCCGCGCGGCTTCCCCAGCGTGATCAACCACCCGGAGCAGACGGCCTACATCCGCGAGGTGGCGGTACAGGGCTTCGGCGCAGGGCAGGTGGTTGAGGCATTCGCACCGCGTACCGCCAGCGAGGACTTCGCCTTCCTGCTGCAGGCGCGGCCGGGCAGTTTCGTGTTCGTCGGCAACGGTGACAGCGCGCCGCTGCACAGCCCGCGCTATGTATTCAACGATGCGGCCATCGCCCCCGCTGCCAGCCTGTGGGCGCGTCTGGCCGAGCACTACCTGGTGGAGGACCTGGCATGAGCGTGCGGTACGACAACGATCGCTTCCTGTACACCACGGTGGACGACCCGTTGGCGCGGCCGTTGTTCGATGGCCTTGAACAGGAATACGACAACCGCTACGCGGACGTGCGCCGACGCATTGGTGGCAGCGCCCGCGAAGAGCTGCAGCGCTATCCGGCGGCGGCATTCGCGGCCCCGGTCGGTGCGTTCGTGCTGCTGCTGCGCGACGGCGTGGCGATCTCCGGCGGTGCGTTCATGCCGCATCGCGATGAGGATACCGCCGAGTTCAAGCGCATCTGGACGCTGCCTGGTCTGCGTCGGCAGGGCATCGCCCGTCGCGTACTGCAGGAACTGGAAGACCAGGCCGCGCGGCAGGGCTATCGGCGCGTGTTCCTGACCACCGGCTTCCGCCAGCCGGAGGCGGTCGGCCTTTACCTCAGCCACGGCTACACCGCGCTGTTCGATCTGGATGCGGATCCGGAAACCATCGCACATCTGCCGTTCGAAAAGCAGCTGGTGCCGCAGCCGCAGGTGGGCGTCGCGCTCGACATCGTACTGCACGGAGCGGTGGCATGAGCACACCGTCCACCGTTATCGAGGGCATTCCCCGCCAGCCGGCCACGGCGCTGAAGATCGTGCCGGCCCGGCATCCGTTGCAGGTGATCGGCACGGTGTTGGCACTCGCGCTGATCCTGATCGGCCTGCAGTCGGTGCTGGGCAACCCGCGCTGGGGCTGGGGCACGTTCGCCGAGTGGTTCTTTGCCCGGCCGGTACTGGAAGGGTTGGGGCGGACCTTGCTGCTGACCGCGCTCGGCACCGGTCTCGGCTTTGCGCTGGGCACACTGTTGGCCTTGGCCCGCGTCTCCGGCTCACCGCTGCTGTCGGCGGTGTCGTGGGGCTACGTGTGGCTGTTCCGTTCGATTCCGCTGCTGGTGCTGTTGCTGCTGCTGAACAACCTGGGCTACCTGTACAGCACCATCGAACTGGGCGTGCCGTTCACCGGCATCAGCCTGTTCTCGTACCCGACCACGCAGTTGATCGGCGTGTTCACTGCGGCGGTACTCGGCCTTACCTTGAACCAAGCGGCGTTCTCGGCCGAGGTGATCCGTGGTGGCATCCTGTCGGTCGACCACGGCCAGTACGAAGCCGCCGCAGCGCTGGGCCTGCCGCGCGGTCGCCAGGTGCGCCGCATCATCCTGCCGCAGGCGATGCGTTCGATCCTGCCGGCGGCGTTCAATGATGTGATCGGGCTGGCCAAGAGCACCTCGGTGGTTTACGTGCTGGCGCTGCCGGAGCTGTTCTACACCGTGCAGGTGATCTACCGCCGCAACCTGGAGGTGGTGCCGCTGCTGATGGTGGCCACGGTCTGGTACCTGGTGATCCTGACGGTGCTTTCGCTGCTGCAACGGCGGGTGGAGCAGCGCTTTGCCCGCGGCCAGCTGCAACATGAGCGCAGCGTGTCGCGGGTACCGTCGGCGCCACCGCGCCCGGCGGTACCGGCCAGCGCACGCGTGCCCAGCCGCGCGGCATTCGCCGTGCCGATCGAGGCCGGAACGGGCGCGGCTGTGTCCCTGCAAGGCGTGGGCAAGGCCTTCGGCGAGCAGACGGTGCTGGATGACGTGCACCTGGAACTGAAGGCGGGCAGCGTAACCGTGCTGATCGGTCCGTCCGGTGCCGGCAAGTCCACGCTGCTGCGGCTGATCAATCATCTTGAACGCGCTGACAGTGGCTTCGTCACCGTGGGCGGCCAGCTGATCGGCTACCGCCGCGACGGCGACACGCTGTACGAGCTGCCGGAAAGCGAGATCCGCCGGCGCCGCGCGGAAGTCGGCATGGTGTTCCAGGGTTTCAACCTGTTCCCGCACATGACCGCGCTGGAGAACATCATCGAAGCGCCCATCGCCGTGCGCGGCATTTCGCGGGCACAGGCCGAGCAGCAGGCACGCACGCTGCTGGAGCGGGTGGGGTTGGCCGACAAGACCGATGCCTTCCCACGCCAGCTGTCCGGTGGCCAGCAGCAGCGCGTGGCCATTGCCCGCGCGCTGGCGCTGCAGCCGAAAGTGCTGCTGTTCGACGAGCCGACCTCCGCGCTGGACCCGGAGCTGGTGTCCGAGGTGCTGAGCGTGATCGAGGAGCTGGCCAGTTCCGGCACCACGCTGGTGATCGTCACCCACGAACTGGGCTTCGCCCGTCGCGTGGCCGACCACGTGGTGATGATGGACCAGGGCCGGGTGATCGAGCAGGGCACGCCGGACACGCTGTTTGAACATCCGCGCCAGCAACGTACCGCCGATTTCCTGGCCAAGACCCTGTAACCCCTTTCGAGAAACCCCATGAGCCCAGCATCGCACCGACGTCCCGCACGCAGCACCCTGCTGATCTTCGGTGTGCTGGTCATCGGCATCGCCGGCATCGTCTACTCGCGCGTGCGCCATGGCCCCGATGGCGTGCCCGTTGCGGCGGCCTCGCTGGCCGCCAGCAACGCGCAGATACTGAAGGGCACGCCCGATCCGAAGGCGCAGGCGCTGATTCCGGCCGGCTACCGTTTCGTCACCCCGGGTGTCTTCACCATTGCCACCCATCCCGGCCAGCTGCCATTGGCCGACTACGGTGCCGACAGCAAGGAAGTGGTGGGCGTGGAACCGGATATCGCACGATTGATCGCCGATGGCCTCGGCCTGAAGCTGGTGGTGGTGCCGGTGGCCTGGGCTGATTGGCCGCTGGGGCTGGAATCGGGCAAGTACGATGCGGTGCTGTCGAACGTGACGGTTACTGAAGAGCGCAAGAAGAAGTTCGATTTCTCCAGTTACCGTTTCGACCTGCTGGGCATCTATACCCGCACCGATGGGCCGATCCAGAAGATCGCCACGCCCGCCGACGTGGCCGGGCTGAAAGTGGTGGTGGGGGCAAGCACCAACCAGGACCAGATCCTGCGCCAGTGGGACAAGCAGAACATCGCCGCTGGCCTGAAACCGGTGGAATACCAGTACTTCGATGACGCGGTGATCGGGCGGCTGGCGGTGATCACCGGTCGCGCGGATGTGTCGTTCGAGCCGAATGCCACCGGCGCCTATTCGGCACGCGATGGCAAGGTGCGCCGGGTCGGCCTGTTCCCGGGCGGCTGGCCGGATGCGGCGGCGATCTCGGTGACCACCCGCAAGGGCAGCGGCCTGGCCGATGCGGTGACCCAGGCCCTGAACACGCAGATCAGCAGCGGTACCTACGCGAAGGTGCTGGCGCGCTGGAATGTGGCCGAAGAAGCAGTGCCGCAATCGCAGACCAATCCGCCGGGGCTGCCGGGGTTCTAGCGATGCCGCTTGGTAGGCGTCGAGCTTGCTCGACGGAAGGCGTGCCGACCAAGGTCGGCATCTACGGGAGGGCGTGCCAACCAACGGTTGGCACCCACCGGAATGCGAGGCGGGGCATGCCGACCAAGGTCGGCCTCTACCGGGGTCAGGGCTGCCAATCGATGTGTTCCAGGCGGGCGCCTCCATTGCCGTGAAAGAAACTGATCGCGGCGAAGCACGCCTCGATGCCGATGCACCACGCCAGGGGATAGCCATCCACCTGGCCATTGTCGAGCCGGAAGTAGGCGTTGCCGGCGCGGTGTTCGTTTCCGCAGGAATGGAAGCCGTCGTCGCCGGGCTCGCGCAGGTACATCAGCCATGCATGCTCGGCATTGCGCAGCATGCACAGCGATGGACCGTCGGGCACCGATACCCACAGCTCGAACTGGGGCATGGATGCGGCCAGCGCCAGTGCGCTGGCCAGCTGATCGTCGGTAGCGGCGGCGACAGGGCTGCCATCGAGTAGAAGTTCGATCACTTCGGTTCCTGCATCGGCATTACTGCCAACGTGCCTCCAAGGTGCGGAACGGGCCATCGAGCAGCACGCCGTCCTTGTCGAAGTTCCTTACCGATCGCCCATCCACGCGCACGTCCTTGGGCAGGGAACGGCTGGGCCACCATACGCGTACCGGCGTGCCCTTGCGCAGCCCCTTGCCGAGCGACACGGTCAGGTTGCCGTCGCGCTGCCGCGCCTGCATCTGCAGGGTGCCATAAGCAGTGGGCAGGCGGTCCACGGCCAGGCCTTCACCAGCCACCCAGGAAGGCGGCGTACCCGGCAGCAGCGACAGCGCATCATCGTCCTCGCGCATCAGCATGCCGAACAGGGTGCGGCCGTATTCGGCGCCGATCCAGGTGTGCGGCATGTCGCCCAGGTAGCG
The DNA here is from genome assembly GCA_041545745.1 of Stenotrophomonas indicatrix. Taxonomy (NCBI): domain Bacteria; kingdom Pseudomonadati; phylum Pseudomonadota; class Gammaproteobacteria; order Lysobacterales; family Lysobacteraceae; genus Stenotrophomonas; species Stenotrophomonas indicatrix. Next base: position 1,944,752 of record CP168152.1, read on the forward strand.
CGGGAAGCGCAACCGCGAATGCACGACCTCGGCCAGCACCTGCCATTCCAGCGGCCTGCGGTCGTGCAGCAGGCCCTGCAGCAGCTCATCGGCCGCTTCAGGCTGGCCCAGGTGCACGTAGCTCAGCACGTTGCGGATTTCGTACGGCGTGTAGGCATACAGCGCACCGGGCTGGTTTCGCTTGCGCACATCGTCCAGGTAACGGGCGAAGGTGGTGCGCAGGGCCTCGGCGGGCAGCACGCTCTGTGCGCCGGTCGGGTCCAGCGCGATCGACACACCGGTCGGGTCGCCGTCGCCGAGGTCGGCCGATGACGGAATGAAGTCGATGCCCTTCCATGACATCGTCGCGCGGATCGAGGCATGCAGTGCGTCATACAGCGCCTTGTACTGTTCGCGCGCCCACGTGGCGGTTTCGTGGTCGCCCAGTGATTCGGCCAGCCACGCGCCGTCATGCCAGCCCTTCAGGCCCCAGTAGTCGTCCCAGTAGCTGTGGGTGGGTGAGGGGTAGCCTTCGTGGCTGATCGACGGCGCAAGAATGCCGGCGAAGCGCTCCGGTGCGGGCTGGTCGGCCATGTAGCCCGGCACCAGCGTGCGTTCGCGCAGTTCCTGCAGGAAGCGCAGCGCGGCCTTCACCTTGGGCAGGTAGGCACGCACGCTTTCCGGCCCGCCATCCAGCCGCGCGACGTCGGCAACGAGGGTGACGTACTGGCCCTGGCTGTCGTACTCGATGTCCGAGCCGAAGCCGGTATTGACGCTGCCATCATCGTTGAGGATGGGCGACACCAGGCCGTTGCCGTGCACGCCGTGTTCGCTGTACCAGGCCAGGTAGTCACGCGCGACCTTGGCTTCGCCCATGCGCAGCAGCACGGCCGAGGTGGCCATGCCATCGCGGATGAAGGAGCGGTTGTAGTTGCGCGGGCCGGGCTGCATCGCCGGGCCGGTCTGGTTGATCAGCATGTACGCGGCCTGCGCGCGCAGCATGTCCACCAGCGAAGGATCGGGCAGGCGCAGACCCACCTGGCCCAGGCGTGCCTGCCAATCGGCGGAGGCACGGCTGGCCAGCGTGTCGAAGGCCTTGTCACCGTCGCGCGGTAGCGACGCGAAGTTGAGGGCCGGTGCTTGCGGCAGCACTCCATTGGCATCGGCGGTGGCGGTACCGAGCGGGAAGGCCACCACCACCGCATCGCTGGCACCCGGTGCCAGGCTGATGCGGTAGCTCAACGCCGCCGCAGCCAAGCCTGCAGCATCGCTTGCCTGCTGTGTGGCAGGCAGTTGTCCGCTGGCGATGGCCGATGTGATCTCGGTGTCGCCCGCGTTGCCGAAAGGCGCGGCGCCTGCGGCATCCACCGCAGTGAGTGACTGCAGCAGCGTGCGGTCATTGACGCGCACGCTGTTGCCTTCGACGGCCACCTGGCGGATCGGCGACAGGCCACCGTTCTGCCACGGCGGATTCATCTGCATCGGTCGCACTGCGAGGGTCAGCGTGCCTTCGATGGCTGAACTGCCGGTGTTGCGCAGGCGATGGCGCACGAAGGTGACCGGTTGCCCGTCGCGCTCGATGGCAAAGGCTTCGCTACGCAGTTCCAGCCCGGTCTGCGGTGACCACGTGGCAGACGGCATCGGCTTCCAGCCATCGCGAAGGGCGTGCTGCACGGGGTGTTCGGCGGCACCCGCCGCGCGGCCATCGGCACTGCGCCAGATCGGCTGCACCAGCGGTGCGCCCTTGTAGGCCTCGATGTTGCCGTATTCGTCGAAGATCGATTTCTGCCGGCCCGCGTGCACACCCACTGCGGTCCAGTAGGTCTGCTGCATGTGCAGCGACGCGGGGAACAAGGCGCGCTGCGCGCCGCTGGCGGCGATCTGGTAGCGCTTCATCGGCGTCATCACCGCCTTCGGGCCGAGCAGGCGGAGGCGTTTGATCTGCGGTGCATCGCCTTCCACGGTCAGCCGCAGCGCCTTGATGTTGAGTGGCGCGCCGGCCGCCAGCCAGCTCTGCTGCCGGCTCGCTGCCTGCGCATCGTGCGCCAGTTCGTGCCAGCGGCCTTGCGCGTCCTGCGCCTGCAGGCGTGCAGCGCCGTGCACGTTGGCCCAGTCCACCGCCAGCCCGGTGCTTGGCTGCGCGCGGGGCAGGGCGATGTCGAGCGTATGCACGCCGGCTTTGCCCGCGGGGATGGCAACCGAGCCGCCACCCTGCCACAGCGCAGCGGACTGGGCGGCATCCAGACCGGTCACGCGTGCAGTGAGCGCGGTGTCGAGCGGTTCCATTTCGAAGATGGATACGCCCCAGTCGGAGGTGCGCTGCGGGCTGGCCAGGCGCAGGTAGCGGGCCTGGCGCGGTGCGAAGTACAGGGTTTCGGTGCCGCCCAGCGAATCGCCCATGACGTAGGCGCTCTGCCACTGCTTGCCGTCGAGCGAGGTCTGCAGCGAATAGCCTTCGGGGTTGGAGACATCCCAGGTGAGGCGGGTACCGGCCAGCATCGCCGGTTTGCCGAGATCGATCTGGAACCAATGGCCGGGACTGAACGCGCCACCGGTCACCGTCTTCGGATCGCTGTCGATCAGGTGGCTGATCGCCATCGCCGGAACCTGCTGCGATGACGCGCTGGCCTGCCATTGCGCACGAGGCGGCAGGTTCTGTGCGCTTACGGCTGCAGCCAGCGCGAGGGTCGGCAGCAGCAGGGCCAGTGCAAGGCGCCGGTTCGGCGGGCAGGGAGCGGTCCAGCGGTCAGCGCACAACGTCATCGCGAAGGCCTCACATCGGCAGGGCCCGGAACGGGCGGGCCTACGCTAGCAAGGGATGTAATCGGTTACATGACGCGTCGCAATATTTTCCGGGCGCTTCCTGGCGCGACTTTTCATGAATGCGCACAGATCCGCTCGCGCAACCAGCGATGCGCCGGATCGCGATGCACGCGTTCGTGCCAGAGCATCACCATCTCGAACCCGGGCACATCAATGGGCGCCGCAACCGCCCTCAAGGCCGGGTCCTGCGCGACCAGGCGCGAGGGCATCATCGCCACCAGGTCCGTGCGCAGCAGCACGCTGCGCAGGAACAGGAAGTGCGGCACCGACAGCACCACGTTGCGACGCGCGCCTACATGCGCCAACGCGCTGTCGGTGCCGCCATGGAAGCCGCCGCCGTCAGGTGACACGATCACGTGGTCCAGCGCGCAGAACTGCTTCAGCGTCGGCCGCCGCTTGAGTCGTGGGTGATCGCGGCGCCCGGCCAGTACGTAGCGCTCCTGGAACAGCGGGCGATGGTGCAGGGACGGAGGTGCGTCTGAAGTGATGTGGAGCGCGAGATCGATCTCGCCGCGCTCGCTCTGCGCGACCATCTGCGACGGTGCCAGGCTGACCACGGCCAGGCGCGTGCCGGGTGCACGCTGGCGCAGGTCGGCCAACGCCGGCAGGACGATCGTGGTTTCGCCGAAGTCCGACGCCATGATCCGCCAGGTCTGCGTGGCCTGGGCGGGATCGAACGCCTGTACCGGCGCGACCGCGCGCTGCAGTGCAGCCAGTGCCTCGGCCAACGGTTCGCGCAGTGCATCGGCCCGTGCGGTGGCACGCATGCCGCGTGGGCCCGGCAGCAGCAGCGGATCATCGAACAGGTGGCGCAGGCGCGCCAGCTGCACGCTGACAGTGGGCTGGGCCAGATGCAGGCGTTCGGCCGCGCGGGTGACGTTCTGCTCTTCCAGCAAGGCCTGCAGGGTTACCAGCAGGTTGAGGTCGACGCGATGCAGGATATTGTCCATGGCAATGCCGGGGATTGCAGGAATTCATTTCAACTATAGCGTGGCGGCGCCCAATATGGCTGGCATTCCCCCCTGGTACCACCATGAACGTTCTGATTGTCTACGCCCACCCCGAACCGACCTCGCTCAATGGCACCTTGAAGACCTTCACCGTCGAGCACCTGCGACGCGCCGGCCACACCGTGCAGGTGTCCGATCTGCATGCCATGCAATGGAAGGCGCAGATCGACGCCGACGATCACGTCGGGCGGGATCCTTCGCTGCCGTTCCACGCTTCACTGGATTCGCGCGAAGCGTTCACCACCGGCCGCCAGAGTCCTGACATCGCCGCCGAGCAGGAAAAACTGCGCTGGGCCGACGCGGTGATCCTGCAGTTTCCGCTGTGGTGGTTCTCGATGCCGGCCATCCTCAAAGGTTGGGTGGACCGCGTGTACGCCTACGGTTTTGCGTATGGCGTGGGCGAACATTCCGATCGGCACTGGGGCGACCGCTATGGCGAAGGTGCGATGTCCGGCAAGCGCGCGATGCTGGTGGTGACCACCGGCGGCTGGGAGTCGCACTACGGTCCGCGCGGCATCAATGGGCCGATCGACGATGTGCTGTTCCCGATCCAGCACGGCATCCTGTTCTATCCCGGCTTTGACGTGCTGCCCGCGCATGTGATCTACCGCAGCAGTCGTATCGATGAGGCGTCATTGCCTGCTGTGCTGGAGGGGTTGGGGGCGCGGCTGGATGGGTTGGCGAGCGATCCGGTGATTGCTTACCGGCGGCAGAACGCTGGGGATTATCTGATCCCGTCGCTGGAGCTGCGGCCGGAGTTGGCCGAGGGTGAGGCAGGGTTGCGAGTTCACCTCGAACCGTGAATGGCGCATTCGCCTCTGGAAACGCGACGGAGATTCTGTAGGTTCGGCAGTCCAGCGGCACGCGTTGTAGCCGCCCTCAGTGAACTCAGGGAGACGCAGGTCCATTGAAGATGGAATTCAACTTCACCCTCAGACACCACTTGCCTGATACCTCGATTGATCAAGGTGCCCTCGAGCGGCGCCTGCTCGATGCTGGATGTGGAGATGCATTGCTGGGCGTAGGGAGCGTGGCAAGGCTGGCGCTGGAATTCTGTCGTGAAGCGAGCAGTGCCGCCGAGGCGATTCACTCCGCGCTGGCAGACGTCCAGCGTGCCGTACCCGGTGCAGAACTGATCGAAGTCAGTCCCGATCTGGTGGGTCTGACGGATGTTGCTGATCTGCTGGGCATGTCACGGCGGAACATGCGCAAGTTGCTGCTCGCGCACCCGCAGACGTTTCCGGCACCGGTGCACGAAGGCAGCGCGTCGATCTGGCACCTGACCGATATTCTCTCGTGGATGCAGGCGCGCGGCAGCCAGAAGGTCAGCAGCGAGCTGGCGGAGCTCGCTGCTGCGGCGCTTCAGATCAATGTGGCGAAGGAGCAGGAGCGGCTGGTTAGCCATCCCGGCTGAGGGTCGCTGCGCGACAGGCCGCTACAGTTCCACCCGCTCCCACCAGCGCGTTCCAGCGGTCGGTGCCTGCATGTCCAGTGCCTCGCCCATCATCGGCGTGGCCACCGGCACGTTCTTCGCTGCAGCCAATGCGCTGATGCGTTCGAACGGCTGCTGCCACTCGTGCAGGGCCAGGTCGAAGGTGCCGTTGTGGATCGGCAGCAGCCACTTGCCGCGCAGGTCCAGGTGCGCCTGCAGGGTCTGTTCGGGCTGCATGTGCACGAACGCCCAGCGTTGATCGTAGGCGCCGGTTTCGATCATCGTCAGGTCGAACGGACCGTACTTTTCGCCGATGGCCTTGAAGCCATCGAAGTAGCCGGTGTCGCCGCTGAAGAAGATGCGGAAGTCGCCGTCCTGGATCACCCACGAGGCCCACAGGCTGCGATCGCTGTCACCCAGGCCGCGGCCGGAGAAATGCTGGCCGGGCGTGGCGGTCAGGCGCAGGCCAGCGGCTTCGGTGGACTGCCACCAGTCCAGCTGCTCGACCTTGGCCGCATCCACGCCCCAGGCAATCAGCTGGTCGCCCACACCCAGCGGTGCGATGAAGCGCGCGGTCTTGCCGGCCAGCTTCATCACAGCCGCGTGGTCGAGGTGGTCGTAGTGGTTGTGCGAGAGGATGACGCCGGTAATCGGCGGCAGTTCGTCGATGCTGATCGGCGGTGCATGAAAGCGCGCCGGGCCCATCCATTGCACCGGTGAGGCGCGTTCGGAGAACACCGGATCGGTCAGCCAGTACTGGCCGCGCAGCTTCAGCAGGATCGTCGAATGGCCGAGCCGGAACAGGCTGCGGTCGGGTGCTGCGTCCAGCGTGGCGCGGTCCAGCGTCTGCACCGGAATGGGGTGGTTGGGTACGGTGCCCTTGGGCTTGTTGAACAGGAAGGTCCACCAGATCTCCAGGCCGTCGCGCAGGCCCATCGCCGGCTTCGGCAGGGCATTGCGGAACCTGCCTTCGCGGTACTGCGGCGAATCGGGGAAGTCGGGGAGGGACCAGGATTTGCAGAAGGTATAAGCGGTCACGGCGAGGATTCCGAGCAGGAGGACAAGGAGCAGGCGCTTCATGGGTGACGTCCGCAGGGTACACTGCACAGTGTAGTTTCCAGATTTCGGAAAGTACACTGCAGGGTGTAAAATAGAGACATCCGTTCAGCTGTCTGGTCCCGCCATGTCCCGTGCCCCGCAACGCCTTACCGACCGCAAACGCGAGGCCATTGTCCGCGCGGCGGTGGAGGAGTTCCGGTCGGCCGGCTACGAGGCGACCAGCATGGATCGCATCGCGGCAGTGGCTGGCGTCTCCAAGCGCACCGTCTACAACCACTTCCCGAGCAAGGAAGAACTGTTCGCGCTGATCCTGGAAGAGCTGTGGCAAAGCAGCGTGGCCAGCGTCGAGTTGCCGTACCGTGCCGACCAGCCGCTGGACGTGCAGTTGCTGCAGCTGCTGCGGCAGAAGCTGGACCTGCTGGGTGATGCCAACTTCATCGATCTGGCGCGGGTGGCGATGGCCGAGATCATCCATTCGCCCGAGCGAGCGCAGGCGATCGTCTGCCGCATGGGCGAGAAGGAGAGTGGGATCAGCGCGTGGATCCGTGCGGCGATTGCCGATGGGCGGCTGCGCGAGGTCGATGCGGAATTCGCCGGCCATCAGCTGCAGGGCCTGGTGAAGAGCTTCGCGTTCTGGCCGCAGGTGACGATGGGTCAGGCAGTGCTGGCACAGGCCGAACGCACGCGCGTGGCAGAGTCGGCGGTGGCGATGTTCCTGGGCTTCTACGCGGTCTAGGCCTGGGAGCATGTCACCAAGTCCGCAGGCGCTGTACGGCGCGGCAGGATCAAGCGCAGCGGTCTGAACGGCAACTGGCCGAGGGCGTTGGCAGGCCTGTAAAATGGACGAACGTTCGTTCATTGTCTGCGACATGAACCGAACCGACCGCAACGAACAACGTGCCTCGCAGATCCTGCAGGCCGCCCTGCAGTGTTTCCTGGTGAAAGGCTTCCACCAGGCCAGCATGCGCGACATCGCGCAGGCGGCGGGGGTAAGCCTGGGCAATCTTTACAACCACTTTCCCGGCAAGGAGGCGCTGATCCTGGCGACGGCCGAGGCCGAACAGGATGAACTGCAGCCTTTGCTGCAGCGGTTGACGGGCTGCAATGGCGAACGGGCGCACGTGCAGATGTTCCTGCAGGAGTTCCACGCCTTGTGTCGGCAGCCGGAATGGGCGCTGATGAGTGTGGAAGTGCTGGCCGAGAGTGCGCGCAATCCAGCGGTGGCGGCGGCATTTGCGGGCAACCGCGCGCAGTTGCAACGCGGTTTGGCCGAGGCCCTGCAACAGGTCGCACGGCGTGAGCGCCGCCGTCCTGCACTGCCCGCCGCGTTGCAGGCGCAGGTCTTGCTGGATGCGATCGAAAGCGATGCGCTGCGGCAGGGGTTGGGCGAGGCGCGCGATGCGGATGCCGACGTGCTTGATCCTGGCCTGCTGACAGCGCTGCTCGGGGGGCGCGCGTGAGCACTGATGATCGACGGCTGCACGGGCTGGACCTCGCGCGCTATCTCGCGCTGGCCGGCATGGTGCTGGTCAATTTCCGTCTGGCGATGGCCGTTGAAGCCGACGGCGGCGGGTTGCTTGCTGGATTCTTCCGCTTGCTGGAAGGCAAGGCCTCGGCAACCTTCGTGACGCTGGCCGGGGTGGGGTTGATGCTGGCCACGCAGCGACAAGCGTGGTGGCAGGCGAGCGTGCAGACCTGGCGGCGGGCCGTGTTCCTGGCCGTACTCGGCCTGCTCAACCTGACCGTGTTTCCTGCTGACATCCTGCACTACTACGCGGTGTATTTCGCGGTGGCAGTGCTGTGGCTGCGCGCGTCTCCCCGTGTTCTGCTGGGCAGCATGGCGACCCTGGCAATGGTCTCGTTCTGGGCCCTGCTGCACTGGGACTACAACGCGGGATGGAACTGGCAGGCGTTGGCTTACGAAGGTCTGTGGCAGTGGCCGGGTGCGATGCGCAACCTGCTGTTCAACGGTTTCCATCCCGTGTTGCCGTGGCTGTGCTTCTTCCTGCTGGGCATGCTGCTGGCGCGGCTGCCGCTGTCGCAGCCACGGGTGCAGCGTACCCTGCTGCTGCTCGGCCTGTTGTTGATGGGCGCCGGCCAGGCGTTGCAGCAGTGGGGCCAGGGCACCGCGTGGCAGACGTGGTTGGCGACGCAGCCGATGCCGCCCGGTCCGGCGTATCTGCTGACCGGCGCAGGCGCGGCGTGCGGACTGATCGCCGCGTGTCTGTGGCTGGTGCGGCTGCATCCCGGCGATTGGCTGGAGCCGTTCACTGCTGCCGGACGGATGACGCTGAGCCTGTACGTGGCGCACATCCTGATTGGCATGGGCGTGCTGGAATCGATCGGTCTGCTTGATGGCAGTGCAAGCCTGTCGTGGGTGTTGATGGCCGCGTTGCTGTTCGTGATGCTGGCTACGGCAGCGGCCTGGTTGTGGTCGTGGCAGTTCGCGCGCGGCCCGTTGGAAGCGGTCATGCGGCGCGTCGCCGGCTAGTTCTTTTGTCGCAGGAACCAATGTTGTGACCCGTTTGCCTGTGCGGATGCAGGGCCATCTGCGATAGTAGGTGTCGTCATCAGAGCACGCCTGCATCCATGTCATTCGCTTCGGCGCAGCAGATCGTTGAAGTCCTGCAGCAGTCCTACGACATCAACGCGACAGCGGTGGTGCCGCGTCCGGTGGGCGCCGATGCCAACGCGTGCGTGTTCCGCATCGATGCCCGCCACGACCACTGGTGGTTGAAGTGCCGCAACTTCCAGGTTGCGCCAGCGGTGTGGGACAGCCTGCATTGGCTGCGTGGCACGTTGGGCATTGAAGAGATCGTTGCGCCGTGGCCGGCATTGACCGGTGGTGCATCGGTGCAGCGCTGGGGCCTGCAGTTCACGTTGTTCCCCTATATCGAAGGGCAATCGGGCTTCGAGGCACCGCTGAGCCGCGCGCAATGGCGCAGGCTGGGCGAGGTGCTGCGGCGCCTGCATGAGGCCGGGATTCCGCCAGCGCTGCGCCAGGCATTGCCGACGCTGCGGCTTGAAACCGCGGCGGTCGATACGGTGGGCGCGTGGTTGCAGGATCCCTCGACGTTGGCGCAGGCGCAGGATCGATCCGGCAGTGCATTCCTGGCGCTGTGGCAGCAACAGCGGCCGCGCATCGCCGAACTTCACCAGCGTGCTGAAGCACTGCGTCGTGCGTTGCAGGACGAAGCCCCCGCACTGTGCCTGTGCCACACCGATCTGCACGCCGGCAACCTGCTGATGGGGCAGGACGACGCGCTGCACCTGATCGACTGGGACGGCCTGGCGCTGGCCCCGCGCGAGCGCGATCTGATGTTTGTCGGAGCTGCGGTGGGTGGCCGTTGGGGGCGCGAGCATCCGCTGGGCTTCGCCGAGGGGTATGGCAGCGACCTCGGTGATCCGCGCTGGATTGCATGGTACCGGCACTGGCGCATTCTGCAGGACCTGATCGAGTTCGAGCAGATGCTGCTGGGCCCCGGCGCGGCGCAGCGCTCGCTGCAACAGCACCGGCAGTCACTGCATTACCTGGGCGAGCAGTTCGCGCCGGGCAATGTATTCGATGCGGCCGAGCGCGCGTATCGGGTGCTGTAGGGGTTACGGCCGGGCTGCGCCCGGCACCTGCAGAGGCCGAAGCCGAAGCAACAGCAACTGCCGAAGCAACAGCAACAGCGGGCATTCCGTGGGATGGCGGGGTGGGGCCGGTTGCGGGGGCCGCCGTGAATCCGTCCATGGAGGCTTGGGCGCGCCATCCATGGCGCTTACACCCCCGCAACCGGACCCACCCCGCCTTCGACAGTTTTCCGCAATCTGTCTGGATGGCGTGGCTTGCTCTTGGTGGGTGTCGACCTTGGTCGACACGTAGATCCACGCCATGCGTGGATGCTCTTCAATCAATTGTCGAAATGTTCGATTTCCATGGAGATTCATCCACGCATGGCGTGGATCTACCCGATCGCGGAGATCTGTCAGAGGTGGGGTGGTGTCGGATTGCGGGGTGTCCGCGGCATGGATGCCGCGGCCAAGCCTACAGGGACGTATTTACGGCGTCCCCGCAATCCGACACCACCCCGCCATCCCACGGAATGCCGCTGTTGAAGTTGCTTCGGCTGTTGCTTCGGTTGCCGGCCAGCGGCCGGCACTACCGCGGGTGCCGGGCGCAGCCCGGTCAGAACCCTTACTCTGCCGGCTTGGCCGCCGCACTCGCTGCGACGCTCGCTGCACGTCGTGACAGCACTGCTTCGCGGTGGGCGATGTAGGCGTTGGCGGCGAGAATGATGCCAGCGCCAATGATCGTCCAGCGATCAACCGTCTCGGCAAACAGCAGCCAGCCGCACAGGGTCACCAGCGGCAACTGCAGGAAGCTGATCGGGGTCAGCGCGGAAACTTCGCCCAGGCGCAATGCGCGCGTCCACAGCAACTGGCCGATGGTGCCCAGCACGCCGGTGGCCAGCAGCCAGACCCAGGCGATGCCGGCGGGCCAGACCCAGACGAACAGCGCCGGAATCAGTGACAGCGGCACCCAGAACACGTAGGTGTAGAGCACCACGGTGTCGGCGCTGTCGATGCGGGTGAGCTGCTTGATCTGGATCGCCACCAGCGAGCTGAGCACGGCGGCGGCCACGGCAATCAGGCTGCCGGACGTGAAACCGGCGGTGCCCGGCCGCACGATCACCAGCACGCCGATGAAACCGACCACCACCGCCGCCCAGCGCCGTACGCGTACCGTCTCGCCCAGCCACAGCACCGCCGCGATGGTGACGAACAAGGGCGTGGAGTAGGACAGCGAAACGGCCTGTGCCAGTGGCAGGTGGCCCAACGCCCAGAACGCACACAGCATCGACCCCAGGCCGATCGCGCTGCGCACGAAATAGCGCGGCAGCTGCTGGGTCTTCAGCGGGGCATGGCCTGGGCGCAGCAACATCGGCAGCAGGGCAAGCAGGCCGAAGGCATTGCGGAAGAACGCCACTTCCTGGGTCGGCACGTAGCGGGTGGCGTAGCGGATCGCCACCGCCATCAGGCCGAACGCCATGGTGCTGCCGAGCATCAGCAGCGCCGCCCGCAATGGAGTGGCGCTGGCGGGTAGGGCCGGTGTGCTCACCACTGTGCGCCGAGCAGGCGAGGCTCCGGTTCGATCGGTACGCCGAATTTTTCCAGCACCGAGGCGGAGATCCGCCGTGCCAGCGCCAGCAGTTCGGTGCCGGTGGCGTTGCCGTGGTTGACCAGCACCAATGCATGGCTGGGCGCAACGCCGGCATCACCCTCGCGGAAGCCTTTCCAGCCGCAGGATTCGATCATCCAGGCGGCCGAGACCTTGCGCCGGTCGTCACGGTCTGCCGGGAACACTGGCAGCTCGGGGAAGTGCTGCAGCAGCACCTCCACCTGTTCCAGCGGCAGCATCGGGTTCTTGAAGAAGCTGCCCGCGTTGCCCAGCACATCCGGGTCGGGCAGCTTGCGGCGACGGATCGCGATCACCGCATTGGCGACGTCCACCGCACTCGGCAGTTCCACGCCCTGCGCCTGCAGTTCTTCGCGGATGCCGGCGTAGCCCATGCGCAGGTCATGCAGCAGTGGCAGTTTCAGTTCAATGGCGGTGATCAGGTAACGGTCCGGCTCCTGCTTGAACACACTGTCGCGGTAGGCAAAGCCGCACTGTTCGTTGTCCAGCCGTACCCAGGTCTTTTCCAGGCAGTCCCAGGCCTCTACGGTCTGGATGAACTCGCCGACCTGTGCGCCATAGGCGCCGATGTTCTGGATCGGCGACGCACCGGCCGTGCCGGGAATCAGCGCCAGGTTTTCCAAACCGGACAGGCCTTCCTGCAGCGACCACATCACCAACCCATGCCAGGACACGCCGGCTCCGGCGCGGATCACGGCGTGGTCCGCACGGTGTTCGAGGAAACTGATTTCGCGGTTGCCGAACACCAGCACGGTGCCGGGCAGGTCGTCGGCGATCAGTACGTTGCTGCCGCTGCCGAGCACCAGCAGCGGGCCATCGGCCACATCCGGCAGGGCCAGGACCTCCGGCAGCAGCGCGGCATCGTGCAGTTCCAGCAACTGCGCGGCGTTGGCCTGCACGTGGAAGGTGTTCAGGGCCTGCAGCGGTGCGTTGCGGGTCAGGGTCCAGCGCAGCGGTGCTGCAGTGTTGTTTGTGTCGTCCATGGGGGTACTCACAGCGGTGCCACCGCGCCGCGGCTGGGCGCTTCGCGTCGGCGCCGGATCGCCTCCACACAGTCGGCGACCAGGGCCGGGCCCTTGAAGATCAGGCCGCTGTAGCACTGCACCAGCGCCGCACCGGCGGCCATCTTGGCCACGGCGTCGGCACCGGAAAGGATGCCGCCGACACCGACCAGCGGCACCGATTCCGGCAGGCGCGCGCGCAGGCGGCGCAGCACCAGGGTGGACTGCTCCAGCACTGGTGCACCGGAAAGGCCGCCGGCTTCATTGGCCAGCGGATCGCCGGCAACGCGGCTGTGGTCGATGGTGGTGTTGGTGGCGATCACACCGTCCACCTGCAGTTCGCCCAGCACGCGCGCGGCGGCGTCGATGTCGCGCTCGTTGAGGTCCGGGGCCACCTTGACCAGCATCGGCACGCGCCGGCCATGCTGCGTAGCCAGTGCTTCCTGGCGCTCACGTAGCTGGCTGACCAGCTGCCGCAGCGCGGTCTCTTCCTGCAGTTCGCGCAGGCCAGCGGTATTGGGCGAGGAAATGTTTACGGTGATGTAATCGGCCAGCGGGTACACCTTGTCCATGCAGGCGATGTAGTCATCGGCGGCCTGTTCGTTGGGGGTGTCCTTGTTCTTGCCGATGTTGATGCCGAGCAGGCCGCGCCGGTTGCGCGCGCGTTCGACGTTGCGTACCAGCGCATCCACGCCTGCATTGTTGAAGCCCATGCGGTTGATGATCGCGTTGTGCGCCGGCAGCCGGAACAGGCGCGGCTTCGGGTTGCCGGCCTGCGGTCGTGGCGTGATCGTGCCGATCTCCACGAAGCCGAAACCCAGCGCGAACAGTGCATCGATGTGCTCGCCATTCTTGTCCAGTCCAGCAGCAAGGCCGACCGGATTGGGGAACGTCAGCCCGAACACCGTGCTGGGCATCGGCGCGATGCGTGCGGCCACCAGCGGCGTGGTGCCGGTGCGATAGGCCAGGTCCAGAGCGGACAGGCCGAGACCGTGGGCGCGTTCAGCGTCGAGCGAAAACAGGAAGGGGCGGGCAAGCGAATACATGCGTAGGTTTCAGTCCAGCGTGCCGAGGAAGGCTCGGGTTCGATATTCAAAAGCGACCTGGCCGTCGACCGCGTGGGCGGCGAACAGGTCCTGCAGCGCAGCCAGCATCGGCGCGTGGCGCGGATGGCCGGGCTGCGGCGCGTAGGAAGAGGACAGCAGGCGTCCGCTCAGGGCGTCCAGGTCCAGGTGCTGCACGTTCGGCAGTTGCACCATGCCGCGCAGGCCGGAGCCGAACCAGGCCTGCATGGTGGCGTCGTCCTGGTAGCGTTCGGCCACCGCGGTGTAGTCGGTGCCGTAGTCCAGCAGCAGTTGTTCGTAGCCGACCAGGAACGGGCTGGCATCGAGCAGGCGCGAATTCCAGTAGATCAGTGCCAGGCCGCCGGGGCGCAGGATGCGCTGCCACTCGGCGCGCACGGCCACGGTGTCGAACCAGTGGAAAGCCTGCGCGGCACTGACCAGGTCAACGCTGGCATCGGCCAGGCCGGTGGCCTCGGCGCGGCCATCGACGGCGGAGAAGTGCGGATACTGCGGCGCCAGCCAGTGTTCGGCGGCGGCGCGCATCGCCGCGTTGGGTTCGACGGCGACCAGTGGATGGCCGGCGGCCAGGAACTGCCGGCTGGAGATGCCGGTGCCTGCGCCGATGTCAGCAACCAGCGCGCTGGTTGCCACGGCCATGGGGCCATGCAGCCAGTCCATCAGCGCGACCGGATAGTCGGGGCGGTAGCGGACATAGTCCGCGACGCGGCTGCTGAAGCGTTCAGTGCTGTCCGGGGAGGTCATCGTGCTTTCACCAGCGCAGTCCAGGTTTGGCGTCGGCACCGGCCGCCACCATCGCGAAGATCAGGATGGCCACCAGGCCCACCGCAGCGAGGATATTGAGCCAGCCCATGATCAGCCCGGCCAGGGCCATGCCATCGCCTTCCTGTTCGCCAGCACGGCGGCGGATCTCGGCGCGGGCCAGGTGCCCGGTGATGATCGCAACGAGGGCGGCGACACCCGGCAGCACGGTCCAGCTGCAGATGCCCGCGATCAGGCTGACCACGGCCAGGGCGTTGCTCTGTCGGGGTGGCACGCTCATCGAGTCCTCCGTGGCAGTGCCGACATGATAGTGCCTCTGCTCCGGCAATCCCATGGTCCGGCCAATGCCAGGCTGCCAGGCAAGGTTGGCAACCATCGGAGCCGGGAGCGGGGTGGTGTTGGTAGGCGTCGACCTTGGTCGACGAAGGCACCGCCAACCAAGGTTGGCGGCTACCGAGGTATCGGCGCTAGCCCATCAGCACCTGGCCGCCATCGACGTTGAGCACGTGGCCGGTGATCCAGCGCGCCAGTGGCGAGCACAGGAACAGCGCGGCATCGGCGATCTCGCGCGGCTGCCCGAAGCGGCCGAACGGAATCTTCGCCAGGGTGCCGTGGTACAGCGCCGGATCTTCGATACGACGGCGATCCCAGAGACCGTCGGCGAATTCGATCGAGCCTGGTGCAATGGCGTTGACCCGGATCCGGTCCGACGCCAGTGCCAGCGCCTGCGAGGTGGTGTAGTGCGAGAGCGCGGCCTTGGCCGCCGCATACGGTGCCCCGCCGGGACGCGGCTGCTGCGCGGCGATCGAGGAAAGATTGAGGATGCAGGCATCGGACGAGGCGCGCAGCCACGGCAACGCAAGGCGCGATGCGCGGACAGCGGCCATCAGGTCGATCTGCAGGCTGGCGGCCCAGCCGTCTTCGTCATCGGCCATGCCATAGCCGGTGGCGTTGTTGACCAGCACATCGATGCCGCCGAGCGTGTCGGCAGCGGCCTGCAGCCAGGCGCTGATCCGGGCAGGATCACCCAGATCGGCGGAGAAGGTGTGCAGTTGCGTGCCCTGTGCTTGCGCATCGGCCTGCAGGGCGTCGAGGCCGGCCTGGCCGCGCGCGCAGGCCGAAACCTGCGCACCGGCGCCAGCAAACGCCAGCGCCAGTTCGCGGCCGATCCCCTTGCTGCCGCCGGCGATCAACACCCGGCGGCCGGTGAAATCGATCACCGGCCGGCCATCGCGCAGAGGCGCGGTCTCTGCCATCACAGGTCGAACTTGATGCCCTGGGCCAGCGGCAGCGAATCCGAATAGTTGATGGTGTTGGTCTGGCGGCGCATGTAGACCTTCCATGCATCCGAACCGGATTCGCGACCACCGCCGGTATCCTTCTCGCCACCGAAGGCGCCACCGATTTCCGCACCGGAGGTGCCGATGTTGACGTTGGCGATGCCGCAGTCCGAACCGGCCGCCGACAGGAAGCGCTCGGCGGTCTTCAGGTTGGTGGTGAAGATCGAGGAGGACAGGCCCTGCGGCACGCCGTTCTGCATGTCGATGGCTTCGTCCAGCGTGCTGTACTTCATCACGTACAGGATCGGCGCGAAGGTCTCGTGCTGCACCACTTCATCGCTGTTCTTCAGGCCGGTGACAATGGCCGGCAGCACGAAATTGCCGGCGCGGTCAATGCGCGTGCCGCCGGTTTCGATGGTGCCGCCGCTGGCCTTGGCCTTTTCGATGGAGGCCAGGAACTGCTGCACGGCACCGTCGCTGTTCAGCGGGCCCATCAGGTTGGCCGGGTCGGTCGGATCGCCGATCTTGCCTTCCACCTGCTTGTACGCCTTGACCAGCGTGGCCAGCACGTCGTCATGGATGGATTCGTGCACGATCAGGCGACGGGTTGTGGTGCAACGCTGGCCAGCGGTGCCGACCGCGCCGAACACGATGCCGGGGATCGCCAGCTTCAGGTCGGCGGTTTCATCGAGGATGATCGCGTTGTTGCCGCCCAGTTCCAGCAGGCAACGGCCGAGGCGGTGCGCGACCTTCTCGGCGACGGTGCGGCCAACCTGGGTCGAACCAGTGAAGCTGATCAGCGGCACGCGCTTGTCGGCCACCATCTTTTCCGACAGCACGGTGCCGGCGTCGTTGATCAGGAAGAACAGGTCCGGGAAACCGGCATCGCGCAGTGCTTCATTGCAGATGCGCATCGAGGCGATGGCGGTCAGCGGGGTCTTGTTGGACGGCTTCCACAGGCAGATGTCGCCGCAGATCGTGGCCAGGAACGAGTTCCAGGCCCACACCGCGACCGGGAAGTTGAACGCGCTGATGATGCCGACCAGGCCGAGCGGCTGGTACTGCTCGTACATGCGGTGGCCCGGGCGCTCGGAATGCATGGTGTAGCCGTACAGCATGCGGCTCTGGCCCACGGCGAAGTCGGCGATGTCGATCATCTCCTGCACTTCACCGTCGCCTTCGGGCTTGCTCTTGCCCATTTCCAGCGCGACCAGCGAACCCAGCGCATCCTTGTGCTTGCGCAGCGCTTCGCCGCACAGGCGCACGGCTTCACCGCGACGCGGGGCCGGGGTGGTGCGCCAGACCTTGAAGGCCTCCTGCGCGCGCGCAATGACGGTTTCGTACTCGGCTTCGGTGGTGGCGCGGACCTGCGCGATCGGCTCGCCGGTGGTCGGATTGATCGGGGTGATCAGTTCACCGCCGGTAGCGCTCGACCACTCCCCGTTGCCCAGGTAGGTGCCAGCGTTGATCGCGTCCAGACCAAGGGACTTGAGCAGCTCGGAAGACATGCAGACTCCTGTGTTTCGTTACGTTGTGTTTGGTGCCGTCGCGGGCAGGTGGGGGCGCGACGAACTGAGCCGCCGATGGTAGCAGAGCGACCGGAACTGCCATGGTGCGCCGCGCCAGTGGCAGCGGTGTGGCAGATGAATGCTTGGAGGGCAGGGCGGCTTGCCTGTAAACTTGGCGGCTGCATGGCCCCGTAGCTCAGCTGGATAGAGCGTCCCCCTCCTAAGGGGAAGGTCGCCCGTTCGAATCGGGCCGGGGTCACCATCCACGTAGGGCGCATCGACGCGCGCCCGCAACAGCGTCGGCGCCATGGATCACCTCCTGCAGCCTGTTCAGCCTTCACACTTCGCGGTCATCGCCGGCTGGCTCGACTCGCCTGGGGCGACCCTGCGCTGGGCCGGCCCCGGCGTGCCGTTTCCGTTGCCTGCCGATGCCTTCGCCGCTGCATTGGCGTTGCCTTCGCGCCCAGGCTGGACGCTGCTGGATGCCGACGGCACCTGCATGGGCTTTGGCCAGTATTGGCAGACGGCACCTGGCAGCACCCACCTTGGGCGCATCATCGTGTCGCCGCAGGCGCGCGGCCGTGGCCTGGGCCGGGTGCTGGTGACCGCACTGTGCGCCGAAGCCGTTCGTCGTACCGACGCACTGCAACTGACGTTGAAAGTCTATCGGGACAATCCGGCGGCCGTGGCGCTGTACCGCGCGCTTGGCTTCGTTGCCAGCGAAGACGCATCCACGCCGGAGCTGCTGTTCATGGCCCGCCCGGCGGTCTGAGCCGAGAACGGGCAGTGCTCTGCACTCCCGCTGCACATCATCTGCACGCGCTGCTGCAAGCGGACTCGGCAGTCTGGTGCTGTCCCCATCGGTTGCCCAGGAGCGCCCCCATGAACACCCCCGGCACCCCCAAACCTTCCTGGCGCCAGCGCAACGTGCTGTTGACCGTCGCCGCAGTGCTGCTGGTGATTCTGCTGATCCTGCTCTTCGTGCCCTGGTAGGAGCGCGGCGTAGGAGCGCGGCGCGCCAGGCCATGCCTGGCGGGCCCATGAGGGTCGATTCGAGGTAGTGCCAGGCCATGCCTGGCGTCGCAACGGCGACTCAGGCCTGCTTGAGCAACTCCACCAGCTGCCGCAACCGGTAAGGCTTGGGCAGGAATTCCACCTGCTCGGGCAACGGCGGCAACTGCGAGCGCGCATAGCCGGAGGAGAGGATCATCCGCGCCTGCGGCTGGTCCCGCGCCACATGCTCGCTCAGCTCGATGCCGGACATGCCGTTGGGCATGCTGATGTCACTGAATACCACATCGAAACGCGCGCCACCCTGCAGCAGGGCGACTGCTTCCTGCGCATCCGCCGTGGTCGCCACGTCGATGCCGAAGTCGCGCAGGGCCAGCCCGATCATCTCGCGCAGATCGGTCTGGTCCTCCACCATCAATACGCGGATCGGATCATCGGTCATGTGCGGGGTCCTCGGTGGCAGGGAGCAGCAGGCTGACCGTGGTGCCGACACCGGGCGTGGTGGACACATCAACGAAGCCGCCGCTCTGGGTGGTGAATCCGAACACCTGGCTCAGGCCCAGACCGCTGCCCTTGCCGATGTCCTTGGTGGTGAAGAAGGGTTCGGTCGCGCGCTCGGCGATGTCCGGGGCCATGCCATGGCCCTCATCGCAGACGCTCAACGTTACATAGGTCCGTTGCCGGGATGTGTCGGCGTCGGGGTCCATGCGGTGTTCCAGCGCGGTGGCGATCAGTACCCGGCCGCCACCGACGGTGGCATCCGCAGCGTTGCCGACCAGATTGGTGAGCGCTGTCTGCAGCTGCACGGTGTCGCTCAGTATCGCAGGCAGGCCGGCGGCCAGCGCGGTTTCCAGGGTGACGCCGGCAGGGCAGGTGGCCTGCAGTGCGGGCAGCCAGTCGCGGATCCGCGCATTGATGTCCAGCGTTTCGCGGATCAGGGTCTGCCCGGTGCTGAAGGCCAACAGCTGCCGGGTCAACAGTGCGCCACGATCGCTGGCCGCCTGCGCGGTGGTGAGCAGGGCGTTGGCACGCGCATCATCACCCATGCGTGCGGACAGCAGATCCAGTGCATTGACAATGGTGGTCAGCAGGTTGTTGAACTCGTGGGCAAGGCCACGGCTGAGCTGGCCGACCGTCTCGAACTGCTGGGTCTGGCGCAACGCCCGCTGCGCGTCGCGCAGGAGCCGTTGCGCCTGCCACTGTTCTGTGATGTCGCGGGTGATCTTGACAAAGCCCACCAGTTCGCCGTGCTCGACCACCGACTCGATGACCACGCTGGCACGGAACGGCGACCCATCACGGCGCACCCGCCAACCTTCGGCGGCATGGTGTCCGCTTTCCGCCGCCAGTCGCAGCAGGTGCTGCGGCTCGCCGGCATCGCGATCAGCCGGCAGGTAGAAGCGTCCGAAGTGGGTGCCGATGACTTCTTCCGACCGGTAGCCCTTGATGCGTTCGGCGCCGGGGTTCCAGCTGCAGACGATGCCATCGGGATCGAGCAGGTACAACGCATGATCGCGCACGCTGTCGATCAGCAATCGCAGCTGTCGGGAAGGGTCCGTCAACACGGACGGCGTCGAAGCGGCAGCGACCACGATGAAATGCGTATTACCTCTGTGAGGGACGAGAACGTAGGCAGTGAAGTGTGAAGAAGGTGTGCACGCTGCGCCCGTGCCATTGGTCGTATGCGGCTGAATGCGACACGGAGTAACATCTCCTCCCTTTTCCAATGTGGAACCGACCTGCATGCGTCCTGGTGCGACTACGCGTGACCGCTGGATCTGGATGATGTCGGCGGTGCTGGTGGCGGCCACCGCCGCGCTGGAACTGGTGGTGCCCTTGGGCTATGCCGTATGGCTGGCCTATTTCATGGCCATCGGCGTCACTGTGTTCCAGCGCAGCGCCCGCGTGCCGTTCGTGGTTGCCTTCAGCGCCTGCGTGCTGCTGGCGGTGGGTTACAACGTGGCCCCGGCCAGCACCAATTCGTCGTTCTCGTTCGTCAACCGATCCATTGGTGGTGCGGCCTTCCTGATGATCGCGCTCATCGCGTCGCGTGCCATCCAGGCACGGCGCGAGGCGATGCGCGCGCTGTGGCTGCAGGAAGCGGAGAACGCGGTATCGCTGGGCCTGCGGGGCGAGCTGGCACCGGAACAGATCGCCGAGGCGGCGGTGACGGCACTGGCAACCCACCTGCGCGCGGACGTTGGAGCGCTTTATCGGCTTGAGGGCGGTCGCCTGCAGCTGACCGGTGGACTGGCGTTGCCGACCGGCATCCCGGCGACGCTGGGCCTGCAGGAAGGGGTGGCAGGGCAGGTGGCCCGCGACCAGCTGACGCGCCACCTGCAGGGTGGCGAAGGGGCGCCTCTTGAGCTGCAGACCAGCCTGGGACGTGTGCCTGTACGCGAGCGCATCCTCACCCCGATCAGCAGCGATGGCGCTGTGGTCGGCGTGATCGAGCTCGGCAGGTCGGTGGTGGGCGATCAGCGTGCACTGGATGACGAACTGTTGGAGCGCTGCGCCGAAACGATCGGCATGGCACTGCGTACCTCGATGCTGCGCGGGCAGCTGATGGTGCTGCTGGAGGAGTCGCAGCGCCAGGGCGAAGAGCTGCAGGCACAGCAGGAAGAGCTGCGTGTGGCCAACGAAGAGCTGGAAGAGCAGAGCCGCAGCCTGATGCAGTCGCAGACCCATCTGGAACAGCAGCAGGCCGAGCTTGAGCAGAGCAATGTGCAGCTGGAAGAGCGCACCCACGAGCTGGAGGCGCAGAAGCAGGCGCTGCTGGTCGCGCAGGGCCAGCTGGTTCGCAACAGCAACGAACTGGCCGCCACCTCGCGCTACAAGTCCGAGTTCCTGGCCAACATGTCGCACGAGCTGCGCACGCCGCTGAACAGTTCGCTGATCCTGGCCAAGCTGCTGGCCGACAACAAGGACGGCGCGCTCAGCGACGAGCAGGTCAAGTACGCCCGCGCCATCCTGTCCTCGAACAACGACCTGCTGGCGCTGATCAACGACATCCTCGATCTGTCGCGCATCGAAGCAGGGCACGTCGAACTGGCCGATGAAGTGGTGGTGGTCGACAGCGTGCTGCAGCGGCTGCGTGAAACCTTCGAACCGATGGCGCGGCAGAAGGGCCTGGCCTTGCAGATCGAGGCCGATGGCCTGGCCCCCAGCCAGCTGGTGGCCGACAACCAGCGCCTGCAGCAGATCCTGAAGAACCTGCTGGCCAATGCACTGAAGTTCACTGAACACGGCAAGGTCAGCCTGCAGGTGCGCAACGGCGGCAATGGCCGGATTCGTTTCGAAGTCGCCGACAGTGGCATCGGCATCGCACGCGATCAGTTGCAGCTGATCTTCGAAGCATTCCGCCAGGCCGATGGCAGCACCCGCCGCCGTTACGGCGGCACCGGTCTGGGCCTGTCGATCTCGCGCGACCTTGCGGTGCGCATGGGCGGTGACATCCAGGTGGACAGCGAGCCGGGCCGCGGCAGCTGCTTCATCCTCGAGTTGCCCCTGCAGGGTGCGCCGATGGCCGAGGCCCGCGCAGATGCCGCGGTGGCCGTGCCCGTGCGGCCGGCCCCCGCCGCGACTGCGGCACCGGCACCTGTTGCCCAGCGCTCCAGCGCTGCCCCGGCCACTGTGGTCGCCACGGTTGCAGATGACCGTGGCCGGCGTCGCCACGCCGGGCGACTGATCCTGGCCGTGGAAGATGATGCGGTCTTCGCCGAAGCGCTGGTGACGCTGGCGCACGAACTCGATTTCGACTGCGTGGTGGCCACCACTGCCGAAGAGGCGCTGGCACTGGCGGCAGACCTGCGTCCCAACGGCATCCTGCTGGACATCGGCCTGCCCGACGTTTCGGGCCTGACCGTGCTCGAGCGGCTCAAGCGCAACCCCGACACCCGGCACATTCCGGTGCATGTAGTCTCCGGCATGGACCGCGGCCAAGTGGCGCGCGAACTGGGCGCGATCGGTTTCGCTATCAAGCCGACCACGCGCGAGCGGCTGGTGGCTGCCATCGAGCAGCTTGAACAGACCAGCCAGCGCGATGTACGGCGCCTGCTGATCGTGGAAGACGACAACGACCTGCGCCGCAACCTGGAACTGCTGCTGGGCCGCGATCAGCTGCAGATCGCTGCTGTCGGTACGCTTGCCGCAGCGGTGGAGCAGCTGAGCACGGTCACCTTCGACTGCATGGTGATGGACCTGTCGCTGCCCGACGGCAGTGGCTACGACCTGCTCGAGCACATGGCAGGCAACGATGATGTCGGCTTCCCGCCGGTCATCGTCTATACCGGCCGTGCCCTCAGCCGCGAAGAAGAGCAGCGCCTGCGCCGCTACTCCAAGAGCATCATCATCAAGGGTGCACGCTCGCCCGAGCGCCTGCTCGACGAGGTGACGCTGTTCCTGCACAGCGTGGAGGCCAACCTGCCCAGCGACCAGCAGCGCCTGCTGCGCGAAGCGCGCCGCCGCGACACCGTGCTCGACGGACGCACCGTGCTGCTGGCCGAGGACGACGTGCGCAACATCTTCGCGCTGTCCAGCGTGCTGGAGCCGCTGGGGGTCACGCTGGAGATCGCCCGCAATGGCCAGGAGGCCGTCGACCGCCTGGCCCAGCGCGAGGTGGACCTGGTGCTGATGGACATCATGATGCCGGAGAAGGATGGCCTGCAGGCGATGCGCGAGATCCGCGCGCAGCGCCACCTGCAGGACCTGCCGATCATCGCGCTGACCGCCAAGGCCATGCCCGATGACCGTGAGCGTTGCCTGCAGGCCGGTGCCAACGACTACATCGCCAAGCCCATCGACGTGGACAAGCTGGTGTCGCTGTGCCGGGTCTGGTGTTCGCGGCAATGAACGAGCAGGCGCTGTTCGACCTGGAGCTGAAGGTACTGCTGGAAGCGCTGTACCAGCGCTACCACTACGACTTCCGCAGCTATGCGGTGTCCTCGCTGCGCCGTCGCGTCAGCCAGGCCATGCAGCGCTATGAGTGCGAGCGCCTGTCGGATCTGCAGCATCGGCTGCTGCACGAGCCGGAGCTGTTCGCCCAGGCCATGCAGTTCTTCACCGTGCAGGTCTCGGAGATGTTCCGTGACCCGGAGTATTTCCGGCAGTTGCGCGAACAGGTGGTACCGGTGCTGCGCACCTACCCTTCGGTGAAGCTGTGGGTGGCCGGCTGCAGTACCGGCGAGGAAGTGTGGTCGCTGGTGATCCTGCTGCACGAGGAAGGACTGCTTGAGCGCAGCATCGTCTACGCCACCGATATCAACCCCGCGGCACTGGCCACGGCCGAAGCCGGCGCCTACGGCATCGACCGCCTGGCGCAGTTCAGCCGCAACTACCTTGCCGCCGGTGGCACTGCTTCACTGTCGGATTATTACAGCACCGCCTACGACGGCGCGGTCTTCGAGCGCCAGTTGCGTCGCAACGTGGTGTTTGCCGACCACAGCCTGGCCACCGACACGGTGTTTTCGGAAGTGCACCTGGTGTCGTGCCGCAATGTGCTGATCTATTTCAACCGCGACCTGCAGGATCGGGCGGTAGGGCTGTTCCGCGAAGCCTTGGTGCATCGCGGCTTCCTCGGCCTGGGCAGCAAGGAATCGTTGCAGTTCGGCCGTCACCACGATGCGTTCGAAGCCTGTTCGCGGGAGCACCGCCTGTACCGGAAGGTGGCCTGATGGTGGCGATGTCCCGCCCTGAGGTCGTGGTGATCGGCGCATCGGCCGGTGGCGTGGCCGCCCTGCAGACCGTGCTGGGTGCGTTGCCGGCCACCCTGCCGGTGCCGGTACTGGTCGTGCTGCATCTGCCACGCGACCGTTCCAGCCGCATCGCCGAGGTGTTGACGCCGTTCTGCACGCTGACCCTGCGCGAAGCGGAGGACAAGCAGCCCCTGCAGGCTGGAACGGTGACGTTCGCGCCGCCGGACTACCACCTGCTGGTGGAGGACGCGCAGGCCATCGCACTGTCGATGGACGAACCGGTGCTGTTCTCGCGGCCGGCCATCGATCCGCTGTTCGAATCGGCCGCAGCCGTGTTCGGCACGCGCGTGCTGGCGATCCTGCTGACCGGTGCCAGCAGCGATGGCAGTGATGGCGTGGCCGCGGTGCGCGCCGCTGGCGGCCAGGCCTGGCTGCAATGCCCCGAGGAGGCCGAGGCATCGATGATGCCGGCCTCCGCCCTGCAGCACGCCGGCGCCGACGCCGTGCTGCCCCTTGAACTGATGTGTCGCCGCCTGAAGGAGTTGTTTGCATGAACCTGCTGCCGCCGGACCCTGCCCAGTCGCAGGCGCCGGTCAACCTGCTGATCGTCGACGACGTGCCGCAGAACCTGGTGGCCATGCAGGCGCTGCTGCGCCGCGAGGGCGTCAACCTGTTGCTGGCCGACTCCGGCGCGCAGGCGCTGGAACTGCTGCTGGAGCATGAGGTGGCGTTGGCGCTGCTGGACGTGCACATGCCGGAAATCGATGGCTTCATGCTGGCCGAGCTGATGCGCGGCTCTCAGCGCAGCCGTGATGTGCCGATCATCTTCCTGACCGCCTCGCCGGATGATCCGCTGCGGGTGTTCAAGGGCTACGAGACTGGCGCGGTGGATTTCCTGCACAAGCCGGTTGCACCGCAGGTGATCCTCAGCAAGGTCAATGTGTTCATCGAGCTCTACCAGCAGCGGCAGCTGCTGAAGGCGCGCAACGAAGCACTGGAGCGCGCGTTGAAGCTCAACGAGACCATGGCGGCGGTGCTCACCCACGACCTGCGCACGCCGTTGTCGGCCATCCTGCTGTGTGCCGACAAGCTGTCGCTGGAACTGCCGGCCGACAATGCCGGCGCGCAGCAGACACTGAGCTACCTGGAAGCCAGCACACTGCGGATGGCGCGCATGGTCGAGCAGCTGCTGGACTTCTCGCGGATCCGCAGCGGTGGCCTGCGCCTGCAGACCGGTGCCTGCGACCTGGCCGAGGTGACGCGTGCGGTGCTGGTGGAGGCCGGTGCCGGTCATCGAACCGATCGGATTGCGCTGGATGTCCGTGGTGATGCGACCCTGCAGGGTGACATGGATCGCTTGGGGCAGGTGGTCGCCAACCTGGTCGGCAACGCACTCACCCATGGCGCCAACGCAGCGGTGCAGGTACAGGTGGATGGTGGAGATGCGCGCGTGGTTGCGCTGCGCGTACGCAACGCCGGCCATGTCGATGAAGCGTTGCTGCCGCGATTGTTCGAACCCTTCAAGGCCAGCTTCCATCAGAGCAACGGGCTCGGACTGGGCCTGTACATCGTTGACCAGTTCGTGCGTGCCCATGGTGGACGGTTGAGCGCGCGCAACGACGCGGGACAGGTGGTGTTCGAGGCAGTGCTGCCTCGTCGCAGCGATGGACGCAGCGTGGTCGTTTCCTGAATTCTTCAGCTGACGCGTGAGCGTGCTGAGACGGACTCGTCCGCAACTGCTACCGTGGCATCACTCTTGCAAAGGAAGCTCCATGCCACTGCGTGCCATCGCCTATGTCAGCCAGGCCAGGCCGGATCTGTCTGCCGAACGTCTGCAGACGCTGGTCGAGGATGCCGCGCGCTTCAACAAGATGGCAGGGGTGACGGGTGTGCTGCTGCATGACGGCGAGCGCTTCCTGCAGTATATCGAAGGCCCACCCGATGGCATCGATTCGGTGTATGAGCGCATCCTGCAGGCCGGCAGCCATGTCGACATCGTCGAACTGGCGCGCGGCCGGGTAGGCCAGCGTCAGTTTCCGTACTGGGCGATGCGCGTGTTGCCGGTGGACGCTGCGCTGCTGCGCCAGCTTTCCGCAGGTGACTGGTCGGGGTTCGCGCGCACCGTGCGTGGCGACAGTGGGCGGCCGACCGCGGTGGATCTGTTGACCGAGGTCGTGCGGCCGGCGCTCAGCGCGGGCTGATCGCTAGCGCTGCGGTGCGCAGTACGCCGCGTGCAATGCCTGCAATACGCCCAGCGCAGGGCCTTCCAGCAGCCGATAGTGCAGTGTCTGTGCCTGCCGCCGCGTTGCCACCACATCCAGAGTGCGCAGCACGGCCAGATGCTGTGACAGCGCCGATGCGCTCAGGCCAGTCACGGCCTGCAGTTCTGGCACCGGTGCTTCGCCTTCCACCAGGCGACACAACACACGCAGCCGCGCAGGGTGAGCCAGCGATTTCAACAGGCCCGCCGCCTGTGCGGCATGCGCGGCCATCGCGGCACTGTCGGTGGTGATGCTGGGCATGGCTTGACCCGATAGTTCAGGAAAGTCTAATTTAGAGAAATCTAAATTTAAGGGCAAGCCGATGCGCGCAATGCAGAGGGACAGGGTATGAACCTGCCATGGGCGGCCATTGCAGGCGGCGGCCTGATCGGTACGTCGGCAGTGGTGCTACTGGCCACGCTCGGTCGGGTGGCCGGCATCAGCGGCATCACTGCAGGCGCCGTGGCCGCGCCGCGCGGTGATCGTGGTTGGCGCTGGGCCTTCCTGCTCGGACTGATGGTGGCTGCGGCGGCGGTACTGAGCTGGCAGGCGGGCGCGGGACAACCACCACGCGCCTTGCTGCGTGACGCCCTGCCGGCCTGGCAATTGATCGCTGCCGGTGTGCTGGTGGGCGTCGGTACGCGACTGGGCAACGGCTGCACCAGCGGCCACGGTGTCTGTGGCCTCGCCCGTGGATCGCGGCGATCGCTGGTGGCGGTGCTGGTGTTCATGGCCTGCGCGATGCTCACTACGTTCCTGGTACGCCACGGCGGAGGCCTGGCATGAGCCGCAGCGTTTGGTCCGCAGGCGCGGCCGGTGGCCTGTTTGGTGCCGGCCTCGCGCTGGCCGGCATGACCGACCCGCGTTGCGTGCTCGGTTTCCTCGATGTGGCTGGCGACTTCGATCCCACGCTGGCCTGGGTGCTGGCGTCGGCGCTGCTGGTCAGTGCACTGGGTCAGTTCTGGCTGCGGCGGTGGCAACGCCCATGCTGCGCCGAGCGCTTCCAGCTGCCGGCAGCGCAGGCTGTCGACGCGCGCTTGCTGTTGGGCGCTGCAGTGTTCGGCATCGGCTGG
The DNA here is from genome assembly GCA_041545745.1 of Stenotrophomonas indicatrix. NCBI lineage: Bacteria > Pseudomonadati > Pseudomonadota > Gammaproteobacteria > Lysobacterales > Lysobacteraceae > Stenotrophomonas > Stenotrophomonas indicatrix. Next base: position 1,971,908 of record CP168152.1, read on the forward strand.
GGCTGGGTCGGCTATTGCCCAGGACCCGCGCTGGCCGCGTTTGCGGTGGGCGCGCGCGAAGCCTTGTGGTTCGTGCCCGCAATGGCGGCCGGTTTCTGGCTGCATGATCGCTGGCTGCGTTGAGGCTTCACGTTCGTCTCACCGTTGCGGGGTTCAGATCACCCTTCCCGGGGAACGGAGCACAACATGGCACGGATGAAATGGAAAGGCAGCGCGTTGCTGGCGGCGGCACTGGCGACGGCGGCAATGCCGGCGATGGCCTGCACGCGCGCGGTGTATCTGGGCGACAACGGTGATGTCATCACCGCCCGCTCGATGGACTGGAAAGTGGACGTGGCCACCAATCTCTACGTGTTGCCGCGTGGTATTGCGCGCACCGGAAAGGCGGGGCCGGGGTCGATCGCCTGGACTGCGCGCTACGGCAGCGTGGTGGCCACCGGCTATGACATTTCCACCACCGACGGCATGAACGAGAAGGGCCTGGTCGCCAACCTGCTGTGGCTGGTCGAGTCGGAATATCCGGCCCAGCGCAGCGGCAAGCCCGGCCTGTCGATCTCGTTGTGGGCGCAGTACGTGCTGGATAATTTCGCGACGGTGGAGGAGGCGGTGACCGCCCTGCAGCGCGAGCCGTATTCGATCGTGACCGACAAGGTGCCTGGCGAGGACCGTCAGGCGACGCTGCACCTGTCGCTGTCCGATGCCACGGGTGACAGCGCGATCGTCGAGTACATCGGCGGACGCCAGGTGATCCACCACGATCGCCGCTACCAGGTGATGACCAATTCGCCGATCTTCGACCAGCAGTTGGCATTGAACAGCTACTGGCAGCAGATCGGTGGCACGGTGATGCTGCCGGGCACCAACCGTTCGGCCGACCGCTTCGCGCGCGCGTCGTTCTACATCAACGCGATTCCGAAAGCGGAAGATCCGGTGGAGGCGCTGGCCAGTGTGTTCAGCGTGATCCGCAACGTGTCGGTACCGTTCGGCATCACCACGCCGGGCGAGCCAAACATCTCATCCACCCGCTGGCGCACGGTGGCCGACCACAAGCGACGCCTGTATTTCTTCGAGTCGGCACTGACACCGAACACCTTCTGGGTTGACCTGACCAAGGTCGATTTCGGCGGCAAGGTGCTCAAGCTCGATCTCGGCCGTGACCAGCGCAATACCTTCGCCGGCGATGCGCTGCAGCACTTCGTGCCCAGCGCGCCGTTTACCTTCCTCGGCGTGGAGGGTTAGCGCAACGTTGCGGGCCGGCAGCGGCGCGCGCACACTCCTTGAATGGGCGCGATCTTCCATCTACGGCACTACGGTCAGGCCACCGGCCTGGATCGCCACGACTACGCGCAGTGGGTATTGCCCCTGCAGGGTGAGCTGCAGTTCGAGATGGAGGGCAGGGGTGGGCGTCTTGACCTGTTGCAGGGCGCCTTCGTGGCTGCCGGCGAGGCGCACGACCAGATGGCCGATGGCCCTAACGGTTTCGTGATTGTCGACTGCGGACCGGGTGTGCTTGATGACGCGACCCAGGAGCACCTGTGCCGGCAACGCTGGCTGCATTTCCCGCTGTCGCTGCGGCAGCGGCTTGCCCAGGTGCAGACGGGTCGGCCTGTGCCAGCGCTGCTGCCGGAACTGCTGCGGATGTTCGCGCCTGCGGGTAGTGGTGCGCGCCTGCAAGGCCTGTGCGCTGCCGTCGAGGCGATGCCGGGGCAGGGGTGGTCGGTCGCGCGCATGGCCGTCTTCGTCGGCATCAGCGAAAGCCGTCTGCATGCGGTGTTCCGGCGCGAGTTCGGGTTAAGCCCGCAGGCTTGGCTCAGTGCCAGCCGCCTGCGCTGGGCCAAGCACCAGTTGCGGGTCAGCCCGGCTTCAATCAGTGACATCGCACTGGCCGCAGGCTATTCCGAACAGAGTGCACTGACCCGTGCGCTGCGCCGCGAATGCGGGCAGACGCCGGCAGCATGGCGGCGCGGGACGCCCGACGTTACGCAGGCGAACCGGCAGTAGCCTCGGTCAAGACCGGCCGGCAACGGCCGCTTACACTGCGCGGCCCGCTCTCGCCGTGAACCTGCAATGCGCAACAACCCGATTGCTCTGGGCATCGCCAATGGCATCGCCGCCGGTGCGCTGTGGGGCGTGGTCTTCCTCGCGCCCGCCGTGTTGAACACCTTCAATGCCCTGCAGCTTTCCGCTGGCCGCTATCTGGTCTATGGCCTGATCGCCGTGGTTCTGCTGCTGCCGCGCTGGAAGCGCTTGGCGCCGCAGCTCGGCCGTGCCGAATGGATCGGCCTGTTGTGGCTGAGCCTGGCCGGCAACCTGGTGTACTTCCTGCTGTTGGCCACGGCGGTGCAGTGGGCCGGTGGCGCCGCTGCTTCGTTGATTGTCGGCCTGATTCCGGTCGTGGTCACCTTGGTGGGCGTGCGCGAGCAGGGCGCGGTGCCGTTGAAGCAACTGCTGCCGGCGCTGGGGTTGTGCGTGGCCGGGGTGGCGATGGTCGGCTGGGAAGCGCTGATGTCCGAACACCTGGGCACGCCCTGGCGGCAACGCCTGATCGGTCTGCTGTGCGCGTTCGGTGCGTTGTTTTCGTGGGCGCTGTACTCCATCGGCAACAGCCGCTGGTTGGCGCGACGGCCTGATCTTTCCAGCCATGACTGGTCGCTGCTGACCGGCGTCACTACCGGCGGCTTGTCATTGCTGCTGGTGCCGATGGCGTTCATCGGACACGCCGGGACTCATACGGCCGCGCAATGGAGTGGGTTCTGGGCCATCAGCGCGGGCGTTGCGGTGGTTGCTTCGATCCTCGGCAACGCGTTCTGGAACCGCGCCAGTCGCCTGCTGCCGCTGACCCTGACCGGGCAGATGATCGTGTTCGAAACCCTGTTCGCGCTTCTCTATGCCTTCGCCTGGCAGCGACGTTGGCCAAGCCTGCTGGAACTGCTGGCGATCGTGCTGCTGGTCGGCGGCGTGCTGTTGTGCGCGCATGCACACCGCACGCCCCGCGCGATCACCGAACATGTCGGCTGAATCGACGCATTGAAGCCGACGATCACCGTTTTGTCTCAATTGCAACCAAATGCCGGCACGTTGGCCGATGATCGCCGCAAAGAAATATTGCGCCGCAACACTTGACAGCGGCCATCGCGGCGGTGTTTTCTGTACGCCATGGTCCTTGATGCCGCCAACGCCTGCCTGATCGCCCCCGCTGCCGCGGGCCGTTCGACTGCGCCGGTCGCCATCACCACCACCATTACCACCACCACCGCCACCACTGCCCTGGTGCGGCCCGTCGTCTTCGTGTAACTCCCGAAAACAACGGCCCCGCACCATCCAGGTGACGGGGAAACTCGACCACCTGCATGCGACGGGGCCTCCAACCGAGGTCTGCATGTCTTCCACCGTTCCCGCCCATTCCCCCGCTGCGTCCGCGCTGGCCGCGCCGTCCACTGTCGTGCACAAGTTCGGCGGTACCTCGGTGGCCGACGCAGAGCGCTATCGCCATGTTGCCGGCCTGCTGCTGGCCCGCCCCGAGTCGTTGCAGGTCAGTGTGGTCTCGGCCATGAAGGGCGTTACCGATGCGCTGATCGAACTGGCGCACCTGGCAGCCCAGGGCGATGCCGGCTGGCAGGAAGCCTGGCATGCACTGCGCGCGCGCCATCGCGGTGCCGCGGTAGCGCTGTTGGGTGAGCAGGTGGGCGACACCGTGGACTGGATCGACGCGCGCTTCGATCAGCTGGCCGAGGTGCTGGCTGCTCTGGCGGTGATCGGTGAACTGCCGCGCGAAGTGCTCGACCGAGTGCAGGGCCTGGGCGAAGTGTTCTCCGCGCAGTTGCTCGGCACCCATTTGCGCGCGCTGGGTGAGGACTGCGCGGTGCTGGATGCACGCGATGTGCTGGTGGTCGGCCACGGCGAACTGGGCGTGGATGTCGACTGGGATGCCAGTGCTGGCCGCCTTGCCGCGTGGCGGCTGCAGCACCCGCAGCTGCGCGTGGTCGCTACCGGGTTCGTCGCCCGTGACCGCCAGGATCGCGTCACCACGCTGGGCCGCAACGGCAGCGACTATTCCGGTGCGATCTTCGCCGCGCTGTTCAATGCCGATGAGTTGCATATCTGGACCGACGTCGACGGCGTGCTGTCGGCCGACCCGCGGCTGGTGCCGGAGGCTGTGCAGCTGCACGCGCTGAGCTACGACGAGGCCTGCGAACTGGCGTACTTCGGGGCCAAGGTGGTGCATCCGCAGACCATGTCCCCGGCAATCCGGCTGGGTCTGCCGATCTTCATCCGCAATACGTTCCACCCCGGCCATCCGGGTACCCGCATCAGTGCCGAGCGCTCGCCACGTGGTCCGGTAAAGGGGCTGACGCTGAGTGAGGATCTGGCCCTGCTGAATCTGGAAGGCACCGGTCTGATCGGCGTGCCGGGTACCGCCGAACGCGTGTTCGCCGCGCTGCGTCAGGCGCTGGTCTCGGTAGTGATGATCTCGCAGGGATCTTCCGAACATTCGATCTGCTGCGTTGTCCGTGCAGGTGAAGCGGCGCGTGGTCGCGATGCCGTGGTGCAGGCGTTCTCGCACGAGCTGGCTGCCGGCCAGGTGCAGCGCGTGCAGGTCAGCGAGGGGGTCAGCGTACTGGCCGCCGTCGGCGATGGCATGGCGGGCCAGCCTGGCGTGGCTGCACGGCTGTTCGAATCGCTGGGTCGCGCGCAGGTGAACATCCTGGCGATTGCGCAGGGGTCGTCCGAGCGCAACATCTCGGTGGCGGTGGCAAGCGCCGATGCCACCCGTGCGCTGCGTGCCGCGCATGCGGGGTTCTGGCTGTCGCCACAGACGTTCGCGGTGGGTGTGATCGGTCCGGGCAATGTCGGCGCCGCGCTGCTGGACCAGTTGCTGGCAGCGCGCCCGCAGCTGCTGGCCAAGGCCAACATCGATCTGCGCCTGCGCGCGCTTGCGTCACGCTCGCGCATGCGCCTGGAGGCCGATGGGCTGCATGAAGACTGGCGCCAGGCGTTGCAGGACGCCGGCCAGGCCAGCGATCTGGACCACTTCACCGAACACCTGCTGGCCGCACATCTGCCGCATGCGGTGGTGATCGACTGCAGTGGCAGCGCCGAGGTTGCCGAGCGCTATGAAGGCTGGCTGGCGGCAGGCATCCATGTAGTGACCCCGAACAAGCAGGCCGGTGCCGGGCCGCTCGCACGCTACCAGCGCATCCGCGCGGCGGCCGCCGCCAGTGGCGCGCGCTTCCGCTACGAGGCCACGGTGGGTGCTGGCCTGCCGGTGATCACCACGCTGCGTGACCTGGTGGATACCGGTGACGAAGTGCTGGCGATCGAAGGTATTTTCTCCGGCACGCTGGCCTGGCTGTTCAATCGTTTTGATGGCAGCCAGCCGTTTTCGGCGTTGGTCGCGCAGGCGCGTTCGATGGGCTACACCGAGCCGGATCCGCGCGATGACCTGTCCGGTGTGGATGTCGCGCGAAAGCTGGTGATCCTCGCCCGCGAGGCCGGACACGCGCTGAGCCTGGAGCAGGTGCAGGTCGAGAGCCTGGTGCCAGCGCCGTTGCGCGAGGGAAGCGTGGATGACTTCATGGCCCGCCTGGGCGCATCCGATGAGGCGCTGCTGGCGCGGTTGCACGAGGCCCGTGAGCGTGGTGCAGTGTTGCGCTACGTCGCGCGGCTGGGGCCGGACGGTGCCTCGGTTGGCCTGCAGGAGCTGCCGGCCGACCACGCGTTCGCCAACCTGCGGTTGACCGACAACGTGGTGCAGTTCCGTACGCGCCGCTACTGCGACAACCCGCTGGTGGTGCAGGGCCCGGGTGCGGGCCCGGAAGTCACCGCTGCCGGTGTGTTCGCTGATCTGCTGCGGGTGGCGGCCGGCGAAGGGGCGCGCTTGTGATCGCACGCGCCTTCGCGCCCGCGTCGGTGGCCAACGTGGCCGTGGGCTTCGACATCCTGGGCCACGCCATCGCCGGTATCGGCGATACGGTGAGCGTGCGCCGCATCGACGAACCACGGGTGCGCATCGACGCCATCCGCGGCAGTGCGGTGGAGCTGCCGCTGGAAGCCGCCGGCAACACCGCTGGCGCGGCGCTGATCGCGCTGCGGGCGGCGCTGGGGCTGGGCTTCGGCTTCGCCATCGAGATCGACAAGGGCATTCCCTTCGGCTCCGGCATGGGCGGATCGGCGGCCTCCTGCGTGGCCGCACTGGTGGCGGCCAATGCACTGTTGGACGTACCGCTGTCGCGTGAGGCGCTGTATCCGTTCGCAGTGGATGGCGAAGCGGTGGCCAGCGGTGGCCGCCATGGCGACAACGTCGGCCCGCTGCTGTTGGGAGGTGTGGCGTTGTGCACGGCCGATCGTCTGGTGCCGGTTCCGGTGCCGGCCAGCTGGCACAGCCTGCTGGTACATCCACATGCGGTGCTGGAAACCCGGCGTGCGCGGCAGGCGCTGCAGGGCAGCTATGCATTGGGCGAATTCGTTGCGCAGAGCGCCAACCTGGCGCTGGTATTGAGTGGATGCCATCGCAGCGATGCATCGCTGGTGCGCGCCGGCCTGCGTGACGTGCTGGTCGAACCGCGGCGGGCGGGCCTGATCGTTGGCTTCGGTGCGGCGCGTGATGCCGCACTGGCTGCAGGCGCGATGGGCGCAGGCATTTCCGGCGCCGGGCCCAGTGTATTTGCCTGGTTCGAAGATGCAGACCAGGCGCGCGCGGCAGCGCAGCCGGTGCGTGCGGCCTTCGCCGCTGCCGGCTTCAACAGTGATGCCTGGATCTCGCCGTTGGATGCACCCGGAGCCCGCCTGTGCTGAACTTTTCCTCCCTACCGGATATCGATCCCATGCAATTCGTTTCGACCCGTGGCCAGTCGCCGGCTGTTGGACTCAGTGCGGCCATCGCCGCCGGTCTCGCGCCCGATGGCGGGCTGTACGTTCCGCAGGCGCTGCCGGCGCCGCGCACGCTGCAGGCCGGTGCGACCCTGGCCGACACCGCCGCTGACCTGCTGGCGCCTTTCTTCGACGGGGATGCGCTGGCCGATGCCTTGCCATCGATCTGCCGTGAGGCCTTCGATTTCCTCGTGCCATTGCGCGCGCTGCGCAACAGCAATGACTACGTGCTGGAGCTGTTCCATGGGCCGACAGCGGCGTTCAAGGACATCGGCGCGCGCTTCCTCGCCGGTGTGCTGTCGCGGCTGCAGGCCGGCAAGGGCCGCGATCTGACCATCGTCGTGGCCACTTCCGGTGACACTGGTGCGGCGGTGGCGGCGGCCTTCCATCGGCAGCCCGGTGTACGCGTGGTGGTGCTGTATCCCGATGGGCGGGTGTCGCCGCGACAGGCGCATCAGCTCGGCTGCTTCGGCGACAACATCCAGGCGCTGCGGGTGGCCGGTTCGTTCGATGATTGCCAGGCGATGGTGAAGCAGGCGCTGGCCGACCGTGATCTGCAGGCGCAGGTGCCGCTGAGCTCAGCCAACAGCATCAGCCTGGGTCGGCTGCTGCCGCAGATGAGCTATTACGCGCATGCGGCGCTGACCCATCACGCGCAGCATCAACGGCGCTTGAACCTGGTGGTGCCCACCGGAAATCTCGGCAACGCGATGGCGGCGGTGTTGGTACGCGCGCTGGGCGTGCCGATCGGGCAGATCGTGCTGGCGACCAATGCCAATGCGGTGCTGCCACGCTACTTCGGTGGAGATCAGTACCGGCCGGCGGCCAGCATTGCGACCGTGGCCAACGCCATGGATGTCGGCGCGCCCAGCAATTTCGAGCGGCTGCGCTGGCTGTACCAGGGCGACGATGCCGAATTGCGCGCAGCGTTCCGCGCCTTCGCAGTGGATGACGTGACCATTCGCGCGACCATCGCCAGCGCCCATGCCAGCGACGGTGAACTGTTCTGCCCACACACGGCCACGGCGGTGAAGGTGCTGCAGGATCTGCGCGTGGGTGGCGCCAAGGGCGACTGGGCGGTGGTTGCTACCGCGCACCCGGCCAAGTTCGAGGCGGTGGTGGAACCGTTGATCGGCGAAGCCGTGGCGGTGCCGCCGGCATTGGACGCGCTGCTGCAGCGTCCAGCGCATGCCGAGCCGTTGGCGGCTGATTACGCAGGGTTGCGCGAGGTGTTGTTGCGTTGATTGGAAATCTCTGCGGTTGCCGGGCGCTGGCCGGCATCGGCAGACGTCTGGGTCATGGGTAGTGCCGGCCGCTGGCCGGCAACCCCAGCAACGTCAGGGCGCTCAGCCCTGCACTTCACCGGCCAGCGTGCGCAGGCCATCCTCGTCGAGGATCTCAACCACGTTCAGATGGGGCAGGGCGATCAACCCCTGCTGGCGCAGCTTGGTGAAGGTACGGCTGACCGTCTCCATGGTCAGGCCCAGATGATCGGCAATGTCGCCGCGGCCCATCGGCAGCGAAACGCGCAGGCCATCTCCGCCCAGCTTGGCCTCGCGCGCGGCCAGGCGAAGCAGGAAATCAGCAAGTTTTTCCGCCGGTTGCAGGCGTGCCAGCGCCAAGGCGGCATCCTGCGCGGCATCCAGCTCCTGGCAGGCGCGCTGCAGCAGCTTGCGCTCGAGGTGCGGATAGCGGGCGCGCAGGCCCTTCATCTGCGGCAGGGCGACGCGGCACACGCGGCTGTCGGCGATGGCCTCGATGTCGTAGCGATGGTGGTCGCTGCCGCTCAGGCCCAGGTAATCACCAGGCAGCACGAAGCCATTGATCTGCCGGCGGCCATCGGCAAGCGTGCGCACCAGTCGCAGCGCACCGCCGGTCAATGTATAGACATGCTGGCGCTCTTCGCCGCTGCGGGCGAGGGTGCTGCCCATCGTCACCTGCTGCGACACGGTCACCTGTTCCAGCGCCTGCACCTCATCGGGCGACAGCGCAGAGCACACCGCCAGGTGGCGTACCGAGCAGTGCAGGCAGTCCAGCGTGGCGCAGGACGGCGCGGCGGGGTCGTTGGTGGCGGGCGGAGCGCCGGAAGGCCGGGACATGTTGCGTGGGCGTATCGCGGGCGGGGGAGGGCTTTATGATACTTCAAGCGGCCGTTGGACCCCTTATCTGCGGCTGAGCGATGCGGGGCGCTAGAATGTCGCCCCCTCCCACGTCCCCGATTCCGCAGGAGCTCCGCCCGTGATCAAGCCCCGTACCCCGCCCGGCACCCTTGAACTGCTGCCGCGCGAGCAGATTGCGTTCCAGCGCATGCTGGACGTCATCCGCCGCAACTACGAGCGCTTCGGGTTCCTGCCGGTGGAGACGCCGGTGTTCGAGCTGTCCGATGTGCTGCTGACCAAGTCCGGCGGCGAGACCGAGCGCCAGGTGTATTTCGTGCAGTCCACCGGCGCGCTGGCCAACGCCGCCGAATCCGGCGACCGTTCGCTGCCGGAGATGGCACTGCGCTTCGACCTGACCGTGCCGCTGGCGCGGTACGTGGCCGAGCACGAACACGAGCTGACCTTCCCGTTCCGCCGCTACCAGATGCAGCGCGTCTACCGCGGTGAGCGTGCGCAGCGCGGCCGCTTCCGCGAGTTCTACCAGTGCGACATCGACGTGATCGGCAAGGACAGCCTGAGCGTGCGTTACGACGCCGAAGTGCTGGCGGTCATCCACGCGGTGTTTGCCGAACTGCGCATCGGTGACTTCAGCATCCAGTTGAACAACCGCAAGCTGCTGCGCGGCTTCTTCGAAAGCCTCGGCGTGGCCGAGGGCGAGCGCCAGCTGGCGGTACTGCGCGAAGTGGACAAGCTGGACAAGCGTGGCCCTGACTACGTGCGCGAGACGCTGGTGGGCGAGGGCTTCGGTATTCCGGCCAAACAGGTCGAGAAGATCCTGGCCTTCGTCGCCGTGCGTTCGCAGGGTCATGCCGATGCGCTGGCGCAGCTGGCAGCACTGGAAGCCGGTGCCGGTTCGTCGGAGATCCTGCGTGCCGGCGTGGCCGAGCTTCGCGAAGTGCTGCAGCTGGTGCAGGCGCTGGGCGTGCCGGAAAGCGCGTACTGCCTGAACTTCTCCATTGCACGTGGCCTGGATTACTACACCGGCACGGTGTACGAGACCACGCTGACCGACCACCCGCAGATCGGTTCGATCTGTTCCGGTGGCCGTTATGAAGACCTGGCCAGCCACTACAGCAAATCCAAGCTGCCGGGTGTGGGCATTTCCATCGGCCTGTCGCGCCTGTTCTGGCAGCTGCGCGAAGCCGGCCTGATCGAGGGCATCGAGGCCAGCAGCGTGCAGGCGCTGGTAGCGCTGATGGACGAGCAGGGCATGCCGCAGTCGCTGGACATTGCCCGCCGCCTGCGCGCCGGTGGCATCAACACCGAAGTGCAGATGGAGCCGAAGAAGATCGGCAAGCAGTTCCAGTACGCGGCCAAGGCGGGTATCCGTTTCGTGGTGCTGGCTGGCGAAGACGAACTGGCGCGCGGCGTGGTGGCGGTGAAGGACTTGCTGCGCGAGCAGCAGTTCGAGATCTCGCGCGACGAACTGGCCAGCACGCTGCAGGTGGAGCTGGAGCAGTCGCGGGTCATGGCGTGAAGCCTGCCGCCGCAGGGGCGCTGATGCTGCTCCTGCTGGCGGGCTGCCAGAGCGATCCGGCGCTGCGCAGCACCCGGATCGGCCCGGCGCACTACCAGCTGGTGGTTGATCGCTGCCATGTGATCGACCGGGCGCAGCTGGAGCGGGATCTGCAGGCCCTGGCCGCGCGTGCGTGCCCGGGCCGGGCAGGAGCGCTGCAGAACCTGCAGTCCCATCCCAGCCGGCAGGGCAGCCTGTTCGGTGAATGCCTGCGGCGCGGCGCGCTGCAGGCGGAGGTCCGCTGTCCGCCCTGATCGGGGTCACGTACATCGCAGCATCCGAACGCCCACCGCCCGGTGGGCGTTTTCGTTTCCGCCGCTCGGTTCCGGGGTCAGATCCGTTTCCCCTGGGAAAACGGATCTGACCCCATGGCCTCTCGGTTTGACGCGCCGCGCAAGAATGCGCTAATGTACTAACACGCTATTACATTGATGCAAGAGTCCTGCCCGTGAAAGCCCGCCCCGACATCGCCGCCAAAGACCCGCAAGCCGATCTGGACGCCCTGGCCCAGGCCTTTGCTGCCCTGCGCGAGCCGGAACAGGTGGTCGCGTTCCTGCGTGACCTGTGCACGCCGGCCGAACTGGAAGCCATGGCCGACCGCTGGAAGGTGGTGCCGCTGCTGCAGCAGGGCGTGCCGTACCGCGAGATCCACGAGCGCACCGGCGTCAGCGTGACTACCACCGGACGGGTGGCACGCACGCTCGAGCATGGCCATCGAGGCTATGCCGCCGCCGTCGACCGCCTTGCTTCGCGCTGATCCGCGCCCGTTCCGAACTTCGAGACCTCCCCCATGAGTGCAACCCAGGCAGCGCCGGCGCGAGACCGGCTGCGTATCGCCATCCAGAAGAGTGGCCGGCTGGCCGAGCCCGCCCGCAACCTGCTCAGCGCCTGTGGCCTGAGCTGGCGCGAGAGTCGCGACAAGCTGTTCTGCTATGGCGAATCGTTGCCGGTGGACCTGTTGCTGGTGCGCGACGACGACATCCCCGGCCTGATTGCCGATGGCGTCTGCGACCTGGGCATCGTCGGCCGCAACGAACTGGACGAACAGGCCGCCGCGCGTCGCCAGATCGGCCTGGCCGACGCCTACCAGGCATTGCGTGGGCTGGGCTTCGGTCAGTGCCGGTTGATGCTGGCGGTGCCGGAAGAGTGGCAATGGCAGGGGCCGGCACAACTGACCGGTACCCGCATCGCCACCAGCTACCCGGCCATCCTCAAGCAGTGGCTGGCCGCGCAGGGCGTGGATGCGCAGGTGGTGGAGCTGTCCGGCTCGGTGGAGATCGCGCCGCGCCTGGGCACCGCCGACCTGATCTGTGACCTGGTCTCCAGCGGCGCCACCCTGCGTGCCAACCAGCTCACCCCGGTGCACAACCTGCTCGACAGCGAAGCCGTGCTGGCCGGTGCGGTACGCGTTCCCGATGATGCGCGCGGCGCACTGCGCAGCATGCTGCTGCGCCGCTTGGACGGTGTGGTGCAGCGACAGGACCGCAAGCTGCTGATGTTCCGCGCCAGCGAGGACCGCGTCGACGCGCTGGCGCAACTGCTGGCCGATGCCGAACCGTTGGTGCGTTTGCCTGCCGATGGCGGTGCGTTGCGCCTGCAGACCATGTGCCCCGGTCCGTTGACCTGGCAGCGCATGGAAGAACTGGAGCGCGCCGGCGCCCAGGGCCTGATGGTATTGAGCGTGGAGCGGTCGCTGGCATGAATCGTCTGATCTGGTCGCAACTTGATGAGGCCGCACGCAGCGCGGCGCTGACCCGCCCGGTGCAGGCCGTGGCGCAGCAGACCCGTGATGCGGTGGCCGCGCTGATCGCGCAGGTACGTGCACAGGGCGATGCCGCGTTGCGCGCGATCACCGCGCGCTTCGATGGCGTGGACCTGCAGGATTTCGAAGTTTCCGACAGCGAGTTCGCTGCCGCGGAAGCCGCCGTGCCGGCCGCGCTGCGCCAGGCCATGGTCGAGGCGGCCGAGCGCATCACCCGCTTCCACAAGGCGGGGATGGGCCAGGGCTATGCAGTGGAAACCGCGCCGGGTGTGGTCTGCGAGCGCATGCTGCGGCCGATCGGCCGGGTTGGCCTGTACGTACCGGCCGGCAGTGCGCCGTTGCCGTCCACCGCGCTGATGCTGGGCGTGCCTGCGCAGTTGGCCGCTTGCCCGCAGGTAGTGCTGTGCACGCCGCCGCGTGCCGACGGTACGGCCGATCCTGCAGTGCTGGTGGCCGCGCGCCTGACCGGCGTGCAACGTGTGTTCAAGCTGGGTGGTGCGCAGGCGATCGCGGCGATGGCGTACGGCACCGGGAGCATTCCGGCGAGCGACAAGCTGTTCGGGCCCGGCAACAGTTTCGTCACCGAGGCCAAGCAGCAGGTGGCACAGGACGGTGCCGCCGCCATCGACATGCCGGCCGGTCCTTCGGAAGTGCTGGTGATCGCCGATGCCGGTGCCAACCCTGCATTCGTAGCCGCCGATCTGCTGTCGCAGGCTGAGCACGGCCCGGATTCACAGGTACTGCTGCTGACCGATGACGCGGCGATCCTGGCCGCCGTCGAGGCCGAAGTTGAACGCCAGGTGGCATTGCTGCCGCGGCAGGACATCGCCCGCCAAGCGCTGTCGGCATCGCAGTTGATCCAGGTGGAATCGCTGGCCGATGCTTTTGCGATCAGCAACCGCTACGCCCCCGAACACCTGATCCTGGCCCTGCGCGAACCGCGCGCGTGGCTGGACCAGGTGCAGGCGGCCGGATCGGTGTTCCTCGGCGACTACACGCCGGAAGCACTGGGTGACTACTGCAGCGGCACCAACCACGTGCTGCCCACCGCCGGTGCCGCGCGCGCCTACAGCGGCGTCAGCGTGGCCAGCTTCCAGAACCTGATCAGCGTACAGAGCGCGACCGCCGCTGGCCTGGCCGCGATCGGTGGGTGCGCGCGCACCATCGCCAGCGCCGAAGGGCTGGATGCACACGAACGTGCCGTCGCCCTGCGCATGGAGGTGGCCGCATGAGCGCGGACATCGATGGCGTGCTGGCCCTGGTACGGCCGGACCTGCAGGCCTTCGCCGGCTACAGTTCGGCGCGCAGCAGCGCTGTGCAGGGTGAAGTATGGTTGAACGCGAACGAATCGGCGTGGGCCAATCCGGCCGACGCCACCGGTGGCAGCCGCCGCTACCCGGAGCCGCAACCGGCTGCGCTGCGTGAAGCGCTGGCGTCGCTGTACGGCGTGCAGCCGCAACAGCTGCTGGTAGGCCGTGGCAGCGACGAAGCGATCGATCTGCTGGCGCGCGCCATGTGCGTACCAGGCCGCGATGGCGTGCTGGTGACGCCGCCGGTATTCGGCATGTACGCGGTCTGCGCACGCCTGCAGGGTGCGCCGTTGATTGAAGTGCCGTTGATCGACGATGGTGATGGCCTGCGCACGGATCTGGATGCGGTGATTGCCGCTGCGAAGGGGCAGGGCGCCAAGCTGGTGTTCCTGTGCGCGCCGTCCAATCCCGCCGGCAGTGATATCCCGCTGGCGGAGATCGAACGCGTGGCTGCTGCCCTGCGTGGGCAGGCGCTGGTGGTGGTGGATGAGGCCTATGTCGAGTACGCGCGGCGCGCTTCGGCGACCACGTTGCTTGCCGCGCACGCCAACCTGGCGGTGCTGCGCACGTTGTCCAAGGCGCACGCTCTGGCCGCCGCGCGTATCGGCACCTTGATCGCCGCGCCGGAGCTGATTGCCGTGTTGCGCCGCTGCCAGGCGCCGTACCCGGTGCCGACGCCGTGCGCCGAGCTGGCCGTGCAGGCACTGCAGCCGGCCGCGCTTGCGCGCACCGCTGAGCGGGTAGCCACGGTCATCACCGAGCGCCAGCGCCTGTACCACGCCCTGCAAGGCCTGCCTGGCATCGACCGGATATACGCTTCGTCCGGCAACTACCTGCTGGTCCGCTTTGCCGATGCCCAGGCCGCGTTCGACGCGCTGCTCGTTGCTGGCGTGGTGGTGCGCGATCAGCGCGCTGCGCCGCTATTGGGCGATGCACTGCGCATCAGCATCGGCAGCCCCGAGGAGAACGACCGCGTGCTTGCCGCCCTGTCCACACGGAGGGCCGTGGCATGACGCCCATTCTGTTCATCGACCGCGACGGCACCCTGATCGAGGAACCGGCGGATTTCCAGATCGATGCCTACGAGAAGCTGCGTTTCGTACCTCAGGTAATCCCGGCACTGCTGAAGCTGCGCGATGCCGGCTACCAGTTCGTGATCGTCACCAACCAGGATGGCCTGGGTAGCGAAGGCTATCCGCGCGCCAGCTTCGATGGCCCGAACGACCTGATGCTGCAGATCTTCGAAAGCCAGGGCATCGTCTTCCGTGACGTGCTGGTCGACTGCAGCTGGCCGCACGACAACGCGCCGACGCGCAAGCCGGGCATCGGCCTGATGACGGCCTACCTGCAGGACCGCAGCGTCGACTGGGCGCGCTCGGGCATGGTGGGCGACCGCATCACCGACCTGCAGTTCGCCGACAACCTCAACATCCGTGGCTTCCAGCTGCGCACCGAGCAGTTCGGCGGCGAGTGGGACTGGCCGGCCATCGCCCACGCACTGGCCGATGCACCGCGTACGGCAGTGGTCCAGCGCAATACCAAGGAGACGAAGATCCGCGTCGAACTGGATCTGGACCGTGCCGGCGATGCGGACATCCACACCGGCCTGCCGTTCTTCGACCACATGCTGGAACAGATCGGCAAGCACGGCGGTTTCGCCCTGGACATCCGCGCCGAGGGCGACCTGCACATCGACGAACACCACACCATCGAAGACACCGGACTTGCGCTGGGCCAGGCCCTGCGCGAGGCGCTGGGCGACAAGCGCGGCATCGGCCGTTACGGCTTCACCCTGCCGATGGATGAAGCCCTGGCCAGTGCTGCGCTGGATTTCAGCGGCCGTCCGTATTTCGTATTCGAAGGCGAGTTCAAGCGCGAGCGCGTGGGCGACATGCCGACCGAGCTGGTCCCGCACTTCTTCCGTTCGCTGTGCGATGCCAGCGGCCTGAACCTCAACCTGCAGGTGTGTGGCGACAACGACCACCACAAGGTCGAAGCCTGCTTCAAGGCATTGGCACGTGCGTTGCGGCCGGCGCTTGCGCGGCAGGGCACCGCGTTGCCAACCACCAAGGGGGCGCTGTGAGCGAGGTCGTGCTGATCGATGCCGGCGGTGCCAACCTGGGGTCGGTGCGCTACGCATTGGAACGGCTCGGTGCGACGGTGAAGCTGGTTCGCGATGCCGAAGGCCTGGCCGGCGCGCAACGGGTGATCCTGCCCGGCGTCGGCGCGGCCGGCCCCGGCATGCAGCGCCTGCATGCGCAGGGCCTGGTCGAGCCGTTGCGCCAGCTGCAGGTGCCGCTGATGGGCATCTGCCTGGGCATGCAGCTGTTGTTCGATCGTTCCGAAGAGGCCGGCGTGAATACGCTTGGGTTGATCCCCGGGGTGGTGCGCAAGCTGGTGCCGGCCTGTGGCATCCGTGTGCCGCACATGGGCTGGAACCGGCTGCTGCCGTTGCGCCCGTCGCTGCTGCTGCAGGGGGTGCCCGAGCGCGCCAGTGCGTATTTCGTACACAGCTACGCCGCGCCGCTGAACAGCCATACCGTCGCCGCCTGTGATCACGGCGGCCTGTTCACCGCCGTGGTCGAGCAGGGCCGCTACTTCGGCGCCCAGTTCCATCCCGAGCGGTCCGGAGATACTGGTTCGCTGATGCTGCGCAATTTCCTCGAGGGCACCGCTGCATGAGTTTCACCGTCTATCCCGCGCTGGATATCCGTGATGGCCGCGTGGTGCGGCTGCGCCAGGGCGACTACGCGCAGGAAACCCACTATGGCGACGATCCGTTGCCGCGTGCGCAGGCGTTCGCAGTGCAGGGCGCGCAGTGGATGCATCTGGTCGACCTGGATGCCGCACGTGCCGGTGGCTACACGTTGGCGCCGCTGTTGGCCGCGATCCGTGCGCAGACTCCGCTGCAGGTGCAGACCGGTGGCGGCGTGCGTGGCCGTGACGATGTGGCACGCATCCTCGATGCTGGTGCCAGCCGCGTGGTGATCGGGTCATTGGCGGTGCGCGAACCCGAGCAGGTGATCGGCTGGTTGGGCGAGTTCGGCCCGGAGCGGCTGACCATCGCCCTCGATGCACGGCAGGACGCGCAGGGGCAGTGGCAGCTGCCGGTACACGGCTGGACCGAGAACGCGGGGGTGACCCTGGATGCGCTGGCCGAACGCTACGCGCAGGCGGGTATGCGCCACCTGCTGTGCACCGACATCGCCCGCGACGGCATGCTGGCCGGCCCCAACATCAGCCTGTACCAGCACCTCGCAACGTTGCTGCCGGGCGTGGCCATCCAGGCGTCAGGTGGTATCCGCGATGTGGCCGACGTGGCTGCGGCACAGGCCGCCGGTTGTGGTGGTGCGATTCTCGGCAAAGCGCTGCTGGAACAGCGCATGGACCTTGCGGAGGCGCTGGCATGCTGAGCCGCCGCATCATTCCGTGCCTGGACGTGCGCGATGGCCGTGTGGTCAAGGGTGTGCGTTTCCGCGATCACGTCGACATGGGGGACATCGCCGAGCTGGCGCAGCGCTATCGCGACCAGGGTGCAGACGAGCTGGTGTTCTATGACATCGGCGCCAGCCCGGAGGCACGGTCGGTGGACGTGGCCTGGATCGAACGCATCGCGCGCCTGATCGATATCCCGTTCTGCGTAGCCGGTGGCATCGACAGCGTGGAGACCGCGCGTCGCGTGCTGTTCGCCGGTGCGGACAAGATTTCGATCAACTCACCCGCGCTGGGCCGCCCGGAACTGATCACCGAACTAGCCGAAGAGTTCGGCGTGCAGTGCGTGGTGGTCGGTGTCGACTCGGTACGTGAGGACGACGGCCAGTGGCGCGTACGCCGTTTCAGCGGCGACCCGGACAAAACCCTGGCGGTGCCGCTGCGCACGCTGGACTGGATCGTCGACGCGCAGCGCCGGGGTGCCGGCGAGATCGTGCTGAACTGCATGGACAGCGATGGCGTGCGCCGCGGCTATGACGTTGAGCAGTTGCGCCAGGCGCGTGCGCTGTGCCACGTGCCCCTCATCGCATCGGGCGGTGCGGGTACGATGGAGCACTTCGCCCAGGCCTTTGACCAGGCCGACGTTGACGGTGCGTTGGCGGCCAGCGTGTTCCACAGTGGCGCCATCGCCATTGCCGACTTGAAGCGCTACCTGCGCGAGCAGCAGATCGAGGTACGAGATGTCTATTGACGTGCGGCCGTCGCCGCAGGCGCTGGAAACGCTGGAATGGGGCAAGGGTGATGGGCTGTTGCCGGCCGTGGTGCAGGATGCCGACACCCTGCAGGTGCTGATGCTGGGCTATGTCAGCGCCGAGTCGCTGGCAGCGACGCTGGCCATCGGCCACATGACCTTCTTCAGCCGCAGCAAGCAGCGTCTTTGGACCAAGGGCGAGCAGTCCGGCAATGTGCTGGCGGTGCAGTCGATCAGCGTCGATTGCGATGCCGATACGCTGCTGGTGCTGGCACGCCCGGCAGGCCCGACCTGCCACACCGGGGCCGAAAGCTGCTTCGACGGTGCGCCGAAGGACTTCCTCGGTGGCCTGGACCAGCTGGTCGCGGTACGTGAGGCGCTTCGCCCTTCCGGCAGCTATACGACGTCGCTGTTCGAGGGCGGCATCCGCCGCATCGCGCAGAAGGTGGGCGAGGAAGGCGTGGAGACGGCGCTGGCCGGGGTGGCACAGGACGATGAGGCCTTGCTGGGTGAGGCGTCGGACCTGCTGTACCACCTGCTGGTGCTGCTGCGCGCGCGCGGGCTGTCGCTGGAAGATGCCCGCGACGTGCTGGAAAAGCGCCATCGTTGACCGAGGTGTGCGGACCAACGGTCCGCACCTACAATATGGCGTCTTCTTTTTCCCGGACCGCCCCCATGAAACTGCCTGCCGCCTGGCTGTGCTGCCTGTTGCTGACCTCGCCGGCCTGGGCCGCGGACACCGTGGTCAGCGGCAAGGTCTATCTGGAGCGTGACGGCAAGCCAGGCCGCGGTGCGACTGATCCGGGTCTGGCCGGCGTGCAGGTGTCCAATGGCGAAACCATCGTCAAGACCGCTGCCGACGGCAGCTACAGCCTGCCGGTGCGTGACGGCCAGACGGTCTTCGTCATCAAGCCCGATGCCTATTCCTTCCCGAAGGCCGCCGACGGCCTGCCGTCGTTCTGGCGGCACTACCGGCCGAACGGTTCCCCTGCGCTGAAGTACGGCGGCATCGCGGCCACCAGTGACGTCGCCCGCAACTGGGACTTCGCGCTGCAGAACGACCGGCATGACAGCCGCCGCGGCTTCCAGATGCTGGTGTTCACCGATTCGCAGACCGCCAGCCTGCAGGACATCGGCTACTACCAGCAGTCGATCGTGGCGCCGCTGGTGGGTCAGACCAAGGCGCGCCTGGGTACCACGCTCGGTGACATCGTCAACGACGACCTGACCCTGTACCCGGCGATCAACAAGGTCACCACCGAACTCGGCGTGCCGTGGTTCCACGTGCCCGGCAACCACGATCTGGACTTCGACGCGGCCAATGACGCGCATTCGCTGGACAGCTGGCGCAACATCTACGGCCCCGATACCTATGCGGTGGAAGAGGGCGGCGCCAGCTTCGTGTTCCTCGACGACGTGGTCTACGACCCCAATGCCAAGCCCAGGTATGTTGGTGGCCTGCGCGAGGATCAGTTCGCTTTCCTTGCTGCCTATCTGAAGGGCCTGCACAAGGACCGCCTGCTGGTGCTGGGCATGCACATTCCGCTGTTCGATGCGGCACCGGGTCGCGAGACCTTCCGCCATGCCGACCGTCAGCGCCTGTTCGACCTGCTGAAGGACTTCCGCAACGTGCTGGTGCTCAGTGGCCACAGCCACACCCAGCAGCATGTCTACCACGGCAAGGCTGACGGCTGGCAGGGTGCCAGGCCGTTGCACGAGTACAACGTCGGCGCCAACTGCGGTGCGTTCTGGTCGGGCGTGAAGAATGCCGCCGGCGTGCCGGACAGCACCATGAGCGATGGCACGCCGAAGGGCTATGCGCTGCTGGACGTGGCCGGCAACGGCAGCTATCGCCTGCAGTACCGGGTGGCCGGTGCGGCCGCCAGCGAGCAGATCGGCCTGCATGCGCCGAAGGTGCTGCGCAAGGGCGCGTATCCGGCGTGGGGTATCTATGCCAACGTCTACATGGGCGAGGATGCCAGCGTGGTCGAGTACCGCGTCGATGGCGGCGCCTGGCAGCCGATGAAGCAGGTCAGCCAGCCTGATCCGCGGCTGATGGTGGAGAACGTCGCCGACGATCTCGCCGCCACGTTGCGCGGCTACGACCGTTCGCCGGAAGCCACCGCTTCGCCGCACCTGTGGCGTGGTGCGTTGCCGACCGATCTGGCCGTGGGCAGCCACAAGGTCGAGGTGCGTTCCACCCAGCCGGATGGTGCGGTGTTCACCGCCAGCACCAGCTACAGCCTGCAGACCGCGCAGCCCTGAGCGCGGGCCGGGTCTCCGTCACGCACTTCCATTACGAAAGGACGCAGCATGGATATCCGTTTCATGGCCGGCACCACGCCGGTCACCCTCAGCCGCCACTGGTTCACCGGCGCGATGATGCTGCAGAGCGCCAGCGAGAAGGTCTGGGTGCAGCATCCGCTGCATCCGGGCACGCACTTCTCGTTCTCGCTGGTACAGTCGTGGCAGCGCCACATCGCCGGCCATGAAGTGCTGGTTGAGCGGACCCGGCCGCTGCTGTTCGCCGGGTTCCGTCCGCAGCGCCTGCGGGTGCTGGTGGATGGTGTCCAGGTGGCCGAGCAGGAAGGCATGTGACCCCGGGTGCCAGTGTCGCCGCGCTAGGCAAAGGCCGGCCGATGCCTGAGAATCGGGACGATTCAATCGATCCAAGCAGGCCAGCGTGAACGTTGCAGCAGTGTCCCCGGTTCCACCCGAACCCACCCGCAGCGGCGTTCCCCGCAGCCTGGTGGTCGCCGATGTCGGTGGCACCTTCGCCCGCTTGGCGCTGGCTGAGACCGTGCCGGGGCAGGCGCCGCGGCTGGGCAGCTACCGTACCTACGCCTGTGCCGACCACCCCAGCCTGGCGGCGATCCTGGCCGATTTCACCGCCAGCCTTGGCCAGCCGATGGCCAGTGCGGTGGTCGCCATCGCCGGCCTGCTCGACGGCGATAGCCTGATCAATGCCAATCTGCCGTGGACGGTGTCGCTGTCGGCGACGCGCCGCGAGTCGGGCCTGCCCGACCTGCAGCTGATCAATGATTTCGAAGCAGTGGCGCTGGCCATTCCCTACCTGCAGGCCGACACGCTGGTGCCGCTGAATGGCGATGCCGATCCGGCCAAGACCTTCCCGGCGCTGGTGCTGGGGCCGGGCACCGGCCTGGGCGCGGCGTTGCGCTTCGCCGATGGCGAGCGCCCGGTGCTGGCCAGCGAGATCGGCCACGCTGCGTTGGGCGCCGGCAATGCGCTGGAACTGCATGTGCTGGGCCAGCTGCTGCAGCGCTGGTCGCATGTGGACAACGAACGTGTGCTGTCCGGCAGCGGCCTGATGAACCTGTATCCCTGCCTGTGCGAACTGCGTGGCGTGGCTCCGCAATGGACCAGCACCGAAGCGCTGATCGCGGCTGCGCGGCAAGGCGACGACGCGCTGGCGGTGGAAACCCTGCAGGTGTTCTGCGCCTGGCTGGGCAGCCTGGCTGGTGACGCGGCGATCGCCGTGGGCGCGCGCTCGGTGTACCTGGCCGGCGGCATTTCCACCCATGTGCAGGACTTCCTTGCCGACGGGCGTTTCCGTGAGCGCTTCCTCAACAAGGGAGTGCTGACCGACGTGCTGCGCCAGGTGCCGGTGTGGCGGGTCGAACATGGCCAGCTGGGTGTGCTTGGTGCAGCGGCCTGGCACGCAGCGCGGACCCCCGCGCACGATTGATCGGCGCTGCCGGCATCGAGCCGGCGGGCGCAGCATGCAGACGGAGGCGAAGATGGTGGATCGCAGGCAGTTTTTGCAGGTCGGTGCACTGGCCGCAGGCGTGGCAGCGTTGCCGGTGGTGAAGGCACGTACGCACGGTGGCGCCAAGGTGGTCTCGACCTGGGACTTCGGCGTGCCGGCCAACCAGGCCGCGTGGAAGGTACTGGCGCAGGGCGGCAGTGCGCTGGATGCGGTGGAAGCCGGTGCACGCTGGGCCGAAAGCGAGCTGTGCAATCCCACCGTCGGCCATTGTGGCAACCCGGACCGCGACGGCGTGCTGAGCCTGGACGCCAGCATCATGGATGGTGACGGCCGCTGTGGCGCGGTCGCTGCGCTGGTCGACATCCTGCATCCGGTGTCGGTGGCCCGCAGGGTGATGGAGAACAGCCCGCATGTGCTGCTGGTGGGCGAGGGCGCCCAGCAGTTTGCCGTGCAGCAGGGCTTCCAGCGCCAGCACCTGCTGACGCCGAAGGCCGAAGCGGCCTGGCGTGAGTGGCTGAAGACCGAAAAGTACGCGCCGCAGATCAATGCCGAGCGCCGCGGACTTCCCGGCAACAGCGACAACCACGACACCATCGGCATGCTGGCACTGGACGCCAAGGGCAACCTGGCCGGTGCCTGCACCACCAGCGGCATGGCCTGGAAACTGCACGGCCGGGTCGGCGACAGCCCGATCATCGGCGCAGGTCTGTACGTGGACAACGAAGTGGGCGCGGCCACCGCCTCGGGTGTGGGCGAAGAAATGATCCGCAACGCGGCCTCGTTCCTGGTGGTCGAGCTGATGCGCCAGGGCCGTTCGCCGGCACAGGCCTGCCGCGAAGCGATCGACCGCGTGGTGCGCAAGCGCCCCGAGGCGAGCCGCACGCTGCAGGTCTGTTTCCTGGCGATGAACAAGCACGGCGAGGTCGGTGCCTATGCACTGCATCGCGGCTTCGTCTACGCGGTGTGCGATGCGCAGCGCCAGGACGACCTGCGCGACTCACCGTCGATCTATACGAGCACGCAGGCGTGAGCGCACGCCTGACGCTGGAGATCGCCAGCAATTCGGTGGCTTCGGCGTTGGCCGCGCAGGCCGGTGGTGCTGATCGCATCGAGCTGTTCGACAACCTTGCCGAAGGCGGTACCACGCCGTCGTTTGCCAGCATCGCCATCGCCCGCGAGCGGTTGCAGATTCCGTTATTCGTGCTGGTGCGGCCGCGTCCGGGGGATTTTCACTACGACGCGTTGGAAACCGAACTGATGCTGCGCGACATCGCCCAGTGCCGCGCGCTGGGCTGCGATGGCGTGGTGATCGGTGCGCTGGATGTGCAGGGCGGCATCGACCTGCCGCTGTGCCGCGAACTGTTGCGCGCCGCCGGCCCGCTGCAGGTGACCTTCCATCGTGCGTTCGATGCCGTGTGCGATCTGCCTGCGGCACTGGAACAGGTGATCGGGCTGGGCTGCCAGCGGGTGCTGACCTCTGGCGGCCAAGCCAGCGCTGAGGCCGGTGCCGAGGTACTGGCCGCGCTGGTCGCACAGGCGGCCGGCCGCATCAGCGTCATGGCCGGCGCAGGGCTGGGCCCGGGCAATATCGCCGCCGTCGCGCGGAAGACCGGCTGTCTCGAACTGCATGCCTCGGCCAAAGGGCAGCGACGCTCGGCCATGCAGTTCCAGAACCCGGCCCTGCGCGGGCTGGACCCGGACTGGAGCCAGACCGCGACCGCCACCGTGGCCGCACTGCGGCAGGCGCTGGACGGCTGAGAGCCGCCGAGGTCGGATCCCTTCGCAGAAGGGCTCCGACCCCATTACCGAACGCGCACCCTTTGCCGAAAAGTGACGTTTCTGACATGCGCGGATGGACAGCCCGTCCGCCAAACAGCGGAAAGCAGAGGCATCCGTGTTTCCGAATGGACGAGCAAGTCAGGATTGTCGACAGTGGGGTCCAACTCCCTGTGGCAACGATCCTCCTTCCGCATGCCTCGACTGCTCTTGCTACTTCTCTGTCTGCTGCCAAC
Organism: Stenotrophomonas indicatrix; assembly: GCA_041545745.1. NCBI lineage: Bacteria > Pseudomonadati > Pseudomonadota > Gammaproteobacteria > Lysobacterales > Lysobacteraceae > Stenotrophomonas > Stenotrophomonas indicatrix. The sequence continues at coordinate 1,995,447 of CP168152.1, forward strand.
CGCCGTAATAGCTGCAGATGAAGGACAGCCACCAGTGTTGATCTGGAAGGCGGCCGGTCCGGAGGGAAACAGCATCGACGCCGTGCTGAGTGGGGTGACGCTGGCACCCTCTGCTACAGGGGCGTTCGTCGACACTCGCGTACATATGCTTGGAAACAAACGCTTTCGGGCGCTGTATCAGGTGTTCGATTCAAACGCCTCCAATCCGACGGGCCGCTGTGGCGCGGGGCGCGAGATCCATTTGTCCGTTTACGAATTGACCCGGCCGAAGCCCATCGAACGCGGCAGTGCAGTCATCAGCAGCTGCCTGGAGACCGTCTCCCTCGCCAGTCAGAACTCGGGAAGCCCCGGCAGTGAATCCGATTTTTCTTCCGTGACCTGGCAGGACGACGGGTTCACCATCGAATGGTGGGGTATCGGACCCGGAGGCAACGCATCAAGCCACTACGTCCTCCGCGATGGCTGGTTTGTTCCAGATCCACCGGACCTTGGAAATCGTTGAAGGCGGACAAAACCGTTCCGCGCGCGTTTGTCGCAATCGTGTCATCGCTTCGTGCGTCGTTCTCTCAGCGATGTTTCGCAAACATATGATTTTCTTGGATACCGAGAACCGATAGCGACATGTCGCAGTGCGTTGCTGCGTCGCCGCATGCCGGGTGTGGTTCAGCTGTGCTTTAGTTTGGATCGATCCACAGGGGAGGGTGATCGAATCGAGATGGATCGATTCAACGCCCGGGATCGCCATCCGACCGCGCGTCCACCATCCAAGAGCAACCACCCATGGCTCAGTCCGTCCGCAACCGCCGTCATCTGCTGTCCCACGCCCTCGCCCTGGCCCTGCTGCCGTTCGCCGCTGGTGCACAGGAAGCGGCCCCGTCGCCGACCAAGGATCTTGATGCGGTCACCGTCACCGGCTCGCGCATCAAGCGCGCTGGCGTCGAGGGCCCGGCCCCGGTCAACGTGATCAGCGCCGCACAGATCCAGAAGGAAGGGTTCGTCACCGTCTACGACGCATTGAAAACCCTGACCGAGGCGACCGGCACCGTCGAAGCGGCGTCGCAGTGGGGCTCGCACACCCCCAATGCGAGCGGCCTGAACCTGCGCGGCATGGGGCCCAACCGCAGCCTGCTGCTGGTCAACGGCCGCCGTGTGGCCGACTATCCGCTGCCCTATGGCGGCGAGACCAATTTCTCCAACTACAGCAACATTCCTGCCGCTGCCGTGGAGCGCATCGAAGTGCTGACCGGCGGCGCGTCGGCGATCTATGGTTCGGACGCCATTGCCGGCGTGGTCAACGTCATCCTGAAGACCAACTACGACGGCGACGAAGTGCGCGTGCGCGGCGGCACCTCCACCGAAGGCGGGCGTGATACCTGGGATCTGTCCTGGGCGGGCGGCAAGACCGGCGACAACTGGAGCGTCACCTACGCCCTGCAGTACACCAAGCGCGATCCGTTGTTCGGCCGCGACCGGCCGCAGATGGACGACGCCGACGACGCGCTGTACCCGTCCTGGAACATGGAACAGCGCAAGGTCGGTTTCCGTCCCACCGCTGGCCTGGCGTTGATCGACCCCAGCAACGGCCAGCGCCTGGCGCCGCCCGACGGCACCTGCGAGAAATTCGCTGGCGAGTACTACACCGCCGACCGCCTGGTCTACAACTACAACGCCAATACGGTGAGCAACACCGGCCGCCTCTGCGGCATGAGCGCCGACTACGCCAACTGGCTGTTGACCGGAGGCTCGGAGAACCTGTCGGGCAACCTGTATGCCACCTTCGATTTCGGCAACGATCTGCAGGCCTGGAGCAACCTGGCGGTATACCGTTCCGAAGCGGTCTGGGGCACCAATCCGCCGAGCGTGTCGCTGATCGACGATGCCAACGGCTATTACTGGGATGCCAACCGCAATCGCCCGGTGCTCGGCGTGCGCCAGTTCACCCCGAACGAAGTCGGTGGCCTGGACACGCTGCGCAATACCAACCGCGAGTTGTCGTGGGATATCAGCGCGGGCCTGCGCGGGCGCCTGGCCGATCGCTTCGACTGGAGCGCCACGGTCGGCCGTTCCTACTACCGCGTCGAGGAGCGGCAGAACGTGGTCGACGAGCAGAAGTCGTACGACTTCTTCCTCGGCCCACGGCTGGGCACCACCGGCGATGGCGAGGCGATCTATGCCTTGAACGAGTCGCACTGGTGGAACCCGATCACCCCGGACCAGTACTGGCAGATGGGCACGGTGGCGAAAAACCGGGCGTCGTCCTACGTCAACCAGGCCTCGGCCGACATCACCGGTGAACTGTTCCAGGGCTGGGCCGGGCCGATCTCGTTCGCAGCGGTAGCCGAAGTGGCCAAGCAGGGCTATCACCTCAGCCCGGACCCGCGTGCCGGCATCGATTTCGACCTGCAGAACGTTGATCGTGGCGGCGGTGAGCGCACCCGCTATTCGGCCGGCGTCGAGTTCAAGATTCCGTTGGCCGACAGCCTGATCGCCACCGCAGCGGCACGCTACGACCGATACGGCAGCTACAAGGCCGACGGCGGCGGCGGGGCGCTGGATATCGGCAGCCAGAAGGAGACCACCTGGAACGCCGGCCTGGAATGGCGGCCGTTCGAGTCGCTGCTGGTGCGCGGCTCCTACGCGACCAGCTTCCATGCGCCGGACATGCACTACCTGCTGGGCCAGGCCAGCAGTTCCGAAGTGCTGACCTACGACCGCCTGCGCTGCATCGAGAGCGGGGCGTATCTGGTCAACAACTGCGGCGTGGGCAATACCGATGTCTGGTATGCGTTCGACGTGAACCGTCGGGGTACGCCGCTGCTGCGCTCGGAAACCGGCGATTCGTGGACGGTCGGCTTCGTCTGGGACGTGCTGCCGAACCTGTCGATGAGCGCTGACTACTGGGCGATCAAGCTGGAAGACATGATCGTCGACGTCGGTGCGGACGAGGTGCTGGCCAGCGAGGCCGGCTGCCTGACCGGCAAGAACATGGACGGTACGCCGTGGGCGAACCCGGCGGGTGACGCGTACTGCGCCGGCATCCTGGCCCGGGTGAACCGTGACAGCAGCGGCCGGCTGGTGTCGATCGAGCGCGGGCCGTTCAACCTGGCCAGCCGCGAAGTGCGCGGCATCGACCTGAGCGCGCGCTACCGGCTGGAGACCGCCGCATGGGGCAGCTTCCAGCTGGGGGTGAATTACACCAACCAGATCTCGACGAAGGAGCAGCGCTACGCCAACGACCCGAATCCGGAACGTCGCGATCGTGACCTGCGCAGCAAGCTGCGCGCCAGCCTGGCCTGGCAGGGCGGCAACTGGAATGCGAACGTGTATGCCGACCGCATCGGTTCGGTGCCGGGCGTGCGCTACCACTGGGGCACCGACCGCCTGGACAACCCCGGTGGCTGCCTGCCGTTCGCCGATGGTTACGTGCCCAGCGACAGCCCGTCGCTTAACTGCCTGGAGCCTGCCACGCGCCCGGATGGATCGGCCAATCCGAACCCGAATGCGGGGCAGCAAACGGCGCGCTATTACGGCCGGGTCGGACCGTTCATTACCTGGAACTTCAACGTCGGCTACCAGGTGACCGAGTTCATGAAGGTCAATCTGTACGTGAACAACGCTTTCAATGCGACCAGCTGGAACCACAAGGACCCGTACAAGGTCGACTACGATTTCGCCCCGACCCGCCTGCTGGGTGCGGTGGGACGCGAGTTCGCGCTGGAGTATGTGTTCACGTTCTGAGGGAAGGCGGCGCCGGGCGTGGCCCGGCGCCAGCCACGCATGGCGTGGCTCTACTGTGGCTTTGATGGAACATTGGCGGGGTGGGGTGGATTTGACCTTCCCACGATGGCAAGGTCTAGGCTGGTCACCTCTCCAGATGGAACCAGGGAAACCAGGCCATGAGCACCTCCAGCACCACAACCGTCCACGAGACGGCTTCCACCATCAGCCTGCCGATCGAAGGCATGACCTGCGCCAGCTGTGTTGGCCGCGTTGAAGCGGCCCTGGCCAAGGTCGAGGGGGTCGCCAGCGTGTCGGTCAACCTGGCCACCGAGCGCGCGGACATCCGCTCCTCTGGTCCGGTCGACCGCGATGCGCTGATCCAGGCAGTGGAGAAGGTGGGCTACGAAGTACCGGCCGCGACCACCGAACTGGCCGTGGAAGGCATGACCTGCGCGTCCTGCGTCGGCCGCGTGGAGCGCGCGCTGTTGGCGGTGCCGGGCGTCAGTCACGCCAGCGTCAACCTGGCCACCGAGCGTGCGACCGTGCGCGGCGTTGCCGGCATCGACGCGCTGGTGGCGGCGATCGACAAGGTTGGATATGCGGCACGCGCGATCGATGGCGGTACCCAGGTCGATGAGGAAGCGGCGGAAAAGAAGGATGCCGAGCGGGTGGCGCTGAAGCGCGACCTGATCCTGGCCAGCGTGCTGGCGGCCCCCGTGTTCGTGCTGGAAATGGGCTCGCACCTGATCCCCGGCATGCACCATTGGGTGATGTCCACGATCGGCATGCAGGCCAGCTGGTACCTGCAGTTCGTGCTGACCACGCTGGTCCTGGCCATTCCCGGCCGGCGCTTCTACCAGAAGGGCTTCCCGGCGCTGCTGCGCCTGGCGCCGGACATGAACTCGCTGGTGGCGGTGGGCACCGCGGCGGCGTTCGGTTATTCGGTGGTGGCCACCTTCATCCCGCGCCTGCTGCCGGCGGGCACGGTGAATGTCTACTACGAAGCTGCGGCGGTGATCGTCGCGCTGATCCTGCTCGGCCGGTTCCTGGAAGTGCGTGCGAAAGGCCGCACCTCGGAGGCGATCAAGCGCCTGGTCAACCTGCAGGCCAAGGTGGCGCACGTCAGCCGCGAAGGGCGCATCGTCGATATCCCGATCAACGAGGTGCTGCTGGGCGATCTGCTGGAAGTGCGTCCGGGCGAGCGCGTGCCGGTGGATGGTGAAGTGACCGACGGTCGCAGTTTCGTCGACGAGTCGATGATCACCGGCGAGCCGATCCCGGTGGAGAAGTCGGCTGGCAGCAGCGTGGTCGGCGGCACCGTCAACCAGAAGGGCGCGCTGACCCTGCGTGCGACCGCGGTGGGTGGGCAGACTATGCTGGCGCAGATCATCCGTCTGGTTGAACAGGCACAGGGTTCCAAGCTGCCGATCCAGGCCGTGGTCGACAAGGTGACGCTGTGGTTCGTGCCGGCGGTGATGCTGGCGGCGTTGGCCACCTTCCTGGTGTGGCTGATCTTCGGGCCGTCGCCGGCGCTGACCTTCGCGCTGGTCAACGCGGTGGCCGTGCTGATCATTGCCTGCCCGTGCGCGATGGGGCTGGCGACGCCGACCTCGATCATGGTCGGCACCGGCCGCGGCGCCGAGATGGGCGTGCTGTTCCGCAAGGGTGAGGCGCTGCAGCTGTTGAAGGATGCCAAGGTGGTGGCGGTGGACAAGACGGGCACCTTGACCGAAGGGCGACCGCTGCTGACCGACCTGGAGATCGCCGACGGCTTCGATCGCGCGCAGGTACTGGCATGGGTGGCAGCGGTGGAATCGCGCTCGGAGCATCCGATCGCCCGCGCCATTGTCGAGGCGGCAACGGAGGAGGGCATCGCGCTGCCAGCGATGGTTGATTTCGAGTCGGTGACCGGCATGGGTGTGCGTGCCAGCGTCGACGGTGCGCGGGTGGAAGTGGGTGCCGACCGCTTCATGCGTTCGCTGGGCGTGGACATCGGCATGTTCGCTGCGCTGGCCGATCGCCTGGGCAACGAAGGAAAGTCGCCGCTGTATGCCGCCGTCGATGGCCGCCTGGCGGCGATCATCGCAGTCTCCGATCCGATCAAGCCGAGTACGCCGGCCGCCATTGCCGCCCTGCACCAGCTTGGCCTGAAGGTGGCCATGATTACCGGTGACAACGCCGCTACCGCGCAGGCCATTGCCCGCCAGCTCGGCATCGATGAAGTGGTGGCCGAAGTGCTGCCGGAAGGCAAGGTGGAGGCGGTGCGCCGGTTGAAGGCGGCTTACGGTCAGATCGCGTTCGTCGGTGATGGCATCAACGATGCGCCGGCGCTGGCCGAGGCTGATGTCGGCCTGGCCATCGGCACCGGTACCGACGTCGCGGTGGAGTCGGCCGACGTGGTGCTGATGTCCGGCAACCTGCAGGGTGTGCCCAACGCCATCGCACTGTCGAAGGCGACCATCGGCAACATCCGCCAGAATCTGTTCTGGGCCTTTGCCTACAACACCGCATTGATCCCGGTCGCGGCGGGTGCGCTGTATCCGGTATGGGGCGTGTTGCTGTCACCGGTGTTCGCCGCCGGTGCCATGGCGCTGTCCAGTGTGTTCGTGCTCGGCAATGCGCTGCGCCTGCGGCGCTTCCAGGCACCGATGGTTGAGGCGCCCCATGCAGCCCAGTGAAGGAGCGATTGAATGAACATCGGTGAAGCGTCGAAGGCATCCAGCGTGTCGGCCAAGATGATCCGCTACTACGAGCAGATCGGCCTGATTCCTCAGGCTGACCGCACCGGAGCGGGCTATCGCGCCTATTCGCAGGCCGACGTGCATCGGCTGCGTTTCATCCGTCGCGCACGCGATCTCGGCTTTTCGGTGGCCGAGATCACCAATCTGCTGGGCCTGTGGAACGACACCTCGCGGCACAGCGCCGACGTCAAGCGCCTGGCCGAGCAGCACATCGATGATCTGGAGCAGCGCATCGAGAACATGCGGCAGATGGCCGATACGCTGAAATCACTGATCAGCTGCTGCGCCGGCGATGACCGCCCCGAGTGCCCGATCCTGCAGCGGCTGGGGGAGGGCGAGGAGGGCGCTGTGCCGGTTGCAGCGCCCGCCGGGGCGGTACGCAGGCGCTCGCGCAGGACCTGACGAAGACCTGCGGAAAAGAAAATGCCCGACCCGGCAGTTGCACGGGACGGGCATTGTTTTACGCAGTTGGCAGGACGATCAGGCGGTACGCGGCGGGAAACCCGCTTCGGTCAGCGCTGCAATGATCTGCGCTTCGCTGGCCGAGGTCTGCACCTGCACGCGGCGGCTGGGCGGGTCGGCCGACACCGTCGCCGCCGGGTCGACCAGTTCGATCGCCTTGGTCACGCTGCGCGCGCAGCCACCGCAGGTCATGCCTTCCACATGGAATTCCATCTGTAGCTCCTTCGATTCACTTGGGGGTGGAGGCAGTGTGCACCTTGCAACGATGGCAGGGTCAAGCATTCCCCGAAGCGCAGGGGCCACGAAAAACGGCAGCCACCTGTACCAGCGCGGCTGCCGTGGAGGATCGTCCCCGCCCGCAGGCGGGGGTAATGCCTTAGAACTTCCAGTTCACGCCGAAGTACAGCTGGCGGCCGGCGTAGATGTTGGACAGCAGGCGGGCCTGGCTGTCGTTGCCCAGATAGCTGCGCAGCTCGGACTTGGTGGCGTTGAGCACCGAGGCGGTCACGGTCCAGTCCGGGGTCAGGTTGTAGGCCACGTTCAGATCAAGCTGGTCGTAGGGCTTGGTGTAGGTGGTGAGGCCGTTGTTGAGGCCGCCGACCACTTCACCACGACGGTTGTACGAGGCGCGCGCGAGGAACTTCTCGTTCTCGTAGAACACCGTCACGTTGGCCTGGTTCTTGGCGCTGCCCACCAGCGGCGAGGAACCGATCTCTTCGCCATCCAGCACGATCGAAGCCAGGTTGGTGTCGTTGTAGGTGTAGTTGGCCTGTACGCCCAGACCGAAGTCAAAGGTGTACTGACCGTACAGTTCCACGCCCTGCGAGACACCGTCACGGCCGTTGGCTTGGGTTTCATACTTCTGCACCGTCACCGATTGCCCGCCAACGGTCATCTGCTGGTCGCGCACCACCGGCACGGTGAAGTTGTCCACGTTCTTGCGGAACAGCGCCACGCCGGCTACCGAACCGGGCTTGAAGTACCACTCCAGGCCCAGGTCGAACTGCACGGCCTCGAACGGCTCCAGCGCCTTGTTGCTGCCCGAGCCATACCAGCCGGGGGTGTCGGTACCACCAGCGACGCGGCGGTCGTTGCTGTATTCCTCGCTGACGTAGCGCAGGCCGCCCGGGTAGGCGATGGAGGTGTAGCTCGGGCGGGCGATCACCTTCGATGCGGCACCACGCAGCACCAGGTTGTCGGTGATGTCCCAGGCGATGTTGAAGCTGGGCAGGAAGTCGGTGTAGGTCTTGTCCAGCGAGCTGAGCGTGTAGACCTTGTCGCGGACCTGGTTGTCCGGCAGGCGCACGAAGCCGCCCTGGCAGCGCAGGTTCGGATCGGCGGCCGGATCATCGCAGCTCATCGGTGCACCGGCGGCGTTGTCCACGAAATAGTCGTTGAAGCGCTCGACCGAATCGCTGGACTGCGCGAACTGCTTGGTACGCACCACGCGCACACCGACGTTGCCGCGCACGCGATCGGTACGGAAGTTGGCCTGGAAGTAACCCGAGTAGATCTTTTCGTTGACGTCGTAGACGAAGTCTTCCTCGGTGCGGTTGTGCGAACCGCCGTAGGTCTTGTTCAGGTAATCGATGTAGGCCGGGTAGTTGACGCCCGGGAACACGTTGGCGTTGAAGCCACCGGCAATGTTGCTGATCGGGTTGGACAGGAAGAAGCCCGGCTGCGCATTGCCTGCGGTCGGATCGCAACCGGCCTGGTAGCGGTTGTTGTCATAGTCGGCCGGGTCCAGGCCCGGGCACACCCAGTAGGTGTTGCCGGTGTTGCGGTGGACCTTGCCATCGCGGTACTTGGTACCGAACTGGATGGAATCCAGCCAGCCGGCTTCGAACAGCTTGGTGACATCAGCCTGGAAGTAGTTCTGTTCAACTTCGGTCTTCATCCACGACGAATCGGTGGAACCGGTATCGACTTCGGCAATGCCGGCCATCAGCTGCTGCTGCAGGTCCGGCGAGAACTGCACCGACGGGGTGCCGGTCAGGTCCCACGCGGTGTACTGATTGCCCGACTGCCACTGATCGCCGACCTTGCGACGCGGCTTGGCTGACATCCGGAAGTTCATCGACGGGCCGCCTTCAGACCAGGTACGGCCGCCGGTGAACGACGCCTTCCACAGCGGGCTGATGTCCCAGTCGATGGTCAGGTCGGCGGTCTGCGAGAGCGCCTTTTCCTTGCTGTAGCCACCGGTCAGCTGCGGGGTGGGGATGGTGCAGTCGTCCGGGCCCCAGCCACCGGGCTTCATGCCGGCCGCTGCGGCTTCGTCTTCACTGCAGTAGTAGGTCTTGCCGGCCAGCTTTTCGTACTGCGCACCGGTGACGATGCTGCCGCTGGGGTCGAAGCTGAGCCCGTTGAGCAGGCGGCCGCCATCCCAGTTGCCGTCCTGGTTGTAACGGGCCAGGTTCCACTCCGGCACCTTCAGCATGTTCTGGGTGTAATCACCCTGCAGCTCGAAGCGGAAGTAGTTGGCGGTCAGGGTGAGGTTGTCGATCGGCTTGAACTGGAAAGTCAGCTGGCCGCCCTTGCGCTCACGCTTCTCTTCCTTCACCGCGAAGTTCACCGAGGTCGGCATGAAGAACTCGCTGTAGTTCTTGCCGGTCTGGTTGTTGAAGCCGGACTCGCCCCACCAGTAGTGGATGCCGTCCTGTTCCAGCAGGTTGCCGTTGGCATCACGTGCGGTGGTGCCGTTGCCGTACCACTGGTAGTCCTCGGTGCTGGCTTCCATGGTGCGGCTGGTGCGCTTCTGCTGGGTCACGCCGACCAGCACGCCGAAACGCTCGTCCTTGCTGTGCCAGGAATACAGCGCCGACACCTGCGGGTCGACGTCGTGGCTGGTGTCGGACGAGGTTCCTTCCAGGTTCACGTAGCCGGAATTGGCTTCCATCTCCAGCGGGCGGCGGGTATGCAGGATGACCGTGCCGCCGATACCGCCTTCGTCGATGCGCGCTTCCGGCGACTTGAACAGCTCGGCGCTGGACAGCATGTTCGACGGCAGCAGGGTGTAGTTGAACGAGCGGGTAGCTTCGTTGTTGGTTTCCGACGAAGCGACGAAGTTGCCGTTCAACTGGGTCAGGGTCAGGTCGGGCGCGAGGCCGCGCACGCTGACCGACTTGCCTTCGCCACCGCTGCGGGTGATGACCACGCCGGGCACGCGCTGCAGCGCGTCGGCCACGTTCTTGTCGGGGAACTTGCCAACGTCCTCGGCGGTGATCACTTCGACCACGGCATTGGCGTCGCGCTTCTGCTGCAGGCTCTTTTCGATTGCGTAGCGGTAGCCGGTGACCTGGACGCTGTCCAGGGTGGTGGCGTCCTGCGCTCCGGTCGTTGCTGTCGCCTGCTGCGCGGAGGCGCCAAGCGGGGCGACGGCGGCGGCCAGGGCCAGCGCGATGGCCAGCGACAACGCGTCGTGGCCCTGTGTACGTGTTGAATGCCTCATTGCCATCTCTCCCTCTCTCCTGGATTGATCCGGTGACTGACTGACGCGGAAACTTGAATCGATCTAATTCGTGATGCCGATCTTTGCCTTCGCCCTGCAGATGCAACGAGCGCTTGGCAGATGGCGCGGCACGTCCTGTCTTGCTCCCCAACTCCGGGCCATCGCGCTGTCGTCTTGGATCGATCTAAGCGATGGGCGGGGCGATTTTTAGCACGGCAACGGCGCCGACGCATGTTGCTGCGCAATATGGCAGCGACGTGTCGTACAAATGACCCTTTACGGAAAATTGCTGTAAGCGGTTACATGCGCAAATGGGCTGGGCCGGCCGGGCTGCGCCCAGCACCCGCAGAGGCCTTCAAGCCAGTGCGGCAGCAACAGCAGCAACAACAGCGGCGTTCCGTGGGATGGCGGGGTGGGTCCGGTTGCGGGGGACGCTGCAAGTCCCCCTCCGGGGCCCGGCCCAGCCGCTGGCGGCTGTGCGTTCGGGCGCTTGCGAAGCAGTGCTTCGCAAGCAGCGCCCTCACCCCTGTAAGCTCGGTCGCGCCATCCATGGCGCTCACGCCCCCGCAACCGGACCCACCCCGCCTTCGACAGTTTCCTGCGGCTGACAGTAGATCCACGCCATGCGTGGATGAAATCCAATCCATTCGATGATTTCGAAATCGGTAGGAACATCCATCCACGCATGGCGTGGATCTACCAGGCATCAGGAAACTGTCAGGGGTGGGGCGGTGTGGGTGTGCAGGACCGTTGGCGCCACGGATGGCGCCATCGAGCCCCCATGGGTGAGGGCGCTTTGCTTGCGAAGCACTGCTTCGCAAGCGCCCGAACGCACAGCCGCCAGCGGCTGGGCCGGACCGCGGAGCGGGGTTTACGGCGCGTCCTGCATACCCGCAGCGCCCCGCCCAGCTCGGGAGCCTGCTTCTGCTCTTGCTCCGGCCTCTGCAGGTGCCGGGCGCAGCCCGGCCGAAGCCCCCTCTCATGCTGCGCCGCAGAATGCATTGGGCGAAATCCCCATGCTCTACTTGAATCGATCTAAATCCGCCGGGGTGCGGATTTGTACCGATGGAAACGAGGGCTCGGCCTGTGCGGTCGGTCCTTCGCTGCCGCCCTGCCGCCAAGGAGTCCTGCCCGTGACCAGGTTGTCCCACCGTCGTCCCGACCGCCGCCTGTCGGCATTGTCCCATCGGCCCCTTGCCCGTATCGCCTGCCTGCTGGCTCTGGCGGTGACGCCCTGGCTGCAGGCCGCGCCGGCCGCGCTGGAGCGCGAGGTCAACACCTTCATCGGCAGCAAGGATGACGGCAACACCTTCCCCGGTGCCTCGGCGCCGTTCGGCCTGATCCAGGTCAGCCCGATCGGCAGCCACTATTCGGGCTGGCGCTACGACGACGACAAGATCCGCGGTTTCGGCCACTCCTTCCTGTCCGGCGCCGGTTGCTGGGAGCAGGGCGGGCAGGTCTCGGTGCTGCCGGTGACGGGCAGCATCGGTCCCGGCGGCGACTTCGATACCGCCAACCCCAAGCAGTTCGACCACAAGGCGTATGCCTCGGCCTATACCCATGACGGTGAGATCGGCCAGGCCGGCTACTACAAGGTGCGCCTGACCAGCTACGGCGGCATTGACGCTGAGGCGACGGCGCGTACGCGCGCGGCTGCGGAGCGCTACACCTTCGGCCAGGGCAAGGGCGATGGCCACGTGCTGGTCAATGTCGGCCAGGCCAACGAGCGCCACTCGGTGATCGGCAGCGTAGTCGATGTGGTTGGCGACCGCGTGGTGGAAGGCAAGCTGGTCACCAAGAGCTTCTGCGGTGGCCATCAGTACACCACCTGGTTCCGTATCGAGTTCGACCGCCCGTTCAAGGCGCATGGCACCTGGGGCGAGGGCGGCGGCCTGCCAGGCGCGCGCCACAGCATGGAAGGCGAGCAGAAGCCGAATGGCGCCTGGCTCAGCTTCGATCTGGCCAAAGGCCAGTCGGTCACGGCCGTCAGCGCGATTTCGCATGTGGACGCCGAAGGTGCGCGAACCAACCTGCGCGCCGAGGGCATGCAGGGCGGGGCGCTGCTCGGCTTCGAACGCATGCGCGCGCTGTCGCAGCAATCGTGGCGTGAGCAGCTGGCACGCGTGCGCGTGCAGGGGGGCAATGGCGATGACCGCACCGTGTTCTACAGCGCGCTGTACCACGCGCTGCTGCAGCCGCTTACCGGCAGCGATGCCGACGGCCGTTACCGCGGCTACGACGATGGCATCCATCGCGCCGATGGTTGGACCTACTACGAGTACTTCTCGCTGTGGGACACCTACCGCGCACAGAACCAGTGGCTGGCGTTGACGCGCCCGGACGTGGCGCGCGACATCGGCCGCAGCCTGCTGGCGATCGATGAGCAGGGCGGCTGGCTGCCGCGCTGGGGCTATGCCAACTTCGAGACCAACATCATGACCGGCGACCCGGTCACCCCCTTCATGGTCGACCTGTGGCGCTTCGGTGCGCTCAAAGGCCGTGAATCGCAGGCATGGGACGCGCTGCGCCGCAATGCCTTCGGCACGCCGCCGCTGAACTCGCGCATGGCCGGCCGTTCCGGCAATCCAACCTATCTGGACAAGGGCTACGTGGTCTACGACCGTGCATTCCCGTCCAAGGGCATGGACGTCGATCCCCATCATGGTGGTTCGGCAACGCTGGAATACGCACTGGCCGACTGTGCGCTTTCGCAGATGGCCGACGGCCTTGGCCACGCCCAGGACGCAGCGACCCTGCGTGAGCGCGGCCGCAACTGGCGCAAGGTATGGGACCCGCAGGTACGTGATGCGGAAACCGGCTTCAGCGGCTTCCCGCGCCCGCGCACCGAAGATGGCCAGTGGTATACCCCGGCTGATGGCCATTACAACCCGCGTTCGCACCATGGTTTCCATGAAGGCACCGCCTGGCAGTACCAGTGGCTGGCGCAGCAGGACATGCCGGGCCTGGTCGAGGCGATGGACGGTCGCGAGCAGGCGGGCCGCCGCCTGGATGCCTTCTTCGCGATGGATGCGCTGCAGGCCGACCCGCTCAATGCGGCGCGCCGCGAGTGGGTGGTGGGCCCGTACAGCTACTACAACCAGTTCCGCTACAACCCCAACAACGAGCCCGACCTGCATTCGCCGTGGCTGTACACGCTGATCGGCCAGCCATGGAAGACCGCAGCGGTGGTGCGTGCTGCGCAGCAGCTGTTCACCAATGCACCCAACGGCGTGACCGGCAACGATGACCTCGGCACGATGTCGGCCTGGTACCTGTTCAGTGCCATCGGCGTATACCCGGCGGTGCCGGGCAGTGGCGAGTTCCTGCTGCATACGCCGCGCTTTGCCAAGGTCGAAGTCGAGCTGGGCAACGGCCGCACCCTGCGCATCGAGGCGCCTGGCGCCGATGGCCGTCGCCTGCAGTACGTGCAGGGCGTGCAGGTCGACGGCCAGGCACATGCCCCGGTATGGATGGGCTGGAGCCAGCTGCAGCAGGGCCCGAAACTGCGTTTTGCGCTTGATGGGCAGGCGCCGACCGAGGGCTGGGGCACGGCGGTCAAGGATCTGCCGGTGTCCTGGTGTGCGTCACCGGGCAGCCAGCTGCACTGAGCCGGGCTGTGCCGTTCGAGGCAACCCAGCGAACGGCACGGCACGACAGGGCCGCGATCCATTAGGCTTGAGCATCCATCGGAGTGCGGGAAGACGATGAACGACAACGGCGACAGTTCCAGCAAGCGTTCCGGCAAGGCGGTGACGGTGACCGACATCGCCCGTGCCATCGGCGTTTCGCGCGCGACCGTGTCGCTGGTGCTGCGCGGCAGTCCGCTGGTCAACGTCGATACCCGCGCCCGGGTCGAGGCCGAGCTGCGCCGCCAGCGCTATGTCTACAACCGCGCTGCGGCGAACCTGCGACGACGTACATCATCCAGCATCGCGCTGGTCATCAACGATCTGTCCAACCCGTTCTTCGCCGAATTCGCCTCCGGTGTGGACGAAGCGCTGGGCGGGCGTGGCTACGTGACCCTGCTCGGCAGTACCGGCGAGTCACCCGAGCGCCAGCAGGCGGTGCTGTCCACGTTGATGGAACACACACCTGCAGGCCTGATCCTGTCGCCGGCCGAAGGCAGCGATGCCACGCTGCTGCGGCAGGCGCTGGGTGCCAATGCCAACGTGCTGCTGTTCAACCGTGAACTGGAAGGCGCCGAGTGGGATTTCCTGACCCTGGACAACCAGCATGGCGCCTACCTGGCCACCCGCCACCTGATCGAGCGCGGTCATCGCCAGATTGCGTTCTTCGGTGGCCACGCCGCATCGAGTTCCTGCCACCAGCGTCGTGCCGGCTTCCAGCAGGCACTGGCCGAAGCCGGGCTGGCATTGCCGCCGGGCTGGATGATCGAATCGGCACCCAACCGGCTGGAAGCGGCCGCGCGCACCGATGAACTGTTCGTCGACGGCCATCGGCCGAGCGCAGCGGTCTGCTACAACGACACTGTCGCGCTGGGCCTGATGCTGGGCCTGAACTCGCGCGGCATCCGGCCCGGCGGTGATTTCGCGGTGACCGGTTTCGATGATATTTCCGAGGCATCGGTTGCCGTGCCGCCGCTGACCACGTTGACCGCCGACCCGCGCGAGCGCGGCCGGCAGGCGGCGTCCCTGCTGCTGCAGCGGCTGGAGGAACCGGATGCGCCACCACGGCGCACGGTCGCCCCGGTACAGTTGCGCATCCGCGAAAGCAGTGCCGCACGCCCGAATTGATGCTTTGCTACTGACTGATTGCCCCCTTCCACGCTTCAACGACCTTTCGCGCATCGAGGCGCGTACCGCATGCCGATCTCCGCAACGCCCCGCCCATCGGGTTCCCCGGGCAACCAGCCTGCCGTCACCAACGGCAAGGCGCTGGCCGTGGTCACCACCATCTTCTTCATGTGGGGCTTCCTGACCTGCCTCAACGACATCCTGATTCCGCATCTGAAGGCGGTGTTCGAACTGAACTACGCCAAGGCAATGCTGGTGCAGTTCACCTTCTTCGGCACCTATTTCCTGATGTCGTTGCCGGCGGGCCGGCTGGTAGCCGCGCTGGGTTACAAGAAGGGCATCGTGGCTGGTCTGGTGATCGCCGGCATCGGCGCGCTGGGCTTCTGGCCGGCCGCTGAGCTGCGCGTCTACGGCGCCTTCCTCGGTGCGTTGTTCGTGCTGGCCACCGGCATCACCGTGCTGCAGGTCGCGGCCAACCCGTATGTGGCGCTGCTTGGGCCGGAGCAGACCAGTTCCAGCCGCCTGACCCTGGCGCAGGCGCTGAATTCGCTGGGTACGGCCATCGCGCCGATCTTCGGCGGCATGCTGATCCTGTCCAACACGGCCATGAGCGGTGAGCAGATCGCCGCGCTGCCGGCCGCCGAACAGCTGGCCTACCGCACCGCCGAGGCCCACGCCGTGCAGGGCCCCTACGTGGGCTTGGCGGTGGCGCTTGTGCTGCTGGCCCTGTTCGTGTTCCTGTTCCGCCTGCCGGCGCTGAACGACACCACCGAGCAGGCTGACCAGGGGCATCAGCACAGCTACCTGGACGCGCTGCGCAAGCGCCATCTGCTGCTGGGCGTGCTCGGCATCTTCTTCTACGTCGGCGCTGAAGTATCGATCGGCAGCTTCCTGGTCAACTACCTGTCGATGCCCACCATCGGCGGTTTCAGCGAGCAGGAAGCCACCCATTATGTGTCGGCCTACTGGACGATGGCGATGATCGGTCGCTTCGCCGGTTCGGCGCTGCTGGCGCGCTTCTCGCCGAGCCGCCTGCTGGCGATCTTCGCGCTGGTCAACGTGGGCCTGCTGACGCTGACCATGATGACCTCCGGCAATGTCGCGCTGTACTCGGTGGTGGCGATCGGCCTGTTCAATTCGATCATGTTCCCGACCATCTTCGCGCTCAGCATCGAGCGCCTGGGCCCGCTGACCAGCAAGGGTTCGAGCCTGCTGATCATGGCCATCGTCGGTGGCGCCGTGGTGCCTTACCTGCAGGGCGTCCTGGCTGACCACATCGGCGTGCAGGCCAGCTTCATCCTGCCGCTGCTGTGCTACGGCTACATCATTTTCTATGGACTGGTCGGCGCCCGCGCGCCGGCTGCCGGCACGCAGGGAGGCTGAGTCGAAAATGAGTTCCATCGTCTGCTTCGGCGAAATTTTGATCGATCTACTAGCGCAGCCGCCGGCCTCGGCCGATACCCCGCGCGCGTTCCTGCAGTACGCCGGTGGTGCACCGGCCAACGTCGCGGTGGCCGCTGCACGGCTGGGCGCGAAGACCCAGTTCGTCGGCATGCTCGGCCGCGACATGTTCGGTGACTTCCTGGCGGAGAGCCTGAGCGAACACGGCGTTGGTACCGACTACATCGTGCGTACCGACGCGGCCAAGACCGCGCTGGCCTTCGTTGCACTGGACGCGGGCGGCGAACGCAGCTTCAGCTTCTACCGTCCGCCTGCCGCCGACCTGCTGTTCCGTGACAGCGATTTCCAGGCGGGCTGCTTCGATGGCGCGCTTTGTTTCCATGTCTGTTCCAACAGCCTGACCGAAGCGGACATCGCCGAAGCGACGTTCGCCGGCATGGACCGCGCACGCACGGCCGGTGCGGTGGTCAGCCTGGATCTCAACCTGCGTCCGGCGCTGTGGCCGGCCGATGTCGACCCGACACCGCGGTTGTGGCAGGCGCTGGAACGCGCCGACCTGGTCAAGCTGTCGCGCGAGGAACTGGAGTACCTGGCGGCACCGCTGGGTGATGACGGCGAGGCGCTGGTGCTGCGTCGCCTGCTGGCCGCGCAGGCACGCTGGGTGATCATCACCGACGGCGCCGCCACGCTGCATTGGTATACCCGTGAAACGCAGGGCAAGGTCAGCAGTTTCCGCGTCGCCACCGTGGACACCACCGCTGCCGGTGATGCCTTCGTTGGCGGTGTGCTGGTCGGGCTGCTGGAGAGGGGTGGGGCAGGTGCGGGCTTTGCCGCGTTCTGCCAGGACCCGCAGGCGATCGCCGCCACGCTGCGCTTCGGCGCCGCCGTTGGCGCACTGGCGGTGACCCGCAAGGGCGCGTTCGCTGCAATGCCCTCGTTCGATGAAGTGCAGCGGCTGCTGCAGCTACAGGATCTCCCCGCATGAGCACCTCGCCCGATTTCCGTTCTCCCGCGTTCCTGCGCGCCCACATCGCCGACACGATGGCGTTCTACCACCCGCGCTGCATCGACCCGAAGGGCGGCTTCTTCCATTACTTCCGTGACGACGGCAGCATCTACGACGCCAGCCATCGCCACCTGGTGAGCAGCACCCGTTTCGTCTTCAACTACGCCATGGCCTACCGCGAATTCGGCAATGCCGAGTATCGCGATGCGGTCGAGCACGGCGTGCGCTACCTGCGCGAGGTGCATCGCAACCCGGCTACGGGCGGCTACGCCTGGACCCTGCGCGATGGCGTGGTCGAGGACGACATGAATCACTGCTACGGCGTGGCCTTCGTGCTGCTGGCCTACAGCTGTGCATTGAAGGCGGGTATCGAAGAAGCCCGCGCGTGGATGGACGAGACCTGGCAGCTGTTGGAAGCGCGCTTCTGGGAAGCAGAGCACGGCCTGTACAGGGACGAGGCCGACGGCCAGTGGAACTTCACCGGTTACCGTGGCCAGAACGCCAACATGCACATGTGCGAGGCGATGCTGGCAGCATTCGAGGCCAGTGGTGAACAGCGCTATGTCGAGCGCGCGCTGCAGCTGGCCGACAACATGACCCGCCGCCAGGCGGCCAAGGCCGGCGGTCTGGTCTGGGAGCACTACGACGTCAACTGGAACATCGACTGGGACTACAACCTGGACGATCCCAAGCACCTGTTCCGGCCATGGGGCTTCCAGCCCGGCCACCAGACCGAGTGGGCCAAGCTGCTGCTGATCCTGGACCGCCACGTGCAGGCCGACTGGCTGCTGCCGACCGCGCAGCATCTGTTCGATGTGGCCGTAGCGCGCAGCTGGGACGAGGTGCGCGGCGGCCTGTATTACGGCTTCGCTCCGGAGTCGCGCCGGCAGCCGGGCATGGACGGCGCGCCGATTGGCGGCGACAGCTTCGTCTGCGACGACGACAAGTATTTCTGGGTGCAGGCCGAGACGCTGGCTACCGCCGCACTGATGGCCAAGCGCACTGGCGATGACCGCTATTGGCAGTGGTACGACCGTATCTGGGCGTACTCGTGGGACCATTTCGTCGACCACCGGTACGGCGCATGGTTCCGCATCCTCGACGCTGACAACCGCAAGTACAGCGACGAGAAGAGCCCGGCTGGCAAGGTCGACTACCACACCATGGGCGCCTGCTACGAAGTGCTGAACGTCGTGCGTTGAGGTCTGCCGCGCTGCGTGCTCGCCGGACGTGGTCCGGCGCTACCGTGGCGTGTTGCATTGGTAGCGCCGCGCCGCGCTGTGGTCTGGCGCCAGGATGTCGAACGCATCGCCATGCGCGCGGAGCCGACCGCATGCAGTGGACACCCGCTTGGGCCTTCAACAGCAACAAAAGGAGCATCACGTGCATCGCCTTCCCCTCGTTGTCCGTCTGCTCCTGCTGCTGATCGCAGCGTCCGCCTTCCCGGCAACTGCCGCTCCGCTGCAGGCGCAATGGGAATTCCGCCTGCTGCCCGGCGACGCCCAGGGCGCGGCGCATCCGGGCCTGCAGCTGTGGCGTGCGGCCACGGTGCCGGGCAGCGTGCACACCGATCTGCTGGCGCATGGGTTGATCCGCGATCCCTACGTCGGCGCGCCCGAAGCCGAACTGCAGTGGATCGGCCTGGCTGACTGGGAGTACCGCGCCCGTTTCGATGTGGACGCCGTCACCTTGGCCAGGCCCAACGCCGAGCTGCGCTTCGATGGCCTGGATACCTATGCCGAGGTGAAGCTCAACGGCAAGCCGCTGCTGCGTGCCGATAATGCCCACCGCACATGGCGCGCCCGCGTCGAAGGTCGCCTGCGTGCGAAGGGCAATGAGCTGCAGCTCGTGTTCCGTTCGCCGATCCGCACGCTGCTGCCGGGCGTGCAGGCGATGCCGCACAGAATCGCCGGCAATTATCCTTCGCCCTACGGCGATGAACCCAAGGACGCGATGGTCGGCAACTTCGCGCGCAAGCCGGCCTACCACTTCGGCTGGGACTGGGGTCCGCGCTACGTCACGGCCGGTGTCTGGCGCGGCGTTGACCTGCAGGCATGGGGCGCGCATCGGTTGACCGACCTCGCCGTACGCACGGATGCGCTTGATGCGGAAAAGGCAACGCTGGCCGTAGTGCTGCAGGTGGAACAGGGTGCGGCCGCCGGTCCGGTGGCGGTGGACGTTGAGGTGCGTGATCCAGACGGCCGCAGCGTCGCACGGGTGCAACGCACGGTCGAGCTGAAGCCCGGTCGGAACAGCGTGGAGGTGCCGGTTGAACTGGCCAAGCCGCGGCGCTGGTGGCCGGTCGGCCACGGTGCGCAGGATCGTTACACCGTGCTGGCCTCGCTCGACGGTGGCGCCGATTCCACGTTGAAGCGCGAGCAGCGTATCGGCCTGCGCACGGTCGAGCTGCGCCGTGAGCAGGACGACAAGGGAGGGCAGGGCTTCGCCTTCGTGATCAATGGTGTGCCGATCTTCGCCAAGGGCGCGAACGTGATTCCGTTCGACGCCTTCCCTGCGCGTGTTGATGCCGCGCGCCTGCGCCAGGTGCTGGTCGCCGCGCGCGATGCCAACATGAACATGCTGCGCAACTGGGGTGGCGGTTACTACGAAGACGATGCGTTCTTCGATATCGCCGACGAACTGGGCCTGCTGGTCTGGCAGGACTTCATGTTCGGCGGTGGCATGCAACCCGGTTACGACCCGGCATTCCGCGCCAGCGTGGTCGCCGAGGCGCGCGACAACGTGCGCCGCCTGCGGCATCATCCCAGCATCGTGCTGTGGTGTGGCAACAACGAAGAAGAGACGGCGTGGAAGGACTGGGGCCACGGCCGCGACCTGAAGGCCGCCGATCCGGCGTTCGCAGCGAAGGTCTGGCAGGGTTATGTCGACCTGTTCGGCAACGACCTGCGCCAGGTGGTGAGCGAAGACGGCCTGGGCGTGCCGTACTGGTCCAGTTCGCCCAGCAACGATCTGGACGAGAAGGCCAACGACTCTACCCGCGGTGACAAGCACTACTGGCAGGTGTGGGGCAATCCAGCGTTGCCGGTGCAGGCCTATCTGCGCGAGACCCCGCGTTTCATGTCCGAGTATGGCCTGCAGGCCTGGCCTGCGGTGGCGACGGTGGACCAGATCGCTACCCGTGCCGAGCAGCGTATCGACAGTCCGGTGATCCGCGCGCACCAGAAGTTCATGGCCGGCGAGGGCAATACGCGCCTGCTGCACTACATCGAGCTGGGCTACGGCACGCCGAAGGACTTCGAGGACTTCGTCTACCTGAGCCAGGTGATGCAGGCCGATGGCATTTCCCTGGCGGCGCTGCACCATCGTGCTTCGCGGCCCTATACGATGGGCTCGCTGTATTGGCAGCTCAACGACGTCTGGCCAGGTGCCTCGTGGTCGAGCGTTGACTACTTCGGCCGTTGGAAGGCGCTGCACTTCGCCGCACGGCGCTTCTTCGCGCCGGTCACCGTGGCGGCGTTGCGCGATGAGGGCAGGACACGCGTGCGCGTGATCAATGACCAGGCCACGCCGTTGGATGCACGCTGGCGCCTGCGGGTGATGGACGTGGAAGGCAAGGTACTGCGCCGTCGCGAGCAGGCGGTGACGCTGGTCGCTGCCGGAGTGATCGACATCGGCAACTACGCCGATGCCGAGCTGTTGGCTGGCGCCGATCCGGCGCGGACAGTGGCAGTGTTCGAGCTGCTGCAGGGCGGCAGGGTGACGGCGCGGCAGGTCGTTGGGTTCGTCGAAGCCAAGGACCAGGTGCTGCCACGCCAGCAGCTGAAATCAACGTTGGCGATCGACGGTGACCACTACCGCCTGCGGCTGCAGAGCGCAGCGCTGGTGCGCGCGGCCTGGATCGATTTCGGCGCGCTCGACGTGCAGGTGGAAGACAACCTGCTGGATCTGCTGCCGGGCGAAACCCGCGACGTCGCCGTGCGTGGCCCGGTGGATCTGGCTGCCCTGCGTGAGGCGTTGAAGGTGCGCACCCTCAACGATCGTTGAGGGCCGTTGGGTGGGTGCGGACCGTTGGTCCGCACACCTTCTCGCTTACAGCTGGATCTGCTGGAAGTTCTCGACGCGATCATGGCCGTTGGCGGCTGCGCCGATGCGCGGCGTCGGGTAGTCCTCCAGGCGATCGATCAGACGCGTCTGCAGCCCGGCCTCGCGGGCAGCGTCCAGTTCCTCGACCACGTCGGACAGGAACAGGATTTCGCCAGCGGGAACGCCGATGGCCTGCACGATATGGCGATAGCTGTCGGCCTCGCGCTTGCCACCGACTTCGGTATCGAACCAGCCCGACACCAGCGGACTGAGGTCACCGGCATCGCTGAAGCCGAAGAACAGCTTCTGCGCCGGCACCGAGCCGGAGGAGTACACGTACAGCGGCAGGCCCGAAGCGTGCCACCCCTTCAAGACCGGCGCCACTTCCGGGTAGAAGTGCGCGGTGTAGTCGCCACGACGGTAGCCCGCGTCCCAGATAAGCCCCTGCAGGGCCTTCAACGCAGTGTGCTTGCGGTCCTGGTCGATCCAGCCCTGCAGCGTCTCGGCCACCAAGCTGTCCTGGCAGGCGCCGCCGATCTCGGTAGCGACGGCGTCCAGCCAGCGACGCACCTCCGGTTGCTGGCCATGTTCGGCGACGAAGCCGGGCAACGCCTGGCGTGCGTACGGGAACAGCACGTTCTTGACGAACGAGATGCTGCTGGTGGTGCCTTCGATGTCGGTCAGGATGACGCGGGGCTGCATTGATCAGGACGCCTGGGTCGGAATGTAACGGGGGAATTTCTGCGCGATGTCGGTGCCGGTGAAGTGACCGACCCAGCCATCCGGCTCGGTGAAGAAACGGATCGCCACGAAGCTGGGCTCATCGCCCATGTCGAACCAGTGGGTGGTGCCGTCGGGCACGGCGATCAGGTCATCCTTCACGCACTCGATCTCGTAGACCTTGTCGCCCACGTGCAGGGTGAACAGGCCCGAGCCGGCGACGAAGAAGCGCACTTCGTCTTCCTTGTGGAAGTGTTCGTCGAGGAACTTCTTCCTCAGCTCGGCGCGGTTCGGGTTGTCCGGCGCGATCGAGGCCACGTCCACGCTCTTGAAGCCGCGTTCGGAAACCAGGCGGTCGATGTCGGCGCGGTAGGCGGCAAACACCTCGTCCTGGCTTGCGCCCGGGGCGACCGGCGCGGTGGCCTGCCAGCGTTCAAAGGTGACGCCGATCTTCTGCAGTTCGGCAGCGATGATGGCGCCGTCCTGGGTGTCCAGCAGCGGCGATTCGGGGCGGGTATCGTCGTAGATGCGCAGTCGGCTCATGGCGGCAGCTTGAACGTCTCGGGGAAGGACAGGGTAGCAGGGCGAGGGTAGGGCGCAGATTCCAGATGGGAATCTGCATCACTGGATCAACCGCGCAGCTTGCGCAGCTCCAGCTCGCAGTGCAGCAGGAACTCGAACGCTTCCATGTGCCGGCGCGCTTCGGCCATGTCGCGGCCCCAGGCGTACAAGCCGTGGCCGTCGATCAGGTAGCCCCACAGGGGCTGGGTGTCGAGCAGGGCGTCGACCTGGGCCGACAGCACATCCATGTCCTGGGTGTTGGCAAACACCGGGATGTCGATGGCCATCTCATGGGTGCTGTTGCCGGCGAAGGCCTTCAGCAGCTCGTAGCCCTCCACCCGGATATGCCCCTGCGGCGCGTACAGGCGCGAGGCGATGGTCTGCACCGGCGAGTGGGTATGCAGGACGCAGCCGATCTCGGGGAAGCGGCGGTACAGCTGGGTGTGCAGCAGGGTTTCGGCGGACGGGCGCAGTGGGCGGCCAACGGCCTTGCCATCGAAGTCCACCACCATGATGTCGTCTTCGATCAAGCGGCCTTTGTCCTTGCCGGACACGGTGATCGCGGCGTGGCGGTCATCCAGGCGGTGGGAGAAGTTGCTGCTGGTGGCCGGGGTCCAGCCGGCCAGGGCCAGTTCGCGGACGTTGTCGATCAGCAGCTGGGCCAGTTCGCTCAGGCGCGCGGTGTCGTAGGGGAAGGTGGGGGCGTTCATGGGGGCGATTTTACTGGATTCGGCCAACGGCTGAGCCCCTCGCGGCAGGTCGCGTAGAGCGGTTCATGGGGTGGGCGGGTCGGGTGGGCCGTGCAGGGGACGCTGCAAGTACGTCCCTGTAAGCTCGATGGCGCCATCCATGGCGCCAACGCCCCTGCACGGCCCACCCGACCCGCCCCTGACAGGTTCCTGTGGGCGGCCAGCCACGGAGTGCAGAAGGAAAAGCGAAAGCGGATCGCTTCGCTGCGCTTGCTCGAAGCGGAGCATGGCTCCGCTCTACAGCAGATTCGTTCCCGAACATTCATTTCCGGGAACGCTTCATCCACGCATGGCGTGGATCTACCGGACGGGGCAGGAGACTGTCGGAGGTGGGGCGGGTTGGGTTCGCGGGGGGTGTCCGCGGCATGGATGCCGCGGCCAAGCCTCCAGGGACGGATTCACGGCGTCCCCCGCGAATCCAACCCACCCCACCAAACCCTCAGCGCAGCTGTTGCCGTTGCTCTGGCTTCAAAGGCGGGTGCAGGGCCGCAGGCCCTGCAATGCAGAAAACCTCACTTCCCCCGCAGGCGACTGTGCTTGAACCCGTAGAAGAAGTAGATCACGAAGCCGACAAACGTCCACACGCCCATCAGCATCCAGTTGTGCAGCGTCATCGCCGACAGCAGCGCCAGGCAGCTCAGCACGCCCAGGCTGCAGATCAACCACGCGCCCCGGATGCGGAACGGACGCGGCAGGTCCGGCTGCGTGCGGCGCAGGATCAGTACACCGGCACAGACCGCCGCGAAGGCGATCAGCGTGCCCATCGAGGTCAGTTCACCGAGGATGTCCAGCGGGAACAGCGCCGCCAGCAGGGCGATGCCGATGCCGGTGATGACCGTGTTGATGTGCGGCGTGCGGTACTTCGGGTGGATCTTGGTGAACACCGGCGGCAACAGGCCGTCGCGCCCCATGATCATGAAAATGCGCGGCTGGCCGATGATCATCACCAGTACCACTGAGGAAAGGCCGATCAACGCACCGATCTCCACCACCACCCGCAACCAGCCCAGCTGTGGATGCGCGGCCACGGCGGTCACCACCGGCTCATCGGTGCCCAGCAGCTGGTAGGGCACCAGGCCGGTCATGACCGCGGCCATCGCGATGTACAGCACCGTGCAGATCACCAGCGACAACATCATGCCGATCGGCATGTCGCGCTGCGGCTTGTGCGATTCCTGCGCGGCCACCGATACCGCTTCGAAGCCGATATAGGCGAAGAACACCATCGCCGCACCGCGCAGAACGCCTTCCATGCCGTACTTTCCGGGGCCTTCGTTGGCGGGAATGAAGGGGGTCCAGTTGCTGGTGTCCACGTATTTCCAACCGACCACGATCACCAGCACGATCAGACCGGTCTTGAGGATGACCATGGCCATGTTCATCGCCGACGATTTGCTGATGCCGACGTAGCACAGCCAAGTCAGCAGCAGCACCAGGATCGCAGCGGGAATGTTGGCGATGGCGCCGGTGGGGCGCAGCTGCGCGTCCAATGGGGCACTGACCAGCGCAGCCGGTAGGTGGATGTCGAAATGGCTGAGCAGGCTGAGGAAATAGCCGGTCCAGCTGACCGCCACGGCCGAGGCGGAGACGCCGTACTCGAGCACCAGCATCCAGCCGATGAACCAGGCCGAGAGCTCGCCGAAGGTGGCGTAGGTATAGGTGTAGGCGCTGCCGGAAACCGGCACCATCGCCGCGAACTCGGCATAGGCCAGCGCGCAGAAGGCGCAGCAGATCGCGGCCAGCACGAACGACAGCATGATGGCCGGGCCGGCGTGGTTGGCGGCAGCCTGGCCGGTGATGACGAAGATGCCGCCGCCGATCACCGCACCGATGCCGAGCGCGGTCAGGCCCCAGGGGCCGAGGTGGCGACGCAGGCTCAGGCCATTGGCGTCTTCGTGGGCGGCGTGCGGGTGCTTGGTGGCCCACAGTTGCTTGAACATGTGTGGTGGTCTTGTGCGATGCGCCCGGTTACCGGGCGCGGGCGGAAATGCCTGCGGATATCGACGGGCCGGCACAGCGGCCAGCCCGTCGGGAGGGTCAGGGCGACTTGGCCAGCTTGCTGTGGCGGATGCCGTAGCCGAAGTAGATCAGCAGGCCCAGCAGGGTCCAGCCCACGAACAGGTGCCAGTGCACCACGAACGCCTGCCAGAACAGGAACAGGCACGACAGCGCACCCAGCGGGCAGATCACCCACACCAGCGGCACGCGGAACGGGCGGTGCAGTTCCGGGCGGGTGTAGCGCAGGATCAACACGCCCACGCAGACCGTGGCGAAGGCCAGCAGGGTACCCATCGACACCAGTTCGCCGAGCACGTTCAGCGGCACCAGGCCGGCCAACGAGGCGGCGACCACGCCGACCACGATCGTGGCCCAGTACGGCGTGCGGAAGCGCTTGTGGACCTTGCCGAACACCTTCGGCAGCAGGCCATCGCGCGAGATGGTGTAGGCGATGCGGGTCTGGCCCATCATCATCACCAGCACCACCGAGGACAGGCCGGCGATCGCGCCGATTTCCACGGCAGTCTTCAGCCAGGACAGGCTCGGGTAGGCTTCCAGCGCGGTGGCCACTGGCTTGTCGGTGCCCAGCAGGTGGTACGGCAGCATGCCGGTCAGCACCGCGCAGACGATGATGTAGACGATGGTGCAGACCGCCAGCGAGCCGAGCAGGCCGATCGGCATGTTGCGCTGCGGGTCCTTGGTTTCACCGGCAGCGGTGGAGACCGCATCGAAGCCGATGTAGGCGAAGAACACGATGGTGGCCGCGCGGAACACGCCGCTCCAGCCGAACTCGCCGGACACGCCGGTGTTCTCGGGGATGAACGGGTGCCAGTTGGCCGGGTCCACGTGGGCGGCGCCGATGCCCACGAACAGGCAGATCACGAACACCTTGATGGCCACAATGATCGCGTTGACGAACGCGGACTGGGTCACGCCCACGTACAGCAGACCGGTCACCGCCGCCACGATCAGTACCGCCGGCAGGTTGAACAGCTTGCCGGAGGCGGCGAACTCGTGCCCGTTCCAGGCGATCGGCGCCGCACTCAGCGCGTCCGGGAACGGCATGTGCAGCGTGGTGGTGATGAAGCTGATCAGGTACGCCGACCAACCCACCGCGACCGAGGCCGAGGCGAACAGGTACTCCAGCACCAGGCACCAGCCGATGAACCAGGCCATGCCCTCGCCGAGGGTGGCGTAGGAGTAGGAGTAGGCGCTGCCGGAGACCGGCATCATCGCGGCGAACTCGGCGTAGCACAGGCCCGCCAGCGCGCAGGCGATGCCGGCGAACACGAACGACAGCATCACCGCCGGACCGGCGTGGTTGGCCGCGGCCTGGCCGGTGAGTACGAAAATACCTGCGCCGATCACCGCACCAATGCCAAGCATGATGAGGTGTTTCGCCGTGAGGGTCCGTTTCAACGTGGCTTCGCCATCCAGGCTGCCTTCGATGGGTTCGCCGGCATCGACGTGCCCGGCCGGTTCGACCGGCTTGACCCTCAACAGAGCTTTCAGCATGCAGTACTTCCTGATGATCGGATTGGGAGGGCCGCCAGTACATTGCCGGCGGCCTGGAATCGTGAAAGCCGTGCGAACGGCCCGCTGTACCTTAGCCAATGCTGAAGGCACCGCACAAGCGCAAACGCAACAATGAACGGCGATAATGGCAGGTATTTTTCCAGGCACCCCGCATTCATGAGCGAAACCAGCGAATCCCTTGCCGCACTTGACGATCGGCTGCGCCGCCTGCTGCATGACTATGCGCGCAAAGAACCTGCCCACGACGCCCTCGCTGCCGAATTCGGCACATTGATCGACGATGTGGAGGATGCGTTCCGCCGCGAGCGCCTGGCAGGCCATTTCACCGCCAGCTGCTGGCTGGTCAGCGCCGATGGCCAGCGCCTGCTGCTGACCCACCATCGCAAGCTGCAGCGCTGGCTGCAGCTGGGCGGGCATGCCGACGGTGACCGCGACCTGGCCCGGGTGGCACTGAAGGAGGCCGAAGAGGAGTCCGGCCTGAGTGGGCTGGTGCTGGACGATCCGGCGATCTTCGACCTGGACAAGCACTGGATTCCCGAACGCAAGGACGTGCCGGGGCACTGGCACTACGACGTGCGTTTCGTGATCCGTGCGCTGGGCGGGGAGGATTTCGTGCTCAGCGAAGAGTCGCTGGAGCTGGCCTGGCGCCCGGTGGCCGAGGTCGCCAGCGATCCGCAGTCGGACGAATCGATGCAGCGCATGGCGCGCCGGTGGCTGGCGCGCTGAAAAACGCATCCACGCATGGCGTGGATCTACTGGGCGTGCGATCTCTTGGTAGATCCACGCCATGCGTGGATGGCGTGGTGCCGGATGCATTCCGCCGGGGTCCGCCCGGCGGCGCACCACTCAATACAGGATGCGCGTGCGCAACGTGCCCGGAATCGCAGCCAGTTCGTCACGCACCGCGCTGGCCTGTTCCTCGCTGGCGGTGATGTCGATCACCACGTAACCCACCTTCGGGTCGGTGCGCAGGAACTGGCCGTCGATGTTGACGTTGTGCCGCGAGAAGATCTCGTTGACCTTGGACAGCACGCCCGGCACGTTCTGGTGGATGTGCAGCAGGCGCAGGCTGTCGGCGTGCTCGGGCAGGGTCACTTCCGGGAAGTTGACCGCCGACAGGGTGCTGCCGTTGTCGCTGTAGCGCACCAGCTTGGCCGCCACTTCGATGCCGATGTTGTCCTGCGCTTCCAGCGTGCTGCCGCCCACGTGTGGGGTCAGGATCACGTTGTCGTGGCGGGTCAGCGGCGATTCGAAGATATCGCCGTTGCCCTTCGGCTCGACCGGGAACACGTCCAGCGCGGCGCCACCGATGTGGCCGCTGGCCAGCGCAGCATCCAGCGCATCGATGTCGACCACGGTGCCGCGGGCAGCGTTGATCAGGTGCGCGCCGCGGCGCATCTTCGCCAGCTCGGTGCTGCCGATCATCCACTGCGTGGACGGCGTCTCCGGCACGTGCAGGGTGACGATGTCGGCGCGCGCCAGCAGGTCGTCCAGGCTGGTCGCGGCACGCGCATTGCCCAGCGACAGCTTGGTTTCCACGTCGTGGAAGATCACCTGCATGCCCAGCGATTCGGCCAGCACGCCCACCTGGGTGCCGATATGCCCGTAGCCGATGATGCCCAGGACCTTGCCGCGCACCTCATGGCTGCCACTGGCCGACTTCGACCAGCCGCCGCGATGGCATTCGGCGTTCTTCTGCGGGATACCGCGGGTCAGCATGATCGCTTCGGCGATCACCAGCTCGGCGACGCTGCGGGTATTGGAGTAGGGCGCGTTGAATACCGGAATGCCGGCCAGCTCGGCCGCATCCAGATCGACCTGGTTGGTGCCGATGCAGAAGCAGCCGACCGCGATCAGGCGCTTGGCCTCGGCCAGCACCTCGGCGCTGAGCTGGGTGCGCGAACGGATGCCGACGATGTGGGCTTCGGCAATGCGCGCCTTCAGTTCGTCCTCGGGCAGTGCCTTGGTGTGCGCCTCGATCTGGCTGTAGCCGGCGGCGCTGAACACCTCCACGGCGGTCTGGCTGACCCCCTCCAACAACAGTACGCGGATATCCTGCTTCGGGAACGAGGTCTTCTTCGGCGACATGGGGCGGCACGGCCAGTGGGACAGGGGCTGACCACTATGCCAGATCGCAACGCCCATGGTGCAGTGCGCAATTGGTTGCAACTGCAGCTATCGAGGGCGCTGGAGGGCTGGACGCTGGGCCCGGCCACTGGCACGCTTGCCCGTTCTTCACGCCCCGCGCCGGACCGTCATGACCGATTCCCGCATCGCCTCGTTGCAGCAGGCCTGTCCCGGCCTGAAGCTGAAGACCGACCCTGCCGACCTGGAGCATTACGGCCGCGACTGGACCCGGCGCTGGACACCGGCGCCGCTGGCGATCGCGTTGCCGGCCACGGTCGAAGAAGTGCAGGCGGTGATGCGCTGGACCGCGGCCGAGGGCGTGGCGGTGGTTCCCTCCGGCGGTCGCACCGGCCTTTCCGGCGGTGCGGTAGCGACCAATGGCGAGCTGGTGCTGAGCCTGGAGCGGATGAACAAGGCGCTGGACTACGATGCGGTCGACCGCACCCTGGTGGTGCAGGCCGGCATGCCACTGGAGGCGCTGCACAACGCCGCGCTTGAACATGGCCTCATCTATCCGGTGGACTTCGCTGCGCGCGGGTCGTGCTCGATCGGCGGCAACATCGCCACCAATGCCGGTGGCATCCGGGTGATCCGCTACGGCAATACCCGTGAATGGATCGCCGGGCTGAAAGTGGTCACCGCCACGGGCGAACTGCTCGAGCTCAACAAGGGCCTGATCAAGAACTCCAGCGGCTACGATTTCCGCCAGCTGCTGATCGGCTCGGAAGGCACGCTGGGCGTGATCGTCGAGGCCACGGTGAAGCTCACCGACCCGCCGCCGGCCAGCAACGTGATGCTGCTGGCGCTGCCCAGCTTCGACGTGCTGATGCAGGTGTTCGCCGCGTTCCGCGCGCGACTGCAGCTGCAGGCCTTCGAATTCTTCACCGACCGTGCGCTGGAGCACGTGCTGTCACACGGCGCGCAGGCACCGTTCGACGAGGTGCATCCGTATTACGTGGTGACCGAATTCGCTGCCGGCGATGAAGCGCAGGAAGCAGCGGCAATGGCCGCCTTCGAAGACTGCATGGGCAATGGCTGGGTCAGCGACGGGGTGATCAGTGCCAGCGATGCCCAGGCGGCGCAGCTGTGGCGCCTGCGCGAGGGCATCACCGAGGCGCTGGCGCGCTACAAGCCCTACAAGAACGATGTCTCGGTGCGGATCTCGTCGATGCCGGCGTTCCTGGCCGAGACCCAGGCGCTGATCGGCGACGCCTACCCGCATTTCGATGTGGTCTGGTTCGGCCATATCGGTGACGGCAACCTGCACATCAATGTGCTCAAGCCGGATGACACCAGCGATGCCGATTTCGTGACCCAGTGCGAGCACGTGACCAAGCTGCTGGCGCAGGTGCTGGCGCGCTTCAATGGCAGCATTTCGGCCGAACACGGTATCGGTCTGGTCAAGAAGGGCTACCTGGACAGCACCCGTGGCCCGGCCGAGATCGCGCTGATGAAGGCGGTCAAGCGCGCGTTCGATCCCGAAGGGCGGCTGAATCCCGGCAAATTGTTCGACCTTTGACACGGGCAAAGACTTCACCCAGCCGTTACGCTCCACCCACCCAATCGATGAACTCACTGACCATGATCCGTCCGCTTCTGCTACTTGCCCTGTTGTCCCTGCCGCTGGCCGGCTTCGCTTCGAGCTTTGCCGGCACCTCGGCCGGGTCGGCGACGGGCGCCTCTTCGGGTTCCTCGGGCAGCAGCTCGGGCGATGACAAGGTGGTGCTGGCTGCCCGCGATGATGCGGCGGCGTTTGTCGCCAGCGATGGCCAGATCCGTGGCGCACGCCTGCAGGCGGCACTGGTGCACCTGCGTGAGCAGGATGCAGCTGCACAGCAGCAGAGCGACCTGCAGCTGGCGCGCGCGCTTCTGGCGCGTTGATCCAGCGCCCGGGTAGTGCCGGCCGCTGGCCGGCAACCTCATGACATCTGTTCGGAACGCAGCCACACATGGCGTGGCTCTACTGCTGACCGCTCACGTTGCGCACGCGGCTGATCGCCTGCAGCTCGACCCGGCCGGGCTGAGCCCGGCACAGCAGCAGGTGGCGACGCAGACACTGACTGATGTGCAGTCGCTGCTGCCCGACGGTCTGTTGCGTGCATTGCCCGCGCAGGTGCAGGTCGGCTGGCGTGACGACCTGCCCGCCAACGTGCATGGCCGTGCCTTCGCCGGGCGCATCGCGCTGCGCCGCGACCTGCTGGATGAAGACGTGGCCGGCGCCCGGCGCGCCCGCCGCAGTGCGCTGGTGCACGAACTGACCCATGTTGCCGACCGCACTGCTACACACTGGTCCCGCAGTGCCCGCTGGCGTGACCTTGCAGGTTGGCAGCGCAAGCCATGGCATCTGGGCCGCGGTGACAATGCCTTCCGCGACCGCAGCCCCGATGCCTATGAACTGACCGACCCGGCCGAGTACCTGGCGGTGAACGCCGAACACTTCGTGCTGGATGCAGAGTTCGCATGCCGCCGCCCAGCACTGGCGCAATGGTATCGCGCGCATTTCGGTATGCCGCCATCGTTGCCTGCGCCGCACTGCGCGGGCACGGTTCCGCTATTGCAGGCCGACGCGGAAGAGGGCGCCGCTTCGCTGCTGGCACTGGACCCGGCCCGGGTCTACGCCGTGGACTATCTGTTTGCCGAAGGCAGTGCGCAGCCGATGAGCCGCTGGGGCCACAGCATGCTGCGGCTGGTGATCTGCCGTCCCGGCCGCGCACCGGGACCGGATTGCAGGCTGGACCTGGAGCATCACCGGGTGCTGTCCTTCCGCGCCTTCGTCGGTGACGTGCAGATTTCCAACTGGCGCGGCCTGACCGGTGGCTATCCTTCGCGCCTGTTCGTGCTGCCGCTGCAGCAGGTGGTGGACGAGTACACCAAGGTAGAGCTGCGCGGACTGGCCTCGCTGCCGCTGCAGCTGGACCGCAGCGAGATCGCCAGCCTGCTCGAACGCACTGCACAGGTGCACTGGAGCTATGACGGCCGCTATTACTTCGTCAGCAACAACTGCGCGGTGGAGACGGCGAAGCTGCTGCAGGCAGGCGTTCCGCGTCTGGGCGAAGCCGGCCTGGCCCAACTGAGCCCGCGCGGGTTGCGGCGACGGCTGGCGCGGCTGCATGCCCTGGACGAGCAGGTGCTGGCCGACCCCGCGCAGGCACAGGCGCAGGGCTACTACTTTGCGTCTGCGCGCAATCACTACCAGCAGTTGTTCTCGGTTGCAGCAGCGCAGATGGCGTTGCCGGCGCGCGATGTGCGCGCATGGCTGGCGCTGCCGGCGCAACAGCGCGCACCGTGGCTGCTGCGCGGTGATGTGCGTGCCAGCGCCGGCCTGCTGCTGTTGGAACAGGCGGCGCAGCGGCGCGCGGAACTGCGCTCACGCGATGCGCTCAAGCGACAGCTGCTGGCCGACCCGGACAGCAGTGCCACCCGTTCGCTGCGTGCGTTGCTGGAACAGAGCGGCCAGTGGTTGCGCCCGGGCCAGTTGCTTGTCGACGCTGGCTACGGCCTGCCGCAGGCGGATGAACAAGCGGAAGTTGCACGGGCAGCGGCCGCTGCCAGCGCACAGACGGTACCCGCCTGGCAGGCATTGCGCGTGCAGCTTCGCGCGCAGCTGCCGGCGTCGCAGCGACGTGAACTGGATGACATCGACAACAATCTCGCTGCGTTGGGCGCGCGCGTGCGCGAGCAGGCGGCTGAAACACTCCCTACTGGCGCGGCAGCTCGATGACAAAACGACTACCGCCGCCGATGCCCGGCGTGCAGTAGACCTGGCCGCCGTGCGCATCGGCGATCGCCTTGACCACAGCGAGGCCGAGGCCGCTGCCACCGCCCAGGCGCGATCGTGAGCCGTCGCCGCGCATGAACGGGTTGAAGATGTCCGCATGCAGGGTCGGGTCGATACCCGGGCCTTCGTCTTCGATCGCCACCTGTACGTGGGCCACGGTGTCATGCACGGCGATGCGTACCTTGCCCGGGTTGGCATAGCGGCGCGCGTTTTCCAGCAAGGCCAGCAGCGCCTGCCGCAACCGCGTCGGGTCACAATGGGCGGGGTGCTCTTCGCGGCTGGTTTCCAGCTCCAGCACGAAGCCGGCGCTGCGGAAGGCGGGATCCACCAAGGTCATCACCGAATGCACTTCGGCCACCACGTCGGTGCGGGCGCGGCGCACGTCGAGGCGGGCGTTGTCGGCCAGGCTCAGCACCCGCAGGTCCTCGATCAGCCGTGACAGGCCCTCGACCTGCGCCAGCAGGCTGCGGAACTGCGACTCATCAGGTTGGAAAACGCCTTCGGCCAGGCCCTGCAGGCGGCCGCGCAGGATCGTCACCGGCGTGCGCAGTTCATGGGCGATGGCTGCGTGCCACATCACCCGTTCGCTTTCCATGTGCTGCAGGCGGCGCGCCATCGCATTGAAGTCGTCCACCAGCGCTGCGACCTCGCCGGGGGAGTTGGCCTCGGCCGTGGCGCGTGCGCCGAGATCGCCGCCCGCCAGCGCGCGCACGCTGTCCACCAGTGAATTGAGCGGGGACAGGATGCGATGGGCCAGGCGGAACGAGGCGGCGATCGCCAGCGCCAGGCCGGTCAGGATCACCCCGACCATCCACGCCAGCTCAGGTCCCGTCGGCAGCCAACCTTCCGGCTCTTCCGCGCTGGCCGGGAAGAACTCGATCAGTACTGCATACAGCAGCCACGAAGAGAGGATCACCATCACGATGACGCCGACGACCATCAGCGACATCGACACGATGATGTGCCGGCTGAGCCCGGAGCGGCGCATCAGCGGTCGGCCATCAGACGGTAGCCGACACCGCGCACGCTGGCCGGAATCTGGGTGAGGCCCACTTCGTCCAGTTTGCGCCGCAGCTTGCTGACATGGCTGTCCACGGTGCGCTCCAGCGCCTCGCTTTCCGGCAGGCATTCGTGCATCAGCTCGCTGCGGCTGAAGATCCGTGACGGCGCCAATGCCATGCAATGCAGCAGCTTGAATTCGGTCAGGGTCAGCAGCAGCTCGTGGCTGTAGCCTTCGCCTTCCACATGCACCGCGTGGGTGGCGGTGTCGATCAGCAAAGGGCCGACGCGCAGCGCGCTGGGCGCATCCGCTCGCGAGCTGCGCAGCGTACGCCGCAGTACTGCACGCACGCGCGCCGCCACTTCCGCCGGGTTGAACGGCTTGACCACGTAGTCATCGGCGCCCATCCGCAGTGCGGTCAGCTTGTCCAGATCCTGGTCCAGCGCGGTCAGCATGATGACCGGCGTTTCGCCGCGCTGGCGCAGCTGGGTCAGCACGCTCCAGCCATCCAGCCGCGGCAGCTGCACGTCCAGCAGTACAAGGTCCGGGCGCATGCTGCGATGCATGTCCAGGGCAATCTGGCCATCGGCCGCACACAGGGTACGCAGGCCCTCGCGTTCAAGGTAGGCGGCAAGAATGTCGGCGATCTCGGCTTCGTCCTCGACGATCAGGACCAGCGCCGCGAGGGCAGGGGAGGCATGCATGGCAAGGCGAGGCCGGAAGGTGCTTGCCCTCCATCGTATCTCCACAGTTCCTCCATCGAAACCCCATCATCGCCACGCACACTGCGCGCTTCATGATTCGTCAGCCGCGTCTGCGGCACTGTGCACAGCAATGAGAACCTTCAGGACTCCGGTCGCGCTGGTCGCGGCCTTCGCCTTGGCCATGACGGCCTGTTCCCGCCCCCAACCCACCGTCGAAGCCGTGCCGCGCGTCAGCGTGGTGACCGTTGGCCCGCAGGTGGTGCAGCGCGATGATGAACTGCCCGGTCGGGTCGCGGCGGTGCGCACTGCGCAGATCCGTGCGCAGGTCGGCGGCATCGTGCAGCGCCGGATGTTCGAGCAGGGCGCGGAAGTACATGCCGGGCAGCCACTGTTCCAGATCGACCCGGCGGCGTTCCGCGCCGATGTCGATTCGGCGCTGGCGGCCCTGCAGCGCAGCGAGGCCGCCCTTGGCCGCAGCCGCGTGCAGTCACAGCGCCTGCAGGCACTGGCCGCTGCGCAGGCGGTCAGCCAGCAGCATCGCGATGATGCCAGCGCCGAGCACGAGCAGGCCCGCGCTGCGGTCAACGAGGCACGCGCGATCCTGGCGCGACGCCAGCTCGACCTGCGCTATGCGACGGTCAGTGCACCGATCGATGGGCGCATCGACCAGGCATTGGTGACCGAAGGCGCGCTGGTCGGCGTCGCCGACGCCGAGCCGATGGCGGTGGTGCAGCAGATCGACCAGGTCTATGTGGACGTGCGCCAGCCTGCATCGCAGCTGCAGTCCCTGCGCCGTGGTGCAGTGGACGGCGAGCTGCCGGTGACGATCATCGGCGCGGCGGGTACGCCGCTGCCCGAGCGCGGCCGGCTGTTGTTCTCCGGTGTCAATGTCGATGCACGCACCGGCGATGTGATCCTGCGCATCCTGGTCGACAACCCTGAGCGGCAGCTGTTGCCGGGCATGTACGTGCGTGCCCGGGTGCCGCGCGGTGCGCCGGCCAGCGCGTTGCTGCTGCCACAGCAGGCGGTGCTGCGCAGCGCCGGTGGCCAGGCCTATGCCTGGGTCATCGCCGCCGATGGCAAAGCCGTGATCCGCACGCTGGAGGTGGACGGCAGCGTCAACCGGCAATGGTTGGTGCGGCATGGCCTGAAGGCGGGCGAGAAGGTCGTGGTGGAAGGCCAGGAGCGCCTGCAGGAGGGCGTGCTGGTCGATCCGCGCGACTGGCAGGCGCCGGTCGCCAGCGCCGGCGCAACGCCGGCATCCGCAAGCCAGGGCTGAGCCCTTCCAGGAACCTACGACATGGCTCGTTTCTTCATCGATCGCCCGGTGTTTGCCTGGGTGCTGGCGATCTTCGTCATCCTGGCCGGCGTGCTGGCCATTCCACGGCTGGCGGTCGAGCGCTACCCGGCGGTCGCACCGCCCAGCGTCAGCATCTATGCCAGCTATCCCGGCGCCAGCCCGCAGACATTGAATGATGCGGTGGTCGGCCTGATCGAGCGCGAGCTGTCCAGCGTCAAGCATCTGCTGTACTTCGAATCGTCGGTGGACACCTCCGGCGAAGCGTCGATTACCGCCACCTTCAAGCCCGGCACCGATCCCGAGCTGGCACAGGTGGATGTGCAGAACCGGATCAAGGCGATCGAGCCGCGCCTGCCACGCAGCGTGCGCCAGAACGGCCTGTTCGTGGAGGCGGCCGATTCCGGGTTCCTGATGCTGGTGGGCCTGCGCTCACCCGATGGCAGCGTCAGCGAAGCGGCACTGGGCGATTTCATGGCGCGCAACATCATCGAGGAGCTGCGGCGCATCGACGGCGTCGGCCGCGTGCAGTTGTTCGGTGCCGAACAGGCGATGCGGATCTGGCTGGACCCGACCCGCCTGACCGGCTACGGCCTGACCATGGGCGATGTGGCCAGCGCGATCGAGCAGCAGAACCTGGAGATCTCGCCGGGCCGCATCGGCGATTCGCCCGGTGTTCCCGGCCAGCGCATCACCGTGCCCTTGAGCGCCGAAGGCCAGCTGTCCACGCCCGAGCAGTTCGCGGCGATCGTGCTGCGCGCCGGTGCCGATGGTTCGCGGGTGTTGCTTGGGGATGTCGCCCGGGTCGAACTGGGCGCGCAGAGCTATGCCTGGGGCACGCGCGAAGACGGCTATCCGGCGACGGCCGCCGGCGTGCAGCTGCGCCCCGGTGCGAATGCGGTGCGTACTGCCACGGCTGTGCGCGAACGCATGGCCGACCTGCAGCCGCTGCTGCCGCACGGTGTTGAATCCAGCATTCCGTTCGATACCGCGCCCTTCGTCAAGGTCTCGATCCAGAAGGTGCTGCAGACCCTGATCGAGGCGATGCTGCTGGTGTTTGCAGTGATGTACCTGTTCCTGCAGAACTGGCGCTATACGCTGATCCCAGCCCTGGTCGCGCCGATCGCGCTGCTGGGCACCTTCGCGGTGATGCTGGCGCTGGGCTTTTCGATCAACGTATTGACCATGTTCGGCATGGTGCTGGCGATCGGCATCATCGTTGACGATGCGATCGTGGTGGTCGAGGGCGTTGAGCGGATCATGGCCGAAGAGGGCCTGCCACCGCGTGAGGCCACGATCAAGGCGATGCGTGAGCTGACCGGTGCGGTGATCGGCATCACCCTGGTGCTGACCGCGGTATTCATCCCGATGGCGCTGGCCAGTGGTTCGGTCGGTGCGATCTACCGCCAGTTCAGCGTGGCGATGTCGGTGTCCATCCTGTTCTCGGCACTGTTGGCGCTGAGCCTGACACCGGCACTCTGCGCGACGCTGCTGCGGCAGGGTACACGTGGCCACCATGGCCGCGGCGGCGTGTTCGGTGCGTTCAACCGTGGCTTCGAGCGGATGACCGGGCGTTACCAGCGGGGCGTGGCGACGGTCCTTCGGCGCAGTGGCCGGGTGATGGGCCTGTTCGCAGCATTGCTGGTGGCGCTGCTGATCGGCCTGCATTGGTTGCCGGGTGCATTCCTGCCGGAAGAGGACCAGGGCTATTTCATGACTTCCATCCAGCTGCCGGCTGAGGCAACCGCCGAACGCACGCTGGCGGTGGT
Organism: Stenotrophomonas indicatrix; assembly: GCA_041545745.1. Taxonomy (NCBI): domain Bacteria; kingdom Pseudomonadati; phylum Pseudomonadota; class Gammaproteobacteria; order Lysobacterales; family Lysobacteraceae; genus Stenotrophomonas; species Stenotrophomonas indicatrix. Next base: position 2,033,262 of record CP168152.1, read on the forward strand.
CGAAGCCTACGAGCAGCACGTCGCCTCGCGGCCGGCGATCGCGTCCAACCAAGCCATCCTCGGCTACAGCTTCTCCGGTTCCGGCCCGAGCGCGGCGCTGACCTACACCATGTTGAAGGACTGGGGTGAGCGCGGCGGCAGCACCGCAGCGGACGAAGTAAAGGCGGCGCAGCAGGCGATGGCGACGGTCCCGGAAGGCGAGGTGATGAGCGTGATGCCGCCGGCCATCGACAGTCTTGGCCGTTCCTCCGGGTTCTCGTTGGCGCTGCAGGCACGTACCGGGCAGGGCCAGGCCGAGCTGCGGGCCGCCCTGCAGCAGTTGCTGAAACTGGCAGAGGCCAGCCCGCTGCTGGCCGAAGTGCATGCCGATGGCCTGCCTGCGGGCAGCAATGTGCGCCTGGACATCGATCGCGCCAAGGCCGAGGCGATGGGTGTGGCGTTCACCGACATCAGTGCAACGCTGTCGGCGGCGATGGGCTCGCAGTACGTCAACGATTTTCCCAATCGCGGGCGCATGCAGCAGGTGATCGTGCAGGCCGATGCGCCGCACCGGATGCAGCTGGAGGACGTGTTGAAGCTGTATGTCCGCAACAGCGAGGGCGGCATGGTGGCGTTGTCCGAGCTGGTCACCGCGCGGTGGACCGAGGCGCCGCTGCAGCTGCAGCGTTACCTGGGGTTCCCGGCATTGAACCTGTCCGGCGCACCCGCCAGCGGGGTCTCCACCGGTCAGGCGATGATCGAGATGGAGCGCCTTGCACAGCAGCTGCCAGCGGGCTTCGCCTTGCAGTGGACCAGCCAGTCGCTGCAGGAGCGTGAGTCCGGTGCACAGGCGCCGTGGTTGCTGCTGCTGTCGATGCTGGTGGTGTTCCTGGTGCTGGCGGCGCTGTACGAGAGCTGGTCGATTCCGCTGGCGGTGATGCTGGTGGTGCCGTTGGGCCTGCTCGGCGCCGTTGCTGCAGTGCTGCTGCGCGAGATGCCCAATGATGTGTTCTTCAAGGTCGGCATGATCACGGTGATCGGGCTTTCGGCGAAGAACGCGATCCTGATCGTCGAGTTCGCCCGCCAGCTGCAACAGCAGGGACGCGGCCTGGTCGAGGCGACCATCGAAGCGGCACGCCTGCGGCTGCGGCCGATCGTCATGACCTCGCTGGCGTTCGCGCTGGGTGTGGTGCCGCTGATGCTGGCGCAGGGTGCTTCAAAGGAAACGCAACAGGCCATCGGTACCGGCGTGTTCGGCGGCATGGTCAGTGCGACCGTGCTGGCCGTGTTCTTCGTGCCGGTGTTCTATGTGGTGGTGCAGGGCGCGCAGCATTGGCTTGCGCAGCGCCTGCGCCGACGCCGGCCGACGCCGGAAGGAAGCGTGGATGGAAAGCAGGTGGATGGAAAGCAGGAGCCCTGAGGGCCTGTACGAGGCGCAGCTGTGCGTGTTGGAACAGCAGCTGCGCGATGCGCTGCTGGACGGCGACCATGGCGCAGCCGCTGCGCTGCTGTCACCGGTGTTGTTCATGATGGACGGGCAGGGCGGCCGGATGCTCGACTTGCCCTGGCTGAGGGACTGGCAGCAAGGCCGCCTGCAGATTCTTGCGCTGCAGGTGCATGCGGTGGAAACGCTGCTGTGTGGCCGCCTGGCGTTGTTGTCCGGCGATGTTCAGCTGCATGTGCATTGGCTGGAGCGTGAACATGTGCAGCGCATTCGCCTGTTGCGGGTCTGGACCAGCGCTTCCGCTGCCAGCGGCGCGCAGCTGCTGTCAATGGCAGTGTTGGCAGGCTGAACACGGTCATGCAGCTTTCAGGCCCCGTTTGCGTGCAGATGGTAGGGTCCAAGGTCTCTGTAGTTTCGACAAGGAGTCGAGCCATGCGTGTAGTTTTCAGTCTGTTGGCTGCCTCCCTCGGCCTTGCGCTGAGCGCCTGTCAGCCGGCGCAGACGCCGGCCGCCAGTGGCCCAGGCGATGCGGTCGCAACGCCGACACCGGCACCTGTGGCTGCCGCTGTTGATGGCGGCGGCAACGCAACCCTCTATCGCTGCGGCGATCTCGATGTGCGCGCGACCTTCAACGGTGAGGACGCAGCGACGGTTGTGATCGGCGAGCGCAGTTTCGCGATGTCCTCCGAGCGTGCGGCCTCCGGTGCGAAGTATGCCGACGGCAAGGGCAACAGCTTATGGACCCGTGGTAGTGACGAAGCGCTGCTCAGCCTGAAGGGCGAGGCGGACCGTGAGTGTGGTGCGGTGGAAGCGACCGAGGGCGATGGCAGTGCCGGCAACGCAGCGTTCCGTGCCACTGGCAACGAGCCGGGTTGGCTGGCCGTCGTCGATGGTGATGCACCGGGCCTGCAGGTGGACGTCGACTATGGCGAGCGCCGCTTCACCGTCGCCAAGCCGACCGAGGGCGCGGATGGTTGGGTCGGCAAGGCGGCCGATGGCACCGACATCAAGCTGAGCTTCCAGCGCACCACCTGCCAGGACGACATGAGTGGTGAGGCGTTCGAGGCCAAGGCCATGCTGACCGTGGGCCCGCGCCAGTACCACGGCTGCGGCAACTTCGGCGGCAAGTAAGAAAAAGGGGACGGAGGGGATTACGTCGTTTGTGCCATGAACGACGTAATCCCCTCCGTCCCCTTTTTTGCGTCAGCCCTCGCAGGGCTTGATGTCCAGCTCGAACGCAAGGTCGTAGCGACCATTGATGCCGATCAGTGTTTCGCGGATCGCGCAGTTGTTCTGGTGGCGGTCCACCAGGTCGGCGAAGATCTTCTCGCGACCCTCGCAGTACGTCGCGCTGGCCTCTTCCAGTTCCCGACGGCGCTCGTCGTCGTAGGGCTCTTCGCCGGCGAAATGCTGGCACGTGTTCTCGCGGGCGAGAAATGCCTGCACGTCGTCGGGCATCTGACAGTAGATGCGTATGTCTTCGATGTCGTACACGTCGTTGGACACCACGCAGCCAGCGGCAGCACGGGCCTGTTCCAGTTCCTCGTAGCTCGAGGGCAGGCTGGCAGCGGAGGGCTCCTCGGCCGGTTCCTGCACGGCCGCGGGCGAAGCCGCTGCCGGTGCGATGGGGGCCACCGGATCGACTGCTGCGGCCTCTGGCGTGGCATCACCAGCGTCGTTGTCCGCTGCTTGCGGCGAGCACGCCGCAAGCAGGGACAGGCAGGCGATCAGTGCCGCGCGCTTAGTCGGCACGGCCGGCAAATTCGCCGGTGGCGGTGCTCACCAGCACGCGCTCGCCGTTGACGATGTACTCCGGCACCATGATCTCGATGCCGGTGTTGAGCTTGGCCGGCTTCGGGCGCTTGGTGGCGGTGCCGCCCTTCAGTTCCGGCGGCGTCTCGATCACTTCCAGCACCACCGAGGCCGGCAGCTGTATGGCCACTGGCTGCTCGTCGATCACCTGCACGTAGATGCCGGTAAGGCCGTCGGTGATGTAGCCGGCGTCATCGCCGATCACGTCCGCGTCCAGGGTGTAGGGGGTGTAGTCCTCGTCATCGAGGAACACGAACGCATCGCCGTCCTTGTACGAGTAGGTGGACTGGCGGCGCAGCAGTTCGACTTCAACCAGGTTGTCGTCGGCATCGAAGCTGGCATCGAGCTTGTTGCCGCCCGGCACGCTGTACATGATGAAGCGGAAGCGGACGTTGCCGCCGCGACCCTGCGGCGAGCTGCGCTCGATGTCGCGGATCTGGTAGACGCCGTTGTTGAACTCGACGACGTTGCCCTTCTTGATGTCGTTGGCTTTCATGATGATGTTGGTCGTTGGGGGAGGGCGCCGTCCCGGCGCCCGGGGGGAATCACTTCGGAGCGAGCCGGGTGGCGCCGTCCAGGCGGATGGTCTCGCCGTTGATGTAGGTGTTGCCGAGGATGTGGCCGACCAGGCTGGCGAAGTCTTCCGGCTTGCCCAGGCGCGACGGGAACGGGATCGACGCGGCCAGCGATGCCTGCACGGCTTCGGGCATGCCATCGACCATCGGCGTCCAGAACACGCCCGGCGCGATGGTGTTGACGCGGATGCCGAAGCGCGAAAGTTCGCGGGCCATCGGCAGGGTCATCGCCACCACGCCGCCCTTGGAGGCGGAGTAGGCGGCCTGGCCGATCTGCCCTTCGTAGGCGGCAACGCTGGCGGTGTTGATGATGACGCCACGCTCGCCGTCCACGCCGGCCTCGTTGTGCTGCATGCGGTTGGCCGCGGCCTTGGCGACATTGAAGCTGCCGACCAGGTTGACCATCACCGTGCCCTGGAACCCGGCCAGCGGCATCGGGCCTTCCTTGCCCAGCACGCGGCCAGCGCCGAGGATGCCGGCGCAGTTCATGGCGACATTCAGGCCGCCGAGGAAGTCGCAGGCCTGGTCGATGGCGGCCGACACGGATGCTTCATCACTGACGTTGACATTGAAATAGCGGGCGTTGTCCTGCCCCAGGCCGGCAACGGCGGCCGCGCCCTTGGCGTCGTTGAGGTCGAACAGGGCGACCTTGCCGCCCTGGGCAACCAGGTGCTGGGCCACGGCCAGGCCGAGGCCGGAGACGCCGCCAGTGATCACGGCACGTACGGAAGACAGCTGCATTGCACGGTCCTGCAGGTTCAAGAACCGCCGATTCTAACGGAAGCGGCAGCAGCCGCCGTTGTGCACTGCGCCGCCGGCCTCAGCCCAGTTCGCGGGCGCGGCGCAGGCGGCGCTCGAAGTCCGCGGCGGGCAGGCCGTGGGCGAACAGGAAGCCCTGGCCGACGGTCACCCCCAGGTCGAGCAGGCATTGTCGTTGCGCCTCGGTTTCCACGCCTTCGGCGACCACGCCCAGGCCGAGGCTGCGGGCAATCGCGCAGACCGCCTCGCACACCGCCACGTCCGAGCGGTTGCGGGGAATGCCTTCAACGAACAGCTGGCTCAGTTTCAGCCCATGGATGGGCAGCCGGCGCAGGTAGTTCAGGGCGCTGTAGCCTTCGCCGAAGTCGTCGATGGTCAGCATCACCCCCATCTCGCGCAGGCGGGCGAAAGTGCGCAGGGTGTCCGGCGCGTCTTCGATCAGCACCCGCTCGGTGAACTCCAGTTCCAGCACGCTGCCAGGCAGGCCGAACTCATCCAGCACCTGCCGCACCCAGCGCGCGAGATCCTCACCGACGAACTGCCGCCAGGAAACATTGACGGCCACCCGCACCAGGCCGAGCCCGTCGTCCTGCCATTGCCGTACCTGCCGGCAGGCTTCGCGCAGCGCCCATTGACCGATGCGCACGATGTCGCCGGTGTGCTCGGCGTGGCGGATGAACAGGTCCGGGCGCATCGGCCCCAGCTGGATGTTGTGCCAGCGCATCAACGCCTCGCAGGCGATGGTGGCGCCGCTGCGCAGGTTGACCTGTGGCTGGTAGACCAGGTGGAACTCGTCGCCATCGAGTGCCTTGTGCAGCCGGCTCTCGATCTGCAGGCGGTCATGCTGGCGCTGTGCCAGTTCCGGGGAGAACACCTGCCAGCCGTTGCGGGTGCGTCGCTTGCACTCGTACATCGCCGTGTCGGCGTTCTGGATCAGCTGCTGCGGCCGGTTGCCATCGCGCGGTGCGCGGGCGATGCCGATGCTGGCGGTGACCGGGAACTCGTCGCTGCCCAGCTGGAACGGTGCCGAGAAGACCGCGGTGATGCGCTCGGCCAGCTGTTCGGCCTGGTCGGGCTGGTCACGCAGGTCACAGATCACTAGGAACTCGTCGCCGCCAAAGCGGGCAAGCAGGCCCTCGGTGCCGATCGCGGTGGCGATGCGCCGGGTCGCTTCGATCAACAGTTCATCACCGGCGTTGTGCCCTAGCAGGTCGTTGACCACCTTGAAGCGGTCCAGGTCGATGTACAGCACCGCCACGCGGTCGTGGCTGGGGCTGTCCATGCGCACGCCGAGGTCGCTCAGCACCGCATCGCGGTTCATGATGCCGGTCAGCGGGTCGGTGCGGGCCTGCACGCGCAGGGTTTCCTCGGCCTGCTTGCGCTCGGTGATGTCCTGCACGGTGCCGGTGATGCGTGCGGCATCGACATCGCCGGCCGAGACCTCGCCGATCATCCGGATCCAGAACGAGTGGCCATCGCGGCGCTGGCCCTGCAGCTCCAGGCCGAAGCTGCTGCGGTGTTCGATGGTGTCGGCCAGCGCCTGCTGCAGGGCGGCGCGGTCGTCGCTGCGCAGGCAGTCCAGCAGATCCGGCATGTCCTCAAGATCGGCCGGTTGGCCGACGATGCGCCGCGCCTCGTCGGTGAGGTACAGGCGCTGCAGGCCACGATCCCACTCCCAGCCGCCGATGTGGGCCAGTGACTGAGCGCGCGCGAACAGGGTGTTGTTGCGCTTCAGTTCGGTGATGTCACTGAACATTGCATAGACATGGTCGGCCTGGTCGCAGCCGTTGCCGAACACCGGCACGTTGGTGGCGGCCAACCACAACATGCGTCCGCGCGGGCGGTGGTACAGGCCGATGATGGTGCTGCGGATCATCCGTCCGGCCTGGAAACAGCGGCTGGTCGGCCACTGTGACTTGGTCAACGGGTGGCCGTGTTCGTCGACGATGATCCACGCTTCTGGATCGAGCATCGAATTCAAGCCCACGCCACCACCGGTAAGGCCGAGGATGCGGTGCGCTGCGGGGTTGGCGGACAGAACGCGTAGATCACGGTCGAACAGGATCACGCCCTTGTCGATCGACTCCATCAACAGGCGATAGCGCGACTCGGCGCGCCAGCGTCCACTCAGGTCGCGGGCGACGGCGACGATGCAGGGCTGGCCTCGGTCCTGGAAGCCGGCCGAATGCACCTCTACCGGAAAGCGACTGCCATCGCCGCGCATGTTGGTCACTTCGATGACGTAGGTGTCGCCGCGGTTCAGCGCTTCCCACACCGGTTGCAGGTGGTCGCTGGGCAGGTCCGGGTTGAGCAGTTCAATCGGCTGGCCGACGATGTCCTCGCGCGGGCGGTCGTAGGCGACGATGCCGGCACGGTTGACGTCCAGCACCACGCCTTCGGCGCTGAGGATGCTGACCGGATCGGGTACGGCGTCGAACAACGCGGCATAGCGGGCCTGGGTATCCAGTTCGCGCTGTCGTGTGTCGGCCAGCGCCTGTCTCGCCTGGCGCAGCAGCTTGGCCTGGGCCGGCGATGGAGAAGCGGCCAACGCCGCGTCCAGAGCGGCCAGCGCGTCGTCGGTTGCGGCGGAAGCATCGCCGGTGGCCGGACGGTCGCGCGGGCCGCTGTCGTTCATGTCGCCGCCAGCGCCTGCCCGACGCGGCTTGCGGTGGCACGGCCGAGCAACCCGGCCAGCCAGCGGCCGGTCTCGGCCAGCGACGGCAGGTCGACCCCGCACTCCAGGCCCAGGCCCTGCAGCAGGTACACCACGTCCTCGCTGGCCACGTTGCCGCTGGCGCCCTTCGCGTACGGGCAGCCGCCGGCACCGGACACCGCACTGTCGACCACGCGCACGCCTTCTTCCAGGCAGGCCGCGATGTTGGCGATGGCCTGGCCATAGGTATCGTGGAAGTGTACGGCCAGTGCGCTCATCGGGATCTCGGCAGCCACCGACTGCAGCATCGCGCGGGCCTTGCGCGGGGTACCGACGCCGATGGTGTCGCCCAGCGAGATTTCGTAACACCCCATTTGATGCAGGGCACGGGCCACACGCACAACGTCGGCCAGCGGCACCTCGCCCTGGTACGGGCAGCCGAGCACGGTGGAGACGTAACCACGCACGCGCACACCATCAGCCGCCGCACGGCGCAGGATCGGCTCGAAGCGGGCCAGCGACTCATCGATGCCGGCGTTGGTGTTGGTGCGGTTGAAGGCTTCCGATGCAGCCGTGAACACCGCGATTTCCTGCACGCCGACCGCGCGCGCACGGTCGTAGCCCTGCTCGTTCGGCACCAGTACCGGATAGGCGATGCCCGGGCGGCGCTGGATGCCGGCATAGACCTCGGCCGCGTCGGCCAACTGCGGGACCCAGCGCGGGCTGACGAAGCTGGTCGCCTCGATGGTGCGCAGGCCGGTGGCCGACAGGCGATCGATCAGGGCGATCTTGTCGGCGGTGGCCACGGCCTGCTTCTCGTTCTGCAGCCCATCGCGGGGGCCGACTTCGACGATGCGGACGAAATCGCTCATCGCGGCACCCCCACGGCAGGCGGGGCGGGACGGGCAGGGCGGATGGGATCGACTGGGGTCACGGCGGTTCCTGGGAAACGGGGGCGGCCCGGTCTTCGCCAGGCTGCCAGATGAGATACGCAGGCGGGTCGCACAAGCGGCCACGCATGCGCCTGGTGGCGACGCAGGGGTCTACCCGGGCAGGTGGCAGACCGCCTCGATGTTGTTGCCGTCGGGGTCGATCACGAAGGCGGCGTAATAGTCCGGGTGGTACCAGGGACGCAGGCCGGGCGCACCATTGTCGCGCCCCCCTGCGGCCAGCGCTGCGGCGTGGAAGGCATCAACCTGGGCGCGTTCGCCGCAGACGAAGGCCACGTGCGCGCCCTGGCTGAGCGGCGTTGCATTGCCCAGCCAGAAGAACGGCTTGCCGTGGTTGCCGAAACCCACGTGGTCGTGGGCGCCGGTCTGTTCGGCGCTGACCTCCATCACCACGCCGATCTGCAACGGCGCCAGCACCTGCAGGAAGAAGGCCCTGCTGCGCGGCAGGTCGCTGCTGTTCAAGCCGATATGGTCCAGCATGTCAGGCCTCCGTGACCCAGTGCGGCGCGCGTTTGTCGAGGAAAGCGCCCAGGCCTTCCTGGCCTTCGGCCGATACCCGCAGGCGGGCGATCAGGGCGGCATTGTCGCGGTCCAGGCTGTCGCGGTCATTGGCGTCGCGCACCTGCCGGACCAGCAGCTTGGCCGAAGCCGAGGCGATCGGTCCGGCCTTGTCGAGCAAAGCCAGCTGTCGCTGCACCGCCTCGTCCAGGCGTTCGGGCTCCACCAGCTGGTGGATCAGGCCGATACGCAGGGCGGTGTCGGCGTCGAAGTGCTCGCCGGTGGCGAACCAGCGGCGGGACTGACGGCTGCCGATGGCCTCGATCACATAGGGCGAGATCACTGCCGGCAACAGGCCCAGGCGGCTTTCGGTGAGGCCGAAGCGGGCGGCGCTGGTGGCGATGGCGATATCGCAGCAGGCCACCAGGCCGACGCCACCACCAAAGGCGGCGCCGTGGACACGGGCGAGGGTGGGCTTGGGCAGCTCGTCCAGGGTGCGCATCAGCCGGGCCAGGGCCAGGGCGTCGTCACGGTTGTCGGCCTCGCTGGCCGAGGCCATGCCGCGCATCCACTGCATGTCGGCACCGGCGGAGAAGGAGGCGCCGTGGCCGGCCACCACCACCGTGCGCACGCTGTCATCGCGGCCGGCCGCTTCCAGGGCTGCGGTCAGCCGGGCGATCAGGCCGGCGTCAAAGGCGTTGTGCAGCTCCGGCCGGTTCAGCCAGAGGGTCAGGACAGCGCCGTTGCGCTCGATCTGCAAAGCATCGTTCATGGGATTCCGGGGGTTGCTCCATACCTGTATGGATCATAGCGGGCCATTGGTCATGGGCCATGACGCGACGCGGGAATGTTAGAATCGAGAACCATTTACATCCAGCAGAGAACACGCTAGATGACGCTGTCCGAACTGCCCCTGCACACCTCGGCCGTGGTCGATTCCGTGCAGGACCTGCATGCCAACGATGCCATCGCCCGGCGCCTGCGCGAGCTGGGCTTCGTCAAGGGCGAGGAAGTGCGCCTGGTGGCGCGAGGCCCGGTCGGTGGCGAGCCGCTGCTGGTGCAGGTCGGGTTCACCCGTTTCGCGCTGCGTATCAGTGAGGCCCGACGCGTGGTCATCGACCCGGCCAGCCAGGAGCGACGCACATGAGCGCCACCGCAACCGCCGCTCCGCTGCGCATCGCGCTGGTCGGCAACCCCAACAGTGGCAAGACGGCCCTGTTCAACCAGCTGACCGGCAGCCGGCAGAAGGTCGCCAATTACACCGGCGTCACCGTTGAGCGCAAGGAAGGCCGCCTGCGTGCGCCGTCCGGCCGAGAGTTCGCCGTGCTCGACCTGCCGGGCGCCTACAGCCTGCATCCGGCCAGCCTCGACGAGGCGATCACCCGCGACCTGTGCCGGGGCTTCTACCCGGGTGAGGCCGCGCCGGACGTCCTTCTGTGCGTGATCGACGCCACCAACCTGCGCCTGCACCTGCGCTTCGCCCTGGAACTGCGCGAGCTGGGCAAGCCGATGATCATCGCCCTGAACATGGTCGACGCCGCGCAGCGTCGCGGCATCCAGATCGATGTGGCCGCGCTGGAGCGCGAGATCGGTGTGCCGGTGGTGGAAACCGTGGCGGTACGCAAGCAGGGCGCGCGTGCACTGGTGGAACGCCTGGATACGATGGTGCCGCACCTGGATGCGCCGCTGGCCCGTGTCGAGAGCGGCGCGGACTACCACGCGCAGGTGCGCGCGATCCTGGCCGCAGCCGTGCGGATGCCGGCGCGAACCGCGAAGATCGACGACACGCTCGACCGCTGGCTGCTGCATCCGGTATTCGGCCTGATCACCCTGGTCGTGGTGATGTTCCTGATCTTCCAGGCAGTGTTCGCCTGGGCGACGCCGCTGATGGATGGCATCGAGGCCGGCTTTGCCTGGCTGGGCGAACTGGCCGCCAGCGTGCTGCCAGCGGGGCCCCTGACCAGCCTGCTGACCGACGGCATCATCGCCGGCCTGGGTGGCGTGGTGGTGTTCCTGCCACAGATCCTGATCCTGTTCGCCTTCATCCTGGCGCTGGAGGAGTCCGGCTACCTGCCGCGTGCCGCGTTCCTGCTGGACCGCATGATGGCGGCGGCGGGCCTGTCCGGTCGCTCGTTCATCCCGCTGCTGTCCAGCTTTGCCTGCGCGGTGCCGGGCATCATGGCCACCCGCAGCATCCAGGACCCGCGTGACCGCCTGGCCACGATCCTGGTGGCGCCGCTGATGACCTGCTCGGCGCGCCTGCCGGTATATGCCCTGTTGATCGGCGCGTTCATTCCGGCCGGCAAGATCGGCATTTTCAATCAGCAGGGCCTGGTGCTGTTCGGCCTGTACGTGGCGGGCATCCTCAGTGCGCTGGTGATGTCGTGGGTGATGAAGAAGTGGCGCCGCGACAAGAGCGAGCACCCGCTGATGCTGGAGCTGCCGTCGTACCGCATTCCGCACCCGCGCGACCTTGCCGTCGGCCTGTACGAGCGCGGCATGATCTTCCTCAGGCGCGTCGGCGGCATCATCCTGGCGCTGACCATCCTGCTGTGGTTCCTGCTGTCGTTCCCGGGTGCGCCCGCCGACGCGACGATGCCGGCCATCGACTACAGCTACGCCGGCCAGATCGGCCACGCGATGACGGCGATTTTCGCGCCGCTGGGCTTCAACTGGCAGATCTGCATCGCGCTGATTCCGGGCCTGGCGGCGCGCGAAGTGGCGGTGTCCTCGCTGGCGACGGTGTATGCGCTGTCGGCTGCCGATGACGATGCGGCGATTTCCGCGCTGTCGCCGGTGGTGGCCGACGGCTGGTCGCTGGCCACCGGCCTGGCCTTGCTGGTGTGGTTCATCTACGCGCCGATGTGCATTTCGACGCTGGCTACCATCAAGCGCGAGACCAACTCGTGGAAGACGATGGGCTTCTCGGCGTTCTACCTGTTTGCTGCGGCGTATGTCGCGGCGCTGATCACCTACCAGGTGACCGTGGCGCTGGGAGGCGGCTGATGGACGCTGGCCTGCTGGTCCAGTACCTGATCATCGCGGTGGCCGTGCTGGTCAGTGCCTGGGTGGTGCTGAAGAAGCAGGCGCCTGGCACCGTGCGCAGGCTGCGTGGCGCGCTGGCACTGGCGCTGCTGAGGCCGGGCCGTGCGGCCTGGTTGCAGGCGCTGGGCCGGAAGATCGCGCCGCCGGCCACTGGCGGTGGCGGCGCGTGTGGTGGCTGTGACAGCTGCGGACCGACGCCGCCGAAGCAGCACTGAGGCTGCCGTTCCTGCTTTGGCGGGTGCGAACCTTGGTTCGCACGCCCTTGATCTTCATCCACGCATGGCGTGGATCTACTAGTCCCTGACCAGTCCGCCATCCACCACCAGATTCTGTCCGGTCACCGCCCGCGCCCATGGGCTGGCGAAGAACAGCACAGCATCGGCGAACTCGGCCGGGGTGGTGACGCTGCGCAGCGGCGTGTTGGCGGCAATGTAGTCAAATACGGCTTCGGGTGTGGCTGCGCTGGCATCGGTCGTGCGCAGCAGGCCTCCGGACAGCATGTTGACGGTGATGCCGTGCGGGCCGAGGTCGCCGGCCAAGGTGCGGGTGAGCGACAACAGCGCAGCCTTGGCGGCGGTGTAGTCGTGGTAGGGCACCACCGGATTCTGGAACAGGTTGGTGCCGATGTTGATGATCCGGCCGAATCGCCGCGCCTGCATGCCGGGCAGGGCGGCCTGCACGGTGTTGAGGGCGCCGCGCACGCTGCCGTCGAACTGCGCCTGGAAGGCCGGCCAGCCGATGTTGGCGGCGTTGTCGCGGGCATCGCCATTGAACGAGAACGTGGCCAGCGCGTTGTTGACCACGGTGGTCACGCCCTGGCCGAAGTGCGCCAGGGCGTGCTGCAGGAGGCTGTCGACCTGGGCGCGGTGGGTGACGTCGGCCTGCAGGGCGATGGCCTGGCCGCCCAGCTCGCTGGCCAGAGCGCGTGCGGCCGCTTCGCTGCGGTGATAGTTGATTACAACCCGCGCGCCCTGCGCGGCGAAGGCGCGGGCGATGTGCTGGCCGAGGCCGCGACCGGCGCCGGTGACCAGTACCAGCTGTTCGCTGATCTGCATGATGGTCAGGCAATCCATGGCAAAAGGTCACGCAGCGTAGCAGCGACAGCGCTTGCCGGACCATGCGTGCTGCCGCTAGCCTGCATGCATGAACCAGACTTCCCTGCGATTGCTTATTCACGGCGCCTCCGGGCGCATGGGCCAAGCCCTGTTGCGGTTGGCCGCCGAACACCCTGATTCCCTGCAGATCGTCGCTGCGGTGACCGGCCGGGCGCCGGCGCAGCGGGTGATCGACGGTGTGCCGTTTTTCGCGGCCAGCGAGTTGCCGGGGGCGCCGGAGTTCGACGTGGCGATCGACTTCAGCCTGCCGGAGGGCTTCGATGCGCTGCTGGCACTGTGCGTGGAGCGCGGTGCAGGACTGGTATCGGGCACTACCGGCATTTCCGGTGCGCAACGCCAGGCGCTGGGAGCGGCAGCGGCGAAGATCCCCCTGGTGTGGGCGTCGAACTTCAGTCTGGGCGTGGCAGTACTGGACGAGCTGGTGGAGCGGGCTGCGCAGGCGCTGGCGGGCTGGAACTGCGACATCGTCGAGTCGCACCATACGCAGAAGAAGGACGCGCCCTCGGGCACGGCGTTGACCTTGGGCGCCGCGGCGCAGCGGGGCGGCGCCGAGCCGCAGTACGCCAGCCTGCGCGCCGGTGACATCGTCGGCGAGCATCTGGTGCAGTTCACCGGCCTGGGCGAGCGCATCGAGCTGGTGCACCGGGCCACCAACCGCGACATCTTCGCCCGTGGGGCGCTGTTTGCCGCTCGCCGGCTGCAGGGCCGGGCGGCGGGCAGCTACCGGGTACGGGATCTGCTGGACGGGCCCGGGTAACGGGCCCGGGTCGATGGTAGATGCCAACCTTGGTTGGCAGCCGTTGCTGAACGCGCCAACCAAGGTTGGCGCCTACCGGAGCCGGGCAGGTGGGATGGCAGCGGCCCGGTCATCGGCCTGCATACGGCCCCGGATTGAAATGAATGCGCAATAGCCTGTTCATGAATGGCGATAACCGCTGGCGCGAGCGCCCCGGCACCGCTACAATTCGCACTCGCCGAATCACGAAAGCCGGACCGGTCCCAGACCGTACGTCCGCGCTTTTTTGCAACCGGATTTCCGTGAAGCGCAGGCGTGACTTCGGCACCCCCTCGGTAGCCAAAGTGAGAATTCCGTGACCCAAGCCGCAATCCTCGTCCTCGAAGACGGCACCGTATTCGAGGGCGAATCCGTAGGCGCGCCCGGCCTGTCCGTCGGTGAGGTGGTGTTCAACACCGCCATGACCGGCTACCAGGAAGTGTTGACCGACCCGTCCTACGCCCGGCAGATGGTCACGCTGACCTATCCGCACATTGGCAACACCGGCATGACCGACCAGGACAATGAAGCGTCCAAGGTGTGGTCGGCCGGCCTGATCGTGCGCGACGTGCCGCGCCGCCCGAGCAGCTGGCGCAGCCAAGTGTCGCTGCAGGACTGGCTGATCCAGCGTGGCGTGGTCGCCATCGCCGGCATCGACACCCGCAAGCTGACCCGCATCCTGCGCGAGAAGGGCGCCCAGAACGGCGCGCTGATGGCCGGCGACGGCATCGACGTGGAAAAAGCGCTGGAAGCGGCCCGCAAGTTCCCGGGGCTGAAGGGCATGGATCTGGCCAAGGTCGTGACTACCGACAAGACCTACGTCTGGACCGAGGGCCAGCTGGACCTGGATGCCAACGCCTTCGTCAGCGTGCCGGCCCGGTACAAGGTCGTGGCGTACGACTTCGGCGTGAAGACCAACATCCTGCGGATGCTGGCCGAGCGCGGCTGCGAGGTCACCGTGGTGCCGGCGCAGACCCCGGCCGCGGAAGTGCTGGCGCTGAAGCCGGACGGCGTGTTCCTGTCCAACGGCCCGGGTGACCCGGAACCCTGCGACTACGCGATCGCCGCGATCAAGACCTTCATCGAGGTGAAGATTCCGACCTTCGGCATCTGCCTGGGCCATCAGCTGCTGGGCCTGGCCTCGGGCGCGAAGACGATCAAGATGGGCCATGGCCACCATGGTGCGAACCATCCGGTGCAGGATCTGGACAGCGGCCGGGTGATGATCACCTCGCAGAACCACGGCTTCGCGGTGGACGAAGCAACCCTGCCGGCCACGCTGCGGGTGACCCACCGTTCGCTGTTCGACGGCACCAACCAGGGCATCGCCCGCACCGACGTGCCGGCCTTCTCGTTCCAAGGCCACCCGGAAGCATCGCCGGGCCCGACCGACGTCGGTCCGCTGTTTGATCGTTTCGTGACCCTGATGGCCGAGGCCAAGGCTTGATGCGCAGCGCCGCTCTGCTGCTGTCGCTGTGCTGTGCCGCTGGCGTGGCGCAGGCAGCTCCGGCGTCCGACGCCGACGTGGCCGCGGTAGTGAAGACGCTGGGCATGGGCTCGCTGGGCGCCACCATGGCCAGCCTGGTGATCGACAGCACGCCGGCGTTGAAGGCGTTGCCGGATGCCGAGCAGGCATGCGCGCAGGCACCCGTACGCGATCTGCTGGATGCGCAGTTCCGTCGTTCGATCATCCAGGGTCTGGGCAGCGATGGCGATGCTGTGATCGCCGAATGGTCGCGCTTCCTGGCCACGCCTGCGGGCAAGGCCCTGTCGACCACGTTCGCCAATTCCACCCCGGACAACACCGAGGCCAAGGCCGGCGCCGGTCTGGCTGGTGCCGACCGCGCACAGCTTGCCGCCTTCATGGCCAGCCCGGCGTACCGCCGCATGGTGGCGTCGTTCGAAAGTGGGCCGGCGATTCCAGAGGATCTGGACGCGCAGTTGGCCAAGCCGTTGCAGGACCAGTGCCGGATTGCGCTGAAACCCGAAGAGATTTCCTGATCGACAGCGTGCGATCACTCCCCCTTGTCACGCTGTACTGACTTAGAGAAGAAAATGCCCAAGCGCACTGACCTCAAGACCATCCTCATCATCGGTGCCGGCCCGATCGTCATCGGCCAGGCCTGTGAGTTCGACTACTCCGGCGCCCAGGCCTGCAAGGCCTTGCGTGACGAGGGCTACCGCGTGGTGCTGGTCAACAGCAATCCGGCCACGATCATGACCGATCCGGAGATGGCCGACGCCGTCTACATCGAGCCGATCAACTGGCAGACCGTCGAGAAGATCATCGCCAAGGAGAAGCCCGACGCGCTGCTGCCGACGATGGGTGGCCAGACCGCGCTGAACTGCGCGCTGGACCTGGCCGACAACGGTGTGCTGGAGAAGTACAACGTCGAGCTGATCGGCGCCAAGCGCGAAGCCATCATGATGGCCGAAGACCGCGAGCTGTTCCGCGTGGCGATGAGCGAGATCGGCCTGGAGTGCCCGACCGCTGCCGTTGCCCACACCCTGGACGAAGCGCTGGAGATCCAGACCCGCGTCGGCTATCCGACCATCATCCGTCCCAGCTTCACCCTGGGTGGCAGTGGCGGCGGCATCGCCTACAACCGCGAAGAGCTGATCGATATCGTCAACCGCGGCCTGGAATTGTCGCCGACCTCCGAAGTGCTGGTCGAAGAGTCGGTGCTGGGCTGGAAGGAATTCGAGATGGAAGTGGTCCGCGATACTGCGGACAACTGCATCATCGTCTGCTCGATCGAGAATCTGGACCCGATGGGCGTGCACACCGGTGACTCGATCACCGTGGCCCCGGCGCAGACCCTGACCGACAAGGAATACCAGCGCCTGCGCGATGCCTCCATCGCCGTGCTGCGCAAGATCGGCGTGGATACCGGTGGTTCGAACGTGCAGTTCGGCATCAACCCGGACACCGGCCGCGTGGTGGTGATCGAGATGAACCCGCGCGTGTCGCGTTCCTCAGCGCTGGCCTCCAAGGCTACCGGCTTCCCGATCGCCAAGGTCGCCGCCAAGCTGGCCGTGGGCTACACCCTGGACGAACTGAAGAACGAGATCACCGGCGGCCTGACCCCGGCGTCGTTCGAGCCGTCCATCGACTACGTCGTCACCAAGATTCCGCGCTTCGCATTCGAGAAGTTCCCGGCCGCCGATGCACGCCTGACCACCCAGATGAAGTCGGTGGGCGAGGTGATGGCGATGGGCCGCACCTTCCAGGAATCGATGCAGAAGGCGCTGCGCGGCCTGGAAACCGGCAAGGTCGGCTTCGACCCGACCGGCCTGGACCTGAGCAATGAAGATGATCTGCAGACCCTGCGTCGCGAGCTGAAGGCGCCGGGCCCGGAGCGTCTGTTCTTCGTCGCCGATGCGTTCCGCGCCGGCATGAGCGTGGAGGACATCTTCAAGCTGTCCTACATCGATCCGTGGTTCCTGGACCAGATCGAAGAAATCATCGCCGCCGAGACCCAGGTCGCGGCCGATGGCATCGACGCACTGGATGCGGCGCGCCTGCGCAAGCTCAAGCGTGCCGGCTTCTCCGACGCCCGCCTGGCGCAGCTGACCGGTACCAACGAAGCGGCCGTGCGTGCGCTGCGTCGCGCGCACAAGGTGCGCCCGGTGTACAAGCGCGTGGACTCCTGTGCCGCCGAGTTCTCCACCGGCACTGCCTACCTGTACTCGACCTACGAGGACGAGTGCGAAGCCGCGCCGAGCAACCGCGACAAGATCATGATCCTCGGCGGTGGCCCGAACCGCATCGGCCAGGGCATCGAGTTCGACTACTGCTGCGTGCACGCGGCACTGGCGCTGCG
The DNA here is from genome assembly GCA_041545745.1 of Stenotrophomonas indicatrix. Lineage (NCBI taxonomy): Bacteria > Pseudomonadati > Pseudomonadota > Gammaproteobacteria > Lysobacterales > Lysobacteraceae > Stenotrophomonas > Stenotrophomonas indicatrix. Next base: position 2,050,691 of record CP168152.1, read on the forward strand.
CGAGGATGGCTATGAAACCATCATGGTCAACTGCAACCCGGAAACCGTGTCAACCGACTACGACACCTCCGACCGCCTGTACTTCGAACCGCTGACCCTGGAAGACGTGCTGGAAATCGTCGAGCTGGAGCAGCCGAAGGGCGTGATCGTGCAGTACGGCGGCCAGACCCCGCTGAAGCTGGCACGCGCGCTGGAAGCCAATGGCGTGCCGGTGATCGGCACCAGCCCGGACTCGATCGACCTGGCCGAAGACCGCGAGCGCTTCCAGCAGCTGGTGGAAAAGCTGGGCCTGAAGCAGCCGCCGAACCGCATCGCCCGCAACGACCAGGAAGCCCTGCTGCTGGCCCGCGAGATCGGCTATCCGCTGGTGGTGCGCCCCAGCTACGTGCTGGGTGGCCGCGCGATGGAAATCGTCTACGGCGAATCCGATCTGGCCCGCTACGTGCGTGACGCGGTGAAGGTGTCCAACGATTCGCCGGTGCTGCTGGATCGCTTCCTCGACAACGCCGTCGAGTGCGACGTGGACATCATCGCTGACTCCCAGGGCAATGTCCTGATCGGTGGCGTGATGGAGCACATCGAAGAGGCCGGCGTGCACTCAGGCGATTCCTCCTGCTCGCTGCCGCCGTACTCGCTGTCGGCTGAAACCCAGGCAGAGCTGCGTCGCCAGGTGGTTGAGCTGGCCAAGGCCCTGAACGTGGTGGGCCTGATGAACACCCAGTTCGCGATCCAGACCGACGAGGAAGGCAACGACACCATCTTCCTGCTGGAAGTGAACCCGCGTGCTTCGCGCACCGTGCCGTTCGTGTCCAAGGCCACCGGCATGCCGCTGGCCAAGATCGCGGCCCGCTGCATGGCGGGTAAGACTCTGGAAGAGCAGGGCGCCACCAAGGAAATCGTGCCGGACTACTACTCGGTGAAGGAAGCGATCTTCCCGTTCGCCAAGTTCCAGGGCGTCGACCCGATCCTTGGGCCGGAGATGCGCTCCACCGGTGAGGTGATGGGCGTGGGCCGCAGCTTCAACGCCGCCTTCGCGCGTGCGCAGGAAGCCGGCGGCATCAAGGCGCCGCCGGTGGGCAAGGCCTTCGTGTCGGTGCGCGACCCGGACAAGAAGCGCGTGCTGCCGGTGGCCAAGGCCCTGCTGGCGCGTGGCTACAGCCTGGTCGCCACCCGTGGCACCGCGGCGTGGCTGCAGCAGCACGGCATGGACTGCGAGACCATCAACAAGGTGGTCGAAGGCCGTCCGCACATCGTCGACTCGATCAAGAACGGCGAAATCGTCTATATCGTCAACACGACCGAAGGCCGTGCCGCGATCAACGACTCGTTCTCGATCCGTCGTGAGGCACTGCAGCACCGTGTCACCTATTCGACCACCATTGCTGGCGCCAAGGCGCTGGTGGATTCACTGGAATTCCGCGGTACCGGCCCGGTCTGGTCGCTGCAGGAACTGCACAAGGAGTTGAACGCATGAGAGCACCCATCACGATGAAGGGCGCGCAGCGGCTGCGCGACGAACTGGATCACCTGAAGTCGGTCAAGCGCCCGAAGGTGATCGCCGCGATCGCCGAAGCGCGCGAGCACGGTGACCTGAAGGAGAATGCCGAGTACCACGCCGCGCGCGAGGAACAGGGCTTCATCGAAGGCCGCATCAAGCAGTTGGAAGGCGAGTTGTCGCACGCCGAGATCATCGATGTGAGCAAGCTCAATGCAGGCTCCAAGGTGGTGTTCGGCGCCAGCGTGACCCTGGCCGACGTGGAATCAGACGAAGAGAAGAAGTACCAGATCGTTGGCGATCTGGAAGCGGACATCAAACTGGGCCTGATCGCCATTTCCTCGCCGGTCGCCCGCGCGATGATCGGCAAGCTGGAAGGTGACTCGATCGTGATCGATGCGCCGGCCGGCCAGCGCGAGTACGAGATCGTCAGCGTCAGCTACCAGGACTGATCCGTGGCAACGGCGACCCTGCTGTTGCCGGCACGCAGCCGCTTTGCGGTGGCTGCATTGCCGGATGATGTGGCGCGTGCCTTGGGGCGCGCCACCACCTCGCAGGGCGACGCCGGTGAGCGTGCGCAGCTGCTGCGTCACTTCACGGTGGCTGCGCCGCAATGGCCGGTTGCCGCGTTGACCCGCCAGCGTGACGTCGGTGATGCCGCTGGCGCCTGCTGGCTGCGTGCCGATCCGGCCTGCATGGTGCCGGACATGCATGGCGCGCGGATGATGGGCCACGGCGAAACGCTGCGGCCCAGCCTGGCCGATACGTTGGCCCTGCTGCCCGTGTTGCAGCCGCTGTTTGCGGATGCAGGCTTCGTGCTGGATGCACCCGATCCGTCGCGCTGGTACCTGCGGCTTCCCATCGACATCGCGTTGCCGGAATTCGACAGTCCCGATGAGGTGCTGGGTGATGATCTGTTCTCTCATCTGCCTGAGGGCGAAGCGGGCCGTCGCTGGCGTGCGCTGATGACCGAGGCGCAGGTGCTGCTGCACACCCACTCGTGGAACCAGCAGCGCGCCGCACAGGGTCAGCAGCCGATCAATTCGCTGTGGTTCTGGGGCGGTGGCGTGCTGCCGGTATCGGTCGCCACGCCGCACGCGCAGGTGCGCAGCCGCGATGTGCTGCTGCAGGGCCTGGCCCAGGCCGCAGGCGTAGCGGTGGATGGCGAACAGTCGGTCGATGCGCTGGTGGACCTGCGCCAACTGCGTTCGTTGCAGCAGCTGGGCAACGATGCGATCCGGCCGCTGCTGGCCGCGCTCAAGCGTGGCGAACTGCAACGGTTGGTGCTGGATTTCGAGGATGGCCTGCAATTCCAGATGGATCGCGGGCAGCGCTGGCAGTTCTGGAAGAAGCCACGGCAGCTTTGCGATTGAAGCCGACGCTGCACCTGCCGCCCGGGCACAGGCTCTGGTGCTGCTGATTCCTCTGTAGGGCCGAGCCCATGCTCGGCTCCAGGACTATTGGACCTCAGTGACGTAGGTCGGCAGCGTCCAGTGCCCGCCCGCCATGCCACGACACAGACCGGTACTGAAAACACTGCTCGGTTGGAATCTGCGGCCATCCCATACCCAGTCCGAGCCGGAAACGCAGTCGCCGATGCCGCGGCCCTTGTAGCGTGCGTACAACGTGCGATCGGAGTGCGAGAAGCTCTCTGCTTCCAGCGTGACCGTCTCAGGTGCGAATGGCGGCTGATCGCGCGCGATCCAGAAACCATTGCTGTAGTTGTACGCACCCATCTGGCACAGCGTCTGCACCAGCACATGGCGGTCGTCCAGCCGCTCGATCACCATTTCCGGGGTTCCCTTGTACTCGATCAAGCGCGGACAGTCGCCGCTGTCGCCAAGCGTGGCAATCAGCGCCTCGCGCAGCGCTTCGCTGCTGCCCAGCTCGCTATCGCCGGGGCGGCCGGCCGCCAGCACACCGCGCACGATCACCGGATTGGCCTGCGCAGCCTGCACGCTCGTTTCGGCACGCGTGCCACGCCGTACCAGGGCGCCGGGCGTACCCAAACGTCCCTGTACCTCGTCCATTTTCAGCAGCACCGCGGCCGCACCACGATCGGAAATCGGCCAGTGCGTGCCCCTGCTGTCGATCACCTCGATGCGGGCCTGGCCGGGCAGGGCGGCGAGCAGGGCTTCAACCTGCGCTGGTCGCAGCGTTACTGCTTCGTCGGCGCCGGTGTCCTGCACTGGCCCCAGATCACGGCCGTTCACGTGCAGGCGCATCGATCCTTCAGGCATTGCGCTTTCGCCATCCTCAGCGACCCGCAGCCGCGCCTTCACTGCCGTGCCGGGGCCGCCGGCACGTTCCAGCATCAGGCCCAGCAAGCTGTCAGCCGGTTCCGGGCCATAGCCGGCGGCACGGCAGGTGCCGGTGTTGTCGCAGGCCAGGTACCAGTCGTGGTGCACGAACTCGATACCGCGTTCCAGCGGTGTGCTTCCGGCATGGGAAGCAAGTGGCAGCAGGAGGCTGGCCAGCAGTACGGACAGCGGGCGATACATGGCCAATTCCGTTTCAGAAGCGAACAAGCATGGGCGATCACCACGCCTGCGCCAAGCCCGCGGAGAGTCTGACAAGCCGAGCGGGGTATCATGCGCGGGTCTTCCGTAACCCGGCGATGCCGATGTCCCTTGCCGCCGATGCTGTGCTGCCGTCTTCCGAAACGCCGACGATCCGCCGCCGCGATGTCGCCGTTCCCGGTGTCTGGCCGGACGGCACGCTGCCGTTGTTGGCTCGCCTGTATGCCGCACGTGGTGCGCACACGCCGGAGCTGGCGTTGCCCAAGCTGGGCAACCTGCATGCGCCGGAACTGCTGACCGGCATCGACGCGGCAGTGGACCTGCTGGTTCAGGCCATCGCCGCCGACAAACGCATCCTGGTGGTCGGTGATTTCGACTGCGACGGCGCAACCGCCTGCGCGGTCGGCGTGCGCGGTCTGCGCATGCTCGGCGCGCAGCATGTCTTTCACGCAGTGCCCAACCGCATGGTGCACGGCTACGGCCTGTCACCGTCGCTGGTGGACGAGCTGGCTGCGCTGCAGCCGGATCTGCTGGTCACCGTCGATCACGGCATTGCCTGCCATGCCGGCGTGACCGCTGCCAAGGCGCGTGGCTGGCAGGTGCTGGTGACCGATCACCATCTGCCCGGTCCGCAGCTGCCACCGGCCGATGTCATCGTCGACCCCAACCTGGACGGTGACGCCTTCCCCAGCAAGTCGCTGGCCGGTGTCGGCGTGATCTTCTACGTGCTGATGGCGCTGCGCCGCCGGATGCGCGAAGCGGGTGTATTTGCCGATGGCAAGGGGCCGGACCTGACCACCCTGCTGGATCTGGTGGCGGTGGGCACCGTGGCCGACCTCGTTGCGCTGGATGCCAACAACCGCGCCCTGGTCAGCGCTGGTCTGCGTCGGCTGCGCAACGGCCAAGGCTGCGTCGGCCTGAAGGCGCTGATCGAGGCCAGCGGCCGCGACGCCGCACGCCTGACCGCTACCGATATCGGCTTCGGGCTCGGCCCGCGCTTGAATGCGGCCGGTCGGCTGGAAGATATGGCGTTGGGTATCGCGCTGCTGCTCACCGAAGATCCGCGGCAGGCCCGCGACATCGCGCAGACGCTGGAGCAGATCAACGCCGAGCGGCGTGCGGTGCAGCAGTCGATGACCGATGACGCCGAACAGGCGCTGTCGCGGGTGGTGCTCGATACCGCCGGGCAGCGACCGGTGGCGGCCTGCCTGTTCGATGCTGATTGGCACCCCGGCGTGGTTGGCCTGGTTGCTTCGAAGATGAAGGATCGCCTGCATCGGCCGGTGATCGCGTTCGCGCCGGCCGAGCCGGGCGCCGACACCCTGCGCGGCTCGGCGCGTTCGATCGCCGGCCTGCATATCCGTGATGCGCTGGCGCTGGTCGATGCACGCCATCCCGGCTTGATCGAGCGCTTCGGCGGTCACGCGATGGCCGCCGGGTTGAGCATGCGACTGGATCATCTGGCCGACTTCGAAGCCGCTTTCGTCGCCACCGTCCTGGAAATGCTGGACCCGGCGGCACTGCAGCAGCAGGTGCTCAGCGATGGCGAACTGGCAGCGAACGAACTCGATCATCGCCATGCCGATGCGCTGCGCCTGGCCGGACCGTGGGGGCAGGGTTTCCCCGAGCCGCTGTTCGACGGCCACTTCGAAGTGGCCAACTGGCGCGTATTGAAGGAACGGCATCTGAAGCTGGAACTGCGTCTGCCCGGCGTACCGGGCACGATCAACGCGATCCACTTCGGCGGCTGGCACGGCAACGCGCCAAGCAGACATGTCCACCTGGCCTATCGCCTGGCCTGCGATGACTATCGCGGTGGCGCAGCGATCCAGCTGATCGTCGAGCACTGCCTGCCTGCTTGAAAAAGGGGACGGAGGGGATTAAGTCGCAAACGGCAAACAAGGCCTAAACGACTTAATCCCCTCCGTCCCCTTTTTCTGTGAAATCAGCGGATCACCGTCACCCGTGTCGGCAGTTCCCAGGTTCCACCGGGAACGCCACGGCACAGGCCGCCACTGATCGCCGAGGTCGCAACGAAGCGCGTGCCATCCCAGGTCCACGTTTCATCCGACACGCAGTCGGCCAGGCCGCGGCCCTTGTGCGAGGCGACAATCTGCCCGTCGCCGTAGTCGATCGCATCACTGGTCACCCACTGCGGCTGGTAGGGCGCTTTCTCACCGATGACCCAGTAACCATCGCCGGTGTTGTAGGCCGCGCGCCAGCAGGGAACGTTGACCAGCAGGTGCTTGGCATCCAGACGTTGGATCTGCAGTGGCGAATTGCTGATCGAAACATCCGGGTCGGCGTCGAGCAGACCTTCGCAGCTGGGTTCTTTCAGGGTGGCGCGCAGCGCTGCACGCAGCGCCGGTGACGCGGCCAGCTTGGCGAATGCCGGGTCGTCCGGCGGCGTCGACATGGTCGCTGCCTTGCGCACCACGGGTTTGGCAACGGCGGCAGGCACGCTGCTTTCGTCCGCAGTACCCTTGCGCATCACCGCGCCCGGCGTACCGACGCGGCCCTGCAACTCGTCGCTCTTCAACAGCACTGCTGCTGCGCCCTTGTCCGACAGCGGCCAGGCATGGCCGGCGGCATCGACAACCGTGATGCCGCCATCGCGCACCAGCGCCGACAGCACTGCGGTGGTCTGCGTTGGGCTCAGCGCATAGGTGCCTGGCTCCTTGGCCGGCGCCAGCACGCCGAGGTCACGCTGCTGGATGCGCAGGTGCAGCACGCCCTTGGGCTGCGGTTGGTCATCGATCGGCTGCAACGACACGCGGCCGTTGATGGCTTGATCGGGGCCACCCTTCCGCGTCAGCAGCACGCTCAGGGTGCTGTCATCGCCACTGGCGTAGCCGGCCGCGCGGCAGGTGCGGGTGTTGTCGCAGGCCACGACCCAGTCGTGATGCTGGAAATACAGCCCGGCAGGCGCATCGACGGCGCCGGCGACCAACGGCCAGGACAGCGCCAGCAGGGTGGGAAGCAGGGGGTAACGCATGGGCATCCTTGCGCGGGATCGGGAAGTCGCACATGGTGCGCCCAGGGGCGGCGAAGAGCCAGCATCGAATCGCATTAACCCCATCCCTCCGTCTGGTGCGTTGAAGCAATCACGATCCCATTGGAGTCCTGTCATGGTCTTCGCCCGATGCTGCACCGTACTGCTGTTGGCCCTGGCAACCTGGCCGGCTTCGCCCCAGGCGTCGCGTCGTCCGGCACCGCCGATCGCCTCCACGCCGCTGCTGATCGCACCCGCGGCGGAACAGCCCGTGCAGCTGCGACGGGCGCGCATCGAGGGCGAGGTGCAGGCCGGCATCGCCCAGACCCGGATCACCCTGGAATTCCACAACCCCAATCAGCGCGTGCTGGAGGGTGAGCTGCAGTTCCCGCTGGGCGAGGGCCAGCAGATCACCGGCTTCGCTCTGGACATCAATGGCGAGTTGCGTGAGGCGGTGCCGGTGCCCAAGGATCGCGGTCGCCAGGTGTTCGAGCAGATCGCCCGTCGTGGCGTCGATCCGGGCCTGCTGGAGCAGACTGCCGGCAACCAGTTCCGGCTGCGCGTGTATCCGCTGCCGGCCGGCGGCAGCCGCCGTGTGCAGCTGGTCGTACGCGAGCCGCTGGCATACGCCGGACAGGGCTGGCGTTGGACACTACCGCTGCAGTTCGTCGCCGGCGCCGCTGCCGCTGAACTGGACGTGCGGGCACCGAAGGGTGCTGTCACCGGCAGCGCACCGTTCCGCATCGCCGATGGCCGCCTGCACTGGCAAGGACGCGGTGCGCAGCTGCCGGGCCAGCTGCAATGGACGCTGCCGGCCGAGCGCAAGGCACAGGTGCAGGTTGCGCGCTGGCAGGACGGTCATTACCTGCTGGCACAGCTGCCGATGCCGACGTCGGCCGCGCCGCGCCGTGTGCCGTCGGAAGTGGGTCTGCTGTGGGACGGTTCCGGTTCCGCCGGCCAGCGCGACCGCACTCGCGAGTTGGCGCTGCTTGATCGCTACTTCGTGGCGATGGGCGACGGCAATGTCGCGCTGACCGTGCTGCGTAATCGTGCCGAGCCCGTGCGTCATTTCCGTATACGTAGTGGTGACTGGAGTGAACTGCGTCGGGCGTTGCTGGCGGTGCAACCGGATGGCGCCAGTGCATTGGCGCAGTGGCAGCCGCAGCCGGGGGTCAAGGAGTATCTGATGGTCAGCGATGGTCTGCTGACCTATGGGCCGGAGGCGCTGCCGACGCTGGCCGCCGACCAGCGCCTGTTCGCGATCAGCAGTGCCGGTGCACGCACCGATGCCAACCGCCTGCGCGGTTGGAGCGAGGCGCATGGCGGCAGTTTCGTGGCACTCGGCAGCGATGTCGATGCCGCCGCACGGGAACTGCTGTCGGTACCGCTGGATGTCCAGATTGATGCCGGCCGTGGCGTGCAGGATGTGGTGGTCGACCGCCGCAGCCAGGCGCAGGGCTGGCTGTGGTTGCATGCGCGGTTGGCGGCCGAAGGGGTGCCGATGCGGGTGCGCGTGGCTGGCGGCGAGTGGCAGGCACTGCCTGCGACGCAGAAGAACGAAGACGGTGATCTGCTGGCCGGCCTGTGGGCACAGGCGCGCCTGCAGCAGCTGTCGACCGACCGCCGTGGCAACCGCGAGGCGATGCAGCGCCTGTCGCAGCAATTTGGTCTGGTGGGCCCGGACACCTCGCTGATCGTGCTGGAGACACTGGAAGACTACCTGCGCTATGCAATCCGTCCGTCGGGCAAGCTGCGCGCCGAGTACGACCAGCGCTTCGCGCGCCAGGTTGCAGACCGCGATGCGGCCGACCGCCAGCGCCTGGACAAGGTGGTGACGCAGTGGCAGCAGCGCCAGCAGTGGTGGAGTCGCAGTTGGCCGAAGGGGGCGCCACCGCAGGTGGATTCGAAGGCGCTGGAGGTGGCGGCGGGCGCCCCGCCGGCCCCCATGGCGATGCTGGTTGCTCCGGCGCCGGCTGCAGCGGAGATGCAGTTGGATGCAGCCACTGCGCGCCAGCGTTCGGTCGCACGCCCGGCACCGGCACCAGCGCCCATGCAGGAAGCAGCCGCCGATGCGATGGCGGCCGAGCCGGCCGCCGCCAATGACGGCCAGCTGGGAATCAAGCTGGCTGCGTGGCAGCCGGATTCGCCGGTTGCCCGCCGCCTGCGCCAGGGCCCGGCGTCGCAACTGTACGACCGCTATCTCGCCGAGCGCGCGGCGAACGCCGACAGCAGCGCGTTCTTCCTCGACGTGGCCGACCTGTTGATCGAACAGGGGCAGCGCGATCTTGCCCTGCGCGTGCTCTCCAACCTGGCCGAGATGGATCTGGACAACCGCCATCTGCTGCGCGTTCTCGGTTATCGGCTGATGCAGGCCGACGCTCCCGCGCTGGCGGTGCCGGTGTTCGAGCAGGTGCTGGCGATGGGCCAGGAAGAACCGCAGAGCTTCCGTGACCTGGGCCTGGCGCTGGCCGCAGCGGGCAAGCCGCAGCAGGCGCTGGCGCCGTTGTATCAGGTGGTCGTGCGGCCCTGGGATGCTCGTTTCGACGGCATCGCGCTGATCGCCCTGGATGAGCTGACCAACCTGGTGGCCGGCAGCAAGCCGCGCCTGGATACCCAGGGCATCGACCCGCGCCTGCTGCAGGCGATGCCGCTGGACCTGCGCGTGGTGCTGGCCTGGGATGCCGACAACAGCGACATGGATCTGTGGGTGACCGACCCGAACGGTGAGCGCGCCTACTACGGCAACCGCCTGACCTATCAGGGCGGGCAGATGTCGCAGGACTTCACCGGTGGCTATGGCCCGGAACAGTTCTCGCTGCGCAACGCCAAACCGGGCAAGTACAAGGTAGAGGCGAACTACTTCGGCAGCCGCCAGCAGCTGGTGACCGGTGCGACGACGCTGATGCTGCGCCTGACCACCCATTGGGGCACGCCGAAGCAGAAGGACCAGAGGGTGACGATGCGGCTGAAGGACCGCGCCGAGACCGTGCTGGTCGGCGAATTCGAAGTGAAGTAGAGCCACGCCATGCGTGGCTGTCGCAGCCCTCGCCTTGTGGAACCGAGCTTGGCTCGGTTCCACGGGGTGCAGACATTACTGCGCCGGCACCGTGCGCACTGCAGGCAACGATAGCGGATCAGCACGCAACCCGAACAGCGGCCGCAGCCAGCGCACGCGCCGCACCAGCAGTTCGTGGATCAGCAGGCAGCCGCCGACCGTGCCGACCAGTAGCAGTGCCGGTTCGGCCCACGGTCCCAGCTGCAGGGGCTTGAGCCAGAACAGCAGGACGATGATCAGGCTCTGATGCAGCATGTACCAGGGATAGATCGCCTCTGTGCAATACGGCAGCCAGCGGAACGGGCGGTCCAGGAAGACCTTGCCCCAGCCCAGGATCGCAAGCAGCGCGGTCCAAACATACAGCGACTGGCTGGTCCTGACCTGCAGGTCCCAGAACGGTTCGGGCCATTGGCGCAGCGGTGAGTCCGCCGACAGCACCTGGCCGAGGATGCGCAGGCCCATGTACCAGCCGACGGCGGTCAGTGCCAGCCACATGGTGGTACGGCGCAGTGCGACCACGCGTTCCCAGAACACCGGCTCGCGACCGAGCAGGTAACCGGCCAGGAACACCGTCGCGTACTTGGCGTGCTGGTACCAATCGCCGAGCAGGGCGTTGGTGGACGGGTAGATCGGCTCGAGCCACACGACCCAGGCCAGCAGCAGGGCAGAAGGGATGCCGATCAGCAGCGTCGGTGATGCCGCCATGCGTTCGATCCCACGGCGCACCACTGCCGTCCGCAGCAGTGGCATCAACAGGGCCAGCACGACGGTGTAGTTCCACAGATAGGCCAGATACCAGAGATGGTTCCAGGTGATGCCGTACTGCCAGCCGGCGAAGCTGCCTTCCGGCCATGGCCGCACCTGCCAGTAGCGCAGCAGGAAGTGGCCGAAACCAGGCGTCACGTGGCCGTTGGCCACGCCCTCGCAGTAGGGCTGGATCGGCACGATCACGAACATGCCGAACAGCAGAGGCAGCAGCAGCTTCCAGGTACGCAGGCCGGCGAAGCGCAGCAGCCTGGTCTCCGGCCGCATCAGTGCGATGGCGATGCCCGAGATCAGGAACAGCAGCGACATCCGCCAGCGGTTGACGAACACCATTGGCCACTGCAGCCATTCGGCGGTGTGCACGCTCTTGAGGTGGAAACCCCAGTCGTCCACATAGGCCATACCGGTGTGGTAGAGGATGAGCAGGGTAAAGGCGAATACGCGCAGGGCGTCGATGTCGTGGCGTCGATTCATGGTCGTGGTGGGTCGATGAGTAAGGCCACGGTGAGCGTGTATCGGGGCGTCATCCATCGGCAGGGGGCGGCCGGGACCGATTCAGTGACCAATGGCGGACGCCGCGGGACGAATGGAGCCGCTACCCTCGAACCCTTGATGCACGCTGGAGCGCCCGTAAGACATGGATGCAGCAATGGCCAAAGGCAGCCCCACGCGTTGGCGTACGTCCACCCGTCTGTTGGTGTGGGCGGCGATCCTCTCGGCCTCGGCAGTGACCAATGCCTTGGTCGAAGTGATGGATGCCAGCCGCCGCGGCGCGGATCTCAGCCTTTGGGAGCCGATGATCTGGGAGTTCAGCAGCCTCAGCCTGATTCTGTTGACCCTGCCGCTGTTGTGGTGGGGATGCGAACGCTGGCCGCTGCACGCCGATACCTGGAAGCGGCGTTTGCCGCTGTATCTACTGGCCAGCGTGGGCTGGTCGTTGCTGCATGTGGTGGGGATGATGTTGCTCCGGCACCTTGCCTATGCGGCGATGGGCTATCGCTATCAGGACGATGCCGGCTGGTCGGAGCGTTTTGCGTACGAATACTTGAAGGATGTGCGCACCTTCGCGATGTTCGTGGCGCTGGAGCACTTTGCCAGCTGGTTCGGTCGGCGCAGACAGGGCGAGGCGAGCCTGCTGGCCGAGCCCGACGTCGGCCCGCCGGTCGAGCCGGTCGATCGTCCCGACCATTTCCTGGTGCGCAAGCTGGGCAAGGAGTTCCTGGTGGCCACGGCCGACGTCGAGTACGCCCAGGCCGCCGGCAACTACGTGAACCTGCGGGTGCGCGGCCATGATTACCCGCTGCGGATCACCATGGCGGTGCTGGAAGCGCGGCTGGACCCGGTCCTGTTCCTGCGCAGCCACCGCAGCTGGCTGGTCAACCGCGGCCAGCTGCGCTCGATCGAACCGCTGGATGGCGGCGAGGCCTTGCTGCACATGGCCGATGGGGCCAGGGTGCCGTGCAGCCGGCGCCAGCTGCCGCTGCTGCGCCAGGCCTTGGGCGGATAGGGGCGTGGCAGGCGGCACCGGCTTCTGCGCCGGTTCACCCCGGCCTGCGGTATCATTTGCAGTCATCTTTTGAATGCATAACCGCCGACATGATCGAACTGAATCCTGTCCGCCAGCGCATCGCCGATCTGACCGATCGCGTGTTGTCGCTCCGGGGGTATCTTTGACTACGACGCCAAGAAAGAGCGTCTTGAGGAAGTAACGCGGGAGCTGGAAAGCCCCGACGTCTGGAACAACGCCGAATACGCCCAGAACCTGGGGCGCGAGCGCTCGACCCTGGAAAAGACCGTGGGCGGCATCGCCGCGGTGCTGGAAGGCCTGAGCGACGCCACCGAACTGCTGGAGCTGGCCGAGTCCGAGCAGGACGAGGACACCGCGCTGGCCGTGGTGGCCGACCTGGACAAGCACCAGGCGCACGTGGAGAAGCTGGAGTTCCAGCGCATGTTCTCCGGCCAGATGGACACCGCTCCGGCGTTCGTCGACATCCAGGCCGGCGCCGGTGGTACCGAAGCCCAGGACTGGGCCGAGATCCTGCTGCGCATGTACCTGCGCTGGTGTGAATCGCGTGGCTGGAAGACCGAGCTGATGGAAGTGTCCGGTGGCGACGTCGCGGGCATCAAGTCGGCCACGCTGCGCGTGGAAGGCGACTACGCCTATGGCTGGCTGAAGACCGAGACCGGCGTGCACCGTCTGGTGCGCAAGTCGCCGTTCGACTCGGACAACCGCCGCCATACCAGCTTCACCTCGGTGTTCGTGTCGCCGGAAGTGGACAACAACATCGAAATCGACATCAATCCGGCCGATCTGCGTACCGACGTGTACCGCTCGTCCGGTGCCGGTGGTCAGCACGTCAACAAGACCGAGTCGGCGGTGCGTATCACCCACATCCCGACCAACACGGTCGTGGCCTGCCAGACCGGCCGCAGCCAGCACCAGAACCGCGACAACGCGATGAAGATGCTGGCCGCCAAGCTGTACGAGCTGGAAATCCAGAAGCGCAATGCCGAGCGTGATGCGGTGGAAGCCACCAAGTCCGACATCGGCTGGGGCAGCCAGATCCGCAACTACGTGCTCGACCAGAGCCGTATCAAGGACCTGCGCACCGGCATCGAGCGTTCGGATACGCAGAAGGTGCTCGATGGTGACCTGGACGAGTTCGTCGAGGCCAGCCTGAAGGCCGGCCTGGCGGTCGGCTCCAAGCGCATCGATGCCTGATGCGTGCCCGGCGACAGCGGTACCGTCCGCTGCCCGGGCCCTGCGTTGCGGGACGTCATGGGCGTCCCGCAATGCTGTTGATACCTGCAGGGCAGGGTGATGATGCGCAGTGAAGCCGAACGCAAGGAATTGGGAGGCTTTCTCAAGGCCTGCCGTGCGCGGGTCGAGCCAGCAACGTTGGGCCTGCCAGCGGGGCGCCGACGCACGCCGGGCCTGAAGCGCGAGGAAGTCGCGCTGGCGATCGGGGTCAGCGTCAGCTGGTACACCTGGATCGAGCAGGGCCGCGAAGTGCGCGCCTCGCCCGAGGTGCTGGAGCGCCTGGCGCAGGTGCTGCGGATGAGCGACGACGAGCGCGCGTACGCGTTCGCGCTCTCCGGTTATGGCGTGCCGCTGGAATCGCCCGACGAGACGGTGACCGACGGCCTGCGCCAGTTGGTGGAGGCGATGCAGCCGATCCCGGCCTACGTGCGCAATACCCGCTTCGACATCCTGGCCTGGAACCCGGCCATCGCCGATCTGTTTGTCGACTACGGTCAGTTGGCACCGCATGAGCGCAACACGCTGCGGCTGATGTTCCTGTATCCGCCGTACCGCACGCTGATCCTCAACTGGGAAGAAATGACCCGCGGGCTGCTGGCCAGCTTCCGCGCGGCGATGGCGCAGGCACCGGACAAGGCGCCGTTCCTGGCGCTGGCCGAGGACATCGGCACGCACAGCGAACAATTCCGTGAGTGGTGGCCGGAGCACGATGTCCGTCGTTTCGACGAAGGCGCGAAGAAGCTGAACCATCCCACGCGTGGGTTGCTGGACCTGCAGTACGTGGCGCTGGTGCCAGAGAGCCGGCACGACCTGTCTCTGGTGACTTACCTGCCGCGCAGGTAAAGCGTTTGGCGGGGCAGTGTCGGATTGCCGCGATCGAGTAGATCCACGCCATGCGTGGATGCTTTTCGATTTTAATTCGAGATATTCGATCTCGATGGAAATTCATCCACGCATGGCGTGGATCTACTGTGTCGACCAAGGTCGACACCTACCAACAGCCGCGGGAAATTGTCGAAGGTAGGGCGCAGCCCCGCCGATAACCCCATTCAGGCAGGTAAGTGCGGGTCACAGGATATGCAGACGCCTTGTTGCTGCCATCGAACGGGTCCACATTCGTTGTCAGGAAACGGGCAGCCGCCCGTTGTCGAGACAACAGGAGACCTGCATGTCCGCTTCCCCCGCAGCCCCCGCTGCCATTTCCCGTGATCCGGCCACCGGCCAGCAGATCGCCAGCCACCCCTTCGCCACTGACGCCGAGCTGGAAGCGATCCTTGATCGCGGACAGGCCGGCTTTGCTGCCTGGAGTGCGCAGTCACTCGAGCAACGCGCGAGCGTGCTGCGTGCGATGGCGGCCGTGCTGCGTCGCGACCGTGAGCCGTTGGCCGCGCTGGCCACCGCCGAGATGGGCAAAGTCCACGCCGAGTCGCTGGCCGAGATTGAGAAGTGCGCGGTCCTGTGTGACTGGTACGCCGACAACGGCGCGGCGTTCCTCCGCGACGAGCCGACCGCGGTGGCCGACAACAAGGCCTATGTCTCCTACCTGCCGCTGGGCGTGGTGCTCGGCATCATGCCGTGGAACTTCCCGTACTGGCAGGTGATGCGCGCGGCCGTGCCGATCCTAATGGGCGGCAACGGCTTCCTGCTGAAGCCGGCCGAGAACATCGTCGGCACCGCCGGGCTCCTCGCCGCTGCGTGGCGCGATGCGGGCCTGCCGGACGGCACCTTCATCGCCGCCAACATCAGCCGCGAGGGCACCAGTGCCGCCATCGCCGATGACCGCATCGCTGCCGTGACCCTGACCGGCAGCGTCGCTGCGGGGCGCAGCATCGCCGCACAGGCCGGGCAGGCGCTGAAGAAGGTGGTGCTTGAACTGGGTGGCTCGGATCCGTTCATCGTGCTGGCCGACGCCGACCTGGATGCCGCGGTCGATGCCGCGGTGGCCTCGCGCTTCCAGAACACCGGGCAGGTGTGCATTGCCGGCAAGCGCATCATCGTCGAAGCGCCGGTGTACGAGCGCTTCGTGGCGTTGTTCTGCGAGCGGGTGCAGGCGCTGACCGTCGGCGATGGCCGCGAGGCCGGTAACCGGATCGGTCCGATGGCCCGGCAGGACCTGCTTGAACAGCTTGATGCGCAGGTGCGTGCCTCCGTCAAGGCCGGTGCGCAGTTGCTGGTGGGCGGCAAGCAGCTCGATCGCCCCGGCAGTTTCTATGCGCCCACCGTGCTGGCCGGCGTCGAGCCGGGAATGCAGGCGTTCGATACCGAGACCTTCGGGCCGGTGGCGTCGATCAGTCGCGCGCGCGATGCCGACCATGCGGTGGAACTGGCCAACCAGAGCGAGTTCGGCCTCAGTGGCAATCTGTGGACGGGTGACCATGCCCGTGCGATGCAGCTGGCACGCCGGCTGCAGACCGGTGGCGTGTTCGTCAACGGCTTCTCGGCCTCCGATCCGCGCGTGCCGATCGGCGGCGTGAAGAAGAGTGGCTTCGGCCGCGAGTTGTCGCACTTCGGTATCCGTGAATTCGTCAACGCGCAGACGGTGTGGTTCGACCGCCGTTGACGCGGGCCGTCCACGCTTGCTGTCAGCATCCCTGCAACGTTCCATCATCACGCATTGCGAGAAGGACGTCATTCCATGTCCAAGGGTTCAGATCTGCTCGTCGCCGCACTCGAAAACGAGGGTGTCGAGCGCATTTTTGGCATTCCCGGTGAGGAGAACCTCGATGTCGTCGAGTCGCTTCGCCACTCCAGCATCGAGCTGGTCATCACCCGCCACGAACAGGCTGCCGTGTTCATGGCCGCCACCTACGGCCGCCTGACCGGCAAGCCGGGCGTGTGCCTGGCCACGCTCGGCCCGGGTGCACTGAACTTCACCACCGGTGCCGCCTATGCGTTGCTTGGCGCGTGGCCGGTAATCATGATCACCGGGCAGAAGGGCATCGTTGCCAGCAAGCAGGCGCGCTTCCAGATCGTGGACATCGTCGGCACGATGAAGCCGCTGACCAAGTCCGCGCGGCAGATCGTCTCGGCACGCACGATTCCGATCATCGTCCGCGAAGCGTTCCGTACCGCGCAGGAAGAACGCCCAGGACCGGTGTTGCTGGAACTGCCCGAGGACATCGCGGCGATGGAGGTCGAGGACGTTGCACTGATCCCGCCACACCCGGTGGATCGGCCGATCGCCAGTCCCGAGGCGCTGGATCGTGCGGCGCAGATCATCCGCGACGCCAAGCGGCCGTTGCTGGTGATTGCGTCGGCGGCGTCGCGGCCACAGTCCAGCGAGGCGCTGTCGGCCTTCGTGCTGCGCGCCGGCATTCCGTTCGTCACCACGCAGATGGGCAAGGGCGCAGTGGCCGGCGGCTCGGGCCTGTACATGGGCACGGCGGCGCTGAGCGAGCGCGACTACGTGCACATGGCCATCGACCAGGCCGACGTGATCGTGACCATTGGCCACGAGGTTACGGAGAAGCCGCCGTTCGTGATGCGTCCGGGGGGGCGCACGGTCATCCACATCGGCTATTCGCAGGCCGCAGTGGAGCAGGTGTACTTCCCGCAGGTGGAGGTGATCGGCGATATCGGCCGCTCGCTGACCCTGCTGGCCGACCGTATCGAAGGCAAGGTCGACAACGCCGCGGCGCTGCTGCCGTTGCGCGCGACGATCCTGGAGCACATCGCCGATCGTGCCGAAGAGGCGGGCTTCACTCCGCAACGGCTGGTGCATGACGTGCGGCAGGTGATGCCGCCGGACGGCATCGTGGCGCTGGACAACGGCATGTACAAGATCTGGTTTGCGCGCAACTACCGCACCCAGGTGGCGAACACGCTGCTGCTGGACAATGCATTGGCAACGATGGGCGCGGGCCTGCCGTCGGCGATCATGGCCTCGATCCTGTACCCGCAGCGCCGCGTGCTGGCGGTGTGTGGCGATGGCGGTTTCATGATGAACAGCCAGGAGCTGGAGACCGCGCGGCGGCTGGGCCTGAACCTGGTGGTGCTGATCCTCAATGACGGCGCCTACGGCATGATCCGCTGGAAGCAGGCGGTGGACGGCTTCGCCGACTACGGCATGACCTTCGGCAATCCGGATTTCGTCAAATACGCCGAGGCCTATGGCTGCCAGGGGCACGAAGTGACGGCGATCGAGCAGTTCATTCCCACGCTGGAAGCGGCGTTCACGGCGGGCGGCGTGCATCTGGTGTCGGTGCCGATTGATTATTCGGAGAACCAGCGGGTGCTGGTGGACGAACTGCGGCAGGCGTTCCCCGGGAACGGGTGAATCCGGGGCATGGCCCGGTAGGTGTCGACCTTGGTCGACACACGGTAGGGCGCCAACCAAGGTTGGCGGCTACCAGTGCGTCGGTGCCGCGATATCCGGTAGGTGTCGACCTTGGTCGACACACGATGAATCGCCAACCAAGGTTGGCGGCTACCGGAGCAGGGGCGGCCCACGGCAGGGGAGGGGCCGCCCAGGGGCCGGGGCAGGGCGCTTTTGGTATGCTGGGCAACCGGCTGCGCCGGGCGCAAGACTCCCCCTCACTACACGATTCCCGCAGATCCATGAGCGAAGCTACCGATACCCCCCCCGTCGACGAAAACAAGTTGATCGCCGAGCGCCGTGAGAAACTCAAAGCGCTGCGTGGGCAGGGCATCGCGTACCCGAACGACTTCCGTCGCGAGGACTTCGCCGGCAGCCTGCAGAACGAGTTCGCCGATGCGGAGCAGTGGACCGCCGAAACCCTGGAAGGCAACGGCCGCCAGGTGAAGATGGCCGGTCGCCTGATGGCCAAGCGGGTCATGGGCAAGGCCAGCTTCGCCCAGATCCAGGACGAATCCGGCCGCATCCAGCTGTTCCTGCAGGGCAGCGTGCTGGGCGATGCCTACACCGCCTTCAAGGGCTGGGACGTGGGCGACATCATCGCTGTCGAAGGTGGCCTGACCCGTACCAAGACCGGTGAGCTGTCGGTCAAGGCCGAGTCGATCCGCCTGCTGACCAAGTCGCTGCGCCCGCTGCCGGACAAGTGGCATGGCCTGGCCGACGTCGAGCAGCGCTACCGCCAGCGCTATGTCGATCTGATCGTGACGCCGGAGTCGCGCGCGGTGTTCATCAAGCGCTCGAAGATCATCCGTGCGATGCGTGCCTGGCTGGACAACCGCGACTTCCTCGAAGTCGAAACGCCGATGATGCATTACATCCCCGGCGGCGCGGCGGCCAAGCCGTTCACCACCCACCACAATGCGCTGGACCTTGACCTGTACCTGCGCGTGGCGCCGGAGCTGTACCTCAAGCGCCTGACCGTCGGTGGCCTGGAGCGCGTCTACGAAATCAACCGCAACTTCCGCAACGAAGGCGTCAGCACCCGCCACAACCCGGAATTCACCATGATGGAACTGTACGAGGCCTATGCCACGTACAACGAGATCATGGACCTGACCGAAGGCGTGATCCGTGACGTGGCGCAGTCGGTGAATGGCTCCACGGTGGTCGAGTGGGACGGCGCCAACATCGACCTGGGCCCGGCGTTCCGCCGCTGGCGCATGGACGAGGCGGTACGCCACCACAACCCGGAAATCTCCGCGGCCGACTGCACCGACCGTGACGCGCTGCTGCGCCATTGCGAGCGCCTGAAGATCCGCGTCAAGCCGTCCTACGGCTGGGGCAAGCTGCTGCTGGAGATCTTCGAAGCCACCGTCGAGCACACCCTGATCCAGCCCACCTTCATCACCGATCACCCGGTGGAGGTCTCGCCGCTGGCCCGCGCCAACGACAACGATCCGGGCTATACCGACCGCTTCGAACTGTTCGTCAACGGCAAGGAACTGGCCAACGGTTTCTCCGAGCTGAACGACCCGGAAGACCAGGCCCAGCGCTTCCAGGCGCAGGTGGCGGCGAAGGAAGGCGGCGACGACGAAGCCATGCACTACGACGCCGACTACATCCGTGCGCTGGAGTATGGAATGGCGCCGACCGGAGGTCTTGGCATCGGTGTCGATCGGCTGGTGATGCTGCTGACCGGCAGCAGCTCGATCCGCGACGTGTTGCTGTTCCCGTACATGCGTCCGGAGCAATAACCGGCTTTTTCGGCGTCTGTTTGTGCGCGCCGTCTCGGTTTGAGACGGCGTGATTGACGCGTCCCGCACTCGGCGTATCGTTATTGCACAACTTTGACACCGGCTATGGCTTGATGGCGTCAGGGGAGGCCGCAATGTGGAGAATCCGCTTCACACTGTGATGACGATCATGAATCGGGGAGCTTGTGACGGGAGTCGAGCCGATGCAGGGTGCCAGCGTGCACAGCGGCGGGGTATCCTCGCCCGCTGACCTTTCAGCATGGTCGAGAAAGCAGGCAGAGAACGCCTTGAACATCGTCATCGTCGACGACCAGACTTCCGCACGGACGATGCTTCGTCACGTCATCGAGGACATCGCGCCGGAACTGAGCGTGCATGACTTCGGCGATCCGTTGACCGCGTTGGCATGGTGCGAATCGTACCCGGTCGACCTGCTGCTTCTCGATTACCGCATGCCGGAGATGGACGGGCTGGAATTCGCCCGCCGCTTCCGTCGGCTGCCCAAACATCGCGATATTCCGGTGATCCTGATCACCGTGGTCGGCGACGAGCCGATCCGCCAGGCAGCGCTCGAAGCCGGCGTGATCGATTTCCTGGTCAAGCCGATCCGCCCGCGCGAGTTGCGCGCACGCTGCTACAACCTGTTGCAGTTGCGCCAGCAGACCGAGAACGTGAAGCAGCGTGCGCTGTCACTGGAGCAGCGACTGCTGGCCAGCATGCATGAGGTGGAGGAGCGCGAGCGCGAGACGCTTTCGCGGCTGGCACGTGCGATCGAGTTCCGTGATGCCGGCACCAGTGCCTACCTTGAACGGATGGCGCGCGTGGCTGGCCTGATCGCCGAGCAGCTGGGCCTGCCGGAAGACGACGTCAAGCTGATCGAAATGGCTGCGCCGCTGCATGACATGGGCAAGATCGCCATTCCCGATGCGGTGCTGCTCAAGCAGGGCAAGCTCAATGATGAGGAGCTGGCGATCATGCGTCGGCATCCGCGTATTGGCCATGAACTGCTCAGTGGCAGCCAGAACCGCTTCATCCAGGTCGGTGCATTGATCGCGCTGCGCCACCATGAGCGTTACGACGGCAGTGGTTATCCCGATGGCCTGGTCGGCGATGCGATTCCGCTGGAGGCACGCATCGTCGCCGTGGCCGACGTGTTCGATGCGCTGATCTCGCCGCGCCCCTACAAGGAAGCGTGGACGATGGAAGCCACCATGGCCTACCTGTACGCCCAGCGTGGGCGCCTGTTCGATCCGCGGTGCGTGGACGCGTTGCTGCGCGGTCGCGAGCAGCTGGAACAGATCTGCGCCGAGCACTCCACGGCCTCTGCACGGCCGGGACTGGGCGCGTGAAACGCCTGCTGTCGCGCTTGCGGTTGCGCCTGTCCCAGCGCCAGGACAGCGAGCACGGGCAGCAGATCGTCCGCATCGTCCTGATCAGCCTGATCCTGGCTTACGTGCTGCTGCCTTCGGCGCGGCATGATCTGCCGCATACGCAGTATGTCGGTGTACTGGCGATCGTGCTGACCGGCCTGAGCCTGTCGCTGCTGTTGTTTGGCTGGCTGCTGTGGCGACCGCAGCGCTCCGATCCGCGCCGCGTACTGGGCATGCTGGCCGACTACGGGCTGATCGCCGCCGGCATGATCCAGATGGGTGAGCCACTGTCGTGGGTCTACATCGTGGTGATGTGGGTGACGGTGGGCAACGGCATGCGCTTCGGCAACAACTATCTGTATGTGGCCGTGGCGATGGCGATGGTCAGCTTCGGCAGTACCGCACTGTCAACCCCGTACTGGCAGCAGAACGCACGCTTGGCCATCGGCCTGTGGCTTGGCCTGGCCGCGGTTCCGCTGTATTTTTCCACGCTGCTGCGGCAGTTGACCGAAGCGATGGCCGAGGCGCGGCGCGCCAGCGAAGCCAAGAGTCGATTCCTGGCCAACATGAGCCACGAGTTTCGTACCCCACTCAATGGATTGAATGGCATGACAGAAGTGTTGGCGACCACGCGCCTGGATGACGAGCAGCGTGAGTGCGTGAGTACCATCCAGGCGTCATCGCGCAGTCTGCTGGCGCTGGTCGAGGAAGTGCTGGACATCTCGGCGATCGAGGCTGGCAAGCTGCGCGTCGTTGCCGAGGATTTCGTTCTTTCCGAAGTGATCCAGGCCATCGGCCTGATCCTGTTGCCGCAGGCCAAGGCCAAGCGCCTGGACTATCGGGTGAAGGTGGCCGAGACCGTGCCGCCGACGCTGCGCGGCGATGTCGGGCATCTGCGGCAGATCCTGCTCAACCTGGCCGGCAATGCGGTCAAGTTCACCGACCACGGCCGGGTCGAGATCCGCGTCAGCGTTGTCCACGCCGACACCCAGGGTGGGGTGCGGCTGCGCTTCGACATTCTTGACACCGGCATCGGCGTCGCACCGGCGATGCGCCCACGCCTGTTCGAGGCCTTCGAGCAGGCCGACGTCAGCATGGCCCGTCGTCATGAAGGTACCGGCCTGGGCACGACCATCGCCAAGGGACTGGTCGAAGCGATGGACGGCGAGATCGGTTACCTGGACAACCCACCGCAGGGCAGCCACTTCTGGGTGGAGCTGCCGTTTGCGCCACCGCAGCCGGTGGTGCCGGGTGCGGTGCCGACCCTCGCTGCGGGCGACGAAGCCGGTGCCGGCGGCAATGTCATCGCGTTCGCTGATCCGTTCCTGCGTCATCGCGCGCGCGTACGCAGCATGCAGATCCTGGTGGCCGACGATCACGAGGCCAACCGCATGGTGCTGCAACGGCTGCTGCAGAAGGCCGGGCACAAGGTGCTGTGCGTCGATGGTGGCGAAGCGGTGCTGGATGCATTGGCCGAAAGCGAGTTCGATGCGGCCATCGTCGATCTGCACATGCCGGGCATGAGTGGCCTGGACATGCTGAAGGAGCTGCGGGTGATGCAGGCCGGTGGCGGCCCGCGCACGCCGGTGCTGGTGCTCAGCGCCGACGTCACTCCTGAGGCGATCCAGCGCTGTACCCAGGCCGGTGCACATGCGTTCCTGGCCAAGCCTGTGGTGGCCGTGCGCCTGCTGGACACCCTGGCCGAGATCGCCAACAACGCCCAGCTCAAGTCCAGTGCGCCGCCGATCGTGCGGACCGTCACCAACCTCGATGGCGTGCTTGATACCGGCGTGCTTGATGAACTGGCGTCGCTGGGAATGGGCGAGGGTTTCGAACGCGAGTTCATCCGCCAGTGCCTGGATGATGCCGAATCGTGCCTGCGCAAGGCCGAAGGCGATGGCGAAGCGGCACGCTGGGGCGCTTTCCGCGAGCAGTCGCATGCGATCAAGGGCGTAGCCAGCAACCTGGGCCTGGTGCGCGCGTCCAACCGCGCCGGTGAGTTGATGCGGATGGCCGACTGGCAGCTCAAAGCCGAATGGCGGCAGCGTCTTGCGGTGCTGCAGGGGGCAATCAAGGAAGGCCGACACGCGCTTGATGCGCGCGCCGAACGCAAGGCACGCGGCGTGGCCGACGACGGCGAACGCTAGCGCCGGGCCTTCCCGGCCTGTGCGGTGGATTGCCCATGCTCGCACGGCCCATAAAAAAAGCCCGGTGGCCAGCCGGGCTTGAACCCTGCGGGGGAGGGGAACGTATCAGGCCACATCCAGATTGGCGCGTCGGTTCTGGGCCTTGATCAAACGGTCCATGGTGCGCAGCGAACGATCGCCCAGGGCCAGTGCCGAATCGACCCAGACCTTGGTGATTTCCAGCAGTTCGTCGTAGCTGACCGTCTGCGCCAGGTTGCGCGCGGCATTCATCGCCAGGTACGACTGCGGCAGGCGCTGCTGCTGGCGGATCATCTCTTCCACTGCACTGCGACCCTCACCTTTCCTGACCAGCACGTCGACCACGCCCATCGCGTGCATCTCCTCGGCGCTGTAGACACGGCCGTCGAGGATGATCTTCTCGGCCAGCTGCGGCGACACCCGGCGGCACAGGAACGAGTAGGCGCCCATGCCCGGGAACAGGCCGAACAGCACTTCGGGCAGGCCCATGCCGCAACCTTCCTCGGCCACGATGGTGTGGCAGGCCAGGGCCATTTCCAGGCCGCCACCCAGTGCATCGCCCTGGATCAGGGCGATCGAGCGGACGTCGCCGCCGAAGCCGGTGTGCAGGTGGTGCACGCCTTCCACGCAGCGTTGGGCGTAGGTCAGCAGCAGATCGCGGTTGCCCTCCCGGATCAGGCGGGTGAACAGGTCCAGGTCGCCGCCGAGGTTGTAGGCGGCGGCGTCGGAGGCCAGCACGAAATGGCGCAGCTGGCCGCTGTGGCGTTGCGCCGGGCCGCGGGTGATGGCGCTCATGTAGCTCCACATCTCGTCCAGCATGTCCTTGCGGCAGCAGGGACGCACGCCGGTGGAGGCGTCGGCGTGCATGAACAGCCAGTGGGCGGCGCCGTCGGCGCTGTCCTGGGTGCGGATGGTGGCATAGGGCGAACCGCTGCTGGGCAGCTTTTCGATGGTACTCATGGAAGGGTCCTCGGCGGTGCGGCCCGCAGATCAAGGTGGTGGCCGGCGGGCCGAACGGTCCACTCACGCGGCGATGCTACACCGGCCCCGGGCCAGCGCACGCGAAAAGGCCCGGGTCGCTGCCGACCCGGGCCTGAGTGCGTTCAACTTTCCGGAAACCCTTACGGGGCGGGCGTATCGCGGAGTTCGCGACGCAGGATCTTGCCGACGTTGGTCTTCGGCAGCTCTTTTCGGAATTCAACGATTCTGGGGTGCTTGTAGCCGGTCAGGTTGGCCCGGGCGTGTTCCTTGACCATCTCGGCGGTCAGGTTCGGGTCCTTCTTGACGATGACCACCTTGACCACCTCGCCGGACTTCTCGTCCGGTACGCCCACTGCGGCCACTTCCAGCACGCCCGGCATCATCGCGATCACGTCTTCGACTTCATTGGGGTACACGTTGAAGCCGGACACCAGGATCATGTCCTTCTTGCGGTCGACGATGTAGAAGAAGCCGTGCTCGTCCATCTTCGCCATGTCACCGGTGTGCAGCCAGTCGTCGGCGTCGATGGCCTTGGCGGTTTCATCCGGGCGCTGCCAGTAGCCCTTCATCACCTGCGGGCCGCGGATGCACAGTTCGCCCACTTCACCCAGCGCAAGGATGTTGCCGTTGTCGTCCTTGATGCAGGCATCGGTGGACGGAATCGGCAGGCCGATCGAGCCGTTGTACTCGGCCAGGGTAAGCGGGTTGATGCAGGCCGCCGGTGAGGTCTCGGTCAGGCCGTAGGCCTCGACCAGGGTGACGCCGGTGGTCTTCTTCCAGCGCTCGGCGACCGCGCGCTGCACGGCCATGCCGCCGCCCAGGGTCACCTTCAGCGAGGAGAAATCGACGGTGTCGAAGCCGGGGGTGTTGAGCAGGCCGTTGAACAGCGTGTTGACGCCGGTGATCGCGGTGAAGCGCACCGATTTGAGCTCCTTGACGAAGCCCTTCATGTCACGCGGGTTGGTGATGAGGTGGTTGCAGCCACCGAACTTCATGAAGACCAGGCCGTTCGCCGTCAACGCGAAGATGTGGTACAGCGGCAGGGCGGTGATGATCCATTCCTTGCCCATCTCGATGCCCGATGCGCTGATCCAGGCCGAGGCCTGCTGCATGTTGGCAATCAGGTTGCGGTTGGTCAGCATCGCGCCCTTGGCCACACCGGTGGTGCCGCCGGTGTACTGCAGGAACGCCACGTCGTCGTGGTCGATCTCGACCTTCGGCAGGGTGTGGCGGCTGCCCAGCTTGAGCGCCTGCTTGAAGCGGATCGCGCCCTTCAGATGGTAGTTGGGCACCATCTTCTTGATGTACTTGAGCACGAAGTTGACGATCGCGCCCTTGGTGCCGAGCAGGTCACCCAGGCCGGTGGTGACCACATGCTTGACCGGCGTATCGGCGATGACCTGTTCGACGGTGTCGCCGAAGTTGTCCACCACCACGATCGCGGCCACCCCGGCATCGACCAGCTGATGCTTCAGCTCGCGCGCGGTGTACAGCGGGTTGACGTTGACCACGGTCAAGCCGGCACGCAGCACGCCGAAGGTCGCCACCGGGTATTGCAGGCAGTTGGGCATCATCAGGGCGACGCGGTCGCCCTTCTTGAGCTTCAACTCGCCCAGCAGGTAAGCGGCGAACTGTTCGACCAGGGCGTCGGTCTCACCGTAGGTGAGGGTCTTGCCGAAACTGGAGTAGGCCGGTCGGTCGCGGTACTTCGCGACGGAGGCGTCGAAGACCGAAACCACCGAATGGAACTCGTTGACGTCGATTTCGGCGGGAACGCCTTTCGGATAGCTCTGCAGCCAGGGACGATCCAGACTCATATTCCCCCTCCAGGAATCGTAATGATGGGTGCGGCGCGGACAGTATCCGCCAGAACCGCTCTCCGCAGCATACCGTCCCGTAGGGAAAACGCGAAGAGGCCCCGCAAGGAGCCTCTGCATTTCGGGTAGTGCCGGCCGCTGGCCGGCAATCACGGTGATCGGCGGCGTGGACAGTGCCGGCCAGCGGCCGGCACTACCCGCGTCATGGGCAGGCCGCTTGCGTCAGCCCTGCGAGCGCACCGGCGCGCCGTTGGCCTTGTAGTACGGCGCAGTGCTGCGCGGCAGCGGGGCGCGTCCACGGATCACATCGGCCAGCTTCTCGGCGATCATGATGGTTGGTGCGTTGAGGTTGCCGGTGACCACCTGCGGCATGATCGAGGCATCGACGATGCGCAGGCCTTCCAGGCCATGCACGCGACCCTGGGCGTCGACCACCGCCATCGGATCATCGGCGTGGCCCATCTTGTTCGAGCACGATGGGTGGTAGGCGGTCTCGGCATGCTCGCGCACGAACGCATCGATCTGCGCATCGGTCTGCAGCGCGCTGCCTGGCGAGATCTCGCGGCCGCTGTACGGTGCCAGCGCCGGCTGCGCGAAGATCTCGCGGGTGATCCGGATTGCCGAACGGAATTCGCGCCAGTCCTGGTCGTGCGACATGTAGTTGAACAGGATGCTGGGATCTTCGCGCGGATCCTTCGAGCGCACGTGGATGCGGCCACGGCTGGGCGAGCGCATCGAGCCGACATGCATCTGGAAGCTGTGCGCCTTGATCGGATTGGAGCCGTTGTAATTGATCGCCACCGGCAGGAAGTGATACTGCAGGTTGGGCCAGTCGAATTCGGCATCGCTGCGGATGAAACCGCCAGCTTCGAACTGGTTGCTGGCGCCGATGCCGCTGCCCAGGAACAGCCATTCGGCGCCGATTGCCGGCTGGTTGTACAGCTTCAGTGCCGGGGCCAGCGAGACCGGCTTCTTGCACTCGTACTGCAGGTACATTTCCAGATGGTCCTGCAGGTTGGCGCCGACGCCGGGCAGGTGGTGCACCAGGTCGATGTCCAGGCTGCGCAGCAGGTCGGCCGGACCAACGCCGGAGCGCTGCAGGATCTGCGGCGAGGCGATGGCACCGCCGCAGAGCAGCACTTCGCGGCGTGCGGTGGCGCGCTGCGGCTGGTCGTTGTGCAGCCACTGCACGCCCACTGCGCGCTTGCCCGAGAACAGGATGCGGTCGGTCAGCGCGTGGGTGACGATGGTCAGGTTCGGGCGCGGCTTGGCCAGGTCCAGGTAGCCACGCGCGGTGCTGGAGCGGCGGCCCTTCGGCGTGACGGTGCGGTCCATCGGGCCGAAGCCTTCCTGCTGGTAGCCGTTGAGGTCGTCGGTGCGCGGGTAACCGGCCTGCACGCCGGCCTCGACCATCGCCGCGAACAGTTCGTTGTTGCCGGCCTTGGGCGTGGTGACGCGCAGCGGGCCGTCACCGCCGTGGTAGTCGTTGGCGCCGATGTCACGGGTTTCGGCCTTGCGGAAGTACGGCAGGCAGTCCAGGTAGGTCCAGTCTTCCAGGCCTGGCATGCCGGCCCAGTTGTCGTAGTCCATCGCGTTGCCGCGGATGTAGCACATGCCGTTGATCAGCGACGAACCGCCCAGGCCCTTGCCACGACCGCAATCCATCCGGCGGTTGTTCATGAAGGGCTCGGGATCGGTCTTGTAAGCCCAGTTGTAGCGGCGGCCCTGCAGCGGGAAGGCCAGTGCGGCAGGCATCTGGGTACGGAAGTCGAGCCGGTAGTCCGGGCCACCGGCTTCCAGCAGCAGCACGCTGACATCGGCATCTTCGGTGAGGCGGGTGGCCAGCACATTGCCGGCCGAACCGGCGCCGATGATGATGTAGTCGTACTCGTTATGGGTGCTCATGGTTGCTCTCCTGCAGGCCGGGCGCGCTGCATGCAGGCGTCCCGGCGGAATGTCGGATCGGCGCGGTGGCCGGACGATGGGCGGTACTCAGGACGCGCCGGTCAGAACACGCTGGCGTAGTCGCCCAGTTCGACCTGCACCGACTTGATGCGGGTGTAGTGGCCGAGGGTGGAGATGCCGTTCTCGCGGCCAACGCCGGACTGCTTGTAGCCACCGACCGGCATTTCCGCCGGCGACTCGCCCCAGGTGTTGATCCAGCAGATGCCGGCTTCCAGGCGATGGATGATGCGATGTGCGCGGCTGATGTCCTTGCTGACCACACCTGCGGCCAGGCCGAAGGTGGTGTCGTTGGCGCGACGCACCACTTCATCCTCATCGTCGTAGGCGAGGATGCTCATCACCGGCCCGAAGATTTCTTCGCGGACAATCGTCATGTCGTCGCGGCAGTCGGAGAACACAGTCGGCAGCACATAGGCGCCGTCGGCCAGGGCAGCATCGGTGGCACGACCGCCGCCGATCAGCAGGCGCGCGCCTTCGCTCTTGCCGCTTTCGATGAAGCGCAGCACGTTTTCCATGTGCGGGAAGCTGGTCAGCGGGCCGAAGTTGGTCTCGGCGGCCATCGGGTCGCCGATGCGGATGCGCTTGACCCGCTCGACCACGGCGGCTTCGAACGCGGCCAGCATGCTGCGCGGCACGAACACGCGGGTGCCGTTGGTGCAGACCTGGCCGGAGCTGAAGAAGTTGGCCATCACCGCGATGTCGGCGGCACGGTCCAGATCGGCGTCATCACAGATCACCAGCGGCGACTTGCCGCCCAGCTCCATCGTCACTTCCTTCAGCGACGACGACGCAGCGCTGGCCATCACCTTCTTGCCGGTGGCCACGCCGCCGGTGAAGGAGATCTTCTCGATCACCGGGTGCTCGGTCAGCCAGTTGCCGATCTCGCGGCCCGGGCCCTGCACGACGTTGAACACGCCGTCCGGCACGCCGGCCTCGGTGTAGATCTCGGCGAGCTTGATCGCGGTCAGCGGGGTCACTTCGGACGGCTTGAACACCATTGCATTGCCGGCAGCCAGGGCCGGGGCCGACTTCCACATGGCGATCTGGATCGGGTAGTTCCAGGCGCCGATGCCGGCGACCACGCCCAGCGGCTCGCGGCGGGTATAGAAGAAGCTCGATTCGCGCAGCGGCAGCTGGATGCCTTCGATGGCGGTGGCCAGGCCGGCGTAGTACTCCAGCACGTCGGCGCCGGTGACGATGTCCACGGTGGTGGTTTCGGCCAGCGCCTTGCCGGTATCCAGGGTTTCCAGATGGGCCAGCTCGTCATTGCGCTCGCGCAGGATCTCAACGGCGCGGCGCAGGATGCGCGAGCGCTCCATTGCGGTCATCGCTGCCCACACCTTCTGGCCTTCGCTGGCGCTTTCGACCGCGCGCTCGACATCGGCCTGGCTGGCGATCTGCACTTCAGCCAGCACCTGGCCATTGGCAGGGTTGACGGTCTGGAAGGTCTTGCCACTGGTGGCGTCGACGCGGCGGCCGTGGATGTAGAGCTGTTGCACGGGCAGGGTGGTCATCGGCTTGCTCCTGGAAGGGTTGGGGCGGGGTCGTGGCGCGCTCAGCGCGCGTTGGCCTGCAATTGGAAATCGATGTAGCCGTAGGCGATGCGGCGGGCCTTGTCGGCGTTGAAGTCACCACCGACCAGGCTGCCGCGCAGCCACAGGCCGTCGATCATCGCGGCCAGCCCGCGTGCGGACAGGCGTGCCTGTGCATGCGGCAACTGGCGGTTGAACTGATGGCAGAGGTTGGAGAACAGTCGCTGGTCGTTGGCGCGCTGCAGCCGCGCAAGTTCCGGCTGATGCATGCTCGCGGCCCAGAAGGTCAGCCATACGCGCATGGCGGTCCCGTTGGTCTGGCTGTCGTCGAAGTTGCCATCGACGATGGCGCGAAGCTGTGAACGTGCGTCGCCGGCGGCGGCGTCGCGATAGCGGGCAACGGCGGCCTTCAGCTCGCGCAGGATCTGCCGCATCGCCGCATTGAGCAGGCCGTCCTTGTCGCCGAAGTAATGGGCGACGATGCCGCTGGACAGGCCGGCCTTCCTTGCGATGGTGGCGACGGTGGCATCGGCCATGCCGATCTCGTCGATGGTCTGGAAAGTGGCCCGGATCAGCTGCTCGCGGCGGACCGGTTCCACGCCTTTCTTCGGCATTGTCTCTCCACGGATTGCGACCCGGACTGCCGGGCTGGTGAAGATCATACTTTTTATTGATTGAACGTTCAATCAATAAACCCTACGATGCCGGTCGCGCCCCCACGCCATGGGCCCGGTTTCCGGTCCGGCCCCGCCCATGTGCCCCCCTGGACTGATGAGACGACCCCATGTCTTCCCTGGCTCATCCCAAGCGCTCGCCCCTGCGCTTGAACCGTTTCGTGTTCTTCAGTTCGTCGGTCTCCATCGGCATCCTCGGTGCGTTGACCGTGTTCTTCCCGCAGGCCAGCGAGCACTGGCTGCAATGGGCGCAGGCCGGGGTCTCGGCGGCGTTCGGCTGGTGGTACATGCTGTTGATCGTGGCCTGCCTGGGTTTCGTGCTGTGGCTGGCGTTCTCGCCGTATGGCCGCATCCGCCTGGGCCATAACGAGGAATCGCCCGCCTTCGGCTACGTGGCCTGGGTGTCGATGCTGTTCTCGGCTGGCATCGGCATCGCGCTGCTGTACTACGGTGCCTACGAGCCGCTGGACCATTTCCTCAACCCGCCCGGGCAGCCCGGCGGCACCGTCGCGGCCGGACGCGAAGCCATGGTGCTGACCTTCCTGCACTGGGGCCTGCACGGCTGGGCGTTGTACGCGCTGGTCGGCGTGGCGCTGGGCTACTTCGCCTATCGCCGCAACCTGCCGCTGGCGCTGCGTTCGGCGCTGTACCCGATCTTCGGCGAGCGCATCCATGGCCGCATCGGTGACATGGTCGATGGCTTCGGCATCCTGGCGACGCTGATCTCGATGGTCACCAACCTCGGCATTGGTGCGCTGGTGGTGCAGTCCGGCCTGGTCTACCTGTTCCACATCCCGGATACGCCGCAGGTGCTGGTGGCGATCGTGTTGGTGATGATGGCCGTGGCCACCATCGGCGTCGTTGCCGGTGTGGAGAAGGGCATCGCCTGGCTGTCCAACCTCAACGTGCGCCTGCTGTGCCTGCTGCTGCTGTTCGTGCTGATAGCCGGGCCGACCCTGCACCTGTTCGACGGCCTGGTGCAGAACACCGGCGACTATCTGGGCGCGTTCGTGCGCAAGAGCTTCGACATGTACCTCAATGACCCGAAGGGGCGTGAGTGGATGGGCTCGTGGACGCTGTTCTACTGGGCGTGGTGGATTGCCTGGGCGCCGTTCGTGGGCCTGTTCGTGGCGCGTATCTCGCGTGGCCGCACCATTCGTGAAGTGATCATGGGCGTGCTGCTGATCCCGCTCGGCTTCACCCTGGCGTGGCTGTCGATCTTCGGCAACACCGCCATCGATCTTGTGCTGAACCATGGCCAGGCGGTGCTGGGTGAAGTGGCCCAGCATGACGCGGCGATGACCCTGTTCAAGCTGCTGGAGTATCTGCCCGCTGCGCCGTACATCGCTGGTGCGGCGGTGGTGATTGGTTTCGTGTTGTTCCTGACCCCGGTCGATTCGGGAACGCTGATGATCGCCAACCTGTGCACCCGGCGTGTCGATGATGGCGTGGAGGATGGGCATGACGCGCCGATCTGGCTGCGCGTGTTCTGGGCGGCGGGCATCACCGTGGCCAGCGTCGGCCTGCTGCTGGCCGGCAACTTCAGCGCGATGCAGACGGCGGTGGTGCTGTGCGGCCTGCCGTTCTCGTTCATCCTGGCGTTCTACATGTGGGGTCTGTTGAAGGCGCTGCGTACCGACCCGGATGCACCGCGGCGGTAAGGGCTGGTGATGGGGATTTCGTCGTTCTCTGAAAGACAGCCGTACCTGCCGACTGCAATCATCGCTCGACATGCTTCTGAAGGAGTCGAGCGATGGTCCGTACCCTGGTTGTCTCCCTGATTTTCTCTTTTTCCTGCTTGCCGGCGGCGGTGGCCGCCCCTCCCGTGCAACTGGATTTCCCGGTGCTGGTGCTGGGCGAAACCGCACCGGTGCGCCTGCAGCTGGCTCCGCATGCGGGCGGGCTGGCGCTCTACTCGATCCACATGAATACCATGGACAGTGGAGTGGTCAGCGGCTATCAGGTGACCGGCGTGCAGTGCCCATCGGGATTCCAGTTCAACCTGTATCGCAATGGCCAGGGGGCGGTCTGCTACCGCGTGGAGGACACCCCACATGCGGGAGGTGTGATGGTGGTGCAGGTCATCAATGTCGATGCGACCGACGGGCACACGCTGTGGGAAGAGGGGCTGGGCTTTATGGATGCGCATGGGCCACCGCAGCGGACCGCGTGGCATCTGTTTGGTGTGCGCCCATGAACGTGTAACGCAAAGGGCCGGATCCGTGAGGATCCGGCCCTTTTGTCTTTGCGCTGACAGCAGCCAGGCATGGCCTGGCTCCACCTATGCAGTGCGATCGATCAACGCGCAGCCAACTGGCGCAGCACGTACTGCAGCAGGCCACCATGACGGAAGTACTCCACTTCCTTCGGGGTCAGCAGCATCACCGACACTTCGAAGGTCTTCTTCGTGCCATCAGCCTTGGTCGCGGTGACCGTGGCGCGCTTGCTGGCGCCATCCTGCAGGCCGGTGACATCGATCACTTCCGAACCATCCAGGCCCAGCGACTGTGCGTTTTCGCCGTTGCGGAACTGCAGCGGCAGCACGCCCATGCCGACCAGGTTCGAACGATGGATGCGTTCGAAGCTCTCGGCGATGACCGCCTTCACACCCAGCAGCAGGGTGCCCTTGGCTGCCCAGTCGCGCGAGGAGCCGGTGCCGTATTCCTTGCCGGCCAGCACCACCAGCGGCACCTTGTCGGCCTTGTACTTCATCGCCGCATCATAGATCGCCAGCTTTTCCGGCTGGCCGCCGTTGGTCGGGTAGTACAGGGTGTTGCCGCCTTCTTCGCCACCGAACATCAGGTTCTTGATGCGGATGTTGGCGAAGGTGCCGCGGACCATCACGTCATCGTTGCCGCGGCGGCTGCCGTAGCTGTTGAAGTCGGCCGGCTGCACACCACGCTCCTGCAGGAAGCGGCCCGCCGGCGAATCCTTCTTGATGTTGCCGGCCGGGGAGATGTGGTCGGTGGTGATCGAATCACCGAACAGGCCCATCACGCGCGCGCCGTGCACGTCGTCGATGGTGCCGACCTGCATGGTCATGCCATCGAAGTACGGTGGGTTCTTGATGTAGGTGGATGCATCGCTCCACGCGTACAGGTCACCGTCCGGCGAGGCGATGGTGTTCCAGCGGGTATCGCCCTTGAACACGTCGGCGTAGTTCTGCTTGAACATCTCCGGGCCGACGGTAGCGGCGATGACGTCGCCGATTTCCTTGTTGCTCGGCCAGATGTCGCGCAGGTACACCGGCTGGCCATCGCTGCCGGTGCCCAGCGGCTCGGTGGTCAGGTCGATGTCGGTGGTGCCGGCAATGGCATAGGCCACTACCAGCGGCGGGCTGGCCAGGTAGTTCATCTTCACTTCGGGGTGCACGCGGCCCTCGAAGTTGCGGTTGCCCGACAGCACCGAGGTCACCACCAGGTCGCCACTGGCGATGCCGGCGCTGACTTCGGTCGGCAGCGGGCCGGAGTTGCCGATGCAGGTGGTGCAGCCATAGCCGACCACATAGAAGCCGATCTTTTCCAGCTCGGTGAGTACACCGGCCTTTTCCAGATAGTCGGTGACCACACGCGAGCCTGGGCCGAGCGAGGTCTTGACCCACGGCTTGCGGTCCAGGCCCTTGGCGGCCGCGTTGCGGGCCAGCAGGCCGGCGCCGATCATCACCGCCGGGTTGGAGGTGTTGGTACACGAGGTGATGGCGGCGATGACCACCGCGCCATCCTTCAGCCGCACCTTCCTGCCGTCCATCTCGATGTCGGCGTAGCCCCTGGCCAACTGCTCGTTGCCCACGGCGGCGCCGCCACCTTCATTGACGAAGGTGGAGACATCCTCGCTGCGCTTGTCACGGTTGGCGGTCATGCCGACCAGGGCGTCGCGGTAGTTCTTCTGCACGTCTTCCAGCAGCACGCGGTCCTGCGGACGCTTGGGGCCGGCCAGCGAGGGCTTCACCGTGCCCATGTCCAGTTCCAGCGTGGTGCTGTACTGCGCATGCGGGCTGTTGGCGTCGTGCCACAGGCCCTGCGCCTTGGCATAGGCTTCGACCAGGGCGATCTGCTCTTCGCTGCGGCCGGACAGGCGCAGGTAGGTCAGCGATTCGTTGTCGATCGGGAAGATGCCGCAGGTGGCGCCGTATTCCGGGGCCATGTTGCCGATGGTCGCGCGGTCGGCCAGTGGCAGGTGCTGCAGGCCGTCGCCATAGAACTCGACGAACTTGCCGACTACGCCGAGCTTGCGCAGCATCTGGGTGACGGTCAGCACCAGGTCGGTGGCGGTGGCGCCTTCGGGCAGCTTGCCGGTCAGCTTGAAGCCGACCACCTGCGGAATCAGCATCG
Source organism: Stenotrophomonas indicatrix (assembly GCA_041545745.1). Classification (NCBI taxonomy): domain Bacteria; kingdom Pseudomonadati; phylum Pseudomonadota; class Gammaproteobacteria; order Lysobacterales; family Lysobacteraceae; genus Stenotrophomonas; species Stenotrophomonas indicatrix. The sequence continues at coordinate 2,085,182 of CP168152.1, forward strand.
ACGAGGGCTGGCCGAGCATGGCTGCTTCTGCCTCGATGCCGCCCACGCCCCAGCCGAGCACGCCGATGCCGTTGATCATCGTGGTGTGGCTGTCGGTGCCGAACACGGTATCGGGGTAGGCGATCGCCTTGCCATCCTTGTCCGCGGTCATCACCACGCGGGCGAGGTTTTCCAGGTTCACCTGGTGGACGATGCCGGTGTTGGGCGGCACCACCTTGAAGTTGTCGAAGGCCTTCTGGCCCCAGCGCAGGAAGCCGTAGCGTTCCTGGTTGCGCTGGAATTCGATCTTGCCGTTGAGGTCCAGTGCGTCGGCCTTGCCGAACACATCCACCTGCACCGAGTGGTCGATGACCAGTTCGGAGGGGATCAGCGGATTGATCTGTTCGGGGCGACCGCCCAGCTTGACCACGGCATCGCGCATCGCGGCCAGGTCGACCACGCAGGGCACGCCGGTGAAGTCCTGCAGGACCACGCGTGCGGGCATGAAGGCGATTTCGGTGTCGGGCTCTGCGCTGGGCTGCCAGCGGGCGACGGCCTCGATGTGATCCTTGCCGACGGTGACGCCGCCATCCTCGTGCCGGAGCAGATTCTCCAGCAGGATCTTCATCGAGTAGGGCAGGTGGGAGATGTCGAAGCGCTGGCCCAGCTTGGGCAGGCTGAAGTAGTCGTAGGTCTTGCCGCCGACGTCCAGCTGGCTGCGGGTGGAGAACGAATCGCTCATGCGGGATGACTCCTCTTGCGGATGGCTTGCAGTGGCCCGCATGGGCGGGCCTGCTTGCGTTTGCCGGTGGCACTCCGGCCCCGGATCCTGCCCAGTATCGGCGATCCGGCGCCCGGCAATGACCCGGCAGGCTTGGAACGCAAGGTTACAGCGATGTGTGTAGCCTTCGTGTCAGCGTACCCATCGTTTTTGCGCCGGCCCGCACGCAGACGGGGCGCTCATGGGCGCCCCGTCCAGGAATGCATCGGCTGCAGCAGTTACTTGCCGTTGGCGGCATCGAGCAGCGGGTTGCCGGTCTTGGCGCCACCGGTGCCGTTGCTCTTGGACTTGGCGGTCAGCACGCCGGCCTTGTTGAATTCGAAGACGGTCGATTCATTGATGTTCTTGCCGAAGCTCTTGATCTTGGTGAAGTCGTAGTACCAGACCTGGGTGTCGCCCAGCTGCTCGCGGCGGTTGGGTGCTCCAAAGGCCTCGCTGACCTGCTTCTGGGTGGTCTTGCCGATCTCCGCCGCGTCCATCTGCGCCGGGGTGATCTCGGTGCCGGTGACGTAGGCACCGAACGGATTGAAGGCGTGGGCCGCCGGAACCGACAGGGTCAACGGGGCAGCCAGCATCAGGGCAAGGGTGAGAGCGCGCATGAAACTTCCTTATTTATGGGGCGGATAGGTGCGGTAGGAACGCCGGGGCGTCCAGCCGGGGCGCAGCTGGGCTGCCGAAGGAGTCTAACCCCCGGATGCGACTGACGCGCGATGAAGGTCACATATCGGCTGGGTTTGTCCCGGATGGGACGGGTATGTATAATTCATACATACTTTTTGAGGCGTACCCCATGGAAGCCACCGTTGCTGAACGCGGACAGATCACCCTGCCCAAGGCAGTGCGTGATGCGCTGGGCCTGACCAAGGGCACCTTGTTGAAGGTAGAGCTGGAAGGCAGCCGGATCATCCTGCGCAAGAGCGTGGACGATGCGATCTCCCGCGCCCGCGGCAAGTTCTCGCTGGACGGCTTCGAATCGGCCGACGCGGCCGTGCGCGACCTGCGCGACGAGGAGTAAGCGGTGATGATCGCCGTCGATTCACCGGTGCTGGTCGAACTGCTCAGCAACGGCCCGCAGGCCGATGCGGTGGAAGCCTGCCTGCGGCAGAGCCTGGTCGGCGGCCGCGTGGTGGTCTGCGGCGCCACCCTGGCCGAGATCTGCGCTGCCCTGCGCGGCGGTGCCGAGGTACTGGAAGCGCTGGAGGAAATGGGCGTGCACTTCAACGCGCTGGAGGCCAAATCGGCCCTGCGCGCCGGTGAAATGCATCGCCGCCATCGCCAGCGCGGCAGCGGTCAGCGCCGTGGCCTGGACGAATTCATGATTGGTGCCCACGCACTGCTGCAGTGCGATGGCCTGATCACCTGGAACGACACGTTTTACCGCGACTACTTCAAGGGCCTGAAGCTGATCGTGCCGCAAGCCTGAGCCCATTTTTTATTCACCTCACGCATTACCCGGGAGTTGTCATGTTGGAAGCCTACCGCCACCACGTCGCCGAGCGCGCTGCGCTTGGCATCCCGCCCCTGCCGCTGACCGCGCAGCAGACGGCCGATGTCATCGAACTGCTGAAGAACCCGCCGCAGGGCGAGGCCGAGTTCCTGCTCGACCTGCTGACCCACCGCGTGCCGGCCGGCGTCGATGACGCTGCCAAGGTCAAGGCGTCGTACCTGGCCGCGATCGCACTGGGCAGCGAGCAGAACCCGCTGATCAGCCGCGAGCGCGCCACTGAATTGCTGGGCACCATGCTGGGCGGTTACAACGTCGCGCCGCTGGTGCAGCTGCTGGACGACGCCAGCGTCGGCGCCATCGCTGCCGACGCGCTGAAGAAGACCCTGCTGGTGTTCGACGCCTTCCACGACGTGCAGGAAAAGGCCAAGGCCGGCAACGCCAACGCCCAGTCCGTGATGCAGAGCTGGGCCGATGCCGAGTGGTTCACCAGCAACCCGGAAGTGCCGCAGAGCCTGACCGTCACCGTGTTCAAGGTACCGGGTGAGACCAACACCGACGACCTGTCGCCGGCACCGGACGCGACCACCCGCCCTGACATTCCGATGCACGCCCTGGCGATGCTGAAGAACAAGCGCGACGATGCGCCGTTCACCCCGGAAGAAGACGGCAAGCGCGGCCCGATCCAGCAGATCCTGTCGCTGAAGGACAAGGGCCACCTGGTGGCCTATGTCGGCGACGTGGTCGGCACCGGTTCCTCGCGCAAGTCGGCCACCAACAGCGTGCTGTGGTGGACCGGCGATGACATTCCGTACATCCCGAACAAGCGCGCCGGTGGCGTCTGCCTGGGTTCGAAGATCGCCCCGATCTTCTACAACACCATGGAAGATGCCGGCGCGCTGCCGATCGAGCTGGACGTGTCGAAGATGGAGCACGGCGATGTCGTCGAGCTGCGTCCGTACGACGGCAAGGCGCTGAAGAACGGCGAAGTGATCGCCGAGTTCCAGGTCAAGTCCGAAGTGCTGTTCGACGAAGTGCGTGCCGGTGGCCGCATTCCGCTGATCATCGGCCGTGGCCTGACCGGCAAGGCGCGTGAAGCGCTGGGCCTGGCCCCGACCGATCTGTTCCGCCTGCCGGTGCAGCCGGCCGATACCGGCAAGGGCTTCTCGCTGGCACAGAAGATGGTCGGCCGCGCCTGTGGCCTGGCCGAAGGGCAGGGCATGCGCCCGGGCACCTACTGCGAACCGAAGATGACCTCGGTGGGCTCGCAGGACACCACCGGCCCGATGACCCGCGACGAGCTGAAGGACCTGGCCTGCCTGGGCTTCTCGGCCGACCTGGTGATGCAGTCGTTCTGCCACACCGCGGCCTACCCGAAGCCGGTGGACGTCAAGACCCACCACACCCTGCCGGAATTCATCTCCACCCGTGGCGGCATTTCGCTGCGTCCGGGCGACGGCGTGATCCACAGCTGGCTCAACCGCATGCTGCTGCCGGACACCGTCGGCACCGGTGGCGACTCGCATACCCGTTTCCCGGTGGGCATTTCGTTCCCGGCCGGTTCTGGCCTGGTCGCCTTCGCCGCTGCCACCGGCGTCATGCCGCTGGACATGCCGGAGTCGGTGCTGGTGCGCTTCAAGGGCAAGATGCAGCCGGGCGTGACCCTGCGTGACCTGGTCAACGCGATCCCGCTGTACGCCATCAAGTCGGGTCTGCTGACCGTGGCCAAGGCTGGCAAGAAGAACATCTTCTCCGGCCGTATCCTGGAAATCGAAGGCCTGCCGGAACTGAAGGTCGAACAGGCATTCGAACTGTCCGATGCGTCGGCCGAGCGTTCGGCTGCCGGTTGCTCGGTGCGCCTGAACAAGGAACCGATCATCGAGTACCTCACCAGCAACATCACGCTGCTGAAGTGGATGATTGCCGAGGGTTACCAGGATCCGCGTTCGCTGCAGCGCCGTATCGAGAAGATGGAAGCGTGGCTGGCCAACCCGGAGCTGCTGGAGCCGGATGCCGACGCCGAGTACGCGGCCGTCATCGAGATCGACCTGGCCGATATCCACGAGCCGATCGTGGCCTGCCCGAACGACCCGGACGACGTGAAGACCCTGTCCGAAGTCGCTGGTGCGAAGATCGACGAAGTGTTCATCGGTTCGTGCATGACCAACATCGGTCACTTCCGTGCCGCTGCGAAGCTGCTGGAAGGCAAGCGTGACCTGCCGACCCGCCTGTGGGTGGCCCCGCCGACCAAGATGGACGCGTCCGAGCTGACCAAGGAAGGCGTGTACGGCACCTTCGGCGCCACCGGCGCACGCATGGAAATGCCGGGCTGCTCGCTGTGCATGGGCAACCAGGCGCAGATCCGCGAAGGCTCCACCGCGATGTCGACCTCGACCCGCAACTTCCCGAACCGTCTGGGCCGCAACACCAACGTGTACCTGGGTTCGGCGGAACTGGCGGCAATCTGCTCGCGCCTGGGCCGCATCCCGACCAAGGAAGAGTACATGGCCGATGTGGGCGTGATCGCCGCCAGCGGCGCGGAGATCTACCGCTACATGAACTTCGACCAGATCGAGGAATACCAGGACGTGGCCAACACGGTCGCTGCCTGAGGGTAGTGCCGGCCGCGGGCCGGCATCCAGCTGAAACGAAGAACCCCCGGTGAAAGCCGGGGGTTTTTTGTTGTGCGGATGATGCCCGGCAGTGCCGGCCAGCGGCCGGCGCTGCCGGGGCGTCAGACCTGGGTGACGGCGGCCGCTTCCTCGGTCACGGCTGGCGTGTCCGTCGGCAGCTCCGGTTCCGCGGCCGTTTCCGGCAACACGCCGTGGTCGGGGAACAGGCGCGGCAGTTCGGCGACGAAGCGGACGATGCAGGCTTCGGCGAACTCACGCGATGCGGCTTTCGCCTTTGCATAGTCGTCGGCCTGCCATTCCTGCAGCGGGGCAACCCGTGCTTCATCCTGGCAGTGCACGCCCTGGCCGCCACTGGCGCTGCGGAACAGCTTGCGCACCACCGGGAAGCCGATGGTTACATCGTGGCGCAGCTCGTAGGGTGTCTCTGCGTCGCTGAGCTTCTGGTACACCAGCGACCACTGACCGGCGCTGGCCTCCACGGTACGCTCGTCGCTGGGAATGGCGCCGGGATGCGCTGCGAAATAGAGCGCCAGCTGCTCACGGATCATGCCCGGCAATGCGCCGAAGGCCGGGCTGGGCACGGACTGAATGTCGTCGCCACGCACGTTGTTCTTGCTGAAGCTGTTGCTGGTGCCGATGTCACCCACGCCGCTGAGGAACGCCAGGGCGGACAGCCCGACCTTGGCAGCGGTGACGGCAGCGGTGTCGGCGCGCATCACCAGGCGCAGGACATGGTCGCCCACGCGATTGCCGTTCGGCCCAAGACCCAAGCCGGAGGTGACCTTCACCCGTTGCAGGCTGCTGAGGTCGGTGGCGGGTGCCGGAGCCGCTGCAACATTTTCGGCGGCGGGTGCGGCCACGGCCACGGTTGCCGCTGCTTCATCAACCGATACAGCAGCCGTGGACGCAGCATCCGATGCCTCTGGCGCCGGCGCGGCATTCGCCGCCGGACCGGGCGTTGCCTCGGTCGCGGCTACGGCGGCGGCGACAGGCGTGGGTGCGGGCGCTTCGTCGAAGGCGTGGGCCGAGGGAGCCAGCAGCAGGCTGGCCGCGATCGCGGCGGTGAGGCAGGTCGGGCGTAATGCCACGGTGGTACTCCTTGGGGAAAAATGATGGAGGCGCGCGCTGCGACTCACTGCGCCACGAATTCCTTGATCGGGAACGCCTTGCAGCGGGTGACCGCAGCGGCGATGTCGACCGGAGCATCGGCGGTGGCATTGCGGCGCTGGTTCACTGATGCCGCTTCCTCCCACAGGCTGGGCAACACCTGCGGTGCATCCAGCACGCGTTGGCGAACGGCATCGTGCAGGACGCTGCTGTAGTCCGTGGCCGGTACCACCACGCACAGGCGCGTGCCGGGATTGCCGCTGGCCTGCTGCAGCACCTGCTGCAGTGCCTCGCTGCTGCCCGCATCGTCGCTCAGCTGCTTCGGCGCGCTGCTCTGGTTGGCATCCTGGATCTGCAGCTGGCCGGGGCTGAACAGCAGCACCTGCATGTCCGGGCGCGGCTCGATGCGGACCGGCGCGCGGGTGCCCTCACAGATGGTCGGGGTCGCCCGTGCCTGCTGCGGTGTCATGCTGCCGTCGGCATGCACCTGGCGGATATGCAGCCGACAGATCTTGTCGGCCACTTCAAATTCCACTTCGTAATCCTGGCCCGGCCTGGCCACGAACTGGCCCGACAGCTTGCCGTCGCAGTACAGGCGACTGCTTGCGTCGAAGCGTGCCTCGAAGATCAGCGGCTTGCCACCGGGTACTTCGTATTCCTGGTAGCTGAGCGTGGAAAACCGCTCGTTCTCCTTGCTGCGCAGGGTTTCCGTGACGGGGATGCCGAGCACGCCCTTGTCGCCGGCGTTGTTGTACTTGACGTCGATCCTGTCGCGGTAGTCTTCGCGGCAGGCGGCATCGGCGTACAGGGTGGTGGTCCGCCCCAGGGCGGCGTAGACGCGCACCCGTGCCGGGGGCGCGGCGCCGTCAGCGTAGGCGCTGACATCTTCAGCGGCCAACGGGCGCGGATACATCGCGGGGATTCTCTTGACCAGCTTCTCGAGGCATTTCATCGTGATGATCTGCGCGGCCGCCTTGAGCCGCGCGTAATCATTGGCTTGCCATGCGTCCAGAGTCGCCCGGTTGTCGCTGTCATTGCAGCTGATGATTTCCGCCAGCGTGCCGTCGGCACGGCGCTGCTGGATGGTGCTGGAGTGATTGAGGCGGTAGAGGGGATCCTTCCGCGTGTTGCCCTGGTGCACCAGGGCCCATCTGTCTGCACTGAAGCGCAGGGTGCTGGCTTGGTTGGGCACAGCATCGGGGGCGTGCCTGAAGTAGCCGCCCACCAGTGCCTTGGCCACCGACGGCATGAGGGTGATGGCGGGGCTGGCCTGGCTCTCGACGATGCTGCCAGGCAGGGTGTTGCGCCGGAAGTAGTCCGGCTCATTGCCGCTGAAGAGCAGTGCCAGCCCCTTGGGGGTGAGCGCCTCGCTGTCATCGGGGGTAACGATGCGCAGTGCTACATCCGGGGCGTGGACACGCTGCGATCCGGTATCCGGACCGCTCTGGATCTGGACGCGCTCGGTCCAAGGCGCGGCACCGTCGGTGACGGCGGCAGCGGCCGGTGCCGCCTGCGGCGATGACGGCAGCCCGTCAGCGGCAGCCATCAGCGGGGCCAGCAGTGCGGTCGCCAGCAGGGATGATTGAAAACGGAGGATACGCTGGGCCATGGTCAAGCTCCTTGGAAATCAAAACAGCCATGCCGACCCTTCCGGGGCCGGCGTGTGGAAGACAGGGTGAGGCGGTGCGATGCGGTGGACGGTCAGCCGCGGGCCAGCGCCAGCAACCGTTCGGCAATGCGCTCCAGCGGCACCTGTTCTTCGGCAGCGCCGAGCTTGAAGGCCGCGCCGGGCATGCCCCAGACCACGCTGGTCGCTTCGTCCTGCACCAGCGTTGGGGCGCCGGCCTGGCGCATTTCCAGCAGGCCGCGTGCGCCGTCATCGCCCATGCCGGTGAGGATGGCGCCGATGGCATTGCCGCCGGCGGCCTGCGCCACCGAACGGAACAACACGTCCACCGCCGGCTTGTGCCGGTTCACCGCGGGGCCGTCATCGACACGACAGCGCCAGCGCGCACCGTCGCGGATGATCCGCAGGTGCTTGCCGCCGGGCGGCAGGTAAGCGTGGCCGGGCAGCACCGCTTCGCCATCGCTGGCTTCGCGTACGGCCATCGCCGAATGACGGTCCAGGCGCTCGGCGAAGGCAGTGCTGAAACTGCCAGGCAGGTGCTGGGTCATCACCACCGCGGGGCCGTCGGCGGGCATGCCTTCCAGCACTACGCGCAGTGCTTCGGTGCCACCGGCCGACGAGCCGATGGCGATCAGGCGGTCGGTGGTGCGGAACTGCGTTGCTGCCGGACGCACGGCAGAGGCGGCGTCCAAGGTGAGTTTCGGTGCAGCCACGCGCACCAGCGGGCGTACCCGGGAACGCGCAGCCATCTTCACCTTGGCGATGATTTCATCGGCATAGGCCTGCAGGCCGCGGGCCACGTCGAGCTTGGGCTTGGACATGAAGTCCACCGCGCCCAGGCCAAGTGCCTGCAGGGTGGTATCGGCGCCCCGTTCGGTCAGCGAAGAGATCATCACCACCGGCAGCGGGTGCAGGCGCATCAGGTTTTCCAGGAACGCCAGGCCATCCATGCGTGGCATTTCCACGTCCAGGGTGATCACGTCCGGGGCCAGGCGCTTGATCTTCTCGCGGGCCAGCAGCGGGTCGGCTGCGGTGCCGACCACGTCGATGGCCGGATCGCTGGACAGGATCTCGGTGAGCATCTGCCGCACGACGGCGGAGTCGTCGACGATCAGGACCCGGCAGGGGGCGTTGCCGGTCAGGGTCATTCGAACAGCTCCACGCCACCGGTAACCGGGGCCTTCGACAGGCGTGCGCGCACGGCCGATTCGGTCGCGGCCACTTCGGCTTCGTGGGCGTGCGGCAGGCGCTGCACGACGACGCGGCCGGTATCGGCGAAGAACCAGATCTTGCGCGGGTGGATGCCGCACAGGTCCTCAGCGAGGATCGGGATGTGTTCGGCCTGCAGGTACTGACGCACGAACTCGGCGTTGCGCGTGCCCACCGGATTGCTGGTGAAGCCCTTCAGCACGTTGGCGCCGCCGAACACCTTCGCCTCGATGCGCTTGCGGTGGGCGCCGCGCTTGAGCATGTCGTTGATCAGCAGTTCCATCGCATAGCTGCCATAACGTGCGGGCGCGCCGTCGCCGGCGTTGCCTTCGGGCAGCAGGAAGTGGTTCATGCCGCCGATCTTCAGTACCGGGTCGCGCAGGCACGCCGCGACGCACGAACCCAGCGTCGTGGTCAGCGCGGTGGTGTCATCCACCACCAGGTACTGGGTTGGCAGCAGCTTGGCGGCGATGGTCTTGAAGCGTGCGTCCTGGTAGCGCATCACATCATCGGTACGCAGTGATGCGTTCATGCGCCGGCCTTTGCCGCACGACGGTACAGGGTACGGCCGCAGGGCTGGATCAGATCGGCCGCGTGCAGGTAGTTCTCCGAGTGGCCGGTATAGAGCAGGCCGTCGTCGGCCAGGTGGTTGACCAGGCGGCCAAGGATCGCACGCTGGGTCGGTTTGTCGAAGTAGATCATCACGTTGCGGCAGAACAGCGCATCGAACGGGCCGCCGACGTCGTAACGCGGTGCCAGCAGGTTCAACGGGCGGAATTCGATCAGTTCGCGCAGCGCCGGCAGCACGCGGCACTGGCCTTCGTTGGGGCCGCTGCCGCGCTGGAAGTAGCGGCGGCGCAGGTCCGGATCGAGGCCGGCGACACGGTCGATGTTGTAGACACCGCGCCCGGCGGTTGCCAGCACCTGGGTATCGACGTCGGTGGCGACGATGCGCACCGGCGGCTTCAGGGTGCCGAACGCTTCGCAGGCGGTGATCGCCATCGAGTAGGGCTCTTCGCCGGTGGAGGCGGCGCACGACCACAACAGCAGCGGACCGCGGCCGTTGCGCTGCTGCAGCTCCTCGCGCAGCTTGTCGAAATGGTGCGGCTCGCGGAAGAACGCGGTGAGGTTGGTGGTCAGCGCATTGGTGAATGCCTGCCACTCGTCACCATCACCCTGTTCCAGGTGGTCCAGGTACTGCTGGAAGCTGCGCATGCCCAGCGTGCGCAGCCGGCGCGACAGGCGTCCGTACACCATGTCGCGCTTGGCCGGGGCGAGGGCGATGCCCACGCGCTGGTAGATCAGGTCGCAGACGCGGCGGAAATCACGGTCGGCGAATTCGAATTCGCGCGTACCGCTGACGATGGGGGTAGGGCTCTGCACGGGTGACGTGTCCATCGGCGGGGCGGCGGCCGCAGCCGCCGCGAAGATCAGAATTCCTGCCAGTCGCCGTCGTTGGAGACGACGGTGCTGGAGTGGGTACGGCGGATCGGTGCGGGCGTCGACAACGGTCGCGAAGGCGCAGGGCTGGCAGCCTTCGGCGCGACCTTGGCGGTCACCGCCTTCACTGCGACGGCAACCTGGTTGTCGAGGCGGAAGATCGCCACGGCGTCGGCCAGCTGTGCGGCCTGCTCTTCCATCGCCCGCGCTGCGGCGGTGGCTTCTTCCACCAGCGCGGCGTTCTGCTGGGTGGTTTCGTCCATCTGCACCACGGTCTGGTTGACCTGCTCGATGCCGGCCGATTGTTCCTGCGAGGCGGCAGAAATCTCGGCCATGATGTCGGTCACGCGCTGCACCGACGCGACGATCTCGCCCATGGTGCTGCCGGCCTGGTGGACCAGGCTGGAACCCTCGGCGACCTTGCCGACCGAGTCGTCGATCAGGCCCTTGATTTCCTTGGCGGCGGCGGCCGAGCGCTGGGCGAGGGTACGCACTTCGCTGGCGACCACGGCGAAACCGCGGCCCTGTTCACCGGCACGGGCAGCTTCCACCGCAGCGTTCAGCGCCAGGATGTTGGTCTGGAAGGCGATGCCATCGATGACCGAAATGATCTCGGCGATCTTCTTCGAGGAGGCTTCGATGGCCGACATGGTGGTGACCACCTGGCCCACCACGCTGCCGCCTTGCGAGGCCACGCCGTGCGCGCCGATGGCGAGCTGGTTGGCCTGGCGCGCGTGCTCGGCGTTCTGCCGCACGGTGGAGGTCAGTTCCTCCATCGATGCGGCGGTTTCTTCCAGATTGGCGGCCTGCTGCTCGGTACGGCGCGACAGATCGCTGTTGCCCGACGCGATTTCGCCGGCCGACAGGGTGATGCTGGAGGCACTGGCCTGGATCTGGCCGACGATCTGGGTCAACTGGCTGACCGTGGCGTTGGCGTCGTCGCGCATGCGGGCGAACACGCCCTGGTAGTCACCGTGCATGCGTGCCGTCAGGTCGCCGTCGGCAATGGACGACAGCAGCTGCGAGAGCTTGCCGAGGTTGTCATCGCTGACTGCCATCATGGCGTTGAGGTTTTCCAGCATGGTGCGGAAATCGTGATCGAAGCGCTGCGCATCGCCGCGCTGGCTGAAGTCACCGGCGGCTGCGGCGCTGGCCAGCTGCTTGATCTCGGCATTGATGCGGCCGAGGTTGGCCTTGACCGTGTCGACGGTGGTGGTCATCGCCGCTTTTTCGCCCGGGTAGCGGGCGATGTCGCTGCTGAGGTCGCCCACGGCGTACTGCTGCACGACGTTCAGTACATCGTGCAGGGTCTGCACGTGGCTGCCGACCAGGACGTTGGTTTCCTGCACCATCAGTCCGTATTCGCCGGGGAAGCTGCTGGCGTCGATGCGGTAGCTGAGTTCACCGCCATCGTGGCGGCGCGCCATCTCGCGCTGGCCACTGATGACCGCGTGCAGCTGCTGCTGCATGCGTGACATCGCTTCGAGCAGGCGACCGGGTTCGTCATGCGGCTGCGGGCCGATGTGGCTGTCCAGCTTGCCGCTGGCAATGCCTTCGGCCACGGCGGTGGCCTGCTTCAGCGGGCGTGCGATGCGGTTGCCGATGACCCAGCTCAATGCCAGCACGATCAGCACCAGCACGCCGCCGGACAGGGTCATGATGGCGGTGAAGACCAGTGCCTGCTGCTGCACGTCGTCCATGTATACCCCGCTGCTGACCACCCAGTTCCAGGGCTTGAACAGGCCGGCGTAGGCGACCTTTTCGACCTCGCCCTTCTCGCCGGGCTTGGCCCAGCGATAGGCGACGAAGCCGCCGCCAGCCTTGGCTGCTTCGATCTGGTCGTAGTAGATGCGGATGCCATCGCCGGTGCGGAAATCCTTCATGTCCTTGCCTACCAGATCCTTGCGGAACGGGTGCATGAGCACGTGATAGCCGGTGTCGTAGATGTTGTAGTAGTAGGTATCGTTATGCGCGCGCATGACCTCCAGCGCCTGCAGCGCGGCGGCCTTGGCGGCGTCTTCGCTGAGCTCTCCGGTTCCGGCCAGGCGATGGTAGTGGTCGAGGATGCCGTAGCTCAGTTCGACCTGGGTCTTCAGCGAAGACTTGCGGGTATCGGTCAGGTCCAGGTACTGCATGCGGGCAGCGATCACCGAGAGCGCGATCACGCCCAGCGCGATCAGCAGCGTGAGCAGGTTGAGCTTGCGTCGGACGGAGAGATTGCTGAAGTAGTGTTGCCAGCGATGCAGGAGATTCATCGAGCAGTACCCGGGTCGTGGTGGGTGGAGGCGCCGGTGCTGGTCGGGAGCAGCGGTGACATGACCGTTATCGGCCGCGGGGGCGGGGGATTGAGGTGGGGTGTTCGAACGTATTCAGGTTTTCTTGCAGCGGCGGCTGCGGCGCTGCCTGCGGCAGGCTTTTGAGGCAACAGCGACAGCAACAGCAACAGCAACGGCGGTTGGTCGGCTCTGCGATGTTGAGAGGGAGCCGTGCGGGGATGGGCTGGCGGGACACGCCGTAAACCCGTCCCTGGGGGCTCGATGGCGCCATCCATGGCGCCAACGGTCCCGCCAGCCCATCCCCGCACGACTCATCCGGCATTCCAATGGCGGACGGCAAGAGCGTTGGGTTTCCAAGTGGGAAGAGGGGTCAGATCCGTTTTCCTGCGGAAAACGGATCTGACCCCGGAAGCGGTGCAGCTGTGGCTTTGCTCTTTGCTTTTCTTTCTTCAATCCGTGGTGGACCGCGCACGGAAACCGTCCGTGGCCGGGAGGGTGGGTTGCGCAGGGGCGTGAGCCGCATGGATGCGGCGACCGAGCTTACATGGACGTACTTGCAGCGGCCCCTGCGCAGCCCACCCTCCCGGCCAACCCTCAGCAGCCTAGGGCTTCGAGCGACCACCCCGAGAGGCTTCGCCGTTGGCTGGATAATCAGATACTCCGTAAACAAAAACGCCCCAGCACAGGGCCGGGGCGTTTTCGTACGTCAGGTCAGGCAGGAATCAGAACTCCTGCCAGTCTCCATCGGCCAGTTCGGTGGCCATCGGGCGGCCGCCAGCCGTGCGACGGGCCGGCGGGGCGGCCGCGGCCGGGGCGGCCGGTGCAGCAGCACGTGGTGCAGGCGTGCGCGCGGCGACCACGACTTCGGCTTCGTCGACCACGAAGATCGATACCGCCTCGCTGAGATGGCCCGCCTGTTCTTCCATCGCACGTGCGGCGGCAGTGGCTTCTTCCACCAGCGCGGCGTTCTGCTGGGTAGTCTCGTCCATCTGCACCACGGTCTGGTTGACCTGTTCGATGCCGGCGCTCTGCTCCTGCGAGGCAGCAGAGATCTCGGACATGATGTCGGTCACGCGCTGCACCGAGGCGACGATCTCGCCCATGGTGGCGCCGGCCTTGTGCACCAGTGCCGAGCCGTCGTTGACCTTGCCGACCGAGTCGTCGATCAGGCCCTTGATTTCCTTGGCCGCTGCAGCCGAACGCTGGGCGAGGGTGCGCACTTCGCTGGCGACCACGGCGAAACCGCGGCCCTGTTCGCCGGCACGGGCGGCTTCCACTGCGGCGTTCAGCGCCAGGATGTTGGTCTGGAAGGCGATGCCGTCGATGACCGAGATGATTTCGGCGATCTTCTTCGACGAGGCCTGGATGGCCGACATGGTGGTGACCACCTGGCCGACCACTTCGCCACCCTGCGAGGCCACACCGTGCGCGCCGATGGCGAGCTGGTTGGCCTGGCGGGCGTGTTCGGCGTTCTGGCGCACGGTGGAGGTCAGTTCCTCCATCGAGGCGGCGGTTTCTTCCAGGTTCGCGGCCTGCTGCTCGGTACGGCGCGACAGGTCGCTGTTGCCGGAGGCGATTTCGCCGGCGGCCGAGCTGATCGCGCGGCTGGACTGCTTGATGCGGGTGACGATCTCGCTCAGCTGTGCGGCGGTGGCGTTGGCATCGTCGCGCATGCGGGCGAACACGCCCTGGTAGTCGCCATGCATGCGCACGGTCAGGTCACCTTGCGACAGCGCAGCCAGCAGGCCAGAGATCTGTTCGATGCTGCCGGAGTTGGCGTCCAGCAGGCCGTTGATCTGCTGGGCCAGCTGCAGGAAGAAGCCTTCCTTGTCGTTGGCATCGATGCGGCCGGACAGGTCGCCGGCAGCGGCCTGGGCGATCACCCGTGCCACTTCGGCCTCGACCTGCGCTTCCTGGGTGCGGTCGCGCCATTCCACCACGTAGCCGACGGTGTCGCCGTCTTCGTTGCGGATGGTCGACACGACCTGGGCGAACTGCGCATCGCCGTACTGCATCGGGCGGCGGGCAACACCATGCTGCTTGAGGTTGGCCAGCAGGGTGTTGTCCATCTCGCCACGGTGCTCGAGCACGGTGACCGGCTTGCCGACCAGCGAGGCGTGGACGTCGAAGTCGGGCAGGTCGCGGCGCAGCTCGTCCTGGTACTGGGCCAGGGTCTGCTGCAGGGCGCGGTTGCTGTAGACGATGGTGTTGTTGGGGTCGGTCAGGTAGACGCCGGTCGAGCTGTAATCCAGCGCGGTGCGGATGCGCAGGTTCTCGCGGGCGATGGCCTGGTCGGTTTCGGTGCGCTCGCGCAGGTCGCGCTGCATGCGCTGCATGGCCTGCATCAGTTCGCCCACTTCGTCCTGGCGGCTGACGTCGATGTGACCATCAAGCTTGCCACCGGCGACGTCGTTGGCCACCGAGACGGCGCCACGCACGCTGCCGACCAGGGCGCGGGCGAACAGCCACACCAGCACCAGGCCGAGCGCGGCGCCGCCGAGCAGGGCGATGACGGTCAGCACGGCCGAGGCGGAGTAGGTGGAGGCGGCTTCGTCGCGCGAGGCGCGGGCGAGGCGGTTGTCTTCGGCGATCAGCGCTTCAAGCGCGGCGCCGGCCTTGCGGTGTTTGGTGCGGGTCTCGCCGACGAAGGTGTCGATCGCATCGTCGGGCAGGTCCAGCTCCAGCATTTCGGTGACGCTGTCATAGGAGGCCAGCGCGTCCTTCCAGTCCTTGGCAAAGGTGTCGAACAGCTTCTTCTGCTGTGCGTTGTCGACCAGCTTCGGATAGTCCTTGATCGACGTGTCCATGCTGGTGCGCAGTTCGGCGGCCTGCTTGCGGGCGTCGGCCTTGACGTCGTCGCTGGCGCGGATCAGCTGCTGGTAGGCGCTGTTGCGGTACTCACCGAGCATGCCGCGCATCTCGCCGGCCATGCGGATGCTTTCCATGCGTGAACCGGCCAGCTCGGTGGTCACGTTGTTCAGCGAATGCAGGCCACGGTAGGCGACGATGCCCTGCAGCAGCATCACCAGCAAGAGGACACCGAAGGTCAGCATGAGCTTCGGCATCAGTTTCAGGTTGTTGATCCACGGCATGGGCGTTGCGATCTCCTAAGGCAGACGCGGCCGGGCACGGGGCCCGGTTGCAACAGCCACGCCGGCACGCTGGCCGGCGCGGTCTGACGGACAGCGGATTACTTGATGTTGGCCAGCTTCAGGCTGGACGGCGAGCTGACTTCGATTTCCGCACGCGAGGCATCGCGCTGGATCTTGCCGATCACGCACACGGTCTTGCCTTCCAGGGTTTCCAGCGGGAAGGAGAACTTGCCGCGGTTCTCGCCGGCGATGCGTGCCGAGAAGGTGTGGCGCGGGAAGGCGCCGCCCATGTACAGGAAGGTCGGCTGGCCTTCGGAACCTTCTGCGAAGCGGGCCTTTTCGACCTTGCCGCAGACCATGCCGTCCTTGCCGACGGCGCGCGGTGCCATCTCCGGCGGAATCATCTCGGCCGACTGCGCGAAGGCGGAGGAAGCGGTGGTGGCCAGGACGGCAGCCGAAACGAACGCAAGCAGGGACTTCATCGGGGTGATTCTCCGGGGATGGTGATGGTGGATCCGGCCTTGGCGCGTTCCTGCGCGACCGGCTTCTGTCCCCCTATCGGCGTGGATGAGGGGAACTGAAGGGCTGCGTAACAGAAACGTGAAGAAGGTCCGTTTGATCAGGCGGCAGCGTCTTCGACGACGTGGGTCTGGCCCATGTCGGCGCTGTCGAGCAAGGTTTCGATGTCCAGCAGGATCAGCATGCGGTCGTCGTGGGTGCCGATGCCGGAGATGAAGCGGGTATCCACGGCTGCACCGAATTCCGGGGTCGGGCGGATCTGCTCGGCCGACAGCGGGATCACGTCGGAGACGCTGTCGACCACGATGCCGACCACGCGGTCTTCCACGTTGAGCACGATCATCACGGTGAAGGCGTCGTAGCGGGCATCTTCCAGGCGCAGCTTCAGGCGCAGGTCGATCACCGGCACGATGGTGCCGCGCAGGTTGATGACACCCTTGATGTAATCCGGGGCATCGGGGACGCGGGTGACGGCGTCGTAGCCACGGATTTCCTGCACCTTGAGGATGTCCACGCCGTAGTGCTCGGCACCGAGGGTGAAGCTGAGGAATTCGCCATCGGCGCCGGCGGCGGAGCTGTTCTTGTCGTTCATCGAGGGGTCCTGGTTCTGCCGGAAGTGCCGGTGTCAGGCTCGATATCGGCCCCGTGGTGGGGGACTTTAGGCATCTGGTAGTGCCGGCCGCTGGCCGGCAGTTCCTGCATCCACGCATGGCGTGGATCTACTGGGGCCTGCATCCGCGCGGCTTCGGGGTTGCCGGCCAGCGGCCGGCACTACCACCGGGGATGGGTAGTGCCGGCCGCTGGCCGGCAGATCCCGTTGTGGGGATGTCAGAGCTCGCCGTTCCTGCGTGCCTTGCGCTGGCGGTCGATGCGGAAGATGTAGCGCTGGATGGCGCTGTCGCCGCCACGGGGCAGTTCGTCGAAGCGCATGCCGACGCGCTTGACCTCGGTGCCGTTGGGCAGGCGTTGCGGCAGCAGGTTGCAGACCACAAGTTCGATCTGCAGGTCCGGGCCATCGGGCATCGACAATTGAGCCCGGTAGCGCTGCTGCAGGCTGAAGATCGCGCAATCGACGGGCACGGTCACCGCCAGGCCGCCGCCACTGATGTCCACCACCCGCATCGACAAGGCGTCGGCGCGGGCCTCGCCCGGTGGCAGCAGCAGCTGCGGTGAATCGGTGATGGGGGTCTCCAGCCGGTACAGTTCACGCCGCTGCAGGTGCACCAGTTCATCGGGCAGCGGTGCACGGAACGCCACATGGCCCTCGTTGTCCACGCGTTGCAGGTCATGCAGGCGGAAACGCACCATCACCCGTTCCAGCTGGGCGAAGCAGAGGAGGTGGTCGGCCTGTTCGGCGGCGCGGTTGGAGGCTTCCTGCGGGCTGCCATCAAGCAGCAGGATGTCCTCGTCGTCGTCCAGTTCGAGCAGGGCGGTCGGGAAGGAGCGATCGCGGCCGTCGATATGGGCGTTGATCAGTGATCGCTGGTCGATCAGGGAGCGCAGCAGCTGCCGCACCTGGCGGGGATTGCGGACCAGGAAGCGATCGTCTGCGGTGTCAGCCGCATGGACTTCGAGCGGTGCAGTGTCGTGGCCGTCGGACATGGAGTCTGTGGTCAGGGGCGGGCGCCGACGCGTGTGCGCGCGTGGCTCGAAGGAAGTATCGGCTGCGTTGCGGATTTATGTAGCGCCGAACGTGTTCGACTGCTTCGTTGTGCCATGCCGGACGCCTTAGGGCAAGCTGGACGCTGGAGCCGGGCATGGCCCGGCGTTGCCTGTCCGCTGACGGGGTGGCGCGGGCCACCCCGATGCTGCGATCAGAACTCCTGCCAGTCGCCGTCGCCGGCCAGCGCCGGCTGCGCAACGGGCTTGCGCACGCGCGAAGGTGCTGCGACGGGTGCGGGCATCGCCTTGCGCGGAGCACTGCTGGCCATGGCCGTCGCTGCACGCGGCATCGCATTGCCCACGCTTGGTGCGGCCAGGCGGAAGCGTGCAACGGCCTCGCCCAGCTGCGCGGCCTGGTCTTCCATCGCCCGCGCGGCAGCTGTGGCTTCTTCCACCAGCGCGGCGTTCTGCTGGGTGGTTTCGTCCATCTGCACCACGGTCTGGTTGACCTGCTCGATGCCTGCAGACTGTTCCTGCGAGGCGGCAGAAATCTCGGCCATGATGTCGGTCACGCGCTGCACCGACGCGACGATCTCGCCCATGGTGCTGCCGGCCTGGTGGACCAGGCTGGAACCCTCGGCGACCTTGCCGACCGATTCGTCGATCAGGCCCTTGATCTCCTTGGCGGCGGCGGCCGAGCGCTGGGCGAGGGTACGCACCTCGCTGGCGACCACGGCGAAGCCACGGCCCTGTTCGCCGGCGCGGGCGGCTTCCACTGCGGCATTCAGCGCCAGGATGTTGGTCTGGAAGGCGATGCCATCGATGACCGAGATGATCTCGGCGATCTTCTTCGAGGAGGCTTCGATGGCCGACATGGTGGTGACCACCTGGCCAACCACTTCGCCGCCCTGCGAGGCCACGCCGTGTGCACCGATGGCGAGCTGGTTGGCCTGGCGCGCATGTTCGGCGTTCTGGCGCACGGTGGAGGTCAGTTCCTCCATCGAGGCGGCGGTTTCTTCCAGATTCGCGGCCTGCTGCTCGGTACGGCGCGACAGATCGCTGTTGCCCGAGGCGATTTCGCCCGAGGCCAGGGTGATGCTCGAGGTGCTGGCCTGGATCTGGCTGACGATCTGGGTCAACTGGGCGACGGTGGTGTTGGCATCGTCACGCATGCGGGCGAACACGCCGTGGAACTGGCCGTCCATGCGTGCGGTCAGGTCGCCCGCGGCGATGGACTGCAGCAGCTGCGACAGCTGGCCAAGATTGCCGTCGGCGACCTCCATCATGCTGTTGAGCTGCTCGATCATCACGCGGAAGTCGTGATCGAAGCGCTGTGCATTGCCGCGCTGGCTGAAGTCGCCGGCGGCAGCGGCCGATGCCAGCTGCTGGATCTGCGTGTTGATCGCCAGCAGGCTGGCCTTGGCCGCATCCATCGATTCGTGCAGGATCGCGCGGCTGCCCGGCAACCGGCGCGCATCGGGGGTGAGGTTGCCGGTGGCGTACTGGTTGAGCACATCGATGGCATCACGGATCGCATCGAGATGTTCGAAGATCACCGTGTTGATGCCGCCGGCGAGCTGGCCATAGACGCCCGGGAAGTCTTCCGGAATGCGGTGGCTGATATCGGGGCCGGCATGCATCTGTGCCATCAGCTGGGTCTGCTCGGAGAAGCGACGCAGCATCGCGGTCATCTCCGCGGTGGCCGCCAGCATGCGACCCGCCTCATCCTTGCCGGTGGCCTGGGTGGTGACGCTGAGATCGCCGCGGGCGACGGCCTGGATGGCATGCACGGCCTTGCCCAGCGGGCCGACCACGGCGCGCGAGATGATCACGGCCAGGGTGGCGGCGACCACGACCAGCAGCACGATGGCGGCGATGATGGCCAGCATGCTGTTGCGGTGGGTCGCGTTGGCGTCGTCGATCTTGCCCTGCATCTGGGTTCCCAGCAGCGCACCCAGTGCCTTCAGGTCTTCGAAGGCTTTGCGGCGCAGTGGGCGCGACTGCTCATCGGAAATCTGCCGGGCCGCTTCGCCATCACCGGCGGTGGCCGCTTCGCGCAACTTGGTATTGGCGGCGAAGTAGCCATCGACGTCGGCCTGCACGGCCTGGTACAGCGCGCGCTCCTTGTCGCCGGCCGGCAGCTTGGCATAGGCCGTCAGCTGCTCGCGTACCACTGCAGCGGTGTCGTTCATGCGCTTGTTGTAGTCGGCCACTTTCTCCGGCTGGTCCAGCATGCTGATCTGGGCCAGTTCATAGGTGCGGAACTCACCCAGCTGCGAGCGCACTTCCCCGAGGTACTGCACCGATGGAATGTCGTTGGTCGCCATCGAGGTCAGCTTGGCGTTGGCTTCGGACAGGCGGACCAGGGCGAACGCACCCAGCACGACGGTCATCAGGGTGGTCAGGGTGAATCCCACAGCCAGCTTGCGGGCGATGGGCAGATCGTGGAACCACTTCATGCAGGGTGCTCCAAGGTGGGCAGAATACCGGCGGCGGCGCCGCGGGCAAAAGGTCATTGCAGGAGGGAACGGTGGTGCCGGGTGAAGGATCGGTGACTGCCGTCAACCCGAGATAGCGGCGCAGCTGCGCCGTACTTTATGGACCGATGTCACATTCGCTGGCGTAGGGAAACCAACGGAAAGCAAGCAGTGGCGGGGCTTTCGCAGTGACGGCGTGGTTTCAGGCGAAACCATGCGCCCGATCAGGTTCACGACGCAGGACGACGGAGTTCACAGTTGTGGGCGCCGCCGCGTCGCGCGTAGGTACGATTGCTGCCGCGCACGCGCGCAAACAAAAACCGCCGCCCCGGAGGGCGGCGGTCAGGTACAACGTGTAGAGCAGTTCAGGCCGCCTGCGGCACCCGTAGCGAACGCACCAGGCCGCCGATGTCGACGATCAGGGCGACGCGGCCATCGCCGAGGATGGTGGCACCGGAGACCCCGCCGATGCGGCGGTAGTTGTTCTCGATGTTCTTCACCACGACCTGCTGCTGGCCCACCAGTTCGTCCACTTCCAGCGCGATCTTCTGGCCATCGCCTTCCACCACCACCACCAGCGATTCACTGCCGGGTGCGCGCTGCCCATAGCCGTAGTATTCGCTCAGCGACAGGATCGGCAGGTATTCACCACGCACGCGCAGCACGCGGCCTTCGCCGGCCATGCTGCGGATGTCGTCGGGCTGCGGCTGCAGTGCTTCAAGCACGTAGGCCAGTGGCAGGATCAGGGTTTCGCCGGCCACCGCTACGGTCATGCCGTCGAGGATGGCCAGGGTCAGTGGCAGCCGGATCAGCGTACGGGTGCCGATGCCGAGGCCACTTTCAATCTGCACCTCGCCACCGAGCGCCTGGATGTTGCGGCGGACCACGTCCATGCCCACGCCGCGGCCGGACAGGTCGGTCACCGCATCGGCAGTGGAGAAGCCGGGCTGGAAGATCAGGTCCCAGACCTGCGAATCGGTCGGGTTGTCCGGCACGGCCAGGCCGCGTTCGTGCGCCTTGGCCAGGATCTTCTCGCGGTTCAGGCCGCGGCCGTCGTCGCTGACTTCGATGACGATGTGGCCGCCCTGGTGCGAGGCGGCCAGGGTGATCGTGCCGGTCTCGTCCTTGCCGGCATCGCGACGCACGTCCGGCATTTCCAGGCCGTGGTCGATGGAGTTGCGGACCAGATGCACCAGCGGATCGGCGATCTTCTCGATCAGGCCCTTGTCCAGTTCGGTGCCTTCGCCGATCGTGCGCAGACGCACGTGCTTGCCGAGGCGGCCGGACAGGTCGCGGACCAGGCGCGGGAAGCGGCGGAACACCGCATCGACCGGCAGCATGCGCACGCCGATCACCGCTTCCTGCAGGTCGCGGGTATTGCGTTCAAGCAGGTCCAGGCCGGCAAACAGGCTCTCGGCATGCACAGGATCCAGGGCGTGCGAGACCTGCTTGAGCATGGCCTGGGTGATGACCAGTTCGCCGACCAGGTTGATCAGTGCATCGACCTTGTCGACGCTGACGCGGATGGAAGTTTCCGCTTCCTGGCTGGCGCCAGCACTGGCTGTCGGTGCGGCAGCGGCAGGCGCGGCAGCGGCCATCGGCGGGGCAGTCGGTGCCTGCGTGGCCAGGCTGGGCGGTGCGGCGGGACGGATGTCCAGTTCGCAGTCGTCCAGCACCCAGGCGAAGGTATCTTCGATCTTGCTGCGCGGCACCTTGCCGACCAGGCCCAGATCCCACGCAAGGTGGGCTTCGAGCGGGTCGAGTTGGGCAAAGCCGGGCAGGCGGTCCATGCGCGCGGCCACCTGCAGCGAACCCAGGTGTTCCAGTTCGCGGATGATGCGTAGCGGGTCGTTGCCACTCATGAACAGTGACGGCGCCGGGGTGAAGCCGATCTGCCAGGCTTCCGGCGTGTCGTCCACCTTGCTGGCGGCAGCAGGTGCGGCGGCGGGCGCCTGGCCGGACAGCACCGCTTCCAGGCGCACCTTCACCGCGGCAACCGCTGCGGAATCGGCGGGCTGGCCGTGTTCGGCCTCGCGCAACAGGGCGCGCAGGACGTCCACCGAAGACAGCATCGCATCGACGGCATTGCCTTCCAGTGCACGCTTGCCGGCCCGCAGCTCATCCAGCAGTGTCTCCAGCACGTGGGTCAGCCCGGCGATGGCATCGAAGCCGAACGTGCCTGCACCGCCCTTGATGGAGTGGGCGGCACGGAACACCGAGTTGATGATCTCCGGGTCCTGTTGTCCCGATTCCAGGGCCAGCAGACCAGCCTCCATGGCGTCGAGGCCTTCGCGGCTCTCCTCGAAGAAGGTGGCGTGGAAGCGTTGCAGGTCCATGCTCATGGCAGTGGCGATCCGGAAGCGAAGAGGGGGAGCAGTGCGGGGCGATCAGCCCAGCACTTTCTGCACGGTGGCGACCAGCTGTTCGGGATTGAACGGCTTGACCAGCCAGCCGGTGGCACCGGCGGCCTTGCCTTCGGACTTCTTGTCCGCTGCCGACTCGGTGGTCAGCATCAGCATCGGCGTGAACTTGTAGTCCGGCAGCTGGCGCAGTTCGCGGATCAGCGCGATGCCGTCCATGTTCGGCATGTTGACGTCGGTGACCACCGCATTGAAGCGCTGGCCCTTGGCACGTCCGAGCGCGACCGCGCCGTCTTCAGCTTCTTCGACGGCAAAACCGGCCGAGGTGAGGGCGAAGGAAACCATCTGGCGCATCGACGCCGAATCATCCACCACCAAGATACGTGCGCTCATGCAGCGTTCTCCACAGATTTCAGGTTGTCATGGGGTACGTCCAGGCCCAGGGCCTGGGTGACGCCCAACAGGCGTGCAGCGTCACGGAAGGTTGCAGTGCAACCGTGGAAGCCAGTGCCCAGGCCTGCCTCGCGGCGGGCCTGTACGAAGGCACACAGCACCTGCACGCTGGCGGTGTGGATGCGACCGACCTGGCTTGCATCCAGGGTCAGCTCGCCTGCTTCCGCCACCAAGGGCGAAAGGCGGTTCTTGAGCTCGGTGCTGCTCTCGATGCCGAGATCCTCACCCAGTTCGACAGTGCTCATCGTTGCTCCGGACAAACGGTTCCAGCATTCATAACGGCACCGCGGGGCAGTTCTTTAGGGTGGGTATCGGTGCGGAGCGCCGATTCCCAGCACGGATTCACCCCAGCAGCTGCGTGGCGTCGAGCAGGATCATCGGCCGCTGGCTGATGCGGGCCACGCCGCGGAACAGTTCATTGGAGATCTGGCAGATTCGGGCGGTATCAGGTGGTTCGATCTGCGAGTCGGTCAGGTTGGCAACGTCCTCCACGGCCGACACACGCAGGCCCAGGGTCTCGCCGTTCTCTTCGAGCACGACAATGCGGGTCTGCGCGTCATCCTCGGCGGAAACTGCGCCCAAGTGCAGGCCGAGATCCATCACCGGCACCACCTGGCCACGCAGGTTCATGATGCCGAGCATTTCCGGGGCGGTGCCGCGCAATGGCAGCAACGGCACCGGCAGCACCACTTCCTGCACCTTCAGCAGCTCCAGGGCGTAAGCCTGGGTACCGCAGCGCAGGCGCAGCCAGCGCGATGTGCGTTCGCCGGCGCGGCGGTTCTGCGGATGCGGGCTGCTGGCGGGCTGATGCGCCTGGGCCTGCAGCTCCTGCCAGGTGCCGGGGCGGTTGCTGGACGGGGTGTCGACCGCGATTCGTGGCGGGGGTGCGACGGCGGCGCGGGTCATCGATGGCATCGGTGACGGTGCGGGGCGCGCGGCGGCCTTGGCAACGACCGGCGCGGCGATGGCAGGAACCTCCTCGCCGTCGGCGGCGGCTTCGAAAGCGGCCTGCAATCCGGGGCTGTCGGTATGCGCCAGGCTGTCGGCGGCGTCGGTTTCGTAGATCACTTCGTCCGGCAGGTCATCCCAGGTGGGTTCCGGCGCGAGCGGTGCGACAGCGGCAATGGCCACGGGCGCGGTTTCATGGATCACTTCAGCCGGCAGATCGTCCCAGGTGGGCTCGCGTCCGGTGTTGGCCGCAGGCGTGGCAGCAGCGTCGAAGGCGGCCTCGAGGGAAGCATCGTCGTTGGCCGGGGTGGCTACGACAGTGTCGGTTTCGTAGATCACCTCAGCCGGCAGATCGTCCCAGGTGGGCTCGCGTCCGGTGTCGGCCGCAGGCGTGGCAGCAGCGTTGAAGGCGGCTTCGAGCGAAGCATCATCGTTGGCCGGGGCCACTGCGACGGTGTCGGTTTCGTAGATCACTTCGGCCGGCAGATCGTCCCAGGTCGGTTCGCGCTCGGCGTCTGCTGCTGCGCTCGTCGGGCGGGGCGCGGCGTCAGCGGCGACCGGTGCCACGGCAATGTCGCCGAGCAGTTCGTCCAGATAGTCGTCCAGCATGCCGGTGGTGTTCATGCTGCCTGCTCCAGGGCACGTGCGTCCTCACCGAGGATCCAGTTCAACGCACGCCGATAGGCCGCCAGGCCACGGCCCGGGTAGTCCTCGCCGATGCTCGGCAGGGTCAGACCGGCCGCATTGCTGATGCGGGTGTCGATCGGAATCGCATCTTCCCAGACGCGGCTTGCGTGGCGGTCCTGCATGGCGCGCAGCGATTCGTTGCCGGTGCGGGTGCGGCGGTCGAACAGCGTCGGCAGGATCGAGATCGGCAGCGACCGGCGGCGCGAACGTTCGACCATCTCACCGGTGCGGACCATGCCATCCAGGCCGTGCAGGGCCAATGGCTCGGCCTGGGTGGGAATGATCAGCCGATCGGCCGCGGCCAGTGCGTTGATCATCAGCAGGCCCAGGGTCGGTGCGCAGTCCAGCAGGATGTAGTCGTGCTGGCCCTGGTGGCGGGCGAGCGCGTTCTGCAGGGCCAGGCCGAGGCCGGGCTGGTTGGCGCTGCGTCGTTCCAGCGTGGCCAGCGAGGCCTGCGCGCACACGTAATCGAGTCCGCCGATGTTGCTGGCATGGCTGAGCGCGGACAGGTCGGCCGGCGGTGCGCCGAACAGTTCCAGCACGCCGGTCGGTGCCGGTTCGATCGGTACACCGAAAGCGCGGGTCAGCGAGGCATGCGGATCGAGATCGATCAGCAGCACGCGGTGGCCGAGCGCGGCCAGGCCGCGACCGAGGGCGAGGGTGGTGGTGGTCTTGCCGACTCCGCCCTTCTGGTTGGCGACTGCCCAGATGCGCATCGGATTACTCCTTCATTGCCGGGGGAACGGCGGCGCCGACACGGCTGCCAGCCGGCACCGGTGGCAACTGCACCGGTGCGATGGGGGAACTGGGGGTGGTGGCCGGTGCTGCGGCGGCCTGTTCGCTGGCGTTGCGGGTGGTCCCGGTCGCGGCATTCAGACGTTCGCCCAGCGGGTCCACCGAATGACTGGTGTCGGCCAGGATGATGACCATCACCCGCCGGTTGCGGTTGCGGCCCTGCGCACTGTCATTCTCTTCGCGCGGACGGAACTGACCGTAGCCGACCATCGCCAGCCGCGACGGCTGCACGCCCTGGTCGGCAAACAGATGCACGACGCTGGCCGCGCGCCCGGCCGACAGTTCCCAGTTGGACGGGAAGGTGGCGGTGGCAATCGGCACGTTGTCGGTGTGGCCTTCCACGCGCACGCTGTTGGGCACGTCGCGCAGCACGCCGGCCAGGCTGGCCAGGGTGTCGCGCGCATGCACGTCCAGCGCCGCCGAGCCGGTCGGGAACAGGATGTCGCTGTTGATCTCGACTTCAATCCACAGTTCGGTACGGCGCACGCTGATCATGCCGCGGTCGATCAGTGGCGCCAGCGCGGCGGTCAGGCGGTCGGCGATGCTGTTGAGCTGGCGCTCGGCACGCGCGATTTGTTCCTGGTTGTGCACCGACACCGGCATGCGCATCTGCGAGGCCATCGCCGGCAGCAGGGTGGGGTCGTGCGAGGGCGCTGGAGCGGATGGCCCGATCCTGGTGCCGGACTTGATCACCGACGGACTGTCCCAGCCGCCGCCCTGCACCTGCTTGTTGCCGACCTGCACGGGATTGATGGTGCGCGGCGCACCACCGAAGGCATCGGTGAGGGCGTCGGCCATGATCCGGTACTTGCCCTCGTTGACCGAGGAGATCGCGTACATGACCACGAAGAAGGCGAGCAGCAGCGTCATCAGGTCGGCATAGGGGATGGCCCATGCCTCGTGATTGGCGTGCTCTTCGTGGTGCTTGCGACGGGCCATGTCAGTGCAGGAAGCCGGAGAGGTTGGTTTCGATGTTGCGTGGGTTCTCACCCTGGGCGATCGAGATCAGGCCTTCGATGACCATTTCGCGGTCGCGGCTGGAATGGGCGATGACGCCCTTCAGCTTGGCGGCGATGGGCAGGAACAGCAGGTTGGCCGAGGCGATGCCATAGATGGTGGCGGTGAACGCGGCGGCGATGCCGTGGCCGAGCTTGCTCGGGTCGGCGAGGTTCTTCATCACCGCGATCAGGCCGAGCACGGCGCCGATGATGCCCAGCGTAGGCGCGTAGATGCCCATGCTTTCGAACACCTTCGCGGCGGCCTGGTCCTGGTGCTCCTGGCTACCCAGTTCGATCTCCAGCATGTGCCGGATCGATTCGGGTTCAACGCCGTCCACCAGCAGCTGCAGGCCCTTGCGCAGGAACGGGTCCTGCTGCGCTTCCACCTGCGATTCCAGGCCGAGCAGGCCCTGGCGGCGGGCGATGTTGCTCCATTCCACGATCTGCTGGATCAGTTCGCGACGGTCGCTGTGCGGCGGCCGCACGACCCAGCGCACGATCTTGAAGGCGTGCTTGAACACCGCCGGCGAGGTGTGCAGCAGGATGGCGGCGATGGTGCCGACGATGACGATCACAAAGGCGGCAGGCGACCACAACGACGCCAGGCCGGCGCCCTTGAGGATGCTGCCACCGACCAGCGAGGCCAGGGCGAGGAAAAGTCCAATGAGGCTGAGTCTATCCATGGGTCCGGTATCGGCTTGTATGAATGGGACTTGAGACACCGGTAGGTCGTGTACAGACGGTAGTCACAGTTTTCGGGTCGCCGGGCATGGCCCGGCGCTACCCTGCGGGGCCGTTTCCGGTAGCGCCGGGCCATGCCCGGCGGGCTTCAGCGCAGCCCGTCCACGTCCAGGATCAGGGCCATGCGACCATCGCCGATCAAGGTTGCACCGGCGTAACCGCGCAGGCCGCGCAGGGCCTTGGGCAGTGGCTTGATGACCACTTCCTCGCGCCCGCGCACCTGGTCCACCACCAGCCCGAAGCGTGCTTCACCGGCCTGCAGCACGACGATGGTCAGCAGCGGCGAGGCAGCCGGCGTCACATCCAGCCATTGCCGCAGGTCAACCAGCGCCAGCGTGTGCGAGCGGCGGTCAAGCACGGCGCGGCCGTCGAACCAGCCCAGCGAGGTGCGCGGTGCATGCAGCACTTCCATCACACGGGCCAGCGGCAGCGCGTAGACGTCTTCGCCGGCCTGCACCAGCAGGGTCGGCAGGATCGCCAGGGTCAGTGGTACGCGGATCATGAAGCGGCTGCCGCGGCCCAGTTCCGACTGGATCTGGATCTGCCCGCTCAGCTCGCGGATGCGCGACTGCACCACGTCCATGCCGACGCCGCGGCCGGAAATGTCGGTGACCTGCTGCTTGGTCGAGAAGCCGGGCAGGAACACCAGGTGCAGGCATTCCTCGCTGCTCAGGCGGGCGGCGGCTTCCGGATCGATCAGGCCCTTCTCGCGCGCCTTGGCGCGCAGCTTTTCCGGATCAATGCCGGCGCCATCGTCCTGCACTTCAATGCTGACGTAGTCGCCTTCCTGCTGCGCCGACAGGCGCACGTGGCCCATCCGTGGCTTGCCCTGAGCT
Source organism: Stenotrophomonas indicatrix (assembly GCA_041545745.1). Taxonomy (NCBI): domain Bacteria; kingdom Pseudomonadati; phylum Pseudomonadota; class Gammaproteobacteria; order Lysobacterales; family Lysobacteraceae; genus Stenotrophomonas; species Stenotrophomonas indicatrix. Next base: position 2,113,186 of record CP168152.1, read on the forward strand.
TCGCGCAGTTCCGGCGTTTCCACGCCATGGTCGATGGCGTTGCGGACCAGGTGCACCAGCGGATCGGCCAGCGCCTCGACCAGGTTGCGGTCGAGTTCGGTTTCGGCGCCGATCAGTTCCAGGTCCACTTCCTTCTTCAGCGAACGCGCAACGTCGCGCGCCACCTTCGGGAAGCGCGAGAACACCTTGCCGACCGGCTGCATGCGGGTGCGCATCACCGCCGACTGCAGGCGTGCGGTGGCGATATCCAGCGTGGACACGGCGCGGTCCAGCTCTTCATCACGCAGGCGCGTGCGCAGCGTCTTCAACCGGTTTCGTGACAGCACCAGTTCGCCGATCAGGTTGACGATGGCATCCAGGCGCTTGGTATCCACGCGCACGGTGTGTTCGGCTTCGGCGACGGGCTTGTTGGGCGCCGGCTTGCTGGCAGCGGGCGGGGCCGGCGAGGGCGCCGGTCGCGGTGCTGGTGCGGCGACAACCGCTGCGGTGGCGTTGCTGCCCGGGGCGGCGCCACCATGCAGCTGGTCGAGCAGTGCTTCGAACTCGTCTTCGCTGATCATGTCGTCGGCTTTCTTCGCCGCCGGCGCCACGGTCGTAGGTGCCTTGCCGCCGTGCAGCTGGTCGAGCAGGGCCTCGAATTCGTCGTCGGTGATCAGGTCTCCGCCGCCCGCATTCGGCGTCGCGGCCGAAGGTGCAGCCACGCCACCGCCATGCACATCGAACTGGGCGACCAGTTCGGGCGGGGCAAAGCCGGGCTCGGTACCCGATGACACCGCGTCAAGCATCGACTGCAGGTAGTCCAGTGATTGCTGGGCGGCATCGAAGTGATGTGCCTGCAATACGGCCTGGCCGGCACGCACGGCGCCCAGCGCTTCTTCGGCGGCGTGGCACAGTTCGACCATCGCGGTGATGCCGAGGAAACCTGCGCCGCCTTTCAGCGTGTGGTAGCCACGGAACACCGCGTTGAGCTGTTCATTGTCCTGCGGTGCCTGTTCCAGCGACACCAGCTGTTCGCCGAGGCGATCCAGGATTTCCTGGGCCTCGATGATGAAATCGGCAGTGATGTCGTCTGCTACTGCGCCCATGGTTACAGCCCCAGATCCGACAAGAGGTCGTCGGCGTCGTTCTGCGAGACCGCATGGCGGTCCAGCCCCTTCAGTGCCGGCCCAGCCAGTTCCGGATCGGTGCGATGTTGTTCCGGCGGCAGGCCAAGCGCGCCGAAGCCTTCGTGCACGCGGCGGACGATGCCGACCACGCGCCGTATGATCTGCCCGGTCAGGTCCTGGTAGCTCTGGGTCAGGGCGATCTCGGTAAGGTTGTGGCGGATGCGGTCGAGCTGTACATCCTGGCCCGGCTGCAGGCCATCGGCGCGCAGCTGTTCGGTCAGGCTGCGGCACTCTTCAGCCAGGTCCAGGGTGCGGTGGGTGGCCTGTTCGGTCATCGCAACCACATGGTCCAGGCGCGCGCAGGCATCGTCCAGCTCACCGGCTTCATCGGGCACGGTCGGCAGTTCGCCCAGCGCCTGGCCCAGTTCGCGGGCCAGCCGCGAAAGGCCGCTCATCATCGGCTGGGTGCGTAGTGCGACCAAGCCGTCGATGCGCTGGCGCCACGCCGCTTCGTCGCCGGATTCCAGTGCATCCAGGGCTTCCTGCAGGCGCAGGGCGAGGGCGCTCTTGTCGACCGTGGTATCCATCAAGCGCTGGCCGCCAGGCGTTCGAAGATCTTGCCGAGCTTCTCTTCCAACGTCTGTGCGGTGAACGGCTTGATGATGTAACCGTTCACGCCGTTCTGCGCCGCTTCGATGATCTGCTCGCGCTTGGCTTCTGCAGTCACCATCAGCACCGGCAGGGTCTTCAGTTTGGCATCGGCACGGATCGCCTTGAGCAGTTCGATGCCGGTCATCACCGGCATGTTCCAGTCGGTGACCACGAAGTCGAACGGCTGGCTCTGCAGCAACGACAGCGCGGCATGCCCGTCCTCGGCTTCGGCGGTATTGGTGAAGCCCAGATCGCCCAGCAGGTTCTTGACGATACGACGCATGGTCGAGAAGTCGTCGACGATCAGGATGCGCATGTTCTTGTTCAAAGCAGAGTTCCTTTGTTGATCAGCTCTCGAGGCCGGCGTCGGCCGCCTCGAAAATCTTCAGTCGGCCACGCAGGCGCAGGACCGCCTGGCCGTGGATCTGGCAGACCCGCGACTCGCTCACGCCGAGCACTGCGCCGATCTCTTTCAGGTTCAGTTCCTGCTCGTAGTAGAGCGACAGCACCAGCTGTTCGCGCTCGGGCAGGTGGCCGATGGCATTGCCCAGCTCGCGGCCGAACTCGCCACGTTCCAGTACCTGCTGCGGGGTCGGGCCGCCCTGGGCGACGGTGTCCAGCTCGCCCTGGTCTTCAATGCGTGATTCCAGGCTCAGCACCTGCCCGCGCGAGGCGTCTTCCATCAGGCGCAGGTACTCGGGCAGCGGCATCTCCATCGCAGCGGCCACTTCGGTGGCGCTGGCGGCGCGGCCGGTGCTCTGCTCCAGGCGGCGGATGGTGGCCGCAGCGTCACGTGCACGGCGGTGCACCGAACGCGGTACCCAGTCGCCACGACGGATCTCATCGATCATCGAGCCGCGGATGCGGATCGAGGCGTAGGTCTCGAACGAGGCACCCTGGTCGGCGTCATAGCTGCGCGAGGCTTCGATCAGGCCCATCATGCCGGCCTGGATCAGGTCGTCCACTTCAACGCTGGCCGGCAGGCGTGCGGCCAGATGGTGGGCGATGCGCCGCACCAGGTCCGAGTGCTGGGCGATGACCTCGTTGGCTGCCGTGCGCTGGACCTCTCTGTACTGGGCGGCGCCTTTCATGCGGCCACCCCACGTTGCTTGATGATGCGTTCGAGGAAGAACTCGACGCCACCGCGCGGTTCGGTCGGTGCCTGCCAGCGGGCGGTGCGGCGGGCGATCTCGGTGATCGCCAGCGCCGACGGGCTGGACGGATAGGCCTTCACCACCGGCTGCTGGCGCTGCACCGACAGGCGCAGCCAGTCGTCCTGCGGCACGCAGCCGAGGTAGTTCAGCGAGACATCGGCGAGGAATTTCTCGCAGACGCGGGTCAGTTTCTCGTACAGCACGCGGCCTTCGTTGGGGTCGCGCACCATGTTGGCCACCACCTGGATGCGGTCCACGCCACGTTCGCGCGACAGCACCTTGATAAGGGCATAGGCGTCGGTGATCGAGGCCGGTTCATCGCAGACCACCACCACGGTGTCCTGCGCGGCCTGGCAGAAGGTCAGCACGCCATCGGTGATGCCGGCGGCGGTGTCCACCACCATGATGTCCAGCTCGCGCTCCAGTTCGGAGAACACGTTGACCAGGCCGACATGCTCGGCCGGGGCCAGCTCGGCCATGTGCCGGCGGCCGGACGCGGCCGGTACCACCAGCACGCCGTTCGGGCCTTCGATGATCACGTCATCCAGGCTGCAGCGGCCAGCGACCAGGTCGGCCAGGGTGTTGGTGGGGCTCAGGCCGAGGATCACGTCGATGTTCGCCAAGCCCAGGTCGGCGTCCAGCAACAGGGTGCGTTTGCCCATTCCCGCAAGCGCCACGGCCAGGTTGGCCGATACGTTGGTCTTGCCGACGCCGCCCTTGCCGCCGGTCACGGCAATCGTGCGCACAGGGCCGAGCGGCTCGCTGCGGGTCGCCGTCAGCGGGAAGGTGGTGGTCAGCTTGGCGTACTCACGCGACGGCATGGTTCAACTCCGGGTTGCAGGGCATATCGGCCGCGCGGCGCAAATCTTCAAGGCGAAGTACAAGATTGGCTGCACTGGCCCGGTGCAGGTCGTCCGGGACGTCCTGGCCATCGGTCACCCAGGTGATCGGCAGCTTATGGTCCACCGCCACCGACAGGGCGTTGCCGAAGCGGCCGGTCTCGTCCAGCTTGCTCAGCACCAAGCCCTGCAGGTTGGCCGCGCCGAAGCGGCGGACCACCTCGTCCATGTCGCCGAAGCTGGTGTTGGCCGGCAGTACCAGCAGGGTGCGGACCTGGCGGGCGGCGCGCAGCCACTGCAGCTGGGCGGCCAGCGCACGGTCGCGCGGGCCCAGGCCGGCGGTGTCGATCAGCACCAGCTTGTAGTCCTTCAGGCGTTCCAGCAGCTGGTCCAGGTCGGTGCCGCTGTTGGCCTCGTGCACCGCGATGCCGAGCTGGCGGCCGTAGCCGTACAGCTGTTCGCGGGCGCCGATGCGCATCGTATCGGTGGTGACCAGGGCGACGTCGCGGGCGGCATGGGCTTCGGCGAAGCGCGAGGCCAGCTTGGCGATGGTGGTGGTCTTGCCGGCGCCGGTCGGACCGACCAGGGCGATCACACCGCCTTCCTCCATCGGATCGACCGGGGCGATCGGCAGCTTGCGCGAGATCAGCCCCAGCATCAGGCCGCGGCCGCGATGCGCTTCGGTTTCCAGCGGGATCTGCATGGCCACGTCGCGGGCGATGCCGGCGTCGAAGCCGTACTCGTCCATCAGGTCCAGCGCGGTGGCGCGCACCGGGCAGCCGCGCAGGCGCTCATCGGTGAAGCGGTTCATTTCGCGCTCGATCACCTGGCGCATGCCGGCCACTTCCTGGCGCAGGTGGCGGATCTCGGCGTCGTCGGCAACCAGAGTGAGAGCAGGTGCCGGGGCCAGGGTCGGCAGCGGTGCCGGCGCAACTTCCGTCGGCTGCACGGCAACCGGCGCATGGGGTGCTTCGTCTTCGGGCGCTGCGGCGGCCTGGCTGGCAACCGGCAGCGGCGGCGGCGAGACTGCCGGCAGCTGCGCGCTGTCTTCCAGCGGCGGATCGATCTGGAAGCGGGCGCGGTTCACCGCGGCAGCTGCGGCCGGCGAGGGCGCCACGATGGCGCCGGCGAACGGGGCGAAGATCTGTTCCGGCAGCGTCGATTCATTGACGGCGGCACGCGCCAGCGTAGCGGCGAAGCCGGTGCTGCCGCGCGTCGGTACGATTTCGTCGGCGCTGTCCAGGGTGCGGCCAGTAGCACCGACGGCGGCGCGGGCGAGGGCGGCAACGGCCGAGGTGGTAGCCGCCACCGGCTCCGGTGCCGGGGTGCTGCTGCGACGGCGGGTGACCGCGGCGATCACTGCGTCGGCGGCGCTACGCGGCTTCGGCGCAGGCGGCGGTGCCACGTCGCGGCGCGATGCTTCCAGGGCGCGCTGCACGGCGCTCTCATCGTAGTTGGCGGCGGCCACGATCTCGATGCCTTCCTCGATCCGGCGGTTGGACAGGATCACGGCATCAGGACCATGTTCCTTGCGCACCAGGTTCATGGCCGAGCGCATGTCGGCGGCGACGAATCGTTTGATTTTCATGCTGTGGTCACGGGACGAAGTCGGCGGAGTGGCGGTCGGAGAACGCGGATGGTCGGTGGTCTGCACGGTTCGGGTTCCCCTTGGAATCTGTCTGTTGCGGGTGTTTGAAAGTGGTGTCTGTTTTCTGGCGCGTTGCAGGGCGGCGTCAGCTGATCGTTCCGACCAGCTTCAGGCGCTTGTCCTCCGGCACCTCGCTGTACGCCAGGACCGACAGCGACGGAACGCTGTGGCGGACCAGGCGGGCCAGCGCGGCACGCACCGGGCCAGGTACCAGCACCACCGCGGGCTCGTTGCGGGCTTCCTGCTTGCTGACACATTCGGCCAGGCTCTGGTGCAGTCGCTCAGCGAGTCCGGGTTCCAGCGCGGCGCCGTTGCCCTGCGTGGACTCCTGCAAGACACGTTCCAATTGCGGGTTGAGGGTGAACACCGGCAGCTCCGCCGACATTCCGGCGATCTCCTGCACGATGAAGCGGCCCAGTGCGGTTCGCACGGCGGCGGTCAGCGTGGCCGGGTCCTGGCTGTGCGGGGCGTGTTCGACCAGTGCTTCGGCGATCTTGCGCAGCTGGCGGATCGGAATGCGCTCGATCAGCAGGTTCTGCAGCACGCGCACCACCGCCGACAGCGGCAGCGCCTTCGGCGTCAGATCTTCGACGAGCTTGGGCGCGCTCTTGGCCAGGTTGGCCAGCAGGTGCTGCACTTCCTCGTGGCCGAGCAGTTCCGGTGCGTGCTCGCGGATCAGGTGCGAAAGGTGGGTGGCCACCACCGTGGCCGGGTCGACCACGGTGTAGCCCAGGGTTTCGGCCTGGGCGCGCTGGTGTGGCTGGATCCAGGTCGCATCCAGGCCGAAGGCAGGGTCCTTGCCGGCGATGCCTTCCAGCGGACCGAGAGCACTGCCCGGGTCCAGCGCCAGTTCGCGGTCGGGATGGATTTCGGCGGTAGCCACCGGCACGCCATGCACCAGTACCCGATAACCGTTGGCCGGCAATTCCAGGTTGTCGCGGATGTGCACCGACGGAATCAGGAAACCGACATCCTGGGTCAGCTTGCGGCGCACGCCCTTGATGCGCGGCATCAGTTCGCCGCCCTGGTTGCTGTCCACCAGCGAAATCAATCGATAGCCGACTTCCAGGCCCAGCGGATCGACCGGGCGCAGCTCGTCCCAGCTCAGTTCCGCGGTGGGTGCGGGGGCGGCGGGGCGGCCCAGCGCGTTCAGTGCGTTGGTTTCGCCCGCAGCTGCGTCGGCCTGGGCCGGGGCCTGGCCTTTCCGGTACACCTTCCAGGCGATGAAGCCGAGGATTGCCGCCAGCGTCAGGAAAGCGACGTTGGGCATGCCCGGCACCAGGCCGACCACGCCGAGGATGCCGGCAGTGATGGCCAGCGCGCGGTACTGGCCGAACACCTGGCCGGTCATCGCCTGCGCCATGTCCTGCGAGCGCGAGGCACGGGTAACCAGCATCGCCACCGCACTGGAGACCAGCAGCGCCGGCAGCTGCGCCACCAGACCGTCACCGATCGACAGCAGGGTATAGGTGGCCGCGGCATCGCCGAACGGCATGCCATGCTGCAGCACGCCCACGGCCAGGCCGCCCAGCATGTTGATGAACAGGATCAGGATGCCGGCGATCGCATCGCCGCGGATGAACTTGCTGGCACCGTCCATCGCGCCGTAGAAGTCGGCTTCCTCGCGGACCTCCTCGCGGCGCAGCTTGGCTTCCTCGCGCGTCAGCAAACCGGCGTTGAGATCGGCGTCGATCGCCATCTGCTTGCCGGGCATGGCGTCGAGGATGAAGCGCGCGGTCACTTCCGAGACGCGCCCGGCGCCCTTGGTGATGACCACGAAGTTGATGATGGTCAGGATGGCGAACACCACGATGCCGACCGCGTAGTTGCCGCCGATCACGAACTCACCGAACGCGGCGATCACCTTGCCGGCCGCTTCGTGGCCGTTCTGGCCGTTGAGCAGGATCACGCGGGTGGAGGCCACGTTCAGCGCCAGCCGCAGCATGGTGGTGATCAGCAGCACGATCGGGAAGATGGTGAAGTCCAGCGGGCGCTTCACGTACACCACTGCCAGCAGCACCATCAGCGAGATGGCGATGTTGAAGGTGAACAGCGCATCGAGCACCGGCGCGGCCAGCGGCACCACGACCATGGCCAGCAGGGCCAGCACGATCAGCGGCGCGCCCAGACCCTGGCGGACCATCTCCAGCGCGCGGCGGGTATTGAAGCTGGATGCCTGCGCGCTCATGGGCGGCCCCCGTTGCCGAACTCATCAACCTGGATGTGCGGCGTGGACGGCATCGGGCCGGTCCGCCAGCTGCGCAGCTGGTAGACGTAAGAGAGGACCTGGGCGACGGCTGAATACAGTCTCACGGGGATTTCCTTGCCGAGTTGGCCTTCCCGATACAAGGCGCGTGCCAAAGGCGGGGCAGAGACGATGGCAACCTTGTTGCCGTCGGCCACTTCACGGATGCGCAGGGCGGTTTCATCCACGCCCAGGGCGACCACGGTGGGCGCATTCATGGCCCCACCTTCGTACTTCAGCGCCACCGCATAGTGGGTCGGGTTGACCACCACCACGTCGGCGGTGGGTACCGCCTCCATCATCCGGCGGTTGGCCATCTGCTGCTGCAGCTGGCGGATGCGGCCCTTCACTTCCGGGCTGCCCTCGCTTTCCTTCATTTCCCGGCGCAGTTCTTCGCGGGTCATCTTCAGCTTGCGCATCCAGTTCCAGCGCTGGTACGGCGCATCGATGGCGGCCAGTACCAGCATTGCGCCGGCGGTGGCCAGCAGCAGCCGCAGGGTGAAACCCAGGCCGTCGCCGATGGCGGTTTCCAGCGGCTGGTGGATCAGCCCGCGCAGGGTGTTGAAGCTGGTCCACACGACCATGCCGGCGGCGACGCCGACGAAGGCCACCCGCAGCAGCGACTTGATGAACTCGGCGATGGCTTCGGGGCCGTACAGGCGTTTGAGCCCGCTCATCGGGTTCATGCGGTTGATGTCGGGCATCATCGCCTTGGCCGACCAGCGCAGGCCGCCCATCACCACCGGCGCCAGGAAACTGGCCAGCAGGCAGACCAGCACTAGCGGGGCGATCACCCACATCAACTGCAGCAACAGGTCGCCGAAGTGGCCGAACAGCGCCTTCGGGTGCTGGCGCAGGCTCTGTTCGGGGCTGAGCGCATGGCGCATCCAGGCGCTGGCGCCGCTGGCCATCGAGCCGCTCATGGCCATCACCGCGATCACCCCGGCGCCGAACACGGCGGCCGTGCCCAGTTCACGCGAGCGCGGCAGGTTGCCCTGCTCGCGGGCGTCGCGCAGGCGCTTTTCTGTCGGTTGTTCGGTTTTTTCGCCGGCGGATTCGTTCTCGGACATCACAGGCACTGCAGCAGGGGATGCCGGGGTGCGTGCAAGAATCGTTCCGTTACGGCGGCGCGGGCCATCCACGCATGGCGTGGATCTACTGGGGATTACGGGGGTTGGCCAGTTCCACCCGTGGCCGCGGCAGGTCGTGCAGCTGCATGAAGCGGGCCGCGTCCACCGGCCGGCCCAGCAGGAAGCCCTGCAGGTAGTCGCAGCCCAGGCGTTCCAGGTAGGCGCGCTGCGCTGCGGTCTCCACGCCTTCGGCGACGATATCCATGTCCAGCGCGTGGCCCAGCGCCACGATGGCCGACACGATCACCACGTCTTCGGCGCTGTGTTCCAGGTCGCGCACGAATGCATGGTCGATCTTGATCTCGGTGGCCGGCAGGCGCTTCAGGTACAGCAGGCTGGAGTAGCCGGTGCCGAAATCATCGATCGAAATGCCCACGCCCAGGGCGGAGAAGCTCTGCAGCAGGCGCAGGCTGGTATCGGTGTCGCGCATCACGGTGCTTTCGGTGATCTCCAGCACCAGGTTGCGCGGGGCGATCGCGTAGCGCTCGATCACCTCGCGTACGTCCTGCAGCAGATGTGGCGAACTGAACTGCACCGGTGACAGGTTCACCGACATCGTCCAGCCGTCGTGGCCGGCATCGTGCCAGTGCCGCAACTGCTGGCAGGCCTGGTCCAGCGCCCAGCGGCCGATCTCGTTGATCGCACCACTGCGCTCGGCCAGGCGGATGAAGCGGTCCGGCGGAATCAGGCCCTGTTCCGGGTGGCGCCAGCGGATCAGTGCTTCGGCGCCAGCCACCTTCTGCGTAGCCACGCGGATCTTCGGCTGATAGTGCAGGAACAGCTGCTCGCTGCCGATCGCCCGGCGCAGGTCGGCCAGCAGGCGGAACTGCTGCTCGGCGCTGTCGTTCATCCAGTCGGCGAACAGCACGAACGCATTGCGGCCCGACTCCTTGGCCTGGTACATCGCCGCATCGGCGAAGGCCATCAGCTGGCGTTCGCTGGCGGCATGGTCGGGGCAGATCGCGATGCCGATGCTGGCGCTCACCTGCAGCTCGTGGTCAGGCAGCAGCGGGCCGCTGCCCACCGCCTGCAGAATGCGCCGGGCCAGGGTCGGCAGGTCCTCGTCCTGTTCGATGCGCACCACCAGCACGAATTCGTCGCCGCCCAGCCGTGCCAGCATGTCGTGCGGCCGCAGCAGCTGGCGGGTGCGCTCTGCCACGGCCACCAGCAGCGCATCGCCGGCCTGGTGGCCATAGGCATCATTGACCTGCTTGAAGCCATCCAGGTCCATGAACATCACCGCGAAGCGGCTGCCGCCCTGTTCGGCCTCGGCCAGCGCCTGCAGGATGCGCCGCTGCAGCAGCAGCCGGTTCGGCAGGCGGGTGAGCGGGTCGTGCAGCGCGGCTTGGGTCAGTTCCTGCTGGGCATCGGTCAAGGAGGTGCTGAGCAGCGAATTGCGCAGGCGCAACAGCTGTGCCTCCACCCGCTGGTCCAGCCAGGACACCACCAGCACGACTGCCAGGATCGCCACGGTCAGCACCACCACCAGCATCGCCAGCCAGTTGTTCTGCAGGCCATCGCCCACCGCGGCGCCGCAGACGCTGCCTTCGGGGAAACGGGCGGCGGCCATGCCCGTGTAATGCATGCCGACGATGGCCAGGCCGAGCAGTCCGGCGGCCGCCAGGCGGTCGCCGATGCGGGTGTGCTGCGCGCGCAGGCGGAAGGCCACGTACAGCGCGGTCCACGACGCGGCCACCGCAACCAGCAGTGACAGCAGCAGCCACACCGGCTGGTAGTCGATGCCTGGCTGCATGCGCATCGCGGCCATGCCCACGTAATGCATGCTGGCGATGCCGCTGCCCATCAGCACGGCACCACTGGCCAGGCGTGGATGGGGCAGGGTGCGCAGCGATACCAGCCACAGCGCGAACACCGACGAGCCGATCGCCAGTGCCAGCGACAGCAGGGTGATGGGCAGGTCGTAGCCCAACGGAATGGGCAGGTCGAAGGCGAGCATGCCGATGAAGTGCATCGACCAGATGCCCAGCCCCATCGCAAAGCCGCCGCCGAGGCGCCACCACCAGGTCGCGCCCTTGCCGGGCGCAGTGACGGTGCGCCCAGCCATCGCCAGTGCGGTATAGGACGCCATCACTGCAACCAGCAATGAGGTCGCCACCAGCCACGGGTTGTACGTGCCTACCAGCATTCGTCAGTCTCCCGGACCTGCCTGTCAACGGAAAAACTACGGTGGGGCATGCGCAAGGCAGGCGACCTGCGGCCGCCGGTTGCAGCGTCCCCCCGGTCGCTGCGCATTCACTCTAACGCGGGCACCGGGGGGGACGGCAAGCAGCAAAACGTGACGACCGCGTCAGCGGGTCACGGCACCGGCAGCCTCGAAGGCGGCATCGAACAGGCGCTGCACCGGCGGGCCCATTTCACCGACCAGCAGGGTCAGCAGGAACAGGCCCAGCAGCAGTGAAACCGGCAGGCCCAGCTGGATCGGATTCAGCGCCGGCGCGGCGCGGGCCAGCACGCCGAAGGCCAGGTTGACCGCCAGCATCGCTACGGTCAGCGGGATGGCCAAGGTCAGCGCGCCGCGCAGCACGGTCAGCAGGAAGGTCGGGGCGATGCTGAAGAAGGCGTGCGGGTCCGGCAGGGGCGCGCCGATGGGCAGAGCGCGGTAGCTGTCCACCAGCAGCGAGATCAGCGCCAGGTGGCCGTTGGCGGTGAAGAACAGCAGGCCGAACAACAGATAGAACCACTGGCCGATGACACCGGAGGTGCCGCCGCGCAGCGGGTCGCTCATCTGCGCAAACGCCAGGCCGGTGCCCTGGGCGACCAGTTCGCCGGCCATGGCGCCAGCCTCGAACACCAGCCGCAGCATGAAACCGATGGCTACGCCAATCGCCAGCTCGCGGGCGATGGTCAGCACGGTGGCGGCGTCGAAGCCGGTCCAGTCCGGTACCGGCGGCAGCAGCGGCGCCAACGCGATGGCCAGGGTGCCGGCCAGCATCACCCGCACCCGGCCGGGCACCGCGCGGGTGCCGATCATCGGCATCGCCATGGCCACCGCGCCGATGCGTAGCATGGTCCACAGCACGGTGCCGATCATGCCGAAGGCATTCAGGCCGTCGGCAGCCATCTGGGTGGCGGCGTCCATCTGCGTGCGCGTCCGTCTAGCCGATCAGGTGCGGAATGCGCTGGAACAGCAGCGTGGTGAATTCGACCAGGTGGCCGATCAACAGGCTGCCCAGTGCGAACAACACCGCAGTGAGGGCCGCAGCCTTGGCAACGAAGGCGATGGTGGGCTCGTTGAGCTGGGTCGCCGCCTGCACTACGCCCACCACCACGCCGACCACCAGTACGGTCAGCAGCAGCGGGCCGGCTACCCACAGCACGGTAATCAGGCCACCACGCAGTTCGGTCAAGGCAAGTTCGGGGGACATCGTCGTTCCGTTATGTGTATGTAGAGCCGGGCCATGCTCGGCCGACCTTCGGATCAGGCCGGATTGAATCAGGCCGGATTGAAGCTGGCCGCCAGCGTGCCGACGGTCAGCACCCAACCATCGACCAGCACGAACAGCAGGATCTTGAACGGTGCGGAGACCAGCATCGGCGACAGCATCATCATGCCCATCGACATCAGCACGCTGGCCACGACCAGGTCGATGATCACGAACGGGATGAAGATCAGGAAGCCGATCTCGAAGGCGGTCTTCAGTTCACTGGTGACGAACGATGCGACCAGCACCGGGAACGGAATCGCATCGGGGCTGGCGTAGGTGCCGTGCCCGGCGATGCCGGCGAAAGTCATCAGATCGGTCTCGCGGATCTGCGCCAGCATGAAGGCGCGCAGCGGCGTGGTGGTCAGCGTCCAGGCGGTCTGGAAGTCGATCTCGCCATTGAGGTAGGGCGCCATGCCGGTGCTCCAGGCCTTGTCCCAGGTCGGCAGCATGATCATCGCGGTGAGGAACAGGGCCAGGCCCAGCAGCACCTGGTTGGACGGCGTCTGGCCGGTGCCCAGTGCCTGCCGCAGCAGGCCCAGCACGATGATGATGCGGGTGAAGGAGGTCAGCACCAGCAGCATCGACGGGATCAGGGTGATCGCCGTCATCAGCAACAGCGTCTGCAGCGGCAGGCTGACCGGCGCACCGCCGATTTTGCCGACATTGATGTCCGGCAGCGGCGTGGTCGGCGCGCCCGGGGCGGCGAACGCCAACGCAGGCAGCAGGCACAGGGCGAGCAGGGTCAGCCACGGCAGCAGGGTGGCAAGACGGGAACGGGTCACACGCATGTCAGGGGTCCTTGCGCAGCCGCTGTTGCAGCAGCTGGGCGAAATTCGGCAGGTTCTTCAGGTCGGGTACGCGCACCGGCGCGGGCGGCGGCAGCGGTTCGGGCAGGGTGTGCAGGGCATTGATGCCACCGGCGGTCACGCCCAGCAGCAGCTGCTGGCCGTTGACCTCGACCACCACCACGCGCTCCTTGGCGCCAACATTCAGGCTCGCCACCAGCTTCATGCCCTCGGCCGGGCGGAAGCCGCTGCCGGGCAGGCGCTTGAGCAGCCAGCCCAGGCCGATGACCAGGGCCAGCACCGCCAACAGGGCCAGAACTGCACCGAACAGGCTCGGTGCGGCCGGCGCATGCTGGCCGATCTGCGGGGCCGTCTTGGCGACGGCCAGCGCGGTGGCGGCGAGCAGGCTCAACGCAGTCTCCGGATCCGCTCGCTGGGGCTGACCACATCGGTCAGGCGCACGCCGAAGCGGTCGTTGATCACCACCACTTCGCCATGTGCGATCAGCGTGCCGTTGACGAACACGTCCAGCGATTCGCCGGCACCACGCTCCAGCTCCACCACCGAACCCTGGTTGAGCTGCAACAGGTTGCGGATCGGCAGGCGGGCGCGACCGACTTCCAGCGACAACGTCACCGGCACATCGAGGATCACGTCCAGGTTCAAATCCGGGCCGGTCGCCTCATCGGCCTGCAGGCTGGTGAACTGTGCCGGGGTCGGTTCGAGGGCGTCGATATCGTTCATTGCGGGTCTTCCTGGATGACGGGTACGCGCGGACGGGTGCCCGGCGGATGGGTAGCGGTGATCTTTACGGCGTTCATGCCGTTGGCGACGCCGAACTCCCCGGTGAACACCGGGATGTTCTCCACGCACAGCGGCACCTGCGGGCTGAGGTCGATCGGCAGGATGTCGCCGACCTTCAGCCGGGTCAGGTCGCGCAGGGTCATGCGCTTGCTGGCCAGCACGCTGGAGAGGGTGACTTCGGCCACGTTGAGCTGCTCGCGCAGGGTGCGGCCCCAGCTCTCGTCGCGGTCATTGCGGTCGCTCTGGATGCCGGCGTCGAGCAGCTCGCGGATCGGCTCCAGCATCGAGTAGGGCAGGGTCACGTGGATGTCGCCGCCACCGCCGTCGAGTTCAACATGCAGGCGGCACACCACTACGTATTCGCGCGGCGTCACGATGTTGGCGAAGTGCGGGTTGATTTCCGAGTTGATGTACTCGAACTCCACGTCCATCACCGGTGCCCACGCTTCACGCAGGTCGGCGAAGGTCTGCTTCAACAGCAGGTGGATCACCCGCATTTCGGTGGCGGTGAACTCGCGGCCTTCGATGCGCGTCGGGTAACGCCCGTCACCGCCGAAGAAGTTGTCGACGATGGCGAACACCAGAGTCGGCTCGAACACGATCAGGCCGGTGCCGCGCAGTGGCTTGAAGCGGATCAGGTTCAGGTTGGTCGGCACATACAGCGAGTGCATGTAGTCGTTGAACTTGATCAGCTCGATGCCACGCACGGACAGTTCGGCCGAGCGCCGGATCAGATTGAACAGGCCGATCCGCCACAGGCGCGCGAAGCGCTCGTGGACCATTTCCAGGGTCGGCATGCGACCGCGGATGATGCGGTCCTGGCTGGCGAAATCGTAGGAGCGTGCTTCGCCACTGGGGGCGTCCGGCTCAGTTTCGACCGCGCCACTGTCCACGCCATGCAACAGGGCATCGATCTCATCCTGGGACAGCAGGTCATTCATCGGGGAGCCCTTACTGGGTCACGAAGCTGGTGAACAGCAGGTCGTCGGCACCGTTGCTGCCGGTCTCGGCCTTCAGCACCTTCTGCACTTCGGCCAACGAATCGGCCTGCAGCTTCTGCTTGCCGGCGATGTCGGCGATCTGCTGCGGGCTGACCTGCGAGAACAGCATCAGCAGGCGTGCGCGGATGGCCGGGGAATGGGTCTTGATCGCTTCCAGCGCGGCCGGATCGCGGGTCATCAGCTGCACTTCCACCTGCAGGTAGCGCGGGCCGTCGATCGAACCGTTGAGGTTGACCACGAACGCCGGTTCCAGTGCGAAGTACTGGGCCGGGGCCGGGGTGGTGGTCTTCTTCGGCGCCTGCGCGGTCTTGTCTTCGTGCTTGGACTGGGTGAAGAACCAGACGCCGCCACCGGCAGCACCGGCGGCCAGTACGGCGACCAGGGCGGTGATCAGGATCGGACTGCGCGGCTTGGCGGTCTTGTCCTTGTCGGCGGTCTTCTTGGTTTTGTCAGCGGCTGCGGCCACGGGGTGAAGCTCCTGAGGGTTGCTTCACCGGGATATGCAAGGGGTGTGCCGGAGTGGCCGGGGAGGGGGGTGACGGAATTCTGTCGGGGTGCCGGTGGGGCGGTGCAGATACTGCCAGGTGCCGACCTTGGTCGGCACGCACTGTCAGGCGTACGCGTCCAACAACCCGCGCTGGCGGATCAGCTGCGATGCCGACACCGTGGTGTCGCCCAGTGACGGTTCTCCGTCACCAGCGCGACCGCCGCTGCCCGCCGGGCTGCCCGGAGTGCCGTCGCCACTGTGCTGCTGGCCGACATCGGCATGGGCCAGCTGGAAGCCCTGCTCGCCGAGCAGTTCACGCAGGCGCGGCAGGCTGCTTTCCAGCGCCTGGCGTACATCGACGTGCGGGCTGCTGAAGCTGGCATGCACCTTGTCACCGTTCATCTGCAGGCGCACGTCCACCGGCCCCAGGTCTTCCGGGTTGAGGCGGATGTGGGCATGGCCGATCTTCTGGTCGGCCAGCCAGCCGATGCGCGCACCAATGGCCTGGTCGAAACCATCATCGCCCAGCACCGGCTTCGGTGTGGGTTCGCCGTTGAAGACGGCATTGCTGGCCAGTGCGGCCTTCAGGTCCTGCAGGGCGGCGGGCAGGGGAGGCTGCAGCGGTGCCGGAGGTGCACGGTCGCCGATCTGCAGACTGTCACCGTCATCGGCACGATCCAATGCCTTGCCACCCACCACCAGCTCGGGCAGCGGCAGGCCGCTGACCTCACCGTCGCCGGCAGCAGATGCCGACGCGCTTGCGGCCGGCGCTGCCGCGCCTTGGCTCGCGTTGGCGGGCAGCGCGGCGGACGCAGGTGCCAGTGCAGCGGAGGGCAGCGCGCTGCCGTCGGCACCGCTGGCCGCTGGCGGTGGCAGCACCGGCGCCGGATCGACGCCGGTGGGCACGGCCAGCATCAGACCGGCCAAGCCGAGTGGCGGCCAGGGCGCGTCGTCCGCGTTGGCCGGGGTGTCCTTGTCGTCGCTGGCTGCCGACGTTGCCGGTACAGCAGGTGTCGATGTGCTGGCGTCCGTGGCGGCTGCTTCGCCGTCGGTCGGCCGCGGCGAAGCCTTGCCCGGGTTGCCGTCGGGCGTTGATGCAGCGTTGGCCGGTGTTGCCGGATTGCTGGCGGTTGTCGTGGTGCCGGCAGTGCCGGTCGACGCGTTGCTGCCCTGCAGCATCTGGCCGAAATCCTTGCCGGAGTCGTTGCCCGAGGCGCGCGCGCTGCTGGCATTGCCACTGCCGCCGGGCGTCGGTGCGCTGGCGTTGCTGCTCAACGGGGACGGCATCACGAGCGGCCTCCGTGTTCGCCATCATCCTGGTCTTCGGTCTGCGCCAGGCGCGCGCGGCGCGCGCCGATGTCATCCATCTCGCGCTGGTCGCGGCGGTCGGTCACCACTTTTTCCTGCGCGCGGTAGCTGGCGGCCAGCTGTTCCAGCACCGCCTTGTCACGGCTGGCCAGGATCAGGCGCGCGCGTTCGGCCTCCACTTTTTCGCGGTTGCCGTTCACGGTCTGCTGCTGCTGTTCCACCGCGCTGTCCAGCCGGTCCAGGAAGGCGCGCCGGTTCAACAGCTGCGCCGGGCTGGTCGCGGCCATCTGCGCGTCGGCCATTTGTTGCGAGGCATACTCCTCGGCGTAGCGACGCAGTTCGTCCAGGCGCGACAGATGGGTGTCGAGCACGTTCTGGCGCTCGGCCAGGTCGCGGGCGACCGCATCCTCGTGTTCCTGGGCCCGCTTCAGCAGCGGATCGATGCGCTTGGACTGGATCATGTCAGCCTCTCGTTCTCTTGTTCCACCAGGCGCTGCAACGCCGCCTGGCTGTGCGGTAGATCTGCGGCCTTGGCTACATCCTGGCCGAGGAATTCCATGATTTCCGGCCAACGCTCAAGGGCTTCATCGGTCGCGGCGTCGTTGCCGCGCTGATAGGCGCCGATGGCGATCAGGTCGCGGTTGGCCGAATAGGCCGAGACCAGCCGTTTCAGCTTGCGGATGCGCAGGCGCCACGGCTCGTCGGCAATTTCCGTGACCACGCGACTGACCGACGATTCCACGTCGATGGCCGGATACAGGCCGCTGTCGGCCACGCGACGCGACAGCAGGATGTGGCCGTCGAGAATCGCGCGGGCGGCATCGGCGATCGGATCCTGCGGATCGTCGCCTTCGGTCAGTACGGTGTAGAAGGCGGTGATCGAACCGCGCCCCTTGGCGCCGTTGCCTGCACGTTCCACCAGTGCCGGCAGCTTGGCGAACACCGATGGCGGATAGCCGCGCGTGGTGGGTGGCTCGCCCACTGACAGGCCGATTTCGCGCTGCGCCTGCGCAAAGCGGGTCAGCGAATCCATCAGCAGCAGGACGTTCAGGCCCTGGTCGCGGAACCACTCGGCGATGGCGGTGGCACGGTAGGCGCCATGCAGACGGGCCAGCGGCGGTCGGTCAGCGGGGCTCGCCACCACCACCGCGCGGCGCAGGCCTTCTTCGCCCAGGGTGCTTTCAACGAAATCGCGTACTTCGCGGCCACGCTCACCGATCAGGCCTACCACGATCACGTCGGCGGCGGTGTAGCGGGTCATCATGCCCAGCAGCGTCGATTTGCCGACGCCGGAGCCGGCGAACAGGCCGACACGCTGGCCACGGCCGATTGGCAGCAGCGCGTTGATCGCGCGCACGCCCACGTCCAGTGGTTGGGTGATCGGTTCGCGTGCGAGCGGATTGATCGAGACGCCGGCCATGCCGACGTGAGCTTCAGCGCGGATCGGACCCTTTCCATCCAGCGGCACGCCATCGCTGTCGATGACACGTCCGAGCAGGCCTTCGCCCACTTCCACGCCGCCACGACGGGCCGACGGCACCACCCGCGCATTCGGCAGCAGGCCATGCAGCTCGGCGCTGGGCATCAGGTAGGTGCGTTCACCGGCGAAGCCGACCACTTCGGCATCGACCCAGCCGCCGTCGACCACTTCCACCTTGCAGCTGGCGCCGAGCGGCGCCTCGCAGCCAACGGCTTCCAGAGTCAGGCCGACCGCCCGGCGCAGCACGCCTTCGCGGATCAGCCCACGGCCATGCGCGGTGTCGACTTTCAGACCGTCGAGGCGATTGCCCAGGCGCAGATTGCGGGCAACGGCCCAGTCGGCGGGCGGCGACGGCGGCGCAGCGGTGTCGGTGTTCATGCGATGGCTCCGGTCTGGCGGATCACGGCATCCAACGCGCCGCGCAGGCGGGCTTCCAGGGTGCCGTCGATGCGTACGGCCTCGGCATGCACGCGCAGGTCGCCACGGCTCAGGCTGGTGTCAGGCACCAGGCGCTGCTGCGGCGACAGGGTCAGCAACGGGGCGAGGGCGGTGATGTCATCGGGGTGCAGGCGTACTTCCACCTCGCGGTTGCTGCCGCCGACGGCGTCTATCGCCTCGCCGACCAGCTGCCCCAGCAGCGCCGGGTCGGCCTCGTAGGCCCGGCCTACCAGCGCACCGGCGATGCGTACTGCGAGTTCGCCGAGGGCGCCGACCACCTCATTTTCCAGACGCGCCAGCGGCCGGCCGAAGTTGTCGAGGATGCCTTCGATCTGCGCGACCAAGCGGCGCACCTCGGCCTGGCCCTGGCTGAAGCCATCGGCATGGCCCTGCTCGAAACCTTCCTTCTCGGCGCTGTCCTGGATCGCCTGGATTTCCTCCAGGGTCGGCAGCTGCAGCGGCGGCTCGGGCTCATGCTCCGGGTCCGGCTCGGTGAGTTCGAACGCCTCGTCGTGGTCCAGCACCGGTTCGGGCTGGGCCAGCAGGTCCGGGGCAAGCCAGCGCACGACGTTGCTCACAACATCGCCTCCGCGCTGCCGCCGATGGTGACAGTGCCCTCATCGGCCATGCGCTTGACGATGGCCAGGATCTCGCGCTGCGCCACTTCCACGTCGGACAGGCGTACCGGGCCGCGCGCTTCCATGTCTTCCAGCAGGATCTCGGCGGCACGCTGGGACATGTTGCGGGTGATCTTGTCGCGCACCTTGATGTCGGCGCCACGCAGGGCCAGGCCCAGGCGCTCGCCGCTGACTTCGCGCAGCACCAGCTGCATCTCGCGGTCGTCCAGGTCCACCAGGTCGTCGAACACGAACATCAGGTCCTGGATGCGGCCACTCAGCGGCGCGTCGATGCGTGCGATCTCGCCCAGGATCGCCTGGTCCTGGCCGCTGTCCATGAAGTTCAGGATGTTGGCCGCGCACTGCACGCCGCCGATGTTGGACGACTTCAGGTTCTGGTTGCCGGCGAACTGGCGCTCCATGATCTCGTTGAGTTCGTTCAACGCATTGGGCGGAATGCCGTCGAGGGTGGCGATGCGCAGCAGCACGTCAACGCGGGTGCGGTCGGGCAGCAGCTTCAGCGCGTCGGCGGCCTGGTCGGTTTCCAGGTGCGCCATCACGATGGCGATGATCTGCGGATGCTCGTTGCGCACCAGGTCGGCCACCGCACGCGGGTCCATCCACTTCAGGGCGTCCAGGCCGGTGGTGTTGCGGCCCAGCAGGATGCGGTCGATCAGGTTGCCGGCCTTCTCGCTGCCCAGCGCCTGCACCAGCATGTTGCGGATGTAGTCGTCCGAGCCCACGCCCAGCGAGGTCTTCGAGCCCAGTTCCTGGCTGAACTGGTCCATCACCCGTTCCACCTGTTCGCGGGTGATATCGGACATGGTGGCCATGGCGATGCCGATCTTCTGCACCTCCTTCGGCTCCATGTGGCGCAGCACTTCGGCCGCGTCCAGTTCACCCAGCGACAGCAGCAGGACGGCGGCGCGCTGCACGCCGGTCAGGGGCGCGACCTCAGTCATTGGCCACCCAGCCCTTGACCACCTGGGCCACGCGCTTGGAGTCGGTCTTCACGGCTTCACGGGCCATCCGCAATCGTTCCTCATAAGAATCCACCGGCAGGGCAAGCGCTTCCGGCCCGCCCAGGCTTGCCCGGTCGGCGCCGAGCGCCGGCAGCGGGGTGCCATCGTCATCGACCAGCTGCACGTCCGCGGTGTGCGGCTCCAGCGCCAGTTCTTCGTTCTTGCGGTTCTGCCCGGTGATACCGCGCAGTGCCGGGCGCAGCACGCCGAACAGCAACGCCATCACCACCAGCGCACCCAGCAGCATGCGGCCCGCATCGTGCACCCACGGCAGTTCCCACCAGGCTGGGCCCTCCACCGGCGTGGTGTCACGCACGAACGGGGCATTCATCACCGACACGGTGTCGCCGCGCTCGGCACTGAAACCGACGGCCTGCTTGACCAGTGCCTCGACCCTGGTCAGTTCGGCCGCCGACAGCGGCTGCGGCGCAACCTTGCCGTTGGCGCCAGCGCGCGGCACGTTGTCCACCAGCACCGCCACCGACACGCGCTTGATGCGGCCGGCCGGCTGCCGGGTGTGCTGCAGGGTCCGGTCCAGCTCGTAGTTGCGCGTCGCGTTCTTGCTGCTTTCGGTCGGTGCCTGCGCGGTGGCCGGTGCAGCGGCCTGGCCCGGCGGGCTGTTGCTGGTGGCACCCGGTACGCCCTGCGGGCCCGGCGTGCTGCTGCTGTTCTCGCTCATCTGCTCGCTGCGCAGCTTCTGCGGCTCGCCGTTGTAGAGCTCGCGCGCTTCTTCGGTCACCGAGAAGTCCATGTCCACGCTGACTTCCGGATTGACCCGGCCGGGACCGGTCATCGGTTCCAGCAGTTCGCGGATGCGCTGGTTGAACGAGGTTTCCTGGCGGCGCACCTGTTCGAACTGGGCAGCGTTGACCGCCGCTTCGCTGTTCGGGTCACTGACGCTGAGCATGCGCCCGCTCTGGTCGACCACGGTGACCCGTTCCGGCGCCAGATCGGGAATGGCGGCAGCCACCATGTGCACGATCGCATCAACCTGGCTGCGTTCCAGCTGCTGGCCGCCGCGCAGTTCAAGGGTGACCGAGGCACTGGCCACATCACGCTGGCGGGTGAACGCACTGGGCTTGGGAATGGCCAGGTGCACGCGCGAATCGCGCACCGGGCGCAGCGTGTTGATGGTGCGCGACAGTTCGGTTTCCAGTGCGTGCTGGTAGCGCGCGTTTTCCACGAACTGGCTGACACCAAAACCAGGGTCGCGCTCCATCAGCTCGAAGCCGAGCTTGCCGCTGTCGGTCAGGCCCGAGCCCGCCAGTTTCAGGCGGGCATCGTGCAGGTTCTTCTCCGGTACGGTGATGCCGCCGGTGGCCGGATCCAGCTGGAACGGAATCTGTGCGGCACGCAGCAGGTCGGTCGCTTCAGCGGTGGCCTTCTGGTCCAGGCCGGTGTACAGCGGCACCATGCCCGGCTTCTGCGACCAGAAGAACACGAACAGGCCTGCCGCCACGGCCACGGCGATCATCGCCATCAGTCCGAGCCGACGGGTGATCTGCAGGCTTTGCAGCCGGTCGAACCACTGGCCTGCCTTTTCGGCGTTCAGGGATTCCTTGGAGAGCGACAGGGCCATGCGGTTCTATCCTTACAGCGGCATGTTCATCACGTCCTGGTAAGCCTGGACGAGACGGTTACGGACTTCCACGGTGGCGCGGAAGGCGATCTGGGACTGCTGCGAGGCGACCATCACCTTGGCCAGGTCGGCACCGGGTTCACCCAGTTCGAAGGCCTTGGCCAGCGCGCCGGATTTCTGTTGCGCGTCGTTGACGCCGGCGATGGCGCCGCGCAGGGTTTCGGTGAAGCTGGCAGGCTGGACCTGCGGCGCATCCAGCACCGTGCCCGGCAGGGCATTGCTACGCGGCGCTTCGGCCAGCGGGTTGAGCGCGGGCTGTCCTACCTGGGTCTGGTAGGAGCGGATCTGGGAAAGGATCGAAGTGACGGAGTGGGACATCTGCAACGGTTCCAGAAACAGGGATGGGGGTGTCTACTGGAGCTAGTGCAAGTGCCGTGCCGAAATGGCTGATCGGTTCAGTGACGTGAGGGTTGGGAGGGGGGGGGCGGCAGGGCTGCGCCCTGCACCTGCCGAAGCCACGGCAAAGGCCGGAGCAACAGCAGAAGCTGGCTATCAGTGGGATGGCGGGGTGGGTCCGGTTGCGGGGGCCGCCGTGAATACGTCCATGTAGGCTCGGTCGCCGCATCCATGCGGCTCACGCCCCCGCAACCGGACCCACCCCGCCTTCGACAATTTCCCGCAGCTGTTGGTGGGTGCTGACCGTTGGTCGGCACGCTGCTCTTGGTGGGTGTCGACCTTGGTCGACGCTTTATCCACGCCATGGGTGGATGCTGCTCTCGAGGCGTGTGACGCGTCATTTCACCGGCGTCGGTTTTTTGGCCTATGGCTGCAGGGAGCGGCGCAGACCTTCAACAGATATATCTGTCGACAGATGCTCCGCGTGTTTCGGAGTCGGCTCGACGCTACGTGGCGCGAACCCTCCGTCACAAGGAAGCCGTCGGAGGCGTGGGTGGGTCAGGTTGCGGGGGTGTGAGCGCCATGGATGGCGCGACCGAGCTTACATGGACGTACTTGCAGCGTCCCCCGCAACCTGACCCACCCGCGCATCGCGCAGGAAGCCAGCTGTTGCCGTTGCTTCAGCTGTTGCCTCGCGGGTGCCGGGCGGCAGCCCGGCAACAACACCGCCACAAATACCAACGCCCGGGCAAGCCCAGGCGTCCGTGCCCCCTTCATGCTGGAAACGCGGGTCAGCTGGCCAGTTCGGCCGGCTCGCGTTCGATGCCGTACTTGCGCAGCTTTTCCACCAGGGTGGTGCGGCGCAGGCCGAGCAGCTGGGCGGCGTGGGCGACCACGCCCTGGGTGCGCTCCAGTGCTTCGTTGATCAGGCCCAGTTCGATGTTGGCCATGTGGTTGCGCAGGTCCAGGCCGTCGTCCGGCAACGCGGCCGGTGCTGCGGCGCGGTTGACGGCGATGCCATGCTCGAGCGACGGCTGGTTGCCGCTGCCCGGGGTGTGGAACGAGAAGCTGCGCAGGTCCAGGCGCTCTTCGCTGGCGACCACCGGCGGCGCTGCGGCGACAGCGACAGCGGCCAGCGCGGCATCGCCGCGATAGCGTGCCGGCAGGTCCTGCACGCGCACCGAGCCACCCGGGTGCAGCACCGCCAGGCGTTCGACCAGGTTGGTCAGTTCGCGCACGTTGCCCGGCCACTCGTAACCGGCCAGCGCCTGCAGCGCTTCCGGGGTGAAGCGCACTTCGCCGCGGCCGGTGCGGGCCAGCTGGGTGGCGATGGTTTCCACCAGCGCCGGCAGGTCTTCGCGACGTTCGCGCAGGGCCGGCACGTCGATCGGGAACACGTTGAGGCGATAGAACAGGTCCTCGCGGAACTTGCCATCGGCGATGCGGCTTTCCAGGTCGCGATGGGTCGCGGCAATCACCCGCACGTTGCAGCGGATGGTCTGGTTGCCGCCAACACGTTCGAAGCTGCGCTCCTGCAGCACGCGCAGCAGCTTGACCTGCATCGGCAGGCTCATGTCGCCGATCTCATCGAGCAGCAGGGTGCCGCCCTCGGCCATTTCGAAACGGCCCTTGCGCGCGGTCAGCGCGCCGGTGAAGGCGCCCTTCTCATGGCCGAACAGCTCGCTTTCCAGCAGTTCCGCCGGAATCGCGCCGCAGTTGATCGCCACGAACGGACCATCGCGGCGCGGCGAGCGCTGGTGGATGCTGCGCGATACCACTTCCTTGCCGGTACCCGATTCGCCCAGCACCAGCACGGTGGTGTCGAACGCGGCGACCTGTTCGATCATCGTGCGCAGTGCACTGACCGCCGGACCGTTGCCGGTCGGGCCCTGGTCCTGCACGGCGCCGGCCTGGTGTTCGGCATCCAATCGCTTGAGGCTGGCGCGGCGCAGCAGGGCTTCCATCTGTGCGTGACGCAGCGGCGCTTCCAGCGGCCAGATGTTGGCTTCGTGCAGGCCATGCCGCTGGGCGAACGCGGTGGCGTCACCGTCGGCCAGCAGCACCGGCGGCGGCAGACTGCTGCCACCC
Organism: Stenotrophomonas indicatrix; assembly: GCA_041545745.1. Taxonomy (NCBI): domain Bacteria; kingdom Pseudomonadati; phylum Pseudomonadota; class Gammaproteobacteria; order Lysobacterales; family Lysobacteraceae; genus Stenotrophomonas; species Stenotrophomonas indicatrix. The sequence continues at coordinate 2,137,410 of CP168152.1, forward strand.
AGCCACGCGTACAGCGCGGTGCTGGCGGCACTGTCGTCCAGGTTGCCGACGATCACCGCCATCCAGTCGTTCTGGCGCTGGCGGGCCAGGTCGAAATCGGCTGCGTCGGAGACCCAGCGCGGGTTGAAGTCCATGAATTCCAACAAGGCGACGGTGCGCTCGGCACGCACTGCGTCGTTGTCCAGTACCAGGATGCGCGATTCGCTCACGACCGATCCTCCCTGAGGCCTTCCAGGATCGGCATGACTTCCTGGATGTAGGACAGCTTGCTGACGAAGTTGTCGGCACCGGCGCGCAGTGCGTGCTCGCGATGCTCGACGTCATCGAAGTGGCTGGCGATCACGATGTACGGTGCATCATCCTGCGACTTGATCAGGCGCGTGGCCTGCAGGCCACCCATTTCCGGCATCGCCAGATCCATCAGCACCACCTGCGGGCGCAGGCTCTCCGAGCGCTCGATCGCTTCCAGGCCGTTGCCGGCGCTGCCGACGATCTGCAGCCAGTCGATCTTGCGGAAGTGGCGCATCGCCGCGTTGATGAAGCCCTCGTGGTCATCGACCAGCAGAACTGTGAGCTTGTTCATGTCCAACATCCTTTTCAGCCCACCCGGGCCAGCTGCGGTTGCCTGGCGTTGACCCGGCGCCGTTCGCGGGCCGGGGCGATATCCAGTTGTTCGCGGTATTTTGCGACGGTTCGACGGGCAATGTTCACCCCCTGGCGGGACAGCAGGCCTGCGATGGCCTCGTCCGCCAGCGGGCGTCCTGCGGGCTCGGCGTCGATCAGGCGGCGGACCATGGCCTTGACCGCCTGGCCGGACACGCTGGCCCCTTCCAGACGCACGGCGAAGAAGTGCTTGAGCTCGAAGGTGCCGCGCGGGGTCTGCAGGTACTTGCCGGTGGTGATGCGCGAAACGGTGGATTCGTGCATGCCGATTTCCTCGGCCACTTCCTTCAGGGTCAGCGGTGCCATGGCTTCCTCGCCACGGACCAGGAAGGCCGCCTGGCGCTCGACGATCACCCGCGCGGTGCGCAGCAGGGTGTCGTAGCGCATCGACAGGCCGCGGCTGAACCAGCGCGCTTCCTGCAGCATCTCGCGCAGTGCCGGGGCCGCCTCGCCGCTGTCGGCCAGAGCCTGTTCGTACTGGCTGTTGATCGACACCCGGCGGCTGGTGGCCGGGTTCAGCGCCACCTTCCATTGTTCATCGGCGTGCCAGGCGACCACGTCCGGTACCACCACCGCATTGCGCTCGGGCAGCAGGCTGTCGCCCGGGCGCGGCTGCAGCGACAGGATCAGGCGAACGGCCTCGCGCACGTCCTCGATCTCGGCATCGTGCTGGCGGGCGAGGGCGGGGTAGTCGTGCGCGGCCAAGGCATCGAGCGCACCTTCCAGAATGCGCGCGGCCAGATGCCGGGCCGGCACCACGCCGTGCAGGCTGCATAGCTGGGCGAGCAGCGATTCGCGCAGATCCTGCGCCGCCATGCCGGCCGGCTCGCCCTGCAGCAGGTGCTGGCGGATGGCTTCAACGCCGTCGGCATCGATATCGAACTGCGCGCTGGCCAGCAGGTGCAGCTGCGCCAGCGGTGCCTGCAGGTAGCCGGCATCGTCGCAGTGTTCCAGCCAGAAGGCGGCCACGGCCAGTTCGCGCTCGTCCAGGTCCAGCGCCAGGCGCTGCAGCACGCGCAACTGCGGGTCGCTCGATTCGCCAGCGGCGATGCGCGCCATGCGATCGTCGTCGCCGTCCTGCCAGTTGGCGCCGGACACCTCCCACATCGAGGATTCGGGCAGTTCGTCGAAGGCGGCCGTATCCAGCGTGGTGCTGGCTGCATCGGTGGCTTCAGCAGCGGGCGCTTCGGCGTCTTCGATTTCCAGCAGCGGATTGGATTCCAGCAGCCGCTGGATTTCCTGCTCCAGGTGCAGGCCGTCGAGCTGCAGCAGCCGGATCGACTGCAGCAACTGCGGGGTGAGGTGAAGCTGTTGGCCCAGCTGGGCCGAAAGTGAAGCCTTCATCGTGGTTCCCCGGCGCCGCTCCCCGACGCCTTGTGGAACACATCTTGCTTTTGATCCGGCAGGCGCGGAATCGGGGGGTTCCTGAGGGTGCTGGTGGTATTCCCGACAGCGTGTAAGGAAATCCTCTACACAAGCGCGGGATTTTGACGATTCCGGTCGCTAAATCGTTGATTCTTGGTCGGTCGCCGTGATGGCTGCTCGCGCGGGTTGTACGGAATCCCGTCGGGACGCGTGTGGGTGACGGTATTTCGTCGCGAAGCCCGTGGGCGGCACCACGGTGTCAGCGGTGTCGCGAGGACGTCATTCCAGCTCGTGCTGGTGGCGTGCCGCCAGCAGCAACAGATCGTTGGCGCGACGGCAGCCCAGTGACTCCATCATGCGCGCGCGATGGGTTTCCACCGTCTTGACGCTGATGCCAAGGTCGGCGGCGATTTCCTTGTTGCTCTCACCCTTGCCGATGCGGCGAAGGATCTCGCGCTGGCGTGGCGACAGTGCGGCAATACCGGTCGGTTTTTCGCGTCCGAGCATCGGCGCCAGCATCTTGGCTGAGATCTGCGGGCTCAAAAATACCTGGCCGGCATGCGCGGCACGCAGCGCCAGCTCCAGTTCCTGCGGCGCGGCATCCTTCACCACGAAACCGACGGCACCTCGATCGAGTGCATCGCGCACATGGGCGGCGTCGTCGTGCATGGTCATCATCACGATGCGCGTGCCGGGTGCACGCAGGCGGATGTCGCTCAGCGCTTCCAGACCGGTACGGCCGGGCAGCGACAGGTCCATCAACACCACGTCCGGGGCGTGCAGCAGGGCCATCTGCAGTGCCTGTTCGGCATTGCTGGCCTCGGCGACGAGCTGCACGTCGGCAAACCCCTGCAGCAGCCGCGCCAAGCCGGCGCGAACCAGGGTGTGATCGTCGACGATGAGAACTCGCACAGGCACGCTGGAGGTTGGGGAGGGAGGTCCACCTTAACTTAGCTGAACGGGCACGCCAAGGGCTGTCCGTCCGCCTGCATGGTGGCAGATTTCAGCGTGCGCGGCGGGCCTCGGCCACCTGCCGCCGATGCAACCGGAACAGATGCCGTTCCATCGCCATCTCCAGGCCATCGCCAAGGCGATGGAAGCGCAGCCACAGGTAGTGGCCACCGCCGCCATCGGCTGCTTCGGCGATGACTTCCACCGGCAGGTCGATATGGTCGGGCAGCCAGTCGCTGGGTTGCAGGCGTACCACGCCGGCCTGGCCGGGCGTGCTGCCGCTGCGTGGGCCCAGCTGCAGGCGGATGCCGCGGCGCGACCAGCGCACCGGACGCAGCGTTGGCTGCTGGCCCTGCTGGCGGATCAGGCGCCCGAGCAGGACCATGGTCAGGTCCACCTTGGCTTCCAGGCGTTGCAGCTGCAGGCTTGCGTCGCTGCGCTCTTCGTGTTCGTCGATGCGGCTGTCTTCGACCAGCGCCAGGCTGCGCAGCAGGCCTTCGGCACTGCTGGTCCGGCCCACTGCACTGCCGGCCTGGAACTCGGCGGGCAGGGCCAGTTCGCAGCTGAGCGTTTCGTCGAACAGCTCGCTTTCAGCCGGGTGATGCAGGGACGTGGTCGGCAGCACGGTCATGCCAGCGATTCTGCCTGCAGGTAGGCATGCGCGGCGCGAAGGGAGCGGCGGCCGTCCTGCATCTGCACGGAGACGGCATCACGACGCTGGCGCAGCAGGCCAAGCAGGCTCTGCTGGCGTTCCAGCAACGCGGTCAACGGTGCGTGGTCGGCGCCGCCCAGCGGCTGGCTCAGCAGTGCGTGCAGAGTGCTGTCATGGCCATCGAGCAGGCTGTCGGCCTGTTCGAAGGCCTCTTCATCGAGTGCCTTCTCGAAGGCATCCAGCTGCGCGTTGAGTTCAAGCAGGCTCATGGCGCCACCGCCGCAGGACGGCGCTGCTCGTACGGGATGGCATTCCAGGCACCGTCGATCTCGCCCAGCAGCTGCAGCGATTCGTCCAGTGCAGCGCGGTCGTTGTGCAGGTTGGCTTCGGTCAGGCGCTGCAGCAGGTAGTCGTACAACGCTGAGAGGTTGCCGGCGATCTCGCCACCGGCTTCATGGTCCAGCGAGCCATTGAGGTGGGCGACGATCGCGCATGCTTCGCCAATCGCCTTGCCCTTGCCGGCCTGGTCGCCTTGTTCGAGGGTGGCCTGTGCACGACGCACGCGCTCCAGTGCGCCGGACAGCAGCAGCGCCACCAGTTTGTGCGGATCGGCATCGGCGACCGCACTGGTCACACCCACCTGGCGGTATTGCTCGGCGTACTGACGGCTGGAACCGTACATTCCTGATTCTCCCTTGCGCGGGGTGCCGGGGTGCGGCCGAAGGGACCGTTGACGCCGGCACTGCGATGATTGCTGTTGCGTCCGTTATCGGTGCGTACGGCGCCAAACTTGAGCGCCGTGCGTGTTTCCTCAGCGGTTCAACTGAGCCAGCTGCTGCTGCAGCGCGGTGTTGCTCTGCTGCAGCTTGCCCATCAGGCTGTCCAATGCCACGAACTGCTTCTTGTAACGGGCCTCGACGCCGACCATGCGCGCGTCCAGGTCCTTGCGGCGCTTGTCGATGTTGTCCAGCGTGGTGTTCAGTCCCTTGGTGCGCGCAACGAAGGCGCCTTCCTTGCCAACCGTGGTGCTGACGTAGCCGTCCACCAGTGAATACAGCCGGCCGGCACCACCGGTATCGCCGGTGACCGCTTGGCGGATCTTCTCTGGCTGGGCGGCGAGGGCGGCGGCGAACTTGGTGCTGTCCAGCACCAGTGTGCCATCGGCGTTGGGGTAGCCGCGGGTCTGCAGGCCCAGTGCCTTGGCGTCCAGCTGGTCGCCCGCCAGGTCCTTGAGCACGCCGGACATCGTCGAGCGCAGCTGTGCGATCGCACCCCGCATCTGCGCATCGCCGGTCAGTGCGGCGGCTTCCTTGGTCTTCGCGTCGTACTTGGTTTCGGTGTTGATTGCCGCGATGGCCGCGTTGTAGGCGGTCACGAACTCCTGCATCACCTTGGTTGCGGCGGTGGTGTCGGTGCTGATGGTGACGGTGCTCAGGCCCGGCACCTTCAGGTTCAGGGTCAGGCCCGGCACCGCGTCGGTCACGGTGTTGCTGGCGCTTACCACTTCCACGCCGTCGATGGTCAGCAGCGCATCCTTGGCTGGGCTGTTTTCCTTCAGGCTGCCGACCAGCGCGCCCAACTTCGGATCGCTGCCGGCGTATTCCAGCTTGATCGCGCTGGCCGCGCCGGTCTTTTCCTGGGCGATGGACAGGTACTGGTTGTCGCCGGAGCTGATCAGCGTGGCCTGCACGCCTTCCTTGCGTCCGGCGGCGTCGATCTTGTTGCGGACGGTGGTAAGCGTGTCGCCTTCCTCCACCTGCACGTTCATCGTCTTGGCCTTGTCGCCCACGCCGACGGTCAGCGTCAAGGTTCCGGCACCGAAGGTATCGGTCTTGGGCACCGACGTGTCGGCGATCAGTTTGTGCGCCGACGCCAGGTTCTTCACCTCGATCTTGTGGGTACCGTTGGCTGCGGCCGCCTTGCTGATGCCAAGGTCGTACAGCGCCACCGATGCCGTCAGCACATCCTCGGTATTGCCTGGCTGTGCCTTGCCGGAGGCGGTCACGGTGCGGGTGTCGAAGGCGGTGGTGGCCTTCAATGCGGTCAGGGCGGTCTTCAGCTTGTCGAAGGCCGAGGTGACCGTGCCGAGCGACGACAGCTGCATCTTGGTCTTGGACTGCTGCAGGTTCAGCGCATTGTCGGCCGGCTTGCGGTCCGCTGCGACCAGCTGGTTGACGATGCTGGAGATGTCCAGCCCTGAGCCAATGCCACCGTATCCAAAGTCTGCCACGTCGTTTCTCCTGGTATACGGGCCTGGCCGTCGTGCGGTGGCCCGTCGTCAACGAAAATAGCGGCCTGCGCCGCTGGGTCTTGAGGACTTCGTTGATGCATGCGCCGTGCCACTGGCGGGGGACGGTTCTGGCACGCCGGTTGCAGGAGGTCTGGGGCAGGGTGCGGGTGGGTTCACCGCGGGCTGCCGGCGGTCTGTAAAAAACCCTCCCCCAATGCAGGGGAGGGATCAGGCTACTGACAATCGGGGGGAGACGAAGCCGCCCGGTACGTACAGTCAACATGCACAACGCTGAAAGAGAGGTCCGCAGGGGCGGGCGATGCCAAGCCGGTTCGGGAAGCTTCCCGGGCCGGGCATGGCCCGCATCTGTGTACGCCGTGGCTGTCGGGTTGCCGCTACCGTCGGTTCAAGCCGACGGTAGCGGTGCCTTCTTGCCGTGGATCAGCGCAGCAGGCTGAGCACGCCCTGCGGCACCTGGTTGGCCTGGGCCAGCATGGCCGTACCGGCCTGCTGCAGGATCTGGGTGCGGGTCAGCTCAGCGGTTTCCTTGGCGAAGTCGGTGTCCTTGATGCGGCTGCGCGACGCCGACAGGTTTTCCGACGAGGTCTGCAGGTTCGCCACGACCGAGGTGAAGCGGTTCTGGATCGCACCGAGGTCGGCGCGGGTGTTATTGATCGCACCCAGGGCCTTGTCGACCACTTCCATTGCCTGCTGCGCACCCTTCACGGTGGACACGTCGATCTTGTCGGCAAAGCTCTTGGCTGCTGCGGTGGTGCTGGCAGTGATGTCGGCCGGTCCGGCGGCGCCGGTCCAGGTGCCGGTTTCCACGGCGATGCCGAGGAAGGCGCCATTCTTGTCGACGCTGTCCTTGACCGAGCTCAGGTTGATCTTGCCGCCGCCGGCGGTGTCGATCTCGGCCAGCACGCCGGTCTCGCCGATCTTGGCGTTGATGGCCGCGACCATGGCCTTGGTGGCCGCGTCCTGGGTCTTGGTGCCGTCGGCACCGCCCTGGGCAGCGACATCGATGCCATCGATGGCCACCGCAGCGCCAGAGGCGTTGGTGATGGTCATGCCGGCAACCTTCAGGCCGGTCGCACCGTCAGCCGGAGCGGCCACGGTGAAGGTCACGGCATCGAACTGCGCGCCGCCCAGGGCGTTGGCTTTGGCATCGATGGTCTTGTCGATGGCGATGGCCTGGCCCGCATTGGCGCCGACCTGGAACAGCTGGCTGGAGAACGAACCATCCAGCAGCTTGGTGCCGTTGAAGTCCGACTGCTTGGCGACGCGGTCGATTTCCGAGACCAGCTGGGTGACTTCGGCCTGCAGCGCCTTGCGGTCGCTCGCCGAGTTGGTGGCGTTGGAAGCCTGCACCGACAGCTCGCGGACGCGCTGCAGGTTGTTGCCGATTTCAGTCAGCGAACCTTCGGCGACCTGGGCCAGCGAAATGCCGTCGTTGGCGTTGCGGATCGCGACGTCGGTGCCGCGGATCTGGGTGCCGAAGCGCTCGGAGATCGCCAGGCCGGCCGCATCGTCCTTGGCGCTGTTGATGCGCGAACCGGAGGACAGGCGCTGGATGGTGGTAGCGAGCGAGCTGCCGCTGGTGCTCAGGTTGCGCTGAGCATTCAGGGACATGGTGTTGGTGTTGATGACTTGTGCCATGGTGCTTTTCCTTTGGCGAAGGTGGAACGTGGTTCAGAAACCGGGCGCGGCCTCAGCCGGCACCCGGTGATGGATCAGAAGGCAGATCAGCGCAGCAGGCTGAGCACGCCCTGCGGCACCTGGTTGGCCTGGGCCAGCATGGCCGTACCGGCCTGCTGCAGGATCTGGGTGCGGGTCAGCTCAGCGGTTTCCTTGGCGAAGTCGGTGTCCTTGATGCGGCTGCGCGACGCCGACAGGTTTTCCGACGAGGTCTGCAGGTTGGCCACGACCGAGGTGAAGCGGTTCTGCACGGCGCCGAGGTCGGCACGGGTGCTGTTGATCGCACCCAGGGCCTTGTCGACCACTTCCATCGCCTGCTGCGCACCCTTCACGGTGGATACGTCGATCTTGTCGGCGAACTGCTTGGCAGCTACGGCCGGCGCGATCTGGTCAGCGGTGTAGGTGCCACCGGTGACGGCGACGGCAAAGCCCTTGAAAGCGCCGTCCTTGTCAACACTGTCCTTGACCGAGCTCAGACTCACGCTGATTCCATCGCTGCCCACTTCAGCGTAGACGCCGGTTTCACCGATCTTGGCATTGATGTGTGCAGACAAGGCGGTCGCAGCTGCCTTCTGGGTGTCCACGGCCACGCCTTTGCTGGCAACCTTCAGGTCGTCGAACTTGACGGCGTTGCCCTTGCTGTCAGTAATGGTGATCGCAGTGATGTTCGCATCGTCGCCGGGAGCGCCCGGGACCGTGACTTCAAGCTTGCCGGTAGCGAACTGTGCGCCACCCAGGGCATTGGCCTTGGCATCGATGGTCTTGTCGATGGCGATGGCCTGGCCGGCGTTGGCGCCCACCTGGAACAGCTGGCTGGAGAACGAACCGTCCAGCAGCTTGGTGCCGTTGAAGTCCGACTGCTTGGCGACGCGGTCGATTTCCGAAACCAGCTGGGTCACTTCGGCCTGCAGCGCCTTGCGGTCGCTGGCCGAGTTGGTGGCGTTGGCGGCCTGCACCGACAGCTCGCGGACGCGCTGCAGGTTGTTGCCGATTTCAGTCAGCGAACCTTCGGCGACCTGCGCCAGCGAAATGCCGTCGTTGGCATTGCGGATGGCAACGTCGGTACCGCGGATCTGCGTGCCGAAGCGCTCGGAGATGGCCAGACCGGCCGCATCGTCCTTGGCACTGTTGATGCGCGAACCGGAGGACAGGCGCTGGATGGTGGTGGCCAGCGAGCTGCCGCTGGTGCTCAGGTTACGCTGAGCATTCAACGACATCGTGTTGGTGTTGATTACTTGTGCCATGAGGAGAGGTCCTTGAGCGGTTGCACGTGAGTTGGGTTAGACGCCCCCGACGTGCCCCGGGGGCGGCTCATGTCAGCGCTGCAACAGGCTGAGCACGTTCTGCGGTACCTGGTTGGCCTGGGCCAGCATGGCCGTACCGGCCTGCTGCAGGATCTGGGTGCGGGTCAGCTCGGCGGTTTCCTTGGCGAAGTCGGTATCGCGGATGCGGCTGCGCGATGCGGACAGGTTCTCCGAGGAGGTCTGCAGGTTGGCGACCACCGAGGTGAAGCGGTTCTGGATCGCGCCGAGGTCGGCGCGCACGCTGTTGACCGATTCGAGGGCCTTGTCGACGATCGACATCGCCTTCTGTGCGCCCTCGGCCGTGGTGACGTTCAAATCCTTGACGAAGCTGGCCGTTGCGCCGGTCAGCGTGCCGCCGTTGGTGCTGGTCTCGGTCAGGCCCAGGCCGGCGATGGTGGCGGCGGTGACGCCGGCCGGCGGGGTGGCCGCGCTGACACCCAGGGCAAAGGTCTGGCCGTCCTTGACCGAGGCCAGGCTGACAACGCCGGCGTTGACGGAGGCGACCACGCCGGTTTCGCCCAGCTTGTTGTTGATCGCGGCCGCGGTGGCCGAGGTGATCGATTCGCCTGCCTTCACGGTGAAGTCGCTGATGGTGACCGTGGTGGCGGCGCCGCCCGGCGGGGTCACCGAGATCTGCAGGCCGGAGTAGGTGGTATCAGCGGTGGCCTTGTCGGCTGCAGCCAGGCTGGTGCCGGTGTAGCCGTTGGCGAAGTTGGCCGCGCCCAGCGAATCGGCCTTGGCGTTGACCACGCTGTTGATGGCGATGGCCTGGCCGGCATTGGCGCCCACCTGGAACAGCTGGCTGGTGAACGAACCGTCCAGCAGCTTGGTGCCGTTGAAGTCGGCCTGCTTGGCAACGCGGTCGATCTCGCTGACCAGCTGGGTCACTTCAGCCTGCAGCGCCTTGCGGTCGCTGGCCGAGTTGGTGGCGTTGGAGGCCTGCACGCCCAGTTCACGGATGCGCTGCAGGTTGTTGCCGACTTCGTTCAGCGAACCCTCGGCCACCTGGGCCAGCGAGATGCCATCGTTGGCGTTGCGGATGGCCACGTCCAGACCGCGGATCTGGGTGGTGAAGCGCTCGCTGATGGCCAGACCGGCGGCGTCGTCCTTCGCGCTGTTGATGCGCAGGCCGGACGAGAGGCGCTGGATGGTGGTAGCGAGCGAGCTGCCGCTGGTGCTCAGGTTGCGCTGAGCGTTGAGCGACATCGTATTGGTGTTGATTACCTGTGCCATGGGGTCGTCTCCTCTTATGTGGAACCCGTTGGTGAAAGAAACGAAGCGCCGCCTGATTTTTTTGTTTGGCTGTGTGCTTCGCCGTTGCCAAATGAATAACGGCGCTTTGTCAACAACCTTTAGCCGGGAATTTCGTTGCAGCCGAATTTCGTCGCTGAAAGCTGTTTTTCCGGGGATTTCCGCCGACCCGGAACGGTCGGTGTGAAGCTCCGAAACGGCGGCCAGGCAGGATCTGGCCGGCGCCAGAAGGGGTATCGGCGTCGGCCCGGCAAGCTGAATGGTGGCGGCGGGGCGTATGCACGGCGGAAACGAAAAAGGCCGCGATGCAGGGCATCGCGGCCTTGGGCTCCAGCGCTGGCGCGTGGAATCAGCGGATCTTGTTGAACAGCGACATCGACTGCATCTGCGAGAACAGTGTCTGTGCCGCCTGCAATGCAGTGCTTTCCAACTGGTACTGGCTCAATGCATCGGCGTAGTCCAGGTCGCGCATCTGCGACAGCGTCGTCTTCAGCGTCACACCGTTGGCCTCACGCATCTCCGCCGCGTTGTCCAGTGCTTTCAACTGTGAACCGCCGGCGGCGCGCGAATCGATCATCCGTTCCGCAGCGCGGCCGACATCACGCAACGCGCTCTGCAGTTCGTTCTGTTGCGCGGCCATCTTCGCCGGGGTGCCGGTATCGGCATCCAGTGCGGCGATCAGCTTGTCCATGGTGCCGAAGATGTCGCGGCTGCTGGCGGCCTGCACGTTGAAGCTGTCACCTGTTGCTGGCGCGCCAGCGATCTGCAGGCGAACGCCGTTGATCTCCAGTTCGCTGCCGGCTTTGTACGTGCCGGTGCCGGTCACGTTGCCGGCACCGTCGAGCACTTCGTACTGGTCGGCCGCGGTGAAGCGCACGCTGAACGACTGCCCGTTCCAGCTGTCGCTGCCATCGCGGGTGATGTTGGTCAGCACGCCGTTGCCGGTGTTGCCCGTCGCTGCGCTGCCATCGACGAAGCCATCGCCGGTGGGGATGCGCAGGAAGATCTCGCTGCCGGGCAGCGCATCACGCACGTAGGTGTCCGGGCCGACCTCCACCTGGCGCTGGGTCTGGTCACCGCGATATACCACCTTGCCATCGATCTTGGCGAACGGCGGATCACTGTCGTTGGTGCCGCCGAATACGTAGCGGCCGGTGCCGTCGCTGCTGTTGGCCAGCGACAGCAGGCCCTCGCGGATCTGGTTCAACTCGGTGATCAGGGTCTTCTTGTCGGGCGCACTCAAGGCGGGATTGCTGGCCTGGATGGTCAGATCGTTGACGCGGGCCATCAGGTCGTTGACCTGGGCCAGGGTGTTCTCCTGCACGCCCAGGCGGTTCTGCACGTTGTTGCCGTTGAGCTTCATGCGTTCCAGTGCGGCCAGGCTGCGGTCCAGGCCGACCGCAGCGCCTGCGGCGACCGGATCGTCCTTGGCGCTGACGATCTTGCTTCCGGTGGCGATCTGCTGTTCCAGGTGGCTGAGCTTGGCCTGCTTGGCCATCATCAGCGCCACCGACTGGCTGTACATCATTCCGGTGGAGATGCGGTTGCTCATCGGCGCACGGCTCCCAGGATGGTCTGGAACATGGAATCGGCGGTGGAGATCAGCTGCGAGGCGGCCTGGTAGGCCTGTTGCAGGCGCAGCATGTCGGCCGCCTCCTCATCGAGGTTGACGCCAGACACTTCGTCACGCGCTGCCTGTGCCTGGTCGGCGATCACCTGCTGCGCCCCCAGCGAATACTCCGCCGAACGCGCTGCCGCACCGACCTGGGTGGTCAGCCCGCCCAATGCGCCGCCCAGCGTCACCGTGCCAGCGTTGAACGCCTTTGCCGATTCCACCTTGGACAGCTTGGTGGCATTGCTGTTGTCCGACGAGCCGGCCGGGGTCGGGGTGATGTTGAAGGTGTCGCCATTCTTCGGCACGCCATCGAGCACGAAGCTCCAGCCGTTGGCGCTGATGGTCTGCCCGGGCGTGTAGGTCTGCGGCGGGCCACCATCGATGGTGTAGGTGGTGGCCGAGGTGAACACGATGGCGGCAGGATTGCGCAGGTTGGCGTTGGCCGAGTCGGTCACCGTCACGCCGCTCAGTTTGCCGGTACCGGTGTTGGCCAGTGCCGCCGCACCCTTGATCGCGGCAGCCGCGGCAATGCGCGACGGATCGGTGATCGCCATCTCCAGGCTGCCGGCGACGCCGGCCGTCGGCTGCAGCAGGAAGCGATCGTTGGTTGCCGGGGTACCACCGACCACCAGCTTCACGCCGTTGATGAGCAACGGGTCAGCAGCGGTACCGGTGCCGGTCAGCGGCACGCTGGCGCCGGTATCGGCGCGGCTGGCGGCCCAGTTGCTGCCATCGAACTTGAGCACGATGTTCTGCGCTTCCAGCTTGCCGAGGTCGCCGTAGCTGGCGGTGATCGCGCCGGTGCCGGTGTTGCCGGCATTGCCGGTGACACGCGGCGTGCCGATGTTGAAGAAGTCGCCGCCCATCTGTCCGTACAGATCGACGCCCTGGCGATGGGTGCTGTTGAACGTCTCGGCCAGGCCCACAGCCAGCTTGCCCAGTTCGGCCTGGGCCGGGGTCAGCACGGTGTCGCGGAACTCGAGCAGGCCGCCGATCTGGCCGCCCACGGCCTTCGGGTCCAGGGTGATGGTGCCACCCTGGGTCTGCAGCGCCAGCTGCAGGCGCTCGGGCTGGTACGGGTCGGCCACCGTGGTGACCTTCGATGCGGTGGTGCCCACCACCAGCGCCTGGCCGCCGGCGGTGTAGACGTTCATGATGCCGCCGTCCTGGATCACCGCGGTGCCGCCGGTGTAGCCCACCAGCTGCGAGATCAGCTGGTCGCGGCGGTCCAGCAGGTCGGGTGCGGCGTTGGCGATGTTGGTGCCGATGGCGCCATTGATCTGCGCGATCTCCGACGCCAGCCGGTTGACTTCGGTGGCACCGGCCATCAATCCATTGTTGACCTCGCCATTGAGGTTGTTCAGGTGGGTGTTGAGCTGGCTGAAGCGGTTGGCCAGCGCCTTGCCACCATCAAGCATGTTCTGCCGGTCGGCAGTGCCGGCCGCGTTGGAGGACAGGCCGCTGACGGTATCGAAGAAGTTCGACCAGACCCCGGCCACGTTGGTGGCCGCGTCGGAGAACAGGGCGTTGACCCGGTCGGCCATGCCCGAAAGCTGCTTCAGGCGTGCCAGTTCGCCGCCGCTGTCGAGCAGGCGCGAGATCGCCAGCTGGTCGGCGGCGCGGCGGATGTCGACGATGCGCGTGCCGTTGCCAACGTCGCCGTAGCCGTAGTTCTGCGGGGTGGCAGTGGCGAAGTCGACCTTCTGCCGGCTGTAGCCGGGGGTGTTGAGGTTGGCCACGTTGTGGCTGGTGGTGGCCAACGCACGCTGGAAGGCGAGCAGGGCACTGGTACCGGTGGAAAGCACGCTGGACATGGGGTTCCTCAACGACGGGTGATACCCAGCGCCGCGGTTGCGGTGCTGGCGAAGGTCTGACCGATGCGTGAGCCGGCGTCGGCCACGGCGGCCACGGCGCGCTCGATGGTCGGGCCGCCGGCGATCGCGGCGATCTTGGCCGCGTAGCGCGGATCGGTGGCATAGCCGGCGCGTTGCAGGCCGCGCGCGAAGCCCTGTACATCGGTGCCGGCCTGCAGCGCCTGCTGGTAGCGCGGGCTGGTCTTCAGCAGGCGCACGTAGTCGGCAAAGCTCTCTGCGGGCGAGGTGTAAGCGCGGAAGCTGGCGGTCTCGTTGCGGCGCACGCCATCGACATATTCATGGGTGCCGGCAGTGGCGCTCTGGCCCTTCCAGCCGGTGGCCTTGATGCCGAACAGGTTGTGCGAGGTGCTGCCGTCGGCATGCTTGATCTGGCGCTTGCCCCAGCCGGTTTCCAGCGCGGCCTGGGCCACCAGGGCGCGGGCGTCCACGCCCAGTTCCTTGGCCGCGCTCTGCGCGTGCTGCCAGATGCTGGCGACGAAGCCTTCAGGTGTATGCGCGCCCAACTGGGCGACGGCGGTGCGGGTGGCCAGTGCATCGGCCGGGGTGCCGCTGCTGCCGCGGTTGCTGGCGGTCGGCGCCCACTGGTCGCTGGCAGCGGCCCAATCGGCGCCAGCGATGGCACCGGCATAGGGGTCGTCGGTGCCCAGCGAGCGGTGCATGCCGCTGCTTTCCCGGCCTGCAATCAGGTCCAGCGCCTGCTCCATCGGGGCGACGGAGGACTGCGCGCCCTCCTGCACACCGGCCGCCATCTGCTGCAGCATGCGCACGGCCTGGCCGGCGTCCTGCAGCGGCAGCGACGGCGCGGCCGGTGCGTTTAACTGGTAGGCGCGGCTGGCCTTGGCCGGGTCCACCCGGGTATCCAGCGCCGGGCCATCGGCCTGCGCGCCGGACAGCTGGCGGGTGATCATGCTCGACAGGCCCAGCCCCTTGCCGCGGGTCATCGCCTCGGCGATCTTCTGGTCGTACATCTCCCGGAACATCTTGTTTTCACCCGGGAACAGCGAATCGCCGAAGCTGGCGTCACGCATGCTCTTGACCAGCATCTGCGCGAACTGGCCTTCAAGCTGGCGCGCGACCTTGTCGATCTTGGCCGGGTCGTTCTGCTGGGCCGGGCTCAGTTCGAATGCGGGAGTGATGCGCATGTCAGATCACCTCGAGCTCGGCGCTCAGGGCGCCGGCCTGCTTCAGTGCTTCCAGGATCGCGATCAGGTCACCCGGTGCCGCGCCAACGGCGTTCACCGCATGCACGATCTCGTCCAGGGAGGTGCCGCCGTTGAACTTGAACATGCGGCTGCCATCGTTGGTGGCGGTGATGGTCGACTGCGGGGTGGCCACGGTCTGGCCACCGGCAAAGGCGTTGGGCTGGCTGACGTTGGTGTTTTCCTGGATGGTCACCGTCAAGGAGCCATGCGAGATCGCGGCCGGCCCGACCCGCACCTGCTGGCCGATGACCACGGTGCCGGTACGCGAGTTGACCACCACCTTGGCCGGTGCGGCGCCCGGGGTCAGTTCCAGGTTTTCGATACGGGCCAGCAGGCCGATGCGCGCACCGGCATCGGTGGGCGCACGCACGGCAACCGTGCCACCGTCCACGGCGCGGGCCGAGCCCTCGCCGAAGGCATTGTTGAGTGCGCCCACCATCCGCGAGATGGTGGTGAAGTCGCTGTTGTGCAGGTTCAGGGTGATCTCGCCGCTGGCGCCGAACACATCGGGCAGGGCGCGTTCAACGGTCGCACCGTTGGGAATGCGGCCGACGCTGGGCACGTTCACCGAGACGCGCGAACCGTCCTTGCCCTGGGCGCCGAAGCCGCCGACGATCAGGTTGCCCTGGGCGATCGCATAGACCTGGCCATCGGCACCGCGCAACGGCGCCATCAGCAGCGAGCCGCCGCGCAGCGACACGGCGTTGCCGATCGAGGACACGGTGATGTCGATCGGCTGGCCGGGCTTGGCGAACGGTGGCAGCTCGGCATGGATCGCCACGGCTGCAACGTTCTTGAGCTGAGGGTTGACGTTGGCCGGCACGTTGACGCCGAGCTCGCCCAGCAGGTTCTTCAGGCTCTGGACGGTGAAGGGCGCCTGGCTGGTGCGGTCACCGCTGCCATCGAGGCCGACCACCAGGCCGTAACCCACCAGTGCATTGCCACGCACGCCACCCACCTGGGCCAGGTCCTTGATGCGCTCGGCGCTGGCCGGGGCCACCACCGCGAAGATCATGAACACGCCACAGTAGAGCGACGCCGCGCCCCATGACCGACGTGCGCCGGTTGGAAGAACGCGTCGCCACGCGCCCGTGACCGGCCGCGCCGACTCGGGGCGTGATTTATTGCGTCGCTGCCAGGAAGAAGAGAAGAAGAGTTTCATGGCCATACTCAGAACGGCGTCAGGCCGGAGTTGAAGAAGCGGCTCAGCCAACCCATCGCGTTGGACTGCGCAACAGGGCCGCGGCCGCCATAGACGATGCGCGCTTCGGCCACGCGGCTGGAGGGCACGGTGTTGTCCGCGCTGATGTCGCCGGGGCGCACGATGCCCTGTACCTGCACCAGCTCATCACCCTGGTTCAGGCGCAGGTTCTTCTGCCCCTGCACCACCAGGTTGCCGTTGGGCAGGCGCTGCACCACCGTCACGGTCACGTTGCCCTGCAGGCGGTTGCTCTGCGCGCTGTTGCCCTTGCCGGTGAAGTCACGCGCGCCCTTGGCCGTTGCACTCAGGATGTCCTTGCCGCCCAGGGTGACCGGTGCACCGAAAATCGACGGCGTGCCGAGGCTCAGGTTCGATTCCTTGTTGGTGGCGGTGTTGGCGCTGGTCTGTGCGGTGGTGTTTTCCAGCAGGGTGATGGTCAACAGGTCGCCGACATCGCGCGCACGGCGGTCCGAATACAGCTGCAGGGTCGGGCCGGCGGCGTAGATCGCGCCTGCGGTCGGTTCGGCCTGCGGTGGCATGATCGGCTGCAACGGCGCCATCGTCGGATAGGGGCGCACGTCGCCAGCGATCACGCAGCCACCGAGCAGGGCAGCCACGGCGCAGGCGAGGGCAGTACGGGCGAAGGAAGAAAGGGGCGACATGGCAGTTTCCCGGTGAGGGCGGTCAGAGCTTGTTGCTGAGGTAACCGAGCATCGAGTCGGTGGTCGAGATCGCCTTGGCGTTCATTTCGTAGGCGCGCTGGGTTTCGATCATCGACACCAGCTCCTCCACCACGTTGACGTTGCTGCCTTCCAGCGCACCCTGCACCACGGTGCCCAGGCCGTTCAGGCCAGGATTGCCGTTCTGTGCCGGGCCAGAAGCCGTGGTCTCCAGGAACAGGTTTTCACCGCGTGCCTGCAGGCCCGCCGGATTGACGAAGTCGGTAAGGGTCAACGCACCCACTTCCACCGATGCCGCACCGTCAGCCATCTTCACGCTGATGGTGCCATCGGTACCGATGGTCACCGACTGCGCGCCTTCGGGAATCTGGATGCCCGGCTGCACCGGGTAGCCGCTGTTGGTGACCAGCTCGCTGTCCTGGTTGATCTTGAACGAGCCGTCGCGGGTGTAGGCCGAGCTGCCGTCGGGCATCTGCACTTCGAAGAAGCCGCGGCCGTTGACCATCACGTCAAGCGCGCGGCCGGTCTGCTGCTGGCTGCCCTGCTCGAAGTTCTTGGCGGTGGCCACCACGCGCACGCCGGTGCCGATCTGCAGGCCGGTGGGCAGCTGGGTCTGTGCCGAAGAGGAGCCACCGGGCTGGCGCACCTGCTGGTACAACAGGTCCTCGAAGCTGGCGCGGTCCTGCTTGAAGCCGGTGGTGTTGGTGTTGGCGAGGTTGTTGGAAACCACCGACATGCGCATCTGCTGCGCATCCAGTCCGGTTTTCGCGATCCACAATGCCTGGTTCATCTTCGGAGTCCTGTCTGGGTGAAGCCGGCCGCGCGGTGCGGCCCATGGGGGAGGGGGTGCAAGCGGCGTGCCAGCACCGGCACAGGCCGGTGCCGGAATTCCGTCAGCTGCCCAGGCGCAACAGGCTGTTGGCGCTGCGCGCGTTGTCATCGCCGTGCTTGATCACCTGCACCTGCATTTCGTACTGGCGCTGCAGCTGGATCATCTGCACCAGCGCACCGGCGGCATCGACGTTGCTGCCTTCCAGCTGGCCGCTGTGCACCGCCGTGCCCTGCGCCTGGGCGAACGGCTGCAGCGGATCGGTATTGCGGAACAGGCCATCCAGGCCGCGTTCGAGGCGATCATCCGGCGCCTGCACCACCTTGATCCGGCCGATCATCGCCATCGTCTGCGGGCCTTCGCCCTGCGGGATGATCGAGATCGTGCCGTCGTTGCCGATCTCCATCGCCTGGTAGGGCGGAATCGCGATCGGGTTGTTGTTGTCGTCCAGCACCGGGCGGCCGCTGGAGGTCACCAGTTGGCCGTTCGGGGTCACCGACAGCGCGGCGCCACGGGTGTACGCCTCGCTGCCATCGGTGGACTGCACGGCAAGCCAGGTGCCGGTCTGCAATGACAGGTCCAGCGGCTTGCCGGTGATGTGCTGCGCGCCGGCCGTGCGGTTGAAGCCCGCATCGACGTGCAGTGCATCCACCCGCGAGGCAAAGCCCGGGCCACGGATCGGGAAGGCTTCGGTATTGGCCAGCGCTTCCTTGAAGCCGGGGGTGTCCGAGTTGGCGAGGTTGTGGCTGAGCGTTCCCTGCGCCTGCAGGGAGGCGCGGGCACCGGTCATCGCCACGTAAAGGGCTTTATCCATGCGGGGAGTTCCGTGACAGGGTCAGCAGGTCATCAACGGATGTTGATGACGGTCTGGGTGATCTGGTCCTGGGTCGTGATCATCTGCGCGTTGGCCTGGAAGTTGCGCTGCGCGGTGATCATGTTGACCAGCTGTTCGGTCAGGTCGACGGTGGACGATTCCAGCGAACCGGCCTGGATCTTGCCGAGGTTGGAGGTGTCGGCGGCGCCGGTGCGCGGCGTGCCCGAATCGAAGGTCTCCACCCACAGGTTGTTGCCCTTCTGTTCCAGGCCCTGCGGATTGTTGAAGCTGGTCAGTGCAACCTGGCCCAGCGGCTTGTCGTCGCCGTTGGAATAGCGGGCGAACACCACGCCGGTTTCGGAAACGGTGATCTCGTTGAGCTTGCCGGCCGCGTAGCCATCCTGCTGGGTGTTGCGCAGGGCGAACTTCTCGCCGTACTGGGTCGAGCCGCTCACATCCAGCGTCATGTTCAACACGCCGGCGCCGGTGGTCGGGGTGAAGGTGCCCAGGCTGATCGTGCCGTTGGCCGGTGCGGTCAGCTTGCCGGCGTTGTCGAAGGTCAGCGGGGTCGGCGTGCCGGCCGGCTGGCCATCGACGTAGTTGTGCACCGTCCAGGCGTTGGTGGCCGCTTCCTTGACGAAGTAGGACACCTGGGTGTGGCTGACGCCCAGCGAGTCATA
The DNA here is from genome assembly GCA_041545745.1 of Stenotrophomonas indicatrix. Classification (NCBI taxonomy): domain Bacteria; kingdom Pseudomonadati; phylum Pseudomonadota; class Gammaproteobacteria; order Lysobacterales; family Lysobacteraceae; genus Stenotrophomonas; species Stenotrophomonas indicatrix. The sequence continues at coordinate 2,156,419 of CP168152.1, forward strand.
CACGGTGATGCCACCGCTGGAGTGGCTGTAGCTGTTGGAATTGGTGGGGTCGAAGGTGGTCACCGTCGGCTGCTTGGCATTGCCCGGCAGGGTGAAACCAACCTTGACTTCGCTGGTCTGCTTGGGCGGGCTGTCGGTGGTCAGCAGCTGCAGGTCGACCAGGCGGCCGGCGTCGAAGTTGGTGCCGTCGGCGTTCGGTGCGAACACCTGCAGGCGTGCGCCCTGCGGGTTGACCACGTAGCCGGCGGCGTCGGTCTGGAAGTTGCCGGCGCGCGAATAGACGCGTGCACCGTTCATGTTCATGGTGAAGAAGCCCTCACCGGAAATGGCCATGTCCAGGCTGCGGCCGGTCTGCTCGTTGTTGCCCTGGATGAACTGCTGGGCCACGTTGGAGACGCGCACACCCGAACCGATCGCGTTCTTGGACAGGCCGTAGCTGGTGGCGGCGAACAGGTCGGCGAACTCCGCACGCGACTGCTTGAAGCCGGTGGTGTTGACGTTGGCCACGTTGTTGGCGGTGACGCTCAGGTCCGAGTTGGCAGCGTTGATGCCGGACAGGGAAATGTTGAAGCCCATGGAATGCTCCTGTTGGATGCGGTAGGTGCGGCTCAGCTGACGCGGAGCACGTAGTCGAGAGGGGCCGTGCCCAGGCCCTTGAGGTTCAGGTAGAGGCCATCGGAACCGACGGTCACGCTTTCCACCGGTGCCTGCACGAAGGTTGAAAGCTTGGTGCTCTTGCCGGTGGTGTCGACGTGGTTGGCGACGATGTTGTACTTGCCCGGCTCCATGCGCTTGCCGTTGGCATCCTTGCCGTCCCAGGTGAACGCGGTCTCGCCGGCAGCCTTGGCTTCAACGCTGATCGAGGTGATCTTGGCGCCGTTGGCGTCGGTGACGTCCACGGTGACGATGCCGGCGGCAGGTGCGGCAACCGTGCCTTCCACCGAGCCTTCCTTCTCCAGCACCAGCTTTTCCGACGGCACCAGCACCTGGTGGCCGACGAGTGCTGCGCCACGCAGCACCTGGTCGCTGGCCATCGACTCCTGGAAGCCCTTCACCGACTTGTTCAGATCGGTGATGCCCTGCACGGTCGACATCTGCGCCATCTGCGAGACCATCTGCGTGTTGTCCATCGGCTTCAGCGGATCCTGGTGCTGCAGCTGCTCGGTCATCAGGCGCAGGAAATCGGCCTGGTCCAGCGTGTTCTTCTTTTTGGTGGCGTTGCTGTTGGGGGCGTTCAGGCCGAGTGCGGCGTAGACGTCCTGGTTGCTCTGGTTGTTGACGGCAGTGGTCATGGCGGTGTCCGGTGCAGCGGGCCTCAGCGGCCCATGGTCAGGGTGGCCAGGGCCAGTTCCTTGGCGGTGGTCAACATCTCCACGCCGGCCTGGTAATTGCGCGAGGTGGAGATCAGGTTGACCATCTGCGCCACCGGATCGACGTCGGGCTGGTAGATGTAGCCATCGCCGTCGGCCAGCGGATGGCCCGGCTCGTAGCGCTTGATCGGCGCCGCGTTGCTCTGGGTGATTTCCTTGACCTGCACCGAGGTGATGTTCGGGTCGGTCTTGCTGGTCACCGCCTGGAAGATCGGTTCCAGCGGCTTGTACACCGCGTCGGCCGAGCCGGCGATGCTGTCAGCGTTGGACAGGTTGGAGGCGATGGTGCTCATGCGCACCGACTGCGCCTGCAGCGCGGAGCCGGCGATATCGAAGATCGGCAGGTTGCTCATGGCTTATTGCCCCGTGATCGCGGTGAGCATGGAACGCACCTTGCTTTCGACGAAGCTCAGCGATGCGCGGTATTCCAGGGCGGCGCGGCCGTAGGCGGCGCGTTCGGCATCGGGGTCGACGGTGTTGCCGTCGATGCTGGGCTGTACGCCCTCGCGGGCCACCTGGAACGGGTTGAGGCCACTACCGATTTCGTAGTGCTGCTCGTTGGTGGTGGTCATCAGGCCGTTGGCATCGAGCCCCTGCGCATGGCGCAGGGCCGAATCGAAGTCCAGGTCCTGGGCCTTGTAGCCGGGGGTGTCGGCATTGCCGAGGTTGCTGGCGATCAGCTTCATGCGCTGTTCGCGCAACGGCATTGCCTGGGCATGGACGCCCAGGTAGTCGGTAATCAGGTTGCGCACGGTGCACTCCCACGGGAACATTGCCCGGGAAGCTGCAAGCGGTGTGCCAAAGGCGTGGGGTCAGATCCCCGCAGGGCTCTGACCCCGAGGGTCACGCATTGCGATGTATGGGGTCGGAGCCCCTTCGGGGGTCCGACCCCACGGGCGGCCTTAGGCCGCCATCGCCACCTTGCGCAGGCGGTCCAGCACGAAGTCGGCCAGCTCGTGCGGCGAATACTTGGCGACGAAGGCATTGGCACCCACGCGCTCGACCATCGCATTGTTGAATACGCCCGACAGGGAGGTATGCAGCAGCACGTACAGCCCGGACAGGCCAGCGTGGCGCCGGATTTCCGTCGTCAGCGTGTAGCCGTCCATCGCCGGCATCTCGATGTCCGAGATCACCATGGCGTAGCGATCGGCCGGATTTTCACCCGAGGCGTGGATCTGCAGCAGGTGGTCCAGCGCCTGCTTGCCGTCCGAGAGCAGGGTTGCGCCCACCCCCAGCTGGTCCAGCACGCTGCGGATCTGCTGGCGCGCCACCCGCGAGTCATCCACCACCAGCACCTGCAGCTGCGGGGCATCGGCGGGCATCGCCATGGCCGGGTCGAGCACCGCTTCACCGCGCACCTGGGCGATGTCGGCCAGCACGCTTTCCACGTCGATCACCTGGATCAGCTCGCCCTGGAAGCGGGTCACTGCGGTCAGGTAGCTGGATTCGGCGCCCAGTTCCGGCGGCGGGTGGATGTCTTCCACCGCGATGTTGACGATGCGCTCCACGCCGCTGACCAGGAAGCCCTGGATCGAGCGGTTGAACTCGGTCACCACCAGATAGCCCGGGGCAGTGTCCGCATCCGGCTCGCGCTCGGGGTGGCCGATGGCCAGGCCCAGGTCCAGTACCGGCACCGAACGGCCGCGTACATCGGCCACGCCGGCGAACTGGCCGGGCAGGCCAGGCACCTGGAACAGTTCCGGGCGGCGCAGCACTTCCTGCACCTTGAAGACATTGACGCCAAAAAGCTGACGTCCGCCGAGGCGGAACAGCAGCAGCGCCAGGCGATTGTGGCCGGCCAGTCGGGTTCGCTGGTCGATCCGGTTGAGCAGGTCATGGGACATGGCTGCTGTATCGGCGCGGGCAGGGTGGAACTTGAGGGCCTGTGCAGCGCCGGGGCCGGGAAGCTGTCCGCACTGTGCCTGTGGCACGCAGCTTGCACGCGTCTGGGCCAGGTCTTACCGACAGGAGGCGCCATGCGCCGCATTGTTCTTTTCCTTGCCACTGCCATGGCCGTGGCCACGCCGTGGGCAACCGCAGCCGACTGGCAGCCGGTGGCCAGCATCCGTGCTGCGGCACTGTCGACCCTGGCCGCAGGTACCGAAGGTGAGGCTGTCGTCGCCGATGCGCTGCGTCTTCCCAAATGTGGCGGCGCTTTGCAGGTGCAGCCCACGGCCAACACCACGGTGGAGGTGAGTTGCCCCGATACCGGCGGCTGGCGCCTGTTCGTGCCGGTGAAGGTGCGCCGCAACCAGACCGTGCTGGTGCTGACCCGTGGCATTGGCACTGGAGAATCCATCGCCGCCGCCGATATCAGTACTGCCCAGCGTGACGCGGCACGGATTGCCGGTGCAGTGCTGGCCGATCCTGCCGCAGCGATCGGCCGCATCGCCCGTCGGCCGCTGCCGGCGGGAACACTGTTGTCGAGCAACGATCTGGTTGCACAGCGTCTCATCAAGCGAGGAGACAGTGTGGCGCTGGTATCGCGGCGTGGTTCGGTCGAGGTCCGCATCGCCGGACGCGCACTGGGCGATGCCGGGCAGAACGAGCGCGTCTCGGTGGAAAACCTGTCCTCGCGCCGTATCGTGCAGGGCACGGTGGACGCGACCGGTGACGTAATCGTGGCGCGTTGAAATAATGCAGAATTCCCCTAAAGATCACGGCCCTGCGGCCGTTATCCCTTGTGTACGGCAACTCCAGGACACCCCATGAGCCAGAAAATCGACGGCAACCTGCAGGTCCCCCAGGCACTGCGCAGCGTGACCACCCCGGCCGCCAAGCCCGGCGTCAGCACCGATTCGGCGGCACGTCCAGTCGAGGCGGCCGACAGCCTGCGCCTGACCGGCGAAGCCACCAACCTGCAGGCCATCGAGCGTGAGCTGAGCACCGCTCCGGCGATCGACGCCCAGCGTGTTGCAGCGGTGCGCGAATCGCTGCAGAACGGCACCTACAAGATCAATCCGGACGCGATCGCTTCGCGCATGCTTGAACTGGACCAGCAGCTGCAAGGATGACCGCGGCGATGAGCGAGCCGCTGCAGCGCCTTGCCCAGGCCCTGGACGTTGAACGCCAGGCCCTGGTCGAGCACGACGTGCATGCCCTGATCCGCGCCACCGGTGCGAAGCTGGAAGCGCTGCGTGCGCTGGAAGGCGCGCCACCGGTGGGCGAGGGCGAGCAGCTGCAGGAACTGGCCGAGCGTAACCGCGCCAACGGTGTGCTGCTGTCGCGGCGCCGGCGCGAGGTCAACTGGGCACTGCGCCAGATGGGCCGCACTGAAGAGTCCTCGGCATACGATGCCAAGGGCCAGTCGCATACCGTCACCGCGCGGCGGCCGCTCGCCGTCGCCTGACAGGACCGGCGGTCGGCTGACCGCCCGATGGCGGCTGTAGGCCGCCGCATGAACGCGTATATTGGGCGCCTGTTCGATCGCCCCGAGCCGCCGTGTCTGCCGCCAACGTTCTGGTTACCGCCCCCCTTCCGCCGCAACCGGTGCTGCAGGCCCTGCTTGAGCGCTTGCGCGAGGGCTTGCTGCTGTTCACCGAAGATGGACAGGTTGCCCTGGCCAACCCGGCCGCACAGAGCCTGCTGGGCGGCGACGAAGGCGCCTTGCCGCCACCGCAGCGCCTGCGCGAACTACTGCCGCCGGATGCGCTCGAACATGCGCGCCAGCACGGTCACTGGAACGGCAGCCTGCCGCTGGGCGAGGGCATGGTCATCGCCCATCTGTACTTCCATGGCGAACCCGGTTCGGGGCACTACCTGGCATTGTTCCGTCATATCGAAGGCCAGGAAGACTACGAGCGCGAACTGCAGCAGCGTCATGCTGAACTGCGGCAGGCGTACCTGCGCTTGAACGGCACCCAGGAGAAGCTGCTGCAGTCGGAGAAGATGGCTTCCATCGGCCAGCTTGCCGCCGGCGTAGCGCATGAGATCAACAACCCGATCGGCTACGTGCATTCCAACCTGGGCAGCCTGCAGGAATACCTGCGCAGTCTGTTCACGGTGATCGAAGCCTACGAGCGTGCCCTGCGTGCGCCGGACCCGAAGGCGCTGATTCCGGAAATCGACGATATCCGTGACCGCCTGGACATCGATTTCATCAGCCGCGACCTGCCGCAGCTGATGGCCGAATCACGCGAAGGCATCGAGCGGGTCACCCGCATCGTGCGCGACCTGAAGGACTTCTCCTATTCCGGCCGCGATGAGTCCTGGAAGCTGGTCGACCTGCATTCCGGGCTTGAGTCGACCATCAACATCATCTGGAACGAGCTCAAGTACAAAGTGCACCTGGTGCGCGAGTTCGGGCAGCTGCCGCTGGTGGAATGCCTGCCGTCGGAGTTGAACCAGGTGTACATGAACCTGCTGCTCAACGCCGGCCACGCCATCGCCGAGCGCGGCACGATCACCGTGCGTACCGGCGTGGACGGCGACACGGTGTGGGTGGAATTCGAAGACACCGGCGGTGGCATTTCGCCGGAACTGCGCCAGCGCATCTTCGATCCGTTCTTCACCACCAAGCCGGTGGGCAGTGGTACCGGCCTGGGCCTGTCGATCTCCTACAGCATCATCAACAAGCACCACGGGCGCATCGACCTGGACAGCACCCCGGGCGTCGGCTCGCGCTTCCGCCTGGTGCTGCCGATCAAGCAGCCGCGGTAAAAAGCTGTGGTAGTGCCGGCCGCTGGCCGGCAACCCGATGAAACCTGGATACCCCGCAGCTGCCGGCCAGCGGCCGGCACTACCCGTGTGCAGGATCAGCGCAGGGGTGAACGATCCTCGCCGCCATCAGCCGGCTCCGGGGCAACCTGCCCACCGTTGCTGCGCCGCTGTTCCTCGTACGTGCGGAACGCCTGGTGGATGTGCTTGCGCAGCTCGTCGTCATTCCACGGCTTGGTCAGGAACCGGTAGATCGCACCGCGGTTGATCGCATCGGTCACCGTGTTCAGATCGGTATAGCCGGACAGCACCAGGCGGATCGTGTCCGGGTACAGCATCTTCACCCGGCCCAAAAACTCGGTGCCGCTCATGTCGCTCATGCGCTGGTCGGACAGGATCACCTGCACGTCGTTGATGGCCAGCAGATCGAACGCATCGCGCACGTTTCCTGCCGCCAGGATGCGGTAGCCATCGCGGCGGAACAGGCGTACCAGCGAGCGCAGCACGTTCTCCTCGTCGTCCAGCAGCAGCAGGGTGCGGTCCGGCCGGGTTTCGGCGAACGCTTCGGGACGCAGGTAGCGGCGGCGCAGGGTCATGCCGGCGGCATCGGCCGACATCGGTTCGCCGAACAGATAGCCCTGGAAAACGTCGCAGTCGTTGCGGCGCAGGAAGCCCAGCTGCGCCTGCGACTCCACGCCGTTGGCGATCACCGTCATGCCCAGCTGGTGGCCCATCGCAATGATCGCGCGGGCGATGGCCGCCTCGCGGTTGCCGGCCGGTGCGCTCTTGATGAAGCTGCGGTCGATCTTCAGCTTGTCCACCGGGTAGCGCACCAGCGCACTCAGGCTGGAATCACCGGTGCCGAAGTTGTCCAGGCTCAGGCTGATGCCTTCGTTGCGCAGGTTGGCCAGCGTTTCGTGGACGAAGTTGACGTTGTTGGTCAGGGCGCTTTCGTTGATCTCCAGCGTCAGCATCTGCGCCGGCACGCCCGACGCCTGGATCACCCCCATCACTTCGGCAAAGAAGTTCGGTCGCAGCAGCTGCAGGGTGGATACATTCACCGCGATGGTGAAGTCATCGAAGCCCTGGTCGCGCCACAGCCGGGCCTGCTTCAACGCGCCTTCCAGCACCCACGTGCCGATCTGCACGATGATGCCCAGGCGCTCGGCGGTGCGCATGAACCGCTCCGGCACCAGCATGCCCAGGGTGGGCGACTGCCAGCGCAGCAGCGCCTCCATGCCCACCACATGGCCGTCGCGGGCGCTGACCAGCGGCTGGTAGCGCAGCTTCAGTTCGCCGTTGGGAATCGCATCGACGATCTGCCGCGCGATGATGCTCTCGCTGTGCGCGCTCGGCGGCGTGTCCACCGCATGGATGCGCACCGCATTGCCGCCTTCGCGGGCGGCCTGGTACAGCGCGTCCTCGGCATGGTCGAGCAGGCGCGAGGCGCTGCTGGCGTGCTCCGGGCAGAGACTCACGCCCAGCTTGCCGGTCATGAACAGCGTGTAGGGCAGTACCGAAAGTGGCAGCTCCATCTGCTGGCGGATCTCTTCGGCGAAATCCTCGGCCAGTGGCAGATCGGCGGTGCGCGGCACGGCGATCAGGAACTCGTCGCTGCCATGCCGCCACAGCTTGCCGCGTCCGCGCAGGTAGGACTGCAGGCGCTGGGCGACCAGCACCAGGGCCTGGTCACCGACCTCCGCGCTCATGTTCTCATTGACCGAGGCGAAGTGATCGATGTCCACATGCATCAGCATCAGCGCAGTGCCTCCGGAAGCGGCTTCGGCGACCATCGCCTGCAGCTCGGGATTACCGGCGCCGAGGCGATCAGGTGCATCATCGATGCTGACCGGGGGCAGGTTGGGGTTCCACATGGGCTCAGTATTCCGCTGACTCGACGGCCGCTGTAGCGGCGGCCTGGTAAGGAAGGTGGACATCGACGAGGGTGCCGGCGCCGTGCGCCGACTCGATCCGCACATGGCCGCCCACGCTCTGCGCACGCTCGCGCATCACGATCAGGCCCAGGCCGCGCGGGCCATCCGGATCAAACCCTTCGCCATCGTCACGGATCATCAGGTGCAGCCCGCGCTGGTCGACGTCACGCAGCTGCAGCACCACCTGGCTGGCGCGCGCGTGGCGCAGTGCATTGGTCAGGCTTTCCTGGGCGATGCGGAAACAGGCCTGTTCAATGCTGTTGTCCGGACGCGTGGGCAGCGATTCGATCTCGGCCTGCAGCTCGACGGTGGACGAGCGGAACAGCACGCGCGCCTGCCAGCTCAATGCCGCTTCCAGGCCCAGCGCATCCAGCTGCGGCGGACGCAGCAGGGTGGATATGTCGCGCAGCTTGGCAACGGTGGTATCGGCCAGGCTGACGATCTGCGCCAGGTCCTCGCCGCGCCGTTGCGCATCGTCCTCGTCCTGCGCCGCATAGGCCGACAGCTTGATCGCGGTGATTGCCTGGCCGATGTCATCGTGCAGGTCGCGCGAGATTGCACGGCGCTCGTCCTCCTGCAGCGAGAACAGGCGCCCGGCCATCGCCTGCAGTTCACGGTTGCTGGTCTCCAGCGCGCTGCGGGTCTGTTCGGATTCACTCAGATCGCGCACGATCAGCAGCTTGCAGTCGCGCCCGCCGTAGCGCACGTCACCTACTGCAATGCCAGCCTGGAAACTGCGGCCATCGGCGCGCTGCATGGCCACCACGCTGCTGTGGCCCGGGCTGTGCTGCGGCTGCCCAGCGCGCATCTGCGCGCGCATCCGGGCCAGATCGCCGCCTGCCACCAGGGCCGACAGCGGTTCGCCCAGCAGCGTGTGGCTGCCGTAGCCGAACAGGCCGGCCGCCCACGCATTGGCATACAGCACATGTTCGTCGGACAGGATCACCACGCCATCGGGCAACACCCGCACCAGCTCGCGGAACTGCTCCTCGCGTTCGCGCAGCAGGCGCCGCGACTGCTCGCGCTCGGTCACGTCCTGCAGCGTGCCCAGTATCCGGTCACGGCCGGCCTCATCCACACCGCTGGCGGCGCGCAGGTGCACCATCAGCGCGCGGCCATCCATTGCCAGTACCGGCAGCAGCACATCCACCTGCACCTGCTCGCCGGAGCACAGCCCGGCCAGCACCTGATCGGTCTGTGCGGCGGTGGCTGGGTCGGCTGCCACCAGCAGCTCGTCGAAACGGTGCCAGCGTCGCGCTTCGGGCGGGCGGCGACCCAGCAGGCGATAGACCTGGTTGGAGTAACGGCCCTGGCCCGTGGACGGGTCCAGTTCCCATGCGCCGATCCGCGCCAGTTCATGGGCTTCTTCCACGCGCGCCAATGCCTGGTCGCGCCGCAGCTGGGCCAGGTCTTCGGCCGTGCGGTCGATGGCGATCAGCAGGCGCGCAGTGTGGCCGTCGTAGTCGATCGCGTTCGAACGCAGTTCCATCTGCCGCAGGCTGCCATCACGCAGCTGCAACTGCGCGCGCAGGATGCACAGCTGCTCGGGCGCGCCGCGGATCTCCTCCAGCTTGGTCTGCAACGCCTGGTCCTGGCCAGGTGGCCAGAGCACGTCGATGGTCTGCGCCAGAAGCGCCCCGCGGTCCCAGCCGAAGGTGCTGCAGGCGGCCGGATTGGCATCGAGGATGGCCAGGCTGTCCAGGTCATACACCAGGATCGGGCCCGGGTTGCCCTCGAACATCTGCCGCAGGCGCAGCTCGGAAGCCTGCAGGCGGGCATGGGTGTGCAGCACGTGCTCGGCCAGCGGCCGCAGCAGCAGGTACAACAGGCCCGCGCTGGCCAGTGCGAAGAATGCTCCCTTCATGCTCTGCCACAGAGCCGCCTGCTGCGGGTCGGGCACCAGCGCCGTCACCGCGCCGTCGGTGGCGATCATCCACGCCAGCGCCATCGCCAGGTAGCTCAGCACCACGCGCCGACGGTCGCGCCCCAGCGCCTGCGCCATCCGCGGGTCGGGAACAGGGGCGGTGCCGGTCGGTTCTACGGGCATGGACAGGGCAGGGAGGCGGGCAGGGAAGAGGGGTGCTGGCCATCTTACCGCGCAGGTGTGCCCTGGCCACTCAATTATCCGCCGCAGGCGCCGTTAACCACTGCGTGCCCCGCTGTCGGGCGTTTCATCCGGAGCAAGATCGCGTGGACCAAGGGATCATCGCCAGCCTGCTGCAGCATCCGCTCGCCTCGGCGCTGGTCATCGTCGACCGTAGCGGGCACCCGCTCGCGGCCAATCCGGCTGCGCGCGAGCATGGCCTGCCGGCTACGGTGGCCGCCTACGCGCCGATGCTGGAAGACCTGCGCCTGCTGGCCGCCGACGGTGGCATCGTCGCCTGCACGCTGCCGGGTGGCCCACGTGGCCACTACGATGGCCACCTGCGCGCCGTGCATGATGGCAGTGGCAATCTGCTCGCCTTCACCCTCAGCGTGCCCGAGCCGGTGCCGGTCGACGGCGGTGGCCGCTGGGAGCTTGCGCTGGACAGCGCCGGCCACAGCCTGTGGGACTGGGACATCCCCAGCGACCGGGTGGCTCGCACGCCCGCGCTGGGTGAGGAAACCGCCACCCAGATTCTGGCGCGCGTGCATACCGACGACATCACCCAGGTGCGTGCCGCGCTGGATGAACACCTGCAGGGTGGCAGTGAGCAGTACAGCGCCCAGTTCCGTTTCCGCCAGGCCGATGGCCAGTGGCGATGGGTGCTGGACCGCGGCCGGGTGGTGGCCCGTACCGCCGATGGACAGCCGCTGCGCATGGTCGGCACCCATACCGACATCGAGCAGCAGAAGCAGCTTGAAGCCATGCTGCAGGAGCAGCAGCTGCATCTGCGCGAAGCCCAGCGCATCGCCAGCATGGGCAGCTGGTCGTTCGATCCGCACAGCCGCTACTTCTGGTGGTCGCCGGAGCTGCGCTCGCTGCTGGCGCTGCAGCAAGGCAGCATCCCGGGCCAGCGACGCTGGCTCAAGCAGCTGCACCCCCGCTCACGCGGCGCACTGCGTGCCGCCTGGCGGCGCCTGTGGCGTGATGGCCGCGCCGCCAACATCGAACTGGAACTGACCCGCGGCAACGAGCCCTCGCAGCATCTGCGCTTGTGGATGCAACCGTTGCTGGACATGGACGGGCAGCCCAAGCGCCTGCTGGGCCAGGTGCAGAACATCACCGAGCAGCATCAGACCGACGCCCTCATCCGCTGGCGTACCGAGCTGCTCAACCGCGTATCCGCGCTGGGCCGCATCGGCGGCTGCGAGATCGAAGTTGCCACGCGCAACATGCAATGGACCGAGGAGTGCTATCGCATCCATGGCCTGCGCAAGGAGCCGATCACCCTCGACCAGGCGTTGGCACTGTACGCCGAGGATTCGCGTGCGGCGTTCGAAGCGGCGCTGGGGCGGATTGCCGGTGGCGGCCTGCCCGAGCAGCTGGATCTGTGCTTCTACCGCCAATCCGGCCTGCGCGTCTGGGTACAGGTGCTGATTGAACTGGACCGTCGCGATGGCCTGCCGCCGCGCTTCGTGGTTCTGTTCCGTGACATCACCCGCGAGCGTGAAGCCAACGAGCGGATTGAACTGCTGGCCCACTACGATCTGCTGACCGGACTGCCCAACCGGGTGCTGCTGGGCGAGCAGACCTCCGAAGCCATCGAGGAAGCGCGCGATCGCGGCACCTCGCTGGCCATGCTGTTCATCGACCTGGACGGCTTCAAGAACATCAACGACAGCTTCGGCCACGCCACCGGCGATGCGCTGCTGAAGGCTGCTGCAACCCGGCTGCACCAGAACCTGCGCAACAACGACCTGTTCGGCCGCTTCAGTGGCGACGAGTTCATCGTGGTGCTGCGCGACCTGGCCGAGCCGGAAGATGCCGGCCATGTAGCGCGCAAGCTGATCAATTCGCTGGCCGAACCACTGCGCCGCGGCGATACCACCTTGAAGGTGGGCGCCAGCGTGGGCATCGCGATGCTAGGCGAGAGCCAGACCGACTTCGATTCGCTGCTCCGTGCAGCCGACGCGGCGATGTACGCGGCCAAGGAAGCCGGTCGCAATACCTATCAGTATTACAGCCAGGACGCGCTGGCGCGGATCCAGCGGCGGTTGGAGATCGAGCACGGCCTGCATGGCGCCATCGAGCGCGACGAGTTCAGCCTGGCCTATCAGCCGCTGCTGCACGCCCATCACGGCGAGCCGCCGGCAATTGAAGCGCTGCTGCGCTGGCATCGTCCAGGCATCGGCTATTGCAGCCCGGCAGAGTTCATTCCGATTGCCGAAAAGTGCGGCGAGATCGTCCGCATCGGCGACTGGGTATTGTCCGAAGCCTGTCGCCAGGCGGCCGCGTGGGATCGTGCCGGCCTGCATTTCGAGCGCATTGCGGTGAACGTGTCGGCGGTGCAGTTGCGTGATCGTGGTTTTGCCGAACGTGTGATCGAAATCTGCCACGCGCACGGCTGGCCGCCGCAGCGGCTGGAGCTGGAGCTGACCGAATCTGCGTTGATCCGTGACACCGACATCCTGCGCCACTGCTTCGATGTGCTGGAACGGCACGGCGTGCCGCTGGCGGTGGATGACTTCGGTACCGGCTTCTCCAACCTCAACTACCTCAACCGCTTCCCGGTCGGCCGCCTGAAGATCGATCGCAGTTTCGTGCAGGGCATGCTGCATGATTCCGGTACCGCCGAAGTCACCCAGGCCATCGTGCACCTGGGCCACGCGCTGGGCATGAAGGTGGTGGCCGAGGGCGTGGAAACGCACCAGGAAGAAGACATGCTGCGCCGCCAGGGCTGCGACGAGATCCAGGGCTACCTGTACTCGCGCCCGCTCAGCCCGCGCGACCTGGCGCAGTGGCTGCGCCAGCAGCACCTCGCGCCAGGTCGAACCGATGCGGCCAGCGAAGTGATGCTGGCGCGCTGAGGCGCCGCGACCCTGCTCTGGTGGGTGCCGACCGTTGGTCGGCACTGATGCCTGCACGCGCGATCATCCACGCATGGCGTGGATCTACTGACGCAGCCTGGCTCTGGTGGGTGCCGACCTTGGTCGGCACTGATGCCTGCACGCGCGATCATCCACGCATGGCGTGGATCTACTGACGCAGCCTGGCTCTGGTGGGTGTCGACCTTGGTCGGCACTGATGCCTGTGCGCGCGATCATCCACGCATGGCGTGGATCTACTGACGCAGCCTGGCTCTGGTGGGTGCCGACCGTTGGTCGGCACTGATGCCTGCACGCGCGATCATCCACGCATGGCGTGGATCTACTGACGGAGCCTGGCTCTGGTGGGTGTCGACCTTGGTCGGCACTGATGCCTGTGCGCGCGATCATCCACGCATGGCGTGGATCTACTGACGCAGCCTGGCTCTGGTGGGTGTCGACCTTGGTCGGCACTGATGCCTGTGCGCGCGATCATCCACGCATGGCGTGGATCTACTTTGGTGCGGCAACCAGCCTCTGCGCAAATTCGGACCGCAGCCGTGCGCGCACTGCTTCGACTACGTTGGCATAGCGTCGCCGCTGGATGTAAAAGCCCATATAGAACAGCAGCAGGGCCACCAGCATCGGCGACGCCGACGGGCGGACCAGAATGATCGGTACCAGCATCAGCGTCAGGCCCAGCGCGAACCAGCTGCACAGCCCGACCACCCGCACCTCCTGGCGCCGCGCGTCGATCATCACCCGACCGCGCATCAGCGGAAAATAGCGACCGCCGAAGCTGGGTGCGAAGCTCTCGCGAAAGGCGATGCTGCCGTCAGGCAGCGCATGGAACACCAGACGCAACCAGGTGTCGGTCGGCAGGTCATGCTCCAGGCCAGCGAGCGAAAGCTGGGCCAGCTCTGCAGGCGTGGCAGCGATGCGCTGGTTGAACAGGGTGATGCCGGTACGGAAGAAGAATGGCGCCCACATCACCAGCAGCAGGACCTCGATCAGCAGCAAGGTAATCAAGGCGATGGCCATCGGTCTTCCATGAATGGGGCCGGGGGATCATGCCACGTGTGCAGTTGCATCCACGCATGGCGTGGATCTACTTCAGCGCATCCCCATCCAGTCCCAGGTCCCAGGCCAACCCCAGCAGGTCGTCGCCGGCCAAAACCGGGGCAGGGCGCGCATCGGCCAGCTTCTGCAGCTCCTGCATTTCTTCCCGGGCTACCTCTTCCAGCTGCCGCAGCTGCTCACGGACGCCCGCATTGCGCGGGCGCTCGTTCTCGTTGATCGGGGGCAGGGCGCGGATCAGGGTCATGGTGCGCTTGCAGGATGCATCCAAAGGCGGGTCACACGCAAAGGCCCCGGCAGAACCGGGGCCTCGCACGCTGCCGGAAGGGGCAGCGGACATCAGGATCAGAACAGCTCGACCGTACCGGCGCCCATGCTCTGCTGGGCAACAGGCTTGTGCGGCGGACGCTCCCATTCGCTGCGCAGTTCGCGCAGGCGGCTGCCGGTGCGCTGCAGGGCAGAGGCGATTTCTTCGTCGAACACGCCGCCGTTGCGATGCAGCAGTTCCTGCAGGGCCACCGCTTCGCGATTGATCGCGGTCAGGCGGTCCAGGTGGGTATGCACGCCGCCCAGCGCCTGGGTAGCGATGTCCTCGAACTGCAGGGCGCGCACGGCTTCGGCCACGCTGCCGTCGATCGAACGGGCGCAGTCGGACACTTCGCGCATGCCGTCACCCAGCGACGCATTGATCTGCGCCACGTTGTCCAGCATCGCCGCCGCTTCCTGACGCGCTTCACGGGAGCGGTCCATATCGCGCGAGGCCATGTGCGAAACCGTCTCGCGGACCTTGGCGATGGCGTCCTTGGAGCTGTGTGCCAGCTTGCGGATCTGTTCGTTGAAGGTGGTCGAACGCTCGGACAGGTTGCGGACCTCGTCGGCAACCACGGCGAAACCACGACCGGCTTCACCGGCACGCGCAGCTTCGATGGCGGCGTTCAGGGCCAGCAGGTTGGTCTGGTCGGCAATCGACTTGACGTCTTCCAGCAGGGCGAAGATGCCATCCAGGTGCTGCGCCATCTGGTCGATGTGCTGCACGGTGGTGCTGCTCTGGCCGCTCACCTGTTCCAGCGCTTCCACCAGCTGTTCCATGCGGTGGCTGGCGTGCTGGGCGAAGCGGGCAACGTCGAGGCCGGCGCCGCCTTCGTCACCGGCGCGGTCGACGATGCGCGACAGCGCTTGGCTCTGCTGGCGCGACTTGCGGTTCATCGCATCGAAGCTGCCGCCGAGGCTGGAGACGGCCTGGCGGATCAGGTCGCGGGCGCGTTCCACTTCGCCACGCGAACCGTCGATCTCGTTGCCGACGAAGTTGCGCAGTTCGGTCAGCAGCTGGTCCTGCTCACGCAGGACACGGGCATGTTCCGGGGAACGGTGCGCCTGGGCGCGGGCGGTCCACCACGCAAAGCCGAGCCAGCTCAGCGTCATCGTGGTCAGGATCGCCCAACGCAGGGCGACCGGCCATTCGAAACCGATGGCGAAGGGGAGCAGCAGGGTCAGAGCCAGGGGGGCGGCCAGACGGATGAAAATGCGTGAGTACATGGACGTTCTCGGGAGGTGCACGGAGGATGTATCGGCCGTACCCCCCTTCTCTTTAACGTCGATGTGCTCTCTGAATGCGCCGATTTTCTGGCGCCGTCCGCCGGGCCATGCCCGGCGGGCTCGCGGCCCTCAGGCCAGCTGCCGGTCCACGGCCTCGACCATCGCCTTGCGGCTGAGCAGGAAGTCCCAGTAGCTGCCACCCAACTGCCGCCACAGTACGGCGGCGCGCACGGCGGCCAGCAGCAGTGCACGGATCTCGGCGACCACGCCGGCCTGGCCCAGGTAATGCGGGTTGCCCTGCACCATGACCCGCGGCTTGAGGTGGCTGATGGTGTCTGCATACAGGCCGCCCAGCGCGGCCAGTACATCCGGGTGGCCGCTGTCACCCAGCTCGGTGGCCTGGCGCTGGGCGCGCTCGATGCCCGAAGCGACCTTGTTCACGGTGGCGCCGTCCTGCACGAAGCGTCGCTCCAGCTGCAACACCGACAGGGCCAGCTTGGGCAGGATCGGGTCCTGGCCCTGGCTGCGGAAATAATTGTGCAGCAGGCGCAGGCCGGACTTCAGCGCGTGCCGATCGCCAAAAACCGCCTGCGGCGAGGACGCATCGATACGGAACACGCTGTCCACGGCGGTGCGCACGGCAGCGGCGTCGGAATGGCCGGTATCGGCGATACGGCGTACCTGCTGCAGGGCCTGGGCAATGCCGGCCAAAGCCAGAACGCGGTCGTCGACAGTGAAACTCATGCAGCGATTACCTCAAAAGGAGAAGGGGTGGTGCGCAGGCGCTGTTCCAGCGGCGCGTCGGTGGCGGCGATCACCGCGCCACCCAGGCAGACCTCACCGTCATACAGCACCAGGGATTGCCCGGGGGTGACTGCACGCTGCGGCCGGTCGAAGGAAACTTGCACGCTGCCGTCGTCCAGCACGTTTACCGTGCACGGCTCATCCGGCTGGCGGTAGCGGGTCTGCGCGGTGCATTCAAAACGCCGTGCCGGTGGCGCGCCGGCGATCCAGTGCGCGGTTTCCGAGCGCAGCCGGTTGGACAGCATCCATGGGCTGTCGCGATCCTGGTCCACGTACAGCACATTGCTGGCCACGTCCTTGCCGACCACATACCAGGGAGCGGCAGGGCGGCCGCGCACGCCGCCGATGTTCAGGCCTTCGCGCTGGCCCAGGGTGAAATAGAACACGCCAGGATGTTCGGCGATCACGCTGCCATCGCTGGGGTCGAGGATCTGCCCGGTTTTGGCCGGGAGGTAGCGGCCAAGGAACTCGCGGAAATCGCGCTCGCCGATGAAGCAGATGCCGGTGGAGTCCTTCTTGGCGTGGGTCGGCAGGCTCACGTCGCGCGCAATCCGGCGCAGGTCGCTCTTTTCCAGGTCGCCAATCGGGAACAGCGTGGCCGCCAGCTGTTCCTGCCCCAGCTGGTGCAGGAAGTAGCTCTGGTCCTTGGAACGGTCGGCGCCGCGCAGCAGCAGCCACTGATGGCCGCGCTGGGCAATGCGCGCGTAGTGGCCGGTGGCGATCCGCTCGGCGCCCAGCTCGCGGGCCGCATCGAGGAAGTGCTTGAACTTCACTTCGCGGTTGCACAGCACGTCCGGGTTCGGCGTGCGGCCGGCGGCGTACTCGGCCAGGAAGTGCTCGAACACCCCCTGCCAGTACTCGTTGGAGAAATCGCGGAAATGGAATGGGATGCCCAGCAGCCCGCAGACAGCCACCGCATCGCGACGATCATCTTCGGCGCGGCAGTCACCGCTGCCGTCGTCGGCCCAGTTCTGCATGAACAGACCGGCCACGGCCTCGCCCTGCTGTACCAGCCGCCAGGCGGCCACGGAAGAGTCCACGCCGCCAGACACGCCAACCATCACCCGTGGGCTGCTCATGCGACCTCCCGGACCAGTGCAAGCGGGTAGCGCTGGCCGGCCAGGTAGTCGGCCAGCACCTGCCAGACCAGCGGGCTGCGCTGGCGTCCGGCGGCCGCCTGAAGTTCGGCCGGGGTCATCCACAGCGCCCGATCGATGCCGGCATCCAGCGGCCGCGCGGGGTCGTGCGAGACCGGGCGCGCGGCATAGCAGAAGCGCAGGAACGGGGTGCCGTCAGTGGCGGTCCACTGGTAGCAGCCGATGAAGGCGGTCAGTTCCACCGTCCAGCCGGTTTCCTCGACGGTCTCGCGCAGGGCGGCCGCAGCCAGGCTTTCGCCCGGCTCCAGGTGCCCGGCCGGTTGGTTCAGCACCTGCCGGCCTTCAATGGTCTCTTCCACCAGCAGCACCCTGCCACCGTCGACCACCACGGTGGCGACGGTTGCATGCGGTGCCCAGCGCGGGTCCGGCGAGGTGTTCAACTCAGAGGTCGTCCTTCTTGGTCAGCTCCAGCTCCATCGCATCGGCGGTGCGGATGGCCGCATCGATGGCGTCGCTGAGCTGGTCGGAGGTGGCGGCGGCATCGATCTTCACCACGAACATCGCGGTCGATTCCTGCTTCACCCAGCCGCCCATCTTGGCGTCCTGCGAGTCTTCCAGCAGGCGGTTGGCCACGGCCACCGGGAACTGCTTGGTCTGCGAGGTGTAACCCGGCGACCAGATCTCACGGATGTTGTGGGTGCCGAAGTCTTCCACCGACGAGCGCACATAGACGATCTGGGTGCGATCGCCTTCGACGTCGAACACCATCTGGTAATCGCCGTCCTCGTCCACCTCGAAGGTGTAACCCAGCTTTTCCAGCTGGCGGGCGATGGCCTTGTCGGCCTTCGCACTGTCAGCGGCGGTTGCGGCGCCAGCGGCGCCAGCGGTGCCGGCGGTGCCGGCAGCAGCAGCCAGGGCGATCAGCAGGGCGGAGAGAAGGGTCCTTTTCATGAAGATCCTGTGAAACCGAGAGTGTGGGAAGGTGCAATTGTGACGGCGGGCGTCCGTGCCGTCCATTCCGCGCAGGGCCTGCGCAAGGCCGACTCACCCCTTATAATCGGCAGATGCCTCGCGAGTCCGCCCCCGATTCCCACCACGAGCACGGCGTTGCCGTGGAGCCCGCGCGCCCGGAAGTGGCGCCGCCGCCGTTCTATCAGGTCATGCTGCTCAATGACGACTACTCCCCGATGGATTTCGTCGTGGACGTCCTGCAGCAGTTCTTCAACATGGACCTGGACAAGGCCACCCAGGTGATGCTGCACGTCCACACCCGTGGCCGTGGCGTCTGCGGTGTGTTCACCCGCGAAGTGGCCGAAACCAAGGTGGCCCAGGTCAACGAGTATGCGCGGATGAACCAGCACCCGTTGCTGTGCACGATGGAAAAGGCCTGACCTGGCGCGGCGTGCCCACCAAGGTGGGCATCTATCAGGTTCGATTCACGCCTCCGCCAGCGCCTGCAGGGCCATCACGGCCACCGCCTCATCGATGTCGGCCGGGTCGCCATCATTCCGGAACCACACCGCAGACAGCCCGGCACTGGCCGCGATCCAGCGCAGCAGGCGCTCGCGCTCGATATCGGCCAGCCGGCAGACCTGTTCCAGCCGGGCGGCGAACCGCTCGGGTCGCGTCGCAACGTGGATGTCCGGCCCGCACAGGTCCGGGTTGCTGAACATCGTGGTGTAGTCGAACGCGCGGTCGCCCAGCAGCCGCTTCGGGTCGATGGCCAGCCAGCCCCGTGCGCCGAAATCCAGCACGTTGTCGTGGTGCAGGTCGCCATGCAGTGGCCGTATCTCCTGCTCGTCCTCCAACAGTGCCATCGCCAGCGATCTGCACTGTTCCAGCAATGGCGGCAGCGGCGCCCTTGCCTGCAGCAGATCCGCGAACCATCTACGCAGGCAGACCAGATCTTCTGGCGGCGCGCTCCGTGGCCGGTGCAGCTGCTGCAGGACCTGGCACAGGATCATGGTGCAGGCGTCGTCCTCGCCCTTGATCGAACGTTGCCGCAGCGAGTCGCCGTGCGCCCGTTCGATCAGGATCGCCGGTCCCTCGTGGGCCAGCAGGCGTGCGGCACCGTCGCCGTTCCACCAGCGCAGCAGGCGATGGCCGTTCTGTTCCTCTGTCTCCGTGCTCACCTTCAACATGGCCGCCTCGCCAGAGGCGGTCAGCACCGGCCAGAGCCGGGCATGGGGGGTACGGATCGAAGGACCATCACGTCGCAATCGCCAGCGGCTCAGGTAGGGTTCGCTCATGGTGAGTGTGCTGTCCTGGAGTGAACGATGATCAAGCGGTTCGCACTGCTAACGCCATCTGAACGTCGCAATCCGCTAGGGTGATGGAAATCGCGTAGTCAGGCCGCATATTGTCCCCAACTGCCGCCGGAGTAATCCATGTTCAGCAAAGACCTCGAACACACCATCGGCCAGTGCTACAAGCGCGCCCGTGAGGCCCGACATGAGTTCATGACGGTCGAACACCTGCTGTTGGCACTGCTCGACAACCCGTCCGCCCAAGCCGTACTGAAGGCGTGCGGCGCCGACGCCGACCGCCTGCGCCAGGAGCTGGAACAGGCCATCGAGGCCTCCGTGTCCCGCCTGGCCGAAGATGACGGCCGCGATACCCAGCCGACCCTGGGCTTCCAGCGCGTGCTGCAGCGGGCCGTGTACCACGTGCAGTCCTCCGGCAAGAAGGAGGTCACCGGCGCCAACGTGCTGGTCGCCATCTTCGGCGAAAAGGACTCCCACGCCGTCTATTACCTCAACCAGCAGGATGTCACCCGGCTGGATGTGGTCAATTACCTGTCCCACGGCATCGCCAAGCTGGGCGAGGAGGGCGAGCAGCCCTCGTCGTCCGAGGGCGAGGGCCGCATGGAAGGGGGTGAGGGCGAGCCCAAGGGTGATGCCCTGACCGAGTTCGCCAGCAACCTCAACGAGCAGGCCCGTGCCGGTCGCATCGACCCGCTGGTCGGCCGTGCCGACGAGATCGAACGCACCATCCAGGTCCTGTGCCGTCGCCGCAAGAACAACCCGCTGTACGTGGGTGAGGCCGGCGTCGGCAAGACCGCGATTGCCGAAGGCCTGGCCCGACGCATCGTGGAAGGCTCGGTGCCGGACGTGCTGGCCGATGCGGTCATCTATTCGCTCGACCTCGGCGCGCTGGTGGCCGGCACCAAATACCGTGGCGACTTCGAGAAGCGCCTGAAGGGTGTGCTGACCGCGCTGAAGAAGGTGCCCAACGCGGTGCTGTTCATCGACGAGATCCACACCATCATCGGCGCCGGTTCGGCGTCGGGCGGCACCATGGACGCCTCCAACCTGATCAAGCCGGCATTGGCGTCGGGCGAGCTGCGCTGCATCGGTTCGACCACCTTCCAGGAATACCGCGGCATCTTCGAGAAGGACCGGGCGCTGGCCCGTCGCTTCCAGAAGATCGATATCGTCGAGCCGACCGTGGGCGAGACCTACGAGATCCTGCAGGGCCTGAAGTCCAAGTATGAAGCCCACCACGGCGTGACCTACGCCGACGAGGCGTTGCAGGCTGCGGTCGACCTGTCGGTCAAGCACATCGCCGACCGCCTCCTGCCGGACAAGGCCATCGACGTGATCGATGAAGCCGGTGCCCGCCAGCGTCTGCTGCCGGAAGATCAGCGCAAGGAGCTGATCGACGTCGAAGAGGTCGAGGCCATCGTCGCCAAGATGGCGCGCATCCCGGCCAAGCAGGTCAGCGCCACCGACAAGGATGTGCTACAGCACCTGGAGCGCAATCTGAAGATGGTGATCTTCGGCCAGGATCCTGCCATCGGCACCCTGGCGTCGGCCATCAAGCTGGCGCGCTCGGGCCTGGGCAATCCGGAAAAGCCGATCGGCAACTTCCTGTTCGCCGGCCCCACTGGTGTCGGCAAGACCGAGGTGACCAAGCAGTTGGCGCTGCAGCTGGGCATCGAACTGGTCCGTTTCGACATGTCCGAATACATGGAGCCGCATTCGATCAGCCGCCTGATCGGTGCCCCTCCGGGCTACGTCGGCTTCGACCAGGGTGGCCTGCTGACCGAGAAGATCGTCAAGACACCACACTGCGTGCTGCTGCTGGATGAAATCGAGAAGGCGCACCCGGACATCTTCAACATCCTGTTGCAGGTGATGGACCGCGGCGTGCTGACCGACACCAATGGTCGCGAAGCCAACTTCAAGAACGTGGTGCTGGTGATGACCACCAATGCCGGCGCGGCGCAGGCCTCGCGGCGCTCGATCGGTTTCACCAAGCAGGACCACGCCACCGATGCGATGGAGACCATCCGTCGTGCGTTCACCCCGGAATTCCGCAACCGCCTCGATGCGGTGGTGCAGTTCCAGCCGCTGGGCTTCGAGCACATCCTGCGCGTGGTCGACAAGTTCCTGATCGAGCTGGAGATGCTGCTGCAGGAGAAGCACGTCAGTCTGTCGGCCACCCCGACTGCGCGCGACTGGCTGGCCCACCACGGTTTCGACCCGCTGATGGGTGCCCGCCCGATGGCGCGGGTGCTGCAGGACAAGGTCAAGCGCCCGCTGGCCGACGAGCTGCTGTTCGGCAAGCTGGTCAACGGCGGCAAGGTCAGCATCGACGTGCGCAACGACGAACTGGTGGTCGAGGCGCAGGCCGAGCCGGAGCGGCTGTTGCCGGCCACGGTGGAGTAAGGGTGTGCCGGGCATAGCCCGGCAGCGGAGGCAGCGACAGGGCGGCGCAGGCCGCCCTTGTCGTGTCAGCTCTCAGCTCTCAGCGGCTGCGCTGGCGGGTCATGCGCTTGAAAGTGTCGGCTTCGAGGGGCTCGACCCGCTCGATCGTGCAACTGGCGCGATCGGTTTTCAGCACGCTGCGCGAGCCACCGCACAGCTGGTTGCTTTCACCCTGGGTTTCAAATGCCAGCCGCCGCGAGGTCACGGCGCTGCTGCAGGAGGCTTTGAACACCACGCGGTAGTGCTGGTCACCATTGCGCAGCAGCACATCGCGATCGGCGCCGGCGCGGACGATCTGCTGGTCTTCGCTCAAGGCAATGCAGCTGTCACCGGTGGTGGCTGGCGGCGTGTCGGCCGCCTGGGCGGCGGGTGCGATCAGGGCGGCAGTGATGAGTGCGAGGGCAGCGAAGCCAGCGGACAGGGAAGGCATGTTCATGGCGGGGGCAGGGGTGGCGATCCGGACTGGATCGGATGCCACGATGACGCCACTGCCGCGAATGCGAATCTGCCGCAAGCATGGCTGACCGATGTCACGGTGCATTCGGTCAGGGTGCCGTCCGGCAGGGCCGGATTTCAGGCATGACAAAAGGCCAGCGTCCAGGGCTGGCCTTGTCGGGGTGGCGCAAGGCGCCAGCCGCTTACTTCATTCGGTAGGTGATACGACCCTTGGTCAGGTCGTACGGGGTCATTTCAACCTTGACCCGGTCACCGGTGAGGATGCGGATGTAGTTCTTGCGCATGCGGCCGGAGATGTGGGCGATGATTTCGTGCCCATTTTCCAGACGAACGCGGAAAGTGGTGTTCGGCAGCGTCTCGCTGACGGTGCCCTCGAACTCGATGGAATCGTCTTTCGACATGTAGTCCTGTGCGGTTCAGAAAACGGCCACGTTGGGCCTAAGGCGCAGCATTTTACGCGTCAAACGCCCAGCTTGCAAAGATTGCGTTATTCCCCGGCAAAATCCGCCGCCGGCACGCGCCCGACCAGCTGGGTCCAGGCACCATCCCGGCCCGGCGCCTGCACCGCACTGCGGACCTGCTCCAGAAACGGCGCGCGCGGCAGGTGCTCGGCCCCCATGCGCAGCAGGTGCGGGTTCTCCACCTGCGCATCGATCAGTGGCCAACCCCAGCCGTGCAGCGTGCGTGCCAGTGCCGCCAGCGCCACCTTGGAGCCGCCGCTGGCGCCACTGAACATGCTTTCGCCGAAGAACATCGCACCGATGGCCACGCCATAGATGCCGCCGACCAGCGTCTGCCGGTCCCACACTTCGAAGGAATGCGCGAAACCCAGGTCGTGCAGCTGGCTGTAGGCATCCACCATCGCCGGGCTGATCCAGGTGCCGTCCTGGCCGGGGCGGGGCGCGCTGGCACAGGCACGCATCACCTCGCTGAAGGCAGTATCGGCGGTCACTTCCCAGGTGCTGCCGCGCAGCTGCCGGCGGAACCTGCTGCTCAGGTGCACGCCATCGGTGCGGAACACCATGCGCGGGTCCGGCGACCACCACAGGATCGGCTCGCCCTCGCTGAACCACGGAAAGATGCCGCCGGCATAGGCGTTGAGCAGGCGCAGCGGGTGCAGGTCACCGCCCACGGCCAGCAGTCCATCGGGTTGGCGCAGGGCGGTCTCGGCTGGCGGGAAGGGGGCATCCGGCGCATCGGCCAGGCGCCAGGGCAGCTGACGGGTCATGCCGGCATTGTATTCGTCGTGGCGATGCGCGATGTCTGGCACCATCACGCACTACCGGCAAGGAGCCCCGCATGAGCGATCCGATCACCGCCATCCTCGATGCGCACGATGCGCCGCGCACACGCAATGACAGCCTGGCCATGCTGTTGACCCTGGCCAGCGAAGACCGTCCCCAGCTTGGCGCGCTGCTGCTGCGGGCGCTGGACCGCCGCTCGCCCAGCTCCACCTTCCTCGACACCGCCTTGGATCTGCTGCCGGACGAGGCTGTCGCCCCGGTCTGTATTGACGCCTGGCGGCGCTATCGTGACGGCGAGCGCGGCGAGCTGCTGACCAGCGTGCTGGAGTTTGCCAGCTACCAGGCGCCGCACACGCTGCAGGACGATTGGGAGGCGCTGCTGGAGGTCGCCATCGAGGATCACATCCAGCTGGCCTTGCAGGTCTGGCAGGCATTGCCGCCGTCGGTTGCGACTGACTGGGCGCATCGGTTGACCGAGGCAGACGACGATCGCGAACTGGAGCGGGCCAAGGCAGTGCTGCTGGCCACCCAGCCGGAGACCCACGCCGCCGCCCGTGGCTACCTGGCCGACTGGAGCGACCTGGATGCCGAGGTCTGGGCGCACTGGGCGGGCCTGGCCGATGGCCCGCGTCTGCGCCGCCTGCATGGCCAGCAACCGCTGCACCTGCGTTTCGGGCGCGAACAGCATCGCGCACAGGTGGCCGAAGAGCCTGCCTGGCGCAAGCGGATCTGGCGGCTGCATCCCACCTGGAATGGTGGTCAGGTGCATCATGCCGGGCATATGGGCGGCCTGCTCGATGCCGTGTGTGGCAGCTGTCAGGCACCGCTGCAGCGCTTGCTGCAGACCGACGCTGCGGCGCTGGAGGAAGGCGCGGCCGGCTCGATCACCCTGGGCCTGTGCCTGGACTGCTGCGGCTGGGAAGATCCGCCCGTGCGTTTCTATCGCCACGATGCGGAAGGTCTGCCGAGCTGCCACCCCAGCCAGCACTGCGAAGTGCCGATCAATCCCACCGACAGCGGCGACCTGCTGCAGGCCGAAGTGGGTCTTGCCGCGATGGACAGCCCTCGCTGGCAGCAGCAGGACTGGGGCCAGTCCAATCACCGGCAGAACCTGTCGCGGGTGGGTGGCGCACCGAGCTGGGTGCAGAGCGCGCACTACCCGGCGTGCATAGATTGTGGCGAGCAGATGCCTTTCGTGATGCAGCTGGACTCAACGTTGCCGACCACCAATGAAGGCATGGTGCTGTGGGGTAGTGGCGGCATGCTGTACAGCTTCTGGTGCGCGAAGTGCCGGGTGAGCGGGCACTTCTGGCAATGCACCTGAGCGCCGCATCCCCGCCATTGCTGTGGTAGATGCCAACCTTGGTTGGCAGGCTTCTCCGGCGCTACGGTTCCGCACGAAACGGGCCATGCCCCTGCAGCTCCTGCTGGTAGCGCCGCACATCGCGTCGCTCCTGTCGGCACCAGTCCTGCAGTGCCTCGGCGAAGTCCGCGTCGGCTACCCAGTGCCGGCTGCGCACGATGGTGGGCAGGAAGCCGCGTGCCAGCTTGTGCTCACCCTGCGCGCCCGGCTCGAAGCGGGCTATCCGCTCGCGCAGGCAGTATTCGATGCTCTGGTAGTAGCAGGCCTCGAAGTGCAGGCCGGGCAGGGTGGCGCCGCCCCAGTAACGGCCGTAGAGCGTGTCGCCACCACGCAGGCACAGCGCACCGGCAATGGGTTCGCCGTCCTGTTCGGCCAGGAACAGCACCAGCCCTCGGCCCAGTGAAATCGCCAAGTGGCGCAGGAACGCTTCGGTCAGCGCTGGCGCGTTGCCGTATTCCAGGAAGGTCTGCAGGTAGAAGCGGTACATGGCTTGCAGATCGGCGCGGCTCGCTTCGTCGCCATGCACCACCCGGAAGCTGATGCCCTGTCGGGTGACCTTGGCCCGCTCCTGGCGGATGTTCTTGCGGTGCTTGTGGTTCATGGCGTCGAGGAACTGCTCGAACGTGCTCCAGTCGCCCGGGTTCTGCCATTGGAACTGGATGTCCTCGCGCAGCAGCCAGTCGTCGCCGAAGGCGGTCTCGTCAGCTGCCGTGTGGAAATTGATGTGTGCCGACGACACGCCGAGTGCGGGCATCTGTTCGCGCAGTGCCGTCAACAGCATGGTGCGCTGCGAATCGTCACGGGCCAGCAGGCGCGGGCCGGTCACCGGCGAGTACGGCACCGCGCCGAGCCACTTCGGGTAGTAGTCGCGTCCGTGCCGCGCATAGGCATTGGCCCAGGCGTGGTCGAACACGAACTCACCGTGGGAATTGGTCTTCAGGTAGCCGGGAACGGCGCCGACCAGGGTGTGGCCGTCCCACAGGGTGAAGTGCTGCGGCTGCCAACCCCAGTCCTCGCGCAGGCAGCCGTAGGTTTCCAGGCCGGCAAGGAATGCGTGGCTGACGAACGGGTTGCGGCCATCGTGCAGGCTATCCCAGTCGGTGGCGGGAACGGGCTGCAGGGAGTCGAGGAAGCGGGCGGTGGGCATGGGGAGAGGATAGGGCAGGTGAGGTAATCAGTGCCAAACGTTCTCGTTCGTGGCGTTCTGGCGCCGCAATTGGCCCTGAGGGTTTTACGAAAACTGCAGCAATGTGGAGTGAAGTGCTGATCCCTAGCGGATGGATGGGCAACGCTCAGATGCGCGCACGCAAGCGTGCATCAGTCCATCGCACAGGAGTTAAGCATGAAACGGAGATCTATCATTCCGACGGCAGTTCTTGGGCTACTTCTCGCAGCATCTAGTTCCTGCCCTGCTGCGTCCGTCGAAGTTGTTCCGCCAGAGCAGGCCACAGATGTGGCGCTTGATCTTATGTTGACCCGGGAGGGGCAGCGCATGCTTGACCGCTTCCAGCTGGCACGCTCCAAGTCGGCCAACCTTGCCGTGACGGCGTCGGTTGATCTGGTGCGGCAGGTACTGGTCATTGATCTGGATCGGCGGATTCTGGATGGCGAAGACGATCACTCGTTTGAGGATATCGAGCAGCGGATCAGGACTGCGCTGGCAGCTTATGCACTGCAGGCTGGTGCGGGGGAAGTAGTGACCGAGATCGTCTACGGGGGGAAGCCTTACTCGCACTACTTTCAGCGCGACTTACAGTTCAGGCAGGGGGTGGCGCCATTAGGAAACTCGGTACTTGTGTCAGCCAGTCATGGCCTGGTGAGCATTCATCCCGGCCGGGAGTGGGAATTCCAGCGTCCGCTCAGTCACGGCATTCGAGAGGATCTCATCACTCCCGGGTACGCGGAGGAGCTGCAGACCTTCCTTCAGGACAGGGGTTCGGCGTCAGTGTATCGGGCTCGCCGCAATACGGGCGATCTTCACCCGGATTCGATGAGGCCGTGGAGTGAGATGTCCGCACGCTATCATCTTATGAACCTGCTCCCTGACCGCACCGACATCTGGCATCACTTTGCCAACAGTACGGAGAGGGATAGGGAGGTAAAAGACGACATCAGGTCGCGGCCTTACTACGCCAATCATCTGGCGGTGGAGGGCATGCTCAGCCTTCATACCAATGCAAGCGACTCACCCTCTGCCCGAGGCACGCGAGCGTACTACCACGCAAACAAGCAAGCAGATCGTGAATTGGGCGATATGGCGCTGTGCTATATGCATGAACTCATTACTGCGCAGGACGCATACACAGAGTTTCCAGTTGCGGCAAAGTCAGAGGCCGCCCGCCATGGCGAGAACGGGTTCGCACACATGCCCTCGGTTGTGATCGAGATGGCGTTCCACACAAATGCTGAAGACGCAGCCGCCTTGCTGGATCCAGTGTTCCGCACTGCCTCCATGAAGGGAGTCGAGAAGGGCTACCGGCTCTTCCGCGAAGGCAAGGGCTGCGTTCCGTTGAAGGCCGAGCCCATCCAGGGAATCCAGTTGCCCCAGGGAAGCTCACAGCAGGTTGATGTCGCCTTCGAGGGCTATCCGCAGTACCCCATCGAACTGGTCACCACGAACGTGGGCTGCCCGCCCGGATGGACCTGTAGCGACGGAAAGGTTCACATCACTACCCCCGACGACAAACCCAGCCAGATCACCCTGCGGTGCGAGAACGCCGGGAGTGCGCCAATTCTGTGGGATACGCGGGTCGTGGACGCCGATGGCGTGAAATCGCCGTCTGTGCGCCACGTCGTGCAGTGCATCCGAACGTCGCGCGGATCGAATGGGGCTCCGATCAGCCCTGCCGGTGTGGAGCCCGCGACGGCAGGTTGAGTGCTTTGTGAAGCGGGCGCTTTCGCGCCCGCTTCGAGTCAACCATTCCTCGACGCTACAGAAGCCAGCCTCAGCTGGCCTTGCCCTGTGCATCCAGGTAACGCTCTGCGTCCAGTGCAGCCATGCAGCCGAAGCCGGCCGAGGTGATCGCCTGGCGGTAGTGCTGGTCGGCCACGTCGCCGGCGGCGAACACGCCTTCCACCGAGGTCTGGGTGGCGTTGCCGCCCAGGCCCGAACGGATTTCCAGGTAACCGTTGTTCATGGTCAGCTGGCCGTCGAACAGCTGGGTGTTCGGGTGGTGGCCGATGGCCACAAAGAAGCCGTGTGCGTCGATGTCGCGGGTGCTGCCGTCCAGGGTCGACTTCACGCGCACGCCGGTCACGCCGGCCTCGTTGCCCAGCACTTCCTCCACCTGGTGGTGCCAGACAGTTTCGATCTTGCCGGCTTCAACCTTGGCGAACAGCTTGTCCTGCATGATCTTTTCCGCCTTCAGGGTGTCGCGGCGGTGGACCAGGTAGACCTTGCGGGCGATGTTGGACAGGTACAGCGCTTCTTCCACGGCGGTGTTGCCGCCGCCAACCACGACCACGTCCTGGTCACGGTAGAAGAAGCCGTCGCAGGTGGCGCAGGCGGAGACGCCGCGGCCCTTGAACTCGTCTTCGGTCGGGATGCCCAGGTACTTGGCGGTCGCGCCGGTGGAGATGATCAGGGCGTCACAGGTGTACTCGTGGCTGTCGCCGATCAGCTTGAACGGGCGCTGCGACAGATCCGCCGTGTGGATGTGGTCGAAGATGACCTCGGTCTCGAAGCGCTCGGCGTGGGCCTGCATGCGCGCCATCAGGTCCGGGCCCATCAGGCCGTGGGCGTCACCCGGCCAGTTGTCCACTTCGGTGGTGGTCATCAGCTGGCCACCCTGCTGCAGGCCGGTGATGACGACCGGCTTCAGGTTGGCGCGGGCAGCGTAGACGGCAGCGGTCCAACCGGCCGGGCCGGAACCGAGGATGACAAGACGCTGGTGGCGGGAGGGCAGGCTGGTGCTCATGTAGACTCGCGAAAAGGTAGATGGGACAAGGCGCGGCGATGTTTGCACAGCATCCTTGGCTGGTCATAGAGTGGCGGCTGGGGCAGGGCGATTCAAGCCGATGAACAGAACAGCGCCATCCACGGGCGGTTTCGGGCCCTGTCCCCGCTTGTGCGGTAACGGATAACTGAAAACTGACGCCGTCTCGTTTATTATCAAACACTAACAGCGCATTCCAAAGGTATGGTCTAAGGTGGCGAAGCAGGTCCCCGAACGCTCCAAGTCCGACGACAAAAAGGCATCGCGTCGCTCGGCGGCGGCGGCCACGACCGACAATCCACGCCGTCAGCGCCTCTGGCGCGACCTGGGTCTGATCGCCATCGCGCCGGCGCTGCTGTATCTGGCTGCCAGCCTTTTCACCTATTCAGCCACCGATCCGGGCTGGTCGCACACCGGCAGCGTGGTCGCGCCGGTACACAACATGGGCGGCCGCGCGGGTGCGTGGATTGCCGACGTGCTGCTGCAGCTGTTCGGCTACATCGCCTTCCTGCTGCCGGTGGTGCTGGGCGCGCTGGCCTGGATCGCGATGTTCGGCCTCAAGCGCGAGAGCAAGGGCGAGAACGATCTGGACCCCGCATTGCGGCTGGTCGGCCTGGTCGGCTTCCTGATCGCCGGCACCGGTTTCCTGCACGTGCGCCTGTTCAGTGGCGACGTCTCCCATGCCGGCGGCATTCTCGGCAAGCTGGTCGGCAATTCGCTCAGTGTGGGCTTCGGCGCGCTGGGTGCGAACCTGTTCGTGCTGGTGCTGCTGCTGGCCTCGATCACCTTGGCCACAGGCCTGTCCTGGTTCGTGGTGATGGAGAAGATCGGTCGCGGCGTGATGTCACTGGCGCCGTTGCTGGAGCGCAAGAAGGAGCAGGCCACCGAGTGGCAGCAGACCCGCGTGATGCGCGAGGAGCGCCAGGAAGTGCGCAAGGCCGATGCCGAAGTGCGCGCCAAGCGCGAACCGGTGAAGATCGAACCGCGCCCCGAGCCGGTGATCGAAAAAAGTGATCGGGCCAAGCGCGACAATCAGATCCCGATGTTCCGTGGCGTCAACGGCGACGGCTCGGACCTGCCGCCGCTGGCCCTGCTGGATGATCCCAAGCCGCAGCCCGTGGGCTATGACAAGGACACCCTCGACGCGCTGTCGCGGCAGATCGAATTCAAGCTCAAGGATTTCCGCATCGATGCACAGGTGGTCGGCGCCAACCCCGGCCCGGTCATCACCCGCTTCGAGATCGAGCCGGCGCCGGGCATCAAGGTCAGCCAGATCAGTTCGCTGGACAAGGACATCGCCCGCGGCCTGTCGGTCAAGTCGGTGCGTGTGGTCGATGTGATCCCGGGCAAGTCGGTGATCGGCCTGGAAATCCCCAACGTCACCCGCGAGATGATCTACCTGTCCGAGTTGCTGCGCTCGAAGGAGTACGACAAGTCGGCCAGTTCGCTGACCCTCGCGCTGGGCAAGGACATCGCCGGCCGCTCGACCGTGGCCGACCTGGCGCGCATGCCGCACCTGCTGGTCGCCGGTACCACCGGCTCGGGCAAGTCGGTGGCGGTCAACGCGATGGTGCTGAGCCTGCTGTTCAAGGCGTCGCCGAAAGACCTGCGGATGCTGATGATCGACCCGAAGATGCTCGAACTGAGCGTCTACCAGGGCATCCCGCACCTGCTGGCGCCGGTGGTCACCGACATGAAGGAGGCCGCCAACGGCCTGCGCTGGTGCGTGGCCGAGA
Source organism: Stenotrophomonas indicatrix (assembly GCA_041545745.1). NCBI lineage: Bacteria > Pseudomonadati > Pseudomonadota > Gammaproteobacteria > Lysobacterales > Lysobacteraceae > Stenotrophomonas > Stenotrophomonas indicatrix. The sequence goes on from CP168152.1 coordinate 2,187,286, forward strand.
TGGAGCGCCGCTACAAGCTGATGAGCGCGGTAGGCGTGCGCAACCTGGCCGGCTTCAACAAGAAGGTGAAGGACGCGCAGGACGCTGGCCAGCCGATGATGGACCCGCTGTTCAAGCCGAATCCGGAGCTGGGCGAGGCGCCGCGGCCGCTGGAGACGCTGCCGTTCATCGTCATCTTCATCGACGAATTCGCCGACATGATGATGATCGTCGGCAAGAAGGTCGAAGAGCTGATCGCGCGCCTCGCGCAGAAGGCGCGTGCGGCCGGCATCCACCTGATCCTGGCCACCCAGCGCCCGTCTGTGGACGTCATCACCGGCCTGATCAAGGCCAACATTCCCACCCGCATCGCCTTCCAGGTCAGCTCGAAGATCGATTCGCGCACCATCCTCGACCAGTCCGGCGCGGAGACGCTGCTCGGTCACGGCGACATGCTGTATCTACCACCCGGCACGGCGATGCCCGAGCGTGTTCACGGCGCCTTCGTGTCCGATGAGGAAGTGCATCGCGTGGTCGAGCACCTCAAGGCAATGGGGCCGGCCGACTATGTCGACGGCGTGCTGGACGAAGTGCAGACGATGGGCGATGGCGTGGTGGTCGGTGCGACCGGCCTGCCGGAGACCAGTTCCGGTGGCGGCGATGAGTCCGACCCGCTGTACGACGAAGCACTGCGCGTGGTCACCGAGACCCGTCGCGCTTCGATTTCCGGCGTGCAGCGTCGCCTGAAGATCGGCTACAACCGCGCGGCGCGACTGATCGAGGCCATGGAAGCGGCCGGTGTGGTCAGTTCGCCCGAACACAACGGTGACCGCACGGTGCTGGCACCGCCGCCGCCGAAGTAAGTCGAGCCCTGCCGCACTCCCGACGTCCAAGGAACCGACGCATGCTTCAACCCGTTTCCTGCGCGCTGGCGCTGGCCTGCCTGCTGGCAGCCGGCCCGGCGCTGGCCGATGCCGCCGCGACGGTTGCACCTGCGGTCGCGCCGCCGTCCACCGGCAGCGATGCCGAGGCCAGCAACAACTTCAGCTTCGTCCGCTATCGCGCCGACTACCAGGTGCGTGCCGATGCCGGCAACGTACAGACTGAAACCTACGAGATCCTGCTCAAGACCAAGGCAGCGGTGGAGCAGTTCAGCCAGGTGCGGTTGAGCTACAGCGAGAAGATGGAAACGCTGGACGTGGTCAACGCCTACACGCTGACCGCCGACGGCCAGCGTCGCGAGGTGCCGGCTGACCGCATCTATACTCAGGAAAGCTATTCCAGCGCCTCGGCCGCGATGTATGCCGACCGCAAGGTACGGGTGATCGTGTTCCCCAACCTGGCGCCGGGCACGCGGCTGTTCTATCAGGTGCGGCGCACCCAGCTGACGCCGTACTTCCCGGGCTACTTCGGCCTGTGGGAAACCTTCAATGTGTTCACCCAGTACGACGATGCCGAGGTGACGCTCAGCGCGCCGGCCAACCTGCCGATGCACGTGGACAGCCGTGGCGTGCAGGGCAGTGATCGCCCGGTGGTGAAGAACGGCCAGGCGCAGTGGCGCTGGCGCTACCAGCGCCGCGAGCCGATGCAGGCGCAGAACTGGTCGGCGGCGGTGTGGGAGTTCGGGCCGAACATCATGGCCAGTACCTACCGCGACTGGGCGCAGATGGGTCGCGCCTATCAACTGAAAGCAGGGCCGGCCGCACAGGTCACCCCGGAGATCCAGGCGCTGGCCGATGAAGTCACCGCCGGCATCAGCGACCGTCGCGCGCAGGCGGATGCGCTGTATCGCTGGGTCGCGCAGAACATCCGCTACGTGGCGGTGTACCTGGGCAATGGCGGCCTGGAGCCGAACAGCGCGCAGAGCATCCTCGACAACCACTATGGCGACTGCAAGGACCACGTAACGATCCTCGAGGCGCTGCTGGCGGCCAAGGGCATCACCAGTTCGCCGGTGCTGATCGGTGCCGGCGGTGGGCCAACGCTGCCGAAGATTCCGCTGCTGGGCCGCTTCAACCACGCCATCACCTACGTGCCCGAGTTCGATCTGTACCTGGATTCGACCAGTGCCTGGGCGCGCTTCGGCCAGTTGCCCGATGGCGACCTCGGCGCGCCGGTGCTGCACACCCGCGATGCCACTCTGGCGCGCACACCTGCCAACGACCCGCAGCGCAACGCGACGGTGATGGACGTGCGTTTCACCTTTGACGCGCAGGGCAACCTGCGTGGCGAGACGGTGCCGCAGCTGAGCGACAACGCCGAGATCGGCATGCGCGCGCAGTTCGCCCAGCTCAATGCACAGAACCGGGCGCGCGCTGAAGAATCGATCATGGCCGCGTCCGGTTTCGATGGCCGCGGCCAGCTGCAGCTGCAGGGTGTGCCGGTCGACCTGACCCGGCCGTTCGGCTATCGCATGGCGTTCCAGGCCGAGGACTACGTGGACTTCGATGTGGCCGGCGGCATGGCCGTGCCCGATCCGCCCGGTGGTGAATCGGTGCGCGGGCTGTATGCCAGTGCCTCGGCGCCGGACAACGAGACGCCGTTCTACTGCAATGCCAGCCTGCGCGAGGAAACCTATCGCCTGCAGTTCCCGGCCAATGCCCCGATCATCGCGGTTCCGCGCAGCCAGCGGTTTGCCAATGCGGCCGGCGAGTACCGGGTCGACTGGAGCCGGCAGGGCCAGGAAGTGACCGTGCATCACCGCCTGCAGCAGAACGCGGTGCGCGGCGCCGAGGCGCTGTGCCAGCCGCAGGACTATGCCGCGTTCCGCGCACTGTTCCGCGAGGTACGCCGCGGCTTCCGTGGCCAGGTGCTGTACGGCAAGCTGCCGGGCACTGGTGGCTGAATCGCCGATCAGCGATCAGGGCGTCATAATGGCGTCCTGATCGCCCATTCATCTTTTGCCGGGCACACTGGCACCCAACTTTCCTGGCCGCGCGCCCACAGGATTCCTGCATGAACCTTCGCCTCCGCCGTTTCCTCGCCACCACCACCCTGGCCGTGGCCTGCGCCGCTGCCGGCAGCGCCTGGGCCGGCGCCCGTGATGACCTGAAGACTTTCACCACCGGCCTGAAGGGCCTGGATGGGCAGTTCAGCCAGCAGGTGTTCGACAGCCGTGGCAAGGTCAAGGAATCCACCAGCGGCCGCGTCGCCCTGTCGGCACCGCGCCTGTTCCGCTGGGAATACGTGCGCCCGCACGAGCAGCTGATCGTGGCTGATGGCAAGAAGGTGTGGATGTTCGAGCCGGACCTGGAGCAGGCGACCGTGCGCGAGCAGGGCAAGGAAGAGCAGAACAGCCCGCTGACCGCGCTGATCAACCCGGCACTGCTGGAGCAGCAGTACGACGTCAGCGAAGAGGCCGCGCAGCGCGACGGCCTGCAGTGGCTGTCGCTGTCGCCGAAGCGCGAGACCGAAGCCAGCTTCCAGTACGCCGCGCTCGGCTTCAATGCCCAGGGTCTGGCGAAGATGGAGATTACCGACGCCGTCGGCCAGCGCACCGTGATCAGCTTCAGCGGCTGGAAGCGCAACCCCAGCTTCGCCGCCAACACCTTCCGCTTCACCCCGCCGGCCGGCACCGACGTCATCGGCAACTGATCGCGGTCGCCGGGCATGGCCCGGCGCAAACTGCTCTGGTGGGTGTCAACCTTGGTTGACACGTTTCTGATCTGCCGGCCAGCGGCCGGCACTACCGATCATGGTCCGCCGGGCACGGCCCGGCGCTACCGCCGTTGGTAGGTGCCAACCTTGGTTGGCACGCTCTCGCGGTACAATGACCGGGTGCCAAGACATCGTTCCACTTCATTCCCCGGACCCGATCTGCTGAGTGTCGATCGGGAGCACATGCGCCCGCTGGCCGAGCGCATGCGCCCGCGCACCCTGGACGAAATGGTCGGGCAGAAGCGTCTGCTCGCGCCGGAGAGTGCGCTGCGTCGCGCGGTCGAATCCGGGCGGGTGCATTCGATGATCCTGTGGGGGCCGCCCGGCTGCGGCAAGACCACGCTGGCGTTGTTGCTGGCTGAATACTCCGACGCCGAATTCCGTGCCATTTCCGCGGTGCTGTCCGGCCTGCCGGAGGTGCGCCAGGTGCTGGCAGAGGCCGCGCAGCGCTTCGCCGAAGGCCGTCGCACGCTGCTGTTCGTCGACGAAGTGCATCGCTTCAACAAGGCGCAGCAGGATGCGTTCCTGCCGCATATCGAGCGCGGCACCATCCTGTTCGTTGGCGCCACCACCGAGAACCCGTCGTTCGAGTTGAACTCCGCGCTGCTGTCGCGTTGCCGCGTGCACGTGCTGGAAGGCGTCTCGCCGACCGACATCGTTGAAGCGCTGGAGCGTGCATTGGGCGATCGCGAGCGTGGCCTCGGCGAGGAACACATCGAGGTTGCGCCGGAGCTGCTGCTGGAAATCGCCACCGCTGCCGATGGCGACGTGCGTCGTGCGTTGACCCTGCTGGAAATCGCCGCCGAACTGGCGGGCGGGGAGGGCGGTCGCATCACCCCGCAGACCCTCACCCAGGTGCTGGCCGACCGCACCCGCCGCTTCGACAAGGGCGGCGAGCAGTTCTACGACCAGATCTCTGCGCTGCACAAATCCGTGCGCAGCTCCAATCCCGATGCCGCGCTGTACTGGCTCACGCGCATGCTCGACGGCGGCTGTGATCCGTCGTATCTGGCACGCCGGCTGACCCGCATGGCCATCGAAGACATCGGCCTGGCCGACCCGCGCGCACAGAGCATGGCGCTGGAAGCGTGGGACATCTACGAGCGGCTGGGCAGCCCGGAGGGCGAGCTCGCCTTCGCCCAGCTGGTGCTGTACCTGGCCAGCACCGCCAAGTCGAATGCCGGCTATGCCGCCTTCAACCAGGCCAAGGCCGATGTGCGCGACAGCGGTACCGAAGAAGTGCCACTGCACCTGCGCAACGCACCGACCAAGCTGATGAAAGAGCTGGGCTACGGCGCCGAGTACCAGTACGACCACGACGCCGAGGGCGGCATCGCGCTGGACCAGACTGGCTTCCCCGATGCGATGGGCGAGCGGGTGTACTACAACCCGGTGCCGCGCGGGCTGGAGATCAAGCTGAAGGAAAAGCTGGACCGGCTGCGCGCTGAGCGCGAGGCGGCGAGGGCGGCCAAGGGCGCATAGCCCGGTTCGCTTCATGCAAGGTTTCTCATTGCCCTGCCTGTACGCATTTGGCAGACTGCGCGGCCCCGTTTTTCAAGGAACGATGCCGTGCAGGAAATGATTCTGCCGTTGAAGCGCTACGCCCAGTTCGAGGGTCGCGCCAATCGCCGCGAGTACTGGATGTTCCAGCTGTTTCTGTTGCTGGCGGGAACTGCGGTGGGCTTGATCGCGCTGACGGTGGCGCTTGTGGCTGGTCTTGTGCTGGACGCCGATTCCAGCTGGATGGCCGGAATCACGATCGGGGCACTGGCGCTGGTGGGTCTGCTCTGGCTGGCCACGATCGTGCCGCTTATCGCAGTGACTGTGCGCCGCCTGCATGACTGCGGCCAGTCCGGCTGGCTGTATCTGCTGGCCCTGGTGCCGGGTGGTGGCCTGGTGATCCTGATCTTTGCGCTGCTGCCAGGCACGCCGCAGGACAACCCGTACGGCCCGGTGCCTACTGGCCCCTGAGGTCGCCAACGTCGCCTCATGCAACGAAGCCGGCTCTGAGCCGGCTTCGTCGTTTCTGCGCTGCTGTCAGTGGTGCCGGGCTGTTACTGCAGTACGCAGTCGCCCAACGCCAGATAGTCCGATCCCGAGCTGAACTGCAGCGTGCAGCTGGCGGTGAAGGAAACGCCTTCCTCCATCGCTGCAAGCTTGGCGTTCTGCTCGTCATCGGAAGCGGTCAGGCGGGCCAGCACCTGGCCATCCTCGTCGCCCGCCTCAAGGATCGGCTCGCCCTGCAGGTTGCTGGAGGCGCCCAGGCTCACCGCCGTGAACTGCACGGTCTGGTTGAGCTGTTCCAGTCCAAGGGAGGAATAGCCGGCCTCTTCATAGGCCGAATACAGCCCGGCAAGGCTTGGCGCGGCGTGACCGGCCAGCGGAGCGAGGAGGCCGGCAAAGAGTGCGATCAGTGCTTTGTGCTTCAAGGTGTTCTCACAATCATGGGATCCGATCCCATGCGGGTTGTGGAGCTGATGGGCGGGTCCAGGCAGGCACCCGCGAGGGCGGGGCGATTCCTGCGCCCCGTTGGCAGGAAAAGTAGATGAACCCGGACTTCCGGCGCAAGCGCTGGCGCAAGCGCTGGCGCACGTACTGGCGCGCGCGTGATACACAGTGTGACGTTTGATCGATGTGATAATCATTCGCGTTTAAGGTAGACTGCGGTCCCTTGTGAACCGGTGGCCGTGTGCCGCTTTCGCCGTCACTGATGAAGTCTTCCGTCCTGCCTCCGTGCCGCGGCCCGCTGCTGTCCGGCCTGGCCGCCTTGATGATGGGCCTGCTCCTGGCTACCCCGTACGCATACGCGCAGCAACGCAATCCGCTGCAGAAGATGGGCCAGACCGTGCTCGATGCACCGGCGGCCAGCTATCGCTTCGAGCGTTTCGTGATCGACAGCCCCGACCAGCAGCGCCGCTGGCGGGTGAATGTGGCGATTCCGGCCAAGGCCGCCAAGGCGCCATCGCCGGTGCTGTACGCACTGGACGGCAACGCCGTGGCGATGGTGCTGGACCAGCCGCTGCTGGCCGAGCTGGCCGCACGCAAGGCGCCGCCGGTGCTGGTGCTGATCGGCTACGACAACGACCTGCGCATCGATTCGGCGTCGCGCACCCGCGACTACACCGCGTGGATCGATCGCGCCGATGATGAAAGCGGCAGGACGCAGGCTGTCGGCGGCGGCGCAGCGGCCTTCCTGGACATGATCGAGCGCCGCATCAAGCCCGAAGTGGAACGCCGCGCCAACATCGATCGCCAGCAGCAGGCCCTGTGGGGCCATTCGCTGGGCGGCCTGTTCGTGCTCAGCAGCCTGTACACCCGTCCGGCCGCCTTCCAGTACTACCTCAGTGCCAGTCCGTCATTGTGGTGGAGCCAGGGGGCGCCGCTGGGTGACATCGAGCAGCAGTTCGTGCAGAACGTGCATGGCCAGCCAGCAAAGGTGTGGCTGATGCTGGGCGGTGCCGAGCGCGTCGGCGACCGTGGCAAGCGCGACATGAGCAATCCGCGCGTGGTCGCGCATCTGCGCCGCATTGGTGGCGCCACCCCGGATGCGGCGATGCAGCTGTCCGAGCGCCTGGGCAAGGTGCCGGGGCTGAGCGTGCAGTACCGCGAGTTCCCGGGCCTGGGCCATGGCCCGATGCTGCCGGCGTCCTTCCACGCGGCGCTGCATGAACTGTATGGCTTGACCGATCGCAGTGCCGATGACGGCCAGTCAACCGGTGGTGACAACGCCGCCGAATGAACCCCTCGCACGGCAGTGCCGTGCGACCCCACTACCCAGGCGGACTGTCGATGTGCAGTGGCCAAGGCAACCGATGAATCCCGCGCCACGAGGCGCGGCCTACGTGTGCAAGGAGCCTTCCATGTCGTTCCGTCCGTCTTTCCGTCTCACTTCCCTGGCTGCCGGCCTGCTGCTGGCAGTTACAGCCACCGCACAGCCGGTGTTCGACCAGCCGGCCAGCGCTACCTTCAAGGGCCAGGTTGTCTCACGCGGTGAGAACGTGGTTCCCGGCAGCACCGCCGATGTCACCGGCCGCGGCTTCGTGCCGGGCCAGCAGGTCAGCCTGCTGCGTGGCGATACCGTGCTCAACAGCCAGCCGGTGGTGGTCGATGCCGATGGCAACTTCAAGACCCAGCTGGCCATTCCGGCCGACGCGGTGCCGGGCACTCACCCGGTGATGGTGCGCGCCAGCCAGCCGGCCGCCGCAGCCGTGCTGAAGCTGCGTGTGTCGCCGCAGCTGCCGCTGTCGGGCCAGGCGAAGTTCGCCACCCAGTCCAACAAGCTGGTGCCGGGCCTGTACCAGTCGGCCTACAGCGCCGCCAGCAACGCAGTGTTCGTGACCTCGGCCGTCGGCCGCCCGCCGGTCACCCAGTCGCAGCTGCTGAAACTGGACCCGAAGTCGCTGAAGGTGACCAAGGCCATCACCCCGGCGCAGGTGCCGGGCAGCACCAACGGTGCAGTGTTCGCGGTGTATGGCGTGGGCGTGGATGATGCCAATGGCAACGTCTGGGTCAGCAACACCCGCCAGGACACCGTGGCCGTCTATCGCCAGGCGGATCTGTCGCTGGTCCACCAGTTCCCGGTCGGTACCGTGCCGCACGCTCGCGACGTCGTGGTCGACAGCACGCACGGCAAGGTGTTCGCCTCGGCCACCGGCGAAGACCACTTGTCGGTGTTCGATGCGAAGACACTGAAGGCACTGGAGCCGATCACCCTGGCCTCCGGCGTGGACGATGAGAAATTCGTGCCGATGAGCCTGGTGCTGGATGAGCCAAGCGGCAAGCTGTTCACGGTCAGCATCGGTACGCCGGAAGCGGCGGTGATCGATGTCGCCAGCGGCAAGGTCGACAAGGTCATCGACCTGGGTAATTCGATCAGCGCTTCGGGCGTTGCATTCGATGCCGAGCGCAACCGCCTTTACGTGGCCTCGCAGGGTACCGACAACCTGCTGGTCGTCGACGTGGCCAGCGGCAAGGTCGTGCACGACGTGCCGGTCGGCGCCGGCGCACTGAACGTGGCCTTCGATGCGAAGAGCGGCCTGGCCTACGTCACCAATCGCGGCGCCGGCACGGTCACTGCCGTCGATCGTGATGGCAAGGTGGTCGGCAACCTCGATGGCGGCACCTTCCCGAATCACGTCCGCGCCGATGGCAAGGGCAATGTCTTCGCCGTGAACAAGTCGCGTGGCGCTGAGGATCCGAAGGGTGACCGCATCACCCGCATCAGCCTGCGCCAGCCGTAAGCCACAGGGCAGGGCGGCACCCCGCCGCTCTGCCAGCAAGGAGAATCTGCATGAACATCGCTTCCCGCCTGCGCCAGTGCGCGCTCCCGATTGCCGTTTCATTGGTGCTGGCCGCCTGTGGCGACAAAGCGCCGCCGTCTGCCGGCAACCCAGACGCAGCAGCACCGGCGGCCGCCACCGCCAAGGCGGCAGTACTTCCCGCGGGTTGGCAGCGGGTGGCAGGCAGCGACGTGCCGGCACTGCCGGGGCAGCAGGCGGTGCTGCCGACCAAGGTGCAGTCCGACGATGGCGCCGATGTGGAAGTGGGTGACAGCAGCCGGATCATTGCCGGCGGTGACGACATCATCGCAGTGATCGAGGCGCTGGGGCTGGGCAAGCAGGTGTTCGCCGCGCCGACCAACACCACCACCCACGCAGGCCTGGCTGCGCCGCACCAGTTCCTGTTCAACCGCACGACCGGCGTGGAGGGCGTGCTGAGCCTGCAGGGCTCGCTGTTCATCGGCAACAGCCTGCGTCGCCACACCGAACTGGCAAAGAAGCTGCGCGAAGTGGGCGAGCCTGCAGTGGTGATCGATGACCTGCAGCCGGCGCCGGACAAGGTGCGCAAGATCGCCGCCGTGCTCGGCGTGGCCGACGCAGGGCAGACCCTGGCCACGCAGGTGCAGCGCCAGCTGGATGAGGCCGCCGCGATCGGCAAGGGTCTGGCGCATGCGCCGCGGGTGATTCATGTGTCGGCGACGGGAGCGGGCGGTTCGCCCACCGTGGCCGGCGCCGACAGCGCATCGGCCAAGCTGATCGCACTGGCCGGGGGCCTCAACATCGGCACCGAGGCCGGCGTGGCCAACTATTCGCAGCTGAGCAACGAAGGCGTGGTCGCGGCGGCGCCGGACGTGATCCTGGTGACCGAGCACGACCTGCAGCTGTTCGGTGGCGCTGAAGGCCTGTGGAAGGCCTACCCGACGCTGAAGCAGACCCCGGCCGGACAGGCCAACCGGGTGTGGGTGATGCCGGATGCGCAGTTGAAGTACGCCAGCATCGGTTCCGGTGCGGGCGCGTTGGCCCTGGCCCAGGCGCTGGCGGCGCTGCCGAAGGCATGACTCCTGCGGATCGGCGCCGCCGTCGCGGGCGGACGATGTTGTTGATTGCGCTGATCGCGCTGCTGGGCGCGGTGCTGGCGTCGTTCGCCGTGGGTCCGCTGCGGCTGCCGCCGCTGGAAGTGATGCAGGCGCTGGCGGTGAAGCTGGGCCTGCTGGATCCGCAATCGGTCAGCAGCCGTGACCTGGCCGTGGTCTGGCAGCTGCGCATTCCGCGTGCGCTGCTGGGTGCCATGGTAGGGGCGGCGCTGGCGATGGCCGGCGCCAGCCTGCAGGGTCTGTTCGGCAATCCGCTGGCCGATCCGGGCATTGTGGGTGTCAGTCAGGGCGCTGCGTTGGGCGCGGTGGCGGCGATCGTGCTCGGTGCCGCGGGTGCAGCCGGTTGGCTGGTGCCAGTGGCGGCGTTCGCTGGCGGTGCTGCTGCGATCGGGCTGACCTACGCCTTGGCCCGACCAGGCAAGGGCAGTGGCAATGCCACGCTGTTGCTGGTGGGCATTGCGATGGCCGCATTCTGCTCGGCATTGATCGGTTTCCTCACCTACATCGCCAACGAAAGCGAACTGCAATCGCTGGTGTTCTGGCAGATGGGCTCGTTGGCGCGGGCCAACTGGGCTGATGTGGTGGCGGTGCTGCCGCTGTTCGCCATCGGCGCGTTCGCACTGCATCGCCTGGCCACGCCGCTGGACATGCTGGCGCTCGGCGAGCGCCAAGCACAGCATCTGGGGCTGGACGTGGCGCGTACACGGCGCCTGCTGGTGGCCTTCAGTGCGCTGCTGGTCGGCGCTGCGGTAGCGTTCGCTGGCTCGATCAGTTTCGTCGGCCTGGTGGTACCGCACGTGGCACGCTTGCTGGTTGGCCCCGGCCATCGCTGGTTGCTGCCGTTGTCGGGCCTGCTGGGTGCGCTGCTGATCGTGGTGGCCGATACCGCTGCACGCACCCTGGATCCGCCTGCGGAGATTCCGCTGGGCCTGTTCTCGGCCGCGCTGGGCGCACCGTTCTTCCTGTGGCTGGTGCTGCAGCAGCGTCGCAAGGCGGCCGCATGAGCGCTTTTCTGCAATTGCGCGATGTGGTGGTGCGTCGCCAGCAGCGCGAGATTCTGCATGGCATTACCCTTGCGTTCCAGCCGGGCACGGTGACGGCGCTGGTGGGCCCCAATGGCGCCGGCAAGTCGACGTTGCTGGGTGTGGCGGCCGGCGATCTGCGCGCCGACGGTGGCGACGTGCATCTGCACGGACGACCGCTGCGCGACTACAAGGCCGGGCCGCTGGCACGCGAACGTGCGGTGATGCCGCAGGAACACGGCGTGCGCTTCGCCTTCAGCGTGGAAGAAGTAGTGGCGATGGGGCGCCTGCCGCATCCGCCGGACCCGCAGGTGGACGATGCGCAGGTGGAAAGCGCAATCGATGCTGCCGAACTGCAGGCACTGCGGCTGCGCGAAGTGCAGCAGCTGTCGGGCGGTGAATCGGCACGGACCACCTTCGCCCGCGTGCTGGCACAGGACACGCCCTTGCTGCTGCTGGATGAACCCACGGCTGCGCTGGATCTGCGCCACCAGGAGCGCACCCTGCGCAGCGTGCGCGCCTGCGCCGAAGCGGGCGCGTGCGTGATCGTGGTGCTGCATGACCTCAACCTGGCGGCCGGGTACTCCGATCGCATCGTGCTGCTGGAACAGGGCAGGGTGGCGGCTGACGGCACGCCTTCGGAGGTGCTGACCGAGGCCAATCTGCAGCGCGTCTACCAGCAGGACGTAGTGGTGCTGCAGCATCCGCGCCGCGGTGTGCCGTTGGTGGTGGTGACCTGAGGCGAAGCGGGCATGCCAGGCTGTGCCGCGTATCATGTGCGGCTCGATTTTTTCAAAGGAATGGCTTGATGAATCTCTCCCGCCCGCGTTGCGCGCTGTTTGTCGCCTTGATCGGCGTTGTCGGCGCTGCAAGCGCCGCTGCAACCAGCAAGGTTTCGTTGATGACTGCATCCGAGCAGGCGTCGCTGATTGAGACACGGCATTCGACCGGCGAGGGTGCAGCGGTTTCATCGTTCACCACCGAGTACTTCGGCAATGGTGAGATCGGCATGGCCTGGGAGGACAAGCGTGTGCTGCTGTTGTGCAAGAAAGCGGCCTACCTCAATCTGCCTGGGATGAAGCCCGACGCCAGCAAGCTGTCGGTCGAACAGCGGCAGATGGTGGCGTACGAGGCGATGATGGCCGGCTTCGGCGGCATTGCTGCGCTGGGCGCGGTCACCGGCGAGTCGATCGAAGTGGCCAATGACGGCACCGAGACGCGTCGCCTTGGTGAATCCAAGTGGGCCTACGGCGTGGAGCGCTACGAGGTGGCCACCCAGCGCATGCCGGACGGCGCCTTGCGTGTACGCGTGCGCAAGCAGGCGACGGTCAATAACGCAAAGCCGTCCGCGCCGGGTGACACCTTCAGTACCGATGAAGACCAGGCAGCGCGCCTGGCCGAACTGGCGCCCACCGGCAGCTGGACCGAAGTGCTGATCCATGGCGGTCCGCGCAAGCCGCGCACCGACCCGGCGATGTCCCTGAAGGGCTGGGTGTCGACCGTCGAGCAGCAAGCGGCGACCGTGGGTGACGCCCGCCGTCTGCACGACTGCAAGTAAGGGCGTTTGGGGAACTCAAGATATTCAGTCTTGAGGCGCAATCCTGGCTAGGCTCATGGGCGAAGCCGATGTGGAGCGTCAGGGGTACCTATGTTGTACTGCTGAATGCCCAGTATGCGTGGCTGACCTGCTCGGGCCCAAGGCTATGATGTTGACGGCAGTGGCCGCACCTTTCTGCGAGGCGCGGCTAGTTGTAAAGCAGTGTCAGCCGCTCCTCTGTCATTCTGCGATGGCAAGTGAGAACGTCAATTTTCTCAACGATCGGCAGGGACTCGTAACCTTTTCCATCAACATCGCTGCAGGTTCTGATCTTCTCGACAATCCACTCGCGCTGCGACCTCCGCATGCGTAGGCGCTGCTGTGTCGAGAGCGCCCTCCAGAAGGAGTTGAGGTCTCTATCCACAATGTAGAAATCGGCAGCGACCACTGCCAGACGACGCTCAAGGATGATGTCGCTGTCCGCTATCGTGATCGCAATGGTTGACAGTAGGACTTGTGGAAATTGCAGGCCAGACAGCTCGACAATGGCTGGCCTCCTTCCGTCAAATTCAACCCCAAATCTAAAATTTCCCCAGAAAATTCCCTTGTCGGTGAGTTGCGCGTGGCCGCGTGTCGTGACGTCCTTGGAGCGTTGATCCCTGCGTATCAAATTCATGGTGTGATCCGGAATTTCAAACTCTATCGTGGCTTCACACTCGATGAGCGCAAAGGCGCTTTCTGACGCTTTGGTCTGGGTGACTCTGAGATCGATTGGAATCGAATCAACCAATTCCTCCAGGTCGTCGGTTGATCTGCGGGGCGTTGAAAGTTGGGATAGTCCCTCTACATACATGCGATCCTGGGCTTCGGATCTTACTTTTTCCACTGCTTTCGCGATTACATCAGGCTGGTTGCAGTGGAAGTTGTTTGGATTCTCTCGGACAAATTCCGGTCCGGTGGTGAAGATGTGAATGAGATTGGTCGATGTCAGTATGAGAGCGAGGATATTCAAAGTCAGGCCGTTTTTGCTTCTCGGGATCGATCTTCGGGTGCTTGCGCAGGTGGCGTACGAAATCATTGGGTGCGCCTGGTCGCCCAGGCAAGTGCTTGTAGCCTTGTGCGCAGATCCAGGTCTGCCATCTGCCCGAGAAAAGCGTGGTTGCACGGATCTTTGCGCTGTTGCGACGTCCAAGCGAGTGATCCGCAGGCAGGCTGTGCGGCGGGGCTTTAGCGACATCCTTGCGACGAGGGCTTGTCTGGCCAAGCCAGAGCTCACCAAGTAAGCGGCGGCGAAACGGCATGAGTCGCCATATGCCATGGGGTGAGATTGCCATTAACTGGCAGCTGGACCGAAGTGCTGATTCGTGGCGGGCCGCGCAAGCCGCGCACCGACCCGGCGATGCCCCTGAAGGGCTGGGTGTCGACCGTAGAGCAGCATGCCGCGACCGTGGGTGATGCCCGCCGTCTGCACGACTACAAGTAAGCAGCCTGGCGTCCTGGGTTGCAGCCACCCATGGGGGTGGCTCTACTTTGGGGCTCATCGTTCCATCCATGCGCGCAATATTCACTTGCGCACCAGATCCACAGGTCTAGAATGCGCCGCATGAACCGGATGCCGCTCCTGAAGTTTTTCACCCTGACCCGCGCAAGCGCGGAACGGGCGTGTCTGCCTGGAGCCCCACGAGGCCGCTGATCGCGGCCTTCGCTGGACCATCCACAGAGCGCCCTCCGGGGCGCTCTTTTCGTTTCCGCTTTCCATCCCTCAACCCGCTCCACCGCAAGGAGAACGTGCCATGCACCAGATCGCCGAGACCGAACGCCAGCCGCACACCCTGTAGCCAACCGGGGTGTGCGGCCCCCGAAGTTGGCCCAGCAGGAACCCATCTCATGAACACCCATACTCTGTCGCGTCTTCGCAACCTCGGCATCATTGCCCACATCGACGCTGGCAAAACCACGCTTACCGAACGCCTTCTGTGGAAGACCGGCGAAATCCACCGCGTCGGTGAAGTGCACGACGGCAACGCGACCACCGACTTCTCGGCGATCGAACGCGAGCGCGGCATCACCATCGGCGCCGCTGCCGTGCACGCGCAATGGGCGCCGCGCGATCTGCCGCTGCATCAGCTGACCCTGATCGACACACCCGGCCACATCGACTTCGCCATCGAAGTCGAGCGCTCGCTGCGCGTGCTCGACGGTGCCGTGGCCGTGTTCTCGGCCGTGGACGGCGTACAGCCGCAATCGGAAACCGTGTGGCGCCAGGCGCGCCGGCATGGCGTGCCGTTGATTGCGTTCGTCAACAAGATGGATCGCATCGGCGCTTCGTTCGATCGCGTGCTGGAGCAGCTTCAGGAGAAGCTGCGGGCGCGCCCTTGGGCGCTGGGCGTACCTTTGGGCAGCGAAGGTGACTTCCATGGCTGGGTCGACCTGGTCGATGGCCGCGTGCTGCACTGGCAGGACGGAGGCGCAGCGACGGTGACGGCATGGAGCGACGCCGAGCGCGCGCAATGGCAGCCGCAGCGCAATGCGCTGGTCGAAGCCGTGGCCGACCATGACGATGTGCTGGCAACGGCATGGCTGGAAGGCCGTGACATCGACGCGGCGATGCTGCGCGCAGCGATCCGTCGCGCGACGCTGGCGGGCGCGGGCGTGCCGGTACTGGCCGGCGCTGCGTTCAAGGACAAGGGCATCGAAACGCTGCTGGATGCGGTGGTCGATTACCTGCCGTCGCCGCTGGATCGTCCTGCGGTCACTGCTGAAGGCGAGGGCGGCGACGTCCTGCTGCCGCCGGACCCGGACGGCCCGTTGGCGGGCCTGCTGTTCAAGATCACCCACCAGCAGCACGGCGCGTTGAGCTTCGTGCGGCTGTACTCGGGCACCTTGAAGGTGGGCGACAACGTGGCCAGCTCGCAGCACCCGCAAGGGCGTCGCATCAGCCGGCTGGTGCGTGTGCAGGCCGACCAGACCCAGGACATCGGGCAGGCCATGGCCGGCGACATCGTGGCGGTGCTGGGCTGGAAGGATGCGGTCAGCGGTGAAACGCTGAGCGGGCGAGGGCAGCCGTTGCTTCTGGAGAGCATCCAGGCGCAGGCCCCGGTGCTGGCATGGCGGTTGGAGCCGGCCCGTGCGGCTGATCTGATCCGGTTGGCGCAAGGTCTGGCCAGCCTGGCCCAGGAAGATCCCTCGTTCCGGGTGGAAACCGATCGCGACACGGGTGAAACCCTGGCCTGGGGCATGGGCGAGCTGCACCTGGAAGTGATGGTCGAACGCCTGCGCAGCGAATGGAAGCTGGACATCGGCATTGGCGCGCCGCGCGTGGCTTACCAGGAGACGCCGCAGCGTGCCGTTGAAGGTGTTGTGGGCCGGTTGGTCAAGCAGACCGGTGGTCAGGGCCAGTTCGCGCACGTGGTGCTGGATGTGGTGCCGCGCGACGACGGCGAGGTCGTGTTCAATGACCGCATCGTTGGCGGCGTGGTGCCGCGCAACTTCATCGCTGCGGTGGAGAAGGGCGTTCGTGCCGCGCTGTCGGAAGGCCCGCAGGGTCATCCGGTGGTCGGCATCGAGGTCAGCCTGGTGGATGGTCAGACCCACGCGAAGGACTCGTCGGAGATGGCGTTCCATCGGGCGGGCAGCGAGGGCATCAAGGCCGCGCTGGCGGCCAGCGGCACGCAGTTGCTGGAGCCGGTGATGGCGGTGACGGTGCATTCGCCGTCCGCCTCGGTGGGTGACGTGGTGGGCGATCTGAATCGTCGCCATGGCCGCGTCGCCCGCATTGACGACCAGGACGGTCGCGCCGAAGTCAGTGGTTTCGCGCCGCTGGCGCAGCTGGTCGGTTACACGACCTCGCTGCGTTCGCTGAGCCAGGGACGCGCCAGCAGCGAATCGCACCTGCATGGCTACGAGCCGGTGCGTGCATCGTAAAGAAAGCGCAAGGGAGTCCGTTCGCGGGCTCCCTTTCTTTGTGTGCTGGCGGGGCCGTAACCACGCATGGCGCGTATCCACCCAGGGAAGTAGATCCACGCCATGCGTGGATGTGTCCCCTTCGTGCGCGACGCACGGCACTGCATTGCAACAAAACTGCAGAAAAAGCTGGATTAAAGTGATGCCTCACGATAAATTGCGCACCCCCCGTTGCTTGCCGCCGCCCGCACCCTGCCCATGCGTGATGACAATGATCCCGGAACCCTGGAGCTGACCCTGCCGCGCAAACGCGGTCGGCCGCCCAAGTTCGGGTACGCAATGAGCGACGCACAGCGGGCCGCACGCTATCGAGCGCGCCGCGCAGGGCAGGCCAACCATGCCGATGTGCGGCACTGCAGCGACATGGTCCTGCTGGACAAGATCCGTGCGGCAGTCAGTGCGCGCGACACCGAACTGGCCGGCTTCCTGGTCCACGTACTGTGGCAGCGTTACCCGTTGCAGCTGAAATAAGTCGGCCGCGGGGTGGCCGTTGTCACCTGCCTTGTTGATAATGCGGGATTCAGGTTGTTCCCGCTGGCGCGCCCGGGATGGCAGGCGCGCATGATCGACATGGTTTCCACGATGACCACCACCAGCGACACCACCACCGAAGCTGCGCCGAGCAGCGCGCCCCTGTTCTACACCCGTCCGGTGCCGCTGCAGGCAGACCTGCACGCCGATCTGCGCATCCTGCCGGGCAAGCTCGAGTTCGCTGCCAGCAGCAACTCCATCCCGCTGGTGCTGGGCGAGTTCTCGCTGGCGCTGCACCACTTCCCGATCCTGTTCGCAGGCCCGAGCGCGGTGCCGATGGCCGCCGTGGGTGTAACCACCGACAATCTGTTCATCACCGATGGCCTGTGGGACGACGAGACCTACATCCCGGCCTACCTGCGCCGCCACCCCTTCATCTTCATCGACACCGGCGCGGACAATGACTTCCTGCTCGGCATCGACGAAGAGAGTCCGCGCATCGTCCGTGGCGGCGAAGAAGGCCAGCCGCTGTTTGTCGATGGCAAGGCCACCGACATGGTGCAGCAGGCGCTTGAGTTCTGCGGCCAGTTCACCCGCGAGCACGAACAGACCCAGGCATTCTCCAAGGCACTGGTCGACAACGGCCTGCTGGTCGAGCGCAATGCAACCGTGCGCCTGCCCGATGGTCGCGAGTTCAACCTCAACGGCTTCTTCGTCGTCGATGTCGAGAAGTTCATTGCGCTGCCGGATGCGACCGTCATCGAATGGCACCGCAACGGCTGGTTGGCGCTGATCCACCAGCACCTGATGTCGCTGGGTCGCTTCAACGACCTGACCCGCCGCCAGGCAGGCCGCAACGCCGCCTGATTCAGGGCGCCGGCGCGGCTCTCGAGCCCCGGGAGCCGCGCCACGTTCGCAGCTCGGCCAGTAGCTGGCGCGCATCGCCCCAGAGGGGCGGCACGCGATCGCCCAGCTCCCATAGTTCGCCGGCGCGTGCATCCATGCCGCCCGCGTTGAGCATCTGCAGCACGCCCTGCAGGCGATGCGCATGATGGCGCAGCTGCGCGGCATCGCAACGAGCGATCGCTTCATGCAGGCATTGCAGCTCGCGATCGATATCTTCTTCGTAGGCGGCCACCAGTTCGCGGGCAGTGCTCTCGACGGCACGGCCGGGCACAGGCTGGCCCAGCGCCTGCAGCAGCGCGTCGGCCTGCAACGGCTTGAGCAACACCGCGTCGATGCCGGCAACCTGGCAGCGCAGCGTGTGGTCGTCGCCAGTGAAGGCGGAAAGCGCGATCAGCCGGGCGCGCGGCGCGCCTTCTGCCTCATGCAACCGCAATTGCCGGGCCAGCGCGTAGCCATCCATTCCCGGCAGACCGATGTCCAGCATCACCAGCGGGCAGGGCGCCTGCCCCTGGGCTGCCAAGGCATCTTCGGCATTGGCAGCCTCCTGCACCGTCGCGCCCCAGCGCCGCAACTGGGCGGCAATGACCTGTCGGGTCAGCGCGTGATCCTCCGCCAGCAGGATGCGCATACCGGCCAGCCGGGGCAGGGCGGACGCAGTGGTAGTGGCAGGCGCATCTTCCTGCACCTGCCGCATGGGCAGGCGAAGAATGAAGCGGCTGCCACGGCCATGTACGCTATGGACATCCAGGGTGCCGGCCATGGCTTCGGCCAGCGTGCGACAGATGGAAAGTCCCAAGCCGCTGCCGCCGCGCTGCCTGCCTGCATCGGCCTGCCGGAAGGGCTCGAACAGGGTGCTCATCTGCGCTGGCGCGATGCCGATGCCGCTGTCGATGACCTCTATCAACAGTGATGCGTTCTTCGTGGGCGCATCCAGCTGCAGGCGCAGTTCAACGCCGCCTACGTCGGTGAACTTGACGGCATTGCCGAGCAGGTTGTCGAGCAGCTGGCGCAGGCAGTCCGGGTCCGTTGCCATCATCGGGAACGGCATCTGCGGTGCGCGGAGCTGCAAGCTCAGCGCCTTCTTCTGCGCTAGGGGCGTAATGGCCTGCAGCGCCTGCGTACAGATCGCAGGGACGTTGCAGGGCACCTGCTTTGGCCGGAAAGTGCCGCTGGCCAGGCGAGAGAAGTCCAGCGTGCGGTTGAGCAATCCGCGCAATGTCTGGCTGGCAGTGGCCGCAGCGGCCACCAGCTCGCGCTGCCCGGCTGGCAGTGGCGCTTGGCCCAGCAGGTCGATCGACGCCATGACGGCCTGGGCGGAATTGCGCACCTCATGGCTGATCATGCCCGTCATCTGCACCTGCTTCTGATCAAGACCCTGCTGCTGGCGCAGCCTGCGTGCAGCCAGCAACGGGAATGCCAGCAGCAGGGCTGCGGCTGGCAACAGCCAGAGCGCGGTGCCATCGAGGCCTTCGCGCACCTTCTGGCCGAGCGCGGCCGGCAGCGTCTGCCGGGCCCAGCGCTGCAGCAGTTGGGCATGCTCTTCGATGGTGATGTCATCCAGTGCCACCTCGATACGATCAAGCAGCGCCTGGTCTTCGCGCCGGGCGAGCAGATGCAGCTGTGTCGAAAAATCGGCATCAACTGTCTGTAGCCGCAGACTGTGGGAGAAGTGACGCCGTGCTATCGCACCTGCAGTGGATTCCAGGCCGATCGCAGCGTCGGCAATGCCGGCATCCACGGCAGCCAATGCCGCCCGCATGCTGGGGTGCGGCAGTACAGGCACTGCAGGGTGGTGCTGTGCCAGCCACGCTGGGTAGGGGCCTCCTTCAACAGCAGCGATGCGCAACGTACCGAGATCGGCAAACCGCCGCGGCAAACGCTCACCGATGCGGCCGGCGAGCACGCTCGCGCCGCCATGAAAGCTGCGCGATGGCGCCAGGCTGGGGCAGGGCAGGTGCGCCCCATCGTCAGCACCCATCGCCAGCACAAGATCGGCCCGTCCCTCACAGACGGCGGCCATCGCGGCGAGGGTGCTGGGAAAAGGAACTTCGATGAAGGTCAGGCCGGAATGGCGGGCAACGAGCGCGGCATAGCCATGCGCCAGCGTCTGCAGCACCTCGGGGTCGGCAGCATCTTCGGGGGCGGGATGCAGCGTGGGGCCCGCAGCCACCCGGACCTCGCGTCCAGCCGCCCATTCTCCGTGCCGGATGTCGCCGGCGGACGTGCAGGGAAGCAGCGTGAGCAGCGCCAGCAGCAGGCAATTGCGGACGCGCTTGAACAGCGCGGTCACAGGGCCTCCAGCTGCTGCCGCATGGCGAAGATCTCCGCGTCGTTGCGCAGCCCCAGCTTGCGCAGCGCGGCAATCTTCTGCGTGCTGACGGTCTTCACGCTGCGATGCCGGTGCAGGGCAATTTCCGAGACGGTCAGCCCGTCCAGAACCAATCGAATGACCTCGCGCTCATTACGGCTCAGGGCATCGCAGGGCGTCAGCAACTTGCACGAAGGCGGTATCCGGCAAAGCCCTTGCGAGACGCGCACAACCGCCTCGGAGAGTTCAGCCAAAGGCTCGGATTTGCCGACAAAGCCGCTGATTCCCGCATCCAGCAGGTGGTTGATGATCGCCACCGAGTTCTGCCCGGCGAAGCCAAGCAGCGTTACCCGCGGCAACGCCTGTCGCAGATGCTGGACGAGCTCGGCGCCGCTGATATCACCCGGCGCCAGGGTGATATCGATGATGGCCACATCCGCGTGGCATTGCTGCAGGGCCAGCACGAAGGCCTGGCTGTCACTGTGGCTGGCGACGATCTCGAAGCGGCTGTCGTTGCCGAGATGAAAGGCCGTGCCGCGGCGGACGACGTCATGGTCATCGAGCAGCGCCAGGCGAAGCCGGCGCGGTGCAGGGAATCCGTTCATGCGCAGCAGTGTTGTCAGCGCCGAGTGGCGTGGTGCCCATTCTGGCGCTGCTGTCGCGTCGAGCATCGAAAACGTTCGATTTTTGAGACTTTTCCTAGAGCGGAGTTGGTAGAAGTTGAAGTCTTGTGTCGGCAATGACACGGCGTGAGCGCGGTGCAGTAGCCTGATGCGTCCACCAACTTCTGAGTTGCGTCCGCAGGCGCGCGCGAGCTGCGTGTGCTGCGGACGCTGACAATGCATAGCGCTGGCTGGACGCCAGCACCGAGGGTGCCGGCCCAAAGTCGAGGCGGTCGATGGGCCTGAAGGGATCAATTAACGTGACGCGTCACGGCGACGGGATTGCTGGGCGGTGAATTCTGCAGGACTTAGGGCGTGGGTGACGCTCAGAATTCAACGCTCGCCCGGTGAGGTGCGCATGGTTGATGGGGGGTTGAGCGTGCCGACCCGTGGTTGGCGGTGCTACAAGGATGAGTTGTTGTGAGTCTGGGCGCTGCCGGCGACCAAGGCTGCGGTGGCTGGATGGCTGGAGATAGAAGCTGCGGTGATGCTGGGGTGTCCTGGGGCGGTCGGTTGGAAGACGCGTCGGATGCCCAGTCGCTGAGAACATAATATACATTATGCGAAATGCTGTTTCAGGCTGCGGCAGCGTTCGTGTCTTCTGCTTGGCAATGGCTCCGGCTCTGGCTTGGCTCTCAAGGTCTTCTACATGAGCCTCGCCAGCGCGCGTGTGGTGAGCACCTTCCGCCGATTGAGCGGAAGCGTTGGAATTTCCCGCGGCTGACCACCGGATTTTGACGCTGGTGAATCTTGCAACCATCGGAGTGCTTGCGGTTGGCGGCATTAACAGTGCCTGGAGTGAGCGGTTTGAAGGTTTGCGGCGAGCCATCGAGGCCGCTTAGCAGTCGTCGACGGTGAGGACTGAGGCGCCGACGGCTGTTAGTTCGGTGCCATCGGCACTTCCCGAGCGTCAGCTGGTACAGCCATCCCAGAAAGTGCAGAATCTGCGCTGCATCAATGGAATGCTCTTCCGTCGAATTGAGGGTGGCTGGGAGAACCTGCCGAATTCAAATTGTGATGCGAACTTGATAGCCCAACGATCTCATATCCACTTCTTAAGGGGAATTTCTGATGAAGGCAACGGACGTTTTTACCCCGCAGCGGCTACCGACAGTCACATTGGTTACGGATCATCTCAAGGGGATGAAGACAACGTACGATCGTGCGATTGAAGAAGGCGGAAAGCTTGTCCGCGTCGTCGGGCCCTCAAAGTCGGGGAAAACCGTCTTCATTAAGAGCGCCGCAGGCACCGAGAACACCGTTATCGTTACCGGGGCTGGCGTCACCTCTCCCGACTTGCTGTGGACACGCATACTTCATGCTATTGGGAGCGACACGGGGCAATCCGCCGAGAGAGTTGAGGTCATGTCCGGGGGATACAAAGTCTCCGGCGAGGTGGAAGGCAGCATCCTAGTCGCCAAGGCCAAAGCGAATGGAGAGGTGAGTCGAGGAAAATCTTCTGAGGCCTCACTGACTCAGACAAAGGCAATCGATCTGTTGCAAGTAGTCATAGCAGATTTGGCGAATAGCGGACTTACCATCTTCGTCGACGATTTCCACTACATCCCAACGGATGTCCAAACCGCTCTCGCACAGCAGATCAAGCGCGCAGTCGAAGCAGGTGTGCGGATAGCGACGGCTGCCGTTCCGTTTCGATCGGAAGATGTTCTACGCGCCAACGACGATCTTCAAGGTCGGATTGTAGACTTTAACTTCAAGTACTGGTCAGACGACGAGCTTGTTGCTATTGCAAAGCAGGGTTTCGTGACGCTGAACGTAGTCTGCTCGGACGACTTTGCACTTTCCATGGCACAAGAGGCAGCCGGATCTCCGCAGCTTATGCAATCCCTCTGCTTAGAGGCGTGCTATGCAATTGGCGCGTCAGAGACTGCTGAGCGGCCAATACAAATTCCTGACGAAAGAGGATTTCTCGCCCAGGTATGCAATGCGGCATCAAAGGTCGTTGACTTCAGCACGACGATCAACGTAATGCGGGAAGGCCCACTCATTCGCGGCAACCCACGAAAAGCATACGTGTTGAAGGACGATACGGCTGAGGACGTTTATCAGATATTGGTCAGGGCCATCGCAATGGACCCGCCGAAGCTCCACTTTAGCTACTCTGACATGCAGGTCAGAGTTGCGGCACTTTGCAAGAGCGATAGTCCTCACTTTTCGGATTCATGCTTCCATATGGCAAGACTTGTAAACGACCGTTCAAACTCCGACAAGCTAGATTGGAATGCTGAGCAACACCGGTTGAGTATTCGAGATCCATATCTTTTGTTTGGCATCCGTTGGGGCGGCAATCGCTAAGCTCGCCTACTCTAGAAGCTTGCAGGGTAAGGCGGCGTCTCCGGGAACATCCTCATGGGGCGTTTCCTGACCTCAGTCAGTGCGTGTGGCATCGAGATTTTTGCCTTGGTGCCCTGCTTTGTTACGCACGCGCACGTAGTGCCTTAGGGCGCCAAGCACCTGTCGGCGCCAAAAAGCGCCGCCCCCCCCTGGTCTTCCTTTCCTCGCTCACGGCCCTCAAGCAATCGCTGCCCCTTATCAATGACCGAACGAACGAGGTCTGTAAGAGCGCATGCATACTTGATACTTCCATGGGAGGGAGCAGAGGCTCTCTACCTAGGTGGTCGCCAAAACAACCGAATCCCCATAGTCGGGATATGAAGTCAGAAGCCTGATCTCCTCGCTAGCGTTAAATTCCCGTCCCATGAAGTGCCTATGCAGTTCATCTTGGAGAAAGGCTAAGAATGGTTGGTCTCCGATGAAGAGGCGAAGTTCATCAGCAAGCCTCCTTTTATCCGGGAAACTCCCATGCATCCGTCGATGCTCCCCGCATCTATTATGAGAACTCCTATTTCCCGAATGCATCGCGCCTGCTCTTCGCAAGAAACGAGCCTGCAAGCCAAGACGCGGAGAAGCCCAAGATGCCTGCGCCTGCGGGAGCCAGGATATTCTGAAGCAATTCCGAGGGCGGTTTTGACCCAGTGATAGCTATCACGACCGTGCCAGCCAGGGCGCCGGCACTCATGAAGGCGATGGCGGTCAATAGAGATATCCGGGAACGGGACTCCATTGTCTGATGTTTGAACTTTGAGATGCCCTGGACGCGCCCCTCAATTCGATGGGACTCATAGCCTGCAACGATCAGGTCAACCGCAATCTCATCACCCGCGTTCAGCACTGCGGTATGCACTGAGAATCCCTGCTCATTAATCTTGAGCTCAACGTGCTCGCTCAGCTGCGGTGGACTACAGTAACCAACGTTTGCGCTCAGCAGGCGAGCTCCGCCCGTAAGGGAAACACCAATTGGATGAACTACATCCGCCCCAGGTATGGGCATCCTTCCACAATTGGTGAGAAAGAACCTATAGATCGCCACGTCCCTCACCTTCTCCCCATGGAACAGTATTTCCACGGCCCCTTGGGCAACTTCCTTCACTGAAACCAGATGACTAGATAGCTCCAAACCACAGCCAATTGCTGAGATCTTGCGCTGAAGTGCGTAGATGCCTATCGAGACAGCGATGGCGAATACCGCCACGTAGATCCCTATCCAACCCACAGTCAAATAGCCGTCACCCATACACCCCCCTCCCAAGTATGTAAGTAGGCTCACATTCTACTAGCCCGTGGGTAGTTAGGATCAGGAATTGAGCGTGGCAGCCACGCGGATTGAGAGATGCGCCGATCCACCTGACCCGGTTTCGACTGGTGACGTATTTGCCTTGCTCCCGGCGCGCCCGTCCGGGCATCCGCGCCAAATATCACCACAAATCGATACCGCCGACAGCCCTTGCAGCCCAAGCCTCTAGCGCCCTTCCCCGCCATACAACGATTCTGAAAACGTCGGATACGGTGACGGCATTGCCCTTACTGTATTGGCATCGCGCGCAACCGGGCGTATTCCTTGCCATGCCACCGATAGCGGGTGGCCGGGCGTCGAAAACCCGTGTCTTTGTGCTTGATTGCGCTTGCCAGCCGGCACCACCGTTGCGTGGTGCCGGCTGGCAATCCGTCTGCCGGCTATGGCGGGCGGTGCGTGGGGGCCTTGTGCCCGCCGGTTTTGCACAAAGACCCGGTTTTCGAGCCACGCATCGTCCGCCACCTTTATCGGTGGCGGCTTCTGCTTGCACGCAAGGAGCCCCGCCATGACCTACTCCCCCGCCCCACAGCCCATCCACGAGGCGCCCTCGGCCGGGCCTACCGTGGATCCCAACACCTTCATCGCGCTGCTGCACAGCATCGGCTCGGGCGTGGCCGCCAACGGCCAGCCCTGGCCAGAGCGGCACCAGCTGCATGGCAGGCAGATGGCACTGGCCGATGCCGACTGTTCGCTGACAGGCCTGCGCGTGGTGCTGGAAGTACTACTGGCCGCAGAACGTACCCGCCAGAATGGTGAGCCAGAGCAATACGTCGGCGATCGGGTGATGGAAGGACTGATCATGGCCGGCCTGGGGCTTGCAGCCCACGCAAGCGAACGGCTGAAGCCGGCAGAGTGAAGGACCACTTCGGTGGGGCCTGAAATGAAGGTGCGCCACGGCGTGATGTGGGCGGTCTTTCTGGCGCTGGTCGTTGCAGTACAGATCCATTCGCCAGAGCCTGTTGAGCCGGAAGTGCTCGCGTACCGTGATGTACCCGATGAGACATTCTGGACGCTGCGACGCCACGCGCTTCGATTCGCGGAGGCGCGGGCGCGGGAGGGTTTCGAGTTCCTGGATGGGACGTCCGGTTCGGCTTCCTTCCAGATCCAGTGCAAGGGTGTGCCGGTGCTGCACGTAGAGAGGCAGCCGCCGCTTCTGCTGATCCGGGTTGCGCTGGGCACCGAGCATCGGGCGCCTGCGATCTTCCCCTTGCAGGCCACGCTGCAATGGTCCTTGGTGCCGTTGAGCTATCTGGAGCAGGTCCTGTCTGGCGTGCAGGAACCTACGCTGCAGGATCGGCTGCTGCTGACGCTTGCTGGCGATGTACCTGAGGATGCGCGGTGTGGCGTGCGGAGGTAGTAGTACAACCCCGGCGACGCCACCGCCTCACCCACCCTGCCTCAGCTCGCGCGCAAGGAACGGCGCCGTCCTGCTTCCCTTGGCGCGCGCTACCTGCTGCGGCGTTCCCTTCGCCACGATGGTGCCGCCCGCAGCGCCTGCGCCAGGTCCGACGTCAATCACCCAGTCCGCCTGCATAACCGCGCGCATGTCATGTTCAATCATCACCACCGTATTGCCCGCGTCCACCAGCCGCTGCAGCTGCACCAGCAGCCTGTCCGCGTCCGATGCATGCAGGCCGGTGGTGGGTTCGTCCAGCACGTAAAGCGTGCGCCCACGCTGGCTGCGCTGCAGCTCGGTCGCCAGCTTGATGCGTTGTGCTTCACCGCCTGACAGTTCCGTGGCCGGCTGACCCAGTCGCAGGTACCCCAGGCCGATTTCCTGCAGCAACTGCAGCGGACGGGCAATGGCCTCCTCCTCGATGAAGAACGCATGCGCCTGCTCAACCGTCATCTGCAGGACCTCGGCGATGTTGCGGTCATTCCACAGCACGGCCAGCGTGGCCTCGTTGTAACGCGCGCCGTGGCAGGTGGGGCACGGCGCATAGACGCTGGGCATGAACAGCAGTTCGACGCTGACGAAACCTTCGCCTTCGCAGGTCTCGCATCGGCCCTTGGCCACGTTGAACGAGAAACGGCCGGCATCGAAACGCCGACGGCGCGCGGCGGGCGTAGCGGCGAACAGCTTGCGCACGTGGTCGAACAGCCCGGTATAGGTGGCCAGGTTGGAGCGTGGCGTGCGGCCGATGGGTTTCTGGTCCACCTGCACTACCCGCTGGATGGCATCCACATTGCCGGCCAACCGGCCTCGGGTCGCTTCGATCACGGTCGGCGCGTCGGTGGGCGCACTCTCGGCGCTGTTGTCCTCGGGCTCATGCCCCAGGTGCAGCAGCACCAGCTCGGGCAGTGCCTGCGCCATCAGGCTGGATTTGCCCGATCCTGAAATGCCGGTCACTGCGGTCAGCAACCCCAGCGGCACCTGCGCATCCACGCCCTGCAGGTTGTGGCGGTGGATGCCCTTCAGCTCCAGCCAGTTGCTGGCGCTGCGCTGCCGGCTGGCGGCCGCAGGCACCTGGTCGAACAGATACCGGGCGGTGCGCGATTCCTGGACCTTGCGCAGGCCGTCGGGCTCGCCACTATAGAGAACGCGCCCGCCGTGCTCACCCGCCTCCGGGCCAACATCCACCAGCCACTGCGCGCGGCGCATCAGCTCCAGGTCGTGCTCGACAACGAACACCGAGTTTCCGCCGTCGCGCAACCGGTCCAGCGCGTCGTACAGCGCCTGGCTGTCGGCGGGGTGCAGGCCGGCCGAGGGCTCATCAAGCACGTACAGCACGCCAAACAACAACGAGCTGAGCTGCGTGGCCAGCCGCAGACGCTGCAGTTCGCCGGCCGACAGGGTGGGCGTGGCTCGATCCAGCGAGAGATATCCCAGGCCCAGGCCTCGCAGCTGGTGTACACGCGTCATGACCCCGCCTGCCAGCCGCTGCGCGGCCAAGCGCTTCTCTTCCGACAGGGCCGAGGTCAGCCGCACGTCGGGGGCTCCAGCATGGACAGGGCGGCCGCTTGCAGCCCGCTGCGTGCGATCGCGTTTCGTGGCGCTACCGCTGGTACGCGCGCCGCGGCTGTGCGCGCTGAAATCGCCCTGCGCGATGGGCCCCAGCAGATCCGCCAACTGGTCCAGCGGCAGCCGCATGAACTCACCGATATCCACACCGGCGAAGGTGACCGAAAGTGCCTCCGGCTTCAGGCGCTTTCCGTGGCAGGCGGGGCACAGCTTGCCTTCCATGTAGCGGGAAACGCGCTTGCGCATCAGCGCGCTCTGGGTGTTGGCAAAGGTGTGCAGCACGTAGCGGCGCGCACCGGTATAGGTACCCATGTAGCTGGGTTCCAGCTTGCGCTTCAGTGCGGCGCGAGTCTCTGCGGGCGTGAAGCCGGCATAGACCGGCACGGTTGGCGTTTCCTCGGTAAACAGGATCCACTCCCTGTCCTTCTTCGGCAGCTTCTTCCACGGTATGTCGATGTCGTAGCCCAGCGTGACCAGGATGTCGCGCAGGTTCTGGCCATGCCATGCCGGCGGCCACGAGGCGATGGCACGTTCACGGATGCTCAGCGACGGGTCCGGAACCATCAGCGCTTCGGTCACCTCGTACACATGCCCCAGGCCATGGCAGGTGCTGCAGGCGCCCTGCGGCGTATTGGGCGAGAAGTCCTCGGCGTACAGCATGGGCTGGTTGGCCGGGTACGCCCCGGCGCGCGAGTACATCATGCGCACCAAGCTGGACAGCGTGGTCACGCTGCCCACCGAGGAACGTGCATTGCTGGCACCGCGCTGCTGCTGCAGGGCCACCGCTGGCGGCAGCCCGTCGATGGCATCCACATCGGGTACGCCCGCCTGGTCGATCAGGCGCCGCGCGTATGGCGCTACGGATTCGAAGTAGCGCCGCTGCGCCTCAGCGAAGACGGTACCGAAGGCCAACGACGACTTGCCCGACCCCGACACCCCGGAGAACACCACCAGTGCATTGCGCGGAATGGAGACATCGACATTCTTGAGGTTGTGCTCGCGCGCGCCGCGCACCTCCACGCAACCGCTGGCTGCGGCAGCGCATGAGGATTCACCGAAAGGGTTGTTGGACATCGTTGCGTTCCTGCAGGCAGTGAGCTGTGCGCCTTGGAGTGCGCCCAAGGACGCATTTTCGCTGCTGCGAGGTGAATGTGGTGAGGGGATGTGCGGCCCCGCCCTGCGGGCCCCGCAAACCGCATCACCTGCCGACTGCAAGGGGCGCGTGGCAGCGAACGTATCGCTCAGATGGCGATGAGAACTTTCCCCATCACAGACCCGGCTTCAAGCGCCTGGTGCGCTTCAGCGATCTTCTGCAGATCCACCTTCAAGCCGACATGGGGCGAATAGGCACCACTGGCAAGGCACGCAGTGATGTCCCTGATCGCGTTGTTTTTCGCTTCCTGGGGGACCGAATAGATGTACACGAAGCGGAGCACGCATCCGTGCACCATCGCACGCAACAGTGGCAGTGAAAGCTCATCGGTTGCCTGCGCAGTCGCATAGGCGCTGATGACTCCGCCAGAGGCGAGACATGCCAGATCAAGGTCGAGATTTGCCTTCACATTGACCTCTACGATGCGATCCACGCCCGCGTTGCGGGTATGGGCGTTGATCGCGCTGGCGACATCGTCATTGAGACGGTCCAGCACCAGATCCGCTCCGGCCGCCCGGGCAATGATGGCCTGCTCGGCATTCATGACCGTGGCCGCGACCCAGGCGCCCGCCCACTTTGCCAGCAGGATGGCGGCGGTGCCGACCACCCCTGCCCCGCCTTGCACCAACACCCTTCGGCCGTTGATGTCGCCGTCCGCGAAGAGGCAGCGATGGGCTGTCAGTGCCGGAATACCCAGCGATGCACCCACCTCGAAGGAGACATCGTCGGGCAGCGGCACGGCGTGCCCAGCCGGCACGACCACGAACGCCGCAGCTGTCCCGCTCGCCCTGCCGTACTGGGCCTCATAGATCCATACGCGCTGGCCTATACGGCCCACCTCTTCCGGGTCGCCGACCGCATCGATGACACCGGCACCGTCCTGGTGGGGAATGATCCGTGGAAAGGGCATCGGCGCGGAGAATCCTGTGCGGGCCTTGAGGTCTGTGGGGTTGAGCCCCGACATGTGCACCCGAACCCGAACTTCGCCCGGCCCCGGTTGTGGGGCGGGCAGCTCTGCAACGTAAAGCACCTCATCAGCCGGGCCTTGGCGGTCGTAATACGCAGCTCTCATGCGTTTTCTCTCTGATTGCGAAGGGGTTCCCTTCCGGGCCAGCACTATCAGAGGCAAGCGGCTAATTTACAACCAGGCACACTTTGTATATATAGGGATACAAAGTATCCTATTGGAGTGGTGATGCCCCCTGACCTGCCATCTGAGTACCGATGTGCCGTAGAAGTGACCGTCGACATCGCCGGCGGCAAGTGGAAGCCGTTGATCGTTCACTACCTGCTGAGCGGAACCAAACGGTTTGGGGAACTGCGAAAGCTGATCGGCGGCGTGACCCAGCGCTCGTTGACCTTGCAGCTGCGCGAGCTTGAGGCAAGCGGCATCGTGCGGCGCGAAGTGTTTGCAGAAGTTCCGCCGCGTGTTGAATACACGTTGACGCCGCTGGGCACCACGCTGGCGCCGACGCTGGAAGCAATGAAGGTGTGGGGAGAACACTATCTGGCCAGCAAGAGCGGCTAGCGTCTGCGAGCTCAAGCGCCGAGTATGCAGACCGCAATGACGCCGTCTCGAGACAAGCAATGGGTGAATCAAGTGGCTGCCGACGTCGCTGCCTGAGGATGCTGTCAACATCGGCGAGACACACGATATGCACACAAATAAAGTTCTGACGGATGAGGCGCGCACGACGGCTTTCATCAATGCACCTCCCTGTCTGAGGGCTCTCAGCAGCTCCCTGCCGAAGCAGGTGAGTTCGCCGCCTCCAACTGCGCAACGCTTCAGCGCTTCCTGATTGCCGACTGGCTAAGAACCTGGCCTTCGTTGGTCACCATGCAGAGAAAACGCCCGTCTGGATAGTCGATGATCAGCTCGCTGGACGTTTCCCCAACCGGCACCTTCGTTACCAGCGCACCTTGATCGCCCTTGCGTGCGTTGCAGGCCCCCAGGAGGGTATCGCTGCTGGCGCCGGAAAGCCGTCCTGCCTTGGAGACATTGCGGAACACCGCCCTGCAGCCGCCGCTCACCCAAACGGAGTGCCGCGACAAACCCCACGTTTGGCCTTCGACGCAGCGGGCGTGGCTGAGCTGGCTTTGAATCCGCACGTCGCCGGACGTGTCCATATCGCACGACGTCTGTTCCTTGTCGCGGGATTCGCAGGTCACCTCGGAGGGGAGATTTCCATCGTCCCGATGGCTGCGATGATGGGGCTGCGCTGTCTCTCCAGTGACGGGGCCATCTACCTGGCAGACACCGTTGGCTCCGCCCTTGCCCGTGTACGAAAGCTGGACACCGCCATCTGCCGCAGCACTGATGGACAGGGTCACGCCGCTGCGGGAATCGCGGGCTTCGTAGTAATTGTCATTGAAGCGCTTGAGAGACGTTTCCCGGCCTTGAACATAGACCGGGCCGCCAGCATCGGCGTGTACATCCAAGCCGCCTGGGCAACTGCCATTGAAGAATGGAACTGCGGCTGCTGCGCTGAGCGGGAAGGCAGCCAGACAGAAAAGTACCGGGGCGATCAGGCGTCTACGAACGTGTGCAACCATGGATGCGCTCCTGCGCTGAAAGGATCAATTACAGTCTGGGTCGCCAGATTTGTACAGGGGAAAGACGCGCTGTCGGGCCGTGCTGCCGACAACAAATATTGGGTGGCCCGCCGACGGCCGCGAAGGACCATCGACAGGCTGCCCATGTCATCGTCAGGCCATTAGAACTGCCAGACAGCCGTTGCCTTGATGGCATTGTCCGACGACCCGCTGGCAAGCTGGCCGTTGTAGGCAATGTCAAACGTCAGGTTCTTCCGGATCTGGAAGAGCATGCCCACATCGACCACGGCGGCATTGCGCGAGAGCGGGACACCATTCACAACGAAATTCGTTGTGCCCTCGGCGAAGCGCAGGCTGCTTGAAGGATCGACGTAGCCCGAAGCGTGCCGCCACCCCAGCGCGCCGTGCAGCGAGAACGCGTCGCCCTGAAGCGTGCCGTTCCAGGTGCCCCGTGCGCCGAGCGTGGTCAGCGTGGTGTTATGGCGGGCATCGTCAACTACCAGGGCGTTCGTATCGCCCTGTTCCTGGAAACCGTCGGTGCGCAAACGCACGTAGGCCACCTGGGCAAACGGCTCGATTGATTTCGTCTCGGAGCCAATCGGATAGCCCACCTCGACGAACGCCTGGCCCAGATGGGCCTTCGCTTGCCCGGTGACAAACCCGCTCCCATCGAGCAGGCTGGCCTGGCGGTCCACATCCAGCTTTTGCCGCGTATCGGCCACGCCTGCCCGCAGCTTGAACGCCCCCATCCCGGCACCACCGTACAGCCCGAAGGTGACGTCGTCGCCGGAACTGCGCACCATGCGCGAGGATTTCAGCGACGTGTGAGTCGATCCTGCCACCAGGCCGATTCGTCCCTGCTCACCAATCTGTCGGTCGGCACCGGCCATGACGCCGCTGACCGTGCTTTTCACGCGCGCGGTCCCGTTGTCACCATCCAGGTGCCCCCACGCGCCGACGAAGTGTGCCCACAACGACCACGGCGTGTCTTCGCTGCCCCTCAATGCGCCAGGACCGGTTTCGCCCTGCCGCAAGCGGCCAGTTACTGCTTCGCGCAGGTAACGGCTGTGGTCGATCCATGCGGCCTGTGCGCTGGCGTAGGCCTCACCGGACAGTTCCACGGCCCGCTCACGCACCGCCAGATCGGTAGGCTGATTGATGACGGTCAGATAGACGGGGTTGGTGACGGGCAGCTCCTGGACAGCCACCAGCACGGCCTGCTCGTTCGGTGTGCTGCCCACTTCGGGCAGGGAACGGACCTGGGTGACATCGACATAGGCGCTCTGGCCGTCGTAACCGGCCTGCAGCCCCAGCACGGCCGACAACTGCGGCAGGCTGTTTGACAACGTGTACGTACCGGTAACCCCCTGATCGGCACTGAGCAGGGTGTAACGCGTACCTGGCGTGAAGCCGGCGGCGGTATTGGCGAACTGGATGTTCAGCACGCTGCCCGGGTCCAGCGTCGCAGTGCCCTGGACCTTCAGCAGATCAGACTGCCCAGGTTGCGCGGCATTGATTTCGGCCAAGTGCACCGAGCCGGCCTGTGCGTGATAGTCGCCCATCACGGTCAGTGTCTGGTAGCCCGGCGACGTTGCCGCGCCCGGCCTGACCGTGCCGCCACTGGCAACGGTCAGCGCGCCCACGCTACCGCTGCCGCCCAGCGTTGCGCCGGATTGAACGCCGATCGTGCCGCCCAAAGCCTGGTTCACATAAAGCGAACCACCCTGCACAGTAGTGGTGCCGGTAAACGCCGCGCCGTCGCCATTGAAGAAGGTGGTGCCTGCAAGATGGTCGATGCTGCCGCTACCGGAAAAACCGGGTGCGAACGCATAGGCGCTGTCAGTGTGGTTGAACGTTATTTTGCCGGTGCCCGCACCGAAGTCGACGGCTGGTGCCTCCACCGCGCCAGCCGCACTAGGTGCGGTACCCGTCGCGCTGCCGATGACGAGCTCGCCAACCGAGCCCGCCTGTGAGGCCACGACAATCGGCCCGGTGCTCTGCAGGCTGGCGTTGCCGCCTACGTTCAGCAGGCCTTTTCCGGCGTTGCCGATGACCAATCCGCCGGCGCCTGTTGTCAGTGTAGTGTCCGCTCCATCCAGCGCCAGGGTGCCTTCCGAGCCGGCCTGTGATGCCAAAACGATTGGCCCATCGCTCTGCAGGCTGGCGCGGTCACCGACGGTCAGCAGGCCCTTTCCAGCATTGCCGATGACCAATCCGCCGGTGCCGGTTGTCAGTGCCGTGTCCGTTCCTTCCAGCACCAGCGTGCCTTGGGAGCCGGCCTGCAGGCCCAGTGTCAATTGATTCTCCGCCGTGAAGCTGGCGCCTCCCGAGAGGTTCATCGTGGCCGCATCAGCGAAGCCGATGAATGCCGGTCCGCCAGTAGTCAGCGATGTCCCCTGCCCCGTCAGCGTGGCTGTTCCCGAAGAACCAGCGAACCCGCCAACAGAGAAGGCACCGGCGACCTGAAGGCCGGCGCCATCACTCATTTCCAGCGTGGCATCACCCAGGCGTCCGATTGCCAATGTGGTGGTGAAGTCGAGCAAGGTCGATGGGCCACGCAACGTGATCCTGCCAGTCGATCCGCTCTCTTCGGCAACATTGTTGGCCCCGCCCTGAACCTGCATGACCGCCCCATCTGAAAGCTCCAGGCTGGCATTGCCGGAATCGCCAACCAGAAGTCCATTGGTGATCAGTACAGAATCCGCACCGGCGACAGAAACAGTGCCGACTGCACCGGCATCCGAACCGATGCGCAGCACGCCGTCGGACGTCGCTACGGCGCCACCACTGACCGCGAAGGCCCCGTTGCCAGAGTTCCCTACGTAAATGTCACCCGTGGCCAGCGTGGTGTTCTGCCCATCCAGCTGGACCCGGCCGACGCCATCAGCGTTCTGGCCAATGAGCAGCTCGCTCGACGTGAAGCCGGCGCCATTGGCGAGCTGGATCGAAGCCTCGCCGGAACTCCCAACGTAGGTGGTGCCATCGACATTCAGCGCTGTGCCGAGCCCATCCAGTTTCACTTGGCCGATGCTGCCGGCCTGGTCTGCGATCACCAGATCGGCACTGGTGCCCGCAGTCGCCCCAGCGCCCATGTCCAATGTGCCATTGCCCGCGTAACCCACGTACATGTTGCCGGCGGCTGTCAGCGCCGTGCCCTGGCCCGAAAGGCTGATCATGCCCACAGCCCCGGCCTGATCGCCGATGCCGATGTAGTCGCTGGAGGATGCGGTGGCGCCATCACCCAGGTTGAGTGAACCGCCGCCGCTAAGGCCTACATAAAGCCCGCCGGTGCTCAGCGTTGTTCCCGCGCCGGTGAGCGTGACCGTTCCCTGCGAGCCCGCTTGATCTGCGATGGTGATGTAGCCCGCCGTTACGGTCGAGCCGTTGCTAAGGGAAAGGCCGCCACTGCCCCCGTTGCCGATGCGTAGTTCGCCACCGACCTGCATTGAGGAGGCGTCAAGCGTCACATTGCCAACCGAGCCGGCCTGATCGCCAATGCCGAAGTAGTTGTTGTTGAGCATGTTCGCGCCCTCGGTGAGGGTCAACGAACCATTGCCCTCGTAACCGACATAGATCGAGGTATCGCTGCCGAAGGCAGTACCCGGCCCGAAGATGCCGGTGCCCGTTGAGCCGGCCTGCGCACCGAACGTCACGTCGCCATCGGTAAAGACGGAGTCGCCGGTCTGCAGGCTGATCGAACCCTGGCCGGAGTCGCCGATGATGATGGGTCCGGCGACTATGCCGCCCTCTGGTGGGATATCCGGCGGCGATACATCGCCATCGATCACGACGTCCGCCATGGCAACGCCCAGTCCGCCTGCCAATGGCAGCGCCTGGCCGATGGCTACTGCCAGACAGGTCAGAACCAAGCGCTTCTGAATCTTCATTCGCATCTCCGGTTTCCTTGGCTGATGTGACGGAACAGGACCGATCATTACAGGCTTAGTCTCGCTGCGAGCGCCCGATGTGCTCGTGAAGATCCACCATCTCTGAACAATGCGCAGCTGATCACAATATTCCCGGTCCAGAATGCTGCGCATGCCCCGCCTGCGGGCACCAGACTTGTCCGTACGGTGCCGACTCACTTGGCCACATGCGGTGAGCAGTTGCAGCCATCACCAATGGCTTCGCGTGGAGAATCAAGCAGGCATGCGGTGCTGCTGCAGAAACTCGTCAGGCTTGTACAGCGGATTTTCGGTTGTCGTCTGGTGCATCCAGCGGCTCAGCCTGGGGCACCACAGAACGGGTGCTTGCGACCCTCGCTGGGGTTGGGGATGCCGAGGAAATCCAGGATGTGCGGCGTAGCGCCATCGATCTGGGTCAGCGTGGCGGCACTGAGATCGCCGCGGCAGTACGCGGTGCCATTGGGCTTCCCGTAGCGGTTGTCCAGGATCAGCAGGCTGTCGCGCTCGGCTGCGCTTTGGCCACCGTGACCGCTAGCGGTACCACCATGGTCGGAAGCAACGACGATCAACCAGTTCTCCTGCAGATAGTTCGGTCGTGCGGCCAGCGCATCCAGCACCTGGCGGATCTGCGCGTCCTCGTCAAGGATCTTGCGTTGGTAGGTGGCGCTGAGCGGGTCGTAGCAGCACACGTGGATGTCCACGTTGTGCAGGTAGTAGAAGATGGCCGTGGGCGCATGGGTCCAGGAGAGCCAGGCCTTGACCTGGTCGGTAGCCTGTTGTGAGTACTTCGGTCCATTGGCCAGCACTGCGTCGGCCGTGGCCGGCGCCAGGTTGTGGGTGATGTTGTACCAATCGCCCACCACCGCGGTCGTCGCGCCGGGGTAACTCAGCTTGATCAGGTCGAAAACGTGTGTCTCCAGCAGCGGCAGGTTGGCATCGTTGGAGGTCACACCGTGCCGGTTCGCCCAGAAGCCGGTGAACGCGCTGGCCCAGCCCGGGCCGCTGAAGGTGGATTGGCTGCCGCCCGCCAGTACGTTGGTATGGAACGCACCTTCGTCCATCAGCTCCATCAGCGTCGGCGGCTTGGCACAGCCATCGCAACGCAGGGCGTCGCCCCGGAGCCCGTCGATCCCGATGAACAACACGTGTCGATTGCCCGGAATGGGATTGGGCGTGCCAGCGACAACAGGAAGGGTGTAGTGGTCGTATGGATTGCCGGGATAGTCGGTCTTCAGCCCGCCCACGTCGCTGGCCCGCTTGCCGCTGAGGTCGCACTTGCTGGAGAGCTTGTAGTAGTCGAATGAACGGCACCAGCCCTTGCGCTCGTCACTACCGCAGGCAGCGGCACACTGCGCTGGCGTGACGCTGGTGAGTGACTCGTCGTTCCAACCGGGAATGGCGGCATTGGCGACGTGCTGAAAGCCTGAGAGCGGGTCAGGTCGCAGATTGTAATGGTCGTAAGGATTGCCGCTGTAGTTGTTTTTCAGCCCGACATCGCTGGCCCGCTTGTCGCTGAGGTCGCAGGCGTTGTTGTTCCTGTCGTAATCGAAGGACACACACCAGCCGCTGCGCGCATCGGCCATGCATGCACTGGCGCATTGCTCCGGCGTGGCCACCGTGAGGTGCTCATTGTTGTAGCCGGAAATGGCGGCGTTGGCGGTGCGCGAGAAGAAATCCAGAGAGCCGGCCCAGGCGGCCGGGCTGGTGAGTGCCAGCAGCACGATGCCGGCAGTGAAGCAGATGGTCTTCATAAAGTCCTCGTCGAATCGGGGTGGCGATCAGGCCGACGATGTGCGACTTCCTCCGCCGGCCGTGGCATTACAACGGTGCGCCATGACAGCGGCGAGGCCTGTAATTCAGAAAACCATAACCTCGTTTCGGTTGCCCCGAACCCCGGGAAATCCGTGAGTCACCAAGCGGGCCGAGACTGCCGCCCCAACACGACACGGCTGCGTCGCAGCTCAGAACCAAGGGGACCACTCAATGACGCTCCACCGCATCAACGTGCTGACGGGCATGATTGCCTGCAGCATTGCCTGGCATGCCCAGGCAGCCGATACCATCTTCAACCTCACCGCCGACGGCGGCGGCATCAAGGTCAGCAATGCCGACAAGACCATCAACTTCCAGGTGGGCGGTCGGCTTCAGTACGATTTCGACGCGACCCGTTCCGACGACAATGGCGTGGACACGCAAGATTTCGACGTGCGTCGCGCCCGTCTTGATGTCAAGGGCAACGCGGGCGACTGGGGCTACAAGATCCAGTTCAACGTCGCCGAAAGCGACGGCTCGCAAGGTGGCAGCGCCGAGGATCTGTACGTGCAGTACAGCGGCTTCGGCAAGGCCTCAGTGCTGACCATCGGCAAGCAGCAGGAAGCATTCGGCCTGGAGCGCGTGGAAAGCGACAACGACACCGCCTCGCTGGAGCGCAGCGCCGTGACTGAACTGCTGACACCGGTGCGCTCGGCAGGCGTATCGGTCAGCGGCAGCGGAGCCCGGTGGAGCTACAGCGGTGGCATTTACGAAGGCCAGGGTGATGGTCGCGACGATTTCGCACGTCTGGCCTTCACCGGGCGCGCCACGTGGAGCCCCTATCTCGCCGGCACTACGGTGTTCCATCTCGGCGCCAGCTACATGAATCGCCCAGGCAGCGCCGCCCTCGCGGATCTCGTCGTTTACGGGTTGGAAGGCGCCTACAGCCAGGGGCCGTTCCACGTGCAGGCCGAGTACCTGTCTGGCGAGCGCGGCGAACAGGACCTGGATGGCGGCTACCTTGAGGCCGGCTGGACGTTGACCGGCGAAGCGCGTCCCTATGCAGGCGGGGCGTTCGGGCGCGTCGCTCCCGCTGGACGGGTCGGGGCCTGGGAAGTGGTCGCACGCTATGAGGCCGGCGATGGCAACTATACGGACGTCGGCCTCACCCCTGTGCAGATCTATGACGGCCGCCAGTACACCGCAGGCCTGAACTGGTATGCCACCCGCAACGCCCGCTTCGGACTGTCCTATATGCATGGCGAGGCCAAGGACATCACCGGGCACCGCTTTGAGGGGAGTGAGGTCCGCACCCGTTTCCAGTATGTGTTCTGAGTCGTGCTGATTCAGAAATCCGGAATCTTGATTCGCAAAAACCAACGTTGATGGCATGCCGCTGTCACATCGTGACGGCAGCATGACAGCTGCTGCCACCCCTTTCTACGAGCCAACAAAGGCTGCCATGAACCTGTTGACGAGATTCGCTCTGGCCCTGGGTCTGCCCCTGCTCCTGCAGGTGCCCCAGGCCCATGCCCTGGACAAACTGCGTATCGCCCTGATTCCCTCCGAGGACTCGCGCGCGATGATCAGGCAATCGCAGGCCCTGCTTGATGCATTGGGCAAAAAACTCGGCGTGAAGGTGGAGGGCTTCGTCGCCACCGACTACAACGGCGTCATCGAAGCGCTGCGGTCCAAGCACGTGGACGTCGCCTATCTGGGCCCATTCTCTTACGTCAAGGCTGCAC
This sequence comes from Stenotrophomonas indicatrix, assembly GCA_041545745.1. Classification (NCBI taxonomy): domain Bacteria; kingdom Pseudomonadati; phylum Pseudomonadota; class Gammaproteobacteria; order Lysobacterales; family Lysobacteraceae; genus Stenotrophomonas; species Stenotrophomonas indicatrix. The sequence continues at coordinate 2,225,889 of CP168152.1, forward strand.
AGGTCGCCAACTGCGAAGCCTTCGCGGTCGCCGAGACGCGGAAGAATGGCACCGTCGCCTATCACAGCCAGATCATCGCCACGCCGCAAAGCGGCATCCGGTCTCTGGCCGACCTGAAAGGCCGCAACTTCGCCTTTGTCGACCCGACTTCGACATCCGGCTATGTGTTTCCCATGGTGGCGCTGAAGGAAGCCGGCATCGTGCCCAAGGATGACTTCAAGAATGTCATCTATACAGGAGCGCACGACGCCAACATCCTGGCCGTGAAGAACCGCCGGGTCGATGCCGCCACCGTCGCCGACCGCATTCTTGCCGCCGCGGTGGAAAAGGGCCAGATCAGCACGAACGACTACCGCTTGGTGTGGCGGTCTGCGGCGATTCCCGAATCGCCGATGGTGTGGCGCAAGGATCTGCCGGCGGCGGACAAAGCAAAGGTCAAGGCGGCGTTCCTGTCGCTGCAGGGCATGCAGTTCGGCGACCAGGGCGTGGTGACGCGCTATGTGGAAACCAACGATCGGGCCTACGACAGCGTCCGCGCCGCGGCCAAGTTCGCGCGCGAATAACTGCAATGCGCAAACGCGGTCCTGCGCCGTGTTCGCCATCTGGAGCATCCACATGATTGAAGTACGCAACCTGTCCAAGCGCTACGGTGGAAACCTGGTGCTGGAGGACATCAGCTTCTCCATTGCACCGGGTGAATTCGTGGTGGTGCTCGGGCCTTCCGGCGCGGGCAAGTCCACACTCCTGCGCTGTATCAAGCAACTCACCGAACCGACAAGCGGGCAGGTCCTGGTCGAGGGACAGCCTTGCATCGGCCAGGGTCGGCGCGCAGCGAGGCGCCTTTCCCAGCGAATTGCCATGGTATTCCAGCAGCATCACCTCACCAGCCGGCTGTCGGTGCTGAAGAATGTGCTGGTTGGGCGAATGTCACATGTGCCGCTATGGGCCTGCCTGCTGCAGTTGTTCCCGCGCCGCGACCTGGCGCTGGCGATGGATGCCATCGACCAAGTCGGCCTGGCAGACAAAGCCCGCGAACGCGCCGACCGCCTCAGCGGTGGACAGCAGCAGCGCGTGGGCATCGCACGCGCCCTGGCGCAGGAGCCGGAGCTGATCCTTGCCGATGAACCGGTGGCGAGCCTGGACCCGAAGTCGTCCCGCTCGATCCTCACCTACATGCGGCAGATAAGCCAGCGCAACCGTATTGCGGTGCTCTGCAATCTTCATCAGATCGAGTACGCGATGGAATTCGGGCAACGGATACTTGGCATCTCCGGCGGCAGGATTGTTTTTGATGGTCCGCCCGAGGCGTTGACGCCTGCGATCGTGGCCTCGATCTATCCGGGCCTGGCTGACGACCGCATCTCCCGCCTTGTCATGCACACTGCCGCCGAGCTGCGGCAAACACGGCTGGCGGGCTTGCGCGAGGCTACCCCATGAGCCGTGAGTATCGCTTCGTTGCCAATCCGCCGCGCGGCCCGTTGGGTTGGTGGCTGTGGCTGCCGGTTGGCCTGACCGCCCTGGTGACGTTGACCTGGACAATCCGTGGCACCGGCGCCGATCCGCGGCAGCTCATCGATGGCCTGCCGTGGATTGGCGATTTCATCTCGCGGATGCTGCCTCCCAACCTGGGGTACATCCGTGAGAACCTCCTCGGTCCTGCCCTGCAGACTGTGCAGATCGCGCTACTGGGGACCGTGCTGGCGGTCGTGCTGGCCATTCCGCTCAGTTTGGCCGCCGCGCGCAACCTCTCGCCCTGGCCCTGGCTCTACCACGCCAGCCGCCAGGTACTGAACCTGCTGCGCGGCATCAACGAGATCATCCTGGCGCTGGTCTTCGTGGCCGCCGTAGGCCTGGGGCCGTTCGCTGGGGTGCTGGCGCTGGCGTTGCATGGTGCAGGCATGGTCGGGAAGTTCTTTGCCGAAGCGATCGAAGAGATCGACCCTGGTCCGGTGGAGGCAATGCGCGCCGCTGGCTGCGACACGCCCCGCATCGTCCTGTTCGCGATCCTACCGCAGGTGTTGCCGGCTTGGCTGGGCACGCTGTTGTATCGCCTGGAAGCCAATATCCGCATCTCCACCATCCTCGGCATGGTCGGTGCCGGCGGCATCGGCTTCGAATTGATCACCACGATGAAACTTTTCGAGTACGAGAACACCGCCGCTTGCGTGCTGGTGATTCTGGCCCTGGTTTTTGGCAGCGACCTGGTCTCGGCAAAGCTGCGCAGCTACCTTCGATAGAGGCATCACCGCATCATGCAGACCTACCGCAATCCCGTGGAGCTGTTCACGGGTGAAGGCTCCCTTTCGGCATTGCGCCGATTGCTGGCGAACGAATCCTATCTATTGCTGACCCATCCCGGAGCCGTGTTTGCGCAAGCCGCTCAGAAGGTGGAGCGCGCGGCGGGCCATGCACCGCTGGCCATCATCGCGGAGGTGGCCGACAACCCCGACCCGCAGAACCTCTCGATGCTGTGCGAGCGCCTGCGTGCCGCACCCGAGCGCCCCACCTGCCTGGTCGCACTTGGCGGCGGCTCGGTGATCGATGCCTGCAAGGTGCTCAGTGCCACCCGCGGCGACTTCAACGCGTTGGCGCCGCTACTGGATGGACGTGCCATCGAGTCAGTCATTCCGTATGTGGCCATACCCACCACTGCCGGGACAGGTAGCGAGGTGACCAGCTGGGCCACGGTGTGGGACCCCGCCAGTGATCGCAAGCACTCACTGGCCGACCCATTGCTCTATGCCCGCGCAGCGATCATGGAGCCGGAACTGACCGTGAGCCTGCCACGGGCATTGACCATCAGCACGGCGCTGGACGCACTCTCGCACTCCTTCGAGAGCCTGTGGAACCGAAACCGCAATCCGGTCAGCAGCGTACTCGCCATAGCCGCCGCGCGCCGCATCATCGATACCCTGCCCCGCGTCCTGGCGGCGCCCTGCAACCTGGCTTGGCGCCAAGCCCTGCAGGAGGCGGCGTTGCAGGCCGGCCTGGCGTTTTCCAATACCAAGACCTCGCTGGCGCACAACATCTCCTACCCGATCACGATGCAGAAGGGCGTGCCTCACGGAATTGCCTGCAGCATTACCTTGCCGATGCTGGTGCGCTCGATCAGCCCTGACGAGCCGGTGGCCACGGATATCGAGGCCATCCTCGGCGTGCCGCTGGCCGACGCCGGCGATGCGCTTGAGAGCTTTTTTGCCGCGATCGGGATCGATACCGATCCGCGCAGCTACGGCTACGAGGCCGGTACGTGGCACGTGTTGGTGGCCGAGGCGGCACAGGGCCAGCGCGGACGTAATTTCAACGGGAATGTGGCGCGCGTGCAGGCGCTGTATGACCAGCACTTCACCCGGGAGTTCAGCCGATGAGGCACGTGGAAGCAGTGGTTCTGGATTGGGCGGGCACCGTGGTCGACTTTGGCTCGTTTGCCCCCACGACGGTTTTCGTCGAAGCCTTCAAGCGCGCGTTCGACTTTGATATCTCTCTGGAGGAGGCGCGCCGACCGATGGGCTTGGGAAAGCGCGATCATATCCGCGCCCTCGGGTGCGACGCCGACATCGACACGCGCTGGCGCAGGCATTTTGGCAGTGCCATGACCGAGGCACAGGTCAATTCCCTCTATGCGACGTTCATGCCGCTGCAGGTAGCCAAGGTCGCCGAGCACGCCGGCCTGATTCCTGGCGCGGGCGAGACACTGCGCTGGCTGCGCAGCCAGGGCGTGCGTATCGGCTCGTGCTCCGGCTATCCCCGTCAGGTCATGGAGGCGCTGCTGCCAGCCGCTGCCGCGCAGGGCTATGCGCCGGACCACGTGGTGGCCTCCGATGACCTGGCCGCGGGCAGCCGTCCGGGGCCTTGGATGGCGTTGGCCAACGTTGTAGCGCTGGGTGTCGGTGATGTCGCTGCCTGCGTCAAGGTGGATGACTCCGCGCCTGGTATTCACGAGGGCTTGCGCGCAGGTATGTGGACGGTGGGGCTGAGTCTTTCCGGCAATGAATCCGGCCTGACCCAAGCCCAGTTCGAAGCAGCTGACGTGGCAACCCTGGCCAAAGCGCGCCTGCACGCCAGCACGCAGTTGCGCGAAGCCGGGGCGCATTACGTGATCGACACGATCGCCGACCTGCCGCCGGTGCTGCTGGAGATCGAGTCACGGCGGGCGCGCGGCGAGCGCCCCTGAAGCGTCAAACAGCAGGCCGTTCGAGCTGGGCCTGGTGGCGCACCAGCTCGATGGCGGTCTTGATCAGCGAAGAGCCCAGCCGCTTGTTGGGCACCACTAGGCTACTGCTGGCCTTCATGTCTTCGCTCATGATACGGCGCGTCACGATGCCCTCGTGCGGCACGTGCTCGTCTTCGGCAACCACCGACACGCCAAGGCCCTGCGCCACTGCCTCACGTACCGATTCGCGACTGCCCAGCTCATAGGCGACGCGGGCCGGAACGCCGGCATTCGCCAGTGCGTCCAGGAATAGTCGGCGCGTCAATGACCCCTCTTCCCGGATCACCAGCTCGTTGCCGGCAAAGTCCATGACGGTCAGTGCGTCCTTGGCCGCCAATGGGTGGTGGCGAGGCAGAATGGCCATCAGCTCATACTGGTAATAATGGATTGCTTGCTGGCCCGGCTGGGCACGCGGCTGCACGAAGAAGGCCATGTCCACCGCGTCGCTGTCCAGCAAGCCCTGCACACGGTCCGAGGCGGCAAAGATGACATTGACCTTGATGTTGGGATAGATCACCCGAAGCTCGCGTAAGACACTGGAGACCCGTGCGGGGTTGACCGCCGCCACGTTCAGTTCGCCGCTCTGACTTGTGCTGTGTGACAGCAGGATCAACTCGGCATCTTTCAGATGGCCCAGTACGGCACGAAAGGACGGCAACAGCGCCACGCCCAGATCGGTCAATCGGTTGTTTTCACGCTGACGTTGGAAGAGCTTCGCGCCGCAGGCCTCTTCCAGCGCGCCGATATGACTGATCACCGATGGCTGGCTGGTCCCCAGCGCCTGCGCCGCAGCCTTGAAGCTACGGTGTTGTGCCAGCGCGCAGAACGCCCGGACCTGGACAATCGTGAGGGATGGCTTCATGGCTGCATCGAGCCTGACAAGCCAACCATACTGACAGTGGAAGTTTGCAGTTATGCGACCGGGCCCCCTGATCAGGCGGTTCCAGTGCTGGAGGGACTATCAGCGCATTGGCCAGTACTGATCGGCGAACATGCGTCTCAGATCGCGGCGACCTGTTGTTTGACGGCGCCCAGCAACAGATCCATTCCGGAAGGGCCCTGCTCCGCGGTGCGCTCTCCTTGAGCGAAGTCGGTCCAGTCCGCTTTCGCTATCCGACCAAGTTCGTGGAGTTCGGCTGGCAGCCACCGCATTGGCCAAAACGGCAGCCTGCGATGGCCCACCCTTCCTCGCTGCAGTTCGACCAGACCCGTATGGCTGCTCGCGCCGATGACCCTTGAATAGGCCACCGACAGCCCGTCTTCGGGCCCTTCAAGATATTGGAGAAAGTGCTCTCCATCGAAAAGCAGGACCCCGGTCACGCCAGCGTTCCGATTGAAACGCGCGGCATCGTCAACAATGGCGCACAGCCTCCCTTCCGTTTGGCCCAGTCCGTCTGCAGCGATTTCGCGGATCGCCTCGCTTGCATAAGCCACGGCCCTGATAGGCATCGAAATCTCCTTGCAGGTGGCCCTACAGACTAGCCAAAGCCCTCTGGCGAATACAGTGATGTGTACGTAGGAAACAAAACAATTCAGGGAAATGTGAAGATGAACTGGCGGCCTCGTCACACTCTCTCGCGTGAATGAGTCTGCAAACTCTGCCCATCCGTTCGGGGATACACACCCATGCCTGATACCGGCCATTTCTATGTGCTTGCGCTGGACTATACCGCCGACGAACAGGGGCGAATCAAGAACGTCAATACGATCACAGTCCGTTGCAACCATTGCCGCCATGTTTCCCGCGCCGAAGCGGGGCTGGAACCTATTTCGGGCGGGACATTATTGACGTGCGGCAAGTGTGGGGCTCGCCAGGCAGTAAGCAATGCCCGATTGGTGGAGTGCGACCATATCCTCGGCCGAGGCGGGGACGCGCCGAGCGCCATCGAGCGCTGATGCTTCCCGGAAACGCCATGGTTCTGTTCAAATTCAAGCCGCTGGCCCAGCTGGCCCATCTGCTCGATATCATCGTCAACGAGCGCCTCTACTGCCATCATTATGAGGAGCTCAACGATCCCTTCGAGGGTCAGTTCGAGCGCATGGTCGGGCGCGGCGCTGTACGTCGTGATTTCGGTACCGCCGGTGAGCTGGATCGGGAGGTGCCCACGCGCATCTGCAGCTTGAGCCGCTGCTGCGACGACGTTCGCATGTGGTCGTTGTACGCGGGGAGCTTTGCCGGTGTCGCCGTGCAACTCGAACTGGACCCGGCCCATCTCCCCCTGTATCCGGTGCGCTACGCCAACCGCCTGCCCGCCATCGATGTCGCCTGCGGGCCCGACGCCGCCCTGCGTGCGTTGACCACCAAGACATCGCACTGGCGCTATGAAAAGGAATGGCGGTTGCTCAGTCCGGAATCCAGGATCGAGGTGCCCGGCGCGGTGCGTCGCGTCATCCTCGGCATGCGCATGCCATCCGAGGTGATCGACATCATCAGCCAAGTGGCGCACCCCCACACCGATGTCCGCATGGCCGAGCTCGACCCGGCGGGTACGTGCATTGTCATGGGCGGCCGCCCAACCCGTCCACAGCCGTCGCTGCAGACGGCATGAGGCGCGCCAGCAGCGGCATGGGTCAGCCCTGCAGCAGGCCCGACAATGACCGGTGCGACGCCACCCCCGCCAAGGCGCCCTCGCCCACCGCCAGAGAAATGTTGCCCGCCATGCGCGCGCAGTCTCCGCAGGCAAATACGCCTGGAATGGTGGTCTGCTTGCTTGAGTCAGTGGTGATGCACCCTTCGCTCTGCAGGTCACAGCCAAGCTGCGCAGCGAGGGGGGTGGACAGTTGAGTCTGCGTGACGATGAACAGCGCCGCCAGGCTGACTGTGCGGCCACCTGCCAGTTCCACATCTGCCTCACCTGTAATGCGCTCGATCAGGTCGCCTACTACTCGAATCCCTCTGCCGTGCAGCCTGGCATCCGGCGCTGGCGGCAATGTCCCATTGCGGAACAGTACCACCGACCCCCAATCGCAGAGCAGCACGGCTTCGGTCTGCGCTTCCGCCTCGGCATTGTGCTGCGCCAGCACGCCCAGTGGTCTGTCCGGCAACTCGTAGCCATGGCAGTAGGGGCAATGCAGTACGGTCTTCCCCCAGCGCTCGGCAAGCCCGCTGACGGTAGGCAGGCGATCAACCACTCCATGGGCCAGCACAAGCCGACGGGCGCGCACGCTGGTGCCACCGTCGAGCAACACGCTGAAGTCACCGATACGACCCCACGCACGGCGCGCGGTACCGTTGAACCAATGCAGCCCGGGATAGCGCAGCAACTGCTGCCGGGACGTCTGCAGCAGCGCAGGGGTTGCCGAACCGTCCTGGCCGAGGAATCCGTGCGAGACGGCAGCAGGGTTGTTGCGTGGATGGCCGGCATCGATGACCAGCACGCAGCGACGCGCTCTCGCCAACTGCAGCGCCGCCGACATTCCTGCGAAGCTGCCGCCAATGACGACCGCGTCATAGGACGGGAGGGGCGGTTCGTTGCTGGATGGAAGAGAAGCCAATGGCGTTCCAGGGCAGACGGCGGCGGATGACCAAGACCCTCCCACTTCGTACCTCAAGGCAGTGAGAAACCGCAGTGAAGCCCGCGCAACGCACACATGCGCGTGGCTGTTAGGGAGCCGTGAGCGCCGCGCTGTGCTGTCCCACCCGCCCACGACCTTGGCATCGCGCCGATGTGAACCGGGCCAGTGCAAGCTGAATATCCCCGATGAGAGGAGGTGGTCGATGAAGTCCCGCTATGCGATTTCCCTCTGTATTGCCGCTTTTGCGCTGTCTCCCGCATCTGCCGTTGCCGGCCCGGAGGCGGCGGCGGGCGCCGCGCCGCTTGGCCGGGAAGCCCCGGTGGGACGTGGCCAGGAGGCAGCCCTTGGCACGCTCTCAACCATCAACGCTGGCGAAATCGATGCCGGTCGCCTTGCTCTGATGCACGCCCTCGATGCGCGGGTACGGGACTATGCGCAACGGATGATCGATGAGCACACCAGCAACAACCGTCAGTTGGCCACGTGGAAGAGCGACGGGGCCGCACTGCAGGCGCAGGCAGAACGGGCGGAGGGAAAAAAAACACTGGCGATGCTGCAGCAAGCGCAGGGCCCGGCATTCGACGGCGCCTATCTGCAGGCCATGGTGCGGGACCATCAGCGGGCGCTGCAGACGCTGGATTCCAGCCTGATCCCGGCCGCACACGACCCCGACGTCGCCGGCTTCCTGCGGGTCTCTCGTTTGCATGTTGACGATCACCTGAAGCAGGCACAGGAACTGCTATCCCAGTTGGGCGTAAAGAACCCGGAGACGGCACGATGACAAGGTTGTTGGAACGCGTGCATACCCACACAGCGTCGCCGCGTCCGCGCCCGATGAGCCTGCGCAGCAGGGCCGCAAGCGGCCGGCACCCGATGCGGCAAAGAAGAACGGGGGCGCCAAGGGAGGTGAGCAGTGATCCGACGTGCGTTCGCCCGCGCGGCATCTGCCACCGCACGCCTGTCAGGCAGCTTGAATGACACCTGGCAGCTGGTGATCAACACCGGTACCACGATCGTGATATTCCTTATGGTATTCCTGATCCAGCACACCCAGAACGCAGACACTGCGGCGTTGCACATCAAACTGGACGAGTTGATCCGGGTCAGCAGGGATGCCAACCAGGAGCTTCTCAATCTGGAGGCGATGGAGCCAACCCACCTCGAGGATATCCGGCAGCGGTATGAGGCACTGGCTCGCACGGCTGCCGATATCAAGACCAAGAAGGAACGCTGCATGCCACGCGCCGCCCGCGGGCACGTGGCCGAGAACTGACCGCGCGCCCCGGAGCTATCCATGCAACAGCCGACCGCCCTGCTCATCATCGACCTTTTCAGCCTTTTCGATTTCCCGCAGGGGCGCCAGCTGGCTCCGCTCGCCGAGCAGGCAGCGCTTCAAACCGCCAATCTACGCGCGGCGTTCGACGCGCGAGGGCTGCCGGTAATCTACGCCAATGATAATTTCGGTAACTGGAAGCAGGACTTCCCGCAGCTGGTCGAGGCGTGCCGGCAGAAGGGTGGCGAGCCGGCCAGGATCGCCGCCCAGTTGGCTCCACGGCCGGGGCACTACTTCATCCTGAAGCCCAAGCACTCCGCATTCCTGGCCACGCCCCTGCCGGTGCTGCTGGCCAAGCTTGGCATCAGCCGCCTGGTACTGGCGGGCATGGCCCTGGATTCATGCGTTCTGGCCACCGCCGTGGATGCGAACTCACGCGAGTACCGCACCGTGGTCGCGTGGGAGGCGACGGCAGCGCTCCCGGACCGGCGGCAGCCGGCGTTGCAGACGCTGCAGCGTTCCGGTGTGGCTGAGGTGCTCAGCAATCGCCAGGTGTTGGCACTGCTGCCATCGACCACCACGAACGGTTAGCGCATCTGCGCGACGACGAAGGACGCGGCAATCGTCGCGGGGTGATCCATTGCGCGTCAGCGCGCCGTCTTCGCAACACAGCGTCGCTGTGGATGTGTACTGGATGGCTGTGTCATGGAACCAGCAGTAACGAAGCACGCACGCGCTGACGTCGAAACCACATGATGATGAATCCGCCACGCAATGACAGCACCTTGGCGAACGCGCTACCGGCTTCTACACGCAGATGTGGAAGATGGACATGCCGCCACTGGGGCGGCGTCAACTACGGAGTTTTTTTTATGGCCAACCAGAACCAGAATCAAAACCAGGGCAGCAACCGCGGTTTCGCCTCGATGGACGAAGACAAGCAGCGCGAGATCGCCGCCAAGGGCGGGCGTGCCGCGCATGAGTCTGGCAATGCTCATGAGTTCAGTTCCGAAGAAGCACGCGAAGCCGGCCGCAAGGGCGGCGAAGCAGTCAGCCAGGATCGCCAGCACATGGCCGACATCGGCCGCGAGGGCGGCCAGTCGCGTGGTGGCAACCAGGGCCAGCAGGAGCAGCAGCAGCGCGGTGGTGGCAACCGCGGCGGCCAGCAGCGCTGAGCGGCGCAGTGGGTAACGGCAGCGGCGGGCGGACTTCGGTCCGCCCGCTTTGTTTGCGGTATCACGATGCTGGCCCGCGCACGAGTGTTGCCGTATGTGATTTCGACCATCAAGGCGCCAGCGGCGACAGACCTTCGCTGGCAGGCCCTTCCAGCAACTGCCCGGTGGCACTGAACCGGCTTCCGTGGCAGGGGCAATCCCAGGTGCGCTCATGCCCGTTCCACTGCACAAGACACTTGAGATGCGGGCACAACGGGGAGAGCACATGCAGATCGCCTGCATCATCCCGGTAGGCCGCAGTCCGCTTTCCGCCGATGTCCAGCAGAGCGCCCTCGCCTGCCGGCAACGACTCGGCCGCTCCCTCGCTGGACCGCGGGAGACGATCGCCGACAAAATGCTTCATCACGGTCGCGTTTGTCCGCAGCCATCCGCCGGCCGATCGAAGCGGGGTGAACCGCATTGGGCTCAGCTGTCGCGCGGCCTCTTCGTGGACACCTTGAATGCCCTGCTCGATGACACTGGCGGCCACACCCGCCCAACCCAGCCCATCAGGACCGAAACCGGTGGCAACCCATACGTTGTCGTGTGCGCTGTTGCCTATGTATGGAAGCCGGTCGGCTGCACGGAACTGCTGTGCAGACCAGATGATGGGCTCACCCTGCAGCTGGAAATACCGTCGCGCGTCCTCGACCAGACGCCACCCGGGGTCTGCGACCGGGGTCTCTCCAGCCCGATGCGTTTCCCCGACCAGTACCAGCCAACTGCGGCCGTCTGCGCCAGTGCCACCGCGCAGCGAACGATGCCGGTCGGCGATCCAGTGGATGCCTGGCGCTGGGGCCACGGCAACCGGTGCAGCCATCGCGTATTCCCGGTGGACCTCCATCTCGGCCTGCACCAGGTTGAATCCTGATGGGGAATGCGTGGCAAGCACGAAGTGCGCGGCACGGATGGTATCGCCGGTCCCGGTGCGCGCGACGCCGGCGCCGGCGTCAATGGTCGCCACCCTGGTGCCGGCGTGGATGCGGACACGTCCCGCAAGTCGCGATGCCAGGCCCTGGCAGAACGCCAGCGGGTCCAGCTGCGCTTGATCGGGGATGGTGAACGAATGCCCCAGCGCGAAGGGAAGGCCGAAGGGATGGTGGGCGCAGCGCAGGCCGGCGCGCTGGTAGGCCTGCAGTTCCCGGTCAAACCTGAGCGTGGCCTCCGCATCCCGCTGCTGGATGCCGTATTGCATCGGCACCCTGCTGAAGCCGCATTCCAGATCATAACGGTGCACCAGCGCTTCGATGGAGCGCAGTGACTGTCCGCGCCACTGCACCACCCTTCTCGCCACTCCACTGCCCCAACGGCTCACCAGATCGGCCATCCGCGATACCGGTGCGTAGAGGTTGCCGGTGGATTGTGCGGTATTGCGGCCGCCAACCGGGCCGGCATCGACGAGCAGAACATCCAAGCCTGCGTCGGCCAACCGGGCGGCGGTGAGCAGGCCAGTGATGCCTGCACCAACAATGAGCACATCAGCGCGTGCCGGCCCCGCCAGAGGTGGGAACGGTCGTGTCTGACCGTAGTGCCGCCAGAGGCTGCCGCGAAGGGAAGGTTGGCTCATGAACATCGACTCCATGCAGGTTCTGCAGATCAGTCCGCCTGTGCCCCGCCCCTGCCCCGGTCATCGGGCCATGTCCTGGCGGTGCGGTGGACGTCAGGGTTCGCGCGGCGGCAGATCGAGCGCCCCGGAGCCGGGGCCTGCGCCCAGCTCTGCGCCGGTCATCGGACGCAGAGCTGGGTCGGACAACGTCCGCAGTATCATTGCGTCTTCAGCTGCCTGCTCGCGCGGCGTCAGCCCGACCCCGTAGTCTCCGTCACCTCCGTCCAGCGCTGCCTGGGCTTCACGGTCGGTGACGCGTTCCCACAGTTCGCCGCTGTTCCAGCTTCCCTGCAGATCCTGCCCGCCCTGCGACATGTCCATATACAGATCGGTATAGGCCGGATCTCCCGGCAGCTTTCCAGGCGGGAAGTTCGGCTGCATGCTGTGCAGTGCCTTCTCGAACGACTTCATATGCGCGATCTCACGCGTCATCAGGAAGCGCAGCGCGTCCTTGATGCCCGGGTCACTGGTGATATTGATCAAACGCTCGTACACCAGCTTCGCACGCGCCTCGGCGGCGATGTTCGAGCGCAGGTCTGCACTGGGGTCGCCGATGCTGTCGACGTACGCCGCCGTCCACGGCACCCCACTGGAGTTGACCAGAGCCGGCCCTCCGCCATACAGGATCTGCTCGGTATGGCTGGTGCTGTTCCGTCCCAGCTGCCGCATATCCTCGGCTTCCAGCATGGCCTCGGACTGCACCGCCTTAGGACCACGGTTGAGCATTGCGATGATGGTGCCGATGATCTCCAGGTGGCTGATCTCCTCGGTAGCGATATCCATCAACATATCCTTGCGGCCCGCGTCGCACTCACCAAGGCCCTGGGTGAAATAGCGCATGGCGGCAGCCAGTTCGCCCTGCGGACCGCCGAACTGCTCGAGCATCAGCGTGGCGAGCTGCGGATCGGATTGACGAACGCGGACGGTGTACATCAGCTTCTTGTGATGAAAGAACATGGTCGGTCTCCTGTGCGTGCAACAACGGGCATCACGGTCAGCGCTTGGCCTCGGCGCCGGGGGTCTCGTCGCGATCAAGGAACGCACCTACGAGGACGTCCTGGTGATCCTCCAGCCAACGCGCCATGGCGATCTCTTCCTGCAGGATCTGTCCGCAGACAGCTGCGATGTCGGTTGCACCCGCACGTTCGGCGGCGACTACCAAAGCCCGGTAAGTAGCAATCTCGGTATTCTCGAAGCCAAAGGAGAGACCGATACCCTTGACGACCTCATCCTCCATCATGCTGTTGCCGGCCGCGTGCATCGCAGCGGTGAGGCTGGCAAACAGCCCTTTGGCGGTAGGTACGCTGCCGCCAAGGGATTGGATGCATTGCCGCAGCGACTCGGACTGCTGGCGGGTTTCCTGTACATGCTGACCGATCCGGGCGGCCAGTCCCGGATAGTTCTCGATGCGCGAGGCCATGGCCTTCATCATGGTCTCTGCCTCCTGCTCCATGGCATACGCATCCTGCAGCCACTTCAACAAACGTTCCCTGCGCTTGCCACTGCGTGGGTCGGACATCTGCGTTCTCCGCTTCGGGGCGATATGCCTCCGCCCTCATCGTGGCGAACACGCGATCATCGTCGTGTCGGCCGGTGTGAAAGCGCTTGCCGCGCGGCCGCACATGCTGCTGATGTGGGCATAACACTTGTTGCGGCACCGGCAGCGGTGCCGGTCAACCATTCCGCGCATGCCGCTGCGGATTGCTCACTTCATTGCGTTGGAAACGGCCACGCCGGTGCCGCACTCCAGCGGCTGCGACTCTCTACTGGCGGTTCCCTGGCTCCAGGCTACCTGTGCGTGGGGTTCGACCAACGCCACCAGGATATCCATCGCAGTGGCATTCAGCGCTCCGCTGTCGCCTCGCTGCTTGAATCCCGTCCAATCGCTCCCCGCAAGCCGCGACAGCACCTGCGGTTCTACCGGAAGCCATCGCATCGGCCAGAAAGGCACACGGCGCTGACCAACGCGACCCCGCTGCAGTTCGATGAGTTCACCATGACTGCTGGCGCCGATCACGCGCGAGTACGCCACCCGGAGTCCGTCCGCCGGGCCTTCCATGTACTGCAGGAATCGGCAGCCATCGAACAACAGGACGCCACTGACTCCGGCGTCGCGGTTGAACCGGGCGGCGTCATCGACAACGCGATCGAGCAGTTCTGTGCCCTTCCCCGGGTCGCAGCCGGAGATCGCGGGACAGGCCTCGCTGACATACGTTATGGCTCTGATTGGCATCATCCTTCCTGGTTGCTTCCTGACAGTGGATGACCTTAGCAATCGCCTGCGGCAGTTGTGTTCAGTGCGGATCTAGTCGCGTGAAAAGCCATTACGCAATGCTCAACGATTCAGCTTCGTTCGAAGCGGATCGTGATCCCCATCACGCTGTAATCGCAGCGACAGTCCAACGATAAGCTTGACCCACCAACGGTTCGAACCACCATGTCAGACACCGGTCGCTTCCACGTCCTTGAGCTCAACGCAGAAACCGATGCGCAACATCGAATCACATACGTGAACACCATAACCATGCGATGCAACGCATGCGGTCATGTGTCGCGCAGAACCAGTGAGCAGTTGGAACAGATACCCGGGGGGACCGTGCTGGCGTGTTCGCGGTGCGGGGCGCACCAGGCCGTCAGCAACGCACGGCTGCAATGCCGCCTGATGCTGACTGGTCACGGTGAAGCACCAAGTGCTGCCTGAGGCGACGGCAGTGGCGGGCGCGCCAGCACCGGCCAACGCGGAGCATTGACCTCTTTCCACCAAGTGAAGACAGCCATTGCATCCTGCCTCTACCTTCACTGTGCGTAGATGACGGCCCCATCATCTGGAAAACCCGTATGAGCGCAGACAAGACGCAGAGCCGGTACGCTACCAATCCTCAGAACGGCCCCGATCCGACGCTGAAGAACAAGAAGCATCGGCCGAACCAGCCGTCCCCCACCACACCTTCCCCATCCCTGGTGTCCCTGCGGAAGAAGAAGCGTTAGTTGAAGGCGGGCCGGCTCGCACCTTCCGTGCGGATGGGGCTGTCGCGCGCGCAGCAGCCGCTACGCTGCCCTGCCGTCGTGTGGTGCAGCTCGGATGCAGCGCCTCAGCTCGGCCAGCCATGGCAGGCCGGCAAGCGCCAGGGCCGGCAGTATCGTGGACAGCCACAGGCGCGCCGGTGCCGGCTGCCATCGCAGGCCCCAACCAGTCTGTGCATTCCACGCGACCCATGCCAGGAAGACCCATGGCGCCATGTCCAGAATGCTATGAACGTGTTGCTCGAGCGGACTGATGCGACGGCGGCCATCTGCGCTCGCGGTATCGAGATAGCCCACGATCCCATGCAGCATGGCCGCCACTGTCAGCAGCACGATCAGTGCGCAGGTGTGCGCCAGCGCCAACCAGGCCAAGAGGCCGGCGCCGATCAGGCTGAGCTGCACACCGTGCAGCGCGCTCTCGCGCAGGCCGGAGGTGTGGGCGATGTCGGTCCGCCGATGGAAGTGGAAATCGAGCGTTCCTGCCAGCAGCCACAGGCCGTACACGCATGCCATGGCCAGACTCATGGCGTAAGCACGATCTTGCGGCAGTCGTCGTTCTTGGCATCGAACATTGCGTAGCCCGCTGCAGCATCGCCCAAGCGCATACGGTGAGAGATGATGTTGCCCGGATCGAGCTTCCCATCCAGGATGGCTGTCAACAGTTCCGGCATCAATCCCTGCACGTGTGTCTGCCCCATTTTGAACGTCAGACCCTTGTCGAACGCGTCTCCCAGCAGGAATCCATGGATGAAGCCGGCGTACACGCCGGGAATGCTCACTACACCGCCACGACGGGCAGCGGCAATGGCCTGACGGATCGCCACGCCACTGCTCCCTTCCAGTTTCACCGCGGTCAGAGCGCTCTCCAGCGCACTGCCTTCCGCTTCAAATCCGACCGCTTCAATGCAGGCGTCCACGCCCCGCCCCCCGGTCTGGCTGACGATGTACTCGGCCGGGTCATCGACCGTAGTGAAATCAATGGGCGTTGCACCGTAGGTGCGCTGCGCGAAATCAAGCCGGTACTGCAGGTGGTCGATGATGAAGATCGTTTCCGCGCCGAGCAGCCTGCAGCTGGCTGCACTCATGAGCCCGACCGGGCCAGCACCGAAGATCGCAACGGTCGAACCTGGCTTTACCCCGGCATTGAGTGCTGCCTGATAGCCGGTCGGCAGGATGTCGGACAGGAAGAGCACCTGCTCGTCTGCGACGCCCTCCGGGATACGCAGCGGGCCGACATTTGCCTTGGGTACACGGGCGAACTCAGCCTGCCCGCCTGCAACACCGCCGTACAGATGGCTGTACCCGAACAGCGCTGCCGGCGGCAGCATGCCCTTGGCATTCAGTGCAGCGCCCGGCCCGGTATTCGTTGTCTCACAAGCAGCGTACTCGGCCAATCTGCAGTGGAAGCACTCACCACAGGCGATGACGAACGGAACCACGACCCGATCGCCGGGCCGGAGCTGGGACACGCCGCGACCCACCTCTTCGACCACCCCCATGAACTCGTGGCCAAGCACATCACCGGTGTGCAGATCAGGGATCTTCCCGCGATAGAGATGCAGGTCCGAGCCACAGATTGCAGTTGCCGTCACCCTCAGGATCACGTCATCGTCCGCGGCCAGTACGGGATCTGGAACGGTTTCAACACGCACATCCTTGCGGCCATGATAGGTCAACGCCTGCATCGTCAGTCTCCTGTCGATCGGGAAAGGATGTTCAGCGTGTCATGCCCCCATTTGCGGTGCCGTGAGCGCGGGGTGTGCGCGGTGTACATCCAGCCGGACACGGCCGTTGACACTGCCTTCAACCATTCACCGGCTCCACGCAACCCATTCACGGCGGTTTCCGCAGTGCCCGGGCAGGCTCATCCATGAGGCGGGTGCGCGAGGTGAGGTATGTGGAGAAGAAATGGTCTTTCGCTGGTTCTGCTGGCACTGATGTTGCTGTTTCTGGGAGGGCAGATCGCAGCGGGCCTGCAGGTCTACAACGATGAGCTGCAGCGGCATGGCAGCACCTCGGTGGACCTGTGGCATTACCTTGTCAGTGGCCACTTCATCAGTGCCACCTTCGAGAACTGGGAGAGCGAGTTCCTGCAGATGGGCATGTACGTGCTGTTGACGGTTTCGTTACGGCAACGCGGCTCGGCAGAATCGAGGCCGCTGGATCCGGCGCAGGAACAGGAACGGGTGGATGAGGGACCTGTCCCTTGGCCCGTGCGCCGGGGCGGGATCTGGGAGACCTTGTACGGCCACTCACTGGCGATTGCCTTCACGATCATGTTCCTGCTGAGTTTTGCCTTGCATGCCATCGGCAGTTGGCGTTCGGAGTGTGTCGAGAAACGGCTGGAGGGCTTGCCACCCCCGGGATTCCTTGACCATCTGTCCAGCAGTACGTTCTGGTTCGAATCGATGCAGAACTGGCAAAGCGAATTCCTCGCCGTGCTGTCACTGGTCATCCTCACCATCTTCCTTCGCCAGAAGGACTCTCCCCAGTCGAAAGCGGTCCAGGCACCTCACTCGCAGACCGGGGATTGATGGCGACGGGCGTGCAGCACGTTCCCCTGGCGGCGCCACGCTAGGCCAGGAATACCTCATGGTTGCGCTGGAAACGCGCAAGAACGCGCGCGGGCAACGCCGGCTCGGCACGCAGGTACTCGATCGCTCCAGTCTGGGTGCGCAGCAGGGACACCGCGCCGCGCTTGCAGTCGATAACGCTTTCTATATCCAGCAACCTGGGAGATTCCCACGCCATGTGCGCGCAGCCGGGATCCATCCAGTGCCATCCCCAGACCGGGTATTCCAGCCGTGCACAGCCAACTGATCGTGCGGCACGGCATGCGGCGCGTCCGGCGGCTTCATGGTCTGCACGGCCATCGAAGCGCCAAGGTGCCAGCAGAAGGTCATTGGGACGCAGCGTGCCCCGCAGCCAGCGCTCCAATGCCTGCTCGTGCGCGGCCAGCATCCCGTCGGCGATGCCAAGCCGAACAATCGACGCGGCGCCGATGCCGACCCTTTCCAGCGCTTCACACTGCTCATCGCGGCGTGCCTGGCGCAGTCGGGCAGGCGTCCACCATGGTTCGCCGGCATAACAGGTTTCGCCGTCGGTGAGTGCCAGTATCCGGACCTGCGTGTGCTCAGCCACGCATTTCAGAAGACCGCCACAACCCAGCACCTCGTCACCCGGATCGGTGGCCAACAGCATGATGCGCTCTGCGGACCCGCACAGCGACGCCAACGGGGTCGCCGGGCGCTGCCAGAGCCAGCGACACTGCTGCCACGCACGTTCATCCGAGCCATTGCTGTAATCGCTGTAGCAGATACCCATACCGTCCATCGCGCCTCCGTCGTACGCTCGTCGGATCCCACACCTGGCCTCGACCGGCAACACCTGGGGCCATCAGCGTGCAGGCTGCCGGTGACGCCGGTCTCGGCAGCGCGCACCGGCCTCGCATCGCGGCGTCGCGGCGGCAGTGCATACAACGTAAATCCCTGCCGGTCGCTTTTCCGTCTTGGCGGCGTGGGTGGCTGATGAACACCGTGCGCGGATCTCATTGCGCCCTCAGCGATGCCAGTCCTGACGGCAGCAGCGGGCCGGGCGGCTGGACATCACTGGATCCATGCGTTTGATTCACGATTGCATGAAGGGGCAGCCGGCAAGCTCACTTGCATCTCGAGATGAGCCGACGAGGATCATGACCGTGACTGCGCGTCCACTCAAAGCGATCTACCAGGTTGACCCGTATCTTTTCCGTGACAGCGACGGTCTTGGCTGGGGCACGCTGGATGGGGTGACCGAGAAGCTGGATTATCTGCAATGGTTGGGTGTGAGCCATCTCTGGCTGTTGCCCTTCTATTGCAATGCCGAACGCGACGGCGGCTATGACATCACCGACCACTATCGCATCGATCCACGCCTCGGTGACGAGAAGGCATTCGAGCGCCTGGTGTCTGCTGCCGATGACCGTGGAATCGGGATCCTGGTCGAACTGGTCATGCAGCACACCGCCAGCGCACACCCCTGGTTCGCGGCCGCCCGGGCGGGTGATCCGTACCGGCGACCCTGGTACCTGTGGAGCGACTGCATCCCTGATGACGGGCTGCAGCCGATGTTTCCACCTGTCGAGGCGTCAACCTGGACATGGGATGCGGAGGCCGAGGCGTTCAATCGCCACATGTTCTACCACCACGAGCCGGATCTGGAACTCGCCCATCCGCCCGTGCGGGATGAGCTGCGACGGATCATGGCGTTCTGGCTGCAGCGCGGCGTCGCCGGATTCAGGGTGGACGCTGTGCCCTATATGGTTGAGCGCGCCCGGCACGCTGATCCTCGCGACGATGGGTTGTGGTTGCTTGAGGACATGCGTAAGGTCGCCGACAACCATCAGCGCGGCCTGCCACTCATCGGCGAAGCAGATGTCAGCGCCAGTCGCTACGGCGACTTCCTGCATGGGGGAAGGCGGCTTTCCCATCTGCTTGACTTCCATCTCAACAATCATTTTTTCCTGGCGCTGGCGCGGGGCGATGCCCGGGTGCTGAGCGATGTCATGGCCGAGTATGGCCCGCATGCGCCTCCAGACACCCGCATCGCATGGCTGCGCAACAATGACGAGCTGGACCTGGAGCAGCTCTCCGCGCAGGAACGTGAGGAAGTGATGGCGCGCTTTGCCCCCGACCCCGGAATGCGCATCTACGGCCGAGGCATTCGGCGCCGTCTTGCGCCGATGCTCGGCGGGGATGTGCGTTGGCAAGCGATGGCGTGGGCGGCGTTGCTCTCGCTGGGGCAGGTGCCGGTGCTTCGATACGGAGAGGAGATCGGCCTGGGCGACTGTCTCGATCTGCCCGAGCGCAATGCGGTCCGGATGCCGATGCAGTGGCATGATGGCCCGGCGGGCGGATTTACGGATGCACCGCGTCACGCCTGGCGCAAGCCATTGGAAACCGGACCTTTTGGCTACAGGACGATCAACGTCGCCGCGCAGCAGTCCGATCCAGACTCACTGCTTGGCCGCATCCGTGAGCTTCTTCACCAGCGCGCTGAACAGCCATTGTTGCAGGCCGGTCCCACCGTGCTGCCGTCGCATGCCCCTGCGCTGCTCGTGCTTCGATATGGCCATGGCCCGAAGCAGGCGCTCGCCCTGGTCAACTTCAACACGCAGCCGGTCTGGTTCGAGGTGCCCCTTGCAGGCCACCTCACCGCCATCGTCGCCCGCCATGCGGTGCTGCAGGGGCGCCGCTGCCTTCTGCAGGGGTATGGCTATGCGTGGCTGGTGGGCGGCGCGGAATGACGTCGCAACGGCGGCAGGACATGCGCCGCGAAATCATCGATGAAGCGTTCCTGCTCGAGGTTGACGTTGTGCAGGTAGATGCGGTCGAAGCCCAACGACTGCAGTTGCTGTAGCCACGCAAGATGACGTTGCAGATCGGCGCTGACGTGTACGTGCTCGCGCAGCTGCAGTGCATCGACCTTGGCTGCGCATGCTTCGAACTGCTCGGGCTGGTCCAGCCCTTCAGCCAGCTCGGGTGGGAGGACGTTGGCGCTCCACTGCTGCAGCGCGCCGGCCAGTGCGGCCTCTTCTGAACGTGCATAGGACAGCTTGGCCTGCACGTACATTGGCTTGCCCAGGCCGCCAGCCGCCTCGAACGCGTTCACGACGCGGCGCAGTACCGGAAGGGGTTGGCTGATGGTGATCAAGCCATCGGCCCAGCTCCCTACCCACCGTGCGGAGGCCTCGGTGACGGCCGCGCCCAGCAACGGTAGTGGAAGCAGCGGCCGGCTGTAGAGACGCGCGCTACGCAGTTCGAATGCGCCCGTGTGATCAACCCGCTCTCCCTGCCAGAGCCGGCGCATCACATCGGCGGCTTCCAGCAGGGCCTGTTGCCGCATCTCCTTGGACAGCCACGGCTTGCCGGTGATGCGTTCGTTGAGCGCTTCGCCCGTGCCCAGTGCCAACCAGACCCGGCCGGGTGCGAGCTGGTCAAGGGTCGCCGCCGCCTGTGCCACCAGCGCTGGATGCTGGCGCAGCATCGGGCACGTCACCATGCCCAGGGTAAGCGCACAATGCGCCGCCAACGCGCCGGACCAGACCCAACTGTGTCCGGATTGTCCCTGCGCCGACGTCCAGGGATGAAAATGGTCGGAGCACATCAGGGCATCGAATCCGGCGTGTTCGGCGCGGTGCGCCAACTCAAGAAGCGCCGCCGGCGCAAACTGCTCGTGCGAAGCGTGATAGCCGATCATCATCACTGGATCCAAGCGGAATGTGGACGCAATGGCAACACCGGCGACAGTAAAACCGCGTCATGAAAACATCTTCTTCCTGTATCGGCCACCGCCGCTGGGCAATTGCCGAGGGCTACATTCCTGCGTGGAGCAATGGCCCGTCACCCGAGATGGAAAGCCATGAGACGTGCTGCGTGCTCAACGCGGGCGACCATGATGCGCACGTGCTTCTAACGCTGTATTTCGAGGACCGCGAGCCGCTGGGGCCCTTCGGCTTCGTGGTGCCCGCCCGCCGCACGCGCCACCTGCGGTTCAATGACCTGCAGGACCCGGCGCCGATACCGCGTGGCACTGGTTTCGCCAGCCTCATCGAATCGGATCACCCGGTCGTGGTGCAGCATACCCGGCTGGATTCAAGGCAGGCCGCCAACAGCATCATGACCACCATCGCGCACCCGTTGTGAAGCCTGCGATGGATGCCGTCGACATGGCAGCCACGCCGCCGGGCCGCGTTTTTTACCACTGCACGGCGAGACTGGACGCCCCTGCCACACACGGAGCCAGACGATGCCGACCCCCAACTATCCACGCCCGCCATTTCCACGCCAGCAGCAGCGCTTCCCCGGGAAGACCGCACCGATGCAGCCTCAACCGGATCACGGAGAAGACAGCTACGTGGGCCATGGTCTGCTGACCGGCCGCAAGGCACTCATCACCGGCGGAGACAGTGGTATCGGTGCCGCCGTCGCCATTGCTTTCGCGCGCGAAGGCGCAGACGTGGCAATCGCCTTTCTTGAGGGCGAGCAGGACGATGCACGCCATGTCCAGCAACAGATCGAGCAGGCGGGGCGCAAGGCGGTGCTGGTGCCGTGTGACATCAGTGATCCGGCGCAGGCGCGCAGCCTGGTTGACAGGGTGGCCAGCGAGCTCGATGGACTGGACATCCTGGTCAACAACGCGGCCTATCAGCGCTATTACGAGAGCCTGGACGACATCACCCTGGAGGACTGGCAGCGCACGTTCGATACCAATGTGCACGCGGTCTTCAATCTCAGCCGGCTATGTGTTCCGCACCTGCAGGGCGGCGGCGCGATCATCAATACCGCCTCGGTCAACTCCAAGAAGCCGACGCCCAACATCCTTCCCTACTCGGCCACCAAGGGGGCAGTGGCCAACCTGACCATCGGCTTGGCGGGGCTGCTTGCAGAACAGCAGATCCGGGTCAACGCCGTGTTGCCGGGCCCCATCTGGACGCCGTTCATCCCTGCGGGCATGGCCGCCGAAGAGGTGGAGCAGTTCGGTTCGCAGACGCCGTTCGGACGCCCCGGGCAGCCAGCAGAGCTCGCTTCGGCGTACGTGATGCTCGCCTCGGATACGGCAAGCTACACATCCGGTGCGCTTCTGACCGTCTCCGGCGGCGCGGTCACGCTCTGACAGATGTTCGGTCTGCCGCCATGGTTCATGGATTGGCTCACGGTGGTGGTACCCGTGGCCGAGATACTTCTGACCCTCGGGCTGGCGTGGCTGCTGGTGCGGGCGCTTGCCTGGGCCCTGCAGCGGGCCAGGCAGCGCGGTCGATTGGCTCCGGAACTGCATGCCGGGCTGCGCCGTGGTGGTGCGCTGCTGATCTACCTGGCCGCCGGTCTTCTGGTGCTGGAACGGCTTGGGGTGTCACGGTCGGTGTTGTGGACTGCGCTCACCGGATTCATGGCGGTCGGCGCAGTTGCATTCTTCGCAGCATGGAGTGTGCTGTCCAATCTGTTCTGCTCGTTTCTCATCGTTGCCACCCGTCCATTCCGCATCAACGATGTCATCGAGGTTCTGGAGAATGTGGACAAGCCCGGTCTCTGCGGCCAGGTCGTGGACATCAACCTGATCTATACCACGCTGATCGATCGCGCCGAAGGGGCGCGTGGTTGCCTGCTCCGCGTTCCGAACTCGCTCTTTTTCCAGCGGATCACCCGGCACCGCGGCGCCAGCCAGGAGCGCATCACCCCGCTTCACTACAGCAGCCACCACCCTGCACCGCCGGCCGGGCCCGTCTGAGGTATGACGACCTTCATCCTGCTGAGGCGGTTTATCAACCCACCGCACGCCACTCCAAGCGGCGCTGCGCCGGAGAGCTGACATGAATGAAAAGAAGTTGCGGGACGACCTGCCCTTCAATCCGGGTGCCAATGTGGACGACGCCTCGAAAGCCCATACGCCTGACCAGCGGCGCAACGACAGGGCGACGTGGAAGGAACATGACATGCCGGACGACGGCAAGGGGCAAAAGGCCGTGCCCGAAGACTACGAACGCCCCGACCCGGATCCCACCGGTAGGCAGCAAGAGCGCTGACATTGGCCGGCGCCTCGCCTTCTGAGGGGCCGCGCAGGCGGGCACGGCTTCCCACCGCGTCGGGGAGCCATGTCCGGCCGGATTTCTCAGGAAGCGATGTTCTACATCGTCAACAGTACCGGAGCCGCTGCATGCCAGCACGTCACCGGAGGCTTGGAACACTTGTGGTTGTTCGCCCGCGTTGAACAGCAGGGCGAGGCTGACATGGCGACCGGGTTCGCGCAGCCCGCTGTCTGGGCTGCGTCCTTCAAGCACTATCAGCAACGCCCGCAGCTCCGGGTCATGCCAGTCGGCTTCCTCGATGCGATGGCCGTCGGGATGACGCCAGTCGATGTCGCGCAGCCTCAACACTTCGTCATACTCGCCACGCAGGAAACGGTTGCGACGCAGCAGGCCATATCGGCGCCGTAGTGACAGCGCCCTCCGTACGAATGCGACCTGCGCCTGTGCCGGATTACCGTGACGCGTCACGGTGAATGGCGTGAACCATCGACCGGGTATGATGCCGACTTTCTCGCACTTGCCGCGATGCAACGCGCGCGTTGCTGTTGGCTACGCGCCGGTGCAGCTGAGACCCCACTTACTTCATGCTCGCTTCCTATTCCCCCCTCATCATCTGGGCGGCCGTGGCCGTTGCCACCGTCGGCCTGCTGTTCCGGCCATTCCGCATTCCCGAATACGTGTGGGCGCTGGGCGCTGCCGCGCTGCTTCCGCTGCTCGGGGCGGTGTCGCTTGGCACGACCTGGCACGCGGTTGCCGAGGGGCGGGACGTCTACCTGTTCCTGATCGGCATGATGGTGCTGGCCGAGCTGGCGCGGCGCGAGGGCCTGTTCGACTGGCTGGCGCTGTATGCGGTGCGGCATGCCGGCGGCTCGGGGCGGCGCCTGTTCGACCTGGTATTCCTGGTCGGCACGGTGGTAACGGTGTTCCTGTCCAACGATGCCACGGCAGTAGTGCTCACGCCCGCCGTCTATGCGGCATGCAAGGCGGCCCGCGCCAATCCCCTGCCCTATCTGTTTGTTTGTGCGTTCATCGCCAATGCGGCCAGCTTCGTGCTGCCCATTTCCAACCCGGCCAACCTGGTGGTGTACGGCAACCACATGCCGCCGCTGCTGCAGTGGCTGGCGCAGTTCGCGCTGCCCTCGCTGGCCGCGATCGGTGCCACGTATCTGGTGCTGCGCTGGGTGCATCGCCGCGAGATCGCACAACCGTTGGCAGCATCGCCCGAGCATCGCCCACTTACCGAGGGTGGCCGGCTGAGTGCGCTGGGCGTGTTGTTCACCGGCACCGTGCTGCTGGTGACCTCCGCAATGAACGGCCCATTGGGCCTGACTACGTTCTGTGCGGGCGCGCTGAGCGTCGCGGTGGTGGCGATCCGCCAGCGGCGCGGCCCGCTGCCGCTGTTGCGCCACGTGTCGTGGGGCGTGCTGCCGCTGGTGGCCGGGCTGTTCGTGCTGGTTGAAGCGGTGTCGCAGACCGGTGTCATCCAGACGGCGGCCAGCAACCTGCAGGCGCTGGCGCAGACCTCGCCGCACCAGGCGGGCTGGCTGGCCGGCGCCGCAGCCGCACTGCTCAGCAATGCGGCCAACAACCTGCCGGTGGGTCTTGCTGCCGGCTCGCTGGGCCAGATGGCCGAGCTGCCGGCGCAGACGCGCGCGGCGTTGCTGATCGGCGTGGATCTGGGCCCGAACCTGTCGGTGACCGGCTCGCTGGCCACCATGCTGTGGCTGGTGGCGCTGCGCCGCGAAGGCGAACATATCAGCGCGCTCGACTTCCTGCGGGTCGGCGCGCTGGTGATGCCGCCCGCGCTGATCGGGGCGTTGCTGCTGCTCTGATCAGCACGCGGGCTGGAACGGCACCTAGTCCTTAGGACGTGGTGCAGCTGTGACGTTCTGGCCGCCATCAACTGCGCTGCTGGCCAGCAGCTGTTCGGCCAGCCCGCGGTAGATCGGCACCCGGCAGACCATGCCGGACACGCCCCGGGCAATCAGCACGGTGGCCAGGATCGGCAGCAGCAGATCGCCGCTGTCGGTCAGTTCCAGCGAGATCACCGCCGAGGTCAGTGGCGCCTGGGTCACGCCTGTCAGGTAGGCGCACATGCCCAGCAGCACGAACGCCTTCGGATCCACCGCCGGCATCAGCACCGCCAGGTTGTGTCCCAGCCCTGCCCCCACCGCGAGCGCTGGCGAGAACAATCCACCTGGGATGCCCGCCACGTAGGACGCCAGATTGGCGAGCAGCTTCATCAGGCCGAACTCATGACCGACGATCGCCTGGCCCTGCACCAGACTGCGCGCCTGCTCGTAGCCGGTACCAAACGCGCCGTCGCCGAACAGCAGCGCCAGCACCACCACGATCAAGCCACAGGCAGCGGCCAGTAGCACCGGATGGTCCCGCTTGAGCCTGCCCAGCCAGCGCGGATGACCGGACATGGTCAGCAGTACGACCCGGGCGAACAGTCCGCCCAGCAGGCCGGCGACCACGCCGCACAGCACAATGGCGCCCCAGGCCTGGCCCAATGGCAGCAACGCCGAGACGTGCCCGAAGTAGGTGTAATTGCCCAGCAGGCCCAGGGACACCACGCCGCCCACGATGACCGCCGTGAGCAGGGTGCCCGAGAAGCGGTGCTCGAAGCGCCCACTCAGCTCCTCGATGGCGAACACGATGCCCGCCAGCGGCGTATTGAAGGCCGCGGCGATGCCGGCCGCACCACCTGCCAGCAGGAAGTGCGACAGTTCGCGGGGGTCCTTGAATCCGAACCAGCGCCCGAACAGGTACATCAGGCTGGCACCCACGTGCACGGTAGGGCCCTCGCGGCCCACCGACGCTCCTCCAAGCAGGGACAGCGAGGTCAGCAGCAGTTTGCCCGCCGAAACCGCAGGCGAGAGGTTGACTTGCCTGAATTGCGGGTCCGGTTGTTCCAGCGACGCGATGACCTGCGGAATACCGCTGCCGCGGGTGGGCCTGAGCGCGCCGGCGGTCAGCCAGGCCAGCAGTGCGAAGATGCCCGGCGTAAGCAGCAACGCCCACCAGGGGGAATGGGCGATGACGCGCTGGAAGACATGGAAGGCGGCATCACTGGCCTTGGCGAACACGATGGCAACCAGCGCCACCGCCACCGCGCCGCTCCACAATGCCGCGCGCCGGCGCCATCCTTCGGTCAGCACCATCGCTGAAATACGTGCGCGGAGACGTTGAAGATCGAACATCGGGTAATTCTGCGAGCGCGCGTGGCATCAGGGAAGTGGCTAGTGTGGCGGTTGAACCTGCCGCATCCGGTGAAGGGCAGCGCCATCGCTACCTGCTGCCGGAGCCGGAGCCGGTAGCGCCGGTGCAGCCAAGCAGCCGCGGGCAACCCGGAGAACCTGCAGAGGATTGGCGATCAGGTGACAGTGACTCCAGCCGGATCATCACCATCGTCGATTTCCCACCGCAGCTCGAACCTCAGCTCCAGCTGCTGTCCCGGCTGCAGCCGGGTGGGCGCCAGCGTGAAGCCATCGGGTGGGCCGGTCTGCGGCTCCACGCAGGTGGCGTGCGGCCCCCCGTCGTAGACCACCCAGTGATCGGTGTCGGCGCGCAGCCGCAGCCGCTGGCCGGCGGAAACCAGCGTGACCTCGCGATGGTTGATGAAGCAGTCGTCCCATGGGCCTTGCGCCGGATCCACGCAGGGCAGGACGGCGATGCCCTCCCCGTCGCGGGGGTACATCGCGGCTGGCGCGAACAGCAACCGATCCGGCTTGCGGAACCACGGGTGCCAGCCGAGCACGGCCGGCATCGACGTGTCGCCTGCCTGCACCGCCAGGCGCAGTTGCAGGCGGTCGGGCTGCACGTGGATCCGCTGCAACGCCCTGCCCCCGAAGGGCCAATAGCCGTCCTCGGGAAGCTCCAGCGACAGCGAGGCGCCGTCCGGTTCAAGGCGGTCGATGCGCCAGGGCCGTGAGAAGCCAACGCCATGGATGGCATGCATGCCGAAGTTCACCGGCAGCTGATAGGGCCTGCCATCGAAGCTGAAGCGGCCCTGCCGGATGCGCCCGGCCCAGGGGACCATCGGATAGCACCCCCAGCCGATGGTGGCCGCGTCCTGATGTTCGCTGACCAGCCACTCCACACGGTCGAAACGGATGCGGGCGATGCGTCCACCCGCTTCCGGCGCCACTGCCACCTCCAGCCTGCCCGTCCGCAACCAGTGCAGCGCACCCGCAGGCATTGCGGCCTGCGCATCATCCTGGGGAGATGTCTCAGGCGCCATAGGGATCGATGGTCCGGATGCTGCCGTCTGCTTCCATGTGCAGCGGCGTGCACTTGACCGAACGCAGGTGGGTGACCCCGCCAGACAACAGCGCGTCGTGGTAGAACAGGTACCACTGCCCCCGGAACGCACAGATGGAGTGATGGGTGGTCCAGCCCACTACGGGAGTGAGGATCACGCCGCGATAGGTGTACGGCCCGTACGGGCTGTCGCTGGTGGCATAGCACAGCAGGTGTGTGTCGCCGGTGGAGTACGACAGGTAATACCGGCCCTGGTACCTGTGCAGCCACGGCCCCTCGAAGAATCGGCGTGCGTGGTCATCGGCGCGCAGCGGCTGTCCGTGCTCGTCCAGGATGACGATCTCACGCGTGGGTTCGGCCAACCGGGTCATGCTCGCGTCCAGTCGCGCGATACGCGGGCCCAGTGCCGGCGCGTCGCCAGCAGGTTCTTCATGTGCCGGGTCGTAGCGGTTGTCCCGGTATTTCTGCAGCTGGCCACCCCAGATGCCACCGAAACAGAGGTAGTGCGTGCCGTCGTCGTCCTCGAACACGGCCGGGTCGATCGAGTACGCGCCCTCGATGGGCTCTGGCTCGGCGGTGAATGGCCCCTCCGGCCGATCCGCCGCTGCAACGCCGATGCGGAACATGCCGTGGGCGTCCTTGGCCGGGAAGTACAGGTAGTAGCGGCCATCGCGGAAGGCGGCATCCGGTGCCCACATCTGCTGGCTGGCCCAAGGCACGTCGCGCACATGCAGTGCCACGCCGCAATCGGTGGCCTCGCCCTCTGGTGTGTCCATCCGCAGCACGTGGTAGTCCTGCATGCCGAAGTGCCCGCCCTCATCGTCGAAGGGGGCGCCGCTGTCGATGTCGTGCGATGGATAGAGGTACAGCCGCCCCTCGAATACGTGGGCCGAAGGGTCGGCGGTGTAGATGTGCGTTACCAGTGGTTGCGAGATGGCGTGTGCTGCCAGCTGATCCAGACTGCGGCCCTGTCGCCGCGACTGCAGGTCCTGCTCGATGCGGGTCTCCATGCGCTTGTTGATCTCATAGAGGAACAGCAGCGCCACCGCGGCCAGGAACGGAATGGCGCAGTAGACGCTTACTGTCAGGCGGATGCCGTCCACCACGGCTTCGGGCTGTTGCGGTGCGCCTGCTTGGTACCCGTGGTGGGCGAGGATGCCGGCGACCAGCGCACCACCGATGCTGAGCCCGATCTTCAGGCCACACAGCATCGCCGAGAAGACGATCGCGGTCGCACGGCGGTGGTTCTTCCATTCGGAATAGTCGGCGACGTCGGCGATCATCGCCCACAGCAGCGGGATGGTGATGCCGTAGCAGAACCCGTGCAGCATGAAGGCAGCGAAAGCCACGGCAACCGCCGTGGGCGGAAAGAAATAGAATGCCAGCAGGAATGCGGTGGACACCAGCAACGCACCACCAAATACATCACGCTTGCCGAACCGGTCGGCCAGGCGACGCGATACGCCGATGCCCAGGATCATGCAGACGATGCCGCAGGCGTTGAACAAACTGAATGCCGACGTTGCCGGATCCTTCGGCCAGGCGAACCCGGACAGGCCCACGCCGTTGAGTGCCGCGTTGACGGCGGCAATGAAGCGGTTGAACCCGGAGCTGTCGAGAAAACCCGCCAAGGCGGCTTCGCTCATGTAGTACTGGAAGTAGTAGACGTAGGTGCCGCCCTTCAGGGACAGGTTGATGAAGACCAGGATGGTGAGGGCCAGCATCACCTTCCATGGTCGGTTGCGCAGCAGGTCGGACAGGTCCTGCAGCACGCCAGCGGTCTGTTCCTTCGCCGGCACGATGCGCTCGCGCGTGGTGGCGAAGGTGATCAGGAAGAACACCGTTCCCACTACCGCGAACACGGTCATGACCCGCTCGAAGCCCAGCACGCGGTCGCCGTCGCCGAGGATCAACACCAGCGGCAACAGGAGGACCTGGATGATGAACTGCGCGACCATCACCGCCACGAAGCGATAGGCCGACAGGCTGTTGCGCTGGGCCATGCTGCCGGTGAGCACGCCGCTGAGCGCCGAATACGGCAGGTTGTTGGCCGCATACACGAGCATCAGCAGGCCGTAGGTGGTAACGGCGTAGATGATCTTGCCGCGCGGCACCAGGTCGGGAGTGCTGAAGGCAAGCAGCGACAGCGCCCCGAATGGAAGTGCGGTCCACAGGATCCACGGACGGAACTTGCCCCACCGGCTGGCCGTCCGATCGGCGGCGATGCCGATCAGCGGGGTGAACACGAACGCACCGATCACGCCGATCACGAAGATGATCGTTGCGGCCGTGGCCGGCGGCAGCCGGAACACATCGGTGTAGAAGAACGCGAGATACGTGATCAGCGTCTGGAAGATCAGGTTCGCCGCGAGGTCGCCCAGGCTGTAGCCGAGCTTTTCCCGGATGGACAGCGTGTGCTCGGTGCTTTCCATGCGACGTGCATCAGTCACGGTTGGCCTCCACGCGGAATCCGCCCTTCGCACGGATGTCGGCGCTGGAGCTTCCTACCCTCAGTTCATACGGACCCGCCGGCACCGCATAGCCGCCGCGCGCTTCGTCATACTGGCGCAGGTCCTGCTGTGCCTGCAGATCGAACGCTATGGTGCGCCGCTCGCCGGCGGCCAGATGGACGCGCTGGAAGCCGCGCAATGTCTGGCGCGCGTCGCCGGGGCCCGCCTGCGGCCGTCGTACATACAGCTGCACCACTTCGTCGCCGGCACGCTTGCCGGTGTTGGTGATCTCGACCTGCACCTTGAGCTTGCCGTCGTTGGCGATGCGCGGCGAATCAAGCTGCAGCCTGCCGTAGTCGAAGCGGGTGTACGACAGCCCGTGACCGAACGGATACAGCGGCGTGCCGCGGAAGTAGCGGTAGGTGCGGCCTTCCATCGTGTAGTCGTCGAACGCGGGCAATGTGTCGTCCGCCCTGTAGAAGGTCACCGGCAGGCGCCCGCCGGGATTGACTTCGCCGAACAGCGCCTGGCCGACGGCGGTGCCGCCGCGTTGGCCGGGATACCAGCTCATCAGGATGGCGGACAGATTCTGTTGCGCCCATTCCACCGCCATGGCCGCGCCACCCGTGAGGACCATCACCACCGGCTTGCCGGTGGTGTGCAGCGCTTCCAGCAGCGTGCGTTGTGGCGCGGGCAGGCGCAGGTCGGTACGGTCCCCGCCGGCGAATCCCGGGTAGTTGACCTTCATTTCTTCGCCTTCGACGTCGCCGGTGAGTCCGCCCACGAACACCACCACATCGGCGTTGCGCGCGGCCTCCAGCGCCGCTTCGAACGGCGGCTTGGCACCGGGCATCCGCCACCCCAGGCGGACGCCGGCATCGCGCTCGGCGTCGAAGTACTCAAGCCTCAGGTCATAGGCGCGGCCGGCCTGCAGGTCCAGGTCCAGGCCATCGCCGTGCAGGCGATCACTGTTGGCCCAGTGGTCGAGCACCCGCTTGCCGTCCACGTAGAGGCGGAAACCATCGTCGGCGGCCGCCTCGATCCGGTAGCGCCCCGAAACGGGCGGCAGCAACTGTCCAGTCCAGCGGATGCTGAAACCATCGCTGGGGATGCCCTGCCCCGGCGCGGCTTCACCACGGGCCAGCAGGTTGTCGGTCGGGGAACCCCGGTCCCAGCGGAATCCGATCTGGGCATCGGTGCGGACCAATGCCGGCGTGCCTGAAAGATCAGCGGTACGGAAGTACTCGCCGCGCAGGCCACGCTCCGGCGAGTCAGCCGACGGGCGCAGGTAGGTTGCTTCGATCAAGGGCGTGGCGCTGGGATCGTCGCGCCCTTCAACCAGGTCCACGCCCCGTGCGTAGCTCACCTCGATGCCCTTGGCGGCATCGCGGATGCCCTGCAGCACGGTGACCGGCGCGGCCGGGGTGCCGAAGTAGTTGCCCAGCAGTGCCATGGTGTCATCGGCGGTGGGGCCTATCACGGCGATGCGCTTGAGGTTGCGGGACAGCGGCAGCACACCATCGTTTTTCAGCAGCACCAGCGATTCCTGGGCGGCCTTCAGGGCCAGCGCATCGTGTGCCGGGGCCTGGTTGACCGACGCGGGAATCTGCGCCCAGCGCACGCGCTCGGGTGGATCGAACATGCCCAGCCGCATCCGCGCGGCAAACAGACGAGTCACCGCATCGTCGATCTCCGCCTCGCTGATCAGGCCCTGCCGCACAGCGGCTGGCAGCGTGGCGTATTCCTGGCCGCACTCCAGTTCGGTGCCATTCCTGACCGCCAACGCGGCCGCTGCTTCGCGGCTGGGAACGATCCGGTGATGCTTCCAGATGTCGACGATGGCCCAGCAGTCGGAAACCACGTAGCCCTTGAAGCCCCAATCGCGACGCAGCACATCACGCAGCAGGAAGCGGCTGGCGCTGGCGGACTCGCCATACACCCGGTTGTAGGCACCCATCACCGCGTCCACCTGGCCCTCCTTCACCAGCGCCTCGAACGCCGGCAGGTAGGTGTCATACAGGTCGCGCTTGCTGGGGCGGGCATCGAAGTGGTGGCGATCAGCTTCGGGACCGCTGTGCACGGCCAGGTGCTTGGCGGTGGCGTCGAGCTTGCGGTACACCGGGTCGTCACCCTGCAGGCCGTGCACGAAGGCTACGCCCATGCGGGCGGTGAGGTACGGGTCCTCGCCGTAGGTTTCCTGGCCGCGGCCCCATCGCGGGTCACGGAAGATGTTGATGTTTGGCGACCAGTAGGTCAGCCCCTGATAGCGGCCATGCGAGCCTTCGCGGAGGAACTGGTGGTGCTTGGCCCGGGCCTCGTCGCTGATGGTGCTGGCCACCTGCCCCATCAGCGGCACATCGAAGGTGGCCGCCAGGCCGATGGCCTGCGGGAACACGGTGGCCTGCCCTGCCCGCGCCACGCCATGCAGGCCCTCGTTCCACCAGTCGTAGGCGGGAACGCCCAGGCGCTCGATTGCGGGCGCAGCGTTCTGCATCTGCGCTGCCTTCTCTTCCAGGGTCATCCGTGCGACCAGGGCGGCGGCGCGGCTTTCAACGATGGCCGAGGTGTCGAGCCAAGGCGCAGGCTCGGTAGCGTGACCGGTCGTTGCCAGCGCGATGGCAGCGCACAGGACAAGTGTGTGGAAGATGGGAGTGCGCGTCATCATTTGCTCCTCAAGGCACGCTCGTCGCGCGCGAATGGTCCCAGCAGCGCGCCGACGAAGCCGCCTGCACGATCCGTACTCAATACCGTTCCGTCCACGTTCCCGGCCAGCGACTGCCAGCCACGCCCATCACCGCTGTCGAAGGCGAACGCGTACCTGCCTTCGTCGCCGGCGATCTTCAGGCGCAGCGACGCGGTTGCCATCGCCTCACGTGTTGCCAGTGTACGGGTAGCGCCGCTGCCGTCGCGCGCTTCGAGGAAGACCGCCACGCGGTCACCGCCGACGCTGCGGACGCCCAGGAAGTACCAGTGCGTCTCGTTCTGGAAAGCTGCCAGGCCGGCGGCCACGCCTGCTGCCGGGCGGGTCATTTCGGTACTGGCCTCGAAGCGCAGGTGCTGCTGGCGTCGACCGAGGAACGCGGGGTTGCGCAGCGTGTCCAGGTTCTCCGCCAGCGGATGCACGGCCAGCGACCCCGGCCGCTCGCGCAGGTCCGCCCACGGCTGCTGGGGGATGCGCACGCGCAGCCAGCCGCTGCCGAGTGTCGGCGCGTCGAATTCGTCGCGCTCGGTGAAGTTGCCGGTGGACGGCGCCTGCGACGCGTCGCCCTGCATCCACGAGGGCGCTTTGGCCACATACGGAATAGTCTGCGTGGCCGGCAGGATCACCGGCCAGCCGTCCTGCCATTGCACCGGCAGCAGATAGGTCTCCCGCCCGGTGTTGTAGTGGCGGATGTCGTAGTTGCGGCTGGCAAGGAACACCGCCCACCAGGAGCCGTCCGGCCCCTCCACCAGGTCCGCATGTCCGGCATTGGTGATCGGCAACGGCCTGTCGGCGGGCAGGTCACGCTGGGTGAGAATCGGATTGCCCGCATACGGCACGTAGGGCCCCCACACATCACGGCTGCGCAGCACCACCTGCGAATGTTGCGGCCCGGTGCCGCCTTCCGCGTCGGAGAGGTAGTACCAGCCATCGCGTTGGTAGATGTGCGGCCCCTCGATCCAGATCGGGTTCCTGGCCGGCTCCACCCCGCCGTCGATCAACACCTTGCGGGGACCTACCGGGGCGAAGGTCGCCAGATCAATCTGCTGCATCCAGATGGCACGGTGGCCCTCGTAACGTGGCGGGCCAGGCGGTACATCGTTGTTGAGCAGATACACGGTGCCGTCGTTGTCGAAGAACAATGACGGATCGATCCCATCGATGCCAGGCAGCCAGTGCGGGTCGGACCAGGGACCGGCAGGATCACGGGCGGTAGCGATGAAGTTGCCGTCGCTGTCGACGGCCGTGGTGACCACGTAGAACATGCCGTCGTGGTAACTGATGGCCGGCGCGAAGATACCGCGCGACACGCCCAGTCCGTCGAAGTCCAGCTGCGACGGTCGGTCGATCACATTGCCGATCTGCTTCCAGTGCACCAGGTCCACGCTTTCGAACACCGGAATGCCCGGGAAGTAGGTGAAGCTGGAATTGACCAGATAGAAGCGCCCGTTTGCGGCGACGACACTGGGGTCGGCATGGAACCCGGCAAGAATCGGGTTGCGATAATGCCCGGCCGGCAAAGGCGCATCGAATGCCGCGTCGAGACCGCGGTACTCGAACCAGTCGAAGTAGACCGGCGGCGCGGGCGCCGCTGCCCACGCCTGCGGCAAGCTGGAAGACAACACGAGCAGTGAGGCCAGCAGCAGGCGCATCAGGGAACCTCCGCAGGAGAAATGGAAAGCTCGAACGGGCCGGCGGGCGCGCCGCTGCTGTCGCGCAGCGTGCACACCGGGCCATCGGCCCAGCAGTAGCGCACGCGCCCGCCCGCGTCAGCCGGCGGGCTGCGCAGCACGACGTCGTGCCCGTCCAGCACCGCGTCGGCGTAGTGGCAGTGGCGCGCATCGACGTCGCACAGCTCGAAGCCGATGGGGCCGTTCGCGCCGGTCGTGACCAGAGCGCCGGCCACGTCGTCGAACGCAATACGTACACCGGCCCGCGTGGCCGATGCCTGGCGCGCTATCGGGCCGGACGGCGCTACGCCGCGCTCGCCATAGACCACATGACGCGCCACCCGCGCCAGCCGCCGACCCAGTTCCTGCTTGTTCGGCGGGTGGATGTCGTAGGCATCGCCGATATCGATGGCCACGGCCAGCCCGGTGTGCGGATCTTCCGCTGCGGCGAGCCGCTGCGCCTCGCGCACCTGCGCCCAGCCACTTTCAACCGGCGCCTCGGGTGGCTGGCCATAGCCGGCCAACTGCACCAGCAGCAGCGGCGTCTGCGCGCCGAACCGCCCCCGCCAGTCGTCACGCAGGCTGCGCAGGCGTGCGAGGTATGCCGTTGCGTCGCCGGTATTGGATTCACCCTGGTACCACAGCACTCCACGCAGGCCATAGGCGCCCAGCGGCGCGATCATGCCGTTGTACAGCGTCGATAGACCCGTGGCAGCGTGCCACGGTGCCAGCGGCGGCGCCTGTGCGCCGGGCGCCACCCGGTACTGCCAGCGGACATCCAGCTCGATGCGCGTACCGTCATCCAGGCCGATGGTGTGCGCACTCGCGGGCCCTGCAAGCCCACCGTCACCGTAGGTATCCAGGACATTGATCACCACCGTGTTGGCTCCGGCGTTCAGCAAGCCGGCTGGCAGCGCATAGGTTCGCCGCTCACCTGCACCGTACTGGCTACCTACGGCCACGCCGTTCACCCAGGTCATGTCCGTCTCGTCAATGGGCCCGAGCTCAAGCTGTGCGCGCTTGGCTGCCTGGTCGGCGCTCAGGGTCACCTGGCTGCGGTACCAGACCATGCCGTTGTAACCGGCCAGCGCTGGCACGTCCCAGCGCTCCCACGCCCCGAGCGTGGTGGGTGCGCGTTGCCATCCGCTGCTGTCGCTGCCTGGCTGCCAGGGTGCATCGGCGGCGACGGCACCGGCGCGATGGGCCCACCAGTGCTGCCACTGCTGGCCCCAACGCTCGTTTGCCGCAGCCGGATCCCGCGCGTACAGCGCGAGCACGTCAAGGGCTGGGCCCAGGCCGCCCTGCATGCGCAGGGCATCGCTGCTGGTCCAGGCTTCGATACGCGAGCCGCCCCACGCTGCCTGGATCAGCCCCATCGGAACGTCAACGGTCTTCCGCAGTTCACGCGCAAAGTAGAAACACGCGGCGGAAAAGTCGCGCACCGTGTCCGGTGACGCAGGGCGCCATGCCACAGACGCGGGAAAATTACTCTGTGGTGAAACCGCCGCCGCCTTCGGCACGGCGAACAGGCGGATCCCCGGTTCCGTGACGGAGGCGATCTCGCTGCCTGCATCAAGCGCGCGCCACATCGGAAGCTCCATGTTCGACTGCCCGGAACACAACCAGACATCGCCGATCTGGACGTCGCGCACGATCTGGCTGGCGTGCCCGGACCGGACCGACATTTCGTAAGGTCCGCCGGCTGCGGCAGGCGGCAGCGTTGCGTGCCAGCGGCCATCGGCAGCCGCGTTCGTGCTGACAGTGCGCCCTGCAAACGCCACGGAAACCGGGGCGCCCGGCGTGGCCTGGCCCCATACCGGAATTGGCCGGTCACGCTGCAGCACGGCGTGATCCTGGAACAGCGGATGCAGCAGCGCCCTCCCTGGTTCCTGTGCCGCTGCACGCGTGGCGCAGCCGCCCATGGCAACCACCAGCAGCCAGCCCACCCACGACGTCGGCTTCATCGTCCATCTCCTGGCGCGGAGGGAAACTGCAGGGCCTGGTACCAGGCCAGCGGATGCGGCGGCGCGGCTTCGCCTGCGGGCAACGGCCTGCCGCTCACCGACTGGAAGTACGCCACGCTGGCATCGCGCCACCACTGTGCTTCGCGCAGCTGGATACGCAGGAAGGCCGCAACCTGCGCGTGCCGTTGCGCATCCACCTTGTCGCGCTCCAGGGCGGCGCCCTGCCCCGTCGGAGCCAGCGTTGCCCAGGTGGCCTGCATGGCGTGCACCTGGCGTACGCCCTGCGAATAGCGCCCGACCAGTTCGTCCCACAGCGCCCGCCCAGAGGCCATGCGGTGATCCCACGGCACGTGGTGGAACCACAGCAGCAGCGGCTCCGGAACCCGCGCCAGGTCGCCATACTGCGCGGCCACGTCGGGGGAATACTGGGCGACGGCGTTGCTGCCGCGCGCCGTGCGGTCGAAGCCGATGCCGTTGTAATCCGCACGGTGGTAGTACACCGACGTCCAGTCCGCGCGTGGGCCGCCATCGACCCACGGACCGGGACCATGGTGGTGTCCCCGCGCCATCAGATGGTGCAGGCCCAGCGGCGTCATGTAGTTCACCGCGGCCTCGCGCGAGGCCATCATCATCCCGACGATGGGCCGCACCACGCCGGGATCGGCCGAGAATGTCAGCGCCGCCCAGTCCGCCGCGATGTCCTGGGCCGATTGCCGCGGATCCCACGCAAGGCGCCCGAAGGCGTACCAGTTGGCCTGGTCGAAGTGTGATCCACTCCAGGTGCGATCGGTGCCGATGTTGGCGACGCCGGCCATGCCGGCCAAGGATTGCGCCACGGTGGAATCCTTGCCGCGCGCGCGGGTGTCGGCCCGCAGCACTTCCTCGTACAACGGCCCCAGGTAAACCAGATGCGTGGCAAAGCCCAGGTACTCCTTGGTGATCTGCACTTCCATCATCAGCGGCGTGCGCGGCATCGCCCCGAACAGCGGATGGAACGGCTCACGCGGCTGGAAGTCGATAGGCCCGTTCTTTACCTGCAGCACCACGTTCGGGCGGAAGGCACCATCCAGGCCAGCGAACTCGCTGTAGGCCTGCGTGGCCCGGTCCGCAGGAACGTCGTGCGCGTAGACGAAGGCGCGCCACATCACCACCCCGCCGTGCGGGGCCAGCGCATCGGCCAGCAGGTTGGCGCCGTCGGCGTGCGAGCGGCCGTAGTCCTGCGGGCCGGGCTGCCCTTCCGAATTGGCCTTCACCAGGAAGCCACCGAAATCGGGCACGCGCGCATAGATCTGGTCGGCTTTGTCGCGCCACCAGCGTTGTACCGCGGGGTCGAGTGGATCGGCGGTGTCGAGCCCGCCCAGCTCGATGGGTGCGCTGAAGCGTGCACTCAGGTAAACGCGGATGCCGTACGGCCGGAACAGATCCGCCAGTGCTGCCGCTTTGTCGAGATAGTCCGGCGCAAGACTCTGTGCATCTGCATTCACGTTGTTGAGCACGGTGCCGTTGATGCCTACGGACGCGTTGGCGCGTGCGTAGTCGGTGTAGCGCGGGTCGCGCCACTCCGGCAACGTCTGCCAGTCCCACAGTGATCGGCCTGCATAGCCGCGTTCCACGTGTCCGTCCAGGTCGTCCCAATGGTTGAGCACGCGCAGCCGGAGCCGTGGCGATTGGCGCACATCGAGGGCATCCAGTGCCACGCCGGTCTGCAGCAGCCGCAGCAGATGAAACACCCCGTACAGCACGCCGATATCCCGCGGTGCGGCGACCAGCAGCACATCGCGCCCGCCCACGCGGGTGCGCTTGAGCAGGTAACCTTCCTCGCCCAGTGACTGCATCTGCGCCCGCAACGGTGCGATCAACGCTGACGACTGCGGCGTGCCCAGCACCAGCGTGGGGCCGGTGGCCATCGCATCCGGTGCCTGCCGAGCGCTGCCGAGCAGTCCGCCGAGTCCCCGCTCCAGCTCATCGCGCGCGGCGCGCTGCGTGGCCGTCTGATCAGGGGCCACCACCTGCCCCAAGCGGGAGCGGTAGTCGGCGGCGAGCGTCGGCTCGAGCGGGGCGTAGCGCATCCACAGCGCGTAGCCATCCTCTGCGCGCGCGTTGCCCATGCAGGCCAACAGCGCCAGCACGGCAGCGAACATCCAATGACACCGCTTGCCATCCGGACGGGACCGCAGGGTGGTCAGCAAACCTTGTAAGCTCGGCGCGTGCGCTGGATGCAACAGCGTCACAGAGAAGAACGGGAGCGCGTATTGGACAAGCCGAAGAAATCGGTCCGCCGCAAAACCAGTGGCGTGACGATCGACGAGGTGGCGGCCCTGGCCGGAGTGTCGCCGATGACGGTGTCGCGGGCGATCAACCAGGGCAAGGTGCGCGATGTCACCCGTGAGCGCGTGATGCGTGCGGTGCGTGAACTGGGCTACACGCCCAACCTGGCCGCCAGTTCGCTGGCCGCCGCGCAGCACACGCGCATTGCACTGATCTACACCGACCCCAGCGGTGCTTACCTGCGCGAGCTGCTGGTCGGCCTGCTGCGTGTGGCCTCCAACGCTGCCATCCAGCTGGTCATCGACTACTGGGACGAGCCGGGCCCCGCCGCCCAGCGCAAGGCCGCGCGTGCCCTGGCCGGGCGGGTGGACGGCGTCATCCTGCCGCCGCCGCTGTGCGAATCGCAGCCCGTGGTAACCGAGTTGGTCAAAGCCGGCGTCCCCGTGGTCGCGATTGCGCCAGGTCACCTTGGCAACGGCATTTCCTGCGTGCGCATCGACGACTTCCACGCTGGTAGGGAACTGGCTGAACACCTGATCCAGCATGGACATCGCCACATCGGCTTCATCTGCGGGCGTACCGACCTCAGTGCCAGCGCGCGGCGTTACGACGGCTTTGTCAGCGCGCTGCACGACGCCGGGCTGGAGGTCGACCCTGCCCTGGTCGAACAGGGTGACTACACCTACCGCTCTGGGCTCGCCGCAGCTGAAAAGCTGCTGTGCCAGCCTCGGCCGCCCACCGCGATCTTCGCCAGCAACGACGATATGGGCGCGGCGGCGGTTTCCGTCGCCCACCGCCGCGGCCTGGAAGTACCCCGCGACCTGTCGGTGGTGGGCTTCGATGACAGCTCGGCCGCCACCACGGTCTGGCCCGAGCTCACCACCATCCATCAGCCCATCGCCTCGATGGCCGATGCCGCCATCGAGATCCTGCTGCGCACCATCCGCCGCCGCACCGAGGGCCTGCGCGTATTGACCGACCACGTGGTGCCGCACCGGCTGGTGGTACGCGACTCGGTCGCGCGCCCACCTGGTTCCCGATAGCGCGGGGCGCGGCGTCACGGTCACGCGCCAGCGCACCCGATGCTGGTCTCCGCCTCGTTCAGCGCGCCCAGTGCGACACGCGACACCGACAGTGTCATCGTCCCCGCCGTCCCGATCGACCACGGGCGATCCAGCTTGCCGACATCCGCGCCTGCCGCCGCCAGACACTTCAAGGGCACGCCCACGCGGGTCCATTGACCCTTGGGCAGCTTCGTCAGCGTCGGTCCGAGCGCCACACGTGCCGAGCAGCCCGGGCCGCAGCCTACCGACAACCACGCCTCTCCCTGGGGAGCAGAATCTACCCGCAGCGTGGTCAGCAGCATCAGGTCGCCGTTGCTTTCGCGCTGCAGGTCCAGCGCCGTGTGCGACTGCAGCGTGGCAAGCGCCTCACCCTTCCCTGACCACGCAAGACGGCGGCCGTCCTCCTGCGCCAGGTGATCCACCCCGGTGATCTTGAGCAGATCGCCATCCAGTGCCTCCGGCACCTTGGTGACTGTCACGCCCTGCCCCGTGCCGTTCTGCAGGCGCAGGGCCATGCCTGAACCGGCTTCGCCGCGCGCGAAGAACACGCCGGTGGCCCCTTCGTTGCCAGTCACGCCGGAGACCTCCGGCAGCGCCGCCAGATCGCCATCGTCGGCGTAGGACAAGCCG
This sequence comes from Stenotrophomonas indicatrix, assembly GCA_041545745.1. Taxonomy (NCBI): domain Bacteria; kingdom Pseudomonadati; phylum Pseudomonadota; class Gammaproteobacteria; order Lysobacterales; family Lysobacteraceae; genus Stenotrophomonas; species Stenotrophomonas indicatrix. The sequence continues at coordinate 2,266,311 of CP168152.1, forward strand.
AAGCCGAAGGCGAACTGCGGGTCGTAATCCTTCTGCCCCACATTGTTGGCGTACTGCGTTGCCGTGCGCGGCCAGCTGAAGCTCAGCTTGCCCTTGAAGTCGTGCTGCACGTCGCCCCTCGGCCCACGCAGCAGCACATCGGCAATGCCGGCGCCTTCCGAGCCGGGCAGCCAGGCCGCCACGAACGCGTCGGCGGCATTGATCTCGCGGTTCACCCACAGCGGGCGTCCGCTCAGGAACACGGCCACCACAGGAATGCCCTCCGCCTTCAGTCGCTTGATCAGGGCAAGATCGGCGTCTTCCCCCGGCTTGTAGGCCAGCGTCGGCAGATCGCCCTGGAACTCGGCATACGGGCTCTCGCCGAATACCACCACGGCCACATCCGGTTTCGTCCCGTATTTCCCATCGACCGCAAGCACTGCCTCGCCACCTGCGGCCGACGCCTGCTGGGCGATGCCCTCGTAGATCGTGTCCGCATTGGGGAAGTCCTTGCGGGTCGTGCCGGTGCCCTGCCAGTTCAGTGTCCAGCCGCCGGCCTGCTTGCCGACGTCGTTGGCACCGTCACCGGCGACGAGGATGCGTTGCTTCGGCGACAACGGCAGCACGCCGCCCTGGTTCTTCAGTAACACCAGCGATTCACGCACCGCCTGCCGTGCGACCTCACGATGCGCCGGGGCGCCGATGAGCGCGAACTGGCCACCGACCGCGCGCGAGGATGGCGTGCCCGCCTCGAACAGGCCCAACCGCATCTTGACCCGCAGGATCCGGCGCACCGCATCGTCCAAGCGTTGCGGGGAGATGGTGCCCGCCTTCACTGCCGCCAGCGTGGTCTCATAGAAGCCCTTCCAGCTGTCCGACGCCATGGCCATGTCCAGGCCCGCGTTGATGGTGGCCGGGCAATCGGTGGTCGTGCAGCCCTTGACCTGCCCGTGGCCGTTCCAGTCGCCCACCACGAAACCACCGAAGTGCATGCGGCCCTTCAACGCATCGGTCAGGTACGGCTTGTGACCGTGCATCTTTTCGCCGTTGACACTGTTGAAGGAGGCCATGACGGTCTGTGCGCCCGCGGCGATCGCCGGCGGATACCCGGCCGCGTGGATGCGCACCAGCTCGGCCTCGCTGATCCGGGTACCCCCTTGGTCCTTGCCATCGGCCGTGCCGCCGTCGCCGAGGAAGTGCTTTACCGACGCGATCACGTGGCGACCGTCCAGGAAGGCAGGCGTGCCCACCTTGCCCTGCAGGCCCTCGACCATCGCACCGGCATAGCTGGCCACCACCTCGGGCGATTCGGAATAGCCCTCGTAGGTGCGCCCCCAGCGATCATCCTGCGGAACGGCCACGGTGGGTGCGAATGCCCACTCCATCCCGGTGGCGCGGGTCTCCAACGCGGTGATCTCACCGATCCGGCGCAGCAGCTCCGGGTTGCGGGTCGCACCCAGGCCGATGTTGTGCGGGAACAGGGTCGCGCCGATGATGTTGCTCTGCCCATGCACGGCATCGATGCCGAACAGCACCGGAATCGCCTTGCCCCCCTGCGAGGTATCCATCGATGCCGCATGGAAGGCGTCGGCCAGCGCCAGCCATTCGGCCGGCGACGCATCGTAACGGCCGCCGGGGTCGGAGTTGCCGCCGGCCAGGATCGAGCCGAGCCGGTACTTGCGGAGGTCATCCGGGGTGATGCTGGCAATATCCCCCTGCACCAGCTGGCCGACCTTTTCCTCTACCGTCATGGTCGCCATCAGGTCGGTGATGCGCTTTTCCAGAGCGGCGTCCTCGGCCAGCGGCCAGGTGACCTGCGGCCATGGATCGGGGGCCGCCGTCGCAGACGCGGGCGCCTTGTCACCTTTCCCGCAGGCGGCCAGTACCAGCAGCAGCGCGGTCAGCAGCACGGACTTCGGGGCGCGTGCAGCGCCTTGATGGGTCATCGCGTTCATCCTTCCATCTGCTCCAGTTCCTTGCCCTTGGTTTCGTGCACGTACCTGAGCACGAAGAAGATCGAGATGATGGCCGCCACCAGATAGATGCTGTACGTCGCGGCCAGCCCGGTCCCCGCCAGCAGAATGGGGAAGGTCACCGTGACGGCGAAATTCGCGGTCCACTGCGCCGCCCCCGCCACGGCCAGCCCCGAGCCACGGATCTGGTTGGGGAACATTTCGCCCAGCATCACCCACATCACCGGCCCCCAGGAGATGTTGAAGAACACCACGTAGGCATTGGCCGCCACCAGCGCCAGCGTGCCCATGCCCGGCGGCAGCTGCAGGTGTGTATCGACCAGGGAGCCGCTGGCGAAGGCCACCACCAACAGCGCCAGGGACACCGCCATGCCGGCCGAGCCAGCCCAGAGCAACGGCTTGCGGCCGATGCGATCGATCAGCAGCACGGTGACGATGCAGGCACCGATGCTGAGTGCACCGGACAGCACATTGATCATCAGCGCGTCGTTCTCGGAGAAGCCGACCGCTTGCCAGAGCACGGCGCCGTAGTAGAACACCACGTTGATGCCGACCAGCTGCTGGAAGGTGGCCAGGCCGATGCCGACCCAGACAATCGGGCGGACCCGGCCGGTCGCCTTGTTGAGGAGGTCCGACAGCCGCGGGCGATGATGGTCGGTCGACAGCGAAGCGTCGATCTCGGCCAGCTTTGCCTGCGCCTCGGCAGCGCCGAACAGCCGCGTCAGCACCTGCAGCGCCTCGTCCTTGCGGCGCTTCACTGCCAGATAGCGCGGGCTTTCCGGAATGGTCAGCAACAGCGCCAGGAACAGCAGCGACGGCACCGCCTGCATCCAGAACATCCAGCGCCACGCTGCGTACCCGCCCCACAGCGCTTCGGTGGACGCACCCGCCGTGGCCGCCAACAGATAGTTGGACAGGAACGCCACGGTGAGCCCGCTGATGATGGCGATCTGCTGCACCGTGGCCAGGCGGCCGCGGTAACGCGCCGGCGCCACTTCGGCGATGTAGGCCGGCGAGATGACACTGGCGGCCCCCACCGCAAAGCCGCCCATCACCCGCGCGACGATGAACATGGCCGAGGACGACGCTGCACCCGCGCCGATCGCCGACAGCAGGAACAGCACTGCCGAGACGATCAGCACGTTGCGGCGCCCCAGGCGGTCGGCCAGACGGCCGGCGCTGAAGGCACCGACCGCGCAGCCCAACAGCATCGATGCGATCTCGAACCCCTGCATCCACTCGCCGGATTTGAAGGTCTGGTGCAGCCCGTCCTGGGTGCCGTTGATCACCCCGCTGTCGAACCCGAACAGGAATCCGCCAATCGTCGCCACCACGCTGATCAATACAATCAGGCGGGTGTTCTCGCCGCCCTTCATTGCCTGGTCCATTACCCTGCCCTTCTCCGGTCCGGTGTCATCAATGCAAGCTGCAACGCTCAGCGCAGCAGGTACTGGTTGATCAGGTTCTCGTAACGCTCCTGCTTGCCGCTGATCTGCGTGGGTTCACCGCCCTTGGCACCCAGTGCGGCCAGGTCGGCAAGGCTGAGCGCGCCGCGCGCGAACTGCTCGCCGGACCCACTGTCGAAGCTGGCGTAACGCGCCTTGCGCCACTGCTCCAGGGGCGAATCGTTCAGCAGTGCATGGGCCACTTCCAGCCCGCGGGCGAACGCATCCATGCCACCGATGTGGGCAATGAAGAGGTCATCCAGATCGGTGGATTCGCGCCGCACCTTGGCATCAAAATTCAAGCCGCCTTCCAGCCCCCCCTGGCGCAGCACCACCAGCATCGCGCCCACGGTGTCGTACAGGTCGGTCGGGAACTGGTCGGTATCCCAGCCGTTCTGGGCATTGCCGCGGTTGGCGTCGATGCTGCCCAGCAGGCCGTGGTCCGAGGCGACCTGCAGGTCGTGTTCGAAGGTGTGCCCGGACAGCGTGGCGTGGTTCGCCTCGATATTGAGCTTGAAGTCCTTGTCCAGGCCATGCTCCTTCAGGAAACCGACGACGGTGGCGCTGTCGAAGTCGTACTGGTGCTTCATCGGCTCCATCGGCTTGGGTTCGATCAGGAAGTTGCCCTTCAGGCCGATGCTGCGACCATAGTCGCGCGCCATGGTGAGGAACCGCGCGAAGTGGTCGACCTCACGCTTCATCAGCGTGTTGGTCAAGGAACCGTAGCCTTCGCGGCCGCCCCAGAACACGTAATGCTCGCCGCCCAGCTCAACCGTTGCGTCCAGCGCCGCCTTCACCTGTACGGCGGCACGCGCGACCACCGCGAAATCCGGATTGGTGGATGCGCCGTTCATGTAGCGGGGGTGCGAGAACAGGTTGGCCGTGCCCCACAGCAGCTTCATTCCGGTCGCGTCCTGGCGCTCTTTGGCCAGTCGCACCATGTGCTTCAGATTCTTTTCGTACTCGCCGACATCCTCGGCGTCCGGCGCCAGATCGATATCGTGGAAGCACCAGTACGGCACGCCGAGCTTGGTGAAGAATTCGAACGCCGCGTCCACCTTCGCCTCGGCGGTGCCCATCGGCGAGCCGGTCTCCCACGGGAAGTGGCGCGTTCCGGGGCCAAACGGATCATGGCCGGCGTTGCAGAACGTGTGCCAGTAGCAGGCCGCAAAGCGCAGGTGGTCCTGCATGGTGCTGCCGCCGATGATCTTGTTCGCGTCGTAGACCTTGAAGGCAAGGGGATTGTCCGAGCCCCGGCCTTCGAAGGGGATGCGGCCGATGCCGGGGAAGTATTCCTTGCCGCCGATGAAGGGCTGATTGCTCATGGTGCGTCTTCCTGTCGTTGTGCGAGGTGTCGCGAAAAAGGGGATATCAGCCGCGATACAACGGCGTGATGGCGTCGAGATGGCGCAGAAAACGGGCATACGCCGCGGCGTAGGCGGCCGCACGCGCTGGATCCGGTTGTGCGGACTGCAGCGGGTCGACCGCCACGTGCCGGTCCGCTATGCCGGCGATGGAGGCGGCGTCACCGCGGGCATGACCCAAGGCCCACAGCGCCTGCAATGCCGCCCCGAACGCCGCGCCCTCGGGCTGGGTCGGTACGTCCACCGGCAGGCCGAACACATCGGCCACCATCTGCCGCCACTGCGCACTGTTGCTGCCGCCACCGGTCAGCACGATGCGGTCGAACCGCATGCCCGCGCCGACGAATGCGTCGTAGCCGTACTTCAGGGCGTAGGTGGCCCCTTCCATGGCCGCGCGGTAGATGTGCGCCGGCGTCATGTTGGTCGTGTCCAGGCCCGCCAGCACCCCCTTGCCCTGCGGCAGGTCCGGCGTGCGCTCGCCGTTGAGGAACGGCAGCATCACCAGGCCGTCGGCACCGGGTGGCGTGGCCTGCAGGTGTCGGTCGCCCTCGCGGCTGCTGAAGCCGAACGCCTCGGCGACCTGCCCGGTCACCACGGTGCAGTTCATCGTGCAGATCAGCGGCAGCCAGCCGCCGGTCGACGAGCAGAACGCTGCCCAGGCCCCGTCCGGGTCGACCACGGGTATGTCCGAGAACGCAAACAGCGTGCCCGAAGTGCCCAGGCTCATCACCAGGCGACCGGGCACGACGCAGCCGGTGCCGATGGCCGCCATCATGTTGTCGCCACCGCCGACGGCCACCTTCACTGTCGCTGGCAATCCCAACGCTGCAGCGGCGTCAGGAGCGATGTCGAAGATCTCCTCGGGCGCGGCGATGCGCGGCAGGCACGCGGCCAGGTCGCGGTCCGGATCGGTTGCGCGGAGCAGTACGGTCGACCAGGTGCGGGTGCGCACGTCCAGCCAGCCGGTGCCCGACGCATCGCCATATTCGCAGAAGCGTTGGCCGGTCAACACGAAATTGAGATAGTCGTGCGGCAGCAGGATGGTGGCCAGTCGCGCGTAGGCGCCGGGCCGGTGCGTTTTCGTCCACGGCAGCTTGGAGGCGGTGTAGCCGGCAAGCACCGGGTTGCCGCCCAGTTCGATGGTGCGTGCCGTGCCCCCCACCGCGTCCATGATCTGCTCGCATTCGGCCGAGGTGCTGGTGTCGCACCACAGCTTGGCCGGTGCCAGCACCTCCCCTGCCGCATCGACCGGCACGAAGCCATGCTGCTGTCCTGAGACTGCCAGCGCGGCAATGCGCGAACGCAGCGCCGGATCGATCGCAGCGAAGCAGGCGTGCAGTGCCGTGACCCAATCGGCCGGCTGCTGTTCCCGGCTGCCGTCTGCAGCGCTGGCCAGCTGCAATGGCGCGCTGGCGCTGGCCAGGAGACTGCGCCCTTCAGGGTCGTAGACGACCACCTTCAGGCTTTGCGTACCTGCGTCGATTCCCGCAACCAGTTCCATTTACTGCACCCCGTAGTGGCTTGAAGGTAGCGCTACCAATTCGATGCAACAGCGCGCATTGCGGCTACGCCACGGCCCTGCCCCTTTGCCATGCGTCCGGCGCCGCCTTGCAGTAGCGCTCGATGAAGTCCGCCTGCGAGGGCATCTTCGCCACCGCTTCCTGCACCGGCTTGCGGAGTCGATTCAACAGCGTGCGCAGGTCCGCATCGCCGATGGCCCGGGCAAGCGGGTGCGGCGGTCCCGGCTGGATGCCTTGGCCCATCAGCACGCTGGTCCAGGAGTCGACCCGGAACAGCTCGCCAGGGTCCTGCCAGGCATGGGCACGCTCGCGCCACGCGCGCAGGCGGAGCTGCAGCGATTCAGGCAGCGCCATCTCGCGACAGGCCTTCCACATCGGCTCGTCGCGCTGGTTGGCGTGGTAATGCAGGATGATGAAATCGCGCACGTGCTCCATCTCCTGGCGGCTCACGTCGTTGTACAGCGCCACCAGCGAAGGGGTAATGCCGTCGGATGGGAACAGCTGGATCAGGCGCACCACGGCGCTGATGGTCAGGTGGATGCTGGTCGATTCCAGTGGCTCGATGAAGCCACTGGCCAGCCCCAGCGCGACCACGTTCCTGTTCCAGGCCTGCAACCGGCGCCCGCTGCGGAACGGCACCAGCCAGGGATCGCGCAGCGGTCGTCCGTCGACATCACGCAGCAGCTTGGCCTGCGCCTCGTCATCGGACATGTGGCGGCTGGAGAAGACCAGCCCGCAGCCGACCCGGTGCTGCAGCGCGATGTGCCAGCGCCACCCGGCCTCGTGCGCGATGGCACGGGTGTAGGGCACCGGCGGCGCGGTCGAGTCGGTCTGCACGGCAACGGCGCGATCACTGGGCAACCATTCGTTCCAGTCTTCATAGCCGCTATGCAGGGTCTGCTCGGTCAACAAGCCACGGAAGCCCGTGCAGTCGATGAACAGATCGCCTTCGATGACCTGCCCGTCGTCCAGCACCAGCGACGCAACCGAACCGTCATGGGGATGCTGGCGGACTTCGCGGATCTTGCCTTCCACCCGCCGCAGGCCGTTTGCTTCGGCCTTGCCGCGCAGGAACCTGGCATAGAGCCCGGCGTCGAAATGGTAGGCGTAGTTGACTTGGGGCTGGGTCTGCAGCGAGAACCTGTCGGCCAGGGAAGCGGCGCTTTCCAGGCAGAAGTCGCCCAGCTCGGAGGGCATGCCGCGGCGCAGGCTGTCCAGCCAGAAGTGATGGAACGGCGTGGCCCAAGTGCCCTGCCCTATCGTGCCGAAAGGATGGATGAAGCGTTCACCGGGGCGACGCCAGTTCTCGAATGAGATCGACAGCTTGAACGTGCCAGCGACCTCACGCAGGAACTCCTGCTCGTCGATCTGCAGGAAACGGTGGAACGTCCGGATGGGCGGCACGGTGGATTCGCCCACACCCACGGTACCGATCTGCTCGGACTCCACCAGGGTGATGTCCAGCTGTTGGCGGAACTGGTGTGCCAGTGCGCAGCCGGCCAACCAGCCGGCGGTACCGCCACCGGCGATCACCACTCTCCGGATCGACCCTTGTGTAGTGTCCGCAGCGTTCAATGCGATGCTCCTCATCAGCGGTTGAGTCGACCCAGCAGGTGGGCGCGCATGCGCCGCGCCTGCGTTTCGTCGAACGGTGCCAGCTCGCCCCGGGCCGCTTCGGGCAGGTGCTGCCCTGCCTGCTCGCCGGGACCAAACACGTAGTACTGGAAGATCCTTGCCCAGGCCTGCTTCTCGCGCGCCGGTAGATCGCGCAGTGCCCACATCGCATGCTGCAGCGCCGGCAGGGGTGAGCCGAGATGGCCCGGCGCACTGCGGCACCAGTAGTTCACCAGCACGTTGAACGGTTCCAGGCTGCGCACGTGGTGCCACCACAGGCCCGGGATGAAGATGGCATCCCCAGGTTCAAGCGTGGCGGTCTGCGCGCTTGCCATGGCATCACGGAAGCGCGGATGGCGGTCGAAGTCCGGCTGGTCGACATCCACCACGCTGACCACCTGCCCACCCGGGGTGGGCTCCATCGGCCCCGGGTAGAGGTTGTCGATCTGCGCCGGCGGAAACAGGGTGAAGCGGCGCCGGCCCACCGCGCAGCACGCCAGGTTGTCCGGAATGTCGTAATGGCAGGAGGCCGTCACCCGGTTGCCGACCCAGATGCTGGCCGAAGCATCGATGCCCTGCCCGGCCAGTCCGGCGTCGTTGTGCTGCGCGAACCCGGGCAGCGCACGCGCGATCAGCAACGAAGCGACGTAATAGGTGGGCGGGCTCGGCGAATCGAGGTGGTCGGCGATTGCGTCCAGCACCTCCGTCAGCAGGCCACGCCGGACCTCGAAGTTCAAGCGGGTGAAGTCCGCGTTGTAGAACGGACGCCCTTCGATCTCGGGGCCACCGAAGGAATAGGGAACAGGCACGCCTGCGTCGAAACCCCGCAGGTAGGCCATGGCCTCCTGCAGGGAACGCGACCCGGCCTGCACCAATGCCCAGTCGCGCGCGATGCCGCGCAGCACCACCGGTTCGCCGGCAGCCACCAGCGTCTGCAGCGGCAGCGCCGTGGGATCCAGGCCTTCCAGTGTGCGCATGGCGACGCCGTCCAGCATCGGTCAGTTCCTGCCGGCCGCGACGGCGGTATCCGCTGCGCGCAGGCGTCGCTGCTTCTCGGCGATCAGGCGGCGCATGTTGTGCAGCGATGCCAGCATCAGATAGGCACCTTCCAGGTAGCCGGCGCGGTTGAGTTCGGCCAGCGCTGCACCCTCCAGCAGCGTCAGGCGGTCACGGTCGATCGCGTGCAGGCCGTTGACACCGACTCGATGCTCCGGGTCGATCCGCACGTCCAGCGTGATCGGTTGGATCAGCCCGTTCGCATCGAACATGGCGAACATGTCCGCGGCAAAGGCATGACCGTCGTGGATGCCGCGCAGTACGCCGGCAACGTGATCGAGATAGGGCGAATTCCCCCCTTGCGGCAGGAACACCGGCTCACCCTGCATGGTGGTCACGCGCGGATGATCCAGATCCACGTGCAACACTGCTTCCCGAGTAGGTACGCCATCGATGCGGCTCTCCTGGAAGCCGATCAGGAACGGCCCTTTGGCCGCCGCCCCGGGCAGATAGGAGGCATTCCAGCGACCGTCCTGCAGGAACAGGTTTTCATGCTGTTCGAACCCCAGCAGGACCACCGCCTGCCAGCCGCCCGTGGCGGGGTCCTTGCGCAGGAAGATGGGATATTCCCGCTGCAGTTCGGCGAACTCGCTCGGATAGGCCGGCACCATACCCACCGCGTCGCCTAACTCGGCGCCGAAGCCGGTGGCCACACGCAGGTCCCGATGGGCAATGTTGTTGAGCATTTCGTAACGCGACATGGTGTTGTCCAATCCGTCAGCAGCCTTGAACGGGTGCCGCTGCCGTGGCAGCGGCACCCCACGGTTCAGAACCTGTAACGCACACCCAGCATGTAACGCGGGCTCTGGTCAGCCAGCTTCACGATCATCTGCGAGGTACGCGAACGCCAGCGCACGTCCTCACCGGTCAGGTTGATCGCCTCCAGGCCGAACGACCAGTGGTCATCCAGGGTGTAGTTCACGCTGAGATCCCACTGTTCGTACGCCTCCACATAGTACGGATTGCGGCTGGCTCCCTGGTTGGCCAGGATCAGGTACTGGTCACGCCAGTTCCACGCCAGTCGTACCGACCAACCGTACTTCTCGTACATCAGCATCGCATTGGCCGTGTCGCTCAGTCCCGTGAGCGAGAACTGGTCGATGCCCGGGTCGCCTGCGTTGTTGAAGCCCACATCCCCATTGACCAGGGTGTAGTTGGCCAGGATGCCGAAGCCGGTATCGCCGAAGAAGTATTGCCCCCCCAGTTCCCAGCCGTGGAGCTTGGCCTTGTTCTGGTTGATGGGACGATTGACGTTGAACTGGTACAGCGGATCGCCGGCCGTACCGTACAGGTCGTAGGCTGCTTCAGTGGCCAGCACCTGGGCGTCGGTACCGTTGTAGGCGCCCAACCCGGCGGGATTGTTGCGCAGCAGGGCCAGGGCGGTGAACAGCGAGGTGTCATTGGCCGAGCACGCCGCCGCATTGGCAGCGCCGACCTGTGTGACGCAGGCGCCGCTGGTGAGGAAGGCCAGCGCCGCCTGCGCATCCGGACCGGCAGTAGGATCGCGCAGGCCGTACAGATTCTCCTGGACAATGGTGTTGCCGACGAAATTGTCGACCGATTTGTTCCAGTAGGTCAGCGAGACGTAGCTTGCATCGGCGAAATACCACTCCAGCGCCAGATCCAGGTTGTCCGATTCCAGCGGTTTCAGCTGCGGGTTCTGTGCGGTACCGCTGGCCCGCGAGGACGGATCGATGAGGACCGAGCCGAACGGCTGCTGGGCGGTCGGGCCGGCATACAGGTTGCCGATCGGCGCGCGTGCGATGCTCTTGCCGAATGAGACACGCCCCTTCAGGTCCTCACGAAGATCAATGCTGAAATCCAGATTGGGCAGGATGTAGCTGTAGCTGTTCTTCTCGGTGAACGGCTGTTGTTCGTCGGACAACACCACGCGGAAGTCATTGTTGGATTGCCACTCGATGGCTTCCGGGATGGCGATGTTCGAGGTGGAGACAACGTCGGTGGTTTCATAGCGCACACCCAGGCGGGTATTGGTACGCATGCCGCCCAGCTCACCGTCCAGCTCCACCTGGAAGTAGGCCGACTTCGTCTTCTCTTCCACCAGGTTGTCGGCGGCGCGCTGCGGGCTCACGCCGAGATTGGCGCCATAGTTGTCCGCCGCCCACTGCGCGAGGCGACCAGCATCGCCGCGCCAGGCGGTGAAGCTGTTGGCATTGAAGTCGTTGAACAACCCGACAATGTTGACCGGCTGCAGCAGGTCCATCAGCCCGCTGGCAACATCCCCGTCAACATTGGCCACGCCCCAGTCGCCCAGCGTGTTGTAGTTCTCCGCGGCCTGGATGCGGTGGGTGGTCTGCTTGCTCGAGTCCACGCCAAACTGGAAGCGCCCCTTGTCGAAGCTCCACTCGCTGTCGACGCGCCCCTGCTTGATCTCGCTGATCTGGGTCTGCGAATTGATGCGCAGCACCTGCGAACCGATTTCGCCCGGCGCGAAGCCCGGGTTGACCACGCCGTTGGTCTTGGCGATCGCATCGGCCGTGCTCGGGTACCAGACTTGGGTGCCCACCGGCAGGCCGTTGTTGAAGTTCATTTCCTGCACCCATGACCCGCCGCAATGCGGCCCGGTGGTGCAGTTGTTGGTGCCGGCGATGCTGCTGAAGATCGATCCGCCCCCGGTGAGTGGATCGTTCGGCCGGCTTTCGTTCTTCGAGTTGTGCGCATCGAAGGTCAGCTTGAACCGGTCGGTGACGTTCCACAACGCATTGAAGCCGAGCGATCCCAGCTTGTACTTCTGCATGCTGCGCTGCTGTTCGAGACCGAAATCCTTGGTCCCCGCCACTTCGCGGATATAGATCGGCGTTGCGACCGCACCGCTGGTGTCGAACGTGACATCGGTGTAGTTGCTGTTCTGCAGCCACATGCCCTGTTCGCCACGATTCTCAGTGATCTCGTTGGTCGAATAGGTGTAGTCGAGGGTCAGGGTCACCGCGTCGGTCGGTGCGAACTGCAGCACCGCCTGGCCATTGACGCGCTCCCGCTCGAACTCGGAGAACGCATAGCGCAGGTCGTTCGGACGCCCGTACAGCGCGCCCACCGCAGGTGCATTGACCACGTTCGGATTGCCGGGCAGCGTGCCGGTCCACGGCTGGATGTTCCAGTAGTTGTTGGTGGCCTGTACCGAACCACCCTTGCGCTTCTGGTAGCTCGCACTCACGCCAACGCCGAAGGTCTTTTCCGGGTTGCTGTAGCTGAAGATGCCGGACAGTTCCGGCGTCAGGTCGTCGCCGAATGGCTGGCTGCGGTCGGAGACAGCCTTCGCCCCGGCACTGGCGACGATGCCCTCGTGGTCAAACGGGCGCGAGGTCAGGATGTTGATGGTGGCACCGATGCCACCGCTGGGGACATTGGCCTGGCTGGTCTTGTAGACCTCGATGCCATTGATGGCTTCAGCGGCCAGCTGGGCGAAGTTGAAGGCACGGGTGCCGCCGTCGACACCACCGATGGCGACCTGCCCCGACGCACCGAACGCATCGGCGCCGGGCATCTGCCGCCCGTTGAGCGTCACCATGTTGAACTGAGGGCCGAAACCACGCGCCGTTACCTGTGCGCCCTCACCATCACGGCGCTCGATGGAGATGCCGGTGATGCGCTGCAGGGACTCGGCCAGGTTGGTGTCGGGGAACTTGCCGATGTCCTCCGCACTGATCGCATCCACCACACCGGCCGAGTCGCGCTTGATGTCCATGGCCTGGCTGAGGCTGTTGCGGATGCCGGTGACCTGCACGGTGTCCAGCTGTGTCGGGCTGGGCGGATTCTGCTGCCCGGCGACGGGTGCCGGTGTTGACGCCTCTTGTGCGAATGCGGGATTGATGACCAGGACGCCACCGACAAAGGTGAACATGGCCCTGGAAGTGAACTTCGCCAGCGTCCGGCTCATCGACGAGCCCTCCAGCCTGGGGTACGACGGAAAGTAGCAGCGCTCATGACTCTCCCCTCTGACATACGATCGAATGGAGTACCGCCCCTTCTGGGGGCACGTACGGGCGACGCCCGTCTTCCACACCGAACATCGCAGTGCGCTTTGCACCCACTGCGACTCAAACTCGCTTTCAGACCTGCCGGAACAGCCGCGCGGTAAAGGGGGGGGCATCCGCTGGCCTTACACCGGCTCAGTGGTAGCGCTACCATCGCGTCACGGCGCAGACTACTCATCCGCAATCGCGCTTGTCATCATGCAGCGCAGCAAAGGAATCCAGCCTTGAAAAACGGCCATAAAGCGGTCCGTCGAAAAGCAAGCGCCATCACCATCGATGACGTCGCTGCCCATGCAGGTGTGTCCGCCATGACGGTGTCACGCGTCATCAACGGTCATGCCGGGGTACGCGAAGGCAACCGCGAACGCGTCCTGCGCAGCGTGCTGGCACTGGACTACCGGCCCAACCCCGCTGCCTCCGCCCTGGCCGCGGCGCAGCACACCTGCATCGCCCTGATCTACACCAACCCCAGCTCCAGCTACCTGCGCGAACTGCTGGTCGGCGCGCTGCGCGGTTCCACCCGGTCGGCGGCGCAGCTGGTCATCGCTGCCTGGGATGAGCTGGGCACCCCGGCGCGTCGCGAGGCGGCACGGCAACTCGCCACCACCGTGGCAGGCGTGATTCTTCCGCCGCCGCTGTGTGAATCGAAGGACATCGTCGAGGTATTCGTCAACGCGGGCATTCCCGTCGTCTCCATCGCGTCCAGCCGCTTCAGCGACAGGATCTCCTGCGTGCGCATCGACGACCGCCAGGCCAGCCATGACATGGTGACGCACCTCATCGCCCACGGGCATACCCGCATCGGCTACATCAAGGGCGACCCGAACCAGACCGCCAGCGCGCACCGCTGGCAGGGCTACCGGGATGCACTGGCCAACGCCGGCATCGGCTACGACGACGCGCTCGTGCAACCCGGCTGCTTCACCTACCGTTCCGGACTGGAGGCAGCCGAGCGGCTGCTGGCCCAGGTCCCGCCACCCAGTGCGATCTTCGCCAGCAACGATGACATGGCATCGGCGGTTGTTTCAGTGGCCCACCGTCGCGGCCTGCAGGTGCCAGGGGATCTTTCGGTGGTGGGCTTCGACGACACCTCCGCCGCAACAATGGTGTGGCCGGAACTGACCACCATCCATCAGCCGGTCGCAGAGATGGCGGACAACGCAATAGACATCCTGCTACGGGAAATGCGTCGCCCCGCTTCTTGCAGACGCGCCACCGTCAACCATGTGCTTGCACACCAGTTGATCACGCGCGCCTCGGTATCGACACCGCAGTTGTCCTCTGGACTCCGGGCATCCCGGATCGCAACGCGGCAAGCCCCGGACATCGATGGACAAGGGGGCTGAAGCACCCACTCCGGTCCCGGTCGGCCTACAGCCGACGCATCATCAGCTGGGCCGAGCCTGGGCACAGTCCACTGAACTGCGTCGACGCAGCGATGAATCCAGGTGCTGCATCGCGCGCGACGCGCTCATAGCCAAGCTGCTCGAAGAACAGCGCTGCTGTGGTCGTGAGAAGGAACACGGTCCTGCCACCCGCCGCCTTGGCATGCTGCTCCAGTTCCACCACCAGTTGCCGCCCCAGGCCCCTGCCCTGCGACATCGACTGGATCGCCAACGAGCGCAGGAGCACGACGTCGCGGCTCGATTCATAGCCCACACAACCGAGCAGCTCTCCGTTCAACGACGCTGCCAGAAAGGTGATTGGCCTGCCTGCACGCAGATCCTCCGTAGGCAGGCCGCTGGCTTCCAGCAGGGCCAGCACGTCGGCAGACAACGCTGTCTCCATCACCCGCATGCGGCAGCGCCCTCTTCGTTCCGGTCCGGCGATCCGCAGCTCATCGTCATCTTTGCGCGGCATGGGCCTCGCGCCCATTCTCTGGTCTTCGATAGCTTGGCTTGTACCAAACAACGTCAGCCAAGCCAACTGCCGCAACCGGGCACGTGCTGTTAACGCTCCCGCATTATGCTGAGCGCCTCATTGGACGTCCGCGAGGTGCACCCCTTGACCAAGCTGCATACCCTGATGATCGCCGGCTGCCTGTCTGCCTTCAGCCCATTGGCCTTGGCTGAAACCGTAAACCTGACCAACAGCGCCGAGGGTGCCAACCGCGAGGCCGGCATTGCTGCGGTCAAGAAGAAGTTGCAGGACGCCTGCACTGATCGCAAAGGCTCCCCCGACACGGCATCGTTCGAAGTGGTCTTTGAGAAGACCAGCAACAACCCGAACGTACCCAAGCCGTACTACTTGGACGGCAAGATGCAGTGCGAGTTGCCCGGGTGAGCGCGCGGTGTCATCGGCGGCCGTGCCGCCATTACCCCCGCGGCGGCTGCGTGCCGCCCGGGGGGCCGTGCCGGCATCCCTAACGACGCAAGGCGTCGATGATCACGCCGGTGGCGATCTCCACCAGCAGGTATTCCGTATCCGACTGCCGCACCCACCGCTGTCCGCGACCAGGGTCGCGCAGACGGTAATGCGCGTAGTCGTCCACCCAGTAGCGCCGGTCAACTTCGGCCCACGGCAGGCGGTCACCGCGGCGCCATGCCTTCTTCTGCCAGCCCGGCGGTGGTGCATCACGGTTGTGGGGGCCACCGGCATGCGGCGGCGGACCGTTGCCACGCGCATGGTGCGGCGGGTCGGCCCAGGCAGGGGCGGCGGCCAGGGTCACTGCGGCGCCAAGGGCAATGCCAAGCAGACATCCGGTTTTCATTGGGGGCTCCCGGTGCGGCCGCGGTATGCGGCGCTGTGGTTCGGAATATAGAGCAGCGTCCGTGAACGAATCCATGCGTCGGGCCGGGGCCGCCGGAGCGTGCGCCTGCCCCGCTCCGCAGCCCGGTGCAGTCCCGCAATCAGGTACATCCGGACTGTGTATCCTCGGCCCGTGACCGGATCGCCGCCCCTGCCCGAACGAGATGCCACTGACGCGCTGGAGGTCCGCGGCAGCGCCACGGAGGTGTTTTCTGTTTTCCTCTGGTTGGGGCTGACATCCTTTGGTGGCCCCATCGCCCATCTGGGCTATTTCCACCGCGAATTCGTGCAGCGCCGACGCTGGCTGGATGACGCCCGCTTCGCTCAGTTGATGGCGGTCTGCCAGTTTCTGCCCGGACCGGCGAGCAGCCAGATGGGCTTTGCCATTGGTCTGTTTCGCTGCGGCTGGCGGGGCGCGTTGGCGGCATTCGTTGCATTCACACTCCCCTCTGCACTGTTGATGCTTGGCTTTGCCGTAGCAGCCTCGCGACTGGATCAAGGTGTTTACCCGGCGGTCGTCCACGGTTTGAAGCTGGTGGCGGTGGCCGTGGTCGCTCACGGCCTGGTGGGCATGGCGCGGCAACTGGTGCCCGATATGCGGCATGCGTTGATTGCCTGCACTGCGCTGGCAGTGACGCTGTTGGCAGGCAATCGGTGGGCATCGCTGATCGCGGTGGGGCTGGGCGGGCTGCTCGGTGCGGGGCTGTGCATCCGCGTGAAAGCACGCGTTGCTGCGGTGTTTCCGGTCCGCTACGGTGTTCGTGGTGCCGCCATCAGCCTGGTGCTCTTTGTGGTCGGGTTGGCGGCCTCCTTGATGCTGCCCTCCTCTGCCGCACCGACGGCACCTGGCGTTGCGGGCGCGTTCTATCAGGCCGGGGCTCTGGTCTTCGGCGGAGGCCACGTCGTACTGCCACTGCTGCAGCATGCGGTGGTCGACAGCGGCTGGGTCAGTCCGGACACGTTCCTTGCCGGCTACGGTGCCGCCCAGGCGATGCCTGGCCCGATGTTTTCACTGGCCGCGTTCCTTGGGGCAGAGACGCCGTCGGGCCTGCCGGTGGTGGCCGGTGCAGCAGTTGCGCTGCTGGCCATCTTCCTGCCGGGATTCCTGGTGCTGCTGTCTGTACTGCCGGTCTGGAACCGGCTGGTACGACGACCGTGGGCTGCCAGGATGGTGGCTGGGGCCGGCGCGGCCGTCGTCGGACTGCTGGCTGCCGCGTTCCATGACCCGGTGTGGACGGAAGGCGTGCGCGCACCGATCGATCTTGCGATCGCTGCCGTGGGCTTTGGCCTGTTGACCGTCGCGCGGATATCGACCGTATGGGTTGTGTTGTGGTGCGTCGTCGCTGCGCTGATAGTTCAGATGCTGACGTAGCCGACGATGACTCCGCCGGGCGGGGGCCGCACAGAGCCACCGCCACGCCTGAACAGATTTCCTCCGGCCCATGCACCGTGGGACGTGCGCGCTCCTACCCCCGAACCTGGGTAGGGCTCAGGCCCAATCGCCTGCGCAGCAGTCGCCTCAGTGTTGCAGAATCGCCCAGCCCCACCTGCGCAGTCACTTCTTCCACCGAAAGCCTGCCGCTTTCCAACAGTAGCCGTGCACGGTTCAAGCGCACCGACTGGATCAGCTGCTGCGGCCCGTAGCCAAGCACCTTGTTCAGTTGGCGGTTGAGGGTGCGTGTGGACATGTTGGCGCGGGCTGCAAGCATGCCCACTGTGACGGGTTCCGGCAGGACCTCTGCAATGTGGGCGGTCAACAGCGCTATCAGGCTGTTCTCGGGCACCATCATCGCCGGCGACATGTACAGCGACTGCAGGCGTCGCTGCTCGACCAGCAAAGCCTGGCCCAGCATCGCAGTGAGCCGCTCGCCGAAGCGCTGACGCAGCACGTAAAGCACCAGGTCCATGTGTGCCATCGCCGCGCCGGCGGTGATCAACGGGCCATCCGCATGCACCATGCGATCGGGTTCCACACGGGTAGCGGGCGCCACGCGCCGCAGCGCAGATGCCAACCACCACGTTGTGGTCACGCAGCGTCCCTCGAGCAGTCCGGCGGCGTTGAGCAGAAACACGGAAGAACATGATCCTGCAATCGTGCCGCCCGCCCTGGCGTGGCGACGCAGCGCAGCCAGCAAAGGCGGAATGTCCGGCTGGCTCAGGCGAACGTCGAGCTGACCGGCGTCATCTATGTCCAGGCCCGGCAGGATCCAGCATTCGTGCGCAGAGGAGCGCACAGGCAACGTGTCGGCCTGCAGTTGCAGGCCATTGCCAAGCGGAATGCTTCCTGGCGTCACCGCGCATACCCGCCAACGCGGCGGTGCAACCCCGACCCGGCACGCCAGCTTGGCCGCAGTGGTCAGAAGATCGAGGGTGAGGGTAACGCTGGAGGCAAAGGGGGCCTGCGGCACCACCAGGACGAAATCATGCATTGGCCGATTGTGCGTGATTATTGGCAAATCGGCCACTTCAGGTCCGCACCGTCGCGCGGTTGAATGGGTGCTCCCTCACCGACGAGCGCTATCCATGCCCACCATCCTCATCAAGACACCCGCCGAAGCACTGTCTGCCCTTCAGCGTGAGCGGATGATTGCCGCCGTGAACGCTGCTGCAACTGAATGCAGCGGCCTGGGGCCTGATCCTCGCCAACGCAGCCTGTGCTGGGTGATTGCCGAGGAGATACCGGCCGGCTACTGGCGCTGTGGTGGCAGTACCGATTTCCTCCACTTCATTCCGTGCCTGGTCCACGTCCTCGCACCTGCCGGCGTACTCGACGAACAGCACCGATCCCGTTACGCGGCGGTTGTGCACCAGGCTATTCTGGAATCGCTGGCCTTGCCGGATACGCAGCGGCTGGCCGCTTCGATCATGGTGAGCGATGTCAGCGACGGCACGTGGGGGCCCAATGGCCAGCTGTGGACACTGCCGCAGTTCGTGGAGGCCGCTGGGTATTCCCATCTGCGAGCGCCTGTGAACCGCTGACGCCGAACGCGCATCGCTCGGGCGTCCGGACCCGCGGTGCGCGTCCGGAGGGCCCCTGTCAGCCGGCTGCCTCAGTGATCATCTTCAATCACCCTCTGGTCGCCCGCAGTAGCGGGCGAACTCCTGAAGAAAGGCCTCAGCCGGCCTGCGATTGACCGGTTGCCTCACGGCAGCTGCAACGGCCTCCGGCTCCATCTTCATGAAAGGGAAGCGCAGGAGTAGTTCTTCGTTGAAGCGGGAACTGATTGTCGACAGCACAAGCCGGAGAGAGGCGAGCATGTCATCGCCGCGATGCGACGCGTGCACCAGGGCGATGGGCTTTGCAATCACAAGATCACCCGAAACGAGCCAATCCATGGCGTTCTTCAAGCCGCCTGGAATGCCTCTTGCGTACTCGGGGCTTGAAATCAGAATGCCATCGCTGGCTTCAATACAGCGTTTGAGGTGCACAACGCTGTCAGGCAAGGGCAGATCTTCAAGATCGGGAGAGAAAACGGGCAGTCCGCTGAGGTCGGCGTAGGTGCTCAGCGCGATATCCGGCGGCGATATTTCTTCCAGCGCCCTCAGCAATGCGGTGTTGGTTGACAGCCGGCGCGCGCTACCGGATATGGCAAGAATCTTCATCCCGGCACGCTATCACAGGCATCCGGGCACAGCATCCCATAGGCACGCATGAACAGCGCGACCGTTGCATCACTTCCGGACACCGGCATCGCCCCATGAGGCAAGCCATGTTCTGTGAGAACGAGCCTGAGGAACTTTTCACCGTCACCGGGGTGGCTCGAACGGACTGAAGCGTTCGCCATCGCCTGTGTCGCAAGAGCGAGATACGGCTCCAGCACCGTGCTCCAGTGTCCCATGTAGACGTCACGGGCATGATCGGAACGCGACAGTGCCCGGCAGAAGGCCTGGCATGCAGGATCCGCTGCCAATCGTCCGATGCCATCGGCGATGCGCATCAGCGCATCGCCAAGAACCAATGCTTCGTGCGCGTCGAGCCGGGCATCCGGTATCGACGCCAGATGGCCGTCCATGACCGCCTTGTAGAGCTGCGCCTTGTCACGATAGTGCGCATAGACCGTGACCTTGGTAACGCCACAGACCTCGGCGATGCGCTTCATCGTTGCGTTCTCAAACCCCTCCTCCGCAAACACGGTTCCGGCTGCATCCAGTATCCAACGTCGGCTCAACGCCCGTGCACCTTCCCAGCGCAAGGCGGTTCTGCTCCGGAAGCCGCTGGGGGCAGCCATGCTCACATGCGCCTGAACAATGCACTGGCATTCACGCCGCCAAAGCCAAATCCATTGGTCAACGCGAATTCGAAATCTGCCTTGCGCGGCGTGCCGGCGACGATCGAAAGCCCTTCTGCCAATGGATCCGGGCGGCCGAGGTTGAGCGTCGCTGGCGCGACCTGATCGCGCAAAGCAAGCACGGTAAAGATGGCTTCGATGCCGCCAGCTGCCCCAAGCAGGTGCCCGGTGCTGGACTTGGTGGCAGAGATCAGAAGATCTGGACGGGCACCGAACAAGGCACGCATGGCCGCCAGCTCTGCCCGATCTCCCACTTGGGTCGAGGTTGCGTGCGCATTGATGTGATCGACCTGCTCAGCGGAAATGCCCGCCTGCGCCAGCGCTATCTCCATCGCCCTGCGTGCTCCACTGCCGTCGTCGGGTCCCGCGGTCAAATGATAGGCATCCGAGGTGGTGCCGTAGCCAACCAGCTCGGCCAACGGGGTGGCACCACGCGAAAGCGCGTGATCGAGGCGCTCGATCACCAACAGCCCTGCCCCTTCGGACATGACGAAGCCGTCGCGCTGCTCATCAAAGGGGCGGGACGATGCCTGTGGCGTGTCGTTGAACGAGGTGCTCAGTGCCTTGGCAGCGGCGAAGCCGCCGAGGCTGACCCGGTGCATCGCTGCCTCTGCACCACCACACAATGCAATGTCCGCCTCACCGGATCGAATGAGGCGCGCCGCATCGCCGATCGCTTGGACACCCGCTGCGCAGGCGGTGACGGGCGCGCCCTGGGGTCCCTTGAATCCGTAGCGGATGGACGCCTGCCCCGCCGCCATGTTGGCCAGGAAAGTAGGCGCAGTGAAAGGCGACAACCGGCCAGGCCCACGGCTTTCGGTGGTGTGCACCGCATTGACGATGGATCCAAACCCACCGATCCCCGTTGCAATCACGGTCGCCGTTCGCAGCAGGCTACGCTCATCGGCCTCACGCCACCCGGCCTGCGCAAGCGCTTCGTGGGCGGCGACCAGCGCAAACTCGACAAACCGGTCCATCTTCTTCAGATCTTTCGGCGCGATGACGTCGCTGGAATCGAAGCCCGCCTCAGGATCCTGCACCCGGTCGGGCACGCGGCCACCTACGTTGCACCCCGTTCCGGCAGAAAGCGCCTCGCCCAACGGGCCGATCCCGGAACGTCCCGCCAGCAGGCGGGACCACACCGTTTCCACGCCGCACCCCAGCGGGCTCACCACGCCCATTCCGGTCACTACGATGCGATCTTTGTCGGCAATGCTCATGACTCACTTCCCATGTAAAAGAGATCCAGGCCACTTTCAGGCAACGCGGGTCTTGTCCGCTTGGACCTTGAACCAGATGGCATACATCGCCGGCAGGAACACCAGCGTCATTACGGTGCCGGCGATGGTGCCGCCGATCAGCGTGTAGGCAAGCGTTCCCCAGAACACCGAATGGGTCAGCGGAATGAAGGCCAGCACTGCTGCCAGGGAGGTCAGGATCACCGGGCGTGCTCGCTGGACAGTCGCCTCGATGATGGCGTGGAAGGTCTCCATGCCTGCCTTCTCGTTCTCATGGATCTGACCGATGAGGATCAGCGTGTTGCGCATCAGGATTCCGGACAGCGCAATGAGCCCGACCAGTGCGTTGATGCCGAATGGCTGATGGAACAGCAGCAGGGTCGGCACCACGCCGATCAGTCCCAACGGACTGGTCATGAACACCATGATCATTGCCGGGATGGAGCGCACCTGCAGGATGATGATCAGCAGGGTCACTGCCAGCATGATCGGGAACAGCGGCAGCATGGCGCTCATTGCCTTGCCCGATTCCTCGATGGAACCGGCCTGGGCGATGGCGTAGCCCTCCGGCAGCGAGGCAATGAGTGGCTCAAGCTTCTTGCTGATCGCGGCCGATACGTCCGGTGGCTGCAACGCATCGTCAATGTCACCGCGCACGGTGATGGTGGGCACGCGATCGCGCCGGCGCAGTACCGGCTCTTCCATCCGGACCTCGACCGAGCCGATCTGGGACAGCGGCACGCGCTGGCCAGCAGCACCGACCAGGGTGAAGTCCGCTATCCGCGCAGGATCCAGGCGTGTCTCGCCGCCTGAGCGCGCGACAACCTCAACGGTGCGGATGTCCTCGCGCACGGCAGTGACCGGCACCCCGCTGAGGAAGAACTGCAACTGCTGCGAGACCGACGCGGAGGTCATGCCCATCGCCTGCAGGCGGTCCTGGTCCAGCGTGAAGTGCAACGTTGGCGTGCGCACACCCCAGTCGGTGTTCACGGTCCGCATCATCGGGCTGGCGTGCAGGGTCTGCTCGACCTTGGCGGCAATACCACGGATGACATCCGGATCCGGGCCACTGACCCGATACGCCACCGGATAGGGCGAGTAAGGACCAAATACCAACTGCGTCACGCGCACACGGGCTTCGGGTGCCAAACCCTCTGCCACGGCTTGGCGAAGCCTCGCCTTCAGGGCGTCGCGCTGTTCCTGGCTGTCAGTACGGACAACGATCTTGGCAAACGCGGGATCCGGCAACTCCGGCGAAATGGCGAGGTAGAAGCGCGGCGCACCCTGGCCGATGTAAGCCGTGACGATCTTCGACTCTTCCTGCTCCAAAAGCCATTTCTCGACCCTTTGGACAGCCAGGCTGGTCTGTCCGATGGCCGTGCCGTAAGGCATCTGCACTTCGACCAGTACCTCCGGGCGATCGGAGATCGGGAAGAACTGTTTCTTCACCACTCCCATACCCACCACCGAGAGCACCAACAGGCCGACCACCGAACCTGCAGCAAGCCACTTTCGTGCAATCACGCGCCCCAGGATCGATCGGAACCGGTTGTAGCGTGGCGTATCGTAGAGACCACTGTGACCGCCTTCCACCGCTTTGAGTTCAGGCAACAGCTTCACACCAAGATAGGGCGTGAAGAACACAGCGACGACCCATGACACGATCAGCGCGATACCGACGATCCAGAACATGTTGCTGGTGTATTCACCGGCGGTTGACCGGGCAAAGCCATTGGGCATGAAGCCCACAGCCGTGACCAGGGTGCCGGCCAGCATGGGCGCTGCCGTATGGCTCCACGCGTAGGCCGATGCCTTGACCCGGCCATACCCCTCTTCCATCTTCACCACCATCATTTCGATGGCGATGATGGCGTCGTCAACGAGAAGGCCAAGCGCCAGGATCAGCGAGCCGAGGGTGATGCGGTCGAAGTTCTTGCCGGTTGCGGCCATCACCATGAACACGGCAGCCAACGTCAGCGGCACCGCCGCGGCCACCACGATGCCGACTCGCCAGCCCATGCTGACGAAGCACACCAGCATCACCACCAGCAGCGCGGCGAAGAATTTCATCATGAACTCGTCGACCGACGAACTGATGTTCACGGCCTGGTCGGTGACTTTGTCCAGCGCCATCCCGACGGGAAGTCCGTCGTTGATCTTCTTGACCTCCGCGTCAAGTGAGGCGCCAAGATCCAGGCCGTTCCAGCCGTCCCGCATGACGATGCCCAACAACATGGCAGGCTCGCCACCGTTGCGGATCATGAAGGTCGAGGGATCTTCATAGCCGCGCTTGACGGTGGCGATGTCCTGCAGTTTCAGGGTCTTGCCCTGCGCGACGATGGGCGTATCGCGGATCTTTTCGAGCTGATCCAGCGCGCCGTCCAGGCGAATGAAGATCTGCGGGCCCTTGGCCTCGACCGAGCCTGCAGGGGTCAACGCGTTCTGTCCATTCAGCGCCCCGAACACCTCCTGCGGCGTGATGCCGAGGTTCGACAGGCGTTCGTGCGACAGCTCCACATAGATGCGCTCGGATTGCTCACCAATGATGTTGACCTTCTTCACGCCAGGAACGTGCAGCAATCGCTGACGCAGCGTCTCGGCATCACGCGCAAGCAGGCGGAACGGTTCACCCTTCGCTTTCAGTGCGAAGAGAGCAAACGTGACATCGGCGTATTCGTCGTTGACCATCGGGCCGATCACGCCTGCGGGCAGGTTTGCCGCCTCGTCCGTCATCTTCTTGCGCGCCTGGTAGAACTCTTCCTGCACCTGCGACGGAGGCGTGCCGTCCTGCAATGTCAGCGTGGTGAAGGACAACCCAGGCCGGGTGTAGGTTTCGCTGCGGTCGTACCAGCGCAACTCCTGCAGACGCTTTTCCAGCTTCTCGGCCACCTGGTCCTGCATTTCCGTTGGCGTGGCGCCCGGCCAGGCCGTGACCACCGTCATGACCTTCACGGTGAACGCGGGGTCCTCTGCCCGGCCAAGCTGGAAGAACGACACGATACCGGCAACCGAGATCAGGAAGATCAGAAAGACGGTGATGGCGCGCTCGCGCACGGCAAGCGCCGACAGATTGAACCCACTCACCGCTGGGCTCCGGTTGCCACTGCACGCTTGGCCGTGTCGGCCAGGCGAACCACCTGCCCTTCGCGGAGCAGATGTGCACCGAGGGCGGCCACGCGATCCGATGCCTTGAAAGCCCCCTCGACCAACGCCTCGTCATCGCCCAGCTGCTTGACGACTACCGGCGTCCAACGGGCCTTGAGCGGCTCACCCTCGATCACCCATACACCGGGACCGATGCCAGGATCGAACAGGGCGCCCAACGGAACCTCCACGCCTGCCGACGCACCGGCAGCTGCTGCGCCTGCAAGCTCGACCGTCACTGTGGAACCCAGCGGCAGCGCCGTGCTGCCCTCTTCCAGGGTGTAGCGGGCTTCGAAGGTGCGGGTGGTGGGGTCGGCCGATTCAGAGAGCACGCGCAACCGTGCGGGGATCTTGCCGCTTGCCCCAAACGGGGACGCTGAGGCCACGGAGCCGATCTGGGGACGAAGCGTCTCGGGCAGCTGGACCACTGCCTCTCGACTGCCGGCACGGGCAAGCCGGGCGACGATCTGCCCGGCCGCCACAACCTGACCGGGCTCAGCAGAGATGGTCATGACCACCCCGTCGGCATCGGCGACGAGCGCCGTGTAGTGGCTGGCATTGCGTGCAACCCGGGCTTGGGATTCGGCCGCTTTGAGTGTTGCAGCCGCCGCGTCGGCCGCCGCTTTGATCTGGTCGTAAGACGATCGTGACACCACCCCCTTCGCCGCCAGATCGCGATACCGCGCTTCATCAGCGGTGGCCTGCACGCTCTGCGCACGGGCCGCAATGACGGCCTGCTGCTGGGACGCCGCAGCGAGGTTCAGGTCGTTGGGATCGATCCGGTAGAGCACATCGCCGCGTTTGACTGTCTGGCCGGTTTCAACCAGGCGCTCAGTGACCTTGCCGCCCACCCGGAAGGCCAGATCGCTCTGCACCCGTGCGGCGATGGTGCCCGTGAACGTGCGCGCGTTTCCCGCACCCGGTTGCACGTGGGCGACCCGGACGATGGGCGGAGCGGTCCGAGGGTCGATGTCATCCGACTTTCCACAGGCCACAAGGAACAACGGAACAACACAAGAGATGGCTGTGAGTACAAAACGGCGACGCATGCGGCCTTCCGGAGTGGGGTATCCGGAAGAATTGTGCTACCAGTGACCAATATAGTCAATAGTCACAAAGGGCGTGACTCGAGGCTCCGAAGGACCAGCTCCTGCAAGGCGCTGGGCGCTTCTTCGTGCAGGGGCGCCACGTGCGGCAGCGTCACCGGATTCAGATAAGGAAGCAGGGCCTGGTAGACCGCACGGCTGGTGTCCTCGAGCGGCGTCGTGCTCTCAAATGCCCCGGAAGCGCGTCCATCCCTGATGATGTCTTCAACAAGCTGCCTGATGCGCCCTTCATAAGCCTGCGCGGATGGCCATTGATCCGTCGCGGCCGCAACGGCAATTTCATACAGACGCCGATCCTGCAGAAACAGGCGAAGACCGGCCTCCACAATGACGGTGAACAACAACCGCAGCCTCTCGGCAGGCGCTTGCACGCCCTGCAGGGCCTGAAGTACCTCGCTTTCGATCTGACTGAGGCAATTGGCGCAGATCACCTCGCCAATGGCCTGCTTGGAGGAAAAGAACTTGTAGACGTAGGCCTTCGAGAAGCCGATGGCCTTGGCCAAGTCGGACACGGTGGTCTTGTCATAGCCGTAGTGGCTGAAATGCGTGGTGGCAGCCTCGATGATCTGGGTGCGCACGTCGTGCTCGGCGGGGCCGCGCCCGGCGTCGAGTGCTGCAGAGGTTGAAGTAGACATCGGGCAAGGGTAGCGCCGCGTGGTAACGCGGGCAAATGGTGACCGATCGGGTATCGGTCCACTACCGGCCCCATGGTGACCGTTGACTGCGTTGGTCACATGTCCAATACTCGGACCGGCTCAGCTGGGCGATGACTCCGCAACCGGGATGCGCGCTGCGCACCAAGGCCGAGCCGTCTCACGCCGTGAGGAGCGCCTTCTGAATCAAGCATCTCCCCATCCGAATCGCCGCATCGACAGTTGCCTGTGGAGGGCAAGCAATGACCACAAAACCGATACTTGCGCTGGCCCTGCTTGGTGCATTGGCAGGCGCGACTGGCACTGCGCAGGCTGCTGCATTCCAGTTGAAGGAGAAAAGTGCAAAGGGCCTGGGCCGCGCCTTTGCGGGGTCGATCAGTGCGCCAGGCGACGCTTCGGTGATAGCGGACAATCCGGCTGCCATGCGTCTCCTCGATGGGCGGCTGTTTCAAGCCGATGCAAGTGTTGTGAACTACACCGTGGACTTCAAAGGCGAAGGCCGCGATGCCCTGGGACGTCCGCTCCCTGGAGGTGATGGTGGGGACGCGGGTGACACCAGCCCCATCCCTGCCCTTTATTTCCACACCCCATTGGGTGAGAAGGCCCACCTGGGGCTTTCATTGACGGCGCCATTTGGCTTCAAGACTGAGTACGAGAGCGACTGGGTCGGTCGCTACAGCGGGATCAAGACAGAGATCAAATCGGTTGACCTTGGTTTGTCGCTTTCTTACGACGTGAACCCCTATGTCTCCTTCGGCGCCTCTGTCTTTGTCGAGCGTGTGGAAGCTGAGCTTCATGATGCGGTCGATTTCGGCGCTGTGCTCGCCGGTGCACGGGCGCCCGGCTTTTCTCCGGGAAGCGCAGATGGCTATACGCGCATTGACGCCAAGGATGACGCGCTTGGCTTCACCCTCGGCGGGCTCTTCACCCCTGTAGAGGGAACCAATATCGGCATCGCATATCGGTCCAGGGTGGAACACAAGCTCAACGACGCGGAAGTACGCTTCGGGGTTCCAGCGGCCGCCGCACCATTGTTGGCAGCGGCGCGTCCTGGTTGGTTTGTCGACACCAAAGCAAGCACTGCGCTCAATCTTCCCGCCACGCTGACCGGCAGCATCAGCCACCAGGTCAATGACCGCTGGACGGTCATGGCCGATGTAACACGCACGGCGTGGTCCAAGTTCGCCGAAATCAGGCTGGACTTCCACTCCGCTCAGCCCACCCGGGCTCTGGACTTCAGCTACCGGGACACAACGTTTGCTTCCATCGGCACGGAGTATCGCTACAACCAGAAGCTAACGCTCCGCGCGGGTATCGCGACCGATCAGAGCCCTGTGACAGACGATATCCGTGATGTCCGCGTGCCAGACAGCAACCGCAAGTGGCTCTCCCTGGGCGCTACGTATCGAGCCTCTGAGTCGGCTGAGTACAGCGTCGGCTACACGCATCTCTTCCTGGACAGGCCGGAAGTGTCGGTGACCTCGGCTACGGGCAGCAGCCTGCAGGGCAAGTACGACGTCGGCTCAGACATCGTGGCTTTTTCAGCTGCCTACTACTTTTGAAGCACCAGGCGGGTCCCCTCCCGCGTCCGTAGGCTGGCGGCGCCGGCCGCCAGCCGCCCTGGTATCCCGATCACACGGGCGGATGCCAGGCCCTGTCGCCAACAGAGAAACGATTCGGAGTGAGCGCGGCAGCAGAACCGCTACTCGACTTCCAAGCGAACCACCAGCGGCCCCTCGGCACGAAGGGCCTGCAGACCTCCCTCGATACGTCCCAGCAGCACCAGCCCCTTCGAGTAGCCGAACGGTCTGTGGAAGATCGCCAGATTCCCCCACGGCGCGTAGAAGGCGATATCGCCGGCCACTGGCGCGATCCCGTCCGGTTCGCCGGCAATGCTGAGGCGGTGCGGGAGCTGCGCAATCTTCTCTGTAGCAGCATAGTCCTCAAGCTGAAGGGTAATCGGCAACTGGGCGGCGAACTCGCGTGCGGGAACGCTGTCCTCCAACGTGGCCGACAGCGTCTGGTCGCCGATGATCAGCCGGATCTTCATTGCAGGGACCTTCGGGTTGGGTGCGGTTTTCATGAGCGCAACGGCGTGTTGATTCTGTTCGGCAGAACATGCAGACACCGCCGCGGAGGCAAGGCAAAGCGAAAGCAGCTGCCCAATGATCCTCGTCGCGCGCCTCATCAGCCTCGCGCCTCTGCGGTGACTGCCGAGCCGGACGCGGACGCAGCATCGGCGGCTGTGACATGGGCAAGCAACGCCGCGAGCAACAGCAGGCCAGCACCGGCCAGGAATGTACCGGCGAAACCAACACTGTCCAGCAGCAGGCCGCCAAGGCTGGAACCCAGCGCGATCGAGCACTGCACCACCGCTACCATCAGCCCGCCGCCCGCTTCAGCGTTGTGGGTGGACGTGCGTGCCAGCCAGCTCCACCAACCCACCGGCGCAGCCGTGGCCAGCAGGCCCCATACCGAAAACAGTGCGGCCGTCGGCCAGAGCTGAGGACCCAGCGCCACGAGCGCTGCGGCAATCACTGCCATCAGGGTCGGGACGGCCACCAGTGTGCGATAGAGACCACGCCTGATGAATGCCCCGATCGCGAGCGTGCCCACAAAGCCGCTTGCACCAATGGCCAGCAGCACCAGCGGAACCGCGGATTCCCCTGCACCCGTGACCTTTTCCAGGAACGGGCGGACATAGGTGAACAAGGCAAACTGCCCCATGAAGAAGAAGCCGCACGCCGCCATGCCCAGCATCACCAGCCGCCGCCGCAACAGGACCAGCAGCCCGCCGTGGGAAGGCCTTCCTTCTGCGGCCATGGAAGGAAGACACCGCCACTGCCATGCCAGCGCGATGGCGGCCACAGGCAGAAGGCACAGGAACGCCCCACGCCATCCGATCACGCCGCCAAGGTAACTGCCCAAGGGTGCAGCCACTACCGTCGCCAGCGCGTTGCCACCGTTGAAGATGGCCAATGCCCGCGGCACCTGCGCTGCAGGTACCAGCCGCATGGCCGTTGCCGCAGACAACGACCAGAAGCCGCCGATCACCACGCCGATCAGTGCCCGGCCCATCATGTAGACCGGGTAGCTGGGAGCCAACGCCACCACCACGCCGGATATCGCCATCAATGCGGTGAGCGTCAGCAGCACTGTCTTCCGGTTGATGCTTCCGGCCAACCGGGAGATCGCCAGGCTGGTCAGCACTGCGAAAGCACCAGAGATGGCAATTCCATACCCGGCCAGCCCTTCGGACACACCGAGGTCAGCCGCCAAGGGCGTGAGCAGGCTCACCGGCATGAACTCAGAGGCGATCAGTGCGAACACGCACAGCGTCATCGCCAGCACACCGCCCCAGTTGGCCCGGTCAGCCGTTGCGTCGTTGCTGCTCATTTCCCAGCCAGGCCTTGCTGGAAGAACGTCGCCAACCTGGCGAAGGGAATCAGGTCGGTGCGGTCATACAGGTCTACATGACCGGCATCTTTCACCCAGTAGAGTTCCTTTGGATGCCCTGCCCTGCGGTACGCATCCTCGCTGAACTCACGCGAGTGTGCGTGGTCGCCCGAGATGAACAACATCGGCCGTGGCGAGATGGTCTCGATATCGTTGAAAGGATAAAAATTGACGAACTTGACCAGACTGCTGAACAGTGGCTGGGTGGTCAGTTCGGCCCGCTCGCCTTCGGCCGCGTAAGCGCCGCGCGGCGTGCGGTAGAAATCGAAGAACTCACGCTGCACGTCGGACGTATCGGCCTCGAGTGTGTTCACTGTGCCAGGCACATGGACTGCCGGCCCACCCTTGAACTCAACCAGGCGCTGATCCGTTGCGGCCTTGATCATCTCTCTGCGCTGTTGAAGCGACTGCGTGTTGTTCAACCCCTGGCGCACAGCGGCGCCCATGTCATACATGCTGACCGTCGCGATTGCCTTGATGCGTGGATCGATCTTCGCAGCGCTGATCACGAAACTGCCACTGCCACAGATACCCAAGCCGCCAATTCGTTCCGGGTCCACGAACGACTGCGTGCTCAGGAAGTCCACCGCCGCGCTGATGTCATCCGAATAGATTTCCGGCGACACCAGGTGCCGAGGCGTACCGGCGCTTTCACCCCAGAAGGACAGGTCGATCGCCAGCGTAACGAAGCCCTGCTCAGCCAGCTTCTGCGCGTACAGCTGTGAACTCTGCTCCTTCACTGCGCCCATCGGATGACCGACCACCACGGCTGGCGCGCGGCCACCCCGCACCTGGTCCTGAGGACGGTACAGCGTGCCCGCCACCTCCATCTGGTACTGGTTGCGGAAGCTGACCCGCTCGCCTTTTACGCTGGCGCTTCTGTAGAAATTGTCGGCGCCGGCGGTTCTTGCGGCGACCGGTGCCTCGGCGGCCACGGCCGACTGCGGAACGAAATGGCTGGCGATCAGTGCCAGCAGCAGCGTGGTGGGTTTCATGTGCGGACGGCCTCAGTGGGGACTCAGGTCGCCACGATAGGCGGCGCCTGCTACCGCGATAAGCTGGCTGAAAGTTGATGCATTACTGAGCTGAGCTCACAATTGCCCCATGAGCAGTGTGAAGACCAACGACCTGCAAGCTTTCCTGGTTGTGGCACAGGAGCAGAGCTTCACCAAGGCGGCTGTTCGCCTGGGGGTGACACCCTCGGCGCTCAGCCATTCCATGCGGCTGCTGGAGGAGCGCCTGGGCATCCGCCTGCTGGCCCGGACCACGCGGAACGTCTCCCCGACCGAGGCGGGCGAGCGCCTGATGCGCTCCATCGCACCGCACTTCGAGGCCATCAGCGCCAGTGTCGAGGCATTGGGGGATCTGCGCGATCGCCCGGCCGGAACCCTGCGGATCTCCTGCACGGACGATTCGATGGAGACCATCATCCGCCCTCGCCTTGCCGGGTTCCTCGCCGAGTATCCGGACATCACACTGGAGTTCTACGTCGATTACGGCTTCACCAATGTGGTGGAACAGCGCTTCGACGCCGGTATCCGGCTGGGTGAGGCGCTCAGCAAGGACATGATCGCGGTCAGGGTCGGACCGGATTGGCGCCTGGTGGTGGTTGGATCTCCCGACTACTTCCAGAAGCATGCCAAGCCAAGGAAGCCCGCCGATATCACGCACCATCGCTGCGTACACATCCGGCATCGCCCGAATGGCGCCATCTACGCGTGGGAGTTCGAGGAGAAAGGCAAGGAGTTCACCGTGCGCGGCGACGGGCCACTGGTGTTCAACAGCATGATCCACGTGATCAATGCCGCACTGGACGGCCTGGGCCTGGCGTACGTGCCTGAGCCGATGGTGGCCGATCACATTGCCGAGGGGCGGCTGGTTGCCGTGCTGGACAAGTGGTGCGTGCCCTTCCCCGGCTATCACCTGTACTACCCGAACCGCCGGCAGCCCTCGCCGGCATTTTCGGCGCTGGTGGCCTGGCTGAAGCGGGACGCTTAAGGTCGGCGGCGGCGCCAGGTCGGACCGAAGCACGGCGGCCTGCATCGCGCGCAGGCGCGACTCAGGGATCGGGGGCGCCCGACAGGCGCGCCAGGACAGCCGACCGGCACGCATCCAGGATTTCGTCCGCCAGCGGCGAATCATCCGGACAGGACCTGGACAGCACCACCGCGCCCACGGCCATGGCCATCAGGGCTATCCGACGCGCGCGCGCGTCCGGGTTGGCGTGCTCGCCCGACGGATCATCCTCGCCGGCAGGGCGTCCCACCTGGGCTTCAATGCCGGCGGCAAAGGCTGCCTTGACCGTGGCCGGCTGGCGCGCGGCGTCCGCGCTCAACGCGGCCATCGTGCAGCCGTGCCCGAGGTCATCCCGATGTTCCCGGGAAATGTAGTAGCCAAGAAAGTCCGCGAGATCCATCCCCGCTGCAGCGTCTGCAGATTGCGCCAGCCCGCAGATGGAGGCTTCGGCCATCAGGTCGGTCTTCGAAGCGAAATGCTTGTAGAAGCCGCCGTGAGTAAATCCCGCAGCCGCCATCAGGTCCGCAACACCCACACCGTCGTAGCCGCGCTCCCTGAAGAGCGTGGATGCGGTTTCGACAATGTGCGCCCGGTTGGCCTGCGCTTGTGCCTTGGTGACCTTCATGACGCCATGCCCGAGGGAGCTGTGCTACGGAAGGATGGCAGTCTAGCACATATTGATTACGTTCATCATCAAACTATTGACATCATGGATTACGGTCATCATCATTGCGGCAACGACCACCAGCCCCACATCAGATGACGACCACGACACTCTTCCAGCCCTACCCCCTTGGCCCGCTGACCCTGGCCAACCGCATCGTGATGGCGCCGCTGACGCGCAACCGCGCCGATGCCGGCCTGGTGCCCAGCCGGCTGGCCGCCACCTACTACGCCCAGCGCGCCTCGGCCGGCCTGATCATCACCGAGGCCACGCAGATCTCGGCCCAGGCCCAGGGCTACCAGGACACGCCGGGGCTTTACACGCAGGACCAGATCGACGGCTGGCGCCAAGTCACCGACGCCGTGCATGCCCGGGGCGGGCGCATCTTCGTGCAGCTGTGGCACGTGGGCCGCATCTCGCACGTGGACCTTCAGCCGGGTAACGCCGCGCCTGTCTCCGCTTCGGCCATTCGTGCGCAGACCAAGACCTTCGTGCACAACGGCTTTGTCGATGTGTCCGAACCGCGCGCATTGGAAATTGACGAGCTGCCGGCCATCGTCAACGACTTCCGCCAGGCCGCCGCCAATGCCATCGCCGCCGGCTTCGACGGGGTCGAAATCCACGGTGCGAACGGCTACCTGCTGGAACAGTTCATCAAGGACGGCGCCAACCAGCGCACCGACGCCTACGGCGGCTCGGTCGAGAACCGCGCGCGCCTGCTGCTGGAGGTCACCGCTGCCGTGGCCGAAGAGATCGGCGCGGATCGCACCGGCGTGCGCATCTCGCCGGTCTCGCCGGCCAATGCCATTGCCACGGTCAGCGACCCGCAGCCGCAGTACGACTACATCGTCGACCAGCTCAGCGCGCTGGGCATCGTTTACCTGCACGTGGTTGAAGGCGCTACGGGCGGCCCACGTGACGTGGCGCCCTTCGACTTCGATGGCCTGCGCCGGCGCTTCACCGGCACCTACCTGGCCAACAATGGCTACGACCTCGAACTGGCCAACGCGCAGCTTGCCGCTGGCAAGGCAGACCTGGTCGCGTTTGGCCGCGCCTTCATCAGCAATCCCGATCTGGTCGAGCGCCTGAAAACCGGCGCGCCGTTGAACGCGTTGAATCCGGCGACGTTGTACGGCGGCGGTGCGGAGGGCTACACCGACTACCCCGAATTGACCGATACGGCGCCGCAGTAACCCGTTCGACAGCGCCGCGCTGCACACCCCGTTCGCCCCTTCCAATTCCAAGAGACACACCATGAGCCAGCTTCCCACCGTCCTCATCACCGGCGCCTCCAGCGGCATCGGCACCGTTTACGCCGAACGCTTCGCACGCCGCGGCCACGACCTGGTGCTGGTCGCCCGCGACAAAGCGCGACTGCAGACGCTGGCCGCGCGTCTGCGCCAGGACACCGGCGTTTCGGTTGACGTGGTACCCGCCGATCTTACCCAGCGTGCAGACCTGGCCGCCATTGAAACCCGCCTGCGTGACGATGCCCGTATCGGCATCCTGATCAACAACGCAGGCATCGCCCAGTCCGGTGGCTTCACCGCGCAATCGGCCGACAACATCGAACAGCTGGTGGTGCTGAACACCCTCGCGCTGACGCGCTTGGCCGCGGCCGTCGCACCGCGACTGGCCACCGCCGGCGAAGGCGCGATCGTAAACATCGGCTCGGTAGTCGGCCTGGCACCGGAACTTGGCATGTCGGTCTACGGCGCTACCAAGGCCTTCGCCCTGTTCCTGTCGCAGGGCCTCAGCCTGGAACTGTCGCCCAAGGGTGTCTACGTGCAGGCCGTCCTGCCGGCGGCCACGCGCACCGAGATCTGGGAGCGCGCCGGCATCGACATCAACACGCTGCCCGAAGTGATGGACGTTGGCGAGCTGGTCGATGCGGCTCTGGTCGGCTTTGATCGCCGCGAACCGGTGACCATTCCGCCGCTGCATGTGGCCGAACGCTGGGACACGCTGGACGCAGCGCGCCAGGGCCTGCTCTCGGACATCCGGCAGGCGCAGGCTGCAGAGCGCTATCGCCAATGAAAGCCTTCCTCATCGACCGGTATGGCAAGAAGGAAACGGGCCACATCGATGACGTGCCAACGCCAGCGCTGCGCGATGACGATGTACTCATCCGCGTGCACGCGGCCAGCGTCAACGCGCTGGACCCCAAGATCCGGCGTGGCGAATTCAAGGTGATCCTGCCGTATCGCCTGCCGCTGATTCTGGGCAACGACCTGGCCGGTACGGTGGAGCGTGTAGGCGCGGGGGTTTCCTGGTTCAAACCGGGCGATGAGGTGTATGCGCGCCCCGACGATGATCGCATCGGCACGTTCGCCGAGTTCATCGCCGTCAGCGCCGCATCCGTGGCACTCAAACCCCACAACCTCACCATGGTGGAGGCCGCCTCGCTGCCGCTGGTCGCGCTCACCGCATGGCAGGCGCTTGTGGAAACCGCGCAACTGAAGCCAGGACAGAGGGTCTTCATCCAAGCCGGATCCGGCGGCGTCGGCACCGTGGCCATCCAACTGGCCAAACATCTGGGAGCCTTCGTGGCGACCACGACCAGCACGGCCAACGTCGCGTGGGTGAAGGAGCTGGGCGCGGATGTCGTCATCGATTACAAGCAGCAGGACTTCGCCTCGGAACTCCGTGACTACGATGTGGTGCTCAACAGCCTGGGCAAGGACGAACTGGAGCGCTCGCTGCAGATCCTCAAGCCGGGCGGCCATCTCATCTCCATCTCCGGGCCACCGACGCCGGCGTTTGCCATCGCGCGCGGGCTCGCCTGGCCGCTCAAGCAGGTCCTGCGCCTGCTCAGCCATGGCATCCGCAGCAAAGCCAAGCAGAAGGGCGTGTCGTACACCTTCGTGTTCATGCGGGCCGACGGAAAGCAGTTGAGCGAGATCACGTCGCTGGCCGAGTCCGGTGCAATCCGTCCGGTCATTGACCGGGTATTTCCGTTCCAGGACACCCAGGGTGCGCTGGCCCATGTGGAGAGCGGCCGAGCCAAGGGCAAGGTTGTTGTCGAGCTGCCGTAGGCTTTGAGCGATGCAGGCAACGGGCGTGGGTGGGCGTTCGATACCGCTGAACGTTCAACGTGGCGTATCGTCGATCGAGCCCAGGACGCTTTCGATCCAGTCGACGTAGCGGGACACGCGTACGTTGTGGACCATCTGGCCGTAAAAGCCCGCTTCAAGAGCATGCTCGGGAACGGCCGTGATCCAGGACCCAAGCCCCACCAGCTGCCAGGTTCCATGGTCGTTGACCACAAGCGGACCACCGCTGTCGCCACTGCCAAGCACACCCTCAAGGGGCAGCCCGTGCGGCGGTGGATCGAACCGGTACCAGATGTAGCGCTCGTTACCGCCGGTAACTGCATTGTAGGCACGCCGTAGGGATGTGCGGTGCGGGCCATCCGGCCACTGCCCTGCTGCACCATTGCCAGTGGCGCCCTTCCCTATCAATGCAACCACCTGAGTGACCTCCGCCGCACCGCGATAGAGCGCTACCGGCCTGACACCATCCACCGGCGTCGCAAGCCTGATCAGTGCGATGTCATCCGACGCAGCCAGGAAAGCATGGATTCCGGAGGGATTTCCCGTCGCCAGGGCTTCCCGGCCCAAGGCCTCGGGCATGCTCCTGTAGCCGGGATGCAGGAACACGCGCTCGACGCCGTACGCGCTCCCATTGATGGTGATCGTTGCGCCCATCCCCTCCATCGGAGTGGCATGCGCCGCGGTCACCACCCAGCGTGGGGCGATGAGCACGCCATGGCCCTCGCCGGGCATGTCCGCCAATGCCGGAAACGCGGACCCTTCGATCCGATACCTGGCATCGTCAACATCATCACGAATGACGACCGCCCCGGCGGCGAGCGGGAGTGCGGCAAACAGCAGAATGAGCCAGCGGTTCATCGTTCATCCTTGTGGTCATCCGCGCAAGCCTAGCCGAACGCATCAACACCGGCGATGGATGCGCGACCAAAGCCGGTGGGGACTGATGAAAGAACGGAAACGACGCCTGAAGCCCAGAAATGCTCCAACGTCCATTGCTCGCCGCACACGGCGAACCGGACATTCCCCCGGATCCAACAGATCGTACGTGCGCAGGATTTCTGGATTGGACGGCCACGCCTGCGTCTTGCTGATTCCTGGTGCAGACAGTGTGGAACAGGGTCGGGAATGGCTACCTGACCTGCTTGGCTCCGGAAAGGTGCCGGACCTCACCGTGTGAAGTACAGGCACCCGGCTACGGCGATCGGTGCCGGGTCGGCCTCGATGCGCTGGGCCACCAGTGCCATCACCTCGATGCCATCGCCCTGGGCTTCCGGTGCTGACTGGACCACCCGCATTCCTCCAGGTGAGCCCTGCGTCCCCGGCGTGTCGAGGGACAGGGCGCTGGCGAGGTCGGTGGCAAGGGCACCATCGAAGACGGCCAGCACAGAGCCGCGCGACAGTATCAAGCGCGTGGACGGATGCCCAAAGACAAGCACCGGTGCTGGAAGCTGCATTTCCGCGACAACACCGGGCATGCCACCCAGTGCGTTGCCGTAAGCCCCACCTTTGTCGGCGATTGGCCGCCAGCCAGCCGAGGGCTTCCCGCTGGTTGCGATGTCACGCAGCTGATAGGCCAAGGTCCGGAATGCGGTGCGATCGGACTTGCACGCCACAAGTGCCAGTGCTCGATCAATGTCTTCCTGTTTGGGGGCGGTCCTGCGTATCGATTCTGCTGCTGTCGCGGTGGCCGCCATGGCAAGTCCCAGGCTTGTGAGCAACAGAACCTTGTTCAACGCACGGGTGATCAACGCGAAATGCTCCTGCCTGGCAAGTGCAAACACTGCGAGGTCCAGTGAAGCAACGGCTGCTGGACCAGCATTGCGGCAACATCATCGATCTCCGCACCCAGATCCTTTGTCGCAGCTTTCTCCCTGGCGCAGCCTGCCGCCAACAACGCCACGGATATGACCAAGCTGCCGAGCCATCGCCTGTTTCGAACAGCCATCAGAGTCCCGTGCATGCGTGGGGGCTTGAAGGGAGGTGGGGAAAGGGTTCTTAAGATAGCCGATGACCGGGGCCCAATGGATACCGAACCCGGTTCGTGATCGAAATCCGCTGGCTGCCGCGCTCTGGTCGCTGAACGTCGCCAGCATCTCCACGCAATCTCCATCGATCCTCCATGCCCCTTCCTCAGGGCTGCAGATACTGGCAGGCAACCAGGAGGATGCCAGGCATCCATCCCTGCCTCATCCTCGATCCACCCAGGTTCCCATGAAGCACCCACACGATCCGGTTGCTGCAGCCGGCAGCATCGGCCAGCAGAATGCGGCCGCCACGTTGAAAGCCATCCTGCGCACCTATCCCTGGCAGCTCACCGGCACCTTCTCGCTGGTGGCGCTGGAGAATGCGCTGCTGCTTGCCTATCCGCTGTTCGCCGGTTTCGCGGTGGATGCGATCATCCGTGGCAACGTCGGCCATGCCATCTCCTACGCCGGTGTGGTGCTGTTGTTCTGGCTTGTGGGTGCCGCCCATCGCGCAGTGGATACGCGCACGTTCACCCGCATCCATGCCGATCTGGCGGTGAACGTGGTCCACGCGCAGCGACGCCTGGGCCAGGCCACCTCCGCGCGACGCAATGAACAGCTGCATGGACGTTTGAACAACCGGCTGGAGCATGAAATCCGTCTGCTGGACCGGGTCAGCCCATCGGTGCTGCGCCACCACTACAGCACGTTGTCGCGACTGCGCATCCTGCTGTCCGATCGCGAGGCCGGTGCCTTCGTGGTGGTGGGCATGGCTGGCAGCGGTGCTGTTTGCCTTGACCATTGCCCACCTGGCCAGCGCTGGTGGCGTGACCCCGGGGCATGTATACGCGGTGATGACCTACCTGTGGGCCTTCGTCGGCAGCCTGGACGATGCGCCGTCGATGGTCGACCAGCTGGCCAGGCTGAAGGACATCGGCCGCCGCGTCAGTCCAGGGATGGAGGATGCGGAGAACAACGCCTGTCCTGGGCCATGAGCCGCCGTCACCTGTCTAGGCGATTGCCTCCATTGCCGCGGGCAGAGCGACAACCGAGCCGCCCAGCACCTGCCAGACGCCGGCCGTTTTCCCCCAGAAGCGGCAGTACCTGAAGCGGCCGGAGAAGGCTGCTCCGTCGAAGGTTCCGATCAGTTCTGCCGTGGTGAGCGCAACAGCCGTCTGATCATGCAGGGCGACTTCCACCGATTGCCACTCGGCCATGCTCAATTTCTGGCGACCGGAACGATGCAGCGCCAGATCGTCCTGCTTGCCAAAGGCCTCGCCCGAGGGCCCCACAAAGATCAGGGCGTCTGCAATCAAGGCGTCCAGCGCTTCCACGTCGCTGGTGAGCATCGCGATGCGTAGCGCTTCTTCGAGTTGCCGTATTTCGGTGTCCATGCGGGCTCCATAGCGATTGCTGCGCCAGTGAGAACCTATCATCACTCTTGATGGGCTTCGGGCGCCAGGGTATGGATCACCCTGCCCTGCGCATCCAGGAACTCGATGGCCCCGTAGCCTTCCGGCGTCACGGTCAGGCGCAGCCTGGCGCGGTTCTGTTGATCGTTCAGCGCAATCGCGGGGGTGCCATCGGCAGCCACGGCCATCTCGATGCGGGTCGGGGTCTGCACGCCGGGAATCAGCCGATTGTCCAGCCGCGGCTCACGAATCAGCGGCGGCGCCTGGTTGATCGAGAACCGCACGTCCCCGTCGGGCGACACACGCCAGCCGATTGCATCC
Source organism: Stenotrophomonas indicatrix (assembly GCA_041545745.1). NCBI lineage: Bacteria > Pseudomonadati > Pseudomonadota > Gammaproteobacteria > Lysobacterales > Lysobacteraceae > Stenotrophomonas > Stenotrophomonas indicatrix. Next base: position 2,305,321 of record CP168152.1, read on the forward strand.
ATGGCCGGGTGGTCAAGCGCCAGCACGGCCATGCCGCCCTCCACGTCTGCGGTTCCGAAGCCACCACGCTCGCTGCCCTTGTGGTCGTACAGCACCATGCCCGCCACATTGAAGGCTCGCTTGTACTGGATGCCATCGATGATGGGCGGTGGCGTCTGGCCCGAGAGCGTCATCCGGATCACCCCGTTCTCGTCGACGATATCGATCCGCCGCGCCGTGATGCGCTCCTTGTCAGTAGCATCCATGCGGGTCCGCGGCGTGCTGCTGACGATCAGCTTCTGCAGCTGCTCGACCGACGGGCGTTTGGGGCGGGTCGTTTCCGCTGCAAGGGCGGTCACGGAAAGGGAAGAGAACGCGATGGCGGTCGCAATGCAGCTTGCTCGATTCATGGGGTCTCCCAGGGCCAGGAATGATTCATGCGTGGGTGCGGGGCTACGTTGGCCAGGTCAGCCACGCGCCCGGCTCCACCACCTGCACGGCGACGGTGCGGTCACGGGCAGCGTGGCGAAGCCGCCCAAGCGGGTCGTCCACTTCCACATACTTGTCCATTCCGTTGATGCCATAGTGAATGGGCACCAGCGTGCGCGCGCCGAGGATTGCCGCCGCAGCCACCGCCTGCTCCGGCGTCAGTACCCCAGGCTGTCCACTTACGGGTTCGCGCCAGCCGAACGTGGCGCCATTGATGGGGAGGAAGGCCGCATCGAACGGTCCGAACTGGCGACCTATGCGCCACCAGTGGCCGTGCCATTGGGTGTCGCCGCCATGGAAGATGCGTCGGCCACCCGCTGTTACCACCCAGGACACCTGCGTATCGCCGTAGCCATCCGATGCCGGTACCGGCGTTGCAGTGAAGTCGCCCAGCAGCTGGGGCTCCCACAGCGCGCTCGGCCGTGCACGTGCGGCTGCGGGTAGCGGCATGGGCTGCAGGCCAGCTGGATATGCGAGTGATCCCCCTTTGCCGAGCGCCGCCGCGACCGCGCCTGCATCGAAGTGGTCCGAGTGGATGTGGGTAATCAATACATGGCTTTCGCCCAGTACATCGTTCACCGGTACCAGCCGGTCCGGCAGCGCCTTGCCCCATGTTGCGGGATTTACCAGCGGATCAATCAGCAGCGTACCTTCCGGCAACTGCAGCCGCACCCCGGCCCACGCCAGTCGCTGAGCGCGCAGGCTGCGCAGCGCCGCCGGTGATGCAGCGGCACCGACAGGGACCAGCGCCGCGGCGGCCACACCGGCGCAACTGGCAAGAAAACGTCTGCGGCTACCCGGGGCCGGCGCGTTGAACGAATCGTTCTTCATGCAGCCTGCTCCCTTGCTGCCAGCGCGGCATCCAGGGAGAAGATCGACTGCGCGACGATCGCCGTGAGATTGTGTCCATGCCATTGTCGCTCGAATGCCGTCGGCACGACCGCCGGCGCGATGCAATCCTCCAGTCTGATGGTAGCTATCAATGGTGTGGTGTCCGCTGGCGCGGCGCGCAGCCGGATGTCCACGACGATCTCCTGGATTCGCCGCAGGTAGTGAAGTGCATTGCCCAGCACCGGCGCATCGAAGACCCCGATATGCCCACCGACCACCCTGCTACGCCCGAACTGCTGGATACGGCCGATGGCGGCGCGCTGCAGCGCCGGGTCCGATCGTGAGAGATAGACGATGTTGCCGACGATGTTGTCGCCAACGCAGACCAGATCGGCAGTCGGTACATCCACGCTCATGTGGTCCATCGTTTTGCCTGGGTTGTACAGGAAGCGCAGCTGGTGCTGCCCCCAGCGCATGGCGAGGTTGTCGAACACGATATCCGGATCGCGGTAGAACGATGCCACCGGCCGGTTCTGCGAAAGAAAGGCGTGCCGGTGATGGCGGTGCGCCAGGGTCAGCGCCTCCGGAAAGAGCGTCATGCCGCAGATGTGGTCGCTCATGAAATGGGTGGCGGCAACCAGCCGGACCCTTTTGCCCATCTGCCCCTGCAGCACCTCCCGCAACCAGGCGGCATCCTCCTCGCTGCCCAACGCGTCCACCAGCAGCACCTGGTCACCGTTGACGAATGCGGTAGCGACCGATTCAACCTGGTCACCGACGAACATCAGCACATCTGGGGCGAGCTCCTGAATACGCACGGTGGGCTTTCCTGGTGGGAGGATGTGCATCATCGCCAGCCCATGCAGCGCCCGACAAACGAGTAGTTCTGCGCTTCGCATTAGAAATATTCATGCGATACGATGGCGACGCCCTTGGTTTGGAAGGCGCCCGTGAAAGCCCGCCCCACTGCCCCACTGAATGCGCTTCGCACGTTCGAAGCGGCTGCCCGCCACCTCAGCTTCAATCAAGCGGCGCGCGAGCTGTTCGTCACCCCGGCTGCGGTCAGCCACCAGGTCAAACATCTCGAGGCCTATCTGGGTGCAAGCCTGTTCCAGCGCACTCACCGCGCCGTCGCACTCACTTCAGAGGGGGCGGCACTGGCAACAACGGTCGGCGAGCTGCTTGGACAGTTGGACCTGGCACTGGACCGCGCCAGGACGCGCGCACCGCACGAACTGCGGGTGACAACCATGGAATCGTTTGCCGCGAAATGGCTGGCCGCAAGGCTGCACCTGTTTCACCATGCGCACCCCAACGTCCGGGTGCGCATCGACACCGGCAATGAACATGCTGACTTCCTGCGCGGAGGCTTCGATGTAGGCATCCGCTACGGCGCGGGCAGCTACACCGGCGTACACGCAGAACTGCTGATGAAGGCGCCAGTGTTTCCGGTGTGCTCGCCAACGCTGTTGGCTGACACTGCGCGCAGGCTGCAGCAGCCAGATGATCTGCACCACTACACATTGCTGCACGATGAAAGTGCTACGGGCCGCCCTGGCGTGCCCGCATGGTCGCACTGGCTGATGGCTGCGGGCGCTACCAACGTCAATGCCAGCGCGGGGCCCGTTTTTCCCAGCATCTATCTTGCACAGGAAGCAGCGGTGGCGGGCCACGGCGTGGCGCTCGGCGTAGCGCCGCTGGTGGAAGATGATCTTCGACAAGGCAGGCTGGTGAAACCCTTCAGCCTGGAGCTGGAGAACCGTTACGCATTCTGGTTGATCTGCCGGGAAGTTGCTCAGGATCGCCCCGAGGTGAAGGCGTTCTGCAAATGGCTGGCTGAAGAATAATAGTGGAGTGATCGGCCACGGCAGTGCCCACGCGTCTTACGGTAGTTCGTGGGGAAAAGGCAGGCGAACATAGGGAAGATCCTTCATCTGCGACGCGCCGAACGCTTTGTAGTTGGCGCGCCCCTGCGTCAGGCTGAGACTTCCGTTTGGGCCGTCGCGTACGACGTCCGCGTCGTAGTCGTCCTGTCCATCGTCTTCCCAGAAACAGACAGCACATATTCTGAACGTCCCGCGCTCGTCGAGTGTCCTGTGGCCGCAGCACGGACAGCGCAGCGGAAGATCCGGGGTCTGCACCAATTGCACTGACATTTGAGCCAAGCACTCATCACCCGCACGCATCCGGTAGTGCTCCACCCATTCCATGGATTGTGCGATGCCACCGAAGGGAAACAGATGCGGGCTGACCTGCCCATGGGCTTCGGTCAACCCGTCCACCAGGCGATTCACGAACACATCCGGCCCAGCCCTACCCAGCAGGCGGCCGATGGAGATGCCGTACCGCGACAGCATCGAGGTGCTTGCAGCTACGCCGCACATCGCCGCATAGCGTACAAGCCGCGCGATGCTGGCGGGCCCGGGAACGCCGACCAGCACCGGATGGGTGATGCCACGGGCGCGCAGTTCATTCAACCAGGCCAGCACGACATCCGCATCGAATGCGAACTGGGTGATCACAAGCGGTGCCATGCCTCGCGCTTCAATGCGCTGGCACTTGCGTTCAAGCACGCGCCACCGATCGGCGCTGGTCATCACCGGATGACCTTGCGGATGCCCGCCCACCCCCACAACCTTGATGCCGGCGCGCTCGAGGACACCGCTCTCGATGATCGATTCACTGTCGGCGAACGGCCCGGCAGGTGTGGAGAGATCCCCCGCAATCACCAGACAGCGCTCGACGCCAGCGTCGATCACGGCACGGTCGATGAAGTGCTCAAGCGCCGCACGGGAGCCGATCCGGCGTGCGGACAGGTGTGGCATCGGCTCGAACCCCAGTTCGCGCACTGTGCGCGCTGCGGCCAGTCGCGCAGTGTCGTTCTCGCTCGGCAGGTAAGGAATGGAGATCGTCGTCCCCCGTGCGATGCGGGCGGCCTCGGCACGCAGCGCAGGCATGGCCTTGGCGCTCACTTCCAATGAAACGGCGCTGATGAAGGCCTGCGCCCGCTGCGCGCGGGCAGCAGAGTCCTTCAACGTCGGCCCCAAATGGTCGATGCCACGTGACATCATCCAGCTCCGCGCAGGTTGCCGGCGCTGGCGGAGCTGTGCCGCGCCAGCTCGACAAACGCCTGAAGGTAATCGATGCCGGTATCCGCCTCGCGCGCGCCCAGGTAGATCTGCTTTGGAATGCCTCGCGCACCCAGCCGCACCGGCACCACGTCCATGCGGGCGGCGTACTCCTCCACCAGCCAGCGCGGCATGGCGGCCACGCCACGGCCACTGGCCACCATCTGCATCATGATGTCGGTGGTTTCAATGGCCTTGTGCCGCCGCGGCGTGATCCCGGCCGGCAGCAGGAACTGGTTGTAGATGTCCAGGCGCTCGAACGGCACCGGGTAGCTGATCAGCACTTCCTGGCTGAGCTGGCGCGGCTTTACGTGGTCCACCTTGGCCAGCGCGTGGCCCTTGGCCACGACCAGCACCTGCTCGTAATCGAAGACAGGGACGAACTTCAGGCCCGGCTTCAGCAGCGGGTCGGGCGTGACCAGCAGGTCGATCTCGTAGCCGAACAGCGCACCGATGCCGCCGAACTGGAACTTCTGCTTGACGTCCACATCGACGTCGGGCCAGGCGGCCAGATAGGGCGAGACGACCTTCAGCAGCCACTGATAGCAGGGGTGGCATTCCATGCCGATGCGCAGCGCACCGCGCTCGCCCTGTGCGAACTGGCCCAGCCGTTCCTCGGCCAGGTCCAGCTGCGGCAGCACCCGGTTGGCCACCGCCAGCAGGTACTGGCCGGCCTGGGTCAGGCGCAGGCTGCGGCCTTCGCGCAGCCAGACATTGGTGCCCAACTGCTGCTCCAGCTTCTTCATGCTGTGGCTCAGGGCCGACTGGGTCAGGTTCAGCACGCCTGCGGCAGCGGTCAGAGAGCCTTGCTGTTCGACCTGCTGCACGATGCTGAGATGGATCCGCTCCAACATGACGATGAATCTCACTCATGGATTGGTGAAGTAATACCATTTTACGTCATGGGAAGGGCTGGCTAGCATCGGCTCATGCCTTCGGCTACCTGCCAGCCCGGTCTCCTCGCCGGCCTGCAGCACTGCGCCCCTGCAGATCATCCCGAAGGAGCCCCTCCCCAGCTGAAAGCGAAGAGATGACCCGCCCCCTCCGTATCGTCGCCGTTTCCGGCGGTCTGCAGCGCCCCTCTAGGGCCGCGACCCTGGCCGAGCACCTGCTGGACCTGATCGGCGAAGGCGCCCCCTGCGATCAGCATCTGATTGAACTGGGTGAGCTGGCGCCGCAGTTGGCCGGTGCGCTCCGGCGCTCGCAGTTGCCCGAAACCGTGGAGCGGCAGTTGGCCGCTGTCGAGCAGGCCGATGGGCTGGTGGTGGCCACGCCGGTCTACCGCGGCTCGTACACCGGCCTGTTCAAGCACTTTTTCGATTTCATCGACCAGGACGCGCTGATCGACACGCCCATCCTGCTGGCCGCGACAGGCGGCAGCGAGCGCCATGCGCTGGTGATCGACCATCAACTGCGGCCGCTCTTCAGCTTCTTCCAGGCCCGCACCCTGCCCTTGGGCGTCTACGCGACCGACCGCGATTTCGCCAACGGCCGCGTACACGACGAAGCGCTGATGCAGCGGGCGCGCCTGGCGGTACAGCGGGCCATGCCGTTGCTTGCCCTCTCCCATCGCGCAGCACCTGTTCCCCTTGTGGCCGCTGCCGCTCTCTGAACGCCGACTGCCATCGACCTGCATTCGGATGTTACCCCCGCAAACCGGAACGCCGCCCATGACGAGCAACAACTTCACCTTCAGCATCACCCGTATTCCTTTCAACGAGGATTACCAGCCCGCTGACGGCACGCGCATCACTACCAACTTCGCCAACCTGGCCCGCGGCGAATCCCGCCAGGAAAACCTGCGCAACACGCTCGGCATGATCAACAACCGCTTCAATGATCTCGCGCACTGGGACAATCCGAGCGCGGACCGCTATGTCGTCGAGCTGGACATCATCTCCGTGGAGATGCACATCGATGGCAGCAACGGCAGCGATACGTTCCCGTTGATCGAGGTGCTGCGGCCGACCATCGTCGACACCCTCACCGGTACGCGCACCGAAGGCATTGTCGGCAACAATTTCTCTTCCTACGTGCGCGACTACGATTTCAGCGTGGTACTGCCCGCCAGCAACGAGGGCAAGGCCACCTTCGGCATTCCCGACGGCTTTGGCGATCTGCACGGCAAGCTGTTCCAGCACTTCCTGGAGTCGGAGGCCTACCGTGCGAACTTCAGCAAGGCGCCTGTCATCTGCATCAGCGTCTCCAGCAGCAAGACCTACCACCGCACCGAGAACCATCACCCCATCCTGGGCGTCGAGTACCGGCAAGGCGAGTTTTCGCCGACCGACCAGTACTTCGACAAGATGGGGCTGCAGGTGCGCTACTTCATGCCGCCTGGCAGCGTTGCGCCGCTGGCGTTCTACTTCCAGGGCGACCTGCTGGGCGACTATTCGAACCTGGAACTGATCGGCACCATCAGCACCATGGAGGCCTTCCAGAAGATCTACCGCCCCGAGATCTACAACGCCAATTCCGTAGCGGGCAAGGTCTACCAGCCCAGCCTGAAGCACCAGGACTATTCGTCCACCCGCATCGTCTACGACCGCGAAGAACGCAGCCAACTGGCGGTCAAGCAAGGCCGGTTCACTGAAGAACACTTCATCAAGCCGTATCGCGCCGTGCTTGAGCAGTGGGCCGCCCGCTGATCCATCGATTTTCCATTTGCCCCCCAGGACACAAGACGCAATGTCGACGAAGAATCTGCTCCCCACCTCTACTGCTGGCAGCCTGCCCAAGCCGTCCTGGCTTGCACAGCCTGAAACGCTCTGGTCGCCCTGGAAGCTGCAGGATGAAGCGCTGCTGGAGGGCAAGCAGGACGCCCTTCGCTTGTCCCTGCAGGAACAGCAGCACGCCGGCATCGACATTGTCAGTGACGGCGAACAGACGCGACAGCACTTCGTCACCACCTTCATCGAACACCTCAGCGGCGTCGATTTCGAGAAGCGTGAAACCGTCCGTATCCGCGACCGCTACGACGCCAGCGTGCCCACCGTGGTGAGCGCTGTCAGCCGCCCGAAGCCCGTGTTTGTGGAAGATGCGAAGTTCCTGCGTAGGCAGACCACGCAGCCGATCAAATGGGCGCTGCCGGGTCCGATGACCATGATCGACACCCTGTATGACGCGCACTACAAGAGCCGCGAGAAGCTGGCTTGGGAGTTCGCGAAGATCCTCAATGAGGAAGCCAAGGAGCTGGAGGCGGCTGGCGTGGACATCATCCAGTTCGACGAACCTGCGTTCAATGTGTTCTTCGACGAAGTGAACGACTGGGGCGTGGCCGCGCTGGAGCGTGCGGTCGAAGGGCTCAAGTGCGAAACGGCGGTGCATATCTGCTATGGCTATGGCATCAAGGCCAACACCGACTGGAAGCAGACGCTGGGTTCGGAATGGCGCCAGTATGAAGAGTCGTTCCCGAAGCTGCAGACGTCCAGCATCGACATCATCTCGCTGGAATGCCACAACTCGCACGTACCGATTGACCTGATCGAGCTGGTGCGCGGCAAGAAGGTGATGGTCGGTGCCATCGATGTGGCCTCCAGCGTAGTGGAGACACCGGAAGACGTGGCCAACACCCTGCGCAAGGCGCTGCAGTTCGTGGATGCCGACAAGCTCTACCCCAGCACCAACTGCGGCATGGCGCCGTTGTCGCGTGATGTGGCAAGAGGCAAGCTGCGCGCGCTCAGCGCGGGCGCACAGATCATCCGCGAGGAGCTTCTGGCACAGGGCTGAGCGGGACGGGGCCGCGCGCCAGTGCCGGAGCCCTCCACTCCCGCACTGGCGCCGCCCCCCTGCTCCTGCGCCCCACACTCAGCGCTGCTGATCCTTCAGGAACAGCCACGTAATCAACGTGGCATCCGGCCCCTTGGGGTCGGTGAACGGCAGCCCGGTCTGGCTGCCGCTCCAGGCATGCCCCATCCCCTGCACCACGTAATGCTGGACCAGCGTCCTGCCGCCGTAGGTGTAGGTATCGACCGTATAGGCGCGCCCATCCGGCACCTGGCCGTGGAAGGTGTTGGTCGGCACATACTTCACCGAGCCGTTGTCCAGGCCATCGTCGGCCAGATCATTGGTCTGCAGGAACTGGCGCACGGCCTGCTGCCCGTTCACCGGGTTCACCGTGGCGTCGGCGGTGCCATGGAACACCAGCACCGGCAGCGGTCGCGGTGACGGCGAACCCGAGCACTGCCAAGCCAGCCGCCCGTTGCTGTCCGGTGAGTAGATGCTACCGGCCAACAGCGCGTAGGCACTGCCGGAGATCGTGGTCGCGCCCTTGTACATGCCGCCGGAGTGGATCGCGCCCGCAGCGAACACATCCGAATAGCAGGCCAGCATGATCGAGGTCATCGCCCCCCCAGCGGAAATGCCAGTGACGTAGACCCGATGCGGATCGATGCTGTAACCCGCTTTTACCTTGTCCACGATGCCCGCCAGGATCGAGGCCTCGCCACTGTCGCGCGCCTGGTTGATCGGCAACTGCCAGTTCCAGCAGCGTGCCGGATTGGAGGTTACGTTCTGCCGCGGGTAGACCACGATGAAGCCTTCAGTGTCGGCCACCTCGTTGAAACCGGAGGCCTCGCCCATCAGGTTCGGCCCGGTCACGCAGCCGTGCAGCACCAGCAACAGGGGCAGCGGCTGCGTTTGGTCGTAGCCTGCGGGCACCCATACCTGGTACTCGCGGGCGCCGAACAGATTGCCGTACAGGCCGACATCCCAATGCCCGGGTAGGTCTGCCGCAAATGCGGTGCCCGTCGTGGCCAGCCAGGTGCACAGCAGCAGCATCAACGCCTTGATTGAATCGCTTCCAGATTTCATGACCAGATCCTCATGCGTGAGTCGTGGATGAAGTGGTACCGGAAATCCTCGTGGACCGACCTTCCAGAGGGTGCTGCGACGCCGCTGTCAAACCCAGCCGGTGGCGTAGTAGATGCCGATCACCACGAACACCGCGAGGGTCTTGATGACGGTCACTGCGAAAATGTCCTTGTAGGCTTGCCGATGGGTCAGCCCGGTCACCATCAGCAGGGTGATGACAGCGCCGTTGTGCGGCAGGCTGTCCATGCCACCGGAGGCCATCGCGGCAACACGATGCAGCACCTCCATCGGGATGCCGGCGGCCTGCGCATTGGCGATGAAGGTCTCCGACATTGCCGCCAGGGCGATGCTCATGCCGCCCGATGCAGAGCCGGTGACGCCAGCCAGGCCGGTTACGGTGACCGCTTCGTGCAGCAGGGGATCCTTGATGGCACCCAGCGCATTGGCCACTACCATGAAGCCCGGCAACGCGGCGATGACCGCGCCGAAGCCATATTCCGAAGCGGTGTTCATGGCTGCCAGCACTGCACCACTGATCGCTGCCTTGGTGCCCTCGGCAAACCGGGTCACCACCGGGCGCCAGGCCAGCGCCAGCACCGACAGGATGCCAACCAGCAGCGCACCCAGCACAGCCCAGATTGCGGTGATCTTCGCCACGTTCTGCACCACCGGCGCGGTGCTGCCCATGATCGACGGTACGAAGCTGTGCTCGGCGCCGTACCAGTGCGGCAAGCCCAGGGTGAACAGCTTGTTGGACACGAACACCAGCAGCAGCGGCAGCACGGCAATGCCCGCATGTGCCAGATGAGTGCCAGCGAACGGTGTGGGCTCGTTCACCAGGGTGGCCGGGTCACCGTAGCCCTCGCCACTGCGCACCGCCGCGCGACGACGCCACTCCAGGTAGGCCATGCCCACCGCAAGAACGAACACACTGCCCAGCGTACCCAGCACCGGAGCGGCCCAGGTATCGGTGCCGAAGAACGTGGTCGGGATGATGTTCTGGATCTGCGGCGTGCCAGGCAATGCGTCCATGGTGAAGCTGAAGCCGCCCACCCCCAGCGTGGCCGGAATCAGGCGCTTGGGAATGTTGCTCTGGCGGAACATCTCGGCCGCGAACGGATAGACCGCGAACACCACCACGAACAATGACACGCCGCCGTAGGTGAGCAGGCCCGACACCAGCACGATCGACAGCATCGCCCGCTGCGGTCCGAACAAGCGGATCGCCGCACCCACGATCGAGCGGGAGAAGCCGGACAGTTCGATCAGCTTGCCGAACACCGCGCCCAGCAGGAACACCGGGAAGTAGAGCTTGAGGAAGCCGACCATCTTGTCCATGAACAAGCCGGTGAACATCGGTGCCACCAGCGAGGGATCGGTCAGCAGCACGGCGCCCAGTGCGGCGATGGGCGCGAACAGGATCACGCTGTAGCCGCGGTAGGCCACCAGGATGAGGAAGGCCAGCGCTGCAAGTACGATCAGTAACGACATACGGCGCTTCCGGGTGGGGACGCGCCCAGTATCCGGATCTGGCGACCGCTGCCGACTGGACCTAGGTCCACTCGCCGGCGTGCCACGGCGCCGCTAGCCTGGGCAGCATGGGTGGCAATGGGCCATCTGCCTTGGGGGAGGACCGAATGAAACGGAATTGCTTGAGCCTGATGATCGGCACGCTGTTGGCCACCGGGCCGGTCCTGGCGCAGGACGCACCGCAGGACACGCCAGCGGCGGGCAGGACCGCTTCTGCCACCAACCTGGACAGCATCACGGTGACCGCGCGCAAGCGCGAGGAAACCCTGCAGGAGGTGCCCGTTGCGATCACTGCCTTTACCTCCGAAGCCCTGGACAAGATGAACGTCCAGGACATCAGCGACCTGGATGGACAGGTACCCAACCTGACCATCTACGCGGCGCGCGGAGCCAGCAGCACGGTCACGGCCTACATCCGCGGCGTCGGCCAGTCCGATCCCACCTGGGGCGCTGACCCCGGCGTGGGCATCTACCTGGACGACGTCTACATCGCGCGCCCGCAGGGGGCGTTGCTGGACGTGTTCGACGTCTCGCGCATCGAAGTTCTGCGCGGCCCGCAGGGCACGCTGTACGGCAAGAACACCATCGGCGGTGCGATCAAGTACATCTCGCGCGGCCTGCCGACCCAGACCGAAGGCTTCGCCCAGATCACCGTGGGCAACTACAGCCAGCTCGACGCCAAGGCGGCGATCGGCGGCCCGATCGGCGGCGCCGACAGCGGTCTGCGCGCGCGCGTGGCGGTGGCCAGCATGAATCGTGACGGCTTCGGTGAGAACACGTTCACCAACCAGCCGGTGAGTGACAAGCAGATCAATGCGGCACGCTTCAACCTGGGTGCCTATGCAGGCGATGATCTCGACGTGCAGTTCGCCTTGGACTGGATCGATGACCAGTCCGGCATGCGCGGTTCGAAGATGCTGGCGCCCAACCCGTTCGTGCGCGCTTACCCGCCGATGGATGACCGCTACGATATCCGCTCTGGCATGCGCAACCTCAATAGCGTGGAGACCAAGGGCGCCTCGGCCGCGGTGAACTGGCGGCCCAGCGAGGATGTTGCACTGAAGTACGTGGTGGCCAAGCGCGAATCGGACAGCGATGCGAACATCGACTTCGACAGCACGCCGGTCAAACTGGCCGATGTGGGTGGCACTTACCACGACGATCAGATCAGCAACGAGGTGCAGCTGAACTACGATGCCGGCGGCCGCGTGCGCGGCGTGGTCGGCCTGTACCAGTTCAGTGGCGAAGCCGGCGGCCAGATCCGCAACAACTTCTTCAACCTGCAGTTCGGCGATACCCGCGGCAAGGTGCTGACCGACAGCGTCGCGCTGTATGCCGATTGGACCTTCGACCTGACCAGCAAGCTGAAGCTGGACGTCGGCGCCCGCTACACCGACGAGGACAAGCGCGCGATCGTGTTGAACCGCTTCTACGCCGACGCGACCTTCAGCAGACCCATCGCGGTGGCAGCGGATTTCGACAAGAAGACCAACTTCAAGAACGTCTCGCCCAAGGTGTCGCTGGACTACCAGATCACCCCGGACATCATGGTCTACGGCCTGGCCACGCGTGGCTTCAAGTCCGGCGGATACAACATCCGCGCCAACGCCGTGGCCGTACCCCGCTCAGCCGAGCCGTTCGATGACGAGACCGTGGACAGCTTCGAGATCGGCAGCAAGATGGCCTTCCTCGACCAGCGCCTGTTCCTGAACCTGTCGGCGTTCCACAACAAGTACAAGGATATCCAGCTGTCGGTGTTCACCGGCATCGATACCAATGGCGACGGTGTCGACGATGCCTTCTTCGGCGATTTCACCAATGCCGGCGCCGGCACCATCAACGGCCTGGAAATCGAGTACCAGTACCTGCCCAGCCAGCACTGGCTGATCTCCGGCAACCTGGCGTGGCTGGACGCCAAGTATGACGAGTACATGGATCGTGGCGTCAACGTGGCCAAGCAGATGAAGTTCACCAACGCACCGGACTTCTCGGGCGCGTTGAACGTGGAGTACCGCACCGACCTGGCCAATGCGGGCAACTTGTCCGCCCGGGTGAGCTACAGCTACCAGAGCGAAGTGTGGCCGACCACCGACCTGAGCCCGGTGATCCGCCAGGATGGCTATGGGCTGGTCAATGCCGGCGTGGTCTGGAAGCTTGATGACGCATGGACGTTCTCGCTGCAGGGCACCAACCTGGCCGACAAGGAATACCGCACCACCGGTTACAACATTCCGGCGGTCGGCACGCTGATTGGTTTCTATGGGCCGCCGCGCCAATATAGCCTCAGCGTCCGTTACGATTTCTAGGAAGCTCCTGCATGACACCGTCTTACGATGATCTGTACTGGAACAGTGACGATGGCCTGCGCCTCCATGCGCGCGACCATGCGCCGGGTGCGGGGCAACCGCCCCGTGGCACGGTGGTCTGCATCCCGGGATTGACCCGCAATGGCGCCGACTTCGATGCCCTTGCACAGTCGCTGACCGCCGTCGGCTGGCGGGTGATCGCCGTTGACCTGCGCGGGCGCGCAGGCTCGGAACGTGCGCCGGACCCGTCCAGCTACAACCCGCGCGCGTATGCCGACGACATGGTGGCGCTGCTGCGATCACAGAACATCGACAAGGCGGTGTTCGTCGGCACCTCGCTGGGGGTGCTGGTCACCATTACCCTCGCTTCGCGTGCGCCCGGACTGATCGCCGCTGCGGTGCTGAACGATGCAGGCCCCAAGGTGCCGCGCGAAGCCCTGGCGCGGATCGGCAAGTACGCCGGCAAGCCCGTGCCACCGATGGACCTGGCACAGGCCACGACCTATGTGGAGTCCATCGGCAAGGCTGCGTTCCCGCGCTTTACCACCGACGATTGGCGGGCGATGGCCGTACGCACCTTCCGCCAACGCAGCGATGGCCTGCTGGAACTGGACTACGATCCGGCGGTGATCCGCACAACCCGTCCGTGGGTGCTGTGGCTGCTGCGCCCGGTGCTGTGGCGCGCGGTGCGTGGCCTGACTGCACGCGTGCCAGTGCTGGTCGTTCGTGGGGCGTTGTCGGACATCCTGCCTGCCGATGTCGCGCGGCAGATGACCGCCACCTCGCCCAACGCCCGCCTCGTTGAAGTGCCGGAGGTGGGCCATGCCCCGATGTTGTCCGAGCCCGAGGCGCGTGATGCGATCCTGGCGTTGCTGGAGCGCGTGCGATGACTGCCGACGTTTCAACGGATGAGTTGCCTACTGCGCTACAGGCACTGCGGCAATGGGCGGCAAGCGAGCGGCTGAGCGCCAACACGCGCATCACGCAGTCGCGCATCGATGCTTTCGCCGACGCCACCGGTGACCACAACTGGATCCACACCGATCCGGTCCGCGCACAGACCGGCCTGCCGGGTGGGCAGACCATCGCGCATGGTTTCCTCCTGCTCTCGCTTACCGTCGAGGACGATGTGGCGGCCCTGGCCGGTTTTCCCGGCATCGCCCACGTACTCAACTACGGGTTGAACAAGGTCCGCTTCCTGGCGCCGGTGCCCAGCGGTTCCGAGGTGCGGGTGCGCTCGCAGCTGCTATCACTGGAGGCACGCAGGCCCGGGCAGTGGCTGCTGGCCCAGCAGAAGACGGTGGAAGTGATCCCCACCGGTGAGGTGGCCGTGGTCGCCGAACAGCTGTCGCTGATCGTGCTCGCCGACTAGCGCCGCCCTACCCCCGCAGTGCAGCACCGGCCCGCTGCCCGTCGGCCGCGGTTCTCTCTACACTGGAGCGATGTTGACGCCTTCCATCGTCCTGTTCGCCTGCATCGCGTGGACCGTGCTGCTGTTTGGCGTCGCCCTCTGGGGGGAACGCCAGGGGCATCGGCTGTCGAAGGTCTGGCCGGCCATCTACGCGCTGTCGCTGGGCGTGCACTGCACGGCATGGACCTATTACGGGGCCGCCTCGCAGGGCGTGCAATGGGGCTTCCCGATCCCGCCGACACTGATCGGCATGGCGCTCATATTTGCCCTCGGCCTGCCGTTCCTGGTGCGGCTGGGGCGCCTGGCCAAGCAGCACAACAGTGCCACCATCGCCGACCTGGTGGTCGCACGGCTGCGTGCCGACCAGGGGCTGGGCATCACCATCACCCTGGTCGCGCTGTTCGGCATCATTCCCTACATTGCGCTGCAGCTGAAAGCGGTCAGCCAGGGTCTTGCCGCCTTGCTTGGCGATCAGTTCGCGCCCGTTGGCTGGCAGCTGGACGTGTCGTTCTGGTTCGCGCTGACGATGGCGGCGTTCACCACGTTGTTCGGCGCACGCAAGGCGTCGGCCACCGAACACAACCGAGGCATCGTGGTCGCGCTGGGCCTGGAATCGCTGTTGAAGCTGACGGCACTGCTGGCCATCGGCCTGTATGCCGCGCTCTCGGTGCACAAGGCTGGCGCGCCGCTGCTTGAAAAGATGGCGCACCTGCCGCCGCCGGCAGTCGTGCCGGATTACCTGACCATGGTGGCGCTCGGTGCGATGGCCGCGTTCACCCTGCCCCATCAGTTCCATGTGGGCGTGGTCGAGCTGCGCCAGTCATCGGACCTGAAGACGGCGCGCTGGCTGTTCCCGGTGTACCTGCTGTTGATCGGCCTGCCATCGGTGCCGATGGCACTGGCCGGTGCCGCACAGTTGCCATCTTCGGTGTCGCCCGACCTGTATGTCCTGGCCCTGCCGCAGGATCGCGGCCATCACCTGCTGGCGCTGCTGGCGTACCTGGGCAGCCTGAGTGCGGCCACCGGCATGATGATCCTGTCCGGGCTGACCCTGTCGATCATGCTCGGCAACCACGGTGTGGGCTCGCGCCTGCTGAGCGGCGTCAACGGCTTCAACAGCGGCGCCGATCTGCGACCGCGGGTGCTGGCCTTCCGGCGGGCCGGCATCCTCGCCGTGTTCCTGATGTCGTGGCTGTACAGCCGCGCGATGAGCGGCACCGAGGCACTCAGCGATTTTGGCCTGATGTCGTTCACCGCGCTCTCGCAGCTGGCACCAGCGGTGCTGCTGGCGGTGTACCGTCCGCGCACGCCCTCCCCGGCCATCATTGCCGGCATCGTGCTGGGCTCGCTGGTCTGGCTGTGGCTGGTGCTGCTGCCGATGGTGATCCCGGCTCCGCCGCCGTCGACCAGCCGCGACGGGCTGCACTGGCTGGCGATGTTCTCGCTGCGCATGCAGCCGGGCCATATCGCCATCAGCATGGGCGCCAGCCTGGCGGTCAACCTGGCGACCGTTGTGCTGGTGTCGCGTGCGGTGCGTCCCTCTGTGCCACGCCAGCGCGACGCGGTGGCGGCGGCGTCGTTGCGCAAGACGGCGGGGCGCTTCCTCGGCCAGGAACGGGCACGCCAGCTGATGGACGGTCACGCCGGGCAGATGCTGGATGACGACCGGGTGACCGCCATCGAGCGTGAGCTGACCGCCGTGGTCGGCGCGGGCATGGCACGCCTGCTGGTGGAGGCCGCACGCGATGGTGGCGCTGCGCCGCTGGACGCTGTTACCCGCGCGGTCGGTGAAGCCACCCAGGTACTGCGCTTCAACCAGCGCCTGCTGGAGGCGGCCCTCGAGAACATGAGCCAGGGCATCAGCGTGGTCGATGCGCAGTTGCAACTGGTGGCCTGGAACAGCCGTTATGCCGCGCTGTTCAAATTCCCGCCGGAGCTGCTGCAGGTGGGGCAGCCGGTGTCGAACCTGACGGCGTGGGCGTTGGGACAGCTGAAGATCGGCGACACCGCCGGCGACTCGCGCGACAAAGCACTGCAGCGGCGGGTGGTGCACATGCGGCGCGGCACTCCGCATCTGTCCGAGCGGACCTTCCCGGACAACACCATCGTTGAAATCCGCGGCAACCCGATGCCCGGTGGCGGTTACGTGGCCACCTTCACCGATGTCACCGCTTTCCGGCGGGCAGAGGACGCGCTCAAGCGCAGCAACGAAACCCTGGAGCGTCGCGTGCAGGACCGCACCGCGCGGCTGGAGCAGGCCGTGCATGAAGCCGAGCGGGCCAACGTCGCCAAGACACGCTTCCTCACCGCCGTCGGCCATGACCTGATCCAGCCCCTGCATGCGGCGCAGCTGTTGACCGACGCCATGTCGCAGCACATCGAATCGGAGTTCCTGGACAGCTTCCTGCGCCAGATTCGTGGTGCGCTGGATTCCACCGACGATCTGCTGTCGGGCCTGCTGGATATCTCGCGGCTGGAAGCCGGTGGACTGGTGGCCGATCCACGCCCGTTCGCGCTGTCGAGCGTGCTGGATCCGCTTGCGCAGGAGTTCGCTGTACTTGCAGCGGCGCGCGGCCTGCAGTTCCGCCATGTGCCGACCCGCGCGTGGGTGCACAGCGACCCGCTGCTGCTGCGCCGGGTGCTGCAGAACTTCCTGGCCAATGCCATCCGCTACACCCGCAGCGGTGGCGTGCTGCTGGGCGTTCGCCGGCACGGCAAGGCACTGTCGATCGGCGTGCATGACAGCGGCCCCGGCATCGCGCCGGAGCAACAAGCAGTGGTGTTCGAGGAATTCCATCGAGGTGATCGCAGCAACGGCCAGGGCCTTGGTCTGGGCCTGACCATCGCGCGCCGCATTGCCGACCTGCTGCATGCACCGTTGGAACTGCAAAGCGAACTGGATCGCGGCTCGGCCTTCTCCATCACCGTGCCGCGTGCAGCACCGCCTGAGGCCCCACGCACTGAACCCGCCGCTGGCAACAGCAGCATCAAGGGTATCCGCGTGCTGGTGGTCGACAATGATGCGGAGGCGCTGGAGGCACTGCGACAGATGCTGCTTGCCTGGGGCTGTGATGTCATCGCGGCGCGCGATGTCAATGCGCTGGGTGCTTCAGCACATGAGGCGGCACTGTGGCTGTTCGACTACCACCTTGATGAGGGCGATACCGGCGTCGCACTGTGGAAGCGCCTCGTCGCCGCGCATGGCGCGCGGCCGACGGTGATCCTCAGCGCCGATACCGGCAATGACACGCGCGAGACGGTACGCAGTGTGGGCCTGTCGCTGCTCAACAAGCCGTTCAAGCCGCTGGCGCTGCGCTGGGCGATCAACCATCTGCTGGCAACGGCCGCTACGGCAAAGGCCTGACCAAGCGTCAGGCGTCCTGCGCTTCTTCGATCTGCCGCGAGGGATCGGACAGCCCCATCTCGTGCAGCACACGGATGGCCTGCGCACGATTGCGTACGCCCAGCCGTCCCATGATCCGGGTCATGTGCGCCTTGACCGTGCGCAACTGCACACCCAGCCGGTCGGCAATCTGCTTGTTGAGCAGCCCTTCGGCCACCAGGCTCAGCACCTTGTACTGATGCGCGGACAGGCTGGACAAGCGCGCGGCAAGATCGGCGTCCTTGTTGAAGGGCGCCACCCGCGCCACCGGCTCGCGCAGCAGCGCCGGAATCCAGCGCTCACCCTCAAGCACGGTCTGCAGCGCCGACTGCAGATCGGTCAGCCCTGAACTCTTGGGCAGATAGCCGGCTGCGCCCAGATCGATGGCGCGGCGGATCACGTGCGGCTCTTCATTGGCCGAAACGATGATGATCGCCAGTCCCGGTTGCAGTGCACGTATGGTCGCCAGCCCGGCAAGACCGTGATTGCCTGGCATATGCAGGTCCAGCAGCATCAGGTCGATCTGCTGGCTCTCGATCGCTTCGAGCACGCTGTGCAGCGAATCGGCCTCACTGATCTGCAGGTCAGCCACCGCCTCTTCGGCCGCGCGATGCAGCGCCGCGCGGAACAAGGGGTGGTCATCGGCGATGAGCAGGGTCGGCATGTCCAGCCGAGGTTAGCAAATCGCCTGCACCTGGGCACGGGTACCAAGGTACGCTGGCGTGTGCCGCCCGGATGGTTAGGGTGGAGCAATGAACATCCATCGCTCCCTTGCTCCGCTGTGCGCCGCGCTGGCCCTGTTGCCGGGCGGCATCTCCGTCGCCGAGGCCGCCACGCCACGCCCCACTGCCGCTGCTCCGGTGTTCGAGCAGTGGCGGGAAACCCTGCATCGCGGCAACGATGAACTGCTCACCGCGGGACTGGGCATCGATGCCCTGCGCTCGGCCACCGCGCCAGCCTTCAGCAACCTGGCCCAGCCCACGGCAGAGGAGGCCCGGCGTCGTGCGATCTGGAGCAGCTGGCGCGGCATCGCCGACCTGGCTCCCGGTGGTGGCTTCGGCGATGTCTACGGCAGCCTGCAGGCGGTGCCCGGCCGAGAATTCTCGGCTTATGCGCGCATTCCTGGCGCGCGCCAGCCCCACCGCGTACTGGTGCAGGTGCCCGACAGCTTCGACGCCTCGCGACGCTGCCTGGTCGTCGCTGCGTCATCCGGCTCGCGTGGCATCTATGGCGCGATCGCGGTAGCCGGCAGCTGGGGCCTGGCCCACGGCTGCGCGGTCGCCTATACCGACAAGGGCGCCGGCAGTGACTACTACGATCTGGACGCCAGGGCCGGCTTCCAGGCAGACGGCACGCCCGCCTCACAAGGCGCGTTGGCCTTCATTCCTGCGGGTGCGGCAGCCACACAGGGAATGGCCTTCAAACATGCCCATTCGGGCGACAACCCGGAAGCAAACTGGGGCCGGCATCTGCTGCAGGCGCTGCAGTTCGGCCTGCAGGCACTCGACCGCGCCTACCCCGAATCCGCTCCATTCACGGCGGCCAACACGCGCACGCTGGGCGTGGGTGTATCCAATGGCGGTGGCGCCGTGCTGCGCGCGGCGGAGATCGAAGGCGACTGGTTCGATGCGATGGTGGCCGGCGAACCGAATGTGTCGGTGGCCGGCGCACCAGCGCTGTATGACTTCGTGACCCAGGCCGCGCTGCTGATGCCCTGTGCACTGCTGGCAGAGGACGATCTGCCGCAGCCGCCGATGCGGGCGCAGGCCGTGCCGATGTGGACCCATCGATGTGCCACGCTGAAATCCGCCGGGTTGGTGCAAGGCGATGACACCGCGGCACAGGCACGGTCGGCACGGCAGCAGCTGCTCGACGCTGGCTTGAGTGCCGACGCACTTCGTGCCGGCGCGTTCTCGACCGGGTTCGATCTGTGGCGCGCCATCGCGGTCACTTATTCGTCAGCCTATGGACGCTACGGCGCCGGCGAACATCCCTGCGCGTACAGCTTCTCCGCCGCTGGGGCAGACGGCAGGCCCGGCGCGGCCACCGCCGAGGCTCGCGCAACCTGGTGGAGTGAGGGCAGCGGCATTCCGCCGGGCAATGGCGTGGTGCTGGCGGATGGCAATGCAGCCGGGGCGGAAGCTGATCCACTGCGCGGCCTGAACTGCCTGCGTGCACTCGGCAATGGCGATAGCGCCGATGCGCGGCGGGTACGCGCCGGCATCGCCGCGGCCACCGCCAAGGCCCCACGGCGCGGCCTGCCGATCGTGGTGATCCATGGCCTGGAGGACGGATTGGTGCCGATCAGCATGACCAGTGATCGCTATGTGCCACGTGCGCGCAAGACGGGGGCACAGATCGCCTATTGGCGGGTGAACAACGCACAGCACTTCGACTCACTGCTGGCCTTCCCGGATTACCGCAAGCGCTACGTGCCGCTGCTGCCCTACATGTTCGCGGCGATGGACCAGGTGTGGGATCACCTTGAAGATCCAGCGCACACACTGCCGCAGGATGCGCTCATCCAGCCGACACCGCGCGCGGAAGCGCCGCTGCGGCGCGAGCAGTTGTCCATTCCCGCGGTCCAGGCCATCCCGAGTCGCTGACACACCGCCCACCAGGAAGCCCCCACATGTCATTCGCCACCGCCGCAGACGCGCCCGCCGCCGAGCCTCATGCCTACCCCCTGCTGATCAAGCAGCTGCTGCTGACGCCCCTGGCAGTGCGTCCACAGCAGGAAATCGTCTACGGCGACACGGTCCGCTTCGACTACCGCACCCTGCAGGCGCGCATCGGCCAGTTGGCCGGGCTGCTGACCTCGCTGGGGGTAAAGCGCGGCGATATCGTGGCCGTGATGGACTGGGACAGCAACCGCTACCTGGAGAGCTACTTCGCCGTGCCGATGATCGGAGCGGTGCTGATGATGGTGAACATCCGCCTGGCGCCTGAGCAGATTGCCTATACGCTCAATCACAGCGGTGCGCGGGTGATCCTGGCCAACCGCGAGTTCCTGCCGGTGCTGGAAGCCATCGACGAACAGCTGCCGGATCTGCGCACACGCGTTCTGCTGGATGATGGGGATGGGCCGCTGCCAGCGGGCTTCGTGACCGAGTATGAAGCCGGGCTGCGCGAGGCCACGCCCATCATCAGCTTCCCGGACTTCGACGAGAACACCCGCGCCACGACCTTCTATACGACCGGCACCACGGGCCTGCCCAAAGGCGTGTACTTCAGCCATCGGCAACTGGTGCTGCACTCGCTTGCGGCGATGGCCGCGCTCGGCAGTGCGTCCAGCCAGGGCCGCCTGCACCGCGACGACGTCTACATGCCGATCACGCCGATGTTCCATGTGCACGCCTGGGGCATGCCGTACGTGGCCACGCTGCTGGGCATCAAGCAGGTCTACCCCGGACGGTATCTGCCGGGCACGTTGCTGGCGTTGATCGCGCGCGAGAAGGTGACGTTCTCGCACTGCGTGCCGACCATCCTGCATATGCTGCTGGGCCATCCCACTGCCGCCGATACCGACCTGCGCAGCTGGAAGGTGATCATCGGCGGTGCGGCACTGCCGCGGGCATTGGCGCAGCAGGCACTGGCCCGTGGCATCGACATCTTCGGCGGCTACGGCATGTCCGAGACCTGCCCCCTGCTCACCGTCGCG
Source organism: Stenotrophomonas indicatrix (assembly GCA_041545745.1). Lineage (NCBI taxonomy): Bacteria > Pseudomonadati > Pseudomonadota > Gammaproteobacteria > Lysobacterales > Lysobacteraceae > Stenotrophomonas > Stenotrophomonas indicatrix. The sequence goes on from CP168152.1 coordinate 2,326,850, forward strand.
CAGATCGATGCCCGCGCCCTGGATGACCCGGATGAGGAGCTGTCACTGCGCACCAAGGCCGGCATCCCGGTGCCATTGGTGGACCTGCGCATCGTGGACGAAGACATGAACGACGTTGCCCACGATGGCGTCGCTACCGGAGAAGTGGTGGTACGCACGCCCTGGCTCACCCAGGGCTATCTGCACAACCCGGATGCTTCGACGGCCTTGTGGGCCGGCGGTTACCTGCATACCGGGGACATCGGCAACATCGATGGCGGCGGCTACCTGCGCGTGACCGACCGCATCAAGGATGTGATCAAGACCGGTGGCGAGTGGATCTCCTCGCTCGCCCTGGAGGACATCATCGCCCTGCATCCGGCGGTCAACGAGGTCGCGGTGATCGGCATCAGCGATGCGAAATGGGGTGAGCGACCGCTACCGTTGGTGGTCAGGCAGGACGGCAGCGATGTGACCGAGGCGGAGATCATCGAGCTGGTCGCAGCACGCAGCCGCTCCGGTGATATCTCCCGCTACGCGATCCCCGACCGCGTCAGCTTCGTCGACTCGCTGGAACGCACCAGCGTGGGCAAGATCAACAAGAAGAAGCTGCGTGGGCTGCATGATCCAGAGGCGGTTGCTGATGGCCCGGGCTCACATGAAGTGGACCGTCCCAGCCATCGAGGTACTTCGGCAGCGCATCTGCAACGTCGATGACACGCTCCCTGTAGAACAGGTGCATTGTCGGCGCAAACGCTGCATCCAGCACGCCATCAGCAGTTCGAGCGACCAGGGCGTTGGGAACCACGCGCATGCCCAGGCGATTGGTGCCAAACAACACGTCCCCGCAGTTCAGGCAGAACGTCTTGGAAAGCTGCTTGGCCTGGTGCTGGAAACGCGCATTCTTCGCCCCTGAAACGCTCACCGATTCGGCCACCCATGCGGTGGCCGAGAACATCGCCACGCCGTAGAAATTCCTGCGGGTGGCGCAGTGGCAGTTGGCCTGCGCAGCGGGAGCGCCGTGCAGTTCCACGGTATTTGCGCCGCACAGGCAGGTAATGCGAAGGGCCATGTGCGTCTCTTGAAAGGAATGGCTGGCGAGGAGTTTGCTGCCAGCGCTCGTCTTTCACAAGAGGCTGTGGATGGCTCCCATCCGTTGGGCGGAATTGCGGTGAAACCTGCTGGATGCCGTCAACGCAAGAAGGGTTCAAATCCTCGTCGGCGGCGCGGACGATGCCGGCCGATGGGGTATAACCGGACAGCGCGATGGAACACGCACGTTCTGTCCGGCGCCTCTTGTCATGTCACCGTCGTGGCGCTGACAGAACAGGGGTATCGCGCTCCTCTGCGGGAGTTTGTCAGCGGTCGCATACTCGCGCGCCTTGACGCGAAACGGCGAGATGCGGCCGGTAAGGTTGATACAGATCGAGAGGGAAAGTGCGATCAAGGCCAGTGTCTTCATGGATACCAGGCTGCGGGGGCTACTTTTGGAGGGCCATGTTGTGGCGTTCCCATCCGCTTCCATGAAGACCCACGAGCCTCCGCGCCCGCAACGACGGGCGCGGCATGGATTCAATGCAACGGCACCTTCAACATCGATGGCGCGGTCGCGGGCGAACTGAAAGTCACCGCCCCGCCCAACTGGCTGATGCCTGCATAGCGCAGGTCCACCGTATCGACCACCAGCGTCAGGCGGCTGCCCGCTGGAATGTTCCAGCTGCTCGCTTCCAGCCGCAGGTCCAAGGTGGTCGCCTGACCCGGTGCAACGCCGCGCAGGGTGTACGGTTTGTGGCTGATCAGCTGGCCATTGCCCAGCACATCTTCCGCGTACAGGTAGGCATACAGCGTGGTGTTGGCGCGGCTGGGAGTGACGGTCACGCGCACTTCTGGAGCACCGTCCAGACGGCGTGCGTTCCAGTAGACCGGGCCCTGCCAGACACCGGCGGCGTTGCGCCCGATGAAAGGCACGTATGCACCCGGCGGCAGGTTGATCATCTGCAGTGAGCCGGCCACCATCGCCACGCCGGAATTGGCGGCGGTAGGCAGGCCGCTGCCGATCCGGTAGTTCCAGCCATTGCTGCGCCCGTTTTCAGCCAGGCCTCCGGTGGGCAGAAGCAGGCCGCCGGGTGCGGTCAACGCGTAGCTGACCGCACCACTGTTGGTAGCCTGCCAGTTCGGGTAGGTGTTCCAGCTGCCCTTCTGTGACTTCAGCTGCACCGCCGGTTCGCGGTCGATGCCATTGGCCACGCCCTTGAGGTAATGGTCGAACCAGTCGCCCACCGAGTCGTAGACCTCGTTGGGAATGCCCAGTGCGCCCAGCGCCTCGTTGAGGGCATGGTCGCCGTGGCGAAGCTGCAGCTGCTTGGGGCCTTTCAGCTGGTTGAAGAAGTCCACCAGCTGGCCCGGCGGGAACAGGCTGTCGTTGAAGGCGTTGGCCAGGAACACAGCCGGCTGGTTGGCGTTGATCTCGCTGATACTCGCAGCGGGGCTGCGGATCGCGGCCACCGGCAGCAGCGATTCCACTGCACTCTGGTAGTTGCCGACCACGACGTTGCGGTTGATCGTGGCCAACTCGGACCCCGGGCGGCCGGTGACCAGGCCGGCGGCCACCAGCAGCGCGATTCCCTGTGCACTGGGTGTGTCGTTGGAATACAGCGACGCCTGCAGATCGGCCCATCCGCTGAGGGCGGCCACTGCCTTGATGCGCGGATCGCGTGCCGCCGCCAGCAGGCTGGTGCCGGCGCCGTAGGAAATGCCCGAGACGCCGATCCGCGCCGGGTCGGCCTGGGTGTTTTCCAGCGCCCAGTCGATCAATGCGCTGACATCCTCGACCGTGGCCGGCCCGGCGATATCGATGGCCCCGCCAGATTCCCAGAAGCCGCGCGAGCTGTAGCTGATGACCACATAGCCGCGCTTGGCCAGCGACTGTGCCACCCCTACGTACTCCACGCTGGGAACGGCCCAGCTGCTGGGCATCACCAGCAGCGGGAACTTGCCGCTACCCGCATCCTGGGGCTCGATGACAAAGACCCCGAGGGGTGTGCCGTCCCAACTGGGAAGGGTGCGGTGGGTGGTCTTGACCGTGGCAGCCCAAGCGGTGGGCGCCAGTCCGGTCAGCAGGATCAACAGCAGCAATACCTTGCGCATCGTCGTCTCTCCCCGTCGTTGGTGGTGCAACGGGGTGGACCGTACCAGTGCGAATGGTGGCTGACACCTTGCGCCGCAGCATGGGGCGGCGGGCCTGCCACCTTACGCCGCGGGCCTGAATGCGCCTACAGCGTTGCCTGCGCCTGCAGGGTGAACACCCAGCTGTCGGGTCGGCTGGCATAGGCGCCGGGTCGTGCCACGTACTGCACCGCCGGCCGCAGCACCAGCCACGGGGCGACCTGCACGCCGTAGTTCAGCTCGACGAACTGCTCGTTGCTCTGCACATCCTTTCCGGTCAGCTGCTGATGGCGGGCGAGCCGGTCGGAGATGTCCAGCCGGTTCCAGGCCAGGCTGAGCACATCATCCTCGCGCGACGCGATCACGCCACGCCAGCTCAGGCCAGCTTCCCACGAGTAGCGCATCAGCCCTGTTTTTGCGTCGGCACGGGTGGCCACGCCGAACACCGAGATGCCGCGCACCGTCTCGCCCTCGGGCTTCCACACCCGCTGCGCGGCCTGCACGTACGAACCGCTGCGATGGGAGGCGCGAGGCGCGGCCGGATCACCAATATCATCGGCGTTGGAGGTGTCCAGGTAGTAGCCGACCTTGTAGGTACCGCCATAGTCCTCTCCGGACTTGCCATGGCTGTAGCCCACTTCCACGGGCAGGAACAGGCCGGTCTTTCCCTTTGTCGAAACACGGAAGCCACTGTTGGCCTGCTTGCGTGTCGGGTTGACGTCGTAGATGCCGGTCTGCGCGTACCAGCCTGAAGGATCGTTCCACTTCACCCGCAGGCCCCACTGCCCCGTCGGGTTGTCCAGCCACCCGGAGCTGTAGATCGGGCCCAGCGGATGCCCGCATTGGCCGTTGTTGTTGAAGTTGCAGGTGTAGGGCAAGCCGCCGAAATCGTTGCCCATCGAGTAGAAGCCCCCCTTCAGGCTCAGCCGCTTGTCCAGCAGCAGCCGCTCGTAGGAAAGCTCGTTGAAGCGCAGGTTCTGGCCCTGGCCATAGAAGGCTTGATTCTGGATATAGGAACCGGTGGACCGCTCGTTGATGGCGTTGCCGAAGCGGTCGGAGAACACCACGCGCAGCGTGCCGTCAAAGCCGAAAGCCTTGCCGGTATCGATCGTCGCGCCCAGGTCGATGTGTTCGGCGGTGGACCAACCACTGCCCTTGTAACCGTCGCTGTTGACGCCGCTGCCGATCACGATGCGTGCGCTGGGGGTTACACCACGGTCCTGCAGCCAGAGGCGCGCGGCCCAATCGGCACTCAGCGGCGTCTGTACGATGCTGTCGACCGGCTTGGGTTTGCCAGCGGTGCTCGATTCGGCGGCCGAGACCGTCCCGCTGACCGCGAGCAGGAGCAGCCCGATGCCGTTCAAGGAGAGCAGCTTCATGCCGCAGCCCTCCTGTTCCTGCGCTTCTTCCAGGCGCGCCGCACCAGCAGCACGACGCCGACCAGTGCCAGCACGGCAACGATCAGCATCGGCAGCCACAGTCGCGCGATCTTTGCCAGCAGCGGCTTCTCGCCGCCGGCGCGGGTCAGCGCCACCTGGGCCTCGGTGACCTGGTCACCCGGCCCGAACTGCGTGCGGACGTAGCTCGCCACCGCTGCGATATCGGCGTCACTCAGGTCCTGCACGAACGAGCCCTGCGAGAAATGCGGCATCAACGCATGGTCGCCATGCACATCGCGGTCGATGCCGCCGATGATGGTGGCGATCAGGTTCTGCGGGCGGGTCATGCCGACGGTGGTGTTGTGCACCAGGGAGGGGTAGTACCCATCTTTGCTGCCCTCGCCCCGCGATCCATGGCAGCTAGCGCACAGGCCCGAATACAGCACCCCGCCCGATGCCAGTGCCGCATCCGTGCCGCGTACCGGTTGCTCCCCCGGCGTCGCGGCTGCATCGCCCCAGGCGAAGGCGGCCCGCGTGGCGTCAGGGTCGGCCACGGCTGGTACCGTGCGCAGATAGGCGACGATGGCGGCGATGTCCTCGTCCTGCAGCTTGGACAGGCTGTTGCTCACCGCTTCGGCCATGCCGCCACCGGCCTGCGCCTTGCCGGCGACGCGGCCGGTCTTCAGGTACTGGGCCAGCTCGGCATCGCTCCATCCACCGATACCGCTGATGGGATGGGAGGTGATGTTGGGCGCGTACCAGTCACCCAGCGAACCGCCCGCAAACGCCTTGCCGCCCACTTCCTGCATCATCAGCCCGCGCGGGCTGTGGCAGCTGGAGCAATGCGCCAGGCCTTCCACCAGATAGGCGCCGCGATTCCATTGCGCGCTCCTGCCCGCATCGGGCTTGAACGTTTCCTTGTCCAGGAACAGCAGGTTCCACACCGCCATGGACTGGCGGATGCTGAAGGGGAACGGCAGCTCGGTCGCGTGTGCTTCCTCGTCGACCGGCGCCACGCCCTTCATGAAGTAGGTATACAGCGCGTGGATGTCCTCGTCGGTCAGCTTGGCATACGAGGTATAGGGCATCGCCGGATACAGGTGGGCGCCATCCTTGCGCACGCCTGCGCGCACTGCTTTGGCGAAGTCAACTTCGCTGTAGAGGCCGATGCCATGGCTCTTGGAGGGCGTGATGTTGCTGGCCCAGATCTCACCCAGCGGGGACGCAATCGCGTAGCCGCCGGCATAGGGCTTTCCCTGCCTGGGGCTGGTGTGGCATGCCACGCAATCGGCGGCGACAGAAAGGTAACGCCCGCGTTCGACGACCTCGTCCGCGTGCACGGACTGGCTGACTGCCGCCAGCATCACCAGGAGGACCGCGGCCAAGGTCTTCATGCGGCACGCTCGATGGCATCTGCAGCGCGCAATGCCAGTGCGGCCATGGTCAGGGTGCTGTTGACCACGCTGGCCGACACCATCGGGCCGCCGCCGGGAAGCCACAGGTTCGGGTGATCGTGCGCGCGACAATCGCCATTGACCACCGAATCGCGCGGGTCCGCGCCCATGATGGTCGAGCCCATGATGTGGTTGTTGGCGTTGAGCGCAGTGGTGATGACGAATTCCTCGGCGTTGAACAGCGAGCCGATGTGGCGCAGCTGTTTGCAGGACTCGTCATAGCCCTTGCGGGCGTAGTCGCCCAGTGAGTAGTGGATATCCGGGCAGGCCAGACCATGGCCATCGACCCGTGTCTTCGACAGCGTCAGTCGATTGCTCGGGTCCGGCAGCGGCTCCAGGCTGATCGAAAGATCGACACCGAAGATCGCGCGGCGGCGGATCTCCGCATCCAGCGCGTCGCCGACCAGGCCCTTCTTCAGGGCCTGGTCGGTGGCGACCGCCACCCGGCTGATGTTGTTGAGGATGATCTTGGTGGCCGAGTACTGCGAGCGGAAGGCGCCGTCACGCGGACCGACCATGCAGCTGGACTGTGCCGGTCCGCGTCCCAGCCAGATCGGGCGATCGGCGATGAACGAGCAGTGGAAGCCGGAATGGTCGAGCATGTTGCGCCCCACCTGGTCGGAACTGTTGGCGATGCCGTTGGGGTTCTGCTCGTTGGCGGCAAGCAGCAGCAGGCGTGGCGTCTCCAGCGCGTTGCAGGCGATCACGAAACTGCGGCCGGTGGCCTTGTGGCTGACTTTGTTGTTGTCGTACCAGTGGATGGCCGTCACCCGGTTCTGCGCGTCGGTGTCGATCTTGTAGGCCACCGCTTCGGCCAGCACCTGCGCACCCAGTTTCTCGGCCGCTTCGATGGTGTGGATGCCGTTGTACATCGCGCCGATCGGGCAGATCGGCTGGCAGTTGTTGTTGCCGCAGCAGGCCGGCCGATCATTCCACGGCGTGACCATGCGACCCTGCGGAATGGGCACCAGGTTGTAGCCGTGCGGATTGACCACCTCGGCGAACACCTTGTCACCGTTCCCCCAGGGGATCATGTCGGCCAGGTAGGGTTTGGATCGCTCGGCGGGGCTCTGCTTGCCCGGGTCGTTCGGCCCGGAGACGCCCATGGCCTCTTCCGCGCGGCAGTAGTAGGGCTCGATGTCGTCGTAGCTGATCGGCCAGTCGCGCCCTACCCCATAGGTGGACTGCATCTTGAAATCCACCGGCAGGTGGCGCCAGCAGGAGGCGGCCCAGTGCCAGGTGGTACCGCCCACGGCCTTGATGAAGCCTTGATGGAAGCTGTTGGCATCGGGGCCGGTCAGGCCGACGTAGTCGTTGGCCGGGAAGTACAGCGGCGCGGTGGCGAGCGGTGACTGCGGATACGGTCCCTGGAAATCGCTGCCGATGCGTCGCTCGAAGCTGACGTTGCGCCAGTTTTCGACGACGTCGGATCGATGCAGGCGGGGGCCGGCCTCAAGGACCAGAACCGATTTTCCGGCACGAACCAACTGGTGGGCGATCAATGCGCCGACGACGCCCGAACCGACGATCACAACATCGGCATCGGCATCGCCATCACGGAAAACCGGAGCTTTCATGAGGGGAATCCATATCAATTGCAGGAAAAAGGTGGAAGCGCAGGCTCAGCCGTGCGCACGTACCGCTGACGGTGGATCGGCCGTCCACCACGCAGGGCCGCCTTGTGCGTAGGTCGGCGGGAACAGCCCATCGTCCACGGGGCGCTGCATCAGCGCGTCGCGATAGGAAACGGTGATGGCCTGCGGACCCTTGCCGACGCTGCCGGTGTACCAAGCGGTGATGATGGCCAGTGCTGTCGGGCGTGCATCGCCTGCCGACGCCAGCAGTGCTTCAGGGCCTTGTACCTGTTGCGCCTTCGCCGCGAGTGCCGGGAACTGGGCGTGCATCTCGGGATGCAGTTTGGCGAATGCGGCTTCGATGCGCCCGGCGGTCGCCGGATCGAGATCGGCCTTGCCCGTCAGCGCCTGCGAGAGCTGCAGAAAGCGCCCATCCCCCCGCTCCACAGGCGCGGCGCTGGCAGCGGTTGCAGGCGCCTTGCCGTTGCAGGCCACCAGCAGCGAAGCAGAGCCGACAGCCAGCAGGAACGTTCTGCGCGTCAGGCCGTGCCCACCCCCTTCCAATCCCTCGGGAAAACTCATGATGTGGACTCCTGATGCGTCACTTCTTCGGCTGCCCCTGACCGCGACGCGGGGGGCACCTACAGGGGCAACTTTAACGCACCTGCTCGTCGTCGCGGGGTGAGCGAAAGCGGCCGCCGGTAGCTGCATCAGTGCGGCTTTTCAGGGTGCGGGCGAGATGTCGCAGCCGCTTGCGCCGCCCTTTCGTCACGCTTGGCAGACGCGCTCAGCGTTAGAAACAAGGGGAATTCCACTCTGGAGGTTGGCCATGCGGGTATTGCTGCTCTGTGCCGTGGGAGCGCTGGCGCTGTCAGCCTGCGACCAAAGCGAACGGGCCGATCAGGCACAGCATGCCGACACGGTTCGGCAAACCCCGCCAGCGGCCGGCGAGCCGGCACGCAACGTACCCGGCGGTGGAAGTGGCACTGCCGCCTCCGAAGAACAGGGCTCGGGAGCAGGCACTGCCAGCGGCACAGAGGCGCCGCCACAGCCACCGCCGAAGCGCTAGGCCCTGCCGGGTGCTCCTCCCATCGGGGCGCCGCTGAACAATCGAAACTGCCCGGCCCTGGCAAGCACGATGCGGACGAAGGGCATCCAGTCAACGCCGACAGGGAGTAACTATTGGGCATCCACGTGTAGATGTCCGATGCAAACGATACGCCCCCTGTTGCTGCCGTCAGGTTGCAGCGCGATGAGGGGCGTCTCGTCTCCCACGCTCCGGCAAGAACGTCCAGCCAGTGGTGGTGCTCGCTATGGACTGTCGTGTGTCATGGCCATCTCATAGCGGGTGAAGTCGATAGAGCCGTGCTGGCGAATGACCGCAATCACCGAGTGCGGTTTTCAGCAGCGGGCGAAGAACAGCATGCCGATAGGGCTCCGCAGCCGCGCGCAGCAGATCCATGCCCGTGGCAGCGGTGGACTCACTGGTGTCCTCGCGCTGGGTAAAACCGGTCCGGTCCGCGCTGACCAATCGCTTCAACTCTGCCGGTTCCATTTGCAGCCAACGCATGGGCCAGGAAGGCATGCGTCTCTGCCCGACCCTGCCACGCTGCAGTTCAATCAGACCGCAGTGGCTGGTGGCACCCAGTACCCGCGAAGGCCATCGTCCGGACCTTCCATGTATTGCACAAAGCGCTCACCATCGAACAGCAGTACGCCGGTAACGCCAGCATTCCGGTTGAAACGAAGCGTCATCGACGATTTCGCACGGCTTTCCCCCGGCCTGGTCCGGCCGGCAGCGATGTCAGCGGCGGCTTCGCTGGTATACACGGCGGTTCTGATGGGCACGCTCGACCTCCCTGGTATGGGCGCACGACCGTATTAGATGGCCGGTTCAGGCGCCTCTGTCGCGGCAGCTGGAAATACAGTGATTCAGTGGAATGTGAAAAATGGACCCGGACGAAACAACCCGGAAGCCGGCTCCCCGAGCGCGCGGCATGGGTGACGTGAGGGACATGCATGCATCTGCGTGCCCGATGCGCATCCGCCGTTCACTGCGTCTACGCCGCACCCCAACACCGACCGGGATAGCCTCATCGCTCCTTTCCAGTTCCAACCGGAGTGAATCATGGCCATCAAGACCGCTGAAGACCTCTTCATCCATGAACTGTCTGACATCTACAGCGCGGAGAAGCAGCTCACCAAGGCACTGCCGCGTCTGGCCCGGGCTGCCGAAAACCCGCAGCTCGCCACTGCATTCGAGACGCATCTGGAAGAGACCCAAGGCCAGATCGAGCGCATCGACCAGATCGTCGATGTGCTGGGCATCCGCCTCAAGCGAATCAAGTGCGCGGCGATGGAAGGTCTGGTGGAAGAGGGCAAGGATGTCATCGACAGCATCGAGAAAGGCCCGGTCCGCGATGCGGCACTGATCGGCGGCGCGCAGAAGGTTGAACACTACGAAATCGCCTCCTACGGCACCATCGCCGCGCTGGCCAAGCAGCTGGGATACAAGGACGCCTTGCCATTGCTGCTGGAAACGCTGGAAGAAGAAAAAGCCACCGACGAGAAGCTGACCCTGCTGGCCAAGGGCGGCGGCAACGCCAAGGCCGCCCAGGCCGCGTAAGCGAGGGTGTATCCCATATCGGGCCCACGCGCCGCTCCCCAGGGGCGGCGCGCTTCTTCGAAGGGGTGAGCCGTGCATCCTGATGCTCTCGGATGGGCCGCCACCACCGTGCTGATGGCCACCCTGGTCCGGCAGATGATCAAGCAGTGGCAGTCGCCTCACCCGGAAACCGTCTCCAGGTGGCTCTTCATCGGGCAGATGACGGCCTCGACACTGTTTACGATCTACAGCGCACTGCTGGGTGCCACGGTGTTCGTGGTTACCAACCTCCTGTTGCTGGTGACAGCGCTGATCGGGCAGCTGTTGGCATGGCGCCGCAAGCGCACAGCGACTTTGCCGCCACCTGGGTGAGGAATGGACATCGTGTCAACGCGGGCTGGATGGGGCTGCTCACACGGTTGTACCTGCCGTTGCCTGCCCTTCGCAACGCGGGCCACGAGATGGAGGTGTACATGCAGCACGACCATGAAGAACTGCCCCGCCCCGGATGCCCCGGTCACTCCCGTCAGCGACGGTTGCGCTTCTTCGTTCCCGGCGCCCCCGACGCAACCCGATAGTCGACCTGGCACTCCGGGCAGAAGAAGGTCCGTCGATGCGTGGTGCCCATGTAGACCTTGCTGACCGGACCACCACAGCTGGGGCATGTCCGCCGGGTGTGTACCAGCCAGTGTTTCTTCAGTTCAGACTCGCGCTTCCAGCGCAGGAAGTCGAAACTGTACTCACGGGCCTGCTTGATCAGTTCGGTAAGCTTGCGCGGCGGAAGGTCGCAAATGTGGTTGGCCGGATGGGCACGGATGCGAAACAGCACCTCGTTCTTGATGATGTTGCCCACGCCGGAGAACAGCCTCTGATCCAGCAGAGCGTCACAGAGCAGGACATCGGGCATCGACTTCAGACGACGGCGTGCGAGCCTGGGATCCCACAGGTCACTCAGAGGCTGGCTGTGACCATGGCGCCTGCCGCCGGCTGTCTCATCGGCACCGGTTGGCCGTTGCGCGGTGCAACCCGATCGTGGGTGGCGGCCAGGACCTGGTTCACCCGATGAATCATGCCACGGCCACCGGGTTCGATGCCGATGATGTAGACAAAGCGGCCGTCACAGCGTGACTGCGCCGATTCGAGCCCCTCCGTTTCGGAAAGCACGCGTTTCAGTGCCTTCACCCATGCCCTGGCCGGAGCCGATGCCAGCTCCATCACCACCGCGGTTTCCCCACAGTCCAGCGGCAACACTTCCACGCGCAGGATGCGTGGCGTCTTGACGGTCACAGCGTTACCCATTGTCAATCCTCCTTGGCAAACGACGGCGGAAGTATCCACGCCCGATGCCAAGGCGCCGTCAAGAATCCATGGGCGTTGTGTGCAGGTCTCGCCTGGCTTGGCGACGTGCAAGCGGCGGTCACGCCACTAGCAGTTCTTCCTTTCATGCAGGGCTGTCCTGATCTGACAGAGGCCCAGTGCTTGCGCGCAGTCACACCTTGGCACTTTGGTCGTTGACCTGTTGACGACAAAAAATGACGCTAACGACACCGCGACTACTTTCGTAATGCCTGCGCGCGGTCGAGATCCCGTGCGATGCCGGCCATGGCCGGGTCGCGTCCCCAGTACCTGTCACCGCATCGTCCTTCACACGGAAAGGCTTGGCCTGCCGTGGTGGACGACTGCGCCCTGCCCATACCCATGGAGATCCGCAATGCGCCTTGCCACGTTCTTCCTTGCCCTTGTATTGAGCACCTTTGCCGCGGCCGCACATGCCCAGGTCGTGACCCTCAACAAGAGCGGGTTCGTATTGACCTATGACTGCAGCATCCACAGCGCGACCCGATACGAATACACGCTGGTGGCGGACACCGGCTCAGTCGCCCGCCCGTCCAGCTTCTACAGGGATCCGGACCTGCCGGCAGGCTGCCTCGGCCAGACCAGCACGACGTCCTATGCCAGCGTGCAGTCCGGCTATGACCGCGGCCATCTGGTGACGTCCAATCACATGGACTACGACGCCACTTACATCCGTCGCGCCAACTACATGACCAACATCGTGCCGCAGGTTTCCAGCTTCAACCAGGGCATCTGGGTCAAGGCCGAGAACGTGGCCGAATGCTATCGGGACATCGCCCCGGTGGATGTCTATGGCGGCGTCGTCTATGGCGATGCGTCCAATGACCATTTCCTGGCCAGCCATGGCATTCCGACCCCGGAATTCTTCTGGAAGACGATCATCACAAAGGATCCGAACACCGGCACCGCCAAGGCCATCAGCTGGATCATTCCCAATGAAACGGGCCTGGACAGCCTGGACAGTTATCTGGTCACCATCGCGGATCTGGAAGAGTTGCTGGGTGCCAGCTACGTGGCGATCAACGCGCCGGCGTCGCTGAAGAACATGCTGCCCAGCGCCAGTTGGCCGTTGCCCAGCGGTTGCGACCTGAGCTGAGCGCCCGGGATGGCCCGGCAGAGTTTTTCCGCCGGGCCTGCACTGCTTGGGAACGCAGCCCGGTTGGCCGCTGGCGGCCCGCATCAGGGTGCAGCGCTGGCGTGCGCGCCACCAGGCCTGCGGCGGTAATGCAACGCAAACAGATACAGCCCGGTGAACAACTGCAGGAACAACGGCGGCAGCGGCGAGTACGTGAGCCAGAGCGGCGGCTCGCCCTGCCCCAGCCAGCGCGCCATGAAGTTGGCGATCACTGTCAGCGTGAAGACGATCGAGGTCCAGCGGTGTACCGGACGTGCCCAGCCACCGGTGCTCATTGCGGCTTGCTCGATGCGTTCCTCGCGCGGCGCTCGATCATCTTCCAGCCATTGCCGGACGGATCACGGAATCCGGCATCCACCGCACCGAAGCGCTCCACTGGCTCCTGGGTGAATTCCACGCCACGGGCCAGCAGTTGTCTGTAGCTGGCACGGCAATCTTCCACCGCCAGCACCAGCGGCGGCATCGCACCCTTGGCCACCATCTGCTGCAGGGTCAGCGCGGTGGCTGCGTCATGCACGGGCGGCCCCGGCTTGAACAACCCCAACTGGAAGCCATCGTCGTCGCCCGAATGCACCGTGAGCCAGCGATAGTCGCCGTTGCCGACATCGGTGTGCACCTGGAAGCCGAGCGTGTTGACGTAGAAATCGAGTGCCGCATCCTGGTCGTGCACATACAGGCCGACCACATTCACCATGCCAGTCATAGGATCCTCCCTTAGCTGGGATCTACGCTATCAAGGCCGGTGCGGCGGCGCTTCTCCAAAACTGCGATCTTCAGGTCCGGGCGCCGCGCGGCACGCGCATGGCACTCCGGCACCGGGCCCTGCGCCGGGGCATCGGCCCGCTCGCGGTCGCGGAGGACGCCGGGGCTGTCGCCGGTGATGTCACGAAAGATGCGGCCGAAGGTGCCCAGGCTGGTCCAGCCAGTCTGCAGTGCGATCTCGGTGATCGGCAGGTCGGTATCGCGCAGCAGAGCGACAGCGCGCTCGATGCGGCGACTGAGCAGATAGCGGTGCGGCGGCACCCCGAAGGCGTCCTTGAAGGAGCGCGCGAAATGGGCCGCGGAAACCGCACAGATTCCGGCCAGCCGCGCCACCGGCCAGTCTTCATGGCTGGCCCGGTCCATGTGGTCTTTTGCACGCAGCAGGCGGCGCAGCAGTTCCGGGCTCTGGGTCATGGCGTGGCCACCCTGCGCAGCAAGGATCGTGCAGCATGCCTGGCCGCGTCCGCCTCGGTGCACAGCCACTCACGGAAGTGCGCGACTTTCGGGGCATTGCTGCGTGCCGCCGGGCTGGCAAACCAGAAGCTGCGACCGTCACTGGCCACGCCTTCATGGGCCTGCACCAGACGCCCCGCATCCAGTTCGGCCTGGAACAGGATCGGCGAGCCGATGGCGATGCCTTGGCCGGCGATCGCCGCGGCCACGTCCAGATGCTCGGCGGCGAAGTTGGTGGCGAAGCTCTCCGCGCCGGGTGCCGGCATCTGCCCGAATGCCTGGAACCATAGCGCCCACCAGTCCGGACGACCCAGCAATGGCACGTCCGGCAGCCGGGCACCGCCCAGGCCGGTGACGGCCTCACTCAACGCGGGCGAGCACAGCGGAGTGAACACGCTGGGGAACAGCTCCACTGCGTGCAGCCCCGGCCAGTCGCCGTGACCGTTGCGGATGGCCGCATCGAAGCGCCCGCCTGCCAGGTCCTGCGGCTCTGCGGAAAGGTCCAGCTCCAGCACCTGCTGCGGATGGCGGGCCCGGAAGCCACCCAGCCGCGGCGTGAGCCAACTGGTGCCCAGCGTGGGCAGCGCGGTCAGGCGCAGGCGGGTGGCATCCATGTCGGCGGCACGCATGAAGCTGGCACGCAGGGCATCGAAGGCGCGGGTAGCCTCCTTTGCGACGCTGGCACCGGCCTCGGTCAGTTCGACGTGCTGGGCGTGGCGCAGGAACAGCCGTGCACCGGTCTGCTCCTCCAGGCGCCGGACGTGATAACTGACCGATGCCGCCGTGGTGTCCAGTTCTTCCGCTGCACGCGCAAAGCTGCCCAGCCGCGCCGCGGCCTCGAAGGCACGGATGGCAACGAGCGACGGCAGGTGACGGTGGGCGACCATAAGTGTGGCTTAGCCTGAGCCTGGATATCCGCGTGGTCAATCCCCCGCGCGGCAGGGAGGATGGGGACCTCGGACAGGGGGATCAGACATGCAGCGACGTGGATTTCTGGGCGGGCTTGCCGCTGTGTACGGTGCCGGCGCCCTCGGCCTGGGGCTGCCGTTGCGCGCCGCCCCGCCCCACCCTTCCATGCGCCACGCGGACGACTGGCGCTGGCTTGAGGGCAACTGGGACGTGCGTCATCGCCGCTTGAAGGAGCGGTTGGCCGCCGACACGCGCTGGGAGGACTTCGCCGGCACCAGCGCGGTCTGGCTGACCCTGGGCGGGCTGGGCACCATCGATGACAACCTGATGCAACTGCCCGGCGGCCCCTACCGTGGCCTGGGTGTTCGTGCCTTCGATCCGACTTCCGGTACCTGGGCAATCTGGTGGCTGGATGGCCGCGCTCCCAACCGATTCGAAGCACCGGTGCGCGGCGGCTTCACCGGCACCGGCGGCAGCTTCCGCGGCACGGATACCTTCAAGGGCCAGCACATCCAGGTCCGGTTCCGCTGGCACGACATCCACGCTGCGCAGCCGTGGTGGGAACAAGCCTTCTCCGCTGATGGCGTGCATTGGGAGGTGAACTGGCGCAACTGGTTCACCCGCACGGCAGCGATACCCTCGCCGTTGCCACTGCAGGCGGATGCGCCTCGCGACTTCGACTTTCTTGTCGGCCGTTGGACCGTGCAGCACCGGCGACTGCGCGAACGCCTGTCTGGCAGCAACAGCTGGGACCACTTCGATGGCACGTTGCACAATTGGCCGGTGCTGGGCGGCTTCGGCAATGTTGGCGACAACGTCATGAACTTCCCCGCTGCGACCGTACGCGGCATGGGCATCCGCGCGTGGGATGCCAGCAGTGGCCAGTGGTCGAGCTGGTGGTTGGATGGCCGCGATCCCACGCGGATCGGCGCGCCGGTCTGCGGCGGTTTTGTCGATGGCATCGGCACGTTCATGGGCGACGACCAGCTGCGAGGACAACCGATCAGAACGCGGGTGATCTGGTCGCGGATCACCTCGCGTTCCGCACGCTGGGAACAGGCGGCATCCGCAGATGGAGGAGCGACCTGGGAGACCAACTGGATCAGCGATTTCGAGCGACAGGCATGAACCCATTCCTCATCCGGGTATCACTTGCGATGGCGGCCCTTCTGGCCGGCGACGGTGGTCACCCCCTGATTTCGGCCGAGGGCCGCGCCGAGCGTTTCGCACCCGGCATTGCATCCACCCGATACAGCGAAATTCGCCTGACGCTGAGCCCGGACGGGCGCACCGCACTGTGGTTCAGCCGTGACCGGCCAGGTGGCGCTGGGGGATATGACATCTGGATCTCGAGACTGCAGCATGGGCGCTGGAGCGCGGCGCAGCCGGCGCCCTTCAATACGCCCGGTCGCGACTTCGATCCGGCGTTCACTGCGGATGGTCGCTTCGTGCTGTTCTGCTCTGATCGCCCGGGCGGGTTGGGCGGCGATGACCTGTACAGGGCGCCGGTGCAGGGTCTGCAGTTCGGGGGCGCCGAGAATCTCGGGTCCGCCGTCAACAGTTCCGCCAATGAGTTCGCGCCGATGCTCGCAGCGGATGGCACCAGACTGCTGTTTTCCAGCGACCGCGCAGGCGGGGCTGGCGGCCACGATCTGTATGCGGCCTCGATGGGCGATGAGGGACTGCATCCTGCGCGCGCCCTGACGGGTGAGGTCAACACGGGCGCGCAGGAGTTCGACGCCACGTTTCTGGCCGATGGCAGGACGATCGTCTTTGCGCGCGCGGAGGATTTCGGCAGTGCCAGGGTCGAGCAGTTCGCAGCCCGCGCCTTCGGCGGCCGCTACGAGGCCGGTACGCGCTTGCCACCCCCCTTCAACGATGCCTCGGGAGACAGCTACGGGGCGATGCTCGACTGGTCCCGCCCGGCCACGCTGACCTACTCGGGGCGACGCGTGGAAGGGGCTGGGCTGGACGTGTACCGGGTGCGTTATCAATTAATGCCGGCCCTGTCGATTCCCGGACCCCCGGTTCGTCGATAGGAAAAGCCGCCGAAGAGAACCTACACATGCCTTCCGCACAACAGATTGCCTGCCGCTGTGGCGAAGTGGGATTGAACGTGGCCGGCGCGCCCATCGCCTGCGTCGACTGCTGCTGCAACAGCTGCCGTGCTGCGGGCCTGCGC
The DNA here is from genome assembly GCA_041545745.1 of Stenotrophomonas indicatrix. Taxonomy (NCBI): domain Bacteria; kingdom Pseudomonadati; phylum Pseudomonadota; class Gammaproteobacteria; order Lysobacterales; family Lysobacteraceae; genus Stenotrophomonas; species Stenotrophomonas indicatrix. The sequence goes on from CP168152.1 coordinate 2,343,803, forward strand.
CTGCAGCGCCTGCCCGGTGCGCAGCGGCTGCTTGGGCCGCATGCAACCACCCGGTTCGTCATGTATCGCAAGGACCGTGTCGAGTTCCCGGTGGGATTCGAGCGTCTGGCCTCGTTCCGCCTTTGCGCCGATGCAGGCAGCCGCCGTGTGCTGGCTACCTGCTGCAACACGCCGCTGTTTCTGGAACTGAAGGGCGGCCACTGGCTGAGCCTGTATGGCGCGCTGTGGCCGGAGGATGCGCGGCCGCCACTGCAGATGCGCACCATGGTGGGCGATCTGCCCGATCCCTCCGTGCTGCCCGCCGATGTACCCAACCTCAAGCAACACTCGCTGCGCTTCCACGCCCGGTTGATGAAGGCCTGGATTGCGATGGGCCTGCGCAGCCCGGATATCCGCATCGAAGGAGAGATCCATGCCTGAGCCAGACAAGATCGAGATCGAGAGCATCACCTCGCCGGGCAAGACCCAGCGTGTCGATCGGGCCAAGTACAGGGCCATGCGCACGGCCCTGCTCGGCGTACTGCCGCGAACGCCACCCGGGGTTTCTGTTGCCGATGCCAAGCAGTCACTGCTGCCAGCGCTGCCTGCAGACCTGTTCCCCGGTGGTGCGACGGCAGGCTGGTGGCTGAAGGCGGTGCAGCTGGATCTGGAAGCCAAGGGCGTGATCGAACGCGCCGCTGGCAAGCCCGTGCGGTTGTTCAAGCACGTGGCCGTTGGTCGAACCGCGGAGACGCCATGACAAGTCCCCCAAACGCTGCGCCTTCGCCTTCGCGCAGGTCACTGCTGATCGGTGCTGGGCTGTTGCTGGCCACGGCCTGGCTGCCAACCGCGCGGGGCGCCAACGCAGACTCGCCCGACCCCATGGATGCCGCAGCGTTCGCCGCCCGCCGGCGTTGGATCCGCACACCGTTCGGACGTATCGCCTGCGTGCAACAAGGGAAAGGTCCCGTCGTACTGTTCCTGCACGGCTTCCCGTTGAGTGGCTTCCAGTGGCGGCATGCAATCGCGCAGCTATCCCCGTCTCGCCGCTGCATTGCACCGGATTTCATGGGACTGGGCCACAGCCAGGTAGCCGCGACACAGGACCTGTCCCCGCAGGCGCAGAGCGACATGCTCGCTGCTTTGCTTGATGCGCTGTCAGTTGCTGTGGTCGATCTGGTCGCCAATGACAGCGGCGGCACCGTGGCCCAGCTGTTCGCCGTGCAGCACCCGCAGCGCGTTCGCACGATGCTGCTGAGCAACTGCGACGTGCACGAGAACAGCCCACCCCCGCAGATGAAGAACTCACTGGCCGCCGCACGTGCAGGCACCTATCACCTGAAGATCGCGCGGCATCTGCAGGATCGTCAATATGCGCGGTCAGCGGCAGGCATCGGTGGCTCTGCCTATGTCGATCCGGCACATTTCAGCGATGAGGCCATCGAATACAGCTTCCGGCCACTGGTGTCATCGCCCCTGCGCCAGCAGCAGCTGAATCGCCATCTGGCAGCCTTTGAACCGAATCCGCTGCTGGCCATCGAGGCTGCACTGAAGCGAAGCATGATCCCCACGCGAATGGTGTGGGGAACGGCCGATACGCTGTTTCCGGGACGCTGGGCCGAGTGGCTGCACCAGACCCTGCCGGCGTCACGCGGCATCCGCTGGGTGGATGGCGGACGCCTGTTCTGGCCGGAGGAACAGCCTACGCTGCTTGCCGATGAGGCCCGGGCGCTTTGGAGTGCCTGACCCGCTGCGCCAGCCGTTGGGCTGGCGCGCCCGACTCAACGCGCCATGGCCCGTGCAGCGTGTTCCTGGGACGTCTGCTCCCGCTCCTGCTGCTGGCTCACCTGCTCTGAGCTTGCCGCCAGCGCTGCGCCCTGCTGCAGCTCCCGCACGTGCTCGCTGACTGGCGTCGCCACCGCCTGCGCGGTCTCGGTGCGGGCGATCTGTCGATCCGCAGCGTGCGGCTGGCCCTGCACCGCGAATGCATACCTGCCGTCGTCACTGAGCACGGCCTGGTCAATCCGCTGCATGCCCTTGTCCTTGGCCGCTACCAGCAGTGCCATGCCAAGGCGTTCGCTCATTTCATCCGGCTGTCGCCCCATCGCCTGGTCGAGGCTGCTCACCGCCCCTTGGCTCTGCAACCACAGGCCATGGTCCGGGCTGGCGGTGTGCCGTGGATCCTGCCGCGGCAGCAGGGGTGTCGGTGGCGCCGGTGACTGCAGGTGCTCGCCCTGCACCGCCGCGTCGATCTTCTGCAGATCCTTGCCGCCGGCCGCGGCAATGTGGAACATGCGCTCGGCCATGCCGTAGGTGGATTGCCCCTGGTTGCGCGCCAGCCCCAGGGCAAAAGCATCCACATCCTGCTGCGGCTTGCCGCTGCCGTCCTCTGCAAGCACCTGCCACGATGGCCCCAGCATCGGGTTGTGCTTGACCATCGACTGGGTGCGCTCCATCAGCGTGCGCATCTGGGCCTCGCTGAAGCTCAGCGTGTTCAGCTCGCCGGCCTTCATCGGCCCGCGATTGCCGGTGGGGTCGCCGGACAACGCCGCGTTGACCATCCCGGCAATCTGTTCGCCCTGGGCATGCCCGCGCAGGTCGAAGGTGAATTCGTAGCGGCGCTGCGCCATGTCTTCCTGTCCGTCGGCGCCGTAAGCGCTGACCCGGGTTGCCGGCAGGTTGCCGTTGTACTGCACGCTGCGCAGCTCGGTGCGGCTGCCATCTTCGCGACTGACCTGCACCACATCGCCGCTGTTGCGTGCACCGGCCAGGTCGACGCCAAACGTGTCGCCGTAGCCGACCTTCAGCCGCGCCTGCGAACTCATGCCCAGCCGCTCGACCGTGGCCAGATCCTGCACGCCCGGGGTCTGGCTGTTCAGCGTGCCGTTGTCGATGAACTGTTCATAGGCCTGGCGACCTTCGGGTTGATCGATGTCGAAGGTCGCAGTGCGGACGGCCGAATGACCGAGCGCGTCCTGGCGGCCGGCAATCGCGCTGAACCTGCCTGCATTGAATCCCATACCGTTGAAGGCTTCGACCGCTTCATTCGGCCCGGTGGTGACGCGCACGCGGCCATCATCCAGGCGATCCACGCGGTAACTGGCACCGCTGGCCTCGGTTGTCTGGCTCTGCATGGCGATGTTGCGGAAACTACCTTCCAGTGCGGTGCCGGTGAACTGCTGGCCATCCAGGGTGACGCTGCCCCCCTTGGGAAGGGTCTGCGGATCAAACGGATTGATGCGGGTGGGATCGAGGTCCACGGCGTCGCTGGGCAGGCTGACCCTGTAGCGCCCGCGTACGCCCGTGCTGCTGGTGTCCTGGAAGCCGGCGCCCTTCACGCTTGCACCGACCACCGACTCCATCGTGAGCAGGTAATCCCTGCCGCCATCGGGTGTCGGGCTGCCGGCCATGTTCAGCGACGTGCCCTGGAACTGCGATGCAAGACCGGACGCTGCGCGCTTCTGCTCGGCGCCCACTTTCAAGGCGCCGTCGCCTTCGTTCAACGTGACCGAGTATCCGCCGGCAGCAGCCCGGACCTCGCTGTTGGCCGAGGTATAGGTCGGATCGAACGACGCCGTGGCGGCATCGCGCGGCGCATCCGGGGTTGCGCCTTCCTTGCTGGTCTGGGCATTCATGCCGTGACCTCCTTGAACAGACACGCGCTGATTATAGGGCGCAGCGTGCGCAGCACGTTCACATCACGCCGCAGCACCATCCACAATGGTGATGGCCATCCCATTCCCTGCCGAGGGTCCATGCCCCGCTCCCTCGCCCGCCCGCAGCGATGGCTCCACCCTGCCCGCAAGCTCCTGCCTTATCTGCTGGGCCTGTATCTGCTGTACCTGCTCGCGGGCAATGTCTTTCTCAACACGCCGCTGTTCGATCAGGTCACCAATCGCAAGCCGCACAAGTTCGTGATGACCACCGGGCCCGCGATCACGCTGCTGCCGGGCCATGTGATCGCCTGGAACGTGCAGATGCGCGGCCACGTCAATCACACGGTGTATGTGCTGCGCGCAGACCGGGCCAGTGCGCGTCTGGCGCTGTTGCCACTGTTCCAGCGCGAGGTGCGCGTGCCCTCGCTGCACGCGACCGGCGTAGCCGCCGAGATCGCGCGGGTGGATGAGGCGATCCCCTCACCTCCGCGCGGCGATCGCGGCTGGACGTTGCGATTCGATGCCATTCACAGCGACAGCATCCGCAGCTTCCGCGCCGGCAAATTGTTGATCGTCGGCGAAGGCAGCGGTACGGTCGGCTTCGTCAAGCAGCTGCGCGGCGGGCCATCGGAGCTGCTGGACTCGGAGGTGGCTTTCGCGGATGCCGATGTGAGCATTGATGGCACCCAGCTGCTCGGCGACATGCAGTTGAAGTCGCAGTTCTCCTATCCACGGCACTACCGTGACCAAGCGCCGGGCCTGGAAAAGCTGGGCCTGCTGCACGCAGTGCTGGAGGTACAGGCGCGCAGCCAGGGGTTGCGCCTGGATACGGACACGCAACGACCCGCCGTTGCCAGCGCCGCCGTACCGGGGCAGCTGCAGGCCTCGCTTACCCTTGACCAGGGCGCCCTGCAGCCGGGCAGCCATGCCGTCTGGCGGGTTCCGTTGCAGGTAGGGGCCGGCGCACCGGACCGTGGAACGCTGGCGATACAGCTGGATGCCGCTCGCGATATCCGTCTGCAGGCGCGATTGCCGCAGCGCGATGGCACCGGTGCTGCACTGGACGCGGATCTGATCATTGCCGGGCGACACCTTCCATTTGACGATCCCAGCGAGGTGCTGGGGCGCACCTCCGGCACGGTCAAGGGCGAATGGACCTTCACCTCGCTCAACTGGATTCCCGCACTGTTCGTGCAGAAGCCCTGGTTCCAGCTGCAGGGCGGCGGCGTGCTGCGCGCGGACCTGCGCCTGCAGAACGGCGAGCTGGCCGCCGGCAGCAGAGTCGATATTCCCGCGGCGCGGGCGGTGGCCGAGGTCGCCGGCGTGCACATGCAGGGAACGGCCAGCGCGCATGGGCAACTGCAGGCCGGCACGCCGACTCGCGCCGTGCTGGCAGTGAAGCTTCCCACGTTCAATGCCCGTGCGGGCAACGCCAAAGGTGCCACGCTGTTCGATGGGCGCGACCTGGCGCTGACACTGACCGGTGACGGCCGCCTGCGCGAGCTGCGCAAGGGTGTGCGTGCGCAGCTGCGCTTCGATGACGCGACCATTCCAGACCTCACCGCCTACAACCGCTACCTGGGCAGCGGCCAAGTGCGGCTGCTGGGAGGCGCCGGCCAGGTGAGCGGCGATGCTCAGCTTGATACCCAGGGCCGGGTCGGCAACGGCAGTGTCCGCCTGCGCAGTCAACGCGCACGCCTTCAGGTGGCCGGGCTCGACCTGCAGGGCGATGCGCGCGTGGATGGCAGGCTGCGGCGCGGCGACTTCAGCCAGCGCCGGTTCGATCTGGGCGGAAGTGTGATCGAGCTGCGCAATGTGCAGGTGGGTGACCAGCAGCGACCACAACCGTGGTGGGGCCGGGTCACCATCGCCCGCGGCGACATCGATGCGCAGTCACCGTTCCAAGTGGACGCACGTGCGGACCTCGCCATGCGCGACGCCGGACCACTACTGGCGCTGTTTGCAGAGCGCAGCGATTATCCGCGCTGGGCATTGTCCCTGCTCGATTCCGGCCAGGTGGATGCGCACACCCGACTGCGCTGGCGGGCCGGGCATCTGGTGCTGGATGGGCTGCAAGCGGAAAACGAGCGTCTTTCGCTGCGTGCGCGGCTGGATCTGCTGGACCAGCGCAAGCGTGGCGACCTCTACCTGCGCTGGGGCCTGCTGGGCGCCGGCATCGAGCTGGATGGCCAGCGCCGGCAATGGCATCTGGCCGGCGCGCGCGAGTGGTTCGAGGGTCGGCCTGCGTTGTTGCCAGCCCCTGCGCAGTCCAGCGCCGGTGGCACGGCCGACTGAACGGGCGCCTGCATCCAGTCAAGACGCATCTGCGTACAACGCGCTGTCACAACCGGTGGCAGTGCTGAAGGAGATACACCATGAATGTCCGCAGGCAGGCAGTTGGCCTTATCGGCTGGTTCTTCATCACTTTCCTCGCCGCTGCGCTGGGCGCCCGCGCCTCGATCTCGGCAGCCGACTTCTACGCAGGCCTCACCTTGCCTGCATGGGCACCGCCTGCCAGCGTGTTTGGCCCGGTGTGGACGGTGCTATACGCGCTGATGGCATTGGCCGCGTGGCTGGTCTGGCGCCAGAGCGGATGGCGTGTGGCCAAGACTGCGCTGGTGCTCTACCTGCTGCAGTTGGCGCTCAATGTGCTGTGGAGCTGGCTGTTCTTCGGCTGGAAACAGGGGGCGCTGGCGTTTGCTGACATTCTGCTGTTGCTGGTGCTGATCGTGGCCACGGTGGTCGCCTTCCATCGCGTGCGCCCGGCAGCGGCGTGGCTGCTGCTGCCTTACCTGGCATGGGTGGCCTTCGCCAGCGCGCTCAACTACGCGGTGTGGCAGGCCAACTCGACTGTGCTCTAGCCGGACACGGCTTACAGAGCGTGTGGCGCCTGCCGCCACTGACGCAGCGCGCTGCCCCTGAAGGCCTGCTCACCGCAGCCGGTCGGGCAGCGCAGCACCCGTGCGGCAGAGGTGCTCACAAGCCCATCGCCTTCCTGCGCCTTGAACACCAGCTCGCAGGACAGGCAGCGCGCCACCAGAGAATAGAGATGGACGATGCGGCCACTGCCGGGATCCTGAAGTGCATCGACATTCAGCAGGTCAAAACGACCGTTGTCAGGTGCGGGGAGCGCCGGGCGAAGCGGAGAGGACGATGGCTGCAGGTTCACGTCGATGCATCACAGAATAAGGAACCTCGACTGTAGTTGCCTCGATGTGCAGCAGATGTGCACCACGCTGTTCAATCTGCGGACGCTGCACCCAGCCGATTGATCTGCGCGCATTCCAGCACCTGCGGTGGGTCAGGCATCGTCGCCAGCACGATCATCGCGCGGCCGATGGCCTCGTTGCTGGTCACCAGTGAAGGCATGATGCGACCGGCGGCGGCCATGACGGGACCACCGAAGCGGTACAGCGGCTTCAGCGCCGCATGGCGGGTGCCGGTTCCCTCCACGGGGCGCACCCCGGCAGGACGCAGCATGACGGCACGCATAGCGAGCTGCGCCAGCGCGGCCTCGGTCTCACCCTTGATGCGCAGCGGCATGATCCGGCTGTGTGGATTGGCGTGGGCACCGGAGACATACAGGAACCGGCCGTCTGGATTCGCCTCGGCCCATGCCGCAGCGACAGCCAGGGTGGCATCGAGCGTGACCTTCCGATACTCATCCTCGGCGGTGCCGACCGGCGGCGCGCCGGCGCAGTAGAAACAGGCATCGAATCCGGCCAACTGCGGGCTCACGTTGCGGGCCTGCTGAAAATCCGCCAGCACGATCTGCTCGATCCGCGCGTCCAGCCCGGCTTGGCTGCGGACCAGGGCCGCGGTCCGCACCACCTGTGGCGAAGCGAGGCAGGCACGGGCAACGCCCTGCCCGACCAATCCGGTCGCACCGGTCAGAAGAATCCGCAGCGGACGTGTCTGGTGCATGCGTTGACCTTGAAGAAGCCTAGAGTTTCACGAAGCGCTGGATCTTCCGTGCCAGCCAACCACTGAACACCAGCGGCGCGTCCAGCGCGGACACGCAGATGCACGGTACGCCAGGCGCCGTTACCGGCTGGTGCTCGACATCCTCGTCCAGGTCTGCAACATCGCCCGGCGCGAACAGCCCAAGCGCATCATTGTAGGAGCCTCGCAGGATCTGGGTCAGTTCGCTGCGGCCATGGCTGTGCATCGGCAGGCATTTGCCCGGCGCGATCTTCAGCATGATCAGCGATGGCATCTGCTCGGCGCGGATGCAATGCACGCCAGGGGCCATCCAGCGCCAGTGCAGCCGACCCAGCGAATCACCAAAGTAAGGATGCAGTGACCTCGGCAGATGGTCCGGGTCGGCCTCGGGCCGTTCCGGCGGCATCGACCGCAGCGGGCTCGGCACGATGCCGGCGTGGTCCTCAACGAGCTGCGCAAGCATTGCCTCGCGCAGCCCCGCTCGCCGCGCCTCAGCCGCCGACGGCTGGGTCTGCTCCAGCAGTGCGGCGCCGATGGCCTCGGCTTCGCGCAGGCGCTGGCGGCAGTGCGGGCACTGTTCAAGATGGGTGCCGGCGACGATGCTCAGGGGCGTCGGCAGGGCGCCGGCGGCGTAGCTCATCAGCGTCGACTCATGCAGATGGTGGTGCGGATTCATGGTGCACCCCCGACCTTCGACTGCAACTGCAGGAACGCTCGTCGCAGGTGCGATTTGACCGTGCCCAGCGGCATGCCCAGCGCCTGCGCGATCTCGCTGTGGCTCTTGGCCTCGAAGTAGGACATCCGTACCAGGCGCGCCTGCGTGGCCGGCAGCTCGTTGATGCGTTGGCGCAGGCGGGCATGGTCGGCAAACTGCTCGGCGCTGCTGCGCTCGCTGATGTCACCGGCAGCAGCGTCCTCAACCGCTTCCTGCACCTGCATCCAGCTGCGCTCACGGCGCACCCGGTCGATGTGCAGGTTGCGGCCGATGCGATACAGCCAAGTGCTCAGCGCGCCCTGCGCAGGATCGAATTCGGCCGCGCGCAGCCACAGGCGCAGCAGGCACTCCTGGGCCAGTTCTTCGGCCACCGCCGCAGGTGCGCCAAGGCCGCGCAGGTAGATGCACAGGCGCGGCATGAAATGGTCGTAGATGCGCATGAAGCAGTCACGGTCGCGCAGCCGGGCGACGCCGTCCATCTCGCCGTTCCAGTTCGTCGGCTCGTTGCTGGGCTGCTGTGAACTGGACACGATCCGCGCGGTGTCAAAGGAAAGAGAGGGGCTGGCGGGAGGACGGTACATCGGCGGGGGCAGCCGTTGAGTGAAGAGGAGTCCTTCCCTCTACGCACAGCAGCGCCGGTTGGATGCACCCCGGATGGGCGCCAGCGTGCATCCAGCCTGCACCGACGTACGTACAGCAGGGCAATCCCCCATGGATCGCCCCGATGCGCCTTGTCTGGTTGCTGCTTCTCACCCCCTGCGCTGCCGGCGCCGCGCCGCTGTTGCGTTCGGAAGGCGTTGCCACCCTGCCCAATGGAACCACCGCCTACCGCGAGGTGCATTGGCGGCGCGGGGCCGGTGATGGCAGCGAGCGCTGGGTGGAATACCTGTGCCCTGCTGGGCAGCCTTTCGCCCGCAAGCAGATGCCCGCCGCCGTGCGGGCCCAGGCGCGGGGCTATGTGCTGCAGGACGCCCGCAATGGTCAAGCGGCCCGCGTGGTGGTCGGCCGCGACGGGGTGCAGGTCGACTGGAAGGAAGACACGTCCGCGCCTTCACGAACGAAGCAGCTGCCTCTACCCGCGGATGCCGTGATCGATGCCGGTTTCGATGCCGCCGTGCGGGCCCACTGGCAGACGCTGTTGGGTGGTACGCCGGTCAGCCTGCCCTTTCTGGTGCCCGGGCGGCAGCGCTTCTATCCCGTGCAGGTGCAGTTCCGCGGCCCGGTGCGCTGGCAAGGGCTTGCCGCCCATGCGATGGAGGTCCGCCTTGATACCTGGTTCGGGGCGGTGGCGCCGCGTCTTTCGCTGGTCTACGCCGACGCCGATCGCCGTCTGCTGGAGTTCCGCGGCACCAGCAATCTGCGCGATGCGCGCGGCGATTATCCGCAGGTGACCGTGCGCTTCTCGGCACCCGCAACGGAACAACCGGAGCAACGCTGGCGCGATGAACTGCAACGACCGCTGGTATCGAGCTGCGTTGTTACAACCAAGTGAAAACACAGACGGATGCGATCCACTGCATCCAACCTGCACTGCTACACGTAGAGGTAGGCAATCGACTTCCTCGGGCTCCCGTCCATGGCATCCGCAGCGCCTCCACTCCGCAGACGTTCGCGCCTGTTGCGCACCTTCAAGCGCTGGTTCGATACCGATGCCGGAGGCGAAGCGGCGGCGGACGGCGGTCAGGGTGACCGCATCGACTGGCTGCGCGCCCTGCCCTTCGCGCTGTTGCATGTGGCCTGCCTCGGGGTGATCTGGGTAGGCGTGTCCTGGACGGCGGTTGCAGTCGCCGTGTTCCTGTACGCGATCAGGATGTTCGCCATCACTGCGTTCTATCACCGCTACTTCTCTCACCGCACCTTCGAGGCATCGCGCACCGTGCAGTTCGTGTTCGCGGTCATCGGTGCTGCCAGCGTGCAGCGTGGCCCCCTCTGGTGGGCAGCCCACCACCGCCATCACCACCGCCACGCGGATCAACCGCAGGACCCACACTCCCCGCGCCAGGGTGGATTCTGGCGCAGTCACATGGGGTGGTTTCTGACCCGCAGTGCCTTTGCCACCGAGCTGCAGCGCATTCCCGATCTGGCCCGGTACCCCGAGCTGCGCTGGCTGGACCGGTTCGACACCGTGGTGCCCGTGTTGCTGGCCGCTGCGCTGTACGGCCTCGGTGCGGTACTCGAGCGCGTGGCCCCGGCCTTGCATACCTCCGGCCCGCAGCTATTGGTGTGGGGCTTCTTCATCTCCACCGTCGTGCTGTTCCATGCCACGGTCACCATCAATTCGCTGGCGCACCGCTTCGGCCGGCGCCGCTTCGAGACCCGCGATGACAGCCGCAACAACCTGTGGCTTGCCCTGCTGACCTTCGGCGAGGGCTGGCACAACAACCATCATTTCTTCCCCGGCACCGCGCGCCAGGGCTTCCACTGGTGGGAGATCGACATCAGCTGGTATGGCCTGCGCGTCATGGCCGCGCTGGGCCTGGTGAAGGGGCTCAAGCCGATCCCGGCCTGGGTGCTGGCCAAGGCGAGGCACTGACATGCGCATCGCAATCATCGGTTCCGGCATCGCCGGCCTGGCCAGCGCATGGTGGCTGGACGGCGAGCATGACGTCACCCTGTTCGAGGCCAACGACTACCTGGGCGGCCACACCCACACCCACGACGTGACGGTGGACGGACGCAGGATGGCGGTCGACAGTGGGTTCATCGTCTTCAATCCGCACCACTACCCGCTGTTGTCGGCCCTGTTCGATGAACTTGGCGTGGCCTCGCAGCCGACCACGATGAGTTTTTCGATGCACAGCGAGCGCAGCGGCGTGGAATACAACGCCACGTCGCTGGATGGACTTTTCTGTCAGCGCCGCAATCTGCTCTCACCGCGCTTCTGGGGGATGCTGGCCGACCTGCGGCGCTTCTATCGTGACGCCCCCCTGCTGCTCGGCGAGGAGAAGGGGCCTACGCTGGGCCAATACCTGCACAGCCAGCACTATGGCGAGGCGTTCGTGCAGGAGCATCTGCTGCCGATGGCCTCGGCACTGTGGTCATCACCGACCGCACAGGTGCTGGACTTCCCAGCGCGCTACCTGGTGCAGTTCATGGCCAACCACCAGATGCTGCAGATGACCGGGCGTGCGTCCTGGCGCGTGGTCAAGGGCGGTTCGGCCCGCTATGTGGATGCCCTTCGTGCGCGCTGGCGGGTACACGAGCGGCTGGAATGCCCAGTGCACGCGGTCGAGCGCATGCCCTGGGGCGCGCGCGTGCACACCGCGACCGGCGTTGAAGGCTTCGATGAAGTGATCCTGGCCTGCCACAGCGACCAGGCCCTGGCCCTGCTGCCAGACGCGGATCCGGTTGAGCAGGCGGTGCTGGGTGCCATCCGCTACCAGCCCAACGAGGCCGTGCTGCACACCGATGCCTCGCTGCTGCCTGCCAACCGCAAGGCCTGGGCGGCCTGGAATGCGCATGTGCCGCGCGATCCTTCCGCGCCCTGCACGGTCAGCTACTGCATGAACCTGCTGCAAGGCCTGCCCGGCGACACTCCGTTGGTGGTGACCCTAAACCGCAGCGAGGCGATCGATCCGGCCAAGGTGCTGCGCCGCCTGAAGTACGCACATCCGATACATGACCATGTTGCGGTACAGGCACAACAGCGCTGGGGCGAGGTGCAGGGACATCGCCATACCTGGTTCGCGGGTGCGTACTGGGGCTGGGGTTTCCACGAGGACGGCATCCGCAGTGCCCGCCGCGTGGTCGACGCGCTGCAGGCACGCTCATTCCGCAGCCACAGCGCGCAGCAAGCGGAGGTGCCCGCGTGAGCGCCAGCGCCATCTACTTCGGCCACGTCGAGCATCGTCGCCACCACCCGCATGCCCACGCGTTCCGCTACCCGATCGCGCAGCTGCTGCTGGATCTGGACGAGCTGGACCAGGTATTTGCCGGACGCTGGCTGTGGTCGGTCGGGCGCCGCAACCTGGCAGAGTTCCGCCGCAGCGACTACTTCGGTGATCCCGCGACCTCCCTGGCCGACGCCGTGCGTGATCATGCCGCGACGGTGCTCGGGCGGCGCCCCGACGGCCCGGTGCGGCTGCTGACCCACCTGCGCTTCGGTGGCCACGTGTTCAACCCGGTCAGCTTCTACTACTGCTACCAAGCTGACCGGGAGACCCTGGACTGCATCGTCGCCGAGATCACCAATACGCCCTGGAAGGAGCGACACGCCTACGTGCTTCCGGTCGAAACTGCGATACGGCAGGGCCGCGCCCTGCGCTGGCAGTTCGACAAGACCTTCCACGTTTCACCCTTCATGCCCATGGATTGCGCGTATGACTGGCGCTTCACCGCGCCCGCGGACGACCTGCGCGTGCACATGCAGGTATGGCGCAACGGCCAGCGCCAGTTCGATGCCACACAGAGCATGCAGCGGCGGCCCATCGATAGCCGTGGGCTTGCCCGGGTATTGGCCTGCTACCCGCTGATGAGCGCGCAGGTGGTCACCGCCATCCACTGGCAGGCATTGCGCCTCTGGCTCAAGCGCAACCCAGTGCACGACCATCCTTCCCTAGCCGAGAAACCGCGATGAACGAAATGACCCCCTCGGCCACCCTGCCCCAGCCCGGCACCGTGGACGCGTTCCTGCGCCGACGCCTTCTGGCCCAGCTTGCGCCGCTGCACAACGGGCGTCTGTGCGTGCGTGATGCGTTTGGCGAGGTGCAGCTGGGCAACGCAGGAAGCGACCTTCAGGTCACCGTGACCATCGATGACCCGGGGTTCTACCGCAAGGTGGCGGCGAACGGCAGCGTTGGCGCCGGCGAGAGCTACATCAACGGTGATTGGCGCTGCGACGACCTGGTGGCGCTGGTGCAGCTGCTGGTACGCAACCGCGACCTGCTGGATGGCATGGAACGCGGGCCGGCGCGCATCGGTGGCTGGTTGCTGCGCGGCTGGAACCGGCTGCGGCGCAACAGCCGCGAAGGCAGCCGTCGCAACATCGCCGCCCACTATGACCTGGGCAATGATTTCTTCGCCCTGTTCCTGTCGCCGGACCTGATGTACTCCTCGGCGCTGTTCGCCGATGCCGCTGACTCGCTGGAGAGCGCATCGCGACGCAAGCTGGACCGCATCTGCCAGCAGCTGCGACTGCAGCCGGGTGATCGCGTGGTCGAGATAGGCACCGGCTGGGGTGGCTTCGCCGTGCACGCCGCGCAGCACTACGGCTGCCATGTCACCACCACCACCATCTCCGCCGAACAGCATGCCTTGGCCGCACAGCGGGTGGCCGATGCGGGCCTGCAGGATCGGGTGACGTTGCTGATGCAGGACTATCGCGATCTGCAGGGACGGTTCGACAAACTGGTGTCCATCGAGATGATCGAGGCCATCGGTGCCGAATACCTGGACACCTACATGGCCACCCTGCAGCGGCTGTTGAAGCCTGATGGGGTGGCGCTGCTGCAGGCCATCACCATCGAGGACCACCGCTACGAACAGGCGCGGCGCAGCGTGGACTACATCAAGCGCTTCGTGTTTCCGGGCAGCTTCATTCCCTCGATCAATGCCATCCTGGCCGCCAAGACCCGGGCCAGTGACCTGCAGCTGATCGCCCAGCAGGACTTCGGCCACTCCTATGCATTGACCCTGCGCGCCTGGCGGCAGCGCTTCCTGGCGCAGTTGCCGGCGGTACGCGCGCAAGGATTCGATGAGCGCTTCTGCAGGCTGTGGGAGTTCTACCTGGCCTACTGCGAAGGTGGCTTCCTGGAGCGCTCCATCGGCGTTTCCCATCTGCTGCTGGCACGCCCTGGCTACCGCCCCGTAGCGGATGCCCATGGCGAGCGGACCGGCTGACATGCGCCGCACCTGGGTCAACGTAATCGGCAACCAGCTGGTATGGCTGTGCGCCGTTGCCGGCGCCGGCCGAGGCTGGCAATGGCCGGCGGTGCTGTCAGCCACTGTGTACATCGGCAGCCAGCTGCTCACCTCATCGCGGCCCCGTCTGGATCTGCGCTTGCTGCTGCTCGCGCTGGCCTGTGCTTGGCTGGTCGATGGCAGCGCGGCCGCCAGCGGTGGCGTGCACTACGCCGCTGCGCCTCTGGGTTGGGTGCCGCCTCCGTGGATTTTCGCCCTGTGGGCTGCTTTTGCGATGACGCTGACTGCATCGATGGCGTTCCTGCAGCGGCACTGGTTGCTGCCGGTGGCCCTCGGCCTGCTGGCGCCGCTGGCGTATCTGTCTGCGGCGCGCGGATTCCAGGCGGTGAACTTCACTGCCCCGGCCTGGCAGGGCGTGGCGACACTGGCGCTGGGCTGGTGCGTGGCGCTGTCGCTGCTGTGCGCGGTGGCCCGTCGCGGAACGCCCGGCAAGCAGGACACCCCATTGATCGGAGCAACTTGATGAGCAGCTTGTGGTGGGTACTGCTGTACGCCGTGCTGATCATGGCCTGGGGCTGGGCATGGCAGCGCATGCACCAGAACATCGGCATCGTCGACGTGCTGTGGGCAAAGGGTGTGGCGGCAGGCGCACTGCTGCTGGCATGGCTGGGTGATGGTGCGCTGCAGCCCCGCATCGCGGCGGCGGCGCTGGGTGGCCTGTGGGGAGGTCGACTTGCCCTGCACCTGTGGCGCCGCGTGCGCAGCGAAGCGGAAGACGGCCGCTACCGTTACCTGCGCGAGCATTGGCACGGGCACCAAGGAAAGATCTTCGGCTTCTTCATGGCACAGGCCGCGCTGGTGGTGATGTTTGCGCTGCCGTTCGTGGCCGTGGCCAGCAACCCGCGCAGCGACATGTCTGCATGGATCGCAGCGGCGGTCGTGGTGTGGCTGCTCAGTGTAGGTGGCGAAGCACTCGCCGACCGCCAGCTGGCTCGTTTCCGTGCCGACCCGGCCAACAAGGGCCGCACCTGCCGCGAAGGGCTGTGGCGGTATACGCGCCACCCCAACTACTTCTTCGAGTGGCTGCACTGGTTCACCTATGTAGTGCTCGCAGCGGGGTCGCCGCTGTGGTGGCTGGCCTGGACCGGGCCAGTGCTGATGTACGTGTTCCTGCGCTACCTCAGTGGTGTTCCCTTCACCGAGAAACAGGCGCTGCGCAGTCGCGGTGACGACTATCGCGACTACCAGCGCAGCACCTCGATGTTCTTCCCCTGGTTTCCGCGCAGCCCCAAGGAGTGATTGCGATGAACAGCACCCCGTCCCTTGCTCCGGTTGCCGATACCGAGGGCGGACTCACCGGCTGGGCCGAGCGTGGCTGGCTGCCTGATGCAGCCCTGCGCGCGGGCATCCGTCGCCTGTGCGCACAACGCCTGGCCGAAGAGTCGGCCGGCAGCATGGAGGAGCAGTCGCAGCGCTTCAGCCGCCGCATCGCCGAACTGACCAGCAGCCCGCTGGCCCTGCATGTGGATGCGGCCAACCGCCAACACTATGAGGTTCCCGCCGCCTTCTTCCAGGGCTGCCTGGGGCATCGCCTGAAGTACAGCAGCTGCTATTACCGCACCGGCAGCGAGACGCTGGACCAGGCCGAGGATGCGATGCTGGAGCTGTACGGACAGCGCGCCGGGTTGGCCGACGGCCAGCACATCCTGGAACTGGGCTGCGGCTGGGGCTCGCTGACGCTGTGGATGGCAGAACGCTACCCGAACGCGCGCATCACCGCCGTGTCCAACTCGCATAGCCAGCGCGACCATATCCTGGCGCAGTGCGAGGCGCGCGGGTTCGGCAACGTCGAGGTGCTGACCCGCGACGTCAACCAGCTGGAGCTGCCTGCAGCGGCATTCGACCGCTGCGTATCGGTGGAGATGTTCGAACACGTCCGCAACTACGACCGCCTGCTGGGTCGCATCGCCCGCTGGTTGAAGCCGGATGGCGCGCTGTTCGTGCATATCTTCGCGCATCGCACGCTGATGTATCCGTTCGAGACCGAGGGCGACGACAACTGGATGGGCCGGCACTTCTTCACCGGTGGCTTGATGCCGGCCGCGGACACGCTGCTGCACTTCCAGCGCGAGCTGGTGCTGGACCAGCGCTGGCTGCTGGATGGCACCCACTACCAGCGCACCGCAAACCATTGGCTGGCCAACCAGGATGAGGCCCGCGAGCAGCTGCTGTCGATCCTGGCGCAGACCTATGGCGATGAAGCCGCCGCACGCATCTGGTGGCAGCGCTGGCGCATGTTCTGGATGGCCTGCGCCGAGCTGTTCGGCTACGACGATGGTCAGCAATGGCTGGTCGCCCACTATCTGTTCCGCCCGCGCTGAAGGAGACCGCCACCATGCGTATCGCCCCACTGTTCACGCTGCTGGCCGTGGCCCTGTTCGGCGCAGGCTGCAGCAGCCACGACACCCGCCCCATCCCGCTGCCACCGAAGGTGGACGTGCCGCGCTTCATGGGCGACTGGTACGTCATTGCCCATATTCCTTCGCGGCCCGAGCGCGAGGCCTTCGATGCCGTGGAATGCTATGCGCTGCAGGCCGATGGGCGCATCAAGACCACCTTCACTTACCGCAAGGGCAGCTTCCAGTCGCCACAGAAGTCGATGCACCCGGTAGGTCGGGTGGAGAAACATGGCAATGGTGCGGTCTGGGGCATGCAGTTCATCTGGCCCATCCAGGCCGAGTACCTCATTGCCTGGCTGGATGAGGGCTACACCCAGACCATCGTAGCCCGCAGCAAGCGCGACTACGTGTGGTACATGGCGCGTACGCCGCAGGTGAGCGAGGCCGAGTATCAGCAGGCGGTGGCCCGAATCAAGGCAATGGGGTACGACACCGGCAAGCTGCGCCGGGTGCCGCAATCGGTACGATGAGACGCCTGCACGTGCTACGGGTTGCGGCTGGGGCGTCCGGCGGGCCAAGGCCCCACAACGAGATGAATGGGGGCTCGCCCGGCCGCTAGCCGCGCGTAGCCTGCCTCCTCTATAGTCAGCCGAGCACGACAGGCGTGGTGCCTGTCCGGCAACTACAGGGAGTGGGTCATGGGTCTGGTACAAGCGGTGAAGGGTGCAGTCGGCGGCGTGCTGGCTGACCAATGGAAAGACTTCTACACCGTGCCGACCGGCCTGCCGTCCACGGCAGCCCTGTTCGCAGCGGTGCCGCAGGGCACCAATGCCGGGCGCGGCTCGAACACCAGCGGCTCGTCCAACATCATCAGCAACGGCTCGAAGATCGTCGTGCCGGAAGGTTATGGCCTGCTGCTGTTCCAGGATGGCGCGATCACCGCCTTCGTCGCCGAGCCGGGTGGCTACGAGTGGCGCTCGGACGATCTGAACTCGCAGTCGATCTTCGCCGGCGACGGCCTGGTCAGCACCTTCATCAAGCAGAGCTGGGAGCGCTTCAAGTTCGGCGGCCAGCCGGGCTCGCAGCAGGCTGCCTTCTTCGTTTCGCTGAAGGAACTGCCGGACAACCGCTTCGGCACCCAGTCGGAAATCTACTGGGACGACGGCTTCCTCAACACCCAGGTTGGCGCGGTCACCCGTGGCTCGTACACGCTGAAGATCGTCGACCCGATCCTGTTCGTGAAGAACTTCGTTCCGGCCAGCTACCTGCAGCCGGGCCAGGTGTTCGACTTCACCGACCTGGACAACGCTGCTGCCAGCCAGCTGTTCAATGAAGTGGTGGGATCGCTGGCGCCGGCATTCAGCCTGTACACCAACGATCCAAGCAAGGGCAACCGCATCACCAAGCTGCAGCAGGACTCGCTGGGCTTCGCGCAGAGCCTGTCGGCCGCCGTCGAACAGGGCTACCAGTGGAAGTCCGATCGTGGCCTGGCCATCGTCAAGACTGCCATTGTCTCGATCGAGTACGACGCCAACACCCGTGAACTGCTGAAGACCGTGCAGCGCGCCGATGCCCTGTCCGGCTCGCGCGGCAATTCCAACCTGCAGGCCAGCGTTGCCCAGGGCATCCAGTCCGCAGGCGAGAACGGCGGTGCCGCCGGCCTTGTCGGCGTGGGCATGGCGTCGGGCATGTTCGGCGCGGGCAATCTGCAGCAGCCAGCGACCCCGGTCGCTCCGGCTGCCGACGACCCGGTGGCCAAGCTGAAGAAGGCCAAGGAAATGCTGGATCTGGGCCTGATCACCCAGACCGACTACGACGCGCTGAAGGCCAAGGCGCTGGGACTGTAAGAAGACGCAGGACGCGCAACCACCATGTCCGATCCCAGAAACACGCCTCCGCCGCTGCCCCAATCCGCTTCAGCACCGCCGCCCCTGCCGGCGGCGGTGCTGGACGGGCCGGGTTCGCCGCAGGACGTCCCTCCCCTGCCCGGCAGCTTCCCGCTCGATACCTCGACGCTGCCTGAGGCCATCCGCAACGAGATCGAGGCGCCCGACCCGGTCGCCATCGACACCTCCGCTGACGAACTGAAGGACGGCCTCAACCGTTGCCCGAAGTGCGGCGCTACCGATATCCGGCCCAAGCTGGGCACCGATATCCTGGTCTGCCTGTACTGCCGTCACGAATGGCATGGCGCACGGGTGGAAGAAGAATTCGGCCTGGGCGAAGCCATCGACCAGCTGCGTGGCACCGTCATCGCATCAGGCGCGCGCGATATCGATGCCGACACCTCGGCACTGATGACCTTCAAGTGCACCGGCTGCGGCGCCGAAGTCACGGTCAACACCGAAAGCACGATGACGGCGCGCTGCCACTGGTGCCGGCACGTGTTCGGCGTCAACGAACAGATCGCCAACGGCGCCGTGCCTGACGCCGTGCTGCCGTTCCACATCAAGAAGGAGGATGCGGTCGCGCGCATCCGCCAGTTCGTGGACAAGCGCCGGATGTTCGCGCTCAAGGCGTTCAAGGAGCAGTTCACCCCGGAAAACGTGGTGGGTGTGTACCTGCCCTACATGATCGTCGACGGCAATGTCAGTGCGGCCGTGGCCGGCAAGGGCGAGATCAAGACGCGCGAATACACCCGTGGCAGCGAAAAGAACAAGCAGACCTACTACGACGCGGACATCTACCAGGTGGAACGCCAGGTCGATTTCACCGTGGACGACCTGCCGCTGGAATCGTCGGCAGAGCGCGGCAACCTCGACACGCGCGCCAACACCAACAACATCATCAATACGATTCTGCCGTTCGACACCAAGAACGCAGTGAAGTGGAACGCCTCCTACCTGGCGGGCTTCACCTCGGAAAAGCGCAACCTGGACGTCGAAAAGCTGCGGCCGCGACTGGAAGACCAGCTGCTGTCGATCGCCCGCGCGCAGGTGGAAGGCACGGTGCGCCGTTACGACCGTGGCGTGCGCTGGGAACAGGAACAACTGGAAGTGCACGGCACCCGCTGGGTGGCCATGTACCTGCCGGTGTGGCTGTATTCGTACCACCAGCCCGGCAAGAATGGCGGCATGCTGCACTACATCGCGGTGAACGGCCGGACCGGTGAAACCATGGGCAGCGTGCCGGTGCAGCAGTGGAAGATGCTGCTGGCGGCGCTGACCGCCGGCACGATCATCGAAGCCCTCGCAATTGCCTTCCTGGTGGCCAGCACATGAGTGATGACAGTGGTCTTTGGTTGTTGGCTGCAGGCCCGGCCGGCGCGACCGCGCTGTACTGGGCGCTGTACCGGTTCTACCGCAATACCGACAAATCGCATTCGTTCGAACACGAAACCGCTGTCGAGGCGCAGCCGGTGACCGGCTCGGATCGTCGCGTGGACAGCATCAGCGGGACGCAGGAAAAGCGGATCCGCGGTGACAACGTGTATGAGTACCGAAAGCGTGTGGCGCGGGTGAAGACCGGCCCGGAATAGTCGACCCGGCCGGCCAGGGCCGGCCATGACTGTGGCGGACTGCCCAGATCCGGGCGCAATGCCGTGCCTATACTGCTGCCGCCCTGGTCCGGCGGCGCGTTCGCGCCCGTCGATCCGGGCGGCGGGGCTGGATGTCCCCGTCCGGCCCGTGGCAGCAGCCGCGGGCCCTTGCAGTGATTCGTAACCCGACGCGGTTGAACCAATCACCAGGGAGGACGCTATGCGTTATACACGCCGTGATTTCCTAGCAACCACTGCCACCGCCTCATTGGCATCGCTGTTCGCACCCAGTGCGCTGGCCAGTGCCCAAAGCGCGACCGACGGTACCGCAGTGGCGCGCTTCCACCGTTACAACGTCACCAGCCCGGAAGGCCAGCGCATGCTGGCCAGTTATGCGCGCGGCATCCAGGCAATGCTGGCGCTGCCGGCTGACGACCCGCGCAACTGGTTCCGCAATGCGTTCGTGCACCTGATGGATTGCCCGCACGGCAACTGGTGGTTCTATGTCTGGCATCGCGGCTACGTAGGCTACTTCGAACAGACCATCCGCGAGCTCAGCGGCGATCGCCAGTTCGCCATGCCGTACTGGGACTGGACCGAACTTCCGCAGATTCCGGTTGCGATGTTCGACGGCCTGTTGACCCCGACCGACAAGGCCTATACGCCCTACACCCGCAACCTGGCGGTGTTCACCCAGTTCATGAAGCCTGCGTTGCAGCGCCACTGGAACACCCTGGACAGTGGGCAGCGGCAGCAGCTGTCGCTGCGTGGTTACAACAGCGCCGAAGACGTCTGGAACGACGTCACCGGCTACAACGCCAAGGAACAGACCGGCATTTCCGGCAATGCGGCGTACGCGGTTACCTGTGGCGCCCGTTATCTCTGGCGCGAGCACCCGGGCTTCGACCCGAAGACGGCCTCCGCCGTGTCCGCCGACACCATCCGTGCCGGCCTGTCACCGGTGGAGTTCAACAACCCTGACATCAGCCGCAGCTTCACCAGCTCGCGCACCACCTCGCACGTGCTGCAGCCCGATGGGGCCACCAAGTTCTCGGTGCTGGAAGGCTTCCCGCACAACAAGGTGCACAACTGCATTGGCGGTGTCGGCGCCGTCGATCCCGGCCCCTACGGCAACATGACCAACTTCCTGTCGCCGCTGGATCCGATCTTCTACCTGCACCACGCCAACATGGATCGCCTGTGGGATGTGTGGACACGCAGGCAGCAGGCCTTCGGCCGCCCGATCATGCCGACCGACGCTGCCGAACGCCGGCAGTTCATGGACGAACCGTTCCGCTTCTTCGTCAATGGCCAGGGCCGCTACGTCGGCACGCGCCCGGCCGCGGAATTCTTCTCCACCACCGCGTTCGACTATGACTACGTCTATGGCCGCGGTGTCCGTGCCGCAGAGCAGGCCGCAACGGCTCCGAACGCCGCGAAGGCCGCGCGGCTGGTGCGCGGCAAGCGGACCGACGGCGCCGTGCGTGTAGCCGTGCCGAACGAAGCGGTTCGTGCGCATCTGGCGGCCACCGGCCCGCGCATGCTGATTGCGGAGGTGACCCTCGAGCGCCCCCATGGACTGCACAACACGCGCGAGTTCGACGTGCTGATCAATGCACCGGCCGACGTCACCTCGGTCAGCGCGGACAGTCCGTACTACGCCGGCACGGTCTCATTCTTCGGGCCGAGCATGGCGGCCATGGGGCACGATCATCCAACGACGTTCGCCGTGCCATTGCCACAGACGCTGGGGGCGCTGCGCGCGGATGCTGCCGGCGGCGGTTCGACGACGCTGGAGATCCGCCTGGTCGCCTCGTCGGGCCAGGCGCCGCAATCGTTCCCGGTGCTGGATGCGGCGATCCTGGTGGCTCCACACTAGCGGGCGCTCCGGGCGGGTGGCGTCGCAGCGGGGCGACGCTACCTCGGGCTGCCGCATGCAGGCGGCGGTCCAACCGGCGAGGGTGCACTCGGATTGACCCGCGCTGGCGTAGGCCCATGGACGGCCTTCATCACATCCGCCCTGCCCCGCCGGGCCTATGCTCCCGCCCACACACTCCGCTGTTTCCGTTGTCCCCAACGAGGATTCAACGATGGCGACCGTGTTCCCCTACCTCGGCCTGCTGGCCCTCTGCAGCCTTGCCGCACCGGCGACCACACTGGCCCAGGATGCTTCCATCGGGCTCGGCCAGCAATCCAGCAGCACCCAGTCCTCCAGCACTTCGCAGACAACGGAAACCACCCGGTCGACGTCGGGCTCGAGCAACGATGACAGCGCCGGAAAGAACACGGGCGACTCGGCATTCGGCAATCTCGGATCGATGACGACCCGGTCGAGTAGCACCGGCAGCTCGCATTCCGAGTCGCGCAGTGAGCGCAAGGGCGCGGAGATCGATATCGGTTTCCATGAAGACCGCAGCGACGACTGGGGCCACGAACGCCACCGCGGCGATCCGGTCAATGAAAGCGATCTGTTCGGCAACTGGACGCTGGGCCAGGAAAACGGCAACAGCTGCACCATCGAACTGAAGAACAGCCCGTGGTTCGGTGGCTATGGCGCGTGGGTGCCGGCCGGTTGCCCGGACGAGTTCTTCGCGGCCAACCGCTGGCTGCTGTCGGGCAACCAACTGCTGACTACCGATACCGACAACAAGGTGATCGGCCGCTTTCGCCAGAGCGGTGGCGGGCGCTGGTCGGGGCGACGCGAATCAGACGGTGCACGGCTGTATCTGAATCAAGTCGGGCGCTGAGAGCTGATGCTGCCCTGAAGGAGCGCGTTCTTGTCCACGCAAGGATATGCATGGATCTGGATTTCGATTCAAGCGCTTTCGCGAACGGCCGATATCCGGAGGTGAAGCCCGACTCATGGACGATGCGCGATGCCGTTGCAGGACCCCCGCCCCGACACCCTTTCGCCTACTTCCGGCTCGCCTTGGCCGGCAGCGTCCAAAATCCTGACCGACATCTACGCCCACAAGGCGTTGTTCGCGCTGGCGGGCACCCTTGCGATGATCGTCTTCTTCTGGCGGATCCACTACCTGCCAAGCCTTGCACTGACCGATATCGGTCTGGTGGCGGCGGCCATCGTCTTCTTTTCGGTCGTGATGGTCATCGTGGTCATCTTGACGCTCATGCTCCCCGCCGCTGTGCTGATCGAGTGGCAGAAATCAGGATTCATCACCGACAGAAGCAGCGTCCGCACATCTCAGACGCAATGGTTGGCGTCCGCTGGCCTCAGCATGGGTATGGCCATGCTGGGAGCGGCCCTGGCAACAGGCTGGATGTACGTCTGGCTTTTCACTCCGCTCGGCGACGCTGCACCCATCCTGTTCGCAGGCGCCATTCTGGTCGGTGCCGCTGGCGCCTTCGCGCCGATGGGAATGAAGCCCAAGCCCATTGATGAGCCCGTCGGCAGCGTTCTACGGAAGAAGAAGATCTGGTGGGCACTGAAGCTGACTGCACTGTCCGCTTGCCTTTACCTGTTCACGCTCCCCTTGATCGCGATCGTGGTCTTCGGCACCCATTCCGCAGCCGCCACGATGAGCGGCTGGGAAGTGCTCCTGGTCTCGCTCGGGCTGCCGCTCCTTCACTTGGTCATCTTGAGCATCAGAACACTCCCGCTCTGGTCCCGGGTACTCGCACTTGCCTTGGTAATCGCCCCGATCCTGCTCATTGCCGGCACCCTGTTCGAATCACTCGACCGCGCTGCCAACACGTTCCAGCTAGGGATGCTGCCCCACCAGAGTGTGGTGGTATCGAGCGAGGGCTGCAGGATGGTTCGGGCATCCGGGGTGTCAACCAACTGCCGCAGAATCGACGGCCCCGGGAAGGAGCTGTATGAGATCCGGGATGTCTTCCTGCTCAATCGCCTTGGCAGCCACACCGTCATCGCCGAACCGGGCTGGACGCCGAAGACCCGAACCCGGTCGATCCCCGTGCCCAGCAGCGAAGTGTTCACATGGTACACGACGCCTGAAGCTCCCCAAGCAACTCCCCCACCGCAGCCTCCGGAACCTCCGGCGCCAACATCCGTCACACCGCCACCACCGGTGAAGGCCGCCACCGGCGCGGTGCGCAAATCAAGGCCGCGGCAAAGGGCTCCCGCCTGCTGACCCAGACGCGGCGGAGCTGTGAACGGCGTTCGCCCTGCACACGCCGGGGACAAGGTGGACGCGATCATCAGTCTTCCGCGCCACCTTGTCTCTGCCATGTCCTCGCCCTCCGGCTCACGTCTGGTCATCTACGCTGCACTGGCAGGCAACCTCGCCATCGCCATTGCCAAGTTCACCGCCGCTGGCCTGTCCGGCAGCTCGGCCATGCTCAGCGAGGGCGTGCACTCGCTGGTCGATACCCTCAACGAAGTGTTGCTGCTGTACGGTCTACGCCGTGCCGAGAAGGCCCCCGACACGCTGCACCCGTTCGGCTACGGCCGCGAACTGTACTTCTGGAGCTTCATCGTCGCCCTGCTGGTATTTGCCGCCGGTGCCGGCGTCTCGGCCTACGAGGGCATCCAGCACATCCGCCAGCCGGAGCCGGCCACCAATCACGCCATCAGCTACAGCGTGCTGGGCATCTCCATACTGTTCGAGGGCGCTTCATGGTGGGTGGCGCTGCGCGAATTCCGCCGCAGCAAGGGCTCGCTGGGATACTTCGAGGCGTTCCGCCGCAGCAAGGATCCGTCCACCTTCACCGTGCTGCTGGAAGACAGTGCCGCCCTGCTCGGCCTCGGCTTCGCACTGGTCGGGCTGCTGGCCGCACAACTGCTGGAGATGCCGGTGCTTGATGGGGTCGCCTCGCTGTGCATTGCCGGTGTGCTGGCGCTGACCGCATTCCTGCTCGCGCGCGAGACCAAGGGCCTGCTGATCGGCGAGCCGGCCCACCCGGCGGTAGCGCAACGGATCATGGCCGTGGCCGTGACCGACCCGGATCTGCGCCGCGCCAACGGCGTGACCACCCTGCAGATGGGCCCGGAACAAGTGGTGGCGATGCTCAGTGCGGAATTCGAGGACGATCGCACGACACCGCAGATCGAGGCCTGCATCACCCGGATCGAGTCTGCGGTGAAACAGGAGTTCCCGGAACTGGTGGCAGTGTTCATCAAACCGCAGACACCGGAGGTGTTTGCCGCGCGCCGGGCCGCGCTCGATCGTCCGGCCACGGCGGAGTGACGCCGCGCTGGCGACAGCTTCACCGCTGACAGGCGATGATTCCACCATGCCCATACAGACCGGTCCAGATGCCACGCTCGTCGCACAACCCATTGACGGGACCAGGCTGCCGCGCGCCTTCTATCAGCGACCTTCAACGGCGGTCGCACCAGAGCTGCTGAACAAGTTGCTGGTTCGCAACGACGGCCGCGTGGCACGCATTGTCGAGGTCGAGGCGTATGCCGGCAGCGAAGACCCAGCGGCACACTCCTGGCGCGGCATGACCGCGCGCAACGCCAGCATGTTCGGCGAAGCGGGCCATCTCTATGTCTACTTCACTTATGGCATGCACTGGGGCAGCAATGTCGTCTGTGGTGACGTCGGTGAGGGCGTTGCGGTACTGCTGCGCGCCGCCGCGCCAATTGCCGGGCAGGAGCTGATGTACCCGCTGCGCCCTGCCGCCCGCCACGACCATGACCTGGCCAGTGGTCCCGGCAAGCTGTCGCAGGCGTTTGGCCTGGACCGGCGCTTCGACGGCGCCGACCTGGTGACTGCCAGCCATGGCATCACGATACTGGACGACGGCATGCCGCCGCCGGACGACCCGGTGGTGGGGCCGCGCATCGGCATCACCCGTGCCGTGGATTTTCCTTGGCGCTGGCATGTACGCGATCACCGTCACGTTTCGGTACGCGCGCCCCGCGCGGCAACACGAAGGAGCCCCCGATGACACCCCTCGACAAACCGTTACGCCGGCACCTTACCGTCGCCGGCAAGCCTTATACGCTGACCCTCGATCCGAGCGGGCTGAAGCTGGTCGAGAAAGGACGACGGAAAGGTCTGGAACTGCGCTGGCAGGACCTTGTCTCCGGTGATGCCGCGTTGGCCAGCGCCCTGCAGGCATCCCTGCAGCAGCCATGATCAAGCGCATCACGACGGCATCACCAGTGTACGCAGCGCGCTAACAAACCGAGTACTAGCGTGGGAAGCCATGGATGAGGCCACCCGACTTCTCGAAATCGAACGACTGAGCGTGCTTGATACGCCGCCCGAGCCGGTGTTCGATGCGATCGTCGCCGCCGCTCGCGCCGCCACCGGCATGCCCATTGGCCTGATCTCCATCGTTGCCGAGCAGAGGCAGTGGTTCAAATCCAGCATCGGCCTGGGCGATGTCGGTGAAACCCAACGCTCCATCTCGTTCTGTACCTACACCATCGAACAGGAGGCGCTGCTGGAGATCCCGGATGCGCGGCTGGATCCGCGCTTCGCCCATAACCCTCTGGTCACGACCGCGCCCAGGGTGCGGCACTATGCCGGCGTCCCTCTGGCCACCGCCCATGGTGCACGCATCGGTACGCTCTGTCTGCTCGACACCCTGCCCGGCGTGCTGTCGCCGTCGCAGCGCGAGCTGATGATCCATCTTGGCCGTGCCACCACCGAGGTGCTGGAGCAGCGCAGCACACTGCTGCGACAGATCGACCAGGCGCAGGTACTGCATCGCGAACTCAAGCGTAGCGAGGACTTCCTGGAGCGTACCAACGCGGCTGCCAAGGTCGGGGGGTGGGAACTGGAACTGGCCAGCCGCGAGGTGCGCTGGACGCGCGAAACCAAGCAGATCCACGGCGTGCGTTCCAGCTACCAGCCAACGTTCGAGTCTGCCTTGTCGTTCTATCGACCGGACAGCCGCAGCATCATCCAGGCGGCGGTACAGCGCTGCACGGACGATGGCACTCCCTGGGACGTGCAGTTGCCGATGACCACGGCGGATGGCCGCAGCATCTGGACCCGGGTAGTGGGCAGCCGACAACAGGTGGAGGGCCATCCGCAGCTGGTGGGCGCCATCCAGGACATCACCGAAGAACGCGCGGCACTGGACGCCCTGGAAGCGAGTGAGGTGCGCTATCGGCGTCTGTTCCACTACAGCCTGGGTCTGATCTGCACGCATACGCTGGATGGCACGCTGACCTCGGTGAACCCTGCGGCGCTGCAGTCGCTGGGCTACGAGGAACGCCAGATCATCGGCCGCAACCTTTGCGACTACATGCCGCCCGAGCGCCGCGATGTGTTCAATGCCTACCTGAAGCGCATCGAGGCCAACCACACCGATGCCGGCGTCATCGAACTCATTGCCGCCGATGGAACGCTGCGCTACTGGGCCTACAACAACGTGCTCGACAGCGAGGGACAGCCGCCCTTCGTGCTGGGCCACGCCCAGGATGTCACCGCGCTGCGCCTGCAGGAGCAGCGTCTGCGCGAGCTGTCGCTGAAGGATCCGCTCACCCAGTGCCACAACCGCCGCTACCTGCACCGGCTCGATGAAATGACCGCCGGAACGTGGGCCTGCCTGGTTTTTGACCTGGACGATTTCAAACGGATCAATGATGCGCAGGGTCACCGCCGCGGCGACGCGATCCTGGTCGAGTTTGTTGCCTTCCTGAAGGCACCTCTGACCACGGGAGAGACCGTGGTCCGCCTGGGCGGAGACGAGTTCCTGGTGGTGTTGACCGCATCGGCGTCCGAACGCCTTGCTCTGCTGGAGGGCTGGTACGCCACCAACGCAGCGCAGTCGCCGACGGCGTTCTCGATGGGTACGGCGGTCAGCGCGCCAGGAGAATCCGTGGCTGACACCATCCATCATGCGGACAGCCAGCTTTATGACGCGCGTGCACGGGTGCGCAGGCAGCGGCGCGACGAATAGCAAAAGCGTCTGCTGTCACATCAAGGCAAGACTTCATCCGGCGAGGAATCGCGTCATCCGTTCCAGTTCGTCATCCAGCGCATTGCGGAACAGAACGTCCTTCATGGGCGAGTCACTGGCGAATCCAACATCCGGCTGCAGAGCGCCATCCTTGGCGGTGACATTGGCCCAGCCGACCACCTGGTCGCGCCACAACAGCGGCAGCGCGTAGTAGCCGAAGCGACGCTTGGCCGCCGGGGTGTAGGCCTCGAACCTGTAGACCCAGCCCCAGAGCAGTTCGAACCGTCGCCGATCCCAGGCCACCGGATCGAACGGTGCCAGCAGCCGCACCTGCTCATCGGCCTGGTAGCGCCGCGAGCGGGGATTCTCCTCGGCCGGCCAGTACCACTGTGTTCCGTCGATGATGCAGCCAGCCAAGCGCTCGCGCGCCAGTCGCAGTGCCTGCTGGATCTCGGCTGCCAGATGTGGAGCGCCATAGCCCAGCAACCGTGCCAGATAGGTGAGGCTGGCCGAAGGCAACGGCGCGTACTTGCGCACCACCAGGTCGATCAGTGCGGTGGCGCGCTGCAGGCGTGCGGCCTTGCCGCCTTCGGCGAGTGCATGTGCCGCAACGGCGTAGATGCGGGTACCACTGTCACGACGGGCGATGCGCAACATGCCGCGGTAGTGCATGCCATCCAGCAGGTGGGTGCTGGCATTGCTGGTGCCGCCCCAGTAGTTGGTCACCCGGCCATGCGAGAACGCCTGGTCGACCTCGCGTGGATGCACCGCACCCCGCTCCTGTACGAACGCCAGCACTTCGGCCGCCTTGCGCCGCGTGCTGGCGTCCCACGGCCTGCGGGACACCCGCGGATGCATCAACGCCAGGTGTTCGCGCGGCAGGAAACCGTAGTTGACCAGGAAGTCTTCCTCGATCGGCATCCGGCTGTAGCGGCGCTCCAGATCCCCGGCCTGATAGCCCTTCACCCGGTGCCGCAGGGTCAGGTCCTGGGCACGCGCGGGCGCACGGATGGGGTCGGCCTGCACGAAGCCCAGGCGACGGATCGCTGTCAGCAACGTGGTGGGCGTGAACAGCGTGCGGGCTACAGCGTAGCGACGCAGATTGTCGAGGGTGGGCGGGGTCGGCATCAGCCGATTGTAGAGGCGAGCGTGCCCGCTGTGCGTCGCGGCCTGGAAAGACACCGGCGACGTGAGCGGGCAGCTCATCGCCACGATGGATGTCGCTACTCAGCGCAGCCAGTGCGCATAGGCGGCGAGGACCGCCAGGTGCCCCACGTAGTACACATAGAACGCCCAGCGTGATCGCGGAACCACCCACGGCACCCTGGCCAACGCCAGCACCAGCGGGATGGCCAGCAACGCCCATCCGTTGCCATTCACCCAGCACAGCCCGCCGAATCCGAATGCCAGCAGCCAGTACGCCCGGTGGCGGAACGCGATCCAGCCCAGCATCACCAATGCCACCCCCGCCCATTGGTAATCCACGAAGAACGGCAGCAGGCCTGCGGTAACCAGCAGCAACAGCTGCCGGTTGTTGCTCAGCGCATGCACGGCGACCGCGGCCAGCGCGAAGGTCAACAGGATGTTCAGCGGCAACCAGTGGCCGAAGGCCAGCATGTGCAGGGGCTGCGCGACCAGGCCCCATGCGGACAGGCGCCGGATCGACTTGCCCAGATCGGCACCCGGTTGCGCCAGGTTGCAGGCCATCACCAGCGCGAACAGCGGGAAGGCGATGCGCCCAAACTCGCTGACCACCGGCACATAGCCACCGAAAACCACTTTGGCGACGTGATCACCGGTCATCGACAGCAGCGCGAGCCACTTCATCGACTCACGGGCGCCGCTGCTGAGCGTGCCGCGCGCCGATGGGGCTTGTACGGCGACGTCCTGCGCGCTCATATCGTTCATCCTCTGCGTCCTGCCATGTCCATCCCGCCAGGAACCGACGGCATTGCCCCTTGAACGCAAAGAATACTTGAACCTGACGCGGATGACGCTGACCGCTGCACCCCGCTATCCTTGCAGTCCCCGCTTGTGAGGCATCGCCATGCGCACGCTGTACCCGCCGATCACCCCGTACCGCGAGCACACGCTTCCCGTCGACGCGCTGCACACCCTGCATATCGAAGAGTGCGGAACGCCTGAAGGCATTCCGGTGGTGTACCTGCATGGCGGTCCGGGCGCCGGCATCTCGCCCACCCATCGCCGCTTCTTCGACCCGAAGCGCTACCGCATCGTGCTGATCGATCAGCGCGGCAGCGGCCGCTCCACGCCATTCGGCGAACTGCGCGACAACACAACGCAGGATCTGGTGGCCGACATCGAGAAGGTGCGCGAACACCTGGGCATCGAGCGCTGGCTGGTCTACGGCGGCTCCTGGGGTTCGACGCTGTCACTGGCCTATGCACAGGCCCATGCCGACCGCGCCACCGGGCTGATCGTACGCGGTGTTTTCCTGGGTCGCGAGGAAGAGAACCGCTGGTTCGCCGAGCTCAACGGC
Source organism: Stenotrophomonas indicatrix (assembly GCA_041545745.1). Classification (NCBI taxonomy): domain Bacteria; kingdom Pseudomonadati; phylum Pseudomonadota; class Gammaproteobacteria; order Lysobacterales; family Lysobacteraceae; genus Stenotrophomonas; species Stenotrophomonas indicatrix. The sequence goes on from CP168152.1 coordinate 2,374,173, forward strand.
GGTGCCCGCTGGATCTTCCCGGAGCGTTGGGATCGCTACGAGGCGCACATCCCGGAGGACGAGCGCGGCAACATGCTCGAAGCCTACTGGAAGCGCCTGGATCACGCCGACGAAGCCGTCCGCATCGCAGCGGCACAGGCTTGGCTGGGCTGGGAAGACAATGCCGCCACGCTGGTGCATGACGTCGACGCGGCATCCGCTACCGATCCGCTTGATACCCTGGCCAAGGCGCGTATCGAGGCGCATTACTTCCGCCACAACACCTTCCTGGAACACGGCCAGCTGCTGCGCGATGTCGATCGCATCCGCCACCTGCCCGGCGTCATCGTGCAGGGGCGCTACGACATCATCTGCCCACCACGCAGTGCCTGGGACCTGGCCAAAGCCTGGCCGGAAGCCACCCTGGAGATGGTCATCGCCGGCCACAGCGCCAACGAAGCGGCCACTACCGATGCTTTGGTGCGGGCCACCGACGCTTTCGCCGACCGCAGTTGAACAGAAGGGGCCAACGGCCCCTTTTTCTATACCAAGGTATAGCCGGGCTAACCCACGGGCCTCTAGGCCTGCTGAATACGAGCGCGGACAATAGCGCCACTGGCCAGCGACTGGCCGCCCCACGCGGAAACGCAGATGGATCCCGACCCTGCCGGGCGCGACGCGCGCCCTTGCCTGTCCCCTTGTTCACTGCTGGCGACTGACGGCCGGTTCCTGTCCGTGTAGACGATGGGAGCCCCGGGCAGCGCCTGCCCGGAGGAATCCCATGTCCTACAAGATTCTCTACATCACTGTCCGCCGCCTGATCGGTGAGCGCGATGTTTCCGCCCTGCGCAGCCTGCTGCTGCAGCACGGCCCTGTCCTGTTCGCCCGTTCGCTGGCCCTCGGCTCGCCACGGGTGGTGGCCGACGCGCTGTCGCTGCTGCCGATCAGCGAGCGCATCAACGTGCTGCGCCATCTGCCCTACCCGCTGCGCGATGCGATGAAGCCGCTGTGCATCGGCGGCAGCCAACGGCTGCGCATGCAGCCCTGGTCGCCATCGGCGCTGGCCATGCGCCACGCCTGACCAACCGCCCCTTCCGCTCCACACGCCGGCTCCGCCCGGCGCCGCTCCAAGAGGACCTTTCCCATGAGCCTGCTCAACGCCTGGTTCAACGCCTTCCTGCGCAGCCGCCGCGCGGGCAACCTGTTCGGTCGTCGTGCGATGCCCGAAGCCGGTTACGGCCGTGGCAGCACGCAGGCCGCACCGGCCACGCTCACTGCCGGACTGCTCGCGCTTGCACAGGGCAGCGAAGCCGATGCGCTGGCTACCCTGCAGTCGCACGTCGACGGTCTCAGCCCGCACGAAGCCGAAGAGCGCCTGCTGCGCTTCGGCCCGAACGAGGTCGACCACGAGAAGCCGCTGCCGTGGTGGCGCCATCTGTGGCAGTGCTATCGCAATCCGTTCAACCTGCTGCTGACGGTGCTGGCGGCCGTGTCCTGGCTGACCGAAGATGCCAAGGCGACGGTGGTGATCGGTGCGATGGTGGTGCTGTCCACCTTGATCCGCTTCGTGCAGGAGGGTCGCTCCAATCGCGCTGCCGAACGGCTGAAGGCCCTGGTGGGCAACACCGCACGCGTGCTGCGCCGCGCTGCGGGCACCGAAGCGGCAGAAGTGGCCGATCAGTATTTCGGCGCACAACTGCACAGCCGGCGGCCGGCACGACTGCTGGATCTGCCGATCCGTGATCTGGTGCCGGGTGACCATATCGTGCTGTCGGCCGGCGACATGATCCCGGCCGATTGCCGTGTGCTCGCGGCCAAGGACCTGTTCGTCGCACAGGCCGCGATGACCGGTGAATCGTTGCCGGTGGAGAAGTTCGTGCAGGCGGGCACCGCCGAGGCTGGCCTGATGGAACAGGCCAACCTGTTGTTCATGGGCACCAATGTGGTGTCCGGCACGGCAACTGCGTTGGTGCTGGCCACCGGCAACACCAGCTACTTCGGCACCCTCGCCCAGCGCAGCAGTGCCAGCGATCGCGCGCCGACAGCGTTCCAGGCCGGGGTCAACAGTGTCAGCTGGCTGCTGATCCGCTTTGCCCTGGTGATGGTGCCGTTCGTCCTGCTGGTCAATGGCTGGACCAAGGGCGACTGGACAGAAGCGTTCCTGTTCGCGCTGTCGGTGGCGGTGGGCCTGACCCCGGAAATGCTGCCGATGATCGTCACCTCCACCCTGGCCAAGGGTGCGGTGCTGCTGTCGCGGCGCAAGGTGATCGTCAAGCGCCTGGACGCGATCCAGAACTTCGGTGCGATGGAAGTGCTGTGCACCGACAAGACGGGCACCCTCACCCAGGACAAGATCGCACTGGAGCGGCACACCGACGTGTTCGGGCAGGATTCGGAGGATGTGCTGACCTTCGCCTACCTCAACAGCCACTTTCAGACCGGCCTGATCAACCTGCTCGATCGTGCGGTGCTGGAGCATGTGGAGCTGCAGAGCTCGCTGCGCCTGTCACAGGACTACCGCAAGGTCGATGAGATTCCGTTCGACTTCGAGCGCCGCCGCATGTCGGTGGTGGTATCCGAGCGCGAGGACCATCACGAATTGATCTGCAAGGGTGCGGTGGAGGAAATGCTGGAGGTGTGCAGCACCGTGCGCGAGAACGGCAAGGACATGCCGTTGGATGAGCAGCGACTGGCCCGCGTGCGGCAGACCACCGAGGAACTGAACGAACAGGGTCTGCGCGTGGTGGCCGTGGCGATGAAGGAAACCGCGGCCAGCCAGAGTGTGTACTCGCAGGCCGACGAGCGCGATCTGACCCTGGTGGGCTACGTGGCCTTCCTCGATCCGCCGAAGGAATCCGCTGCTCAAGCATTGCAGGCGCTGGCCGCGCACGGTGTGGAGGTAAAGGTATTCACTGGCGACAACGAACTGGTCACCGCCCGTGTCTGTGCCCAGGTCGGCCTGGACGCCGACACGATCGTGACCGGCCCGCAGATCGAGCGCATGGACGATGCGGCCGTGGCGCGCGCACTGCACGAACACCGCGTGTTCGCCCGCCTCACGCCGCTGCACAAGGAACGGCTGGTGCGCGAGCTGCGTGCACAGGGCAAGGTGGTCGGCTTCCTCGGTGATGGCATCAACGATGCTCCCGCACTGCGCGCAGCCGATATCGGCATCAGCGTGGACAGCGCGGTGGACATCGCCAAGGAGGCCGCCGACATCATCCTGCTGGAGAAGAACCTGATGGTGCTGGAGGAAGGCGTCATCCAGGGGCGGCGTACCTTCAGCAACATGCTGAAGTACATCCGCATGACCGCCAGCTCCAATTTCGGCAACGTATTCTCGGTACTGGTGGCCTCGGCGTTCCTGCCGTTCCTGCCGATGCTGCCGTTGCAGCTGCTGGTGCAGAACCTGCTGTATGACATCTCGCAGATCGCCATTCCGTTCGACAACGTCGATGAGGAACTGGTGCGCAAGCCGCTGAAGTGGAACCCGGCGGACATCGGCCGCTTCATGGTGTTCTTCGGGCCGATCAGCTCGATCTTCGACCTCAGCTGCTTCGCCTTGATGTGGTACGTGTTCGATGCGCGCACGCCGGCCGACCAGGGTCTGTTCCAGTCCGGCTGGTTCGTGGTCGGTCTGCTGACCCAGACCCTGATCGTGCACATGATCCGCACGCCCAAGGTGCCGTTCCTGCAGAGCATCGCCGCGCCGCCGCTGCTGATGATGACCGGGGCGATCATGGCCATCGGCGTGATCCTGCCGATGAGCCCGTTGGCGGGCTACTTCAAGCTGCAGGCGCTGCCGGCCGGCTACTGGCCGTTCCTGGTGGCGATCCTGTTCGGCTATGCGGTGCTGACCACCGCGCTGAAGAAGCTCTACATCCGCCGTTACGGCTGGCAGTAGGCGCATCGGCGCAGGGAGAATCGTCATGGACTTCAACCCCCACCTGCCCGCGTTCAACGCGGGCGCCACCCTCAGCTCGCTGATCAGCCTGTCCGTCGCCTTCGTGCTGGGCGCGCTGATCGGCCTGGAGCGGCAATTCCGCCAACGCACCGCCGGCCTGCGCACCAACACGCTGGTGGCGGTGGGCGCTGCCGTGTTCGTCGACCTGGCCGTGCGCTTCCACGACCTGTACGGCGGGCCGCCGTCACCGCTGCACGTGGTGGCCTATGTGATCTCCGGCGTCGGCTTCCTCGGTGCCGGCGCGATCATGAAGGATGGCGCCCAGGTATCGGGCCTGAACACCGCCGCCACCTTGTGGGGCTCGGCGGCGGTCGGCGCCTGTGCCGGCATCAAGCTGCTGCCCGAGGCGGTGCTGGCTGCGGTGTTCGTGCTGGCTGCCAACACCCTGCTGCGGCCGGTGGTGAACCGCATCCAGCGGCAACCGCTGCCGGAAGCGTTCAGCGAGGCGACCTACGCGATCAACGTGGTCTGCCAGCGTGAGCAGCAGGCCGAGGTACTGGATCGGCTTCTCCTGCTGCTGGAACAGGCGCAGTATCCGGTGCGCGCGGTCGACCAGCGCCCGTTCGGCGAGCGCGATGTCGAGATCGAAGCGGTGCTGTACGCCACCACGGTCGATGGCGGTGAGCTGGATGCCGTGCTGGCGACGCTTGCGGCCACGCCGGGCGTGCTGCAGGGATTCTGGAACGCCAGCCTGGAGGAGTAGTGCCGGCCGCTGGCCGGCGACCTCATGAACTGCGGGAGCATCCTGCAGATGCCGGCCAGCGGCCGGCACTACCCTGCATCCCTCTGGCGCATGCCGACCAAGGTCGGCATCTACCGAACAGCGCTTTGCTATCCTTTCCACCCACGCCAGGGAGCCATCCCGATGCCATCGCTGTCGCCCCGCCGCCCTCTGGTCGTGCTGGCCCTGATCATCGTGATGGCGGCCATCTTCCTGGTCGATACGGTTACCGACTACGCCGTTGCCGCCGCCTGCTTCTACGCAGCCGTCATCCTGGCGGCGTCGCGGCGGCTGCCCGCACGCGGCCTCATTGCGCTTGCGGCGGTCTGCATCGCGTTGACCGGCCTCAGCTTCTTCCTGACCCGCTTCGGCACCTACCGCATCGGCCTGGTCAATTCAGCGATCGGCATGCTGGTGATCGGCATCACCACCTATCTGGCATTGAAGATGGAAGCCGCCAAGGCCGCGGTGCAGGACGCACAGGCGCGCCTGCTGCGGGTTGCCCGTGCCTCCACGGTCGGCGAGCTGACCACTTCCATCGCGCATGAAGTGAACCAGCCGTTGGCTGCCATCGCCAGCAGCGCCGAGGCCAGCCAGCGCTGGTTGGCCCAGAATCCGCCCAACCTGGACAAGGCGCGGCAGACCATCGCCCGCATTGTCGCCGACGCCCATCGCGCCAGTGACGTGATCGCCCGCATCCGCGGCCTGACCCAAGGGGCCGCGCCTGAGCGCCAGGCCTTCGACCTCAATCAGGCCGTGGAGGAAATGCTGGCGCTATCGCACAGCGAACTGGAGCAGCATGGCGTGACAGTCGCGCTGGTGCTGGGCAGCGACCTGCCTCCTGCCCATGCCGATCGCGTGCAGGTACAGCAGGTGATCGGCAACCTCATCCTCAACGCCGTCGACGCGATGGCCGGTACGCCCACGGGCGAGCGCAGGCTGTCGCTGCTGACCACGCATGATGGGCATGGCCACGTCAGCCTGAGTGTGCGCGACCGTGGTATCGGCCTGCCCGTGGAGCAGCCTGACCGGGTGTTCGATGCATTCTGGACCACCAAATCGAACGGCCTCGGCCTGGGCCTCAGCCTGAGCCGCTCGATGATCGAAGCCAACGGCGGCCATATCCGCGCAGAGCGACCCGCTGGTGGCGGCGCCTGTTTCATCTTCGAGCTGCCCACGCACATGGAGGCTACCCATGCGTAAACCCACGACACTCCCTGTGGAACCGTCACCGATCGTCTACGTGGTAGACGACGATGCCTCGGTACGTGCCGCGCTGGAAGACCTGCTGGCCTCGATGGGCCTTCAGGTGCGTGCCTTCGCTTCTACCGTCGAATTCCTCGCCCACGCGATGGACGATGCGCCGTCCTGCCTGGTGCTGGACGTGCGCATGCCTGGTCAGAGCGGACTGGACTTCCATCGCACCATGGCCAGCCACGGCCTGCACCTGCCGGTGGTGTTCATCACCGGGCACGGCGACATCGCCATGGGCGTCAATGCGATCAAGGAAGGCGCCATCGAATTCCTGACCAAGCCCTTCCGTGACCAGGAACTGCTGGACGCCATCCACAAGGGCATAGAGATCGATCGCTTGCAACGCCGCGAGGGTGAACTGCTGGGCGCATTGCAGCAGCGCTGGGACACCTTGAGCATCGGCGAGCGCGAGGTGGTCGCCGGCGTGGTACGGGGCCGGCTCAACAAGCAGATCGCGGCTGATCTTGGCGTCAGCGAAATCACGGTGAAGGTGCGTCGCGCGCAGTTGATGCGCAAGATGGGCGCGCGCACCCTGGTGGATCTGGTGCGCATGTATGACCGGCTGCAGGGCAGCACGCCATGACCGCATATGTAGCCCTGCTGCGCGCGGTGAATGTGGGCGGTACCGGCAAGCTGCCGATGGCCGAACTGGTGGGCATGTGCCAGCGCGCAGGATTCAGTGACGTCCGCACCTATATCGCCAGCGGCAATGCTGTGTTCAGCAGCCCGCTCGACGAAGCGGGTGTGCGCGACAGTTTGGCGCAATGCCTGCATGCCTATGCAGGCAAGCCGGTAGGCGTGCTGGTGCGTACCGCTGCCGAGATGGCCGCAGTGATCGCCCGCAACCCCTTCAAGGACGCCGCCGGCAACCGTGTCGTCGCCCTGTTCATTGATGAGGCGCTGCCCGAGGACCCGCTGCAGGGCGTGACGGGTATCGGCGATGAACAGCTCGCCCTCGGCAAGCGCGAGCTGTTCATCCACTACGGCGATGGCATGGCCGGTTCGCGCCTGCGCATCCCCTTCGCGGCACAAGGTACTGGTCGCAACATCAACACCGTGGCCCGACTTGCGGCGATGGCTGCGGAGCTGGACTGAGCCACCTGTGCAGCCATGCCTCCGCAATCAGCGGGCAACCATCAATCGAAGGCCATGCCAAAGCCAATGCTCAGCAGCGGCTGGTCGCCCCGCGCGACAGATACCCCAGCGTTGACGTTGTATCGGCCATCGCGGCTCCAGCGTGACAACCCCAGGGCCAATGCGGACTCACCGCGATAGCTGGCCGTACCAAAGTTCAACGTAACCTTGCCCGGCAGGTTGGGCGTGACCTGCACCAGCGCCGCCGAGGCAGCGATGCCGCGATTGATCTGTCGCGACATGTGCGAGGCCTGTGCGCCAATGGCCTGCTCCATCGCGTCAACGCGTTGGTCGGTGTAGCGGTTCACCGAAGCCATCTGCTCCTGCAGCTGGGCCACGTTGACCGCATCGGTATCGGCCCTGCCGGCAGCCACGTGGGCAATCTGGCGCTCGCCTCCGACGTGCCCGACCGACACGCTGTCGGCGCGATCGGCGATGGCATCAGAACCGAGCGCCACGCTGTTGTCTGCACTCGCCTGGGCACCGGAACCGGCTGCCACGGCGCCCTGGCCTGTGGCTTCAGCCGGCGCACCATCGGCCACCAGTGCCTCATTGCCGGTAGCGCCGTAGTACGGCAGATCCGACCCGGCACCACCGCCCGTTTGGCCTTCCAGCGCGCCGACACGATCCTGCAGTCCTTCCAGCTGCCGGCCGATGCCTTCGCCGATGGCCGACAACTGACCGCCATTGACCGCCTCGCGGCTGCCCAGCTGCACGCGACCGTCGGCAACGTTGGTCAGCACGGTGCCTGCGGCACCACCGAACACCACCTGGCTGCGATCGCTGCCCGCCACATAGCCAACCGTCTCCTTGACGTCACCATCGTCGCCGACCAGCCCGGCCTGCTTCAGCTGGCGCAGATTGATGGCGTCGGTATCGTCGCTGGCATCGGCCACGTGGGTGATCTGGCGTTCCGCACCATCACGCCCGATCGAAACGGCGTTGGCACGGTCGGACACCGACCCTGCGCCCAGTGCAATGGCACCGTCCACAGAAGCCTGCGCCCCCTGTCCCAGCGCGATGGCCGCAATACCGTCGGCCTGCGCCGACGCACCGATGGCCAGCGCCCCCACAGCGCTGATCGAGGCGTCGTCGCTGCCATCAGCACGACCATCAACCTTCAGATAGCGGCTGTCCTCTGGCTGCGCCGCCGACAGGCCGTCCTGCATCTGTGCAAGGGTCACTGCATCGGTTGCGTCATCGGCAGCGGCCAGGCCCTTCAGCTGGCGCGCACCCGTTGCCCCCGTCAGGTCGACCACAGCACCGGCACGACCCGAGGCCACCGAAATGTTGCCGCTGGCGGCATCCTGGCGCACCAGGCCTGCGTCGCCGCCGTTCCACGCATCGATCTGGCGCTGCGTATCCAACACATCGTCTTCGGTGTGGGTGACGCGCTGGTCGAGCACCTGCAGCTGCCCGTCCACCGCGTCCAGCGCAGAACCGGCATCGCGGAAGCTGCTGCCCTGTACGACATAGGTCGGGCCTGTCACGGAACCTGTGGCCGCCTCGACCTGCGCGCCACCACCGAGCGCGGCGACCGTGGACTGCAACTGCTGCAGGTTGACCACATCGGTCGCTTCGGTGCCGTTGGCCACGTTGATCAACTGACGCGTACCGATAGCGCCGCCACCCAAGGACAGCACCTGGTCGCGATCAGCGACCGAGCCTGCGCCCAGTGCGACCGCGTTCTCGCCGTTGGCGTGCGCGCCGGCACCGATGGCGACGCTACCCTGCCCGGCCGCACGCGCGTCGGCGCCCATGGCCAGTGAATGCGGGCCGCTCGCTGCCGCTCCGCTGCCCAGCGCGAGACTGCCGGTTCCGCCCGTGGTAGCCGGCGCATCGACATCACCGGCTGCGGCCTGGAAGTAGCGCTGGGCAACCACCAGGTCGCTGCCCAGATCGACCAGCTCGGCACGCTGCGCGCGGTCTTCCGCATCCAGTGCATGCAGCGCATCACCGGCGCTATGCACGGTGGTGCCCACCACATTGAAATCCGGTGCCCGCAGGGTGCCATCGGCGGCCACGCCCGCGCCTGCGCCAAGCGCCGCTGCCACACTGGCCACGGCGGCATCGGACTGCGCCTTGTTGATGGCCTCGTCGCCAGCAACGGCATCGGCCACACCGCCCAGACGGCGGGCGCCTGCAGTTCCAGCCATACCAATGGCGGCGCCATCACGATCCACACCGACCGTCAGGTCGCTGCCCGGCGCGGCCTGCTGGACCATACCGATGGTGCCCTGGCTGATCCGCGTATGCAGATCGTTCACCGATACGTCAACGCTGGAGAGGCCGCCGTCCAGCGCGGTGAGCGCGCTGCCGATGCTGGTGTGGGTGCCTCCGTGAGCAAGATCGAAAGCCGGCGGGATGACAGAGCCATCGGTCGCCAGCGCACCGCCGGTAGCCTGCAGAAGTCCCTGCAGCTGCTGCACGCTGGCCACGTCATTGTCCTGCGTGCCATCGGCCATGTTCTCGATGCCACGGCGTGCGGTGGTTGAACCCAGCGCAACCGTGGCGTTGCCGCGGCTGACCGAACCGGCGCCGATGGCAACACTGTTGGCGTGGGTGGCGCGGGCGCCTGCGCCGATCGCGGAGGAGTACTGCCCGGTGGCGGTAGCAGCGCGCCCCAGGGCAATGCCTCGCTCGCCAGTGGCTACTGCCGCCGACCCCAATGCGGTCACCACCGTACCGGCACCGTTGGCCTGGAAGCCAACCGCGGTCGCGTTCCAGGTGGTTCGCGTGCTGGCGCCCAGCGAGGTCGCGCCACTGGCGCCCGAGCCGTTCTGGCTGTCTGCGGCGGCACCGAAGCCGATCGACACAGCGTTGCTGCCGGTGGCCACCGAGTTGCTGCCCAGTGCGATGGCACCGTTGTTGGCACCATTGCTGGCCGGTCGCGCGACGGCATTGCTGCCGATGGCGATCATGTTGATGCCGTTGACGCTGGCGGCAGTGGCATTGCTGCCGATGTTCACCACCAGCAGGCTGTCATCGGTTGCAGCCAACGGCAGGGCGCCACGCAACGCGGCGGGGTGCAGGCAGGCGGCTTCCTGCGGTTCGTGCGGTGCGCTGCACAGTACCTGCTGGATGTCGCTGGCAAGCACGTTTGGCGCGACAATCGCGAGGAGCACTGCGGCGATGCCCGCACCCGCGCGACGGCGACGGCCCTGGGCCAGTTCCGAGGCGACGACCCACTTGCCGGTGGCCGCGTTCCAGACGATGCGATAGATGCAGTTCATGGTCGTTCTCCGAGGGCGCAAGCGCCCATTGGGGGTGGCAGCCGGCCGTTCCAGCCATGGCCAGATACTAGGCAAGCGCCCCCCGATGGCGTATCGGACGCGGCCTAAAGCGCGCCCGGATACACCCGTGGGATGGTTTGTGATTCAGCAGGTTGCAACTGGGCGCGGCGTCGTGCGCCGCGCCCAGCGCTGGGCTCAGTCGCCCAGTACCACGCCGACGCCCATGCGGAAGATCGGCTTGTCGCCGCGCGCCATCGACGCGCCGCCGTTGACATTGACGCGGCCGTTGTCGCTCCAGCGCGACACGCCCACACCCATCGCCGTTTCGCTGCGGTAATTGGCCAGGTTGGCGTTGATGGTGGTCCTGCCCGGCAGGTACGGGGTCATCGGCGCCAGTGCAGCTGCGGCGGCGATGCCTCGGTTGGCTTGGCGGTTGACCTGGTCCAAGCGCTGTTCCAGGCCGCTCCAGGCATCCTGTACTCGCTCGTCGGCATACGCCTTGGCATCATCCACACCCTGTTGCAGCTGGCCTACGTTCACTGCATCGGTGGCCTGCACACCGGCTGCCACGTTGGTGATCTGACGCTCGCCACCTTCGCGGCCGACCGACACGCTGTTCTCGCGGTCGGCGACCGAGCCGGCACCCAGCGCAACGCTGTTGTCGGCCTGGGCTTCTGCGCCGGCACCGGCCGCCACGCTGCCCTGGCCGATGGCCTGGGCCGGGTTGTCACCCGCCTGATCGCCCGGCTGCGGATTGGCGCCGTAGTACGGCGGATTGCCGCCACCACCGGCATCGCCTGCTTCCAATGCGCCGACGCGGCCATCCAGATCGCCGATGCGGCCCTGCAGCTGGTCGCGCAGTGCGGCCAGCTGGCCACCGTTCACGGCCTCGCGGCTGCCTGCACCCACACGACCATCGGCCACGTTGGACAGCACGGTGCCATTGGCACCACCGAAAGTGACCTGTGCACGCTGGCTGCCTGCATCATAGGTCACCGCATCCAGCATCTGCCCGCCATCGCCCACCAGACCTGCCGCCTTCAGCTGGCGCAGGTTCACCGCATCGGTATCCTCGCTGCCATCGGCCACATGGGTGATCTGGCGCTCGCTGCCGGCCGCACCCACCGACACGCTGTTGGCGCGATCGGCCACGGCGCCAGCGCCCAACGCCACACTGTTGTCAGCCAGCGCCGCCGCCCCCTGGCCCAGCGCTACGCTACCCGCGCCATTGGCCTGGGCCGATGCACCTACCGCCATCGCGCCCTGCCCGTTGGCCTGCGCATCATCACTGCCATCGCCTGCACCATCGACCCGCACGTAGCGGTTGCCGGTGGCGCGAAGGTCATCGACGGCCGAGTTCAGCTGGCCCAGGTTCACCGCATCACTGGCGTCGATGCCGGCAGCCACGCCCTTGAGCTGGCGTTCGCCGTTGGTACCGCGCAGGTCCACCACGGTGCCTCCGGTACCTGCACCGATCGTCACTGCAGCGTCCGCAGCGGACTGCTGCACCAGGCCGGCTTCGCCATTGCCCAGGTCCACCAGCTGCTGACGCAGCTGGGTGATATCGCCTTCGTTGCGGGTCACACGGCCGTCGATCACGGTCAGGCCACCGTCAACCGAAGACAATGCATCGCCCACGTTGTCGAAGGTCTGACCCTGCACGCTGTACTGCGGGCCGGTCACGGTGCCGGTCAGCGCATTGTGCGTCGCGCCGCCGCCCAGGCCCTCGATGACAGGAAGCAGCTGCTGCACGTTCACCGCATCTGCGGCTTCGGTACCGTTGGCCACGTTGATGATCTGGCGAGTGCCGTTACCGCCCATGCCCCAGCCCACCGAGACCACGTTGTCGCGGTCTGCTACCGCCTCAGCGCCCAGCGCGACTGAATTCTCACCACTGGCGCGTGCATTGGCACCCAGCGCGATCGCGCCGTCACCGCTGCTCGCACGCGCGCCCCAACCGACGGCCACACCCTGTGCAGCGCTCGCGGCGGCGCTGGCCCCGGCGGCGATGCTGCCCGAGCCCGTTGCAGCGGCTTCGTCGGCCACACCCGAGCCGTCCGCCTTGAAATAGCGGCTGCCTTCATCCAGCGCGTCGCGCAGATCAGCAAGGTCCTGGCCGGTGCTGCCAACACGGCCATCCAGTGCGGTCAATGCATCGCCTACGTTGCCGTAGTTGTTGCCATCCACGGCGTAGCTCGGCGCACTGATGCGCCCCTGCGCATCGGCAACGCTGCCACCGCCGAGCGCATCGGCCACCGAGGCCGAGGATGCCTGCAGCTGGCCCAGCGTCACGGCTTCGTCGGCCGCCGTGGCTGCGGCCACGCCACTGAGGCGACGGGCCCCGTCAGTACCCGTGAAGTCCACCGCAGCACCATTGGTGCTGGCACCCACGGTCAGGTTGGCACCCGGTGCTGCCTGCTGCACCAGGCCCACGGTGCCATTGTCCAGCGAAGTACTCAACTGGTTCAAGGTAGTGGTGGTGGTGGTCAGGCCGTCATCCAGCGCCTCCAGCGCGCTGCCGACGGTGGTGTGGGTACCGCCATGGTCCAGCACATAGCTGGGCGCGGTGATGCTGCCGTCGGCAGCAACATCGGCGCCGCCACCCAGCGCCTGCACGCCGGCACGCAGCTGTTGCACGATGGCCGCGTCGTTGGCCTGCGTACCCGCTGCAACATTGACGACCTGGCGACGCAACGTGGCGCTGCCGACCGATACCGTGTTTTCGCGGTTGGCGACCGATGCACGGCCGATCGCCACTGCACCGGCAGCCGTAACCTGCGACGAACCGCCGAGGGCAACGCCGCCGGAACCGCTGACCGAGGCGTTGTCACCCATCGCCACCGCTTCGGTGGCGCTGCCGCGCGCGCCGCGCCCAACAGCCACTGCTGCCGAGCCGCCAGCATTGGTGTTGTAGCCCACCGCCACGCTGTTCCAGCCACCGGCGCTGGCATTGGCACCCACGGCCAGCGACCCTGCAGCGCCCTGCGCGTTCTGGCTGTTGGCACTTGCACCCATACCGATGGCGACTGCGTTGTTGCCCTGGGTGCTGGCGTTGGCACCCATCGCAATGGCGTTGTCCGCGTTGCCGTCCGCATCGGCCAAGGCGCGTGCGTTGTTGCCGATGGAGATCGCGCCCACTCCTGCGGCCGTGGCAGCCGTACCCGAGCCATTGACCTTCACATACAAGTCATCCACCGCGGCCTGTACACCAATGGCGCGGGTCTGCGCTGCCGCATCTGCGTTCGCATCGGCATCAGTGGCCACACAGCGGCCCTCAGCATCGATCACACCCGCCTGGCCCTGTGCCAGGGTGCACGTGGTGCTGCTGTCTTCGGCCGCCCACAACGGCAGGGCCAGCATCAGCAGACTGGCCGCAGCCAGCCCGCGTGCGGCAACCTTGCCGCCCTTCTTCCTGCGGCCGGTGGCCAGCTCTGAAGCAACCACCCACTTTCCGATGGCCGCGTTCCACACAATCCGGTAGATGCTGTTCATGATGTTCTCCGTAGGCAATGCGCCTGCTTGGTCGGGCGGTTGAATGGCGGCCGATGCCGCGTCTACGGGGAAATGCTAGAAAGCAGCGGCCTCGTCCCGAATCGGACGGGGCCTAAATGGCGCCTGCGGCGCTGGCTGAACGACCTGCCGTTCAGTCCGCCGGACAATCAGTTGTAGGTCATCGTGACCGTGATCGGGCGGCTCACCGCGCCTGCGGAAACCGTCGCCGCGCTCTGCACGAAGCGCGCGCGGAAGGCGTGGGTGCCGGCGGCCGTCGCCATCTGGGTCCACCCGCCGGGCCGCAGGCGTGCGCCACTGCTGGTACGTTGCAGCTCGATACCGATGCCGGCAACGCCTTGGAACAGCGTCGCGTCATTGTTGTCGGCGACGCCATTGAAGTGCAGGCCCACCCGCGCGACCAGAGGATCGCATTGGCTGACCACCACGTTGACGGCCTGGAACGGCGTACTGAACGCACCGGTGAACTGGGTGGACTGATAGGTTCCCAGGTCGACATCGGCCACGGCGATGCGGCATACGCCCGGCAGAATGGTGCCGGTGACGTTGAAGTTGGTGGTGGTGGCGGTCTGCGCCGATGCTGCACCGGACAGCGTCAGCACGGCGGCGAGCAGCAGGCCTGGAATCGGAAGATGCATGGAAGCTCTCAGTTGTAGGTCAGGGAAACGGTGATGGGCCGCTGGATGCGTCCAACGGAGACCGGCATCGCCGATTGCAGCAGGCGCGCACGGAACGGGTAGACGCCGTCCGCCGTCACGTATTGGGTGCTCCCACCCGGCGGAAGGGGCACGTTCAACGACGACACCACGCGTACCAATTGCACACCCACGCCGGGCACTCCCTCGAACAACGCGCTGTTGTGACTGTCGGCGGTGCCGTCGAAGGTCATTGCCACGCGCCGAATCAAGGGGTCGCAGTCACTGACGGTTCCGCTGAAATCGACGTAGGCGGTGCCATGGCTGCCAGTGAACACGTTCGCCAGGTGCGACCCGAGATCCACGTCCGGGAAGGAAATCCGGCATGCGCCGGGCAGGATCTCGCCAGAAACGGTGAATGGCTGGGTGTCCTGCGCCTGCACACTGGCCGTCAACATGGCCAGCACGAGGAAAAATGCAGTGCGATGCATGACGCGCCTCAGTTGTAGGTGACCTGTACGGTCACAGGAGTGCGGATGGTGCCTGCCGACACCGTGCCGGTGCGCACCAGGCGCGCATACAGCAGGTGACCCGCCGCAGGCGTTCCATTGGTAGGCCAGTCGAAGCCTGCCTGGTTTGGCGCCAATGTCTGCTGGGCGGGCGTGTACAACCAGACGGCCAGGCCGCGCACACCGCCTGCCGCGGGTATCGCGAAGTAGCGCGCGTCGCTGCTGTCGGCGCTTCCGGCCATGCGCACGTGCAGCACCCGCAGGTCATTGGCGCAGCTACTGCGGTTGAGCGTGAAGCCGACCACGGGCGACTGCGGATTGGCCGTGAAGTACGCCGCGTCGAATGTACCCACGTCGACATCGGCGACGCTGATCTGGCAGGTTCCCGGCTGGAAACGACCGCTGAAGCGCAGGGTCAGGTCAGCCGCTTGCGATGGTAGCGGCAGCAACGCAGCAAGCGCGGCCAGCAACAGCACAGCGTGCATGTCAGTTGTACTCCAGGGTGATGGTGGCGGCGCCATTGGCCTGTCCCGAGGCGGCCGCCGCCGCAAGTCGGTAATAGCGTGCACGCAACATGATCGTGTACTGCGCGTTGTTGGTTTCGGTCAGCGCCAAGCCGGAATCCCGCATTGCATTGAAGCCGATCGAATCCTGTGTCTGCGTGCCGATCTGGATACCAATGCCGGTCGCCGTCATGTTCACGCCATCGTCCTGCAGCGCCATGACCGATCGCGTGCGGTCGGCAACCGCGGTGACCGGATCGACACGATAGCGGATGCGGTTGTCCACTCGCCCGTTGGCGGTCTGCACCGTGCCGGTGGTCAAGTGGCCGCGGTAGCGTCCGAAGAATGCAGGGCAGTCCCGCAGCACCACCGGCACGTTCACCCAGCCCGTGGTGGAGCCGACCGCAGGGATCTCGCTCATCTGATGCACGCCCAGGTCCACGGGCACATCGCTGGTGCTGCACGTACGCGAGACGATGTTCAGGCTGCCCTGCACGCGCCCGCTCCACAACAGAACGTTCCGGTTGACGCCACTCATCCGGTACTCGAACTGCGGGAGGCTGGCGCCAGTCACGGTCCCTGCGTTGATCGGCCCGATCTTGATCAGGCTCACGTCATAGGACTGAACAGGCCAGAGCAGCAGGATCGGCTCGATGACTTCGTCTTCAGTCAGGATTGGAAACCCTCTTCCGCTGAACCAAACCGCCACACCCACGCCCGGCACGTTGGTCTCATAGACAGTGCCATAGGTGGGATGGACAAAGTCTGAGGCGCGATGCGGCAGCGAGGTGTACTGCCGGATGCGATCCATTCGCCCCGGCGAGCACGTGATCTGGTTCGCAGGACCGGCATAGTAGGTCGCACGGAAGATCTCGGTACCCACCGGCACGTCCGGCCCGACAGTGATCGAGCCATTGAGGTTGGCGATGTTGACCAATGGCCTGTCACCATCGACAAGCCGGCAGTTCTGCGCCCAGACAGGGGCACTGGCCAACAGCATCATGGCCAGCACAACGCGGGCCACCAACAGGATCGGGATCATGGCGCTTTCTCCAGAGTGGCCACATGGGGTCGGGTGCCGGGCTCGGACTTCTGTGCAGCGGCGGCGGCCTGGCAGCGTGCTTCCACTACGGTGTAACCGTCGCTGGAACGCGACATTGGCACCTGCACCTGCATCACGCACTGCTCGTCGCTGCCGGGACCCCACTGCACCTGCACCGGGCCGGACGCCTGCAGGCCGGTGAGCAGCAGGCGGCTGCCCTGCCCCACCACACCAACATTGGTGCCTTGGCCGTCAGTTGCCTCGGCGCCGAACGGCAATGGCCGGCCGTCATCGGTACGTGCGTCCACCATCAGGCCGTGACTTGCACGCGTGCTGAAAGCCAGCCGCACCAGGGAACCAGCACGCGGCGCGACGCTGCGTGCGGTCTCCTGCAGCTCCACGTCGAAGCCAGTGCCCTTCGGATCAATCGAGATGGTGTTCAACTGGTAAGGCGTCAGGAACGGGACCACGGCATAGCCGCGCTTGTCCAGGCGTGCACCGCCCCCGTTCTCGATGCGCGCGCCAGCCGCGCCAGCGGCATGCACCAGTGCTGCCGTTTCGCCCAGCGGCGGGGACAAGGTCAGCCCGTCGCCATGCAGCACCATGCCACCTGCGGCGCCCATGCCCAGCTGGGTGTAATCGCTGCCATTGCTGATGCTGGCCGTCCACTGGCCGCGCGCACCGCGGTAGCCGGTGTTGATATCGGCGCTGTTGCTGCCCGCGATGCGTGACAGGGTAGCGCCATAGCTGAAGCGGTCGTCCCGCGATGAGATGCCATTGGTCGACAGCTGCGTCGCCGGCTCGCCATTGCGGCTGCGGGTATGCATCAGGTTGCCCAACGGCGCACGCGGAGACCTGCCCAGCGGCAGCGACACCATCAGCATCAGCCGGTTGTCCACCCGTGCCTGCTGGGCCCTTGCTGCCGGCATGTCCACGCCGGGAATGCTGTCCTGCAGGTAGCCGCGGCCGAAGTCGATCGAATCGCGGGTACGCTGGAAGTTGACGCTGTAGCTCAATGCCTTCCACTGGTTGCTGTAGCCGATGCTCAGGTCGAGCTGACGGCCGGGTGCGTTCCAGAAATCGCGGCGGGTGCCGATCACGAACAGCTGCCCACCCCGCTCACCCAGCTGCTGGTTCATGCTCAGGTCCATGCGGTTGCGCTGGCGCGCTACGGTGTCGATATCCAGATCGCGGGCGCGCGCATCACGCAGCGATGCCCAGTCGCGCAGGCTCACGTAGTCCCGGGTGGCATAGCGGTAGGCGGCCACGGCAAAAGACGTTCCGGTGCGCACGACGTTGCGGTTGTAGGCCAACCGGAAGCTGCTGCCGGACATCGGCGGCAGCCCCTGCACCGCCGTCCGCGCCAGCGACACGTCTGCGGCCACCGCGCCGAAGGATGTGTTGATGGCCGCACCTGCAAGGCCGGCACGGTAGTCCTCACCCACGACCATGCCGCCGTAGGTGCTGAGGATGTTGCTGAGGCCGCGCTGGTATTGCAGCTGCAGCAGCTCTGGCGCCGCACGCAGCGAGCTTTCGTCGACCCGCCCGGCGGACATGCTCCAGCGCGACTGGCCCGGTCGCAGCAGCTGCGGTACCGCCGAGTACGGCACGGTGAAGCGGCGCGAGCGGCCATCCGCCTCGCGCACCTCGACTTCAAGGTCACCGGCGTAGCCGGTTGGATACAGATCGTCCAGTTCGAACGGCCCCGGCGCGACGCTGGCCTCGTGCAGCACGCTGCCGCGCTGGCGCACGATCACCCGTGCGTTGGTTTCGGCCACGCCGCGGATCACCGGTGCGAAACCTCGCTGCGACTGCGGCAGCATGCGATCGTCGCTGCCCAGGCGAACGCCACGCAGGCGTACACCTTCGAACAGGTCGCCCGGCGTGGAGGTGTCGCCCAGCATCAGCTGCGCCTTCCACCGCACGATATCGTGCTGCAGATACGCGGCCGTTGAGCGGTAGCGCTGGGGTTGGCTGCCCCCCAGGGTCATCGCGCCCTGGTGCACCAGCTGCCATCCGGCGACGCGGCCGGCGGCGTTCAGTCCCACGAAGCCCGAATAGCGGGCCGTGCTGCCGTTGTTGTAGTGATACGCGTTGGCGTTGTAGCTCAAGGCGAACGCGGGCACGCCTGCATCCCACTGGCTGGGATCGACGTAACCGCGTGCCTCGTTGCGCAGGTACAGCTGGGGCACCTGCAGGTCCAGCGTCTGCCTGCCCGCATCGAACGCTGCCGTGGCACCGGGCACCAGATCTCCCAGGCTTCCGCAGAACAGCTCCTGCGGCCATGGCAACGCGGGCAGGTGCTGCGCGTCGGCCTGCAGCCGTTCCGGACCGATGCCGTAAGCCTGCAGGTTGGCCGGATCCAGGCACAGGCGGGAACTGCCCTCCACCTCGCGGTAGACGATGTCGGTACGGGCCTGCCACTGCCCGTTGAGACGGACGTCGCCACGATAAGTGCCGGGCGCGACATAGTCAGCCTGTGCGAAGCGTTCAAGATCCAGGCGGGCCGATGCACCGGCCGGAAGGAACGCCGCATCGAACGTCACTGCATCATCGGCACCGGGCTCGGTTGCCGAGACGGTGTGGGCGAACAGGATGGTGGCCACCAGCATCGGCAGCCGGGCATGCCGCAGGCGGCAGGCGCCGTTACCCGGCGCCCGGATCGGGGCGTTCATCAGGATGTCTCCGCAGGAACAGGGAATGGCGCGCACCCGGTGCGCGCTGTACTCAGGGCTGCAAGGCAACCTGGGTCGGCACCAGGGCACCGAAGTCATTGATGACGGTGATCGCGCCCTTCAGTTCGCCCGGGGGCCGGGTTGTGAGACCCTCCAGCACGAACTCGCCCTTTGCGAACGGTGCGACCATGCCGCCCCCCTGCATGCCTGCTTCCTTGCCATTGGCCCACAGGCCGACGCTGGCGAAGTTGACGTGGTAGGGCGTGGGGTTGTCCGCCCGCAGCACCAGTCCACTGGACGCGGAGTGCAGCGACCAACGTACCTTCTGATGCGCCAGCACCGGCTCGCCGGCCAGGTTTGGTGGGCGGTAGAAGACCTTGATGCGGGTACGGAAGGCGAACTGCAGGATGTTGGCCGCGCTACCGCCCGTCTTCGGCGGAATCTCGAGCATGTTCAGCCAGTAAAGCGTTTCACGATCGGTTGGCAGCGTGGCACCGGTGAACAGGATACGGGCAGTCTGCTGTTTCTTCGGATCCAGGCGGAACACCGGTGGCGCGACCGCAAACGGCGCCTTGGCGCTGTCCGGCGTGGACTGGTCGTCACCGTCATCCAGCCACACCTGGACCAGCACGGCGCGCTCGCCTTCGTTCATGAATTTGAGCGTGACTTCCTTGTCCTGCGCGGGATAGACCACGCGGGTACCACCGATCACCACCGATGCGTCGGCTGCCTGGGCGAACAGTGCGCCCAGGGCGAGGACGCCGGCACAGAGCATGCGGTTGAAGGAGAGCATGGATCACCTCATGGATGAGGCCGGACACAGGGCCGCCGGCACGTGCCGACGGCCCCGCGCGGCATCAGTTGTAGACAACCTTGTAGTTGACGTACGACTGCACGAAGCCGGGCGCAGCAGCGCCATTGACGGCGACGTACTGGCTGGCCATGTCGATCACAGCGGTGTTGTTGGCGATGGTTACCGGATCGGTCTTGAAGGACGGATCGCGCAGATCGACCACGGCGTTCTTGTACAGCACCTGGATCTGGGTGTTGACGGCCGGGGCATTGGCTTCCTGGTTGCGCAGGTTGCCGTTGCCCGCGTCCACCTGGCCGGCGGTCGGGTCGAAGTACAGCTCGGCGATCTTGCCGTTCTGGCAGGTACCCTGGCCCGGGCCGCCGATGACAAGCTGGTACGGATGCAGGCCCGCAACGTCACCTGCAGCTGCCAGCTGGTTGGCCTGGACCGGGTCCATCGGCACGGTGATGTTGGTGGTGCCGATGGCGCCTGCACCGCCGGAAATCGTGCAGGTCAGGTCGGTCACTTCGCCGGTGAATTCGATGACGCCCGAGCCGTAGGACTGGGCGTTGGCGGCCGCAGCAGCCAGCAGCAGGGTTGCAGCGGAAGCAATCGGGAGGAGCTTCATGGTGTTGGATTCTTCTTCACAGGTGTGATCCGCGCGTGGCGGCAAAAGGGCCCCGCCGCCGGGGAGGACGGCGGGGCCGGGAACGGGTGGGACACTTGGGGAGAAGCGTCCTTCCCGGCAGCCCGGTTCATTGGCCTGCAGGAGGAATGCTAGGAATCGGAGGCGGTTGCCTCCATCGGACCCGGCCGAGATTTCGGCCGCGGTCGCCGAACACGGTTTCCCGCGGATCACGCATCATCACCTTCGTCGTCGGCGGGCGCATGCCGGTGCCAATGACGGCGCAGCTGGTTGCGGCGCTTCGGCGAGGCGAACAGGTAGTGATTCAACAGTTCGAGGAATTTCGCCTGCGCGGCTGCGGGCAGCCGGCTGAAGTGCAACAGCAGGGCGATCAAACGGGGGTCGTCTCGAACGGGCACATCGTCACCGCAGCAGGGATATGTCTCCGAGCCTAGGCATGGGCGACGCCGGGTCCATCGGACCCGTCCTCAATCAGTCGGTGGATCCATCCCCGCCTGCGCCTGCGCGTGCGTTCTGTGACGCCTGCACAAGGCCGTGCGTCAGCGCGTACTCGAAGATCTCCGCATCGCGCTGCAATCCCAGCTTGCGCATCGCTGCGATCTTCTGCGTGCTGATGGTCTTGCGGCTGCGTCCAACGCGCTCGGCGATCTGCATCACGCTCAGCCCCTCGGCAAACATCCGCAGCACCTCCGATTCCCGCTTCGACAGGGCCTCGGTCTCCTGCACATCGCCCTGCGGGCCACTCTCGGCGATCAGCCGCGCGATCTCCGCTGATATGAAGGCCTGGCTGCGGCTGGCGGCGTGCACAGCCGGAACCAGCTGCTCCAGCGGATCGCTCTTGCTGACGATGCAGGACACCCCGGCACGCTGTATCGAGCGCAGAACCAGAGGACTCTCCATGCCGGTCAGTACCACCAGGTGCAGGGTCGGAAAGCGGCGCTGCAGGAAGCGCAGCAGCGTAACGCCGTCCCCATAGCGGCCATTGGGCATCGAGAAATCGCAGACCGCCACATCCACCGGAGTGCGGCTGAGCAGATCGACCAGTTCGGTGGAATCGCGTACCAGCCCGGCAATGGCCAGGCCCGGCGCGGCCTGCAGCAGGTGCTCCATGCCGGCCAGCAGGACCGGATGGTCATCGGCCACGACGATGTTCAACGGCATGCTCGCTTCCTCCCGTGATGGTGCACCGCACGACCTGTCAGAGGGCGTTCGGCTGTCTTATAGTGGTTCGTGCAAATTACGGCAATTTCTGTCGGTTTAAGCAACAGAGACCCTCCATGTCCCATCCGATCATCCGCGTTGCCATCGCCGACGACCATCCGGTCATCCGCATGGGCATTGAAGCTGCCATCGACGATATTCCTACCCTGTCCTGCATCGGCGCGGTGGGGGATTCCTCGGCCTTGGTCGCGTTGCTGGAGCAGACCCCCTGCGATGTGGTGGTGACCGACTACGCCATGCCCGGCGGCGCCTTCGGTGACGGTCTGCAGCTGCTTGATCACCTGCGCGCGCGCTTTCCGGACCTGCGCCTGATCGTGATGACCGGGCTCGACCAGCCGGCGATGATCCAGGCGCTGCACGCCAGTGGCATCGACCACATCCTGAGCAAGGCCGATGACACCAGCCACGTGCCGGCGGCGATCGCAGCGGCATGGGCCAACCGTCGCTACCTGTCGCCGTCGATCACCCAACTGCTCCCTGCACGCGGGGCCCCGCGTGCCATCGCGGCGCTGTCGCCCCGCGAGCACGAGGTGCTGGCGCTGTTCGTCTCCGGGTTGAGCGTCAATGAAATCGCAACCCGACTGGACCGTCGCAAGCAGACGATCAGTACCCAGAAGACCGCCGGAATGGCCAAGCTCGGCATCGACAAGGACGCCGACCTGTTCAAGTTCGCCAGCGAGCTGGGACTGCGCACAGTCAGGCCGGATACGGAGTAGCAACAGCCTGCTCACGCTCCATCCCGCAGGCCATCGCGATAGGCTTCGATCAGGTCGCGCAGATCGGACAGCAGTGCACCGCGTTCATCCTTCGACAACGACTGTCCTTCTCGCAGCAACCGTTCAGCATCGCCAAAACGAGCGCCAAGCGGTTTTTCACCCATCATCAGCAGCACGCCCTTCAGCGCATGCAATTGCTCCAGCAGCGCCGCGTCGTCGCCACTCTCGTCCGCAGCCTGCATCCTGTCCAGGTCGCGGGTGCTGCTTTCCACGAACAATGCACGCAGCTTGTGCGGCTTGTCCTTTCCTGCCGGCGAAGGGGACCGTGGCGGCGACGGCAGCGCCTGCAGGTAGCGATCCAGCATCGCCAGCAGCCGGGCCAGGTCCAGCGGCTTGAGCAGCAGGTCGTCGATGCCCGCAGCGCGGCAGCGTTCGCGTTCACTGGCCAGCGCAGTGGCGGTCACGGCGAGGATCGGCAGCGTCTCGCCGCGACTACGCAGGGCCCGTGCCAGCTGGTAGCCATCGAGGACCGGCATGTTGATGTCGGTCATCACGATATCCCACGCCCCTGGTTGCCAGCCGGTCAACGCCACCTGCCCGTTTTCCATTGCGTCGACCTGGCAGTCCAGCTCCTCCAGCTGCTGCTGGATCAGCTCGCGATTGACCGGGTTGTCTTCCACCAACAGAACACGGCCTCGCGTGCGACGTGTTTCGGCCTGCGGCGCAGCGTCATGCGCCCGCGCCACAGGCATCCACTCCCCGCGCAGCGCCTGCAGCAACGCGGGGCTGGCATAGCAGGAAACGTGCACCGCATCATCGCGCTGCTCAGGCGACAACGGCCCCCTTGGATAGGCCCGCACGACCCTGGCATAGCTGGGCAGCACCGCCAGCTCCTCTTCATCGTTCCAGGCACGGCGTTCGCCGAAGATCAGCAGCGTGGCTCCGGAAGCGCCATCCGCAGGTCGCTCGATCACCGTCACATCGGCGCCCCAGCGGTGCAGCAACTGCCCGATCTCCTGCCGCCACTCCTGCGCCGACGACAACAGGGCAATGCGACGACCGGACAGTGGCTGGTCCGGCGCTGTCGCGACAACTGAACGGTGAACGGGTACGTCAAGGGTAAACACGCTACCGACACCCAGCGTGCTCTGCACCTGGATCCGCCCTCCCAGCAGTTGCGCCAACTGCTGGCACAACGCCAGGCCAAGACCACTGCCGCCGTAGCGCCGGGAGACGCTGGCATCGCCCTGCTGGAAGGGACGGAACAGCGTGGCGACCTGTTCCTCGGAAAGACCAATGCCCGAGTCGACCACCTGCAGGCGCAGCTGCCGCTGTTCCCCTGCCCCGCCACCATCCTCAGCCCGCAGGGTGATGCGACCGGAGGCAGTGAACTTCACCGCATTGCTCAGCAGATTGTTGAGGATCTGGCGGATACGGTGGACGTCGCCGATGAAGGTCCCATCCAGCGCCGGGTCGATGGCGAAGTACAGCTTCACGTCCTTGCGCTGCGCTTCCGGGGCGTACAGCAGCGCGGCCTGTTCGATCAGCGGGCGCAGCGAGAACGGTAGCGGATCGATGTCCAGCTGCCCTGCTTCGATCTTGGAGAAATCCAGCACGTCGCTGATGATCGCCATCAGCGAATCGGCCGACAGTCGAATCCGCTGCAGGCGTTCATGCTGGTCGGGCTGCAATGGTGAACGTGCCAGCAGCTCAAGGTGCCCCAGCACACCGTTGAGCGGCGTGCGGATTTCATGGCTCATCGTCGCCACGAATGTGGTCTTGGCGCGACTGGCGGCCTCGGCCGCTTCGCGCGCGCGCTCCGAATCCTGCCGCGCCTGCTGCAGCGTGCGCTGGAGTTCCACCTGCGCGGTAGCATCGCGCATCGCACACACCCAGACCGCTTGGTCGTGGTAATTGGCTGCCGCCAGGGCGACCTGCAGCTGGCGGGCGTCGTTCGTGCCGGCATCAAGCGCCCAGTTGAATTCACCGCCACGGGCTGGCAGCCCACGTGCATGCGCGATCAATTGGGCATAGAGCTCCGGGACGGCTTCGTCCTGGCCGGATTCGCCGACCAGATCGCGCGCCACCTGGTTCTGCAGCAGAGCGGCACCATCAGCCCGGCGCAGCAGCGCCAGGCCCACCGGTGCAGTACCAATGATGGCCTGGCTCAGCGCTTCGCTCTCATACACCCGCGAGGCATCGGCCAACGCGGGTGCGAAGACGCGACGGTCCATCCGCCACAGCAGCATCCACAGTGCAGCCAGGATCAGCAGTGCAGTGAACACGCGCAGCAGGATCGCCGCATGCTGCTCCCGCCACAGGTCTGCCCAGCCGTACAGGTGGGTAAGGCGCCAATCCACCCCGCGCAGCGCGCCGCTGACCAGGAACCGGCCATCGTGGTACTGGCGCTGCCCTGCGGCCGATCGCGCATCTGCCAGCGCCGCAGCCAACGTGGCAGGTGATTGCGCGAGCGCCCCGCCCGCCAGCACCACACGTCCGTCACCGGTGGTCACCAGGTAACTGCCGGGATCGGTTGCTTCCAGTCGTCCCTTGAGGTTGTCGATGGATTCGAACACCACGCGCCGGAAGTACGGCGCGTCCGCACGGGCCATGGTCATCACACCGATCAGCGCAGGTTGACCGTTGAGCGGATTTTCACCGAGGAAAGACACCAGGCGACGGCCCTGCGCCGCGCCCACCACTGGACCGGGCGCGGGAACCTGATCGCCCACGGCAGTCTCCATCTGCATCAGCTTTTCGAAGGCCTGTGCACGGGTTGGCACCTTCAGGGTCTGCAGCAGCTGGGCCTCGTCGATCACACCGGCCACGGCCAGCAGTCGCCCTCGCGGCTCATACGCGAACATGGTGGTCGGGCCCTGGGACTGCAGGGCGGTGATGGTAGCGGCGGTATACACCGAGTATTCGTGCAGCATTCCCAGATAGGGCTGGAGCTCGTCCGGCGGCATGGGTTGCGAGGGGTTGCCCAACACCAGCCATGGAACCGAAGCGCGTCCTTCAGCACGCACAACCAGTTGCTGTCCCTGCGCAAGGAAGTCACTGAGCAGAGGGGTACCCAATCGTCGCAGCTCGTCCTGCTGGTCAGTCCACAATGCATCATTGGCATTGATGCTGTTGGCATAGGCGCGATCGCGCTGGGACAGGAAATAATCCAACGCGGACTGCGCCTCCTGGAAGGTCTGCCGCTCGCGCGAGTGGAACGCGCCGATGCCACCGACAAGGCTGGCGACGGCCGTCAACACGATCAGGATGCTGATCAGCCCGCCACCACCAAACAGCAGGCGTCGCTGCAGTCTGCGCAGTGCATCGATCTGGTTGATGGGCGCTGTTGGCGCGGCCGGATGCATGGTGATTCCCCTTGAATGATGTCGTGCGATGGCGCCCGCAATGAATCTAGTCCAAGCCCTGCCCGACCGCCAGCGGCCGCCGCCCCGGCCGCTGGGACGGTGCCAGCAACGCCTGCAGCAGCGATTCACCGGAATAGCAGGATACCCGCCAGGTGCACCCCCGACGCTGTGCACGCAGGGGGCCATCGGCACTGACCCGCACCACGCATCGTCCGTCCTCGGCAAAGATCGGCAGATCCCGCGCGGGTGCCCGCTCGAACAGGACCAGCGGCGTGGCCGCATCGACATCGTGCAGGGCCAACAGGCCCGGATCATCCATCACCTGCACATGGGCGCCCCATGCCTGCAGGCGCCGGCTCAGTTCATCGCTCCAGCCGGCTGCCGCCGAGGCAAGCACCACGCTGCGTCCCGCCAGCGGCCGAGGCGCGGCGCCCGCCACCCGCCCCACCGGTACCGCGAAAGTAAACACACTGCCCACGGCGGGCGTGCTGCGCGCATGGATCTCCCCGCCCATCCGCAGGCACAGTTCCCGGCACAACGACAGCCCCAGTCCGGACCCGCCGAAGCGGGTGATGATGCTCGCATCGGCCTGCACATAGGGCTGGAACAGCCGCTCCAGCTGCAACGGGCTCAGGCCGATGCCCGAGTCGGCCACCTCCACATGCAGCAACAGTGATTCATCCTGCGCTTCCACCCGAACCCGCAGCGCGATGCGTCCAGAAAGGGTGAACTTCACCGCATTGCTGACCAGATTGCGCAGTACCTGCTCGATGCGCGCCTGCGGGCCTTCCACCTGGGTAGGCACCGCCGCATCCACCGACAGATCCATCACCAGCCCCTTGGCTTCCGCCAGCGGGGAGAACAACACGGCAACTCGCTCCAGCAGGGCGATCGGTTCGAATGCTTCGGCCTGCAGCTCCAGCTGGCCCGCTTCGGCACGGGAGAAATCCAGCACGTCATTGATGATCTGCAGCAGTGAGTCGGCCGATTGGTTGATGCGGCGCAGTCGGGCCTGCTGATCCTCATCGAGCGGGGAACGGCCAAGCAGTTCGAGGTGGCCAAGGATACCGTGCAGCGGCGTGCGGATTTCGTGGCTCATCGTCGCCAGGAAGATGCCCTTGGCGCGGCTTGCCGCTTCGGCGGCCTGGCGTGCCTGCGCCTGCTGCTGCTCCAGCTCCACGCGCGCGCTGAGATCGCGCAGCGCGCACAGCAGTACGCTGCGCCCCTGATAGGTGGCGCCGACGGCACCGACCAGCAGCTGCCGGCCGGGCGATTTGTCATTGGCAGGAAGAGGCAGCTCGAACTCCACTGGCGCCTGGAACGTGCCGGTCCCGGACTCCTGTTCGGACGCCAGCTGCACCAGTTGCAGGTACAGCGGTACGCCACTGCGCTCGGCCGCTGCGGCATAGTGGCGCATCAGCTCGTTCTGCAGGACAGGGCGGGCCTCGCTGCGGTCGATCAGGCACAGGCCCACCGGCGACAACTGGATGAGGGACCGGCTGAGCTGCTCGCCCTGGTAGACGCGTGCTGCGCGCGCCAGCGCGGGGCCGAACACGCGCCAGTGCAGCCAGGCAAGCAACGTCCACAGGCCCAGCAGTAGTCCGCCCCCCAGCACGGCGGCCACAGCGTACAGACGCCTGCCATCCTGGGCGATGTCACCCACGCAATAGGTGTTCACCAGCAGCCAGTCGGTGCCGGCGACACGCAACGCCTGGTAGAAGCGGGGCCCCTGCCGGAACGCCACCACGGACCCGTCGCCCTGCCTGCCAGCGCGTAGCGCACGCATTGCGCTGTCCAGCGGCAATCCGGTGGCATCCGCGGTGCCGGCAACCACGCGGCCATCAGCGGTCACCACGAATGACGTGCCACGATCTGCAACCGCCATCACCCGTGCGAGTCGATCTGTCGGTTCCAGGGTCACGAATGTACCGATCGCGCCGCCCTTGTCGTGCGCCGAAAGCCGCACCGCGATCGAAGCTGCGGCGCTCACAGGATGGCGCACCAAGGTGATCTGCATGTCGCTGGCCGTGCCAGGCACAGCATCTGCGGAGGGCGTCGACAGCCGCTGCAGGTGCCGGAACAATCCCGCACGATGGCCGGCACCGGTGGCAGCCAGCAGGCGCTGTTCGGTCAAGCCGTCCCCCAGCACCAGGAACTGGTGGCTGGGATCGAAGAAGAAGCCGCTGGCGGCCGTATCCGGTTCTCCCTGTGGCGTGCTCAGCCTGCGGATCACCGACAACGAATGGGCCAATGTGAGATAGCGGTCCAGACGGGCAAGAGGCCAGGTGTCGGTGCCGACCCCCAACACCATCTGCGGAGCGCTTTCGGGCCCGGCGCTGACGATCATCCGCTGACCACCGGCCAGGTAGCGCTGCCGCTCCGCCAGCCGGGTGGCGACGTCGCTGTCCGGACGATGCCGCCAGGCATACTCGGCCATGTTCAACATGCGCTGGTGTGCCGCGTCCGCCGCCACCAGATGCGCCTCGACTGCCGCATGGGTGCGCTGCAGCCCTTCCAGACGACGTGTCTGGAAGCCGCTGGCGTGCAGCAGCACCAGCGCGACCACCCCGGCCACGATGGCAAGGCTGAGCAGGCAGCCGCCCCACAGCAGCACGCGGTGCTGGTAGCGGCGCAACGCACTGACATCGCAGTCTTCGCCGTCGAAGGAGCTGCGACCGCGCAACAGCGGTGGAAGGGAGGGAAACCAGTGCATGGGTGAGCAGGAGGCGGCCCCGGCGCACAGCGTCGGGACGGCGCTCCCGTGGAAGGGCCGGTGATGGGATCACGAGGCTATCGACGCCCTGCCCCCCTCCCCATAGGACAGGGCTGAGTTCGATCCGCTGCGACCTGTCAGGCACCGTCGTGGCAGGCGGTCAGTCCCGCGGCAGACGCCGGTGCTTCAGCCGTGTATCGGCCAGCCCCACCGCCAGCAGCACGATGCTGGTCAGCCACCCTGCGGCCAGCAGGTGCATCCATGGCAGCACGAAGCCGAGTACGACCAGCGCCGCCGCCCCTGCCAGGTGCGAGCGCGGAACGCGGCCGTAGACCGCCCGCTTGTACAGTGCGCTGCCCAACAGGTAGATCAACGGCCCCGCCGCAAGCATCGCGGCATACGGCAGGGTCACTGCCGCCTCCGGCTCGTCCATCACCAGATCATTGCCGACGGCGGTGGCGATGATGCCGGCGATCAACAGCGCGTGCACATAGTGGAAATAGGCGCCGATGCGACCCGGGTCGTCGGAGCGGGTGATGGTGTCGGTGGCGTCCCGGCTGGAGATGCCGAAGTACAGCCACCACATCGCGATCGTACCGGCGAAGGTCGCCAGCACCGCCGAAACCACCTCTCCACTCCAGTGCTCCACCTCGCTCAGCACGCCGCCGGTTGCCAGCAGCGTCTCACCCAGTGCGACGATCACGAACAGCTGGCAGCGCTCGGCCAGATGCCCGCCTTCGATGGTCCACTCGCGGGTACGCGAACGGCCGAGGCCGGGAAACGCAAAGCCGAACATCGGCGAGATGTATTCACAGGCGACGGCCAGCGCCCACAGCGCCAGCCGCGCATTGCCCTCGACTGCTGCACCAGCCAGCCAGAAGCAGGCCGAAACGCTGACCCAGGCCAGCATGCGCCTGAAATTTGCAGCCAGCGGGTGCGCGCGCCCTACTTCCAGCAGGACAAACAGCGTCCGGCCCACCTGCATCGTGGCGTAGGCGCCGGCGAATATCCACGCGCGTCCGGCAAAGGCTTCGGGGATGGACGAAGACATCAGCAACGCCAGCAGCATCGTGACGAACAACAGGCCTCGGATGCGCGGCGCCTCCGGGTCGAACCAGTTGCTGACCCAGCACGCGTACTGCCAGCCAAGCCAGACCGCAAACCACAGCACCAGCGTCTGCAGCACGCCCAGCAGGCCCAGGTGGTGCAGCAGGTGGTGGCTGAGCTGGGTGACGGCGAACACGTAGACCAGATCGAAGAACAGTTCTTCGTAGGTCACCCGCGCATGATGGCCGTCGCGACGACGCAGGGCAGGAAGACGGGGTGTTGCCGGCATCGCGGATCCTCGGTTCAGCGGCCCAGCCGCCAGAAAATGACACCGGCTACCAGCGCCGGCACGGCAAACACCAGCAACAGGATCGGCAGCTCCTCGCGCACCGCATAGCCCGCCCGGCTGACCCCCACCCACAGATTGGCCACCGACACCAGCAGCCAGGTGCCGATGAAGGCCAACAGCGCCGTTGGCAACTGCGAGCTGCCTGTGCTCCAGAGCCTGCCGAACAGGGCGAAGACGCCCAGCAACAGGAACCCGCCGACGATCACCAGAAGCACGTGCATGGTCACTCTCCCCGATGGCTGCCCTGCAGCCTATCTGCGGCCGAGTGTGCGCTGCAGAGGGTGATCGTGGATTCACTTTCCAGCGGCCACGAACAATCCCCCGTGGCACACTCGATAGCAAATGCGAACAGTTCCCATTACTATCGTGGCACCGCGCAGGGCTGGCCTTGCGTGGCCCCACCCCTCCCCGTCTGCGCCGCTTTCCCGGATGTCCACGCCACCGCACTCCCCATCACCTGCGCTGCCGCTGGTGTCCTCGCTGGTGCGCCACTACGAGGATCTGGTGGATTACCTGCGCCGTCGCTTCGCCTCACCCGGGCTGGCCCGCGAGGTGGTGCACGATGTCTGCATCCGCCTGCTGGAGCGCCCCACCCCGGCAGATGTGCGGCAACCGATGGCGCTGCTGCGGCGGATGGCGCATGACGCCGCGGTTGATCGTTGCCGTGCCGAAGACCTGCGCCGCCAGTGGGTGGAACCCCGTGCCGAACTGCCAGATGCCGCCTGCGAAGGCGCCGGCCCTGCCAGGCAGGCGGCCGCCGCGCAGGAACTGGAACGGCTGGTCGAGGTCATCCGTGCGATGCCCTGCCGCCGCCGCCAGGTGTTCATCCTGCACAAGATCCATGACCTGCCGCAGGCGGCGGTTGCGCGGCGCATGGGCATCGGCCTGAAGGCCGTCGAGCGGCATCTGCGGTTGGCGATGCTCGATTGCCGGCAGACGCTGGATGTGCGGGCGCTGACGTGACAGCACCACGCCGCCCGCGCACCCCACGCCCGGACAGAACCGGCGCGCCTTCGCCTGATCGTGTGCTGGATCAACATCGGGACACCCTCAAGGCATTGTTTCCGGTGCCCGACCCGGTGCAGCTGTATCGGCCTCATCGCAGCCGGCAGATCGGCGGCGCCGTGCTCGGCCTGCTGTTGGTGACTGGACTGGGCGGGCTTTACGCCTTCGATCCCGGCTGGCAACAGCACGATTGCCAGACAGCCATCGGCGAGCGTCGCAACGTGCTGCTGGCCGATGGCAGCCGCATCGAACTGGATGCAGACAGCCATCTGCAGGTGCGCGGCCATCTGCGTTCGCGCCGCATGGTGCTGGTCTACGGACGCGCCCGCTTCGAGGTGGCGCCGTCGCGCTGGCGTCGGTTCCAGGTCGATGCCGGACCGGTGCAGGTGCGCAACTACGGCACCGTGTTCGATGTGGATCGACGCGGTGACCGCAGTGAAGTCCGCCTGTGGCGCGGCAAGGTCGGCGTGCGCGTGACTGGCCGCGATGGCGAGCAGCGCCTGCATCCTGGCCAGCAGCTGCTGGCAGGGACAGGCCCGGTCCAGCAACCGCAGCCGATCGCCACCGGCAGCGGGGAATGGACCGAGGGCAGGCTGCAGTTCGCGCAGACCCCGCTGGGCGAAGTGATACGCAGCCTGCAGCGCTATCACCGCGGCGCGATCGTACTGGACGAACCCGGTCTGGCCACGCTGCAGGTTTCGGGCGTGTTCGATGGCGACCATGCCGCCACCGCGCTGGCGCTGCTGCCGGAGATCCTGCCGGTCGTCGTCCACCCCCGCGACGATGGCAGCGTCCACATCTCCGCGCACCACTGAATTCCGCATCGGGGGTGGGTTGTGGCCCTGCTCATCCGGCTGCTGCTTGAACCCCTCTGAAGGACCCCGCATGACCCGCATTGCCCTGCCCGCCGCCCTGCGCCGCCTGACGCCTGCCCTGCTGGCCGTCAGCCTGTGCGCCGCCCTTCCGGTGGCGGCGCAATCCACCCCCATGACGGTGGACGTCCATCTTCCGGCGGCGCCGCTGCAGCAGTCACTCAATGCGATGGCCAGGCAGAGCGGCATCCAGCTGCTGTTCGCTGCGGACAGCGTTGCCGGCCGCGAGGCGCCAGCGCTGGACGGCCGCTATGCCCCACGAGAGGCGCTGCAACGGCTGATTGCCGGCCAGGGCCTGGACGTCGAGGAGCGCTCGCCAGGCGTGTTCGTGATCCGCAGTGCGGTCGCAACCGCGGCGCCGGCAGCAAAAGCGGACAGCCTGCGCACCGCAGCAGCGCCGGCAGCCGCGACCTCACTCGGCAGAGTGACCGTGTCGGCGTCGACTGCGCGTATGCCGCAGGGCGAGACCGCCATGCCCAACACCATCACCGTGCTCACCCGTGAGGACATCCAGCAACAGCTGGCACTGGGCTCGGATGTGTCACGCGTACTGTCCTCGCAGATCCCGGCCTTCGCCCCGGCGCGCGAGAAGATGTCCAACTATGGCGAAAGCATGCGCGGGCGCGGCATCCTCTACATGGTCGACGGCGTGCCGCAGTCCACGCCGCTGCGCGATGGTTCGCGTGATTCACATACCATCGATCCGGCGATGATCGAACGCATCGAAGTGATCCACGGTGCCAACGCGCTGCAGGGTATCGGCGGCACCGGCGGCATCGTCAACATCATCACCCGCAGCGCGCCGAGCGAACCGGGCGCCTTCCTGCTGGACAGCAACCTGTCGCTCACTGCCGCCTCGCCGGGCCGCCGCGACGATGATGGCCAGCGTGCTTCGGCACTGGTGGGTATCCGCGGCGAACAGTTCGACCTCGTTGCCGGCTTGGCCCATGAGCGGCAGGGCCTGTACTACGACGGCGACGGCCGTGCGATCGGCACCAATGCGCAGGGCGAACTGATGGATTCGACCTCGACCAACATCTTCGCCAAGCTTGGCTGGAACATCGCCGAAGGCCAGCGCCTGCAGTTGATGGCCAATCGCTACGAACTGCGCGGCCTGGACAATTACCTGCCCGTGGATGGCAACTTCCGCAGCGGTCGCCCGGCCACGTCGGTGCCCGGCGATACGCCGCTCGATCCGCCGATGAACCGCTCACGCTCGCTGACCCTGGACTACAGCAATGCCGATCTGTTCGGCGGCCAGTTCCTGGCGCAGGCCTTCGCGGTTGATTTCGAAGGGCGTTACGGCGCTAGCCAGTGGGACCCGTGGGGCAACACGGGTGCCAACGCCGCCTGGGACCAGACCCAGAACGAATCGGACAAACGCGGCTTCAAGCTGACCCAGAGCTGGCGCCGCATCGGCGACACGTCGCTGGACGTGACCCTGGGCCTGGATGGCCTGCGTGACCGCACCCACCAGGTACTGCTGGCCAGCGGCCTGAACTGGGTGCCGCTGACCACCTACCAGAGCCTGTCGCCGCTGTTGCAGCTGCAGTGGTGGCCCACCGACCACGTCATGCTGTCCGCTGGCCTGCGTTACGAAAAGGGCGAACTGGAAGTAGGCGACTACACCACCCTGCCCCGCTACGGCGCACGCAAGGTGGCCGGTGGCAAACCGACGATGAGCGAGACGCTGCCCAATTTCGGCGCGGTCTGGTACATCAATGATCGCCTCAACGCCTACGCGTCGTATTCGGAAGGCTACACCGTGGCCGATGTTGGCCGCGTGCTGCGCGCGATCAACCGCGATGGCCAGCGCGTGGACAACCTGGTGGACCTGTCGCCGGTGGTGTCGGACAACCGCGAGATCGGACTGGAATATGACGATGGTCGCTTCAGCGGCGATATCGCGTACTACACCTCCGAATCCAAACTGGGTTCGGTACTGGTCTATGACGCCGGTATCGATGCCTACAACGTGCAGCGCCAGGCTACGCGGGTGGAAGGCTTCGAGACCAACCTGCGCCTGCGCCTGGGCGACAGCCGCCTCGGCCTGGGCTACGCCCGCGCCAATGGCCGCTACGACGCCAATCTGGATGGTCAACTGGAAAGCGACCTGGCGGGCGTCAACATCGCCCCGAACCGGCTGACCGCGTTCTGGGAGCAGAGCTGGACCTCGCAGCTCAGCACCCGTCTGCAGGCCAGCCATGCCTTCGATCGCGACTTCGACCTGCGCGGCGTGCCGGTGGCCAGTTTCAAGGGCTACACCACGTTCGATCTGGTCGCCCGCTATGCGCTGGACAAGAGCAGTTTCACCCTGGGCGTGCAGAACCTCGCCAACAAGCAGTACATCACCTACTACTCGCAGACCACGCCATCCAACCCGAGCTATTTTGCCGGCCGCGGGCGTGTACTGACGCTGGGATGGCAGTACCGCTACTGAGAGATGGCGCCCTTATGGGTGCCATGAAATCTATGCGTGACGCGACGAAGGAGGCCCATGCTAGTTTCTGGGCCTCCTTCATCGGTGTCCTCCCATGCGCCTGCAGACCCTCGCCATCACGCTCGCTGCCCTGCTTCCCGCTGCGGCTTCTGCCGCCGAACCGACGCTTCCGCAGCTGCGCGCCTACACCGTGGATGCCTCCTGGCTGCAGCCGATGGCGCCGCTGCAGATTGCCGACCACACCTGGCAGATCGGCACCGAAGACCTGACCGCGCTGCTGGTGCAGACGCCGCAGGGCGCGGTGCTGCTCGATGGCGGCATGCCGCAGATGGCCGATCACCTGCTGCGCAACATGAAAGCGCGCGGTGTTGCGCCGCATGATCTGCGCCTGATCCTGCTCAGCCATGCCCACGCCGACCACGCCGGCCCGGTTGCGGCGCTCAAGCGCGGCACCGGTGCGCAGATCGTGGCCAATGCAGAATCGGCGGTGCTGCTGGCACGCGGCGGCAGCAACGACCTGCACTTCGGGGACGGCATCACCTATCCGCCGGCAACCGCCGACAGGATCATCATGGACGGCGAGGTGGTCTCGCTCGGTGGCATCGACTTCACCGCGCACTTCGTGCCCGGCCACACCCCGGGCAGCACCGCCTGGACCTGGACCGATACCCGTGAAGGAAAACCCGTGCGCATCGTCTACGCCGACAGCCTGAGCGCACCGGGCTATCAACTGCAGGACAACCCGCGCTATCCGCACCTGATCGACGACTACCATCGCAGCTTCGCCACGGTACGCGCTTTGCCCTGCGACATCCTGCTGACCCCGCACCCCGGTGCGAGCGGCTGGAACTACGCCGCGGGTGCATCGGCAGCAGCCAAGGCGATGACCTGCAAAGGCTACGCCGATACGGCCGAACGCAATTTCGATGCGCAGCTGAAGAAGGAACGCGAAAAGCAGCGTTGAACAGGCGCGGCGGCAATCCGCCGCCGCGCCCGCTGAACCCCTGTCAGCCGCCCTGCCCGCGCTGTGCGAAGGGCTCGGTGCTGCCATCAGCCAGCACCAGCTCTACGGTATACGGCTGCACATAGCCATCCGGCATTTCCATGCCCGGAGATCCGGCCGGCATGCCCGGCAGCACCAGGCCACGCGCCGTCGGTCGTTCCTTCAGCAGGCGCTTGATGTCGCTGGCCGGAATATGGCCTTCCACCACGTAGCCACCGATCTCGGCGGTATGACAGGACGCCTTGCCAGCCGGTACGCCGAGGCGCTGCTTGACCGGATGCATGTCATCGGTGTCGCGGATCTCAACCGGGAAGCCGGCAGCCTTGAGGTGGTCGGCCCACACGCCACAGCAGCCACAACTGGCCGTCTTGTGGACGATGGCCAGCGGTAGTTCTGGATCGATCGTCGCCGCGACTGCCGACGAGGAGGCTGCGGTTGCCGTGGCGGGCGAGGACACGGCCTCTTCGGAGGCACGCGCGCAGGCGGTGCCAAGCAGAACGGTGGTAAGCAACAGGCTCAGGGAAAGCGTGCGGTTCATATGTCAGGTTGTCCTTCGCAATCGCAGGCGCGAGCGCCTGCCACCCACACGATGGATTCGCGTGGGTCAGGTAGATGAGGGGGTACTGCAGGACGGCAGGCACGCAATGCCTGCGCGTGATCAGGCGATCGGCGGACGGATCAGGTGCGGCAGCGCAGGCGCGGGATGACCGGGTCGCAGCGCTTCGCCGGGCACTGCAGGTCGCGGCCATGCAGGAACGCTTGCCGCCGACGGCAGCATGGCCACACTGGCCGGCACGCATTCGCAACCCTCGCTGCTGCACGCGCCTGCGTCCCGGTCATCGCAGCGAGCAGGCGCGGCAGAGATCGCAATGTCGGCGCTCTCGTGGGGTGCACCGCAATGACCATTGCTGGCCTGACCGTTGATGCCGCCCGAGGCAAGCGCCAGCGCCGGTGCATTCAGCACCAGGGTCAGGAGCAGCATCAGTCGCAGCAGTAGGCCGGATATATCCACGGGCTGATGATAGCCGACGCACGACGCGCCCGTCGCCGCTGCCGGGTGCCATCATGGATGACGTTCAGCGGAGACGCAGCGCGCGGCTGGTGTACCTGGTCAGCCTCGACTACAACGCCAAGCGCTGGACCCAGAGGGTGCCGGTGGTGAGCGACAACGAGGAATCGTACGGGCGCGCCCACCGGCCTGTCCGGCTGGCTGACTCACCCCGGGCTTGCGTGCTGTCCGCGTCTGTGGCGAGATGGCGGTTGCGCCCGAGCCTCCAGGCACGGGGCCCCTCCAGGACACGGAATTGTCTCGATGAATGGAATCATGCAATCGCTGCTGGCCCTCGTCCTGCTCTGCGGCGCCATGTCCGCGCGCGCCGATGAGCTGACTGACCGCCACGCTGTTATCCGGCAAGCCAACGATCTGTTCGAGAAGCAGGATTTCGCCGCGCTGGAACGGTTGGGCGAACGCTATCGCACGACAGACCAGCGCTTCGGCAGCGGCGTGTGGAAGCTGTCCACCTACTACGTCGGCATCTCCAGGGCGTTCGGCATCACCAACCGCGACCCCGCCTACTGGGCTGGCCGCGAGAAGATCGTGCGCACCTGGATCGAACGCCATCCGAAGTCACCGGCGGCGCACCTGGCCATGGCCAGGATGCTGTCCAGCCACGCTTGGAGCATTCGCGGCAGCGGTTATGCCAACACGGTCAAGGACGAGGACTGGGGGCCCTTCAAGAGCTACCAGCAACAAGCCATCGACTACCTGCAGGAGCACAAGGCCATCGTCTCGACCGATCCCTACTGGTACGAGCTGATGGAACACCTCGCCATCGAGCGCAGCTGGCCATTGGAGCAGTTCATCGCTTTGCACGACGAAGGAATCAAGCGCTTTCCAGACTATTACCCGCTGTACTTCGCGGCCGTCCGCTACTTCGCGCCGAAATGGGGTGGCGATGCGCAGGGCTTGGAGATCTACGCACGACGGGTCATGGCACTGGCACCGCCGCGAGATCAGTACATGCTGTATGCGCGCATCTACTGGGTAGCCTCGCAGGATGACTACGGCAAACGCCTGTTCGTCGACTCTGCCGTCGACTGGCCAAGCATGAAACGCGGCTTCGAGGACATCCTGGCACGCTATCCGGACGAATGGAACCTGCAGGCGTTCGCCTACTTCGCCTGCCAGGCCAATGATCGGGAAACGGCTCGTGGGCTGGTTGCACAGATCCAGGAGCCCATCCTGGCGGTGTGGCGGGATACGGCCGACTACTACCGCTGTTCATTCGCCCTGGACGAAGACACCAACCCGCACCTGGGCGCCCGCTAGCGTCAAATACGCTCGACGTCGCCAGACCCGCTGGCTGGCATACATGGTCCTGCCTTACGCAGGCAGGTCGACCTGCTCGACCTGCGCGCGCATCCGTACCGGAATGGATTTCGCCGCTGGCGTGCCGCTGATGCGGTCGTAGTAGTCCAGCGGCAGCAGCGGGTTCAGCTCCGGGTAGTAGCCCGCCAGCGCACCGCGCGGCATCGGATAATCGAGCACGGTCAGGCCTTCGATGCGCCGCGTCACGCCATCGTCGCTGATCGTTTCCAGGCTCACCAGGGCTTCCTTGCCGAGCCCGCGCGCCAGACGGTCTTCGATGTTCATGAACACCACCATGCGGTCGTTGTACACGCCCCGGTAGCGGTCGTTGTAGCTGTAGATGGTGGTGTTGTACTGGTCGTGCGAACGCACGGTGGCCAGCCGCAGCATCTCCGGGTCATCAACCACCGTGTTCACTTCCAGACCCGGCATGACCAGGATGTTCGCCTTGCCGTTCGGCGTCGGCCACACGCGCCGGCGCGGTGGAATATCCAGATGGAAACCGTGCAGTGCCTGGATGCGTTCGTTGAAGCCTGCGTAGATGTCAGGGTAGACGGCGGCGATCAGGTCGCGGATCGGGCCGTAATCGTGCATGTACGCGGCCCAGTCCACCTTGCTGTCCGGCAACGTTGCCATCGCCATCCGGCAGACGATCTCCACCTCCGGCAGCACGTGCTCGCTGGCCGGCTCCAGCACACCGCGCGACGCCGTCACGTTGGACATCGCATCTTCGATGGTGACGAACTGCTCGCCCTTCGGCGTGCGGATCCACTCCGAACGCGCCACCACTGGAAGAATCAGCGCGTCGCGGCCATGCACAAGATGACCTCGGTTGAGCTTGGTGGCGATGCCCACGGTCAGTTCCAGCTTGCGCATGGCTTCGTAGGCGCGTTCGGTATCGGGCACGGCATGGATGAAGTTGCCGCCCATGCCGATGAATACCTTGGCGCTGCCATCCAGCATCGCCGCGATCGACTCGACCACGTGGTGGCCGTGTTCGCGCGGCGGATCGAAACCGAACACCTGCTGCACGCGATCCAGGTAGCGCGCCGTGGGCTTTTCATCGATGCCGACCGTGCGGTCACCCTGCACGTTGGAATGCCCGCGGATCGGGCCGATGCCCGCGCCCGGCTTGCCGAAGTTGCCGCGCAGCAACAGCAGGTTGGCCACCTGCTGCAGCAGCCGCGAACCCTGCTGGTGCTGGGTCAGGCCCATTCCATAGCAGATGACCGTCGCGCGCGAACGGATATAGATCTGCGCGCAGCGCCGGATCTGTTCCTGCGCGATGCCCGACACCCGCACGATCTCATCCCAGTCCTGCGCCAGAACATCCTCGCGCAGCGCCTCCAGGCCAACGGTGTGCTCGGCCAGGAAGGCATGATCCAGTACCTGCTCGCCCTGGGCCTCGCGCTCGAACATCACCTTCATCATGCCCTTGATCAGCGCCAGGTCGCCGCCGATACGGACATGCACGAACTCGCTGGTGATCTCGGTGGAACCGAACGTGGCCATCTGCACCACGTCCTGCGGTTCGGTGAAGCGGATCAGCGCACGCTCCGGCATCGGGTTGACCGCCACGATCGGCACGCCGCGTTTGCGCGCTTCCACCAGGTTGCTCATCATCCGCGGCGAGTTGGTGCCGGTGTTCTGGCCCATGACGAAGATCGCCTCGGCGTGTTCGAAGTCGTCCAGCACGATGGTGCCCTTGCCCACGCCGATCACCGGCGGCAGGCCACGGCTGGTCGGCTCGTGGCACATGTTCGAGCAGTCCGGAAAGTTGTTGGTGCCGAACTCGCGCACGAAGATCGAATACAGGAACGCCGCCTCGTTGGGCGTGCGGCCGGAGGTGTAGAACTCGGCTTGGTCGGGGTTGTCCAAAGCCTGTAGATGGCGGCCAATCAGCGCGAACGCCTCGTCCCATTCGCAGGGCACGTAGTGATCGGTGGCGGCGTCGTAGCGCATCGGTTCGGTCAGCCGGCCCTGCATCTCCAGCCAGTAATCGGTCTGCGCCATCAGCTCGGTGACGGTGTGCTGGGCGAACAGCTCGCGGGTCACCCGGTGCTGGGTCGCTTCCCAGGCCAGGGCCTTGGCGCCGTTCTCGCAGAATTCCAGCTTCTTGCGATGATCGGCATCGGGGAACGCGCAGCTGGGGCACTTGAAGCCACCCGGCTGGTTCATCGCCAGCAGTGCCTTCGATCCTTTGCCGATCACGCTCTGCTGCAGCAGCACCTTGGCGGTCGCACCGGCGGCCCCCCAGCCGCCTGCCGGTTGGTTGTAGGGCTTGTAACGCGGCGGCTTCTGTTCGGACATGGTCGGGAACCTGCGTTGGTGGAGTGCCTGCCTGCAGTGCCGGGCCCGCGCCCGGCTGCCGTGGCCAGTCAAGCACGCCGGCAACCGCGGCGCCATAGCCCGGCCGTGGCACAGCAGGCTGTCATGGCAAGGGTTACCGCCACGTCTTCACTGGATGGCTGCGCTATTCTGCGGGCGTAGCCTGCCCTTCTGCTTTGCCCAGGATGTGCCGCATGCCCGGATCGACGCCGCCCTCCCCTCCGCCCGCCGGCACGGCCCTGCGCACGATGCAACGCTGGCGCAGCACAGGGCAGGAGCAACAGGTGGACGTGATCGCCGAAGAAGTACCGGTGGCGATGCGTTACAACGGCGCGGCCTTCGCGGTGATGATGGCCACGCCGTGCGACCTGGAGGATTTCGCCCTGGGCTTCTCACTCAGCGAAGGGTTGATCGAGCGTCCTGATCAGTTGCTGTCCGCCGAGGTGCAGCCACAACTGGAAGGCATCGAGCTGAAGATGACCGTGTCCGCCGACGCCCCCGGCGCCGCACTGGATCCGGACAACGGGCGCCTGCTGCCTGGCCGCGGCGGTTGCGGGTTGTGCGGCGCACGTCAGCTGGAAGACGTATTGCGCCCACTGCCGCCGGTAAAAGACCGCCGCACGTATCAGACGGCTGCCCTGCAGCGGGCATTGGCTGGGCTGGCCCTACGCCAGCCGATGAATGCTGCCAGTGGTTCGACCCATGCGGCGGCCTGGGCCGATGCCAGTGGCCGCATCGGCTGGGTGCGCGAAGACGTCGGCCGCCACAACGCGCTGGACAAGCTGATCGGTGCGCTGCACCACAACGAACACAGCATCGATGGCGGCCTGCTGGTGGTGTCCAGCCGCGCCAGCTATGAAATGGTCAGCAAGGCGGCACGCGCCGGCGCCAGCGTGCTGGCCGCCGTCTCGGCCCCCACCGCACTGGCCATCGATCTGGCCCGCGGTGCCGGCCTATGCCTGGTGGGTTTCGCCCGCGAAGGGGGCTTCAACGTGTATACCCATCCGGAGCGACTGCAGGGGGATGGCCTGCACGGGCATCCGCCTGCCTGACGGGCGCCCTCAGCGGATGGACTGGCTGCTACGCCTTCCGGGACTGCTCGGGAGAGAGCAGCCCGCCGATCCGCTCGGTCAACTGTGCGCGCACCTTCTCGTCCAGCTGGCCTCCGTACATGGCCTCGTAGATCCACAGGCCGTCGGCGGCCAGCCGCGCCACGAAATTGTCCAGCACCGCAGGGTCGTCGCTGCCGGCGGCCGGTGGCGAAGGTGCCCAGCGCTGCACCACCGGTGCCCACGGCCGCTCGCTGGGGAACTCAGGGCCCACCGAGTCCAGCATGAACATCAGCTCGGCGCGGGTGGCACTCTGCGCCGAAACGCGCACGAAGGTCTGGTAACGCTCCAGCGCAGTGGCCTCGCCAGCCGACTTGCCCAGCAGCGCCTCCATCGATGCTTCCCAGCTCTGCACCAGGTGCTCGTCGATGCCACGCAGCAACGCTTCGCGCGACGGGAAGTGGTACAGCAGGCCGCCACGGGTCAACTGCGCCTCGGCCGCCACCGATTCAAAGGTGACCGCACGCACGCCGTCGCGGTTGATCACGCTGACGGCGGCGTCGAGGATGCGCTCGCGCTTGCTGGTTCTCATTGCCGCTATTTTACGCGATCGGCGGCGCCGTCGCGGCTACCGGCGCGTCCACGCAGCAGGCGCGCGATGATCGCCGCGCCGCCCGCCAGCACCGCACTGATCACCAGCAGCACGATCTGGTAACCGCGATCGTAGGCCGCGGTTGCAAGGGCAAACCACTGCCCCTGCCCCGTGTCACGCGCCACGTGCAACGCCTGGGTGAACCCCTCGCGCGCAGCGGCGGGAATGTCCACCGACTCCGGCAGGAACGCGCCGTACATCGCAGCGCTGAGGCTGCCCAGCAGCGCGACCGCCAGCAGGCCACCGAACTCGTAGGACACTTCTTCGACCGATGAGGCCATGCCCGCACGATGCGGCGGCACGTTGTTGAGGATGGCGGTGGACGCCACCGAGATCGCAGCACCCATGCCGAAGCCGGTGATCGCCATGCCGGCCACCACCCAGCCCAGGCCATGCGGAAAGCCCAGCGCCACCAGCGCCACACCCACCGCGCCAGCCGCCAGACCACCGCAGATCAGTGGGCGAAGGCCGACGCGATGCAGCACGCTGCC
Source organism: Stenotrophomonas indicatrix (assembly GCA_041545745.1). Taxonomy (NCBI): domain Bacteria; kingdom Pseudomonadati; phylum Pseudomonadota; class Gammaproteobacteria; order Lysobacterales; family Lysobacteraceae; genus Stenotrophomonas; species Stenotrophomonas indicatrix. The sequence goes on from CP168152.1 coordinate 2,416,390, forward strand.
ACCCAGCAACGCGCTGGGCAGGCTGCCCAGCGCCGCCACCGACACCAGCAGGCCCGCCTGCAACGGGCTGAGGCCGGCCACCAGCTGGAAACGCTGGGTGGTGAGCAGCTGCAGCCCGGCCATCGCAAACAGGGTGAACACCGCCGACAGCGTGCCGGCAAGGAAGGCCGGATTGCGGAAGATGGTGAAATCCAGCAGCGGATACGGCAACTGCTGCTGACGGCGGCTGAAGGCGAAGCCGGCGCTGAGCGCCAGCAGCAGCGAAACAGCGCCCACACCGTACGAGGGCGGCGTAGCGATCAGCGACTTGATCGCCAATACCAGGCCCGACAGCGCTGCCAGTGCAAGCAGCGAGGACAACAGGTCCCATGGGCGGGTGCTGTCGCGCTGCCCTTCCGGCGCCAGTACCAGGGTCGCGATGAAGGCGACCACCACCACCGGCACGTTGATCAGGAACACCGAGCCCCACCAGAAGTGCTGCAGCAGCCAGCCGCCGATGATCGGCCCTAGGGCTGCACCGATGATGGCCACCGAACCCCAGATCGCGATGGCGATGTTGCGCTCGCGCTCTTCATGGAAGCTGAGCCCGATCAATGCCAGCGTGGCCGGCATCATCGCCGCCGCACCCACGGCGAGGAACGCACGCGCTGCGATCAGCTGCCCTGCGGTCGCAGAGAACGCCGCTGCCAACGAGGCGATGCCGAACACCACCAGGCCAACCAGGAACATCCGGCGGTGGCCGATGCGGTCGCCCAGGGTGCCAGCGCCCAGCAGCAGGCCGGCCATCACCAGCGGATAGGCGTTGATGATCCACAGCGCCTGCCCGGCACTGGCCGAGAGCTCCTCGGTCAGGGTTGGCAGCGCCGTGTACAGCACCGAGTTGTCCAACGTGACCAGCAGCAGGCCGGCGGCGACGGTGAACAGCAGCGACCAGCGTCGGGCGCGCGACAGGGACGGAGCACCGTCCAAGGGCGGGGAGAGAGCCATGGAAACCTGGATGGGAAGGGGTACGTCCATAACTATACAGGATGTCCTGTACAGTTACGAATGTCCCAGCGGACGCCATTCAGCTTCCGGGAGGCGCCATGCCCGCTGCCGCAAGGCCCTGGCTTACCTGCATTCCCCGGGCAATGCCGCGACCGCCTGCACTATCGGGTCCTGCATGGCGTGTCCCACCTCGGCATCCAGCTCGCCACGCAGATGGCCGTGCTGCCGCTGCATCTCGTCTTCGCACAACGCACGCACCCGCGCACGAGCGTTGCTGCGCAGTGTGCTGCAGCGCCAATCCACCCCTCCCAGCGGCAGCACCGAATAGACCACGCTGTTGCAGGCGTTGCCGGCGCGCTCTGGCAGCGGGCGCCCGCCAAAGTCACGCGGCACACTGCTGCGCTGCGGGTCGAAGTAGCTGTCCGGGAAGGTGCGTGCGTACTGATCGATATCCACCTCGACACTGCCGCCATCGCCTGCCGGCAGGCGCAGTGGCTGGCCGCAGCCGGTGGCGTCGGCGCGGTGCTGGATGTACTGGTAGATCGGTCGGTCCAGGCTCGCATCCTGCGTGGTCACGGTGCTCACCGCCGCCAGCACCGGCAGCGACGCACGGTTGGCCATGCGTGCCAGCACTCCCGCCTGCGCCGGTTCGCAGCGGTCGCGCAGCGTCGCCACCAGCAGGAACAGCAGGTCATCACGAAAGGCTTTGTCGGCAGCCAGGTAATGTTCGATGCGTGCCTGCGCTTCCGCCGCCGGTGCGGGAAATGCCACTACCGGTGGCAAAGGCGCGTGCGTTGCGTTCCACAGCAGCGCCACGCCGGTCCCTGCCAGCAGCAGCACCACCATCAGCAGCGCGACGGTGCGTGCGCGGAGCTTCGTCATCGGGTGATCGTAGAAAGCGTCGCCGCGGCTGCGTCATAGGACGCGCTGGCGATGTCCGCCTCGAAGTGCTTCACCTGCAGGCGCCCTGACAGCCGGTAGGGGTCCCACAACGCGCCCATCGTGATGGGGGTGGCCAGGGTCACATGGATGATCTGGTTCGGCGGTGGCGGCGGTACGTGGATGCATGCGCCATAGAACGGCACGAACAGCAGTTCGTCCACCTGCCCGGCGTCGTTCATCGCCAGCGGCACCACATAGCCATCCAGGTCCAGCGCCCCTCCATCCACGCCATCGACCACCGCCGTCGAGCCGAACTGCTGCGCGCGCACAGGGCTGGAATGATCGATGGCCTGCCCGGGCAGCGAGCCCGAACCGGAGTCGTCGATCAATCCGCCTACCCCATCCATGCCGTTGCCACGCGACAGCCCGATCTGCGGCGGTGGACGCTGGAAGCTGTCCTCCCCGGGCATCAGCGCGTCCCAGCGGTCGATCACTGCAGACCGCGCCGCTGGCGAAGCGGCAGCGCTGCTGGCCTGTGGCTGCGGAGCCTCCACGGCGGGCCGGCCACAGCTGGTCAGCAGTACACCGGGAAGCAGAACGGCAAGCACCTTCGCGCTACGGTTCATAAGGCCTCAATTCGGCGTCGGCCATGCTGTAGGCCGAGCCTGCAAGATCATCGTCCACCCGCTCGGCGCGCAGCACGCCGGCCAGGAAGAACGGCGAGTACATATCGGGCATGGCGATCGGCCGCGGCAGCACCACGTGCACGATCTGGTTCGGTGGCGGCGGTGGCACGTGGATGCACGCGCCGTAGTACGGCACGAACAGGAACTCGAGCAGACGACCATCTGCCGCGTTGGCCAAGGGCACGACGTAGCCCGGCAGCCGCACTGCGCGATCCAGCACCGCGTCCACGGTACGGAACGTGCCGAACTGGGCCATGCGCCGGTTGCCGCTGTGCTGCACCTCCGGCCCCTCACCGCGCTCCAGTGCTGCCAGTTCATCGCCCGGCAGCATCTGCAACCAGTCCAGCTCCTGCTCGCTTTCAGTGCCAGCATTGCTCTGCGCCGGCGACGGAGGCAGTGCCTGCACACCGGTATCGGTCGGCCGCGTGCAGGCGATCAGCAGCATGGTCGCAGCCAGCAGCAACCCGCGGACGCCCGTGCTCATGACGCAGGCGCCAGGCCATCGGCCAGGGTGCGCCGGTAGGCCAGCAGCGCAGGCAGCAGGCCTGCGACCGCGCTGATCAACAGCACGCCACCCACCCAGGCCAGTTCGCGCGCGTCCGGCCAGACGTGGGTGATCGACAGACCGAAATTGGCCAGCGCCCAGCTGCACCCCACCACGCTGGCGCAGGTCAGCACGGCCAGCGCCAGCGCGCAGGCCATCGCTGCGGTGGCCACGGCTTCAACCACCAGCAGGCAGGCGACATAGGCCGGACGCGCACCGGTAGCGCGCAGCACCGCCATCTCACGGCGGCGCTCCTGCAGCGTCGATACCAGCAGCGCCATCAGCGAAACCATGCCCAGCAGCACCACCATCGCACTGATCAACTGCAGCGCGCGCTCGGCGGTACCCAGCGACTGCCACAGCTGCTGCAGGGTCACGCCGGGCAGGATGGCCTGCAGCGCTTCGTCTGGATACTCGTTGATGCTGCGCTGCACGCTGAACGTTGCGATGCGCGAGTTCAGGCCGAGCATGAAGGCGGTGATGCTGGTCGGGGTCAGGTCGAGCTGGCGCGCCTGCTCGGCACTGACATGCTGGCTGCGAAGCTGCACGCCGGAACGCCAGTCGACATGGATCGCCTCGATCGCCGGCAGTGAAACCAGCACGGAAGAATCCACCGGCGTGCCGGTCCGCTGCAGGATGCCGACCACACGGAACGGTTTGTCGGCATGCGTGGCCAGCGTTACCGCACCGGTGCCATGGGCCAGCACGATGTCAGCGCCCACACCGATGTGCGCCGCCTGTGCGACTTCCGCGCCGACCACGGCGTCGTACAGATCGTCGAACGGCTGGCCCTGCGCGAATGCCAACGGATGACCTGCGCCATGCCGGTAATGTTCAAAGTAACCGGCAGTGGTACCGATCACCCGATAGCCCCGCCAGGAATCGCCCAATGACAGCGGCACTGCCCATTTCACCTGCGGCAGCGTGGACAGCTCCTGGTAGGACTGCCAGGACACGTTGTTGGTCGGGTCGCCGATATGGAACACCGAATACAGCAGCAGGTTCACCGGCCCCGAGCGCGCGCCGACGATCAGGTCCGTACCCGAGACGGTGCTGGCAAAGCCCTCGTGGGCCTGCGTGCGGATGCGTTCCACCCCCAGCAGCAGGACAACGCTCAGAGTGATGACCAGCACGGTCAGGCTCACGCTCAGGGCGCGGCTGCGCAGGCTGGCCCAGGCCAACTCAAACATGTGCACCCCCTGCCCGGTTCAGATCACCCAGCGACAGCACCTGGTCGAACAATGGCTGCAGGCGGTCATCGTGGCTGACCACCAGCGCGGTGGTGCCGGCGGCGCGGCACTGCGCGGACATCAGCTGCAGGAAGGCCGTGGCCGCGTCGGGGTCCAGCGCCGAAGTCGGTTCGTCGGCCAGCAGTACCGCTGGGCGGCCGATCAAGGCACGGGCAGCGGCAACGCGCTGCTGCTGGCCGACACTGAGTGTGCCCGCCGCGCGCGGCATCAGTGCCGGGTCCAGCTGCAGCGCGCGCAGCAGGCGCGCGATTTCCGCGTCCAGCCCACCTTCGATGCGCGCGTTGCGCAGTGGCGAAAAGCGCACGCCCAAGGCGATGTTGTTGCGCACGCTCAGGAATGGCAGCAGGTTGAACTGCTGGAAGATCACGCCCAGCTGATCGGCGCGGAAACGATCACGCGCGGCGGCACCGAGCGTGTTCACCGCTTGGCCGGCGACACGGATGCTGCCGCGGCCCGGCAGCAGGATGCCCGCCAGCAGGCCCAGCAACGTGCTCTTGCCCGAGCCGCTGGCACCGCGCAGCAGCACGCTGCTGCCGGCGCGAACCTGCAACTGTGCGATGTCCAGCACCGCGCGCCCTGCATAGCTGAACTGCACGCCCTGCAGGTCGATGATGGCCGCTTCGTTCATGGCGCCAGCGGCACCCGCAGGCTGTCGGCGGTCACCACGCTGCGGCCTTGCCCGGTCGACGTTGCGGTATTGACGATCACCTCATGCAGCCCCGGAAACAGCGTCGGCAGCGGCAATGCCAGCCCACGCAATGCCGCCGGGTTGGCGCAGTGGTAGCGCAGTGCTGCGGTGAATCCGGCGTGCGTGTGCTGGCCAGGCTGCGTTGCCACTGCCACTGGCGCAAAGCCCTCCGCAGTCGCCTCGGCATGGTCCAGCCGGCACTGCGCAGCGCTCGGCAACGTGACCCAGCTGCCGCTCTGCAGGATCGACCGCGCCCGCGCCAATGCGGCCTGTTCGCGGCTGTCGGCGGGGGGTCGTTCGAAATCGAGGATGCCGATGCCCGGCGCACGCAGTGCCAGCTCCAGCGTTCCCTGGTCCACGGCCAGATCGACATCGGCCTGGCCATGGACGTGTGCATCGTGATGGCGCACGTCGTGGGCGTTCGCAGAATGAGCAGCAAGCAGCAGTAGAAGGGCGGCAAAACGTTTCATGGGGCGGCTCCGAATTGTTACTATGTAACATTATGGACCACATCCCGACCTCGCCCGCAAGGGCCCGCGCCCAGCCGCCAGCTTCGGCACGCTGGCATCCCCGCTTCGATCTGGCGGGCGCCTGGCTGTCGCTGGCCTGTGCCGCGCATTGCGTTGCCCTGCCCTTGCTGCTGGCCTTCACGCCCGCGGCGATGATGGCGCTGCGCTCGTTCCAGCACCCTGGCCACGCGGCGATGACCGCACTGCTGGTGATGTCGCGCTGGGAGTGGCTGTTCGCGCTGCTGGCCTCGACGATCGCCCTGCTCAGCACCGCCGCCGGCCAGCGCCGCCATCAGCGGGCACTGCCGCTGTGCGTGGCCCTTGCAGGGGCGATCCTGCTGCTGTCCGCCTCGCTGTACCTGCCATTGAAGGAATCGCTGCTCTGGCATGGCGCTGCCACCGCCTGCGGTGGGGTGGTGCTGGCCGTGGCACATCTGCGCAACCGGCGGGCCCTGCGGTCCGCCGGCTGATGACCCTTCAGAACCGGTAGCCGACCTCGGCGCCGACAATGCGCGGGCTGTCCACTGGCCCGTAGTAGTTGCCGTCCCGGCCGAAGGCCAGGTTGTCGAAGATCAGACCGTTGATGCGGCGCTTGTCGGTCAGGTTCTGCACGAACACGCGCGTGCTCCACGGGCCCCGCTCGTAACCCAGCTGCACGCCCAGCACGGCCACGGCCGGCTGGAACGCGCGGTTGCGCTCATCCAGCGCGCTGGAACCGGTGAACTGCGATTCCACCCGGGCGTAGATGCCGGAGTCGAACTGATACCGCGCTGCCAGGTAGCCGGTGTAGTGCGGCGTCAGCTTGACCCGCTTGCCGTGCAGGTTCTCCTGCGGGCTGACCCACAGCTTGGTGTACGTGGCATCGACATAGCCGACATTGGCCATCACCGTGAACCCCGGCGCGACTTCAAATACGCCTTCCAGTTCCGCACCGCGCGACCGTATCGAGGCATCCGAGCCCACGTAGTCGGAGGAGATCGGCCGGCCGTTGGCATCGGTGGCCACCTGGATTTCCTGCCAGTTGTCCGAGCTGATATGGAACAGGGCGCCGCCGAGATGGCCACGGCCGCCCGCCAGGTTCATCTTGAAGCCCACTTCATGGCTCCACATGCGTTCGGATTCGTAGCGCAGCACCTTGTCGTTGATCACATCGCTCTGCGCGGCGGCCAGGTTGAAGCCACCGGGAATATAGCCCTTGGCCGAGGCCGCATAGAACGACAGATCATCGCTGGCGTCATAGCGCAGCGAGACGCGCGGCAACGTGGCTGAGAACGTATGCGCCAGGGCTGCGTCGCGGTAGCGCACCAGGCCCCCCGCACCCAGGTCGAGGAATCCGGCACGCTGCTCGGTGGAGCGGCGGGCCTGCTCGTGGCGGATGCCGAGGCTGGCGGTCAGCTTCGGCAATGCCGGCAGCGTGTAGCTGGCGGTGGCGAAAACACTGTAGTCCTCACCCTTGGAGGTCTGCCGCGGCGCCAGGTTGTAACTGTCCAGCCCGCGCAGTGCCGGGCCGACGAAGGTGCCCTGGATCGAATCCTTGTCGATGCGGTAGGTCGATACACCGGCCATCCAGGTCAGCGCCTGATCGCTGGGCGAGCTGAAGCGCGCCTCGGCATTCCATGCATCCTTCTTGTCGTAGATGTAGCCGGCCAGCGCGGAGCTGGCGGTCATGTCGAAGTCATAGCCAGCCGAGGTGGTTTCCTCGCTGCGGTACGAGGCGGCGACATCCAGGGTGCCGGACTGCAGTTGCCACTGCGCGCTGAGGCCTGCAACGGTCTCATCCTTTTCGGTGCGCTTGGGCGCATCGTTGATGTAGGTGAAATCACCTGCATGGCGGCCACCATTGAGGCGGTCGCCATAGGTGCGGTTGTACAGGCCGGTATCCAGCGGCAGGTACTCGTACTCGAACATGCCCGGCGCGCGCGTGCGCAGGTGATAGGCCAAGGCGTTGACGGTAACGTAATCGCTGGGGCGCCAGCGCAGCTTGCCCTGCAGGTAGCCTTCTTTCACTTCGCCGCGCGCACCGTACGGGGTCAGGTTCTTCAGGTGGGCATCCTCATCGGACCCCATGAACGCCACCGAGCCCGACAGCGTGCCGTCCTTGCTCAGCGGGCCCGCCAGGAAGCCATCCACGGCCGTACCGTTGCCGTTGCCGAACCAGGTGCTGCGCACGTTCACCTCGCCCTCGCGGGTATCGGCCGGGCCGCGCGTACGCACCAGCACCATCCCGGATTCGCTGTTGGCGCCGTACAGGGTGCCCTGCGGCCCCCGCAGCACCTCGACCGACTCAACCTGGTTGAGTACCGCGTTGCTCAGCTCGCGGAACGGAATGCCATCGATGTAGACCGACGCGCGGTTGACCAGGAAAGGATTGGATTCGATGCCGCGGATGGAAATGAACATGTTGCTCAGCTGGCCCATCACGTTGAACTTCACGTTGGGGGCCAGCTTGTCCAGGTCACGGAACTCGGTGACACCGGCTTCTTTCAGCGCCTGCCGGTCAAGCACGGTCACCGACAGGTCACTTTTCAGGTAGGGCGTATCGCGCTTGGAGCCGGTGACCACCACGCCATCGAGGGTGGTGGCATCGGCGGACTGCGCGTGGACGGGAAGAACGGGAACGAGCAACGACGCTGCGACGAGGGCAACGGAGGAAACGGGGGCTTTCAAGGGAAACCTCATGAGGAACGGAAACGCGCCTGGCGGGCCGGCTGGCGCAAACTGTTATCCTGTAACATTCGACGCTCGCCGCCACTCCATTGCAGTCAGCGCCGCTCCATTCCTGGACCCGCCATGCCCGCCCTCGCCGACCAGTTGCACCGGGAAGCCGCCCAGCCCATGCCCGGAACCGTGACCAGCGAGGATGGCTCGGTCGTTCTGCTGCGCCATGGCTTCCAGGCCAGCGAAGGCCCCATGGGGCACCCGCACCAGCTGCGCCTGGGCCTGCTGCTGGCCGGCGGCGGCAACCTGTACCAGCGCACCACTACCGGGGTCCTGCAGGCGCCGTGGCATCCGAGCCAGTTCAACGTGGTACTGCCCGGCGATCATGGGCACTACGCCAGCCCTGCGGTGGAGCTGCTGGGAATGGCCATCGATACCGCGCAGTGGCGCGATGCGCCTGGCGGCTTCCCGGACGTCCCCTCCCTTTCCCTGCGACTGCATCGCGACCCGGTCATCGCCTCCGTACTGCACGCGCTATGGTCCAGCGCACAGGTTGACGCCTGCGTGCCCGGCTTCCTGCAGTACGGTGCAGAAGTAGTGGTGCGGCGATTGGTCCAGCTTGCCGGCCATCCGCCCGCCCGGCCACGCATGGCCGCACCGCTGTCATCGCGGCAGCTGCGCCAGCTGCAGGGCTTCATCGATGAACACCGTTCCCAGCCGCTGGATGTCGCAGCACTGGCCGGCGTACTCGGCATGGAACCGACCACCTTCAGCCGCGCGCTGCGCGCCGCCACCGGCATGCCGCCGTATGCCTACCTGACCCAGCACCGCATGCAGTGGGCGCAGTGCGCATTGTCCGCAGGGCAGCGTGTCACCGAGGTTGCGCTTGCCTGCGGCTACGCCAATCCCAGCAAGTTCGCCGCAGCCTTCCGGCGTGTTGTCGGCGTCTGCCCGTCAGCCTGGTCACGCCAGTAGATCCGCGCCATGCGTGGATGAGCCGCCGTGCGCGCGCTCCGGCTCGAACACACCCGCCACCCAATCGATGAACACCCGCAGCCGTGGCGATGGCGTGCGGTTGCGCGGATAGACCAGGCTGACCGGGCTCGGCGTGGGCGGCATCTCGGGCAACAGCTCCAGCAACTGCCCGCGTGCGATGTACGGGGCCATCCGGTAACGCGGTGCCTGGATGATGCCCAGCCCGGCCAGCGCGGCACCGAGGAAGGCGTCGGCACCGGACACCCGCACGCGTGCCGGCAGTGGCATATGGCGCACCTGGCCGCCCTGCTGGAACTCCAGCGGAATCAGCTGGCCGGTGGCACTGGAACGGTAGCCGACCATCTGGTGCCCTGCCGTCAGCGACGCGATGCTTTCCGGCTGCCCGTGCGCCTGCACGTAGGCAGGCGACGCCACCGTGACCTCGCGCAGCAACGCCAGGCGCCGCGCGGCCAGATCGCTGTCGGCCAGGGTGCCCACGCGGATGGCCGCATCCACGCCCTCGCGCAGCAGGTCGACATAGCGATCGCCCTCGCTGACCTCCAGTTCGATGTCCGGGTAACGCTGCAGGAAGTCCGGCAGGTGCGGGAACAGCAGGTGACGCCCCAGCGTACCGTGCACTTCGATGCGCAGCGGCCCGCGCGGTGGCACGTCACGGAACGCGGCTTCGGCATCGTCCATGTCCGCGATCAGGCGCAGGCAGCGACCATAGAAGGCCTCCCCTTCCAGCGTCGGCACCACCACGCGCGTGGTCCGGTGCAGCAGGCGCACACCCAGGCGCTGCTCCAATGCCTTGATCGCGTCGGTCACCGTCGCCCGCGGCAGCCCCAGGTCTTCGGCGGCACGGCTGAAGCTGCGGCGCTCGACAATCCGGACGAAGGCACGCAGGGCGGTGAATCGATCCATTGTTCGGCTAGCCGGATGATGTTTCCGGATTATCCATGATTATCCGCGAGGGCGGAGAGACCAAGATGGCCCTGCGCCATGCCGGCGTGACTTTCTGGAATGAGCCATGACCTCCCCCGCCTACCGCTCTGTCGCCCTGGTCACCGGCGGCTCCCGTGGCATCGGCGCTGCCATCTCACGCCGCCTGGCCGCCGACGGCCACGCCGTGGTGATCAACTATGCCGGCCGCCGCGACGGGGCCGAAACACTGGCTGCGGAACTGACCACCCATGGCGGCCACGCCGTGGCCCTGCAGGCCGATGTGGCCGATCCGCAGGCCGTGCATGCGCTGTTCAATGCGATCGAGGCGCGCTTCGGTGGCATCGACGTGGTGGTCAACAGTGCCGGCGTGCTGCAGTTGGCCGCACTGGCCGACAGCGATGATGCATTGTTCGACCGCGTGATCGGCATCAACCTCAAGGGCGCGTTCAATGTGCTGCGCGAGGCCGCGCGGCGCGTGCGCGATGATGGCCGCATCATCACCCTGAGCACCAGCGTGGTTGGCATCAAGCTGGAAAACTACAGTGTGTATGCCGCCAGCAAGGCCGCCGTAGAAACGATGGGGGCGATCCTCAGCAAGGAGCTACGCGGGCGCGCCATCACCGTGAACGCGGTGGCACCGGGGCCGACCGCCACCGATCTGTTCCTGGACGGGAAGTCGCCCGAGCTGATTGACCGGCTGGCGAAGATGAATCCATTGGAGCGGCTGGGTACGCCGGAAGACATCGCCGGTGCGGTGGCGTTCCTGGCCGGTGCCGATGGTGGCTGGATCAATGGCCAGGTGCTGCGGGCCAATGGTGGGATGGTGTAGATCGCATGCCAACCAAGGTTGGCATCTACCAGATCACGCCACATCGGTAGTCGCCCACCTTGGTGGGCGCTGCATCACGGGCTCATCGAATACGGCGCCTGCGCGCCTTGCCCCGGCCAGTCCTTGTTCGGCTCGGCCTGCATGGTGAAGTGCAGTTCGCCACCGGCCAGGATCTCATCGTGGCGCAGGAAGGTGCGCTGCAATGGCTTGCCGTTGAGGGTCACGCTGCCCACATACGTGTGCTTGTCGTCCAGGCCTTCGGCCACGATGGTGAAGGTCTTGCCGTTGGGCAGGCGCATTGCGGTCTTCGGCAGGAACGGCCGGCCGAGGATGTACTCGCCCGAGCCCGGCGCCACCGGGTAAAAGCCCAGCGCGGTGAACACGTACCACGCCGACATCTGGCCGACGTCATCGTTGCCGGCCAGGCCATCGGGGCGGTCGGCGTACTGGGTGTCCATGATCTGCTTCAGGCGTGCCTGCGTGCGCCACGGCTGGCCGGCATGCGAATACAGGTAGGCCACGTGGTGGCTGGGTTCGTTGCCATGCGCATACCAGCCGATCAGGCCGGTGATGTCTTCCATGTGTTCGAAGATGGCCGGATCGACCTTGGCGTTGAACACTTCATCCAGGCGCGCCAGCAACTTGTCGCTGCCACCATGTGCGACTGCAAGGCCTGCCACATCCTGCGGCACGTACCACGAGTACTGCCAGGCATTGCCTTCGGTGTAGTCGGTGCCGTAGCCACTGGCGCTGGGATCGAACGGCGTGCGGAAGCTGCCATCGCGCTTGCGCGCACGCATGAAGCCAGTGTCCTTGTCGAAGGCATTGCGCCAGTTGCCGGCACGCTTGTCGAAGGTTGCCGCCACATCGGCCTTGCCCATCGCCTGCGCCATGCGCGCGATGGTCCAGTCATCGAAGGCGTATTCCAGCGTCTTGCTGGCCGCTTCACCTTCTTCGTCGATCGGTACGTAGCCCAGCTCACGATACTGCGCGATGCCATCGTAAGGGCCGTAGTTGGCGGTCTCCACCATCGCCTTCAGCGCCTTGTCCGCGTCGAAACCACGGATGCCCTTCACGTAGGCATCGGCGATCACCGGCACCGCGTGGTAGCCGATCATGCACCAGTCTTCCAGGCCGTGGAACGACCACACCGGCAACATGCCGTAAGGACTGTGCTCGTGATGGGCCAGCATGGAATTGACGAAATCGCTGTTGCGCTTCTCCGGCTGCACCAGGGTCAACAAGGGGTGCAGGGCGCGGTAGGTATCCCACAGCGAGAACGTCGAATAATTCGTATAGCCCTTGGCCTGGTGCACGGCGTTATCGGCGCCGCGGTACTGGCCGTCGGCATCCATGAACAGCGTCGGCCCCAGCAGCGTGTGGTACAGCGCGGTGTAGGCGCTGCGACGTGCATGCTCCGGCGCATCGATATCCAGCACCGACAACGCCTGCGTCCACTCCTGCTTTGCCTGCGCACGCACGCGGTCGAAATCGAAGTCGGCCACCTCAGCCTCCAGGTTGGCGATGGCGCCCGCCTCGCTGACCGGCGAGATCGCCACCTTCACCACCAGCGGCGCCTCCAGCTTGCCGAAGTCGAAGGTGCCCACCAGCTGCCGCCCCTCGATCTGCGCGCGCTGCTTCGGGTCCTTCTCGCCCGGGGGCGCAAAGCCCTTGTAGACGATGTCCTGCTCGGTGTTGTGCAGTTCGTGGCTGGCCAGCGGCCGCGAGAAACGCATGGCGAAATACAGCTGGCGGCCGGCGGCCCAACCGCGGGTCTCGCGGAAACCGGTGATGGTGCCATCGCCACGCACGCGCACCCGTGACCACAGGATCTTGCCCGGGTAGTCATACATGCTGGTACGCATGTCCAGCAGCACCTTGGCCTCGGTGCCCTTGTGGAACGCGTAGCGATGCACGCCCACGCGTGCGCTGGTGGTCAGTTCGGCGCGCACCTTGTAGTCGTCCAGGGTGACCGCGTAGTAGCCCGGCTCGGCCTTCTCGTCGTCATGGCGGAAGCGCGAGGCGTAACCACTCCTGGGCTTTTCGGGGTCGCCGCGCTCCAGGCCCGGGTTGCCGGTGAACGGCATCAGCAGGATGTCGCCCAGGTCTGAATGGCCGGTGCCGGAGAAGTGCGTGTGCGAGAAGCCGACGATGCTGCTGTCGTCATAGCGATAGCCCGCCGCCCAGCCATAGGCCTTCTCGCGGGGCTGGATGCGTGTATCCGGACTGAGCTGGACCATGCCGAACGGCACCGTTGCACCGGGGTAGGTATGCCCCTCACCGCCGGTACCAATGAACGGATCGACCGAGGCATAGGCCTTGTCGGCGGCGGTCTTGGCCGGGGCGGCCACAGCCAGGCCGGAGGCGAACATCGCCGTAGCGGCGACAGCGATCAGGAGGCGACGGTCCAGCGTGGGCATCGGCATTTGGATCGATTCAGGTGGTGGTCAGATCCTAGCACCGGGGTGGCGTGCTGGCATGCTGCGCTGCGGTTGAGTGTCGGGGACACCCGCGGGGCGGTCGCGTCGAGGTGTTGCGGCCTGTCCATTCCGGCCAAGCCTGCCGGGTAAGTCATGCCCTGACGGGCAGTTGCGTCCTGCCGCAGCAGTCGCTTGTTCGCGTTACGCAGAAACGCCTCCCATCGCATTCCGCGCTTTGCAACAAATTGGATGGTGCCTGCGGCCTCTCCGCTCAACACTGTCTCGACCCGCGCAGCGCCACTCGCGCATCGGCTGGGGCAAGCCCCCCGTTAAAGAAGACCACCACCATGGCAATCTGCCCGATGCCGGTTTTTCCGCCCGCACGAACGCTGCCCATGGCACTGATGGCCGCGCTCGCCATCCCTTCGCCCCACGCGCTGGCCGGCGCTGTTTCGGGACCTGATGCAAGCCATGTTGTCCAGCCCGGCGATCGAGCCGAGGACTGGTTCATCACCGATGGCGCGCTGCTCGAGTTGTCACCCCAGTCCCGAGCCCTGATCGCATTCGTAACCGATTCCCGTCTGAAGGCAACCGATGCCCATATCAATGAAGTGATCGCCACCCGAGGACATGTCAACGTCCGTGGTGGAACGTTGGGCACCCTCGGCAGGGGCACGGTGGCTGCGCGTTTCCGCTACAGCGTGGGCCACCTGGAAGATCTCGACATCATTGCAACTGGCAAAGGCATCGAGGCGCTGCGCAGTGGCACCGAGGTGCATGTCAGCCGATCCACGGTGACCGCCAATCAGGTTGGCGTGGACGCCGCTGACAACGCACAGGTCTTTCTCGATGATGTGCGAGTGGAGGCTACCAACTACTTCGCCAGTACCGGGGTGAAGCTGATGGACAGCAAAGCCTGGATCACCGGCAGCCACATCCAGGCCGGCGACGTGGCGATGACCATGGCCGACAGCAGCGCCGATATCACCAACAGCACCCTCAGTGGCCGCACACTTGGGCTGCAGATCATCGGCAATGCGACTTCCGCGCAGGCGCACGTGAAGGGAGCCTCTATCCTCACAACGAATGGCACCGCAGTGGCGCTGTCTGGTACCGCCAGTCTGACACTCCGTGACAGCCACCTGAGTGGCGAGGGTTCCTACGGCATCGGATTGCGGCTGCAGGACGGCAGTTCGCTCGCCGCCTATGGCGGTCATATCCACGGAGACCTTTCGGCGCTGCGTGTGGAATCAGGCCGTCAAGGCAGTCGCGTCCTGCTCGACGGCGTCCAGGTCAAAGCAAGCACTGGGGATGCGATCCTCGTCACCCCTGTTATCTCGGCGATCATTCCAATCGAGTTACGCGGCGGCACGACAATGAGCGCTGGCAGCGGCACCCTCTTGCGCGCGCAGGCTGGCGCCCAGGTGGACCTGCTGGTGTCTGCCTCTCATCTGGCGGGCAATCTGGTGGGCCACTCAAGCGCCGCGCTGGATGTCACCCTGCGTGATGGCGCTACGTTGATCGGGCAGATCGACCAGGCGCGGGCAGTTGCTGTGCAGGGTGCGCGGTGGCAACTGACTGCCGACAGCCGCATCGACAGCCTGCGGCTCGACCAGGGTGGCCTGATAGCGCTTGGACAGGGTGGAGCATTCCACGTCTTGAACATCCTTGGCGATTTCACCGGCAGTGGTGGCACGATTGTCCTCAATACCGTGCTGGCCGGCGACAACGCACTCACCGACAAACTGATCATCGGCGGCGATACCAGCGGCACCACCCATATACGCGTCAACAATGTGGGCGGTGCCGGTGCGCAGACAGACCGGGGCATCGAGCTGATCCAGGTGGGCGGCGCTTCCAACGGCAAGTTCACCCTGGTTGGCCGTGCCGTAGGCGGACAGTACGACTACTTCCTGCACAAGGGCGCGGCTGGCGATGGCAACTGGTATCTGCGCTCACAGCTACCTCCCCTTCCCGACCCGTGCGAGGCCGATCCGAGCATCTGCACGCCTCCGGTTGATCCGGTTGATCCAGTCGATCCGGTTGATCCAGTCGATCCGGTTGATCCAGTCGATCCGGTTGATCCAGTCGATCCGGTTGATCCAGTCGATCCGGTTGATCCAGTCGATCCGGTTGATCCGGTTGAACCGGTTGGTCCAGTCGATCCAATTGCTCCGACGCCTGTGCTGCGACCCGAGCCCGGCGCCTACCTGGCCAACCTGCGGGCCGCGCAGACGATGTTCCGCCTGGGCCATCACGAGCGCGAGGCTGGCCAGAATGGTGGCCGTGCGTGGGCACGCGTGGAGGGTTCGCGCGGTGGTTTCCAGGCGATCAGCCATCAGCTGGTCATCCGCGGCAACAGCCAGGCGCTGACCGTCGGCGCCGATGTGTGGCGTCACGATTCGGGCAGCAGCGTGGGCGTGATGTTGTCCAGCGGCAACGCCACCAGCACCTCCACCAATGAGCTGACGGGCCATTACGCCTGCGGCAGGGTAAAGGGCGAAGCGCTGGGCATCTACGGCACCTGGCGTGGTGGCATTGGCGCCGACCCATATGCGGGTTTCTACGTGGATGGATCAGTGCAGCGCGCGCAGTTCCGCAACCGGGTGGAAGGCATCGGCCTGGCCGACGAACGCTATGACAGCCGTGCATGGCAGGGTGCGGTGGAAGCCGGCTACGCCTTCCGCGTGGGCGGTGCCAGCAACGGCGGTATCCATCTGGAACCGCAGCTGCAGCTGGGTTACAACCGCTGGGACAGCAACCGCCACACCGAAGCCAACGGCACAGTGGTGACCACCGAAGATGCCGATGGCCTGTTCGGCCGTGCCGGCCTGCGTCTGTACGGTGGGCCGCGCTGGGGCAACGGAACGACCGACGTGCAGCCGTACGTCGCGGCCCACTGGCTGCACACCCGCGCCGAATCGCAGATCCGCATGGATGGTGAGATTGTGGACGCCCGTATTCCGCGTAGCCGTGGCGAGTTCAGTGCCGGTGCGTCGCTGAAGTCCGGCAACGGTGTAAGTACCTGGGTCGGGCTGTCGCTGCAGAAGGCCAGCAGTTTCCACCAGACCAGTGCGCAGGTGGGTGTGAGCTACAGCTGGTAAGGCGTTTCTGGCCTTGCAGGAGCAGCCCTGGCATGCGTTCCGGTCTGCCTTCTGGTGTTTCCGTTAGCGCCCGCGAGCGCGCTCGACGCGACGAAACAGGCGTGTCGCGCCCCGCCTTGTCGCTATCAGGCCGCGTATTGGGCCACGGGCGACATGGGGTTGCGCGCATCTCCGCCGGTTAAATCTACGCATGAAAAATCTACTGGAACTGCGCTGGGTGACGTGCTCAGGATGTCCACGCAGCGGCCAAGCCGCTGCCGGGATTGGAACCCCCGGACCTCAATTGAAGATTCGTCTGTCGTAACTACGGTGGGCGATGCGTGTGGCCGCAAGGCCATCCGGCTTTCTTCAGTTGTGCCGGGGTTCCAACCACGCATCGCTCGCCACCCTTCCGGTGGTCACGTCCCTCAAGGAGCCATCGCATGTCGCATGAACCGCCCATCCTGACCCCGGAAATGGAATCCCTGTTCTTCCGCATCGAGCACGCCCTGAACACCGCCGAGGGCATGGCAATGATGATCGGCCAGAACGAGCCGGCCGACCCACTGGCACATCTGCGCCCGGGCTACAGCCTGCAGAAGATCACGGTTGCGATGATGGCGCTGAGCCAGCATGGCCGGCGGTTGCTGCATGAACTGCGCGAGCAGCATGTGCGGGTGACGCTGCATTGAAGCGGGCAGCGCCGGGGAAGTGAGCCGAGCGTAGCTCGGCTCCATAGGAACCACTCAATCCGGCAGCGCGCTCCGCAGTGTGGCGAGATCTGCCGCATCCACAGGCCGCACCACGCGCGCCACTTCCTTGCCGTCACGCAACAGGATCACCGTCGGCCACAGTTTTACCTGGAACGAGCGGCCCAGCGGCTTGCCCTTGCCGTCTTCGATCTTCCAGTGCGGCAGGTCATGCGCGTCCACGAAGGCCTGCAGCGTTGGTTGCGCGGCCTGGCAATGGCCGCACCACGGCGCGCCGAATTCGAGCAGCAGCCAACCGGCCTGCGCATCCACCTCCGCGCGAGCCGGCTCGGCTGCCATATGGTCACACATGAAGGGCATGCCGGTTACGCCTGCAGCGTGCGCTGGATGTCTTCCAGCGGCGCGTTGGTAAGATCCTTGGCGATGTCGGCCAGCAACCGCGCCTGCGTCTCTTTATGCAGCAAGGGACGGATGCGGCCCAGCGTGGTGGGATCGGCAATCAGCACCAGATGCGCATAACGGTTGTTGAGTGCGTCTTCATTGAGCTGCTCGGCCACCTGCTTGGCGAAGGTCGCCTCGTTGAGCTGCGAGACCGACATGTCCTTGGGCACCGCGCCGGATGGCCCCTGACCGGACACACCCTGTTCGCTGATGTCCTGCAGCCGCAGCTCGCCTTCCTGCTTCAGGGTGAGCTTGTGCTCGTTGCCGACGTTGGTGAACACACGTGCCGAGCCACCATCGGCGACGATAATCAGAGTGCCTTCGGGAATGCGACGGGTCATGCATTACTCCTTGCGTTGGTTCGTGACCACCGTAAAAGCTGTGGCGTGAGCGAGGCGAGCACAACATGTTCATTCGATGTGCGCGGGTCAACTGCATGAACAGGCAACATGGAACGCTGCGTTCGTACTGGCGCGATTCTCGGCACACTCACACTGTAACCGTTATCATGAACGCATGATCGACACGACCCACTGCGCGTCAGCACCTGTTGCTGGCATGCGGGAAGCACTGCCGACCGGCGCTTCGCTTTCCATCACTGCATCCCCCTCGCCTTTCCATCGCCTCGCGCTGGATCCCGGCGGATGACGCCTGCGGGCCCTGCCCCGTCTGTCCCCTGCGCCTGCGACCACCACACGTGCACTGACGTGGTCTGACACGTAAGTGGTCTGACGCGATCGGACCTATCCGTTCGTCCTGCATGTCGTTCTGCGTTCCAGCAGCGGGCAATGCTTGTCGCGTGCGCGGCGTTTGATCGCACACACTTTTCGCCCCGTTCCGGGCCTTCCATTCGATGCCCCTGCGCCTGCTGCGCCTGCATCGCCGTTTCCGACTTTCGGGACATCCGTACCGCCCATCCCACTCCATTTCCATTCTTCCAAGGGAGTCCCCATGCAGGACAACTCCGATGCCCACGCCCATTTCGGCTGGTTCAAACGCCGCCGCCATCTGAAGGTCGACGAGATCACCGTTGTCGACAAACCCATGCTCAAGCGCGCCGTGGGCGCCGCTGCACTGGGCAATGCGATGGAATGGTTCGACTTCGGTGTCTATGGCTATCTCGCCGTCACCATCGGCCAGGTGTTCTTCCCGTCCAGCAACCCCACCGCGCAGGTGATCGCCGCGTTCGCCACGTTCACCGTGGCCTTCCTGGTACGCCCGCTGGGCGGCATGGTCTTCGGCCCCTTGGGCGACCGCTACGGGCGCCAGAAGGTACTGGCCTTCACCATGATCATGATGGCACTGGGCACCTTCGCCATCGGCCTGATTCCCTCTTACGAACGCATCGGCATCTGGGCGCCGGTGCTACTGCTGCTGGCGCGCGTGGTGCAGGGCTTCTCCACCGGTGGCGAGTATGGCGGCGCGGCAACGTTCATCGCCGAGTACTCCACCGACCGCAACCGCGGCCTGATGGGCAGCTGGCTGGAGTTCGGCACGCTGGGCGGCTACATCGCCGGCGCCGGTACGGTCACCGCACTGCACATGCTGCTGAGCAGCGCGCAGATGCTGGACTGGGGCTGGCGCATTCCGTTCCTGGTGGCCGGCCCACTCGGTCTGCTGGGCCTGTACATGCGCATGCGTCTGGAGGAAACGCCGGCGTTCCGTGCCTATGCAGAGGAAGCGGAAAAGCGTGACCACGAACGTCCGGGCCTGGGTGAGCTGCTGCGCGTGCACGGTCGCCAGCTGATCGTGTGCATGGGCCTGGTGCTGGTGTTCAACGTGACCGACTACATGCTGCTGACCTACATGCCCAGCTACCTGAGCGTGACCATGGGGTATGCGGAGAGCAAGGGGCTGCTGCTGATCATCATCGTGATGCTGGTGATGATGCCGTTGAACATCGTCGGTGGCCTTTTCAGCGACAAGCTGGGCCGGCGCCCGATGATCATCGGCGCCTGCATCGCGCTGCTGGTGCTGGCGGTGCCGAGCCTGATGCTGGTGGGCAGTGGCAACGACTGGCTGATCTTCCTTGGGCTGATGTTGCTGGGTCTGGCGCTGGTGTGCTTCACCAGTTCGATGCCATCCACGCTGCCGGCACTGTTCTATACGCCGGTGCGCTACAGCGCGCTGTCCATTGCGTTCAACGTGTCGGTGTCGCTGTTCGGTGGTACCACGCCGCTGGTGACCGCCTGGCTGGTGGAACGCACCGGCGACCCGCTGGTGCCGGCCTACTACCTGATGGGCGCGGCGGTGATCGGCCTGATCACGATGATCTTCGTGAAGGAAACCGCCGGCCTGCCGCTGCGTGGTTCGCCGCCGGCCGTGGGCTGCAACAAGGAGGCTGCCGCGCTGTTGAAGAGCGATGCGCCGGTAACAGTGGATCGCACCCTGCCGCCGTTGCCGGACGTAGCCGAACCGGAACAGGTGACCCCGGCCTGAGTGCGGGAGGCAGCGCCGGGCATTGCCTGGCGCTGCCGTTACAGGCCGTGTGGTGGGTACTCGGCGTCGATACCGTCCCGAGTCAGCGCGCCGGGCACCCAGCGCAGCTTCCAGACGTAATGCCCTGCTTCCGGACAGACATGCTTGCCACCCGTTAGCCAAGGGCAGGTCTTCGCGCCGGCCACTACATTGAACTCGACAATGATCTGATTGCCTTCGATCCTGATTGACTGCACGGCCCCGGGAATCTGCGCCCCTGCATCATTGCCATAGCCGGATTGGCGAATCGCGGCGAAATCTTCAGCATCGACCGCTGACAGGCTTTTAGGATTTTCCTTGCCCCGAGGATCATCTGCTGCCAGTGCCGTCATCACCGCCACCACATTGCTCTGTGCGAACGAGCCACCGGTATAGGTCGATGTGTAGAGATAGATGACCTCCGCACGGCCATCACCGTCCAGATCGGCAACGGCGGTCCACACGGGGCGGAAATCACTTTCGATGTCATCGCCTGGGATACGCCGCAGCGAAGCCTCTGCTGCGTGGAACGCCTGTACCAGGCTCGGCGGCGATGCCTTCGATGCCGCAGATGCCGGGCCACCGCCCACCAGCGCGCAAAGCGCGAATGCGGAAGGCAGAAGGATGGGATGGAAAAATGCAGGTCCGTGCATGGTGTTCTCCTTGGTGAATGGCGCAGCCGGTAATGCGATTACTCGGCGCGGGTCAGCTTGCCCGGGGTCCAGCGGTACACCCAGGCATGCTGCCCTTCTGGTGGGCAGGCTACCTTGCCACGCACGCACAGCTTCGAATTGCGGGTGCTGTTGAAGGTGACGCGGATGCGGTCAGCGTCCATGGTGATCGCTTCCATGTCGCCGGGAATGTGCACAGCAGCGTCATCGGCGTAGCCGGACGCGCGGATCAACGCGTAGGTTTCGTCGTCATAGGCGGATTTTCCCGGTGACGCGGCCTGGACCCGTACATCGCCTTCGGCCAGCGGGGTCATCACCACCAGTTCGTTGAGCCGCATCGCGCTGCCGGTCTGGGTCGCGGTGTAGAGATAAACGATTTCCGGGCGGCCGTCGCCATCGAGGTCGGCATTGCCGGCCCACAGTGGGCGGTAGTCATACTGGCTGTCGGTGCCCGGGTGCAGGCGCAGGGACGCCTCGGCGGTACGACGCGCCTTGTCGTAGCTCATCGGCTCGTTCTTCGCCTCGTCCTTGGCGTCGGCCTGCGTTGCATCCTGGGCCAGCAGCGGTGCCGCCACCGTCAATGCCATGGCCGCCACCAGCGCGCGCAGACCGATGGCCTGCCAGTACTTCCGCTCGTACATCCTTGTTCCCCGATCAATGAATCTGCGGAGTCGGATCATCGCACAGGCGGGCCGGCAAGCGGCGTGCTGTCGGCATGCAGGTCCATCGCGCGCATGACGATGGGCTTGGCCCAGTCCGGGGTGTGCAGCAGCTCCACCACCGACACCGGATACTGCAGGCCCTGGCGATCCAGCGCCAGCACCGGCAAGGGGGCAACACGCCCATAGCGATCGGCTGGCGCGCTGTTGTCATACACATGCAGTTCGGCCAGATGCGGCATCAATGCCAACAGGTTCTCGCGCGCGGAATCGAAGCGTGCGCGGATCTTGTCCTGCGGGATGTCGTGGCCACCGCCAGCAACGCGGGCGGCCACGCGGGCCACATGCAGTTCGACAGTGGCCAACCCGCAGAACCAGATCGCCACGTCGTGCTGGCTGCAGGCCTCGCGCAACAGGTGCGGGATGGTGTTGCCGCCCAAGGTGGTTTCAAAGGCAAAATCGCTGCCGTCGGCGATCGCCTGGCGCAGCCGTCGTGCGCCCTCCTGCCACGCTTCAGCGTTGGCTTCGGGCAACGGCCAGCCCGCCTCCACCAGCCGTCGGGTGAAGCTGTCCGGGTTGTACCAGCCCAGGCCGTCGGCCTCCAGCCAGGTACCGAGCAGCGAACTCTTGCCAGCGCCGTTGACGCCGGCCAACGCCAGGATCCGCCCCATGAGTCAGAGCGGACGGCCGAGCGCGACCTTGTGGCCGCGGCGGATCGGTTTGCCCATCACCTTGCCCAGCCCCTCACCCTGCTGCAGCCCGGCCAGCGCCTGGTCGAACTCGGTACGCAGGCGCGACAGCACGTCGCTGCGCTCTTCGGTATCGCTGCCGCTGGCCCTGGCCAGCAGCTCCTGATAGGTCTTGATGTCCACGATCACCGCTTCGGGGTGGTTGTGGTTGGTGATGACCAGCGCCTGCTTCTCGCGCACGGTACGCATCAGGCTGGGCCAGCCACGGGTCTTGACCGAGGACGCCGGGGCCTTGTCGAGGCCGGGCAGGTCGAGCGGGAGGGTCATGGCACGGCTCCAGCGGAAGGATGTGAGGCCACTATACCCAATTTGGCCAAATTGGGGATAAATGGACCCTGCCGCCCTCCCCGCCCCGGCCGACGGGTCAGAACGCCCGTTCCCATTTCAGGCTCAGCAGACTGCGGTCGTGGCTGTACAGCCAGTCCACGTTGCTGTCGATGCCGGCGTACCGAAGACTCAGGCTGGGCACCAGCCCGGCTACGGCCAAGCGCTCGCTGCGCACGATGGCGATCAGGTTCTGCTCGCTGTCCTGCCGACGCGCTTCCAGCAACGGGCTCCACGCATCGTAGTCCCGCTCACGCAGCGACACGAACACGGTGGCCGTGGTGCCGCTCCACTGGCGTGCTGCACCCACGCGCAGGCCGCGTTGCCGGTAGCCATTGGCGGGATCGGCGGCGCTGCTGTCACTCAGGTCGAGCCCGGCGAACACCGTCCAGCGCGGGTTGAGCGCGCGGAACCAGGTGGCGTAGATCGCCGCCAGTTCGCCGTCGTAGTTGCTGGCCAACCCCTGCTGTCGATAGCGCTGGCGTTTCCAGTCGGCTTCCAGTTTCAGCAGGCTGCGCGCATCGGCGGCGAACTGCCATTCGCCATGCACGCCGGCACCGCCCTGCAGCGCTTGGTTGCCCAGTCCCTGGTAATCGTAGCTGGGCGCCAGCAGCGCGGTATGCCGTGCGCTGCGCCAGCTGTAGCCGGCCTGCACGCTGGCATTGAGCTCGTTGTAGTCGCTGTGCCCGCGCCACGCCTGGCCGAACGCCAGCCCGCGCAGGTACAGCCCATGGTGGCCGGCCAACGGCACGCGCCGTTCCAGGCTGGCGTCGTAGTCCAGGCCGAATGCTGCCTGTGCATCGGGCAACCGGCGTTCGATGAAACAGGTGGTGCCGTCACCGAACAGGCAGGTACGGCTGGCCGAGCTGCGGTTGATGTTGTCGCTCCAGGCCGTGCCAGCGGCGATACCGCCCTTCCAGCGCTGGCGCGCCTGCAGGGCCTGCAGGTAGCCGTCCACCCGCGTACGCACGCCCGCCGTTGCCGGATCGTCGCCATCGATGCCGGCTGCGATCGCCTCGAACAGGGCGATGGCATCGCGGTCGCGCTGGTCTTCGGCATGGACACGCGCCAGTTCCAGCCGCGCCGGCAGGAAGTCCGGCTGCGCGGCGAGCACGGCCTCGTATTCGGCGGCGGCCCTGCGGTGCTGTCCAGCCACCCGCGCCAGCGCGCCCTGCGCGTAGTGGCGCAGCAGCGGATCGTGGCCGGGCAGTTCGATGTACTCGGCCAGGAAGGCAGCCACCGCCTGCCATTGCTGGTGCTGCAGCGAGAGATAGAGCGCCTGGCCGAGGTCGTCGACTGTGCGCTCCACGCGGTACTGCTGGCCGTCGAGGGTGATGGTCGGCCGCTCGTGCTCGACCCGGCGCAGGCGTTGCTGGTCCTGCTGCTGATGACGCAGCTCGCTGCCCTGTTTGAGCACGCGGCGCAGATCATCCTGCTGGGCGCGGGCATCGTTGACCGGCCATGCCAGCAGCAGGACTAAAAGAAAGAGAAGGTGGCGCATGTTCGATCCGGTTGAAGCACTATCGCGGGCCGAAGCAGGGACTGGCGGATCGCGGCTTGTCCCTGCCCTGCCCCGTCAGGGGCGTGGCGATCAGTTCTTGCTGCCGCCGAAGGCGGTGTCGTACTGGCTGTTGCCGGCGAAGGTGGCGATGCCGGCCAGGGTGGCGGCGTTGGCACCGAAGAACTGGCCCTGGCTGGTGCCGGCAACCGTACCGTTGGCCGTTGCCGAACCGGCGAACGACGCGTTGGCGCTGTTGATCGATGCAGCCACGGCCACGGTCAGGCCCGAGCCGGCCAGCGCGCCGTTGAGGCTGCCGGTGCCGAAGTCAGCGCGGAAGGTACCGCTGAGCAGGTTGCTGCCGTTGAACGTGTTGAGGCCTGCGACGGCGTAGGTGGCCACGCCTGCCGGCAGCGTGGTGCCCGCGCGGTCACCGGCGAAGTAGACCTGGCGGTTGTTGAAGCCGCCAGCCGCGCCATCCTTGGACCATTCGCCGAACCAGACATCACCACTACCGACCTTGACGAAGTTGAAGTGGCCCATGCCGGCGTGGCTGCCCGGGGTACCGGTGATCGGCATGGCGAGGGTGCGCACGGTGGTGCCGTTGATGACGGTGGGTGCCGAGTAGGCGCTCAAGCCCTGGAAGTCCACACGCGTGCCACCCGAGACGGTGCCGACGCCAATACCGGCCTTGCCTGCCGAGTGCGGGCCACCATTGACCTGCGATTCGCCGACGTTGACGTTCAACTGCGGATCGGTGATGGCGCTGGCCGCACCGACGATATCGGCAGCGTGGGCGGCACCGGCCAGGGCCAGGCTGGCGGCGACGGCAAGCAGGGAACGGGAGATCATTTTCATGGAAAAACTCCTTGGATTGAGGGAACTACAGGTACAACGCTTGCGGTGGAACTCAGAAGCGCGCAGTGAGCGCAAGCTTGACGGTGCGACCCGGCGCCGGCAGCGTGGAGCGCGTGGCCGGGTCGACGTAATAGCGGTTGCCGAGATTGCTGCCGACCAGTTCAACGCTGGCGTGGTCGTTGAAGCGCCAGCGCGCATAGGCATCCACGGTGGTGATGTTTCCCCAGGTGAACGGCACGTTCTGCCAGAGCAGGCTGCTGCCACCGGCCAGCAGACGATCGCGGTAGACCTGCAGGTCCGGGTTGTCGTGGCTCCGGTAGTGCACGATGCGGCTGCCCAGTTCCAGCCGCTCATCGAACAGGCGCGTGCCCAGTGACAGATTCACCGACAGCTTGGGAATCGCCTGGGTCAGCAGGTAGCCACCCACGAAACCGTCCTGTACGCAGTTCGGCACCAGCCCGCGGTTGGCGTCGAGCAGCACCGCGCTGCTCTCGTCGCACACCTCGTTTTCCAGCGTGCGCGCGATACCCAGGTCGCTGAAGAAGCGTCGATTGTCGAAGCGCGCCTGCAGTTCGATGCCACGGATGGTCTGCTTGTCGATGTTGTCGAACAGGAAGTAGGCGTCGCGCTCGATCACATCGCGCGTCTTGTGCACGTAGTAGGCCAACTTGACGTCGGCATCGGCGGTTCCGCCGAACAGCGCGGACAGATTGTGTACATAGCCCAGCTCGTAGTTGTAGGCGTGCTCGGGTTTGAGCGCGTACAGCGGATTGAGGCTGCTGGAGAAGGCAATGGTGCTCTCGAACATGCTCGGGAAGCGCACCGCCTCGCTGTAGCGCAGGTAGATGCGCGCGGCCGGCGACAGGTTTACCGTTGCCGAAAAGGTGGGCAGCCAGGCATGGTCGCGACGGCGGGTATTGCGTCCATCCACCGGCCGCGACTGCACTGTGTTGCGGATGCTGCAGACCAGGTCGCTGCCGGGGAACAGCGGCAGCGTGCCGGGGATGGCAGCCACTTCGCCATTGAGGCACGGATTGGTGGCACGGGAGTAGTTGCCGTCGGCATCGGGCAGCCAGGCGATGGTGTGCTCCACCGGCTGTGGCGTCTGGTAACCCTGCAGCAGGCCACGGATCGCATCGTCGACGAACCAGCCCATGCCGATGCTCTCCCAGAAGGCGCGCTCGGCTTCGAGCGAATCCACCTGCGCCTGCACGCTGGCTGGGCGCTCCGGCAGCTCATTGACCCGGTAGCTCGCCTGCTTGCCGCCCACCCCGCGGGTCAGCAGTTCAGGATGTTCGCCGAGGAAGTCATCAAAGGCCCAGTAGCGGCTGTAGCGCACGCCGGCATTGAGGGTGAGGAAATCGACCGGCCGCCACTCCAGCGTGAGGTAGCCCTCGCCTTCCTGGCGACGGCCCGCGCGCGGGTACATGCGCCAGCCATCACTGACACCGAAGTACGGGTCTCCCGACCCCAGTTTTTCATACTGCCAGTTGCCGCCCACGGTCAGGTCAAGCGTGGAATGCAGGCCGAAGCGGTTGCTCAGGGTCAGCCCGGTACGGTCGTTGCGCGCATTGGCCAGCGCGGTGTTGCGCAGGATCGGGCTGCGGCTGGGATCCCAATCTGGATTGCCCGAGGCGAAGTTGGGGAAGCCACCGGCGGTGTAGGTATCGCTGTTGGTTTCGGTCCGCCACAGGTTGGCGCGCAGGTCGAGCCAACGACTGCCGGCCGGCTGCCAGCGGTACTCCAGGTTCCAGGCATCCGAATCGACCCGGCTGAGTGGCCACTGGATGCGCCCGTAATCCGGTGCGGACAGGATGCGCGAGGGCATGATCTCGCCGTAGTGCGAGAGCGTGTGCCGCCAGGTTGCCTTGAGCTGCTGGTCATCGCTGATCTGCCAGGTGGCCTTCAACAGCCACGACTCCTGTTCGCTGGAGGTGTTGGGGACTTCATCACCCGGCTTGAAGTAACGCGCCAGCGTGGTGATGTAATCGATGCCCTGGTATTCGTACTGCTCGCGCGAGTCCTGGTCGTAGTAGGCACTGCCCTTGCTGCCCGAAAAATAGTTGCCGCGCTTGCGCCACGCGTAGGCCGCCATCACGTCCAGCCGCTCACCGCGCCAGCCCAGCGCCAGGCGCCAGGCCTGGTCATCGCCATCGAACGGGTTGTCGCCGCTGCGCGATTTCACCGGCACCACCAGGGTGCGGTCAGCATAGGGCGAGGCCGGCGACGACTGCGGGAAACCATCCACCGTGCGGTAGTCCTCACCGGTGTGCAGCCGTGGCAGGCGCGGTGACACCGCATTGCTGCTGCCTTCGATCTTCAGCTCCCCGCCGAAGCGCTCGCCGGCCGGCACGATGTCGTCGACGTCGAGGGTCTTGATGACCATCGCTCCGCCGATACCGCTGTGTACATCGCGCACCAACGCTGGCCCCTTGATGACCTGGATGCCACCAATCAGGTTGGGATCGATGTAGTTGCGGTTGCTGACGCCGTTGTAGCCCCGCCATACGGTCAGCGCCTGCTCGCCACCGTCGATGCTGACCGGCACCCGCCCCGGCCCCTGGATACCGCGGATGTTGAGGTCCAGCGCGCCGCTGTTGCGGGCGTCGCCGCTGAACACGCCGACCAGGTCCTTGACCACATCGGCCGGGTTGGCGCCGCGATAGCGCTCCACCCGGTCGCGACCGGAATAGGCCGTGCTCAGGTCGAGCGCGAACACGTCGTCGTATCCCCAACGATCACGTGTTTCGCCGCCGTCGGCCTGCAGGCGCCCGCCCACTTTCAGCGTATCGGTGACCACCACCCCGCCGTCAGCGGCGGCGGCCTGCAGGGTCCAGGTGCCGCCCGGCTCCTGCTGCGCACGCAGGCCACTGCCCTGCAGCAACTGGCCCAGTGCTTCGGTGGGGCTGTACTGGCCCTGCACTGCGCGCGAGCGCCGCCCTTCCACCAGATCGCTGCGGAACACCACCTGCACCTGCGACTGGCGGCCGAAGCTGCGCACTGCGTCGGACAAGGCCTGTTCGGGAATGGCATACGTGCGCACGGAGGCAGTAGCCGCCTGGGCGCGGGCGGTCGGCGCCCAAGCGAAGGGAACCAGTGCCGTGGCGATGGCCAGGGCGAGGACGGTGGCGCGGCGATGACGGGCAGATGCCGGGAACGGCATGAACGGTGACTCCTCAAGGTGACGGGACCGTGCGCACATCGGGTGCACGCGGTTCGGTTGGCTTGAGAAGAAACGCGGTTTCGCTCTGGCTATACCACTAGAGACAAGGCGGGGCCGGATCTGCCCACGGTTTTTTTGTTGACCGGCAGATCATCCACCCCTCGACATCACCACAACAACAACGCGCCGCCCGGCAGGCGCTGGCTGCGCAGACCGGCCTGCTGGGCCACGGCGGCAATTGCCGCATCAGGCTGCTGCAGATGGAACAAGCCACTCACCGCCACCTGCGCGCCCTGCCCGCGCAGAACCCAGACCGGCGCGCGCCGATAGCGGGCAAGGCGCTCGATCGCCTGTTGCGCAGGCAGATCATCAATGACGATCTCGCTGCGCCGCCACGGTGCGATGGCCTCCACATCGGTCAGCTGCAGCGGTTGCAGCCAGCGGCCATCACGGAACGCACGTGCCTGCCCAGCCTGCAGCCGCTGCGCGGCGGCATGACCCGGCCGGATCTCGACTTCGCCCTGGCTGACCTCGGTGGTCACCACCGCATCCTGCAATGCGACGCTGAAGGCCGTGCCGATGTCACGGATCTCGCCACCACCGGCCTCCACCCGGAACGGTCGTGCTTCGTGCGCGACCTGGAACCAGGCGCTGCCACGCAGCAACTGCAGGCGGCGCTGGCCGGCGCTGAAATCAAGCGCCAGCGCGCTGCCTGCATCCAATATGGCGGTGCTGCCATCCTGCAGCTGCACCGTGCGCGGCGCGTTGCCGCTGCGCACATCGCTGTGGACCAGCAACCACGCGTGCGGCGCCACCGTCACCGAAAGCAGCAGCACCGCCGCACTGGCCAGCAGCCAAGGCAGTCGACGACGTGGCTGCAGCGGCCGCAGCGCGGGTTCGGCAGTCAGTTCCGGAAGCGCAGCCAGGACATCCGGGCCGGCGGCATCCAGTCCTTGCCAGAAGGCCTGCTGCTGGCGCCAGGCATCGGCATGCCGGGGATCGGCCTGCAGCCAGCGTTGCAGGGCGCGTTGCCGGCGCTCCGTCAACCGGCCCGCATTGCACCGTATCACCCAGCGCAACGCCTGCCTGGCCTGACGCGGCGAGGGTATGGACGTAGTCATGATTGTGGCCTGCGGCACCACCAATGGGTGCGCCTTACAGTTGAGACAACGGCGAGCGGCATCTGCCCACGGCACATGCAGGTCATGCGCGGCTTCCCCGCTGCTGTTGCTGGATGAGCAGGGCTGCGCGCAGCACGTACTTGCCCACCACACTCTTGGAAATACCCAGGCGCACGGCGATCTCGCGCTCGCTCAGGCCCAGGTAGCGGTTGAGCACGAAGCACTCGCGCACCTGTGGCGGCAGCGCCAGGATGGTCTGGCTGATCTCGCGCAGCTGGGCCTGGTCCAGCGCCTGCGCCTCACCATCATTGCTGGCATCGGCCAGGTCGCTGGCGTACTCCGCCATCGCCCGCCGTTCGCGCGCGTCGGCCTGGCTGCGGTTGAGCGCGTGGTGATAGGCCATGCGGTACAGATACCCGCGCGGTTCCAGGATCGGCGGGTCGCCGGGCACGCTGCTGGCCTTCAGATAAAGGTTCTGCAGGGTGTCCTCGGTACTGGCCGGGTCGAGGTAGCGGGCAATGAAGCGGGACAACGCACGGCGCTCGCGGATCAACAGCTCGATCAGCGCCAGGGCATTGGGAGACATAAGTGCCAAGGCCGGACCGGGGAATGATGGGCGTGATGGCGACGGTCCGGACCGGGAGTGTAGGCGGCAACCGCCGATCCTGCACCCCCGGTCATCCGCCACGCTGCACGCACGGCGTGGATCTACGGCTCTTCCAGCGCCTCGAAGCGCTCGGCCAGGTAATCGATCAACGCGCGCACCGCCGGCAGCAGGCCGCGCCGCGAGGGGAACACGGCATGCACGATGCCGTGCCTGGGCTGCCACTGCGGCAGGATCGGCACCAGCGCGCCACTGGCCAGTTCGTCGGTGATCATCATCCGCGGCAGCATCAGCACGCCGACACCGGCCACCGCCGCACTGCGCAGGGCGATCATGTCATCGCTGACCAGTCGCGGACGGTGGTGCACGCTGGCCTGGACGTCCTCTGGCCCGGCGTAGTCCCAGGCATGCATCTGGGCCGGCGATGCCAGGTCCACGGTCGGCATCATCGCCAGATCGGCCGGCACCTTCGGCGTACCCATACGCTTGAGCAGGGCCGGACTGGCAGCGGTACACCAGATGCGACGGGCCAGCACGCGCACCACCAGGTCGCTGTCCTCCAGCGGTGGCGGGCGCACCCGGATGGCCACGTCCACGCCCTCGCCCACCACGTCCACGCGCCGGTTGGTGGCATCCAGTTGCAGGGTCACCTGCGGATGCAGGGCCAGGAAGTCAGCCAGCATGCCGCCAATGCGCGCGTGCAGCAGTGCGATCGGACAGGCCAACCGCAGCACGCCTCGCGGCTCGGCGCGTGACAGCGCGATGGCTTCCTCGGCTGCTTCGGCCTCCACCAGCATCGCCTTGCAGTGCCGGTAGTAGTCCTGGCCGATCTCGGTGACCGAAAAGCGGCGGGTGGAACGTTGGATCAGGCGGACACCCAGCCGCTCCTCCAGCAGGGCGATGCGGCGGCTGAGCTTGGACTTGGGCATGGCCAGTGCGCGCCCTGCCTGCGAGAAGCCGCCGTGCTCGACCACCATGGCGAAGTAGAACAGGTCATTGAGGTCGCAGCGGCGGATGTCGGCGATGAACACGGGACGATCTCCTGCGGCCCTTGCCGGGCCTTCATCGTTCACGAAATAGGACTATGACGGCAAATTCTGCCGACTACCGGGCCCATTGTCACGACGATATCGTCTCCGCAACGAAAAACAGCGACCGGTTGCCCCGGTCAGGAGATCGCCATGAAGCGTGTCACCGGTACCTACAGCGCCCCCCGCCCGCACTGGGTGGGCGACGGCTTCCCCGCCCGTTCGATGTTCTCCTACAACACCCACGGCCAGCACCTGAGCCCGTTCCTGCTGCTGGACTACGCCGGGCCGTACAGCTTCCCGCCCAGCGAAACCCCGCGCGGGGTCGGCCAGCATCCGCATCGCGGCTTCGAGACCGTCACCATCGTCTACGAAGGCGAAGTCGCCCATCGCGACTCGACCGGTGCCGGCGGCACCATCGGCCCGGGTGACGTGCAGTGGATGACCGCTGCCGCCGGCATCCTCCATGAGGAATTCCACACGCCGGAATTCAGCAAGCGCGGCGGCACGCTGGACATGGTGCAGCTGTGGGTGAACCTGCCGGCCAAGGACAAGATGGGTGCGCCGGGTTACCAGACTCTGCTCGATGCGCAGATTCCTTCGGTGGCCTTGGCCGACGGTGCAGGCCGCGTACGCGTCATCGCCGGGGCATTCGATGGCCATGCTGGACCGGCACGTACCCATACCCCCATGGACGTGTGGGACATCCGCCTGCTGCAGGGCCAGCACGCTGAACTGCCGGTGGCCGATGGCCGCACCCTGGCGCTGGTGGTGCTCAAGGGCACGGTGCGGATCAACGGCGGCCAGGCAGTCGGCGAAGCACAGCTGGTGACCTTCGACCGCAGCGGCGAAGACGTGTTCATCGATGCCGACAGCGACGCCACGCTGCTGCTGCTCAGCGGCGAACCGATCGACGAGCCGGTGGTGGGCTATGGGCCGTTCGTGATGAACACCCAGGCCGAGATCAGCCAGGCCGTCAACGACTTCAACGGCGGCCGCTTCGGCCAGATCGCGCACTGATCCACTGCATTGCGGTGGGCAACCGCCCGCCGCCTTCCGGGCCTTCGCCCCCTCCCCAGGAGATTGACCATGAGTACCCCCGCCAACTTCAACGGCGCCCGCCCGGTGATCGACCCGGACAACGCCGCGATGCTGCTGATCGACCACCAGAGTGGCCTGTTCCAGACCATCGGTGACATGCCGTTCACCTCCGTACGTGCGCACGCCACCGCCCTGGCGAAGATGGCCACGCTGGCGAAAATGCCGGTGATCACCACCGCGTCGGTACCGCAGGGACCGAACGGCCCGCTGATCCCGGAGATCCATGACGCCGCACCGCATGCGCAGTACGTAGCACGCCGCGGCGAGATCAATGCGTGGGACAACCCCGAGTTCGTCGCCGCGGTGAAGGCCACCGGCCGCAAGCAGCTGATCATCGCCGGCACCATCACCAGCGTATGCATGGCCTTCCCCTCGATTGCCGCCGTCGCCGACGGCTACCAGGTGTTTGCGGTGGTCGACGCCTCCGGCACCTATTCGAAGATGGCCGAGGAAATCACATTGGCGCGCGTGGTGCAGGCCGGCGTGGTACCGATAGATACCGCTGCGGTCGCCTCGGAAATCCAGCGCACCTGGAACCGTGAGGATGCCCAGCAGTGGGCGGCGATCTACACGCAGATCTTCCCCAACTACCAGCTGCTGATCGAGAGCTACCAGAAGGCCCAGGACGTGCAGAAGAACCACGAGCAGCTGGATTCGCAGCGCAGCTGAGTCCCCTGCATCCACGGCGATTTCCGCCTGCCGGCATGCCGCCGGCTCCACCGCAAGCCACCCCCGACCAGGACACCCTCATGGCCAGTGAACCGATCCGCGACCCCGTCAGCGACCACCTGCTGACCCCGCAGAATTCCGCCTTCATCATCATCGACTACCAGCCGGTACAGGTGAACTCCATCGCCTCGATGGACCGCCAGCTGCTGGTCAACAACATTGTCGGCACCGCCAAGGCGGCGGTCGCCTACGGCCTGCCGATCGTGCATTCAACCGTGAACGTGCAGACCGGCCTGAACAAGCCGCCGATCCCGCAGCTGCGCAAGGTGCTGGGCGACCACCCGACCTACGACCGCACCACCATCAATTCCTGGGAAGACGTCGAGTTCCGCAAGGCGGTGGCAGCGACCGGCCGCAGGAAACTGATCATGACCGCGCTGTGGACCGAAGCCTGCCTCACCTTCCCCGCACTGGATGCGCTGAAGGAAGGGTATGAAGTCTACGTGGTGGTCGATGCGGTCGGCGGCACCTCGCTGGCCGCGCATGATGCCGCGCTGCGCCGCATCGAACAGGCCGGTGGCCAGTTGATCAGCGTGACGCAGCTGTTCTGCGAACTGCAGCGCGACTGGGTACGGGCGGAGACGGTGCCAGCCTTCATGAACCTCTTCATTGAAACCGGTGGTACGGCCGGCATCCAGTTCTCGTACGATCGTACGGAGTGATTCCGTGGCGGCTCCGGCTCCGGCTGGCGCCGCCTTTTCCTGCAGCCGGGCATGGCTCGGCGCTACAACCGGGGATTCCCATGGCCTACGCACGCATTGTTTCGACCGCCGACAACTACCTGCACCACATCAGCAACGGCCATTTCGATGTCGCGGCCGATGAGCCGGCCTCGCTCGGTGGCCAGGGCAAGGGCTTCGCTCCGTTCGACCTGTACCTGGCCTCGCTGGCCGCGTGTACCGCCATCACCCTGCGCATGTATGCCCAGCGCAAGGGCTGGGAGCTGGGCGAGTTCCACGCCGAGCTGCGTTCCGAACGTGATGCGGACGGGCGCTTCCACGTGCACCGCGTGCTGCATGCCACCGCCGAGCTGAGCGATGCGCAGTGGCGGCGGTTGCTGGAGGTGGTGGAAAAGACTCCGGTGACGCTGGTGATGCGTGAGGGTGCACGGATCACCAGCGAGCGCGGGGCGGCAGCATAAGCGCATCCACGCATGGCGTGGATCTACTGGCCCCTCAACGCCGTGAATGCAGCACGGTGCGCTGGCGCATGGCGTTGAATTCCTGTTCGACCTGCAGGATGTCTTCGACCTGGAAGCCGGCGGCATCCAGCAGCTGATCGGCGGCAGCGGCAGCCAGCGGATCATCGTCGCGCTGGCGCCAGCAGCGTGCCGGCAGGAAATAGCCGACCTCGCTGCGCCCGCGCATGATGACGACCGGGCGCCCTGCATACAACAGGAATTCGGCCAAGTGCTGGCGCAGTCCCTCCACCGAGACATAGGCCGGCCCGATGCCCAGTGTCTGCGCGGCGGGCTCGGAACTCTCGAACAGCTTGCGACGGCTCATCCACTCCTCCTTTGTGCAACGCGTGGTCTTCCTTCCCTAGACGGGCGCGTCGCCGCGCCCCCGCCACACGTGTCGTGACTGCGATCACGCTGTCCGATCAGAAACCGGTATTGAACTCCAGCTGGAACACGTCGATCGACAACGGCGGGCCCGACACTTCCTTGGCCGCCATCCACTTGCCGCTGATCCAGCTGCGCGCATCCAGCGCATAGGCGCCGCCGACGTAGTAGCCGCGCGCATTGGTACCACCCAGGTGGAAGTTCGGATCGTTGTAAGCGTCGGGCAGTGCATCGGCCTCGATCCGCTTGTAGCCCAGCAGGGCCTGCCACTGGCCCTTCTCCTTCAGCTCGGTGGCGCCGAAAGTGGCCTGCAGCATCCAGGCGGTGTCGCCGCTGCGGAAGGTATCGATGCTGGCACTGCCACCGGCGCCGTAGTTGTTGACGATGCCGTTGTTGGCCCGGGTGAACATGGCCTGCTTGTCATAGGCCAGGTTGCGGATGTAGTCCGCGTCCAGGCGCATGCCGATATCCTGCGCAAGCTGTGTATCCCAGCGCAGGTTGAAAGTCGCCAGGCGGAATGCCGAGGCCAGGCCCACGTACTGCGGCGTGGGCGTGTTGGCCGGATCCAGCGGATTGCGGGCGATGTCGCGGATCAGCATCAGGGTGTTGCCCTTCTGCATGAACGCCGGCCGCGACCAGTCGGTATCGCAACCGACCGCACCTGCGTATAGCGCGCACGGCGACGACAGGCGGCCGCTGATGTTCTTGAAATCGTAGTAGCCCAGCGCTGCACGCAGGCTGTTGTCATCGTTGAAGCGCCAGTTCACCCCCACCTGTGCACCGGACAGCCACTTGTTCTCGTTGGGCGTCTTCACCCGGCTCTGGCTGGGAGCGCTGTCGGAGGTGTACTCCAACGGCACCACCGCCAGGTTGCCGAACAGGCCGACGTCGTCAGCGATGTCGTACCTGAGATTGGCCGCCAGGCCATCGAAGTTCAGGTCGTTGGAGAACAGCGTGTCGCTGGTCCAGAACGGATTGCCGAAGCGTCCGCCACGCACCGTTACCCAGTCGGCCGGGCTGTAGGCCAGCCATGCCTGGTCCAGCCACACGTCCTTCTTGCCCAGGCCGCCGCCAAGCTGTTCGGTGGTGGACACCGGCCCGTTGCTGCTGCCGCTGGCCAGGCGCACGCCTGCGGTGGTGTGCTCGCCGATCATCGCTTCGATGCCCAGCCGTGCACGGATGCGCCACAGGTTGCGGCGATCCTGGCGGGTGTTGAGCAGCGGCGGCAGCTGCAGGTTGGTGTTGTTGTTGGTATCGAAACCGCTGCCGGCATTCACCGAGGCCCAGTTGGTTTCGATGTCGCTGTTGCGCTCGGAGTAGAAGCGCGACTCGCTGCGCACACGCATGTCACCGGTGACCTTGATGCGCTTGGTCCACTCGGCCACTTCGTTCGGCGCGGCCCAGCCCTCGGCTTTGGCCTGCGCCATCACGTCCTGGCGTACTTCATCGCGGATGCCATCACGCACGCTCTGCGGCACGTACGGCACACGCACGTCGCCCGCTTCCAGCGCCACGCCGCCGCTGCTGCTGGCTGTACTGCCCGCAGTGCTGCGCTGCGCAGCCGCCGCCTCTGCTTCAGCCTGTACCAGCAGCGCCTGGCCGTCTTCGGGCTTGAGCGCGCCACTGGCGATCAGGCCCCTGATCAGCTTGACCATCGTGGTTTCGGCAGCCATTGCACTGGCCGGCACGGCCAGGCTGAGCAGTACGGCGCAGCACAGCAGCGCCCGTCGGGCCGGCCGCGGGCGGTGGGATGCGGTTCGAGCGCGGTCGTGGTCGTTCATCACGGTTCTCATCGAAAGAAGGGAAATCGTTGAAGTCATCGGTCAAGCGCCGGGGCGGCGCCCCTGGATCAGCACACGCGCGGGAAAATCCAGCGACGCCGGTGGCATCTGGTCGACTTTGCCGATCTGCCGCAGCGCATCGAGCACGGCCACGTCGGCCTCTTCGTTGCCGCTGCCACGCACCAGCTCGACCTTCTCCAGCCGGCCATCGGGCGCCAGCCAGACATTCACCTGCAGCTGGAACGCCAGGCGCTTGACCCGCGCATCGCGCGAAATCGCCTGCTGCATCAGATAGCCCAGGTAGCGGCCATAGCTGGCGTTGCCGGCACCGCCGCGGCCAACGCCGGACGAGCCACCGCCGCTGCCCGACTGGATGCCGAAGTTGTCACCACCGGCCTGTGCATCGGCGTCCATGGTTACCGGGTCGGCGTTGTCCGGCGTCGGCGTCGGCTCTTCGGCAGGCGTGGGCTGGTCCAGCGGTTCCGGCTCAGGCACGGTCTCTTCCGGCGGCGTTTCCGGCTGGGGTGGTTTTTCCGGTGGCGGCGGTGGCGGTGGTGGAGGTGGCAACGCCAGCATCGGCGGCTGCACCACCGGCCGGCGCGTGCTGGCGGTGTCCTTGAACAACAGCCACCACACGGCAGTACCCAGTACCAGCAGCGCCGCCAGCACCAGCGCGATCGTCACCAGCAACTGGCGTCCGCGCGTTCCAGGCTCCTGCAGGGGCGGTCGATGGCCGGCCATGACTCAGCCCTGCGCCTTGCCGGTGACCAGGCCGACCTGGGCCAGCTCCAGCCGCCGCAGCAGGTCCAGCACCTCGACCACACGCGCGTACTGCACCTGCGCATCACCGCGCACGATCACCGGGAAATCCGGCGAGGTTGCCCGTTCGGTACGCAGGCGGTCCTCCAGCTCGGCCATCGTCACCGGGTACGCATCCAGGAACACCTGGCCGCTGGGGTCGATGGTGATCGCCTTGGTCTTGGGCTTCTCCAGTGCGGTGCTGTTGCTGGCCTTCGGCAGGTTGACCTCGATGCCGGGAATGGAGGCGTTGCTGGTCAGGATGAAGATCACCAGCACCACCAGCAGCACGTCGACGAAGGGCGTCACGTTGATGCCCTTCTCGCGCTTCTTGATGCCGAACTTCGCCTTGTAGGCCATGGCCGTCCCTCAGCCCTGGACCGCGGCCGGGCCGCGCCCGTCCTGCTCTTCGGCCAGGCGGGCGGCGAACTCGTCGATGAACACCGCCATGTCGGCGCCGATCGCTTCGGCGCGTGCCCCCAGCCAGTTGTAGCCGAACAGCGCCGGAATCGCGACGCCGAGGCCGGCGGCCGTACACAGCAGCGCTGCGGCCATGCCCGGGGCCACCGAGTTGATGTCCACCGCACCGGCCATCGCCGCGACCACGAACACCAGCATGATGCCGATCACGGTGCCGAACAGACCCACATACGGCGCGCCCTCGATGGTGGTCGACAGCCAGTTCATGCGCCGCGCCATCGCTTCCTGTTCGCGCACCATCACCGCGTCCATCGACGCGCGGATGGCGGCGATGGTGGCCGCGCTCAGATAGCCGGAGTTGCCGTCGCGCTGATGGCGCTGCTGCATTTCATCGATGGCCACCTGGTAGATGCGCCAAAGCGAGCCGTCGTGCATCGCCGTCGGCACCTTGCCCTGCCGGTCCATCTCGGACAAGGTGCGCAGCGGCACGCCGGAGAGCTTGCTGAAGCTCTCGGTGAACACCGCATTGGCCTTGCTGGTGCGGCCGAAATGACGGCTCTTGGCGATCATGATCGCCCACGACAACAGCATCATCAGGCCGAGGATGGCCACCACCACCCAGGCGTCGAACGGCATCGCCCTGAGGATGAAGGCGAAGTGGCTCTGCCCGGCCGACTGCTCGTCGGCGCCGTAGCTGATCAGGCGCGAGTCGGCGCCCTGCGCGGTGGCATCGGCCAGCAGCAGCGCCGCTGGGCGCGCCACGCGTGAGATCCGCAGTTCATCCAGCGCACCATCGAAGTTGGCCAGCGGCTGCGTCGCACCCGGTGCGTCGGCACCCACCACCGCAGCGGTTGTCAGTGCCGGCAATTCACCACTGAGTTGGGCCACCACGCGGCCGTTCAGATACAACTGCAGCGACCCCTTCTCGGCGCTAAGCGCGAGATGCGCCCACTGCCCTTCCGGGATCGGTTGCGCCGGCGTGCTGCGCTGACCGTTGAGCTGCACGAACGGCACGCGGTTGTCGATACCCAGCACCAGCTCGGCGGTGCCATCGCGGCGGGCGTAGATCGCCTGCGCGGTGGTCAGCGCGCCCGGTTTGATCCAGGCAGAAACGGTAAGCGGCGCACCCGCTTCCTGTGCCAGCGACGCACTGGCCGGCAGCGGCAGCGGGCCAGCACCCAGCTGCACGCCACGCCCGATCACCGTGCTTTCCGCCGCAGGCACTACCGCACCGGCCGTGTTGCCGTAGGCCGTGGTATCACGCGCCGGCGCATTGGCTTCGGCAAAGTGGTAGACCAGCGTGTAGTCCGGATCGAACACCTGCTGGCCATTGCCGCTGGCCGGTGCCTTCGCGTTGCCGTAGTACATCCAGATCGTCTGCGGCGCGCTGGCGGTCAGTGCCGGAACGTCCACCCAGACCAGTGCGAGGCCCAGGTTCGGGTCGAACTGCTCGATCTGATGGGCCAGCACGGTGCGACCGTCGGCAGAAACGAAACGCAGGTCGTTGCCACCGTCCTGGGTGCCATCAAAGCCGAAGTTTCCGGTATGCAGGCGCAGCAGCAGCGGTGTACGCCCGGGATTGCCGGCCAACCCCGCACCCTGTGGACCGGCGTCGACGGTGATGGGCTTGCGGTACTTCCATTCGGCCTGCCACCAGTTGGCATCGGCCGCGGCGGCGGGCAGCGCGATCAGCGCAGCCAGCAGCAGCAACATTCGGGAAAGCAGACGGTCCATGCAAAAGGTCTCCGGAGAACGCATCTCAAGGGAAGGGTCAGTAGCTGGTGCTGATGTTGAAATGCAGGCGCGGGTCGTCCTTGCGCGTGACCGGGCCGTCGGCGTAGGGCCAGGCGTAGTCCAGGCGCAGCTGCAGGTGTTCGCCCAGGCGCAGCTGAGCGCCCAGCCCGACCGACGCCAGGTTGTACTTGTCGCGCTGTTCCGGCAGCGGCTGACGCAGGCGCAGGTAGGCCGCGTCGGCGAAGCTGTACAGCCGCAGGTCGGTACCGCTCCACAGCGACCACGCCGGGGTGCGCCATTCCAGGTTGGCCAGGCCACCGTAGTCGCCGATCGCTTCGGCCGAGAGGTAGCCACGCACGGTGTACATGCCACCGGCGGCGAACTGTTCGGCCGAGACCAGCGGCGCATCGGTCGCCTGCAGCGAGCCACGCGCATACCACTGCCAATCGTTGCCGAAGGTGTGCGTATTGGAGACATCCGCCTTGAACGCTACGAAGCTCGGGTCGGCCCAGTAGCGCTTCTGACCGAAATCAGTGGCGTTGCTGCCATAGCCGAACAGACGCCGGGTTCCGGCCACCAGCTGCGTGTTGATGCTCAGCTGATCGTTCTCGCCCTGGCGCACCCCGACGAAGGCCAGGGTGATCGGCGCGTACTTCAACGGCGTCTTCAGGCTGTCCTTGCCCATCTGCGTGTCTTCTTCGGTGTCCTTGAAGTCCACGCCGAGGCTGAGCTGGCGCCACCACGGGCTGCTGCCGGTCAGGCGGTAGTTGAGCTTGAGGCCAATGGAATGACCGTTGCCGATCACATTGGTGCCGGTGCCGGTGCCTGCGCCACCTTGTCCGCCGGCATTGAGTACGCGACTGTCGGATTTGTAGCCCGATGCTTCAAGGCTCCACGGCGTGCCTTCAAAGGGCATCGTGTACGAGGCCGAGAACACCTTCGCCTGTTTGGTATCTTCCGGCGCAAGGTACACGCCGATGTTGGCGCTGTGCCCGCGCTTCCACAGGTTGTCGTGGGCCAGCGATGCACTCAGGCGCAGCTTCTCGGTATCGGCGCTGTGGTCGTTGTTGAGCGCCGCACTGGCACGCCAGGGTGACTTCTCTTCCACCTGCAGGTCCACATCCATGGTGCCCGGCACCTGGCCTTCGCGCACCAGCGGCAGCACCTGGCGGCGGCCACCTTCGTTCATTGCAGTCAGTTCCCTCTGTGCCTGGTCGAAGTCGGGCACCCGCCCCTCGGCCAACGCCGGTACCCGTTCGCGGATGCGTTCGGGTGACTCATGGCGGGCACCGACCACGCGCAGCTGGCCAATCGGCGTCTGCTGCACCTTCAGCAGCACCACACCCGCATTGACCTGCTGTTCGGGCAGCTCCACATAGACCGATTGATAGCCGGCCTGCTGATACAGCGCGTTGACTGCATCACGCGCTTTTTCGACATCGGCGAGCGTCTTGCCGGGGCCGAGGAACGGTTCGACCGCACGTTCGATCTGACGCGCATCGAGCACGGTATTGCCGCGCACGATGTACTCGTTGATGTTCACCGTGGGCGCTGGCGCGGCGTCCTGCGCGAGCACTGGAAATGGCAACGACGCCAGGGCCAGCAGCAAGGGATGCAGGCGCAGCGGGAGGCGAACGGCACGGCACGGAACGGGAGTCATCGAAGGCATCGCGTCGTATCGAAGGGAATGGCCAGGGAGCGGCGCGTGGGTCTACCAACAGGACGTGCAGGCCGCGTCAAAACCGCCAACAGTTTTGTGACAGCACTGTCATCTGTTGACGATGCTGAAACAGGCGCAGGCGGACACTGCGCCCGGCATACGTCTTCATTGCAAAGCGCCTGCTGCCTCGGGAGATTCAGGATGTCCGCCACGCTGCTCACACCAAGCCGCCCTGCCCTCCTTCTGGCATTGGCTCTGGCCTCGCCCTGGGCGCAGGCCGGCCAGGCAGCCAGACCGGCAGACGCAGCGCCATGCATCGAAGTACAGGTCAACGGCGAGCGCATCCCCGCCTGGGACTGCCTGCAACGCAAGCTGGCACCGGCACCAGACTCAACCGCCCGCCCCGACATTCCCGAAGCCGAACGCTTGATGCGCAAGCCCGGCAACCAGTTGCTGCAGTACAACCTGGAGGGCACGCGGCAGCGCATGGGCGATGCATTCGGGCGTTCGGTGGTGCCGCAACGTCCAGCGCGCTGAGCGGTGTGTTCAGCGCCGCCCCACTGCGGCAGGAACAATGCCATCGGTGGGCAGCGGCGGCAGTTCGGGCACGGGCAGCGAACGCGGCTGCCCCGCCTGCTGCAGTTCCACCGTGTTGGCGCTGATTGCGGCCAATACGGTGGATGGCCCCAGACGCTGGCCCGGCACATAGGCCTGGGCAGGTGCTCCATCCACCGACAGCAACGCCAGCGGCGCCTGCCGCCCGGCCATCACCCCCAGCACGGTCACGTCAGTCTGTACTGCACCGGGCGAAAGCAGCCGTACCAGCGGCGCGCTCGCTGCGCCGTCGAAGGCCGGGGCAGCGGGCGGGGCAACCTGCACTGCGGCGGCGGCAACGTGAGCCGGCACCATGAACAGGGCCATGCCCCAGTATGCCGCCACGGCCAGCAGCAGCGCCGCCGCCAGCAGGGTCAACATGCGATTGCGATCCCAGCGCCTGCCGTCCATGTTCCGCACCTCCGCCATGTTCCTGTGCAGCCACGCTAGCAGCCGCCGCTGACGCTTTTGTTTCATCATCCGCACCTACGCTGGCAGCAATCGGCAAGGACGGGAGGCGATGTCCGATGCAACGCAGACCACGCGGCTTCACCCTGCTTGAACTGATGGTGGTACTGGTCATCATCGGCATCTGCACGGCGGGCATCGGCCTTGGCCTTGGCAGCCTGCTCGACCCTGCGCGGCAGCTGCGCCAGGAATCGGAGCGGTTGGCGCAGCGCCTGCAGGTCGCGCGCGATGAAGCACGCATCGATGGTCGGCCGATCCGCTGGCAGGCCAGCGCAGAAGGCTATCGCTTCAGCCGCCGCGACAGCGAAGGCTGGGTCGAGCTGCGGCGCGATGACCTGCTGCGCCCCCAGCAGTGGCAGACCCACGGCATGAAAGTGGAGCCGACGGCCGTCATCGAATTGAGCCCCGAATGGATCGGCGTGCCGTGGGAGCTGACGTTGTCGCTGGACGGTCGTCGGCTGCGTCTTCGTGATGATGGCAGTGGACAATTGCAGGTCATGCAGTGAAGCGGACGCAACACGGATTCACGCTGATCGAGGTGCTGATCGCATTGGCCATCGTGGCCATCGCATTGGCGGCGGTGATGCGCTCGGTAGCGGTGGCGACCGATGACCAGTCGCGCCTGCGGGACCGCCGGCTGGCCCTGCTGTGCGCGCAGGACCGCTGGCAGGAGCTGCGTCTGGTCGCACAGCCTCCCGGCGATGCACGTCTGCTGTGCCTGCAGGGACGCACCCGCTTCCTGGTGCAGCAGCACCTGGGCAATGGCGCCGACGGACAACCGCAGCTGGAGTTGAGCGTGGTGGCCGAAGATGCACCGAAGCAATCGCTGGCGCGGCTGCAGCTGCCATGGACGGCGGCGCCATGAAACGCGCTGCGCGGGGCTTCACCCTGATCGAAGTGATGATCGCCATCACCATCATGGGCGTGCTGGCGGTGATCTGCTGGCGCGCACTGGACAGCGTGGCCAACACTGACCAGCGCCTGCGCCAGGCCGATGCCGAGACCAGCACGGCGATGCGGGTGCTGCAGCAGTTCCAGCGCGATATCGAGATGCGGGCCGACGATGCGTTGATGAACGGTGCAGTGCGCCCGGCCGATCAGCCTGCGCGGCTGCTGCCGCCGTCGTTGACCAGTGAGCGCCACCCCGATGGCGGCTTCACCCTGGAGATCACCCGCAGTGTCGGTAGTGATGGGCTGCAGTGGCAGCGCGTTCGCTGGTGGCGGCAAGGCAGCACGCTGTGGCGCGCCAGCGGTGTGCCTTCCGATCATTATCCGCTGCCTGCGCCTGAGCCGACGCGCGGGCTGCTGGTGGTCCGTGATGTGCAGCGCTTCGAGGTGCGCGCATGGCAGCCGGGGGTGGGTTGGGCGATGCTGCCG
Source organism: Stenotrophomonas indicatrix (assembly GCA_041545745.1). Taxonomy (NCBI): domain Bacteria; kingdom Pseudomonadati; phylum Pseudomonadota; class Gammaproteobacteria; order Lysobacterales; family Lysobacteraceae; genus Stenotrophomonas; species Stenotrophomonas indicatrix. The sequence goes on from CP168152.1 coordinate 2,459,355, forward strand.
AGCCAGGGCGAGGTACTGCCGGCGACCGGTCTGGAGTTGCGGTTGGGGTTGCGTGATGGACGCGGGCCGTTGAGTTACCGGCGGGTGTTGGCGCTCTGAAGGAGCATCCACGCATGGCGTGGATCTACTGAACTGCATCCACGCATGGCGTGGATCTACTGCGCTGCATCCACGCATGGCGTGGATCTACTGAACTGCGTCCGCGCATGGCGGGGATCTACTGGGTTGCGTCCGCGCATGGCGGGGATCTACTGGGCTGCATCCGCGCATGGCGGGGATCTACTGGGCTGCATCCACGCATGGCGTGGATCTACTGAACTGCGTCCGCGCATGGCGGGGATCTACTGCGCTGCTCCCCGGTCGCCGGGCGCTGTCCCGCGCCCGGCGACGCCGTGTCGGTGGTCCTCACCGCTGATGGCTGCTCCCTGCCCTCGGTGCCGTCCTGGCTGGGGCCGCCACCGTTCCCTGGCAGCTGGCCCGATCCTGTGTGGCGTGGATCTACTGGGTCGGCTGCTTGCCTGCGTCTGCCCGGGCCTGCGGGAACTGGAAGGCGCTGTTGACGTCGTAGCCCGCGGCGGCGGCCGTGTTTCCGCGTGCTGGCGGGTCGATGCTGCTGCTGGCACTGCCGAAGCCCAGTATCTGCACGCTGATCACCGACGGCTGGTTGCGCCGCGCATCGTCCTGGCTCTTGCGCATCACGTCCTGTGCGGCCTGGCTGGCACTGTTGGCCGCAGCGCTTGCCGACGCCAGCGCGTTGACGTTCACCGAGGCCAGTACCGGCAGCCCCTTGCTGTCACCCTGCACCTGGATGTTGGCGGCGTTGAGCACCTGCAGTGCCGCCAGGTTGATGTTGCCCGACACGCGGATACCTGCCTCGCCCGCGTCGATGGTGCCCAGCGGCGCGATCAGGTCGACATCGCCCGGCGCCACTTCGGCGATCGGATTCAGCGTTGCAATGCCGGCGCCGCTGGCCGGTGCCTGCGGCGACAGGATCACATTGCCCCAGGTGTCATAGACCCGGCGCGGCGGGGTGTACAGCAGCGTGGTCTGCGAACCGCGGCCGGCATTGATGTCGCCCTGCTCGGACCACGCCAGGATGTCACCACCAAAGGTGGTCATCACCCGCGACAGGCCCAGCAGCACGCTGTCCTGGCTGAACAACCGGATGTCGCCCTGGCCCTGGGTGACCAGGCCCGCGCTCGCCGGGGGCACCACGCCCTGCACACCCACCACGATCTGCCCGCCCGGTGCCATCAGCTCGATGTTGCCGCCCGCTTCGGTGCGCACACCGGAGCCGCCATACATCAGGATATCGCCAGTACGGTTGATCGTTGCGCCATTGGCATCCTTGTCCGGCATCAGCGTGGCGATCGCTTCGCGCCCGCGCAGGTAGGAACCGAAACGCGGCCCTTCTGCATTGGTGTACTCACGACCACCTTCGCGCAGTTCAGCGTAGTAGACCTGGCGCAGGAAGATGCGCTGCTGCTCCTTCGGCAATGCGTCGAACACGGCCAGCACCTCGGCGCCATCGGCAGCCAGACCGAAGCGCTGCTGCAGCCACTGTTTCAGTTCCTTGTCATAGATCTTCACCGCCTTGCCGGGCTGCGAAGCCAACGATTGCGCCGGGTCGGCCAGGTTGGCGCTGTCCAGGTAGCGCGCGCGCAGTGCATCGAAGTCTATGCCTTGATTGCCAGCCGTCACAGCAATGCTCGCGCCCGGGCGAGTGTCGCCCTGAACGACGCCTCCCAGACTGACGATGCTTCCGGCCTCTTCCTGGCGCACTTGGCGGCCGGCATTCACCTCGACATTGCCGGGGCCGGCTACCGTCAGGTTGCTGCGGATGATGTCCCGCCCAGCGTCGATCCCGCTGATATCGGTACCGCTGGTGTTGAGCGCGGTGACATTCGCGTTGATCACATCGCGACCGGCGCGCAGTTGTACCGCCGATCCCGCTTCATACCAATCAAACAGCGTCCGGTTCGCGGTACCGGTGTTCTGCATCAGCTGTCGGCGGCCACCACTGCCCAACCCGATGATGTCACCGGCCACGGCATAGAAGCGACTTGGCGAAGTGGGGCGGGACGTCAGCGCACCGGTGGTCGGGGTACTGGGGCCGAACGCGAACAATGGCAGGATCGCCGCCGGATCGGTCCCCTGCACCCCATCGTCGGAGAGATTGTGGCTGACCCGGATTCGGCTGACGCCCCGCTGGGCCATGAAAGCAGGATCAAAGGGACCAGGGAGGCGGGCATCACTACCGGAACGTGCAATGCCCGTGGCATCGATCGCGGCAAAGATCGAGCCCCCGGCCAGAACCTCGAGCTGGCCGCTGGCCGAAGGCGCGAGCAGCATCACATCGCCTGTGTTCGCGCCCGGTCCGAGGCCTCGAAGCGAGGCACTGATGATGTCACCACTCGCTGCCACTGCGCTGAACCTGGACGGATACAGCCAGTAATTGATGTTGGGGGGAACGGATCGATCCTGTAGCGCGACGCCTTCAGCGAACATGTTGCTACCGGTTGCATGCAGACTTCCGGCCAGGCTTGGTGCGAGATTTCCGCCTGCCGAGAACAGGTCCAGTGCAGTGCCTCGGGTCCAGAGCGAGAACCACGTAGTGCCAGCTGCATGCTGGCCATCACTCAGAACCACGTCGTTGTAGTTGGACGTCGGTACACGCCCCGCATCTGCGGCGCCACCAAGAACAATGTCGCCACGGGCCTGCAGGCGGGCGGTGGAATCACCCAGGATGAGCACCGGCCCCGCCATCGCCACGGGTGCGTCGGCCACGAACGGATTCTTCAGGCCCAACGTTCCGTAGCTGCTTTGTATCGCGCTGAGACCACCGATACGCGCCGCCTGCAGCAGTGTACTGCCCCGCAGATTGGTCACGGCGCCATTGAGATCCAGATCCTGCAGGAAACCTTCGGGCTGCTGCGCGCTCGCACGCAGGCCTGGGTTGAGCGCACCGCCGCTTCGCAGCGTCAGGTCTCCGCCCCCCGTCAGATGCAGTTCACCGTTGCTGACGCGTCCGGTCGACCCGACCGCAGCGACAATGGCGCTGGAATGGGGCGCAGTCAACAATCCCAGGGCATTGCCCATCGACGCGATCACCCCCGAGTGGCGGCCTGCTTCCAGGGACAGATTGCCCCCTCCCAATGTGCCGAAGCCGGTGAAGCCGACCATGCGGGGCGTCGCGTCCTGCTCGGCGCCGACGGTGCTGTAGGTGCCGAAGTTGATCCACCAGCTGGTTGCTGTGGTCTGGACATCCTCCGTCGTGCCCGAACCCTGCCGCCACAACCAGTTTCCCACCGCAGCACTTGAATGCCCCGCTTGGTCGCGCTGCGCCGTGCCCGATTCGGACCGGGCGGTCCAGACATCGCCAATGATGTCTCGCCCCGCGTCGACCCTGACATCGCCACCACGATCTGGATACCAGGCACGGTAGTTGACCAGCGCCGCATCATAGCTGCCCGAGACTTGATTTTTGCCCAGCAGCGAGGTCTGCCAGGGCGCAGCCGCACGCGCCGGGTTGAACTGCGCGTCGTAGCCATCGCCCAACGACGTCGGCGCACCTGCGGTATACACACCGAAGCCGGACTTCATGCGCACGTCCTGGGCGGCCAGCAGCGTCAAGTCACCCTTGCCCGTTCGCAGCACGCTCCAGGCCGGCGCGCCCAAGCGCTTGCCATAGGTAGTGACTTCAGTCAGCGTGCCGCCACCATAGCAGTAGCCCATCGCCGCACAGATCTCTTCCTCCGACATGCCCATCTCGACACCCAGTTCCGTAGCCGGGCGGCCGACCCAGGATTCATCGCCCCACCATGCCAACGAGCCTTCCTTGTCGACCAGGCGCGGGGCGGGGCCGCAGTTGGGTCCGGAGTCACAGACTTCGTTCTCGGTCAAACCGAGCTCTCGGGCCAGATCGGCCACGGGCTTCCCGACCCACGATTCATCGCCCCACAGCCTCAGCGAGCCGTCCAGGGTGATCACGCGATCACCCTTCCATTCCGTCGTCGTGGTCACCGTGCCGATGGTGCTGTAGTGGCTGTCCGCCAGCACGATGCTGCCCTCGCTGCCCCAGCGGCGGGTGCGCGGGTCGGCAGCGGTGGTATCCGCACCCGCCACCGCAGTCAGATCCCAGGACGTCGTGCCTTCAGGCAGCATAGCCGCCAGCGCCCAGTTGCGTCCCTGCCGACCGCTGGCATCCGCGGTCCGCAGCTTTACCGGCGCGTCGCCGGCAAGCTCCACCTTGGTCATCGAGGGAATGATCGCACCGGCATGCAGATCCAGTGCGCCGGAGAGCTTCATTGCCATGGGCAGGGCGACACCGGCCGGCCACACCTGTGCGGCCACCGGCGCCGGCGTGCGCAGGCGGAAGCCAGCACCCAGGCGGGCACCGGACTGCAAAGCCAGCGCCTGTACCAGCACGGTACCGGCCGCCATCACCTGCCCGCTGCCTGTCGTCACGGCCGCGCCCAGAACGGTACCGGCGGGCAGCAGCAGCGGCCCGGACAACACCATCTCCACCGGCAGCACGGTTCCCGCCGGCAAGGTCACGCCCTCGAATGGCAATGCATAGTTCAGCGTGGCGCCGGCGCGGAACTCGGTGCCGCGCTGCAGCTGGACACCCTCGCCGGGCACGATCAGGTCGCCGCCGAACGCGGTGTTGGGCGTACCGCCACTGCGCCCCTCCAGCAGCACCCAGCCGTCCTCATCGGGATTGGCCGGCGGCGGCGCAAAGCCGTCATTGATGCTGCCGTAGACATTGATATCGCCCTCGGCACGCAGCACCAGCGCGGCGGATTCACCGAAGCCCCGGCGCGTCGGGTCGATCCGGTTCGACTGCGGACCGTAGCGGTAGCCGGACAGATCGATATCGCCGGCCACCACCAGATCGCCGCGCGGATTGTCGGCGCTGGTCCGCGCCACGATCTGCACACCCGGGCGCAGGCGGTAGCTGCCCAAGGCCGCAGTGCGCTGCTGCAGACCGGTGTTGGCCAGCGCGCCGTTCATCCAGACGCTGTTGTCCGGGTCCACCACCGTATCCAGCCAGCGCTGGTTGATCACCTGCGGGCGATGGCCATGCACGTCCGGCGCGCTGGCCAGCGGTGCCGAGTCATAGATGCGCACTGCGTTGACCTGGATATCGCCGGCACCGACGATGCGGATGCCGTTGGCCACGTCGATGGCCGCATCATCGGTGCCCACGCGCGGCACATTGAGCTTGACGCTGCCGCGTGCACGTCCATCGTTCTGCCCCGCAGCGGTACCGGCCGGCACCGAGGTGCCGGCACGCAGATCCAGCGCCGACGCACCGCCCAGCTGCAGGCCTCCACTGGCCGACGTCAGCTCGATCGTGGCCCGGTTCGGGCTGTCGATGATCTTGCCGTAGCTGTCCACGCGCAGGCCGCTGCCATGGGCATCCAGCGTGCCGTCCACGCGCAGCACATCGCGTGCCGACAGGCGGATGCTGCCGACCTGTTCGCCGCTGGCATCGATGCGGCCGTTGACCTGCAGGCTGCCACCATCAAGGCTGATATCGACGTGGCGAGCCTTCACTTCATTACCGATCACCAGGTCACCTTCGCTCAACTGGAAGGCACGGCCACCCGTAATGCCACCGCTCGTCAGCCGTGTGTTGAGCCCGGTAAAGTCCTGCAGCTGACGAGCACGCAATACCAGTTCAGCGCCGTCGTAGGGCACCTCGGTACCGCCCGCATCGTAGCGCCCGCTGGCACTGCCCAGCAGTGTTCCGGCCAGCGCCACGCTGCCCCCCTGCTTGCCCAGTGCCTGCACCGTCAAGCGACCGCCACGGTTGTTGCGTGCCGATACGTCGATGCGCGAAGCCGCATCGGCGCTGATATCGCCCTCGCTGGATGACAACGTGACATCGCCACCCCAGCTGTATTTGTCCACGTCATACAGGCTGACCTTGCGGCCGGCCAGGTCCAGCGCGGCGCTGCCGCCCAGCGAAATTCCCTCGCGTGCATTCGCATCGAACCGGCCGGAGGCCAGCGCCACCCGGCTGTCGATCGCGATGCGATCGGCCTTGATCGACAGTTCCGCCCCCAGCGCGTCATTGCCTGCGGTGGCGCCTGCGCCGCGCAGCTGCACGTTGCCGCCACTGCGTATCGCCAGTTGCGCACCCGCATCGCCTGTCAGCAGCGGCGTGACGATATCCAGCGCGCCTCCCGTCAGCTGCCAGCCGCTGCCAGCCACGTAGTCGCCTTGCTGCTGGAAAACATCGAGACTGCCTTTGCCCGAGAACAGCATCCGCTCGGACGCTGCCAGCGTGACCCCGGCAAAGCCGAGGACCTGGCGATCGGCGGCCACCGACGAATTGGGCCGGGTAAACGGCGCTCGCCCCAAGTGCAGCGTGCGCGTGTTGATCTCCAGCTGGCCACTGCCGAGACGACCGACCATCGCCTCACCGCCCGGCTGTGCCTGTTCGCCGCCCGGCAACGTCGTGCCCGCCAGCGTACCGTCCCAGACCAGCGTATCGGCAAAGATGCGTGCGCGGTCGGTGGCGGCACCGTAGCCGTGGATGGCCGGTGCACCCAGCACCAGGCTGCGCAGGCTGCTGCGCCCGGTCGCGCTGTCACGGGTGTCCAGATCGACGCTGCCGAACACGTTGATCGCATCACGCGCGGTCAGGCTCAGTGCTTCCAGCGCAGGCGCGCCAGACGCAGTGTTGCCGCGCAGCAGCCGCTGCAGGACATCCTGGTTCATGGTCATGCCGGCCGGCAGGCCGCCGGCCGCCGCTGCCGCTGCAATGGCCTCGGCACTGCCCAGGTTGAGCGCAGACATGCCCAGGCCCAGCTGACGGGTGCCATAGCTCACCGCATCACCGATGTTCAAGGCGCCGTCGGTGACCACATTGATGCTGCCAGCAGACAGCAAACGGGTCTGCCCGCTGCAGCCCGCCACGCAGCCACCGATATCGATCGCCACCGCCCCTGCTGCTGCCCCACCCTGCGCACTGAGCGCCGTCAAGCGCTGATTGGATACTGCCAGCAGCCCACCCGAGACCAGATAGGGCGCCGTGGTCTGGTCCACACGCGAGGGATCGGCCAGGGACAGGGTGTCGATCGAGGCGCCCTGCTCCAGCAGGATGCCCTTGCCTCCGAAGGCGGCCGCGAGCAGCACTTCCTGCGCCACCAGATTGACGCCGCTGCGCACGGCCAGCTGCGTTGCGCTGCCTTCCACCGTGTTGGTGGTCGCGTCACGGCGGAACGTCCCGCCGATCAGCATGATCTCCGGCCGCATTGCATTGAGCGCCGCGTCGAAGACGGTCGCGCCGCGCTCAGTGCTGATGCTGCTGCCCTCTTTGACAATCTCCAGCGATGCACCGTTCGACGCAACGAGGTTGACCGAGAGAATGCCGCCGCGCCCCTGCGCGCTGCCTGGATTGAAGCGCGACAGTCCAGCAAAGGTGACGGCCGGCGTGCCCATGCGACCCGCGCCATCGCCGAGCATCAGGCTGAGGTTGCCGGCATCTACGGGTCGCCAGCGCAGTGCTTCACCGCGACGTTCAGCCACGCCCTGCACGAATGTGCCGTAGGATGTTTCGTTGTAACTGGCATGGCGCCGTACGGTCTCCGCAGGCGTCAGCAGGAGATCGGTGAGCAGCGGCGAGACCGAACCACCGAAGCCCTGGCCCTGATGCCCGCTGAGCCGCCAGGAACCGGTACCGGTCGACACCGGCTGGCCACTGCCGATCGCGTTCTCCGCGCCGATCTCGACGCGGAACGCGCCGGGCTGCAGGGCGTAGCTGGCTGGCAGCAGCGTGTAGGTGCCGGCCGGCAGCCCCGGTACGCCTGCGGGTATGGTGATCTGTTGACCCACACGCGGGTTGGCGCTGCCGTCTGCTGTCGCCAACGGAGCCTGCACGTCCGATCGCCCCGGCACGATGGCGTAGACCGCATTGCCAGCGTGACTGAAGCCATAGCGCGGATTCGCATCCGCCAACGTGTGTCGCAGGATATCGACCGAGCCGCCGCGCCCGGCCACGAAGGCAGCGCCGGACAACTCACCTCCGCCGGAAACATCCACGACGCTGCCTGTGGCGCCGTTGAACGCATTGGCCACGATGTTCACACCAATCGGGATATTGACCGATCCGGGGTCAAGCACATTGAATTCGGCACCGGCCTTTCGCCAGGTCACACCGTCCACCGTGCCGCCGAATGGCAGCGTCAGGCCGGCGCCACTAATGGAGGTCACGCTGCCGGCAAGCAGATCGACACGGCTGGCGCGATCCGAGTTGAACTCCTGGCCGCCCAGCTGCACACGGCCCCACGGCGCCTGCACATTGCCGCCCTGCACCACCGTCGCCGCCACCAGTTCCAGGCTGCCGAACGCAGAATCCGGTGCCGGTCGCGCACCGCCCGCAACACCATGGATGCGCAGTACGGCCTCTGGATTTTCCCAGAACGGCAATCCCGAAGGGCCGATGGCCGGAACGCCGGCTACGATGCGACCCTTGGCCTGGGCTGCCGGATAAAGGCGCGCAGCGCTGATATCGATCGACCCCGGGCTTGCCAGCGTGGATTCCCGCGAACTGCTGGCGACCGGGGCCAGCATTCGGATGTCGCCGCTGCTGCGCAGGTCGATGTGATCGAAGCCGGCCAGCCACGTGACATCGCGCAGGTCGATCAGGCCGGCCGTGACATCGAAACTATGTTGCTTGCCCACGTCGAACGATGCCTCCAACGGGCGCAGCGTGCCTTCGCCGGCCGGCTGCCACCAACGCCCCTGCGCAAGGCGGACGTAGGGCGCACTCAGCTGCAGGCGACTGCCCTCATTGTTGCCCTCTGCAAACCCCAGGGCGCGCTCATTCAAGCCATGGATACGCAGGCTCTGGTCCATGCGAAGATTGACATCGCCCTGCGCCCGGAGATCGCCGAACAGCGAGAGATGATCGAAGCCGCCGGCCTCGATCTGCTGGACCGACAACGCGGCATGGCCATACTCCAGGCGGTCGGGCAGGCGCTGGTCCGCTGGCGTGTCCTGGGTGAGCGAGATAACACGCGGTGCCAGCACCTCCTTGTTCCCGGCGCTTCCACCATAGGTGCCACCACCGAACGCCACACCCAGGGTGCCGCCCCGGGCGCTGTCACCGCCTGCCGATGCGTCAAGCACACCCTGCAGATACAGCGCATTGGCCGCGCGCAGCACGATGCTGCCGCCGTCGCTGTCCACCTGCGTGCGCCCGCTGCCGTCGATATCAAGCAACGCCGAGGCGCCAGAAGCACCCAGCCGCGCGCCACGCTCGACGACCACCAAGGTATCGGGCGGCAGGTGGCGCACGTTGTCCTGGTCTTCCCAATCCAGCGCGCCGCCGATCTCGATCGTCCCGCCCTTGCGTACCTGCCCACGCAGCTGCCCGCGCGCATCGGCGGAGGAAACTGCATCGCCACTCACATCCAGCAGCGCCCCGTCGGCGATCGTCCAGCGGCGTTCGCGGCGTCCGTCGGCGCGCACCGTCGATGGATCGAAGGCTTCATCCAGACGGATGCGACCGCCCGCCGCCTTCAGCGTGCCCGCCACATTGATGTCGCCGGAACTGAACAATTCCATCGACTGCCCTGGGTCGACGTTGAGCACGGCATTGCTGCCGATGCGCAGGTCACCGGTCGACAGCAGATGCCCGGCGCGCAGCGTCAGGCTCGCACCCGCGCGCTGGCTGACGCGACCGCTGGCAGGATCCACCATGTACAACAAGGGTGACCATGCCTGCAGACCCTGCTCACGGCTCGAGGCACTCTGCGCACCCTCGGCCAGGCGCAGGACCGGTTGTTCCACATTCAACTGCACGCCGTCTTCAACGGTCAGCCCGTTGTGGCCACCGATGTCGTAGCGGGAAAAGCCGCTGCTGAACAGCGGCGCCTGCAACCGCAGCGCTTCCGACGCCGACGCCGCACCGCCAATGGCGACCCTGCCCCCTGTCGCAAGGTTGAAGGCGCCGCTGCCGCTGCCGAGCGCACTGAAGCGGACGCCATCGCTGATACGCAGCCGGCCACTGCCATCGGTGGCGACATCGGTGCTGGCCGCCAACAGGCTGACGCTGCCGCCCTTGCCTACCCGCCCCTTGCCCTTTGCATCGATGCTGCCACCCGCATCCACCGAAACACGTGCGCCCACACCCACGGTGATGTCATGGCTGACATTGATGCGCAGCTGTCCACCGTCAATCCACGCCTGCGTGGCGCCCCCATCCGACACGGCAAAGGGATTGCTCCAACCACCAGCAAGATCAAACCCTGCACCAGAGGCAACATCGACCGCGCCACGCCCGGCGGACAGCAACGCGGTGGGTTGACCGAGCACCGGAAGCAGGTTTCCGGCCTCCACCTGGCCACCCGCGATCTGCACGGTGCCGCCGAAGCTGATCCGGCTACCGGTGAGAGCAAGCTGCCCACCCTCCTGCAGCCTGAGCGTGCCATCCAGTTCAACCTGCCCCGCCGTGGCAATGTCGACGCGGCCCCAGCGCTGCGCGCTCAGGACATCGCTGTCCAGCGACACCGTGTTGCGCTGCGACTCCTCCAGCGGCACCTGTAGCGATACCTGCCGCGAATCGGCCGGGTTCTTTCCGATCCATACGTGGGAGTCATACACCGCATTGCGGCCGGTGTTGTCGTAGCGGCCCAGCCAGAGCTGAGCGTTGCGGGCTGCAGCCGTCTGCGCCTGCGCGTATCCATCCTGGCCCTGGTCGGGGCGGCGTGTCTGTTGCAGCCCCTGGAATGCACCCGTCTCCACCTGCCCTTGCAGAACTGCGGTGGGTGCCGAGATCAGCAACCGACCCGCATCGCGCCCTACGGTATAGCCATTGTCATAGCGTTGCCCGGGTGCCACCAGCGGATTGCGGAACGACTCGGTGACGCCCCAGCGTTCCTGCTTCACTTCAAAGCCCTGGTACAGACCGTCGTACAGCATCTCTGCCGGGGCATCATCAAGACGGTACAGCTGGCCGTCGCGGCCACGCAGCCAGCTCTGCTGGACCACGCCAGACTGCACATCCAGGCTGCCACCCGCCAGATTGATGCGCGAACCAGCGTGGCTGACAACCTCCTTGCCTGCCAGCTGGACGGTGCCGCCCTGTGCAGCCCATTCGCCTATCGAATGCCCCTGGTTGTCCAGGTAACCACTCACTTCCAGCAAGCCGCCACCGGCATACCAGCGGGTGCCTTCATAGCCACCGGTGCCTGCGGCCACCTCGGTCAACTGGCGACGGTCGATCCACACCTCGCTGCTGATCAGCTTGCCGCTGTCACGGTTGTCAGGCGAATCGCGCAGTTCGTTGCCCTGCACCTTCACCTTGACGTTGTTGCTCTCCATCGCCACCTGCACGCCGACCGCACCGGCCACGTCCACGCGGGCGCCGTCGTCCAGATAGCTGCGGCGGCCCGCATCGGAAATCACCTGACCACCGGTCGCCACCGCCAGCGAGCCGGCCTGGAAGTTCACATCGCCGCCGGAAACGATCTCGATGCGCGATTGCTCGCGGCGATCCTGCAGGCGCGAGAGATTGTCGAAGGTGCCGCTGTTGCTGGCCCCGCGCAGCTTGTCCTGCTCGGCCGATTCCCTGATGAGGGCATCGCGCTGGCTGTCCAGCGCCGTGCTCTTGCCATCGTCTTCCAGCAGCACCGCTGTCGTCGAGCCAGCGGCCAGGGTCACGCTGCCCGCCGCATCGGACGCCGAGTTCAGCAGGTGTACGGTGCCGCGCTGATTCAGCGTGGTGGTCGCAACCGCAACGCCGGCCTGTTCGACCGTGCGGCCGGCCAGGGTGATGTCGCCCTCGCGCGCCTGGATCAGACCGCTGTTGCGGACGCCGCCGGCTGTGCTGTCAGCGACGAAACGCGGTGCGATCTCGTTGCCACGGGTGGTCGACGCGGTGTTCTGCGCCGTACCCGCGCCACGGCGGATCACGAAACTGTCGCCGGCGGCAAGCTGAGTCTGGCCTTTTCGGGTCTCGATCTGGCCCGCGTTCTCCACGCTGTGCCCAGCCAGCAGCACGTAGCCACCGCCCCGCGTTGCCGTGGTCGGCTCGTGCGTGGTGATGCGCGCACCACGTTCAACCATGATCTTGCCCACCGCATCGGTCAGGGCGGACGTGTTCGCATCAACGCTGTACAGACCGTTGTCACGGAACTGCGCGTCGCTGATACGTGCTGCAGCAGCGACCAGATTGCGGACGTTGACTTGGCTGTTGTTGCCAAACACCACGCCGTTGCGGTTGGCGACGAATACCGTGCCGTTGGCCTTCAGCTGGCCGAGAATCTGGCTAGGCCTTGCGGCGGGATCATTGACCCGGTTCAGCACGGCCCAGTCGGCGTTCTGCAGGAAATTCAGCGTGGTGTTGCCACCAATGTTGAAGGTTTCCCAGTTCAGGATCGCCTGATCAGCGGTCTGCTCGATGCTGACCTGCACCCGGCCGTCGGCGCCCCGCGACTGGGTCGCTTCGCGGGCATTGATCCAGCCCCGGGTCAGCGGATTCTCGTCCACCTTCAGGCCGTCCTTACCCAACCCATCAGCCACCACGAAACCCGCCTCGCGTCGCGCCTGCCTGGCCTGCTCCTGCATGCGCTGCTGCAATGCGATGGCCTGCGCGGCCGTGCCGAGGTTGTCGATCGACTGCTGCAGTTTCTGTCGTGCCGCATCCTGCTGCTGTGCAGGCAGCTGGAACTGGATCGGCACGCCATTGGGCATGCGGCCACTCTGCGCTGCCGCGCCCTGGGCGGCGCCGCGGTCGGCGAACCAGCTGGGGCTGAACGCCTGCTGCGCCTGGCTGGCAGGAGCGACCACGGTGCCCAGCGCCACGGCCACGGCCCAGGCCATCGGGTGGCTGCGCCAGAGGGAGGCGGAGAATCGGGCAGTGGGCGAATGCGGGTGTGACATCGGGGACCTCGTCAACCTGATGGGCCGCGTTGGTGGCGGCGAGTACGGATGGGCCTGCGCGAGGCACGCCCTGCACCTGATAGACGGTGGTGGCGGCGTGAAGGCGACAGGCGCATCACTGTCATGCAGTGGACATACGCAGAAGGCGCCGGCATTGCTGCCGGCGCCCTTGTGCGTTTCCTGCAATTACCAAGACAATCGCAGTTACAGCGGACGGCCGATGCCCGCGCAGGTGCTCGGGTTGTTCACGGCACCGGCATTGGTAGCGGTCGCGAAGCGGGTGCGGACCGCATCACGCCAGGCCTTGGTCAGCGGGATGAACTTGTGCGCGCGGATCGCGGCATCGTTCGGGCCCTGCTCGACGCCGGCGACCACGACACTGCCGTAATGGCGGGTCAGGAAGCCACGCACGTTGGCGCCGACAGTGGCGTTCTTGTAGCACTGGCCGAACACGAAGTTGGTGTAGCCAGCGATCGGGTAGCCCGCGCTCGGGTTGCCGAACACCGGCACCCAGTTGGCCGGATTCTCAGCGGCGGTACCGGTCGGCGGAGCAGCAGTTTCCAGGGTCGCTTGCACGCTCACTTCATCCGGCGAGAAGCCCTTGACCTTGGCGACCTTGGTGGCGTCGGTCAGGCTCGGGATCACGTCCGGGCCGACGTAGCCGATACGGCCATCGGCAGCGTACACGGCGTTGTACACCGAGGTACCGCCGGTGGCCGGGGCAGCGACGAAGTTCGACGGAACCGTGGTGAACAGGTTGGTGAAGGTCGACTGCACCGAGAAGGCCGGCACGCCGTTGGTCAGCTTCAGCGTGGTGCCGGAAACGTCGGCCGGCTGGCAGGCGCTGGTCAGGAAGCGGGCCAGCAGTTCGCTGGTGCCGCTGCTCTCGCCGCGGTAGACCACCTGGATGGTGCCGGTACGGGCGCTGTCGATGCTCGACCAGTTGGTGATCTTGCCTGAGAAGATGCCGCAGATCTGGGTGACCGAAAGATCAACCGCCGAACCGGCCTTGTTGAACGGAATCGTGACCGAGGTGGCCACCGACGGGATCTGCACCAGGGCGCCATAGCGGTTGACGTCACCGGCCACGTTATAGGTGCTGTTGTAGGTGCTCAGCTCGGTGCCGCTCAACACCGAGTCGCTGCCAGCGAAATGCACGGTGCCGGTAGCCGAGAACAGCGCCGAGTTGTTTTCCAGGAAGGCCTTCTTGCCGGTGCCCGAACCGGTCACAGCGTAGCTGAAGTTGGCCGGCAGGATGCTGTCGGTCTGGCCCTTGTAGAGGTCGGCCGGCAGCGAGGCGCCGCCGCCGGTGACTGCGGTCTGGGCCGAAGCGGCACCGGCAGTGGCGAGCAGCGCGGTGGCAACCAGCGCGGCCAGAGTCTTGTACTTGGTCATGATCTTCTCCTGAAGGGTTTACTGCGAAGGGAAACGCCGAGGGAGGAACGGTCACTACACGCCTGCTGCCGCCGAGGGCCTCCCAGCCCACTCTGCGGCGACAGGGACATGCTGGTCGTCGCCGATGACAGGCCGCTTAAGAAACCTGTGGAAGATCGAAAAAAGGTGTGGAGGATTGTGTGGAGAAACCGGGTATCAGTAGATCCACGCCGTGCGTGGATGCACGTCATTGCACCAGCTGGTTCATTTCCATGATCGGCATCAGCACGGCCAGCACGATGGTCAGCACCACGCCCCCCATCACCAGGATCATCGTTGGCTCCAGCAATGCAGTGAGTGCCATCGCGCGGCGTTCGATCTCGCGCGAGATGGTCTGTGCAGCGCGGTCGAGCAACGGTGCCAATGAGCCGGTCTTCTCGCCACTGGCCACCAGGTGCACCAGGATCGGCGGATACACTTTCTGCACCTTCAGCGCAGCGCCAAGCGAAGTACCTTCGCGCACGCGTGCGGCCACATCGTCGGCACAGCGCGCCAGCAGCGCGTTGCCCAGTGTCTGTCGTGCGGCGTCCAGCGCGCGCAGCAAGGGCACGCCGGAATCCAGCAGGATCGCCAGTGTCGATGCGAAGCGAGCACTGTTCACGCCCAGCACGAAACGGCCCACCATCGGCACGCGCAACAACAGGCTGTCCCAGCGCAGGCGAAGATCCGGCCGCCGCAGTGCCAACCGCCAACCCACCACCAGCGCGCCGATGCCCAATCCCGTCCATGCGCCCCATGCGCGTACGAACGCACTGGCGGCCAGCATCACCTGGGTCAGCATCGGCAGCGTCTGCCGCGCCTGCACGAATGCCGTCACTACCTGGGGCACCACGTAGCTGAGCAGGAAGATCACGATCGCCACCGACACCAGGCTGATCGCTGCCGGGTAGATGAACGCCGTCAGCACCTTCGCCTGCAACGCGTTGCGCTCTTCGATGTAGTCGGCCAGGCGCTCCATCACCCGTGCCAGGTCGCCGGAATCCTCGCCGGCACCGACCAACGCACGATAGATCGCGGGAAAGTCGCGCGGCCGCGCCGCCAGCGCTACGGTCAACCGCTGGCCGGCGCGCACATCGGCACGCACCGCCGTGAGTGCCTGCGCAACGTGCGGGCGTTCGGCCTGTTCGATCACCGCGCTCAATGCGCTTTCCAGCGGCAGGCTGGCGGCCAGCAGGCTGGCCAGTTGCCGCGTGGCCCAGGCCAGTTCGCTGGCCGATAGTCTGCGCGTGCCCCAGCCACTGCCGGCATTGCGTGCGGCTGACACCTGTACCGGTGTCAGCCCACGCCCACGCAGTTGCTGGCGCACGCCGCGCGCGTTGTCGGCGTCCAGCTGTCCCTTCTCGATGCGCCCCTGTGCGTTGGCGGCCTGGTAGTCGAACAGTGCCATGCGCGCCTCAGTCGTCACCGGTCACGCGCAGGATCTCCTCCAGCGTGGTCACCCCGCTCTCGACCCAGCGCTGCCCGTCCTGGCGCAGGGTGCGCATGCCGGCACGCCGCGCGGCCTCGCGCAGCGCCGGTTCGCCCTGCCCTTCATGGATCAACGCACGCACGCGCTCATCCACCACGAACAGCTCATGGATGCCGGTGCGCCCACGGTAGCCGCTGTTCGCGCAGGCGGAGCAGCCTACCGCGCGCCACACGGTGCGGCCCTCGGTATCGAGTTCGGCACGCCGACACTGCAGGCACAGCCTGCGCACCAGCCGCTGCGCCAGCACGCCACGCAACGATGAGGCCAGCAGGAAAGGTTCCACGCCCATGTCCGCCAGTCGGGTCACCGCCGAAATCGCATCGTTGGTATGCAGCGATGCCAGCACGCCGTGACCGGTCAACGACGACTGCACCGCGATCTGCGCCGTTTCCAGGTCACGGATCTCACCGATCATGATGGTGTCCGGATCCTGGCGCAGAATTGCGCGCAATGCCGTGCCGAAGCTCATGCCGATGCGCGCGTTGACCTGGATCTGGCCGATGCCGGCGAAGTCGTACTCCACCGGATCTTCCACCGTGAGGATGTTGCTGGTGCTGCTGTCGAGCTGCCCCAGTGCCGCATACAGTGATGTGGTCTTGCCACTGCCGGTAGGCCCGGTGACCAGCACGATGCCGTGCGGCTGGCGGATCAACCCGGTGAAGGTGGCCAGGGTGTCGTCGGCCATGCCCAGCCGCTGCAGCTGCAGTCGCCCGGCGTCCTTTTCCAGCAGGCGCAGCACCGCGCGCTCGCCATGTCCGGTCGGCACCGTGGACACACGGATGTCCAGCGGTCTGCCACCCACGCGGATGGCGATGCGCCCATCCTGCGGCAGGCGCTTCTCCGCGATATCCAGGTGGGCCATGATCTTGATGCGCGATACCAGCGCCGCATGCAGTGCACGCCGTGGCTGTACCATGTCACGCAGGGTGCCGTCGACGCGATAGCGCACCACCGAATGCGTTTCGAAGGGTTCGATGTGCAGGTCGCTGGCACCATCACGCGCGGCCTGCGCCAGCAGCGCGTTGATCATGCGGATCACCGGCGCGTCGTCCTGCGCATCCAGCAGATCGGTCACCTCGGGCATGTCCTGCATCAGCCGGTCGAGATCGACTTCACTTTCGGCCGCGCCGACCACCGCTGCGGCATCGCCACCGTCACGATACTGTTCGCCCAACCGCTGCTGCCAGACCGCCGCATCCAGCACCTGGAACGGTACTGGCCCGTGCCGGCGGCGCAGCTCGGCCACTGCCCAGGCGGCGGTCTCGGCGGTCCCCAGCAGTACCGGCGCGCCGCCTGCTTCGGCCAGCATCACCCCGTGGCTGCGCACCCAGGCGTACGGCAGCAATGGCAACGGCACGGGCATGCTCATGGCCCGATGACCAGTTCCGGGGTGTAGCCCAGCCCGCGCAGCTGCTGCAGCGCAGGGTCGAGCGTGGCCGGGTCGCGCGTGACCCGCACCCGCAGACGCTGTCCCGTTTCGCCCGGCGTGGTCTCGGCATAGGCCTGCAGGCCAAGCGCGCGCACCTGTGCCACGGCCTGGGTCGCACGCGCCGCATCCAGCCCCTGCGCGAACTGCACCACCTGCACATTGCCCTCGCTGGCCGGATACAACGCCGCAAGGCTGCCGTTCTGCGGCGGCTGGCCCTGGCCATCGCGCGCATTGCCCTGGCCAAGCACCGACAGGTCCTGCGGCGGAAGCTGCGGTGCCGACAGCGCCGGCAACGCCCAGCTCTGTACCGGCTGCGCAGCGGCCTGTGCATTGCGCATGTAGTCGTAGCGGTCGCGGGTCAGGCGCTGTCCGGCGGCCGGGTCGCGCACCACGTGCGGGCGCAGGAACACCATCAGGTTGGTCTTGGCCCGCTTGCGCGTGTCGCTGCGGAACAGCGCGCCCAGCACCGGAATCTTACCCAGCCCCGGAACAGCATCGCGGCCATGACTGACGCTGTCTTCCAGCAGGCCACCCAGCACCATGATCTGGCCGTCATCGAGCAGCACGCTGGTATCCAGCGCCCGCTTGTTGGTGATGATGCCGGCGCTGCCCGAGCTCTGCGCATCGATGCTGCTGACTTCCTGGTAGATGTCCAGCTTCACCGTGCCACCCTCGGAAATCTGCGGGCGCACCCGCAGCTTCAGGCCCACGTCCTCGCGTTCGATGGTCTGGAACGGGTTGTTGCTGCCACCGCCACCGTCGGTCACATAGCGGCCACTGACGAAGGGCACGGTCTGCCCGACCATGATGCTGGCCGCCTCGTTGTCCAGCGTCATCAGGTTCGGCGTGGAAAGGATGTTGGCGCCGCCTTTGCTCTGCAGGGCATTGGCCAGCGCTTTCATGTTGAGGATCTGGCCGACGCCCGGCAGGTTGATGGTGCCGTCGATCACGCCGATGTTGAGGCCGTCCTTCGGCAGTACATCCAGCGTGGTGCGCGCAGTGGTGCTGATGCCACTACCACCGGTGGTGCCGCCGAAATGGGTGCCACCGAACGTGCGGCCGTTGCCCAGCATCCATTGCACGCCCAGTTCAGCGGCATCGGTCTGGTTGACCTCCACGATCAGGCTCTCCACCAGCACCTGTGCCCGACGCTGGTCGAGCTGGTCGATCACCCGCCGCAGGTTGCGGTACACCGGCTCCGGGGCGGAAATCAGCAAGGTGTTGGTGGCGATGTCAGCCTGCACCGAGATGCCGTTCTGGCTGAAACCGCTGCTGCCGGCATCGATCGGATCACGACGACCCGGGTCAAGCCGTGGCGATTCCAGCGCATTGCCCTTGCTCTTGCCCTGTGCGGGTTGCGCCGGCGTGCTGGCGTTGCGACTGGTCTCGCCCGGCAATGCGGTGATGCCATCGGTGCTGCCCATCGCCGGCGCGTCGCTCTGCCCTGCTACCACGCCACGCAGCACCCCGGCCAGCTGGGTGGCCTGGGCATTGCGCAGGTACACCACATGCAGGTTGCCGGACTCATCCTGGGCCTTGTCCAGCTTCTCCACCAGCTGCCGCGCCAGGCGCGTGCGGCCCGGGCTGCTGGAGCGCAGCAGCACGCTGTTGCTGCGCGGGTCGGCCATCACCACCACCTTCTGCGCCGGCTCCGCGCCCTGCGCATCCAGCAATGGTGCGACCATCGCCGCCACGTCCACGGCAATGCCCTGCTGCAGCTTGACCACGTCGGTGTCCATGCCGGCTGGCGTATCCACGCTGGCGATTACCCGCGCGATGCGCTCCAGGTTGTCGGCGTAGTCGGTGATGACCAGCGTGTTGTTGCCGGGGTTCGCGGTGATCGGATTGTCCGCGGTGATCATCGGCCGCAGCACCGCCACCAGCGCCGCCGCGCTTTCGTAGCGCAGGGCAAACGTGCGCGTGGCTATCTCGCCTCCCGCACCGCCGGCACCAACGCGCCCGCCCAGCAGCTTGGCATCGGCCTGCGGCACCACCCGGCTGACGCCTCCACTTTCAACCACGGCAAAGCCGCGCATGCGCAATGCACCCAGCAGCAGCTGGTAAGCCTGCCCACGGCTGACCGGCCCATCGGAGACAACGGTCATCTTGCCGGTCACCCGTGGGTCGACCAGGAACTGGCGGCCGGTGAAGCGCGCCGCCATGCGCAGTACCCCGCCGATGTCGGTGTCCACCAGGTTCAGCTGCACCGGTTCGCCACTGGCGTCCTGCGCCTGCACCGCTGCCGGAAGATGGGCCAGGCCCACCACCAGTGCCAGTACCGCGCTGCAGCCCAGGCTGCGCATCGCCTTCATGGATGGCCACCGCCATTGGCGGCCATCACGATGTTTCCGGAAATCCGTGCCGCCGGCATGTTCGCGTCCCCTGTGCGTTGCAGTTGCAGTTGCTGCAGTTCGATGGCCGGGTCGGCCAGCAAGGGCAGCAGCCAGTTCCAGAGCGCATCGGCGGGCACACTGCGCACCTGCAGGTGCCAGCGCCCGTCACGTGTTTCGATATGCAGGCTGCCGGCCAGGCCGGCCGCGGTGATCTGTTGGCGCAGCCCGGCAAGCGTCGGCCGCTGGCCCTGCGCCTGCTGCTGTTGTTCACGGGCGCGCAGCAGCGGCGCAAGTGCCGCCGACTGCGCCTGCAGTCGTGGCAGTTCAGCCTGCCAATGGCTGCGCTGTTTCAGCAGCGGCTGCAGCCAGCCCAGCCACAGTGCAGCCGCCACTACCGCTGCAGACATCAACAGCAGCATCGCGCGCTCGCGCGCCGCCAATCGCTGCCAACGCTGCTGCAGCCCATTCAGAGAGGCCGCTGGGCGCAACCCGGCTGCGGTCACGGCGCAGCCCCGCTGCTTATCCGCAACCGGCCACCGGCTTCGCGCGCAAGCTGCAGCCCCTGTGCCTGCGTCGCCTGTTGCCAGCGCGCCAGCCGTTGCGCGTCCTCGGCCAACGCCTGCGCGTCGGCATCCAGCTCCATCTCCAGCTGACCCGGCTGATAGCGCAGGCTGCGAATCTGGCCAGCCAGCTCAGGGATGGCCTGCAGCACGCTGGCAACCTGCTGCTGCACGGCAGGAAGCGTCCGTGGCGCTGCCGGCACTGCCAGGGCACGCCGCGCCTGCAGCACCGGATCGACCACTTCGTGGATCTCGGGGAAGTGCGTGCTGAACTGTTGCGTCATGTCCTGCCGCAAGGCTTCAGCCTCGCCATGCCAGCGCGATACCTGCAGTTGCAGACCCAGCGCAGCCAGCACCGTCGCCGCCAACGCAAGACCGATGGCCAGCCGCGGCGCGCCTGCACCCATGGCCGGCAACGGCAGCGACCAGCCAGGCAGCGGACCGCTGGATTGCAGCGCCTGCGCCAGCACGCTGGCTGGCAGGCGCTCGGCCCAGGCAGCCGGTACGGCATCGATCCACTGAACCGCCTGCACCCCGGCCTGCTGCAAGCGCACGGCCAGCATCTGCATCACCGAGGCAAGGTCGCGCCCGCTGCACCACTGGACGAAGCCACGATCACGACCGCAGCGAACCAGTACGTGCTCGCCACATACCTGCAAGGTGGCCTGCCCGGCCGACCACGGCAGCAGCAAGGGCGTCGGATGCAGCGCGTGCAACTGCAGCCCACAGTCCTGCAACTGCTGTTGCACCCGAGCAATCGCCTGCAGGCCAAGCCACGCCACCGCCACCGTGCCATCGGCTGCCTGCGTGCCATGGCCCAACGCTACCTCCTGCAGATCATCCAGCAGCATCGCTTCCACTTCGCCCTGCAGAGCGGCCTGCAGGCGTCGCCCGGACAGCGGCGGCAGCTGCAGCTCCAGCAGGATCAGGTCCTGCGGGTCCAGGCTCGCATGCACCATCGCCTGCGGAAAGCGCTGGCCCAGCGTCGACAGAGAGTCACTGCCCGTGGCAAGCACGCGGTTCTTGTGCAGCTGCGCCCACTCGACCGCGCCGTCCCCATCCAATCGATCCAGCGCCGACAGGCGCATTCTCAGCTGCGTGCTCATGCACCGATCCTTGTCCATACCCGTTGCACACGCACGCTGTCATCGCGGTACTCGCGCCAGATCAATGCGCGGAAATCAACCGATGCGCCGTCGGCCTCCACCTGGCCTACCGCCAGGAACCACTCGCTGTGGATACCGAGCGGCATCAACGCCATCTGCTCATTGCTCAGCTGCAGCCGATTGGCGATGTCACCGCGATTGAGCAGCCAGTGGCCACGATCGCGCTCGCCCAGCAGCGCCTGCAGGCGCCCGGCATCCACTCCGGGTGCAATCGCCTGCAGTACGGCGATATCACTTGTATTGGCGTTGACCAGGGTCTGCGCAGGCAGCACCACCGTGTGCCGTGCCAATGCCTGTACCGCCAGCGGATCGGCGCCGGCCAGCACCTGTTCGATCAGCGACTCACGCGGCAACGGCGCACGCGCCTGCCGCTCGCCATCGCGCAGGCGCGACTGGATCTGTGTTGCGGCGCTGGCACAGGCGGCGCGAGACAGCCCCTGCCCGGCACACAGGGTGGTGAACGCACGCAGTGCCTCCGCTGCAGGTTGGCCGTCGGCCAGCAGCGTTCGCAGGTTGAACTTCGACTGCGCGTCCACCAGCTGCAGGTGCGCCGGCAGTGGCACCTGCAGCTGCACCGGCTGCGCCCAGCGTCCGCTGCCAACAGTGGTCAACTGCTCGCGCGCATCCTCGCGCAACTGCTGCGCCGCGCGCTCCAGGGTGGCGTCCACCGCCATACGCACCTGCATGCGCAGCTGATCGCTGCGTACCACACGCAGCTGCGCCGCCTGACGGGTCAGCAGCGCCGTGGCGATCACCGCCACCAGCGCCACCACCAGCATCGCCACGATCACCGCCATGCCCTGCTGGCGGGCAAACGCACCTGGAATGTTCCGGCGTGCCATTGTCTGGCCTCACAACTGCCAGGAGCCGATGTCTGCGTTGCCGGCCTCACCGCCGGGCTTGCTGTCGGCCCCCAGTGAGAACACATCGATATCGCCGTGCGTGCCGGGGTTCTGGTACTGGTACGGGTGCCCCCACGGGTCATCCGGCAGGCGGTCGAGGTAGGGCGTTACCGGCATCGCGCCGCTCCCCTGCGGCGGTTTCACCAGCGCCTGCAAGCCCTGCTCGGCGCTGGGATAACGCCCATTGTCCAGCCGGTACAGCTTCATGGCCTGCATCAGCGCGGCGATGTCCTGGCGCGCGGCCACCACGCGGGCCTGGTCGGGGCGATCCATCAACCGGGGCACGATCAGTGCGGCCAGAATGCCGATGATGACCACCACCACCATGATCTCGATCAGGCTGAAGCCCTGCTGCCGAGCCCTGCGACCACCCATCTGCGTTGCCATTGTTCCGCCCTCATCATCCTGGAAGAGACCGCTGCCCCATGGTCAGCGGCGCATGTGTCAGTACGATAAACATCCTGCGGAAATCCGCTGTTCCTGCAGCCGATCACCCACGCGGCGTGCATTGGCCACGTAGGCAGCGTCCAGCAGCGACGACGGAATACGCGCAAGCGTGTCGTCCACGCAGCGCTGCAGCAGTGGCGTGGCGCACGCCTGCAGCAGGCGCATGCACTGCAGGGGCGACCAGGCCATGCCATGGTCGAAGCCGATGAACTGCCGATACACCTGGTGATAGCGAAGATCGTCGTGCAGGCGCTGCACGCTCGCAGGCGCGCGCAGCGCGACCAGCAGCACCGCACGCTGCACCATGCGCACCTCCCCGCACTCCTGTGCCAGCGTGGCCAATGCCGATTCCGGCCACGGCTGCAGGCGCGCGTCCAGCGCCTGCCGCAGCAGCATCAACGGATGCCCGCTGGCATCCAGCGCCGACCACCTTGCAGCGTCGGCCCAGGCATCGCTGGACAGCATCCACACCCACGGCTGTCCGTAGCGCTGCACGTTCACGGGTGCATGCCGTGCCTGCTCCAGCGACTGGCTCAGGTGGCGATCCAGCTCCAGCATGCTGATCCTGCGACTGTCGGTCATCGGCGTCGCCTGCGCTCCGCGACGCGGGAGCGTCGTACTCTGCAGAAGACGTCAGCAAGGCAACCGAAGCGACAACACGAATGCGATGCTGGGCAGTGCGTGGCAGCATCGCGGGAATGTCACCGCAACGTCATCCGCCTGCAGGCTTCCAAGTCCAGGCGCGGAGCCTCCCCACCGCAGCGTCGGGCCAGCACGGCAACGTCACTGCGCTGTGCGAATGCAGCCAGCGCGTGCATCGCATCCGGGTCATCCAACAGTACCGCCATCGACGCCTGCAACAGCGGCAGCTGCCATCCCTCCATCTGCGCATCGCTGGCGGCCACGAACCAGTGCCACAACCGGTGGTAGCGCACGTGATCGTGAAGTGCCGGAAGACCCTCGATGCCATGCATCGCCATCAACAGCAGCGCGCGTGCCAGTGCAGCTGCGGGCAGCGTTCCCGATTCGGAAAGCGGCAGCGCCTGCCGCTGCAACCGCAACAGCATCGCCAACGGATGGTCCTGCGGCTCGAACTCCAGCAGCACCGCCTGCTGTCGCCACTGCTGATCGGATACCACGCATACCCACGGCGCGCCGTAGCGGTGCACCATCAGCGGCCGCCGCTGGGTGGTTTCCAGCAGCGCCGACAGATTGCGGCGCAGATCCAACACACCGATGGTCTCGTTGCGCATCCTTGGCCTCTCCGTGCATGCAGCGGCCGTGCGCGTTGCGCGCAGCCAGGGTCTTACCCCAAGACGGCAATTCCACCGGGAAAGCGACGCAGGCCGAGCGACATCGTCTGCCCGAGCTGTTCCAGCGCAGCATCCGGATCATCGATGCGGAAGCGACCGCTGACCGGCGACCGCGCCAGTGCAGATTCACCCAGCAGCACCTTGCCGCGCCGGTAGCGATTGATCTCGGCCACCACCTCACGCAGCGGCGCGCGGCGGAACACCAGCATGCCTCCGGTCCAGGCGCTGACTTCGGCCGCCACGGCTTCGGCCACCACGCCGCTGAGGCGCTCGTCATACCCCGTCTGCTGGCCAGCCTGCAGTTGCAGGCGACCTTGCGGATGCTCGATGCGAACGCTGCCGCGCAGGCAGGTCACGCGTACCTGGCCATCGGTGTTACGCACATCCAGGCGTGCCGCACCCTCGTCGGTCATCAGGCAACCCGGGCCGGCGAACAGCGCCAGACGCGCCCCCGCCGCGACCTCGATCGCCGCCTGCCCCTGCACCAGCTCGAAGCCCTCACCCAGCGCGTCACTGCGTCGGCGCAGGCTGCTCTGCGTATCCAGTTCGATCTTCAGGTGCGGTGTCGGTGCAATCCGCAGCCGCTCGCCGGTACCGGTGTGGAAATCGGCGGTCATCGCCGTCACCGAAGGCCACAGCCCCAACGGCGGGTGCAGCGCAGCCACCACGGCCAGGCTCGCAGGTGCCGCCACGGCCGCACCAAGGAATGCGCGCCGGCTCCAGCGTTGCACCGGGGTTGCCGCTTGCGGCTGTCGTGCGGCGGCAGGCAGCTGCTCACCGGCCAGGCGTACCTGCTCCCATTGCCGCTTCGCGCGGGCAAAGGCCTGCCGATGGCCAGGATCGGCCTCGCACCATTGGCGGAATTTCCTGCCATCGGCCGCAGTGGCCTCGCCCGAGGTCAGCCGCACCACCCACGCGTGGGCCTGGCGCTCCACGGCGTCGAGCGGGCGGTGCGGTTGATCTTCAGCGTCCATGAGGGCTCTTGCCGTCCCCACACGCTGCGGGGTTCTGCTCGGCGTCAAAGTGTAGACGGATGCGGTGCCTCAGAACCGCACCTGCCGCCCCTGCCCGCTGCGTTCGGCCAGGTAATCCTGTGCGGCTTTCAGCTCACGCTGCACCAGCCGCAGCGACACGCCCAGATGCTCGGCCACATCGCGCTGCTGCAGGCCATCCACGCGGATCGCCAGCAGTATCCGGCGACGGCGCTCGGGCATCCGCTGCAGCAAGCCCACCATGTCTTCCAGCGCCATCTCCTGCTCGGCCGCCTGCGCCGGCCCGGGGCCGGGGTCGGCCATGTCCATCAACGTATCCACTTCTTCCAGGCTCAGCAGGCGATGGTCGGCACGTTGGCGGTCGATCACAGTGTTCATCGCCATGCGCAGCAGATACGCCGCAGGGTTCTGCACCGGGTCCAGGCGGTGTCGACGCGTACTCAGGCGCATCCAGGTGTCCTGCAGCGCGTCGCCGGCCAGCTCTTCCGAGCCCAGCTTGCGCACCAGTCGGCGCTTCAGTTCGTCGTAGGCGCCCAGCAGATGGTCCATCAGGTCTACCGCCCCAGCCGTGCTGTTGCTCATGTTCGATTCCTTGACGTCATGGTTGGGGCGGGCGCCGTCCACAGTCGTAGCCCACGCTGGAAGGACGGATCTGCAGGGTCACCGGCTGCGGCAGCGCGGCGGCATCGGCGCCCAGCCGCAGGGCCTGCATCGCCTGCAGAAGGCGCGCATCGCGGCGTGGGTTGCCACTGCCGGCAATCAGTTCGGGTACCTGCACCTGACCATCGTTGGCGATGCGGAAGCGCAGCGTCGCCGCATAGGCGCCCGGCGCCAGGTCAGGGTCGCCACAGAATGCGGTGCGCAGCCGTTGCTGCAGGTCGCCGAAGCGGCGACGCTGCCCGAGGTCGGCGGCCACATCGGTCAGGGAGGATCCGGTGGCCGCGTGTGCACCGCGGCGAAGCACCACGCGCTGTGCACCGATCAGCTCGGCCTCGACACCCGTGTCCTGCAGCAGCACCTGCAGCGCCTGCAATGGCGGCAGGCTGGCCTGCAGCGGATGGCTGCTGCGGCCCGTTCCGAGATCGCCGGGATACATCACCGACCAGCCGCTGACGACGCTGAAGCGCTCGACCGCCTGTTCCAGCGGCTGCGCGGGAATGTCATAGGCGCGGGTGTCCTCCTGTGCGGCAGCAGCGAAGGCGAACAGCACCCCGGCGGCAGCCGCCACCCTCCAACGTCTGATCGCATGCTGTCCATTCAGCCCCCTGACGTAGAACACATGACCCTCGGCAGCGACATCAGCTGCAGCGACGGAACGCGGTGCGACCAGGCGGGTCGACCTGCGCACGGCCGGCAAGCGGGTCAAACCGTAGCGGCGTCACGTGTCATTGCGATGACGGCGGCGCGCAGGGGACGCGCCGGGCCGGTTCAGACCGGCAGTTCAGTGGTCTGCTTGATCCGCTGCATGGGGATTTCTGTTTTGGTGTTCTGCACCCCGGCGATCCGGTTGAGGTGCTGTATCTGGAACTGCCGGTACGCATCCAGGTCGGCCACGGCCACCCGCAGCAGGAAATCGCAGTCGCCCGCCATCAGATGGCATTCAAGCACTTCCGGGAAGGATTTGATGCTGTTGATGAAGTGATTGGTGGTGTCTTCATCCTGGCCGCGCAGCCAGACACGGACGAACACGGTGAACCCACGTCCGATCCTGGCCGCATTCAGCAGGGCCACGTAGCGATCGATGTAGCCGCCCTCTTCCAGCAGGCGAACCCGGCGCAGGCAGGCCGACGGCGAGAGCCCCACCTGGCGGGACAGCTCCAGGTTCTGCAGGCGACCGTCGCGCTGCAGGGCGCCGAGGATGCGACGATCCAGGTTGTCGAGCTGGTACTGCATGAAATTCCACTCCTGGACCGGATCACCGCATGATATTGCACATTTCACCGATCCAATGGCATCAACGCAACCCGATTTCGCGATCGGACCGTTAGCATGGGTCACCCCACTCGTTGTTGATCCATGGACGCCCGAACCACCCTGCCCCTGCCTGATCCCGCCTGCGACACCGCACCACGCGCCGAATTCCTGCGCGGCCTGCGCGCCGCCGTACCGGTGATGATCGGCTTCATTCCCTTTGCCCTGGTCCTCGGCGCCCAGGCCGCCCAGAAGGGCCTGTCGGCGCTGGAAGTGCCGCTGATGACCGGCCTCAACTTCGCTGGCGGGTCTGAATTCGCCGCGGTCGAACTGTGGACCTCGCCGCCGCACATCGCGCTGATCGTGGCGATCACCGCACTGGTCAACAGCCGCCACCTGTTGATGGGCGCCAGCCTGGCTCCGATGCTGCAGCACCTGCCGCGCCGTCGCGTGCTGCCGGCGCTGTTCTTCATGTGCGATGAAAGCTGGGCACTGGGCGTGGCCGATGCGCGCCGTCGCGCACTGGGCTTCAGCCTGGCCTATTACCTCGGCGTATCGGCCGGCCTGTACACCGTGTGGGTGCTGTGCACCGCGCTGGGCGCGATCGTCGGCCCGCTGCTCGGCGACATCCATGCCTACGGCTTCGACATGGCCTTCCCCGCCGTATTCCTGGTGCTGCTGCGTGGCATGTGGCAAGGCATGCGCGCCGCCCGGCCATGGCTGGTCAGCCTGCTGGTGGCAGCGGGCACCTACCTGCTGGTGCCCGGCGCCTGGTACGTGGCCAGCGGCGCGCTGGCCGGTCTCGCCGCAGCCTGGCTGCTGGCGGAGAAGGACGCATGATCTTCAACGGCCTCATCCACTGGACCTCGGTGCTGACCATCATCCTGATGGCCGCCGCCACCTATCTCACCCGCATCATCGGTTTTCTCGCGCTGCGCAACCGCACGTTGAGCAAGCGCGCGGTGACGGTGATGGAAGCCGCCCCGGGCTGCGTGCTGATCTCGGTGATCGCCCCGGATTTCGTGGCCGACAAGCCGGCCGACCTCGCCGCGCTGGCCATCACGTTGCTGGCGGCCACGCGGCTGTCGATGCTGCCGACGGTGCTGATCGGCGTGGTATCGGCGGGTGTGCTGCGGTATGTGATGGGCTGAGCAGGATTTCCTGTAAGGCCGAGCCCATGTTCGGCTTTACAGACCATCAACGCCTGCCCTGCGACAGCCGGTCGCAGGTCCCTCCCGGCACACGCTTGACCTATGTCAATCCGCCCACCGCCACGGGCGCGTATCTCTATGCAGGAACCCAATACGCCGGCGTCACCGGCATCCAAAGGACCTGCGATGAGCTACACCCCCGACAACGCCCAGCTGCTCAACGCCATGCAGAACGTGATGGTGATCTCCACCACCGACCTGCAGGGCAACATCACCTATGCCAACGACCTGTTCTGCACGCTCACCGGGTTCGCGCGCGAGGAACTGATCGGCCAGCCGCACAGCATCGTCCGTCATCCGGACGTGCCCAAGGCCGTCTACAAGGACATGTGGGACACCATCAAGGCCGGCAAGACATGGACCGGCATCGTGCCGAACCTGGGCAAGGGCGGCGTGCTTTACGTGGTCGACACCACCGTGCAGCCGCTGTTCGATGCCGATGGCAACATCACCTCGTACATCAGCATCCGCCGCGTGGTGAACGACCTGATGCAGAACTACGACCTGGTCGAGTTCAGCAAGGAAAAGTTCGACGACGTCTACGAGGCTGCGTGAACGCCGTCCCCACACGCATGCCCATCAGCCGGCTGCTGGTGGGTTTCGCCTCCGAGTCGGGCAACGCCCGCGCCCTGGCCCAGCGCCTGGGCGCGGACCCGGACCTGCAGCCGCATGGGCCGCAGGTCCTGCCGTTCAATGACATCGATGTGGCCAGCCTCGGCCACGGCGATGTGCTGCTGGCCATCTCCAGCTCGTTCGGCGACGGCGAGCCGCCAGCCAATGGCGAGCGCTTCTTCGACTCGCTGCGCCAGGCGCCCGCCCTGCCCGGCCTGCGCTACGCGGTGTTCGGCCTGGGTGATACCGGCTACCCCAGCTTCTGCGGTTTCACCAAGGCGCTGGATGCAGCGCTGAGCGAGCGTCAGGCGCAAGCACTGCTGCACCGTGTCGACGCTGATCTGGGCTACGAGCAGTTCTTCCAGCAGTGGCGGCCGGTGCTGGGTCAGGTACTGGAGGGTGATGCGGCCGCAGGCCAGGATCTGCGCCTGCAGGTGACGGCCTATGGCGAAGACAATGCCTTCAACGCCCGCATCGTCGAACGGCGACGCCTGAGCCATGGTGACCCTGCCGCCTGGCACCTGCAGCTGGACATCGCCGGCAGCGGCATGGTCTACCGGGCCGGCGACACCCTGCATCTGGTTCCGGAAAACGATCCGGCATTGCTGCAGGCACTGGCCACCTGGTTGGGTGATTCCAGCGCCGTCGACGCCCTGCGCGACCGCGAGCTGCGCCTGCTCAGCAAGGGCGCGCTGCGCGAGCTGGCAAAGCTGGGCGGCAGCGACGTACTGAAGGGCCTGCTGAAGATCAGCCAGAAGCGCGAACTGGACGCCTACCTGCATGGCCTGGACCTGCTGGATGTGCTGCAGGACCACGCCACCCCGGACAGCGTGCCACTGGCCCGCCTGCGCGACGTCCTGTCACCACGCCTGCCCCGTGCCTATTCCATCGCCTCGCATCCGCACGATGATCAGCTGAGCCTGTGCGTGCGCGAAGTGCGCTACACCCTGCGTGGCCGCGAACGCTTCGGCACCGCCACCGGCAGCCTGCTGCACGGCGGCGACACCGCCCGCGTGTACTGCCGCTCCAATCCGGGCTTCCACCTGCCCGACAGCGGCAACGCGCCCCTGCTGCTGGTTGGCACGGGTACCGGCATCGCCCCTCTGATGGGCCTGATGCAGGAACTGCAGGCTACCGGCGATGCACGGAAGGTCCATCTGGTGTTCGGCGAAAAGCACCGCGAGCACGACTTCCTGTACCGCGAGCAGCTGCAGGACTGGCAGGCGCGTGGCGTACTGGCTGGCCTGCACACCGCGTTTTCGCGCGATGCCGCGCAGAAGGTCTATGTGCAGCATGTGCTGCAGCAACAGGCCGCGCAGGTGCAGGATGTCCTGGCCCGTGGCGGCCACATCTACCTGTGTGGCAACAAGAGTCACCTGGAAGGCGCGGTGCGTGAAGCCATCGACGCGATCGGCGGTGACGGCGATTGGGATGCCCTGCGCGGCGAGGGCCGCACCCACTGCGAGCTGTATTGAGGGGAACCTCCTTCCACGGGGCAATGCCGGCCGCTGGCCGGCTGCTCTTGGCGCTACGAAGCTGCCGGCCAGCGGCCGGCACTACCACCGCTCCGGCGCATGGATATGCAACGCGCCAGGCTCTGCCGGCCAGCGGCCGGCACTACCATCACAGGTCAATCGCCGACGATGCGCCCATCCACTACCCGTGCCACCTGCTGGCCGAACACCGCCACATCCTGATTGAACCGTGCTTCGGGTAGTGCCGGTCGCTGGCCGGCTGCTCCGGATTCCGTGGTTGCCGGCCAGCGGCCGGCACTACCGCCACGCGTCAATCGCCGACGATTCGCCCATCCACCACCCGCGCTACCTGCTGGCCGAACACCGCCACGTCCTGCGGATCGTGGCTGATCAGCAGCAGCGGAATACCGGTTTCATCCAGCACGGTTTCCAGCTCCTGACGCAGGTGCTGGCGCAGGTCGTGGTCGAGCGCCGCGAACGGTTCGTCCAGCAGCAGCGCCTGCGGCCGCATCACCAGCGCCCGCGCCAACGCCGTACGCTGGCGCTGGCCACCGGATACCTGTGACGGCAGCAGATCCGCCACATGCTCGATACGGAACGCCTGCAACCACTGCTCCACTGCATCGACGCGGGTCCCGCGCTGCGGATTCAACCAGCCCCGCTGCAGCCCGAACGCCACGTTCTGGCGCACGCTCAGGTGCGGGAACAGCGCGTAATCCTGGAACACATATCCCAAGCGGCGACGCTGCGGTGGCAGATCAATCCCAGCACCTGCATCGAACAGCGCCTGCCCGTGGAGACGCACATGGCCATGCTCCGGGCGCAACAGGCCGGCCACCGCTTTCAGCGTCAGGCTCTTGCCGGCACCCGAGGGCCCGAACAGCACCACCTGCCGCTGCGTGCACTGCAATGCAACGTCCAGTTCGAAGGTCTGGCCGGATGCCTGCAATCGCCGCTTTACCTGCAGGTCAAGCCACATCGCGCAGCTCCCGGCGGCGCCCGCCCACCAGCCGTGCGGCCAGCAGCAGGATCACGATGCATACCACCGACGTCAGGATCACCAGCGCATTGGCCTTGCCATCCTGCCCCGCCTGCACGGCTTCATAGATGGCGATCGACAAGGTCTGCGTGCGGCCGGGAATGCTGCCGGCCACCATCAGCGTGGCGCCGAATTCACCCATCGCCCGTGCGAACGCCAGCAGCAGGCCAGCCAGAATCCCGCGCCAGGCCAGCGGCAGGGTAATGCGGAAGAACACCGCCGCCTCGGACACACCCAGCGTGCGTGCGGCCTGCTCCAACTGACCATCCACTTCTTCGAATGCGGCGCGTGCCGGCTTGAACACCAGCGGCAACGACGCTACCGCGGCAGCGATCACCGCCGCCTGCCAGGTAAATACCAGATTGATACCGAACCACGACTGCAGCCAGGCACCGATCGGGCCATTGCGCCCGATCAGTACCAGCAGGTAGTAGCCCAGCACCGTCGGCGGCAGCACCATCGGCAGGGTCAGTATCGAATCCAGCAGCTCCCGACCGGGAAAGCGCCGTCGCGCCAGCAGCGCGCCAAGTGCCACGCCTGCTACTAGATTGATCGCGGTGGCCCAGCCGGCCACCTTCAACGACAATCCCAGTGCGCTCCAGTCCAGGTCCATCCGTCAGGGCTTGCCGAACCCGTGCTTCTGCAGGATCGCCTGGCCCTGCGCCGAACGCACGAACGCTGCGAAGCGCTTGGCTTCCACCGGCTGCGTGCTGGCCTGCACCACCGCGAGCGGATAGGCGATGCGTCCGGCAACCGGAACGTCGAACGCGCGCCGCACGCGATCCGGCATCGCCTGCGCGTCGGTAGCGTAGACAAAGCCCGCATCCACCTCGCCCCGTGCCACGTAATCCAGCGACTGCCGCACGTTCTGCGTACTGATCACCTTGCCCTGCACTGCCGGCCACAGCTTTGCGGCCTGCAGCGCACCCTGCGCGTAGCGACCCACCGGCACGCTGTCCGGGTTGCCCAGTGCAATGCGCTGCACGCCGGCACCCGCCAGATCGGCCAGTGCGCGCGGCGGCGCCTTCGCCTGCGGCGGCACCACCACCCACAGCGCGTTCACTGCGAAGACCGCACGCGTACCCGCTGCCAGCAGCTTCTGCTGCGCCGCCTGGTCCATCGTTGTTTCATCGGCCGAGGCGAACACATCCACCGGCGCGCCCCGCGCGATCTGCTGCAGCAGCACGCCGGAGGCAGCAAAGTTGAAGTCGACCTTGCTGCCCGGGTTTGCCTTCTCGTAGGCGGCGCCCAGCTCGCGGAAGCTCTCGGTCAGGCTGGATGCCGCCGACACGGTAAGGTTGCCGGCCCACGCAGGCAGCGTGACCAGCAGACCCAGAAACACCATTGCGCATCGCTTCATCGTCGGCTCCCTGGCCAGGTTCAATCGGGGTCGTTCTCATCTGCGACGGCCAGCGCCGCCAACCGGTCGGGTTGCAGCAGCAGGATTTCGCGCTGCTTCACCGCAATCACGCCGTCATCGCTCAGCCGCCGCAGCACCCGGCTGGCCGTCTCCGGCGCCATCCGCAGATAGTTGGCGATCTCGGTGCGGGCCATGGTCAGGTTGAAGCGGGTCGCGGAAAAACCACGCCGTGCATAACGGGCCGACATATCCAGCAGGAACGCGGCCATCCGCTCTTCGGTGCGGTGATTGGCCGCCAGCGTGGCAACCTTGCCGATCTCCGCACTGAGCAGGCTGAACAGCTTCGCCTGCAGCCCCGGCATGCGGGTGGCCAGCAGGCTCAGCTTGGGGAACGAGATACGGCACAGGTGCACCGTATCCAGAGCCACCGCATTGCAGGGGAAGCGTGAGCCATGAATCGCGTTGAGCCCGATCACCTCGCCCGGCAGCGCAAAGCCCAGCACCTGTTCGTTGCCCTGGCTGTCATCGACGAAGGTCTTGACCATGCCTGCGCGCACTGCCGCGATGGAATCGAAAGCCTCTCCCGCGCGGAAAATGTAGTCGCCCGCATGGAACGGCCCTACATGGTCAACCAGCACATGCAGTTCGCCCAGCGCCGTCTTGTCATAGCCCTGCGACATGCACGCATCGGAGAAGGCACAGGTGCTGCAGAAATGCAGCGCATCGCCATCATCGGCGGCGGCGGGATTCGGCGTGGTGCGGCCAGGTCTGGCCTGGGAACGCGGAGTCGAAGACATCGGGACAGCACTCAAGCGATGGCGGCCGCCGGCCGGAAGCATGCGGCCATCATACGCCACAGCAACCGCCCTTCCTCGGCAAGGCGAAGCACGCGGCCGTCCCAGCGCGCCCAGCCACGCACGAGCAGCGGTGCGAGTGCGGGCGGGGTCTCGGCGAAGCACTCATCGAAGGGAACATCATTGCGCCACTCGAAGGCGGCAGCATCCAGCGCATGGTCGCAGGCGATGCTCTGCGCGACCTCGGCGGCCAGACGTTCCTGCTCTGACAGGATCAGGCCCGCGGCCACGCCCACATGCCCCGCCTGCAGGCGGGCCTGCCAGCACTCAAGGTCATCCTCCGTCCGGTAGAACACCTCACCGATCTGGCTGCACGCCGCCAGGCCGATGCCGATGAAATCGCTGCGATCGCGGCGCGGCACGCCCGCCAGATCGCAATGACGCTGACCGTCGCCCGGGCCGTTCGGATCCTGCAGGTCGCCGCGCTGATGATGGTCGCCACCGATACCCACATAGCCCGCCTCGCGCAGCAATCGCCACGCCTGCAGCCAGCGTTCCGATGAGGGATGATCAGGCAGCGCGCATGGCGCCGGCAGCAGCACGCGCTCGGGCGCATCTGCCAGCACGGCGTGCAATCGCCCGATGAACCCCGCATCCTCCGCCGCAGGCACACGCAACTGGTAGTAGCGTGCGGTAAAACCCGCGTCGCGCGCCTGCGCCAGCACCGCCGGGCCAGGTGCATCGGCGCGGTCGATCACGTTCAGCCGGGTGCAGCCCACCGCACGCAGTTGTGCGGGCGCCACGGCGCTGCCGGCATCCAGCCGCACCTCCACCTGCGGCCGGGCAACGGTGCGCAGGTGCTGCGGCACTGCATCCAGCAACTGCCCCAGCAGTGTCGGCGGCAGTGCTTCGGCCAGACCCAGCTGCAGCACCATCGCTACCACTTCGCGGTCCTCGGCCAGAGCATCAGCCTGCAGGCGCAACGCGGCCAGCAACGTGTCCAGATAGCGTTCGGCCGGGACGTCGCGGCCCATGCGGCCGGTCTGGAAACCCAGCGTCAGCCCACGCGGAATCAGGTGCTCGTTGCTGGCGCGCACGGCGGCACGCCAGCCGCTTTCACCGAAGCCGGCACTGAACTGGTCGGGCGGCGGAAACAGCACGTGGCGGGGTTGCCGCAGCAATGCCGCCTGCAGCGCCGTGTCCTCGCTCGCATCAACATGGAAGCTCATGACGGTCATCCTCGCGCGTTCCTCTTCGCACAGCCCTGATTGAAATCAAGCGTGGCGCATTGCGTTGCTGGTGCCGCGTGCCCGCTCCGCGGCAGCCGCATCGATGGCCTCCGGCAGGTCGGTCTCGCGATCGATCTGCGGGAAATGTCGACGCTCCATCCGGCGGATGGCGAAGTGCATCCACGCCAGCGCGGCGGACACCACCACGAACAGCAGCATGAAACAGCTGCTCCAGATACCCAGCGCATCGTTCAACGCACCGAACACGATCGGCAGGATGAAGCCACCCAAGCCACCGATCATGCCCACCACGCCACCCACCGCCCCCACGTGCCGGGGGTAATACACCGGGATGTGCTTGTAGACCGCAGCCTTGCCCAGCGACATGAAGAAGCCCAGCACGAACACCAGCACGGTGAACATCACCACGCCAATGGCCAGGTGGAAGTGGATCGGACCATGGATGCCCTTCACCACGTACTCGGTATCCGGATAGGCCAGCAGGAACGTACAGATGGCCGACACACCGAAGGTCCAGTACATCACCCGGCGCGCCCCCATCCGGTCCGACATCCAGCCGCCCACCACGCGGAACAGGCTGGCCGGGATTGAATAGCACGCTGCCAGCATGCCGGCGGTGCCGACGTCCATGCCGTACGCGCCCACCAGGTAATGCGGCAGCCACAAGGCCAGTGCCACGAAGCCACCGAACACGAAGAAGTAGTACAACGAGAACCGCCACACCTGCAGATTCTTCAACGGTGCCATCTGCTCGGCGAACGGCACTGGCTTCACCCCATCACGCCGGCGCTGCTCCAGCGAGGGGTCTTCCTTGCTGAACAGGAAAAACAGTACCGCCGTGATCGCCAGTGCCACTGCCCACACTTTGGCCACCATCATCCAGCCCGCCGCCACCATCACCATCGGCGCCAGCAGCTTGGTCACCGCTGAACCGATGTTGCCGGCACCGAAGATGCCCAGCGCCGTGCCCTGCTTGCTGGCCGGGAAGAACTTGGACACGTAGGCCACGCCCACCGAGAAATTGCCACCGGCAATACCCACGCACAGCGCGGCGAACAGGAACTGCGGGTAGGTGTGCGCGTAGGTCAGCATCCAGGTGGCGACCGCGCCGCACAGCATCACCAGCGCCATCACCTTGCGGCCACCGAACTGGTCGGACCAGATGCCCAGGAACACACGGCTGACCGAGCCGGTAAGCACCGGGGTGGCGATCAGCAGGCCGAACTGGGTGTCGGTCAGGCCCAGCTGCTCGCTGATCTGGATACCGATGATGGAAAAGATCATCCACACCGCAAAGCACACGGTGAACGCGAACGTGCTCAGCCACAGCGCACGCTGCTGCTGCCCGGCACTGGCGGGGGCAAGGGCCTGGTTCATGCAACCTCCTTCCTCAAGAGTGGGTCAGCCGATCTCGGCTTCGGCTTCGATCTCATCCAGCCCGCGTACCGGGTAGCGCTCCTGCAGCTGCAGCAGGTAGGCCTGCACTTCGCGTTGGCGCACCTGCAGTTCCAGATAGTCACGGATCTGTGGCAGCACTGCGTCGAACGGCAGCGGCTGCCCTTCCTCGCGCCCATCGATGCTGACCACGTGGTAGCCCCAGCGTGATTCCACCGGGAAGCCGGCCAGACCCTCGCGCAGGCGGAACACCTGGCGATCGAACTCCGGCGTGGTCTGCCCACGCTGCAGCCAGCCCAGGTCACCGCCCTCGCTGCTGGACGGGCAGCGCGAATGGC
Organism: Stenotrophomonas indicatrix; assembly: GCA_041545745.1. NCBI lineage: Bacteria > Pseudomonadati > Pseudomonadota > Gammaproteobacteria > Lysobacterales > Lysobacteraceae > Stenotrophomonas > Stenotrophomonas indicatrix. Next base: position 2,495,681 of record CP168152.1, read on the forward strand.
GCAGGGCGAAGTCGGCGAACAGGTGCGGCGCTTCCTTCAGTTCATTGGCCAAGCGCTCGCCCTCGGTGCGCGCTTCCAGCCGCCCGGCCACATCATCGGCCGGCGCGGCCAGCAGGATATGGCGCAGGCGAACGCGGTCCGGCGAGCGGAATCGTTCCGGGTTCTGTTCGAAATACCGTTGGCAGTCCTCGTCGGTCGGCACCCGGTCTTCAATCGCGTCTTCCAGCAGTTGCTGGATCAGCACTTCCTCATCACTGACCCGGCCGCCTGCTGGCGCCAGCAGGCCCAGCCGCTGTGCTTCCAATCGCAGCAGTTCACGCACGACCAGTGCGCGTGCCGCCTCGGCACGCGACTGTTCCGGGCGCAGGGCCCGATGGTGCTGCATCTCGCGGGCGATGTCGGCCTCACTGATCGCCGTGTCCTCCACGAACAACCGGCACGGTGCCGGTTGCCCAAGCGAGCGCGGCCCCTGCTCTGCCCCGTCATGCTGGTGCTGGTGGGCCTCGGTCGGAACAGGCTGGGTGGAATCGATCACGGTGATCGGCAGGAACTTCGGCAGGCTGCCCATGGCTTACTCCCGCGGTCCGTAACGCAGCGCCGCCTGGCGACGGCGCACCACCTGGTATGGCCGCCACAGATAGCTGACCGGAATGCTCCAGACGTGCACCAGACGGGTGAACGGCGCGATCAGGAACAGGGTCAGGCCCAGGAAGATGTGCATCTTGTAGACCCAGCTGACGCCCTGGATGTAGTCGGCGGCACCGGCACGGAAGGTCACGATGTGCTGCGCCCACTCGGCCAGCTGCACCATCACCCCACCGTCCAGATGTCCGGCCGACACGCGGATGCTGTACAGGCCAAGACAGAGCTGGGCGAACAGCAGCACAAGCACCAGGGTGTCACCGAAGCTGCCGGTGGCACGCACGCGGGCATTGGTCAGGCGGCGCACCAGCAGGATGCTGATGCCGATGAAGCACAGCGCGCCGAACACGCCACCCACCACCATCGCCAGCATCTGCTTCTGCGAGGAAGTGATGAAGTGTTCGTACACCGCGTGTGGGGTCAGCAGGCCTACCAGATGACCACCCAGAATGGCCAGGATGCCGATGTGGAAGCAGTTGCTGCCGATCCGCATGCCCTTGTCCGATAGCATCTGGCTGGAACCGGTGCGCCAGGTGTACATGGCCTTGTCATAGCGCGCCCAGCTGCCGATCAGCAGCACCGCCACGGCGATGTACGGGTAGTACTGGAAAGCGAATTGATGCAGGTAGTAGTTCATGGCTGGACCTCTCGATGCACAGGACGGGCCGGTGAGCGTGTCGGTGGCTTGCAGTCTTCAGAGGGCGCTTCGGCACCGAAGCGCACCGCTTCCTCCTCCCACAACCGGTCCATCGCCTCGGCCGTATCGTCGCGGGGTTCTTCGCTGGCGCGTTGCCGCAGCACCTCCAGGTTGACCTTGCCGTCGCCGGCCTCCACCAGGATCTCCAGCAATGGCACATGCGGCAGCTCGCGCTCGGCGGCGCGCGCGGCCAGCATCCCGGCGATATGGCCGATGTGGTGCAGCCATTCGCGTGCCTCGCTCTCAGATTGGTGGGCCAGGAACTCCAGCAGCAGCGGCAGGTAGTCCGGCAGTTCGCGTGCATCCAGCTCGAAGCCGTGCTTGCGGTAGGTTTCCACCAGATCGACCATGGCCTGGCCACGGTCACGCGATTCGCCGTGGATGTGTTCGAACAGCAGCAGGCTCATCGAACGGCCGCGGTCGAAGGTTGCCAGCCACGCGGCCTGCGCATCCAACGGATCGCTGTCCAGCAGCTGCTGCACGAAGCCGCGCAGCTGCCTGCGCCGCGTCGGCGTCAGTGCCACCTCGTCACAGGCCGCCAGCAGTTCCTCGCCGTGCTGCCACAGTTCCTCGCGGGGGTAATCCAGCAGCACCCCCACCAGCTTCAGAACGCTCATCAGACCACCTCCTTGCGGCGGTGGTTGGGCCCGTTGTTCACCACGAAGCTGGTGCTCTTGCGCTGGCCGAACAGGTCGGCCGGGCTGTCGCCGTTGCAGTCGTTGCCGAAGGTGAAGCCGCAGCCGCCGCGTTCGCCGAAGGCATCGTTGGCGTACTCGCGGTGAGCGCTGGGAATCACGAAACGGTCCTCGTAGTTGGCAATGGCCAGGTAGCGGTACATCTCTTCAACCTGGGCCACGGTCAGCCCGGCCTGGTCCAGCACCGCGGTGTCTTCAACGCCGTCCACGTTCTTGGCCCGGCGCCAGGCACGCATCGCCATCAGGCGTTCCAGCGCACGCACCACCGGTGCCTCGTCACCGGCTGTCAGCATGTTGGCCAGGTAGCGCACCGGAATGCGCAGCGAGGCCACGTCTGGCAACTCGCCACTCATGCCGATGCGGCCACGTTCGGCGGCCGACTGGATCGGCGACAACGGCGGCACATACCAGACCATCGGCAGCGTGCGGTATTCCGGGTGCAGCGGCAGCGCCAGCTTCCAGTCGATGGCCATCTTGAACACCGGCGACTGCTTGGCCGATTCCAACCAGCTGTCCGGAATGCCTTCCGCACGTGCGGCGGCAATCACCGCCGGGTCATGCGGGTCCAGGAAGATATCCAGGTGGGCCTGGTACAGATCCTTCTCGGCGGCCACCGATGCGGCTTCGGCAATGCGGTCGGCGTCGTACAGCATCACGCCCAGGTAGCGGATGCGGCCGACACAGGTCTCCGAACATACCGTCGGCTCACCCATCTCGATGCGCGGGTAGCAGAAGATGCACTTCTCCGACTTGCCGCTCTTCCAGTTGTAGTAGATCTTCTTGTACGGGCACGCCGACACGCACATGCGCCAGCCACGGCACTTGTCCTGGTCGATCAGCACGATGCCGTCTTCCTCGCGCTTGTAGATCGCACCCGACGGGCACGCCGACACGCACGCCGGGTTCAGGCAGTGCTCGCACAGGCGTGGCAGGTACATCATGAAGGTCTTTTCGAAGGCGCCGTAGATCTCCTTCTGCACTTCGTTGAAGTTGTAGTCGCGCGAGCGCTTGCTGAACTCCGAGCCCAGGATCTCCTCCCAGTTCGGGCCCCACTCGATCTTCTGCATGCGCTCGCCGCTGATCAGCGAGCGCGGCCGTGCGGTTGGCTGGTGCTGGCTGTCCTTGGCGGTGTGCAGGTTCTGGTAGTCGAAGTCGAACGGCTCGTAGTAGTCGTCGATCTGCGGCAGGTCCGGGTTGGCGAAGATCTTGGCCAGCATCCGCCAGCGACCGCCAGCGCGTGGTACCAGCTTGCCACTGCCGGTACGCACCCAGCCGCCGTTCCACTTTTCCTGGTTCTCCCATTCCTTCGGATAGCCGATGCCCGGCTTGGTTTCAACGTTGTTGAACCAGGCATACTCGACACCCTCGCGCGAGGTCCAGACGTTCTTGCAGGTGATCGAGCAGGTGTGGCAGCCGATGCACTTGTCCAGGTTCAGCACCATCGCGATCTGTGCACGGACCTTCATCACACCACCTCCTTGCTGGCCGATGCCGAGGCACCAGCGGGCTGTTCATCGTCCAACCAATCCACCTTGTCCATCTTGCGCACGATCACGAACTCGTCGCGGTTGGTACCGCAGGTGCCGTAGTAGTTGAAACCGTAGGCCAGCTGCGCGTAGCCACCGATCATGTGGGTCGGCTTGAGCACGATGCGGGTCACCGAGTTGTGGATGCCGCCGCGGGTACCGGAGATCTCCGAGCCCGGCACGTTGATGATGCGCTCCTGGGCGTGGTACATCATCGCCATGCCCGGCATCACCCGCTGGCTGACCACCGCACGTGCGGCGATCGCGCCGTTGACGTTGAACAGCTCGATCCAGTCGTTGTCGACGATGCCTGCACTGCGCGCATCGTCCTCGCTGATCCACACGATCGGACCACCGCGTGACAGCGTCTGCATGATCAGGTTGTCGCTGTAGGTGCTGTGGATACCCCACTTCTGGTGCGGGGTGATCCAGTTCAGCACGATCTCCTTGTTGCCGTTCGAGCGCTGGTTGAGCAGCGGCTCGATGGTGCGGGTGTTCACCGGCGGCCGGTAGCTCATGAAGGCCTCGCCGAAATCGATCATCCACTCATGGTCCTGGTAGAACTGCTGGCGGCCAGTCACCGTGCGCCACGGAATCAGCTCGTGCACATTGGTGTAGCCGGCGTTGTAGCTGACGTTGTCGTCTTCCAGCCCGGACCAGATCGGCGAGGAGATGATCTTGCGCGGCTGCGCCTGGATGTCACGGAAGCGGATCGCCTCGTGCTCCTTGCCCACCGCCAGATGGGTGTGCTCGCGGCCGGTGAAGCCGCCCAGCGATTCCCATGCCTTCACCGCCACGTGGCCATTGGTTTCCGGGGCCAGATGCAGGATCACTTCGGCCGCATCGATGGCAGTCGAGATGGCCGGCCGGCCCTGGCTGACGCCCTCCTCGTGCACGGTATGGTTCAACTTGCCGAGGAATTCCACCTCGTGCTTCGTGTCCCAGTTCATGCCCTTGCCGCCATTGCCGTGCTTGTCCAGCAGCGGCCCCAGCGAGGTGAACTTGCGATACAGGTTCGGGTAATCGCGCTCCACCACCGTCATCGACGGCATGGTCTGGCCGGGGATGGCCTCGCACTCGCCCTTCTTCCAGTCGGCCACGCCGAACGGCATGCCCAGCTCGTTGGGAGTGTCGTGCAGGGTCGGCACCAGCACCAGATCCTTCTCCACGCCCAGCACGCCGGGCGCCATCTCGCTCACGGTGCGCGCAACCTCCTTGAAGATGTCCCAGTCACTACGCGACTCCCACGCCGGATCCACCGCCTTCGACAGCGGATGGATGAACGGATGCATGTCCGAGGTGTTGAGATCGTCCTTTTCGTACCACGTGGCCGTCGGCAGCACGATGTCCGAATACAGCGCGGTGGTGCACATGCGGAAGTCCAGCGTCACCAGCAGGTCGAGCTTGCCTTCCGGTGCCTCGTCGCGCCACTTCACTTCCTCCGGCTTCACCGCCCCCATCTCGCCCAGGTCCTTGCCCTGCAGACCGTGGCGGGTACCCAGCAGGTGCCGCAGCATGTACTCGTGGCCCTTGCCCGACGAACCCAGCAGGTTCGAGCGCCAGATGAACATCATCCGCGGATGGTTCTGCTGCGCGTCCGGATCGGCAAAGGCGAAGTCCAGCGAACCGTCCTTGAACTTGCCCAGTGCGTAATCGGCAGGGGCCACGCCGGCCGCTTCGGCCTCGCGCACCAGCTGCAGCGGATTGCGGTCCAGCTGCGGCGCGCATGGCAACCAGCCCATGCGCACGGCGCGCAGGTTCAGGTCGGCCAGGCTGCCGCTGTACTTGCTGGCGTCGGCCAGCGGGGACAGCAGCTCGTCCACCTGTAGCTTTTCGTAGCGCCACTGCCCGGTGTTGAAGTAGAAGAACGACGTACCGTTCATATGGCGCGGCGGCTTGCTCCAGTCCAGGCCGAACGCCAGCGGCTGCCAGCCGGTCTGCGGGCGCAGCTTTTCCTGGCCCACGTAGTGCGCCCAGCCACCGCCGGTCTGGCCCACGCAACCGCACATGATCAACATGTTGATCAGGCCACGGTAGTTCATGTCGTTGTGGAACCAGTGGTTCATGCCCGCGCCGACGATGATCATCGAACGGCCATGGGTCTTGTCGGCGGTACGCGCGAACTCGCGGGCGATCTCGATCACCTCGCCACGCGGCACGCCGGTGATGCGTTCCTGCCAGGCCGGCGTGCCCGGCACGTTCTCATCGAAGCTCGTGGCGACATTGGCGCCGCCGAAACCGCGGTCCACGCCGTACTGCGCCAGCAGCAGGTCATAGACGGTCGCCACCAGGGTCTCGCTGCCATCGGCCGTGGCCAGGCGGCGCACCGGGATGTTGCGGTCCAGTACTTCCTCGGCCGGGGCGGCGGTCCAGCCGTCACTCTCGATGCCACCGAAATACGGGAAGCTGACCGCCTCGATGCCATCGTTGGCATCGGACAGGCTCAAGCGCAGGCGCGTATCCGCACCGGTGCTGGCCTTCTCCTCGATGTTCCAGCGACCCTTTTCGCCCCAGCGGAAACCGATCGAACCGTTCGGCACCACGATCTGGCCACTGGTCTCGTCGTAAGCGAGGGTCTTCCAGTCCGGGTTGTTGGCCTCGCCCAATCCACCCAGCTCGCTGGCACGCAGGAAACGCCCGGCCACCAGACGTCCATCCGCGCGACGCTCCAGGCGTACCAGCATCGGCATGTCCGAGTACTGGCGGCAGTAGTCCTGGAAGTACTGCGACGGCGAATCGACATGGAACTCGCGCAGGATCACGTGGCCGAAGGCGAACGCCAACGCGGCGTCGGTGCCCTGCTTCGGGTGCAACCAATGATCGGTCAGCTTGGCCAGCTCGGAATAGTCCGGGCAGATCGAGACCGTCTTGGTGCCGTTGTAACGCGCCTCGGTGAAGAAGTGCGCATCGGGCGTACGCGTCTGCGGCACATTCGAGCCCCAGGCGATGATGTAGCGGCTGTTGTACCAATCGGCCGATTCGGGCACGTCGGTCTGCTCGCCCCAGACCTGCGGCGAAGCCGGCGGCAGATCGCAGTACCAGTCATAGAAGGACAGACAGGCGCCGCCCAGCAGCGACAGGTAACGCGCACCGGCGGCGTAGGAGACCATCGACATCGCCGGAATCGGCGAGAAACCGACCACGCGATCCGGTCCGTACTGCTTCACCGTGTACAGGTTGGAGGCCGCGATGATCTCGTTGGCCTCTTCCCAGTTCAGCCGCACGAAACCACCCATGCCGCGCCGGGTCTTGTACGAGCGCGCCTTTTCCTTGTCCTCCACGATGCTGGCCCACGCATCCACCGGGCCTTGGGTCCTGCGTGCTTCGCGCCACAGGCGCAGCAGCGTGCCGCGGATCAGCGGATACTTCAGGCGGTTGGCGCTGTACAGGTACCAGGAATAGCTGGCGCCACGCGGGCAGCCACGCGGTTCGTGGTTGGGCAGGTCCGGGCGCGTACGCGGGTAATCGGTCTGCTGGGTTTCCCAGGTCACCAGGCCATTCTTGACGTAGATCTTCCAACTGCACGAACCGGTGCAGTTCACGCCGTGGGTGGAGCGCACGATCTTGTCGTACTGCCAGCGCTGGCGGTAACTGTTCTCCCAGTCACGGCCTTCGCTCTTGGCAAACCCATGGCCATCGGCAAAGGGCTGGGGGTCACGCTTGAAGAACTGCAAGCGATCAAGGAAATAACTCATCGGGGGTCTCCCTTTGCGGACATCTGCATCGTGGCTGTGTGTGTCATCTGGCTGCGGTGCGTTTTCATGTCAGCAAGGCGTCTCTGCGCCGCGCCGGTAGTACCACCACCAGGTCACGGCCAGGCAGGTGACATAGAAAACGACGAACCCGTACAGCGCCATGTCGGGGCTGCCGGTCAACGTGATCGAAGAGCCATAGCTCTTGGGAATGAAGAAGCCGCCGTAGGCACCGATCGCACCGGAGAAGCCCACTACCGCGGCCGACTCGATGCTGGCCTGGTGCGCCGACGTGGCCTTGCCCTCAGCATTGGCACCTGCCGACAGGCGCTCATGCAGCGTGCGGAAGATCACCGGAATCATGCGGAAGGTGGTGCCGTTGCCAATGCCGCTGAGCACGAACAGCGCCATGAAGCTGAAGAGGAAGCCGTAGAAATTGCCGCCCTGGCCATCGCTGGGCAGGAAATGCAGCACGCCGAACACCGCCGCGATCATCAGCGCGAACACCCAGAACGTCAGCCGCGCACCACCCCAACGGTCGGCCATGCTGCCGCCCACCGAGCGCATCAGCGCACCCAGCAACGGACCGATGAAGGCGTAGGCGAGCGGGTTCACGGCGGGGAACTGGCTCTTCACCAGCATCGGGAAGCCGGCCGAGAAACCGATGTAGGAACCGAAGGTGCCGATGTACAACCAGCACATCAGCCAGTTGTGCTTGCGGCGGAAGATCACCGCCTGTTCGGCGAACGAGGAGCGGGCGCTGGTCAGGTCATTCATGCCGAACCAGGCCGCCACCGCGCAGATCGCAATGGCCGGCACCCAGATGAAGCCGGCATTCTGCAGGTACAGCGGCGCACCGCCTTCCACCACCGGCTGCGGCGCACCACCGAGCGCACCAAACACGCCCACCGTGATCACCAGCGGAATCACCGCCTGTGCCACCGACACGCCGACATTGCCCAGGCCGGCATTCAGGCCCAGCGCCAGGCCCTGCTTCTGCTTGGGATAGAAGAAGGAGATGTTGGACATCGACGAGGAGAAGTTCGCCCCGCCAAAGCCACACAGGATCGCGATCACCACGAACACCCAGTAAGGCGTCGCCGGGTTCTGCACCGCAAAGCCGAGCCAGATCGTCGGTGCCAGCAGCGATGCGGTGGACAGCGCCGTCCAGCGGCGACCGCCAAAGATCGGAATCACGAACGAATAGAAGATGCGCAGCGTCGCGCCGGACAGGCTGGGCAGTGCCACCAGCCAGAACAACTGATCGGTGCTGAAGCCGAAGCCGATCTTCGGCAGGCTGATGGTCACCGCCGAGAACAGTACCCAGACCGAGAAGGCCAGCAGCAGCGAGGGAATGGAGATGACCAGGTTGCGGGTGGCGACCCGCTTGCCGGTGCGCTCCCAATAGCCGGGATCTTCCGGCGTCCAGTCGCTGATGACGCGACCGGGACTGGCAGTGCTGCGGACAACAGGATCGCTACCGACGGTCATACATGGCTCCAAGGCTGTGGAATGACGTGGGTACTGCTTTCAAGTTGTAACCCGTCGTCATGCAGCCATTAGGCCGTGCAGCAGCAACGACGGGGTTGATCTGGATCAATCAGGCGCGGGTTTCCCCCTCGCCCCTGACAAATGTCAAACCGATGATGCGGAACTGCGGCGGGTCACCCCGCGCTGGCGCACGCTATCGCGTACATCCACATCGAACTGCAGCTGCAGCGTGGTGCCGTCGTCCAGGTACAGCGCAAAGGCCAGGCCATCGCGGCATGGCAGACGCCCGGCCAGGTCTTCCACGGAAGACCGGGGCAATACCAGACGGCAATCGGTGCCGCTGTCGAGCAGCACGGCCGATTCGCCACCATGCAGCGAAACGGCCGTGCCCCAGCCGCCGCTGCCACCGAACCGGGTCAGGTTCTCCACCGTCTCACCGGCCAGCAACTGGGCCAGTTCGGCTTCGTCCAGGCGAAGGCGCATTGTCTGTTCTTGCAACTGCACCTTCATGAGGCAACGTCCTCCCATTGGGTGGGGGTATTGCAGTTGACCAGGGCGCTTTCATCAGCGTGGGCCAGGCGCAGGGTCTGCGCGTCCAGCCGGTGTTGCAGGGCCTGCAGGGAACGCGGGCCGAGGGGATCGTGGATCATGTTTTCGAGGATCGTGCGACTTTCATTGTCCACATTAAACAGCATCGGAAGCGGATGCCCGTCAAAGATCGTGCAAGCGCTGCGATGCCCGTCACGCAATTGCCGCAGCAGATCCGGGGTCAGACGGGGCGTATCCACCGGCACCACCCAAGCGGGGCCATCGGGCATCTGCATTGCCACGCTGAACAGGCCGCCCAGCGGCCCGCACCGTGTGATCTGGTCGGGCACGCCGCCGAAGGCCGGGTAGCGTCCGCTCACCCAGACGCGGTCTGCCCCGGCCAGCCGCAACGTGCCGCGCATGTGCTCCAGCAGCGTGCGCCCCTGCCAGGGCAGCAGCGCCTTGTCGCGGCCCATGCGGCTGGACAGGCCACCGGCCAGCACGATGCCGGCGATGGTCGTGTTCATGCGGGAAACCCGGCCACGCCATGCGTGGCTGCCCCTGCCTGGCGCGAGGGGAAAGCTCCATCCACGCATGGCGTGGATCTACTGCCGTCAGTGGTGCTCATGTGCCGGCTCACTGTCGGCGTGGCATAGCGTGCAGCCTTCGCTCCACTCGCTGTCGCCGTCTTCGTAATGTTCCTGTTTCCAGATCGGGCACTGGTGTTTCACCGCCTCGATCAGCTGCCGGCACGCGCGGAACGCTTCATCACGGTGCGGGCTGCCTGCGGCCACCACCACCGCCACATCGCCAATGCCCAAGCTTCCCTTGGCATGTGCCACGTACAGTTTCAGCTTCGGCCCGAACGTCGCCTCGATCTCCGCCGCCAAGCGCTGGATCTCGTTCAGCACCAGCGGTTCGAACAGGTCGTAGGTGATGCCGGTCACCGGCCGCCCCACATTGAAGTCGCGTACCTTGCCGATGAACACATCGATGCCGCCGAATGCCGGGTCGGACACCGCTGCGATGCCTTCGGCCGGATCGATGGCGCGCTGCGCGCGGTCCACCACTTTCGCAGTCACGTTGCTCATGGCTCAGCCCCCACTCACCGGCGGCAGGATCGCCACCTTGCCATCGGCGGGCAGCGCCTCGTGGTCACGCAGCACGCGCTGCTGGTCGGCGAAGGCCGAATAGTCCAGCAACCCGGCGCGGAAACCGGGAAAGCGCACCGGCAACAGCTCACGCAACGCCTGGCGCAGATCGGCCACGGTGCCACCGGCCACCTCCAGCGCGATCTCGCGGCTGGCATCCAGATCGGAAAACGCACCGAACAACTGCAGATTCACCTGTTTCATCATCACTCCTGGTTCGCCAACTGCAGCGGGTCCTGATGGCCCCAGCCCTGCACGCGCACCGGTGTGCCGGCCGCGACGAGGTCACCCTCGCCCTCCAGTACCACCCAGGCGTTGGCCTGCAGCATGGATTTCAAACGGAACGATTCCTGGCCGGCCAGCACGCGCGCGCTCAAACGCCCCTGCGCATCCACGTCCACCCGCGCACGCGCGTGGAAGCGCAGGCCCGGCGGCTTGCGCACGTCGGCCTGCAACGGCAGCTGCAGCAACGGCTCGGCGGCCAGGCCCAGCAGGCGCCGCAGCACCGGTTCCACGAAGAAACGCTGCCCCACTGCCGCCGACACCGGGTTGCCGGGCAGGCCAAAATACAGCGCGCCGCCCGGCAGCACCGCGAACAGCAGCGGCTTGCCCGGGCGGATCGCCACTTTGTGAAACACGATGCGGGCGCCACGCGCGCGCAGCGCATCGGGAATGAAGTCGTAGCGGCCGGCCGACACCGCGCCGGTACTCACCAGTACCTGTGCCCCTGCCGCCAGCGCGTCATCCAGCACGGCATCGAAGGCAGCCACCTCATCGCCCACCGTACCCTGCCACACCACGTCGGCACCGGCGGCCTGCAGGCGGCCGGTCAGATAGGGCCGGTTGCTGTCACGGATCTGTCCGGAGTCCAGCGCCTGCGCCGCTTCGGTCACCAGCTCCTTGCCGGTGGCAATGACAGCGACCTTCGGCCGTGCCACCACCGCCACCTCGGCCACGCCGATGGCGTGCAACAGAGTGCGCGCATTGATATCCAGCGTCTGCCCGGCCTGCAGCACGCGCTCACCTTCTTCCACGTCCTGTCCACGCAGGCGCACATTCTGGCCAGGCTTCACCGCGCTCTTCAACGAAATGCGCGTCGGTCGGCCATCTTCACTGGCGAGGATCTCCACGTTCTCGATCGGCACCACCGTATCCAGCCCAACTGGCATGCGCGCGCCGGTCATGATTTCCCAGGCACCTTCGCCGCCCTCGGCACCGGCATCGCCTGCGGCCTGCCAGCCCTGCACCGCAAACCCGGTACCACTTTCGAACGGCGTGCCATTGGCGCGCAGCGCGAAGCCGTCCATCGCCGAATTGTCGAACGGCGGCAGCGACTGCCCGCTGATGATGTCCGTGGCCAGGATGCGACCACCCGCCTCATGCAGCCTCAGCTGCTCGGCCGGTAGCGGTGTGGCTGCCTCCATCAGGTGCTGCAGCGCTTCGCTGTAGGCGATCATGCGTGGCCACCGCCATCGACCATCGCCAGCGCGTGGCCCAGCACCGGTGCCAGAATGTCCAGACACTGCGCGGCCGCACGAGGGCTGCCCGGCAGTGCAAATACCAGCATGTCATCCAGCTGCACCACCTCGGCACGGCTCAGCCAGGCCATTGGCGTGTGCTGCGCACTCAACGCGCGCACCATCTGCGCCAGGCCGTGCACCGGTCGCGCGTTCAACGAACGCAGCGCTTCCGGGGTCAGGTCGCGCGGGCCCAGCCCGGTGCCGCCGGTACACAGGCACAGGCGTACGCCCTCGCCCGCCAGCGCACGCAGGCGAGCCGCCAGCGGTTCGACGCCATCGGGCAGTACCTCGGCAGCCACCACCTCGCCACCGAGCGACTGCAACCCGCTCACCAGCTTCGGGCCGGACTCGTCGGCATACGTGCCCTCGCTCGCGCGATCGCTCAGGGTGATCACCGCGCAGACCGCACCATTCAAACCCTTGGGCGGGCGCGGCCTGAAGCGCTCGCGCTCACCATCGTCCATGCCATCCGGATGCAGCCACAGACCACGCTTGCCGCCTTCCTTGAACAGCAGGCGGATGCCCTCGATGCGCAGTGCCGGCTCCACCGGCTTGCTCAGGTCGTACAGGGTCAGCAGTGCCGCGTTGACGCCGGCAAGCGCCTCCATCTCCACACCGGTGCGGGCCTCGCTGGCGCACTCGCACCACACGCGGATCGACTGCCGTTCCGGCACCGGCGCGCAGTACACCTGCACCAGTTCCAGCGGCAGCGGGTGGCACAGCGGCATCAGCATCGAGGCCATCTTCGCCCCCTGCAGGCCGGCAATCTCGGCCATCACCAGCGCATCGCCCTTGGGCAGGCGGCGCTCGACAATCAGCGGGTAGGCCACCGGTCCGGCATGCAGCTCACCCACCGCCACCGCGCGGCGGCGGGTAACGCGCTTGTCGCGCACATCGGCCATGTGGAAGGCCGCAGTCAATTCACCACTCATCGTGTTCCTCATCCTCCGATCGACGCCAGATGCGGGGTCAACCCGGTCTGGCCCTGGTGCAATCCGTGCCCGGCCGCTTTCAGGCCAAGCTGTGTGGTGATGCGTGCCAGCAGCGCGTCCTGGTCGTCGTCGCTCTGCAGCAGCGGGCGCAACGGCACGCCGAATTCGCCGAACAGGCACAGCCGCAGGTCGCCCTTGGCGGTCACGCGCAGGCGGTTGCAGCCCTTGCAGAAGTCACGCGAGTACGGAGCGATGATGCCCACCGTGCCGCGATGCTGCGGATGGCTGAACTCACGCGCCGGGCCGGCATCGGCCGCGCGCGGGCGCTCATGCCAACCGGCGGCATGCAGCTGGTCGATCACGTGTTCGGCACGCAGGTGGTGCCGCTGGAAATAGGCTTCGTTGTCGCCGGTACGCATCAGTTCGATGAAGCGCACGCTGAAGGGACGGTCGCGCAGGAACTCCATCCACTGCGGCAGCTCGTCGTCGTTCAGGCCGCGCAGCAGCACCGCGTTGAGCTTGATGGCCGGCAGGCCCAGTGCCTGCGCCATCTCCAGCCCCTGCTGGATTTCCGGCAGGCGGTCGTGGCCGGTGATGGTGCTGAAGCGCTCACGCTGCAGGCTGTCCATGCTCACGTTCAGCGCGGTCAGGCCGGCGCGGTGCCAGCCCGGCAGGCGGCGCGGCAGCAACGTGCCATTGGTGGTGATGGCCACCTTGCGGATGCCGGGCACGGCAGCCACCGTGGCGATGATCTCGTCCAGGTCCTTGCGCAGGCTGGGCTCACCACCGGTAAGACGGATCTTGGTCATCCCCAGCATGGCAAACGCGCGCACCAGGCGCGCGATCTCGTTCACCGCCAGGAAGCGCGGGCGGCCATCGGCCTGGTAACCATCGGGCAGGCAGTAGCTGCAACGGAAGTTGCAGGCCTCGGTCAACGACAGGCGCAGGTAGGGAAAGCTGCGCCCGAATCCGTCGGTGAGTTGGCTCATGGCTGGTCCACCTTGTTGTTCCACCGTCTTGCCTGTGCCCGGAACGGCCCGGATACCCTCGCCTGCTGAGACTGACGCCAGCCTACGCGGCAGGCATTGGCAACGGGATGACTTAAATCAATCGCCGCCGGCCACGCCGCGCGGGCGTTGTGGCAGCATGCGGCTTTCCGTGCCGTGTGCGTGTGACAGCCATCATGATGATGAACGATTTCCAGCAATTGCTGCAGGCCGCCGGCGAACAGGCCGAACCGCAACGCCTGCTGTTCGTATTCGCCCGCGCCGACCTGCCCGAATCGCCCACCGACGACCAGCGTGACCGGCATGACCGCCGCGAAGGCGGCACCCTGTCGCCGGTGCTGTGCGTGGACAAGCTGCCGGCCGAGGTGCCCAGCTTCCAGGCGTTGGCCAGCGAGTCCACCACCACCGGTGTGGAGTGGGACATGGTGTTCGTGGCGGCAATGGACGGCCGTGCTGGCTTCGCCCCCACCACCGACGAAGCCACCCGCCCGCTGCGGCTGATGGTCAACGCCATCAACGACGGCCAGATCGGTCGCTTCGCCGCCTTCGACCGCAGCGGTGAGCCGATCCAGTTCTATTGAGCCACCAGCTGCAGGGTCAGAAAGAAGATCACCAGCACCGTGTTCAGGCCCCAGGCCACGGTCAGCCCGCGCGCAGCAACGCCCAGGTTCGGGGTGCGCGCGGTCGGTGCCGCCCGCCACACTGCCGGAATGATCCAGCCGGTATAGAGCAGCAGCACGGCGAACACCGCCAGCACCAGCGTGGTGCGCTGGTTGGCCAGGGCCCAGAGGGCAACGGCCCAGAGAATGTTGCTGGGGACGACCCCTTGCAGCCAGAAGACGTTCCAGAGGCGTGAACGGCCTTGGGTGTCGGGCGTGGGGTGCAGAGACGCGGTGGCTGTCATAAGTCTCCTTTGTGTTTAGGAAACGTGCCGGGCAAGCCTGCGCTTGGTGGGTGGGGAACGTCAAGGCACGACGGAATCGGTAGCGCCGAGTCGTGCCCGGCGGAATGCATCCGGGTTCACGGTGCCGCGCTCGCTGGGCACGACCCGCCGCTTCCGACGTGATGTCGCCTTCGCCCCGGCCGCCCCGCTCTCTCCATGCCCACAACCACGACAGCTGTCGCAGATTGCCTGGTCGCGCTGGACCAACGCGGCAGCCAGCGCTGCCAGTACTTAACAGCGTGGTTCAATGCCGAAAGCGTCTCCAATCGTGAGCTATTTGCAACTCTTCTGATTGGCATTGCATAGCGACGCGGGCTGAGATGGCGTGCCACCGAAAACGGGTGGCCGGGCGTCGAACACCCGTGTTGTTCCTGAGTGATTACGCTTGCCAGTCGGCGTCACCTTGCGTGGCGCCGGCTGGCAATCCGTCTGCCGGCTATGGCGGGCGGTACGTGGGGGCCCTGTGCCCGCCGGCTTGGGATCAACCCGGTGTTCGAACCTCGTACCGTCCGCCACCTTTTTGTGTGGCGGCTACCGATTGCCTTGCACGGAGCCTCGCCATGAACGGATCTGACCTGCCCCACCTGTACGCCTACAGCGACCCGGCCAACGCCGATGACCTGGCAGAGGCTGTGCCCTGTTCGGATTCGAACACCCTGAGTGCCAACCTGAGACGCATCGGCAAAGGCGCCGCCGCCGACGGGCTGCCCTGGCCGGAGCGGCATCAATTGCCCGGGCGCTGCATGGCGCTTGCCGATGCCGATTGCGCATTGGCCGGCTTGCGGGTAGTGCAGGAGGTGCTGCTGGCAGCGGAGCGGACCCGGCAGAACGGCGAGCCCGAGGACTACGTGGGCGACCGGGTGATGGAGGGGCTGATGCTAGCGTGCCTGGCGTTGAGTGCGCAGGCTGTGGGGCGATTGCAGGTGGAGCGTTGAACGGGACTCGCTTGGAATGCACCTTGTGCCTCCAGGCTCAGCAGCGAACGGCAAAAAGCCCACCGGTACTGCAGCCCCCCTTTTTCTCGCGTTTTCCTCCGTCTCAACAACAGCATTGCCCCACGCTCACTCGCTTGCCGCCCTCTTTCCGGATAGAGCAACCAGGAAGATCAGAACAAGGGCGATGCACACTGCCACGTTGAATAAGAGGATGGGCCGTATGGCGAGGTAGAGCTCACCGACTCCCACGGAATACGGACCATGATTGGGCTGCGAGCCCAGCGCTCTGGCAATGATCTGAATCCAGACAAGCGAAGCTATATGAACCGCAATGATTCCAATCGCGGAGAAGAGCCTTCTGGTGGGAGTTCTACCAACCATTGCGAAATACGCGAGCACCAAGAGGGCCGCATAGAAAACAACCAACATCCAAGTCATCACCGCTTCCGTGCGGAATCCTCCGCCCTCATGCAACCCGTGCTCGCTGAGCTTTCATCAGGCCTTCGCTGGTACGCGGAAGCCAATGCGCCTCGCCCTGGCAAACGGCGGCCCATGCCCCTTCCGCCTCTGGCATGAACCCACGCATGCCGCCCCGCAGCTGGGAACGCCCAACCTGTCAGCCTTGGGGGGGCTTGGTCATCTCCGGGATCGACAGCTGAGCCGGCCGCATGATGAGCAGTGCTGCTCGTACTCCTTGATGCACGATGGCTTGCAGCACTACGCCGGCGTCCGTGGAACTGAAAAGTCTTCATCGTTGACGCCGTTTCTTTCCTGACTGGGCTGATGGACTGTCGCGCAGCCCTTGCCGGATCGCGATATCCAACGCTACTGCAGCCGCGACGAAGCACATCGCCGCGACGGCCCTCTCATAGGCCAATTGGCCAAAGTACTGCTGAATCGCAAATCCAAAACCACAAAGTCGACCGCACAGCGTGCCGCTATTGTTGATTCCAAACTTCAGAACCAAGACGCCCATGAAGGCAGCCAGACTGCAGAATACCAAGCCCGGAAAGAAAACAAGGGGCGCCAAGCTCGCTTGGGTTTCGACATCAACGACTCCAGCACCGATGAAATATATCGAAACAAATACCAACTTCGGGAACGCCGCACTTTGAAAATTCCACCCCCGATCATAACGCTACGACTCTACCGACCCAAATGGCGGCAAGTCGCCATTGCAGTATGGCTCCAGAAATTGAACCGTGCAAACGGAGGATTTGAGGGCAAACCGACGGATCGCAATCCCGCCGCCAGTTGTAGAGAAACCTACTCACATCCATCACCTACTGCGCCGGGGAAGCGCAGCGCCAGTTCGAGTGCCACACTATCCGCACCCGGTCATTCCGCAACCGGTCATTGACCGGCGCTTGATCCCAAACACCTCGCTCCTGTCGTTCCACTCCCAGATCGCGATATTCCGCACTGAGCCAATCGCCACGCGCGGTGCACCCAAGCGACCTTGCTGAATGGGCGCACCAACCAAGCGCCCACCACGATGGCGATGCACCTCACAAGCCAAGGGAATGCTCTTGATGAAGTTGAAGGCTTGCGGCGCTTGAAGCAACAGTTGAGCCGATCAATTCAAGAGGAGAATGCGGCCCATTCACACGAAAAATCAGAAAATTGAATGCGGATCTCGCCCTCGTGATCAAGAACTATTTGATGCTCAAACAATCCAGGCCGAAGGACAGAGAATTCATGCCTCAAAACATCAGCATGGGCATGCTCTTTTAAACTGGACTCCTTCAAAAATAAGTCATGCACAGAATCGTAACTGAGGACAAACTTTCCCTCGAATAGCTGATCGACAAGACTGATTTCCACGAACGTCCTAGAGCCAGAGAATTTATCCGCATAGTTCTTTGAAACCATCAATGACAACAATCTCGAATCGTGCAGCGTCCCCTTGCCATGGAGCGAATAGCTCCGTGCATTCGCGGCAAAATCCCTCAGTCCAGGAGGCATGCCATCGGCCACTTCATCAATATAGTCGAAATACTCGGTGAAGTTCCACGATACACCGTCGTGATAGATCCTACTCATAATTCTCACATGTTCTCACAGCCGGGATAGTCGGGGGCATCTTCGCAAATTCTCTTTGGGCTCGGCGTTGACATCTCGTTTATAAGCGTCCCCAGTATAGGCCAGCCACGCAGAGCCGATTTCAATTTCGAAGCTCGCTTCTCGGCTCGCCCCATATGGACTCCAATTCGACGAGAGTAGTCGGCGGAAATTGTCTTGCACTGATCCTCTACACCACTAGGCAGACCTGATGGAGCGCCTTTGAATCCATGCTTATTTATCCAGCCGTCGGGCCCGTAGACGCCAACCTCATTTCCGCGAGGTCCAAGAACGTGAATTTCAAAGGACGCATCGCCACGATAGTTGAATGTGTCAACACGTCCTGTATAACCATCTCCGAGATCAACCGGCTTCCCAGCCATACCTAGGGGGTCAACAAGGCTGACGGGGTTACCGCTGACGTAGCCGAAGGTGCCTACGCCACCGAGCAATCCAATCGGATCGCTCTGGGAATACCGCCCCACTGCCGGGTCGTACTCCCGCCGGTAGTTGTAGAACAACCCACTCGCATCCGTCGCCTGCTGGCCCGGGAAGCGCAGCGCCAGTTCAAACACCACACCATCGCCATCCGGGTCGGCACTCGGAATCTGGTTACCGAACACTTCGCTCTTGCTGCTCCAATCCCATATCGCCACATTGCGCACTGGGTCGATAGCAACGCGCGGGGTACCCAGATGGTCCGGCTGGATGTAGGCCAGCTCCGGCACGCCGGCGCTCGGCAGATTGATCAACGCCACCGGATAGTTGTCCAGCCAGATCGCCTGCTGCTGCGCCTGGCCCGTGGCCGAATAGTTGCCCAGCCACTGCCCTGCTTCGTCGTACAACGTGATCTGAGCCGCACCCCCGGCCGGAGTACGCAACACGCGCTCACCGCGGTGGTTGTAGGCGTAGCTTTCCAGCACGGCATTGCTCTGCTTCACTGCATTCATGCGGTTGGCATCGTTGTAGACGAACGCCTTGCTGCCGATGCTTGTGGTATTGCCCGCCGCATCATGATTGCGTGGCTCACCATCGACCGCCGTAAGCCGGTGGCTGGTGGCCGGATAGGTGTAATTGGCGGTTCCTGCCGAAGTAGTCAGCGAGATGCGGTTGCCGGTGGCGTCGTAGCCGTAGGTTTCAATCGGCGTGCCGGTCGCACCGTCCTGGGTCTGGGTCAGGCGGCCCAGGCTGTCGTAGGCGTACTTGGCCAGCACTTCCGAACCAGCGCCATTCTTCAATTCGGTGATCGAACCCACCGGATCATAGCCATAGCTCAGCGACAGGCCCCCTGCGGCCGGGTCATGCACGGCCTGCGGGCGGTAGTCCAGGTCCAGCGGCCGCTGCAATTGACGGCCGTTGCCATAGATCCAACCGGTCGCCGGGCCGAAGGCTGCATAGCTCACGTTGTTCACCACGATCTGGCGCGCTTGGCCAGGCCGGGTCAGTCCGATCTGGCTGATGCGCCCTTGGGTATCGCGCAAGTAGTCGGCCACGCTGCCGTCCGGGTAGGTCAACGCGGTCAGACGACCGGACTTGCTGTAGGCGTAGCGCAGCGTACTGGCGACACCGTTGACGGTCTGCACCTTGCGGGTGATCTGGCCGAAGCGGTCATGGCAGTACTGGGTGCTGCCATTCGCGTGCAACACCTGCCCCAGGCGCCCCTTGGCAAAGCGCTCGTCGGCGGCGCAGGCAGCCGGTACCACGTCATAGCTGTAGCCCACGTCCAGATTGGGGCCCGGATAGGCAATACCAGTCAGGCGGTTGAGTGCATCGTAGTGATAGGTGGCAGTGATACCGCGCGCATCGGTGGCGGTCTTGCGGTTGCCAGCCACATCAACGGTGAAGCTGCTGGCGCCACTGTCCGGACTGACCTGTCCAGTCAGATCACCGAAACCGTTATAGGCATAGGTGGTGTGCAGGCCCTTCGGGTCGGTCACCTGGGTGACCTGGTCCAGCGCGTTGTACTGGCTGCGGATTTCCGCAGCAACACCTCCCACGTCCTGCAGGGTCCGAGCCAGCCGGTTCAGGGGATCGTACTGCTGGCTGGAGACGCGCTGCAGGGCATCGGTTACCGTCTGCGGGTTGCCGTTGGCATCGTAGGTGAAGCTGGTGGCGTGGTTGCCGGCGTCTTTCAGCGCCGTAAGCTGGCCAATCGTGTTGAAGGTGCGTGCCAGGGTGCGGCGCAGGGTGCCGCCCGCATCCAGGGTATCCTCCTTCAGGCGATTGCCGGCATTGTCCAGCATGTAATGAACGGTGTTGCCCGCGTTGTCCTCGATATCGGTCAGTCGCAGTGCTGCGTCATACACGTAGGTCACGCTGCTGCCATCGGGCTCGGTGATCTGTTGCACCTGACCAGTGGGCCAGTAGCTGATCTGGGTGGATCGATCCTCGGCGGTGGTGGCGCCGCGTACGGTCACCGAGATGGGCCAGCCACGAGCATGGTAGGCGTAGTCGGTGACCACGCCATTGGCATCCTTCACCGACAACGGTCGCCCGTAGGCGTCGTAGGCCAACGTCTCCACCGTCTGACCGAGTGCATTGGTGACGCTGCGCAGGTCGCCCTTGCGATAGGTGCAGGCCCCATTGGTCGCGCACCCTGCATCGTCTGCGGCGTAGTAGGCATAGGTGCTGACGTCGGCCACGTCGGTGCGTGCGCCGTCCACGCTCTTCAGCAGCCCCTCCACGGGGCAACTGCCGGCTGCGGCTACATCCGCGGCCTCGCAATAGGTATACGTGGCCGTACGCGTCTGCCCGGACGCCAGGTCCTTCAGGGTCACGCTCACCGGCTGTCGGCGCGCGTTGTAGGCGGTGCGCGTCTCACGCTGAGCGATGGTCGTAGCCAGCACCGCGTTGGTCACACTGTCGCGCGTGGTCTGCACAACACGCTGCTCAGGTAGGCCGACTGCATCGGTAATGGTATGGGTGTTGACCGGTCGGCCCGTCACCGCGTCGACGCTTTCGCTGTAAGTGTGCTTGGTCTGGACGCCGCGCCGGTCCGTATAGGTATCCAGACGCCGGCGGAAATCGACCGCGCCGTCATAGTAGGTGCGGCTGATCGAACCCTGGGCATCGGTCGTGCCCGACACCTTGCGGGGAGGTGCGCTGTCGCCACCGGCTGTCAGCGTGTAATCGGTCTGATGGCCCAATGCATCGGTGACCACCGCGCCGCCATTCGGGCTGTAGGCAAGGGTTACGCCATCAGCGCCACCCGCGTGCTGGCTCGAAATGACGCGACCGATGGTGTCATAGGTGAAGGTGCTGTAGCGGCGCCCATCCTCGGCGGTAATGCCGGTCAGGTGCTGGGGGAAATCCTGATTCTCGTAGTGATAGGTGCGCACCCCGCCGCCCGCGTAGGTGACGGTAGCGACCTGCCCATGCGCAGTATAGGTATAGCTCGCCTGCGGCACGCCCGCGACCAGAACGGAGCTGATCAATGCTTCGTAGTCGTTGGACTGATAGACGAATTCAAGCGTACGGCCGCTGCTGTGCACGACGGCAGCGAGGCGCTGGCTATCGTCATAGACGAAGGTGAGCGAGGTGCCGTCCACATAGCGCTTCGCGGCAAGCCGGCCCGCATCGTCGAATGTCGAAATGGCGTCGGACGCGTACAGCGTCCAGTTCCCATTCTGGACCAGGCGATCGCCACTGCTGTCGGCGGCCTCGTAGACCTGGCCGATCTTCTTGAAGGCGCGCTGGAAACCGGTGGCTTCAACGATGCCTGCGCCGCCCGCCCCATCCAGTGCGAGCTGGGCACCAAGCGAGTGTGTCCAACCGTAGCCGAAGCCTCCGGACGAGGTGGATATTCCCGAATGGTAATAGCGCGTCAGTGCAATCCAGCCCAGATCGAAGTCCTGCGCGATCTCGTACTTCTCACCGGTCTTCACGTCGCAGGGGTTGCCTACGGTGCCGTTGCACGGCGGTTCCTGTGACGACGAGCTGTTGGAAGGGATTGGACTCATGCCGCTCATGGCAGCATTGCCTGCGGTAGGGCAACTCCCATTGCCGCCATCCTTGTCGCACTGCGTCGTCTTGGAGGTGATGGTGGCTACGAACTCTTCGCTGACGCAGGCTTCGTGCTTGTTGGACCACTGGGTGAGGGGGACCGGGCAGTTCAGACGCCGGGTCCGCGTCATATGGGCATCGCTTGGATAGGGCGTGCACGGCGACTCGGCTGTGTTGTCGCCGGTCATGTATATCACTTCAAAATCACGTGTCTCGATGGTTCCTTCCATATCCGGGCTGAGCGCATACCACTCGCTTGTGGGCGTGACGGCTGCACCAGGACATACAGGATTGAACGCCTTGATATCGGCGAGATAGGAAGCGACCATCGCCTCTTCGGTCGGGAACTGCGCGGTACTGAGATACGACCAATCAGGGTCGGAGGGCTGGGACTTGCCCATCCAGTACGTGATTGAGGTATTGCCCTCCAGGTCCACGACCTTTGACTTGATCGAATTGACGGACTGCCAACCGAACTGGAACTCAGGCGGGAACGGACTCGGCGCGGGCAGACTCTTGATCGCCTGCACTGCCTCCTGCTGAGTCTTGTACTGGGTCGAATTCCCGCTTGGCTGGGAGATGCGCCAGGTTGTCTTGCTCTCCTGCGCTTGCGCGGCAAGGGGGGCTGCGCAGCCAAGCGCGGCCATCATCAGCGCCACACACGCCAGCTTCATTGTCCGTTCGAACATCCGTGTTCTCCTTCCTGGGCGAATACCGCGCCGGGAGGGACGAAGGTGCACAGGCGGATCACCGCCCTGTAGCCCCCTGCTTCGGATCGTCCCTGTTCCGGAATGCGGCAATGCCGCATGGCGCCTTTATCGCGCGAGCCCATTACATAGTCAAGTCAAGCCGTGGGATGTCGGTCACGATTATCGATATCGGCAACGACCCTGCCCTGGTGATCAGAGTACCCCCCCCAAACTGCTTCCAGTCTTCATTAGTGCTAGCGTGCACCGTCAAGCCAGTGATGCAAGGATGCGCTGCAGGATCGTCTATGACCCCGACATTACCTCCATTTTCAAACCGCATGAGGCTGCTCCTCCTCTTCGCACTCTGCTTGATACTCACCTCCTGCGATCTGGTGATGGACAGCTCCTACGCCACGAAGCAGGAAGCCGTCGATGCCGAGATGATTACCAAGGGCTGGATTCCCGCGTGGGTGCCCGAGGAGGCGACCGACCTGCGCGAGGTGCACGACCTCGATTCAAACGTGAGCGCGCTTGCCTTCACCTCGCCACGCAGTAAGCAGCTGTTGTTGCCGTCCGATTGCCGGCCCGTCGACCACAGCGCTGTCCAGCCGGCACTGTTGAATCGAAGCTGGTGGCCGAGTGAGACCGCTCTGAAGCGCTCCTATACCTTCTTTCGATGCGAGCCCGAATTCGGCAAGTCGATCTTCGTCGCAACAAGCAGCACAGGCAATCGCGTGCTCTTCTGGCGCACGTACGCTCGCTGATGCGCATGCCCGCCCTCCCCTTCAACCCGACACTACAGATGCACATTCCAGGAACGGTCCGCACTACCCTCGCCCTTTGCCTGTTGGCCAGCCTTCCAGCCTACGCAGAGCAAAGCACGCCTGCCGATGTGCAAGCGATCGAACAGGTGATCGAGTCCTTCCGCACCTCGCTGATCAACAAAGACAAACCGACCTACATGGCGTTGTTCTTCTCTGACAAGCCGGAAGACATCGGCTGGCAGTTCGTGTCCGAGGATCGGCGATTGGCGGACATCCGCAGGACCAAGCCCGATGCGATCAAGGCACGAAAGATCCCATCGAACAACTTCATTTCGCTCATCGATGAGGCCGTGGCCACTGCAGAGCGACGAGAGGAGAAGTTCTTCAATACGAAGATCGACACGGACGGCGATGTGGCATCGGTGTCGTTCGACTACAGCTTCCACGCCAATGGCGCGAAAGAAAACTGGGGCAGGGAAATGTGGCAGCTGGTCCGCACCGAGCAAGGCTGGAAGATCTTTTCAGTGATCTATTCGATACGCGACAAACGCAGTTCAGCAGAGAGCTGACGCTGTTTTTCAGCCAGTCCACGTCAATCGCCACGAGCAGCAGAATCCTGATTCCGCAACCGCGCCGCAAAATACCGCGTAGGCGATTGCCCCAGCGCCTTCTTGAACATCGTGATGAACGCCGTCACCGACTCGTAGCCCAAGCTTTCAGAAACCCGCTGCACCGCTGCGCCGCCGGCAAGCTCGCGAATCGCAACCAGTAGATGCAGCTGCTGTCGCCAGCGTCCGAACGATAGACCGGTTTCCCGATCAATCAGGCGCGTCAATGTGCGCTCGCCCAGCGCCAGGCGTTTGGCCCATTCACTGATGGTGCTGCGGTCCGCCGGATTGGCCGACAGCGCCGCAGCCAGCGCACGGATCTTGGGGTGATCGCTCACCGGCAGGTACAACCGCTCGGCCGGCATCTGCACCAGTTCATCCAGCAGCACACGCGCCAGCCGATCGGTGTGCCCACCGCATGGGTAGTCCTGCGGCACATCGGCCAGGTGCAGGATCATCTCGCGCACCATCGGTGAGATCGACAGCGTCACACAGTGCAGCGGCAAGTCGACAACGCCCGGCTCGACGAACAGATAGCACAGGCGCGCGTTGGCGGTCGCACGGTTGCTATGCGGCAGGCTGCCGGGAATCCATACGCCGCACTGCGGCGGCACGATCCACAGGGCATTGGCCACCTCGCAGGTCACCGCGCCATGAAGTGCCAGGATCAGCTGTCCCTTGCGATGGTCATGCACCGGAATCTCGGCATCGTGGTCGGCCACCTGCAGGCGGCTGGCCACTGCAGGCCGATCCGTCGCGTCCGGGTCCAGATCAAAGCCAGGCAGCGAAATGCGAGTCATTCTCAATGACCAGATTCAGCGATAGACTGACATTCTAGCGAAATTCGGCGATAGGCCTCGCTGAATACGATGGCGGCATGCAGATTCCCGCCCCTACCCGCCCCTGGCATTCGCGCCCCATCGCGCTGTTGAAATCGCCGGCATTGAAGGTCGACCGCGAAGCAGTGCTGTTCTCGCTCAAGTGCCTGCTCGCCGCGATCCTCGGGCTGTATGTCTCGCTGCGCATCGGCCTGACCCGCCCGTTCTGGGTGATCGGCACGGTCTACCTGGTGTCGCAGCCGTTGTCCGGCGCGACGCTCAGCCGGGGCCTGTTCCGCCTGCTGGGCACCGTCGGCGGTGCGGTTGCTACGGTGCTGCTGGTGCCGCAGTTCGCCAACGCGCCCTTGGTGCTGAGCGTTGTGCTGGCGGCCTGGATGGGCCTGTGCCTGTACCTGGCCATGCTCGACCGCACACCGCGTGCGTATGCCTTCCTGCTGGCCGGGTACACCACCAGCCTGATCGGTTTCCCGGCGGTGATGGTGCCCGGTGAAGTCTTCACCATCGCCATCACCCGCGTGCAGGAGATCTCCATCGGCATTCTTGCGGCAACGCTGGTCCACGGGCTGGTGCTGCCACGCCGGGTCTCGCCGCGTGTGCATGCGCGCGTGGCATCGATCCTCGGCGATGCGGAACGCTGGACGCAGGACATGCGCGCAGGCGCCAAGGCCCTGGTGCTGGCGGAGGATCGCTCCAGGGTGGCCGCAGACCTGCTCGAACTGCACACGCTGTCCATCCACCTGCCGTTCGACAGCGCGCACGGCGTTGCCCAGGTGCAGATCCTGCGCGCACTGCATGACCGGATGCTCGATGTGCTGATGCTGTCCAGCGCGGTAGATGAATCGATGGCCCAGCTGCGCGCGCAGCCTGCTGGCACGGCAGCATGGTCGGTCCTGCTGCGTGCAGCACTTTGCACACGTCAGGCCGAACTTGATGCTGCGCATCGTGACTGCCGGCTGCTGGAAGAGCAGCTGCACGCCGCCCGCCCGGACTGGCGCCGGCGTGTGCCCATGCACCTTGCCAGCAAGGCGAACGGCCACGTGCTGCACCGTGATCACCGGATCGCCCTGCGCAGTGCTTTGGGTGCCTTCGTCGGCATCGTATTGAGCTGCGCGCTGTGGATCGCTACCGCGTGGTCCGATGGCGCAACCGCCGTCTCCATCATCGGCACGGCCTGCGTATTGTTCGGGACCGCCGAGGCACCTGCCGGGCATGTCATGCGCTACCTGATCGGGTCGGCCATCGGCGTGGTCATCGGGCTGTTCTACGCGCTGGTGATCTTTCCGGGCCTGTCCGATTTCGTTGGCCTGGCCATGGCGCTGGCGCCCGCGCTGCTGCTGTGTGGCTCGTTCCTCGCCCGCCCGCCTTTCATCATGGCGGCGTTGGGCGTAGTGCTCACCTTCCCGCTCATTGCAGGATTGGGCGCGACCAATGCCAGCAACATCGTGGGTGCGCTCAACAGCGGCGTCGCGCTGTTCGTCGGCACGGCGGCGGCGCTGTGCAGCATGTCGCTGTTGCAGACCTTGGACAGCAATCGCAGCCGCGCGCGCTTGCAGGACGTGATCAAGCGGGACATCGCGCGTCGGGCGGCCGGGCAGGTGCGAAATGCCAGCGACTGGACCAGCCGCATGGTGGATCGGCTTGCGCTGCTTGCTCCTCGCCTGCGCGGCCATCCGGATGCGGCCCGCACATTGCGGACGATGTTTGCAGACATGCGCGCGACCAGTGCCGTGGCCGAACTGCGCGTGATCGGCAGGAAGCTCAAGGACCGGAGCAGCCGCGAGTGTCAGGCGCTGCTGATGCACAGGGCCACCGCCCACTTCCGCACTCCCACTCCGCGCCTGGTGAATGCGCCGCTGCTGGAATCGCTCGAGAACACACGCTACGCCATCCTCGCTGGCAACCCACCCGAAACCGAGCGCGTTCTCGCGCTGCTCTCCGGCCTGCGCCGCGACCTGCTCGTTCATGAGGACTGATGCGATGTTCTCCGATATCTCCATCGATGGCGTCTTCGTTCCCGGCCTGCTGGCGGTGGCGCTCATCGCGCTGGCCCTGTCGAAGATGGCCTCGCGGCTGCTGGCAAGCCTCGGGCTGTACCGGCTGTTCGCCTATCGCCCGCTGGTGGGCCTTTCGTTGTTCGTGATCCTGGCGGAGCTGTTGATCCAGCTCGCGCCCCTGTTAGAGAAACTGAAATGAAACACGTGCTGAGTGTCCTTGGCCGCTGGAGCGCAACGCTCTGCCTGTTCGCCGTCGCCGTCATCGCTGCCCTCTCCCTCTGGAACCGATACGAAACGCAGCCCTGGACGCGCGATGGCCGGGTACGCGCGGATGTGATCCGGGTGGCGTCGGACATGGGCGGACTGGTGACCCAGGTACTGGTGCAGGACAACCAGCGGGTGAAGGCCGGACAGCTGCTGCTGGTGCTGGATCAGCCGCGCTACGCCGCCGCGCTGGAGAAGGCCGATGCCGCAGTGAGCAGCGCGCAGGCCACGCTCACCCTCGCCCGCCGTGAATCGAAACGGGATCTGGCGCTGGGCAACCTGGTCGCCTCGGAGACACGCGAGCGCAATGCGGCCAAGGTCGATACCGAAGTGGCTGGTCTGGCGCAGGCCCGTGCGGAGCGGCGGGTGGCACTGTTGAACGTGCAGCGCACCGAAGTGCGCGCCAGCGCCGATGGCACCGTCACCAACCTCGACCTGCACCCGGGCGACTTCCTGCAGCCGGGCGCGCAGGCCTTGGCCCTGATCGACAGCAGCAGCCTGAGGATCGAGGGCTATTTCGAGGAAACCAAGCTCAACTGCATCAGCGAAGGCGATGCCGCTGTTGCCCGCCTGATGGGCGATGGTCGCGATGTGCATGGGCGTGTGGAGAGCATCGCCGCGGGTATCGCCGACGACCAGCGATCGAGCACCCACAACCTGCTGCCGTCGGTCGCGTCGACCTATACCTGGGTGCGGCTGGCGCAGCGGATACCCGTCCGCATCCGCCTGGATGACGTGGCACCGGATACCCGCCTGATTGTCGGCAGAACCGCCAGCGTAACCATCACTCCGCGTGCGCAGGGAGCCTGCAAGTGATCGGCAACGCATCACGTGTGGGTGTGCTCGCCTGTGCGCTGTCGCTGGCCGGCTGCGTGTCTGGCCCGGACTATCAGCTGCCAACCAACGCGGTCGCCGCCGCCCCGGCAGCTCGCCGCGCATTCGTATCGAGCCACCAGGCGGCCTACGCACAGGCCGAGCTGCCGGACCGCTGGTGGCAGCTGTATGACGATCCACGGCTCGATGCCTACGTCAGCGAAGCGCTGCAGGCCAACACCGACCTGCGCGCGGCCGACGCCAACCTGCGCCGCGCCACGGCGCTGGTGCTGCAGGTCCGGGCCGAGGGCTCGGTAGGCACCGACGCCGACACATCGGCCACGCTGGCCCGCGCCGGGGGATACAGCTCGCCTTCCTCGCCACCGCAGGTGTACGCGCTCGGCATCCACCTGTCCTACCCGCTGGATCTGGCCGGTGGCATCCGCCGCGGTATTGAAGCCGCCAGCGCGGATGCAGAGGCCGTCGCTGCAGCGCGCGACCAGGTGCGGGTGGTTGTCGCTGCTGCCGTCACCCGCGCGTATGTCGGCATCTGTTCGACCAACCTCACCCTGGCGGCGACGCAGCGTGTGCTCGATACGCAGCGCGCCACGTTGGACGCCACCACCCGCTTGGCCAACGGCGGACGCGGAACCGAATTCGACGTGAGCCGGGCGCGCGCGGCGGTCAACCGCAGCGCGGCGGCGGTGCCGCATCTGGTTGCCGAGCGGCAGGCAGCCCTGTTCGAACTGGCAGCGCTGATGGGCCGACTACCAGCGGACTACCCGCAGGACGTCGCCAACTGCCAACAACCGCCGCGCCTGCAGCAGCTGATTCCTGTCGGCGATGGCAGCCAACTGATCCAGCGTCGCCCGGATATCCGTGCGGCGGAGCGCAGCCTGGCGGCCGCCACTGCGATGATCGGCGTGGAAACGGCGGCACTATATCCCCAGGTGAGCCTCGGCGCGTCCGCTGGCATGGCAGGTTCATTCAAGCAGCTGCTGGGCAGCGACAGCATCGGCGCGTCCATCGGACCGCTGCTGTCGTGGCGCTGGCCGAACCGCCGCGCAACCCACGCACGGATCGACGCTGCCGGGGCCAACGCCGATGCCGCGCTGGCATCGTTCGATGGCGCGGTGCTGGATGCGTTGCGGCAGACCGAAACCGCGCTGTCGGCGTATGTGCAGGAGATCGATCGCGAGCACAGCCTTGCCCTCGCCCGCGACGACGCGGCACGTGCGAGCGGCCAGGCCGGGCAGCTGTACCGGTTCGGCAGGATCGGCTTCCTCGATGTGCTGTCTGCCGAGGCCGCGCTGGCCGATGCAGAATCCGCGCTCGCAGCGTCGCGTGCGCAGCGGGTGGACCGTCAGGTGGATCTGTTCCTGGCGCTGGGTGGGGGGTGGGCCGGTTCCGGGCACGAGGGGCGGCCAAGCGTTGTTCCGTAACGCTGCCCATCATGAAAGGATGCGAGCTTCGCGATGATTTCGACATCGACGTATCCAGCATTGAAACTACACCGGTCTCCACCCCGCCACTTGTGGCGCTGCTCGCTGAGGATATCGTTCAACATGCGGCCCACACCTGAAACCCTTTCACGCGTCAAGGAAGTCATCAATGCATGGGGTTACCCTGCCGCTCTCGCCGCCTTCGCGCTGAAGCGGCAGGGATGTGTTGATTCGAACGGAGGCTTCGGCATCGTCTATCCCGACGACCTGGATGAGTATCAGCGCGAAGTGGAAGGGCTGTTCATCCCCGACGGCCAGGTCGAGCTTTACGGCTTCTGGGGGCCGGCGCACGGCGGCTACGAGTTTCCTGTGAGCGAGAAACTGTACCTCGCCATTCTTGCCGACCACCTGCAGTCGCTTGGGCTGGTCGACGAAGCCGACCGCCTTCGCGCGCAGGCCGAAGGCACCGCCTGATCCTGGCGCCGACCGCAGCAGCCGGGCGTGGCCCGGCGCTACGGCACAGCCATCAATTGGCCAGAGCGAAATCCAACCCCGCACACACCGCTGCCACCTGGGCGTCATTGCATTCCTGCGGATTGGTGCGCGAGCTGTCCGGGTACACCTCGGTGGTGGTGGCATACAGCGCATCGGTGAAGCCGGCACATGCACCAATGGAACGCGACTCGCCCCACACCACGCCCAGCGACTGCAGCGGCATGCCCACCAGATTGCCCTCGGCGTCGGCAGGGGCAATGTGGGTAATCGGGGCCACGGCGGCGATCAACGCCTTCTGGAATTCGTGCTGCGGGTCTTCGCTGTTGCCGATCACATAGAAGCCATCGGGGATGGTGTCGCGCTCGAACGGCTTGCCGTCGCGGGCGCAACGGGCCGGGTCGAACTCGTGCAGGTCGCTGTCGGTGGTCTCGTGCAGGTCCAGGTGGACGCGGATGTTGGCCTTGCGTTCGGCCACCCAGCGCATCAGCGAGGCGGCTTCCTCGATCAGGCCGCCGTCACGGAAACTACGGTTGGGGTCGATGGCATTGGGATTCCAGCGCTGGATGCGCTCGTAGCCCCACGGGCTCACGCACGGGGCCACGATCAGGTTGAAGCGGCCCAGGTAACGCTCGGCATGCTGTTCCAGGAACTGCAGGGCGCCATGCACGCCGCTGGTTTCGTAGCCATGCACGCCGCCGGTGACCAGCGCGGTGGGCAGGGCCGGGTTCCAGTCGTGGTTCACCACCGCAAACAGCGGGTAGTGGTCCGGGGCGTAGTCAAGCTGGCCGTACTGCACCACGTCGAAGCGCTCGTCCAGCCGCTCCAGCGCGGTCACCACGTCTTCGTGGTAGCTGCGCTGCCGCTGCTGGCGGGCCCGCCACTGCGCGCGTTCGGCGTCGCCCCAGGGCTGTCCGGGGGTGCCGATCGGGTAGAACTGCGCAACGGTCATCTCAAGCTCCAGAAGTCGGGGTGCGGTGGTACAGCCGACCATTTTAAGCCCTGTGGCCCGATCGTTGCTGCCCCTCCGCCCCGCCTTCATACGGCCGCCCTCATCTGGTTGTAAAATCAATGGTTTTTGGCCCCCACCCCCTTGATGGCGAACGCAGCGCAGCCGGTCCTGGGTGGACCGGACTTCCTCCGTCTGCTCGCCCGTCTCAGCGACGGCGCGATGCCGGCCTCCAGTCCCGCCCTGACCGATCGCCTCGGCCAGTGGGTGGACTGGAGCCGTGCCGTGGCCCTTGCAGGGGCGCTGGATGGCCGTTTGGCTGAACCGGCCGAGGCCGCCGAAGCGCTGGATGATCTGCTGGCCGACTGCGCACAGGCCGAAGCGAGCCTGTTGGCCTCGCTGAGCGAGGACGCCGAGGCCGAGCGCCTGCTGGACCTGGCCGAGGCCGCTGCGGCACCCAACTTCGCTTCGCTGCGGCAGCGCTACCGCGTGCTGCAGCAGGCCATCCAGACCGCCACCGGTCGCTTGCGCGGCCGCCTGCGCGACCAGCTGGTGCTGGCATCACCGGAGCTGGCGCGGCTGGCCGAGGTCGATGCGGTGATGGAACAGACCTTGAGCCCGCGCGAGCACAGCCTGCTTGCCACCGCCCCGGCGGTGCTGGGTGCCCGATTCGAACGCGTGCACGGCCAGCCCGGCTGGCGCGCGTCCTTCCGCCACGACATGCGCACGCTGCTGCTCGCCGAGCTGCAACTGCGCTTCCACCCGATCCAGGGGCTGCTTGCCGCCCTGCGCTCACACTGACCGGAACACCATGTCCAGAACTGTTTTCCACGTCCTTGTTTTCCTTGCTGGCCTGCTGGCCGTGTGCTGGATCGGTGTCGGCTATGTCTCGGTTCACCCGCTGGGTGCGGCCGTGGCCGCGATCATCGCGGCCTGCTACATCGCCGGTGGCGTGGAGCTTTACCGCTACCGGCAGGCCAGCAATGGCCTGCGCGCGGCGCTGAGTGATGTTTCGCTGGCCCAGGACAGCCTGGCGCCGTGGCTGGAGCGTGTGCCGCTGGGCCTGCGCAATGCCGTGCGACTGCGCGTGGAAGGCGAGCGCACCGCCCTGCCCTCGCCGGTGCTGACCCCCTATCTGGTGGGACTGCTGGTGCTGCTGGGCATGCTCGGCACACTGCTGGGCATGATGGACACCCTGCGCGGCACGGGCCTGGCCCTGCAGAGCGCTACCGACATGGCGGCCATCCGCGGCTCGCTGGCCTCGCCAGTGCAGGGCCTGGCGGTGGCGTTCGGCACGTCCATCGCCGGTGTCGCCAGTTCGGCAATGCTTGGCCTGTTGTCGGCGCTGCTGCGCCGCGACCGCCTGCAGGTGGTGCAGCAGCTGGACCGCGCCATCGCCACTGACCTGCATCCGTATTCGCAAGCCTGGCAGCGCGCCGAGTCGCTGCGCCTGCTGCAGTCGCAGTCCGCTGCGCTGCCTGCGCTGGTCGATCGCCTGCAGGTGATGACCAGCACCTTCGAACAGCACAGCGCGGCCGCCAATGAGCGCCTGCTGGCCGGTCAGGCCGAATTCCTGACGCAGAGCCAGGCGTTGCAGGAACGCCTGGCCACCTCGCTGCAACAGTCGCTGCGCGAAGGTGCCGAAGCCAGTGCCGCTGCCATTGGGGGCGCGCTGCAACCGATGGCCGAAACCACCCTGGCTGGTCTGGCCAGCCACGGCCAGGCGCTGCATTCGCGTGTCGAACAAGCGGTGCAGCAGCAGTTGAACGGCCTCGCTGAGGGCTTCGAGCGCAGCCGGTTGGCCACCGAGGCCAGCTGGGCCAAAGTCGTGGCCGAACAGACCGGCGCGCAGCAGGCACTGGTGTCTGAACTACGCCGGCATCTGCAGGCCTTCAGCGAGGGCCAGAGCGCGCAGGGTGAAGCCCTGGTGGTGCGCATCGGCGAGCGCCTGCAGGCCGACGCCAGCGGCAACGCCGACGCCTGGCGCGCCGCCGCCGAACAGCAGCATGCGTTGAACAGTGAACTGGTCGAGCGTCAGCAGCAGGCACTGCAGCGTGCCAGCAGCCATCTGGACGAACGTGCGCAGACGCTGCTGCAGGCGCTGGATGAGCGTCACGCCGCCGGCCAGTCGCTGCTGCAGGACCACGAACAACAGCGCCTGCAGGACTGGCAGGCCGCACAGGCCGCCACCGCCACGGCGCATGCCGAACTGCAGGCGGGCCTGGACGCACGCGAACAGCAGCGCCAGCTGCGTTGGGACGCGGTGAGTACCGAGCTGCAGCAGGCGCATGCCGCATTGCAGGCTCAGCTGGTGGCCGCTGACGAACAGCGCCTGCAGCGCTGGAGCGACGCTCTGCAGAACGTTTCGACCGACCTTGCCGCGCGCCTGCAGGCCGATGGCGAACGCTTGTCCACGCAGCAGCAACAGGTGTGCGACACGCTGGCGCAGACCGCGCAGCAGATCGGCGAGAACGGCCGTGCACAGGCCAGCGCCACGCTGGCCGAAGTGTCCACTCTGCTGCAGACCGCAGCCGAGGCGCCGAAGGCCGCGGCCGAGGTCATCAACGAACTGCGCAGCACCCTGTCCGAAAGCCTGGTGCGCGACAACGCGATGCTGGAGGAGCGTGGCCACCTGCTGGCCACCGTGCAGACCCTGCTGGAGGCGATCAACCACGCCTCGCACGAGCAGCGCACGGCCGTGGACGCGCTGGTCGGTGGTTCGGCTGAACTGCTGGAACGCGTCGGCAACCGATTCACCGACCACATCGCCGCCGAGACCGGCAAGCTCGATGGCATCGCCACCCTGCTCAACGGCAGTGCCGGTGAGGTGGGTCAGCTGGCCGGCACCTTCGGGTCTGCGGTCGAACAGTTCGGCACCGCCTCGGCGGAGCTGTCGGGACGCCTGGAGCAGATCGGCGGTGCGTTGGATGCCTCGCTGGCGCGCAGCGATGAGCAGCTGGCGTACTACGTGGCACAGGCGCGCGAGGTGGTCGACCTCAGCCTGCTGTCGCAGAAACAGGTGATGGAAGAACTGCAGCAGCTGGCCGCGCGCCGCGGCAAGGCCGGCAGCGCATGAGCGACGAGCTGGAGGTCGACGGCGGCTCACACGCCCCGATCTGGGCGGCATTCGGCGATCTGATGTCGGTGCTGCTGGGCGCGTTCGTGCTGATCCTGGTCGGCGTGGTTGCGGTGCAGCTGGAGCTGTCGCAGCGACTGGACCAGGAGGTCAAACAGCGCCAGGCCGAAGCCAAACGCCTGCAGACGCTGGAACAAGCGTTGGCCGGCCCGCTCGCCGCCGGCCGGGTGACGCTGGTGGATGGCCGCATCGGTATCAGCGGCAACGTGTTGTTCGCGCTGAACTCTGACCAGCTGCAGCCGGAAGGCCAGGAGCTGCTGCGCAGCCTTGCTGCGCCGCTGGCGGCGTATCTGGGTTCGCGCGAGGAGATCCTGATGGTCAGCGGCTTCACCGATGACGCGCCGGTGCGCGAAGGCAACCGCCGCTTCGCCGACAACTGGGAGCTATCCGCGCAGCGCTCGCTGACGGTGACCCGTACCCTGATCGCCGACGGCGTACCGGCCGATGCGGTGTTCGCCGCCGCCTTCGGCAGCGAGCAGCCGGTCAGCTCCAATGCCAACGAAGATGGCCGCGCGCGCAACCGCCGCGTGGAGATCGCGCCGATTCCCAAGCCCAAGGCTGCTGCACCGGGCGAAAAGAGCGGCGATGGCAGCTGAGTCCTCGCCATTGCACGGATTGCGTGCGCTTGTGCGCGATCTGGATGCCGGCTCGCGTGCACTTGCGCACTATCCGCAGGTGCCGATGCTGGACGACGTGCGCCGAGAGTGGTCCGAACTGCGCAGCGAACTGCAGGTGCGCCGCTCGCTGCGCACCGAGGCTCCGGCCGATGGCGGCCCGCTGAACTCGGCAGTGCTGGTGCAGCGCATGCTGGACACGATGCAGGCAACCAGCCCCGGGTATCTGCGCCACTTCATCGACTATGTAGACACGCTGTCGTGGCTGCAGGCGTTGCAGGATGGCGCCGCCAGCGGCGGTGACGCAGCGAAACCGAAGCGTACGCGCAAGCCACGCAAGGCGGGTTGACGAACACAGGTGGTGCCGGTGATTTCCGCAGTGTTGCAGGATGGTGCCGCCAGCAGCACGGACACGGCCAACCCTGAGCGCACGCGCAAGCCACACAAAGCGGGTTGACGAACACTGGTAGTGCCGGCCGCTGGCCGGCAGGCCCATGAACCCTCCGCAGCATCCTGCGGTTGCCGGCCAGCGGCCGGCACTACCCTGCTGCGGCATCGACAGATGACCATGTCACCAGACAGTCATCTGTCTAGCGCAACATTTTCACTTTGATCGCACCGCGCCCAAGGCGCCCGTGATCGTATCGCGTGTTTCCCCTTTCATCTGCCTGAGCTCCGCTTCAATGCGGCGGCTCGCGCCCGCCTGAGTGCCTGCTCCATGACCAAGACCCTGTTGGCTGCTGCGTTGTCCCTTGCCCTTGCGCCGACCGCATGGGCGCAGCAGGCGCCATCGGCCACCGACCTCGATGCCGTTTCAGTCATCGGCAGTGGCGAGGCGCGCCAGGTGCAGCGCATCACCCGCGAGAACCTGGACATCCTGCCGCCAGGCACCAGCCTGCAGAAAACGCTGAACCTGCTGCCGGGCGTCAACGCGCAGTCGGCCGACGCGCTGGGTACCAACGAACAGTCGATGACCCTGAGCCTGCGCGGCTTCAACGCCACCCGGCTGGGCTACACACTGGACGGCGTACCGCTGGGCGATGGCGCGTACAACAACTACAACGGCCTGACCATCAACCGTGCGCTGATCAGCGAGAACATGGCAGGCGCCGAACTCGCGGTGGGCATCGGCAGCCTCGGCACGCCATCCACCAGCAACCTCGGCGGCACCATCTCGTATACCTCCGACCGTCCGGCGCAGGAACTGGGCGGCCGCGTGGTGCAGACCTTCGGCAGCGATGCCAACCGCCGCACCTTCGTGCGCGTGGACAGCGGCGAGTACAACGGATTCTCCGGCTACGTGTCGGGCATGAACGCGGTCTCGGACCTCTGGAACGACCAGACCGCGTACAACAAATCCACCACCAGGCAGTTCAACGCCAAGGGCGTGTGGAACTTCGGCAGCGGCCAGATCACCGGCTTCGTCGACACCTCGCGCACCAGCCAGGCCGACTACTTCTACCTGTCCAAGGACGAGATGTCCCGCGGCCTTGGCTGGGACTGGGGCGGCTACGCACCGGACTGGAACAAAGCCGTGGCCAAGGCCTACTGCAACACCGCCAGCCTCAACGCGAAGAAGTGCGACAACAGCGGTCCGGACAAGGACGCCGACGGCGCCTTCACCGCCGGGCAGATCCTGCGCGATGACAACCTGTACTACCTGGCCGGCGACTTCTTCCTCGCCGACGGCTTCACCCTGCGGGCGCTGGCCTACCACCACGACGATCGCGGCGAAGGCCACAACTGGAACAGCGGCGCCTGGTCGAACAAAGGCACCGCGCAGGAAATCCCGATCATCTTCCGCAACACCATCTACACCATCGACCGCGATGGCGGCACGCTGTCGTTCGATTGGGAGCTGGGTGCGCACCGCATTGAAGGTGGCGTCTGGTACGAACGCAACACCAGCAGCGCCGAACGCTACCAGACGGCGGTGGACGGCCCACGCGACCTCAGCGGCATGAACACCCTGCCCTCGGATGTGGGTGTGTTCGCCCAGCGTACGCGCTGGAAAACCCACCAGTTCTTCCTGAAGGACACCTGGCGCCTGCTCGATGACCGCCTGACCCTGGAGTTCGGCGCCAAGAGCCCACACGCCACTTCCGATGCGCAGGCGCTCCCCGGCGATGCGAAGACGCCGATCTCGCCGAGCTCCAACAACCAGTTCGCCACCGGCTCGTTGAAGGCCAGCAAGAACTTCCTGCCTAGCGTCGGCGCCAACTTCCGCCTCAGCGAGCATCACGAAGTGTTCGCCAGCTACGCCGAGAACATCGCCATGTTCCAGGGCGGCTTCAAACTCGGCCCGCAGGCGGTCAGCCAGGCCACCTGGAACGCGCAGGGCAACCTGAAACCGGAAGAATCACGTTCGCTGGAGGCGGGCTACCGCTTCGTCACCGACACGCTGCAGGCATCGGTTGCTGCCTACAGCGTGCGCTTCGACAACCGCCTGCTGCAGTACAACCCCTGCGATTCGCGGCAGCCGGTCGGCCCCACCTGCGGCAACCGTTTCTACAATGTCGGCGGCGTCGACAGTCGCGGTGCCGAACTGACCGTGCTGTGGACGCCGAACGAGCACTTCAGCTGGTACACCTCGGCGTCGCTGAACCGCTCGACGTATGCCTCCAACTACATCCAGGCTGGCGTCGAGCAGCAGATCAAGGGCAGGATCCAGACCGACACGCCCAAGCAGTTGCTGGCCACCGAGATCACCTGGCGCGACAACGGCTGGTTTGCCAGCCTGCGCGGCAAGTACACCGGCGAGCGCTTCTACACCTATACCAATGACCAGGGCTTCGGCGGCTTCACCGTGTTCGACCTTGCCGGTGGCTACGATTTCGGCCAGGTCGGCTTCGCCAAGGGCATGCGCCTGTCGCTGAACCTGACCAACGTGGGTGACAAGCGCTACGCCAGCAACCTGGATTCGAGCGTGTTCGCACCCAGCGACCCGTCGGGCAAGCTGTATGTGTTCCATGCGTCGGCACCGCGCCAGGTGTTCGGTACCATCGACATCCGCTTCTGATCACCGGCCGAGGAGTCCATCCATGTCCGCTACTGCCCTGCTGTTGGCCGCGCTCTCGGTCAGCGGCTACAACGCACCGCATGAAGCCCGCGGCATGCCACCACGCGCGGTGGACGTGGGCAGCTTCACCTACGTGGACAAGGGATTGGTCGCCGCCGGGCGATTGCCGGCAGGCACGGTGGACTTCCTCGACGATACGCTGGGCTCGTTCTCGTCGTTGGCGATACAGCCGGGCACGTGGCGGCGCACCGCGCGTGGCTATGAAGGGGTGCTGTGGACCCTGCCCGACCGCGGTCGCAACGATCCGGAGGCCGGCCTGTTCTACGACTATGCCGGCCGCCTGGAGCGCATGAAGCTGCGCATCGACTGGCCTGCGGACAAGCCAGCGAGCGTCGGCGCGCTGACGATGACGCCCACCAAGGGCCTGGTGCTGAAGGACTACAACGGCCAGCCCTTCACCGGTGCCGACCCGGGCGATCACACGTTCAACCAGCGTGGCGTAGTGCTGCCCTCGCCGGCCGTGGGCCCGGGGGCCGGCAAGGTCGCGCTCGATGCAGAATCCCTGCAGTTCACAGCCGACGGCCACTTCTACATCGGCGACGAGTACACCGCCAACGTCTACTACTTCGATGCACAGGGCCAGCTGCAGGGAGTGATCGTGCCGCCGCTGGCGATCCGGCCACAACGTGATGGCAAGCCTGCCTTTGGATCGTTGGCTCCGCCGCAGACCGGGCGCCGCAACAACCAGGGCGTGGAAGGCATGAGCCTGTCGCCCGACGGCACACGGCTGTTTGTTGCCCTGCAGAGCGCCTTGATCCAGGACAGCGCGCCGGGCAATGCCGCCGGCCGCATCAATACCCGCGTGCTGGTCTACGACGTATCTGCCAACCCGACGCCGACGCAACCGGTCGGCCACCATGTGATGATCCTGCCGGCCTACGCCCACGACGGCAAAGGCAAGCTCGACCGTACTGCTGCGCAGAGCGAGCTGCGTGCGCTGGACAACGAGCGTTTCCTGATGCTGGCGCGCGACGGCAATGGCCTGGGCAAGGATGGCGACGACCCGATCGTCTATAAATCGGTGCTGCTGGTGAACGTGGCGCAGGCGTCCAATCTGGTGGACACGGAATATGAGACCGGCACGGCATCGGTGCTGGCCGATCCGGCTGACGCCATGTTGAAGACCGGCATCGTGCCCGCCAACGTCAAAGAGGTGCTGAACCTGCTCGACCGGCCACAACTGGCCCTGGCCGGGCTGGATCTGAATACAGGGCGCGGCCCGCACCCGGGACTGCTGTCAGAGAAATGGGAGGCGATGGACGTGTTGCCGGCGCTTGATCCAGAGCACCCGGACGACGCACTGCTGCTGATCGGCAACGACAACGACTTCACCGCCCGCAACTGCCGCATGCAGGGCGAGCACTGCGACAGCGCGTACGACAACGACAACCGGGTGCTGGTGTATCGGTTCACCCTGCCGTAGTGCTGGCGGCTGGTCGGCAGGCCCATGAACCCGCGCCCTGGTAGTGCCGGCCGCTGGCCGGCAACCTCATGAATCTCCGGAAGCATCGCCTGGTTGCCGGCCAGCGGCCGGCACTACCAGATCGACCACGCATAGGGATACTCGCCGATCTCCCTGGCCAGGCCCGCCCGAATGGGATTTCCCAGGATATACAGAGCCTGGCGATGCAACGACTCCTCGGCCCTGACCGCATGATCGAAGTATCCGGGCTGCCAGACCACCCCACGATGACCGGCCAGCCGATTCAACGCCAACGCGCTGGATGATTTGAACCGACGGGCGATGCCCGACAGCTCAGACGCACGCAGTTGCAACATCCAATGCACATGATCCGGCATCACCACCCAGGCGAGCGACTGAACAAGGCCTTGTCGCTCGAGGTCCTGAAACTGGCTGCTACACAGCCTGTGGTGGCATCACATTCAAAGCGTCGGCGGCGCTGGTACGTTGTCGTGGTCAGCACGTAGATCTGGCCGATGATGGAACGCCGCCCGTAGCGCAGGAGATTACTGCTCATGGCCCATCGTGGATCAGGCAGACACCGCTGGCTGTCGGGGAACAGCGCAGCATTGCATGAGGATGTTGCTGACAGTCTGCTGAGGATGCCGGCCAGCGGCCGGCACTACCCGACACAGAAATCCTGCACGGCTGACCCATGGTAGTGCCGGCCGCTGGCCGGCAACCCCATGAACCTCCGGACGCATCGCCTGGCTGCCGGCCAGCGGCCGGCACTACCTATGCCCCTATCGGGGCTATGCATCTCACCCGCGCAGCGTGGCGCCACCATCCACGTACAGGTCGCTCATTGCCACGTGCCCGGCCTGCTCGGACAGCAGGAACATCACTGCCTGTGCGATGTCCTCCGGCGTGGCCAGCTTGCGCAAGGGGATGCCCGCTTTATAGGTGACCGGATTGCCAGCAATCACCCGCGCCGCACCCTGCTCGTCTTCCCACATGCCGGTCTGCATCGGGGTCAACGTGGAGCCCGGCGCAACGATGTTGCAGCGGATGCCCAGCGGCGCCAGCTCCAGGCCCAGGCAGCGGGTGAACATCGTCGCCGCCGCCTTCGAGGCCGCATAGGCGGCCATGCCATGCCGTGGCACGCCCGCCGCGTTGGAGCTGACGGTCACGATGGCGCCTTGCCGGCGCGGCGACATCACCCGCGCCAGTGCGCGACCGACATGGAACACACCGTCGGCATTGACCGCGAACACCCTGCGCCAATCCGCGTCGCTGGTATCCACGACCTCGCCGACATGCAACACGCCAGCCACGCTGGCCGCGAGCATGATCGGCCCCACCGTGGCATCCACCTGTTCGATCAGCGCGTCCACCGCCGCACCGTCGGTAACGTCCAGTGCGAAAGCCTGCACGCGCCCATCGCCGGTCGCCAGCGCAGGCCGCTCACGATCGGTTGCCACGACCCGGCATCCTGCGTCCAGCAGCTGCCCCACCAGCACCGCGCCGATACCGCCGGCTGCGCCGGTCACCAGCGCCACATTTCCTTCAAAACCGGTCAACTGCACGTTGCATTCTCCTGTTGCCTGTCCCACTGCTGCAGGCGCGCCGACAACCAGGGTGCCAGCAGTGCCACAGCATCGCGGCCAGTCAGTTCGGCGTGCAGGAACGGCAGCTCGATGGCATCCACCTGCAGCGCATGGGCCTTCCACAGTGCGGACTGCAACTGCGGCCGTGCCTGATGATCGCGTCCGGCGCGTACATGCGCCAGCGTTCCCACGAAGGGTCGGTGCTGGTGTTCGCGGATCAGTCGATTGGTTCCGGTCACCGCCCGTACCACGCCGTCGAGCACCACCTCGGGCAGGCTGCCCAGCGCGCTGCCACCGCGCCGCAGGAAGGCGAGGATGCGCGCGCGGTCGTCCAGTTCCGGATGTGCGTCCGGGTCATGTCCGGCGATGGCCAACAGCGCCCGCAGCGCCGCGATCGGGTCGGGCTCCGGTTCGGCACGCCAGCATTCGCTGGGATAGGCATCGAGCAGCACCAGTTCGCCGACCTCGCGGCCGATGTCATGCAGGCGCACCGCCATCGCCTGCGCAAGGATGCCGCCCACCGACCAGCCGAGCAGATGGATCGGCCCCTGCGGCTGCAGCGTGATCACCCGCTGCACATAGTCATTGGCCATGGCCTCGATGCTTCCCGGCAGGGGTTGCGTGGGATCGAGCGCCGGTGATTGCAGCCCGTACACCGCGCGCATTGGCTGCAGCGCCCGCGCAAGCGCGCGATAGTTCCATGCAATGCCCCCGGCCGGGTGCAGCACGAACAAGGGCGCCACGGTTGGCTCGTCGGACGCAGACAGCGCAATCACCGGGCCCAACGCGTGATCGGCATGTGCGGGCGGCTCGGCAATGCGTGCCGCCAGCGCGGCAACGGTTGGCTGCGCGAACAGCGCGCCGAGACCCAGCTCGCAACGCCAGCGCTGCTCGATGGCCAGCAGCAGATGCACAGCCGACAGCGAGTCGCCGCCGAGACTGAAGAAATCCACATCGACGGCCACCGGCGCTTCACGTCCCAGCGCTTGCGCGAACAGCCCGGCCAGTTCCTGCTCCAGCGGCGTGCGCGGTGCCTGCCCCGCGACCTCCTGCTGCGGCGGCTTCGGCAGCGCAGCCCGATCCAGCTTGCCATTGGCAGTCACCGGCCACTGATCCACGCCCATGAACGCAGACGGCACCATGTAGTCCGGCACCCGCGTCAGCAGATGACTGCGCAGCACCGCTGCATCGGCATAGGTCGACGGCACATAGGCGACCAGTCGTGCCTCGCCAGGAAGATCATCGCGCAACAGCACTTCCACCCGGTCAATGCCAGGCAGCTCGCGCAACGCCGCTTCGATTTCGCCAAGCTCGATGCGCAGGCCGCGCAGTTTCACCTGATGGTCGCTGCGCCCGAGGTACTCGACAGCACCATCGGCACGCCAGCGCGCCACGTCGCCAGTACGATAGATGCGCTCCCCCGGCAGGAACGGATCAGCCAGAAAGCGCTCGGCCGTCAGGTCGTCGCGGCCGAGGTAGCCGCGCGCCAACTGCACACCGCCGAGGTAAAGGTCACCTGCCACGCCCACCGGCACGGGCTGCATCCGTGCGTCCAGCACATACAGGCGGGTGTTCCAGACCGGAAAACCGATCGGCACCGGGCGCGAGCGGTCATCGGCCGACGCCGGCCACCAGCTCACATCCACAGCAGCTTCGGTCGGCCCGTACAGGTTGTGCAGTTCAGATTGCAATCTCGCGTGGAAGCGATCACGCAGGGCGGCATCCAGCGCCTCGCCACTGGTGAACACCCGCCGTAGCTGCAGGTCCTGTGAGGCCGGTGCAGCCAGGAACGCATCCAGCATCGAGGGTACGAAATGTGCGGTGGTGACGCCATGCACGCGGATCAATCGCGCCAGCTCGGTCGGGTCGCGGTGTGCGTCCGGCCCCGCCAACACCAGCGTCGCGCCGCACAGCAGTGGCAGGAAGAATTCCCAGACCGATACGTCGAAGGTAGCCGGGGTCTTCTGCAGAATCCGGTCGTCGGCGCCGATGTCGTAGTGCTCGCGCATCCACAGCAGGCGATTGACGATGGCGCGGTGTTCGATCACCACGCCCTTGGGCTCGCCAGTCGAACCGGAGGTATAGATCACATAGGCCGCATCGTCGCCCATCGGGCCCGGCCAGGGTGCGGCGAAGCTCACATCGGTCCACTGCTCCGGCGGCAGCACCGGTACGTCTGCCAACCAGGATTGCACGTCGGGCTCTGCCAGCACACAGACGGGCTGCGCCGATGCCAGGATGCGCGCCAGTCGCTCAGCCGGATGGGCGAGGTCCAGTGGCAGGTACGCGCCGCCTGCACGCAGTACCGCCAGCAGCGCCACCACCAGTTCCAGCGAACGCGGCAGCGCTACGGCGACGATGGTGCCCGCGCCCACGCCCAGCGAACGCAGCTGCGCGGCCAGTGCGAAGCTGCGCGCCTCCAGCGTGGCATGGTCCAGCGTCGTATCGCCGAACACCAGCGCCGGTGCCGAC
Organism: Stenotrophomonas indicatrix; assembly: GCA_041545745.1. Taxonomy (NCBI): domain Bacteria; kingdom Pseudomonadati; phylum Pseudomonadota; class Gammaproteobacteria; order Lysobacterales; family Lysobacteraceae; genus Stenotrophomonas; species Stenotrophomonas indicatrix. The sequence goes on from CP168152.1 coordinate 2,538,667, forward strand.
GGATCACGGTCCATGCCCTGCTGCAGCAGTTCGACCAGGGTGGTGTCAGGCAGCGGATGGGCGGTGGCATTGAAGCCATGCAGGACCTGCTTGGATTCTTCCGGCGTGGCCAGCGGCACCGCCGCGATGTCTTCGGCCTGCAGCGCCGCCGACACGAAATGCAGCAACCGCCGGGCATGCGCCTTCACCTCGTGCAGATCGTACAGGGCGGGGTTCGCTTCAATCTCCAGATCCAGCAGGGTCTGTCCATCGCCACGGAAGCCCAGTGTCAAATCGTCCACCGGCCCGGTGCTCAGCACCTCCAGCGAGGCCTGCACACCCGGCAGCGCCAGCGGCTTGTAGAAGGGCTGTACGTTGATCAACGGCCCATGCAGGCGGTGCTGTGCGCCGACCAGCCCAAGGTCACGACGCAACTGCTCGCCACGGTAGCGGCCATGCTTGCGGCCCTGGCTAAGCTGGCGCCCGATGCGCCGGCAGAATTCCTCGACGCTGTCCCCGCCGCCCGCCACCCGCAGCGGCAACACGTTCATCACCATCGCCGGCACCCGCGCCGCGACGCTGCCCAGCCGCGCCATGTAGGGCACGCCGAGCACGACTTCCCCGGACGCGCTCATGCGGCGCACATACTCGGCGGCCAATGCAGCGAGCACATCCGGCCACGGCTGCAGCCACGATGCCGAAACCTGCAGCAGGCGCTCGCGGAGGACGCGGTCCACCGGCTGCACCCAACGCACGGCATCGTCACTGGCAGCGGCGGTTCCGGCCAGGCCGGTGGAGGCCGGCGCGCCCTGCAGTGCCTGCAGCCACCACTGCCTGTCGGCGTCGCGGCGCGCATCGCTGCGGTAGCTGGCATCGTCGGCCAGCACGCCCGCCAGCGCTGGCAACGCGCTACCGGTGCGGCCCGCATACAGTGCGCATACACGGTCAGTAAACAGCGCCATGCCATAGCCATCGGTGGCCAGGTGATGCACGCGCAGGTACCAGGCCCAGCGCTGGCCGCCCAGGTTGAACAGCACCTGCTGGCTCAGTCGGTCGCGGGTCGGATCAACTACGCTGGAGCGATCGGCCTGCATCGCGGCGCGTGCCGTCTGCTGCGGATCGGCCGCAGCAGCAACATCGCGCAGCTGCAGTGATGGCACCCGCGTGGATTCATGCCATTGCACCGGCTGGCCGTCCTCGGCCTCGGCGAAACGCAAGGCCAGCGCCTCGGCCTCGGCCGCGGCCTGATTGGCGGCGGCAGTGAACGCCACTACATCCAACGGACCCTCGATCCACACCGCATGCGCGGTATTGAATGCAGGGTTTTCCGGTGCAAGCCGCTGGGCAAACCACAGCCCGGCCTGCGCCTCGGTCAGCGGCAGCGGCGATCCGTTCATGCCGTCTGCGAAGCCTGCAGCTGCTGCACCACCGCCCACCATTGGCGCAGCGTGGTGTGTTCGGCCAGCTGCGAGAACTCCAGTGGCAGCCCGGTGTTGCCCCAGGCCAGCACCAGTCCCAGCATGCGCATCGAATCCAGGTCCAGATCGATCAGGTTGTCATCGTCGCCGATGTCAGCCGCTTGGCAGTCCAGCACGCGGGCGACGTCGGCGCGCATGCGCTCCAGGGTCAAGGCTTCGGTCGTGGCGTTCATCACAATGCTTCCAGCAGCTGGTCGGTGGTCATCGGTACGCCGCAGGTGCGGGCGATCCAGTGCAGCGCCTGGTCATGGTCGGCGCGCGAGAAATCGGCCACGGCATCTGCCGCGATGAAGGCTTCGATGTCGCGCTGGAACGCCTCCACCGCCGTGGCGGTGCATCCGATGTGCGCGTACACGCCGGTGATCAGCAGCTGATCACGGCCACGCACGCGCATCAGCGTTTCCAGATTGCTGCGCTGGAATGCGCTGTAGCGGTGCTTGACCAGCACATGCTCGCCCGGCGCAGGTGCCAACGCGTCGATGATCGGCTCGTGGTCGGCACGACGGCCCATGCCCGGGCCCCACAGGTCTGCCTGCAGGCCGCGGTCACGGCGGTCCTGGTCGCCGTGCTGAGCGGTGTAGAACACCGGAATGCCGTGCGTGCGGCAATGTCCCAGCAGACGCGCGATGTTGTCCACCGCCGGCCGCAGCGGCGCGTTGCCAGCATCGAAGGCGGCGAGGAAGTAGCGCTGCATGTCGTGCACCAGCAAGGCAACACGATCACGCTGGGGGCGCCAGGCGCCACGCGCCTGCGGCAGTTCCGCGGCGGTCGGCAGGGAATACGGGGCAATACGGGGCAGCGCCATCAGCGCGTTCCTCCTGTCTGTTGCAGATGACGCGCACGCAGCTGCGCGCGCAGTTCGCGGCGGCTGATCTTGCCAACCGCCGTGGTATCGAAGCTGTCCACGAAAACAATCTGATCGGGCACCTTGAACGCGGCCAGGCCACGTCCACGCATCCACGCCTTCAGCGCCGGTGCCTTGATCGCCTCGCCCTGCTGGATCACGAAGGCACAGCTGCGCTCGCCCAGATAGTCGTCGGGAATGGAGACCACGGCAGCATCGAACACGCTGCCATGGGCCAGCAGATGGTCTTCGATCTCCTCGGCAGAGATCTTTTCGCCCGCCCGGTTGATGTGGTCGCCGGCACGGCCCTGCACCACCAGGTAGCCTCCGGGCAGCTGCTGCACGCGGTCACCGGTGCGATAGAAGCCATCGTCGGTGAACGAGCGCGCATTCGCCGCCGCATCGTTGTGGTAACCGCGGATGGTATACGGGCCCCGCGTGAGCAGATGGCCGACCTCGCCTTCTGCAACTGGATTATCGTGGTCATCGACCACCCGCACCTCGTCATCGACGCTGATCGGCCGCCCCTGGCAGGCCACGATCAGTTCCTGCGGATCATCCAGCCGGGTGTAGTTGACCAAGCCTTCGGCCATGCCGAACACCTGCTGCAACGTGCATCCAAGGCCATCAATGACCCGCCGTGCGGCCTCCGGCACCAGCTTGGCGCCACCAACCTGCAGGACCTGCAGGCTGGACAGATCGTGCTTGCTGGTCGCCGCCGCCTGCGCCCACAGCAGCGCCAGCGGCGGTACCAGACCGCAGCAGGTCACCTTCTCGCGCGCGATCAGCGGGAATGCCGCATCCGGGCCCGGGCCCGGGCTGAGCACCACGCGGGCGCCGGCGTACAGCGCACCGAAGAAACCCGGTGAACTCATCGGGAAGTTGTGTGCCGCTGGCAGCGCGACCAGGTACACGCTGTCGCGGTCTATACCGCAGATTTCGTTGCTGGCGCGGAACGAGTAGATGTAATCGTCATGCGTGCGCGGAATGAGCTTTGACAGCCCGGTGCTGCCACCGGAAATCTGCAAGAACGCCACCGACTGCGGATCAGGATCGGCCGGCAGCTGGCTGCGGTCGCCCTGCAGCGAGTCCAGCGCGACGAACTCGGCTGCGTCGCCATCGATCAGCACGTGGCGCACCGCCGGCACGTCCGCCTGCAGCGCGCGCGCCAGGCCCCGATGATCGAAACCCTCATGTACATCGGTACTGATGTAGGCACTGGCCTCGGCCTTGCGGGCGAAGTGGGCCAGCTCGGTGATGCGATGCGCCGGCAGGGCGTACACCGGCACCAGCCCGGCGCGGAACAGCGCGCAGATGGTGCTGATGAAACTGGCGGTGTTGCCCAGCTGCACCAACACGCGCTCCCCGGGTTGCAGGCCCAGCGCCAGCAGGCCGGCACCGATGCGCCCGGCCTCATGCCAGAGCTGCGCATAGCTCAGGCGCACATCGCCAGCCACCACCGCGATGTCATCGGCATGGCGCTCGGCGCGTTCGCGCAGGAAACCAGGGAAGGTTTCGCCGCGCCAATGACCTGCAGCCCGATAGCGCGCGACCAGCGCTTCGGGCCATCGCTGCTGCAGCGGCAGGCGGGAGTCAACGACGGACGGGGTCATGCGGATACCTCGATCAAGGGCAGCGGGTCCTGCACACCCAGTGCGTTCAGCAGCGCAGCGAACTTGGCGGCGGTCTCGGCGACCTCGGCGGCAGGCTGCGAGTCGGCGACGATGCCGGCGCCGGCATACAGGCGCAGCTGGGTGCCCTGCAGGCGCGCGCAGCGGATCGCCACATACCAGTCACCGTCCCCCTGTGCATCCAGCCAGCCCACCGCACCGGCATAGAAGCCGCGCGGCACCGGTTCCAGCGCACGGATGCGCTGCAGTGCCTGCAGCCGCGGGGTGCCGCAGACAGCCGGGGTGGGATGCAGCTCGGCCAGCAGGGTCGCCGCCGATGTGGCAGCGTCCTTCAGCGTGGCGTGGATGCGCGTTCCCAGATGCCACATGCTGGCGGTAGCGTGCAGCGCCGGGCGCGGCTGTGCCTCGATGTGGCTGCACCAGGGCGACAGGCCATCCACGATGGCTTCAACCACATGGCGGTGTTCGTCGTGATCCTTTGCCGATGCCAGCAACGCCTGCGCGGCGCGCTCGTCGGCCACCGGATCGGCACTGCGCCGGGCCGAACCGGCAAGCGGATGCGACAGTACCTGCGCACCGCGTTTGCGCAGCAGCAGCTCCGGCGTTGCGCCCACCAGCCACGCCGGCGCCTGGCCGACGTCCACCGGCAGCGGCACGGCGTAGGTCGCCACCGAAGGATCGGTGCCCAGGCGGGCCAGCAGCATTTCCGGCGACAGCGCCTGCTGCGTGTGCGCCAACAGGCTGCGCGCCAGTACCACCTTGTGCAGCGCCGGATTGGGCGTGCGCATCGCGCTGACCGCAGCGGCTACCGCTGTTGCATAGTCCTGCGCGGACGGCTCAGCGATCAGCACTCCGGCCAAAGCAGGCACTGCCTGCGACTGCACGGGCAATGCCGGCAGCAGGCGCTCGGGCTGGTACAAGGCATCATCGGCGCGCGGCTCGAACGGCACCGCGCCGACCAGCAGACCCGGGCCACCGCGCTGCTGCGCGAAGAACGTCGCCACGCGTTCGGCCAGCGTCGCCAGCGCGCCTGCCGGCAAGGGTGCGCGGCAGCCCCGCGCGTGCATCTGCTGATCGGCCTGCCGCAGCAGGAACAGCGGTGCTTCAGCGGTGGGCTCCGGCAGCATCGACGCAGCCTCCGGCCACGCGCCCTGCATCAGGGAATCATTCATGTCGTCTCCTTCATCCGATACGCTGCGGCCAGCACGCACAGCACCAGCAGCAGCACGCCGACCAGCAGGTAAGGCAGGCTGGCCCCGCCGCGATACAACAAGGTGCCGAGCATCGGCCCGGCCACCATGCCCAGCCCCTGTGCCGCCGCGACCGTGCCGGCCGCCGCACCCTGTTCGTGCGCCTGCACCGCATCGGCGGCCAACGCCTGGAACGAGGGAAACACGAAGCCCATGCCGAACGCCGCGAGCGCGTAGGCCGCCGGCAACTGCCAGGTCTGCTGCACAGCGGCCACCGAGGCGAAGCCGATGCCGGCGATCAGTGCGCCGAGGATGATCCAGCGCCGGGGATGCACGTCCAGCTTCATCACCAGTCCCTGCGCAAGGATCAGGCCCACACCCACTGCAGTCAGGGCGATGCCGGCCATGCGCGCGCCTGCGGCTGCATCCAGGCCGAAGCGATCGATGGCGAAGAAGCCCACCGTGACCTGCGCGATGGTGACCGACACCATCGCCACGAACGCGGCCATCTGCGGCAGGCGCAGGCGCGGGTCGAGGCGCGACAGCGGCACGCGCTTGCGGCTCTGTGCGGCAGCCACCGGTGGCGTGGCCGGCAGGCGCCACGCCAGCAGGCCCAGCGCGAGCAGCGGCAACAGCGCCGCCACGTACAGCGCCAACGGCAGGTTCTTGTAGGCCAGCCATCCGGCAGCAGCCGGGCCCAGCACCATGCCCAGCGCATTGGCGCTGCCCAGCCGTGCCAGGAACCTGGTGCGCTGGCCCGGTGGGGCCTGGTCTGCGATCAGCGCAGCGGCGGTTGGCGGTACGGCCGCATAGAACAGGCCCACCAGCCCGCGCGCACCTACCAGCACCAGCACCGAGACCAGCACCGGCGGTATCGTCTGCAGCGCGACATCAATGAACACCGCCAACGCGATGTAGACCAGCGTGTAGGCACTCATGGCCAGCACCAGCACGCGCTTGCGGCCGATGCGATCGCTGAGCTGCCCCCAGGGGCGAGCGGCCAGCATCCACAACACCCCCGCGGCCGTGACCGATAGACCGGCATGCCATTCAGACAGGCCCAGCAGGCGGACCACCGGGCCGATGACGGCGACGAAGGACATCATCGCCATGGTGCCGATCAGGGCAGCCAACACCAGCGCCGGCAAGCCGGGAACCACGGGACGTGCATGCATGGAACACCAACCGTAACCAAGGAGGGAACGCCGGGCGCATCCGCACCCCGCGCGACGTCGCCCGATCAGGCGGCGACGCCATCCTTAAATGATAACGGCTCGCATTTGCATTTGATACCCATTCGCTTAACGGACATGCACCTGCGGACGCATCACTGCCCTGCGCGTACCGACAGGAGGCCGCGACGCTTGAACCACCACTCCAGCGGCAGGGTCACCAGCGGCGGAATCGCGGCCAGCAAGGCCAGCCCCGTTGCCCACCACGGCCAGCGTAGGCGCAGCGCCGCGAACAGGGTGACCGCCACGTAGACCATGAACGCCACGCCATGCAGCGGCCCGAACAGTTTGACCAGCGCGACGTTGGCCTGCGGGCCGTACTTCAGCCACATGCCGGCCAGCAGACCGGCCCAGGTGATGGCCTCGATGAAGGCGACGATCGCGAACAGGCGTCCGGTCGGATGCAGCGGGTTGCGGTGGGTCACGCAAGGCTCCAACAGTGGTATCAAATGCGAATGATACGCAGATGCGAGCGATCCGAATACCGAGGACAGCGCCGGGCCATGCCCGGGCAGAGCTGTGTCCACAAAGGTGGACGCCTACCGGAGCGCATCCGGCAGGATCTGCTCCCCGATCTCACGCAGCACCTCGTCCATCGGCCGGCCGTTGTCGACCAGGTTGAACATCACATGGGCCACGCCCTGCGCATGCACCCGCAACAGGTAGTCGCGCAGGCCATCGCGGCCCACCTTCAGACCCAGCGGCAGTGACTCCGCCGGCGCAGCCGGGTCGGCCTGCAGGTCCAGCAGCATCGACTGCACGAACGGTTTCGGACCGCCGCCGCGCTGGGCCAAGGCCTGCTGCCACAGCCCGATGCGCCCTTCCTGCGCGGTCTCTTCGCGGTGATAGGTCGCCCAGGCTTCTGCTTCGCGCGAGATCCACTGCAGGCTCTGCCGTGCAGTACCGACCACCAGCATCGGAATGCGCCTGGCCGGCGCGGGCAGTACGTCGTATCCGCCGGTTGCCTGCAGCACCGGCGCACGCTCGGAGGGTTCGGGCGACAGCGCCGCACGCAACAGCGACCAGCGTTCGCGGAAGGTCGCTGCCCTGCTTTCCAGATCCTCGCCGAATGCCGCGAACTCCTCAGGCCGATCACCCGAGCCCAGACCCAGCACGAAGCGTCCACCGCTGATCCGGTCCAGGCTCAACGCCGACTTCGCCACCTGCAGCGGTTGCCGCAACGGCAGCACGATCGCCGCAGTGCCGATCACGATGCGTTCGGTCGCCGCGGCCAGCATGCCCAGCCACAGGAACGGATCATCCAGCGCGCTGGCAGTCGCATCCGGTCCCTGCGGCACCATCAACGGCACATCGCGGGTCCACAGCGCGGCGAAACCCAGATCATCGGCCAGCCGCGCGATGCGCCGCGCCTCATGTGGATCGGCCAGGCCGTGTGCGGCCACCGGCGTCATCAGGCCAAGGCTGAGGCCCTGCGTTGGAAACAGGCGGGCATGAGCGGGATTGAAATCGGTCATGCCGCCAGCTTAGCGTGGGGTATTGATGCCGTCCCGCCACAGGAAGTACAGCGCATGACCACGATCCGCCCCGCCCATGTCGATGACCTGCCCGCGATCAGCGCGGTGTGCATGGTGGCGTTCACTGCAGCCGTTGCGCCCATGCTTACCGCCGAGGGCATCGCCACGTTCGGCACGGTGGCCGCAGCCTCCGCGTTCGCCGAGCGGCTGCAGGGCGACAACCACATCCTTGTGGCCGAACAGGCAGGCCAGGTGGTCGGCGTGGTGGAACTGAAGGCCGGCCAGCATCTGGCGATGCTGTTCGTCGCGCCGGAGCTGCAGGGGCAAGGCATCGGTCCTGCCCTGCTGCAGGCGGTGCTGCCGCAGGTGCGTGGCCCGCAGATGACCGTGCGCGCCTCGCTCAACGCGGTGCCCGCCTACGAACACTATGGATTCGTGCTGGATGGTGACGTCGGCCAGTTCAACGGCCTGATCTACCAGCCGCTGGTGTTGACGGTGCCCGCTCCGGTGGGTGCGGACCTGGGTCCGCACTGATCTCCAGCCCACATGCCGTGCTGCACGTGCGACATAAGCAAACTGCATCAGCCAGTACCCCGACCGTTCATACAATGGGGCCATCCCCCTGTCCTTCGAGATGCCGTCGATGCGCGTCGCGCTTTCCCTATTGCTGCTGGCCTCGGCCCTGAGCGCCTGCTCGCCCGCTTCCGCTCCGGTACCAACTGCGCAGGCGGCATCCGCCGCCCCGGCCTCCGCCATCGCCTGGCGCCAGGGCGATGTGGATGATGCCTTCAACGAAGCCGCCGAGAGTGGCAAGCCGGTGCTGCTGTACTGGGGCGCAGTGTGGTGTCCGCCGTGCAACCAGCTCAAGGCCGGGCTGTTCAAGGATCCGGCCTTCATCGCACTGACCGGCAAATTCGTGCCGGTGTACCTGGACGGCGACGAGGAAGGCGCGCAGGCGTGGGGCGAACGCTTCGGCGTGCGCGGCTATCCGACCCTGATCGTGCTCGACCCGCAGCGCAACGAAATCACCCGCGTGGCCGGCGGCAACGACGCGGCCGAACTGACCCGGGCACTGACCGTCGCCGCCAGCCGCCGCAGCGCCGTTGCTGAGACTCTGGCCACCGCACTGGCGACGCCGGCCACGCTTGGCGCCGAAGACTGGCAGGTGCTGGGTGACTACGGCTGGGAGGTGGATGCCAACCGCCTGGCCGGCAAGCGCAGCACGCAGGACGTGCTGCAGCAACTTGCCAAGGCCGCACCCGAACCCGCGCTGCAGCGTCGCTTCGCGCTGCTCGCGTTGGCTACAGCCGAGAAACCGACGACAGCGCCCACCCAGGTACGCGAGCTGTTGCAGGCCGTGCTGGCGCAACCGGCGGAAGTACGTCGCAACCGCGACCTGCTGGGCTATGCCGGCGCCGGGCTGGTCAAGCAGGCCAGCGCCGGTCCGGCCAGCAGCAATGCCCTCGGCCAGCAGCTGCTGGTCGCGCTGGAACGAGCCGATGCCGCGCGTGGCGATCGCGCTGACGATGCCCTGTCACGCGCGCTGACCGAGCTGGCACTGGCCCGCCAGCAGCAGCCCGAAGGTGCGCTGCCGGCAGCCCTGGTTGAGCGGGTAAAGCAGCGCGTGGCCGCCGCCGATGCCGCCGCCACGGACGCGCATGCGCGCCAGGCCACCATCAGCAGTGCCGTCTACGCGCTGCGTCAGGTCGATGACGATGCGGGCGCCGAGGCCTTGCTGCTGGCCGAGCTGAAGCGCAGCGAGCAGCCCTACTACTACATGCCGGAACTGGCCGAACTGGCCGAGCAGCGCGGTGATACCGCCGGCGCCCTGGAGTGGTTGAAGCGTGCCTACGAAGGCGCACAGGGTCCTGCCACGCGCGTGCAATGGGGCGTGCTGTACGTGGAAGGCCTGCTGCGGCTGGCGCCCGACGATGCGCCGCGTATCGAGCAGGCCACCGAGGCGTTGATCGCCGAACTGGACAAGCAGCCCTCCGGCTACCACCAGCGCACGCGTCAGCGCTTCGAACGGCTGGCCGGACAACTGCAGGCGTGGAGCGCCAAGCACAAGGGTGCGGACACGCTGGCGCGGCTGCAGCAGCGGATGCAGGCGGCCTGTGGTGAGCAGGTTGATGGCGCGTGCAAGGATTGGTTGAGCTGAGATATTGAAAGCGCAGGCGGGTCGTTCGCCGCTCCGGCGCTTTTGCTGATATCGATTGCGGCGGCGGGAGGGGCCGGCCGGGACACGCCGTAAACCCCCCTCCGGGGTCCGGCCCAGCCGCTGGCGGCTGCGCGTTCGGGCGCTCGCGAAGCAGTGCTTCGCAAGCAAAGCGCCCTCACCCATGGGGGCTCGATGGCACCATCCATGGCGCCAACGGTCCCGGCCAGCCCCTCCCGCCGCGACCGGACAATTTCCTGCGGGCGCAGACGGCGCATCACCACGCCGGTGAGGGTTCGAAAAGCGGTTGCTGCTTGACCTCAACCAATGTTGAGGTGCGATAACAGTCTCCCCACGGCCACACCCCTGGCCTTCCCCACGGAGACTGTCTCGATGCCGTACTCGCTTCCCGCCCTCCCCTATGCCTACGGCGCCCTCGAACCGCACTTCGATGCGCGCACGATGGAAATCCACCACAGCAAGCACCACCAGGCCTACGTCAACAACCTCAATGCCGCGCTGGAACAGGCCGGCCTACCGGCGCAGCCGGTGGAGACCCTGATCGCCGATCTGGATGCCCTGCCCGAATCGATCCGCGGCGCAGTGCGCAACAACGGCGGCGGCCACGCCAACCACAGCCTGTTCTGGACCGTGCTCAGCGCCACTGGGGGCACGGCCGATGACGAGCTTGCCGCCGCCATCGATCGCGACCTCGGCGGCTACCAGGCCTTCAAGGAAACCTTCAGCAAGGCCGCGCAGACCCGCTTCGGCAGTGGCTGGGCATGGTTGACCGTCGATCGCGATGGCCGCCTGCAGGTCGAAAGCAGCGCCAACCAGGACAGCCCCCTGATGGGCGCAGCGGCTGGCGCCTCCGGCAACACCCCAATCCTTGCCCTGGATGTGTGGGAGCACGCCTACTACCTGCATTACCAGAACCGCCGCCCCGACTACATCGGCGCGTTCTTCAACCTCATCAACTGGGCCGAAGTCGGCCGGCGTTACCGCCAGGCCAGGGCCGCATGAACGCCGACTCCGGTGCATACACCGGGCCGTGGGCAGGGGTGTTCCCCGCTCCCGCCCCGGTGCCGTCGGTCAGCCTGCCGCCGCGTGCGCTGCGGCGGTTGCTCGGCCATTTCCCTACCGGTGTGGCGATCGTCTGCGCGCGTGATGCGCAGGGAAAGCCGCAGGGCCTGACCATCAACTCGTTCGTGCCGATCTCACTGCAGCCTCCACTGGTGCTGTGGAACCTGGCCCTGCATGCGCAGAGCCTGTCCACGTTCCAGCGCGCCACCCAGTTCGCGATCAGCGTGCTCGGCGCCGGACAGGAAGCCCTGGCCCGCCGTTTCGCCGACCCGCAGGTGCGCCATCGATTCACCGATGTGCCCTTGCTGGACGACGGCGAGGACGCGCCACCGCGGATCGCCGGTGCCGTCGTCCACCTCACCTGCACCCGCCACGCGCAGTGGCCGGTCGGCGATCACCTGCTGCTGGCCGGGCGCATCGTCGATGTGCAGGAGGAAGGCGGCGCACCGCTGCTGTTCCATCGCGGACGCTTCCAGGCAGGTCCGGTGGAAACCCTGGTGGAGGTGCGCTGATGGACATCCAAACTCTGGAGAGGATGCTCGCCGCCGGCAAGGACAGCGCGCTGCTGCGCTTCGGCCTGGGCAAGAGCTGGCTGGACGCCGGCGATCCGGTGCGCGCAGCCACCCATCTGGGCCGCTGCGTGGTGCTGGACCCAAATTATTCGGCGGCGTGGAAGCTGCTGGGCAAGGCATGGCTGGCCGGTGGCCAGCCGCAGGCGGCGCGCGAGGCGTGGCAGCGCGGGCTCAGCGTGGCTGGCAGCAAGGGCGACCAGCAGGCCCGCAAGGAGATGCAGGTGTTCCTGCGCAGGCTGGACCGCCAGTCGCCTGCGCTGTTGGCGAAGGCCGGCTGAAACTCAGCCGGCGTTGGCCGACGCCGGTGCCGGCATGATGTCCGGCATCGGCAGGCGGCGCGGCTTGCTCGGGAACGCATGGCGCAGGATGCGCCAGGCCACCTGGGTGAACTGCCGCGGCAGCGAGCCGTTGTTGTAGTGCTGGCCGTAACGACGGCAGATGTCCTTCACTTCCTTGGCGATGGCCGCATAGCGGTTGGCCGGCAGATCCGGGTAGAAGTGGTGCTCGATCTGGTGGCTGAGGTTGCCCGACAGCACGTTGATCACGAAACCGCCGCTGATGTTGGACGAACCGCGCAGCTGGCGCAGGTACCAGTGGCCGCGCGATTCATTGCGTAGGCATTCCTTCGGGAACGTTTCCGATTCGGCGGTGAAGTGACCACAGAAGATGATCACGTAGGTCCAGATGTTGCGCAGGCCGTTGGCCACCAGGTTGCCCAGCATCACCGGCAGGAAGAACGGACCGGCCAGCAGCGGGAAGAACACGTAATCCTTCAGCACCTGGCGGATCATCTTGCGTGCCACTGGACGGGTCTGCAGCCACATCGCGCGGCTGCTGATGCGGCCCTTGAACCAGCGGCCCAGGCGCAGATCCTGCGCAGCCACGCCCCACTGGAACAGCAGCGCGAAGATCGGCGCGATGATCGGCTGCAGCAGGTAGAACGGCTTCCAGCGCTGTTCCGGGAAGATGCGCAGCAGGCCATAGCCGATGTCATCGTCCATGCCACGCACGTTGGTGTAGGTGTGGTGGCGGAAATTATGGGTCTTGCGCCAGTTGTCGGCGGTGGCAACGATGTCCCATTCGTAGGTGTTGCCGTTGAGCTTGGGGTCGCCGGTCCAGTCGTACTGGCCATGCATCACGTTGTGGCCCAGCTCCATGTTTTCCAGGATCTTGGCCAGCGCCAGCAGCAGGGTGCCGGCGATGCAGGCCGGCCACAGCAGCGGCGCCCAGAACAACGGCGAGAACGCGCCAAGGAACAGCAGGCTGCGGCCAAGCACGCCGGACCAGCGCACAGCCGCTGCAACGCGGCGGATGTAGCGGGTGTCGGAGGCGCCGAGGCTGCCGATCACACGGTCGCGGATCGCATCGAGTTCCTCACCAAACGTCTGCATCTCGGCAGGGCTCAGGGCACGGTCGGTAGCGCGGGTCATGGCAGCAGGGTCCTCAGAGATCCAGGGTCAGGTCGGTGGTCGGCGCGCTCACGCAGATCCGCACCGGCACGGCCGTTTCGGACTGGGTGTCGCCGGTGCGCAGGTGGCGGGTGGTGCCACTGACGCGTTCACAGGTGCAGCTGTTGCAGATGCCCATGCGGCAGCCGTGCTTGGGCGCGATGCCCTGCGCCTCCAGGCTTTCCAGCAGCGAGCGGCCACGCGGCACGATCAGCCGCCGGCCGCTGCGGGCCAGGGTCAATGCGACCTCACCCAGGCTGTCGGCATCACTGAGTGCTGCGGGCGGCGTAAAGGCTTCCGCCTGGAAACCGGCCACGTGCTGGGCCAGCCGCGTGCGCGCAGCGGCAACGAAACCGTCCGGGCCGCAGGCCAGTACATGGCGCTGCGCCAGTGGGGTGTCGTCACCGGCAACGGCCAGCGTGTGGCTGTCGATACGCGCAGCCGGCACGTCGCCTTCGCGGGTGGCCAGCAGGTGCACGCGCAGGTTCGGATGCGCCGCAGCCAGCGCCAGCAGTTCATCGCGGAACTGGAACGCTGCAGCGTTGCGCTCCCAGTAGAACAGGTCGACCGGCGCCGCCAACGGGCGCTGGCAGGCATCGCGCAGCAGGCTGCGCATGGGCGTGATGCCGCTGCCGGCCGCCAGCAGCAATACCGGCGCTGCTGCAGGCATGTGGAAATCACCGAAGGCCGCGTCCAGCCGGAACAGGTCGCCCGGCTGGGCATGCGCGACCAGATGCTGGCTGACCTTGCCGCCTTCCACCGCCTTGACGGTAATGGCCAGCTCACGGCGGCCCAGGCGGGTCGGGCTGTAGCTGCGGCGCAATACGCGCCCCTCAAGCTCAACACCGAGGGTGACGTGCTGACCGGCGCGCATCCCGGCCCAGTGCCGGTTACAGCGCAGGACCAGGGTCGCGGCGCCCTCGCCGGCCGGCTCCCGCCGTACCAGGCGTGCCATCGGCTCACGCAAGGTCCACAACGGATTCAGCTGGCCCGCCCAGAAGTCGAACAACGACGGCGACAGCCAGCGGTACGGGGAAAGCAGGGAAGGTCGGACGACAGCGCTCATGGGCGCACTATACGGCCGCACACACAGCTGTGTATACATGTGTATATTGCACCGGATTGGGTATGATTCAGCCTTGCCCCACCGGAAGTGCCATGGCCGCCGCCACCGTTCTGTCTCCGCCTGAAGATGCCAACAGCCCGGCCCGCCGTACGGTGAGCCGCGAGGATCTGCTGGCCGCCGCGTTGAAACTGATCGGTCCGCATCGCAGCCTGTCCACCCTCAGCCTGCGCGAAGTCGCGCGCGAGGCCGGCATCGCACCCAACAGCTTCTACCGCCAGTTCCGCGACATGGACGAACTGGCTGTCGCGTTGATCGACGTCGCTGGCCGCTCTCTGCGCACCATCATCGGCGAAGCCCGCCAGCGCGCGACGTCCAGCGCCACCAGCGTGGTGCGCGTGTCGGTGGAAACCTTCATGGAACAGCTGCGCGCCGACGACAAGCTGCTGCACGTGCTGTTGCGCGAAGGCGCGGTCGGCTCGGACGATTTCAAGCACGCGGTCGAACGCGAACTGCACTACTTCGAAGAAGAGCTGCAGCACGACCTGGTGCGCCTGGCCGCACTGGATGGCGCGGTGCTGTACAAGCCGGGACTGGTGTCGATGGCGATCACCCGGTTGGTGTTTGCAATGGGCGCTTCGGCCATGGACCAGCCCCCGGAGAACGACCCGGAACTGGTCGAACAGATCTCCACGATGATCCGCATGATCATCGTCGGCGCGCGCACTCCCGCCGCCTTCCGCCGCGGCTGACCCCTTCCGGTGCATGACCACCGGCACGCTTCCGTGCGCATTATGTAATGTTATAACACTTGAATCCGAGTAAAGACCACGGCCCCGCCGCAAGCTGAAACGGCAATATAGCAATTGCTATGTTGATGAGCTTCTGCTTTCATGTGCACCAGCCAGGTCGCCCTCGCCGCCCTCCCTCCCCAAGGACGACGCCCTCATGCGCATTGCTGCCTCCCTTCTCCGCCGGCTGCCGCTGGCTGCCGGTATCGCCGCCGCCCTGCCACTGGCCGCAGTCGCTGCACCGCCCTCACCTACCGAGCTGGATCGGGTGCAGGTGAAAGTCAGCACGGCCACCCGCAGCGAACGCCTGCTGTCGGACGTGCCGATCCGCACCGAAGTACTGCGCAAGGAAGACATCGCCCTGCGTGCGGCCACCGATTTCTCCCGTGCGGTGGAGCTGATCAACGGCCTGCGGGTGGAAAGCAACTGCCAGAACTGCAACACCAGCGAGGTGCAGTTGCTGGGCCTTCCCGGTGCCTACAACCAGTTGCTGTTCGATGGCATTCCACTGCTGTCCACGCTGGGCAGCGTGTACGGGGTGGAACAGATTCCCGCCGGTTTCGTCGACCGCATCGAAGTGGTCAAGGGCGGTGGTTCATCTCTGTACGGGCCGGGCGCGGTGGCCGGTGTCATCAATCTGATTCCGCCGCTGCCTGCACGCAGCGGCGGCCATGTGCAGGCCGGCGTGGATGTGCTGAAGGGCACGCCGCAGAAAAACACCGACGTCCGTCTGGACCTGGTCGCCAGCGAAGCCGATGCCGGACTGTCGGTGATCGCCCAGCGCAACTGGAACAGCGGCATCGACTACAACGGCGACGGCTATACCGAGATCACCCGCAAGAACCTCAAGGTCGGTGGCCTGCAGGCCTGGTATGCACCGAATCCGGGCACGCGCCTGCGGCTGGATCTGCAGGTGACCGATGAGAGCCGCCGCGGTGGCAACCGCCTCGACCAGCCCGAACACCTGGCCAACATCGCCGAGTCGCTGGATACGAACTACCGTCGCGGCAGCCTGTCATGGGACCAGGAAGTGAACAGCGACGTCGACTTCCGTCTGGCCTACGCCTTCGCCGACATCGACCGCGACAGCTTCTATGGCGGTCTTGGCGATGTGGTCACCGATCCATCGGCGCCCGGCTACGATCCTTCGCAGCTGGACCCGGACGTTCCGGGCAGTGCCGCATCACGCTCGTGGCGCCAGTACGGGCGCACCCACAACCCGCTGCGCTACATCGACAGCCAGTTGAACTGGCGGCTGGGTGCACACACGCTTGCGTTCGGCGTTCAGTACAAGCATGAGGGCCTGCGTGACGACAACCGCGATGGCGCCGGCCAGCGCCTGGCCGTGCTCGAGGATGCAACCTTCCACAACCTCGGCGCGTTCGTGCAAGACGAATGGAGCGTACGCGATGACGTCGACCTGGTGCTGGGTGCGCGCGTGGACAAGAGTTCGGAACTGGACAGCGCCGTGTTCTCACCGCGTATCGCCCTCGCCTGGCAGGCAACACCACGGCTGAAATGGCGTGCGGGCATCGCCACCGGCTTCCGTGCGCCGGAAATCTTCGTCGAGGATGTCCACGTCGATACCCTCGGTGGCGAACAGGTGCGCGTGCGCAACACCCGTGACCTGAAGGAGGAGCGCGCGCTGACCACCCTGTTCGGGTTCGACTGGCGCTCCGACCCGGCCGACCCGGTATGGAGCTGGGATGCCACCGCGTCCTATGCACGCATCCGTGACACCTTCGCGCTGGGCGAGATCCAGCGCGGCGATGATGGTCAGCTGACACAGCTGCGCTACAACGCATCCGGCTCGAACGTACTGGGCATGGAAACCAACCTCGGCTGGCAGCCCTCTCCGCAATGGCGGCTGACTGCAGGTGCGTCGTGGTACCGCTCGCAGTTCCGCGAGCCGCAACGCATCTTCGATGACACCGCCGACGGCGGCGATACGGTGATCGACAGCCGCGACTACCTGAAGACGCCGCGCTGGACCGGCGTGGCCCAGCTCAGCTGGATGCCGGCCGAACCCTGGGAGACGTTCCTGGCGCTGCGCCACACCGGATCGATGCCGGTGCTCAACAACCGGCTGGGCGAACTGCACCGCACCCGCGCCTTCCTGGTCACCGATCTCGGCGCGCGCTGGCATCGCCACCTGGGCGCGCAGGCACAGCAGGAAGTGTCGGTGGCGGCCGGGGTCAAGAACGTGTTCGACCAACGGCAGAAGGATCTGGAAAGCGGCGCGCTGCGCGACAGCGACTATGTGTATGGGCCACGCTTTGCGCGCTCCTGGTACGTGAACCTGCGTTATGCGTTCTAGCTGGCTGCCCGCACTGCTGCTGGCACTGGCATCGCCGGCCGCAGCTGCCGACCTGCACGCGCAGGTCTCCGCGTCGCTGATGCGGCCCGAGCCACGCACCCTGCGCCCGGTGCAGTGGTCACCACCGCCGAAACTGATCGCGCTGTACTTCGGCGCCGACTGGTGCGCGCCCTGCCACGCGTTCGTGCCGACCCTGCGCGGCGTGCGCGACGCGCTGCGCGAGGCCGGCGCCGATACCGAAGTGGTGTATGTCAGCCTGGATGAAAGCGAGGCGGCGCTGCGGCGCTACATGCAGCTGCAGGACATGCCGTGGCCGGTGCTGGACCCGCGTCGCGCGAAGCGCATGCCGGCACTGCAGACATTGGCGGGCCCGGCCCCACCCAACCTGGTGCTGATCGATGCACAGGGCACGGTGCTGGCCAATGGCTGGCAGGGGCGGCGCTACGGAGGCCTTCAGCCGGTATTGAAGGAATGGACGAAACGGGCGTGTGCTCAGGAACAGGCGCGCTGCCCGCCTGAATTGTAGAGTCGAGCCATGCTCGACTCTTTTCATCACCGCGCGAACAGCAGCCGAGCATGGCTCGGCTCTACAGAGAGCAGATTCCGCGAGTAGATCCACGCCATGCGTGGATGCACTCATTCCATACCGCGCGAACAGCAGTACAGAAACCGCGACTCAACCGCCCTCGGCCTTGCGCACGAATTCGTCGAACAGGGCCAGTGTCTGTTCACTGACATGGTGCTCGATGCCCTCGGCATCACGCCGCGCGGTATCCGGGTCCACGCCCAGCGCCAGCAGGAAGCGCTCCACGGTCTGGTGGCGCTGGCGGCTGGCATGGGCCAACGCCTCGCCCTCCGGGGTCAGGAACACGCCGCGATACGGGCGCTGCACGACCCAGCCGTCACGGGCCAGCCGGCGCAGCATCTTCGCCACCGTCGGCTGGGCCACGCCCAGGCGGGTAGCGATGTCGACCTGGCGGGCCTCGCCGCCGTCGGCCAGCAGGTCGGAGATCAGCTCGACATAATCCTCCACCAATTCCATCCGGTGTGCCTCGCGCACTTGCCGGAAGCTCTCGACCTGGCGCTCGGCCTCGATCAAGGGGGTGCTTTTCAGCGATGTCGAATCATCCGTCTTGCCCACGCGTATGCCTGTCCTGCAGTTGTCATCGAGTGCGAACCTGAATTCTGGACCAGTGACGCAGTAAAGACGATTGTTTCACATTGCTATGCGATATAGCAGTGGCTATATTGACAGCCATGAACACCGTCGCACCCACCGATTCTGCCGCCTCCACTCCGGCCAGCCTGGGTGCGCTCAACGCTTCGATTTCCGTACCCGATAAAGGCCATTGGTGGTTCCGGCTGCTGGCCTTCCTTGGCCCGGGCTACATGGTGTCGGTCGGTTACATGGACCCGGGCAACTGGGCCACCGACCTCGCAGGCGGTTCACGCTTCGGCTATCTGCTGTTGTCGGTCATCCTGATCTCCAACCTGATGGCGGTGATCCTGCAGGCGTTGTCGGCACGGCTGGGCATCGCCACCGGCATGGACCTGGCGCAGGCCTGCCGCGCGCGCTACCCCAAGCCGGTGAATCTGGCGCTGTGGGCGTTGTGCGAAGCGGCGATCATCGCCTGCGACCTGGCCGAAGTGATCGGCACGGCCATCGCGCTGAAACTGTTGTTCGACCTGCCATTGCTATGGGGTGCGGTAATCACCGCACTGGACACGCTGCTGGTGCTGCTGTTGATGAATCGCGGTTTCCGCGCGCTGGAAGCCTTCGTGATCGCGCTGCTGCTGGTGATCTTCGGCTGCTTCATGGTGCAGATCGCGCTGGCCGCGCCGCCGGTGATGCAGGTGCTGGGCGGCTTCATTCCGCGCGCTCAGGTGGTCACCGATCCGCACGCGCTGTACATCGCCATCGGTATCATCGGGGCCACGGTGATGCCGCACAACCTGTACCTGCATTCTTCCATCGTGCAGACCCGTGCCTATCCACGCACCGATGAAGGCCGTCGCAGCGCGCTGCGCTGGGCGGTGACCGACAGCACCTTTGCCTTGACCCTGGCGCTTTTCATCAACGCCAGCATCCTGATCCTGGCGGCGGCGGTATTCCATGCCAACGGCCGCTTCGACGTGGAAGACATCGAGCAGGCGCACCAGTTGCTGGCACCGATGCTGGGCGTAGGCCTGGCCTCGACATTGTTCGCCGTGGCGCTGCTTGCTTCCGGCCTGAACTCCACCGTGACGGCGACATTGGCCGGGCAGATCGTGATGGAAGGGTTCCTGCGCCTGCGCCTGCCGCCGTGGCTGCGGCGGCTGATCACCCGCGCGCTGGCCATCATCCCGGTGGTGGTGGTGATCATGCTGTTCGGCGACCAGGGCGCGGTGAAGCTGCTGGTGCTGAGCCAGGTGGTGCTGTCGATGCAGCTGCCGTTCGCGATCATTCCGCTGGTACGCATCGTGACCGACAAGATGACGATGGGCGCGCTGGTGGCGCCGCGCTGGCTGGGCAGCATCGCCTGGGTGATCGCACTGGTGATCGTGGTGCTGAACGTGAAGCTGCTGGTGGATACGTTCGCCGGGGCGTAAACCGCAGCCCCGGGGTCGGACCCCTAGCCACAGGCAAGGGCTCTGACCCCAGTAGATCCACGCCATGCGTGGATGCCTTTGTAGAGTCGAGCCATGCTCGACTCATCGCTTACCGCGCAAACGGCAGCCGAGCAAGGGCTCGGCTCTACAGTGAATTGCATGCCGTGGGTCGCTGCCCCACTAGATCCACGCCACGCGTGGATGCCATTGTGGTCCCACGGAAACCTCGAGCAACAGCAGAGCTCGTGTCGTCTTCAGCCTACCGCGAAAGAGGCATCCCGGTTAACTTGCCTCGGGTGAAACACCCCAAGACAAACACTTGGCAAGGGCAACTGTGTGAACTGCATTGAAGAACTGATCGGCATGATCCGATTCAACTCCAGCCATGCGATCAGATTACCTGCCGCCGCACTTCCCGCACTTGAGGGGCCGCTGGCGTACCCGGCAGATATGCAGCACTTCTATCGCGAGTGCGGCGGCGCCCTCCTGTACGCAAATGACCCACAATCCATTTCGTACAACCTGTTGCCGCCCGAAGATATTCGTCAAGCCAATGAAGTCATCGTTGGTGAGCGATGCGAGGATGACCTGTCTGCAACGTGGCATGTCGTTGCCAGGAGCGATAATGGCGACTACATTTCCATCGATCTCTCCCTGCAACAGCCAGGGCGCTGCTACGACAGCAACCACGAGATCCACGGAGTGGCTGGCAGCTGCCCCGTCATCGCCGGCAGCTTCACCGAGCTGATAGGCAACCTTCTCTCCTGCGGCGGGGGCCAGCCCTACTGGGCTGCACTGGACTGCAGGGATGCCTACGATACCGACGCCTGCGCGTAATCCGGAACCCTGGGGTCAGAGCCATGCGTCGTTGCGGGGTCAGAGCCCTCGCCTGCGGCGAGGGATCCGACCCCGGTGGATGCCGTCCGTCACAGACCGCGCGAACGGCAGCCGAACCTGGCGCGGCGCTACAGATGCAACGCAATCGCCGCTTCGATCTGCTGCGGCGACTGGAAGCCCGGCATGCGCATGCGTTCGTCACCGTCCAGGAACAGCGACAGCGTGGGCGTCTGCCGCAACCCCAGCTCGCGGAAGAACGCCTCGCCCACCACCTCCAGCTGCACCCGCAGCAGGGTCGTGCCCTGCCCTGCAGTGCCGCTGGCCACCCGCTGCAGCGACATGTCCAGCATCCGGCAACCCGGGCATTGGTCCTTGTGGAAGTCCACCAGCACCCGCGGATGGTCGGCCAGCAACTGCTGGAACTGCTCAGGCGTGGTGGCGTCGATGATCTGCATCGGTGGTGCTCCAGTAATGATCCAGGACCGCATCGGTCCAGCGGTTGATGGCCGCGGCATGCCGTCGGCCATGTGGCATCTGTTCGATCTCCAGCGGCGGGTAGCCACTGTGGAAATAGCGGATCAGCCGGTGCACCGCACCGCAGTAGTACTCCTG
Source organism: Stenotrophomonas indicatrix (assembly GCA_041545745.1). Taxonomy (NCBI): domain Bacteria; kingdom Pseudomonadati; phylum Pseudomonadota; class Gammaproteobacteria; order Lysobacterales; family Lysobacteraceae; genus Stenotrophomonas; species Stenotrophomonas indicatrix. The sequence goes on from CP168152.1 coordinate 2,559,963, forward strand.
CCCCCACTGCGTTTCGCCGGTACCGAACACCGCCACCTGGCGCGGCCGCTGGCCGCGATCGGCGATGCCCGCCACCCAGGCCTTCATCTCCGACGGCGTGCGCCCAGCGTTGTCGGTCCAGCAGCCCAGCAGCACCAGGTCGGCCTCGTCCACCGCCAGCGGCGGGCCCTGGCGCAGGTCGTCGGCGTCCTGCCAGTGCACGGCGTGGCCTGCGGCCCGGCAACGCTCGGCGATGTGGCGGCCGAGCTCACGGGTGTTGCCGCTGAGCGACGCCACCACGATCAGGATGCGCAGCGCCGGGCCGCGTTCAGAGGTCGTCGAAGCCGTTGTCGACGTTGGTCTTCTTGTAGCTTGCATTGCGCATCTCGAAGAAGTCGGTCTTGGTCTCGGTGAAGTTGTCGGCGTAGGCCTTGATCCACGGCATCACGTTGTCGGTGGTGTCGCTGTACAGGCGCTCGATGCCAAGCATGCCGGCCATCTTGTTGGCGCGGTACTTCACGTAGCGCACCATCTCGTCCACGTCGATGCCGTCGATGCCGTCCAGCACCTCCGCCGACCACTGTGTTTCCAGTTCGATGGCATGTTCGAACGACTGGTGCACGTAGGCGGTCAGCTCGTTGGTCTGCAGCTCCGGGTTCTCGCCGATGATGGCGCGGATCAGCTCGCTGATGAACTTGGTGTGGGCCAGTTCGTCACGGTTGATGAAGCTGATGATCTTGCCGGTGCCGTTCATGCGGTTCTGCCGCACCATGTTGTAGAAGTACGCGAAGCCGGAATAGAAGTTGATGCCTTCCAGGATCGAGGACTGGATCAACGACTTCAGCAGGGTTTCGGCGGTCTTCTCGCGCATGAAGTCGTCGTAGGCCCCCATGATCGGCGCGTTGCGCTTGATGATGGTCGGGTGGGTACGGGCGATCTCGAAGATGCGGTTCTGGTTCGGCAGGTCGGTGATCGAAGCCAGCACGTAGCTGTAGCTCTCGTTGTGGATCACTTCCTGCTGGCCGATGATCGCCGCGTTGGCGTGCGCGGCCGGGTCGGTGATGTACTCGGCGACGTTGTAGATGAAACGCGTCTGCGGCGAATCCAGCGTGGCCAGCAGGCCGATGATGGAATCGTAGGCGTTCTTCTCGCGCGCGTTGAGCTCGCCGTACTGGCGTGCATCCAGCTTCATGTCCACCTCGTCGGGGATCCAGAAGTTGGTCGACAGCTCCTTGTAGGCGCGATAGAACGATGGGTAGGGAATGTCGTTCCAGTTCAGGATGCCGCTGGTGCGGCCGTTGATGATGCCGGTGCTGCGGTTGGGGTGGCGCGGTTCGAGGATCTTGATGCGGTCCAGGGGTGTTGCCATGGTCTTCTGCCTTCGTTCTGTTGCTGACGGGTTGCCGGCCAGCGGCCGGCACTACCACCGAGGGGCCGGGCTGATCAGCTCGAGCACCACTCGCATTCGCTGATGTCGATGTCGTTGGAGCGCACGTAATAGGTGGTCTTCAGCCCTTCCCGCCAGGCACTCAGGTGCAGCTCCAGCAACGTGCTGGCGCGGATCGTGCTCGGCACGTAGAGGTTGAAGCTGATCGACTGGTCGATATGGCGCTGGCGGCGCGCGTTCTGCCGCACGCTGGCGAACTGGTCGACCTTGTAGGCGCCCTTCTCGTAGTACGGCCAGGTTTCCAGCGACAGCCCGGGCGCAGCCACCGGCCGCCGGAAGTCCTTCTTTTCCTCGTAGTAGAACGCGCTGTAGATCGGATCGATCGACGCGGTGGACCCGGCGATCTGTGCGGTGCTCATGTTCGGCGCCACTGCCAGCAGCCAGCCGTTGCGCAGGCCGTTGCTCGCCACCTCGCGTGCAAGACTGTCCCAGGCAGCGCCGCTGTAATCGCGGTCACGGAAATAGTTGCCGTTGTGCCAGTCGCTGCCGGCGAACATCGGGTAGCTGCCCTTCTCCTTGGCCAACTGCGCGCTGGCCTGGATGGTGAGGAAGTTGATGCGCTCGAACAGGCGATCGGACAGTTCCTCGGCCTCGGGCGATTCCCAGTGGATCGCCTGCTGTGCCAGCAGGTGATGCCAGCCGAACGTGCCCAGGCCGATGGCGCGGTACTTGCGGTTGGTGATGGTGGCCTGCGGCACCGGCAGCGCATTGAGGTCGATCACGTTGTCGAGCATGCGCACCTGGATCGGAATCAACCGCTCCAGCACATCCGTGGCCAGCAGATCCTCTGGGGCGGTGATGGCACGGCCGAGGTTGATCGATGACAGGTTGCAGACCACGAAGTCGCCGGCACGACGGGTGGTGACGATCTGGTCGCCGCTGACGATCTCCTGGATCATCCGCGTCGGGCTCATGTTCTGCAGGATCTCGGTGCACAGGTTGCTGGAATAGACCATGCCCGCGTGCTTGTTCGGGTTCTTCCGGTTCACTTCGTCGCGGTAGAACAGGAACGGATTGCCGGTTTCCAGCTGGCTGAGCATGATCCGCTTGAACAGATCGATCGCCTTCACCGTGCGGCGGCTGATGCGTTCGTCGGCCACCAGTTCGGCGTAGCGGTCGCGGAAGCTGCCCGATCCCCGCTTCTCGTCGTAGAAATCCTGGAGGTACCAGCCCTTGGCCTGCTTCACCTCGTGCGGATCGAACAGGTACCAGTCGGCACGGCGCTCGACTGCCTCCATGAACAGATCGGGCACGCAGATGGCGGTGAACACATCGTGCGCACGCAGGCGCTGGTCGCCGTTGTTCAGGCGCAGGTCCATGAAGGCTTCGATGTCGCGGTGCCAGATGTCCAGATACACCGCCACTGCGCCCTTGCGCTGGCCGAGCTGGTCGACCGACACCGCGGTGTTGTTGAGCTGTTTGATCCACGGCACGACGCCGCCGGACGAGTTGGGTACGCCGCGGATCGGCGCACCACTGCTGCGCACGTACCCCAGGTACGCACCCACACCGCCGCCGTGCTTGGACACGCGAGCGATATCGGTGTTGGAGTCATAGATGCCCTGCAGGCTGTCATCAACGGTATCGATGAAGCAGCTCGACAGCTGGCCACCCACCTTGCCGGCGTTGGCCAAGGTCGGCGTGGCCACCGTCATGTACAGGTTGGACAGTGCCCAGTAAGCCTCGCCCACCAGCTGCATGCGGCGCACGCGGCCGCTCTCACCCGGCCCGCCCTCGTTCTGCATCAGGTACAGGGCGATGGTCAGCCAGCGTTCCTGCGGCAGCTCATACACCTCGCGGCTGCGGTCGGTGGCCAGATAGCGCGTGGCCAGCAGATACAGGCCGTTGTAGGCGAACAGACGATCGCGCTCGGGGTCGATCATCTCGCCGGCCTGCTGCAGCTCTTCCTTCGAATAGCAGCGCAGGATGTCGTTGCTGTAGATGCCGCGGTCGGCCAGGCTTTCCTGCAGGCCCACGTAGGAGCCGTACTTCAGGCTGACGTCGTAGAAGCGGTTGCGGCTGGCGCGCTTGTACAGCCGGCGCAGGTACAGGCGTGCGGCGAACTGTTCCCATTCGGGTGCGACAAGATCGACGCGCGACTCCGCTTCGCGGATCAGCAGATCCACCAGATCATCGGCACTGATGCTGGGCTTGCGCTCGACCATCGCCAGCACCACGCGGCGGTAGTCGGCCACATCCAGCTGCGGCAGCTCGGCGTGGATGGTGTCGATGCTGCGCAACAGGCGTGCCGCATCGTACGGCAGGCGACGATTGCCGGCTTCCTTGGTGATCCAGGTCGGCACGCGCTCGCCGCTGGCGCGCATGGCGTCGCCGGCGCCGGCCAGGTCGGCCACGCGGAAGGTACTGTCGGTCATGGTGGTGGAACTCCAGGCTCGTACGCGCGTCGGCGCCCGATGCCATGGCGGCCCTGCACGCGATACCGGCGCGCGGGGCGAACGGGTGAAGTGCCAGGGTGCAGGAACGTAGGTCGTCGGCATCTGCCTGCGCCTGCGGCCGGTATCCGGGCCGTGGGGGCGACCTGCGTCCGCACGGTGGCGGCCGCGTCGACACGGCAAGCCTTCAGGGGCGGGCCGCGGGACGTTTGCTGCATGTCCGGCGGCGGCGGCTGACCGGGAGTGACAGCCACAACATAGTGGGGATACTCGGAGTCGTCAACACAAGATGCAGTAATCACGTCATGTCGCGACCATCGGTCGCAGGATGCCGTGTTGCACGTGCGCGGCCTTGTCGACGCTGAGCGCATCCCCAGTTCGGTACCACATCAACTTTCATTGGAACACCGCCCATGCGCGCTGCCCTGTACTCCTCCTTCGGCGATCCAGCCCAGGTCCTTGCCGTTGCCGATGCCGCCCTGCCCGAACCCGGTCCCGGCGAAGTACGCATCCGCACCGTACTGGCCTCGATCCACAACCACGATCTGCTGACCGTGCGTGGCCTGTACGGCTACAAGCCGACGTTGCCGGCGATCGGCGGCAGCGAAGCACTGGGCGTGGTCGATGCGCTCGGCGAAGGCGTCGACGGCCTGCAGATCGGCCAGCGGGTTGCTGCCGCCTCGGTGCACGGCACCTGGGCCGAAGCGTTCATCGCACCGGCGCGGATGGTGATCCCGATGCCGGACGCGATCGCCGATGAAATGGCTGCACAGCTGATCGCCATGCCGCTGAGCGCGTTGATGCTGCTGGAATTCCTGCACGTCGAGCAGGGCCAGTGGATCGTGCAGAACACCGCCAACGGTGCCGTCGGCAAATCGCTGGCGATGCTGGCAAAGGCGCGCGGTGTGCACGTGGCCAACCTGGTGCGCAACGCGGAAGCGGTGGCGCAGCTGCAGGCGCTCGGCATCGATCACGTGTTCGATACCTCGGTGGACGGCTGGAAGGACCACGTGCGCGAAGCCACCGGCGAAGCACAGGCAGCGGCTGCGGTCGATTCCATCGGTGGCGATGCCAGCGGCGACCTGGTCGATCTGCTCGGCCACCACGGCACCCTGGTCTCGTTCGGCGTGATGAGCGGCGAGCCGATGCGCATTCCCGCCGGCGGCCTGATCTACAAGGAAGCCACCGTGAAAGGCTTCTGGGGCAGCAAGGTCAGCCAGGCGATGGCGGTGGAAGACAAGCGCAGGCTGGTCGGCGAGTTGTTGAAGCGTGCGGCCGGCGGTGAGCTTACCTTGCCGGTGGAGCGGATCTTCGCCCTGGACGACATCGCCCAGGCTGCAAAGGCGGGTGCTGGCTCGGGTCGCAATGGCAAGGTGCTGCTGCGGCCTTGATGGTCTCCGGGTCGGATCCCTTTCCACAAGGAAAGGACTCTGACCCGTCACGAGCGTGCGGACCAACGGTCCGCACCCACCGGAGCACAGGCCACTCCACCAAGGGCGCTGACTTTCGTTAAGAACCTGTGATGTATAACTGAATGCGCTTTCGTCATTGGAAGGTGCACTCACCCCCGTGCGGTACTGACGGCTCCTCCACCGTTTGGCGTAGTCGCTTCCATGTATCGCACCACCCTGCTTTCCAGCGCGGTCGCGCTGGCCCTCGTCGCTGGCACCGCCAGCGCCGCTGAAACGGCCGACACCGGCAAGGACAGCACCACCCTCGGCACCGTGCTGGTGACCGGCTCGAACATCAAGCGCAGCGACACCGCCGGCCCCAATCCGGTGCAGATCGTCACCCGCGAGCAGATCCTGCAGACCGGCCGCTCCACCCTCACCGACGTGCTGCGCAACCTGTCGGCCAACGCCGGCAACAGCTTCGACGAGCAGTACACCGGCAGCTTCGCTGCGGGCTCGGCCTCGATCGGCCTGCGCGGCCTGTCACCGAAGAACACGCTTGTCCTGGTCAACGGCTACCGCGTGGCCAACTTCGGTTTTGCGCTCAACACCCAGGACACCTTCGTCGACCTCAATGCGCTGCCGATCAGCGCGGTCGAGCGCATTGAAGTGCTGAAGGATGGCGCCTCGGCGGTGTACGGCTCGGACGCCATCGCCGGCGTCATCAACATCATCCTGCGCCGTGATTTCCAGGGCGTGGAGGTCGGCGGCGGCTTCGGCACCGCCACCCAGGGCGGTTTGAACGAGCGCAAGGCCAACCTGCTGGCCGGCTTCGGTGACCTCGAGCAGCAAGGCTGGAACGTGCTGTTCGGACTGGATCTGCTCAAACGCGACCGCCTCGATGCTGACCAGCGCGCGTACACCCGCGACGGCGATTTCCGCGACAAGCCCGGTGGCCGCCTGGCCGGCTGGTCTACCACTGGCGGCAACACGCTGGCCAACCCGCGCGCGCCGCAGCCGTTCTCATCCTGCCCCGATGGCAGCGCGCTGCGCGCCTACAGCGACTTCGGCAGCACCCTGCCCGGCCAGGCGTGCGCCTTCAACGCGCAGCCGTTCAAGACCCTGCAGCCCGGCGCCGAGCGCCTGCAGGCATCGCTGAGCGCGACCTACCGCTTCAACGGCAGCGTCGAAGCCTTCGCTGATGTGCTGTACAGCCACAACAAGGCCGACCAGATCTTCAGCGCGCCGCTGACGGTCGGCCCCGGTCTGCGTGCCTACAATCCCCCCACCGGTACGTTGACCGACATCGCCGCTGTGCTGCCGGTCGGCCATCCGAACAATCCGGGCAGCGCGCCGCTGCCGTTCGAATACACCTTCTTCGATCTCGGCCCGCGCCTGAAGGACAGCACCCAGGTGTTCTACCGCGCCCTGGCCGGCGTGCGTGGCACCGGTGAACGCTGGGACTGGGAAGTGGCCGCACTGACCTCGCAGAGCGCGCAGCGCGAGTACGTGGACAACTTCGTGGACCGCTACGCCTTCCAGCAGATCCTGCGCGATGGCAGCTACAACTTCCTCGACCCGTCCAGCACGCCGGGCGCACTGGACGACCTGCGCCTGCAGACCAAGCGCCCGGGCTGGTACAAGCTGCACTCGCTCAACGTCAAGGCATCGACTTCGTTGTGGGAACTGCCGGCCGGCGCGATCGGCTTTGCGTGGGGCGCGGAATTCCGCAAGGAATCGCTGGACGCGCGCACCAGTGCGCAGGTGCTGTCCGGTACCGAGCTGCGCCCGGCGATCAACATCGTCGATGGCGAACGCCAGGTCAGTGCCGCCTATGCCGAGTTCAGCGTGCCGCTGCATCGCACGCTGGAACTGCAGGTGGCCGGCCGCGGTGATCACTACGATGACTTCGGCAAGGCGTTCTCGCCGAAGTTCGCGCTGCGCTGGCAGCCGATGGACAGCCTGCTGCTGCGCGGCTCGTTCTCGCGTGGCTTCCGTGCACCGTCGCTGCCGGAGATCGCACCGGGGCAGACCATCAGCTACGGCTCGGTGGTCGATCCGTTCGATCCGCTGCAGCCGGGCGGCAGCCGTGGCGTGACCAACCTGCGCACCGGCAATCCAGACCTGAAGGCCGAACGCTCGCGCAACCTCAATGTCGGTGCAGTGTGGTCACCCGATGCCGATTCCAGCATCGGCCTGGACTGGTACCGCATCGAACAGGACAACCTGGTCAAGCCGGACAGCGCGCAGTTCATCGTCAACAACCCGGACCTTTTCCCCGGTCGCGTGCAACGCGATGCACAGGGTCGCATCCAGATCATCACCAACCAGTACGCCAACCAGGGCGAGCTGACCACCTCGGGCATCGACCTGGAAGCCAGCCGCACCTTCCGTACCGATGGCTGGGGCAACTTCACCGTGGCCGGCAGCTGGACCCACCTGCTCAGCTTCAAGCAGCCGCTGGTGGCTGGACAGGCGCCGTATGACGGTGCCGGCAACAACCGCCATGGCGCGCTGCCACGCACGCGCGGCACCACGTCGTTGAACTGGGCGGTTGGTGACTGGAGCAGCACGCTGAGCCTGCAGTACGTGAGCGGCTATGACCAGCGCGTGGCCACCGCCACCAGCAATCCGGGCCTGCGCGACAAGGTCAAGCCCTACCATCAGCTGGACCTGTACGTGGCCTACGAGGGCATTCCGAAGACCACGCTGTCGCTGTCGGTGCTGAACCTGACCGACAAGGACCCGCCGTTCGATCCGGCCGGCGGCTCCAGCGGCTTCGACATCAGCCAGTACAACCTGCGCCGTCAGTTCGTTTCGCTGGGCGCGCGTTACCGGTTCTGATTGCCGCTGTAGAAGCCGAGCCCACGCTCGGTTCTACAGGAGCGTGCGGACCAACGGTCCGCACCCACCAAAGGCAAGGGCCATGCCCGGCGTGGCTGCATCAACGGCTCAGGTGCAGGAACTGCAGGTGCCGTTCGTACTGGCTGATGATGTCGTTGATGATCTGCTTGCGGTTGTAGCCGACCAGGTCGTAATCCTGGCTGCCCTCGTACAGATGTACTTCGGCGCGGTAGTAGCGCTGGTTGCGCAGCTGCTGCGCGGCGAAGGACGGGGTCAGGTAGCCACTGAGGATCACCCGGTACAGGAAATCCTGCTGCTCGCCGTGGTTGACCGACAGTTCCATGTCGCCCGCTTCGAAGCGCGTCTGCACGTCCCAGCTCTGCTCACGCAGCTGCTCGGCCACCGCCTCCATCGCCGGCTTCACCGTGTCGTCCATGAAGCGGTACACCTGGTCGCGTACCGGGAAGTGCATGGCCTGGGTCAGGCGCTGGCGCCAGCCCTGGTGATGGCGATCATCGCCGATCAGCGGCGATGGCCGGAACTGCTGCGCACGTTTGCGATGGGACTCGTCACTGAAAGCACGGGTCAGGCCCCACATCATCAACAGCAGCACCGCCGAGAACGGCAACGAGGCCAGCACCACCGCTGATTTCAAGGCATCGATGCTGCCGGCCAGCAGCAGGCCGGCGGTCAGCACCGCGATCACCGTGCCCCAGAACACGCGCAGCCAGCGCGGGCCATCGTCCTCTGGCGCACCGCCATGCGAGGACAGCGTGGACAGCACCACCGCCCCGGAATCGGCCGACGTCACGAAGAAGATGAAGCTGACCAGCACGGTCACCCCGATCACCGCCTTGCTCCACGGGTAGCCGTCCAGCAGGGCGTACAGCACCGTCGGTGGATCATCCACCGCCAGCTGCGCCAACTGCTGCTGGCCATGGTGCAGCACCTGGTCCAGCGCGCTGTTGCCGAAGATCGACAGCCACGCCAGGGTGAAGCCCAGCGGAATCAGCAGCACGCCGAACACGAACTCGCGGATGGTGCGGCCGCGCGAGATGCGCGCGATGAACAGGCCGACGAACGGCGCCCAGCCGATCCACCAGGCCCAGTAGAACACCGTCCAGCCGCCCAGCCATTCCGGACGGCCACCATAGGCGTACACATCGAAACTCTTGCCCACCACGCTGCCCAGGTAATCGCCCAGGTTCTGCATCAGCGTGCTGAGCAGGTACTGGGTGGGGCCGGCGCAGAGCATGAACAGCACCAGCGCGATCGCCAGCAGCATGTTGATGTTGGCCATCCAGCGCACGCCCTTCTCCACCCCGGACACAGCCACTGCGACGGCCGCGCCCATCATCGCCACCACCAGCAGGATCTGCACCAGGTTGGAGTGCGGCACATTGAACAGGTGCGACAGGCCGGCGTTGAGATGCAGCACGCCGAAGCCCATGTCCGCACCGATGCCGAACACCGTGGCGACGATGCCCAAGGCGTCGACGGTGTAACCGATCGGGCCGTTGATGCGCTTGCCGATAAGCGGATACAGCGCCGAACGCAAGGCCAATGGCAGGTTGTGCCGGTAGGCGAAATAGGCCATCGCCATCGCCGCCAGCGCGAATACGCCCCAGCCATGCAGGCCCCAGTGCAGGAACAGCAGCTGCATGGCCTGGCGTGCACCGGCCTCACCCGCTGCGCCATCGCCCTGTGGCGGCTGCAGGTAGTGGGTCAGCGGTTCGGAAACGCAGAAGAAGAACAGGGTGATGCTGATGCCTGCTGCGAACAGCATGCCGGCCCAGGAGAGGTAGCTGAACTCCGGTTCGTCATGGTCGGCACCGAGCTTGATGCCGCCGTACTTGGACAACGCCACACCGACCACGAACACCAGGTACAGGGTCATCGCCAGCAGGTAGTACCAGCCCACGTTGAGCGCGGCCCAGTCCTGCGCCTTGACCAGCATGCGACCGGCGCCGAGCGGGAACAGGCTGACGAACAGTGCGAAGGCAACGACGACGATCGCCGCGAAGGCGAAAACGGGCCGCAGGGTTCGCACCGGCTGATGTTGAGGCTCCAGTGCTTCCATGGGCAGCCATCTCCGGATCGATCAGAAAGTAAGCCGGCGGATTCTGGATGAACAGCAGTGGACACAGGATGAAGTCGTGGCACCGCGCAGGCATGTTCGGCCGGTGTTCCGTGCTACGCGCGCGCCTGGAGGCCTGCAGGCGCGTTGGGCGACGGGGTCACGCTGGTCCGATCACGACACGCCACGTCCAGCGCCGGCGATTCAACCCATCACATGCACGGCGCACAGCTTGTTGCCGTCGGGATCGCGCAGGTAGGCCAGGTACAACTGGCGCCCTGCCTTCTGCCGCACGCCAGCCGGATCTTCCACCGTGGTACCGCCGTGGGCGGCACCCGCTTCCTGCCAGGCATGCACCGCCTGCGGGTCCGTCAGCGCAAATCCAATGGTGCCGCCGTTGGCATGGCACGCCGCCTGGCCATCGATGGGCGGGGTGACGATGAACATTCGGCCATCCTTGATGTAGACCAGTTTGCCCTCGTCATCGAACACGCCTGCGCGGCCACCGACGGCGGTGAACAACGCATCGTAGAAGCGGCGGGAGATTTCCATGTCGTTGGTTCCGACGGTGACGTGACTGAACATGCGGGCATTCCGTTGCGGGAAAGCCCGAGTGTCGGCCACCGTATCGATCGCTGCAATCAACCGGGGCTCAAGCCGCACTGAGCAGCAGCACCGCGGCAGTGACCAGGCCGATGCCGATCCAACCAATCGGGCGCAGGCGATTGCCGAACAGCAGGCGGCCACAGGTGGCCGTGCCGATCACGCCGATCGCGCCCCACATCGCATAGGCGGTGGCCAGGTCCATGTTGCGCACGGCCTGGCCCAGCAGGGCGAAGGCGATCCAGACCAGCACGATGGCACCGACACCCCAGCGCCAGCGACGGAAGCCATCGGACTTGGCCACCATCAGGTTGGCGGCCACATCGATCAGCGCAGAGCAGATCACGAAAAACAGGGCCATCATGTTCATCAGTGCGCCTCCCCGAGGGTGACGCAGACGATGCCGACCACCGCCAGCACCAGACCGGCCAGCTGCTGCAGCGAGAGGCTCTCACCGAATACGCTGATGCCGACCACGGTCAGCAGGGTCAGGCCGAGGCCTTCCCACACCGCATAGGCCACGCCGACGGCGATGCGGCGTACCGACAACGCCAGGAAGTAATAGGACAGCGCCAGCGCACCGGCCATGATCAGATAGCCGGTCCAGCCGCCGTCGCGGGCGGCATGGGCCATGAAGGACGTGCCGACCACTTCGGCGACGATCGCCACGGTCAGGCAGGCCCAGGCGACGAAGGCGCCACGGGCGGGAACAGTACGGGACATGTGAAGCTCCTTGCGGGACGGGGACCACGCCCCGTCATCATTAGATCCACGTCGTGCGTGGATGATTCGGAACGCCCCCGCAGACAGGGGCGACGGCGATCAGTATCATCGTCTTTTACGGTGGTATCAAAATGGATTCCATCGACAGGAGCGATGGATCGATGCCCTATTCCCCTGAATCCCTGCAGGCCTTCGTAGAGGCCGCCGCGTTGGGCTCGTTCTCGGCGGCCGCACGCCGGCTGCGCAAGACCCAGTCCACGGTCAGTACCGCCATCGCCCATCTGGAGGCGGACCTGGGCATGGTCCTGTTCGACCGCAGCGGCCGCTATCCGCAGCTGACCGACGCCGGCCGGCAGGTGCTGGGCCACGCGCAGGAAATCCTTGCCGCCGACGCGCGCCTGCAGCAGTTGAGCGTACGCCTGGCGGCACCGGTGGAGCCGCGCCTGACCGTGGTGTTCTCCGATGTCTACCAGCTCGATCCGGCGCAACGTGTGCTGCAGCGGTTTGCCGAGGCATTTCCCGAGATCGAACTGGAGTGGCTGGATGCCGAAGGGCGGGACGTACTGGAACTGGTGGATGGCGGGCGCGCCGGGCTGGGACTGCTGCCGCGCCAGGCGCAGTACCCCGATGCGCTGGTGGCCCAGCCCCTGGCCCACCACAGCGAACTGGCGGTGTATGTGGCCAGCGATCATCCGCTGGCGCAGGCCGGCGTGCGCGCGGCGGCGCAACTGGCCCGGCACCGGCAGGTGCGGCTGAGCGCGCTGGTCGATCACGCGCCGCCGATCAGCGGGCCGGCGTGGACTGCGTCGGACTATCTGATGGTGATGGAGATGGCCGAGGACGGCATCGGCTGGGCCGAGCTGCCGCGTGCGCTGGTGCAGCGCTACGACCGTGGCCGCCTGCTGGAGCTGCGCGTGCCTGGCTGGCCGCGCCGCATCCACAGCGACCTGGTGTGGCGGCGCGATACGCCGCCGGGGCCGGCGGCATTGTGGTGGGCCGAGGCGTTGGGGTGAGGTAGTGCCGGCCGCTGGCCGGCATCCCCTTGCCCTGTGGTTGCCGGCCAGCGGCCGGCACTACCGATCAACGATGGGCGAGCGCGTAGTCCAGCGCCGAGCACACCGCCGCCACCTGCGCGTCGTTGCACTGCTGCGGCGTCGCCCGCGGGCTGTCCGGGTAGACCTCGGTGGTGGTGGTGTACTTCGCCCCGGTGATGCCGGCGCACAGGCCCAGCGGCACCAGCGCGTACTCGATCACGCCGTGCGCGACCACCGGCGAACCGATGATCTCGCCCTTGTCGTCGGCCGGTGCGATATGGGTGACCTTCTCCACCTCGGCGACCACGGCCTGCTGGAAGGCCGGCTGCGGATTCTCGCTGTCGTCCACCAGGTAGAAGCCATCGGGAATCAGGCCCGGTTCGAACGGCTTGCCATCGCGCGCGGCGAGTGCGGGACGGAACTCGCTCTCGTCGCTGTCGGTGGTCTCGTGCAGGTCGATGTGCAGCACGAACTGGCCCTTCAACGGTGCGATCAGTTCGATCAGCGCCGTCGATTCGCGGGCCGGGCCGTCAGCGCGGAAGTTGCGGTTCGGGTCGATCGCATCGAAGTTCCAACGGTTGATGCGCTCGAAGCCCCACGGATTCACGCACGGCGCGACCAGCAGGTTGGCCTTGCCGGCATAGGTGTCGGCGTGTTTTTCGAGGAACTCCAGCGCTCCCATTACGCCACTGGTCTCATAGCCGTGCACACCGCCGGTCACCAGCGCGGCCGGCAATGCCGGATTCCAGTCGCGGCTGCGCAGGGCGAACAGGGTATAGGTCTCGCCTGCATAGTCGAGCTGGCCGTAGGCCACCTTGTCGAAGCGCTCGGCCAGTGCATCGATGCGCGGCAGCACTTCCTCGTCGTAGCGGCGCAGGCGCTGCTGGCGCGCACGCCACTGCTCCCGTTCCGCCAAGCCCCACGGCTGGCCAGGGGTACCGACGGGGTAGAAAGCAGCAGTGGACATGGCAGATCTCAGCGGGTCAGGAGGCGATTGATCACTTTACCACCGGGTCAAAGCGCTGAACCGTGTGCCGATTCCAATGGCGAATGGAATCAGCAATAATTCTCATTTACGCCCTTCCACTGCCCGCAACGATGCCCATCCCTGCCCTGCAACCGGCCCGCCTGCCCCTGGCCGCCGCCCTCGCCCTGTGCCTGATCCCCGCTGCCGGCGCCCTCGCGCAGGACGGCGCCGCCACGCTCGACAGCATCCAGGTATCGGGCAGCTGGCTGGGCACTGGCCTGCACGACAGCGTCAAAAGCTTCGCCGGCGCGCGTACCGTGGTTGACCGCCAGCGCATCGAGGCCAGCGGCGCCGCCAGCCTGGGCGATGCCATGCGCCGCATTCCCGGCGTGCAGGTCACCGACAACTCCGGCACCGCCGGCAGCTCGGTGTCGCTCAACATCGGCGTGCGGGGCCTGACCGGTCGCTACTCGCCGCGCTCAACCGTACTGTTGGACGGCGTGCCGCTGGCGGTTGCGCCGTACGGCCAACCGCAGCTGTCGTTCGCCCCGGCCAGCCTGGCCAACATCGAGTCGATCGACGTGGTGCGTGGCGGCGGCGCGGTGCGCTACGGGCCGCAGAATGTCGGCGGCATCATCAACTTCAGCACGCGTGCGATTCCGACCGCCACTGGGCTGCACGGCGAGGCCGGCGTGCGCTACAGCGCCTACGACCACGGCGGCGGCGACAGCACCCAGTACAACGCGTTCCTCGGCGGCACCGCCGACAACGGGCTGGGCATGGCCCTGCTGTATTCCGGGCAGGACGGCCGCGGCTGGCGCCAGGGCAGCGATGACCGTTTCGACGACCTGGCACTGAAGTTCGCCTATGCCATCGATGCGCAACAGGAACTGCGCGCCAAACTCTCGTACTACAACGTGCGCTCGCTGACTCCGGGTGGCCTGACCCGCGCCCAGTACGAAGCCGATCCGTTCCAGAACACCCGGCCGACCGACTTCTGGAAGGGCCATCGCACCGGCATCGACCTGGGCTACACCAACACGCTGTCGGAGAACAGCGAGTTCGAGGTGCTGGCGTATTACAACGAAAGCAACCGCGCCAGCTCGCTGATCAATGCCGCCAACACCCAGATCACGGTGCAGCCGCGCGACTACCGCGTGCTCGGCATCGAACCGCGCTACACCCAGCGCCTGCGCTGGGGCAGCAGCGTGCACGACATCACCGCCGGCTACCGCTTCCTGCGCGAGCGCGGCAATGACCGCAGCTACACCGTGACCCGCCGTACCGGTGCGGCCGGCGCGACCACCCGCTTCGACAACGCCACCGATGCGTACTCGTTCTACGTCGATGACCGCATCGCCATCGGCCAGTGGCGGATCACCCCCGGCGTGCGCATGGAGTGGATCGACATGGACCGCCGGCAGGCCGGTGGTGGCGCAACCTTCAGCAGCCGCAACGACAAGGCCCTGCCCTCGCTCAACGTGGCCTACCTGCTGACCCCGCAGCTGACCGTGTTCGGCAACTACACCACCTCGTTCGGGCCGGTGCAGAACATCCAGCTCAACTCGCAGAGCGCGACCAATCCGCTGACCCCGGAAATCGCCAGGACCACCGAGCTGGGTGCGCGCTGGCAGGATGGCGCGCTGCGTGCGGAAGTGACCGTGTTCAAGATGCGCTTCGACAACCAGATCCTGCAGATTCCAGGCATCACCCCGCCCACGTTCCAGAACATCGGCGCCACCGACCACAAGGGTGTGGAAAGCGCGATCGAATACCGCTTCGCCGAGAGCAGCGCGCTGGCCGGGCTGGAGCTGTACGCAAACTACACCTGGACCAAGGCCATCCAGCAGTCCGGCGACAATCGTGGCCTGGATGTGCCGTTCTATTCGCGCGATACCGACAGCATCGGCGCCCGTTATGCGCTGGCCGGCTGGACCTTCAACGTGTCCAGCACCCACCAGAGCGGCCAGTTCTCCGATGCCGCCAACACTTGGAACGAAACCGCCGATGCGCGCGTGGGGCGTGTGCCGGGCGTACGCCTGTGGAACGCGCAGGCCGCCTGGCAGCTGCCGTGGCTGGCCGACAGCGAGGTTGCGGTGGGCGTGAACAACCTGGCCGACAAGCGCTGGTACACCCGCAACGTGGATGGCAACGCCGGGCGCATGGTGGCCGCACCACGCACGTTCTACGTGCAGGGCCGCTACCGCTTCTGAGTGCGGTAACCGCCTGATGCGGTGACGGTGGCGCTCACGGTGGCGGCGTATCATGCCGCCACCATGTCGTCCGCCGCTTCGCCATCGCGCCTGCATCTGGCCTTCCAGGGCCTGCGCCTGCGCCTGCGCGGCAGCGACCTGTGGTTCATCGCCCTGGCCCTGCTGGTCGGGCTGATCGCCGGCGGCCTGACCCTGTTGCAGGCGGGGCTGGCACGCACCCTGCAGACGGCGCTGTATGGGCTGGACGAGGGCATGCGCCTGAGCTCACTGCCCGCACTGACCTGGACCGCGCTGCTGGTACTGCCGCTGGGCGGCCTGGTGGTGGGCCTGGTCAGCCTTGCTGCAACGCGCCTCAAACGCCCCTTGCTGGACGCCGTGGAAGCCAATGCGCTGCACGGCGGCCGCATGTCGATGCGCGACAATCTGATCGTGTTGACTCAGACCCTGGTCTCCAATGGCTGCGGCGCGTCGGTCGGACTGGAAGCGTCGTACACGCAGATGGGTGCCGGCAGCGGCTCGCAGCTGGGACGGGTAATGCGCCTGCGTCGCAACGACGTGCGCATCCTGGTGGGTGCCGGCGCGGCCGGTGCGATCGCCGCGGCCTTCGGTGCACCGTTGGCCGGGGCGTTCTACGCCTTCGAGATCGTCATCGGCGCCTATACGCCGGCGGCACTGGCGCCGGTTGCGGTGGCCGCGCTGGCCGGCGCCTTCGTTGCCGACCAGGCGGGCGTGGAAGCCTATCTGCTGCCGGCGGCATCCACCATCGACGTGCGCGCTGCCGATTATGCGATCTACGGCCTGCTCGGCTGCTGCTGCGCGATGGTCGGCATTGCGGTGATGCGCCTGATCGCCTCCATCGAGGGCACGGTCAAACGCAGCCCGTTGCCGCTGTGGGGACGCCCGGTGGTGGGTGGCCTGCTGCTGATTCCGCTGGCCCTGGCCAGCCCACAGATACTGTCGTCCGGCCACGGCGCACTGCACCTGGACCTGACCACCCATCTGCCGCTGATCTGGATTGGCGGACTGCTGACGCTGAAATGTCTGGCCTCGGGCATTTCGCTGGGTTTCGGCTTCCGCGGTGGCCTGTTCTTTGCCTCGCTGTTCATGGGCACCCTGGTCGGCACGCTGTTTGCTGGGCTGCTGGCGATGGCCACCGGCGTCCCGGTGGTCGACGCCACGTCGGCGGCGCTGGCAGGCATGGCCGCACTGGCCGCCGCGGTGGTTGGCGCGCCGATGACCATGGCCATGCTGGTGCTGGAAGGCACCCACGATTTCCTGCTGACCAGCGTGGTGATGAGCGCCGTGCTGGTCTCCAGCACCCTGGTGCGCCAGTGGTTCGGCTATTCCTTCTCGACCTGGCGCATGCATCTGCGCGGGGAAACCATCAAGAGCGCGCGTGACATCGGCTGGGTGCACAACCT
Organism: Stenotrophomonas indicatrix; assembly: GCA_041545745.1. Classification (NCBI taxonomy): domain Bacteria; kingdom Pseudomonadati; phylum Pseudomonadota; class Gammaproteobacteria; order Lysobacterales; family Lysobacteraceae; genus Stenotrophomonas; species Stenotrophomonas indicatrix. The sequence goes on from CP168152.1 coordinate 2,577,055, forward strand.
CAACGCCGGGCGGATGATGCGCAAGGGTGTAGCCACCGCCCCAGCCGACCTCGATGCCGCCGCCTTCCGCCAGCGCTTCCCGCTGGGCTCGGGCAGCCGGGTGATCCTGATCGACGGTGAAGGCCACTACGCTGGCATCGTGCAGATTCCGCGCTTGTTCGGCGACGGCGTGAAGCCCGAGGACGTGGTGGGTACGTTCGCCGAGAACCGCGACGTAGCGCTTGCCGCCAGCGCGGACGTGGTCAGCGTGATGCAGCGGTTCGACCAGACCCAGGCCGACGAGCTGGCGGTGGTGGCCGACGATGGCCAGGTACTGGGCGTGGTGTCTGAAGCATTCGTGCGCAAGCGCTATGCGGAGGAGCTGGACAAGCGCCAGCGAGAAATGATGGGCGAGCGCATCGACGAGTAGATCCACGCCATGCGTGGATGATGTCCCCGGCGCCCCAGCCCATCCACGCATGGCGTGGATCTACTGTCACCTGCGGGAGGTAGACTGCGGCCATGCGCTTCATTGAAACCTTCCAGTCCGGCCCCTTCGCCGACACCGTGGTCAGCCTGCTGGCGGCGTTCGTGCTCGGCACCCTGATCGGGGCCGAGCGCCAATACCGACAGCGTACCGCCGGCCTGCGTACCAATGTGCTGGTGGCCGTCGGCGCCGCCGCCTTCGTTGATCTGGGCATGCGTATCGCCGGCAGCGCCGAGGCCGTGCGGGTCATCTCCTACGTCGTCTCGGGCGTCGGCTTCCTCGGCGCCGGCGTGATCATGAAGGAAGGCATGAACGTGCGCGGCCTGAACACCGCCGCGACGCTGTGGTGCTCGGCTGCCGTTGGCAGCTGCACCGGCGCGGACATGCTGGCCGAAGGCGTGTTGCTGACCGTACTGATCATCGCTGGCAACACCCTGCTGCGGCCACTGGTGAACGCGATCAACCGCATCCCGATCAACGAAGCCACCAGCGAAGCGACCTACGAAGTGCGCCTGAGCGTGGATGCCGACGCGGTGCCGCGCGTGCGCGAGCGCCTGGTCGATGCGCTGGAAGCAGCGCAGTACCCCGTTGGCGACGTACAACTGGTCGAGCACGCCGATGCGCCTACCGATGTGATCGCAGTACTGGTCAGCACGGCGGTCAGCGCCGACGAACTGGACGTGGTGCTGGCGCGCATGGAGCAGGTGCCGGGCGTGCTGCATGCCACCTGGGAAGTCAGCACCCGCGATTGAGCGGGTGTCGGCAGTTCATCCGCGCGCTACGCGCTGCTGCGCACGCAGCAGCCTGCGGAACGAGGCGCAGCGCCGTGCATCCTCGGCGTGTGGACAGGCGGCAGCCCGCCGCAGCCGATCCTCTACCCTCTGCAATCCGCGGATCTGCCGCTGCAGCGCATCGGCCCGGGCCAGCAATGCCGTGCGGTCCAATGCAAGCCCCGCCTCCTGCGGCATCGCTGCGCCGATCTGCTGCAGCGACAGGCCTGCCGATTGCCCCAGGCCGATCAACGCCAGCCGTTCCAGCACCTGTTCGTGGTACTGCCGGCGCAGGCCGCGGCGCCCCAGCACCTGCAACAGGCCCAGCTGCTCGTAGTAGCGAAGGGTGGAGGCCGGTACGCCACTGCGGCGCACCACCTCACCGATATCCAGTTCCCGCATCGTGCTTGACCTCAAGTGGGCTTCAAGCGCCACCATGGTCGCACTCCCCGCGCAAGGCAAGCCCATGGCTGATTCACTCCCGCTCGATCAGAACACGCTCTGGAACGGCCCCGCTGGCGAGAACTGGGTCGCGCAGCAGGCCCTACTGGACGGCCTGTTCCAACCGATGGCCGATGCCCTGCGCGACGAACTGCCGGCTGCCGTCACGGAACTGCTGGACATCGGCTGCGGCACCGGCGCCAGCACGCTGACCGCCGCCGCAGCCCGTCCTGAGGCCCACTGCACCGGCATCGACATCTCCGCACCGATGCTCGCCCTCGCCCGCCAGCGTGCCGCCGCGATCGGGCGCGACATCGACTTCATCGTTGCCGATGCGCAGCGCCATGCCTTCGCAACGGCGCGCTACGACTGGATCCAGTCGCGGTTCGGGGTGATGTTCTTCGAGGACACGCTGGTCGCCTTCGCCAACCTGCACCGTGCCGCCCAAGCGGGCGCGGGCCTGCGCTGCATCGCCTGGCGCAGCGCGCAGGAGAATCCGTTCATGACCACCGCCGAGCGTGCGCTGGCGGACCAGCTGATGCTGCCGGCGCGGGTACCGGGTGCACCGGGGCAGTTCGCTTTCGCCGATGGAGAGCGGGTGCGCCAGTTGCTGCAGCGTGCCGGATGGCAGGACGTGGACATCGCGCCGCTGGACCTGACCTGTTTCCTCAGCCGTGATGCGCTGGCCAGCTACGTCGGCCAGCTTGGGCCCGTGGGCCTGGCCCTGCGCGCGCTGCCGGCCGAACGCGCCGATGGGCTGCTGCAACACGCGCTGGCTGCGTTCGCATCGTTCATCGACGGTGATCGCGTGCGGGTGGAAGCCGCCTGCTGGATGATCCGCGCCCGCGCCTAGCAACAGAAAAGGGGACGGAGGGGATCAAGTCGCTCATGCCCCGGCTGTGCGGGAAACGACTTAATCCCCTCCGTCCCCTTTTTTCTCTACAAGGCCTCGCCGGCGTCGGCCAGCCGCGATTCGATGAGCGCGTACCACTGCTCGAGCATGTCGACCAGCATGTCCAGCTCGGCGTCGGCACGCTGGGCGCGGCCGCTGCGCAGGCACGCCTGTGCTTCCTGCAGTTGGGTGAGGAAGCCGGCAACGGTATCGGCCTGCAGGATCAGGCCCGGCAGCCGGCGCCCGGGAATGCGCACGACCGCATGGTTGCCGAGCTGGCCGTACACGCTGAGAGTGGCTTCCGTCTTCATGGACAAGGGCAGGAATTGGGCATTCATCAGCTGCACCAGGGAAGAAACCTGCCCACCGGCAGGCGTGGAAAACGGGGGAGACGTTTCCACGTCCTGCCGGCAGAACAGGGGGGACTCGGGATGCCGGGGCACGCCTCGGCACGGGGATTCAGTGCGGCCGGGCCACGCCAGCGATCTGCACCCGGCGGTTGGGCGCCAGGCAGGCGATCAGTTCGCGCCGGTTGCGTTGGTCGCACTGCACCAGCGGTTCCGCCGCGCCTCGACCTTCGGCGCTGATGCTCGCCGCGGATACGCCGCCCTGTACCAGCGCCATGCGCACAGCCTCGGCACGCCGCTGCGACAGCGTCTGGTTGTAGGCAGCACTACCGATGCGGTCGGTATAGCCGACCACCTGGATCGACTGCACCTGGCTGGCCTCACGTACCTGCGCCAACACGCCCTGCACTGCCTGCTGACCAGTGGCGCTGAGCACCGCACTGTCGAAATCGAACAGCGCATCGGCAGCCAGTCGCAGCGGCTGCTCCGGCAAGGGCGCCGGCGGTGGCGGTGCAGGCGGACGCGGCGGGTCCAGTACGGCTGCGCACGATTCAGGCTTCCAGTAGCCGCCCTGGGCGATGCCCTTGTTGTCGAAGCGCACCTGGAACTGGCAGGTGAAGTATTCGGCGCCCTGTGCGGTGCGGAAGTTGAACAGGTAGTTCCACTCGCGCACGCCCCACATGCCTTCATTGAAATGCGGGGTGCCCAGCAACGTATAGAGCTGGCGCTTGCTCATGCCCGGTGCGAACCGGCGCAGGTCGGCGATATCGGGATAGATGCCTTCCTTCAGCGAGGCCTTGCTGGCCTCCGGGAAGGTGACGGCAGTACTGCCGGCGGGACCATCGGCGGCCGGTGCGTGGCTGCGGCAGGCAACCAACAGCCCTGCGGCCAGGATCAGGCCCAGCGTGGCGGCGACGCGGCCACTGCGAGCGATGCGATGCGATTTCATGTCATTCCCCCTTTAGACGTTGCGCTCTGCGCCGGGCCGCGAATGCGACCCGGCACGGGCGATCACCACTGGATGCCAGCACCGACGGCCACACCGGCCTCGCCGCGGCTGTTGGTGGAACCACTGAACTTGTAAATCCAGCGCCCGCCCTCGGAAACACCGGAGATGCCCAGGGCCACGCCGGATTCGCCGTTGTAGCTGCCTGCGGCGATCGAGGCCATGTTGCGGCCGGCTTCGCTGGGCTGCGGCAGCGACGCGGTTGCCATCGCCGAGGCGATACCGGCCGAGGCGCGGTTGTCGGTCTTGCGCAGATCGCGTTCGAAGCCGCCCATGCGCTCATCGGTATAGGCCTTGGACCAGTCCAGGGTCTGCGCCATGCCCGACTTCAGCTGGTCGACGTTGACCGCGTCGGTACCGGCGGTGCCGGCGGCGACGTTGCGCACCGTGGTCGGGCCGCTGCTGGTGCTGCCCAGGGTCACGCTGTTGTAGTTGGTGGTGCCGTTGGTGGTGGTGTCATAGCGGATCGTGCCCTGCTGAGAAGCCTGCAGCTGGCGCACGTTGACCGCATCGGTCGCCTGCGAACCATCGGCCACGTTGACCACCTGGCGCTCGGCACCGGCTGCCCCCACCGACACCGTATTGGCGCGGTTGGCGACCGAGCCCGCACCCAGCGCCACCGAGTTGTCGGCCTGCGCCTGCGAGCCGTTGCCCAATGCAGTCGAGTTGGCCCCGGCCGCAGTGGAGCCGGCACCGCCTGCGGCGGAATTGGCACCGGTGGCGGCCGGATCGGCCAGGTTGTTGCTGTTGTTGGCGCGGAAGCTGCCGGCGACGTTGGTGATGTTCTGGATCTTCTGGTCGGTGTAGGCCTTGGACTGGTCGATGGCGTAGTTCACGCCATTCTTCAGCTGGCCGACGTTGGTCGCATCATGGTCGTCGGAGCCATCCGCCACGTGGGTGATCTTGCGCTCACTGCCACTGCTGCCCACCGCCACTTCACCGGACGAATTGCTTGCGCCGGTCTGGCCATAGGCGCCGGTATAACCGGTCTGCGCGCCGACGCTGGCCACCGAACCCGCACCCAGCGCAACACTGTTGCCTGCACTGGCATTGGCGCCGTTGCCGACCGCCACGCTGCCCGCACCCGCTGCACTGGCCTGCGGGCCGACCGCCAGTGCTTCGGCACCGGTGGCCGTTGCCGCTGCGGCAGTGGAGTTGACCGCCAGGTACGGGCTGCCGCCACCGCTGCTGATGCGCTGGTTGAGCACCCGCAGCGAGCCGTCCACTGCAGAGAACGCAGCGGTGACGTTGCTGTAGTCGTTGCCGGTGATGGTGCCATCGGTGGCGATGGTGGAGATGCTGAAGGTCGGCGCGGTCCACAGCCCGGTGCTGCCGTTGTACACCGTACTGCCACCGAAGTAGCTGGCCACCGTCTGGTGCGTGCTGAACAGCTGATCGCCGGTGATGGCATCGCTGCTGCCTGCCAGGATGCTGCCGGCGGCCACGTTGGTGACTTTCACCGGTGCACCGCCGGTTCCGTTGAGGGTCACGGTATCGACCACGTTGCCACTCCCGTCCACGTCATACTTCACGGCGCGTGTGTCGAGGTCATCGGTCTGGTCGGCAACGTTGGCCAGCGAATTGCTGACCGCATCGAAGGCCGTGCCGACGTCGTTGTAGCTGCCCTGGCTGACCGTGCCGTTGGCGGCGACGTTGTTGAGCGTGTAGGTCGGCGCGGTGACCACGCCATTGGCGTCCACTGCAGCGCCGCCGCCGAGGTGGGTGGCGACGGTCTGGTTGGCCGCGAACAGCTGCGCACCGTTGATCGCTTCGCTGCTGGCAGCGCTGATCTGGCCCGGGCCGAGGTTGCGCAGCGTGGTGGCCGTGCCGGTCTGGCCGAGGGTGGCGCTGCCGTAGTTGACGCTGCCGTCGACGTTGACGTCGTAGCGCAGCGCGCCCTCTTCCGAGGCCTGCAACTGGCCCAGGTTGACCGCATCGGTGCTGGCGGTACCGGCGGCGACGTTGGTGACCTGGCGTTCGGCGCCTGCGGCACCGATCGACACGCTGTTGGCCCGATCGGCCAGGCTCCCAGCACCGACGGCAACAGCGTTGGCTGCAGTTGCGCTGGCACCGGCACCGACGGCGATCGATTCGGCGCCGCTGGCCACAGCTTCAGCACCGGTCGAATTCACCCGCAGGTACTTGGTGCCGGTGTTGCGGATGTCGTTGATCTGCGTGTTGAGGTTGACCAGCGAGCCGTCCACCGCATCGAAGGCGTCGGTGACGTTGTCATACAGCCCCGAGGCCACGGCGCCACCGGTGGAGATGGTGCTGATCTCGAACAGCGGTGCGGTGAAGGTGCTGGTGAGCGGATCGAATGCTGCGCGTCCGCCAAAGAACTTCGCCATGGTGTCGTTGCTGGCGAACAGCTGCGCACCGTTGATCGCCTCGCTGCTGGTGGCGTTGATCGCACCGGCGGCCAGATTGCCGATGGTGGTGGTGCCGGTGCCATTGCCGAGGGTGACACGGCGGTAGTTGGGGTCGCCTGCACCATCCAGGTCATAGGTGACCGCCGCGGCGCCGACCGCATCGATCTGGCTGATCGCGCCCTTCAGCTGGGCCACGTTGACCGCATCGGTGTTGGCGCTGCCGGCCGCGAGGTTGGTGATCTGCCGCTCGCCACCACCGGCGGTGCCTACCGACACCTCGCCAGCGGACACCTGTGCGGTGGTCAGGCCGTAGGCGCTGTAGCTGGCCTGGGCACCACGCATTGCGGCGGAGCGGTAGCCCAGCGCCACCGAATTGGCCTGGTTGGAGGTGCTCTCCGCGCCGAGCAGGGTCTGCCCGTTGGCGGTGCCGCTGGCGCTGTCGCCTACCACCACCGAGTGCCCCATGCGTGCTGCGTAGTCGGCGGTGGGAACGCCGGTCGGATCGCTCGGATCGTTGGCGCCCGCGCCGGGGAAGGCGACGTTGGCATCGACCTTGGGCAGTTCATGGCGGGCGTTGGCGCCGATCACCACTTCCTTCGAACCGTTGGCATAGGCACCATCGCCCATCAGCACCTGGTAGTCCTGTGCGGCGTTGACCGCCCAGCAGGAAATGTCAGCCAGTGCGATGTCCAGGCACTTGGCCGCCCAGGCCGGCGAATCCTTGGGCAGCAGCAGGCCGAGCAGGCCACCGGGATTGCCGTTGTTGATGTTGTAGATATAGCTGTCGGAGGTGACACCGCCGATCAGGGTCAGGTGCGAGCTGCCGCCGGTGACCGCGCCACCCAGGCCATTGAGCGTGGTACCGACCGGCGTAGCATTGACCACCGGCAGGCCGAGCACGTTGACCGTGGAATAGGTCTGCATGACGTTGGCGGTGCTGAGCTTGAGGTTGCCGTTGGACAGGTACCCGGTACCGCCGAAAAGACTGGCGGTGGTCGGGCCGAGCAGTTCGGTGACACCACCCACCAGGCCACCGGTGCCGATCACCAGGCCCGCGTTCGGGTCGGCAGCGGCCGGCGCTTTCGGGCTGGTCGGCGGAATGGCCGACGGTGAGGTCAGACCGAGGCTGCCCAGGGTATTGCCGACCAGGCCACCGACGGCGCCGGTCAGGTTGCCGACAGTGCCGTTGAGATCGCCGTTGAGCAGGCTGCCGACAGCGCTGCCAACGCCGTTCAGCGCAGTGCCGACGCCGTTGAGCAGGCCGCCCAGGCCAAGCGCGCTGTTCTGTGCGGCGACGGTTGCGGTGCCGGCCAGCTTGAGGTTGCGATCGGCAACGAGTTCTCCGCCGTCCTTGCCCTGCACGCGTACCTTGCCCGCCACGCCGGTATCAAATGCGGCGGTGATCGCGCGGTCATCGGTGTCGCCCGGCGGCTCTTCCTTGGCCGGCAGAGTGACTGATGCGGTGGCACCGGCCTGGCCTTGTCCTTCGATGTGGTTGCCGGCCACGATCAGCTGCGAATCGACCTTGCCGTCGACGGCCGCCTTCAATCCGGTCGGCGACGTACTTACTGCGGTGGCAACGTGGGTGCCGCCATCAACGCTGGCAACCGGCGTACCGGCGATGCCGACGTTGGCGTTTGCTGCCGCATTGGCCGACAGACCCAACGGTGCCTGCGCCGCCGGTGCGACGTTCGCGGCAAGCGCGGCATCGACGCGGGTGGCGGCTGCGTTGCCAACGCCGATGTTGGCGCGTACGTCGGCAGCCAGGGCCGGTGCCGGCACATGATTCGGCGTGGCGCCGGCCGCCAGCTTGACCTGCACGGTGGCCGGAAGGACGTCGCGCACGACCGGCAGCGAGGTCGTGCTCAGCTGCAGGCCGACGCGTGCGTTCGCACTGATCGCCGGGTTGGCCTGGGCCTGTCGTGCGGCCGCCGCCAGCGCCACTTCGGCATCGACCTTCACCGGCATCGGCTGGGTGTACTTGGCCGCCAGCGCCTGCAGGTCGCGCAGCGATTGGCTGGACTCCGTTGCCGCCGCGGGTCCGCTGGCCAGCACGCACAGCAGCGCCAGGGCGAGGGTGCTGGGCACCAGAAGGCTGGCACGACGGTCGCGCGGTGCGGTACCACCGCTATCGCCAGTGGCCAGTTCCGAGGCCACAACCAGAGCATTGAGCTGGCGGTTCCATACACGCCGGTAGATGCGGTTCATGAGCATTTCCCCCGTAGGCGGACAACTTGAATGTCAGTGGACTTGCCGTTAGGCAGGTGACTGACATTTCGCGCCTTCCAGCGAGGGTTGAGCACTTCATTCCGGCAGGGCAATCGCGCATTCCGGCAAATCCACGGCCGGATTCGGCAGCCGGATATGCAAAACCGGCAGGGAGGGCTGGCCGGGCTGCGCCCGGCACCCGCAGAGGCCACGTCAAAGGCAACAGCAACGGCAAAAGCTGGGGTCCTGGGGGATGGCGGGATGGGTCCGGTTGCGGGGGACGCCGTAAATCCGTCCCTGGAGGCTTGGCCGCGGCATCCATGCCGCGGACACCCCCGCAACCGGACCCACCCCGCCTTCGACAGTTTCCCGCGCGGTTTCCTGTAGAGCCGGGCCATGCCCGGCTGAGGGAAAGTCGAATCATCAATTTTCATTTAGATCGAAATAATCACTGAAAATCAAAGATCGATCATGCAGAAGTGAATGCACGACGGCAGATCCCACCGCCCTCGGGAAACTGTCAGGGGTGGGGCGGTGTGGGCTTGCAGGACCGTTGGCGCCATGGATGGCGCCATCGAGCCCCCATGGATGGGTTTACGGCGTGTCCTGTAAGCCCACACCGCCCCGCCAACCCACAGAAAACCCAGAGCCGGCTGTTGCTGTTGAGGTTGAGGTTGCCGGCCAGCGGCCGGCACTACAGCGGGCGCCGGGCGGCAGCCCGGCCGATACCTTCAGGCGGGTTGGCCTAGCTGAGCGGGCGCGCGCATCAGAGTGTCGCGTGGCAGTTCGCCAAATACCTTGCGGTAGTTGTCGGCAAAGCGCGACAGATCCCACAGCCCGCAACTGAGGGCAATGGCCTTGACCGAGCGCCGGTTGGAATCGGCCATCGACAGGCTGCGGCAGGCCGCGCACAGGCGCAGCATCGACAGATAGCGGTTGGGCGAGGTGCCGAACAGATCCTCGAAGGCATAGCGCAGGCCACGTTCGCTGACGCCGGCGGCGTCGCAGATTTCATTCATGTAGATATTGCGGCGCAGGTTGAGGCGCATGAAGTTCTCCGCCCGCTGCGCGATCAGGTAATGCGTGCGGCGGGCGCGACTGCAGCTGGGCCGGTCAGCGGGGCCGGCGCCGAGCAGCGCCTGGATATGCTCGTGCAGCAGGCGCTCGGTTTCTTCCGGCTGCAGCCCGCCTCCCTGCCCCAGCTGCGCGTGCAGTTGCTGGTAGTGGCGGACCAGCGGCATTGCGTCATCGCCAAGATTGAACAGCGAAAGTGCCTGCCCCGCCGGTGGCGTGCTGCGCAGGCTCAGTTCGGTCAACTTGCGCTGTACGCGCGCGACCGGTACCAGCATCAGCGTCATCTTGCTGCCGGGGCTGAGGGTGAATTCACTGATGCCTTCCGGCATCACGGTCAACGCCATGCCCGGCGCCAGTGGCACGCCATGGCACCAGCTCAATGCATCGTCGGTGGCATGCAGATAGCCGAGCATCGCCCAGTCGGGGGGCAGCATGAACCGGCCGCGGCAATGAAAACCGCAGCTGATGCTGCAGAACAGGGCTTCCTCGTGAACGCGCGAAGCGAACGCCGCGCGCGGACCATTGCCATCAAGCAGCAACAGTTCCACATCGCACACGCGGAGCACGCCGCTCAGCGTGGCCAGGTCGATCGACCTGAGGTCGCTGTCGTCGTTGTCTTCCACCCCACCATCGACCATGACAGTGTCGTCCCCCGTTTGGTCTGCTGCACGACCCCGCCCCCACTGCCTGACAGGGCGCACGCCGTTTCCAAGAGCATCGTCCGTTGCCGTGATGGTCGCCGCGAAGCACGCGCGCCACCCCTGAAAATGCAAAACCTTGAATGCGAGTATGCCCGACAATCCGCCGCCGTAAACAGCATGTTTCAAGACTCCATCATTATCGAATGCGTGAAGAAAATGTGTGCGCGAATGGCATGATTTTCGCATGCACGAAAATTAACATCACGTTATCTGCACGACCATGAACCGTTTTGCGCAGGAATGGCTTTTCGTCACAGATCCGCATCTGAATATTCAGTAATTCAACGAATCTGCCGAATTTGCATATAGGTTCCGGTTGCAGGGAACCGCCATTCAGGCAAAGTCGAATACACGGTGATCGGGCGCGCAGAGAGCGGCCACACCCAGGGGGACAGCATGACCATGCACGTACGACATGCCGTTTCGACCACCGGCCAGGTGCCGTGCGGTCGCGGTTGCGCGGCCGCTGCCCTGCCCGGGAATGATCACCCTGCTTGAGCACAGCGGGATTGCCCGCCGTGCCTCCTCCGCCAGGATGGCGGGGGCCTACGGACGGTCCCGGCGGAGCCGGGCCACCGCCCATGCAGGTTTCCTGCAGCAACTGACAGGTAGAGGGAGACAACCGTCATGAACGCATCGATCCGCAAGTTCCTGAAAGAAGAAGATGGCGTGACCGCGCTCGAATACGGGCTGCTGGCCGCCGTGATCGCCGGCATCCTGATCGTGGTGGGCAGAACCCAGATCACCGCATTCTTCACCACATTGTTCACCCGCCTGCAGGCCATCGCCACCGACGCCACCACCACCTAGCCGTCGCGCGGGGTGCAGCATCTGCGGTCGCTTCGATGGCGACCGTGGTGGCCGATGAAGGGGTCTGCAACTGTCCAACGACGGACGAAGAGGGTGTGCGATGACACTGCTGGGATTGCTGGCCATGGGAGTGTGCCTGCGGATCGCGATCAGTGATCTGTACGCCCGCCGCGTGCCCAACACCTGGCTGCTGGCCGCGTGCGCGATCGCCGTGCCGCTGATCATCGCCCACCAGTTCAATGCGACGCGCACCACCTGGGCGCCACACCTGCTGGGCGCGACACTTGGCCTGCTGGCGCTGCTGCCGTTCTACGCGGTGCGCTGGATGGGCGCCGGTGATGTGAAGTTCTTCTCCGTGCTCGGCCTGCTGCTGGGCTGGAAGGCATTGCTGCCGGTATGGGTGCTTGCCAGCCTGGCCGCAGGCGCCCACGCGATGCTGGTGATCGTCGGACGGCAGTTGGCCGGTCACCTACCGCTGCGCCTGCAGATGCAGGTAAATCGCGCCAGCACGCACTGGAATGGCCACCCTGCGCTGCGCGAACTGCACGCTGCGCGCGCAGGGCGTCAGGGCATCCCTTACGCGGCCTACCTGGCCTTCGCTGCGATTGGCTGGGTATTGGCAACCACTTATGGAGGCGTGGCATGAAAGCGTTCGCGCATCGCCGCCAACGCGGCGTGGCCAGCATCGAATTCGCGCTGATGCTGCTGCTCGGCCTGGTGCCACTGTTGCTGTTCACCTTTTCCGGCGTGCTGATCATGGCCGCACAGCAGACTCTGGCCACGGCCTCGGCCGAGGGCGCGCGCGCTTCGCTGCGCTATGGCAGCGCCGGCGAGCGGCGCACCGCAGCCTGCCTGGCGGCCCGCCGCTCCATGCAATGGCTGTTGCAGTTTTCCAGGCAGAACCCGGACTGCAGCGCTGGCGGCGCCGGTGCCATCGTGGTCTCACCGCAGGCGCCCTGCGCCGGCCTGGCGACGGTGCAATGCATGACCGTGACCGTGAGCTACGACTATAACTCCCACCCCTTCCTGCCCGGCACCGCCACGCTCTATGGCTGGGTGATGGGGGCCCCCATTCGCAGCGTCGCGGTCGCCCAGCTGGACCTTGGCAGCAACTGACGATCGGTACAGGAGACGTTTTTCATGCTCAAGTTGACCCGCATCGCTGCCATCGCCCTGATCGCGCTCGCCGTGCTGCTCGCTGTGGTGGCCTTTGTGATCGGACGCAAGCCTGCGGCCTCGGCGGACAATCCGAGCACGATCGTAAAGGCCGATGCGCAGACCTTCAGTGTCGTTGAAGCTACCGCGCGGCTACCTGCCGGCGAGCCGATCAGCGCCAATGGCGTACGACTGACGCAACACACTGCAGAAGTGCCGGGGGCAGTGACCGACCTGGCGGCGGTGGTTGGCAAGGTGCCCGTGCAGGACATCAGCGAAGGCAGCGCGATTGGCACCAGCCTGCTCGCACAGGGCTTCTCGCTGCAGCTGCGGCCGGGCGAACGGGCACTGGCGGTGCCGGTCGATGAGCTGGTCGCGGCAGGCAACCGGATCCTGCCCGGCGATTTCGTCGACGTGTTCCTCAACCTGCGCAGCGCCGCTACCAGCTACAACGGCCAGCAGGACATCGCACAGACGCGGTTGCTGCTGTCACGCCTGCGCGTGCTCAGCTACGGTCAGCAGGACATTGCGGTGGCACCCGGCACTGCACAGGGTGAGGCACCGGCCACGGCCAACAGCGACTCACGCGCGGCCGATATCACCAGTGGTTCCAGCAGCGCCCACAGCAACGGAAACGGCAGCGATGCCACACAACCAGCACGCACCGCGGTGCTGGCGGTACCGGTGGCCGACGCCAACCGCCTCCTGCTCGGCGCGCAGCAGGGCAAGCTGTTCCTGGCCCTGCGAAATCCCGCCGATACCGGCCTGCCGGACGTGGCGCTGTTCCCGCAGGCGCGCGGCGTGCTGGACCCGGTGCGCGGCCTGGACGACGAACAGCAGCAGGCCCTGCAGCGACCGGAGAACCACGCCTACGCTGGACTGGATGGCGACGCACTGGCTGGCCGCAGCGGCAGCGTACAGCGCAGCGCTCACGAAACGCCGGCGCGCGCACCGACGCCACGTCGCTCGACACCGCGACCGGCGGGCATCGAAATCATCCGTGGCGACACTGCCGCCCCCCGTGGCTCACTTTGACCCTTGCCGAGAGCACACATGACTGAACGTCGCCACCGCCTACGCCCCACTGTCCGCCAGCGCTGGCTGGCCCTGCTGCTGGTGCTGTTGGCACCGGGTGCGAGCGTGGCTGCCGACGATCTGCTGCTGCAGACCCGCGAACAGCGGCCATGGACACTGCCGGCCGACCTGGAACGGGTCGCCATCGCCGACCCCGGCGTGGCTGACATCGTGATGCTGCGCGGCGCACGCCAGGCACTGCTGGTCGGCAAAGCACCGGGCACCACCACCCTGCTGCTGTGGCACCGCAAGCAGAGCGAACCGCAGCGCGTGCAGGTGCGCGTACAGAGTGCTGTGCAGGGGGCGGCCGATACAGGCCCCAACGGGCTGGTGTTCACCCAACAGGACTACCAAGGACTCCTGCAGGGAAGCAGCGACAGCGTGCTGGCGCACATGCAGGAACAGAAGACCGCAGTGATGGCGCTGGGCAAGGACGGCAGCCTGACCGACGCTTCCACCATCAGCAGCGGCGGCGTGGTACAGGTCGAGGTCAAGGTGGTCGAATTCAACAAGACGGCGCTGAAGCAGATCGGCATCAACTTCCAGAACCGCAACGGTGGTTTCGCCTATGGATTCGCCCGACCGGGCGGGCAGCTGCCAGGCAACACCGGCATCCTCCCGGGCATGAAGGAAGGCGAGTCCAGCAACGAAAGCGAATCGCCGATCTCCTCGGCGTTCCGGCTGGTGTTTGGTTCGACCAAGGGCCTGTGGAACGCCGACGTCGACCTGCTGCAGGCCAACGGCATGGCCCGCGTACTGGCCGAGCCGACCCTCGTTGCGCTGTCCGGGCAGAGCGCCAGCTTCCTGGCCGGTGGCGAACTGCCGATCCTGGAGCCGCAGGGACTTGGCACGACCACGGTCACCTACAAGCCGTTCGGCATCGGCCTGACCGTCACCCCCACGGTGCTCTCACCCAACCGCATTGCGTTGAAGGTTGCACCGGAAGCCAGCGACCTGGACTACACCAATTCGATCGCACTGAACGGCGTGCAGATCCCTTCAATCACCACCCGCCGCGCCGATACCACCGTCGAGCTTGGCGATGGGGAGAGCTTCGTCATCGGTGGTCTGGTCAGTTCCACCGTGGCGTCGACGGTCAACAAGATTCCCCTGCTCGGCGACCTGCCGATCATCGGTACGTTCTTCCGCAACTTCGACTACAAGCGCCAGGACAAGGAACTGGTGATCATCGTCACGCCGCGGTTGGTACAGCCGATTGCCCGCAATACCGTACTGCCGCTGCCCGGCGATCGCGAAGCCAAGCCGAACATGCCCGAATGGGGCGCGTGGCTGCTTGGCCCGATCAGCCGCGACCCCGTGCCCGGTTTCTCGCGCTGACCCACATGACGTCTCCGGTACCACGCCCATGCCCTACGCCACTGCCCTGCCGCTGCACCCGCAAGGACCACCGATGAACCTGGTCCTGTACGGGATCGACCGCGAACTGCTGCCGCGCCTGGCTGCCAAGCTGCCGCCGGCCACGGCACTGCACTGGCAGGACAGCGGCGAGCCGACCTCGGCACAGGACCTTCAGCGTGGCCCGCAGAACCTGGTGCTGCTCGACTTCCGCCCGGAGCATGCATCGGCATCGACGGTGCTGGCGCAGCAGCTGCAGCAGACCCAACCGGACTTGACCTTGGTGGCGGTAGGCGCCACCAGCGCCGGCCAGGTTGAAGGCGTGGTGATGGCGCTACGCGCCGGCCTGCGCGATGTGCTGGACCTGGACAGTGACAACACCGGCATCGAGGCCGCCCTGCGTCGCGCCCTGTCACCGCGCTCCGCCGCAAGCGCACAGCAGGCGCACAAGGCGCGGCTGATCGTGCTGCTGGGCGTGCGCGCCGGCGTCGGCACCAGCACCCTGGCCGCACATCTGTCGGTGCTCGCACAACAGACCCATACCCTGGCCCAGGGCGAGGCAGCCGTGCGGGACGGGCTGCTGATGGATCTGGCGCAGCCGGCTGGCGACCTCGCCCTATACCTCAACCTGGACAGCCGCTTCCATTACGAAGATGCGCTGCGCAATGCCAGCCGCATCGATGCCACCCTGGCACGAACGGCAATGGCCCGGCATCCCAGCGGCCTGGTCCTGCTTGATCGCGCCAGTGGCAGCGACGCGCTGCCGCCGTCCGATCCCGGCGCGCTGCTGCAACGACTGCGCGGCGTGTTTGCCAGCGTGCTGTGCGATGCGGGTGGCTGCCCGCTACGGCAGTTGCCACCACTGCTGCTGGAACAGGCCGATGAAATCTGGCTGGTGGCTGACGCATCGATAGCCACCCTGGTATCGCTGGACCACGCCCTGAAGCACCTTTCCGGCCAGCGCGATCGCGAGAAGCGACTGCAGCTGCTGATCAACCGCCACGACGACAACAGTGGCATGAGCCCCGAACAGATCGCGCGCCGCTTCGAGCTGCCGCTGCTGGCCACCCTGCCCGAGCGGCCTCGGGTACGCGCGGCCGCCAGCCACGGTCATCTGCTGCTGCAGGATGCGCCGCGCGACCCGTACCTGCGTGCCCTCGCCCCGCTGGTGCAACGCTTGGATCCGGCTGCCTGCCCGGTCCAGGCGCACGGCCTGCGGGAAAGACTTGCCCTTGCCCTGGGTGGATCGCAATGGAAGACAAAGTGACCCCGTTCCCGCACGTTGTCGCCCGCAACCCGGTGCCGGAACATGCACCGGGCAGCCTGCCGTTCGCACAGACCGAGCAGTACCAGAAGGTGCTGTCGGCCGCACATGAGCACCTGCTCAACAGCATCGAAGACGAACGCATCGACATCGATTCCTGGGCCCCGGACACCATCGCCCGCTGGGTGGAGGTGCAGACGGTCAGTTTCATCCAGGAATGGCGCATTCCCATCAACGAAGAAGAAATGCAGGTGGTGGCCGAAGGCCTGGTCAAGGAGCTGACCGGGTTCGGCCCGCTCGATGACCTGCTGCATGACCCCACCATCGAAGACATCCTGATCAATGGCTTCAAGGATGTGCATGTCTCCCAGGGCGGGCAGCTCAAACGCGCGCCACAGCGCTTCACCGACGACACCCACCTGCTGCGCATCCTGCGCCGCATCATCGCCCCGCTCGGCCGCCGCCTGGATGATTCCAATCCGATGGTCGATGCGCGCCTGCCCAATGGCGGTCGCCTCAACGCGATCATCTCGCCGTTGGCGGTGGACGGGCCGATGGTGTCCATCCGCAAGTTCCGCAAGGACCCCTTCACCCCCGACGAGCTGCTGGCCAAGGGCACCTTCGATGCACCGATGCAGGCGCTGCTGAAGGCGATGGTGCTGGGCCGCTGCAACATCCTGGTCTCCGGCGGCACCAGCTCGGGCAAGACCTCGCTGCTCAATGCGCTGGCCAGCTATGTGCCGGCCAACGAACGCGTCATCACCGTGGAAGACACCGCCGAGCTCTCGCTCAATCACCCGCATGTGGTGCGCCTGGAGAGCCGCATCGGTGGCGCCGAGGGCCAGGGCGCGGTCAGCATCCGCGACCTGGTGCGCAACAGCCTGCGCATGCGTCCCGACCGCATCGTGGTCGGCGAGGTGCGTGGCGCCGAGGTGCTGGAGATGCTGCAGGCGATGAACACCGGCCATGACGGATCGATGGCCACCATCCACGCCAACTCGCCACGCGACTGCCTGTACCGCATCGAGATGCTGGCCGGTTTTGCCGGCTTCCAGGGCAGCGAAGACAGTCTGCGTCGGCAGATCGCCAGTGCCATCGACTTCATCGTGCAGATCTCGCGCCTGGGCAGCGGCCGCCGCGTGCTGGTGTCGATCACCGAAATCACCGGCGTAAGCGACAACCTGATCACCACCCAGGAGATGTTCCGCCACGAAGTGCAGATCGATGGCAGCGGCAAGGAAATCGATCGCTGGATCGGCCTGGGCTTCCAGCCGCATTCGCACAAGCTGGAACCATTCCGGCAGTTGCTGCGCGAATCCCTGTACGGAGACTTCTGAGCATGAGTACCGGCCTGCTGCTGGGTGTGCTGAGCATCGTGTCGGTGCTGCTGGCGCTGGCCGTGTGGCTGTGGGGCACAGCCAGCACCCGCCAACAGCGCCAGGCCTCCCTGCAGCATGCCGAGCAGCAGCTGGCGCGCGGCACCGGCGCTGGCGCCAACACCGCCACCGACGCGGCACGGCAGGCACCGTTGCCACCACCGGGTCGGCGCCCCCTGCCCTGGGACGGGCAGCTGCAACGTGCCGGCCTGACACCGGGCTGGAAGCTGCCACTGCTGATGCTGCTGCCGGGCATCGCCCTGTCCGCATTCGCAGTGCTGCGCCTGGGCACTGCCTGGATGTTCCCGCTGACCCTGCTGCTGTACCTGCTGGGCTGCTGGCTGTGGCTGATGCGCCGCACCGGCAAGCTGCAGGCACAGCTGCTGCACCAGCTGCCGGACTTCCTCGACAACCTGGTGCGCCTGACCGCGCTCGGCAACAGCCTGCAGGCCGCCTTCCAGGTCGCCTCGGTGCAGACCAACGCCCCGCTGCGTGGCCTGCTCGACACCACCGTGCGCTATGCCCGTGGCGGCATGGACCTGGACCGCGCGCTCAGCCTGGCCGCACAGCCTTACCGCATGGACGTGCTGAAGGTGCTGGCGGTGGTGATGGGCGTGAGCGTGCGCATCGGTGGCCGTGCCGACCAGATCCTGCAGCGCATGGGCGACTTCATGCGCGACCTGGAACAGGCCCAGCAGGAACTGGCTGCCACCACGTCTGAAACCCGCATGTCGGCGTGGGTACTGGGCCTGCTGCCCCCGGCCAGCGCCGTGTTGATGGCGATCTCCAGCCCCGAGTTCTTCCAGCCGGTGCTGCACGATCCGCTGGGCCACAAGATCCTGTTGATCGCCCTGTGCATGGAACTGACCGGCGCCTTCCTGCTGTATCGCCTGGCCAAATCACTATGAACATCCCCGTCCACGCAGGGGGCATCCAATGAGCGCCAGCATCTGGTTCGTGGCTGCCCTGCTGGTGTTGGCCGCCGGCGTGGCCCTGCTCGGGCTGGGCAGCTGGGTGCGCAGCCAGCGCGAGGACCGCAGCGAGGCCACGCTGAAAACAGCGCTGCGTCCGCGCGAAAGCGAAGAAGCCGCCGCCGACGCACGCAAGGATTCACTCGGCTGGCTGGAGCAGTTCGGCCGCGGGCTGAGCGGCGGCCGCCTGGAAACAGCGCTGCTGGCCGGTGAAGATCGCCTGCTGCTGGACCTGGCCGGCTGGAATACCCGACGCGGCACGGCCATTTACCTGGGCCTGCGCCTGCTGCTGGCGGTGCTGGTGCTGGGTATCGCGCTGGCGATCAGCGATGTCACGGGGTTGTCCAGGATCATGGTGGTGATCGGCGCGCTCGCTGCCGGCCTTCTGCTGCCGAAGTTCGCGCTCAGTGCGTGGGTCAAGCGGCGGCGGCGTGCCGTGAACAATGAACTACCGCTGTTGATCGACCTGCTGCGCCTGCTGCAGGGCGTGGGCTTCAGCATGGATCAGAGCCTGCAGACACTGGGCGACAAGCTTCGCGACGCACTGCCGGTGCTGGGCGGGGAACTCCAGGAAGCAAATGTGTCCTACACCCACGGACGCACGCGCGCGCAATCACTGCGACGGCTGAGCGATGTATACGGCGACGACGACCTGTCCAGCCTCGTGCAGTTGATCCTGCAGGTGCACGCGCACGGCGGTGCCGTGCAGGAACCGCTGCGCCAGTTCAGCATCCGTCTGCGCGAGCAGCGCCGCAACGCGCTGAAGGAAAAGGTCGGCAAGCTCTCGGTGAAGATGACCGTGGTGATGATGCTGACCCTGCTGCCGGCACTGATGCTGGTGCTGGCCGGACCGGCGCTGGTCGCGCTGGCCACTACCTTGTCGAAAATGGGATGACCTTCATGCCTGTCCTGCGCCCCGCCTGCCTGTTGCTTGCCCTGGTTGCCGCCGCTGCCGGCTGCAGCTCCACCACGCCGAAGTACCTGCGTGCGCCGAGCCTGGCCGAGCCTACGCCGGCCCCGCAGGACAGCCGCAACGCCTATCTGGAGCTGATCCAGCGCATGCAGCAGCAGGGCGCCTGGTACGCCTCGCTGGCGCACGTGGATGCCTTCCGCCAGCGCTACGGCGATACCCCGGCACTGCGCCTGCTGCAGGCCGATGCACTTCGCCAGACCGGCCAGATCGAGGCCGCGCTGTCGTTGTACCGCGAACTCGGAAATGGCCCCCAGGCCGCAGCCGCCGCGCATGGCATCGGCCTGATCGCCGCCCTCCGTGATGATGACGACGGCGGCGAACAGGCGCTGGCACGTGCCACCCAGCTGAACCCACTGAACACCGATTACCTGGGCGACCTGGGCTATGCACGCCTGCGCGCCGGTCGTTTCGAACAGGCACGCGAGCCGCTGGCCAAGGCGCTGGAACTGTCGCCGGGCAACATCAAGGCCACCGCCAATCTCGCCCTGTGGGCGCTGCTGCGTGGCGACAAGGCCACCGTCGAACGACTGGCCCAACAGGCCAGCTTCAGCGAGCAGACGCGCCGCAGCGTCGAACAGCAGGCACAGCAGATCCGCGCGCGGCTGCAGCAACGCCAGGCAGCAGCCACTGCTGCAGCGGCAGCAGCGACGCGACCGGTTGCCTCCGCAACCGTCAGCCCCGCCACCGCAGGCCCGCGCTTGGCCGCTGAGCCCCGCCGTGATGGCCGCGACCAACGCGACCCGTCACGACTGCCGCCCTCGATGCTGGAGCGCTTCGGCACCATCGACCATCCCACCGGGAACACGCCATGACCCCGACACCGCTGATCCGCTGCCTGCTGCCGACGCTTGCCGGCTTGTATTTTGCTGCGGTTGTGCAGGCGCAGACGCCGCAGCCACCGTTGACCGGGCAGATGCTGGGTGGTGCGGCGCCCGCGTCGACAGCCGCTCCCCTGCACAGCGAGCCGCTGGCCACCGTGGACGTATCGCCGGAACAGGCTCCACCGACTCCGCCAGTCCCTGCAGCCAAGCCTGATTTCGGTGGCACGCCGCTGCGACCCAACACCTCTCAGATCGGCGACACCACTCGCAGCCTGTTCCGCCTGCAGGCTTCCGGCGAGGTTGCCGGCGCCCGCCTGCCGATTCTTGGCGACCAGGCTACATCCAGCTACGCGCGTTACCTGAAGAGCTTCCAGTACGACATCCCGCAATTCTTCGAAACCGATGTCGCCAAGTCTGCAGGAACCTCCCGATCCGGACGCTGAGGTCTGCCATGAACCGAGCACGCCACATCAGCTTCAGTCGCCCGCGCGGCGGCATGTCGGTCACCATGATGCTGGTGATGATCGCGTTGCTGGCAATGCTCGGCCTGGTCGAGATCGGCTTCCTGTTCTGGGCCAAGCGCGATACACAGAAAGTAGTCGATCTTGCTGCTCTGGCGGGCGCACAACGGCTGGACCTGTGCAACGCCAGCAATGCCGACAACAGTGCTGCCCGGCAGAGCGCTCTCGCGCAGAACCGCTTCCGTGGGCAGGTGCAGATCGAGTGCGGCAACTGGAATGCCAGCCGTGAAACGGCGGACCACTTCAGCCCGAGCGTGGACGCCAGCAATCCACGCAATGCGGTGCGCGTCGTTGCCGAACGCGGCGTGCTGCCGTTCTTCGGCCAGAACCGCACGCTGCCCACCCTGCGCGTGCAGGCCGTGGCCAAGCGCTCGGAACCCACTGCAGTGTTCGCGGTGGGTTCGCAGCTGCTGCGCACCAATGGCAACTCACCCTTGATGGCGACCCTCCGCCTGGTCGGCCTGGACGTCACCAACGCGACGGTGCTGTCCTACGACGGTTTGGCGCAGGCGACCATCACTCCATCGGGGCTGCTGGCGGCACTCGGCATTCCGGTCACCGCTGACCTCAGCGTGGCCGACTTCAACAGGCTGCTGTCGATCAATCGCATCTCGCTGGCACAGCTGGTCAATGCCACTGCCACGGTAGTCGGCCGCGAGACCGCCGTCGGCGTGCAGCTGCAGGCGTTGTCCAACCTGGTCGGCACCCGCTTGGACATCAACCAGCTCAATATTCTTCTGGGCAGCCAGAACGGCGGCGGCGGTCTGTTCGCGCAGGTGATCTCGCCGGACGGCACCATCGGCAGCGCGCTGGAATCGCGGGTCAATGTGCTGGATCTTGTCACCGCCGCGATCTCCATCGCCAACGATGGCAATGGCGTGCAGGTGCAGGGCTTGAACCTGCTGGGCATCGACGTCAAGGCCGGCGTGGTGGAGCCGCCGTCGATCGCCATCGGCGGTGTCGGCGCACGCGCGTACAACGCGCAGGTGCGGCTGATGGTGGACGTCGACAGCGACCGCCTGTTCGCGATCGGTCCGCTGCTGAACCTGCTCGGCACCCGGCTGCATCTGCCACTGCACGTGGATGTGGCCAATGCGATGGGAACATTGACCAGTATCCAGTGTGGCGCGGCGCCACCCACGGCCACCGTCCAGGTCGATTCCTCGGTGCTGCGTGCCTGCGTCGGCAAGGTCAATGCGGCCGATCGTTTCTCCAAGAGCAACGTCTGTGACGCGACCCTGCAGAACGAGCAGTTGTTGAAGCTGCTGGGTCAACCCTTGATCAACGACAGGATCACCCTGCCGGCGCTGACCAGCACGCAGAGCCTGACCCTGGCTGCCGGCCAGACCGGCTCGACCCGGATCAATCCGCTGGCCGTCGGCAGCGCCGTGTCCGATCTGGTCAACGAACTGCTGCGCGTGCTGTCGGGCATGCTCAGTTCACCCAAGCAGGGCATGAGCGCCAATGACACCGCCAAGGCATTGGCCGACCGTTACCTGCAGGCCGCCTTCCCCAGCGGCGGGCGCTACAACGTGGACCAGGTGATTCCGTTGCTGCGCGATGGCGATCCATCACGCAACCTCGCACCGCTGGGCAACTGGACAGTGACCAAAGGCGTACCCAAGCCCTGCCTGCTTGGCCTTACCACCTGCTGGGAAGATGGTTCGGTGTGGACCGGCTATCGCACCACCGTGACCGGCCAGGGCCTCGGGTTGCTCGACGGCCTGCTGGGCTCCTTGGTTGGTGGGCTGCTGATCAACCGCTGCGACAGCCTGCTGGGCAACCTGATCGACTACAACGGCTGCGTGCGCACCAACCTGGCGTCCTACATCCAGACCGCCCCGGCCGGGTTCCTCGATGGCCAGAATGGTGGCGGGGTAACCACTCCGGGCAACAACGTGACCTGCAGCGGCCTGCTGTGCGCGCTGCTGAATCCGGTGCTGGCCGCGCTCAAGCCGGTGCTCAACAGCGTCGGCACCCTGCTGACCAACACCCTGGCCAGCCTGCTCGGGCTGGAACTGGGCCGCACCGATATCAGCATGCAGTCGATCCAGTGCAGCTCGGCGCAGCTGGTCTTCTGACCCGCGCGGGCGCGGGTTGGCGGCGTCGGTGCCCATGCTAGACTCGCGGCGGGGAACCACTTTCAACTCAACCCACACTACATCCGTGGATGGTCTAGACATGCGAGAAACTTCAGGGGGCACCGTCTTCGCCCGGCATCCGCGCGGCGCAGCACTGCTGGCCATGGCCATGATCGCGGTGGCGCCGTCGGCGCTGGCCGCACGTGGTGATCGCGCTGCCACGGTCGACCCGGCCAAGGCCGCACCGGTGGTACGCAACACCGTCGACGAACTCAAGCAGTTGATGGATTCGCAGCAACTCACCGAGCTGCGTACCACCTACAACGGCAACTACGGCGCCAGCCTGCTGTTCAACGCCAACACCCTGACCTACTACGTGGCCCTGTTCCAGGAAAAGAATTTCTGGCGGGTGATCAAGACCGATGCCGTCGACAACGCCGAGCGTGTCTACCGCACCTTCGCGCAGCAGTCCGAACAGCTGGCGCAGGTCTACATCGACACCACCCGGCTGGAAGCCGGCAAGCGCTACACCGAGCGGCTGGTGGCCTACAACGAAGAACGCCTGCGTACCCTGCAGCAGGAAATGGAACAGCAGCAGGCGCAGTCGGCGCAGGTCAGCGCAGCGCTGCAGCAGGCGCAGCAACAGGCGGTCAGCCTGAGCACCGACGTGCGGAGCACCAACAGCCAGCTCGATGCGCTGCAGCGCCGGATCCTGATCCTGCAGGCCGAACAGGGCAACCCGGAGCTGAGCCTGCCCAAGCCGGATGCGACCGCGGTGCCGGCCGCCGCCAGCGACGGCCGCTGAGGCTTACCCAGCTGCAGACCAGAACGGCGCCTTCGGGTGCCGTTTTTCGTTGTATTCAACGACAGGCTTCGCGCACCGCGTCATCCAGCTGCCTACGCTGCAGGTAATCGAGCCTGCGCGGCTTGGCCAGCGTCTTCACCTGCTGCTGGCGCGCCCGCTCGCAGGCTTGCGGGTCGGCCGTGATCGATATCAGTGCGCCCTGCGCGCGCCCGCGCCGTGGCATCCGTGTGGCGCCACGGCGGGCAGGCTGCACGGCAGCAGGTAGCGGCCCACGCGCCTTCGACTCCACAGCAGGCACTTCCCAGCGCCACTCTGCCCGCCCCTGGCAGGGCGTCTGCTGATAGACCGGGTGGCCACCATCGATGCACTTGTAAACGTTGGTCTGCGCCACCGCGACAACGGCCCACAGCAGTCCGGGCAGCACTCCCCATCTCGGTATCTTCATGGCTGGCCCTCGCGCGTCCGATGGCCATGGTGGCCATCAGCACGGGCCCGCTGCCAGAGCGAGTCGCGTCATCGTAGTGAGCCGTCAATCCGCCACAGCCGTGCAATGCAGGCGGCACATCGTGCGCTGTACTGCCGCAGGCGCCGGCGAACCCGCCGGCGCCTTCCCTCCCTTCCGCCAAGGAACCTGCAATGAGCAATTTCGTGACCGTCAACGATGGCGCCCGCATCTTCTACAAGGACTGGGGCACCGGTCAGCCTGTCGTATTCGCCCATGGCTGGCCGTTGTCGTCCGACGCCTGGGACCCGCAGATGCTGTTCATGGGCCAGAATGGCTACCGGGTGATCGCCCACGATCGCCGCAGCCATGGCCGGTCTAGCCAGACCTGGGACGGCAACAACATGGACACCTACGCCGACGACCTCGCTGCCGTTCTGGATGCGTTGGACGTGAAAGACGCGATCCTGGTCGGCCATTCCACCGGCGGTGGCGAAGTGGCCCGCTACATCGGCCGCCATGGCAGCACGCGCGTGGCCAAGGTGGTGCTGGTCGGGGCGGTGCCGCCGTTGATGTTGAAGACCGCCAACAATCCGGCCGGCACCCCGCTGGAGGTCTTCGACGGCATCCGCAAAGGCACCAGCGGCGACCGTTCGCAGTTCTTCAAGGACTTGGCCACGCCGTTCTTCGGGGCCAATCGTGATGGCAACAGCGTCACCGAGGGCATGCGTGATTCGTTCTGGCTGCAGGGCATGCTGGGCGGTGTGAAGGGCCAGTACGACTGCATCCACGAGTTCTCGGAAGTGGACTACACCGACGACCTGAAGAAAATCGACGTGCCGGCCCTGGTGGTACACGGCGATGATGACCAGATCGTGCTGTTCGACGCCTCGGCCAAGCTGTCTTCGCAGATCATCGGCAACGCCGAACTGAAGGTGTACGCCGGTGCACCGCACGGCCTCACCCTGACCCATGCCGATCAGTTCAACGCCGACCTGCTGGCGTTCGCACGTAAATGAGCTATCGCGGCGGCGCTCCGGCGCCGCCGCTCCTACGGTAGTGCTGGCCGCTGGCCGGCAACCTCATACCCCCGATCAGAACCACGCCCAGCCGGCCAGCGGCCGGCCCTACCACGGGGCCATCAGATGTCGCTGTGGTGATGTAGCGCTGCCGCCGGCAGCGGATCATGGCCACCGACGAAATGACGCACCACCGGGGCACGCTCACCGCGGTGCAACGCGCGCAGCGCCTCCTGGATCGCCTTGTCGTCGGCGGTGATGCGCTCATGCTGGCGCAGGTGCTCCAACCACGACGCCGCCACGAAATATTCCAAATGGATGCCCGGGGTCGCCACATCCTCGACCACGCCCCAGACCACGGCGCCATCGCGTCGACGGATCGTCCCCAGCGTGCGCATCTGCGCCTGGAACGCGGCGCGATCGGCGGCATCGATGCGATATTCGACGGTCACCAGCACCGGTCCACGATCATTCGACACTGGTACCGACAGCTCTGGCGCTGGCCAGTGGCCGGCCGGACTCAGGTTCAGATCTTCGGAACCGGCTATGCGCACGCGCCACACCAGCAGACCACCGATGACCGCGCCTGCAGCGGCTACCAGCAATGCCAGTTCCGGCGATGTGCGCTGCGCCAGCGCGCCCCAGCTCAGGCCACCCGCCGCCATGCCGGCCGAAAACACCATGATGTACAGGGCAAGCGCCCGTGCTCTCACCCAGGCCGGCACCGCTGTCTGAGCTGCGATCTGCAACGAAGACAGCACGGTGATCCAGGCAAAGCCATTGACCAGCATCACCAGCGGCAACACGTACCCGCTACGGGTCAGCGCCAGGCCGGCCAGGCTTGCAGCCAGGGACAAGGTGGCCAGCAGCACCAGCAGATCACGGTCGAGCCTGGCCCGCAGCTTCGGCAGCAGCAGCGCACCGCCCACCGCACCGATACCGATGCAACCCAGCAGCACGCCGTACTGCCCCGCCCCACCCTGCATCTGTCCGCGCACCACCACGGGCAGCATCGCGTTCATCGCTGCGGCAAAGAAGAAAAAGCCGGCCGATTTGATCAATACCGCCTGCAGCCGTCCGGCACGGCTGGCATAGCGCAGGCCCGCCTTCAGCCCGGCACCGAACCCTTCCGGAGGCAAGCTGGACGCCTTCGGATCACGCTTCCAGCCCCACACCACGAACAACATTGCCGCAAAGGTGACGGCGTTGAAGCCGAAGGCCCACACCGCACCCAGCTGGGCCACGATCACGCCGCCGATGGCTGGGCCGATCGAACGCGCGATGTTGATGCCGATGGAGTTGAGTGCCACCGCCGAAGCCAACATCGGTTGCGGCACCAGCTCGGAGACGATCGCGGCCTGCGCCGGCATCGCCATCGCCGCGCCGCAGCCCATGCAGAAGGTCAGCAGCACCAGCAGCTGTGGTGTCAGCAGGTCCATCGCCGTAAGCACCGCCGTCGCTGCCGCCACCAGCAGCATCCAGCCCTGGGTGAACAGCAGGTATTTCCGGCGGTCCACAATATCGGCCAGGGTGCCCGCAGCCAGCGCCAGCAGCACGATCGGCACCGTGGTTGCCGACTGCACCAGTGCCACCATCAACGCCGAGCCGGTGCGTTCAGCCATCACCCAGGCCGCAGCCACGTCGTTGACCCAGGTACCGATGTTGCTGGCCAGGATCGCCAGCCAGATCGAACGGAACATGCGGATCTTCAGCGGCGACCAGGCGCCATCGGCCTGCGGGGAGTGTTGTGACGCGGATGCGTTCACCATTGCCATGCTCCAACGAGTGAGGCAAACAGCGTGTCCTGGCCACCGGCCTGCTTCAGTGCAGGGCCCGCGTCGACCCAGGCCAGCTGCAGCTGCCATTGCCAGCGGTCATTGACCTGCCAGCGGGTTTCGGATTTGTACTGGGTACCGATGCGGCGTGCGCCACCGGCACTGCCGGGCAGCGCTGCCAACGGTGCCGGCGTGGTGTAGACCGCATCGGCGCGCCGCTGCTTCCAGGCCAGCTGTACACCCAGCTCGGTGGTCACCGCGTCATGCAGGCGCAGCGCCAGCGTCGGTTGCAGATCCATCAGGTTGGCCGGTGCCAACAGGCTGGCTTCGCTGAAATAGGCGGACTTGGGAAACAATGCATTGAACGTACCGAGCCGACCATCTCGCGGATCTCCATCGCCGCTGGCGATATCGGCCTTCAGGCCCAGGCGCGGTTGCAGCGGCAACTCTGCCCAACGCCAGCCGGTATCGGTGGCGAGAGTCCACGCGCGGATGTCCAGATCGCCGCTCACGACCCGCAGCTCACCGCCCTGCACCACCAGTTCGGTGTTCCAGTCCAGCGCACCGGATTGACCGAACCAGCGCGCGCCCAGGGTCTGCCGCCGCTCAATTCCGCTGCCTGCAGCGAAGCGCGCGCCCCCGCGACGGTAGTCCAGCAGATAGAGATCCCACTGGCTGCCGCCTGTGCGCTGCGCCGTCGTCGCATAGACACCGATCAGGTGTGCACCGTGCTCACCGCGGTCATCGAACGCCCCGGGACGGTTCTCGACCGGACGCAACGCCATCAGGTCCAGCGCGCCCAGCCGGCCCTGCCACCCCACCCGCGCACCGTCGAAGGCCAAGCGGATGTTCGGCCCATCGCGCACCGACAGCAGGCGCGAGCTGCCATAGCCCGCTTCCTGCCTGCCCAGCTGCACGTGCATGCCAGCGCCGGCCAACCGCCAGTACGCCTGCTGTACGTCCAACGCACCGCGATCGGTACGACCTGGACCGCCGGCCTTGCCGCGCTCGGCATGTGCACCCAGCTGCAGCTTCGCCTGCCAGTCATCGCGGGCGAAGGTGGCCGACGCCAGCGCACGCAGCAGGCCGTAGCCATCCTCGCCGCCACCGACGCCGAACCGGGTCGGGTCGTAGTACATGCCACGCAGGCGCAGCGATGCATCCCACTGCAACTGGCCATCGCCAACCGCGGTACAGGCGCCGCCGTCGCAGGCCAGCGCCAACGATGGCAATGCCAGTGATGCCAGGGTCAGAACGCGAAGCACGAACATCCCATCGCGCCCCAGAACGCGGTCAGGTCATCGGTTGGCGCGGCATGACGGGCCGCATGCCCGTGCGCACCGTGAGTGCTGCAGGCTGCGCCGTGATGGTGATGATGGGCCGCCGCCAGCCCAGTGGCGGCGCCGCCGACGTGGTAGCCGCCGAACCGGTTCACCGGTGACCAGTCCGGCATCGCCGGCGGCAGCTGCGGCGCCAACCCGGCGTAGTCCCCGTCGCCATGCACGATGCGGCCACCCACCACGGTCAACAGGCTGGTGATGTCGGCGATCTGCTGCTCATCGACGCGGAAGAAGTCGGCCGACAGCAGGATGAAGTCGGCCAGCTGGCCCTCCTTCAGCGTGCCCTTCACCGCTTCGTCTCCAGAGAACCACGCGCTGCCCTGCGTCCACAGGCGCAGGGCCTGCTCGCGCTCCAGCAGGTTTTCATCGCCGTACAGGGCCAGGCCACCGACGGTGCGCCCGGTCACCAGCCACGACAGTGCCACCCAGGGGTTGTAGCTGGCCACGCGGGTGGCGTCGGTACCGGCGCCAACCGGCACCCCCTCGGCCAGCATCCGCTTCACCGGCGGCGTGTGCCGCGCCGCCTGCACGCCGTAGCGCTGCACGAACGCCTCGCCCTGGTAGGCCATGCGGTGCTGCACGGCAATGCCGCCGTTCAAGGCGCGGATACGCTCGATGTTGCGCGGAGTGATGGTCTCGGCGTGGTCGATGAACCAGTGCAGGCCATCGAACGGCACCTCGCGGTTGACCCGCTCGTAGACGTCGAGGATGCGGCTGATGCTCTCGTCGTAGGTCGCATGGATGCGGAATGGCCAGCGCTTCTCCACCAGCAGCTTCACCACGTCATGCAGTTCCGGCTCCAGCTCCGGCGGCAGCTCCGGTCGCGGCTCGTTGAACAGTTCGAAATCGGCTGCCGAGAACACCAGCATCTCGCCGGCACCGTTGTGGCGCAGCAGATCATCGCCCTGGCGCGGTTGCAGCATCTCGCTCCAGCCGCGGAAATCGCTGACCTCGCTGCCCTTGTTCTGGGTGAACAGGTTGTAGGCGATGCGTACGGTCAGCTGCTGGTCGCGGTGCAGCTGCTCGATGACCTGGTAGTCCTCGGGGTAGTTCTGGAAGCCACCGCCGGCGTCGATCACCGAAGTGATGCCCAAGCGGTTCAACTCGCGCATGAAATGGCGGGTCGAATTGGCCTGGTACTCGACCGGCAGCTTCGGCCCCTTGGCCAGGGTCGCATACAGGATCAGTGCGTTCGGCTTGGCCAGCAGCAGGCCGGTCGGGTTGCCCAGCGAATCGCGCACGATCTGTCCGCCGGGCGGATCCGGGGTTTCCTTGGTATAGCCACAGGCACGCAGCGCGGCACGGTTGAGCAGCGCGCGGTCGTACAGGTGCAGCAGGAACACCGGCGTATCCGGGGCGATGTCGTTCAGTTCCTGCAGGGTCGGCAGGCGCTTCTCGGTGAACTGGGTCGCGGTGAATCCACCGACCACACGCACCCACTGCGGCGCGGGCGTGCGGTCAACCTGCGCCTTCAGCATGGCCATCGCATCGGCCAGCGAGCGCAGACCGTCCCAGCGCAGCTCCAGGTTGTAGTTCAGGCCGCCGCGGATCAGGTGGGTGTGGCTGTCATTGAGGCCCGGCACCAGGCGCCGTCCCTGTGCATCGATGAGGGTAGCTTCGCTGCCCCAGTCGCGCATGATCTGTTCGTCGCTGCCGACGGCGACGATACGCCCCTCCTGCACCGCCAATGCCTGCGCATGCGGTTGCTGCGGATCGAGGGTGGTGATGCGTGCGTTGCGGATGACCAGCGTGCTCATGCGACGCTCCTTGGAAGGGGATTCAATGGCCGTGGCGGTACCGCCAGCCAGGCCCAGCACCAGCGCGGCACCGGTGGCCAGCACCACGTTGCGGCGGCCAGGATCGAGAGGTTCGTTGCTCATGCGATGTCTCCAGACAGAACCAGGGCATCCACCGCCCATGCACCGGGCCCTGCCAGGGCGATGGCCAGCAATGCCAGCGTCCACAACAACGGATACTCGGCACCGCCGCGCATCCAGAACCAGCCTTTGGGCAGTGCCAGCAGTGCGGTGAAGGCGATGAACACAGCAGCCACGACCGCGGCAATCCGGGCCTGCCAGCCCAGCATCACTGCGGTGCCGGCCACCACCTGCAGCAGCGCCAGCAGCAGTGGCAGCGGGGCCGCCGCAGGCAGGCCGAAGCCACGCAGTTCGCCAGCAAAGCCCGCCAGGCCCGGCCCGTTGAACCAGCCGAACAGTTTTCCCAGCGCGTGCGGCAGCAAGGAATCCTCCCGCTGCCACCCGCAGGATCAGCAAGGCCAGGTCGAGGCCATGGCCATCGCGCACGCTCAGTGCCCGCCTTCCTGGGCGCCGAACATGGTCTTGGCGTACTGGATGCCGACGCCATAGCCGCCGGCATGGTCGCGGGCGATGCCGGTGGTCAGGTCGTAGGTTTCACCGCGCGCCCAGTCCCGCTGCAGTTCCAGCAGGTACTGCACGCTGGTGATCGGCACTGCACCGGCCTGCACCATGCGGGTGATCGCGCGTTCGTGCGCCTCTTCGCTCACATCGCCGCAGGCATCGGTAACCACATAGACCTCAAAGCCCTGCTCCAGTGCGGACAGCGTCGGGCCGACGATGCAGACGCTGGTCCACAGCCCGGCCAGCACCAGCCGACGCTTGCCGATGCGGTTCACCTCATCGATCACCGGCTGGTCTTCCCAGGTGTTCATTGACGTGCGATCGAACACGGCCTGGCCCGGGAAGATCGCCGGCAGCTCCGGAAACATCGGGCCGGAGAACGACTTCTCGGCCACCGTGGTCAGCAGCACCGGCACGTTGAAGCCCTTTGCGCCCTTGCTGATCAACGACACGTTGTTGCGCAGTGCGGAGATGTCGATGGTGTGGGTGGCGAACGCCATCTGCGACTGGTAGTCGATCAGGATCAGGGCGTGGTCGGTGGGTGACAGCAGTGCTTTGGCGGGGGTGGCGGTGGCAAGGCTCATGGGTGGACTCCAGTGGAGGAAACAACAAGGGGACGTGCGAGCGCCGCATCACCGGCCAGATATTGGCCGGGGCTGCAGCCGGTCTCGGCACGGAAGCTGCGGACGAAATGGCTCTGGTCGAAAAAGCCCAGATGCTGGGCCAGGCAGGTCATCGACTGCCCGTGGGTCGCCAGCAGCTGCCGCGCACGTTCAATGCGCCGTCGACGCACGTAACGCAGCGGGCTGGCACCAGTGCCACTGCGGAACAGGCGCACCAGATGGAAACGGCTCACGCAGGCGACCTCGGCCAGTTCGGTGACCCGCAGCGGCTGTGACAGGTGCGCATCGATGTAGCGCAGCGCACGCTGCAGGGCGGCCGACTGCTGGGGCGCCAGCATGGGCATCGGCTCGGCTGGCGGAAGGACGGTAACCATGCTGGGGCGCCGCAGCGGGGGTGGCCCATGGTGCGGTGCCAGCCGTCGGCGCCCTACCCCCAACGGTCGAGGTCAACACTCACCCGATCGGGGGAGGTGACCGTCGCCACCGTCGCCGGCCGAACAGGCGCGCGTCCAGCGAATAGGCGCCCGGCCCCAGCACCAACAGTGCCAACGGCAGCAGCGACCATGGCAGCGCCGCGCCCTGCCAATAGAGCACCGACACCGCCAGCGCAACCGCCACCGGCGTCAACAGGCCGGGCAACAGCAGGCCCGTTGCCGCCAGGCACAGCCACCACGACCCACCTGCAGCAGTGGTTGGCAGCGACAGCGCGCTGGCCACGCACACTCTCAGCCACAACAATCCCAGGCCCGGGCCGCGATCGGGAAACATCACATACAAGCGTTGCATTGCCGGCCTCCATCTTCCATGTCGGCGTGATAGCCGACGCCACTGCATCGCGCCTACCCCATTCGGGTCACCTGCGCCTGCCCTGCACCTGCCAGAATGAACACCATGCGTGGCCACATCATCCCTCTCCCGCGTCGCCTGCCGGCGCTGCTGTCGTGCCTGCTGTTGTCGATCGCCCTGCCCGTGCTCGCTGCACAGCATCCGGTGATCAGCGACGGCATGCCCGGCTACCAGCACACCGCCTGGCGGGTGGGCCAAGGGGCACCCGGCGATATCTGGGACATCGCCCAGGATCGTGAGGGCATGCTGTGGCTGGCGACCGGCTCGGGCCTGTACCGCTTCGACGGTCGCCGTTTCGAACGGCAGACGCCTCCGGCGGGTGCCAGCTTCCCCTCCACCAACATGGTCACGCTCGGCCTCGACGGCGAGGGCGGCGGCCTGTGGATCGGCTATTTCCAGGCCGGCATCAGCCAGTTCTCGCCGCAGCGGCTGCGCAGTTTCGGGCGAGCGCAGGGCGTGCCGGTAGGCGTGGTGCCGCGCTTCGCGCATGACCGCAATGGACGCCTGTGGGCGGCAGTCAACGGTGGCCTGCGCTGGTTCGACGGGCAACGCTGGCAGGCCCCGGCCGCCGATCAAGGCGTGCCACAACGTCGCGTGCAATGGCTGCTGCAGGACAGCCACGGCACCTTCTGGGTACTGGCCGACCTGCGCATCTGGAAGCGCCTGGCGGGAAAGACCGCATTTGAAAACACCGGCATCGCCGTCTCGCAGATGGCGACCCTGGTGGAAAGCCCGCAGGGCGAGATCTGGCTGGCCGACCGCATCCGCGGCACTTCGCCACTGGCCAACGCGCAGGGCTTGCTGCCACCCAACGAGCGTGAAGCGCGGCGCATGCCGGACCTGGTCGCGTCGCGGCTGCAGTTCACCGCCGATGGCGCACTGTGGGCCACGATGAGCCCGCAAGGTGGCGTCGCCCGCGTCACCTTCGATGGCCAGCAGGCCGTGCGCATCGAGCGCTTCGACACACCGCAGGGCCTCACCGCGACCTCGGCGGTGCCGGTCATCGCTGACCGCGAAGGCAACCTGTGGGTCGGCACCAACCTCGGCCTCAACCGCTTCCGCGCCCGCAGCGTGCAGACGCTGGCCGTCGGCCCCAGCGATCCTTACCGCTCGCTGGTAAGCGGCAGCGACGGCCGCGTGTACGGCTATGGCGAAGACCTCAAGCTGTTCGACCTGCAGCGCCCGCTGCTGTCCGAAAGCGCGGCGCAGTTGCAGGCCGCCGCCCAGCGGGCGCCCACACCGGTCTGGCAGTTCGACTGGATCAACCTGGCGCGCACTGTCGGCGGCCACACCACACGTATTCCCCTGCCCCCACCGTTCACCGGTCAGCCCCTGCATGCCCTACTGTTCGCCGACGATGACCAGGCCTGGGTCTGCGCCGGTGAGCAGGCGGTGCTGCACTACGCGGATAACCGCTGGCGACGCGAGACACGGCTGCCCGAGCGGGCCTGTTCATCGCTGGCGCGCGCCAGCGACGGCGCGCTGCTGCTTGGCTATTCCGACGGCACGCTGCGCAGCCTGGATGCCGCATTGATCACCACGTTCGGCGCGGCACAGGGACTGTCGGTCGGCCCGATAACCGCGCTGCTTCAGCATGACGATCTACTGCTGGTTGCCGGTGAGGCGGGCCTGGCCGCGCGCCTGCGCAACGGCCGGTTCCTGCCCGTGCGCACGAACACGACTGGTATCCTTGAAGGCATCACCGGCATGGTCGCCGATGCGCAGGGACGGCTCTGGCTCAACGGCAGCCGCGGCCTGGTGCGGCTCGAAGTCGCCACCCTGCGCAGCGCGCTGCGCGACGGCCAGCCGGTCGCTCCGCGCCTGTTCGATGCTGTCGATGGCATGCCCGGCATTGCCCTGCAGAGCGGCCCCATCCCGACCGCCGTACTGGCCGCCGACGGCCTGCTGTGGCTGGCCACCAACCAGGGCCTGGCGTGGCTGGACACGTTGCAGCCGCACATCAACACCATGGCGCCTGGGGTACGCATCGGTGATGTGCTGTATGGCACCACCCAGGCCCCCTTGCAGGAGGGGCTGCGCCTGCCGGCCGGAACCTCCCAGCTGCAGATCGACTATGTCGCGCTGTCGCTGGCGCGGCCCGAGCGCAATCGCTACCGCTACCGCCTGTCCGGCGTGGACGACGGCTGGCAGGACGCTGGTAGCAGCACGCGCGCGTACTACACCAATCTGGCGCCGGGTCATTACCGTTTCGAGGTGGAGGCTGCCAATGAGGACGGCATCTGGAGCCGCGCGCCAGCCAGCCGCACGTTCCGGATCGCGCCCACGTTCCTGCAGAGCATCTGGTTCAAGTTGTTGTGCGTAGTGCTGGTGCTGGCCGTGCTGATGTTGGCCGTCCGCATCCGCAGCGGCCAGCTCGCGATGCTGTTCCGCGCCCGCCTGCAGGAGCGCAACGGCGAACGAGAACGCATCGCACGCGACCTGCACGACACCCTGCTGCAAGGCAGCCAGGGGCTCATCCTGCGGCTACATGCCATCAGCCAATCGGCACAGACGCCGGAGCCGGTACGCACCCAGTTGGAGGCGGCGATGCAGTTGGCCGAGCAGAATCTTGCCGAAGGCCGGGAACGGGTCAACGCACTGCGTGACGGACCATTTGCCGGTCACGACCTCGCCTCGGCGCTGGCCGATGTGCACGCCGAGTACGCGGGCCAAGGCACCAATCCGCTGCGCCTGACCGTGGAAGGCAGCCCACCGCCCCTGCAGACCGATGCGGCCGAAGAAGTGTTCCTGATCGGACGCGAGGCCATCCGCAATGCGTTGCGGCATGCGCAGGCCCGTGCCATCGAAGTGGAGCTGTCCTACGGCACCCGCTGTTTCCTGCTGCACGTACGCGATGATGGTGTCGGCATTGCCGACGAGAATGCCGGCCGCGGCCATTGGGGCATGCAGGGCATGCGCGAACGCGCACAGCGGCTGGGCGCGGAACTGCAGCTGTGGACCCGTCCGGGACTGGGTACTGAAGTCGCGCTGTCCGTGCCCGCCCGTCGCCTATATCACCGCCGTCCATCGCGCTGGCGCTGGCCCTGGAGCAGACCCACCCATGACTGAATCCCCTCCTCCCATCGGCGTGCTGGTGGTTGATGACCACCCCCTGCTGCGCGATGGACTGGCGGCACTGCTGAGCACGCACGCAGACCTCCGCCTGCTCGGCGAAGCCGCCGATGGCGAAGAGGCGCTTGCCCGTTACCAGCAACTGCAACCGGATGTGGTGCTGATGGACCTGCAGATGCCGCGCATGGACGGCGTTGAAGCGATCGTGCGGATCCGCGCGCTTGATCCACGCGCCCGCATCATCGTGCTGACGACCTACCGTGGCGATGTACGTGCGGTGCGTGCACTGCAGGCCGGGGCCAGCGCGTATCTGTTGAAGGACACGCTCCGCCACGAACTGGTGGACACCATCCGCACCGTGGCCAGCGGCCGCCGCGCCCCAATACCGGCAGAGGTGGCGGCCAGCATCGCCGCGCATGTCGTCGAAGACCGGCTGTCGCCACGCGAAACCGAAGTGCTGCGCCACGTGGCCGGCGGCCTGTCGAACAAGCGCATCGGCGAACGCATGCAGATTTCCGAGCAGACGGTGAAGGCGCACATGAAAAGCCTGATGGACAAGCTGGGCGTCGGCGACCGCACCCACGCGGTAACCCAGGCCCTGC
Source organism: Stenotrophomonas indicatrix (assembly GCA_041545745.1). Lineage (NCBI taxonomy): Bacteria > Pseudomonadati > Pseudomonadota > Gammaproteobacteria > Lysobacterales > Lysobacteraceae > Stenotrophomonas > Stenotrophomonas indicatrix. The sequence continues at coordinate 2,612,633 of CP168152.1, forward strand.
GCCGCGGAATCATCAGCCTGGATGACACCGGCCAAGAGTGAAGGGGGTTCGACCGGGCTGCGCCCGGCACCCGCAGAGGCCGAAGCAACAGCAACAGCCGAAGCAACAGCAACAGCAAAAGCTGGCCTCCTGTGGGATGGCGGGGCGGGTCCGGTTGCGGGGGACGCCGTGAATCCATCCATGGAGGCTCGGTCGCGCCATCCATGGCGCTCACGCCCCCGCAACCGGACCCACCCCGCCTTCGACAATTTCCCGCTGCTGTTGGGCTGCTGTTGGTAGCTGTCGACCTTGGTCGACACGATCCACGCCATGCGTAGATGCTCTTCGATCACTTATCGAAATATTCGATTTCGATGGAGATTCATCCACGCATGAGGTGGATCCATCAGACATCGGAAATCTGTCGAAGGTGGGGCGGTGTCGGATTGCGGGGCATCCGCGCCATGGATGGCGCGGCTGAGCCTACAAGGACGTACTTGCGGCGTCCCCGCAATCCGACACCGCCCCGCCCCCCACGGAATACCCGCTGTTGCTGTTGCTGTTGCTGTTGAGGTTGCCGGCCAGCGGCCGGCACTACAGCAGGTGCAGGGCGCAGCCCTGCCGAACACACCCTCAACGCAGGCGGATCAGCAGGCTGCCACCAGCACAGATCGTTGCCAGCCACGCCACGCCCTGCCATCCCCACTGCGCCAGCGCCAGGCTGCCCAATGCACCGCCGCCGGCCATGCCGATGAACATGCCGGTGAACAGCAGCGCGTTGAGGCGGCTGCGCGCCGGCGGCACCAGACTGTAGACCAGAGTCTGGTGCGCAACCAGCGCCGACTGGAAACCGAAATCGAACAGCAACGCGCTGACCACCAGCAACGGCAGCAGCGCGGCGGCCGGTAGCCATGACTCGGCCAGCAACAGGGCAAAGCCTGCCAGCGCGACGGCAATCGCCAACCGCGCTACCGCAGGGCTGCCCAGGCGATCGGCGAAACGGCCAGCAACCGGCGCAGCCAACGCACCCGCAGCACCGGCAATACCGAATGCACCCGCGGCGGCGCTGCCCAGACCCAGCCGTGCATGCAGCATCAGCGCCAGCGTCGACCAGAACGCGCTGAAGCCCACCGCCAGCAGCGACTGACTGGCCACGGCGCGGCGCAGCTGCGGTTGCTCGCGCCAGAGCGCCAGCAACGAGCCCAACAACGCGGGGTAGCGCAGCGTGCTGGTCGCTGCAAAGTGCGGCAATGCCCGTGCCATCACCGCGCCCATCGCCAACACGGACAGTGCAGCCAGGCCGAACTGCACACGCCAGCCCCAGGCTTCGGCCACCACGCCGCTGACCACGCGCGACAGCAGGATGCCCAGCAGCAAGCCCGTCATCACCCTGCCCACCACCTGCCCGCGCTGCGCATCCGGCGCCAGCACTGCGGCGGCCGGCACGATGTCCTGCGCCAGCGTGGCCATCAGCCCCACCAGCAGGCTGGCAACAAGAAGCCCCGGCAACTGACCGGCCAAGGCGGCCGCACCCAGGGCCAACGCCAGCAGCACCGACTTCAACAGAATCAGGTTGCGCCGGTCGAAGCGGTCGCCCAGCGGAGCCAGCAGCAGGATGCCCAGCGCATAGCCCAGCTGGGTCAGGGTCGGCACCAGGCCCACGGCGCGCTCGCCCGCATCCAGATCCTGCGCGATCAGGCCCAGCATCGGCTGGCTGTAATAGAGCGATGCCACCGAGAAGCCCGCGCCGGCGGCCATGGCCAGCACCAATGACGGGGCGGGCGCGGCGCTGGGCGCAGTGGTGATGGTTGAGATCGAGGGAGTGGCCATGGGGGCATCCGGGAAAGAAGTGGAACGTAGGGTGCCTGTATTCGTAGTACGCCTGTAGTAGGCTCACCTACATACTTGTCATACGCCATGCGCATGAACGAACTTGCCTCGGGCGGCGACCGCCTGGACCTGCTGCGTACTTTCCTGCGTATCGTGGACAGCGGCAGCCTTTCTGCTGCTGCCCTCCAACTGGGCACCACCCAGCCCACCGTCAGCCGTCGGCTTCAAGCCTTGGAGCGACAACTGGGTCTGCGCCTGCTGCAACGGTCTACCCACGGCCTGCTGCTGACCGAGGACGGCCAGCGCTGCCAACGCCATGCACAGCGGGTGGTGGACGAATGGGAAGCGCTGCAGGCCGAGCTGCACGGCCAGGCCCAGATGCTCAGCGGTCGCCTGCGGGTGATGGTGCCGCACGCATTCGGCCAGGCGCAGCTGCTGCCGACCATGCTCGACTTCCTGGCCCGGCATCCGCAGTTGAGCCTGGAGTGGATCCTCGAGGACCGCCGCCCGGACTTCATCGCCGAAGGCATCGACTGCGCGGTGCGGGTCGGCACGGTCGATGAACCGCGCGTGGTCGCCCTGCCGCTGGCCGAAGTACCGCGCATCGTGGTGGCCGCACCGTCGCTGGCCGATGCGGGTTCGATCACCACGCCCAAACAAGCGCAGGCACTGCCGTGGATCTCGCTGGTCACCTACTACCGCGAACGTCTGCTGCTGCACGACGCGCAGGGCCGCGCGCATACGCTGTCGATCACGCCACGCCTGCTGAGTGACAACCTGTTCGTGGTGCAGCAGGCCGCACGCGCCGGCTTGGGTGCGGCGCTGGTTTCAGCCTGGCTGGTGGCCGAAGACCTGGCAGAAGAACGCTTGGTGCAGCTGCTGCCGGACTGGCAGGCACCACCGCTGCCGGTGCATCTGGTGTTCCCCGCTGCGCGACAGCAACCCCTGCGCCTGCGCGCCTTCATCGACGCGATGAAAGCCGCGCTGCCGCAGCTGCATGGCATGCGGCCGGCAGCAAAGTGACAGCCGGGCGGCGCAGGAAGCTGCCGCCTAGTTCAACCTTGCCTTGATCAGCGGTCGCAGCAGGTAGTTCAGCACACTGCGCTTGCCGGTCAGGATATCCACGTCGGCCACCATACCGGGGATGATCGGCAGGACCTCGCCATGCCGCCGCAACTGGCTGCCGTCGGTGCGGATGAGCACCTGGTAGAAGGACTCCTTGCCGCGTGGCGTGTCCTCCTCGATCGTATCGGCGCTGATCTGCTCCACGGTGCCACTGAGCTCGCCATAGATGGTGTAGTCGTACGCCGTGATCTTGACCTTCGCCTGCATGCCCGGGACCAGGAAAGCCACATCGCGCGGCTTGATCCGCGCCTCCACCAACAGCCGCTCCTCCACTGGAATCACCTCCATGATGGGCTCTCCCGGCGGGATGACACCCCCGCGGGTGTTGATCAGCACCGTGTTCACCCGCCCACGCACCGGGGACAGGATCTCGGTGCGCCGCAACTGGTCCTGGCGCTGGTGCACGATGGGCTCCAGCGACGAAAGCTCTGCTTTCAACTTGGACCGTTCGGTATAGGCGTCCTGGAAATAGGTATTGCGCAGCTCGCTGAGCTTTCCGGAGAGCGTAGCGATCTCCTGGGCGAGCTTGAGTTCCTCCATCTGGCTGACCGCGTTGCGCGCCACCAGCGGACGGACGATGCGCAACTGGTCACGGGCGATGGCCAGCTGCTGGCCGATGGCGGCCGAACTCTGCTGCAGTGTGGCGCGACGCGACTGGTAGAGCTCCTGCTCCGATCTTGCAAGCGCGCTGTCACCGGGGATGTCAGCCGGAAATTCGATGGTCCCCTTGCCCAGGACCTCAGCCTCGAGGCGGGCGATGGCCGCGCGCAGCACCTGCGACTGGTTGGCCGACTCTTCGTAGTTGGTGCGGAAGTGGGTTTCTTCCAGCCGCACCAGCGGTTGCCCCACCACCACCAGGTCGCCTTCCTTCACCAGCAACCGGTCGAGGATGCCGCCCTCCAGACTCTGGATCTTCTGCATGCGGCTGAACGGCACAACCCGGCCTTCGCCTCGAGTGACCTGGTCCAACTGGGCCAGCGCCGCCCACAGCACGGCGATCGCCACTGTTGCCAGCAGCACCCACAGCAGCGGGCGGTACACCGGATGGGTGGCCGCCAGCAGCGGGTCGGCCAGGTCTCGGCGCAGCCGTTGCGCATTCCTCCGGCGGTCAGCCATGGTGCCCTCCAGCGACGGCGGCGATCGGCTGTACCTGGTTGCCCTGCACGACCTGATCCAACGGCCCGTCCATGATGATCCTGCCGTCACGCATCACCACGGCCCGTTCCACCAGAGCCAGCATGCTGCGCTTGTGCGTGGTCAGCACCAGCGTGCGCTGACCTAGCCAGCGCTGCAGGAACTGCACGACATGGGTTTCGCTGTGCTGATCGAACGCGGCGGTGGGTTCGTCCAGCAACACGATGGGAGGATCCTGCAGGATCACCCGGGCCAGCCCGATCGCCTGGCGCTGGCCACCGGAGAGACTGCCGTTGCCCAGCACCATCTGATCCAGGCCCAGTGGATTGCCGCGGACGAAGGGGCCGATACCGACTGCGTCCAACGCCTCAAGCAGCTCTTCATCGCGCCAGGCAGCACCTTCCAGATTGAGGTTCTCGCGCAGCGTGCCGTGGAACAGCGCCACATCCTGCGGCAGATAGCCGATGTTGCGTGCACGGTCGCCCGGATCGATCTGCGACAGTGCCACGTCATCGAGCAGCATCCGCCCCTGCTGCGGCGTGACCAATCCCGACAACAAGCGCAACAGGCTGGACTTGCCGGCGCCGTTTCCGCCGAGCAGCGCCACACGCTGCCCCGGCGCGATGGAGAGCCCGTGAACGTCGACCACCCATGCGCCCTCGCCGAACGCAAGCCGCACTTCATGCAACTGGTACGCCCCCTGCAACCTTGGCTTGTGCACGAAGCGCGCGCCCTGTGGCCGTTCCTGTTCAGCACCCATCAACTGGTCCAGCCCCTCCATGGCCACCTTGGTGTGCTGCCAGCGACCGAGCACCGCCGCGACCTGCGACAGCGGCGCGACGGCGCGCGAAGCCAGGATCGAGCAGGCCACCAGTGCACCGACCGTCATCGCACCGTCGTGGATGCGGTACACGCCGAAGGCGACCACGCCGACGTAGCACAGCTGCTGGACCACCGCAGCACCATGACTGATGCTGGCCGTCAACGTACTGGATTTCAGCGCGGTACCGGCCAGTTGCGCGGTAAGGGATTCCCAGTGCTTCAGGCTGCGGCCCTCCGCACGCGTGGCCTTGACCGTCTCCAGGTGCTCGAACGCCTCCAGCAGTATGCTGTTCTTCATCGCGCCCTCGCGCAGGTTCTGCCGCGAAAGCTCACCCAGCCGCCGCTGCGCCAGCAAACCCGGCAACACCATCAGCACACAGGCCACGATCGGTACCCAGACCACATGGCCGCCGATCAGGGCGATCAGCAGCAGGAACACAAAAACGAATGGCAGGTCGCTCAGCAAGGCCGCCGTGGACGAGGTGAAGAAGTCACGCACGCCCTCGAACTCACGCACCTGGGTACTGAACGCGCCCATCGAAGCGGGCTTTGCTGCTACCCGGGTGCCCAGAACGCGGGCGAACAGCAGTGTGCCCAACTGCAGGTCCATGCGCTTGCCCAGCACTTGCAGCAACTGTCCGCGCAGTACCCGCAGCACGCCTTCGATCACCACGGCCACGGCAACACCACTGGCCAGCACCCACAGCGTGTCGAATGCTGCCACGGGTACCACGCGGTCATAGACCTGCATGGCGAAAATGGCCGTGGCGATGGCCAGCAGGTTGGCGACGAACGCGGCAGCACCCACCTCCGCATAGGAGCGCCACAACTGCCGCAACGGTCCATAGAACCAGTGCTGGTCATCACCGGCGGCAAAACTGCCGACCCGCCCGTCAGAGCGGAAGCGGGGCTTGGCAAACACGGCCGTACCGCTGTAGAGCGATTGCAGGGCCGGCAATGCCATCGCCTGCGCCCCGCCGTCGGCCTGCGGTACTTCCACCCGTACCTGGCCGTCTTCCAGGGCAGTCAGCAGAACGGTGTTGCCATTGTTCAACAGCAGCAGTGCCGGCAACAGGTAGTCATCAATATCAACCAGATCGAAAGCCTCGACGCGGGCATTCAGATCAGCGCGGCGCAGCGCACGCGGCACCCGCTGCAACGGCAGGCGCCCCTGTTCCAGGGCGATGCCATCGACCAGTTCGGCGGCACCGAGCGGTCGTCCGAGCCGCGCGCACAGCAGCAACAGGCCATCCTGCAGTGGGTCGCGTGGCAGGTTGCTGCTGCCACCGGCCACTTCAATGCGCGGCGTCTGCATGGGTCCTCCCTCCTAGCAGTTCGCCAAGCTGCCCGACCTGGGCCGCCGCGCGGTAATCGATGCGGATACGCTCCATGCGCAGCGTAGCCAGCTGCCGTTCGGCCTCCATCCGCTCACGCTGTACGCTGAGCAGATCGATGATGTCGCGACGCCCGACCTGGAATTGATCGTGGTAAAGGGTTCCAACCCGGCTGGACTCATCCACCTGCTGCTGCAATGCCTGTTCACGCAGCACCAGCGCATCGCCGTTGTCGAACAGCGTGCGCATCTTGCGGCGCAGGTCGCGACGGGTGGCGTCGGCCGACCAGCGCGCAGCTTCCAGGCGCTGCCGTGCCGCCGCCGGGCGCTGGAAATTGCTGAGTCCTCTCACCACGTCCATCCGCAGCCGCAGCGAGACCACCGAGTCGTTTTCCATCTGGCCACCGATCTCCCGGCGCAGCGCCGACGCCTCGACATTCAACTGCGGCTTCAGCGCGGCGCGCGATTCCGCCAGTTCGGCCTCGGCTGCGGCCGCGTCCTCGCTGGACTCGCGCAGCAGTGGCGCCGCATCGATCGCCGCTTCCAGTTCCTGCTGCCAGGGGCGAGCGTCCGCCGACAGCACCGGCACCTGCAGCTGCCCCGGGGTCTGCCCCAGCAGCAACGCAAGCTGGTTGTCGGCATCGCGCAGTGCGCCTTCTTCCAGCGCGAGCTGGTCCTGGCCACGCGCGAATTCCAGTTGGGCCCTGTCCAGCTCGGTGCGATCGGCATAGCCGCTGCCGCTGCGATCCCGGGCCATGCCACGCACGCCCTCGATGCGCTGCAGGAAGTCGCGCACTGCCGCCACCCGCTCACGCGCGACCAGCACATCCAGATACGTTTCAATGATGTCCAGTGCCGCATCGTCGCGGGCAACCTCCAGCGCGGCCAGATAGCGCCGCTCGGTCGCCGATGCTGCAGCCACCTGGCTACGGGTGCGTCCCCAGTCGAACAGCATCTGCGACAACGTCACGTCATACACCATTTCAGACATGTGCCCCGCCTGCGGCCCGCCCGACACCTGCAGGGCAGGAAAGTAGCCGCCACGCGCGATCTTCACATCGGTCCCGGCCCGCTCGGCTTCGCTCAGCGCCGCGCGGACCCTGGGATGAATCGCCAGCCCCGCCTGTACCGCCTGCTCTACGCTCATTGCACAGGTTCCTGCGGGAACTCCCGCCAGCAGGAGGAGCGCGAACGCTCCTCCCACCCACCGCCTCCCACACGGGCGTTGCTGCATCAGGCCACCACCTGCACCGTGTTGTCTTCAACCAGCAGCGTGGTGCTGCCAAAGGTGTACACGTCGTAGGTGATGCCGTTGATGAGCTGCGTGGTACCCGTGTCCACCGCGCCAACCACGTTCAGGGTGTCATTGCTCTCGCCGGTGATCTGCAGCGTGTTGTTGCCATCGGTGATGGCATCCATCTCCGCAGCCGTCAGGGTCAGCACGCTGCCCGAGTCGCCCGTGCCCAGATCGACGCGCTCGATGTTGCTGAGTGTGCCGACGCCGACCGCGTTGTAGTCCAGGTCGATGCCGTTGGCCAGCAGCAACGTGTCGAACCCGTCGCCGCCGTCGATGCTGACGAAGTTGGTCGCGGTGATCTGGACCGTGTCATTGCCGGTGCCCGCCACCACATGGTCACCGGTACCCACGTTGAAGATCAGGTCACTGCCGTCGCTGCCGTTGATGTGCTCCGAACTGCCGTCGGCACCGGACAGTACATCGTCGCCGGAGGTACCGTTGACGTCGATTTCGCCGATGTTCAGCGACAGCCCGTTCGGGCTGAGGGTAATGCCATAGGCGGCGCTGTCGTTGCCATTGGTGTCGGTGGACACCACGTTGAACGAGATCTGCGAGCCGAGGTTGAGGATGTCGGTGATGTTCAACCCAAGCTGGGTCAGCACGCTGGGGCTGAGCAGGTTCAACGAGAAGTTCCCGCTCGCGTCGGCCTGGATCGGCAGCAGCTCCACATTCAACGCCGGCGTGATCACGCGGATAACCACGCTGGAGTTGGGCTCGGTGGTTCCGCTGAGGCCGAACCGCGGGTCGAGCGGGTTGAGGCTGACATCAACACCGAAGTTGCCGATCGTGACCGGCTGCTCGATGCTGGTACCCACGCCGATGCTGGCGACATTGCTCGGGTTGCCGGCTGGATCGCGGCCGACCACGCCGACCTGGGCATTCAGCAACTGGTCCCAACCGAAGTCGATGTCCAGGTCGGTCAGCAGATTGAGCGACGCCAGCCCGCTGTTGTCGGCGGTAACCGTAGCGGTTGCGGTCACCCCGCCCACATTCACGGTGACGGTAAGCTCGGTACCGGGCTCCGCGGAGATGGTCAGCAGGTTGCCCACCAGCGACAGCACAGGTGTGGCCGGCGGTACGGTGTCGATGTTGAACGCCACCGGCGCGGATGCGGCACCGCCGTTGATATCGGCCGTGATCGTCGAGGCTCCTTCCGGGAACGGCCCTTGGCCGCCGGGCGGGGTCAAGGTCAGGGTCACCGTTCCCGCCGCGATATCACCTGCTGTCAGGGTATGGCTGACCTCGGCCTCGTAACCGTTCTGTCCGGCGAACTTCACCGTCACGACCTGCCCGACCTGCATCGTCGGGCGGACCGTGACATCCACCTGGATACCGTCGCCGATTTCAGCGGCGTTGATCCAGGTGTCGACCGACTCCGGCACGCTGATGGCCGGCGGTGCGAGGTCCGGCGCATTGATCGTTGCCGGGCCACTGATATTGCCCGCAGCATCCACCGCGACGCCGACGATCAGCTCGCCCGTGACCAACGCTGGCGAGAACGGCAGTGTGAAGTTGCCGCTGCCGTCGACGTTCACCGTGATCGCGTTGGCGGTGTCGCCATTCACAACGATGCGTACCTGGCTGTTGGGTTCGGCCGTGCCGGTCAGCAGTGCGCCGTCGGCGCTGATGCTCAGCAGCGGTGCCGTTGGCGCCACCGTGTCAACCGTGGTGCTGGCTGGACCGCTGGTGTTGCCGGCCGGGTCCTGCGCCACCGCATTGATCACCGTGCCATCGGCCAGCGGCGTGCCCGGCGTGAAGCTCCAATTGCCGCTGCCGTCGGCGGTGGCCTGACCAATCGGGTTACCGCCGCCGTCAGTGAGGATCACGGTTGCACCCGCTTCGGCGGTACCGCTGATCACCGTACCGTTGCTCGGGGCGATCACCGGCGTAGCTGGCGCCAGCGCGTCGACCGTGGTGCTGGCCGGGCCACTGGTGTTGCCGGCCGGGTCCTGCGCCACCGCATTGATCACCGTGCCATCGGCCAGCGGCGTGCCCGGCGTGAAGCTCCAATTGCCGCTGCCGTCGGCGGTGACCTGCCCGATCGGGTTGCCGCCGCCGTCGGTGAGGATCACGGTTGCACCCGCTTCGGCGGTGCCACTGATCTCTGCCCCGTTGCTCGGGTCGATCACCGGCGCGGCCGGCGCAACCGAATCCACCGTGGTGCTGACCGGGCCACTGGTATTACCGGCCGGATCCTGGGCCACCGCGTTGATCACCGTGCCATCGGCCAGCGGCGTGCCTGGGCTGAAGCTCCAGTTGCCGCTGCCGTCGGCCGTCACCTGCCCGATTGGGTTGCCGCCGCCGTCGGTCAGAATCACGGTGGCACCCGCTTCGGCGGTACCGCTGATCTCTGCCCCGTTGCTCGGGTCGATCACCGGCGCGGCCGGCGCAACCGAATCCACCGTGGTGCTGACCGGGCCGCTGGTGTTGCCGGCCAGGTCCTGCGCCACCGCATTGATCACCGTGCCATCGGCCAGCGGCGTGCCCGGCGTGAAGCTCCAGTTGCCGCTGCCGTCGGCGGTGGCCTGACCAATCGGGTTACCGCCGCCGTCAATGAGGATCACGGTTGCACCCGCTTCGGCGGTACCGCTGATCACCGTACCGTTGCTCGGGGCGATCACCGGCGTAGCTGGCGCCAGCGCGTCGACCGTGGTGCTGGCCGGGCCACTGGTGTTGCCGGCCGGGTCCTGCGCCACGGCATTGATCACCGTGCCATCGGCCAGCGGCGTGCCCGGCGTGAAGCTCCAATTGCCGCTGCCGTCGGCGGTGACCTGCCCGATCGGGTTGCCGCCGCCGTCGGTGAGGATCACGGTTGCACCCGCTTCGGCGGTGCCACTGATCTCTGCCCCGTTGCTCGGGTCGATCACCGGCGCCGCCGGCGCCAGACCGTCGACCGTGATCACCGCCGGCGCACTGTCAGTGCCGCCAGGGCTGCGGGCCACCACATTGACCAACGTGCCGTCCGGCAGCGGTACTCCGGGGGTGAACGACCAGTTGCCGCTGCCGTCGGCGGTGACCTGCCCGATCGGGTTGCCACCGCCGTCGGTAATGATGATTGTGTTGCCGGCGTCGGCGGTGCCACTGATGACCGAGCCATTGCTCGGGTCGACCTGCGGGATCGACGGCAACGACGCATCGACCGTGGTGCTGCCGGGAGGGCTGGTATTGCCGGCCGCATCGGTCGCAGTGGCATTCACCACCGTGCCGTTGGCCAGTTGTACCGCTGGAGTGAACGTCCAGTTGCCACTGCCATCGGCAATGACCTGGCCGATCGGGTTGCCGCTGCCATCAGTCAAGGTGACGCTGCTGTTCGCCTCGGCGGTACCAGCAAGCACATTGCCGTTGCTCGGATTGACCACCGGCGCCGCTGGGGCAAGGGAATCTACTGTGGTGGTGGCCTGCGGACCGATGTTGCCCGCCGCGTCCTGGACCACCGCGTTGACCACCGTGCCGTTGGCAAGCGGAGTCGCAGGTGTAAACGACCAGTTGCCGCTGCCATCGGCGACGACCTGACCGATCGGATTGCCGCCGCCGTCAGTCAGGATCACGGTTGCACCCGCTTCAGCGGTGCCGCTGATGGTCACGCCATTGCTGGGATCAACCACCGGTGCAGCGGGTGCCATGGCGTCCACCGTTGTGGCAGCCTGCGGGCCGGTGTTGCCGGTAGGATCGGTCGCCGTAGCGACGATCACCGTGCCATTGGCCAGCGGCGTGCCCGGGGTGAAGCTCCAGTTGCCACTGCCATCGGCAGTGACCTGGCCGATCGGATTGCCACTGCCATCGGTCAGGGTCACGGTCGCGCCGGCCTCGGCGGTACCGCTGATCACCGAGCCATTGCTCGCATTGAGCACCGGCGCGGCAGGCGCACTGGCGTCGACCGTGACGGTGGCTGCCGGACTGCTGTTGCCGGCGGCATCCTCGGCCACCACGTTGACCACGGTGCCGTCAGCCAATGGCGTGCCTGGCGTGAAGCTCCAGTTGCCACTGCCATCGGCGATGACCTGGCCGATCGGATTGCCGCTGCCGTCGGTCAGGGTCACGGTGCTGCCCGGTTCGGCAGTGCCGCTCAGGCTGCTGCCGTTGCTCAGGTCGACGGTAGGCACGGCCGGCGGCACCGCATCCACGGTCGCGCTGCCCGGCCCGCTGGTGTTGCCGGCCGCATCGGTCGCAGTGGCATTGACCACCGTGCCATCGGCCAACGGCGTGCCCGGCGTGAAGCTCCAGTTGCCACTGCCATCGGCGACGACCTGGCCGATCGGGTTACCACTGCCGTCGATCAGGGTCACGGTTGCGCCGGCTTCGGCCGTACCGCTGATGGTTACGCCGTTGCTCGGGTCGACCACCGGCGCAGCGGGCGCCACGGCGTCCACGGTGGTCGAGGCCGTCGGGCTGTTGTTGCCCGCGCTGTCCTGGGCAATCGCGTTCACAACAGTGCCATCGGGCAGCGGCGTGGGCGGCGTGAAGCTCCAGTCGCCATTGGCATCGGCCACGGTCTGGCCGATCGGATTGCCATCGCCGTCTGTCAGCACGATGGTCAGCCCGGCGCCAGCCGTGCCGGAAATGACGCTGCCATTGCTGGCATCCAGCAGCGGGGCATCCGGATAGTCCGGCGCCTGCACCAACACCGGCGGACTGCTGTTGCCGGCCGGGTCGGTAACCACCACGCTGACGGTTTCACCATTGGTCAGCGACGGATCCAGCGGAAGCGTGAACTGGCCATCACTGCCCACCACACCGGTGATGTCCGGTTGACCATCGCCGTTGGTATCCACACCCACAGTCGCGCCGGGTTCGCCATTGCCACTCACGCTGCTGCCGTCGTCGGCCACCACCACGTTGGTGGCAGCGGCAGGCGGCGTGGAATCCGGTGCGGTCACCTGCCCCGGTCCGCTCACGTTGCCAGCCGCATCGGCCAAGGTTACGGTGATCTGTTCGCCGTTGGTCAGCGGCGGCGACAGCGTGATGCTGAAGCGGCCGTCGGCGCCCACGGTGCCGGTTGCATCCGGTCGTCCGTCGCCGTTGCTGTCCACTCGCACGGTAGCGCCCGCTTCGCCGCGGCCGGTCAAGGTACGGCCATCGGCACTGACCGCCAGCGCGGTCGGGGTGGAAGGTGCAGTGGTATCCGGCGGCGTTGGCGCCGGCGGCGGGGGTGACGTTCCGCCACCGCCGCCATCACCGCCGCCATCACCGCCGCTGCTGGCCAGCGCGACCGCCGCACCCACTGCCGCAAGCCCGCCCAGGATCATCGCGCCACTGACACCACCGCCGGTCGTGGCAGCGCCGGCAGCGGTCATTGAATCGAATCCGGCCGGGGTGTCCTGCGGCAGGTAGCTCGCGGCCAGCGGGCCGTCACTGGCTGCTGCCGGAAGGTCAACCGCGACGAGCTTTTCCTCGTCGACCAGGAACAGTTGGCTCGGGGCCTGCCCATCGACATGGAAATTTGCGATGCGCACGCTCTCGCCGCTCTTGAGCTGGACCACCAGATCCTGGCCATCCTTTACGTAGCCGGCGACTTGATCCGGATCGATGTTCAGTGCGACGTCACTGCTCTGTCGAAGCACCACTACGTTGTTGGCAACAGTGGTGGCCGGGGTATCGGCGGAGATGGTTTCACTGACCGGAACAACCTTGACGCGAATAGCCATTGGACGGTCCTCTGATCGATGGGGGACACCGCCATGCGCAGAACAACGACACGCACAGCGATGGCGCTGGCACGGCAGTTCGAAGAATGTCTGGATGAAGCCATCCACAGCCTGCGCAGAGCGCGGCTGGGTAAACGAAGCTTCGGGAACGGACGCAACCGGATGCAGCGACGTGTGCGTCCGGCAATGCCACTAAGGCGGATTACGATCTGGGCGCGTGGTCCACATGCATGTACGACAATCCTCTTGTCTGGAATCGCCAACGCGCGCGTGTGAACGCCGTCAGGGCCGTCGGACGTCGACCATCATTTCCCCCGCCCGATGGAGGCGATATACACGGGAAGGAGGTGAACGCTGCATGGAAATTCTGTGTAGAGCGCGTATATCAAGAACACTTCACATCAATTATGTGAATTGCATCACGCCTTCACTGGGCCTGCTACCGTGCGGTTGCTGGGCGGTGCAGCCGAAATTGCGCAGCGCACAAGAAAAATGGCGGGAATGCGCGCGTGCCATACACGCCGCATCCCGCCCTCTGGCTGCTGCCATGATCCAGTCAGGGCGAGGACTTGGCCGCTGACTCGGTACTCCATGCAGCGACCTTGGCCTTGGTGTCGGCCAGCATCCTGTCCAGCGCCGCGCGATCGTACACGTCACCGCGCAGGATCACGCTGTCGATTTTTTCGGTGGCAGCGATGTCCTGCAACGGGTTGGCCGTCAGCAGTACCAGATCGGCCGCCTTGCCCGTGGCGACGCCGCCATAGCGCTGCATCTGGCCGAACCAGGCCGGGCCCGAACGGGTCGCGGCCGACAGCGCCTGCGGTGCGCTCAGGCCTTCCTTCACGAACAACTGCAGTTCCTGGTGCAGGCCGATGCCCGGGTAGTTGAACGAATTGAGGAAGCCGGCATCGGTACCGGCAATGATCGTCACCCCCGCTTCCTGCAGCAGCGGCAGCACCGCAGCCACCTGGTGGTACTGCGCATGGCGCGCCTCGATCTGCGCCGGGGTGGCCTTGGCCGCGCGTTCGATGCGCCAGGTGTAGGTCGCACGCAGGCCCGGGCCGATATAGGCCAGATACGGGTCGTTGGCGTGGTCATCCTGGTCGAGGAAGTCGAGGATGCGGCCACCGTTGAGGGTCGGCGTCACGAATACGCCACGCTTGGCGAAATCACGGTAGGCATGCAGCGCGGTCTCGCGATCGAAGCTGGCGTCGAGCCGGCGGTTGGCTTCGGCGCGATCGATGCGCCCGGCGCCGAAATCGGCCGCGATCTGCGCCTCGTCCTTGCTGCCAGCCTTGAAGGCATAGTCCAGATGCTCGATCGAGGCCAGGCCTGCATCCACGGCCTGTTCCACCGTCAACGCCATCGGAATATGGCCCGAGGCCTTGAGGCCCGCCTTGCGCGCCGCGCTGGCCGAGTACAGGAACAGTTCCGGGGTCAGCGTGCTGTCGGTGATCTTCACGAAGTCGACCTTGTCGTGCTGCAGGCGCTCGATCGCCTTGTCCGCGTCGGCCTTGCTGCCCACCTCGATCGTGCCCTTCCAGACCGGCTTGATGCCTTCGATCTTCGCACCCGACGTCAGCAGCCGCGGACCGAACAGCGTGCCGTTGGCGATGTCGCCGCGCCACTGCAGTACCTGCTGCGGCAGATCACCGGAGCAGTCACGGATCGTGGTGATGCCATGGGCGATGTACAGCGGCAGCAGTGCCTTGTTCTCTTCCACCAGCGCCGGGCCGCCGCCGAAATGCACGTGCATGTCCCACAGGCCCGGAATCAGGTACTTGCCCTTGGCATCGATCTGGCGGCTGCTGCTCCACTGGCTGCGCACCTGCGCATCGGGACCGACCGCGACGATGTCCTCGCCACGGATGACCACGCTCTGCCCGGGCACGCTGCGCGCGTGCTCGACATCGACCACCGTGGCGTTGCGGATCAGCAAGTCAGCGCGCTCGGCGGCAGACGCCGACAGCGGTGCAACCGCAAGAAGGACGGCAAGGGACAACGGATGGGAACGGAACATGGACAGCATCCTGGTGGGCACGGCAACGTGCGGGTGGAAGGGACAGGTGTCAGCGTGTCGCGCCGTGTTGGCGCAGCACTGTTTCGATGTTGGCGTAACCGCGTTGCCGGGCATGCGCCAGCGGCGTTACGCCGTCGCCATCGGCAAGCTCGGGGTTGGCACCAGCGTCCAGCAGCAGTTGCACGATCTGCACGTGGCGCGGACCGCCATCACCGAACAGGATCGCCTCCAGCAGCGCAGTCCAGTGCAGGCGATTGACATGGTCCACCGCCACGCCGGCGCGCAGCAGCGTACGCACGGTAGCGACGTGGCCGCGTTCGGCAGCGGGAATCAGCGCGGTACCGCCATAGCGGTTGGTGCTGCGCAGGTCTGCACCGTGCGCGAGGGTCAGCGCCAGGATCTCATCCAGGCCGCGCGCACCAGCGTACAGGTAGGCGCTGTCCTGCATCGTGTCCTTGGCATTGACGTCGGCACCGGCCTCGATCAGCTCACGCGCCGCGTCCACGTTGTTGCCGTGGGTGGCCAGCAGCAGGGCCGTGCGGCCTTGGCCGTCACGCGCCTCCAGATCGGCACCCGCATCCAGTGCCTCGCGCACGGCGCGGGCATCACCGCGGCTGGCGGCATCGCGCAGCTGCGCATCGGCGTCGCTTCGGGAAGTCGCCGTACACGCCGGGATGACCATGGCCAGCAGGCACAGCAGCAGCATGCGGGCCAATGCCGAACGGCGCTGCCGGGAGCGAGGGTGGTGCATCGTGACTCTCCTCATGCGCGATGGCGCCGGCCATTGCCGGCCTCTGCCCTGCATGGTAGAAGTCGGCACGGGTATCCAGAAGTGAAATGTTCAAATGCAAGACAGTGCCAAATCGAATAGAACAGTGTTCGAACTGGACCTGCTGCGTGCCTTGGTGATGGTCGCCGACTGCGGCAGCTTCACCACGGCGGCCACCCGCCTGCATTCAACCCAGTCCACGGTCAGCCAGAAGGTGCGGCGGCTGGAGGAGCTCGCCGGTCACCGTCTGCTTGAGCGCGGCCACCGCGACGTGCATCCCACCGATGCCGGCCACACCCTGCTGGGCTATGCCCGGCGCATGCTGGATCTGAACGAGGAACTGGCCCAGGCCTTGGCCGGTGCCACCGTGGAGACCGCGGTGCGCATCGGCGTGCCGGAGGACTTCGTGAACCCGCAGACCACGCGCATGCTGGCCGCCTTCAGTCGCCGCCACCCGCAGGTCAAGCTGGAAATCAGCAGCGGCCTCAGCCGTGATCTGGCCCATGGCTTCGACCATGGCGAGCTGGATCTGGTGCTGGTCAAGCAGCGTCGCAACACCCGCCAGGCCGTGCACTGCCGGCGCGAACCGATGCATTGGATCGACAGCCTGCGCAGCAGCAGCCTGCAGCAGGACCCGCTGCCACTGGTCACCTTCCCGCCACGCGGGCTGTACCGCGACGAGATGATCCAGGCCGTCGAAGCGCTGGGTCTGCGCTGGCGCATCGCGTTCACCAGTTCCTCGCTGAGCGGCATCCAGGGTGCGGTGGCGGACGGCATCGGCATCAGCCTGCTGCCACGGCGCGCGGTCAACCGCGAACACCGCATCATCGATGGCGAGCGCGATCTACCGGTGGTCGACAACTACGAGATCGGCCTGCTGCATCGCGCCGATGCCGATGACGCGGTGCGTGCGCTGGCCGCTGAACTCTGGCGGCAGGTGCAACGCGAGCCGGAGTGAAAGGTTGGCAGGGCTGCGCCCTGCACCCGCCGAAGCGACGTCAACGTCAACGTCAAAAGCGGGCTACCCGTGGGATGGCGAGGTGGGTCCGGTTGCGGGGGACGCCGTAAACCCGTCCTTGGGGCTTGGCCGCGGCATCCATGCCGCGGACACCCCCGCAACCGGACCCACCCCGCCTTCGACAGATCTCCGCGATTTGTCGGAATGGCATGGCCTGCTCTTGGTGGGTGTCGACCTTGGTCGAGACGTAGATCCACGCCACGCGTGGATGCTTTTCGTTCAATTGTCGAAATATTCGATTTCGATGGAGATTCATCCACGCATGGCGTGGATCTACCAGACACCGAAAAACTGTCGAAGGCGGGGCGGTGTCGGATTGCGGGGTGTCCGCGGCATGGGCCCGAGGCATGCCTCGGGCGGGTTGGGCAGGACGCCCAACCCCGGTCTTGCCGTGTGTGCAGGACTGCGCACACGAGCAAGCCGCGGCCAAGCCTACAGGGACGTACTTGCGGCGTCCCCGCAATCCGACACCGCCCCGCCCTCCCACGGGATGCGGCTGTTGCTTCGGCTGTTGCTGTTGAAGTTGCCGGCCAGCGGCCGGCACTCCCAATGGGTGCCGGGCGCCGCCCGGCCGCTACAGCCAGCGACCGTCGACCACCACGCGGCGCTCCACCGGCACCCCTGCCACCGCAGCCGGACCATGATCGGCACGTACCGCCACGAAGGTGGCCGGAAGACCGTCTGCAATGCCGTACTGCGGCAACCCGATCACCGTCGCCGCATGGGTGGTGACCATGTCCAGCGCCAGCATCAGGTCCGCATCGGTGTAGAAGCCGGAGCGGTAACCGAGCAGCATCGCCCGCTGCAGCAGGTCGCCACTGCCGTAGGGCCACCAGCAGTCGCGGATGTTGTCGTTGCCGGCAAACACGCGTACACCCGCGTCGTGCAGTGCGCGCAACGGCGGGAACGGATGGTCGCCCGGTGCGTTGCTCATGATCGCCACGCCTGCGGCAGCCAACGCCTCACCCACCTGCAGCGCCCGCGCCAACGACACCTCACCCAGCGCATAGGCGTGACTGACCGCCACCCTGCCCTGCAGGCCCGACGCACGCGTGCGCGCCGCGATCCGCAGCAGCTGCGCCAGCCCGGTCTCGCCCGGCTCGTGCAAATGGATGTCCAGCCGCACGCCATAGCGCTCGGCCAGCCCGAACAGCAACGCCAGCTGGCCGTCGGCATCCCCGTCCAGCGTGCTCGGATCGATGCCACCCAGTACTTCCACCCCTGCAGCAATCACCTGTTCCAGAACCGCCGCCGTACCCGGGCACGACATCACCCCCGCCTGCGGGAACGCCACCAGCTGGATGCGCATGATGTCGGCACAGCGCAGCGCCGCCTCGCGCACGGCCTGCAGATGGTGCAGGCCGGTGCTGCCATCGATGTCGACGTGGCAACGCATCGCCACCGTACCGAATCCGCTGCACTGGCGGATCAGCGCCTCGGCACGGTCCGCCATCGGTGCAGCGGCGGCAATCGCGGCCTTTTCCACCGCCAGGCGCTCACGCAGGCTGCTCACCGGCTGATGCGGATGCCAGCGGTCGCCGACGAAGCTCTTGTCCAGATGGATATGGCCGTCGACCAGTCCAGGCAGAACGGTAAAGCCGGTCAGGTCGACGCTTTCGGCTCCCTCTGCTGCGGCATCATCGCCGTTGATGCCGACGAAACGGCCATCATGGACGTGGAAATGCAGTGGGGTACCGTCGCGATCGACGCCACCATGGATGAACTGCAGGGTCATCAGGTTCTCCCGGAAAGCCAACACTGGCGCCATCCTGCCCGCCGCCGCTGCCATCGGCCAACGAAATATCTGCATGTCATGCATTCACAAGCACGATGAATCCCGCCCGCGACCGTGCGCCGCAGGGACGCCGGATGCACGCCTGAACGGGTAACATGGGCGCCTGTTTCCGCTGTGATACCGCATGGGCCCGCCCTACCGCCACGATCGTCTTCGCCGCTGGCAGGCCGCGTCCCTGTTGGCCGCCGCCCCGATCGCCAGCCTGTCCGCCACCGATGCCGCCGCCAGCGCGCCCCTGCAGGCGCCGCCGGGCCAGCAGCGGATCGCCTCGGCTGCGCTGGTCGAGGTGCTGCACCAGCGCGTGCTGACCGGCCAGAGCGCCACCGCCACCCTGGAAAGCTGGTGCGCCGAGCACGGCCTGGCCGAGCAGGCCCGGGTCCGCGCGGTGCGCGTGCATGGCCAGGACAAGCCCGCGCCGGCCGACGTGCTGCAGGCCTTGGGCGCCGATGCCTCTACGCCACTGCGTTACCGCCGCGTGCAGCTGGCCTGCGGCAGCCGGGTGCTGTCGGAGGCCGACAACTGGTACCTGCCCGATCATCTCAGCCCGGCCATGAACCAGGTGCTCGACACGACCGACGAGCCCTTTGGCCGCGTGGTCGGCCCGCTCGGCTTCCAGCGCCAGACCGTGACCGACCAGACCTTCTGGCCGCCGCGCGGCGAAGGCGACCACGGCGTGATCCTGGAAGTGCGCGCCCTGCTGCGCGACCGCCAGCAGCAGCCTTTCAGCTACGTCATCGAGTCATATCTGGTGCAGGCACTGCCCTGATCCAGCAACGAACTGAACAGAGAAAGGCCCGGCATTGCCGGGCCTTTCGTTTACCGCTTCGATCAACGGAACCGGTAATCCAGCTCCACCCAGAACTGACGGCCATACGGGTCGTAGTTGCCGACCGGATAGAACGGCCAACCACCCCCATTCCTATCCGCCGGCGGCCGGCTGTCGCGCAGGTTGTTGACGATCACACCCAGTGTCAGGTTCTCGCCGAACTGGCGGAACACACTGGCGTTGTAGGTCATGTACGGCCCGATGCGGCCACTGCCATCGCTCTTCGGCAACGAGCCATAGCGGTTGCCATAGATCGTCGCGGTCCAGTCGCCCTGGTTCCAGGTGATGCTGCCATTGGCCTTGCTGCGCCACTGCCAGTCATCCAGTGAATTGCGGATGTCGCGCACTTCGTCATCGGCAAACTGCTTGTACTCGTGCTCCAGCACCAGCGTGTAAGCCAGACGCGTGGTGAAGCGGCCATAGCGGCCCGCATCGAAGCGCCAGTTGCCCTTCAGGTCGATGCCGCGCACCGATTCGGACGCCGCATTGATCGGGTTGATCAGTACGCGGGTCACCTGGTCCGGCTGCACGGTGGCATTGGAGGGGTTGCGGATCACCCGGGACAGCGCGTCCTGGCACAGCGGCGAACCGATGTCGCGCGCTTCGCCGCCGAGGGTGCGACCCAGCCGGCAGTCGGCCTCATCCCGCAGGATGCGGCTGGTGTCGAGGCTGGTCACCTCGTTGTCGATGCGGATGTCGTAGTAGTCAGCGCTGAAATCCAGCCCGGACAGCGGCGACCAGACCACCCCGAAGCCATACGATTTGGCCGACTCCGGCTGCAGTTGCGGGTTGGCGCGGTTGCTGTAGTCGATCGACAGGCCGTTGTAGTCGCAGTTGTCATACGACTGGCCGGCGGTGCGGCAGCGCCAGTAGTCGGTCATGCCCGGGTTGTAGCCACGGGTCTCGGTGGCGAACACATAGTTCATGTCCGGCGCGCGGAAGCTGGTGGCCGCGGTGCCGCGGATCAGCAGGCTTTCGATCGGACGGAATTCGACACCGAAGCTCCACGTTGCTTTGCCGAGATGCTCGCCACCGGCGCGGTACTGGTCGTAGCGACCTGCCAATGTGGTGGTCAGCGACTGCAGCAACGGCAGTTGCAGTTCAATACCCGCCGCATAGCGGTCACGTTCGCCACCGGCACCGATGCCGGCGCTGGTGTTCCAGAATTCACCGGTGCCCAGGCGCGGGTCCGGACGGTTGCGGTAGCCCTGGCTGCCCGCTTCGACCACCGCGGCCAATGCGGCGTCGCCACCCGGCAAGGCGAACAGGCGACCATTGACCGTCGCACTGAAGGTCTGCAGCCACGCAGCGTTGCGGCTCTCCTGGTAGTCGGACAGGCGACCGTACTCATCGGGCGTCAGCGGCCGGAACAGGCGCGACGGATCCGGCGCATAGACCTCCACGCCGTTGCGCACCCCCAGCTGCGGACCCAGCAGGTACTCGTTGATGCCTGCCAGCAGCACCGGGCGGCGCGTGCGGTTCTCGTAGCGTGAACGGCTGTAGACCGCTTCGTAGTCCCAGCCGCTGTCGCCGATCTGGCCACGCGCACCGACATTGAACGACCACGAGCTTTCCAGGAAGCGATTGGCGTTGCGCGGCAGGCCACCGATCTCCTCCGGCGCGAAGCGGCGGTACCAGCTCTCCAGATTGCCCGTGTTCTGGTTGTAGAAATAGTTGCGTGACGAGGTCCAGGTGGGTGCGCGCGTGTTGTTGTGGATCCGTGCGCTGCCCACGGCGACATCGGCGAACAGGTCGGTGGTGTCGTTGACGTGGAACGTCAGCAGGCCGTAGCCGTTGAGGTTGCGCTTCTCGGTCTGCACGGTCCAGTAGCTGGCAGCGGCTTCGTTGCTGCCGCAGTACCATCCTTGGCGCGGGTTGTTGGCGCGCAGCACGCTGCCACCGTAGATGGCCGAGGCCGCATCGCAACCGGCAACGCCCGGATCGATGTTGCGACCGGTGGCTGCATTGCGGCGATAGGCGACGGCCGTCGGCTGCGGCGCCTTGCCGGTGGGATCATCGTCCAGCGAATCCATGAAGTCGCGCTGCCGCGCGTGGATCGCCTTGCGCACGTCCAGTTCGAAGCCGAACAGGCCTTCCCAGCGCTCGCCCGAGCTGCCGCCCACCACCTGCACGCGCTGGTTGTCACCACCACCCTGCTGGGTGCCGCCGGCACGCACGTTGACGTCCACGCCGTCGAAACGGTCCTTGAGGATGATGTTGACCACGCCGGCGATCGCATCGGAACCGTACACCGCCGATGCGCCGGCGGCCAGCACCTCGATGCGCTCGATCAACGCACTGGGGATGTTGGCCAGGTTGACCACGTTCACCGAGCCTTCGTAGGCCAGCGGATAGTCGGCCTGGCGGCGGCCGTTGACCAGCACCAGCGTGCGGTTGGGGCCCAGGCCACGCAGGTTGATGGTGTTCGCCGCCGGGGTGAAGGTATTGCCGAAGTCCTCGCCCTGCACGTTGCCGGTGTTCTCAGTGAGCGCGCTCAACGCATCGAATGCGTTGCGGTAGCCCTGTGCATCGATCTGCTCGCGGCTGATCACCGTGACCGGCGATGGCCCCTCGACGCCGGCACGCGGGATGCGCGAGCCAGTGACCTTCACTTCCTGCAATGACGTGGGTGCGCTTTCCTGCGCGAAGGCCGGCAACGAGGCCAGCATCAGGGACGACAAGGCAAGCACCAGCGGACGCGGGCGCAGCGCCAGGGAAGAGGCGGACATGGGCTTCCTGGGGGAGTTGGGCGGGTGGTCCGGGGCGCTGGCGACGGTGCGCGCATAACGATCCCGTAACGAAAGTGTCCTGAACGGATGGTTGCAACGGAAATGACCAGCCCTGATGGCCTTATGCCTGAACCGAATCAGACCGCAGGCAGCGACGTCACCGCGTTTGCAACTTGTTTCATTGTTCCCGCTCGCCGCTGTGCGTCATCGTCCCACCCCATGAACCGGTATTTCCCTGCTTCCCTGCCACCGCTGCGACCGGTGCTGCGCCGCCATCTCCTGCTGCTCCAGCACGGGCCTGTCGTACTGCGACCCCTGCAGCGTTCAGATCTTTCCGCCTGGCGCCACTATTATCAGAAGGTCGAACGCAGCAGCAACCTGCCTGGCCATTTCGACGCTGAAGCCCACTTCCTCTGCGGTGTGCAGCGTTCGCAGCTGCAACACGACAACGATCATCTGCTGCTGGGCAGCTTCGATGCAGTGGGTGAGCTGCTGGACCAGCTGAACCTGCGCCTGCATTGCGCGCATGCGCGCAGCGTCGAACTGCGCTGGCTGCATGCCGGGGGATGCCCACAGCAGCGCCAGCTGCACCCATCATTGCAGGCGCTGTGCACGTTCCTGTTCGAACAGGTGGGAATCCGTCGCTTGTTCGTCCTGCTGCCGCCCGATACGGGAAGCGAAGTGGTCGCCACCTTGCAGGCCGTCGGCTTCGAGCGCGAAGGCCTGCTGCGCGACCACCACCTGGATGCCGAGGGCTGGCAGGACCGCCAGCTGTACGCGCTGACTGCCCCCGTCTGGCTGCAACGACAGCCGACGGAAAACTAGCGCACCCGCTCCAGCGCGGCATCCGCGCCGGTCAACACGCTGCAGGCATGGTCCTGCAGCTCCTCGGCGCTGGCATCGTTGCCACTGTCCGGGTCCAGCTGCGTGGCCAGCAGGATGAAACCCGGCACGCCGTGCACGTCCTCGCGTCCCGCCACCAGCAGACTCCATTGGCCAACCTTGTCCACACCGCTCAGGCCATAGGCCAGCAGGTTGAGCGGATTGGCCGTCAACGCCTCGCCCGGCAGCAGCCGTACCTGGTACTGATGGCCGCGCAACAGCACCGGAAGTGGTGCCCACTGCGTGCCGAGGGTCGCGCGATTTTCTTCCAACGCCTGCAGAACGTCAGCGCGCAGGCAGTCGACGTGGATGTGCAGCTGGTGCTGCGAACGGCCATGTGGCGAATTCAATGCCAGGCTGGCGACGCTGCGCGGCAGCGGCTGGCCCAGCGCCTGTTCGGTGCGCGTGCGGGCCTGCCAGGCGGCGGCGAAGTAATTGGGTGCGCCACGCCGGTACAGCGTGGGGCTTTCGATGCCACTGACCTTGTCCAGCGGCATCAGCAGGAACTGATAGTGGCCGTGCGCATCCTTGACCAGCACATCGCGGTGGTCGGCTGCCGGCCGCACCTGCAGGCAGTCACCCCGTGGCGACTGTCCGCCCTGGCAATCACGCTCGATCAGGCGCCACAGCGCATCCGAATGTGCCGGCGGCGGCGCGGGGGGCACGCTGGCACAACCGGCCAGCAACATCAGGGGCAGCAGCAGAAATCGCACGGCAACAACTCGCGGGATCAGGCGCGACAGGCAGCGCCGCGCGCCATTCTAGCCAGTGGGATGTGGCAATCAGTAGGTGCCGAACGGCACTTCAACCACGACCGGTGCACCCGTAGGCAGCGGCTGCAGGGTATAGCGGTCCAGTGCGCCATCATCATCGGCCAGCGGCTGGCGATGGAACTGCAGGCGATAATGGGCCTCGCCCAGGCGCACCTCGCTGGCGTCGGCGGCCAGCGCGGCCGCGTCCGGCAGCAGCAGCCCACCCAGATCGCTGTAGGCACCGGCAACATCGGCGAAACCATAGTCGGCCAGTTCATCCACCCGCTGCATCGCATAGACATGCGGCAGGTACGGGCGCGCCGGGCTGCGGCCATTGCTCAGATCGGTCACCCCGGCCTGCGGCAGGTGGTACTGCTCGCGCAGCGCGGCAACACCCAGCGACTCGCTGGCCACCTGCAGGCAGCACACCGCGCGCTTGCCTTCACGGTCGAGGATCGCGAAGCGATCACCCCGGGTGGCGGCCTGCGGCAGCATCGCGAACGCCAGGTTGCGCTGCGCCGGCTGGTAACCGGCTTCGGTCTGCAGGTTGCGCCAGCCACCAAACACCGGCGTTTCGGCAGCCGGCGCTGCGACCGGTTCGTCGGCCACGGCCCCCCCTGTCATGCAAAGCAGCGACAGCACTGCCAGCGCCTTCACTGCGTTCTGCCTGCCACGCAAACTGCCTGCCGTCATACCCGATCCA
The DNA here is from genome assembly GCA_041545745.1 of Stenotrophomonas indicatrix. Taxonomy (NCBI): domain Bacteria; kingdom Pseudomonadati; phylum Pseudomonadota; class Gammaproteobacteria; order Lysobacterales; family Lysobacteraceae; genus Stenotrophomonas; species Stenotrophomonas indicatrix. The sequence goes on from CP168152.1 coordinate 2,637,292, forward strand.
ACACCTGCACCGGACTGGCCCGGTCTGCCCGCCGGCACACTGCCAGCAACGCCGGCCACTATGCAGCGCGGCGGCCGCGCGGGCAATGACCCGAACGCTGCCGGGTTTCGCGCGGTCAGTGCTATCGTGCCGCCAATCCCCTGCGCAGGAGCGCCCGCATGACCATCCGCCTGACTCTGTTGCTGCCCGCCTCGGCCTTGTTGCTGTCGGCCTGTGTCAGCACTCCCGGCCCGGAGGTCAAGGGCAGTGGCCGCTGCGATGCCAGCCAGCTGGGCTGGGCCATCGGTCAGCCCGCCAACGAACCGAACATCCGCCGCCTGTCCAGCGAAAGCGGCGCAGGCATGGTCAATCCCATCGGCCCGGCCACCATCACCACCAAGGACATCCGCCAGGACCGCCTGCGCGTGTTCGTGGACAAGGACAACATCATCACCGCTACCCGCTGCGAGTAAGCGCGTCACGGCCGTAGCGCGGAGCCGGGCATACGCTCGGCTCCATGGCTCAGGGCTCGGTGTAGCCCGAGCACTCCGGCAGCGGCTGATCCGGCTGGTAAGCCCCTGAAGTGAAGCGGAAGGTACGCGTGTAGCTGCATTCCGCGTCCTGTTCGGTACGCAGATCCTTCTTCCTCAACCGTCCCTTGGCCAGCGAGTCGCGCTGCGGTGATACCCCGGCCGGATAGTTGGTCGCCTCGGTCCGGTAGCGCAGCACAGGCATGCCCTGCCCTTCGGTTGCCAGCGCAAGTTTCGCATCGAAGCTGTACTCGTCATGGCAGGCACCAGCGCGCTGATCGAAATCGCGCTCACTGAAACAGGCCCGGATCATCTTGTTGGCCGACAAGGCAACGGACAGCACGTCGGCGTCCACCTGGATGCCTTCATCGAGATGGCGGATGCGCGCCAGTCGCAGAGTCGATGCGCCGGCACCGCCGCCGGAATACATCGCGCGGGCCTCCACCAGACCGCCGACCAGCACGTTCTGCAGTACTGCCTGTTGTGGATCGGCCACGGCCTGGCCTGCACCCACGCCGGGCGCCAGGCGCACGATGAAAGGCCAGACCCGCAGGTCGCCATCGTCAACCACGTCGATGGGGACGTGGCGCATCTGCGGTTCGGCTTCATCACCGGCGCGCTCGGCAACTTCCAGCGCTGCCGGCTGGTCTTCGCCCGTTGCAGGCAACGCCCGCACGCACCACTGGCCATCGGCAGTGCAGTAGCGCTCGGGCTCTTCCGCTCCCCGCTCGCGCTGCAGCAGCAGCGCCTCCAGCTGGTTGCCTGCCGCGTCCCGTTGAACGGGCGCGACGTCCGCCGCCGCAGGCAGCGAGGATGCCAGCAGCAGTGCAGACAGCACGGCGTAAGCAATACGCGTGGAATTCATGATCATCCTGTGCGCCCCGGCACGTCCTTGCGAGGGACCGATGGTAGCGCAGGCGTTGCGTTGCGACTCAGTGCCCCTCGCAGTCGCAGCCACCCCACCCTTTCGCCTTCGACGTCTGGCCGATGCCGGGGTTGAAGGTATTGCTCGGGTCCAGCGTGCGGTAGAAGCCGGCCAGCGCCGGCTTGGCCGGATACAGGTGGCCGACATTGTGCTCGGCCGGATATTCGGCACCGCGCTGGTCCAGCAACGCCCACATCGCATGCTCGATGGCCATCGGGTCTTCACCCTTGCGCGCGATGTAGTCCTGGTGGAACACGTGGCACAGGAAGTGGCCGTAGTACAGCTTGTGCAGCAGGCGGCCATCGATATCAGCCGGCAACTGCTCGAACCAGTCGGCATCGTCGCGGCGCAGCGCAATGTCCAGCGCGACAATGTCCTGCACCTGCGCACGGTGCACTTCGCGGTAGCGCACGGCGGCACCGGCCACGGCGAAGCGATGCAGGAACGCCTTGCGCCCTTCGTCCGCCGTGCAGTGGAAGTAACCGCCTTCATGGTCGTTGAAGAAGCCGCGCAGCCACGCCTCGGTGGCGGCCGCATCCTGCGCGGACACCTTCAGCAGCAGGTGATGCTCGTAACGCTGCCGAAACTCGCCCATGCGCTTGGGCAGGTGCGAAGGCAGCAGACCGGTCAGCGCCTGCATCATCCGGTCGGTGACACCGCGCAGGCCCAGCCGTTCGAACCAGCCATCAACCCGGCTCTTCAGCGCGAACGCAGCCGGTACGCGTGCGGTGCCGAGCTTGTCGATCAGCAGGAAACTGTCCTTGCCGTAGCGCTCGCCGATGTCATAGGCATCCCGGTGGATGTACTCGCCGGCGATGGGCAGGCGCTCGAAGCCGGTCAGCAGTTGGCGGCGGATCGCGGTCAGGCTGTCGGTGCGGTTGCTGCCGATATAGAAGACCTCGGCGGCCTCCTTCTCGAAGGTATCCAGGCGCACGGCGAACACGGCCAGCTTGCCCGCCGAACCGGCTGCCTCGAAATGGCGGCTGGGGTCGGCATTGAAGCGTGCCGGGGTATCGGCGTCCACCTTGCGTACTTCCTCGGCGTAACGCGGATCGGAGGCGGCACGGCCATCACCGTTGCTGACATCTGCAGCGCTGTAGTTGCCGTCCTGCAGGCGCTGCAGGATCTGCTCGGGCGTATCGCCCAGCGCGATGCCCAGATGGTTGACCAGCTGCAGTTCGCCCCGCGCGTCAACCTGTGCATACAGCGCCAGCTCGGTATAGGCAGGGCCACGGCGCACCAGTGCGCCACCGGAGTTGTTGCAGATGCCGCCCAGCACCGAGGCGCCGATGCACGACGAGCCGATCACCGAGTGAGGCTCGCGACCCAGCGGTGCCAGCGTCTGCTCCAGGCGGTCCAGCGTCGCGCCGGGCAGGCACAGTACCTGGCGGCCTTCGTTCAACAGCTGGATGCCGGCCAGGCGCAGGGTGCTGACCAGCACGATCGGTCGACCGTAGTCATCGCCGTCCGGGGTGGAACCGCCGGTCAGGCCGGTATTGGCTGCCTGCAGGATGATCGCCGCGCCGCCCTGCACCGCCGCCTGCAGCACCCGCCACAGCTGCAGCAGCGAGCCCGGACGCACCACCGCCAGCACCGGGCCGTCGCCGAAGCGATAGCCGCGACGGAAGCGGCGGGTGGCCTTGTCGCCGGTCAGTACGTGGCGGTCCCCCACCGCGGCACGCAACTGTTCCAGCACCGTATCGCGATCACTCATGGCAGGCGCACCAGCGAATCACGGCCGATGTCGGCGATGCGGTGCGCACCGGTCAGTGTCATCGCCACGCGCATTTCCTTGGCGATCAGGTCCAGCAGATGGGCCACACCGGCCTCGCCCTGCGCGGCAAGCGCGTAGACGAAGGCGCGACCCAGCAGCACGGTATCGGCGCCCAGCGCCAGCATGCGCACCACGTCCAGACCGGTGCGGATACCCGAATCGGCGAGGATCTTCAGGTCGCCCTGCACCGCATCGGCGATGGCAGGCAAGGCACGTGCAGTGGACAGCACACCATCGAGCTGACGCCCGCCATGGTTGGAGACCACGATGCCATCGGCCCCGAACGCGACCGCATCGCGCGCATCGTCCGGGTCGAGGATGCCCTTGATCACCATCGGGCCTTTCCAGAACTCGCGGATCCACTCCAGGTCCTTCCACGAAATGGACGGATCGAAGTTGCTGCCCAGCCAGCCGATGTAGTCCTCCAGGCCCGTTGGGTTGCCACGGTAGGTGGAGATGTTGCCGAGGTCATGCGGGCGTCCGCGCAGGCCCACGTCCCACGCCCAGCAGGGATGGGTGATGGCCTGGCCGATGCGGCGCATTGCAGCGTTCGGACCACTCATGCCCGAGTGTGCGTCGCGATAGCGCGCGCCCGGCACCGGCATGTCGACAGTGAACACCAGGGTGGTCACACCCGCCGCCTGCGCGCGCTCCAGCGCATTGCGCATGAAACCACGGTCGCGCAGCACGTACAGCTGGAACCACATCGGGCGCTGGATCGCCGGCGCGACTTCTTCGATCGGGCACACCGACACCGTGGACAGCGTGAACGGAATGCCGCGGCTGTCGGCCGCACGCGCGGCCTGCACTTCGCCGCGACGGGCATACATGCCGGTCAGACCGACCGGTGCCAGTGCCACCGGCATCGCCAGTTTCTCGCCGAACAGCTCGGTTTCCAGGCTCAGGTCGGACATGTTGCGCAGGACGCGCTGGCGCAGCGCGATGTCGGACAGATCGGACACGTTGCGCTTCAGCGTGTGCTCGGCATACGCGCCACCATCGATGTAGTGGAACAGGAACGGCGGCAGCCGACGCTCGGCTGCGGCACGGTAATCGGTGGAGGCGGAGATGATCATGGGGTCAACCGTGTGGGGAAGGTAGACGCGAAGCCCGCGCACGCCGGGCTTCGTTGTCATCGAGGGTGCGCAGCGTGGTGTGCACGAACTCGAGGTGGGCATGCGCGGCGGCGCGCGCGCGTTCGGGATCGCCGGCCAGCACCGCATCCATCATTTCGCGGTGCTGGTCGGACAACGGCGAGAAGGTCCTGGCCGAGGTGTACAGCTTTTCGCGGCTCTGCGAGATGTTGGTCTGCAGCAGCTCGAACAGCCCGCGCATCACCTGCAGCAGCACCAGGTTGTGCGAGGCCTCGGCGATGGACAGGTGGAAGGCCGCATCGGCCTCGGCTTCGCCGGCGGGGTCGTCCTTGCCATGCGCGTCCATCATGGTCTGGAACGCCTGGGCGATGCGCGCGCGGTCCTCGTCGGTGGCACGCAGCGCCGCGTGCCAGGCCGTGGCGCCTTCCAGCGCGTGGCGGATTTCCAGCACATCGAAGCGGTATTCCGGGTCGCCCTGGAACAGCGGCAGGTACGGCACCAGCGGTTCATCCAGCGCCTGCCGCGCACGTGCGGCGGGCTCGCTCACGTAAGTGCCTCCGCCTACCCGCGCGGTCAGCAGACCATGACTGGACAACTGCGCGATGGCCTCGCGCAATGCGGTGCGCGAGACCCCCAGCTGAACCGCCAGCGTGCGCTCGGCCGGTAGCCTGTCGCCCGGCTGCAGCTGCCGTTCCTGCACCAGCGCGCGCAGCTGCGCCGCGACCTTGTCCGAAACCCGTTGTGTGCTCATGGCGCCATTGTGGCCCGAAGCACGCCGCTGTTGGTCGGCCTGCTCTGCATGCTCAGGGAATCATCCAGGTCAACCAGTAGGCCTGGGCCAGGGTGATCAGGCCGACCATCGTGGTGAAGATCAGGCTGTGCTTGACGGTGAAGCGGAACAGATCCGACTCCTTGCCGGCCAGGCCCACCGCCGCGCAGGCAATGGCAATGGACTGCGGCGAGATCATCTTGCCGGTGACACCGCCGGTGGTGTTGGCTGCCACCAGCAGCACGTCGGACACGCCGATCTGCTGGGCGGTGGTGGCCTGCAGCGCCGAGAACAGCGCATTGGACGAGGTATCCGAGCCGGTCAGGAACACGCCCAGCCAGCCCAGGAACGGCGAGAAGAACGGGAACGCCTTGCCGGTGTGCGCCAGTGCCAGCGCCAGTGTGGCCGACAGGCCCGAATAGTTGGCGATGAAGGCAAAGGCCAGCACCATGCCGATCGAGAAGATCGGCATGCGCAGTTCGCGCACGGTTTCACCGAAGGTCTGCAGCGCAGCCTTGGCCGGCATCCGCAGCGCGATGATCGCGATCACTGCCGCCAGGATGATCGAGGTACCCGTGGCCGAGAACCAGTCGAACTTATACACCGCCTCATAGCTCAGCGGCGCATCGACGATCGGCGGCATCTTCTGCACCAGCTGGTCCAGGCCCGGCACCGGAATCTTCAGCACCCAGCCTTCAAGCGGGCCACCGGCTGCGAACAGCGACTTGAACGGCTTGATGCTCCACACGGTGACCATCGCAGTGAGGATCAGGAACGGCGACCACGCCTTGGCGATCTGGCCGACGCTGTGGCGCGGCGCCTCCATTGCCTGTGCGGCCGCCTCAGCGCTGGTTTCGGTATCGAAGCGGAAGATCCGTACCGGCTTCCAGCGGCGCAGGAACAGGGTCAGGCAGACCAGCGACGCCAGCGAGGCGGTGATGTCCGGCAGTTCCGGGCCGATGAAGTTGGAGGTCAGGTACTGGGCGATGGCGAACGAACCGCCGGCCACCAGCACCGCCGGCCAGGTTTCCTTGACGCCGCGCCAGCCATCCATGATCGCCATGATCCAGAACAGCACGATGACAGTCAGGAACGGCAGCTGGCGGCCCGCCATCTGGCCGATCTCAAAGGCGTCCAGGCCGGTCACCTGCCCCGCCACGATGATCGGGATGCCCATCGCGCCGAACGCCACCGGCGCGGTGTTGACGATCAGGCACAGGCCGGCCGCATACAGCGGTTTGAAGCCCAGCCCAACCAGCAGCGCGGCGGTGATCGCCACCGGCGCACCGAACCCGGCCGCACCTTCCAGGAAGGCACCGAAGGCGAAGCCAACCATCAGCATCTGCAACCGCTGGTCCTCGGTGACCGACAGGATCGAGGCGCGGATGATGTCGAACTGGCCGGTCTTGACCGAGACCTTGTACAGGAACACCGCGCCGATGATGATCCAGGCGATCGGCCACAGGCCATAGACGAAGCCGAAGCCGGCCGCGCCCAGCGCCTGCGCAACGGGCATGCGATAGAACAGCAGCGCCACGGCAAGCGCGATGACCACGGTGAGGGTGCCGGCGATCCAGCCCTTCATGCGCAGCACCGCCAGGGCAATGAAGAAGAAGGCGATCGGCAGCAGCGCGATCAGGCTCGACAACCACAGGTTGCCAGCGGGGTCGTACACATGTTGCCAGGGCTGCATAGGGCTCTCGACAGGAACAGGAGGTTCCCCACCGCGTGGGGGCGTCGTGTCCGTCACATATTGGTCGTACCACATTAACCAATGATCGGACCACAGGCGCGAATTGAACCGCCAATCGTGCCGAAAGCCTATTAGACCATAGGGCTACACGGAATTATTGGCCGTACCAATTATGACTACAACTTCTTCTCCACCCTCCGTATCACCGCCAGCACCAGCAGGCACAGCACGCTGACACCAAGTGCGATCGCATACTTGCCGATGCCCACGGCAATACCGATGGCCGCAGCCATCACCAGCGAACTGGCCGTGGTGAGCCCACTGACCTGGTCTTCGTGATTGCCGCGCAGGATGGTACCGGCGGCAACGAAGCCCACGCAGGCCACCACCGCTTCGATCAATCGCACCGGGTCGACCTGCAGCAGATCGCGGTAGCGTTCCTGCTGGAAGTGTTCGGCCACCGAGTCACCGAGGCCTACGATCAGCGCGGCGGCACCGGCAATCAACATGTGCGTGCGCAGGCCGGCTGCGTGCTTGCCCATCTCGCGCTCTACGCCCAGCACGCCGCCAAAGACCATGGCGGCGGCCACGCGCAGCAGAATGGACATGTCCTGGGTGAGTTCCATAGAGAGGCTCCGAAAGTTTCCCGGAGCGTTGCGCGGGGGCCGTGGGACGGCGGTGAAGGCGATGGCACGCCCTCTTCACCGCGCGGATTCATCGAGGCATGGCGTCGACCTGTTGATCACCGCCATGCGTACCCCGCACCCGGTTACTGCGCCAGATAGCCACCGTCGATGGCGTAGTACGCACCCGTCGCGAACGAGGCATCGTCGCTGGCCAGCCAGGCCACCAGCGCCGCCACTTCCTGCGGTGTTCCCAAGCGCTTGAGCGCATGCCGCCCTTCCAGCGTTGCCCGCACCTTGGCGTCCATCTTTTCAAGCAACGGCGTGTTGATGAAGCCCGGGCCCACCGCATTGATGCGGATGCCATCGGCGGCATGCTCCCATGCAGCCGTCTGGGTCAGGCCGACCACACCATGTTTGGCGGCCGCGTAGGCGGTCGAGCCGGCATAGCCCACCTGGCCCAGGATGGAGGCCATGTTGATGATGCTGCCGCCGCTGCCCGCCGCACGCATCGCCTGGATCTGCGCCCGCTGGCACAGGAACACGCTGGTCAGGTTCACATCGACCACGCGTTTCCAGCCATCGATCGGGTAGTCGCCGCTGCTTGCCGCTGGCCCGCCGATGCCCGCATTGTTCACCGCGATGTGCACGCCGCCCAGTTCCTTCACCGTGCGCTGCACCGCCGCTTCCACCGCAGCCTCGTCGGTGACATCCAACGCGATGCCGATAGCCTCGGCACCCTGGCTGAGCAGCGCGGCTACTGTTGCGTCCACCGCTTCCTGCTTCAGGTCCCATACCGAAATGCGCGCACCGGATGCAGCGAGTGTTTCCGCTACCGCCAGGCCGATACCGGAAACACCGCCGGTCACGATCGCGGTTTTTCCGTTGAGCTGGTAATCAATCATCTGTGGTCTCCATGTGTGGGAAATCGATACGGACACATCCGTCCGAATCCACAATACGCCTTCGCTTGTGACGAATGCGCTGCCTGCGGCTTCCCTGCACGATCACCGTACGCACACGCATTGCAACGCAACCGGCAACTTGGCCGTAATTGCAAATCGATTGACCCACTCGGCATCGCATTCGCGTTGGGGATCGAGAAAATGACAGGTAGCTTTTTCCAACTCTGAAAGCGCAAGACCGATCCGCGCTGCAGGTGCACGAGGGAACGTGCGGGCACATCGTCGCCGGCACCCGTCTTTTATTGTTGAGCGCCGAGCGATGTCCCGATATTTCACGTTTGCCGATTACCGCCGTTTTGGCCAGCGCCATGGCTATGACTACCGCGCCGATCCCCGCCACGTGCGCGAAGAACAGTGGGCCGGCCACGGCGACCTGCACGAACAGACACTGCGCGGGGGAATGAGCCTGATCGCGTCGGATGTACACAACCGGATCGCTTACACCGCCACCGCCCACGAACGCCCCGGCCTGGCGATCCGCCTGATGCTGCAGGGCCAGGTCGACGTGCAGGTTCCGCAGCGCAGCGACTTCAGCCTGCGCGCCGGCGCCGCGGTGACCACCAGCCACCGCGATCACGTTGCGATGGTGGGTGTGCATCCAGGCAATACGCGCTTGCGCGGCGTCAGCCTGATGGTCCCGGCCGAGCTGGACCCGGACATGCTGCGGCAACCCAAGCTGCAGCAGGCGCTCGATTCACACCTGGAATGCAGGCACTGGGCCATCCCGCACGCGATGCTGCCGACCCTCGCGCAGTTGTTCGAAAGCCCTTGGCAGGACGATCTGGATGCACTCTGGCGCGAAGGCGTGGCGCTGCAGCTGCTGACGGTGGGCCTGCAGGCCGATGACCTGCACGTCGAAGGCGCACGCACGCTGCGCAGCGGCCAGCGCAGCCGGCTCGAGCGCGTGCGGGCCTTCCTGCACGACGATCCCGCCCATGCGCACAGCCTGGTCGAGCTGGCCCAGCTGGCCTGCATGAGCCCCAGCGCGCTGCGCCGGCACTTCGTCCAGGAGTATGGCTGCTCGGTATTCGACTACCTGCACGAACAGCGCATGCGCCATGCCGAGCAAGGCCTTCGTGAATCCGGCTGGAGCGTGGAGCGCGCGGCTGCGGAAACCGGCTATCGGCATCCCAGCAACTTCGCTGCCGCATTCCGCAAGCGCTTCGGGCTGGTGCCCAGCCGCTGGCGCACCGGGCCGTCGAAGGTCGGCTGACGCCCATCCGCTCTGGTAGGTGTCGACCTTGGTCGACACGCTTTCGCACCACCACGTTGCCGGCCAGCGGCCGCACTACCACGCCGGTCCTGCAGGTGATCCGTTCCGGTAGGTGTCGACCTTGGTCGACACGCTTTCGCACCGCCACGTTGCCGGCCAGCGGCCGGCACTACCACGCCGGTCCTGCAGGCGATCCGTTCCGGTAGGTGTCGACCTTGGTCGACACGCTTTCGCACCACCACGTTGCCGGCCAGCGGCCGGCACTACCATGCCGGTCCTGCAGGTGATCCGTTCCGGTAGGTGTCGACCTTGGTCGACACGCTTTCGCACCGCCACGTTGCCGGCCAGCGGCCGGCACTACCATGCCGGTCCTGCAGGCGATCCGTTCCGGTAGGTGTCGACCTTGGTCGACACGCTTTCGCACCACCGCGTTGCCGGCCAGCGGCCGCACTACCACGCCGGTCCTGCAGGCGATCCGTTCCGGTAGGTGTCGACCTTGGTCGACACGCTTTCGCACCACCACGTTGCCGGCCAGCGGCCGGCACTACCACATCCGCCTCAATACACCGGCAGTTCGATGTAGCTGGCCTGCGCGGCGCTGTGCCACACCCGCTGCGTGGCCTTCTGGTAGTCACCCGGCTTGGCCAGGTAGATGTTGGGCACGTAGGTCTGCGGGTTGCGGTCGTACAGCGGGAACAGGCTGGACTGCACCTGCACCATCACCCGGTGGCCCTTCTGGAAGGTGTGGTTGGCATTGGGCAGATCGAAGCGGTACGGCAGCACCTGGTTGGCCGCCAGCGCCTTGGGATCGCTGAAGCTCTCGCGGTAACGGCCACGGAAGATCGCCAGTGACACCGGCAGCTCATAGCCGCCCATCTCCGGCGTCGATGCCTCCTGGTCCGGATACACGTCGATCAGCTTCACCACCCAGTCGCTGTCGGTGCCGCTGGTGGACGCCTGCAGGTTCACCACCGGCGTCCCTCCGATGCGCAGCGGTGCGGTCAACGGCTCGGTGATGAAGGTCAGTACGTCGGGCCGGCCATCGACGAAGCGCTGGTCCTTGACCAGCCAGGTGGTCCACATGTCGCGGTCGCCAAAACGCACCGGGCGCGGTACGAACGGCACCGGCTTGGCCGGATCGGACACGTATTCTTCGAAGTCGCCCTCGCCCGCCGCCGGCGCCTGGAATGCCAGCTTGCCGCCGGCACGCAGGTACAGCGGCTTGCTGTGTGCCGCGCACGCCTTCTCGCAGCTGCGCGGCCAGCCCTGCAGGCGGTCCCAGTGGTTTTCACCGGTGTTGTAGACCAGCACCGGTGGCGTATCGGCCGTCGGCGCGCTGTCTACCAGGTACTGGTCGAAGAACGGCTTGAGCACGTCGCGGCGGAACTGCAGCGCGGTATCACCTTCGAATTTCAGCACCCCAAGCTGGCTGCCGTCATAGTTCACCTGGCTGTGCCGCCACGGGCCCATCACCAGGTAGTTGTGGGTATTGCCGGTATCGCGCCCTTCCATCGCCTGGTAGGCATGGTTGGCACCCCACATGTCTTCCTGGTCCCACAGGCCCTGCAGCCACATGGTCGGCACCTTCAGCGGCGTCTTCGCCATCACCGCATCCAGCGCCTGGCCCTGCCAGAACGCATCGTATGCAGGGTGCTGCACCAGCTTCTTCCACCAGGTCAGCTGGTCCACGCCGGTGAAGCGCGCGTAGTCGCCGGCCGAGCCGATGCGCAGGAAAGTGCTGTAATCGTCATAACCCAGCGACGGCAGTGGCGTCCCCTTGCCACGCTTCTCGGTCTGCATGGCGAAGTAGTTGAAATTGACCTGGCGGAAGGCGCCGTAGTTGAGCCAGTCGTCGCCCATCCAGCCGTCGACCATCGGGCTCTGCGGCGCTGCCACCTTCAGTGCCGGGTGTGGATCGGTCAGCGCCATCACCACGGTGAAGCCTTCATACGAGGATCCGAGCATGCCGACCTTGCCGTTGGTCTCCGGCACATGCTTGACCAGCCAATCGATGGTGTCCCAGGCATCGGTGGAATGATCGACCTTGGTACCGTTCAGCGGCCCGCGCAGCGGCCGGGTCATCACGTAATCGCCCTCGGAACCGAACTTGCCACGGATGTCCTGGAACACGCGGATGTAGCCGCCATCGACGAACACTTCATCGCCCTGCGGCAGCAGATCGCGCATGCGCGGAGAATCACTGCGGCTGGCGCGGCCGGCGGCGTCGTACGGTGTGCGGGTCAGTAGGATCGGTGCGTTGCGGGCGCCCTTGGGTACCACGATCACCGTATACAACTTGGTGCCATCGCGCATCGGCACCATCACCACGCGCTTGTCGTAGTCGCGGCCCACATCGGGGGCGACGAAAGGTTTTCCGCTGATGTCCGGGGTCATCGGCGGCGTGTCGGCGGCCAGCACGGCGCTGGACAGGCTCAAGGCTACGGCAACAGCAACGGCACGCACACGCATGGACATTACCTCCCGGCAGGAAAGGCCCCAGCCTACTCCCGTAGCCCCTGGCAAAGCGTGTGCCTGCTTTGCATTCTGCGGCGTTTACAGGCAGGACTGATGGCACATGCGCCACGCACCCGGTAGTGCCGGCCGCTGGCCGGCAACCGCACCGCCAAAGGTTGATGGAGTTGCCGGCCAGCGGCCGGCACTACCCGAACATCAGCTCACCGGCACTTCGTGGAGCACCAGCCAACGCCAGCGTCCATCTTCATGGCGCAGCACCGCCAGCGATTCCCGCCATGCGGTTTCTCCTTCGCCAACGGCATGCCCCTCGCGGTAGCGCAGCACCGCCAGCGGCGACGGGGCGTCCACCGCCTGCACAGCCTCGATGGCGATCCGCAGTCCTGGCCGGGCGCCGTATCCGCCCACGAACAGCGCCTGCACGGCGGCGCGGTCCAGCCTGCGACCGGAGATGCCGACCATGCTGAAGTCCGCGCAGAAATGTTCCATCAGATCAGCCAGTGCATCGGCCGCGACCTCTGCGCGGAACCAGGCCTGCAGCTTGTCGTGCAGCAGGTGGATTTCGTGTTCGGCGGTCATGTCCATCAAGCAGTCTCCGGAGTGGAAAGGGAATGCAGCTGCGACCGGCGCAGCAGCGCCAATGGCAACAGGGTGAGTACGGCCGCCAAGCCCAGCACCACGCCGGTGGCATGCGCCGGCCACCACTGCATGGCCAAGGCCAGCAGCAGAGCGATGGCGGCGGTACCCAGGCAGAAGCTGAGCTGGCGGTTGAGGTTCCACAGCGCGCTGGCATCGCCCAGCGCCTCGGCGTCCACACCATGGAACGCCAGCGTCTGCGCGGTGCTGCTGCACAGGCTGCCGCCCGCACCCATCAGGGCGAACAGCATGGCGGCCAGCACAAACGACGGCTGTGATTGCAGCGCCATCAACAGCAGACCGCTGGCCTGCAGGACCATGCCCAGCCGCAGCACCGAGCCCGGCCCGAAGCGCGCCAGCAATCGCCGGCTGCCGGTGATTGCCAGTGCCGAGGCCAGCGCCCACGGCAACATCAAGGCGCCGATCTGCGCGGCGCTGTAACCGGCGTGGTTCAACTGCAAGGTACTGGCCAGCTGGCTGCCGATGAACACACCCGGCACCGCCAGATAGACCAGCATCGCCATGCGCAGGCCTCGATGGGACAGCAGCGACCAGCGCAGCAGCGGCTGCGGCTGCCGGCGTGCATTACGCAGGTGGGCGATGGCCAGCACTGCTGCCAGCAGCAGCAACCCTGCGCCGACGAAGCGATGGCCGGGCTCACCCAGCCAGGTCAGCGCCAGCAGCAACGCGCCCAGCGCAGACATCGCGGTGGTCAACGCATAGCCCTGCAGGCGCGGCGCACTGCGCCGGCCATCAGCCGGCATCCATGCCAGTACCAGGGCGATCGCCAGCACCGCCAGCGGCAGGCTGGCCCACAGCACGCCGCGCCAGGACAGCCACTGCACCAGCAGGCCGCCAAGAGCCGGCGCCAGTGCCGGCACCAGCAATGCCACCAGCAGGATGCGCCGGGTCAGCGCACCGCGTTGTTCAGGCGTGCACTGCCGGTACGCCGCCGCCTGCGCCACCGGAATCAGCAGGCCACCGGCCAGCCCCTGCAGCAACCGCCAGCCCAGCAGCCAACCAATGGACGGTGCGGCGCCGGCCAGGCCCGCGGCCGCCGCGAACAACAACAAGGCAACCAGCAACAGGCGACGCTCACCGCAGCGCGCGGCCAACCAGGGTGCCAGCGGAATCACCACGCTCAGACCCAGCATGTAGGCGGTGCCCACCCAGGCCAGGGTGCCGATGTCCACATGCAGCTCGGCCGCCAGGGCCGGGTAGGCCACCGTGGCGATGAACATGTTGACCAGGTCCAGGGCGAACACCAGCAGGAAGATCGCCTCATGGCGCAGGCGGGGGGAAGGCATCAGCAGGCTCCAGCAGCGAAGGCGACAGCATCGCGGACCGGCGTTGTTGGAAAAACTCGACGACAACTGCAACACTGTCAAACCTGTTTTGACAATCAACCACCATGGTCAGCCTCGATCGCTTCGATATCTTCCGCGCCGTGGTCGAGGCCGGCAGCCTGACCGCTGCCGCTGATCGCCTCGGCCTGAGTCGCGCGGTGGTCAGCTTCAACCTGAAGCGGCTGGAGCAGGAGCTGGGCGTGACCCTGCTGCTGCGCAGTACCCGCCACCTCGCGCTGACCGAGGCCGGCGAACAGTTCCTGCAGCACTGCGTGCAGGCACTGGATGCCGCGCAGGCCGCGATCGATGCCGCACGCCGCGACCAGCATCAGCTGCAGGGCGTACTGCGCCTGACCACCACCCCGGAGTACGCGCAGCTGCGGCTGATTCCGGCACTGGAAGCCTTCCGCGCGCAGCATCCAGCCCTGCTGCTGCATCTATCGACCTCGCCGGCACCGGCCGACCTGATTCCCGAACGCTTCGATCTGGCGATCCGCCTTGGCCGCCTGCCGGACTCGGGACTGCATGCCAGCGAGCTGGAGCGGCATCCGTTGTGTGCAGTCGCCGCGCCCGCTTTGCTGGCTCGCCTGCCATCCGCCGATGCTGTCGATGACCCCGTACAGCTGGGCACCCTGCCCCGCCTTGGCTATCCCCGCCTGGCCGATGTGCCGGTGGTAGCACCAGATGGCAGCGATGCGCTGTTCGCCACCAACCCGGGCAACGCAGTGATACGCGTGGATGGGGCCAGCAGCCTGCGCGCGTTTGCCGTGGCCGGTGCAGGAGTGACCGTGCTGCCACGCTGGCTGATCGAGGACGATCTCGCCCACGACCGCCTGCGGCCCGTGCTGCGCCAGCACCGCTTTCCTCAGCAGAGCGTGTACGCGGTGTACCCGCACAGCAGCCAACCCTCGCCGAAGGTGCGGCAGCTGATCGATTTCCTGCGCGTGTGGTTTGGAACATGAAAAGGGGACGGAGGGGATTAAGTCGTTTGTGGCATAAACGACTTAATCCCCTCCGTCCCCTTTTTTCACGGCCCCTTGCGGGGCCGTGCTTTCAAGCATAAGAACCGCGCCGGATCAGCGCAGCACCTGCTCCACCAACTGCACGTCCACCGTCTGCAACGGCTCGGCAGCATTGCGCGACAGCTGCACCTGGTAGGTGCCGCCGGCGATCTTCCACTGGCGCGCCTGTGCATCGTAATGGGCCAGGGTCTTCGGCTCGGCTTCGATGCGGATGCGGCGCTGTTCGCCCGGCTGCAGGTTCACCTTGTCGTAGCCGATCAGGCGGATCGGCGTGGTGCTGCCAGCCGGCAGCTTCAGGTACAGCTGGGCGACGTCGGCACCGGCGCGCTTGCCGGTGTTGCGGATGTCGACGCTGGCGACCAGGCGCGAGCCTTCCACGCTCACCTTCAGGTTTTCATAGGCGAACGAGGTGTAGGACAGGCCATGGCCGAAGGCGAAGGTCGGGGTCAGGCCCTTGGCTGCCATCCACTTGTAGCCGACGTTGGCACCTTCGATATCGAAATCGAACACATCGCCGAACGGCTTGGCCGGCTTGAAGCCGAGGCCATCGATGTGCGGACGCGGCAGCTGCGATTCGTCCACCACCCAGGTCACCGGCAGGCGGCCGGACGGATTGGCCTGCCCGGTCAGCAGCGCGGCAATGCCTTCACCGCCGCGGATGCCCGGGTACCAGGCCTGCAGCACCGCCGGTACCCGCGCCAGCCACGGCGTGCGCACCGGGCCATTGGTCTCCAGCACCAGCACGGTCTTCGGGTTGGCCTTGGCCACCGCTGAAATCAGGGCGTCCTGGTTGTCCGGCAGCTGCATGTCCGGCAGGTCCACCGATTCAGCTGCCCACTGGGTAGCAAACACGATGGCCACATCCGCCTGCGCGGCAGCCTTGGCCGCAGCGGCAGCATTGGTGCCGTCCACATAGGTGATGGTGGCATCCGGACGTGCGGCACGCAGCGATTCCAGCGGCGAGGACGGATGGAAGATCACCGGGCCCGGCCAGGTGGTCGGCAGCACGCCCGGCACCGCATTGGTGCCCTTGGCGGTCACACCCACCATCGACGAACCACCGCCACCGATCACGCCCTTGTCGGCATGGCCACCGATGATGACGATGCGCTTGGCGCTGTCGGCCAGCGGCAGCAGGCTGCCTTCATTGCGCAGCAGCACGCTGCCTTCTTCCACCGTGCGCTGGGCCACGGCGAAACCGGCCTCGGCGTCGACCTTCTGGTGCTGCGGCGGGTTGTCGAAGTTGCCGTGCAGGAACATCGTGCGCAGGATGCGCGCGACCATGTCGTTCAGGCGCGCCTGCGGCACCACGCCGCCGTGCACCGCCAAGCGCAACGGCTCATCGAAGAACACCGCCGCATCGAACACTTCACCGGCCGACTGCTGGTCCAGGCCGGCCAGCGCCGCCTTCGAACCACTGTGCACGCCGCCCCAGTCGGACATCACGAAACCAGGGAATTTCCACTCCTGCTTCAGCACCTGATTCATCAGGTAGCCGTTCTCGCAGCCGTAGGTGCCATTGATCTTGTTGTAGGAGCACATCGCCACACCCGGACGACCGGCTTCCAACGCGATCTCGAACGCCAGCAGATCCGACTCGTGCATGGCCTGTTCGCCGATGCGCACGTCGTGGAAATTGCGGCGGGTCTCCATGTCGTTCAGCGCGAAGTGCTTCATCGAGGAGATCACGTGCTGGCTCTGCACGCCCTGGATCACCGCGCCGACCATCGAACCGGCCAGCAGCGGGTCTTCACCGGCATATTCGAAGTTGCGGCCGTTGCGCGGGTCACGCTGCAGGTTGACGCTGCCGGACAGCAGGATGTTGAAGCGCTGCTGCCAGGCTTCGCGGCCCATCGTTGCACCGCCGGCAAAGGCAACACCACGGTTCCAGGTCGACGCCGTGGACGGGCCCGACGGCATCGCCGTGGCGAAGTCACCCGGGCGGATGCCACCCGGATTGGTCACGCCCACGCCGGCGTCGGCCGACTGCTGCGACGGAATACCCAAGCGCGCCACGCCCGGCACGAAACCGGCCGAACCCACCGCACCTTCCGGCAGCTTGCCGCCATCCTTGCCCAGCCCGAAGTAGCTGTGCAGCATCTGGAACTTCTCGTCCTCGGTCATCGTCTTCAGCAGCAGCGCAGCGCGCGCATCGGCGGTGAGGGTGGTGTCCATCCACGGCTGCTCGCCGCCCTTGTCGGCGGCATAGGCCAGGGTCAGCAGGGTCGCACGCAGCGTGCTGCCTTCCACCTTGAACGGCGCACTGCTGGCGGCCTGGAAACCATCGCTGAAATAGCTGGCATCGGCTTCCAGGGCCACGCGTGCCGGGTCGAAGCCGGCCGCCTTGGCCGATTCACCGGCCACCGCGCCGAGCAGCACCGCCGGTGCGCCCAGTCGCGAACGCGACACCAGTGCCGGCAACTGCGAAGCACCGGCGCCCGCGTCGGTGTAGACCGCCACTGCATGGCGGCCGTCATCCAGGCGCAGGTAGTTCAGGCCCGGCTGGTCCGGGCCGGATTCGGCGGCGATCGGCAGCCGGGTCAACACGGCCTGGCCGTGCTGGGTCTGGCCGTCATCCTTGCCGGCGGCGATGAAGCGGTACTGGTAGCCCAGGCCATCGGCCAGCAGCTGCAGCGGATCGACCTGGCCGATGCCGCGCTGTACTTGGCGAACGCTGACCGCATCCACCTGCAGGGTCTTCAACTGGGCAGCCAGGGCCGGCATCGCGTCCGCGGTCGGCGCCTGTTCCAGCGTCAGCACGGTGAAGGCGGCGGAGTCGGCCCAGGCCGGGGTGGCCAGTGCGGCAGACAGGGCCAGGGACAGGGCGAGCGGCTTTGTAAACGTTTTCATCGGCGGGCGTAATTCCGTTGCCAAGGCAATCGGTCCAGGGAAAGTGCCGCCGAAGGGTGCAGCGTCATGCCGCGCATGCGTTGCCGGGCAACGCCTTGCAGGCCAGAGGACGAGCCGGTCTGCGCGCGGGACCCTCCTCCCGTGCGTGACAACCTGCCTGTCCGGGCCGCGCAGAGCGACCCATCATGTGAAGAGTGTGCGAGGGCGTTCATCGCTGTCAACAGGACCTAAGTCACAGGCGCGATGTGCGGACTGGTTATCAGCCCATCACCGGCGGTCATCAACGGGCTGCACGGCGCTGCCGATAATGGATCTCCCCGGCGACGAATCGAGCCCATGACCGTACATCGCGACTTCGACCATCTCTGGCGCGACCGCTGTGACACCTCCAGCCAGCGCAGCCCGCGCGTGCTGATCCGGGTGTTCGTCGCCCCCGGCGAGCTGGAACGCAGCGTGGCCTTCTACGAGCAACTGCAGGGTGTGGTCGCCGATGCCGGCTTTCCGTTTCCCGATGCGGGCCTGCGGCTGGCGATGGTCGGTGCGTTCCTGCTGATCGAAGGCTGCGACGAGGCGTTAGCGCCCTTCACGTCGACCACGGGCACGTTGCTGGTCGACGACGTTCGGCCGTATCACGAAAAACTGGTGGCCGCTGGCGCCGAGATCATCTTTCCGCTGCAGGTAGTGCCCACCGGTGCGGCGTTCAATGCGGTGCATCCCGACGGCACCGTGGTCGAGTACGTGCACCATCGGCCGGACCCGCAGGGGCGCTGAGGCGGCGCGCCCCACCTCAGTAGATCCACGCCATGCGTGGATGCCTTGCACCCGGAGCCATGCGGCACCATGACCGCTATCCACGCATGGCGTGGATCTACTGCTCTACCTGCGTCATACACGCATGGCGTGGACCTACAATGCGACCATGTCCTCTCCCGCTTTACCCTGGAATGGCACCCTGCTGCTGGATGCACACGTTGCCGTGCTGCAGGGCCACGCCGGTGACAGCGCTGCGCATGCGCATTACGCCCATCAACTGCTGCTGAGCGAAGGCGCGCCCTGGCAGATCGAGATCGATGGCGCGCGGCAGCAAGGCCAGCGCTTATGGCTGCCCTCCTTCCAGCCACACGCGATCCTGTCGGGGCCCGCTGACGGCTGCACGGTGTTCCTCGAACCGGCGCATGCCGACCTCGAACAGATCCAGCAGCATCTGCAGTCATTGCCAGGCAATGCCGCGCAGCTGCACGAGTGGCTGCCGCGACTGAGCCGCCCGCAGCCCCTGGACCGTCGCGTGCAGGCGGCGCTGGCCCGCATCACCCAGCACCTGCCCGGCCCGGTGCCGGCCGCCGATATCGCCGAGGCCGCGCATCTGTCGACCAGCCAGCTGCATCGGCGCTTCCAGTCCGAGCTGGCGGTGACCCTGCGCGGCTGGGTGCTGTGGCAACGGCTGCGCAGCGCGCTGGCGCATCATCTGCACGGACATAGCCTGACCGACAGCGCGCATGCTGCCGGTTTCGCCGACCTTCCCCACCTCTCGCGCAGCCTGCGCCGCATGTTCGGCATCAGCGCCGCACAACTGCAGGGTCTGCAGCTGCACGCGGCCTGACGCCCCGATCAACCGCGCCTGCGCAGCCCCTCCGGCAGCTCCGGCACATCGCCATGCGGCAGCTCGCGGAAGGGCGCCAGCAGTTGTGCGGAATACGCCTGCGGATAGCCCGGCTGGCTGCCAATGCCCAGATCACGCTGCCGCAACCGATAGCACGGCGCATCGAACGCCGTCCCCAGCAGGTGGTCCCACACGGTCAGGAACAAGCCGAAATTGACGTCGCCCGCAGTGCCATAGCGGATGTGGTGGAAGCGATGCAGCGGCGCCCATGCCATCACCCTGCCCAGCACACCCGGGCGCATGTCCACGTTGGAATGCTGCAGCAACAACTGGATCGCAATGGCAAACGCCAGCACTGCGGCCACCGGCATCGGCATGCCCAACAGCAGCAGCGGCAGTACGCCGCCCACCGCTTCGGCGGCCTGGTGCAGTGGGTGTTTCATCAAACCATTGAAGCCATACATGCGGGTCACGCTGTGATGCACCGCATGCAGCCGCCACAACCAGCCGATGCGATGGCTGGCGTAGTGCACCAGGGTGATGCCAAGGTCAGCCGCGATGATCGCCACCAGCACCTGCAGCGCGAATGGCCACTGCATCGGCCAGACGTGCCAGGGCACGATCGCCGCCAGCAGCGGCACCGTGGCGATCGACAGCAGGTTCAGGCTTTCATTGACCAGCGCATGCAGGACGTCGCGCAGGCGGTCACCCTGGTCGTGGTTGAACGCCCGATCGTACGGCCACAGCCGTTCGGCAGCGAACGACACCGCGATGGCGACAGCCAGCAAGGCAAGCAGCCACAACGGGTCACCGTGGGAGTGGCCGACCCAGGCGATGGCAGCGGCAACAAAACCCAGCAGGAACAACGGGGCATACAGGCGGAGCATCCAGTGTTTCATGGGCAACCCGGGAAGTAAGGGCCTGCATGTTGGCGGGGCGTACAGACTGTCGGCTTGAACAAACGGCGCAACCCCTGCGTCCACCCTGGTAGAGGCCCACCTTGGTGGGCACTGTTGGCGGGCACTGCTCGCCCACATCCACGCATGGCCTGGATCTACTGTTCGAAGGCCCGGCAAACCACGGTGGGTGCCAACCTTGGCCGGCACCGCTTTTTCCCATCCACGCACGGTGTGGCTCTACTACGGGAAGGCCGGCTTTTCCGCATCCAGGCCACCCATTCCCCAGTAGATCCACGCCATGCGTGGATGCTTTTGATCTGCTCCTTCAGCAAGCTGAAACCCCACCCTCCGATTTCATTAGTAATATTACTCACAAGGCGAGTAGCATGTCCGGTCTCAGCCCCTGATACCGGCCTGTCGATACTCGCTCCATGCCTGCCGTTTCCGCCCACTTCTGTCGCTTCCCGCCAGCCCGGCACCTCCTTGGGAGGACCGGCTGATGGGCGCCGTCGTCGCCCTCGACCGCCTGCTGGATGGCCGCCAGGTCTGGCGCGGGCCGGCACGCCAGGGGCAGGCCAGCGACCATCTGGCCAGCGGCCACCCGGCGCTGGACGCGCGCCTGCCCGGCGGTGGCTGGCCAGCCAGCGGGCTGTGCGAAGTGCTGCAGGCCGCGCCCGGGGTCGGCG
This sequence comes from Stenotrophomonas indicatrix, assembly GCA_041545745.1. Taxonomy (NCBI): domain Bacteria; kingdom Pseudomonadati; phylum Pseudomonadota; class Gammaproteobacteria; order Lysobacterales; family Lysobacteraceae; genus Stenotrophomonas; species Stenotrophomonas indicatrix. The sequence goes on from CP168152.1 coordinate 2,658,368, forward strand.
AACTGGCCCTGGTCTGGCCGGCGCTGGCAAAACTGAGCCAGCATGATCGGCCGATCGTGCTGGTCGCCCCGCCCCACCGCCTGCATGCCCCGGCATGGGCCGCCGCCGGGCTCGACCTGGCCCAGCTGCAGATCATCCACGCCGCACCGAAGCAGGCGCTGTGGGCGGCCGAGCAGTGCCTGCGCTCTGCTGCCTGCGCCGCCGTGCTGTGTTGGCCGCAACAGGCCGACGATCGCGCCCTGCGTCGCCTGCAGGTTGCTGCCGACAGCGGCCAGTGCCTGGGTTTCGTGTTCCGCGAGCTCCGCGCCGCCCGCAACCCCTCCCCGGCCAGCCTGCGCCTGCAGCTCGACCACGGCCAGGTGCGGGTGTTGAAGTGCCGCGGCGGGTTGCCACCGGCGCAGCCGTTGCCGCTGGCCATCACCCACTGAGGCCGCGCCATGCACTGGGCCTGCCTGTTGTTGCCGCAGCTGGCGCTGGACAGCATGCTGCGCCTGCAGCCCGATCCGCAGCGGCCGCTGGTGCTGCTGCAGGGGCCGGCGCAGCGTCGTGTGCTGCGTGCGGTCAGCCCGGCCGCGCGGGCAGCGGGATTGCGCCCGGGCATGCTGCTGTCGGCTGCGCAGGTACTGGTGCAGGACCTGCAGCTGCACGACTACGATCCCAGCGTCGAACAGCACACCCGGCAGTTTCTGGCCAGCTGGCTGTATGCCACCAGCTCGCTGGTCAGCCTTGATTTTCCGCATGCGCTGGTGCTGGAGATCGGTGCCAGCCGTGCCCTGTTCGGTGATTGGCTGACGATCGAACAACGCCTGCGCCACGGCCTGCACGAACTGGGCTTCCGCCATCGCCTGGTCGCCGCCCCCAACCCGCATGCCGCGCGCGTGCTGGCCAATGTGCACGATGGTCTCGGCATCGATGCTCAGCAACTGCCCGCCGCACTGGCGCAGCTGCCACTGGCGCGTAGTGGCCTGCCCGTTGATGCGGTGACCGTGCTGGCACGCTCCGGCCTGCGCACGCTGGGCGCGGCCTTCGACCTGCCACGTGAAAGCCTGGCCCGTCGCTTCGCCCCCGGGGTGCTGCAGCAGCTGGATGCCGTGCGCGGCCTGGGCAACGCGCCGTTGCGCTATTACCAGCCGCCGGACCGGTTCGATGCGCGCATCGAATTCGAATACGAGATCGAATCCAGCCAGGCCCTGCTGTTCCCGCTGCGGCGCCTGCTGCTGGACCTGGCCGCGTTCCTGTGTTCGCGCGATGGCGGCGTGCAGCGTTTCGACCTGCATTTCGAGCACGACATGCTTCCGGCCAGCGTGCTGACCATCGGCCTGCTCGCCCCCGAACGCGATGCGGCGCTGCTGTTCGAGATCGCGCGCAACCGCATGGAAGCCTTCGTCCTGCCCGCCGGCAGCCGTGCGCTGCGCCTGCAGGCCGAGCAGCTGCCGCCGTTCGTACCGGCCGCGCGTGATCTGTTCGATACGCGCCCAGCGCAGGCGATGCCATGGACCCAGCTGCGAGAGCGACTGCGTGCCCGCCTTGGCGATGACGCCGTGCAGCCACTGGCCGTGCAGGCCGACCACCGCCCCGAACGTGCCAGCGGCACCCAACCGCCGACCAAGCCACCTGCCTGGTGGCCGCTACGCCCCGGCTGGCTGCTGGATACGCCGCAGCCGCTGCGCGATCCGCGCCTGCGTATCGTCGCCGGGCCGGAGCGGATCGAATCGGGCTGGTGGGACCAGGCCGACGCACGCCGCGACTATTACGTGGTGGAAACCGCGCAGGGCCAACGCGGCTGGGCCTTCCGCACGCGCAATGATCCGCATGCACCGTGGATGCTGCACGGCTGGTTCGGTTGAGCCCCATGCACACCGACCTGCCCGGGTACGCCGAGCTGCATTGCCTGTCGGCCTTCAGTTTCCAGCGTGGCGCCTCCATCGCCGAGGAACTGTTCGCACGCGCCGCCGGCCAAGGCTATCGCGCGTTGGCGATCACCGACGAGTGCTCGTTGGCCGGCATCGTGCGCGCCTGGCAGGCGGCGAAGACACACGGCGTGGCGCTGATCGTCGGCGCCGAATTCCAGGTTGAAGACGGGCCGAAGCTGGCCCTGCTGTGCACCGACCAGACAGCCTATGCGGGGCTGTGCCAACTAATCACGACCTGCCGGCGACGGGCGGCCAAGGGCGAATACCGCTGCCTGCGCGAGGACCTGCATGGACTCCCCGAGGGGCTGCTGTGCCTGTGGCTGGACCGGCAACCGGCGGCCACCGAACTGGAACTGCTGCACCGTTGTTTTCCACAGCGCCTGTGGCTGGCGGTGGAGCTGCACCACGAACATGACGACACGCGCCGGCTGCAACAGTTGCAGGCCTTCGGCGAACGCCACCAGTTGCCACTGGTCGCCAGTGGCGACGTGCACATGCACGTGCGCCGGCGCCGCGCCCTGCAGGACACGCTGACTGCGATCCGCCACCGCTGCAGCGTGGCCGAGGCCGGCTGGCGGCTGTTTGCCAACGGCGAGCGCCATCTACGCCCACGCACCGCACTGGCCCAGCTGTATCCGCCCGAACTGCTGGCTGAAACCCTGCGCATCGCCGAACGCTGCCACTTCACCCTGGACCAGCTGAAATACACCTACCCGCGCGAACTGGTGCCCGAGGGCCACGACCCGGACAGCTGGCTGCGCGCCTTGGTCGAGAAAAATATTCCCTGGCGTTGGCCAAAGGGCATCGAGCCCGCGCAACGTGAGCAGATCGAACACGAGCTGGACCTGATCGCGAAGAAACAGTACGCGTCCTACTTCCTCACCGTGCAGGACATCGTAGGTTTCGCGCGCAGCAAGGACATTCTGTGTCAGGGGCGCGGTTCGGCAGCCAACTCGGCGGTGTGTTTCGTACTGGGCGTGACCGAGATCGACCCGGCGCGCAGCAACCTGCTGTTCGAGCGTTTCATCTCCGCCGAGCGTGATGAACCACCGGACATCGACATCGACTTCGAGCACGAGCGCCGCGAGGAAGTGCTGCAGTACGTGTTCAACCGCTATGGCCGTGAGCGTGCCGCGTTGACTGCGGTGGCGATCAGCTACCGTGGCCGCAGCGCTATCCGCGATGTCGCCCGTGCGCTGGGCCTACCGATGGACCAGGTCAACGAGCTGGGCGCGGCGATGGATCATTGGGGCGGCAACATCCCGCTGCCGGAGACCCTGCGCGAGCGCGGTTTTGATCCGGAAACACCGTTGATGCGACGGCTGCTGGCATTGACCGCCGAGCTGATCGATTTTCCGCGCCACCTGTCGCAGCATCCGGGTGGCTTCGTGATTTCCGAACACCCGCTGTCGACGTTGGTGCCGGTGGAGAACGCGGCGATGGCCGACCGCACCGTCATCCAGTGGGACAAGGACGACCTGGACGCCACCGGCCTGATGAAGGTCGACTGCCTGGCACTGGGCATGCTCACCGCCATCCGCAAATGCCTGGCGATGCTGCAGCAGCATGGCCTGCATGCAGGGCGGATGGATGCCATTCCCTCCAAAGATGCCAGAACCTACGACATGATCTGCGCCGCCGACACCATCGGCGTGTTCCAGATCGAATCGCGCGCGCAGATGGCGATGCTGCCACGCATGCAGCCGCGCAATTTCTATGACCTGGTGATCGAGGTGGCGATCGTGCGCCCCGGCCCGATCCAGGGCGACATGGTCCACCCCTACCTGGAGCGCCGGCGGATCCTGCGCGAACAGGGCCCGGATGCGTTGAACGACCCGGACAACCCGCTGTATCCAGCGCGACTGGAACGCGTGTTCGCGCGCACTCTGGGCGTGCCCTTGTTCCAGGAGCAGGTGATGCAGCTGGCGGTGGATGCAGCTGGCTACACTGCAGGCGAAGCCGATGCCCTGCGCCGCTCGATGGCCGCCTGGAAGCGTCGTGGCGGCCTGGAGCCCCATCGCGAAAAGCTTCTGACCGGCATGCTGAAAAATGGTTTCAGCCTGGAATACGGCGAGCACCTGTTCGAGCAGATCAAGGGTTTCGGCGATTACGGATTTCCCGAAAGCCACGCCGCCAGCTTCGCCCTGCTCACCTATGCCAGTTGCTGGCTGAAGTGCCATCATCCGGCCGCGTTCGCCGCCAGCCTGATCAACAGCCAACCGCTGGGCTTCTACAGCCCCGACCAGCTGCTGCAGGATGCGCGCCGGCATGGCATCACCGTACTGCCGGTGGACGTGCGCCACAGTGATTGGGACTGCACGCTGGACTTCAGCAAAGGCGCGGCGGCAATTCGCCTCGGCCTGCGCCTGGTCGATGGCTGCAGCGAACCGGCCGCGCAGGCCATCATGCGCGAACGCGCGCGGCGTCCGTTCGACGATGTCGGCGACCTCTGCCAACGCGCCGCACTGGATCGCCGCCAGCAGGGCCTGCTCGCCGATGCCGGCGCCCTGCGCGGCCTCAGCGGCCATCGCCACCGTGCACGCTGGGATATTTCCGGCGTGGAGAACCGCCTGCCGTTGTTCGACCAGGCCCGCGCCACCGCCGAAGCACGCGTGGCCCTGCCCCTGCCCAGCGCCTGGGAAGACATGCAGGCCGATTACCGCAGCACCGGCACCACCCTCGGCCGCCATCCGATGTCATTCCTGCGCGCGCAGCTGCGAACCCGCGGTTGCCTGGATGCCGCGCAGCTGGCCAGCCACGGCCATGGCCGGCGCGTACGCATCGCCGGCCTGGTACGCATGCGCCAGCGCCCGCAGACCGCCAGCGGCGTCACCTTCCTTACCCTGGAAGATGAAACCGGCATGGTCAACGCCGTGGTCTGGCGACATCTGGCCGACCGCCAGCACCGCATCCTGGTAGACACGCAGCTGATGCAGATCGATGGCCGACTGGAACGCGTGGATGGCGTGCAGCATGTGATCGTGCAGCGCATGCATTGCCTGGACCAACTGCTGCAGGGACTGCGCAGCCACAGCCGCGACTTCCATTGACGATACACACCGTCACACAACGAACTGGCCACGATCGACCGGATTCCGCTATCGTCGGCCACGTCCAAGGAAGGAATACACAATGGCTCGTGCCCTGACCCTGACCACCCTGGTGGTCGCCACACTCGCGTTGCTCGTTTCCGGCTGGACCGCTTGGAACCTGCATCGCAGCCAGTCACCGCAACGCGTGATCGAAGCGCGCGGCCTGATCATCCACGATGCCAGCGGCCAGCCGCGGGTGATCCTCGGTGCACCGGTCCCCGATCCCCTCAGCCAAGGCCGCCCGCAGGGGCCGCGTGCCACCCCCTTGTCCGGCGTGATCCTGCTCGGCCCCGATGGTTCCGAGCGCGGCGGCTACGGCACCAGCGACCGGGGTGGCGAAGCCCTGCTTACCCTGGACGATGCCACCGGCACCACCGAAGTCTTCAAAGTGGTCGCCAACCCGGACCGCGGTGCCAGCCTGATGGTCAAGCACCAGAACAACACCGGCGCCATGCTGAGTTCCTGGCAGGGCAAGCCGGAGCTGGTGTTCCTGGACGACAGCGGCCAGTCCTACTACGTGCGACCCGGCGCCAGCGCCGCGCCCTGAGCACGCTCAGCGCATCACCGCCGCCAGGTCATCGGCCAATCGCCGTTGCTGCGCCGGGCCGAGTGCCGCACAGGTGATGCGCAGCCCATGCGCCGGTGCAGCCACGGCAAAGACTTCACCTCCACGCACATGCCAGCCACGCGCGGCCAGCGCCAGCACCTGCGGTGTGCTGTCGGCCGGCAGTGGCAACCACAGATTCAGGCCTTCCATCGGCACGGGTGTCGGCAGCCCGCGCGCCTGCAACAGCGCCTGCAGACCCTGCAGCCGCTGCTGGTAGCGCTCACCGGCCGCGGCGACCTTCGCTCGTTGCTGCGCCGACTCCAATACCGCACTGACCGCATCCTGCAACAGGTGGCTGACCCAGCCGGTGCCCGCCGCCAAGCGCAGGCGCAGGCGCGCCGCGGTCTGCCCATCGCAGGCCAACCAGGCCACGCGCAGGTCCGGGCCCAATGCCTTGGACAACGAACGCAGCAGCGCCCAACGCCGACCGTCCATCGGCAACACCGAGTGATAGGCCTGTTGCGAGAGCAGCACGTAGTGATCGTCGATCAGCACCGCCACCTGCGGATAGCCGGCCAGCAATTGGCGAAGCGCACGCGCACGCTTCGCATCCAGGCTGGCACCGGTGGGATTGTGTGCGCGTGGGGTCAGCAGCACCGCACGTGCGCCGGCATCCAACGCCTGCCGCAGTGATTCCACCTGCATGCCGTGCGCATCCACCGCCACCGGCAACGGCGCATGCCCGGCCGCACCGAGTACGTTGAGGCTGCCCAGGAAACAGGGATCCTCCACTGCGATGCGGTCCCCCGGCAGCAGCCACGCCGACAACAGACGCTCGATGCCATCGACCGCGCCATGGGTCAGTTCCAGCGCATAGCCCGGCGGGCAATCGGCATCCAGCGAGGCCTGTGCCAGGCGTTGCATGCGTGGATCTACCGTCTCCACCCCATACAGGCGCGAGGTCGTCGCAGCTACGCGCAGGCTGGGCAGGCAGCGCGGATCCGGATTACCGCCGGCCAGATCATGCAGGGCCAGTCCCGGCGCACTGCCCTCGCGCGCCATCGTCGCTGGCAGGCCGCGCACCACGGTGCCGCGACGCCCTGCCGTACTGGCCAGGCCCGCCGCGTCCAGCCGCTTGTAGGCGGCGGCCACGGTATTGCGGTTGACCTCCAGCTGATCGGCCAGATCCCGCACCGGCGGCAGCACGCTGCCCGCCGCCAGATGGCCACTACCGATGCCCTCGCGGATGCTGTCGAAGATCGCTTCGGCGCTGCTCCCGGTGATTTTCATTTTGTCCTATGCCAAACTATCTCTTGTCCTGTGCCAGTGTATCCCACCCTGGCCACCCCGCACCGGAGGTGCCCCATGTCCCTCGCCCCCGCCGACTGGCCCGTCGCCCAGTCCGTCGAACAGATCGCCGCCAACCTGGTCACCGTACGCCAGCGCATCGCCAGCGCCTGCGCCCGCGCCGGTCGTGATCCGGCCAGCGTGCGCCTGCTGCCGGTCAGCAAGACCGTCGATGAAGCGCGCATCCGCATGGCCGTCGCCGCCGGCTGCCACGAACTGGGTGAGAACAAGGTGCAGGAGGCACAACGCAAGGCCGAGGCCATGGCCGACCTTGGCGTGCACTGGTCGGTCATCGGCCACCTGCAGACCAACAAGGCCCGGTACGTCGCACGCTTCGCCAGCGAGTTCCAGGCGCTGGACAGCCTGCGCGTGGCCGAGGCGCTGCAGCAGCGACTGCTGCTGGAGGACCGCACGCTGGATGTGTTCGTACAGGTCAACACCTCGGCCGAGCCCAGCAAATACGGCCTGGAACCGGCTGCGGTGGCCGACTTCGTGCATCAGCTGCCCGCCTTCGACCGCCTGCGCGTGCGCGGCCTGATGACCCTGGCCATCTTCACTGCGGACGTGGAGCGTGTACGCGCCTGCTTCGTGCGCCTGCGCGAGCTGCGCGACCAGTTGCAGCAGACGGCACCGGCTGGCATCGACCTGTCGCAGCTGTCGATGGGCATGTCCGGTGATTTTGAAGTCGCCATCGAGGAAGGCGCCACTGTCGTCCGTGTCGGCCAGGCGATCTTCGGTGCACGCTCCACGCCCGACAGCTTCTACTGGCCCACCCCGGGAGCACCGGCATGAAGCGCGCCGTTGCCCTGCAGCACGTAGCCTTTGAGGACCTCGGCATCCTGCAGCCGCTGCTGTTGGCGCAAGGATGGCAGGTGCAGGTCCTGCAGGCAGGCGTGGATGCACTCGATACCGCTGAAGATGCCGATCTGCTGGTAGTGCTGGGGGGGCCGATCAGCGTCAACGATGAGGCGGCCTATCCGTACCTCGCCGTCAGCATCGCGTTGCTGCAGCGTCGGTTGCAACAGCAGCGGCCGACGCTCGGCATCTGTCTCGGCGCCCAGTTGATGGCGCGCGCACTGCACGCTGGCGTCGCCCCCACCGGTGGCAAGGAAATTGGTTTCGCACCGCTGCTGCTCACCGATGATGGCCAGCGCTCGCCGTTGCAGGCATTGCAGGGCATCCCGGTGCTGCACTGGCATGGCGAAGCCTTCGAACTGCCGGTGGGCGCACGCCGCCTCGCCAGTACGCCCGCCTGTCGCCACCAGGCCTTCGCCATCGGCCACCACGCCCTCGCCCTGCAATGCCATCCCGAGCTGGACGCGCGCCAGTTCGAGCGCTGGCTGATCGGCCACGCGCTGGAACTGGCCGAGGCCGGCATCGATCCCGTCGACCTGCGCACGCAGGCCCGGCGCTATGGCGGGCCTCTCGCCGCCGCGGCGACCGCGATGTTCCATCAGTGGCTGCACGAACTTCCGGAGACCCGCCCATGCACTACCGCCTGACCATCCAGCACAACGGCATCCATTGGGGCCATGTCGACTGCGACGGTCCCAACGCGCTGCAACGCATCGATGCCATCGCCGCGCGCCTGCCCGCCGCCGAAGGCTTCACCCTGCAACGGCAGAAGGGCATCGGCGAGGAGCGCATCCTCTCCAGCACTGCCGATGGCCTACGCGTGCTGGCCGCACAGATCCAGTACCGCGATCTCTGACCATCGTGCTGGTAGTGCCGGCCGCTGGCCGGCACCCGGCGCGAGAACACGTTTGCCGGCCAGCGGCCGGCACTACCCGGCTACCCACTCCCATGTGATCTGGACGGGCCGCGTTGATCGACGTTCCCCGCACGTTGCAGGCGACCAGCATCTAACTCCAGCAATGGCGCTCGGATGTAAATGATTCTCTTTTACTGTAAGGTAATGCCGCTGCCCTTGCCGCCGCGGGCTGTTCCCTTCCCCAGCCTTCGCCCGCCCCGTGCCCACGCCTGTCGAATCGACGGATGTCGCGCAGCTGTGCGCCGCCCATTACCGGCCGCTGCACGCCCACGTCCGTCGCAAACTCCCACAACGCAGTGACGCCGATGATGTCGTCCAGGAAACCTGGCTGCGTGTCGTCAAAGTCGCCGCCAGCGGCCTGCTCAGCAATGGCCGCGCCTATCTGTACCGCGTTGCCCATAACCTGATCGCCGACCACTATCGCCTGATCCAGCGGCGTCGCGAAGAGGCCTTGGACGACGCGCAGCTGCAGGCCATCGCCGATCCCGCCCCGTTGCCCGAGCAATGCCTGCTCGATGCCGAACAGCTGCGTCACCTCGATGCGATCATCGCCGCCCTGCCGCCGCGCTCGCGCGAGGTGTTCCTGCTGGCGCGCGTCGAACAACTCAGCCTGGCCGACATCGGCCGCCAGCTCGGCATCAGCCGGCAGACCGCGCATGGCCATCTGCTGCGCGCGCTGGTGGCCCTGCAGCAGGTGCCTACCGCATGAGCCAGGATCCGATCGCCCGCGAGGCGGCGCGCTGGTGGCTGCATGCGCACGACGAACAGCGCGACGAAGCCGCCTTCGCTCAGTGGTACGAGGCCGATCCGCGCCATGCGGCGCAGTACCAGCACCTGTTGCAGCTATGGCAGGCCGGTGCAGCACTGCCGAGCCTGCAACGGCAACAGCAGCGTCGCCAGCGCCGGCAACTGCGCGAGGCCGGCATCGCCGTGCTGCTGCTGTGTGCGCTCGGCCTCTACACCCGGCACAACGCCCTCCCGCCGGAACAGACACTGCGCACGGCATCAGGCGAAATCGAAGAGGTGCGCCTGCAGGACGGTTCTCGCCTGCAGCTCTCGCCGGACAGCGAACTGGGCGTACGCATCGATGCCAACCGGCGTGCGCTGCAGCTGCGGCACGGCCAGGCCTGGTTCCAGGTCGCACCTGATCGCGACCGTCCGTTCCAGGTGCATACGCCGCACGGTACGGTCACGGCCCTGGGTACTGCCTTCGACATCGCGGTCAGTGGCGATGCCAGCATCGTGACCGTCACCGAACACCAGGTCCGCGTGGACAGTGGCACGGGCAACAGCGAAGCGGCCGCCGGCCAGCAGCTGCGCTTCGACGGCACGGCACCCTCGGCCGCGCTTGCAGCAGCCCCGGCGCAGTTGGCATGGCGCGAACGCCGGCTGGCCTGGGTCTCCGCGCCACTGGCTGATGTCGTCCAGGATCTGGATCGCTGGCACGGCGGCCGCACCTGGATCGCCGGCGACGCACTGCGACGGCAGCCGGTCACGGTGCTGGCCGGCGCGGATACGGCCGCGCGCAGCCGCGACCAGCTGGCCGCCGAGCTGCACGTGCGCGTCGTCCGTATCGGGCCCAACCTGCAGGTGTGGCTGCCGGCGAAGGCATCGTCCGATGCGCGCTGAACGCATCGACCCTGACATTCGGGCCACTGCTGCGTCTTCCCAGGGTGACGACGCACTGCGTCACTCCCTGGAGCCCACGATGCTGTCCCACCGCCCCCTTGTTCTTGCGCTGTCTCTTGCCTGCGCCGGTATCGCCCCCGTGCTTGCTGCCACCGCGCAGGCACAGACCAGCGCAACCCGCCGCTACGACATTCCCGCCCAGCCGCTGGTCACCGCGCTGGACGCCTACAGCCGCCTCAGCGGCGTCGATCTGGTGATCGGCCGTGCCCTGTCGGCCAAGCAGAGCGCACCCGCCCTGCAGGGTGACTTCGACGACACCCAGGCATTGGCACGGCTCCTGACCGGCAGCGGCCTGCGCGCGCGCTTCATCGATGCCCGCCGTGCCACCCTCGAACCGGCGCCAGCCAGCACCGACGACGGCAGCCGCCAGACCGGCCCGCTGCGCGTACAGGGGCGCACCGCCCATGCCATTGCTCCAGGTACCGGGGCGAGCCAGTACATTGCGGCCACCCAGGATGGCTTCGCGCCGAAGATCGGCAGCGAGCGGGTCGCCATGGCCGAGCGCCAGGACGGCAACAGCCTGCTGCGCTCGATGCCCGGCACGCACAGCTTCCACTCACGCAGCCAGCCCGGCCTGCAGGTCAACATCCGCGGCATGACCGGCGCTGGCCGGGTCAACACCATGATCGACGGCGTCACCCAGACCTTCCGCAACAACGCCGGCCATGGCTCGGGCGGCCCGTTCGCCTACGTGGACCCTTTCCTGTTGGCAGGCGTCGACGTACAGCGCGGCGCGGTCAGTGGTGGCGACGGTGCCGGTACGCTGGCCGGCAGTGCCAACTTCCGCACCCTGGCCATCGAAGACGTAGTCTCCGATGGCCGCGAGTGGGGTCTGCGTGCTGGCTACCGGCATGGCAACAACGGCTATGGCAGCGGACGTACCTTCGCCGGTGCCTGGCGCCACAGCGAAGACGGTGGCGATCGCCAGTTCGGCCTGTTGGCAGCAGCCAGCAGCAGCCGCAGCAGTGAGTACGCAACGTCCCGTGGCCAGAAAAACAGCGCCGACCCCGGCAGCCAGCAGCCCAGCAGCTGGCTGCTGAAGGCGCGCCTGCAGCCCAGCGACCAGCACCGCCTGGACCTGAGCCACATGCGCTATGAAAACGACTTCTACCACAACTATCCCTGGCAGATTTCCGCGCGCAACCAGCGCGCCAGCTATCACTACACGCCCTACTCGCCGTGGATCGACCTGCGCGCCAGCTTCGCCGCCAACAAGACCCGGCTGTTCTATCCGCCGGTGGAAGATTCCAGCTACATCGGCCGGCGTACCCACAGCAGCCTGAGCAGCTGGAACGTGGACAACACCAGCCGCTTCGACATCGGTGCCGTACAGGCGCGCTGGAACACCGGCATCAAGCATCAGTCGGACATCTTCGTTGCCGATACCCCCACCCTGCGCGGCGCCAACCCACAAGGGCGCAGCCAACTCGACAGCGTGTTCACCACGCTGGAGCTGCAGTACGACATCTACGCGCTGTCGGCGGGCCTGCGCCAGGACCGCTACGGCATCCGTGGCCACGTCCCCACCTGCTCGGATGTGCCTGGGCAATGCCTGGAGATCGGGGGCGGTGGCATCGACGTGGATCGCACCCAGCATGCCCTCAGCCCCAGCCTCTCGCTGTCGGTGCAGGCCACCGACTGGCTGCAGCTGTTTGCCGAAGTCTCGCGCACCTCGCGGCCGCCGCGCGTGCAGGAGATGTTCTTCGAGAAGATCCCGCTGGAGGGCATGAGCGATGCCGATGGCGTCGGCGCCAATCCCTTCCTGCGCCGCGAGCGTTCGCGCAACCTGCAGTTCGGCGCCAACCTCAGCACCAGCTCGCTGCTTGTCGACGGCGACCTTGCGCAGCTGCGCCTGACCCGCTTCGACAACCGCATCCGCGACTACATCAAGCCGCAGTACCTGCTGATCGTGCACCCGCCGGAAGTCGAACCGTTCGTAGTGCCGATCGACAGCGACCCGCAGCTCAACGCGTGGACCGACAGCCTGGACGTGGACGACTTCAGCACCACCACGCGCTGGATGAACCATCCCGGGGTGGTGCGCATGCGCGGTCTGGAACTGGAAGCGCACTACGCCAGCGAGCACTACCACGCCACCCTCAGCTGGACCCGCTCGCGCACCAGCGCGCCGGCCATCGAATTCGTCAACCTGGAAGACATCACCGCCCTGCCCGACCGTTACTGGACGCTGGATGTCGGCGGCCGCTGGTGGCAGCAGCGCCTGCAGGCGGGTGTGCGCGCCGAGTACTCCGGCCCCACCGAAGAGGGCTACGACTTCTTCCAGACCCGCAAGACCGGCGGCACCGGCGTGCTGCTGGACTTCTACGCCAGCTTCAAGCCACAGGCCAACACCACGCTGTGGCTGAACATCGAAAACCTGCAGAACAAGGCCTATGACAACAACGCCTCCATCGACAGCATCTTCAGCCCGATCCTGGACCGCGGCAACGGCCGTGGCCGTACCGTCTCGGTGGGCGTCAATGTGGCGTTCTAGCCGGCGCTGGCTGGCGCTGGGGCTGATCGCGCTGGCGGCGGCAGCCAGCGCGCAGCCGATGCCCGGCAAAGTGATCGATCTGGCCAGGGGCAAGGAACTGGACCAGGCTGCCTTCGTGCAGCGCGTTGCCGCTACCGAGCGCGTGCTGCTCGGCGAGCGTCACGACAGCGACGCCGACCATGTCGCCGAACGCTGGCTGCTGCAGGCATTGCAGCAGCGGCGTCCGCAGGGTGCGCTGGTGCTGGAGATGATCGCCAGCGAACGCCAGCCCCGACTGCAGCGCGTGCAGCGCTGGCTGGACAAGGGCCATCAGGTCGAACCGCAGCGCCTGGCCGAACTGCTGGACTGGGATCCCCGCTGGCCTTGGACACGCTATGGCGGACTGGTGCAGTTCGCCGTCGACAGCGGCATCCAGCTGCATGGCAGCAACCTGTCGCGCGCTGACGTCAATACGCTGCTGGTGTCATCGCCCGAGGTGGTGTTCCCGGCCGACGGCGCACGGCAGCGGTTGTCAGCGGTGGTGCTGGCCCAGCACGCCGACGCTGCACCCATGCTCGGTGGCATGCTCGCCGTTCAGCACGCACGTGACACACGGATGGCGCAGGTGCTGATGCAGTCGCCGGCCCCCGCCCTGCTGGTCGCCGGCCGCTGGCATGTGCTGCGTGGCACCGGCGTACCCGGCTATCTGCCAGCCGCTGAGCCAGCGCTGGTGATCGCGCTGGCATCGGCCAACGAAGACGTGGCGGGTGACGACGCCGACCTGTTGTGGGTGGTCGGCGATGAGTGAGCGTCGGCAGCACTGGCAAGCGGTGACGATCAGCATCGGGCTGCACCTGCTGCCGTTGCTGCTGTTCGTCCACTGGGTGCCCACCCCGCCGCTGCTACCACCGCCGGAACAGGACGTGCGCATCAGCCTGCGCCTGCTGGCACCGGCCACGCCACCGCAGCCGGTGGAAGAACTGCAGTCCGAACGTCCCAGCCAGGCACAGCAATCGCGGGCAGCCGAAGCGCGGAAATCACCCCCACCACCGCGCGCCACGGCAGCACCCGAAGGCAACCTCGCCGCCAGCGAGAAGAATGGCGACGGCCACCAGCCCTTGCCCGTGGCCCCGCCTGCGGCCGCGACCGATGCCCGTCCAGCACCGGCATCGATCACGGCCGCGCCGCCCGCCCCGGACGCACCACCGGCGGACTTCCAGGCCGGCGCCGCCAGCGACCAGTGGGAAGCCCGCCTGATGGCGCGGCTGGAGCGTTACCGCTACTACCCCGCCGTAGCGAGGTCGCGGCGCCAGCAGGGCACCGCATGGGTCAGGGCCAGCATCAGCCGCGACGGCCACCTGCTGGCATTGCGCCTGGAGCAGCCCAGCGGACAGCCGATGCTGGATGAAAGCGCGCTGCAGACATTCCGCCGCGCGCAACCTCTGCCCCGGATTCCAGACGAACTGCCGGCTCCGCAGGAACTGGTGGTGCCGGTGGAGTACTACCTGCGCTAAGCGCTGTAGGCCTCGGCCTCGATCTCGAACAGCATTCCGTCCAACGCCAGCCGCGGCACCGGAATCAGCGTGCAGGTCGGTGCCGGGCGATTGGCCCAGCGTCGCCGCACCTGGCGGGCGATGATGCCCAGGCGATCGTCATCGTGGTCGACCACCAGGATCCGCAGTCGCGCAACATCGGTCAGATCCGCGTGGGCCGAGCGCAGCGCGGTCTGCAGATTGTCCAGTGCCTGCGACACCTGCTCCTCGAAGCTGGGCGACAGGATTCCCTGGTCGTCTTCGCCGCCCTGCCCGGCGATATGGATCACACGCGCTGGCAGTCGCACCACCGCCACGTGCGAATATCCGTTGGCACTGGGATCGTGCAGGCCGGGAGGATCGAACAGATCCAGCAGGCCATGACTGAAGTCCGGAGTGGTCAGCAGGTTCATACTGCATGCCTCGTGGGGAATGCGAGGCAGTCTGCGACCTCAACTGCTGTTGAGGTCAAACCCATTGCATGCAACAGAGCGGTCCACCGCGCGCAACGATCGGCAGCAACAACATCACGTCCACGCCGGGTCCGCGGTGAAATCGATCGTCAGCCAGAACGTGCTGCCCCGCGCGTCCATCCTCACCGCGATCTCATCGCGCATCGCATCCACCTCGCCCACCGTGCCCAGCGGGGTCGACGGCAAGGTCAGGATGTGGATCTCGATGAACCGCATGCGCCCCATCTTCGCGACGTGGCTGGTGAAGCCGGCATAGCCATGTTCGGCCACGAACGCCTGCATCACCTGCTGCACGCGCTCGTCGAGGTCATCGGGTGCCACCTGCAGCACTTCCCGCATGGCCTTCCACGCACTACGCGCTGGCACCGGCAACACCGCCAGGCTGATCAACGCCAGCACGATCGAATCCAGATACGGCACCCAGTGGTGCCACTGCCCACCGTGCAGCGCCAGCGCCAACATGAACGCCAGCACCACCGCCAGGCTCATCAATCCACCCAGCAGCCAGCCACGCACGTCCAGCCACAGCAATGCCGACTGCAACCTACGGGCACGCTGGGCCACGAACGCGGCCATGCCCAGGTTGCTGGCACTCAGCAGCGCCGCCCACCAGAGGGCGGGCCCGAATTTCACTTCGTGCCCGCCGGTGGTCAATCCAATGACCGCGTTGGCCAGCGCGTATACACAGGCCAGCGACAGGATCACTCCTCCCAGCGCCTCGACCATCGGCTCCAGGTGCCAATAGCCGTACTGGAAGCGCGGGCTGTGTTCCCGCGCCACCAGCCGCAGCACCGACAACGACACCAGAGTCAGGGCCACGTCGACCAGGCTGTAGATGCCATCGAACAGGATGGCCTGCGATCCCACCAGCAGACCACCGATGAAGCCGACCGCGCTGACCGCCACGGTGACCCCGATCGAGAACTTCAGGATGCGTTGCTCGCGCGCGGTATCCATCGTTCGCCGAAGGGCCGACCGTACCGGCTCAGGCCTTCAGCACCTCCACCTTGTAGGACGGCACGTCGCCATCACGCTCGATGATAAGGCCATGCACGTCCGACTCGAAGCCCGGGAAGCGCGCGTTCTGCTCGCGGGCGATGCGCAGCGACTGGATGATCGGCTCGTCGCGGTCGCCGAAGCGCTCGCCCGGCATGATCGTCGGGATGCCCGGCGGGTACGGCACCAGCATCGTCGCAGCGATGCGGCCGCTGACCTGCTCGATGTCGACCCGCTCGATCTCGCCCTTCACAAGGTGGTTGTAGGCATCGGCCGGAGTCATCACCGGTGTCGGCAGGTCCACGTACATCTCACGCATCACCTTGGCCACCGCGAACTCCTGGTTGAACGCATGCAGTGCGTCACACAGGTCACGCAGGCCCCAACCGGCATAGGCATGGGGGTAGTCGGCAGCCAGCGACGGCAGCGCCTGGGTCAGCGGCGCGTTGAGGTCGTACAGCTCCTTGAACGCCATCAGTTCGGTAACCAGCGTGCTCCACTTGCCCTTGGTGATGCCCATCGAGAACAGGAACAGCACCGAGTACAGGTTGGTCTTCTCCACGGTGATGCCACGGCCCCACAGGAACTTGCTCAGCACCGCAGCCGGGATGCCCTGCTTGCCCATGCTGCCGTCCATCGACAGGCCCGGGGTCAACAGGGTCACCTTGATCGGATCGATCAGCACATAGTCATCGACCAGGTTCTCGAACCCGTGCCAATGCGCATCGGGCTGCAGGTACCATTCCTCGCGCTTGGCGACCAGCGGCGCCGGCGTATCGCCCTTGTCCAGGCTGCGCTCGACCTGGGTCGGCTGCCATACGCTGAACCACCAGTCATCGCGCCCCAGATCGTCGCGTACGTGCAGCATGGCCCGGCGGAAGGCAATCGCCTCGTCGTGCATTTCCTGCACCAGCGAACGACCGGCATCGCCCTCCATCATCTTCGAGGCCACATCGCACGCTGCGATCACCCCGTAGTGCGGGCTGGTCGAGGTATGCATCATGAAGGCCTCGTTGAAGCGCTCGGCATCCAGGTCGCGGCTGGCGGAATTGCGCACATGGATCATCGACGCCTGCGAGAACGCCGCCAGCAACTTGTGGGTGGAGTGCGTGGTGAAGATGATCGCATCCTGCTCACGCGGCTTGCCCTTGGCCATGCCGTAGTGGTTCTCGTAGAACGGATGGAACGCGGCATAGGCATACCAGGCTTCATCGAAATGCAGGAAGTCGACCGCGCTGCCGATCTCATCGGCGATCTTCTCGGCGTTGTAGCACAGGCCGTCGTAGGTCGAGTTGGTCACCACCGCGATGCGCGGCTTGGAGCCGGCCCGGTAGGCCTGGCTGGCCAGCGGATTGGCGGCGATGCGCTGCTGCAGCGCTTCCGGGGTGAACTGGTCCAGGCTGATCGGGCCGATGATGCCGTGTGCGTTGCGGCTGGGCGTGAAATATACAGGCACCGCGCCGGTCATGATCAACGAATGCAGCAGCGACTTGTGGCAGTTGCGGTCGACGAACACCACGTCGCCGCGGGCCACGGTGCCGTGCCATACGATCTTGTTGGCCGTCGAGGTACCGTTGGTGACGAAGAAGGTGTGGTCGGCACCGAAGTTGCGCGCGGCCTCGTCCTCGGCCTGCTTGATCGGGCCGGTGTGGTCCAGCAGCGAGCCCAGTTCCGGCACCGAAATCGACAGATCGCTGCGCAGCGTGTTCTCCCCATAGAACTGGTGGAAGGCGCGCCCGACCGGTGACTTGGTGAAAGCCACGCCGCCGGCATGGCCCGGCGTATGCCAGGAATAGTTCGACTCGGCTGCATGATGGATCAGCGCCTTGAAGAACGGCGGCAGCAGGTTCTGCATGTAGTCTTCAGCCGCACGCATCACCTGCCGCGAGATGAAGCTCTTGGTGTCTTCGAACAGGAAGATGAAGCCGTGGATGTACTTGAGCAGCTTGCTCGGCACCTTCTCGATGGTGCGCCGCTCGCCGTACAGGAACACCGGCAGGTTGGCGCGGCGCGCACTCTGTTCGCGCAGGAAGGCGGTCAGGCGCTGGAACTCGCCTTCGACCTCCTCGCTGCCGTCGATCGAGATCAGCACCGCCGAAGCGGCCACGTAGGTACGGGCGCCGGCACGGGCATCGTCCAGGTTCAGGCCGCACAGCACGCGCTGGTCATTGCTGCGCAGCTCTTCCACCAGCGCACGGATGAGGATGCCGCCGATGCGCGGCGAGTCGTAGTCACCGTCGATGACGATGACCGGATAATCCAGGGACTTGAAATACACGTTGATTCTCCTTGTCTAACTCAGGAACGCTGGGCGCCGGACGAAATCGCCGCCGCCGCGCGGGACCGCTGCCGCTGCTGGCGACGCTCCTCGCTGAAGAAGGGATAGAACACGGTGATGAACAGCACGAACAGGAAGGCGTACTGCACGATCGTTCCCGACGAGCCATAGATCGCCCACAGGCAGTACACGACCGTCAGGCTGGTCAGGGTCCAGAACGCACCGGTGTGCACCAGCGTGTGCGAACGCTCCACCACGAAATAGCAGGCCACGCATGAGTAGATGTACGGCAACAGCGTCAGCACCACCGCCGCCGAGGTGATCACGTCGAACTGGGCCGAGGCAGTCTTCGAGGTGGAGGTCACCAGCACCGCCAGAGTCATCAGCACCGCCACGATCAGCACGCCCTTGACCGGCACGTCGTCCTTGTTGGTCTTGCTGAAGATGCTCGGGAACAGGCCATCATCGGACGCTGCCTTGGCGCTCTGCGCGGTCAGCAGGATCCAGCCGCCCAGCGAGCCGGCAGCGCCGACGAAGGCACACAGGCTGACCACCGCACCACCCCAGCCACCGACGGCCTTGGCCGCTGCCAGTGCGAACGGTGCGTCGGAGGTCTGCAGTTCACCGTTAGGCACCATGCCCATGATCACCGACGAGCTGGCGATGTAGGCGATGGCGGCCAGGAACACACCGGCCAGAGTGGCGCGGGCGACGTTCTTCTCCGGGTTCTCGACCACGCCGGCGGTCACCGACGCCGATTCCACGCCGATGAACGCCCACAGGGTCAATGCCGCAGCACTGGAGATCGCGCCGAAGTTCGATTCGCCGGACACGTTGTACGCGCCCTTGAAGATGTCGGCATCAAAGAAGAACCAGCCGAAGATGGCGATGCCCAGGATCGGCACCAGCGCGAAGCTGGTGGTGACCGTCTGCACGCGGCTGACGAATGCCGGGCCGATCATGTTGGCAAAGCTCAGCGCCCACACCAGGATCAGCACCGCGATGCAGCGCACCAGCGGCTCGGACAGGATCGGGAAGAAATAGCTGAAGTAACCCACCGCCGCGATCGGAATGGCAACGTTGCCGATCCAGTTGGCGAACCAGTAGATGGTGTTGGTCTGGAAGCCCATGTAAGGACCGAACCAATCGCGCGCATACGCATACGGGCCACCCGCCTTGGGCGCCAGCTTGCCGAGCTTGGCGAACACGAAGGCCAACAGCAGCGCACCGGCCGTGGTGATCAGCCAACCCCATATCGAGGCGGTACCGATCTTGGCCAGGCTGGAGGGCAGCAGGAACACCCCTGAGCCCATCATGTTGCCGGCGACGAGGAAGGTGGCTCCGACCACCCCGATTTTCTTTGCTTCTGCCATGACAATCTCCTGTACCTGGCATGGGCCCGGTGAACCCGGGCGTGGGGAATGGCTACGCTGGCGTGCTGCCGCTGGCGCCTACTTGATGAAGTTGTATTGCAGGCTGCCCTGCACCCGGACCGTGTCGCCGCGCGCGCCACCCTGCTGCTGCAAGCGGCCGTACAGCAGCTCCATGCCCATCGTCCACGACGGTGCCGGACTCCAGATCAGGTTGAACACGCCGTAGCGGCTTTGCCGGAACGCATCGGTCGGCAGCGCTGCGTTGTGCTCCAAGGTCAGCTGGCCGTAGATCAGGTTCGAGCGCCACAGATCCGACCAGTAATGGGTGTAGCCGACGAAGCCACCGTGCAGGTCCAGCGCATCGATGCGTCCATCGGCCCCTACCACGGCATCCAGACCGGAGCCGGTGAGATCGGCGGTGTAGCGGCTCAGACCGCGACCGCCCAGCGCGCCGAACAGCAGCAGATCGCGTTCCCCCACCGAGGCCGAGCCACTGAGCTGCGCGCCACCGGCAACGACGCGGTCACGACGGGTATCGCCGTCGTAGGCCAGATTGCGCGCCACGACGCCCAGTTGCAGATGGCCCCAGTCGCGCTCCATGCGCGCGATGGCACTCACATCCGGCAGTCGATTGACCGCCGCCATCGCATCGCTGGCGCCGGCCAGCTCGGTGTCCGGGTCTTCGGCGGCCAGCGTCAGGGTGTTGCCCTTGCCCAGCGCAAAGCTGTGATGGATACCGGCCACCAGCAGGTAGCCGGCGCCGCCGGGGCCAGCAAAATCCAGCGTGTCGGGCAGGCTGTCCGGATCCATGAAACTGGAATAGCCATAGCCTGCGTAGGTATTGCCCAGCTGGCCGTAGGCATGGCGCAGGCGGAATTCATAGCCATCGCTGCTGCCGAAGAAATCATTCTCCAGATAGAAGCGCAGGTTGCCGTGCGTGGTCGGTCGCCGCGCCTCGAAGCTGAAACGCGTCTGCTTGGCGTGGATATTGAAGTTCGAAACATCGCGATGGCTGCCGCCCACCGGCATCGACGAAGGAATGAACTGATCCTCGTCCCCTGCCCCGCGCGAATCCGCAATCGCATCGAGCTTGGCATAGCCGCCAATGCGGATCACGGTGTCGGTGCCAGGAATGGCGAAGAAGCCTTTCAGATCCGGATCGGTGGGGCCGGCGGCGCTGTCTGGGCGCGAGGCTGCCGTTGAAGGATCGGCCACCGATTCACGCTGTGGCAGCACAGGCTGCGCGACGCCAGGTACCTGGGTGGGGTGAAGGCTGCCGCTGGTGGTTGGCACATTCAGTGTCGCCTGCGCTGCAGCGGGCATCGGCGGCGACGCGGCAACGGGAGCCGCAGCCGCATGCTCTTCGCGCCGTTCAAGCCGGTCCAGACGCTGCTGCATGCCTTCCAGCGTCTGTCGCATCGCGTCGATCTCGCGACGCAACGCCTGCGCATCGTCCTGAGCATGCAGCGGCATCGCTGCCATCGCCGTCAGAAACCCCAGACTCAGTACCGCCAAGCGCATTGCATCCTCCCTGGACTGAAACTCCCGCTGTCCGGCCGGGAAGCACGCGAGCGCTGCCCCGACCTCAACGAGCCGTTGCTGGAAATGCAGGTACTTCGTGGACGACCGTCGCCAGCCTGGACGTTGCAGGCAACAGGGCAATGACACTGTCCCGATTGCCAACACTGCGCCGGAGTCGCTCCTACTGCAGCAGTGCTGCCGAAGGGGTGGCGACCGCAGGGGTCTGGGTAACAAGCGCTGGGTGAGAGTGTCGTGAATGGCATGCCGCGCACGCCCTCGCGAGGGCGTGACGTAGGCGGCATCCATCGCGCAGTGACGCTGTATTCCATGCGCCAAGGCTAGTTCGATTGTCGTTTTTGGCCTTGATTGGAATCAAAGCAAAATGCTTGATGTCAGTCACTATTCAGACGTGACATCCGTTCGTGACCTGCGCAGCCCTCATCGCCGGAACTGTCGCAGAAAGCAACAGGCCCACACGTTGCCATGCGGGCCTGTCGCTCAGTACAGCATGTCGGGGGCCTCAGCGCGGGCCGAGTACCATCTGCAGATCGTTGCCCTGCGGAAGGCCGGCACGTCGCTGCACCTGGCCCTGCGCATCCTGGAACAGGATGCCAGGCGTACCCTGGAAGCCCATCTCCACCATCAGAACCTGGTTGGCGTCCAGTTTCGCTGCGATCTCCCGGCTGATGTTGGGCAGCGGCTTGATGCCACCACGATCAAACTGATGCTCGTTCTCCAGCAGTGCCGCACTGGGATCGTGTGCGGCCATGATCGCCGCCGCCTTGGCCGGACTGTCCTCACGGATCACGCCGACCATGATGTGGCGCAACTGCACTTTTCCTGCGTCGACCCAAGGCCGTGCCGCCTCCCAGAATTTGTGACAGTAAGGACAGTTGGCATCACTGAAGGTGTACACCACGCGCGGCGCATCGGCCTTGCCATCACGTACCCAGGCACTGGTCTCCAGTTTGCTCCACATCTTGGCCGACATCGGCGCGGCAACCAGCTTCTCCAGCGTCTCGGCTGCAACTTCGTTGCCCTCGGCATCGAACAGGCTGCCCACCAGCACATGCTTGCCATCGGCGGTCACGTAAGCCGCCGCCGGCTGCTGGCCGCCAACCATGCCGGCAAAACCGCGCAGGCCACCCGGCGCGTCGAATTCGGAGACCACCTCGAAGCCATGCTTCTCGATGCCCTTCAAGACGGCCGGCAGCTCGCCCTTCTTGGCGGTTGCCGATGACGAAGCTGTTGCCGGCGCAGCGGCATCCTTGCCCGGCGGGGTCTGTGCCTGGCTGCAGGCAGCCAGCGCCAACATGGCCGGCAACATCAGCGTATGCGCGATGCGCGGGGAAATCGACAACATGGAAACTCCGTAGTGGGATGCCAGCGCAGGCTACCGCAGCCGGCGCAGTTTGTGTTCGAGACCGGCCTGGGTCAGTTCACCGAGATGCAGTTCCTGCAACCGCCCCTGCGCATCGAAGAAGAGCGTGGAAGGAAAAGCCCGGACATCCAGCGTGGTCGAGGCAGCCGAAGCCTCATCCAGCAGGACGTTGCCCAGCACGATGTGTTCAGCGGCAAGAAAGGTCTGGACCTCCTCAAGCGTCTCGCCCTGGTTGAGGAAGACGAACTGGATGCCAGCATGCTTCTGCTGGGCCCTCGCCAGCACCGGCATCTCCCGGCGGCACGGGCCACACCAGCTGGCCCACAGATTCAGCACCAGCGGCTTGCCATGAAACTGCTGCAGGTCAATCGCCCTGCCCTGCAGGTCGGCCACCTGCAGTATGGGCAGCGGCATCTGCCGTGCCTGCCAGTACGCGAGCCCTTGGCTTGCCCCACCCCACAACAACAACCCAACCAGCGCACTTGCCAGCACCGGCGCCCGCAACGGGCGCTGCCTGCGCAGCCGCCACAGCGCCCAGGCAAAACCAGCGCCAACAACGACGGGCAGGTGGTACCCGCCATCGGCAATCTGCAGCACGCTCCAGGGAGCTTCACGATAGAGACTGAAATGCGCTGCGACAAAGGACAGCCGGCCACACAGCAGCCCCACCAGCAACATGTCCAGCACCATTCCGGCCGCGGGTGGCCGGGCTAGGCCAGGCTTGCCACGCGACCAGATCCGCGCAACGGCCATCGCCAGCAGCAGGAAGATCAGGATCAACACCACCGGCATCGGCACCGGCCCAACACTCGACATCAGCTCACCCGCTCTCGCCTGCACAGACCCGCATGTTCAAAGCGTCGTGCCCGCGATGCAAGCACGACGCATTGAACATTGTTCATCAAGCGGCACTGCGACCCAGCTGCGTGCCCGGCGAGGCGCGCAGCCCCCGCAGGCTGCCGGCCACAGCAGGCGTCAGCGGACGATCGCGGCGTTTGCTGCTGACGTGGCGACGATAGTTGGCGGGCGTCATGCCGACAATGCGCAGGAACAGCCGACGGAATGCGCTCTGATCGGCGTAACCCACACCCCAGGCAACTTCGTCGATGCTGGCGCCCTGCTGCAGCAACGTCTGCGCCTTGGCCACGCGCAGTCGCTGGCAGTACTCGATGGGCCGCAGCCCGGTCGCCTTCAGGAAACGACGCTGCAGGGTCCGCGGTTCCAATCCGGCGATCTCACAGATCGCCCCCAGCGTGGCCCCACGTGCAGCCGTGGTGTGCAGCCAGCGCTGCGCCTTCAGCACGTCACGGTCGCCATGGGCGAAATTGGCACTGAATCGCTCGAGATCCTGCTGGATCCCAACCGGGACCACTATTCCCAACTGCTGTGCCACCGCGCTGGCCACGCCCTGGCCATGCAGCCGGTACAGCAGGCGCAAGCCAAGGAAGCGCCAGGCCTGGGCGCCGCCCACGGTAAGCAGATCGCCGTCATCGACCAGCGCCCGCTCACTGGGCGCCCAACTGCCGACCTGCACCTGCAGCGCCGGATGGCGGTTGAGGTCAGGGCCGGACACCGTACGCCCGGTCAGCAGACCGGCCCGCGCCAGCACACTGACCCCGTCGCCTGCGGCGGCCAGCAGGCTGCCGCCGTCGTAGTGGGCCCGCAACCAATCCAGCAGGACATCCTCGGCCCGCACCGACGCGCTGGAACTGACCTGACCCGGCAAGGCGATAACCGCAGGAATTGCCGCATCCAGCATCTCCGCACCGGCAATGCGATGCACCCCGGTGTTGCTGGCGGGCACAATCCAGCGGGTAACCAGCACCCGTTTGCAGGGTCGGCGCTGCTGCTGCGCCAGACGATTGGCGACGTGCGCCATTTCGGCAAGCACCGATGCGGCCGACGGGTCGCCTCCGGGGTATTCAACCACCGCAACCTCGACGAATCCTTCGTTCCTGATTCCCTCCACTCCCCACCTCCTCTTCCGGTTCAGGCCGTCGAGCGGCCAGTTCAGGCGCAGGGTAGGAACTGCTTTGCCCCGGGGGCTATGAAGAAAGTTGCAAAGTGTGCTGAATGGGCGACGCGAGCAAAGCCTTGACTCTTGACCAGAGTCCAGGGATGACTATGCACTGCAGGTCCAGAGGAGTCCGCCGTGAACATTGGTCAGTTGGCACGCCAGGCCGGGGTCCCCATCGACACCGTCCGCTACTACGAACGTCAGCAGCTTCTGCCCACTGCGGCACGTTCGGCAGGTGGCTACCGCATCTTCGGCGAGCAGGATCTGCGACGCCTGCGCTTCATCCGCCGGGCAAAGACTCTGGGCTTCAGCCTTGATGAGATCGGTGAACTGCTTTCCCTCAGCGATCATCCTCCGCAGGACATGGGCAGCGTGCGTGACACCGCGCGAGTACGCCTGCAGGACATCGAACTGCGGATGGCGGAGCTGCAGCGCATGCATGGCGCCCTCTCCCAACTTGTAGATGCCTGTCCCGGACATGGCGCGCTCGCCCAGTGCCCGATCCTGGCCGCGCTGGCTGGGGAAGACCGCTGAACCCTTGGTGTCGGCGGCGCGACATCTGCTGTCCGGCATAAGGAAAACGCAGCTGCGCCATCGCGCGTGCTACGTGAAGAAATGTGCAACAAAGCGCTTGCCAACCCACGGAGGCACAGCTATTATTTCGCTCCTCAGCGACGTGGGGCCATAGCTCAGCTGGGAGAGCGCCTGCATGGCATGCAGGAGGTCAGCGGTTCGATCCCGCTTGGCTCCACCATACTTTCGGCATTAGGCCGTCGAAAGGTCGCAAAGAACATTGATGAGATCTGCGTCCCCATCGTCTAGAGGCCTAGGACATCACCCTTTCACGGTGGCGACCGGGGTTCGAATCCCCGTGGGGACGCCACTCATCATGAACAACGAGGACCCGGCCGATAACCGGGTCTTTTTTGTTCACCGCCCACCGGCATTCAGGTTGTGGCGTCGGAACGCTCCCTGCCCTTGTGGCCATGAACGATTCGATGAAAAAGCTTCAAAAAAAAGCTTCCACAAATGTGAACAGGCAGGTATGATGGGCGGCTCGGTAACACGGGGCCATAGCTCAGCTGGGAGAGCGCCTGCATGGCATGCAGGAGGTCAGCGGTTCGATCCCGCTTGGCTCCACCACTTTCGACATTAGGCCGTCGAGAGTTCTACAACTTGAAGTTTTTCGTGCGTCCCCATCGTCTAGAGGCCTAGGACATCACCCTTTCACGGTGGCGACCGGGGTTCGAATCCCCGTGGGGACGCCAGTTTCAAAAAGGACCCTGCTCCCAGCAGGAATCCGAAGTTTCATGGGGCCATAGCTCAGCTGGGAGAGCGCCTGCATGGCATGCAGGAGGTCAGCGGTTCGATCCCGCTTGGCTCCACCACTTTCGGCATTAGGCCGTCGAGAGTTCTACAACTTGAAGTTTTTCGTGCGTCCCCATCGTCTAGAGGCCTAGGACATCACCCTTTCACGGTGGCGACCGGGGTTCGAATCCCCGTGGGGACGCCAATCTTTGAAACCCCGGCTTCGGCCGGGGTTTTTCTTTGCCTGCGATTCTGCGGTGACCGCAGCTCAGAACCGGCGATACATGCCGATCGAGGCTGGCGCGGTCGCCGCAAAGCCAAACTGCGCATACAGCCGATGCGCTTCGCCATCGGCCAACAGACTCACATACGCCGACGGCGGCAGATTGCCCTGCATCCAGTCGCTCAGACGCTGCATCACCGCCTTGCCCAGACCCTGCCCCTGCAGACGCGGCAGCACGGCGATATCGCAGACCTGCAGGTGGCAACCGCCATCGCCGATGATCCGGCCCATCGCTACCAGCTCGCTGCCCTGGTAGGCACAGACGCCGAAGACGGTGTTGGGCAATGCCCGCGCCGCCGCCTCATGGGTCTTTGCACTGAGCCCGGCCAATGCGCGCAGCTGACAGTAGTCCTCGACCGTCGGCACCGTCTCGCGGAACTGGATCGTCTCTGGATGATTCATGCAACGTCTCCTGGAAGGTCGAGCTATCCTGCCGCATCCTCGTCGCAGCCGCTGCGACCTATCTTCCGGCAGAGCCCCATGTGCTATTCCGCCCTGATCCGCGCCGATTACGCCAAGCTGGTGCGCGAGTTCGGCGCCATCCTCTCCCTGGAGGAATTCGCAGAACTCTATGCGCATGATCCCGGCAAGAAACGTCCAAAGACGCCCAAAGCCATGGACGACGGATTTGCTGGTGCGCGCACCGAACTGGGCCGCGACATCGTGGCGAAAATCCAGCAATGGCACGCACAGGAGCGGCAGCAGCTGCAGGCCGAGCTGGAACGGCAGCTTGAACGTCGCGACATCGCCAATGCAACCCTGGCCACCCGACCCACGCAGAAGGCGCGCAATGACCTGCGCGTTGCCGGCAACCGCATCGACCGCGCGCAGGCACGGCTGGACGACCTGCACCGGGAACAGCTGCTGCCACGTGACAACCGTATTTTTCCCGGCACCTACGCACCGGTGATGGTCAGCGAGAATGGCCGGCGCGTGATCAAGCCGATGCGCTATCAATGCCGGCTTCCGGACAAGCCCGCGCGTAACGATGTCCTCTATCCCGGCACCTACAACGCGCGACGGGACAGTCTGGAAGGCTATTGGCGCGGGGCCTTCGGGCTGCGCCATGGCGTGGTGGTGGTACAGGCCTTCTATGAACACGTGCCTCGCCATGCCATTGCCGGCCGCACCTTGCGCAATGACGAGCAGGCACAGGACGTGGTGCTGGAATTCCGCCCCGACCCGCCGCGCGACCTGCTGCTGGCCTGCCTGTGGGCGGAATGGGACGGTCCGGAAGGCCGCCTGCTGTCTTTCGCTACCATCACCGATGGACCGTCCATCGATGTCGCCGCTGCCGGCCATGATCGGGGTGTACTTCCGATCCGCGCCGAGCATCTGGACGCATGGCTCACCCCGGATCCGGACGACCTGGCTGCGCAGTACGCCATCCTCGACGACCGCGAGGAGATCCGTTACGTCTACGAGGAAGCCGCCTGAGCGGCTGGATCAGGCGTTGGCGCTGGAGCGCCCCACGGCGCGGACCAAGGCCTTGGACAGTTCCGCCGACAGATAGGGTTTGATCAACAGCACGCCGGATTGCATCGCGACCGGCAGTTGTTCGGCGGCCATGCCGGTGGCGAGCACGAACGGCACGCCACGCGCGGCCAGCGCCGCAGCAACCGGTTCGCTGGTCTCGTTGTGGGCCAACCGGTAATCCAACAGGGCCACGTCAGGGGCGGCCTCTTCCAGCAGGCGCAGCGCCTCGGCGACGGACGCGGCCAAGCCGACGACCAGAGCGCCGGACTGCACCAGCTGCATCTGCAGCAGGGCCGCACTCATCTCGTCGTTTTCGACTACCAGTACCCGCAGGTCCTGCAACGCTGACATAGGCTATCGCTCCTTGCCTGTTAAGCGTTGCCAGTATAGCCAGCGGCCAGCCGATACCGACAATTTGGGGCCGTTTCAGCTCCGTTCGCCCGCACCTCTATGAACACCCGCCGGGCTCGGGTACACTAGCCCGCTGCTGCCGGTGTGGCGGAATGGTATACGCAGCTGACTCAAAATCAGCCGGGGGTGACCCCATGAAGGTTCGAGTCCTTTCACCGGCACCACGATCAAAGGCCAGGTCTACGACCTGGCCTTTGTCGTTTCCGGTCTTGCCCTGCCCGACCGACGCCGCCGACACTGGAGCGATGGCATTGCACTCCACTCCCTCCCTACCCCCAGCGTTCCAGGCTCACCTGCGCGAACTGCTCCTGCAGGACGCGGGCGCCTGGTCGAACTACCTGTCGCTGCCGGGCGTGATCGAGCACACCAGCTGGGGCGATGTCTCTGTAGAGGCTTTGCAGCGGCAGATCGTCGACCATGCGCGCAACGCGCGATGCCGCCGCTGGGCGATCCTCGACGGCGACGACCAGCTGCTCGGCACCGTCGGCCTCAACGACATCGACATCGAACACCACCGCGCTGAACTGGCCTACGACCTGTCCCCTGCCCATCAGGGACGTGGGCTGGCGACCGGGGCGGCCCGCGCGGTCATCGCCTGGGCCCATGCCGCACTGGGTTGCGTACGCATCCAGGCCACCGTACTCGACAGCAATCTGCGATCCATTGCCGTGCTCGAACGCGCAGGCATGCAACGCGAGGGGTTGCTGCAGTCGTATCGCCAAGTCCGTGGGCAGCCGCGCGACTTCTGGATGTATGCGCACACTCTCCCGCAGCTGCATGGCGGCCAGGGCGACGACCGCGCCGCCCCATAGGCCGACGCGGTTCTGCGCGCTACACCACCCGCAGCGCTGGGGCATGCACGCCATGGCCATGCCCTGCACCAGCCCCCGCGCGCACACGGAACGCTGCCACCGTCTGCAGCAACTGCGAAGACTGCTCTTCCATGCTGCGCGCGGCCGCTGAGGCCTCTTCCACCAGCGCTGCATTCTGCTGCGTGCCCTGGTCGATCAGATCCACCGCGTGGTTCATCTGCTGGATGTCGTCGCTTTGCTGTTGCGCAGCGGCGCTGATCTCGGTCATCAGGTCACTGACACGTCGCACGTCGACCACGATCTCGTCCATGGTCCGCCCGGCGCTCTCGACCTGCGCCGTTCCGGCGCCGACATTGGCAACCGATGCATCGATCAGCTGCTTGATTTCCTTCGCCGCACCCGCCGAGCGCTGCGAGAGCTCACGGATCTCGGTGGCGACCACGGCGAAACCACGACCATGCTCACCGGCACGCGCCGCTTCGACGGCCGCGTTGAGCGCCAGGATGTTGGTCTGGAACGCAATGCCATCGATCACACCAATGATGTCGACGATGCGACGCGAGGAGGCGTTGATCACCGCCATCGTCGAGACCACGTCATGCACCACCTGGCCGCCGCGTGCGGCTACATCGGCGGTGCCGCCGGCCAGCTGGCTGGCCTGGCGCGCGTTGTTCGCGGTGCGCTGCACGGTCTCGGCCAACCCCTTCATCGACACCGCGGTTTCTTCCAGTGATGCGGCCTGCTGCTCGGTGCGCTGGGAAAGGTCGTTGTTGCCTTCGGCGATTTCGCTCGCACCCACCGCAATGGTGTCCGCGGCGAACTTGATCTGACCGATGATTCCGGCCATTGCTTCGACCAGCGCGTTGACGCCGCCGCACAGTTCGGCGATCGGGCCGCTCTTGTCGGCCATGGCGATGCTTCGGGTCAGATCGCCCTCCTTTGCCGAAGCCACCACCTCGCGCGTCTGCGCCACGGCACGCTGCATGGCCTGGCTCTCATGCACCTGCGCGGTGATGTCGGTGGCGTACTTGACGACCTTGAAGGGCCGCCCGCCCGCGTCGAGGATCGGGTTGTACGACGCCTGGATCCACACTTCGCGGCCACCTTTGCCCAGCCGCCGGTACTGGCCTGCGTCGTACTCGCCAGAGCCGAGCTTCTCCCAGAACCGGCGATACTCGACACTGGCCCGGTAGTCAGACTCGACGAACAGCGAATGATGCTGGCCGCGCACTTCTTCCAACGTGTAGCCGGTGGCGGCCAGGAAGTTCGCATTGGCGTCCAGGATTCGGCCATCCATGCTGAACTCGATTACCGCCTGCGATTTATCGATGGCGGCGAGTTGCCCCGCCGACTCGGCCGCCTGCTGCTTCTGCGCCGTGATGTCGGTCGCGAACTTGACTACCTTGTACGGTCGCCCGTTCGGGTCCAGCACCGGGTTGTAGGACGCCTGGATCCAGATCTCGCGCCCCCCCTTGCCGAAGCGCCGGTACTGTCCTGCATCGAATTCACCGCGACCCAGCCGCGCCCAGAAGTCGCGGTATCCGGTGCTGCGCGCGTCCTCGGGATCGACGAACAGGGAGTGATGCCTGCCCTGGATCTCATCCAGGCGATATCCCAGTGCCTGCAGGAAATTGTCATTGGCCTGCAGGATGGTGCCGTCGAGGGCGAACTCGATGACGGCCTGCACCCGATGCAGTGCGGCAACCTGGGCTTCAAGCTCGACGTGCCGCCGATGCTGCTCGGCTACCTCCGCCGCCCGGCGCTGCGAGCCCAACACCCCTCGCAGCGCGTGCCAGGGAGACCAACGGGTGAGCACTTCGGCCGGCGCCTGAGCACCTTCCATGGAGCCTGAAACAAGCATCGTCTGATCCTCGGTGTCCGGGTAGCGGTTGCGACCCGCCGAGCGGGATGCCCGGCGGCAACTTCGATTGCCTGGGACTGCAGACGCCGGAAGGCGTCACTCGAGCGACTGGCAGAAACAGCA
Organism: Stenotrophomonas indicatrix; assembly: GCA_041545745.1. Classification (NCBI taxonomy): domain Bacteria; kingdom Pseudomonadati; phylum Pseudomonadota; class Gammaproteobacteria; order Lysobacterales; family Lysobacteraceae; genus Stenotrophomonas; species Stenotrophomonas indicatrix. Next base: position 2,689,045 of record CP168152.1, read on the forward strand.
AGGCAGCTGCGATCGTCATCAATCAGCGGCGAAGCAAACGGCTCGGGCCGCCCATCGGAGGCAGCTTCGGGTCCGGCAGCAGGAGCCTGTAGTGGGCTCCAGAGAAGGTATCGGCGGGGCGACCAACAACTTTAGGGCGCCATCCCCTGGTCGGAAGCGCGCCGCAGAACCCAGCGCAGCAGCATCGTTGCCAGCACTGCCGGCAGGTAGCCCAGACTGCCGCAGACGACCAGCAGTGAGGGTGCCACCAGTGGCCCGCCGCCACCGAGGAACCAGTTGCGGGTGGAGAGGATGTACAACGCGAACGGCACCAGCAGCAACGGTGCCAGCCGCAACAGCTGCCACCGCCATCTGCCCGGCCCGATCCAGCCAGCCAGGGCACCAAGCACGGCACCTGCGGCTACGATGGCGGCGATTTCATCCATGACGCGCTTCCGGAAGTCTTCCAGCCACCATTCTGGACCAGCGCCGACGGAAAGGGGATGCGGCAGGCACGCAGAAGGTTGCAATGACCATCGGGACATCCTTTGCCTGCGCGCTGCCAGCAGCATGCGCCACTGACTGGACTTTCCCTGGGAGGCAGCATGCTTCGACGCTTGAGCGCCATCATCATCTTCAGCCTGTGCAGTGCCGGCGCATTGGCCAGCGACGCGGGTTTCCGCCCCAGCTTCCATCCCGACCAGCTGAAGGGGCCACCGGCCGGTCGCCGCAACGAAGTACTGGTGCTTGGAACAGCGCATCTGTCAGGGCTGCCGAAGACCTTCGAGCCGGCCATGCTGGAGCCACTGCTGCAGCGCCTGGCACATTGGCGCCCGGAGGCGATTGCCACCGAAAACCTGTCCGGCCTGCAGTGCGACTTCATGCACCGCAATCCCGGCCGCTATGCCGAAAGTGTGGAAACCTACTGCTTCGACACCAACGCGGCCCGCGCAGCCACCGGCCTCGACGTGCCCAGCGCCAATGTCGAGATGGAACGCCTGCTGTCGGCATGGCCGGCAAGCCCGACAGCGGCGCAGCGTCGCCGCTTGGCCGCAGTGTTCCTTGCCGCTGGCGAGCGCGGATCGGCGCATGTGCAATGGCTGCGTCTGCCTGTGCAGGAGCGCATCGCAGGCGAAGGTCTGGATGCTGCGCTGGTCGAGATGCTCGACAAGGGCCTGACCCGTCGCAATGAAACCAACCTGGTCGCGGCAGTCCTCGCTGCCCGCCTCGGGCTGGAACGCCTGTGGGCAGTGGACGACCATACCGCCGATTCGCCAACCCCGCCCGAGGACGAGAAGGCAGCACGCGAAGCGATCATGAAAGCCTGGGACAATCCGCACGCAAACGCACGGCGGGACGCCGACGAGCCGCTGTATGCAAATGTCGACAAGGTCGGTGGCGTACTGGACCTGTACCGTGCCTACAACCGCCCCGACGTCGGCTTGCAGGCCTACCAGGCGGACTTCGGCGCCGCGCTGGTCGAGCCCTCCCGCCAGGGCTTTGGTCGCAACTATGTGGGCTACTGGGAAACCCGCAACCTGCGCATGGTCGCCAACATCCGCGAGGTGCTGGGCCAGCGGCCGGGGACGCGGCTACTGGCCATCGTTGGCGCTTCGCACAAAGGCTACTACGAGGCCTACCTCAACATGATGCATGACGTGCAGCTGGTAGATGCCGAAGCGGTGCTGCGCTGAGGCCTACACCTATCACCGCAGCAGCTCCACTACCGGCGTTGCTGCGCATCACGTCGCCCGGCGCGCCAGATCGTCACGCTGGCAGCGACGATGCAGCCCAGCGTGACCAGCAGCATCACCGCCACGCCCCACTGCACCACGGGGACCAGCATCCGGGCCTGCTGATCGTTGCGCAGCTGCTCCAGCCGGAGCCAGCCGGAGAGAGCCAGGGACCAGCCGACAATGGCCGGCGCATAGGCACGAACTGCACTCAGGTTCCAGGACGTCATTTTCGTTTGCCTGCGAAGGTGGGGCGTTGGCGCAGTATTCGCCGCGCCCCTCTCACAGGTTGAGATCAGCCGTCGTTGAGGTCGCTGCCGTCCGCCGGCGAGCCGCCGGGCAGTTCGCTGGTTTCGCCCTGTACCTGCACGTTGTTGCGGCCCATCGCCTTGGCCCGGTAGCACTGGGCATCGGCGGCCGCGACGGCCTGGTCCACGCTCATGCCGACAGCGAGCGGCGCGATGCCGATGCTGGCGCCGATCCGCAGCTGGTGCTGGTCCCAGGGAATGGACAGGTTGGACAGGGTATGCAGCAGTTCACCACCGATGCGTGCCGCGCGCCGCGGGCTGCACCCGGACAGGATCACCACGAATTCGTCACCGCCCAGACGCGCCACCACGTCCGAATCGCGGACACCATGGCGCAACACGCTGGCCACGGCCCACAGCACCGCATCGCCGGCCAGGTGACCAAAGGTATCGTTGACCGGTTTGAACCGGTCCAGATCGATATACATCAACGAGGCCGCCTGGCCCGTCCGCTCGACCCGGGTGATCGCCTGCTGCAGGTGCACCTCGAAACCACGCCGGTTGCCCAGTTCGGTCAGCGGGTCCATCTCGGCCAGATGTCGTGCCTCGCGCTGTCGGGCGCGCTGCTGCGTGTCATCGCGCAGTACCCACACGGCCCCGCGCACATGCCCCTCGTCGTCACGCAACCAGGCCCGCGTCAGGTCCACCGGTACTGTCGCCACTCCCATCCGCAGTAACAGATCAGCGTGCAGGTCCACGGCATTGCCTTCTGGATCCAGCAGCACCGCTACGTCCAGCAATGACTGCGGGGCGTACTCGGTGGTCAGTGCCAGCACATCCTGCACGTTGTGCCCTGCCAGCGACAACGCACCATCGCCGGCAAGCAGACGCACGGCAGCGGCGTTGGCATATTCGATGCGGCCATCCAGGGCGACGCTGAGCACCAGGTCGGCAACCGCATCCAAGGTGATGCGGCTGCGCTGTTCGCTTTCGAACAAGCGCTGCTCGCTGCTGCGCTGGGCGCTGACATCCTGGATCTGCGACACGAAATGCAGCGGTTCGCCGCGCTCATTGCGTACCAGCGATACCGACAGCCGCGCCCAGATGGTGTTGCCATCACGACCCACGTAGCGTTTTTCAAGATGATAGTGCGTGCGTCGCCCCGCCAGCAGATCCTCCACCAGGGCCAGATCGGTCTGCAGATCGGCCGGATGGGTCAGCCGCTGGAAATCGACCTGCAGCAGCTCCTCGCGCGGGTAGCCGAGAATGCGGCATAGCGCATCGTTGACATCCAGCCAGCGCCCTTCCAGCGACACCAGCGCCATTCCCAGTGCCGCCGAGGTAAACGCACCGGCGAACTTGTCCGCCGCAAGACGTGCCTCAGCGCGTGCCTGCAGGATTTCAGTGATGTCGATGGCCATGCCGACATAGCCGATGCGCTCACCATCGGCGCCATCCATACGGCTGATCGACAGGCGCACTTGGCGACGCTGGCCGTCCTTGCGCAGCAGCGTCCACTGCCGCGAATACGTCTGGCCGTCCGCGCGCGCACTGAGTGCCTCGAACACACCAGGAACCTGTCCGTCAGCGGTCGCCAGCGGTCGCAGCCACGCCTGCAGTTCAACCGGGTCGTGGAAGGCGTCCAGCCTGCGCCCACCCACTACTTCAGCAGCGGTGTAGCCGAGCAGCCGCTGCGCACCCGTGTTGAACAGGGTGATGGTGCCGTCGGTGTCGGTGGCGATCACCGCCACTTCGTCGGAGGCATCCACCACCGCCTGCAGGCGCTGGCGCATTTCGGCCGCATCCTGGCGCGCGCGCTGCAGTTCGGTGACGTCGGCGTGGGCACCGGCCATCCATAGCGGCCTGCCCTGCCCGTCCCATTCGAAAACCCGTCCTCGATCGTGGATCCAGATCCATTCGCCATTCCGGTGGCGCATCCGCAACAGGCAGACATAGTGGTCGGTGCGGCCATCAAAGTGGTCCTGCAGGGCCGCATCGGACAGCGCCAGATCATCGGGATGGACCAGTGCGATGAAGGTCTTCTGGCAGATCGGCTCCAACTCGTCCAACCGGTAGCCGACGATCTCGGCCCAGCGTTCGTTGACCCGCATCTGTCCGCTCTGGACGTTCCATTCCCAGGTGCCGGCCGCAGTGCCCTCGATGATCATCGCCAGGCGACGGCGCTCTTCGGCCAGTTCCTGCAGCCGGCGCTCCAGCAGTGCGTTGCCGCTGTCGCCTTGATCGGCCATCAGCCGCCTCCCCTGCCGACGCAGCTGCCCGCAGGCCGTGGCGAGGTGCCACAGCGGTCACGGAACAAGTCGGATGGTGCTGACGGCATGGCCTCCCCAGCGACAGCAGGGGCCCAGGCGCCCCTTCCGGCGCAAGTGTGCGCATTGCCGGGGAACATCGACAAGTCCCCCACCCGGGCCGCACCGGGAGGGGGGCGGCGGACTCAGCTGCGCTTGGCCCGGGCGAACGCCTCGGCCAGGGCATTGTTGGCGGGCGGCGCGGCCTGTGCCGGGCGTCCGCCGTTGCCCGGGTTGCGCCCCTGGCCACGCCCCTGCCCGGAATTGCCAGCGTCGCGACGGGGCGCCTGCCCCTGGCTGCGTTCGTCACGGCTGCCCGTGCGGCTGGTGGCCTGGCCGGGCGTATCGTCCAGGCGACGGGTCAAGGCGATGCGCTTGCGCGGCACATCCACCTCCAGCACCTTCACCTTGACGATGTCGCCGGCCTTGACCACGTCACGCGGATCTTTCACGTAGGTATCGGACAGCGCCGAGATGTGGATCAGGCCGTCCTGGTGCACACCGATGTCAACGAACGCACCGAACGCGGCCACGTTGCTGACCACACCTTCCAGCACCATGCCCTCGCGCAGGTCCTTGATGTCCTCGACGCCATCGGCGAAACGGGCCGCCTTGAACTCCGGGCGCGGATCACGGCCGGGCTTTTCCAGTTCCTTGAGGATGTCGCGCACGGTCGGTACACCGAACGTTTCGTCGGTGAACTGCTCGGCTTTCAACCCGCGCAGGAAACTACCGTCGCCGATCAGCGCCTTGATCGGGCGCGCGGTGCTGGCCACGATGCGCTCGACCACCGGGTAGGCTTCCGGATGCACCGACGATGCATCCAGCGGCTGATCACCATCGGCGATACGCAGGAAGCCCGCACATTGCTCGAACGTCTTCTCGCCCAACCGCGACACCTTCAACAGGTCCTTGCGACGCTTGAACGGACCATTGTCATCGCGGTGGCGCACGATGTTCTCGGCCACCGTCGACGACAGGCCTGACACCCGCGACAGCAGCGCCGCCGACGCCGTGTTTACGTACACGCCAACAGCGTTCACGCAGTCCTCCACGCGCGCATCCAGCGCCCGCGCCAGGCGGTATTGATCCACGTCGTGCTGGTACTGCCCGACACCGATCGCCTTCGGCTCGATCTTCACCAGTTCGGCCAGCGGGTCCTGCAGGCGACGCGCGATCGATACCGCCCCACGGATCGACACGTCCAGGTCCGGGAACTCCTTGGCCGCCGTTTCCGATGCCGAATACACCGAAGCCCCGGCTTCACTGACCACGATCTTCTGCGGCGCGTTGTCACCCAGCGCCTTGATGGCTTCACCGGCCAGCTTGTCGGTCTCGCGGCTGGCGGTGCCGTTGCCGATCGCGATCAGCTGCACGTTGTGCTTGGCGCACAGCTGCTTGATCGTCTGCAGCGACTGCTCCCACTGCCGGCGGGGTTCGTGCGGGTAGATGGTATCGGTGGCGACCAGCTTGCCGGTGGCGTCGACCACGGCGATCTTGCAGCCGGTGCGGATGCCCGGGTCCAGGCCCAGCACGCTTTTCGGGCCCGCCGGTGCGGCCAGCAGCAGATCCTTGAGGTTGTCGCCGAACACCGCGATGGCTTCGGCCTCGGCTTTCTCACGGGCCTGGTTGAACAAGTCCAGCAGCAGGTGCATGTGCAGCTTGGCCCGCCAGGTCAGGCGGCAGGCGTCCAGCAGCCAGCGATCAGCGGGACGCCCCGCATCGCGGATACCGGCGTTGTGCGCCACGCGCCCTTCAGCGTACTGATGTCCGGCCTCGGCATCCTTGCCGGGATCCAGCTCGAGGAACAGGATCTCCTCGCGGCGCGCACGGAACAGCGCCAACAACCGGTGCGAGGGGATCTTCGCCAGCGACTCGGCGTGTTCGAAATAATCGCGGTACTTGGCGCCCTCGGTTTCCTTGCCCTCGGCAACGCGGGCACGGATCACGCCCTGCTCGCTCAACCAGCTGCGCAGCTCACCCACCAGCGTGGCGTCCTCGCCCCAGCGCTCCATCAGGATCGCGCGGGCACCTTCCAGCGCGGCCTTGGTATCGGCCACGCCCTTGTCGGCATCCACGAACGTGGCGGCAAAGACCTGCGGGTCCTGTGTCGGATCACCCAACAGGCCATCGGCCAGCGGCTCCAGTCCTGCTTCGCGGGCGATCTGCGCGCGGGTGCGACGCTTGGGCTTGTACGGCAGGTACAGATCTTCCAACCGGCTCTTGGTGTCGGCGGCGAGGATCTCGTTGCGCAGTTCATCGCTGAGCTTGCCCTGCTCGCCGATGCTGGTCAGCACCGCCGCGCGGCGGTCTTCCAGTTCGCGCAGGTAGGTCAGGCGGGTTTCCAGGTTGCGCAGCTGGGTGTCGTCCAGCCCACCGGTGACTTCCTTGCGGTAGCGGGCGATGAACGGAACGCTGGCGCCTTCATCGAGCAAGCCGACGGCGGCGCTGACCTGGGCGGTCTGGGCACCGATTTCATCGGCGATGGTCTGGGCGATCTGCTGGGCGAGCTGGCGCTGGGCGTGCTTGGCGTCGTGCATTGTTTCCGGCCTGGGCCGCATTGCGGGAAAGGCCCATTCTTGCAATGCGCGGGCGGCAGGGACAAGGCGTTGACAGAACGACGGTTCAGGCGACGGGTCCGGATCGGACGCCGGCATCCTGGCAAGTGGGGCTCGGACTGGCCCCGGGGCTGGGATGCCGGCGCGGACGCGCGATGGTGGGCGCGTCCTGCCGCGTAGTGCGAAGGTCAGCGGTAGTGGCGGGCGGCACGCTGCATGACGATATCGTCACGCAGGCTCTCAAGCGCCATCAGGCGGACCTTGCCGACACCCTGCAGTTCCATGAACCGCTCCGTGTAGAACTCCGGCCCCAGCGCGGTATCGGCGCGGGATTTGCTGAAGCCGTAGGGCACCACGCCCTTCTCGCCATCCTTGCTACCACCGACATAAAGAACGATTGCCATGTGATGTATTCCTCCAAATTGCTACTGCGTACTGCACACGATGAGCGGTACTTGCGAGCCCATCGGGATAGAGCTTACCGCGACCAAGCTGACTGGAACGTCACGAAGACTAATGACGATCGGTTGCATGCAGATGACTGCGGAATCGCAGCAGAATGCTTACGGATCTTTAACTTCCGGCTAACGAATCGCGGGGATTCCAGCCAACGGCGCAGCCCCTCGTGGGTGGGTGTGGTTGGTCGCGGAATGCAAAATCCGTCGCGCTGGTCGGTCGGGTTGGGTTCGCGGCGGACGCCGTGAATCCGTCCCTGGAGGCTTGGCCGCGCCATCCATGGCGCGGACATCCCCGCGAACCCAACCCGACCGCCCTCTGACAGATTTCTGCGGTCTGCCACCCACGGAAAAGAAAAAAGAAGATCAAAAGCAAAAGCGGCCTGGCTGGCCGCTTTCTGTAGAGCCGAGCGCAGCGCGCGACCCGCTGTGTTGTGCTTTTTCTTTTCCGTGGCTGGACGCGCCCGGAAACTGTCAGGAGCCGGGCAGGTGGGTTGCGCAGGGGCGTGAGCCGCATGGATGCGGCGACCGAGCTTACAGGGACGTACTTGCAGCGGCCCCTGCGCAACCCACCTGCCCGGCCCAATCACATGAATCGCCTTTCGCGACCACCCACGAGGGGCTGCGCCGTTGGCTGGAAACTACGGCCACCAGCCGTGCCCGAACCGCGCGTAATGATCAGCCGCACGCTCGAACGGATTACGCGCGCTGACGCCACCGCACAACAGATACACCGGCAGGTACAGCGGCCCCAGCACCAGGTACTGGTATACGTGTGCACGCTCGTGGTCATCCAGCCGGATCAACGGTTCCACGCCCCAGCCCGCCTGATGCGCGTAGGTACGGCAGCACATGCCCAGGTCGTAGCCGGTGTGCAGGATCACGTTACCCAGGGTGATCGCTCCGCCCGGCCCCCACGGCCAATGGTCGAAAACCACCGCGCAGTCGCGACCGCTCCAGCGCATCTTCGCGCCCCCCAGCAACCCCGCCAGACCGCCGAGCAGGCCGATCAGGGTATTGGGCACGGTCCACAGCGCGCCCAGTGCCTGCAGCGCGCGCAGCCAGATCGGCCAGGGCCGGGACGCGGCGTTCAATCGGCCTCGTTGGGGATCAGCAGCCACAGCAGCAGGTAGATCAGGATGCCCGGGAACGCGGCCGACGCCAGCGAGATGACCACGTACAGCACCCGTACCAGGGTCGGGTTCCAGCCGAAACGATGGGCGATGCCGCCCATCACTCCGGCGATCATGCGGTCGTTCAGCGAGCGCGACAGGGTGCGCGGCACAGCGTTCATGGCGAGGTCTCCCGGCTGACTGGCTGCGGCCACTGTAGCGCCTGCCGTGTCTACGGCGTGCGTTGGCGCAACGCCTGCAGGCGGGCGCCGAACCACGCCGCCGAGGTCTGTTCGGGCTGGCCGGGGCAGCGGATCCGGTACGCCTTGCCACTCATGCTGCTCTGGCTCGCCGCACGCTCGATGAACTGCTCGGCGGTGTCGACCATGTTCTTCTTCAGCAGATAGTCGTATTTGCGCTGCAGGTGCGAACGCGCATCGGCGGGACCGTACCAGCTGCCATTGCGCTGGAACTGGCAGGCCGACCCGTCCAGGCTGGCGATCAGCCCCGCGATCTCCTGGCGCGCCTGCGCTCCCGGCGCTGACCACGCCGGCCCGGTGCACAGCAGGGCTGGCAGAAAGCAAACCGGGATGAACAGCTTTCGTACAGATTGCATGGTACTTGTCGGTTCCATCGGTAAACGTGATGGATCCTCGCATATCCAGGAGTTCACATGCATCACGTCCTGCCATCAAGCGCTGTGGCATTGCTGCTGGCGGCCACCACTGCCTCCGCCTGCCCGGCGGCGATGGCCCCACAAACGGTTCTCGCATCGACAGCGTGGCAGACGACCGCCGTGCATGAGGGTGACGACCGGTCCACAAACGTGATCGACCGCTACCCTGACGTAGTGGGTCTATCCGTGTGGGATGCCTGCAGTAACCGGTTCGAGTATTTCGACCCGATCAGCGGCGCATCGCGCGCATCGTTGGGAGGCGCCGGCTACTATCTGTTCACCGGGGACGGCCAGCACCAGGTCACCCTGCCCGATCGCGGCGCACCGATCTCCCGCCGGCTGCAGACCCTCGACGCGGATGAGTTCACGTATTCAAGGACGGTTCCCAGGAATCTGCAGGCGGGGCAGCCGGAGGTCATCCTCCATGTCGTGCATACGCCCTACCGCGGGCCGCTGGCCATTCCCATGCGACCAGGCTCAGCGTCCCGCTGAACCGGCCGTGCGTTCCTTCAGCCAGTTGTCGATGGTCGCTGGCACTTCGCGCTGCGCACGGCCTGAGACATAGATGCCGATATGCCCACCGCGGAAACTGGACTCGGTGTAGTCCTGCGTGCCCAGCCGGCCACGCATCGCACGTGATGCATCCGGTGGCACCAGGTGATCCTGTTCGGCGTAGATGTTGAGCACGGGCAGGGTCACCTTGGCCAGGTCCACCGCCTCCTCACCGATATGCACGGTGCCGTTGACCAGTCCGTTGCCCTGGTAGAACTGCTTGATGAACTCACGGAAGGCCTCGCCAGCCAGATCGGGCGAGTCGAAGATCCACTTTTCCATGCGCAGGAAGTCTTCCAGCGCGGCCTTGTCATCGAGGATGTCGAGCAGGCCCACGTACTTCTGCACGTTCAGGCGGAACGGCTTGAGCATCAGGTAGCTGGCATTCATCAGATCGGCCGGGATGTTGCCCAGCGTGTCCACCAGCAGATCCACATCCACCTGCTGCGCCCAGTGCGACAGCATGTTGTCGGCGGTCTGGAAATCGACCGGGGTGACCATGGTGATCAGGTTGCCCAGCTTCTGCCGGCGCAACGCGGCGTAGCACAGCGCGAACACGCCGCCCTGGCAGATGCCGAGCATGTCGACCGGGCCACCGCTGCGCGCGCGCAGCGCATCCACCGCGCCATCGATGTAGCGCAGCAGGTAATCCTCAAGCGTCTGGTAGCGCTCGGAACGATCCGGATAGCCCCAGTCCAGCACGTACACGTCCTGGCCCAGCGCCAGCAGCTTCTGCACCAGTGAGCGATCGGCCTGCAGGTCGACCATGTACGGGCGATTGACCAGCGCGTACACGATCAGCAGCGGCGTGCGCCGGACCGGCGCGTTCTCGCCGACGAAGCGATACAGCACCACCTTGCCATCGCGCCAGACTTCCTCGCGGGCGGTGGCGCCATAGTCGACAACCTCCACCTGCGGCAACAGCTTCAACCCTTCCATCAGCTTGCGCTGCATGGCCAGGGTCTCCTGCATCAGGTCATCGGCATTGAAGCCCAGCGGTCCTTTCATGGCTTACGACTTCCGCGTGGTAGTGCGCGAGGTGGCCTTCTTGGCTGGCGCCTTCTTCGCGGCGGCCTTCTTTGCTGGTGCCTTCTTCGCGGCAGGCTTGCGCGCGACGGGCTTCACCCTCGCAGGCGCCGGCTGGGCCACCGGATCGACCGCATCGGTACCGGCAAGCACCGCCACCTGTGCCTGCAGCCGGCGCAGAGTGCGCTCGAGCTCGGCGATGCGACGATGGGCGGCATCCATCTCGGTGCGGGTCGGCAGGCCGATACGTTCACTCATCTGTTCCACCTCGCGTTGCAGCCCCGCGCGCAGGCGCATCTGCGCATTGCCCAGCGCCGCGTAGATCTGCTGGAACGGTGCAGACATGGCGACCTTGGCGTAGGCCTCCTCGGCCACTTCGATCCACAGATCGAACATCGCCCGTGCGCTGGTCAGCTGGCTGCCGGGTTGCTCATGGTTGGCCAGGCGCTGCTCGAACAGGTCGAACGCCTCTTCCAGCGCCTGCTTGATCTGCTCGACATAGGCCTGCGAGTGATGCTGGTACTCCTCCTGCGCGCGCAGCAGGGCCTGCCACCGCGCCTGGTACTCGCGGCCGGGCCCGAACGCCGGGCTCTGCAGCCAAGGGCCGGCCAGCGTCTGCAACTGCTGGAACCACGCCGCGAACTCGGGCGCAGCCGCGCCCGCGTGGGTGCTGCCACGGGCGCCCTGCAACATCCACTGCAGCATGCCGTCACCCTGCCCCTTCACCGCTTCACGCCAGGCCTGGGCAACCTCGGCACTGCTGGCATCACGGCCGGCAAAGCGTGCAGCCACTTCCTGCATGGTGCCGTACCAGCTGCCAGCCTGTTCGCGGAACCGACGCACGGCCTCTTCCGGCGCTGCCGCCCCGGTCTCGGGCAGCAGTTGCCCCCACCAGTCGAACAGGTGCTTCCAACTGCCCGGGTCGTCGCCAGCGGGGGCCCCCGGTACAGTCGCGTGGCGCAGGGCATCGCCCCAGGCACCGAAGTACTGCCGGGCCAGGCTCTCGAAATCACTGCTACCGGGGTCGTTGGCCGAGCTGGTCATCGCGCTCCTCCGCAGGGCTGGGTCATGGCTTGGGAATGCGCAGGGTCTTGCTGATCATCAGCGACCCGGACAGCGCGAACAGCAGCACCAACGGATGCAGCTGCCAGGGACCGATCTGCCACTGGCCCAGCCACAGGTCGTGGCCGATGGCATCGGTGCCGGCGGCAATCGCCAGCACGATCACCAGCGCCAGGCTGGTGGGAATCGGCGTTCCCTCGAAGTACTTCACCTTGCCTTCGTCACCGCTCATCGCCTCGGCGGTCACGTTGTACCGGGCCAGGCGGCTGACGCCGCAGCAGACGAAGTAGCTCAGCACCAGCCAGTCCCAGCCCCCCTGCATGCCACAGGCATAGGCCAGCGCTGCCGGTGCGACACCGAAGGAAATGACGTCGGACAGCGAGTCCAGCTCGCGGCCCAGGGTCGAACTGGACTTGCGCCAGCGCGCGATACGGCCGTCCAGTGCATCGAAAATGAAAGCCAGCGGGATCAGCGCCATGCCGAACAGCAGATAGCCACGCTCGCCGTCCTGCAGGAAACGCATCGCGGCAAACACCGCGCCGGTGCCGCAGAAAGCGTTGGCGAGGGTGAACCAGTCCGCCAGATGGAACTCGCGCAGCATCGAGAAGTGACGTTTCATGAAGTCTCACGGGGCATCAAGGCCCACAGGGTACCGCGAGCGCCGCCACCGGCAACAGCGTGGGCTTCCCCTGTCCTTCACCCGTCACTCACCGATCCTCACCAGCGGTGAATTTTTCGCCACCCATCTTGACAGCCTAGGGGGGTGGCGCCTGCCAGTGCTTATCCACAAAGTTGCCCACGCGTAATCCACACCCCCTGTGGACAACTGGCTCTCACCGACTGCGACGCTGGACATTTCCTGATCACCTCAAGCCGGGGTTTTCCTACTTCCCAAGCCAATCGGCTGGCGCTATGGTCTGCGGCGGACCCGCCGCCGCCACGTCCGACTCCCTACCGACGGACGATGTTGATGCTGGATGCACGCACCCTGGCCGCGCAGTTGCGGCAGCCCCTTGGCGAGGCCGCGCTGGCCGTGGGCGAATCGATGAACCGCAGCAACGGCGCCCTCAACCAGGCAGCAATCGCGGTGCTGGCGGATGAGCTGGCGCGGGTGCCGCATCGCGGCGGCCGGCTATGCCTGGCCTTCGGCGATGCTGGATTCATGCGCAGCCTGCCCTTCGCCGATGACTTTGAACTGCATGAGCGGGATGCCGTGGAGCTGGCGCTGCGGGTCCGGTTTCAGCGTCACGGCCTGGCGCACGCATCGCGAATGCACGGCCGGCAATGACGGCCAGCAGCGGGAAAAGCACTTCCACCTGCTGCTGGCGCGCCGCCGGTAGTGCCGGCCGCTGGCCGGCACTACCGTGGACCCGGCGGGTGGAGAGCCCCCTTGTTGTTCAAGGGGGCGCGCCGAAGGCGCGGGGTTAAGGGAGGATGCGGGGGCAGCCGGCTTCGTCGAAGACGAGGACGGCTGCCGGCCAGCGGCCGGCACTACCAAGCGGGCTAGGTCAAAGACGGCTGAAGGACCAGCTCTGCATGCGTCCATCCCGGTAAGGCATCACCCCGTGGAACGGGCGCGGATCGGCATCGAACACCAGCGGCAGGAAGTTGCGGTCGCCCTCCCACATCGGCAACTGGTCGAGCTTGTCCACGTCCACCCACTCCAGGGTGCCTTCGTGGTTGCCGCCGTGCGGGGCACCCTCGAAGCTGTCGATGACGAACACGAAACCGAACCAGTCCTCGCCGTGCTTGCCGAAGCCCGGCCAACTGATGGTGCCGCGCAGGCGCATGGCCGTGCAGTCGATGCCGGCCTCCTCGGCGATTTCACGGCGCATGCCGGCGGCCACGTCTTCGGTCGGTTCGACCTTGCCGCCCAAGCCGTTGTACTTGCCAAGGTGGTGGTCGCCGGGCCGGGTATTGCGATGGATCATCAGCACTTGGCGACGATCGGGCGAGAGCACATAGCCCAGGGTGGCGACGATCGGGGTATACGGCATGTGCGAATCCGGCGGCGGGTCAGCCGTGGATTATGGCCGATCAACGCACCAGCGATAGGCGACGGTCGCCGGCACCCACGGTGTGGCCGTCAGGGTCTCGATGCAGGGTGGCTACGCCATGGCCGCGTTCGGCCAGGTATTCCAGCCATTTGCCTAGGAAGGTGTTCATCCGCATGCGATGGCTGATCAGCTCGGCCGGCGGCGGGTACAGGCCCATCGTGTCCTGCCAGCGGCGGCCGACGTAGCAGTGGGTGGTCTCGGCCTGGCGGGCGTCGCGGTACAGGCGGACGAAGGCTGATGGGTCCGGTTCACCGGTCACCGGGTCGGCCAGGTCGTAGGTCAGGCGCAGTTCCACCGTGTAGCGGTGGCACTCGATCACATCCAGACGCACGTCCAGGCCATCGCCCACCGAAGAGACATAGCTTCCCGCCACCAGCTCGGCCGGCGCGAACAGGCGCACCAGGTGACGGTAGTTCTCTGCGTACAGCCCCATCAGCCAGCTCAGCCGGCTCAGGCGGGGAATGCGCTCGGTACGGGGCAATGCTCGGGCCATGGGTTGATCCTACACGTTGGCCCTTCAACGTGGGGACTGCTCGGCTCCGGCCAAAGGGGCCCTGTATCGACCAACGGTCGATACCCACCGCGCAGGTGGGCCACGACCATTGGCCGTGGCGCACCCGTCAATACAGCTCGCGCTGCAGCCCCAGCGTGCCCAGCACCTTGCTGGAGATCTCCTCGATCGAGGTGTGGGTGGTGCTGAGGGTCGGGATGCGCTCCATCTGGAACATGACCTCCGCCGCAGCAACCTCGCGCTTGCAGGTATCCAGGTTGGCGTAGCGCGAATTGGGCCGGCGCTCCTGGCGGATCTGCTGCAGGCGGTCGGGGTCGATGGTCAGGCCGAACAGCTTGCGTCGGTAGTTGCGCAGCCGTGGCGGCAGGCGGTCGCTCTCCAGATCCTCGTCGGTCAACGGGTAGTTGGCCGCGCGCACCCCGTAGTGCAGCGCCAGATAGATGCAGGTGGGCGTCTTGCCGGCCCGCGACACCGCCACCAGGATCACGTCGGCATCGTCGTAGTTCACCGCGATGCCATCGTCATGGGTCAGCGCGAAGTTCATCGCATTGATGCGCCGGTGGTAGGTGTCGAAGTCGACCATGCCGTGGGCCTGGCCGACCCGGTTCAGGCGCGAGCTGGACAGTTCGCGCTCCAGCGGCTCGATGAACGGGGCGAACACATCCAGCATCAGCGCCCCGCTTTCGGCCAGGATCAGGCTCAGGCTCTGGTCCACGCAGGAGTTCACCACGATCGGCCGGACCTGGTAGCGCTCCCCCGCCGCCTGGATCCGGGCACAGGCTTCGCGGGCTTTTTCGGGGTCATCGACAAATGACATCCGGTCGGTAATGAAGCTGAACCCGGAGAACTGGGTCAGCAGGCTATGCCCAATGGTTTCAGCGGTGATACCGGTTCCATCGGAAACGTAGAACACCGGACGGATGGTCGACATGCGCGCATTTACCCCCTACGAAGCCTAAAAGGGCCGCCAACACAAGCTTGTGCCGACGGTGGTCTGCCCGGCATCATATCGGCTTCTTCCTACGGACGCGGCCATCCAAGCCCGCCTCGGGCGATGGCCAAACGGAGCATCGCGCTTGAACGAGAACATCCTGTGGTTGCACGAACTGCGTCTGGCCGACCTGGCCCGCGTAGGCGGCAAGAATTCCTCGCTGGGCGAGATGATCGGCAACCTGGCCGGTCTGGGCGTCTCCGTTCCTGGAGGTTATGCGACCACGTCTGAAGCCTTCAAGGACTTCATCGCACATAACGACCTGTCCAAGCGCATCTTCGACAAACTGGCCACGCTGGACGTCGAGGACGTCACCGCGCTGACCGCGGCCGGCAAGGAAATCCGGAGCTGGGTGATCGACGCGCCGCTGCAGCCGCAGCTGGACCAGGACATCCGCAGCGCCTACGCCAAGCTGAGCGCCGACAACGGTGGCGGCGATGTGGCCGTAGCCGTGCGTTCTTCGGCCACCGCCGAAGATCTGCCCGATGCCTCCTTCGCCGGTCAGCAGGAGACCTTCCTCAACGTCACCGGTGCCGACGATGTCGTGCACAAGGTCAAGGAAGTGTTCGCCTCGCTGTACAACGACCGTGCCATCGCCTACCGCGTGCACCACGGCTTCAAGCATGAGGACGTGTTCCTGTCGGCGGGCGTGCAGCTGATGGTGCGTTCGGGCGTGGGCGCATCCGGCGTGCTGTTCACCCTGGACACCGAGTCCGGCTTCCGCGACGTGGTGTTCGTCACCTCCTCGTTCGGCCTGGGCGAAATGGTCGTGCAGGGCGCGGTCAACCCCGACGAGTTCTACGTCTACAAGCCCACCCTGCAGGCCGGCAAGCCGGCGATCCTGCGTCGTTCGCTCGGCAGCAAGGCGATCCGCATGGTGTATTCGGATGTCCCCGGCGAGCGCGTCAGGATCGAGGACACCCCGTCCGAACTGCGCACCACCTTCTCGATCAACGATGAAGACGTGGCCGAACTGTCGCGCCAGGCGCTGACCATCGAAAAGCACTACGGCCGCCCGATGGACATCGAGTGGGCCAAGGACGGTGTCAGCGGCAAGCTGTTCATCGTGCAGGCGCGCCCGGAAACCGTGAAGTCGCGCAGCCATGCCACCCAGATCGAGCGTTTTGCGCTGACCGAGAAGGGCGGCAACGTTCTCGCCGAAGGCCGTGCCGTGGGCGCCAAGATCGGTGCCGGCGTGGCGCGCGTGGTGAAGACGCTGGAAGACATGAACCGCGTGCAGCCGGGCGACGTGCTGATCGCCGACATGACCGATCCCGATTGGGAGCCGGTGATGAAGCGCGCATCGGCGATCGTCACCAACCGCGGCGGCCGTACTTGCCACGCCGCGATCATCGCCCGCGAGCTGGGCGTGCCGGCCGTGGTTGGTTCGGGCAACGCGACCAAGGTCATCGAAGATGGCCAGCTGGTTACCGTCAGCTGCGCTGAAGGCGATACCGGCTTCATCTACGAAGGCAAGCTCGGTTTCGAGCGCACCACCACCGATCTGGGCAACATGCCGCCGGCACCGTTGAAGATCATGATGAACGTGGCCAACCCGGAACGTGCCTTCGACTTCGGCCAGCTGCCGAACGCCGGCATCGGCCTGGCACGCCTGGAAATGATCATCGCCAGCCACATCGGCATCCACCCCAACGCGCTGCTGGAATACGACCGTCAGGACGCTGCGACCAAGAAGAAGATCGACGAGAAGATCGCCGGTTATTCCGATCCGGTGGGCTTCTACGTGAACCGTCTGGCCGAAGGCATCGCCACCCTGACCGCTTCGGTCGCACCGAATCCGGTGATCGTGCGCCTGTCGGACTTCAAGTCCAACGAGTACGCCAACCTGATCGGCGGCAGCAACTACGAGCCGCACGAAGAGAACCCGATGATCGGCTTCCGCGGCGCCAGCCGTTACGTCGACCCGAGCTTCTCGGCCGCCTTCGCACTGGAGTGCAAGGCCGTGCTGCGCGTGCGCAACGAGATGGGCCTGGACAATCTGTGGGTCATGATCCCGTTCGTGCGCACCCTGGAAGAAGGCCGCAAGGTCGTCGAGGTGCTGGAACAGAACGGCCTGAAGCAGGGCGAGAACGGCCTGAAGATCATCATGATGTGCGAAGTGCCGTCCAACGCACTGCTCGCCGATGAGTTCCTGGAGATCTTCGACGGCTTCTCGATCGGCTCCAACGACCTGACCCAGCTGACCCTGGGCCTGGATCGCGACTCGTCGATCGTCGCGCACCTGTTCGATGAGCGGAACCCGGCGGTGAAGAAGCTGCTGTCGATGGCGATCAAGTCGGCGCGTGCCAAGGGCAAGTACGTCGGCATCTGCGGTCAGGGCCCATCCGATCATCCGGATCTGGCCGAGTGGCTGATGCAGGAAGGCATCGAGTCGGTGTCGCTGAACCCGGACACCGTGGTCGATACCTGGCTGCGCCTGGCCAAGTTGAAGGCCAAGGGTTGAGCTGTTGATGCTTGGTGGCTGACGTCGCTTTCATCGAGGTCGGCCCATAATGAAGCTGCACGCAAGCCCCGCCTTCGCGGGGCTTGCTGTTTCTGGCGTCCGCGCACGCCATGTTCCTGTCGCACATGTTCCCGTCGCAAAGGAGTCCGCATGATCGCCGCTGCCCCACCCTCGCCCGCCACGACGTCCTGGTTCCATTCGCTCGACTGGGAGCGCCTGCTGGAAACCTACGGCGTGCCGTTGCTCGCTGCCATCGTCGTGTTTCTGGTCGGGATGTGGGTCGCACGCCGACTGTCCAATGCGATGCCGCGCGCGACCACGCGCATGGGCATGGACCCGATGCTGGGCAACTTCCTGCGCAACGTGGTGTACGCCACCTCGCTGGTGATCGTAGTGCTGCTGGCCATCGATACGCTCGGCGTAAGGATCACTCCGCTGCTGGCCGTGCTCGGCACCGCCGGTCTGGCCGTTGGTCTGGCACTGAAGGATTCGCTGTCGAACATTGCTTCAGGCGTGATGCTGGTGACCCTGCGTCCGTTCCGCGTGGGCGATGTGGTGACCATCGCCGGGCAGACCGGCACGGTACGCGAGGTGCGCATTTTCCAGACCGTGATCACCGGCGCCGACAACCAGCACACCACCATTCCGAACACGTTGATCACTGCTGCCCCGATCATCAACCTCACCGCAGAGCCCACCCGCCGTGTCGAACTGGTGGTGGGCATCGGCTACGAAGACAACATCCAGCTGGCCCGCGATACCGCACTGGCACTGATGAAGGCCGACCCGCGCGTGCTGCAGACGCCAGCACCGGACGTGGTGGTGTACGAGCTGGGCGCGCACGCGATCAACCTGGGAATCCGCTGCTATGTGAAGTCGGCGGACCACTTCGGCACCAAGGTCACCCTGCTGGAGCAGATCAAGCTGGACTACGACAAGGCCGGCATCAACATCCCGTATCCGCAGCAGGACATGCACCTGTACCTGCATGGCAAGGATGGCGGCGTGGTCGAGGCCGACGCGCTGGTACGCGACAAGCCCTGATCCGTCCTGGTAGTGCCGACCAACGGTCGGCACCCACCCACCAGCATCGGTAGCGCCGGGCCATGCCCGGCGGACGCGGAATCAGGCCTCCACGGCCTCCTCCAGCACCGGATAGTCGGTGAACCCGACCGCGCCACCGCCGAAGTACGTCGCGCGATCAGGAAGATTCAGCTCCGCGCCCACGCGCAGGCGCTCAGGCAGATCCGGATTGGCGATGAACGGCCGACCGAAGCCGATCAGGTCAGCCCAGCCTTCCTCCAGCGCCTGCCTGGCACGCTCGGCGGTGTACTTGCCGGCGTAGATCAACGTGCCCGGATAGATCATCCGCAGCGCCTGTTTGAACGCCACCGGCATCAACGGGGCATCCTCCCAGTCGGCCTCGGCGATGTGAAGGTAGCCCACGCCCAGCTCACCCAGCAGGTGCGCGGCAGCCAGATAGGTCGCCTGCGGCGTGTCGTCCACCGCACCCTGCAGCGTGGTCAACGGCGCCAGCCGCACGCCTACGCGGTCGCCGCCAGCAACATCGACCACCGCCTGCACCACCTCGCGCAGGAAGCGCAGGCGATTCTGCAGCGCGCCGCCGTAGGCATCGGTGCGCTGGTTGGCCTGCGAATCGATGAACTGGTTGATCAGATAACCGTTGGCACCATGCAGCTCAACGCCGTCAAAGCCAGCGGCCAGTGCATTGCGGGTCGCCTGCGCATAGTCAGCCACGATGCCCGGGATCTCCTCTTCGCCCAGCGCGCGCGGCATCGAGTGCTGGATCATCTCGCCCACGCCAGATTCCGGACCGGCACCAGTCGGGTCAACGAAGACCTTCACTCCTTCGGCCAGCAGCGCCGAGGAAGAGACCGGTGCCGCGCCCTCCGGCTGCAGGGCGACATGGGACACCCGGCCCACATGCCAGAGCTGGGCGTAGATGCGACCACCGGCCGCGTGCACGGCATCGGTGACCCTGCGCCAGCCCTGCACCTGCGCTTCGCTGTGGATGCCCGGGGTCCAGGCATAGCCTTGGCCCTGCGGGCTGATCTGTGTGCCTTCGCTGACAATCAGGCCGGCACCGGCACGCTGGGCGTAGTACTCGGCCATCTGTGTGGTGGCAACATTGCCGGCAGCCGCACGCGAGCGGGTCATCGGCGGCATCACGATGCGGTTGGGCAGCGTCAGCGCGCCCAGGCGGTGGGGGGTGAACAACATGGCGGATTCTCTTGCGGGGGATTGCCGGCAAGGATGGGGATGGCGCTGCGCGCGCAACAGGCGCGTCTGTGCAAAACAGTTGTGCCTGCCAGGCAAGGGTCAGAGCCCTTTTCTGCGGAGATCGGGGTCGGATCCCTTTCCGCAGGAAAGGGCTCTGACCCCATCGTTACAACGTCGGCTCGATCAACGCCCCGCCGTGCGCGATGCGGTCATAGCAGGTGCGCACTACTTCTTCGCCGTATTTCAGCTCCAGCCGGCGCACGATGAAATGGCCGCGGGCCATGTCCTGGTAGTAATCGGTGAACATGGTATTGAGCGTCGCGCCGGCTGCTGCACCGACGATCGGCACCGCCTGCGCGGCGAACTTCTCGGTGATCACCACACCGAAGCGGGCGGCGACCTTTTCCACCAGCTTCGCCAGAAGCTTGCCGGCTTCCTTGGGCGCCACGCCCAGGGTCAGGTCACGCCCGGTCACCACGCGCCCAGCCAGTTCGGCCGACAGGTGGCGCATCACATCGGTGGTGAAGCCACGGGCGAGGTAGTAGCCGGTCTCGCTGGCATCATCACGCGGCGAATTACCTCCCAGCGCGAACACCTCCAGGCAGGCCTGGCGGGTGCTGAACTGCGATAGATCGAAGCCTTCGCTGCGGGCCACATCGGCCACCGCGCGCATCATGATCGTGGTCGACACCGGCAACTCGATGAACAGCGCGGCAAAGCCGAATGCACCACCAACCGCGCCGGATGTCGCCGCCGCCAGCTTGTGCCAGCGTATCGAGGCGCCCTTGCCAGGCGTGTTGTCCATGCTCCACAGCGCGGCCTGCACGGATTTGGACAACGCCGCCTGCACCGCGCCGTGGATGCGGTTGGACACCGACGTCGGAAGCGCCTTCACCGCAAACTCCAGCGGCGTCCCGACCAGGTTGCCCATGCGCGCGGTGATCGTCGGTGCTTCCAGCAGCGCTACCGCCCGCTGCAGGTCAGACCAGTCGCCGGCGTCGTGGGCGATATCACGGGGCAGCAGGATGGGCTTGTTCATACGGCCGATCTTAGCGCCGTGGAGTTGAACGGAGCGTAGTGCCGGCCGCTGGCCGGCAACCCTGTGCCGCCAGCGGGGATCAGGCGGTTGCCGGCCAGCGGCCGGCACTACCCATCAAGGGGTCGGCAGGCCCGCCAGTACGCCCATGAACTGGCGGTAGTGGCGCAGTTCGTTGATCGAATCGTGCACATCGCTCAGTGCGGTGTGGTTGCTGTTCTTGCCCACGCCCGCTGCCACGGTCGGCGCCCAGCGCTTGGCCAGTTCCTTCACCGTGGACACGTCCAGGTTTCGGTAGTGGAAGTACTTCTCCAGCCGCGGCATCTGCCGGTGCAGAAAGCGGCGGTCCTGGCAGATGGAGTTGCCCGACATCGGTGACACGCCGGCCGGAATCCACTGCGCCAGGAAGGCCACGGTCTGCGCTTCGGCCTGGCCAAGCGTGGTGGTGCTGTCGATGACGCGCTGCCACAGGCCCGAACGACGATGCTGGTTGCGGTTCCACTCGTCCATCGCTTCCAGTGTTTCCAGCGGATGGTGGATGGCGAACTCCGGGCCCTCGGCCAGCACGTTGAGCTGGGCATCGGTGACCACGGTGGCGATCTCGATGATCGAATCGTTGTCGGTATCCAACCCGGTCATTTCCAGGTCGATCCAGATCAGTCGCTCGTTGGCCGCGCCGTTCTCTGCCATCGTGTCGCCTCGTTGCTGGGCAGGCACGAGGCCGGCCGGTAAAGGAAAGTGGCGGCCATCATACCCTTTCGTCATTCAGCCCTCGCCAGCGTGGTCCTCCAGCAGCAGCGGTGGCTTGCCACGCTTGGCCCGGAAATAGTTGGTGAGGCGGTTGCTGGCCTCCTTGGCCAGCACACCGGCATGGACCTCGACCCGGTGATTGTGGCGGGCATCACCGACCAGATCGAACACGCTGCCACAGGCGCCTGTCTTGGGATCGCTGGCACCGTAGACCAGGCGCGCCACGCGTGCATGCACGATCGCCATCGCGCACATCGCGCACGGTTCCAGGGTGACATACAGGGTGCTGCCGATCAGGCGGTGATTGGCCAGCATCCGGCCCCCCTCGCGCATGGCCACGATCTCGGCATGCGCGCTGGGATCGTGCGAGGCAATGTTGAGGTTCCAGCCCTCGCCCAGCAGCTGACCGTCGGCCCCCACCAGCACCGCACCGACCGGGATCTCGTCGAACTCACGCTGTGCGCGTTCGGCCAATGCCAGTGCGTGACGCATCCAGCTCTCGTCGACGTCGTGCACCGGCACGCCCAAGGCATCAGTCATGGCGTTTCTCGAGTTCAAGTATTGAGCGCGTGGCTAGTGTAACGCAGGCCCCTTGGCGCTTCCGATGCCAGGATGCGAAGCGCCGCGCTCGGATGACGATGCATCGCCGCTTGATCTTGTGTGAAGACTCCTTCACGCTGCGCCGGCGCTATCAAATCATTGACGATGGCGCGCTTCCGTTTGTCGGCAGCGAATTCACCTTTCGATCTCTACAGGGGGTAATTTTGAACGCAGTTGCAGATACCACCGTGCAGGCCAGCCCTGCCGGAAAAGCCGCATGGATCACGCTGGCGATCGCTTGGTTGTGCTTCCTCGTTCCGTTTCCCGGCCTGGGCCTGTTCCTGGGTTGGCCGCTGAACCTGGTGGCCTTCATCCTTGCCATCGTGGCGATGGCCAAGGGCGGCGCCATCAAGGGCCTGTTCCAGCTGCTGGGCTCGATCATCGTTTCGCCGATCGTGTATTTCGTTGGTCTGGCGATCTTCGCCGGCACCCTGAGTGGCATCAGCGCGCAGAGCAAGGGCCAGTACGATGCGGCCGTTGCTGAAGCCAGCGTTTCGGCCGCCGCCGCGGAGGCAGATGCTGCCGCCAAGGTTGCAGAGCCGGCAGCCACCGCCGTCACCAACGATGCCGCTGCGGCCCCCGCCTCGGCTCTGGAAGTGACCGCCACCACGATGTTCAGCGATTACCAGGACAACGAGATCGCTGCCGACGGCAAGTACAAGGGCAAGGCGCTGCTGGTTTCCGGCACGGTCGATTCGATCAGCTCGGACTTCATGGACAAGCCGGTCGTGCAGCTGAGTGCCAAGCCGTTCGGCTTCGTACAGGCCAGCGACCTGCCGAAGGACGTGGCTGCCGGCCTGAAGAAGGGACAGAAGATCACGCTGGCCTGCACCGGCAATGGCGAAGTCGTCGGCTTCCCGGCAGTGTCCGGCTGCACCGTGCAGTAATACTGCACCGCATGGTGATGCGCAAAGCCCCGCTTCGGCGGGGTTTTCTGTTTGCGGATATCACGCCGGTACAATCCGGATACTGCGAAGCACCTTGGCCGATCCCATGACCACCCTGCGCCCTTCCCGCACCACCGATAGCGACGCTCTCGTCGACCTCTGGCGTCGCGCCGTCGACGCCACCCATGACTTCCTCAGTGCCGAAGACCGCCAAGCGATCGATACCGAAGTTGCCGGTTTCCTGCCACAGGCCCCGCTGATCGTGGCAGTCGACGACCAGGACCGGCCGCAGGGTTTCATGCTGATCGACGGCTCGCACATGGAAGCGTTGTTCATCGATCCCGACGTGCGCGGAACCGGTATCGGCCGCCAGCTGCTGCAGCATGCGCTGGCAGTGCACCCGCAACTGACCACCGACGTCAACGCGCAGAATGCGCAGGCCGTGGGCTTCTATCAGCGCATGGGTTTCACTGAAACCGGCCGCTCGCCGGTGGATTCGCAGGGTCGCCCATATCCCCTCATCCACCTGCGCCATCGAGGCTGACCGGCGCCCAGCGCCGGCCGTCTCCCGATCAACCGACCACGTCGAACGCTGGCGAGTAGCGCACCTCCCCCTGTGCCATCGGTGGCCGCAAGCACAGGGCCTGGAAGTACGCCGCCGGCACGCCTGGTAGTACCAGATCCGGCACAGCACGGAAGCCGAAGCGCCCGTAGTAACCTGGCTCGCCCAACAGCACGCAGCCCCGCGCGCCCTGAGTACGCAATGCCTCGATCGCGGCCTGCATCAGCGCCGTGCCTACACCCCTTCCCTGCTGTTCTGGAAGCACGGAAATCGGCCCGAGCCCGAACCAGTCCTGGCTGCCGTCCTGCACGCTGACCGGGGACAGCGCAACATGACCGACCAGTAGGCCAGTGTCTTCGGCCACCAGCGAGATGCTCAGCTCGCCGCGCTCACGCAATGCGTCGACGATGTGGTGTTCGGTGTGGCTGCTGTGGACAGCATCACGGAACGCCATTTCGGTGAGCTTGTGAATGGCGACATGGTCGTCGATGGATTCTGGGCGGATTGCAAGGTTCATGGCAGGCACTTTGTCAGGGTAAGGAAGGTGTGAATTCATGATTCAAGTCACAAATTGATAGTGAGAGCCGATCACGACATTGAAACGCCTTGGCGCTATCGAATCGCCTGTGCCGCAGTCGATTCACTGGCATCACCCTTCGCCGAATGCGTCAATAAATCGCCACCCTTGTCCAGAGACGACTGGCGCCAGCTTTCCCGGGCACTCCATAATCGCCGAACCTGTCACCAAGGAAGGATGCATGGACATGGATGTACCACGCCGTATCACGCCAAAGGGAGCGCATGAACGTCGAATCGCTCCTGATGCATGTCCCCCGCGCATCGAAGAGATTGCCGGATATGGCGCAAGCGGCGAGGAAAACCCGACGCGCTACCGGGTCGATCTGCGTGACGCGTTACTCTCAACCATGATCACTGCGCAGAAACTCGCGCGGAGAGTGGCCTGCTCCATATATCCCTCTATGCCCCAGGGAGGCCGACATTGCGCCCCAAGATGCTTCCGTGCCTTGCTCTGCTTCTATTGACCGCCTGCAACCCGGAGTCCGCCATGAACCAGGAACGTGCCGCTGCCGAAGCCGATGTCGCCCAAGGCGGGCGTGGCCTCGCCAAGCTCAACCCCAGCCCGCGCAAGGCCTATGAACTGGTGCTGCGCCTGAAGGATGCCCCCGGAGATTTCGCGGTGGTCGAGGGCGTTGCGCAGTACGACGTCATCAACGAAGACCAGTGCGGTCACATCGAGCCCGCCACAGGCACCGCAGCGCGCATCACCAGCCAGGAACCGGTGCAGCTGCGCAAGGTTGCCGATGGCGAGTATCGCGGCACGTTGTATGTGGACCGTATGCTGGATGAGGACTACTACGGCCGCGGCGTCTGCAAATGGGAATTCAGCGGAGCCGGTGCCATGCTGAAAGCAACCGGCGCCGAAGACGAAACTCGCTTCCTGACCTTCGTCGATGCCAAGCCGCTGACCGACGGCAGCGCGCATACGCTCTACTATCCGGATCTGGTCTATCCACGGGCAGATCGCGTTCCCAATTTCCCGGCCAGTGGTGAGCCTGATCGCAGCGGCTATGCCGCCGACCTGCAGGACAAGCTGTTCACGATCAGCCTTTCTGCGAGTGAGGTGGCACCGTGACCATCACCTCCCAGGACTACGCTGCGTTATCCGATGACGCCTACAAGGACCGCGCCGTCGGCCGACGTGCACCCGGCCAGGAAGAAAAGGTCACACTCAACGGCCATGAGTACAAAATACTCGAGCATGTCGACAACCGGCTCAACGGCTATCAGGGCACCGTCTATCAGCGCGTAGACAGCAAAGAGATCGTCATTGCCCATCGTGGCACGGAGGATATTGCCCGCGATGCGATCCTGACCGATGGCGGCATGGTGGTAGCTCGCACCAATGTGCAGGCACCTGACGCGATCGCATTGACCCAGAGAACGCTTGAATCTGCCGCACTCCAGTCCCGCTTGAATGGTGGACATACTCCCCAGGTCACCGTCACCGGCCACTCCCTCGGCGGCGCCCTTGCCCAGATCACCTCGCACCACTTCAACGTCAAGGGTGAGACCTTCAACGCCTATGGTGCGGTCAGCCTCAGCTACCGCATCCCCGAAGGCGGCAACACCATGATCAACCACGTCATGGCCTCCGATCCGGTCAGCGCTGCTTCGCCCCACTTCGGCCAGGTACGCATCTACGCCAACCCGGATGAGATCAAGAGGTTGTCAGCGGCTGGCTTCAGCAACCACCCGCTGCGCGACCTGATCCCGGATCGTCCAATCCTTGCAGCAGGCAGCTCGTTCGGCGCGCACAAGCTGGGCAACTTCCTCGGCGACGGCTCGGTCCTGAAGCATCCGGATACGCAGCAGCTGGCGAAAGACAACGCCAAGATGATCGATGAGTACCGCGACGACGTGGAATCCCTGCGCAGTGGCGTTACCCGCGCAGCGCGCGGCATTCCCGGCGGCGCCATCGATCTGTACGACCACATCCGTGGCCCGCTGCAGCCCGGTGAGCCGGCACGCCGCGAAGCGGAGAAGAACGGCCATCACACCAGCATGCTGCGCATGGACGATGCCAATCATCTGGGCAATCCGTTATTCAACGACGCGATCCGTGGCGTGCATGCGCAGGACGTGCGCGTCGGCCGCGTGCCGGATGTGATGAGTACGCAGCTGGCTGGCGGCCTGGCCGCCGAAATGCATGCCGCGGGCGGCAAGCGCATCGACGAAGTGGTGATGAACGCCGATGCCTCGCGCAGCTTCGCGGTGCAGGGCCAGGGGGGTGACCCTGCCCATCTGCGTGTATCGGTGGACACGGCCGTTGCGATGAACACGCCGCTGGAGCAGAGCAGCCAGCGCATCGAGCAGCAATCTGCCGGTCAGGCTTTGGCACGTGAGCAGCAGCTGGAACAGACCCAGGCGACCCAGCGCAGCTTGCACGCCTGACACGGTCGCGGGAATGAAAACGGGAGCCGGCACTGCCGGCTCCCGTCGTTTTCTGCGGTCGATCAGGGGCTGGAAACCGCCGAGTTCGGCGTCGGCCCTGCCAGCACGTACGCATCTGGGCCCGAGTCCGGGAAACCGCCACAGGCCTTGTCCCCCGGCGCCACCGGATCACACGGCCACTGCGCGCGCGTGACGGTATCGCGCAGCTCGAAGCGGGTGCCGTTCCAGACCACGAAGGCCAGGTGCTCACGGTTCCAGTCGCTGAAGCTGTGCGGACCGGTCTTCTGCGGTGATTCCGGGTACTGCACGAACCAGCGCATGGCCGGTCCGTACTGCAACTTGCTGTGATCCAGGATGACCTTGCCTTCGCGGGCGCGGTGACGGGCACGATCGGCCTCGGCGATCGACGGTGCCGCCGGCATCAGCTTTGCGGTGATGTTCTGCGGCACGCCATCGCTGCCCACCTGGTACACGCGCTGGCGGACGTAGGCCTGCCCGCAACTGCCGGCTGCGAGTCGGACGGGCTCTGCGGTGTTCTCGTTTGGCAGTGCGCCATCGGCACAGTCGAACGGCGCCGAGACCAGGTAGGTGGTCGTCGACGCATCCGCGCCTTCAAACGAACGGACCCAGATGTCTCCCAGGCGGGCGATGAAGTCCGGGCGCTGGCCCATGCCGGCCACGGCCTTGAACCACGCCTTCTGGCGCACCTCGCGCTCGCGCCAGCTGCGCGGCAGGTGGATGTCCTGCTCGGGCAACGCAACCAGCAGCGCCGCCAGATGCGGCGGCAGCGCGCCCTGGCAGGCGCCGATCATCAGATCGCCCTGCGGTGCCAGGCGCCCGGCCAGATCGACCGGGCAGCGCGCACCGAGCTGGCGCTCGGCGGCCTGGTCCGGTGCGAGCGGGATGATCGGTGGTGCGGCGGGAACCGGGGCGGGTTGCGGAACCGGGGCCGGGGCAGTCTCGGCAACCTGTGCAGCGGCGGCAACCGGGGCCGGCACCTGCGCGGGAGCCGCTGGTGAAGCTGCAACAGGGGCCGTTGCGACAGGCGTAGCTGTAGCTGGCGCAGCATCGGCGGAGGCAACGTCGGCCGCCGCTGCCACCGGGGCTGCGGCGGGCGCTGCTGCAATCGCTTGCTCCGCGGCAACGGCTTCTGGAGCGACGCCCGTCGCCGGTGCCGGCTGCGGTGCCGGCTGCGATGCGGGTGCGGGCGTCATGGGCGGCTCCGCCGCAGGCACAGGTGCAGCAACCAAGGCAGGCTCCGGGTCAGGCGCGGCGACGGGAGCCGATGCAGCTACAGCATCAGTTGCGGTGCCAGCGGGCGTCTGCGCGTCCGCCGCGGCAACTACCGGTGCAGGCACAGCCTCCTCGACGGCAGGAGCCGCCGGGGCGTCCGGTGCCTGTTGCGCGTGGGCCATAGCGGCAGCCAGTCCCAGCGGCAGCAGCCACAATGCCGGAGCGCGACCACGTTGGGCCACGTTGGAATGCAGGGAAGTGTTTCGCATGTTGTGTCCTTACAAAGAGATCCATGTAGGCACCCGAGGGTGCTCGGTGTCGTGCGATGGGCCCGCCGGTCTCCAACCCGCAGGCGGTGCCCAGATTACAGCGATCGCGGGCGGTTCTGCTCCTGTTCGCGAGTAACCGAAGCAGCCTGTTCCTGGCGGGAAGAGGCTTCGGCCGCCAACTGCTGGCTGCTCTGCTCTAGCGGCAACTGGGCCGCGGCCTCACGCTCGACCATCGAGCGCTGCATCGCCGGGTCCCCCATGGCGCCCTGCACCGCGAACAGCGCCCTGCCATCGGTGCCCGCCACCACGTGGTCGATGCGGCTCATGCCGGCCTTCTGCGCGCTCAGCGCCAGGGCGCCCGCCGCATTGTCCAGTTCCTGCTGGCTGCGCAGGCCGCTCTGCGGCCCCATCTGCTGTAGATGGCCGCGAGCGTCGGTGAACAGCCGGTTGCCGGCATGGGCCGGATCGGACATATCGCGCGCGCGCTCAGGCAACTGTGCAGGTTCGCCCACTTCGCCGCGGGCAAGCCGGTCCATCACGTCCGGGGTCAGCTTCTGCTGCCACGCTTCGAAACGCTTGAGCCGGTCCTCCACCCCGTTGACGGCGCCGTTGATGGCGTAGGTCGCCTCGCGCACGTCCTCGCGCGCGTGTTCCGGCACACGGTTCTGCCATTGCCACACGGCAATGCGCCCTGCATGTTCCGGCTGCGACGCCAGCTCGGGCTGGTTGACCAGATCCAGATCCAGCGCACTGCCGGCGCGCTCGTAGCTTTCCTTGCCGGTCAGCGGCAGATAACCGCGCCCGTGGTACTTCAGCGCATCTCCGGGCGCGTCGTTGCCCATCCGGCCGCCATACATCAGCTCGGCCAGATCATCCGGACGCCCTCGCAGGGCTTCCTGGCGCGCGGACTCCAGCGCCTCGGTGCCATTGCGCCACGCCGCTTCGACCGGGATCTGCGAGATGCCCCGGGTATAGTTGAAACTCTCGTTGAGCCGGCTCAGGCCGCGCGACTCGTGCCCTGCCTGGGCCATGAAATTGGCCAGTTCAAGGGGGGAGTCGATGCCGGCTTTTGTCGCCTGCCGCAGCAGTTGCGACTCTCTATCGGTCGACACAGTGCAACTCCTGGATGTTCATCAGCGCGGATTCCTTTCCGCCGGTTGGAGCTTGGCTCATGGAAGCGACACCTCGGCGACACTGGACGGGTCGAAGTCCTCGAACCGCACCCTGCCCAGTTCCGCCACCGAGAAATCCCGGATGTTGGTCGCTTCGGTCTCGATATCCACGACCTTGCGTCTCACCCCATCCACCCAGCACGCCTTGTCCGCCGACGCGTAGCGGAACCGGTACGTGCTGCTCCAGCGCTCGCGGCTGCCGCCGTTGGTGATCACGCTGAAGGTGTCTTCCTCAATCATTGCATACGCAAAAGGGTCGCCAGCCAGGCCACCGCGGGTGGAACACGGCACCAGCTTGTCGTTGCGCGCGGCCAGCTGCCAGCGCCCGCGCCCGTCACCGCGCAGCAACAGCAGCACCCGGTTTGGTCCGTGCTGGCCGGGCACCAGCCCTTCCGGCGTCGGCTGGTCGATGACCAGCAGCTGGTACTCGATGCCATCGCCGTTGAGCTCGCCCCTGACGGCTTCCAGCAGGTTCGCACCGGACGGAACGAATGCCAGGGCATCGTCCATGTGTGCGCCAAACCTGTCTTCCATCCCCTCCCACTCCTTCAATGTCGTCTTGCCGATGCCCGCCTCCCTGGCCGGTCGGAACGCGGTGTCCCGGCTCGCCCGCGCCTGCGCAGATGCGGATCATAGCCCCGCGCACGGCGTGGCCGCGATAGTGGCAAGCGTCACCCGTCGGACGGGCGGACAGAGTCCTCATTGGACGGAAAAGCTCCTGCTTTCGGCGGCACTGGCGCGTCATTTTTATGACGCGCGGGGAGCTTACCGCGAGGAGCTTTGCCGCGTCGAAGGGCGGGAAAAGCGAAAAGCGGAACTGATCACAAAAACCGGGCTTAACGTGAATGATGCCCTACCTGATGAACAGATCCGCGGTGCAGGCCGTGTTGGAGATCCTGCATTGATCCTGTGGCATCTGCCTCCATGCAGCCTTCGCGCTGCATTGCTGCATCGCGACAATGACCGCACCCTGTTCAGACATGGCTGCGACGACGCTCGTGGTTTCAGTACCCAGCCCTGCGTGAGCGACCGCCACGGACTGCGCCTGGAACAGGGTCGCCAACGTGCATCCGCCCTTGCCGAACTCCCTGCACTCCTTCATGGATGCACGCTTGGCCTTGCCGCGAAATCGCATCGAGTTGCTGATGAAAGTGTCGCCGCGGGCATCCATCGCCACGCCGAGCACGGTCTGCGCCCAGTTGGGGCGATTGTTGTACTGCGAGCCTGTGCTGCTCACGGGGATGGGTGCGCAACCCTGCGAACCCTGGCCGCCGATGGGATACATGCCCGGCGGGCAATTGCCTTCGGCCATGGAAGTGAAAGGCAGCGAGCCTGCAATCATCAGCAGGCACAGCAAGATACCTTGGTGGATTCGCTTCATGGCTTCCCGGATTCCCGGTGGCTTGGCCTGTAGCCACGATCAGCGCAACTGCTGCGCGCACGTGGCCCCTTGAGTGGCGTAGTCACGGACGTAGCCGTCCATCGTCAGCACCGTGATATCGCAGCGGTTGTTCACGTCACTCACGACATGCCCGTATACGTTCAACCCCTGAACGCGCTCGCCACGATGCAGGTACAAGGTGCGCGAACCATCGGCCCCATTCTCCACACGGTCCGGCGTGCCCCATGTCCGCACGAACTCCTGCTCGGTCTTGCCGATCCACATGTCCATCAGATTATTGCGGCCCACGCGGTTGGCTGCGCGAAGCGATTCATCCAGAACGCGGGCGGTTTCCTTCTGGCCACGCGCCAGATTCGCTTCCAGACTGCGCTCAGCCCGATCCATTTCGGCGTCGGTCGGCCGATAGGTGAATGCTGGGCGCGTGCCATCCTTCCACAGGTTGCCCCAGATGAAATTCGCAGGTGACTGGCCGACGTCACCGATGGGCAGGAAGCCGCGCTTCATCATTTCCGCCGGCACTTTCGCCTTGGGGTCAGGCCCGACGAGGCAGGCAAAACGCACCAGTTGCACCTGCCAGGGCTCGACTGCCTCGCTGGTCGGATCGAATCTCTCCGGTGGGATATCCTCGATCGCACGGTCGCGCCATTGCACCAGGCTCATCTTCATGGCCACGGTGTTACGCGCACAGTTCACCGAGTACTTCCTGATCAGCCGATTCGGCTTGATCGCGTTCTCGTAAACCGTATTGACCTGGATCTCGTATACCGGGTCCGGGCCAGCGACGGGTTCACCGGGCTTCGGCGGCTTCTTGCGGCGCAATTGCTTCAAGTACGCGTTCTGCTCTTCCGGCGTGGCGCGCTGCAGAAAACCGAGCAGGTCCGCGCGGCTGCTGAGGGTTTGTGCATCGACTACCCACGCTTCACGGTTGGGCTTGTCGCCACCGGCGAAAATGACCCAGCTATCGGTGGCGTGTGCTGACGAAGCCAGCGCCAGACCGCCGACCAGCGTCACTACACAGAAGGCGGAGGAATTCTGCATGATTCCTTCCTTCGAATAGCGTGAAGACCAACGCAACGCGGATAGTGCTTTGCAGCACAGCCTACCGTGTCATGTTGACTGATGTGATCACGATATGTACATGGCGATTCATCCCCCTTCAACGCACCTATTGTCGCGGTGCGGCTGCAAAAAAATATCTAGAAAGCCTCGAACTTTGGTTCTGTGCATGCCGAATACACGACACCACAACTCTGTCCCCCTCGAGACTGACAGAGTTCAGTAGCGACCTTCTTGGCAACATCAACAGTCTCTCCGCTCCCAAAGTTCGTACCTTGAGTGCCCGAGCTCGCAGTCGCGGCCGCCGCACACTGGTGCTTGTAGGTAAAAGCGATGTCGCAATCACGTGCGCCGGTCGCTTCGCACTCAACCATTGCTGCTTTTTCAGCCTCCCTCTTCTTTACCTTCCCGACCGAAACACCTGATGCCCCAGAATTGGACATTGCGATGGCGCCCCAAGTCTTGATCCACCGGCCCGTCGCTCTGGGTCCAGTGTCTCCGCTGCTACCCGCAGGAATTGGCGCACATCCCGGTGCCCGACTGTCACCTATCGGGTACTGGCCAGGCGGGCATCGCCCTTCTGCCACAGAGGATTCAGCAACAAGAAAAAGTGCCGAAAGAACGAGCCATTTGGAAATCAACTTTCCAACTGATTTTTTTGGCATGGCTACGCACCTTCAACGGATGTCACTAATAGCACTAATCATTAGATCTGGCAGCACCTATCGTACTCGGGGCAGTTCTTGCTTCGCCGGTCGAGCTCGGAGGCATCGAGTTCCTCACCATACTTCCTGAATGAATCTCGGTCTGCCGCACGTCATTATTCGAAGGCACTGCCGGCGTATACGAACCCGGCGGCTGGCCCTGCGGACCCGGCTGGCCCGCTGCCGATCCACCGATCTGGGAGTATGGCGCGAAACCACCCAAGGTCCCCTGGAAGAACATCGCCGCCATTGGGGGAGCGGTCAGGATCAGGGTCGTGAGGATCAGACCCATGCCGCCCTGCTGCATCGCCTGGCTGGTCATGCCGTCGCTGGAGACGCCGTCGAGCAAGAACTTGTTGACCAGGGCGGTGGACCAGAACGCGGTCGAGACACGGATCACCATGTCCAGCGCGATCGATACCATCGCTGCCAGTACCGCCATCGAGAACATCGTGCCGATGCCGTAGAACAGCCATCGCTGGAACAGCTGCTTGGTCTGGTCGAACAGCAGACACAGAATGAACAAGGGACCCAGGCCGATGAACAGCGCCAGCGCGACCTCGTAGAGCAGCAACATCGCACCAGCGGTGACGGCCGGACCGCTGCTGTGCCTGCGATACCTCGCTGACCCGTATCTTGACTAACACTAGAAACTCCAGTGTTCATGCCGCCCACACGACTGTAGTCGGCCCCGGAACTACCGCTACCACCATGATCATTCGATTTGGGAGCCGGCGGCGTATACGAACCCGGCGGCTGGCCCTGCGGACCCGGCTGGACGCGCCGGTAGATGAGGTCGCAATTGCGCCCCATGTCTTTATCCACCGGCCAGTGGCATGTGGACCTTCAGCGGCACCGCTGCCGCCAGCAGGAATTGGCGCACAGCCTGGGCACGACTGTCCCCTATTGGGTACTGGCTAGGAGGGCACCTGCCCTCGGCAAAAGCCAAGAATGGCGCCAGGCACAAGCAAAAAACTGAAACGGCCCTTACGAAATCCTCTTCTCAAGTTGGAAGACAGCTGGCATCCGATCAAGAAGCCGAGAATGTCCCTCCAACGCGCTTACTGCAGTGATGCGCGACTCTAGAACGCCTCGAACTTTGGTTCTGTACAAGCCGAGTAGACGGCCTCACAGCCCTGCCCACCACGAGACCGACAAAGGTCAATAGCAATTGTCGTTGCAATATCTACGGTCGCCGCCCTGCCAAAGGTCGTACCCGAAGTTCCTGAACTAGCGGTCGCGGCCGCTGCACATTGATTTTTGTATGTGAAAGCAATTTCGCAGTCACGCGCGCCGGTAGCGTCGCACTCGGCCTTCGCAGCCTTCTCAGCGTCACTCTTTTTCACTTTTCCGACAGAGACACCCGATGCTCCAGAGTTGGACATTGCGATGGCGCCCCATGTCTTGATCCAGCGACCCGTCGCCCTGGGCCCAGCGTCCCCGCTGGAGCCCGCTGGAATTGGTGCACATCCTGGCGCGCGACTATCACCTATCGGATATTGCCCGGGCGGGCATCGCCCTTCCGCAAAAGCCGATTCAGCAGCAACGCTAAGTGCCAAACAAATACTCAAATTGAAAATAATTTTCCCAATTGATTTTTTGCGCACAGCCCTCACCCCTTCGACAGTTCTTTCACTCAACATCATTCGCTTGACCTGGCGGCGCCTATCGTGCTCGGTGCCACTCGCTGCTCACCTGAAGAATTTTGAGGCATCGAGGTCCGGACCATACTCCCAGCATGTGCATCTCCGCCATGTGTCTCCCCCTTCGCGGGAGCCGCCGGCGTATACGAACCCGGCGGCTGGCCCTGCGGACCCGGCTGGCCGGCTGCCGATCCACCGATCTGGGAGTATGGCGCGAAACCACCCAAGGTCCCCTGGAAGAACATCGCCGCCATTGGGGGAGCGGTCAGGATCAGGGTCGTGAGGATCAGGCCCATGCCGCCCTGCTGCATCGCCTGGCTGGTCATGCCGTCGCTGGAGGCGCCGTCGAGTAGGAACTTGTTGACCAAGGCGGTGGACCAGAACGCGGCCGAGACACGGATCACCATGTCCAGCGCGATCGATACCATCGCTGCCAGTACCGCCATCGAGAACATCGTGCCGATGCCGTAGAACAGCCATCGCTGGAACAGCTGCTTGGTCTGGTCGAACAGCAGGCACAGAATGAACAACGGACCCAGGCCGATGAACAGCGCCAGCGCGACCTCGTAGAGCAGCAACATCGCACCAGCGGTGACCGCCGGGCCGCCCGTGCCCAGGCCGATGAACCACAGCGCCCGGGTCTTGTCCGCCTGCAACCCTGGATCATTCAGGATCTTGATGCCATCAATGCTCGACAGCGCCACCTGCATCCAGGCCAAGCTCTTGTCGATCTGGTCTTCCGGCTGCTGGTCCTTGCCGGTCACCACGTGGGTGATCAGGCCTTTGACGTCCTCGTTGAGGAATTTCTGCAGGTTGCTGCCGAACATCGCCATGCTGGTGGCAACGCTCACAATCAACGCCGCGCGCGCCATATTGGTCACCAGCACCATCATGGAGTCGCGGCTGCGGCCGGTAACGATCCGGAAGCCCTGGATCAGTACCCACAGCGTCATCAGCACCAGTGCCATGCCACCGACCCAGGACATCATGCGCCCCATCAGGTCGATGCCGTAGTCACTGATCCTGTCGCGCAGGTAATCCATGATCAGCTTGAAGAAGACGAAATCGCCGATCGACTGGACACGCACCGCGTAGCCCAGCAGATCCTGCAATCCGCCTGAGAAATCAAAGTTGGCCAGCCACCTGATCGTCATTTCCACAATCCCTTGGTAATTCCGTTACTGCAAAGAACGCCGCATCGCTTTGCAGCGCCTGTCTACGTACTAGCGGCCTGCAATCATTTGACGCTGAGCGCGGTCTTCAGTGCGGTGGTCTTGACCATGTCGCTGATCAGCTGCTTGGTCGGGTCCCCCTTCAATGCGGCCTGCGCCACCACCTTCTGGTTGGCCTCCATGACCTCGATATAGGCATCATAGGATTTCATCCGTGCTTCCCAGCTCTGGGCAAGTGCGGCAATGTCATTGGCGGTGCGCAGCGATTCGCTGTCGGCACCCTGCACGGTGCCCTGATCGTTGTTGGTCAGGCGGATCTTGAGGATGCGGGTCAAGGAGTTGTTGATGCGCGGAACGGTCTGGGTCAGGAAATCGATCGCGTCGTTGTACTTGCGGTTCTGCATCATCCGGATGTTGACGCAGATCTGCATCTGCTGCTCCTTCACATCCGCCTGCGGATTGAACACGAACACCTTGAAGGCGGACTCCAGGCTGAAGTCCAGCGCCTTGCCGCAGGTTTCGGCAACCAGATAGTTCGGCGCCACCGGCACCAGCGGCGCGCTGTCGGGCATGCCGAAGCTGTTTACCGCCGCCTGCACCTGGATCAGCGCCTGGCGATACTGTTCCAGCGTGCGGATCCAGCGGGTGTTCTGCTCGACGTACTCGGCCGCGTCCTGCGCTTTGGCCGCGTAGGCGGTCGCCTCAGTCTTGTAGGTGTTGATCTGATTGAGCAGGTGCTGGATAAGGCTGGTACCGGTCTCCTGCACGGGAATCCAGGCGCTGACATTGGCGCTGCCGAGCGTCATCATGGCTGCCACGGTCATCGCTGCAAGACGGGGCGCGCGGCGGCGGGGCGAGGAAGCTTGCTTGGTATTGTTCATATCAGTCTCCATTGATCGGAACTCGTAGTCTTCGGGCAGGCCGTCTCGCGGATCAGGTAACAGTGTCGCGCGCTGCGACAGCCGCCTTGCCCGAGCCCTTTCGATTCTTGTAGAAATCTTCAAGCCACTGTTCCGGCGTCAGTTCATCCACCGTCACTCGTGCGCGTACCGCAGCCGTCTGCAATACGCGATGCATGATGTCGATGTTGTCAGTGGACGCCGAGATCACCGACAGAATGTCGTCCATCCCGCGCAGATTCAGCTGGCACACGCTGGACGCGTGCCCCTGCTTGACCAGGAAGCAGCGCGAGCGCTCATCCAAGGCGGTGACCACCTTGAACTCGGCCTCGGTCAGCTTCAGGCCGTCCATGTAGTCGCTCTTGCTGGCGTTCGGGTTCGGAAGCAGGATCAACGTCGCAGTCTGCTCGATCAGCGCCGCCGAGATGTCGCTCTTCAGCGCATCTTCCGGACTCTGCGTCGCGAAGATGCCCAGGCCATTCTGCTTACGGATGGTCTTCTGCTTGTTCTTGGCGAATTCTTTCAGGCCACCCTCACCGTCCAGAATCTTCCAGAATTCGTCCATCACGTAGATCAATGGACGACCATCGATCAGCGACTCCAGGCGATGCAGCAGGTAGTTGATGACCGGCACGCGCACTTCAGGGTTGTCGATGATGTCGGTGTAGTCGAAACCGATGATGTTGGCCTTGCTCAGGTCTACGGTATCCACCGGGTTGTCGAACACCCAGCCCAGCGAGTTGCCCGAGGTCCAGCGGCGCACGCGCGCGTACAGGCCGTCGTCGCCCATGTTGGGCAGGCTCTTCTGGAAATTGGTCATGCTGCGCAGGTGCATCGGCGTGTCAAGCATGCTCTCCACCGCGCGGTAGATATCCTCTTCTTCGCGGGAGCTGTACTCGCGCTTGCCTGCCAGCACCTTGATCAGGTCGGCCAGGAACTGCACATTGCTTTCGTTGTTCTCACACTGGAACGGATTGAAGCCGGTCGGCGCGCCGTTCTCCAGGGCCAGATAGTTGCCACCACAAGCGCGAACGAAGATCTCTGCGCCGCGGTCCTTGTCGAAGAAGAAGATGGTCGGCGATGGCTCGTACTTCTGCACCTGGCTGAGCAGGAAGTTGATCAGCGCGGTCTTACCGGTACCCGACTTACCAATCACCATGGTGTTGGCGATCGCCTTTTCACCCAGCGAGTTTTCCGACGGATGGGTGGCATGGAAGTTGAAGTAGTACGGCTGGCCGTTGGTCGTCTGCAACGTGGTGACGCAGTCGCCCCACGGATTGTTGTGCTGCTTGCCGGTGGCGAAGTTGTGCAGTGGCGACAGACCGAGGAAGTTCAGCGAGCTGACGTTGGCCAAGCGAGTGCGGAAGCGCCAGTTGGCCGGGATCTGCGAGTAGAACGACGAGGTAACCGCCAGATCTTCCTTGGTGGTCACAAAGCCAGCGTTGGACAGTTCAGCGCGCGTGGAGGCCACGTTCTGGGACAGCTTGGCCTGACTGTCGCCATAGACCGCCATGATGAAGTGGTACTCGCCCAGTACGAAGTTGCCGGAGGACAGATGGTCCATCGCCTGGTCGAGCTCGACGATCTGGCTGACGGCCTTGTCACCGGAGGAAATCATCATGCCCTTGGTGCGGTCGAGCACCTTCAGCGCGTCCTGGCGCCCCATCGGGCTGAACGAATGGGTGATGACGTACTCAAAATCCAGATACTTCAGGCCGTTGAGGATGCCCGGGTAGGTGCCCTCGGCATACTCCTTGATGTTGAGGATGGCGCCGAAGTGATTGACGCCGTTGGGCGTATTGATCACGAAGTCGCCGGTCTTGGCCGAGAACATGTGCCGGCTGACCGGCAGGTAGTCCTTCACTGGTGCCGACAGCACCGGCACGGGCTCATCGATGCGGTTGATGAGATAGCCGAACAGTTCCAGTGTCTCGGAGAACACCACGCCGTTCTTGGCTTCGTACATGCCCAGGCGGTACGGCGCGTAGTCGCGGATGACGGCTTCGACGTTGCCAGCCAGTTCCATCAGCTTCTCGACGGCCTGTTCCTGCTCGGCACGGAGCTTGTCGACGTTGGCCGATTTCTCCACGAAGCGCTTGCCAGCCACTACCGGCCGGTAGAGCATGGTCAGGTACAGCTCGTTCTGCATGATGCGCTGCGAGGACAGCATGCCCATGTACTGGTCGGACACGTCCTGGTTGAAGCGCTGCTTGTAGCTGCTCTTGCCCTTCAACGTGCGGCGACGGCGGATGTCATGCACCCAGAAGGCGACGTTGACGAAATCCGGCGCGCGCAGCGTCTGCAGCAACCGATTGAAGGTGTTGTGCCGATGTTCCAGCTCCCACTCCTCGCGCCCCACGAACGGCAACCCTTCCAGGTGCCAGGTCAACAGGTAGTCGCCGCCCGTGGTCTTCACCACGTTCGGGGCTACATGCGAGGACAGAGGAATGAATTCGCTGATGGACGTATCTGGGCTGAACATACGACTGCTTCCAAAGGGTACTGCCGACGAAGATTCGGAGTGGACGAGGTGGGCGTCTGACGCCCACCTTGTCCGATCCAGCCCTCAATCCATTCGGGCTGGCTTGTTGCGGTAGTGATTCGGGTTGAACACCCACATTCCTTCGTGTTCCTGCACGTTGCGAACCCGGAGCTTGAACATCAGCCTCAGGCCCAGCAGCCGGAAGATCATTTCGTCACGCTTGGCCATCTGACGCATGATGAAGATGGCCACCGGAATGGTCAGCAGGAACCAGAAGTTCGTGTACATGCTCAAGAGCAGCAACCCGCCTGCCACCATAAAGAACGGCAGATAGGGAACGCCCAGAAACATCGCCGGACGCGTGCAGCCGCGAAACAGTACGTTCTTATGCACTGTAGTACTGAACAGCGTTGTTGATCAGGTAGTACGTGGTGCCGTCGCCGCCACCGCACTTACCATCGCTGCCGTCGCCCAGCAGCATGCGGGCGATCTGGCCGGCAGCACCGATCAGCACGCCACCAATCAGGATCGACGCGACGTCAGAGATGCGCTTGTGCGCGAACGCAATCTGGTAGCCGGCGAAGATGACCGCGATGGTCACCACGGCGATCGAGGCGATGTTCAACAGCCCGTTGATATTGTTGAAGAAGCCACAGACTTTCTTGTCGGTACCACCGAAGTCGGTGGCGCCGCCGGCAAACACCTGCGGGGCGAACACGGCGCCCACGAAGAGGGTGGCCATCAGCAGGGTCTTCAGCGTGCGCTGGGCCTGGACGAGGTCGAGATTGGATCGCTTCATGGATTGATTTCCTTGTTGATGGACTAACACAACTGAATCGACCAGCCGGGGGACTGGCCGTACCACGACTTCGTCAGAACACGAAGGCCGCATCCCCTGCGGGAATCTGTTGCACCGGCGCTGCCGCTGGCGCGTTGTATGCGTTGCCGTTCCCGGCCACAGGTGCGTTCCGCTCGCTCCATGGGCGCAGCATGACCGGAGCATCGTCGCCGGCGACGGCTCCAGGAAGCTGCTGCGGCATGACAGGCACACCCTGCCCCTGCCTGACCTGCGGATTCTGCTGCGGAATCTGCTGCGGCGACTGCGGATAGCCTGCGCCTGCCGGGCCTTCCGGCTGCATCATTCGATCCACCGAACCCAGCACAACGCGGGACAGCGCCTGATCGGCAAGATTGACCAGACTGCTGCGCGCCATCGCACCGGTAGACGGATAGACGGTATAGGCGCGTGCCGGATCGTTGGACGGCACGTACACCGGAGTACTGGCCTGGGCGACGATGCGTGCCTGTGCCGGAGACGCCAGTTGCGGGTGATGCTCCACCTTGACGGTACGGCGCTCACCACGATTGATCACGTCGATCGGCGCAACGCCATTGGAGGCAACCCGCTGGCCACGACGGATCGAGTCATAGACCTTCTGCACGTAACCGTGGCGGAAGCCCGTTTCGAAGTTGCCCGAGTAGTAGCAACTGAACGACTTGCCCCAATCCTTGCCCGAGCGCTTGTAGCACTCGGCCAGGATGCGGGAACCCGCCTGCAGGTTCGGGCACTGCTGGAATGCCTTTTCGTACGAATCCAGGCCGTACTTGGCCAGGTTGTAGCGATTGACCTGGGCCAGGCCGATGGAGAAGTTGTAACCCTTCTCCTCCAGCATGCGCACGGTGGCGAGCGCTTCGTCCAGCGCCTTGGGCTGGCGCGCAAGTGCACCACCAACCACGCCAATGGCGTAGGGGTTGCTCGAAGATTCCACGTTGATGACGTGCTGCATGACGTCCATCGAGACGGCCATCTCCGGGCACGCCATCATTTCAAGTCCTGGCAACATCGCTCAGCCCTCCTGCCCCTGGGCGCGCCCAGGATTGAAATCGATACCGGTGATATAGCGCGAGCCTGCATGCGCCTTGATATGCACGACGATGTCGATGGTCATCATCAACAGACGCTTGATGACGTTGAATTCCAGACCCGAGCCTTCGGTCGACGCCTTCACCATCAGCGCCAGCTGGTCCCAGGTCTGCTCCGGGCTGCCGGCGTGGCAGCTGGTGATCGAGCCGGGGTGACCAGACGCGCAGTTACGGATGAAGTAGAACGCCTCATCGCCACGGAGCTCGGCGAGGATGATGCGTTCGGGCTTCATGCGCAGGCAGGCTTCCATGCAGCTCTTGGCCGTCACGTTGCTGGCACTCTGCCCGCCCTTGGAATACAGCAGGTGCACGACATTGGGTTGGGTCAGAAACAGTTCGCGCGCGTCTTCGATGGTGACCAAGCGCTCGCTGTCCGGGATATGGTTGACCAACGCCTTCATGAAGGTGGTCTTGCCGCTACCGGTGGCGCCAGAGACGACGATGTTCTTGCGGTACATCACCGCACGCCGGAAAAATTCAGCGTACTCGCGGGAATGCCGCAGTTCCAGCAGTTCGCGATCCTGCTCGCTGACCCCACCATCCTGCTCGAGGATCTGGTTGAAGAAGCCATCCTCGTGGTACTGGGTGAGCGACTTGGTGTGCTTGGACGGCAGACGAATCGTGATCGACACCTTGCCTGCGTCGCAGGCCGGCGGAATCACGAACTGCGCGCGCTGTCCGGTCGGGAAGGTCAGCGACACAACCGGGTCGGCATCGGTAATGCGCTGACCAGTGTTGCTCTCGTTGACCACCGCGGTGCAGAACTGCCGGGCCCGTTCGAAGGTCAGGCTCGGCACGCTCACGTGCTGCCACCCTGCCCGCGTCTCCAGGTACAGCTCGCCCGGACGGTTGATGCAGATTTCCGTCACGTCAGGCGAAGTCATGTACTCGGCGATGCCCAGCACTTCGTACTGATAGCGCAGGAAATCGCTGGAGACGAGGGCGAGGGGTGACACTTCAGCGTCCATGATCGTTCGTGGCTTACCGGCGTGGGTTCAGCACATTGGTGAAATCAACGTCCTTGGCGACGTAGACATTCACGATCGTGCCCTGGTTGATGGTGACAGTCGGCGGACGACGACCTTCGCTGAGGGCCTCATTGGCCAGACGCTCCATGGTGCGTGCGGTGGCGCTCTCATAGGGCGAGCGGACAGCGAAGCCATTGCTGGCGACGGTGGTCGACTCCGGACCGTGCTCTGCGGCAGCGTATTTGAAGGCGTCAGCGATCAGGCTGATCATCAGGGCCGACGCGATGCGACTACCCCAGTGAGCGCTGTACTGACCCGGATGACCGGCGCCACCCAGCTGGTCCACGCCAGGACTCGACATGGCCACGTCGATGCCGTTCGGGGTCGTGATGCGATCCCAGATGACTTCCACGCGCTTCCCGGTTGGGCCGCCACCGTATGCACCATAGATCTTCGAACCCTTCGGCAGCAGCAGGTTGCGGCCGTTGATCGAATAGACCGGCTCGGTCACCAGGCAGGAGGTATAGCCGGCGATATCGGTGATGATGCGGGTTTCCAGCACGCAGCGCAGATAGGTGCCGCGCACCAGCAGGGCATCCGGGCTGCGGATGAAGCTGGCGCTGGACACGTCTTCCACGTCCGGTCCGCGACGGACCTTCGCCGGCGCCGCCTGGTTGTTGGGCAGCTGGGCCAGCATGGCACGGGTGTACTCATCCATGCCGCGGCCGCCATTGCCGCCATTGCCCCCGTTGCCATCCTGTCCATCACCACCACCCACCCCGCTCCCGGAGCCGATGCGGCGGTCCAGCAAAGTCGGGCCACGGTCCATCTCGCGTGCCGAATCGGACTGGGGAACAAACAGCGGGGTGGAATCCAGCGGCGGCGGCGGCGGTAGCGGCGGCACCATCTGGATCGGATCGGCAGCGGCCTGCGGCGGTGGTGTAGCCGTCGGCAGCTCAGGCGTCACTGCGCGCGCGGTCTTGTTGACGTCCGCCGGGGCATCCTTGTCTTCCTGCCCCTTGCGGAACAGCAGGAAGCCCATGGCCACCAGCAGCACCACGATGCCGCCCAGGAACAGCAGCGCCTTGCGGTTCAGGCGTTGTTCCTCGGCCGAGCGCAACTGCGGTGCACCAGCGTCCAGATCCGGCGCAGGGCCGGCCTGGGTGTTGCCGAAATAGGGATTGGACGACGCCTCGGGCGCAGCGCCAGAAACGCTGCCGTACGGGCTCTGGCTATCGTCGCGCCCGTTGTTTGGATCGCTTCCGGGAGTGTTCTGCTGGCTCATTTCTTCACGTTCCTTCGCAGACCAACGACGAAATCGCCGTGGCGGATGACCAGGTACGGGTAGGTCCCGTGGACGATCAGGGTGTTTCCTTCGACGGTGGTGTTGACCACGAAGTCCTCTCCGTATTCCTTCTCGCGACCGAACACGGCCGGGAAGATGCCCGTCTTGTATTCAGGTGAGTTCGGCAATTTCAGATAGGTGAAGCGACCATCGTCG
Organism: Stenotrophomonas indicatrix; assembly: GCA_041545745.1. Taxonomy (NCBI): domain Bacteria; kingdom Pseudomonadati; phylum Pseudomonadota; class Gammaproteobacteria; order Lysobacterales; family Lysobacteraceae; genus Stenotrophomonas; species Stenotrophomonas indicatrix. The sequence goes on from CP168152.1 coordinate 2,732,248, forward strand.
TACGCGTTGACCGGAATCAGCCACCCCATCTTCTTCGCCTTGCTGGTCGAATAGGAGTAGTTGAAGTTGTACTGGCGATCCTTGGCCAACTCCGTGCTCAACAGCGGCTGTGCCTCTTCCTCCACGGCCTCCTGGGCAACACCGAACACGGTGTCGTTCGGGTAGCTGAAGGCGATCTTGTACTGCACGCCGGCACGACGGGCCTGCTCGAGCTGGCGCCAATCGGTCGCCACCACCTTCAGTTCGAAGATGTACGAATGGGTTTCGGTGCGCACCATCATGTTGGTGTCGACATCGACGTTTTTCGGCTTGATGTAGAACACGTTCTCGCGGCGGGTCAGCTCCCAGCCGCTGCTGAAGCCGGTGCTGTAGTCGAGGATCTTTTCGTTCGGGCTCAGTTCGATCTGGGTGGTCAGACCCAGGCCGGTGCGAACCGGATAGATGCGGTCCTTCTCATACTCGTAATGGTCTACCGCCTGTGCCATCGCCGCGGTGGAAAACACCAGCGACAGCAACGACAGCAGCGCCAATGCGCTCCCCCTGACTTTTCGACTACTCATCGGTTGCTTGCTCCATCAGCATTTCCGGTGGAATTGTTCGGCGCCGGCGGCATTGCCTGCCCCTGCTGCATCGGTTGCCCCTGCATCGGTTGCCCCTGCATCGGTTGCCCCTGCATGGGCTGGCCTTGCATCGGTTGCCCCTGCATGGGTTGGCCTTGCATCGGCTGCCCCTGCTCATTGACTGGCACTGCCACAGGTTGGCCCGTTGCAGGATCAATCATGGTTGCCGCGGCAGGGTTGTTCGGGTCATAGATGCCCTGTGCCTGCTGCGCGGCCTGCTGCGCGGCCTGCTGCGCCTGCGCCTGCATCGCGCCATCGTCCGGCACCGGCACGCCACGTGCGTAATCGTTGTCGACGCGGTATTCGGTGACCTGGAAGGCCAGCGGATTGAGTACACGATCCTGTTCGGACAACGCCAGGTTCTGGTTGTACTCAAAGCGCATCGTCACCAGCTGGTTGTCCAGATAGGTCGCCGCGCCACTACGTTTGTCGAGCAGGCTGCGCTGGATGCGCACCGAAGCGCCGCGGAAACTGCCGTTCGCCTCAGTACCTAAGGGGGTAATGCTGAGGATCTTGACCCGGATCGCTTTCTCGCGACCGTACATCACGAACGGGTTCTGCGGGTTGTTGCCGGCATAGCGCTGACGCATGCTCTGGGCGACAGGACCGCTGGACATCACAAACACCAGCTCCCAGTCGCGCAGGCCCATCACCGCCGAGTCGTACGACTCACGCGCCAGCACGTACTGGGCGACATTGCTGCGATTGACCGCTTCGTTGGTGGTGATGGTTTCGCCCTGGAACGTGCCGCGCAGGCGCGCAACCGTTGCCGTGCCCGTATAGGCATCAGCCATCACCAGGAACGGCACCTTCTCCTTCAACGGCAGCATGTAGTAGTAGCCACCGGCCAGCGCCAGCGACATCAGCAACGAACCGGTGGCGACCCACCAGGCACGACGCTCGCTGCGCCGGGCCATGTCGGCCACGGTGATCTCGTAGCTGACCGCCTTGGCGACCGACTGCTCGACCTTGGGGCTGTTGCCTGCATCCTTCTTGCGGAACATGGGTTCTTCCGTACTGCTGAAACATCAATGGGCGTGACGCCCCTGCGCCAAGCGCGGGGTGCGGCACGTTCGATGATTTCGACGCGGTCTCAGCTGCCGCTGCTGGCTTCAGGATCCTGGGCCGACGCGGTGGGCGTCGATCCAGCGCTCTGCACGACGATCTGGTTGCCGACGATGGAGACGGAAACGCCCTGCGCCGCATAGGCCGCCGTGAGATCGATCACGGCCTGCTGTGCGTTGGTGGTGTCGATCTCCGACACCGCGCCATACAGGGTGAAATCCGAACTGAGGCGATAGTCCAGCGTGCGGCCGGAATCCTTGGCCCAGCGCTCGAGCATGGCCTTCAGCGTGCGATCCATTGGCGACGCCTGATAGACGTAGCTGGAGTACAGCGGAATCTCGGTCGGAGCCGTCGCGAAACGGTTGACCGGCTTCCAGCGCCCTCCGAAGTCGGGTGCGGGCTTGGTAGCACAACCTGCCACCATCAACGCCGCCACTGCGGCGATGGACATTTTAGCGATAAACGCCTGATTCATACGGGCTTCACTTTGACGTACGAAAAAGCAGTCCCGATGTTGGTCCCCTGGTCGTCCGGCACTGCGCGATGCACGCCGGAAACGTAGCAAATGCACTGCTTAACAGCACATGGGCACGGTTCCCCTGCAGCTCGAAAGCTGCCAACCAAGTCGCGTGAAGCAACCTCATCCGAGGCCCCTTTCACGCACCCTCACCAACGTCGGAACCATCCCTGTTCCCATGGCTGAAACTCCTGGCCACTCTGAAAGCATGACGAATCACACAGATTCGCAAGCCATGCATAGATTCGCACAACCACACGTCAATTCCATGTCAGACAAATCTGAAATCTACCGACGTATGGCATTTTTTTGACGTGGCGCACTAATTCACTTCCATGAATGCGTGCATCCGTCACACTTTCAAGCCTGCAACTTAGACATCAAGCATCGGCACGTCAACCTTTGGCAGTAGTCGTGACGTGAAATAGCGGTCTTTGTAGTAGCGAATCTTGTCGCATTTGACGGGATGCGGAATGCCTTCGTACAGGAAGACCTCCTTGTCCGGCCCCATCGCCTTGAGCTCCTGCGGCAGCATCAGCGCGCGGCGCTCCTCGGTGAAGCTATGGGTCTTTTCACGTGCGTGGGTGACGTTCTTCTTGCGGATGGTGGTGTAACCCAGCATGTCCGAATAGTCGTTGGCATCCTGCTGTTCGCGCGGGGCGTACAGGATCTGCAGCGCATGGTTGGTAATGATCGTGCGCGAGACTTCACGACCATAGGTGGCATCAAGCTGCGACATGCTCTGGATGATCGGCAGCAGGCGCACGTTGTAACCGGCCATGTAGGAGACCGCCGAGGCGATGATTTCGACCTTGCCGATCGAGGTGAATTCGTCCATCAACAACAGGCACTGGTACTTCAGGTCCGGATTGGACTTGGGCAGTTCCTTGGTATTGAGGTTGATCAGCTGGCTGAAGAACAGGTTGATGATCAATCGGCTTTCGGCCAGCTTGTTGGGCTGGATGCCGATGTAGATGGTCATCTTCTTCTTGCGCACGTCGGTGAGCAGGAAGTCGTTGGTGCTGGTGGCCTTGTCCAGCACCGGGTTGATCCAGGGATTCAACGGTTCCTTGAAGGTGCCGAGGATCGAGGCGAAGGTCTCGTCGGCCTGGGACAGCATGTTGGCGAACGCCGAACGCGCGTTGCTGCTCAGGAATGGGCGCTCGGACAGGCTCTTCAGGAACTTCTTCAGGTCGCTGCCATCGCCGGAGGACAGGCGGTAGACCGCGCCCAGGGTCGGCGTACCCTGCCCGCCCGGGAAGCCGCTGCTGCGCTCGTCATCCCAGTTCTCGAACAGATACAGGGTGAAGGCGATGAAGGCATTGCGCGCCTGGCTGATCCAGAACTTCTGATCTTCCGAGCCATCGGGATAGAGCATCGCACCGATGCTCATCAGGTCCGAGACACGGAACGCCGGGTCATCGGAGACATAGCTGAGCGGGTTCCAGCGATGGGTGCGGCGATCTTCGGCAAACGGGTTGAACAGGTAGATCTCCTGCCCCTGGCTGGCGCGCCAGCCACTGGTCAGGTCGAAGTTTTCCTGTTTGATGTCCAGCACCACCAGCGATTCGCCGTACTCCAGCAGGTTCGGGATGACCACGCCGACGCCCTTGCCCGAACGGGTCGGGGCCGCCAGGATCACGAACTGCTGGCCGTCCAGGCGCACCAGCTTGCCGCCATGGCTGCCGACCACGATGCTCTGGCCGCTCTTCTTGAACATGCCGTGCTTGGCCAGATCGGCGCCGGTGGCAAAGCGCGCGTCACCGTGCAGCGAGCGCTTGTCCTTCTTCAGCAGCACGACCAGGCCGACGACGACCAGCACCAGCAGCGGCAGGCCAAAGCCGAGGTAACCGGCCCATTTGATCTTGCCCACGAACGGGGCAACCTGCGGCTGGCCGATGGCGTGGAAATACTGGTAATAGGTATTCCAGGTGAGCAGCTTGGTATCCAGACCAAGCAGCAGCAGCGTCAGGTAACCGGAAAGCACGAACCCGAGCAGCAGGGTCGCCAGCGTGATGATGGCGATGAGCAGAAACTTCTTACTGGACAACACCCGAATCCTCCATGATGCGCCCGAGGGCGCGACGGCTTAGCGGCGGCGTCGCTGCGACGCCTTCCTCCGCAGGTTGACTTCATTCTCCAGCCCGGGCTCCACGCCCTCTTCCCGCACCAGTTCCTCAAGGTACCGGCGCGCATCGGCCAACGACATCAGGTCGGTCAGACGCTCCCCATCGTCGACGATGACCGCATGGCCGACCACATCGCCGGGAGCGTACACCGGCTCGTGGGTCACCGCTACCAGACGGAAGCGGCCGCGTAGTTCCAGCTGATGGGTGTATTCCTGCATGTTTCATCTCCCTGATGGAATCCAGATGCCATTCCTGCAGCGTCCGATGATGCCTGCACGGCCGTGGTGGCGGCATGCAGACGATCCGTACGACAATACACGCTTGGGACCGGGGAGATCGCAATGGACTGGGTAGCACGCGCACGCACGCTGGCAACGGAGGCCCATGCAGGCCAGGTCGACAAGGCAGGATATCCCTACATCGGGCACGTTGGCCGGGTGGCCGCTGCCGTGCGCGGCGACGATGAAGCCGAGGCGGTGGCCTGGCTGCATGATGTGCTGGAGGACTGCCCGGCCTTCGCTGAGCGGGTGCAGGCCTTCCCAGACCCGTTGCAGCACGCGGTGCGGTTGCTCAGCAGGACGTCTGCGGCGGATGCCGCCACGTACTACACGCGGATAGCAGCGGATCCGCTCGCGCTTAAGGTCAAGCTGGCCGATATCGCCGACAACACCGATGAAACGCGGTTGGCGTCACTGGAAGCCGCCACCGCCGAGCGCCTGCGTGACAAATACCGACAAGCCCTGGCGGCGCTTGGCCAGCAGGCAGCACGGGCAGCACCACCCATCGAACACTGATTTACCCCCAGGCTGGCTGATGCCTGCTGCAATGCAGCAGTACAATGTGCCGCTTCCCCGCCCCTTTGCGCCCCCGCATGAGCCCCAATTCCCCTCTGGCCGCTCGGCTGACGCCGCGCCAGCGCACCCTCATCATCCTAGCCCTGTCGTTGGGCGGCTTCGCCATCGGCACCAGCGAATTCGCCAGCATGGGCCTGATGCTGGAGATCAGCCGCGGCCTGTCGATCAGCGAGACGCAGGTCGGCCACCTGATCAGCGCATACGCCATCGGCGTGGTGGTGGGCGCACCGATCCTGGCCTTCGTCGGCGCCAGCTTCCCGCGCCGCAAGCTGCTGCTGGCACTGATGGGGTTCTATGCCGTCGGCAATCTGGCCAGCGCATTGGCGCCGAACTACGGCACGATGCTGGTGGCGCGCTTCGTCGCTGGCCTGCCGCATGGCGCCTACTTCGGCGTGGCGATGCTGGTGGCGGCTGCGATCAGCCCGGCCGGCCAGCGCGGCCAGGCAATGTCGCGCGTACTGCTCGGCCTGTCCGTGGCCATCCTCATCGGCAATCCGCTGACCACCTGGCTGGGCCAGCAGCTGAGCTGGCGTACCGCCTTCGCCCTGGTCAGCGTGCTGGCCATCGCCACGGTGGCGATGATCGCGCGCTTCCTGCTGCCCGACCCGGATGAGGTGCGGACCTCGCCGATGCGCGAGCTGCGCGCATTCAACACCACCCAGGTTTGGCTGGCGCTGTCGATCGGCGCGGTGGGCTTTGCCGGCATGTTCTGCGTGTTCACCTACCTGGCACCGACCCTGGTGCAGGTGACCGGCGTAGCCGAATCGTGGATGCCGCTGGCGGTGGGCGTGTTCGGCATCGGCGCGATCATCGGCAACATCGCCGGCGGCTGGCTGGTCGACAAGTTCCACTTCAAGGCGGCCGCCGTGGTGCTGGCGTGGTCGATCGTGATGCTGCTGCTCTACCCGCTGGCTGCCGAATCGGTGTGGACCATCGGCCCGATGATCATCACCGTGGGTACGATGGGCGCCCTGGCCGCGGTGCTGCAGACGCGCCTTATGGACGTGGCCGGCGAAGCGCAGACCCTGGCCGCCGCCTCCAACCATGCGGCGTTCAACACCGCCAATGCGCTCGGCCCGTGGCTGGGCGGCATGGCGATCAGTGCCGGCTTCAGCCCAGCCACCACCGGTTACGTCGGTGCGGCGACTGCGGTCGGCGGCCTGCTGCTGTGGTGCGTGTCGGTGATGCTGGAGAAGAACCGCAAGGCCGCTGTCGCCGGCAGCCGCTGAAGCCGGGCAGCGGCGGACGGCGAGTCGACTGAGGCGGCAGCGTTTCGCGAGCGGCAGCCACACTGCAGGTTGACGAACACGCGGCGTAGATCCGCCTTGCTGCAGAGTTGCGTACGCCAGCTTCCGACGCGCGACACGCCCCTCATGCACCGCCAGATTTCCCCCAGCTGCCACGATGCGATTGCCCTGCGGGCCGGCGCGCTGGGCGGCGTGCTGGGCGTGGCGCTCTTCAAGGCCTTTGCGTTGTCCGCCGCAGCAGCCGGTTCGATGATGACGGTCGGGCTGTGGTTGCTGGGATGTGTGCTGCTGGCGGCCTGGGCGTTGGCGGCCTGCCTGACCTGCCTGGCCCTGAGTTGGCGCGTGTTCGTGTTGATGCTCGCACTCTCGACGGTGTTCCTGATCTGCATTGCCTGATCGGCAGTCGGCAACTCCCGAGTATCTCCATAATTGTTATTCAATAACAAGTGCTGCCAGTGGGATTGCGCGTGTGCCGGGTCACGGATTGAATGCGATGACCAGACCGGCCCCTTCCGAGCCCCCCATGCGCCTCCTGCATCCCCTATTCCGCTCCGCACTCGGTGTTCTTGCAGTCGCGTCGATCAGCGCCTGTGCTACCTATGACGATTCGGCCATGCATGCGGCCTGCCAGGAGTCGCCGCATGTGAAGGACCTGCCGCGTGAGGTTGCCGCCCGCGAAAGTCGATGCAGCAAGAGCGTCGAGGTCTGGTCGAGCGAGCGCAAGGGCAGTGACCAGCCGCTGGATCTGAGCGGCAAGAAGAAGGACCTCTGAAAGAGGGCGGCGCAGCCCTGCGCGGGCTGCGCCTGGCCTCAGGTGGGGGGCAGCCCGCAGATGATGACGCGCGGCTGGGTGCGTCGATGCTGATGGCGTCGATGGTGGCCGCCTACGAACAGGGGCTGCGCGCTTTCTCGCTCGGCGGCGATCCGCAGCAGGCGATGGTGCCGCTGATCGTGCGCGGCGCCACCGGCGTGCTGGTGGCATTGGCCGGTATGCCGTCATAACCCAACCGGGGGATGGGCACCGGCTCATTGCAAATGCTAATCTTTCTCATTTGCAGACAAGCCCGATACCCCCATGCCCCTCTTCCTGCCCCGACACAGCATTCTGTGCCTGGCCACGACACTGGCTTTCGCCACCCCCGGATACGCCGCCGACGCCCCGCCCAGCCGCGTGCAGGAGCTGGACAAGGTGGAGGTGCGTGGCCGCGCTCAGACGCTGTACCGGGTAGATGATGCCGCTGTCGCCACCCGTACCGATACACCGCTGGAACTCGTGCCGCAGTCCATCCAGGTGCTGCCGCGCGAGCTGATCGACGACCAGGCGGCACGCCAGGTGACCGATCTCTATCGCAGCATCAGCGGCATCAGCTACTTCAGCTATGCCGGGGTGACCCTGCGTGGGTTCCGCCAGGAGAACGTGCTGTATGACGGGTTGCGTGGCGACCCCTATGCCGGCTTCTCGGTGCCACAGCTGTTCAACATCGAGCGGGTGGAGGTGCTGAAGGGGCCGGCGGGTGCGTTGTACGGTGGTGGCGATGCTGGTGGCGTCATCAATTATGTAACCCGCAAGCCGAAGGCCATTGCAGAGCGCCGCATCGAGCTGCAGGTGGGAAACAGGGATTTCCGCGCCGGTTCGATCGAAGGGACCGGGCCGTTGAACGCAGCCGGCACGGTGCGCTACCGCGCCGGCCTGTATGGCGACAGCGAACAAGGCGTGCGCTGGAACACACACAGTGAAAGCGTGATTGGTGATGCCTCGCTGGCGTTCGACGTGGGCGACACCGGCGAGCTGACGCTGCAGTTCACCGACATCACCCAGAACCTCGGCGGCAACCGCCTGCGCGGTGTGCCGGTCGATGACAACGGCAATTTCCTGACCGACCGCCGCTGGAACCACAACGAAGCCAGCGACTTCCTGGACATGCGTGCCAAGGTGGCGCTGGCGCAGTACCGCTTCGCGCCGCACGACGACCTGGACGTGGACGTCGCCGCACGCTGGTTCAGCAACAACGAGCACCAGATGTACCACGAGCCGATGGGCCTGATCGACCGCGACCGCGACGGCGTGGCCGAATGGATGACCCGGCAGCTGCGCAACCAGATCCGCGACAACGAGGCGTTCACCGCCAACGCCAATGCGGTATGGCGGATGAGCACCGGTGCGATCGAACATAAGGTGCTGTTCGGTGCGGACGTGTACCAGCTGGATGCGGATTTCACCGCACAGACCGCCAACAGCGCCGACCTCACCCGCGGCGCAGGCCCGGTGCGTGGCATCGACCTGTTCAATCCGGTGTATGGCGCCAGCACCTGGCACGATTACAACCTGTCCACCCTGCCCTGGCGCAGCACCAGCACGCGCAGCAAGCGCTATGGCGGTTACCTGCAGGACGAGCTGGCCTTGACCCCACGCTGGCACGTGCTGGCCGGCCTGCGCTGGGATGGGTTCAGGGATGATGACCGCATCGCCGGCAGCAGCGTGGATGGCAACGACATCAGCTGGCGGCTGGGCAGTACCTTCACCGTGCGCGATGGTCTGAATCTGTATGCCAACGTGGCCAGCGGCTTCGTACCGCAGTCAGCAGCAAACCAGGATTCCGCCGCAGGCGGCCCGTTCGATGCCGAGCGCAGCAGGCAATGGGAAGTGGGCATGAAATCGCTGCTGGCCGAGCGCGTGAGCCTGAACCTGGCGGCCTACCGCATCGACCGCAGCAACATCGTGCAGGCCACTGGCGAGGTCATCAATGGGCTGAACCAGCTGGCGGCGCTGGGCCTGGTGCGCAGCACCGGCATGGAACTGGATCTTCTGGCCGATGTGACCGAGCGCTGGGTGCTGAACCTGACCTACGCCTACAACGACGCGCGGGTGAAGGACGCGGGCCCCAATGGCATCACCAATGCCTCTGGCGATCGCTTCGCCAATGCACCGCGCAACAAGCTGGGCCTGTGGACGCGCTACGACCTGCCGGCGATCCACTCGGCCATTGGCTTCGGTGCCGACTACGTGGATGAGCGCATCAGCCTGGATGGCCAACGGGTGAAGCCGTACGCGGTGTTCGACATGAGCTGGAAAACCACGTGGAAGCAGTGGCAGTTCCAGGCCAACATCAAGAACCTGTTCGACAAGGTGTATGCCGCCAGCGGATTCATCGAGCGCAACGGCCATTTCCCGGGCGAGCCGCGCCGGGTATATGTGCAGGCCGGTTACAGCTTCTAGGCCAGCGCTGCAGAGCAACGCGACGGGGAAGTGGCATGGCCACTTCCCCGACCGGCGTCAGCCCGAGCAGGACACCAGCATCGAGCGCGTGGCCATCTGGGTGGATGTGAAGCCGTTCTTGTTGCCGACCGCGATGGCGTTGCCCCCGTCGCCATCCTTGCTGAAGACCACGTAGCCACCGGGGCACATCTGCCCGGCTTTCTCGTAGCAACCGCTCCAGGAACTGGAGCCGCTGCAGTCGATGGAAACGCCTCGGCGGCCGTCGGGAGTGACGGTCATCTTGGCGGTGGTGCAGCCGGTCAGCGTGGCGAGGAACAGCAGCGGAACGAACAACTTCATGGTGACTCCAGGGATGGGAACTGCGAAGGGCGCCAAGGCTGGAGCGCCGGGATTGCGTGAACCTTGCGCCGTACCCTCGGTTTCATCGCGCCCCGCCATGGCCTTCCGGCAGATGCGGAGGCACGCCATGTTCACGCAATGTTCCTGTAATACGGTGCCGGCGCGTGCCGAACCGCCCTCTGCGGCCCCCTCCTGCCCAAGCCCTGCTGATGCACATCCTGTTGATCGAAGACGAAGCCGAACTGGCCGCCACCCTCAAGTCTGCCCTGCAGCGCGAGCGCTACGTGGTGGACCTGGCCAATACCCTGGCACTCGCCCGGGAGGCAGCCCTGTGCGGCCTGCACGATCTGGTGCTGCTGGACCGCACCCTGCCCGATGGCGATGGCCTGGCGTTGATTTCCCTGCTGCGTGAGCGCAATCCCGGGGTGCCGATCATCGTGCTGAGCGCGCTGGGCCAGCTGCCGGACCGGATTGCCGGCCTGGATGAAGGCGCCGATGACTACTTGGCCAAACCCTTCGCGCTGGAGGAACTGTTCGCACGGATCCGTGCTGCGGGCCGTCGCCCAAGCGGATTGCAGGTGGAGTCCATCAGCATCGGCCGATTGGTGTTCGACCCCGCCTCGGGCGAGGCCAGTGTGGGCGGCCAGCGGCTGGAGCTGCCGCGGCGCGAGATCCGGGTGCTGGCCGCCCTCGCACGGCGCCTGGGCCGCACCGTGCTGCGCGAATCCATCGAGATGGCGGTTTATGGCTTCGACGACGGCATCCATTCCAACACCCTGGATTCGCACGTCTCGCGCCTGCGCCGCAAGCTGGCCGATGCAGATGCATGCGTGGAGATCCACGCCATTCGCGGGGTTGGCTATCTGATGCGGGAAAGCAAGTGAAGGCGCGTCGACCGTCGTTGAAGCGCCCGCTGATCGTCAAGACGCTGATCTACCAGTTGCTGGCCCTGCTGGTGGCGTTCTTCGCCCTGTTGATGGTGTTGGTCCGTGCCGACAGCGGTGGCTACTACACCATCCAGACCTTCGCGCCGGTGGCCGCCGAGGCGGTGCACCGCGACCGCAATGGCGAACTGTACGTGCAGCACACGCCGGAGCTGGCCGAACTGCTGAAGATCGTCCCCGGTGCCTGGTTCATCGCCGAGGACGAGCATGGGCACCACGTCACCTTCGGTCATGTGCCACCGGCCTATGCCTCGCTGGTCGGCGCCCTCGATGGCATTCCCTATGGCGACCTGCGCGGGCGCGATCGCAGCGATGGCCTGGCGGTGGTGGTACGGCAGCACAGTGGGCCGGCCGGCAATCTGACCATCATGGCCCATGGTGAAACCGATTCGCTGACCATGCAGATGGCGTTGGCCGCGCACATCATCACCCTGCCGATCTTCCTGCTGCTGGCACTGGCCACCATCATCCTGACCCCGATCATCGTGCGGCGGGCACTGGCCGGTGTCGAGCGCATCGCGCAGGAAGCCCGCAACATTTCCGCCAGCCGTCGCGGCATCCGCCTGACTGAAACCGCCGTGCCGGTGGAGATCGCGCCGCTGGTGACCGCCGTCAACGATGCATTGGGCCGGTTGGATGAAGGACACGAGCGGCAACGCCGTTTCATCGCCGCAGCGGCGCATGAGTTGCGCACGCCGATCGCGATCCTGCGGGTAAAGATCGATGCCGCTGATGATTCGACTTCGCGCAGCCTGGCCGTGGAAGTCGCGCGTCTGGCGACGCTGGCCGAGCAGCTGCTGGACCTGCATCGCATGGAAGAGGACGGCCCGAAGGAAACCCTCAATCTGGCCCGGGTGGCCAAACGGGTGGCGGCCGACCTGGCACCGCTGCTGATCCAGTCGGACAAGACGGTGGCGGTGGCGGTGGAATCACACTTCCCGGTGCTGGGTGAGGCTGGCGCGGTCGAACGGGTGATCTCCAACCTGGTGTTGAATGCCGCCGAGCACGGTGGCCGCCAGATCATCGTGCGGGTGCAGGGCAGCTGCCTGGAAGTGGAAGACGATGGCCCCGGCATTCCGGTGGACCAGCGCGAGCGCGTGTTCGAGCCTTTCCAGCGGCTGCGTCCCCGCCAGACCGGCGCAGGCCTGGGACTGAACCTGGTGCGGCAGGTGATCGACCGTCACGGTGGTCACGTCACGATTCTGGATGCCGCCGGTGGTGGCGCGCTGATCCGCGTCGAGTTCCCGCAGCATCCGGGCGTAACCTCAGCGCCACCGCTAGAGCACTGAAGGCGCCCACACATCCGTGACTGCCGCCTGTCCATGCGCAGCAGACAGCGGCGGAAGGCAAGGTTGCGGCAATGTTCGCTGCGCAGCATCGGATCGATGGCGTCTGCGGTGCCATCGCGTTCCGTCCTGACAGGAAGCCTGCACGTGACCGAAGGAGTTCCTCCCCCCTCCTCTTCTGCCCGATTCCGCGCGACACCGGCTACATCCGGTTTGACCGCAGCTGCCTGGAATCGGCGTTCGCGCGCTGATCGATTGCGCGCGCTGCCGCATTGGCCGCAGTGGCTACGCGTGATACCCGCAACGAAACGCCCGGACGTGCTGGTGCGTGTGTTTGCCGTGTTGTTCCTGCTGCTGCCGGGCAGTGCGCTGGTGATCTCGACGCAACGCCATGCGCACGCAGCCATGGCCGGTGCAGTGCTGTTCTTTGTAGTCGTGCATGGCGCGCTGCACGCGCTGTCCGCATGGCGATCAAGCACATCGCGGCTGCTCCCCGCACCTCTGCGTTACATCGACAGGCATGCGGCATTGGCGATGCTGGGTAGCGCGTGGGTACCCTTGGCTATGCAAGGCGTACACGCGCAGACGACCAGCACGCTCTCTGTCGTCGGGCTGGTGATCGGCGGCCTATGTCAGCTTTGCAGCGTGCGCGTGACAGCCGACCGCCTGCGCAACGTGCTGCTGGTGCTGGGCAGCGCCTTGCAGTTCATCGCCGTAGCGCTTCTCAGCAGCATGGCCGCGGGCTGACAACCACAGCACCGCCGCAAGGTTCACGCAATCCAGCACATCGAGACTCGACGGCCATCCACGCCCGGCACCCGGCGCGTGCATCCCTACTGCCGCGAGGACCACCGATGACCTATCCCCTCTGGATGCCGTGCCGATGAGCACCGCACCGCGCAAGCACCGCCGACTGCTGATCATCGCTGGTGCCGTACTGTGCACTGCCATTGCCGCGTGGCTCTGGCTGCGACCCGCTCCGCCGCCACCACTGCAGCTCGCGCCCGTGGTAAGTGGAAACATCGAACAGGTGGTGGAAGCCACCGGCACCCTGAAGCCATCGCGATTGGTGAGCGTGGGCGCGCAGGTCTCCGGTCGTATCGAAACACTGCACGTGAAGCTGGGCGACAAGGTGAAGGCCGGTGACCCGATTGCCGACATCGATTCCCGTACCCAACGCAATGCGCTGCTGAGTGCGCAGGCGGCACAGCGCACCGCACGCGCCAATCGCGATGCACTGGCCACCGATCTGCGCCAGTACGAACTGACCCTGCGGCGGCAACAGCAACTGCTGGCATCGCAACTGGTGGCACGTGCCGACTTCGATGCTGCAAAGGCCAAGGTGGATGCAACCCGCGAACAGATCACCGCACTGGACGGTGAGATCGTGCAGCGGCAGACCGACGTGGACATCGCGCAGACCAACCTGGAGTACACCCGCATCACCGCCCCCACCGACGGCACGGTGCTGGCGGTCGTCGCCCGCCAGGGCCAGACGGTGAATGCGGTACAGAGCGCACCGACCATCGTCATGCTGGGCAACCAGGACGTGATGACCGTCTACGCCGAAATCTCCGAAGCCGATGTTGTGCACACCACGGTCGGCCAGGAAGCCTTCTTCACCATCCTTGGCGACGCGGGCCGCCGCTACAGCAGCACCCTGCGTGACATCGCGCCAGCGCCCGAATCGATCACCAACGAAGATACGTCCAGCCTCGCGTCGCCAGCGCTTTCCGGTGGCAGCCGTTCGGCCATGTACTACAACGGCCAGTTCGACGTGGACAACGCCGACGGCCGCCTGCGCAGCTACATGACCGCGCAGGTGCGCATCGTACTCGGCCGTGCCCACAGCGTGCTGACCATTCCGTCAGCCGCCTTGGGCGCACGGGCCAGCGATGGCAGCTACACCGTGCAGGTGCGTGGCGCAGACGGACGCGCCGTGGCGCGGCGTATCACCATCGGACTGGATGACCAGATCCAGGTGGAAGTGCGCAGCGGCTTGAAGGAAGGCGAGCAGGTCGTGTTGGCTCAAGCCAGCGACGAAGCCGCCACCGCGCCCAAGCAGCCCCGATGAGCGCAGCCATGAGCGAGCCACTGCTGAGCGTGCGTGGGGTGCGCCGTGAATTCGCCGCCGGTGAACAGACCCTGGTGGTACTGGACGGTGTGGACCTGGACATCCATGCCGGTGAACTGGTGGCCATCGTAGGCCAGTCGGGCTCTGGCAAGTCCACGCTGATGAACATCCTCGGCTGCCTTGATCGGCCCTCTGCGGGCGCGTACGAGATTGCGGGACGCCAGACCGCGCAGATGTCGCCGGATGAGCTGGCCGAACTGCGTAGAGAACACTTCGGCTTCATCTTCCAACGCTACCACCTGCTGACCGATCTGACCGCGCTGAGCAATGTGGAAGTGCCAGCGATCTACGCCGGCATGCCCGCCGCTGAGCGCCACGCACGGGCTGCTGAACTGCTGGCGCGGCTGGGCCTGGGTGAGCGCATGCAGCATCTGCCCGGCGAGCTGTCGGGTGGCCAGCAGCAGCGCGTGTCGATTGCCCGCGCACTGATGAATGGTGGCGCGGTGATCTTCGCTGACGAACCTACCGGCGCGCTGGATACACAGTCGGGCAAGGAAGTGATGAAGATCCTCGGCGAACTGCATGCCGAAGGCCACACGGTGGTGCTGGTGACCCATGACATGGCCGTGGCCGAGCACGCTCAGCGCATCATCGAAATCCGCGATGGGCGGATTGTCGATGACCGTGCCACGGCTACTGCGTCGGCAGCGGGCGTGGCACCGTCCGCTCTGCCGCAACGCGGAGATGGCAGCGGCTGGCAGGCCGTGCGCGATCGCTTCGCCGAGGCCTTCCGCATGGCCCTGCGCGCCATGAATGCACACCGCATGCGCACCTTCCTGACCATGCTCGGCATCATCATCGGCATCGCCTCGGTGGTGTCGGTGGTCGCGCTGGGTACCGGTGCGCGGCAGGCCATCCTGTCCAATATCTCCTCGCTGGGCACCAGCACCATCGAGATCTATCCCGGCTCAGGCTTTGGCGATCTGCACGCGGCGCGGGTAGAGACCCTTACTCCGGGCGACAGCGCAGCCCTCGCCGGGCAACCGTTCGTGGACAGTGCCACCCCTGGCGTAGCCAGCACGGGTACCGCCCTGCGCGGCAACCGCTCGGCCAGCGTGCAGGTGCAGGGTGTGAGCGAACAGTACTTCCGCGTGCATGGATTGAAGCTGGGGGAAGGCGCCTTCTTCGGCACACCGGGTGTGGCTGGCTACCAGCAGGTGGCCATCATCGATGCCAACACCCGCGCGCGCTTCTTCGCCGCCGCCGAGAACCCCATCGGGCAGACCCTGCTGCTGGGCAACGTGCCGGTGCGCGTGGTCGGCGTGGTGAAGAAGGACGCTGGCGCGGCCGGCGACACCTCGCTGCTACGGGTGTGGATGCCCTACACCACGGCCATGGCGCGGATGCTGGGCCAGAGCCATGTGTCCAGCATCACCGTGCGCGTATCCGATGCGATCAGCATGGAAGCGGCCGAGCAGGCCATTGCACGCTTGCTGATGCGCCGCCACGGCAGTACCGACTTCTACATGAGCAACAACGCGCAGATCCGCCAGTCCATCGAACAGACCACCGGCATCCTCACCATGATGATCAGCTCAATCGCGGCCATCGCCCTGATCGTAGGTGGCATCGGGGTGATGAACATCATGCTGGTGTCTGTCACCGAGCGCACCCGTGAGATCGGCGTACGCATGGCCGTGGGCGCGCGCCGCAGCGACATCCTGCAGCAGTTCCTGATCGAGTCGGTGCTGGTATGTCTGCTCGGCGGCGTGCTGGGCATTGGCGTGGCGTTGCTGCTGGGCGCAGTGCTGGCACTGGCCGACGTGGGCTTCAGCCTGGTGTTCTCGGCGAACTCGATCATTGCGGCGTTCGCATGTTCCAGCCTGATCGGTATCGGCTTCGGCTTCCTGCCTGCGCGTCGCGCGGCGCAGCTGGATCCGGTGGAAGCGCTGGTCCGGTAGGCGCTGCAATTGCCTGCAGTGACGGCAGGTTCGCGCAATGTCTGCGGTGTGTACTGCAGCTACCGACGATGTCCGCACAGGAGCTGGACGATGTTTCTGAAAACAGGAAAAACTGCGCTGCTGCTGGCAGCAGCCACACAACTGCTGGTGCTGATGCCCTACTCCGGCGATGCCCATGCGCAGCGTGGCGACCGCTACAACCCGCAATGGAACCAGGACTATCGTGATCGTGATCGCGATGACTGGCAGCGCCGAGAACGGGAGCGGGAACGTGAGCGCCGACACGACGCCAAGACCACAGGCGTGGTGGTGGGCGTAGTGGGTGCCGCCGTGGTGGCCGGCGTGATCGCGGCGGCGGCAAAGCGCGAACGCGAGACCCGCGAGCGCGCCGACTACTGCATGAACCGCTACGGCAACTACGACCGCCGTACCGACAGCTATCGCGACCGAGATGGCTACACCTACCCCTGCCGCTGACTCGACTTCTTCAAGGACCAAATGCAATGCATATGAAAAAGACCGCCATGCTGATCGCGCTGTGCGCTACCCCGCTGATTGCACAGGCCGCGCCCGCCGACCCGAAACAGGCTTATATCGATTCCACGTTCACCGCGATGGACAGCAACAAGGATGGTCGCGTCGACAAGGGCGAGTTCAGCGCCTATCAGCAGGCGCGCTTCAGCAAGCAGGCTGACTCGATCGATGCCGCGTTCGCTGCGATGGACAAGAACAAGGACGGGAAGATCAGCAAGGAAGAAGCGACCGTGGTGCCGGAGATCGCGAAGTACTTCACGGGGCTGGATACCGACGGTGACGGCTACCTGTCGCTGAAGGAAATGCAGCAGGCCATGGTGGCTGCGCAGACGGCGGACGCACCGGGCAAGTGACTGATGCGGGGCAATGGGAACACCCCATTGCTCCGCCCTGCCGCGCACTACGCCATGCGCATCTGCGGATGCTCGCGCACCTGGTTGTCCAGTTCCTGCTGCTGGCGTTGCGACACGGCCTGCTGCCGTTCCGCGCTGGCCAGCTCCAGGCGCTGCAACGACTGCTCCACCGGTGTCTGCACGGCCAAATCAGTGGGCATGGACGCCCTCCGGTGCGCCGGATCGCTCATATCACCCTGCACCACGAACACGTTGCGGCCAGCCGGGCTGTCCGCGGTCTGTGCGCTGAGCAGCACATGGTCGGCACGGTCCAGGTTGTTCTGCCGCGCCAGGGCCATCACGCTGGCAGTCAGCCGCTCACTGTTCTCATCCGGCGTGCGCCCCGCTGCCGCATCGATGCCGGCGACATGCCCGCTGACCTGCTGTAACAGACCGTAATCGGCGTGGCCCGGTCCGATGTCTGCCAGACGCGTCGCGCCGCGCTGGAGGTCGGGCACGCCGTCAACCGATGCAGTGAACGGGCTGCGGGTGATGGTGCGATAAGGATCTTCCGGGTGGAACTGGGTGGCCTTCTGCTGCCGCTCCAGGCGGATCTCGCGGGCATCGTTGAGTTCGGCGATGCGGCCCGGATCGCTGATCTCGCGCAACGAACTGTGGCCACCGCCGGAGGTGACACTGGCCCACTTGCCGTCCTTCTCAAAGTACAACGCGTAGTCGTTGAGGCCGCCGATGACGTTGGGATCGACCGAAGATCGGCCGCCCAGGGCCTGGTTGACTTCATGGAACGCCAGCGTGCCGATGTACTGGCTCCCCTTGCTCAACCCCATCTGGGTGAACGCATCGCGGCTGGTACTTCCCACCCGCGGAAGCCCTACGCCATCGTTGTCGAGCATGTTGGTCCAGATCTGCTCCAGCTTCTGCGGGCCACTCTTTTCCAGAGCGGCCTGAAGAAGCACCCGGGGTGTCCAGCAGTTGGGATCGAGGTGATGCTGATCGAAAGCGCGATCATGAGCCAACATCACGTCAGCCCCAGGCAGGTTCAGCGCCAGGTCCGGGCGGCCTTCGGCCATCCGCTGCTGCCGTAGTTCCAGATCTCTATCGAGCAGTGTCTGCCCGAACGATTCCCACTGTCGCTCGGTCAATACGGCGTTTGGAAACCGGGAACCTTCATCGTGCTGCGTCCTGGCGACGCTTTGCGCATAGCTGTTCGCAACCCTTCCTGGCAGGCTGTCATTCCTGACGACACCCAGTGCCAGCGTTCCGTAACCGTCGGCGCCCGGTAGCTGCGACAGGTAGTTCCAATACAGCTCGCGGTTGCCCTCCTTGGCATAGCTGCCAAGGATCCTGAGGTCATGCTCGGTCAATCCACTCATGCCTGATTCCTTCCTTGGATCACTTGGATCGGGTGCGCGTGATGACATCCTTGACAGCGTCTTCCATGCGCTTCCAGTCCTTCAGGAATGCTCTCTTATAGTCGAGGACCACGGAGAGCTTGTTGTCACCATCTACGAAGTAGTGAACACAGCCAGCGGCCACCTCATCTTGCACGCTGATCACCTGATCGCCCTCCAGCCGCACGCCGTCCTGACGAAATCCCTTGGCATCACACTTGATGAATGTGTTGATCCGGCCATCGGCCTGCCGTGCGACGTACCAGTCCCTTTCGTAAGCCGGATTCCGGACCGGCGGCTTCCCGTATTGCGCCTCATAGCGCTTTGCGAACTCCTTCATCGCCGCCTCGTCGATGGCGTACGACGTCAATCCCAACGTCTCAGATTGCGGGATTCGAAGATCGAGCCTATCCCTGGGATCTCCGCGTTCCACCGAATCCGGCTCGGTAAGGGCCTCGTTGGACGCATAGCGCTCCATCAAGGCTTCGATGGGAACGCGATCAACGTAATTGATCCGAACGGAAATTTCCTTGCGGAAATCATTGGTCCTTGGATTGGCCCGGGCCCCGGGTAGCGTCGGCTTCATGTCCGGCCATTCGATCACCAGCGTCACGCCCTCCCCCGGCCATGGCGCGATCTGGCTGTCCAGATAGTTGGCGGGGATACGGAAGGTGTTCGGCCCCAGCTTCACGTCCACGGGCGCGTTGGTATAGGTGTGGCCGTTGAGGGTGCGGCCGGTCTGCGTTGCGCCGGACATGGCAGGATTCCTTTCGTTTTCGGTGGACGGCGCACGTGCGCAGGCACTGGCACTAACGGCGATTGCGATTGCGAGTGCCAGGCACCGCCCGGAGGACATCGGGTGCATCGGGCCATTCCATTGCGGGGTCTGGAGCCACTATAGGAAGATTGAGGTCGGTGGAACAGGCCCCGGGAATATCGCTTCAGGCATTTCGAACACTTCCGAGGTCGCCGCGGCCTTGGTCCCTGCGCCAAGGACAGTTCAATCAATGAGCGAATCGGGGTCCAGGTTCCGATGAATGAATCGACCAGCTTCATCCCACTCGGGTGGCGATAGGTCCATTGATTCCGTATCGACAGCGTATTGATCCTCCGTCAGCGCCTGCAGGCTCTGCTGAATCGCTGTACGGAATGAGGAGACGTCAAAGTCCTTCGGCTTGCGTGACTGGCGACTCCAGTTGTCGACCGCATGCAGCAGAGTGGAGGTGTAAGCGGCCCATTGGGCGGTTGCATCGAGATGGCGGACCTGCGTCCATTCAAGCTGACCAACCGCCAGGAACGCGTGTCTGGATCGATAATAGCGCGTCAGATCGCGTGTCGCCGCCATGGACTGCAGAACCGATTCATCGTCCAGCACGCCGCCCATGCGATGCATCTCAAATCCGAAAATGAAATGGGTAACAGAGGTACCGAACCGCTGAACGGCCAGATCATGCTGCAGGTGCGCTTCTACCCGGTTGATGTCGATCCGCCAAAGTCCTTGACTGGCATCGAAGCGCCATCCCTGCCTAAGGGCAGTGGCTTCGAAACATCCAGGTGACCAGGTTATCCAGTGCTCGAACTCCATCGGCGAATGTTCCTCTGCGATCCGTGCAAGGTGTACAAGAAGCAGCGCGTCGGCTTTGCCGGGCAAATGCCCCGCAGCTTACTGGTCTCGGGTCAGGCGAAGATTACCATCGGAGGGAAGCAGCACGCGGTACACCTGACGCTCGCCCGCGCCCAGCGTCAGATTCTGCGAGGTGGAAATGTTCGGGCAGAGACCACCGCCCGTTTCCAGTTTGAGGAAGTAGGCCCCCGGAACAACATGGAGCGTGGCCGCCTCGGCCTGCCTGATCGCCATCACCTTCTCGTTGTTGAGATAGATGTCATGCGAGCAACCGGAGCCAAAGTAACCCTTGTCACGGTTGATATAGAAGGGTTCACCCCCGTTTTCACGGACACTTACGAGAAGGCCGATCCAGGCCATAAGGAGTGTTCATGTCAAAGCGTAGGAAGTTCAGTGCCGAGTTCAAGCGCGGAGCGGTTGAGCAGGCGAGCCAGCCCGGCGTCAGCTGCGCCCAGGTGGCCCGGGAGCTGGGGATCCGCGACACCCTGCTGACCCGCTGGAAACGCGAGGCACAGAGCCCGGGGGCTATCGCCTTCGGGGCGCCGGAACACCTCGGGATGAGGAGTTGGCACGCCTCAAGCGTGAGCTGGCGCGGGTGAAGAAGGAACGGGATTTTTTGCGAGAAGCGGCGACGTTCTTTGCAAAGGGATCATCCTGAGGTATCAGGTGATCGAACGTTGCCGCGATGAGTTTCCGATTCGGCTGATGTGCCGGTGCCTGAAGGTATCGGCCAGCGGCTACTACGCGTGGAGCAAGCGCCCTGCGAGCGCCCTGCAGGTCGACAATGAGCGCCTGGTGGTACGGATGCGCGAACTGCACGAAGACAGCCGCGGTACGTTGGGGGCTGGTCGCATGCGCGAAGACCTGGCTGAGGAGGGCGAAAGTGCCAGCTTGAACCGGGTCGCGCGCCTGATGGCGGCCGACGGCCTGCAGGGCTGGCCCCGGCGGAAGCGTCGCGGGGCGCGTTGCAGCCCGGCCGTAACGCCGCCGGGCGTGGTCAACCTGCTTGAACGCGATTTTCTCGCGCTGGAGCCGGAAACCAAGTGGGTGACCGATATCACCGAGATCAAGACCCAGCAAGGCAAGCTGTATCTGTGCATCGTGCTGGATCTGTACGACCAGCGCATTGTGGGCTGGTCAATGCACGCTCGGCAGGACCGTCAGATGGTGATCCGGGCGGTGCAGATGGCGGTGTGGCAGCGGCAAGGAAGCGATGAGGTGATCCTGCATTCGGATCGTGGCAGTCAGTTCGGCAGCGGCGACTACCAAGGGTATCTCGCGGCTAACGGGCTGATCTGCTCAATGAGCGCTGTGGGGCATTGCGGCGACAACGCGGCCTGCGAAGGCTTTTTTGGGCTGCTGAAGCGCGAGCGGATCTATCGAACGAGCTACCCAACACTGGATGCAGCAAGAGCGGATGTGTTTGACTACATCGAGCGACGCCACAACCCAAGGATGCGGCGAAGGATCGCCAGGCAGGATCAGAAGGTTGCAACTCTTTTAGAACCGTCCGTGATATCGGGGTAGAACCCGTTAGATGCCGGCTCTGCTGGATCCCCTCGCTACCAAATTTCAAGGCCCGCCTTGCTTTCGACAGAGCCGTGACACAGCACCCACTGCCTGATTTCGCCAGGCAGCGGGTCCGCGGATCAACTCTCAGGCAGCGGTACTACCAACTGAACTTCAAACCGAGCTGCCCATTGAAGTCGCGATACTTCCTTGAGCCTTGCTGGTGTGCAAACTGTCCCCAGGCGCTCCAGCCGGATCCCAATTCAAGTTGCGCGCCGACCTTAGACTCGAAGATGTTCTTTGGCAGGCTTCCCCCTAAGCTCTGTCCGTCCATCGCGACTGCCAAGTCATCCCCGCCAGACCACCAGTTGATGGCCACGAAAGGCTGTACTCGATTTCGCATACCGGACAGCTCGCGCACATAAAGACGGGCACCGACACGCGTAGTCAGCCCATCGCCCCTTCCGAGTCGCACATGTGTGCCAGATGTCTCGACCACATCGTCGCTACGGAAATCGCTGTACACCACTTGGACCTGAGGCTCGATGTAGACCTTGTAGAGGTCACTTGCAGCAATCTGTAAAGCGTAGCCAGATTCGATTGACCCAGAGAACACTCGAGAGTCGTAGCGCTCCCACCCGAGGGCATCACCGTTCACCTGGTTATCGTAGCGGTCATATCTGACCGACACATCGATGTAGGAGCCAGGCTGAGTAGTCTGCCGCTGGAACCACGTGCTGTAGAGACCAATGCTCTTACCGCTCACCTTGCCCTGCGCCTGAAGCTGGCTGACTTGGGACGTTCCCCTTGTACTTGCATGACCGTAGCCCGCAATCACACCGGCGTGGACTCGGCTGGCACCGACTTCGAATCGCCTTTCCGCGCCAAGCTGCACCACGTCGGCGTTCGTCTTAACACCGATTTGTTCGCCGATAGTCCCTGAATTTAGATTCCGGCTCTGTACTCGCGCCCAAGATCCGTATGTGCCAATAGAGCCTGGGCGTGAATCGAGCGCCTGCTCGCCAACGCGGTCATGCATGGTGCCTTGGAACATGCGAAGCGCTGCGAGCTGATTTCCAAGGTACGCAGCCGGCTCGGGCCGCAGCAACGGAGTCGTCGGGCTGATAGGAACCTGCGGCTCACCGCCATCAGGGGGACTGGGCGGAACAAGCGGACCTACTGGGTCCACGGGGTCCACGGGGTCCACGGGGTCCACTGGGTCAGCTTGTGAGCGCAGATACCACCCGCCATCATTTGGCGTATCGCGCCCTCCTTGATAAAGCCGATACTCGTACAGTCCGGCTACCGCTCGCCCTTGCAGTTTAAACACGCCCGCAGAGGCGCCACCAACGTCGACGAGCTGAATACCCTGCTCAGTAGCAGAACCTGAGCCACCAGCGTTGCGGACCTGAATGTTGGTGACGCCGTTGGTGTCGCCGTTCACCACAAGCCTATCCGCAAGCGAGTTATCCGCGCCAAGTGCGACATTCATCAGAAGAAGTCCACCACCGCCGTAATAATCACCGTTGACGGTTAGCTGAGTGCCGGCGCCCCCCTGCCAGGAAGGAAATGACACCACGCCACTGTTATTCAAAGCGCCGATATTCTGATTCAACCCCATTAGATCAAGCTGCCCACCTGCGTCAATGAAGTGATTGGACGAGGCGCTGAAGGCTCCCTCGATACCCGCAGCCCATGTCCCACCCTCCACACGGGTCTCGCCTGTGTAGTCATTGCGTCCAAACAATAGCGTCGATCCAGAACCAACCTTACTTACGTTCAGAGAACCAGTGAGGCGGGGTTTAAATTCGCTAAAGTCGCCGTGATTGAAATTGACTCTGGCATCTCCCTCTCTTCCCCTCACCTCAGCTGTTTCCAAGGTGCCCGACAAGCCTCCTACGCCCATGTTCAGCACACCAGTGGAGCCCGCAACCCCCGAGAGTAAAAGGTAACCCTCCTCCGGGGTGCCTGAGGACACTCTAGCGCCATCGTCGATGGTCAGTGCGCCATTTCCAAAGAAGCCAACCTCGATATGGTCGGCTTCCGTCCAAGTGGACCCAGAGCCACTAATCTGCACCAAGGCATTCGCGTCGGATGAACAAGCGATGCAGCTTGCTTCGCCTGACTTCAGGCGTCCTCCAGCGGTCACCAAGACAGAGCCGTTACTGTCGGATCCGACATAAAGCGTCTTGTCTATCTCCCACAAACCGCCCGTCGTAATATACACATCACCTTGCGAGTTTTGGATCTGACCGATGATGGCGCTGCCAGATGTTTTTACTGTGCCGCCACCATAGACGTACATTGCCCCTTTTCCATTGACGTCAGCCGTGGAATTATTGGTGCCGCCTCCCACACCGAACAGACCAGTTTCGAGAATGGTCCCTTGTCCATCTACAGTCAGCGTCCCGTCACCGGTTTCATAATTTCCTAACATAAATGTGCCCGCCGACACTCTCGCGCCACTACTAATATTCAGCGTGCCAGAGCCATGGTCGCCAACAATAAGACTCTTACTATTTGTCCAAGTGGAGCCCGCGTCACCGATCCATACCCCGCCCTTTGATCCAACATCTTTGCCAATCGTGGCTTGAGCACTTGATAACGTGCCTCCAGCTGTAATGTCGACTTTGCCCTCGCCAGCCACCCCAACCATCAACTTTCCGGAGTTCGACCACTTCGCTCCCGATCCCGCTACGGACACGTAACCTTCGCTGCCAGACTTGCTCCCAATGAACGCGTTGACATTTGTTGCGAGCCCGTTCTCTTCTATATAGAAGCGTCCCACCCCGGCATCTCCCACGGTTAGATCACCCGTGTTAGACCATGTGCCACCGGCAGTAATGGAAACGCGTCCATCACCTCCTGAAAATCGCCCAAGCCGCCCCATCTGACTCGTGACTATTCCGCCTCGGCCGATTCTGAGCTCACCCAGGGTGTTGTGCCCCACCGAAAGCTCTCCCCCTACATCGAAGCGGCTGTCGTTGAATACATCCGCGGCGCCCGCACCGCTGTTGCCGATGATCGCCCAGAGGCCGGTAGAAACGCGCGCTCTATCGACGATGGTCATATAGGCGCCGTTGACGTTGCCAACAGTCAGATGGCCATCCGTGTGCACGATCGAACCAGCACCTGTTACTTCGATGCGATTGGAGGCCCCATTCGAATTCTGCGTATCGGCGTTGTTGTAACCAGCATAGATGTTGCCCGCGGCCAACACCGATCCGCCATTGCTCACCATAAGGGCGCCCGCACCTTGATTCCCAACATACAGCTCGCCTGACGTCGTGAGCTCTCCGTCGCTGACGGTCGCATACCCGGAGGTGCCCGTGTGATCCGCTATCACGACCGAGCCAGCGCTGACGGCTGCGCCTTGGCTCACCGCCAAAAAGCCTTGCCCGCTGTCACCGATTACTGCAGCCCCAGAAGTCGCGAAAGAGGTGTCTTCGCCGTCTACGGTGAGGCTTCCGTTTCCCTTTTTAGTGCCGCTTTCGGAGGTAACGCCCAAGCGGATACCTGCAGTAGAATCTGGCGCGCTGAGTACTTTGCCCCCGCCGGATAAAGCGAGCTCACCAAAGTCATCTGAACCCACAACAATCTCTTCGTTGATTTCCCACAGACTCGGGAGAGTGCCACTGCCATCTCCAATTACGCTGTCCTTGCCATTCAACGGCGCCGCGACAGCAGGGCTGCCGATTGACACTGCGATGCCAATTGCGAAGGCGAGGTTGGACACGCAGATTGGGCTTCTTCCGAGCGTTGCCGCAGTTGCGCTCAGCGGACTCATTACGAGGTTCTTACGGGGAATTGTCTTCATTTGGAGTGACCAAACACAGATGGTACACATCATGCTGGGCGCCACTTCCGATCGGGCCTATCAGACAATTCCTAAAATGCGATGCGACGAAGGCGATGGCTTGCGCCTATCGCCTATAGCTTGACCATAGTGGACGCACAGCGCTGCTCCTGCGCGTCCTTGACCCGCTCCAGCCTTCGTCCCCGCCTCAGGCGCCGGGCCTGCTGCAGCTGCGAGGCCACGGCCATGCCCAAAAGAAAAGGCACCGGATCCCGGTGCCCTTCTTAGAAGCCAGCAACTTAGGAGCCAGCAACGCCTACGAGGTAGTGAGGTTGGCCCTCATCCAGTCCCTGACGCTTTCCAGCTTCGCTCCGGTCTTCGCGTTGAAGGTCTTTTCCATTCCCCAAGATACGCCCCTGCCCTGAGCGAAGGCAGCGCGGTACTTCTTGATCATATTCGACGGGTCGTCTGCCAACTCCCGCATCAATCGCGGAACGTCCCACACAGCCAAGTTGAAGGGGCTGCCAAATTGTTCTTCCAACATGGCCGGCAGCGCTTCATACCGAATCGTGTCACCCGCCAGATAGACGATCTCGTTGCGAATCGCGGGCGTATGGAAGACGATCTGAGCGGTCATTGCACCAATGTCATCCGGCGTGGTGAGCGTCACAGCGTTAGTCCGGGAACCCAGGGCATTCACCCTCTTCCCCTTAAGATCGATGACACTAAATTCGGGCTCGAAAAGATAGCTAGTGAACATCCCGGTGGAAATGACAACCCAGTCCATCGCGGACTGCGAACGCAGATAATCGCGCACATCGAGCTGGGCATCGAACAGATCCTGCGGACCACCGCGCCCGATTGCGTCGAAGTCCACACCGAATTGCCAAGGGAAGTACCTCGGGATACCCGACTTCACTGCAGCACGCGCAACCTTCATCGGCGTGTCGCGGCCAGCCGCGTAGCCCGTGCAGCCAATCACAGTGTCGTACTTGGAGAACATGGCCGCCAATTCGTCCACAGTGGCAGCCACTAGGTCGCCAGACACAATGGCCACACCCAGCGAGCGGATCTCATCAACCACAACGCGCTTCTCAGGCAAGTCCGAAGCAATGGAAGCGGATCGGAGCATCACGCTGATGCTTGCGCCATGCTCCTTCCCTAGGCGGGCGAGATTACGAATAACTGGCATTCCGAGCTCACCGGCACCCAGGACCAGGATCGCGCGGGATTGGATCGGGGTAGACATTCAAACCACCATGTGTGTGTACGATGGCGGCGATTCTGGCCCCCTCCTCATCGCGACGTAAGAAGGCACACCGATGATACCGACCGTACCGTTCATGAGTTCTGACGAGCTCCTGCGGCATTCCCAATCGATATGCGACGGCATGAGCGCGGACGACGACGGCCTTCGGCGCGAGGTTCTTGCGCACGCTGGCAGCCGCTGGTCGCTTGGCATCATTCATGCCTTGGGCGTGTACGGAACACTGCGTCACGCCGATGTTGCGCGGAGGATGACGGGAATCACCCAGCGCATGCTGACACGCACCCTCCGCCAGCTGGAAAGGGATGGCTTGATCTACCGACACGATTTCCGAGAAGTTCCCCCTCGCGTTGAATACAGCATCACCCCGCTGGGCAAAGACCTTCTAGTTCTGATGATCCCCATGTGGACTTGGGTCGTGCAGCACGCCGAGGAGTTCCGACACTGCCGCGAGATCTACGACAGCAACCACGCCTCCCTTGTACCTGACTCGCCTCGAGACAGCGAGTCTCAATAGCGAGGAATCACCTGTCCTCGTCCGGCCCTTACCCAAGCCTTCATCGGGTCCTTCGCCCTGGGCTTGGTCACCGCCGGCCGCCGGCGAGGCTCCAGCGCTTCCTTCACCCGCTCCAGCTCCTTCGCCCCCGCCTCGGCCAGACGCCGGGCCTGCTGCAGCTGCTCGGGTGTCGGCGGCGGGCCGGGCAGCGGCGGTAGAGGTTCCCTCGGCGAGTCGTCCACCATCCGAGCCACAGCGGCTCGCAGGCGCAGCTCTGGGTAGAGCCTGGCCGCGCACCAGCGCTCGGCGTACCGCTTGCCCTGGTCGACGCTCGCCGCCCATACGTCCTTGGTCTGCCACGTCTTCCGGGCATCAAGGTGCACACGCACGCCGCGCTCCTTCGCCGGCGAAACTTGGGCGATCTGCCGGCCGCCCCACCACAGCACCCAGCCCTCCCCCATCTGGACCCAGCCAGTGGGTGGTGGCGCTGAGCGGAAGCCTTGGTAGCCGTGCGAGGGAAGCATGGCCGGAAGGATACGGCCGGCGGTCGCAAAGGCTGCGACAAGATCGCCTCGACACGCTGAACCGTTCGGGATCACGCCCCGGCCACGCGCCAGCGGGCTACGCTCCGGCCATGTGCGGCCGATTCGTCCAGCTCCCCGTTGTCGACTTTGGCCAGCCCGGCCTGGCTGACCTTGCCCCCGGCCTGGCCGAGATCGAGTCCAGCTACAACCGGCGCCGACGCAGCGCGCCTCGATCATATTGGACTGCGGCGAAGGCCGGCAGGTTAACCGCCGGGGTGAGCTAATCGAGCGGAACTTCCGCACCGAGCAGCGTCGATTTCGGATCTGACGCTTGGTGTCCCGCCTCTGGTCGCCGTAGTCTTCTGGCCAAGCGCGCATCAAACTGGGAGCGACATGGAGAACCGCAGCACTTCGGCCAGCGTAAGCACACGGGCCGCCCACCGCTCACGAGCAATGCGGATCAGCTACCTCACCGCCATTGGACTGGCCCTGCTGGTCCTGATCGTCAATGCTGTACTGCCCTGGCCGACCGGCGGTGGCGCTTACAGCGGCATGGGCATGATGATGATGATGCCGCTACTGCTGATGGCGCTGTTCACTGCAGGGATGATCTGCATGACTATCGTCGCCATGGTTGCGCACCTAAACGGCCTTAGAGGTCTGCAGGTGCTGGGAGTATCGCTGTTCTCGCTTGCCCTCACGCTGGCGGCGATGTTGCTGGGTGCCAATTGATGACCCCGGCATCGGTCGTCTTCCCACCAATACCTGTCGAGCCCGCCATGAGCACCGAGATCACCGAAACCCTTGACCGCCTTCATGCCTGCGAGGCCGGACTTGAGGTGCATCGGGGCTACCTCAAGGCGATGGAATACGCCCTACGCGTTTCATTTCTGACCCATCAGGATCCAGACGCCCTGCTCGACACATGGACAAGGCTGCTCCCGTCGATTGCACGCACCCACGCGGATGATGGCGGCCCGCTCTTCGTGGCAGCGTTTCAGCAATCCCTGACAGTTCTAACCGAGCAGATTGGGCTGGATAGCAACGATCCCTAGGCCGCCAGCCGATGCTCGTAGAACGGGTGCCGCTTGTCGTCAAAGATCCGGTACAGCGCGGCCATGCAGCAAGATTTGAATTCTGCGGGCATCGGAGTGCTGTCGCGCTGGCGCGCTCAATCATGTGTCAAAACATTTCCAATAGCATCAAACCTTCTATTGACGAGCACGGCTCAAATTGATAATCAGCCTATGCACTTCATCAAAGAGCTTCCGTCAATCGATGACTAGTGCATCACTAGAAGGAGCTTTCATCATGAGGATTCTCGCTGCCGTACTAGCTCTCAGCGCCGCCCCAATCAGCATCGCCTATGCAGACACAACATCGCTGGAATGCGACAGCTGCTCCATCCAGCAGATGGACAATACAGCTTGGGAATATTCATTAGGCCTAGGCATGCCTTCCGACAACGTCCTGTATGTATTGAATCCGTCCAACAACATCGCACGCAAGTACCGCGTCATGCGCGACCGGGAAGGCGGTCCAATCTGCGACAAACTGCCGCCCGGCTCCGTGGAGTGCGAACCATTTTCAATCATCGACAATATGGCGGTCGAGCAGGCCGCGGTGGATTACCTTGGTTACCGACGAGCATCCATGGCGGCGGGGCCGTTCGTAATTACCGCCCCTGAATATCCAAGCAACCCGTATGACGACATTCAAAATCCCCAGAAACGAAACAGTATCGACGACCTTCTTAAGCAGCAATTTGGAACATACACATACATCGCAAACGGTGCAGCCGCGCTTGGAATATCCATCTGGGCCCCCTTCACGATCAAATATGCAGACGGTGGAGAATCCCTATACAACTGGAACGCGGCTACGAATAAGTATGAGCCAATTTCAGTTTCCTACAAGGATCAGTTCGGAAACTTGATCCCTATCAGCGTAGAGCAGCTTTCTGAGAACAGGGGCGGGGTAACGACCAAGTTCGAGTTCCCCGAAGGAACAGATCCCGCCGACATTGCCGCCATGGTTAACCAATTGAACAATCTCGGCGTCTCAGTTGGTGGTGGTGGTGGCGGAAGCGCACCAACCGGCCCTCAGATCCTCCTCTGCACCAGTTCGATTTCGTCCGACCGGGTATCGGTCTCTTGCAGCTGGCTATAGCGCATGAAAATCATCCCACAAAAAATCAGCATATTCGTTTTTGCGACATCCGTCCTGGCAATTGTTTTCCTCGGATATTTACTTCCACGCGCATTCGCCCCGGCGGGCGAATCGCCAACCCTTTCGCCTTGGATGTTCAATGGCCTGCTCGCAGCTGGGGTTATTGCAGCGCTCTCCGCACCGTTTGCGTTACGCGGCTTGTTAAGCCAGGTCGCAAAGAGGCGAAAAGATCCGCAGTAGGGGCTCGCCACGGCCATACGCGGGCGGCCCTGCAACCGGGGCCGCCCGCGCCGAAGCGCCTCCGCATGGATGATTGCGGCATTCTCCCTACATCACCAGGCAGAGAATTACCCTCAAAAAACACCAAGCACGGCGAACTCCTGCAGCGACACGGTGGCGCCGGTCATTCGGACCAGCTTCTGGTAAGCGGCTTCGATCTGGGCGGAGTAGCACATACGCGCACTCTGCCGCCGGCGTCCTTCACGCGACGTGAGGACAGTGACGCCCCCGGAGGGGGCGTCCTTGAACGATCCTCAGATGATCCAATCAGAGCCAGATGTAGCCCTGGATGCCCTCGAACACAGCTTGGTACTTACCTTCGCAATTTGGATCAAGCGTATCGAAGTGATCGTTGTAGGCGTACACCTTCGGGATGTTTCGCGTACAGCGATAAAGCGGCACCGTACCCGGAAGCTGCGTACCAGCCATGTATCCAGTGATTGGCATACCGTTGGTCGTCTTCATGTGGCCTTCGCAGTTCGGATCCCGGGACGAAAATGAATCCATCCAATTGTTATGCAAGCATGCATAGAGGGTAATGCTTCCCTCGAATGGATAGTACGAGATGAAGCCGAGTATCCCCTCTCGATAACCAGGATGCTTCGATCCCGCGGCAGTGATGGGGCGCGCAGTGAATGTATTCTCTTTCCACCTCCATCGTTCCAGCTCGACCAACTGGACGCCAGAAGGCGGATCAGCAGCATAGGCATTCGCCTCTGCAAGGATCTTCGGAGATGCCCCCAAATAGTCAATGTCCTGCGCGACAGCGCTCAACGACAGCGATCCAGCAAGTACGGCGGCCATAGCAATCATCTTCTTCACATCTACTCCTTTTCAAAAATGGACATCCAAATTTCCAGCGAGCCTCATGCTCGCCATTCGATTCTAGTTGGATGCACAGCGACTGACTGAGACCCATATCGAAGTTCAACCTCTGGAGCTCGCACGCTGCTGGCCAGCGAGACGCCTGCCATGGAGGCCCGCGTCAGCCGCGCGGTCAACACGCCGAGGAACAACCGCGAGGATCTCCTGCTACAGATCGCCTGATATTCGCACTGCGCAGATGCGAATCGTTCACCGGGGTGATCGGGGCAGTCCGACGCGCTACCCTCTGCCTTGTTCGCAGCACAACATAAGGAGAGCGTCATGCGCATACTACTGGCCACCCTCATTGCAGCAGTGCCGGCCTTTGGTGCCGCTTGCTCTGCTGCTGCGCGTACTAGCGATACAGCTGGTCCTGAAGCGGTGCCACAGCACTACAGCATTGAGGAATGCCATTCGTATGCTGAAGCAGCTGCTGCACTTGTCGAGGAACGAAATCGCGGTGGTGATAAGGGCAGCATGCAAGATTTGTTGGTCGGCCCGGAGGAATCCCGCAGGGACATGCTATCCCTCATCGACTATGTATGGTCCGCACGAGGAGCTCTGGCTTGGTCCGCGTCCCATCAGGCCAAGGCAACGCTGGAACGGCAATGTAAGGGCCGCAAGACTACTAGGGAGATTGGAGCGAGGATCGACTGACATTTGTATGGATCCATGTGTGATCCATCATGCTGAAAGCACTCGATGCAGGATTTCATATTGCCCGGGTCATAGGCGTACTGCGCTGAAAACTCTTGCAGCGACAGCGTGGCGCCGGTCATGCGGACCAGCTTCTGGTATGCGGCCTCGATTTGGGCGGAATAGCACATGGCCGACATCTGACGCCCAGGCCCGTGTATGAACGGTGATGCAGCCCGGCACTTTGCCGGACTGCAAGCGAGTTACAGGAATATGTAGCCCAAGAGCTTCTCGAACTGCGCCAAACCTTCACCCTCGCAGTTCGAAGACAGGGTATCGAAGTGATCCTTCGTCAACTCAATGTAGCAGCGGTACAAAGGCACGGTTCCTGGCAACTGAGTCGATGCCAAATAGCCCTCGAAGTAGCCAAAATAGTTCGGCTGATTCTGCCCTTCACAGCCAGGATCATTCGTGCTGAAGTACTTGTGATCCCAGTTGGTGTCCTTGCTCCACATGTAGCAGACGTACATTGGCCGAGCATCTGCGAAATAGGTGGTGGACACAAAGCCCAGCGTACCCTCTTTCCTCCACCCCAGGTCCTCCCAGTTGTTCGGCATCTCGTGGTAGGAAAGATGGTTTTTCGTCTTGTTGTTGAAAAGTCGAAAAACCTCTCGGCCAGTAAAACCGCCGGGACGGTCAGACAACGGCGCGGCGAGTACGCTTGCCATGGAGCTCTCATCCATCGGCAACGCAGTCGGCTCTTTCGCGACGGCACCAGACGCTGCCATGCTCAGAGCAAGTAGAACAGACAACTTTTTCATGATTTCCCTTCTATCCATGCGAGCGTCTTGCCCGCACGGCTATGCTACATAAATATGGGGGTCTGATCTGTGACCTATAACCTCATCAGCCGAACCCCAGCGGCACCTCGGTCAGGTCCACGATGAAGATCGACGCGTTCTGAGGCCCCATCGTTGCGCCGCCAACCGGGAAGGTATTGGTGATGAGCGTCTGTTGGGAAACCTGCAATCTTGAAATGAAGATTCGGTTGTCGCTGGTCATGTGGAAATGGTCGGCCGTCATGGTGCATCGGTCCTGCGATACCGAGTTGTAGTAGAACCGCGGCGACGGGATTGCAATTCCGATCTTTGTGCCTGGAAAGAACTGGCCGATTTCAATGGGAGGTCCGGGCACCGTTGGCAGCGGCACCACCTGAAGAACGCGCAGTCCCTTTCGCCTTGAGTCGTAGAACACCGTGCCGTCCTCGCCGCGCATGCGCAACCCAACCGGCCCGGTCGCTGCCCGCTCGGCGGCGCTGAACGTGTAGTACTCGAACACCGTGTTGGGTGCAGCGCTGGAGGCGTACACGGCGCACGTAATCGTGCTCTGTACCAGAGTGAATCCTGTGTTCGTTGTCACAGCATCATTCACGTATCGGCAAACGTGGAGGCTCGTCATACCGTTCGTTGATGCCAGCACACCACTCGGAGACCATGACCCAAACGGTGGGGAGCCGCCGGTCGCGCCGCCGGAGAACGTGCCAGTGTTGAGCGTCCCCGACTTGGCCAACTGCAGGTTCCGATACCCGAGGCCAATCTGGATCTGCCCGGTGCCCTGATTGCGTACGCGCAGTCCTACAGCCATCAGCTGTATACCCCGTAGTGAAGCGTGATGCCGCCGACGGTGCTCGTGGTCGGCTGACTTGGAAACATTTCCATCCTGACGTGGTAGTTCACCACGTCAGGTTCCCAGTTCCAAGTGATGCTGTTGCCCGATATCGTCACTGATGGGACCAGCATCCCGTACGCCGATCTCTGCCCTTCGCACGTGAAGTAGTAGAAGGGCTCGCCGCCCAAGAAGTCGTTGACGACCAGGCCCCCATTTGCCTCGGGCGGAGCGATCCATTTGTTGTTGGAGTTGACCGGGTTGTAGAGCGGGAACGTGTACGACCCGATCATCTTCGACAGCCTGGTGGTTACCGAGGACTCGACGTAACCGTTCTCGCTTCTTACCCGCAGACCGACGTCAGCCATTACTGCAGCACTCCCAGTTCCACGGCGAGATTCCCATTCGGGTAGCGAATGTAGATGCCCTGGTTCGTGATGTTCAGGCGATACCCACCGGCGACCGTACCGTTGAACTCGAAGCCACCACCCGCCGCTTTATTGATTCGCCAGCCGGTTTGGCCTGGCACGTAGTCGTCGGACTGGATGGCCCCACTGATCTTCGCATTGGTGATCGCAGCATCGGCGATCTTGGCACTGGTGATCCACGCCGTTCCGATCAGGGCCTGATTGATGAAGGTTTGTCCACCCTGGATCACGAAGGGCGAAGTCAGCTGTCCGTTGACTAGATTCACGAACGCAAAACGATCTGCAGCGAACAGCACCTGGCTCTGGTAACTACCATCGGGCTGGTTCTCGATGCCGATGCCCATACCCGCCGCGTAGTACTGGCCGTTGGCCGCGATCTGCAGCTTCAGATTCCATGACGCGCTGATCTTGCCATCCACGTCTACCAAGGCCTGGCTGGTCTGCTGCACCATCGCTTGGGTTTCGCCAACCGATGCCTCGGTATTTCCCACCCGCCGCCCCAGCGCATAGTCGCCGCTGGCAATGACCGTCAGCGTGGTGATCGTACCCGCGAACGAGTCCTCATCGCCCGCGTTCCAGTCTTCGTCACCCGCGTGCTCAGCACTGTACTGCGCCACCAGTCCGTCTACCCGATTGCCGACAGCAGTGACCTTGCCGTCCACCTCTGTAACGTCCAGCTCCAGCTGGTCGACCCTGCCGACCAATGCCCCAGCCTCGGCCACTGCGTCACCCACGCTCTTCCACTTCGTACCTGGAGGCTCCTCATTGCCCGGCTCGGAATCGGTCCAGAGCCAGATCTTGCCGTTGTGCACCACTGTCTGTTTGAGCTCATAGATTGAATCAGAGTCCCAAACCAACGGTGCGAACTGCTCGATGCTTTCGATGGGCGCGAGCAGATCCTGGCCCAAGGCGCTTTTGTTGATCAGACCGGAGAAGTGCTTGTCGTACTCGGTTACATCGGTACTCGACTCGCCCACGACGCCTGCACCGGCCGGATACCACGGGCCGATGTTGCCGCTCTTGTCGACCAACCGTGCCCAGAAATAGAACTTTGCGCCGGCGGCCAGACCGTCCAGCTGCAAGCGGTTCCTGGCCCCTGTCTTCGCCGAGATGGCCCTGCACGGCTACCGCTACTCGCAGGACGTGGTGTGGGAGAAGCAGAACGGCACCGGATTCAACAACGACCGCTTCCGCCGCGTGCATGAACATGCCGTCCTGTTCTACCGGGGGTCTTGGGCTGACGTTCACCACGAAGCCCAGGTGACCAACGACGCGCGCGCTCGTGTGGTGCGGAAGAAGGAGAAACCGGCCCACTGGCATGGGGCAACCGGGTCGACCACCTATGTCTCTGAGGATGGCGGCCCGCGCCTCATGCGCAGCGTTCTGCACGTGCGCAACGAGCACTCCCGTGCCATCCACCCCACCCAGAAACCGCTCGAGCTGCTGCTGCCGCTGATCCGCTACTCGTGCCCGCCTGGCGGCGTGGTGCTCGACCCCTTCGCCGGAAGCGGCAGCACGGGAGCGGCGGCAGCGATTGAGGGCAGGGATTCGGTTCTGATCGAGAAGGACCCGGCTACCGCTCAGGCCGCCACCCAGAGACTCGACATGGAAGCGCCGCTGCTACGAGGCGCCACCCATGGCTGACCAGCTGCTCACCGCCGCGCATCTCGTTCCAACGCTAATGAAACGGAAGCCTCCGCTATCGGCGGATATGCCAGGTATCACCGACCCAAATCACATCCGTGATTCTTCCCAGCTCAATTTCAGCCATTTCGAGAGCCTCCTCTTGAGTACGGCGCTCCACGTCCTGCGAAACCGCGTAGCAAACATGCGGATGCTCGTACTCTTCGCCGATTTTTCTGAGGCGGAAAGCGGGCTCGTAAAAAACTGCGCCAGGCTCCTGCGGCACGGTAGTGGCACGAACAGCAAACCCCATGATCTCCCGCTCAACCATTTCGGTGCCCCCTCGTTGTGTACAGCGGATGGTAGCCCCAAACATCCACGAGTAGCAGCATGAGCCCTTCAACACTTCCAGTAAGCCCGGCCGCAGTGGTCGACGCCACCATGGCGTCATCGCCGGTCGCTGCGGCGGTCGCCGCCATGCGTCGGATTGACCCGGAGGGCGGCCCCGTCGCCGCCGACCAGGTCCGCGCCTGGGCCGACACCCTGATGGCCGAGCTCTACTCGTCCCATGTGGCTCGCTGGGAGTACCGCCACAAGGACGACGTTGGCCCCGGTTGTTGGATGCAAGCCGATGCCGCGCAGGTCTGCTACGCAGATACGCGCGGCCTGGTCATCCGCGCCCTGTTCGACAAGCCACGCGTGCCGCAGCCGGAGAAGGAACACGCGTTCAAGAACCGCACCTGCACCAGGTGTGGCGACTCCGAAGACTGGGCAGGCCCTGACTGCATGCCGACGGCGCAGGCGGTCGATCCGCGCAGCCGGCTCCCGTTCGATCCGCGCTGGCTGCTGCAGCCGTTGCAGTGGCTGATCGACGCCGGACCTATCCCCGTCAACAGTTTTGACAGGCGTTTCAGGGCCAAGGAAGCGGCGTTCATCCGGGACCAGCTGAATGCCTACATCCAGGAGTGCGAGAAGCCATGACACAGCGACAGATCAGCCATCCCGAAGGGCTGCCGCCCTGCGCCGCCGGCCACCGCGCGCGCCACATCCACGACATGCGCTGCACCAGCGCCAGCGGTGGCCACCTGGTCGAATGCTGCTGCAGATCGACCGGCAAGAACGCGGACCCCGATGCAGCGCTGGCCGAGTGGCGGCGGATCAACCGACCAGCGCGGAGCCCGCGCGCCGTGCCGACCGCTCCCGGCAACATCGTGCAGTTCAAGCTGGGTCTGGCCGAGCAGCTACCAAAGCCGCAGCGCGCGGCAGGAGGCAACAATGGGCGCGGCTGAAAAGTTGGAAGAGCTGCTGTCATTGGACCGCGTGCGGCTGATGACCGGCATGGGCACTACCTTCATTTACGGCGAGATCAAGGCCGGCCGATTCCCGCGATCAATTCGCATCGGGCGGCGGGCACTGTGGATACAATCCGAGGTGCAAGGCTGGGTTCAGCAGCAGATCGCCCTGAATCGGCCTGTGCAGGTGGATGGGTAAGCGGGCGGGTAGCAATAGCTGAGACAAAGAAAAAGCCCCTGTTTCTAGGGGCTTTTCGAAAACTCTGGCGGAGAGAGTGGGATTAAACGTCCCAAGCCCCAACCCATTGATCTTCCTAGAGAACCCAGACCGGAATGTGTCCTAGTAAGTGTCCTGGAAGTCTGCGCCAGGCGATCCCCGCCAGTCAACGTAACAGCAGATGGCGCTCCAAGCCCGCAGAGGCTCATCTAGACGCGCGATCTTCATGTCGAGTGCGTCCCTCACTCTGGCCAAGGATTGATCATGCGCGTCCTGAGATAGGGACCAAACGCGCTTGGTTGCCATCGCAGCCTCGGCTAATGGTCCGTTCATCATCCCCATCGAGGCACACTGTCGGCCGTAATTACGATGCCGATCTCATCTCAGCGTAGGCGAGCCAGGTTGACATTGCCGTAATTAAGCCATATAAAAGCCGTATAAAAGCAGGAGACTGATATGAGCGAGAAAACCAAAATCACGGTGAATTTGTCTGAGGAAGTCACCTCAGCGCTCAAGAGCATGGCCCAAGAGCGCAGCACAAGCGTCACAGAGGTGTTGCGTCACGCCATCAGCACCGAAAAGTTCTTGCTCAATGAGGTCAAACAGGGCGGCAAGGTTTTGATCAAGGACCGCGACGGCAACATGCGAGAGTTGATCTTCCGATGATCGACGATGGCCTCCCTGTAACGGATGACGCGGATGGCACGGTTGTAGAGCTCACTGAACTCAATGAGCTTCACCTGGGCGAGATAATCGCACCTCCGCAGCCGGTCGATATTTCGGATTTGCCGACCCAGCAAACTGAGCCTTATAACCCTGACAAAGCGTTGGAT